>NZ_JBEPOA010000002.1:0-720000 GCF_040546565.1 Rhizobium sp. OAE497
CTGCCCTTCTTGGTGCCGATGATATGGCCGGCGAGCTCCAGCATTTCCTTGTCGAACTTGATGTCCGGGATGTCCTTAAAGACGGTCTCGGCGGAGCGAACCTCGTAGTCGAAATTCAGCATGGTGGCGATGACGTGGTCGTCCTGCGCGCGGATCAGCAATGTCCGGTTACGGCGAAACAGCACCGCCTGGGCGAGCGCGGCGACCTTGTTGTCGCGCATGCTGCGCATGATCAGGCCGAGGGCTTCGGCATCGTGATCTTCAATGGGGGCAAGATAGTAGGGCCGGTCGAAATAGAGCTTGTCGATCTCCGCCAGGGGAATGAAGCTCTGGACACCCATCACCTTGTCGCTGTCGGGCATGACGCTGGCGATCTCGTTGCCTTCGATGACGATATAGTCGCCATTGTCCATCCGGTAGCCCTTCACCTGATCCTCGCGATCGACGGGCTTTCCGGTTTCGCTATCGACGAACTGCCGCTCGACGCGGTGGCCGGTCTTGCGGTTGATGATGTTGAAGGACAGGCGGTCGGAGGATGAGATGGCGGTGTAGAGACCGACGCCGCAGACAAGGTCGCCAATCTTCAGATGGCCTTTCCAGCTTGCCCGCGCCGCCATGTCACTCTCCTACGCTACAGTTATCCTATCAGAGTCTGCTACCGCTTCTGTCAGTTTCAAGGGGCTGGAACTGCCAACCGCCATCAGGAGCCGGATAAGCGAGCAAAGCATCGCCATCGCCGATCTTCTGCCGCGATGCGGCGCTCCTGGCGCGATCGGCGGCTTCCTCCGCCGTCGCATAGGTTTCGGATATCGTATCGCCGAGCTTGTAGGCCCAGCCTTCATCATGCGGCACGATCTGATAGGTAATGTCGACCATCTTTTTCTCCTCTCTTCAGTCGTAGTCGCGTGGAGCGCCCTTGCGGCGCTCGTCCAAAGCTATGATCTTTTCGACGGAAGCGATCTCGTCGCTGGTCACCGGCCGGACAGGATCGGAGGCGATCGCCTCAAGCACCGCGTCGGACAGCCCTCCGTTGCGGATGACCCATTCGAGCGTCTCCCTTGTCTCGCGTTCGGCCTTCAATTGCGCATAGAGCGCAATGATCAGCCGGTCACGCGGATCGAACTTCTGGTTCTTTTCCGAGACCTTACGAACATTCGGCATAGGAACGCCCTTTCAGAATTGCTCCCGATCAAGCTTTGAAACGTGATGTAAGAGAAATTGTTCCGTCCAGAAATTGCGGAACGATCGGCGGCTTCAACTGTTCTTCCCCTGCAACCTGCGCTTTGCAGAGCGCCAGCCACGTGCGGCTCGCAGAGCGGAGCAATCGAGGAAGGCCGGCGACAGAACCGGGCCGCCCTTGGTGGACCTCCTGTCACCTGAGAAGCCCGCGTCCACCCGGCGCGGGCTTTTTTCGCCAGCCATGCCTCAGACGCTCATTCCTGCTTCGCGCATCAGGAAATCCAGCAGCCGGTTTTCCTCAGCGCGAAGACCGCGCAGCGGTGCCGCCGCCTCGGCCATATCCTCCGGAATTTCGCGATCGCGATCGGCCAGAGCGATGACGCGCGGATGGATATAGCTGGAGCGCGAGATCGCCGGCGTGTTGTGCAGCACCTCGGCTGAAGCCTCCGCCATCTCCTTCACGGTCGGGCGCCGCCCTTCGAGGATCGCGCTTCGCGCCACGCCGAAACCGGCAAGCGATCCGGCCCATGTCCGGAACGTCTTGGCAGAGATGGCAATGCCGGAGATCTCGGCGAGATAGCCGTTCAAGCGCCCGGACTCGACGGGCTTCAGCGATCCCGTCTCATCTTTCCAGACGAAGAGCTGGCGGCCGGGAAGATCGGCGATCTCTTCCAGTATCTTCTGCAGGCGCGGATGCTTGAGGCTGCGCTGCACCCGCTTGCCGCCCTTGGCGCGGAACTTCAGCTCGATCTTCCCGTCGTTGAGCTTGATATGGCGCTTGAGCAGCGTGGTGGCACCGTAGCTTCCATTTTCCTTGACATAGGCCTGATTGCCGACGCGCAGATGCGCCTCGTCGAGCAGCGTCGTCAGCGCCGCCAGGATGCCCCTGATATCGTCGACGCCGGTGTCGAGATCCCTCAGCGCCTGCCGGCGGATTTTCGGCAATGCCTGGCCGAACTCGATCAGCTGATGGAACTTCTCGACGCTGCGAAAGGCGTTCCAATCCTTGTGATAACGGTACTGCTTCCGCCCGCGGGCATCGTAGCCGGTGGCCTGCAGGTGACCGTTTTCCTGCAGGCAGATCCACACATCGTCATAGGCGGGCGGCAGGCCGAGCGCAGCAATGCGGTCCTTCAGTTCCGGGTCGGCAACCAGCTTGCCGTCAGGCAGCCGGTAGCAGAAGCCCTTGCCCTTCCGGCTGCGGCGAATGCCGGGCTCGGTATCGCTCACATAGATCAGGCCGAGATCGGCAATCGCGTCCGCATTCATCGCGCTATCGGTGGCCCATCATTTCGGCTTGCGGCCGAAGTTGAACCAGCGGCGGCGCTCGGCCGTGTCTGCCTCTTTCGGCGGCTCCGTCGCGCCCTTCGGCGCAAAGACGGCGACGCTTTCGCGGTAGAGCGTGATCGGGCTATCGACATCGATGATCTCGAAGGCATCGTCGGCGCCGGTCTCGACCAGCCGTTGCCAGTGATCAATGCCGTTCACCTCAGGCAGGCTGATCTCGCAATCGCCACCGGCATTGAACAGCATGAAGAGGCCGTCCATCTTCTCGCTGTCGGGCGTATGGACGCTGCGGGAGATATAGACGCCGAGGACGCGAAGCTCGCCGTCGTTCCAGGCGCCGTCGTCCATGAAGGTGCCGTCGTGCTTGTACCAGGCGATCTCGATACGGCCATCCTCGCTGGTCTCGCCGGTGAGGAAACGCTCCTGACGCAGTTCGGGATACGCTTTGCGGAGTGCGATCATCTTCTGGCAGAAGGCCAGGAACGGGTCGTCAAGGCCACTCCAATCGATCCAGCCGATCTCGTTGTCCTGGCAATAGGCATTATTGTTGCCATGCTGGCTGTTGCCGATCTCGTCACCGGCGACGATCATCGGCACGCCCTGTGACAGCATCAGCGTCGCCATCATATTGCGGCGGCGGCGGGCGCGGTTGTCGTTGATGCCCTGATCATCCGTCGCACCTTCGGCACCCATATTGTCCGAATGATTGTCGGAATGGCCGTCGTTATTGTCCTCGCCATTCGCGTCGTTGTGCTTGTCGTTGAAGGACACGGTGTCCATCAGCGTGAAGCCGTCATGGGCGGAGAGCAAGTTGACCGAGGAGGTGGCGCCGCGGTCGGAATGATTGAACTGGACGGCAGAGCCGGTGATGCGCTGCGACAGGCTGGAGACGAGGCCGCCATCGCCCTTCCAGAAGCGACGGACATCGTCACGGAACTTGTCGTTCCATTCGCGGAAGGGATGCGGGAAGCCGCCGACCTGATAGCCGCCCTCGCCGACATCCCACGGCTCGGCTATCAGCTTGACGCCGGCGAGGATCGGATCCTGGCGGATGGCGCTGAAGAAGATGCCCTGGCGGTCGAATTCCAGATCCTGGCGGCCGAGCGTGCTCGCCAGATCGAAGCGGAAGCCGTCGATATGCATGACGCCCACCCAATAACGCAGGCTGTCGAGCACCATGCGCATGACCATCGGATTGGCGATGTTCAGCGTGTTGCCGGTGCCTGTCGTGTCGAAGGTGTGGCGCGCGTCGTCGGGTGAGAGAATGTAGTAGCTCGCATTATCGAGGCCGCGGAAGGAGAGCGTCGGGCCGCGCTCGCTGCCTTCGGCGGTGTGGTTGTAGACGACGTCCATGATCACTTCGATCCCGGCCGCATGGAACTTGCGCACCATCGTCTTGATCTCGGTGATCTTGTCGCTGGAGAGATAGCGCGACTGCGGGGCAAAGAAGCCGAGCGTCTGGTAGCCCCAGTAATTCGTCAGGTTCTTCTCTTCGAGATAGCGATCGTTCGGGAAGAACTGGATCGGCAGCAATTCAATGGCGGAAACGCCGAGCTTCGTCAGATGCTCGATGATCGGCTCGCTCGCCATGCCGAGGAACGTGCCGCGCAGATGATCCGGCACCTTCGGATGGGTCATGGTCATGCCGCGCACATGCGCCTCGTAGACGATCGTCTCCGTCCACGGGCGGCGGATCGCCTGATCGCCGTCCCAATCGAAATCCGGATCCTGCACAACGCCCTTGACCATGAAGGGGGCGCTGTCGCGCTCGTCGAAGGAAAGATCGTCCTTGCCGATCGTGTAGCCGTAGAGCGCATCGTCCCACTTGAGATCGCCGACCACCTGTTTTGCGTAGGGATCGAGCAGCAGCTTGTTGGGATTGAAGCGATGGCCGTTCTTGGGATCATAGGGGCCGTGGGCGCGGTAGCCATAGACGGTGCCCGGCCCGACGCCGGCGATATAGCCCGACCAGATATCGCCTTCGCGTTTCGGCAACGGCAGGCGTGCTTCTTCTTTCTTGCCGTCGGCGGAGAAGAGGCAGAGCTCCATCTGCTCGGCATGGGCGGAATAGACTGCAAAATGCGTCCCGGAGCCTGTATATTCTGCGCCAAGTTCAGGCTTGAGGAAATCGAGTTCCGAGAATGAATAGCTCATCTTTGTGTCGCCCATCCTTTATATCGCTTCACTAAATGGTTTCGCTGCCATGACAGCAGGCGAGCCGGACAGGCGGTTCAATCTGCAGGCACAACAAAACACTGCGTCCGGCAATAACGCCCGGCACAGCGATGAAAGTGGCTTGGCTTGAACATGATCGTCCGTCTCGAAGGTACAGGAACGGCGATCGCCTTCCCCCAATCCTCGAAACGTGAAGGGAACCCGAAGGTTCCCTTGTGCAGTGCAAAATATCGGCGAGAGGAAGCGCCGATTAAGGCATCAGCTGGCCGCCATTGACCTCGATGATCTGGCCGGTGATGTAGCCCGACAGCGTCGGCGAGGCCAGGAAGAGATACGCGCCGACGCAATCTTCCGAGGTGCCGACAAAGCCCATCGGGATCGACTTGCGCTGCAGCTCCATCTGCTCGTCATTGGTATAGCGCTCGTGGAAGGGCGTGGCGATGACGCCGGGTGCGACCGCGTTGACGCGGATGCGATCGGGTACGAATTCCTTGGCGTGGCCGCGGGTGATCGTCGAGACGAAGCCCTTGGATGCCGCGTAAAGGATCGCGCCGTTGCCGCCGCCGTTGCGGGCGGCGATCGAGGTGGTGTTGATGATGAAGCCGCCCTGCTTCTTCAGCCAGGGATGGGCGGCGCGCACTGCTGCCAGCACCGAGCGGGCGTTGAGGTTCATCACCTTGTCGTAATGCTCGTCGGTATATTCCGACGTCGGCTTGCGGCCGAGCATGCCGCCGGCATTGTTGATCAGGCCGTCGAGATGGCCGAAGGTCTTGGCCGTCTCCTCGACAACGCGCTCCGTCTCGCCTTCCCTGGAAACGTCGCCATGTACCAGATGGACCGTAGCACCTGTCGCACGGATTTCTTCGGCGAGCTTTTCGGCCGGCTCGCGGCTGGCATTGTAGTGGATGCCGACTTTCATGCCCTGTGCGGCGAAAGCACGGGCGAGAGCGGCGCCGATGCCGGTCGATGCGCCGGTGATGAGCACGGCCTTGCCGGCCAGATCCGGCAGCTTGATGGACGCGAGTGATTGAGCAAGATCAGCCATGGCTGCAAAGCCTCCCTAAAACAATTGCATGGTAATGATATGAGGGAGTCTTAGCAGGCCGTGTCCGCCAACTGCAATGCCGGACACGGGAATTTGTATCGGATCAGACGCGCTCAAGTGCCACTGAAATCCCCTGCCCGACGCCAATGCACATGGTCGAGAGCGAATAGCGGCCACCGGTTTCGGCAAGTTCGAGTGCCGCCGTGCCGGTGATGCGGGCGCCCGACATGCCGAGCGGATGGCCGAGCGCGATGGCGCCGCCATTGCGGTTCACGCGGCCATCGTCATCGCCAATCCCGAGCTCGCGCAGCACCGCCAGCCCCTGCGAGGCGAAGGCCTCGTTGAGCTCGATGACGTCGAACTGCTCCTGCTTCATGCCAAGACGGTCCATCAGCCTGCGCGATGCCGGAACCGGACCGATACCCATGATACGCGGCGGAACACCGCCAGCCGCACCGCCGAGAATGCGGGCGATCGGCCTGAGACCGTATTTCTTCGCCGCCGCTTCCGAGGCGATGATCAGCGCCGCAGCGCCGTCGTTCACGCCCGATGCGTTGCCGGCGGTGACAGTCCCGCCCTCCTTCTTGAAGGGCGTTCCGAGCTTGGCAAGCGCCTCCATCGAGGTCGCGCGCGGATGCTCGTCCCTGTCGACGACGATGGAATCGCCCTTACGCTGCGGGATGGTGACGGCGGTGATCTCCTTGCCGAGCCGGCCGCTTGCCTGGGAGGCCGCAGCTTTTGCCTGCGAGCGAACGGCAAAGGCGTCCTGATCCTCACGGCTCACCTTGTAATCTTCGGCGACATTCTCGCCGGTCTCCGGCATGGAATCGACGCCGTACTGCTTCTTCATCACCGGATTGACGAAGCGCCAGCCGATCGTCGTGTCGTAGATTTCGGCATTGCGCGAAAAGGCCGTATCGGCCTTCGGCATGACGAAAGGCGCCCGCGACATGCTCTCGACACCGCCCGCGATCATCAGCTCCGCGTCGCCCGCGCGGATCGCCCGCGCCGCCGTGATGACGGCATCCATGCCAGAACCGCAGAGGCGGTTGATCGTGGTACCTGATACGCCGAGCGGCAGACCGGCCAGCAGCAGCGACATGCGCGCAACGTTGCGGTTGTCCTCGCCCGCCTGGTTGGCGCAGCCGAAGATGACGTCGTCGACGGCATCCCAGTCAACGGAAGCATTGCGCTCCATCAGCGCCTTCAGGGGCACGGCGCCGAGATCGTCGGCGCGGACGGAGGAGAGCGAGCCGCCGAAGCGGCCGATCGGCGTGCGGATGTAATCGCAGATGAAAGCTTCAGCCATCGGTGAACTCCTTACAGCTCGGGCACGGCGAGATCGGCAACCGGGCCTTCGATATGCAGTTTTGCGCCGGTCATTGCCTGCAGTTCCTCGACCGACATGGCGGCAAGCTTCTCGCGCAGCACGAAGCGGCCCTTGACGATGTCGATCACGGCATGGCTCGTATAGACGCGGGTGATGCAGCCGACACCGGTCAGCGGAAAGGTGCATTTCTCGACCAGCTTCGGCTCGCCGTTCTTGGTCACATGCTCGGTGATGACGCAGACCTGCTTGGCGCCATGGACGAGATCCATCGCTCCGCCGACTGCCGGGACGCCCTTGGAGCCGACCCGCCAGTTGGCGAGATCGCCGTTTTCCGAAACCTGATAGGCGCCGAGGATGGCGATATCCAGATGGCCGCCGCGCACCATGGCGAAGCTGTCGGCATGGTGGAAGAAGGCTGCACCCGGCTTCAGCGTCACCGCCCGTTTGCCGGCATTGATCAGATCCCAATCCTCTTCACCGGCGGGCGGCGCCTCGCCGAAATTCAGGATGCCGTTTTCCGTATGAAAGATCGCCTCGCGCCCTTCGGGCTGGTAGCGGGCCACCATTTCGGGGAAGCCGATGCCGAGGTTCACATAGGCGCCGTCGGTAATGTCCTGGGCGGCGCGCCAGGCGATCTGGGCGTTGGAAAGCTTGATGTCTTCGCGGGTATCGAGTGTCATACGTAGGCCACTCCGGCTCGAATGAGCTCTTCTTCCTGTTGCGGATTGGCGATCTCGACGACGCCATCGACGAAGATCCCTGGCGTCACTACCTGTTCCGGATCGATGCCGCCCGCGGGCACCAACTTCGAGACCTGGGCGATCGTCTTCGCCGCCGCCATGCACATCAGCGGGTTAAAGTTGCGGCCAGCCTTATTGTAGGTGAGGTTGCCATGGGTATCGCCGAACTGCGCCTTGACGATCGCGAAATCGGCCTTCAACCAGCGCTCCTGCACGTAATGCCTGCCATCGAACTCGGCGATCGGCTTGCCTTCGGCGAGCTCGGTTCCGTAGGTCGTCGGTGTATAGAAGGCCGGAATCCCGGCACCACCGGCGCGGATGCGCTCGGCAAGTGTACCCTGCGGCACCAGCTCAAGCTCGATCTCGCCCGCCAGATACTTGTCGGTGAAAGCCCGCGGATCGGACGAGCGCGGGAAGGAGCAGATCATCTTCCTGACCATCCCGGCATCGATCATCGCCGCAATACCGATCCGGCCGTTGCCGGCATTGTTGTTGATGACGGTAAGGTTCTTCGGCCCCTTGTCGATCAGCGCATGAATAAGCTCGATCGGAGCACCCGATCCGCCGAACCCGCCAATCATCACGACGGCGCCATCACCAATATCGGATACGGCGTCGGCCGCGCTCCGGATCGTCTTGTCCATGCCGGATATCTCCTCGCCTGGTATCGCGGGGATCTCCCGCCTCAGGCGGAATGGATAAGTCCGCAACGGCGGGGCAGGCAAGCAAATTGTGCGTTATTTGACATTTGTTCGCATATCGCACATCGTATTCTTTGAGAACAAACGAGGTATGGCATGCGCGAAACGGACTTCGTCAGCGGGTTTGCGAGGGGGCTGAAGGTCATCGAGGCCTTTGGCGAGATGCATCAGCGTCTCTCGATCACCGATGCCGCCAAGCTGACCGAGCTCGACCGCGCGACGGTGCGGCGGTCGCTTTTGACGCTCTCAGAGCTTGGCTATGCCGATTACGACGGCAAGTTCTTCACGCTGACGCCGAAGGTGTTGCGGCTGGGGCACGCCTATCTCTCGGCGACGCCGCTGCCCGCCATCCTGCAGCCGCATCTCGATCTGCTGTCGGAAAAGGCAGGGCAGAGCGCCTCGGCCTCGGTGCTCGACGGCACTGAGATCCTCTATATCGCCCGGGCCTCGCAGAGGCGGGTGATGTCGATCAACCTGACGCCGGGGAGCCGCCTGCCCGCCTATTGCGCTTCGATGGGCCGGGTTCTGCTGGCTGCACTCCCCGAAGCCGAGGCGCGCGCCATTCTTGCCCGCAGCGATCTCAAGGCGAATACGCCGCGCACGCTCACCGACCCCGAGAAACTGATCGCCGAATTCCAGCGCGTCCGCGCCCAGGGCTATGCGGTCATCGATCAGGAACTCGAACTCGGCCTCTGCTCCATCGCCGTCCCCGTCGAGAACGACCGCGGCCAGCTGATCTGCGCGCTGAATATCGGCGCCCCGGCGGCGCATGCTTCGGCTGACGAAATGGTGACGCGCTATCTGCTGCTGATGAAGGAAACGCAGGCCGCCCTTCGGCTCGTCCTGCGCTGATCACATCCCGAGCTTCGCTCGCTCCGCCAAGCGCCATGCGCGCGGTGTCTGGCCCGTCTGCTTCACGAAGAAGCGGGAGAAATAGGCGGGATCGGCGAAGCCGAGGCGGTAGCTGATTTCCTGGGCGCTGCCGAAGGTGAAGACCAGTTCGCGCTTTGCTTCGTCGGCAAGCCGCTGGGCGATCATCTCGTGCGTACCGAGGCCGGTCGCCGCCTTGACGATGCGGTTGAGATGGGTCGGCGAGATGCCGAGTTCGGTGGCATAGAAGGCGGCGGGCTTGTGGCTGCGCAGATGCTGCTGGATCAGGCCGTTCAACCGCTCCATGCGCCGGCCGTTTTCGTCTGCCCCCTCACCCGCAGCGCGTCCGGAAAGCCGCATCGTCAGCTGCAGTGCGATCGTCACATAGGCTTCGAGCAAATCCGTGCGGCCGCTGTTGCGGGTGGCGAATTCGGCGCCGAGGCGCGACAGCGTCTGTCCGGCATAGGCGGCATCGGGATTATTCCTGTCGAGCACGGTCAGATGCGGATGGGCGAGCCATTCGCCGAGCGGGCTGCGGCCGCCCGGCAGCGCCTTCAGGTGCGAGGCGAGCACGGTGATGACGAAGCCGTCGATGTCCCTCGAGAAGCGGAAGCCGTGTGTGAGGCCGGGCGGCACGGTGATGACGGTGTCGGCCGCGATCTGATGATGCTCGGCGCCGAAGATCGCATCCCCCGATCCGGCACTGATGTACAAAATCTGGAAAAAGCTCTCATGGCGATGCAGCTTGATCTCCCAGTGATGCAGGCTGCTGCGTGAGGGAATTGTTTCGCAATGCAGCCAGAAATCCGGCTTTCGCCCGGAATTTTCACCATAGAGCTCATAGGTCGGGACGAACTTCGTCATCGCTGCCGCCTCCTTCGATGTTCGATTAGTGCAATTTCTGGCCTGAAATGTCCATTGCCCCGGACCGCCCCTCTTCACAGAATTGCAGGAAGAGGACGCCAGGAGGAAACATGCGCACCAAAGTCGCCATCATCGGCTCAGGCCCGTCGGGCCTGCTGCTCGGCCAGTTGCTGACGGAAGCCGGGATCGACAACGTCATCCTCGATCGCGTCGGCAAGGATTACATTCTCGGGCGCGTGCGCGCCGGTGTGCTGGAAGAAGGCACGGTCGGCCTGATGGATCAGGCGAAGTCAGGCGCGCGCATGCATGCCGAGGGGCTGCCGCATGACGGCTTTTCGCTCGCCTTCGACGGCCGCGATCACCGCATCGATCTGCACGGCCTCACCGGCGGCAAGCGGGTCATGGTCTATGGACAGACCGAGCTGACGCGCGATCTGATGGAGCATCGCGAAGCAAGTGGTGCGGCGACGATCTATGACGCGGCCAATGTCACTCCGCATGATTTCGATGGTGAAACGCCCTACCTGACATACCAGACAGACGGCATCACCCATCGCATCGATTGCGATTTCATCGCCGGCTGCGACGGCTTTCATGGCGCCAGCCGCAAGGCGGTGCCCGCATCGGCGATCCGCACCTTCGAGAAGGTCTATCCCTTCGGCTGGCTCGGCATTCTCGCCGACGTCGCGCCTGTCAGCCACGAGCTGATCTATGCCAATCATCCGCGCGGCTTCGCACTCTGTTCGATGCGCTCGGAAAGCCGCAGCCGCTATTACATCCAGTGTCCACTCGACGAGAAGATCGAAGACTGGAGCGACGAGCGCTTCTGGGACGAACTGCGCAGCCGCCTGCCCACACACCACGCCGAGGCGCTGCAGACCGCGCCGTCCTTCGAGAAGTCGATCGCGCCGCTGCGCTCCTTCGTTGCCGAGCCGATGCGGTTCGGGCGCCTGTTCCTGGTCGGTGATGCTGCCCATATCGTGCCGCCGACGGGCGCCAAGGGGCTGAACCTTGCGGCGAGCGATGTGCATTACCTCTTCTCCGGCCTCGCGGAATATTATGGCGAACGCTCCAGCGCCGGGATCGATGCCTATTCCGGCCGGGCTCTATCGCGGGTCTGGAAGGCAGTCCGCTTCTCCTGGTGGATGACGACGATGCTGCACAGCTTCCCGGACACCGGCGATTTCGGCCAGAAGATCCAGGAGGCCGAGCTCGATTATCTCACCCATTCCACAGCTGCCGCTACGGCGCTCGCCGAAAACTACGTGGGTCTCCCCTACTAGCCTGATGCCTTTCGCGATCCACGGAAGGCAGCCTGGAAGCGGCGGCGTCTCATGCGTTCCCGCCGCCGCTTCACCACAACAGGCAACGCGCCGATGAATATGCTCGACAACTGAAATACGATGTCCGATCCTGTGACCGTTGGGTTTTGAACACCGGTCAGCGAGCGGGGCAGATCGTGGAGACGCGGGAACAGGAAATTTCGACGGCGCGCAAGAACGCCTATCTGGTCGGTCTGGTGACGCTGATCATGCTGGCCGGCCTGCCGCTTGCCGCCTGGCTCGATGTCAGCACCCTGTCGCGCGATGCCGTCCATCGCCAGGCGCAGGACATGAGCTCGCTGATCACCAGCATCCGGTCCTACTATGCCACCAATGTCGTCGGCCGGATTCTGGCGGCCCACACAGCCGGACAGGAAGAGCGAACCGCCGTATCGCACAACTATGCGAATATTCCGGGCGCCGTGCCGATCCCGGCGACGCTATCGCTGGAGCTCGGCGATGTCATCAAGGAACAGCAGGCGAATATCACCTATCGCTTTGTCTCCGACCTTCCCTTCAAGAACCGGGCGTCGCACGATCTCGACAAGTTCGAGAGCGATGCGCTGACCGCCCTCAGGAGCAATCCGAAACAGACGCTGACGGAAAACAAGCGCTCCGGCTTCACCAATGTCTTCCGGCTGGTGACCCCGGTTCTGATGGGGCCGCCTTGCGTGGCCTGCCACAACACGCACCCTGAAAGCCCGAAGACCGACTGGAAGGTCGGCGATGTCCGTGGCATTCAGGAGGTGATCATCCGCCAGCCCTTTGCGGCCAACATCTTCGCCTTCAAGTATCTGCTTGCCTATTTCATCTGCGTCGCGGTGCTCGGCGCCTCCTTCATCGTCATGCAGCGCCGTCAGGCTTCGCTTCTCCATGCCTTCAACCACGACCTCGAATCCACCAACGAATTCCTGGCCAGCATCTCGTTGAAGATCTCGCGTTATCTCTCGCCGCAGATCTACAAGAGCATTTTCAGCGGCCAGCGCGACGTCGTCATCCAGACCGAGCGCAAGCGGCTGACGATCTTCTTCTCCGATATCAAGGACTTTACCGCCACGACCGAGCGGCTGCAGCCGGAAGCGCTGACGGAGATGCTGAACGAGTATCTGACGGAAATGTCGAAGATCGCGCTGAAGCATGGCGGCACCGTCGACAAGTTCATCGGCGACGCGATCCTCGTCTTCTTCGGCGATCCCGAGACCAAGGGCGCGGTGGAGGATGCCAAGGCCTGCCTGCGCATGGCCGTCGACATGCAGCAGCGCCTCGGCGAGTTGAAGGCGAAATGGCGCCGTGATGGCACGGCCGAGCCCTTCATCGTGCGCATGGGCATCAATAGCGGCTACTGCAATGTCGGCAATTTCGGCAGCACCGACCGCATGGACTATACGATCATCGGCGCCGAGGCCAATCTAGCGGCGCGGCTGCAGTCGATCGCCGAAGGCGGCAAGATCGTCATGAGCTACGAGACCTACGCGCTGGTCGAGGACATCGTAGAGGCCGTGCCGCTGACACCGATCACCATGAAGGGCATTCAGCGCGATATCGTGCCCTACGAGGTGCAGGGCCTGCTTGTCGGCGGCGACGGCCATACGCGGGTGATGAGCGAGCATTTCGCCGGTCTCGACCTGCATCTCAACATGTCGCAGCTGGAACCGGCCGAAAGGAACAAGGTGAAGGCGGCGCTGATGGAGGCATTGGCCGCGGTGGAAACGCCTGCCGAGAAACCAGCCTAGGATTTCGGTGCACGGGCAGCGATCGCCTTGATAACGGCGGCCATATCGAGGGCGCCGAGGCCCATCTCCACGGCTTCCGCATAGAGATCGCCGCAGATATCGAGCAACGGCACCGGCGTGCCGATCGCGCGGGCGGCATCGACGACCAGCCGGTTGTTCTTCAAGACGTCGGCGATCGCCGCCTGCGGCGCGAAATCCTCATCGGCGAGCTTGCCGGTCTTGATCCTCGATATGCCGCTCGCCATCTGGCCGCCATCGGCGATCCGCTTGAAGAGCTGCATGTCGAGCCCCTGGCTGGCGGCGAAATTGGCGGCTTCCGCCAGTCCCGTCACCGTCGAGATCAGGAAGATGTTGACGGCGAGCTTCATCAGCAGCGCATTCGGCACCGGACCGCAGGCGATCGCATCGCGGCACATCGGCGAGAGCAGCGGCCGGATGCGCTCGACGACATCACTCTCCCCGGCAAGCATCGCAACGAGTTCGCCGGCCTCGGCCGGCAGGCGCGAGCCGGAAACCGGCGCCTCGACGTAGAACCCGCCCGCGGCGCGGATATCGCTTTCCAGAGCCTTGGAAAATTCCGGCGCGGTCGTGCCCATATGGATCAGCGTGCGGCCACGGACACGTTCGGCAAAGAGAGCGGAGCCGCGGCCGAGCACGTCGTCGATCGCCGCCTGCGTCGCCAGCATCAGGATGATCGCATCGGCCTGGGTGAAGACCTCGCCTGCGCTCGCGGCAACCTCGGCCCCGGCCTGCCGCAGCGGCTCGGCCTTGTCCGCCGAGCGGTTCCAGACGGTGAGCGGCTGGCCCGAGCGCACCAGATTGAGTGCCATCGGCGTGCCCATGATCCCGAGCCCGATGAACCCTATCCGCATGGCTTGTCCTCCCATTCGAGAGGACTATGCGCGGGCGTGGACCGGGCTGTCTTGAACGTTAGTGCCGGGTCGATGAAGGCTGGCGAAAATAAAGACGTGTAGCGTCATTGAAATCACAACTTTAGACCACAATTCAGCGGTAAAAAATACAGCAACCAGTTGTTTAGGACCGGTGCGCATAATACTCATCATCATTACATAGCCCTTGCGGTGCTTCGTTAGACAGTGGCCATGACAGTCGTTTTCAAGCGGATCAATAAAGATCAGGCGCTTCTCGGCGCCGCCATCATCGTCGAAGCCTATAGCGCCGAACCCTGGCACGAACATTGGTCGATCGAGCGGGCGACTGCCCGCATGGTCGAGCTGTCGACGACGCCAGGCTGGATGGGCGTCGGCGCGCTGGATGGCGACGATCTGCACGGCTTCGCCATCGGCTATCCGCACACGGCGGCCACCGGCTGCATGCTCTACATTCCCGAAATCGCCGTCATGCCCGCTCACCAGGGCAAGGGCATCGGCACCACACTGTTGAAGCTTCTCGAACAGGAAGCCTTGGCCAGCGGCTTCTCCAGCACCTGGCTCTTGTCGCAGAACGAGGGCGTCGCCGCGGACTATTACCGGTCCGCGAGCTACAAGCAGTCTCCCAATCACCGCATCTACTCGAAGCCGCTGAAGTAGACACGCCTTCGCGCAGCAGACCGGATCTGGCCTCGATGGCTACCGTCCGGACGCGCGAAAGCGGCGGGCAACACGATCGCCGCCCGCACCTCAAAATCCCAGAACTCAATCAGTCGATATCAGCCGTCGTAATGGCCGGCGGCAACGGAATCGGCGGATTTCACGGCGACAGCCAGATTGACGCCCTTGGTGATGACGCTGCCCCGCGCCGCAAGCGCCGCCGCCTCCGCCAGCGCGCCCGCCTTCGGTACGCTGAGCGGCGTCACCGTCCCGCGGCCGAGATCCGCCACCCAAAGCCCTTTTTCACCTTCAACACTGATCACAACAACCTTAGTCATGCTGCAATTCCCTCTTCCAGAGTTGATGTTAAAAGCCTGCCTTCTTCAGTCCTTCGCGATAAAGGTCTTTATGCCACTGTTCCTTGCTCGGAACGGCGGACAACCATTTATCGACATCGAAGTTCGGATTGGCCTCGCGGACACGGCGAACGAGGACACGCGCCTTGTCCTTGTTGCCGAGCATCGCCCAGCTGGCGGCCGCAAGCCTGTCTGCCAGGCTCGGATCGCTCATCTGGCTGATATAGTCCAGTGAAGCCGAGAATTCGCCCAGCGCATAGTTGGCGCCGGCCGCAGTCCAGAGATAGGGATCCGGGCTCAGCGGATTGAGCTCGATCGCCCGCTCGATCTTCTGCAGCGCCATGCCGGGGCGCGAGCAGTGAACCAGCGTATCAGCATGGTCGGCGATGACGTCGGCATAATGCGGCGAGAGCGTTTCGGCCACTTCCATCGCCTCGGCGCTTTCGTCGAAAGCGCCCTGCAGCAGCTTGGCGACGCCGAATTCGCGGTAGCCGTCGGCCAGATCGTTGCGGGCCTCGATCGATTTCGTCGCGAATTCCTCGGCCGATTTCAGCAGTTCCATGTCGCCGCGGGCGGTCAGCAGCCATTCCTTCGAATAGGTGCGCGCCGTCGAGCTCAGCGCCGGAGCAAAATCCGGCGTCGCCTTCAGCGCAGCGCGCATCTCCTTGCGGGCACGGCGCAGGTTCGGCAGCGTCAGCCGGCCGAGATATTGCTTGCCGACCAGATATTGGTGATAGGCGGCGGGATTGAGCTCCAGGTAGGAGCGCGTCGCCTCGTGGCGCTCGATCTCGCTGGAGACCGACAGCGCCACCCGGCGCGAGATCACCCGGCGGTCGCGCAGCAGGTCGGCTTGGCTGAGGCTGAACCGCTCGGCCCAGACGATCTGGTTATCGTCGAAGAAGATCAGCTGGGCAAACAGCTTGACCTCGTCGAAGCCAGTGATCTGCGTATCCAGCACGTAATTGACCGAGTGGCGTTCGAAGAAGGCCGACTGGTCCTCGTTCTGATGGCCGATCTGCACGGCCGAATGCGGGGCGATCACCTGCAGGCTGTTGAAGGCGCAGAAGCCGATGGTGATGTCCTCGATCAGCGAGGCGGCGATCAGGATCGATTGCGGATTGCTGGAGAGATTGCGCGGCGGCAGCAATACGAGCCGCGGAATTGCCGGGCGGCCGATCTTGTTGAGCGGCAACGCGTCGATGCCGTCATTGGCCGTAGCCGGGCGCGCTTCGACCTTGTGCTGGCCGTTCGCACCGTTCGGTGCCACGGCTTCGAGGCCGCGCGAGATCGAGCTTTTGCGCCGCTCGATATAATCCCGGATATAATCAACCTCCTCCTGCGCATCGAAGATTTCGAGCAGCAGGCGAAGAATGTCGGAATCCTTCGGCTCGTCGCGGAAGACGAGGAGACCGGCCTTGCGCAGGATTTCCCAATCCTCGGTGGACTCGACCGGTAGCGAAACCGCTTTCAGCGCATCCTGAAGCAGGCCGGAATGGCGGTAGATCTGATCCTTCTGCCAGGTCTCGAACACGCCGCTCTGGCAATTCACCTGACCGAGAAAGGGATGGCTCATCGCCTTGGTCAGTTTCGCAAGCCGTGGCATCGCATCGCCGGGAAGCGGCAGATCGGTGAAGTCGGCGGTCAGCGAAGCCGGGTCGAGCGAGACGGCGGTATCGGTGAAGATCAGGAACTGGGCGCCGAGCTGGTCCTGGCGCGCCTTGATGCGCGAGATCGTCTTGCGCAGGTTGGAAAGCGAGACGGCCTTGTCCTCGTTGCCCCACAGGAAATCGGCGGCCATGGTGCGGTGTGCGGCGTTCTTATCGAGCGTCAGCAGGTAGGCGATCAGGAGCAGGCCTTTTTCCGGGAAAGCGATATCGTTGCCTTCCGCGTCGGCAAGCCGCAAGCGTCCGAACGTTTCGACGATAAAAGCCATTTTAACCTATGAGTTGCGCGCCGCCCCGAGTCGCATCTCTCATGCGAGACAATTATGCAACCAAAATACGAATAACGCTCAGCAAAGCAAGCGCTTGCCAAGCGGTCAGGAGATATGAGTTTGGCTTAATATGCGCGCGAATTCAACTGTTGTGCAGCGCACACATGACGATTACTCAGCCGCGAGTTGGTGAAATGGCCGGGCACGACCCGCATGAGGCGCATGCCCGGCCCAAACGGGCTACTTCTTAACCGGGTAACCGGCGGCTGCGAGGATCAGGTTGGCAACCTCGCGCGGGTGCGAAATCAGCGACACATGGCTCGAATTCAGCTCCACCGTGGTGGCGTTCATGCGCTTAGCAAGGAAGCGCTCAAGGTCCGGATTGGTGGTGCGGTCGTTCTTGGAAACGGCATACCAGCTCGGCTTGGTCTTCCAGGCAGCCTGCGTCGTCTTCGCGGCAAAGAGCGTATCGGAGATCGGGCCCTGTACGGCATAGAGCGCCAGCGCGTCCTTGTGGCTCAGGTCACCGGCGAAGTCATGCACGAAGGCATCTTCGCTGAGCTGGGCGAAACCGCCGTTATGAACCAGCCCCTTGCTTGCCGGGGGAGCCGGGAACTTGGCGGCGAGTGTCGGATAGTCCTCGCCGGCATCCGGCGCGCGGGCGGCCAGATAGACCAGTGCCGAAACCTTCGGGTCGACGCCCGTCTCGCTGACCACCATGCCGGCATAGGAATGGCCGACAAGCACGGTCGGGCCGTCCTGCAGGGCGAGAGCCCGCTTGGTCGCGGCGACGTCGTCGGCAAAGGAGGTGAGTGGGTTCTGGACCGAGGTGACATGCAGCCCGGCCTTTTGCAGCAGCGGGATGACCTTCGACCAGCTGGAGCCGTCGGCATAGGCTCCGTGGACGAGGACGACGTTGCGCGCCTTGACCGGCGCCTGATTGGCAGCAGAGGAGGCACCAGCAAAAGAGACTGCGGCGATGAATGTTGCCGCGGCAAAGGCGGCCTTCTGGAAGATGTTCATGATCTGACGTCCGTATCGTTTTCGTGATGAAGCACGTCGCTTCAAAACCCTATTCGACCGGCAGCCGCGGGGCGCAACATGATCACGCTTTTGTGACGGCCTCAATTTTTTCATCAGCCCGTGTAACGAAACGCTGGCAACAGCGAAAAGACGATCATGACCCCTCGCGAAGACACCTGGGCGGACGCCATGCGCGCCGCCCGCGGCGGCAATACCGGAGCCTACGAAGCGCTGCTCGAAGATATCGGGCGGACGCTGCGCGTGCTCGTCGGGCGCAGGCTGTCGCGGCTCGGCATGGGCACCGATCAGACGGAGGATATCGTCCAGGAAGCGTTGCTCGGCCTGCACATGATGCGCGACCGCTGGGACGACAGCCGGCCGTTCCTGCCCTGGCTGCACGCGATCGTCCGCTACAAGATCGGCGACGCGATGCGCAAGCGTAGCCGCGAGGCCCGCCACCGCTGCGATTTGACGCTGGACGAGCTCTCCGATGTCATCGCCGCGCCCGATCAGGGCGACCGCCATATGCCAGACATGGACAGGGCGCTTGCCAGCCTCTCCTCCGGGCAGCGCGACGTCGTCTCGTCCCTGGCGATCGAGGGGCAGTCCGTTCGCGAGACGGCGGAACGGTTGAAGACCAGCGAGGGTGCGGTCCGCGTCACCCTGCATCGCGCCCTGCAGCGCCTGACGGCCTTTGCCGATCCGGCGTCCGGCTATGCAAGAAAAGGCAAATCATGAAATCCGCCCAAGACACATCCGCGCTCATCCGCAGCCTGGCGCGCGAAGCGACCGAGAAGGAGCCGCCGCAGGGCCTGCGCTTCCATCGCCTACTGCTGCTTGCCGCCGGTTTCTCGCTGATGCTGTCGATCGCGCTGGCGCTCGGCGTCTTCGGCATCCGCCCCAATCTGCCTGCCGTGCTCGCCGGCACGCCGTTCCTGTTCAAATTCGCAACGATGTTGCTGCTTGCCGCAGGCGGCCTGGCGCTGGTTCGCCGCGCCGCCGAGCCGGGCACCGGCAGTTCTGCCTGGATGATGCTCATTCCGGGCTTCCTGGTGCTCGCCATGGGCCTTGCGCTCGACAGTTCCGGTTTCCCGCTTCTCGGCCGTCATGGCGGCGCGGTGCCGAGCTGCGTCGGCGCGATCGTTCTCCTGTCCTTGCCGGCGCTCGCCGCCGGACTGGGCGTTCTGAAACGCGGCGTGCCGGTGCAGCCGCTGCGGGCCGGGCTTGCGGCAGGCTTCCTTGCCGGGACGATCGGCGGGGCCGCCTATGCCTTCGTCTGCAAGAATGATGGCGCGCTGTTCGTCGCCATCTGGTACGGGCTGGCGATCGTCATCGTCGCGACGCTCGGCGCCCTGATCGGCCGCAAGGCGCTTGCCTGGTAGGATCAGGCCTTGGCCGACACCTCGTCGGCCGCTTCGCGGATCGTCTGCATCAGGATCGACAGCGGTAGCGACGGTATCGCGTCGGTCCGCATCGTCAGGCCGACTGGTCCCTTGGTCTCGCTGGTATCGATCGGCAACACGGCGAGAACGCCATCCTCGACATCCTTGGCAACGACGCCGGTCGAGATGATCCAGACCGCATCGCTTGAGCGCACGAAGGCGCGGCCGAAGCTGTCGGAGACCGTCTCGATCTGGTTCGGCAGGCTGGGCACGCCATTGGCGATCAGGAAGCTCTCGACGAAGGGGCGGATGATCGAGGCGCGCGTCGGCATCAGGATCGTGTAATCGCCGAGCGCATTGAAATGCGACTGCCTCGTCTTCAGCAGCGGATGACCGGCGCGAACGGCAAACACCACCTGCTCCGAGTAGAGATGCTCGAAGGAGAACCCGGCCATCTTTTCAGCGCCGGCGAGACGCCCGACCACGAGGTCGAGATCCCCGACCCTCAACTGCTCAAGTAGAACAGCATTTTCGCCCGTGACGATCTTCAGGCGGCTCCAGGTATTCTCCTTGAGAAACAGCTCCATCGCCCGCGGCATGATCCGCGTCGACACCGTTGGCAGCGCGCCGACGCGGATCGGCGGCGCATCGCCGACACGCTCCTGCGTCACCGAATCCAGCCCCTGGCGCAGCGCCGTCAGCGCCGCTCCGGCATGTTTCAGAAACACTTCGCCGTAGCGGGTGATCTTGATGCCGCGGCCGTCGCGCTCGAAGACTTCGACGCCCAGAACCTCCTCCAGTTCGCGGATCGTCTTGGTCACGGCGGGCTGGCTGACATGCAGCAGCTCAGCCGCCTTCATCACGCTTTTCTGGCGCGCGACCTCGACAAAGGTCTGCAGATGGCGGAACTTTATGCGGCTGTCGATCATCGATCACATAACTCCGGAGTTATCGGAAAGCCACGAAATATCATTTTACCTAACCAGATTAAACATTCAATTTCCTGTCCGGAGGAGTTTCCAGTGCAGTTTGCCCGCGTCAACGACATCGCCATTCACTATCAGGTTATCGGCGGCCCCGCCGACAAGCCCGTGCTTGTCTTCGCCAATTCGCTCGGCACCGATTTCCGCATCTGGCGCGATGTCATTGTCCGGCTGGCAGGCGATTTCGCCATCCTGCTCTATGACAAGCGCGGCCACGGCCTCTCCGATGTCGGCCAGACGCCCTATTCGATAGAGGATCATGCCTCCGATCTGATCGGCCTGTTGGAGACACTTGAGATCAAGAAGGCGATCATCTGCGGCCTCTCGGTCGGCGGCCTGATCGCGCAGTCGCTCTACCAGCAGCGCCCCGATCTCGTCAGCGCCCTGATCCTCTGCGACACCGCCCACAAGATCGGCACCGCCGAGACTTGGAACAGCCGCATCTCCGCCATCGAGAAGGATGGCATCGCCAGCATGTGTGACCCCATCATGGAGCGCTGGTTCACACCGGCTTTCCGACGTCCTGAAAACACTGCCTATAACGGCTATTGCAACATGCTGGTGCGCCAGCCGGTCGCCGGTTACGTCGCGACCTGCGCGGCCGTGCGTGAGGCCGATTTCACCGAGGTGGCAAAGACTATCGCCGTACCGGCGATCTGCATCGTCGGCGATCAGGACGGCTCGACGCCGCCCGATCTCGTCAAGTCGCTGGCACAGCTGATTCCCAACGCCCGCTACGAGATCATCCGCGATGCCGGGCACATGCCCTGCGTCGAGCAGCCAGAGGCGCTGACCGCGCTGATCCGCGCATTCATCGATTTCGCATTGCATGGAGAAAAGAGCCCATGAGTGACAGTTCGCGCCCGTCCGAGCGCCACAAGCAGGGCATGGCGACGCGCCGCGCCGTTCTCGGCGACAGCCATGTCGACCGCGCCGAGGCCGGATCGACGGATTTCGACAAGCCGTTCCAGGACCTGATCACCGAAGCCGCCTGGGGACATGTCTGGTCACGGCCGGGGCTGACGAAGCGCGAGCGCTCGATCGTGACGATCGCGCTGCTCGCCGCACTCGGGCAGGACGATGAAGTCGCCATGCACGTGCGCGCCACCGTCAATACCGGCGCCAGCCGCGACGATGTCTGCGAGGCGCTGCTGCATGTGGCGATCTATGCCGGCGTGCCGGCCGCCAATCATGCGATCAAGATCGCCAAGCAGGTCTTCGAACAGATGGACGCCGGGAAGGCGGCATAAGAGGAAGCCATGTCCGACATACCGAACCGCAAGCCCGAAACCGGCGCCTTTTTCGCCCGCGACCACGCCTGGCATCCGCCGGCATTCGCGCCGGGATACAAGACCTCGATCCTGCGCTCGCCGCAGCGCGCGCTGCTGTCGCTCGACGGCACGATTTCAGAGATCACCGGCCCGGTCTTCGGCCACGGCATGATCGGCGAACTCGATAACGACCTGATCCATAACTACGCCAAATCAGGCGAGAGCGCGATAGGCGAACGCATCATCGTCCACGGGCAGGTGCTCGACGAGCGCGGACGCCCACAGGCCGGCGTTCTCGTCGAATTCTGGCAGGCCAATGCTGGCGGGCGCTACCGCCACAAGAAGGAAAGCTATCTGGCGGCGATCGATCCGAATTTCGGCGGCTGCGGCCGCGCGATCACCGACGAGGAAGGCCGCTACTACTTCCGCACCGTGCGGCCCGGCGCCTATCCCTGGCCGAATGGCGTCAACGACTGGCGCCCGGCCCATATCCACTTCTCGGTCTTCGGCCAGGGCTTTTCCCAGCGGCTGATCACCCAGATGTATTTCGAGGGCGATCCGATGATCTGGAAGTGTCCGATCGTCGGTACCATTGCCGACAAGGCAGCGATCGAGCAGCTGATCGCGCCGATGGACTGGGGCAATACCATCCCCATGGACAGCCGCGCCTACAAGTTCGACATCGTGCTGCGCGGCCGCCGCTCGACGATGTTCGAAAACAAGCTGGAGGGCAACTGATGGCCCAGGATCTGCGCTATCTCAAGGAAACCCCTTCGCAGACGGCAGGACCTTACGTCCATATCGGCCTGACGCCGAACTTCTGCGACATCACGGGTGTCTACGAAGGCGATCTCGGCACCGCGATGGTCAATGACAAGACGACAGGCGAGCGGATCACGGTGACCGGCCGTATCTTCGACGGTGCCGGTGCTCTAGTGCGCGACGCCGTCATCGAGATCTGGCAGGCCGATGGCGCCGGGCTCTATAACAGCCCTTCGGAAATGCGCGGCACCGCCGATCCGAATTTCACCGGCTGGGGCCGCTGCCCGACGCGCGCCGAAGACGGCGTCTACAGCTTCGAGACCATCAAGCCCGGCAAGGTGCCGTTCAAGGACGGGCGCAAGCAAGCGCCGCACATCACCTTCTGGATCGTAGCGCGCGGCATCAATCTCGGCCTGCACACGCGCATGTATTTCCCCGAAGAATCAGAGGCCAACAATGCCGATCCGCTGCTGATGCGCATCGAGCATCGCGACCGCGTGGCGACACTTATTGCCGCACGCGACGGCTCAACCTATACGTTCGATATCCGGCTGCAGGGAGAAAACGAGACAGTCTTCCTGGATATTTGACAGGCATTACTGCTGGCGGATTTTGGACGGATGACGGAAATCCGCTGGCAAACGTTTTTCGTTAAGCACGCGCAGCTCTAAACACAACCTCTAATATATTTCGCATGCTGCACCTGCGTAAAGCGGGTTGGCATTCATGTTGCGCCGCGATATGAAAAGGACGGGCTGAACGTTGATGGTGGAAACATGCAGAAGACTTTCGGACACGTCCTGGCGGCGCATAAGGGCCTCGGTCCAGGCTTCGACTTTTTGAGAATCGCTCTCGCCTTTACGATCGTTTTTTCACACAGCTTCCTTCTGACCGGAAACGATGAATTCTTCCGCTCCAGCCCGCTCTGGTTTGCGGAATATGCACTCGTTCCGATGTTCTTTGCGCTGAGCGGCTTCCTGATCGCGGGCAGTGCCCAGCGCCTCAGTCTCAAGAACTTCCTGCTCAATCGTGGTCTGCGCATCGTGCCGGCCCTTGCCGTCGATATCGTCGTCTGCGCGCTGATCATCGGTCCGCTGGTGACGCCGGTGGCCCTGACCTACTATTTCGGCAGCGCCGATTTCTTCAAATATTTCCTGAACATCGTCGGCTGGATCCACTACAGCCTGCCGGGTGTCTTCGAGAACAATCCGACGCACCGGGTGAACGGCGCGCTTTGGACAGTTCCCTGGGAAATCTTCTGCTACATCATCATGTCCGGCCTGATGATCACCTCGATCGTCAAATCCTGGCAGAAGACCGCAGCGCTGACAGCCGCCTTCATCGTCATGGGCATTGTCGTGCAGCTCTACGGGCATCACCTGCCCTACCGCGTCAATCTCGTGCTCAGCACCTTCTTCGTCAGCCGCGGCGCCCAGCTGGTCTTCGCCTTCCTGCTCGGCATCCTGGCCTATCAACTGCGTGAAGTGATCCCGCACAGCCGCGTCCTTCTCGTCATCAGCGCGGTGATCGCCATCGCCGCGATATTCGTCCTGAGCAGCCCGTCGGTCGAGACCGTTCCCAACCGGATCATCGTCATCCCGGCGCTCGTCTACATCACCGTCTTCATCGGCCTGACGCCGGTACCGCTGCCTTCGGTGTTTCACAAGGGCGACTATTCCTACGGCGTCTATCTCTATCACGACCCCTTCCTGCAGATCCTGATCGGCCTGGCGCCCGGCATCTTCCTGGCGCCGAAGGTCGGCGCGCTGGCGCTCTATGCGATCGGCATCTGCGCGGCGATGACGGTTGCGGTGATTTCCTGGCACATGATCGAGAAACCCATTCTCGGCATGCGCAAGAAGTTCTCCTTCGTCGCCAAGGCGCGCGGCGTCGACGAGAACGCCGATACGACAATCTTGCCGGTCGAGAAGCCAGCCAAGGCATAGGCATCCCGCCTTCCGGCACTTGACGTCTCGACGGGCACAAGGCTTTCTGCCGCTTCAAGGCGGCAGGAAGCCGGCAAGCCAAGAAGAGACGAACAGTGAGCGCAATTGCCTTCGACCACCCCTTCCTCTCCGGTCTCCTCGGCGATGAGGAGACCGCAGCCTATTTCAGCGGCGAAGCGGATATCCGCGCCATGCTGCAATTCGAGGCTGCGCTCGCGCGGGCGCAGGCCGCGCATGACATCATTCCGCTTGCGGCGGCCGAAACCATCTCGTCCGCCTGCGCAAGTTTCGCGCCCGATATCGGCAGCCTGCGTACGGCCACGGCGCGCGACGGTGTCGTCATCCCGGAACTCGTGCGCCAGCTGCGCGCAGCCGCGGGAGAGGCTGGCACGCAGGTTCATATCGGCGCCACCAGCCAGGACGTGATCGACACCAGCCTGATGCTTCGCCTGAAGCCGGTCGCCTTCGTTTTCGCGGCCCATCTGACCGCAATCGAGGTCCGTCTCGCTGAGCTGCACCAGACCTTTGGCAGCCGGCCGCTGATGGGCCGCACGCGGATGCAGGCGGCAATCCCGATCACCGTCGCCGACCGGCTGCGCGCCTGGCGTAATCCCTTCGATGGCTATCGCGAGAAGCTGACGGAGCTGCGCTTCCCGCTGCAGTTCGGCGGTGCGGCTGGAATTCTCGAGAAATTCGGTGGCAAGGCGGCTGCGGTGCGCAGCTCGCTGGCGCAGGAGCTCGGCCTTGCCGACCTGCCGCAGTGGCAGAGCCAGCGGGGCATCATTGCCGAATTTGCCAATCTTCTCGCATTGATCTCCGGCAGTCTCGGCAAATTCGGCCAGGACATCGCGCTGATGGCGCAGGCGGGCGACGAGATCGCGCTCAGCGGCGGCGGAGGCTCGTCCGCCATGGCGCACAAGCAGAACCCGGTCGCGGCCGAAACGCTGGTGGCGCTGGCACGCTTCAACGCTACGCAGATTTCGGCGATCCACCAGTCGATGATCCACGAGCAGGAACGCTCGGGTGCCGCCTGGACGCTTGAATGGCTGGTGCTGCCACAGATGGCGATCGCCACGGGAGCCGCACTACGCCTTGCGCGCGAACTGGCGAACAACATAAATCGGCTTGGCGCCGTCAATCCATAACCATTACAACATGCATTCTGGCATTTATTTCATTTTACATTACCGTTTCGCATGACACACTAGCGTGAAAAGTTCTAGCTGCGAGCTAATACGGCGCTGGAGTACGCCGACAAAGGGAGAGAGAAGAATGAAGAAGCTGCTTTTGGCCGCCGCTGCGGCCATCGTCATGGGCACGAGTGCCTATGCCGACACGATCAAGGTCGGTGTCGTCGGACCGTTTTCCGGTCCGTTCGCCCTGCAGGGCAAGAATTTCAAGGCCGGGATCGACGCCTATATGGCGACCAACGGCGCCAAGGTCGGCGACCACACGGTCGAGGTCATCTATCGTGACCTCCCGGCGGCCGACCCTGCTCAGTCCAAGGCCCTCGCGCAGGAGCTCGTCGTCAAGGAAAAGGTCCAGTATCTGGCCGGCTTCTACTTCACCCCTGATGCGATGGCCGTCACCCCGATTCTGAAGCAGGCGAATACGCCGCTGGTGATCATGAACGCCGCGACATCGGCGATCGTCACCAAGAGCCCGCTCGTGGTGCGCACCTCCTTCACCACATGGCAGACCTCGACGCCGATGGCGCAGGTCGCCTTCGACAAGGGCGTCAAGAAGGTCATCTCCGTCGTCAGCGACTACGGCCCCGGTGTCGATGCCGAGAACGCCTTCAAGGCAGGCTTCGAGAAGGCAGGCGGCGAAGTCGTGGAAGCGATCCGCATGCCGCTCGCCACCAACGACTTCAGCCCGATCATGCAGCGCATCAAGGATTCGGGCGCAACCGGCGTCTTCGCCTTCCTGCCGTCAGGCCCGACCACGCTCGGCTTCGTCAAGGCTTATAACGAAAACGGCCTGAAGGGCGCCAACATCCAGCTCTTCGCCCCCGGCGACCTGACGCAGGAATCCGACCTTCCGGCGCTTGGCGATGCCGCGCTCGGCATGCTGACCACCTTCCACTACGCCGTCTCGCACGACTCGCCCGAGAACAAGGCTTTCGTGGCAGCCGCCGACAAGGCGATCGGCAACCCGGCCGAACTGACTTTCCCGGCTGTCGGCGCCTATGACGGCATGCATGTCATCTACAAGATGATCGAGGCAACCGGTGGCAAGCAGGACGCAGCCAAGGCTGTCGAAGCCGTCAAGGGTCTCGCCTGGACGAGCCCGCGCGGCCCTGTCTCCATCGACCCGGAAGCCGCCACATCACGCAGAACATCTACCTGCGCGAAGTCGCCAAGGATGCCGACGGCAAGTTCATCAACAAGGAAATCCAGACCTTCGAAAAGCAGGGCGATCCGGGCCTTGCTGCTGTGAAGTAAGGAACGCGGCTAGCAGGCCATTGCGCCAGTAGCCCCCTCACCCTACCCTCTCCCCGCTGGGGAGAGGGGGACCGGGCGGCCAGCTCGGAAATCCCTTCTCCCCTCGGGGAGAAGGTGCCGGCAGGCGGATGAGGGGGCCACGAGCACCCCGCCGATTTGATCGCCGCCAGCCAACAAAAGGACCACACCAAGCCCATGCAAACTGTCTTCAGCATAGCCGTCGATGCGCTCGCCTATGGCATGGTGCTGTTCGTCATCTCGATCGGCCTTTCGGTGACCATGGGCCTGATGCGGGTCGTCAACCTCGCGCACGGCGCATTCGCCATGATCGGCGGCTATATCGCTTCCTACGCGGTGCGTGATCTCGGCCTCGGTTACGGTATCGGCGTCATCGCCGCCGTCGTCGGCACGATCATCATCGCCATCCCGATGGAGCGCTTCCTCTACCGCCGCATCTATGGTGCACCGGAACTGACTCAGGTGCTGATGACCATCGGCATCACCTTCTGCATCATCGGCATCGCCAACTATGTGATGGGTCCAACGCTGAAGACCATTCCGCTGGCCGAGGGATTGCAGGGTTCCGCCAATCTCGGCTTCCGCACCATTCCCGTTCACCGCCTTTTCGCGATTGCCTGCGGACTCGCGGTCGCCGTCGCCCTCTGGTTCACCATCGAGCGGACGAGCTTCGGCGTGAAGCTGCGCGCCTCTGTCGATAATGCCGCCATGGCCGCAGCACTCGGCGTGCGTACCGAGATCATCTATGCGCTCAGCTTCGCGGTTGCCGTCGGCCTCGCCGCCTTTGGTGGCGTCGTCGGCGCCGAGCTGCTGCCTGTTGAGCCCTATTATGCGCTGCGCTACATGGTGACCTTTCTGGTCGTCGTCTCCGTCGGCGGCGCAGGGTCCATTCCCGGTGCGCTGATTGCCTGTCTGGTGCTCGGCGGCATCGATACGACCGGCCGCTACCTGATGCCCGAGTTCGGTGAGTTCTTCTTCTATCTCGCGGTTATCGCCATCATCTGCATCTTCCCGCGCGGCTTTGCCGGAAGGGCGAAATAGGATGACGCTCGCCATGAACACCGACACGACAACAACAGCCGTAGCCTCCGCGCGCCGCCACCGCTCCGCCGGGCGCGACCTCGCAGGCATCGGCGCGATCATCATCCTCGCGGCGATCGGCTACGTGCTCTTCCCCGATAACCTGGCGCTGCTGACCCGCATCATCGCCATCGCACTCCTGGTGCTCTCGCTCGATCTCGTCACCGGCTACGGCGGCATCGCCACACTCGGCCATGCGGCGCTGTTCGGCTCCGGCGCCTATGCGGCCGGCATCGTCTCGGCGCATTACGGCATCACCGATCCGCTGCTGATGACGCTTGCCGGCATCATCGGCGGCGCGTTGGCCGGTCTCATCTGCGGCGCGATCATCCTGCGCGCTCACGGGCTGCCGCAGTTGGTGCTGTCGATCGCGCTGATCAACCTGTTCCACGAATTCGCCAACAAGGCATCGTCCTGGACCGGCGGCAGCGACGGCCTTTCCGGCATCTCGGCCGACCCGATCTTCGGCTATTTCGAATTCGACCTATACGGCCACACCGCCTATTTCTTCGGCGTCATCCTGCTTCTCGCCGTCTTCGTGCTGCTGCGCCTGCTGGTGCGCTCGCCCTTCGGCATGCTCTGCCGCGGCATCAAGGAAGACCCGCTGCGCATCAAGGCGATGGGCGCATCCCCGAAGGCAGCGCTGATGAAGCTCTACGTCATCTCGGGTGCCGTCGCCGGCATCGGCGGCGCACTGACGGCGATCTCGACGCAGGTCGTCGGCCTCGACAGCCTCTCCTTCACGCTCTCGGCTGAGAGCCTCGTGATGCTGGTTCTCGGCGGCACCGGCTCGCTGTTCGGCGCGCTCTCGGGCACCGTCATCTTTATGCTGTTCGAAGACTATGTCTCGGCCGCCAATCCGTTCCACTGGCTGACGATGGTCGGCGCGCTGTTGATCGCCGTCGTGCTCTTCGCACCGAAGGGTCTCTATGGCACGGCCGCAGCCTTCTTCGCGCGCCGCAAGGAGGCAGGCGAATGAGCGCCGTATTCGAAGTCGTCAATCTCAAGAAGTCCTTCGGCGGCCTCGCCGTTACCAGCAATGTGTCGATCTCGATGGCGCCGGGCGACCGCGTCGCGCTGATCGGCCCGAACGGTGCGGGCAAGACCACCTTCGTCAATCTCGTCACCGGCAATCTGGCCCCCGATTCCGGCGAAGTCCGCCTCGGCGGCGAGACGGTAACCAAGATCGAAGCCGCGGGCCGCGTGAAGCGCGGGCTGGTGCGCTCCTTCCAGGTCACACGCCTCTTCCAGGACATGACGCCGGCGGAGCACGTCGCGCTCGCCGTCCTGCAGCGCAACGGCCGCTCGGGGCGCATGTTCGGCAACTTCCTGTCGATGCCCGATGTCATGGCCGAGGCCACCAGTCTCCTCGATACGCTCGGCCTCAGTGCTCTCATGCATCGCAAGGTGAGCGAGATCGCCTACGGCCAGCAGCGCCTCCTCGAGATCGCCGTCGCCATGGCGCTGAAGCCGAAAGTGCTGCTGCTCGACGAACCCGCCGCCGGCGTGCCGCAGAGCGATACCGGCCGCATCGAGCAGGCGCTCGCCGATCTGCCCGCCGATCTCGCCGTGCTGATGATCGAGCACGACATGGATCTCGTCTTCCGCTTCGCCAAGCGCGTCATCGTGCTCGCCGCCGGCGCCATCATCTTCGACGGTTCGCCCGCCGACGTCACCAAGGATGCCTGCGTGCGCGAGGCCTATCTCGGGAGCTATGCCAATGCCAGCCACGCCGCTTGAGGTAGAAAACCTGTCGGCCGGTTACGGGCCGACGCGCGTTCTCGAAGGCGTCTCCTTCTCCGTTCCGGCCGGAGCCCGCCTCGCCGTGCTCGGCCGCAACGGTATGGGCAAAACGACACTGCTCGCAACGCTTGCCGGACAGACGAAGCGTTACGACGGCCAGATCCGGCTCGGCTCCGCCGACGTCACCACGATGCCGAGTGCCGCCCGCGCCCATCAGGGCCTCGGCTACGTACCGCAGGCGCGCTGCATCTTCCCGACGCTGACGGTCGAGGAAAACCTCTTCGTCGGCCTGAAGGGCCGCCCGAAGACCGCGATCGAGGAAGCCTACCAGATGTTCCCGCGCCTGAAGGAGCGCCGCCGCAATCTCGGCAACCAGCTTTCCGGCGGCGAACAGCAGATGCTGTCGACCGCCCGCAGCATTCTTGGCCGCCCCTCCGTGCTCCTGCTCGACGAGCCGCTTGAGGGCCTAGCCCCTGTCATCTGCGAAGAGCTGATGGCGGCCTTCGCCGAACTCGCAAAGACCGGCGACATGACGATCCTGCTCGTCGAACAGCGCATCCAGAGCGCCCTCGATTTCGCCGACCAGGTGATCATCCTCGAACGCGGCCGTCTCGCCTGGAGCGGCACGCCGGAAGCGCTCTCGGCGGATCACGACGCTGTCGAACGGCTGCTCGGCGTCGGCGGCTTGCATTGAGCTCCCTTCTCCTCTTTGATCGCGCCATCAAAGAGGAGTGCTTCGCTTGTCCTTCCCGCTATTCGACCTTACCGGAAAACGCGCGCTGATCACCGGCTCCAGCCAGGGGATCGGCTATGCGCTGGCGCTTGGCCTTGCCGAACATGGCGCCTCCGTCGTCATCAATGGGCGCAATGCCGCCAAGGCTTCGGAAGCGGCGGAGACGATCCGGGCCAAGGGCCATCATGCGCTGAGCGCGGCCTTTGACGTAACCGATGCGAAGGCTGCGTTGAGCGGCATCGCCTATATCGAAGCCGAGATCGGTCCGATCGATATCCTCGTCAACAATGCCGGGATGCAGTTCCGCACGCCGCTCGAGGACTTCCCGGTCGAGAAGTGGGACGAGCTGTTCAAGACCAATGTCTCCAGCATCTTCTATGTCAGCCAGCCGGTCGCCAAGGCGATGATCGGCCGCGGGCGCGGGAAGATCATCAATATCGCCTCGGTCCAGGCCGAGCTCGCCCGCCCGAGCATCGCGCCCTATACGGCGACCAAGGGCGCAGTGAAGAACCTGACGCGCGGCATGGCGACGGATTGGGCGAAGCACGGACTGCAGGTTAACGCGATTGCGCCCGGCTATTTCAAGACGCCGCTGAACCAGGCGCTGGTCGATGACCCCAAGTTTTCCGCCTGGCTGGAAGGCCGCACGCCGGCTGGGCGCTGGGGCAATGTCGAAGAACTGGTCGGCGCGGCCGTGTTCCTGGCCTCCGAGGCCTCGTCCTTCGTCAACGGCCACATGCTGATGGTCGACGGCGGGATTACCACCAGCCTTTAATCGGCGACGATATTTCCGCGCCGCATCAGCCGCATAAGGATCAGCGGCAAGAGCGTCGTGATGCAGATGGCGATGAAGGCCATGGCCATGCCGAGACCGATCGAACCCTGCTCGAACTGACGCCAGATGAAGGTAGCGATCGTCTGCATGCCGACAGGGGCGACGACGACGGAGGCCACGAGCTCACGCGAAGCGAGCGCGAAGACCAGCAGCATAGAAGACGCAAGGCTCGGGAAGACCAGCGGCAGGAGGATGCGGCGGAAAGCCGTGACGCCGCTGGCGCCGCAGACGCGCGCGGCCGCTTCCAGATTATCGCCGATCTGCTGGAAGGCCGCCGTCGTGTAGCGCACCGGCTGCGGCAGCAGGATGCAGCAATAGGCGAGCAGCAGGATGAAGGCGGTGTTGTAGGGTGTGAACGGCAGGCCCGGCATGTTCCAGGCGAGGATGAGGCCGACCGCGACGACGATGCCCGGAAGCGCATTCGGCAGGATAGTCATGATGTCGATTGCCATGCGCCCATGCATCTTCGTCTTCACGACCGTATAGGCGGCGGTGACGCCGACGAGGCCGGTGATGACCGCGGTGCCGATGCCGAGCGAGAAGCTGTTGATCAGCGCCGTTACCGCGCCTGCGCTATTGCTGAAGACTGCGATGAAATTGTCGAGGCTGACATTGTCGAGGGCCAGACCGCCGGAAATCGTCCGTGCCAGCGCCGTCGCCAGGATCGCCAGCAGCGGGACGCCTGTTGCCAGGAAGGCGACGACGGTAAAGCCGATCATGACGGGGACTTTCATCGCGCCGAGCGGGCGCTTGTCCTTCGCCATCGGCTTGCCGCTGACGGTCTGATAGGAGCGGCGCGCCAGGATCCAGCGCTGCAGCAGGAAGGTGGCGAGCGACATGCCGACCAGCACCAGCGACAGGATCGCCGCCCCCGGAAGATCGATCGGCCAGTCGGTGACGCGAAGGTCGATACCGGTCACCAGCACCTGGAAGCCGGCGCGGCGGCCGAGCGCTGCCGGCGTGCCATATTCCTCGATCGCGGCGGCGAAAACCAGCATGAGGCTTGCGGTGAGGCCGGGCGCCGAAAGCGGCAGCGTTATGCGCCAGAAGGCACGCGCCGGGCTCGCGCCAAAGACACGGCCGACATCGGCATAGCGGGCGCCGACGGCCTCGACGGTGCGCGACACGGCAAAATAGACGACAGGAAAGGTGTTGAAGGCCATGACGACGGTCATGCCGAACAGCGAGAAGAGGTACGGCGCCAGGTTGAAGCCGGCGAGCTGCTCGAGATAGCCGCGCGGCTGCAGCGTCATGATCCAGCCGAGCGTCGCGATATAGGGCGGGATCATGAAGGGCACGAGCAGCACCACATCCCAGAAAGTCGCGAAGGGGATGCGGTAGAGCGCGCGGAAGACGCCGAGCGGCACGGCGACGAGCGCGGAGGCGAGAACGACGCAGGCCCCGAGCAAGATAGTATTGCCGCCCATGCGGATCAGCGAGCTGTCGGCAAGCGTCGCATAAAGCGAGGAGAAAGGGCTCGCAAACGAGCCCTGTCCGAGTTCGGGGAAGATGCCCTGCAGCACCACGGCGGCGAAGGGAACGGCAACGACGAGGATGAGACCCGCTGTTGCCAGCCAGGCGGCCGGAGCCGTGCCGCCGATGCCGTTCGCTTTCATCTGCCTGCCCTGCTTACTTGGCGCCGTAGAGATCGGCGAAGGTCTTCAGCGTTTCCTTGCGCTTGCCGTAGACGGCAGCCGAATCGTACTTCAGCAGCTTCAGGTCGCTGATCAGCGGACGGCTGGCGGCAACGTCGGTGCGCGACGGCATCAGCATTTCGCCGGCAACGAGAGCCTGGCCTTCATCGGACAGCATGTAGTCGATGAACTTCTTGGCGTCGTCCTGGTTCTTGGACCAGTTCATGATCATGGCCGGGCGCGGCGCGATGACGGTGCCGGATGCCGGGAACACGACTTCGATGTTCTCGCCCTTCTTCTGGGCGGCGAGAGCGATGTAGTCGACAGCGCCGAAGACGACGGCCTTCGCACCCTGCAGAACCGGGTTCAGGGCGTCGGCATTGGCACCGGCGATGATCGCGCCGTTGGCCTTCAGATCCTTGAAGAGCTTCCAGCTGTCCTGGCCGGCGAGAGCCGCCGTCAGCTCGAAGGAGGAGCCGGACTGGGCCGGATCCGGAATGTTGACGAGGTCCTTGTATTCCGGCTTCGTCAGGTCAGCCCATTCGGAAGGCTTCGGCGTGCCGCTCTTGGAGTTCCAGACGATGCCGAGAGCCGAGATGCCCTGCGCGACGGCGCCTTCGGACTTCAGGAAGTCGGGAACCTTGGCAGCGTTCGGGCTGGAATAATTGACGAGCCAGCCGCGCTTGGCGAAATCGTTTGCCGTATCCCAGGAAGCCGAGATGACGACGTCGACAACCGGATTGGCGGCTTCGGCTTCGATACGGGCCATGACCTTGCCGGTCGTTGCCTGGAAAACATTGACCTTGACGCCGGTCTGCTTGGTGAAGCCAGCCGACAGCTTGTCGATCAGGCTCTGCGGACCAGCGGTGTAAACGGTAACGTCAGCGTGGGCGACGCCGGCCATCAGGGCGGCGGCAACAACGCCAAAAGTGATGCTCTTCAAAGACTTAAACATTTTCCAGTCTCTCCTGTTTTGAATTATCGGCAGTCTCTTGAAACCAGCGGATCTGTGCTGCATCGACGACAAGGCCGATGCGCTCGCCGGGGCGCAGCTTCAGGCGGCTCAGCACCTGCAGCTCGACGGAGGGCAGACCGGCAAGCGCAACCGTCGCCAGATGACCGTCGCCGCGGAACTGCGAGCGCAGCACTTCGGCGCTCAGCCGCTCCGGCGTATCCTCGCCCGCCGAAATGCCGGCGGTCGGGATCAGGATGCGGGCAGACCGCGCCGAGCCGTCTCCCGCCGGCATCAGCGCCACGTCGCTGCCTTTGAAGAACCAGATCGCGCCGCGGCGCTCGATCCCAGCGAGACAGCCAAGCCGCAAAAAGTCGGCAACCTCGGGCGTCGCCGGGCGCTCGATCAGCATGTCGGGCGATGCAAGCTGCTCGATCAGGCCGCCGCGCATCACCGCAACGTGATCGGCAAGCGTCAGCGCTTCGCTGTGATCGTGGGTCACGTAGATCGCCGTCAGGCCTAATGTCGCAATCAGATCAGCGAGCTCGCCGACCATGTTTTCGCGCAGCTCGCGATCGAGGTTCGAAAGCGGCTCGTCGAAGAGGATCAGCTGCGGCTCGGCAACAATGGCGCGGGCGATTGCGACGCGCTGCTGCTGGCCGCCGGAGAGATCGCTAGGGCGCCGGTCGGCAAAGGCGGCAAGCCCGACCTTGTCGAGCGCCCGCATCGTGCGTTCCTGGCGCTCGGCCTTGCCGACGCCGCGCATTTCAAGCGGGAAGGAAACGTTGCCGCCAACCGTCAGATGCGGCCAGAGCGCATAGTCCTGGAAAACCATGCCGAGGCCGCGGCGCTCCGGCGGAACGAACACATTCTGAGCCGCAACCGTCTGCCCAGCAATGGCGACAAAGCCCTTGGTCGGCACCAGCAGACCGGCAACAAGCCGCAGCAACGTGGTCTTGCCGCAGCCGGAAGGGCCGAGAAGCGCCAGCGTCTGCCCGCGGTCGAGAATGAAGTCGATGCCCTTGAGGATGCGGGTATCCCCATAGCTCAATTCGAGCCCGGCCGCGGAAACGGCGGAAATCGGTGAATTTTCGGGGGCACTCATGGGATGGACCGATGTCGCTGCAAAAAGTAAGGCGACATTTAGGCAGGCCACATGACAGCTTTGCGACAATTGGATTTCAGTTTTGTGACATTGCCTTTACATCCCGGCTGACAACCGAGTTTGCAATTTGCGACATTAGAACCCATCTAATGTCGAGAGAAACGGATGCATTCTCCGCCGTTTGATGGCCCAGCCGCTTCCGTTTACGGAAAACAAACCATATGCAGTTGCAATCCAAGGCGAAAACCGCTTGCTTAGGAAAATCTACTTGTTCTGCCTGTAGCGGTAGGCGGATTGGTAAGGAAACGGCTTGTCCGTAGAACTGCGCACTTCGCAACCCGATCAGATTGTGGTTACGATTGCAGCCTCGGCACGGTCCGCTTGACGAAAGAATGAGCAAAGAACTGTTTCAGGTAAAGTTTTGGGGCGTACGGGGCAGCATCCCGGTTTCGGGACCCGAATTCGATCACTACGGGGGCAACACCTCCTGTATCGAAGTCCGCTGCGGCGCCCACCGTATGATTTTCGACGCGGGCTCCGGCCTGCGCGAAGCCGGTCTCGCGATGCTCAATGAGAGCGTCAGCGACGTCGATCTGTTTTTCAGCCACTGCCATTACGACCACATCATCGGCCTGCCCTTCTTCAAGGCCATCTACTATCCGTCGATCCACCTGAATATCTGGTCGGGTCATCTGGACGGAAAGATGAGCACCAAGGAGATGGTCAACCAGTTCATCAGCCCGCCGTGGTTCCCCGTGAAGACGGATATCTGCCAGGCGACGATGAATTTCCGCGACTTCCATGCCGGCGAAATCCTGAAGCCGCGCGAAGGCGTCAGGATCAAGACCTACATGCTGAACCATCCGGGCGGCGCGATCGGCTACCGCATCGAGTATGGCGGGCGGTCGCTGGCGCTTGTCTTCGACGTCGAACACATCCCTGGCTCCTACGATCCCGTATCGCTGGAGATGATGAAGGGCGCCGATCTGGCGGTCTATGACTGCACCTATAACGAAGACGAGATGCAGCGCTTCAAGGGCTTCGGCCATTCCACCTGGCAGCACGGCACCGAGCTGGCGAAGATGGCGGGCACCAAGCGTTTCGCGCTCTTCCACCATGCGCCCTCGCGCACCGACACGCAGCTCGCCCAGATGGAGCTCGACGCGCAGGCCGTATTCCCCGGCTCCTTTGCCGCCCGCGACAATCAGGTCGTCGAAATCTAAGCTTTCATAAGCGCCGCCGCCGGCTTCCAGGCGACGGCCTTATTGCCTGCCGTTGCCTTGAACAGGCGTTCGCAGAAGCCCCAGGCCTGAACATCATGGTCGAGGTGATGGGTCAGCAGCCCGATCGGCTCGTCGCTGCTCTCGAAGCGGCTCTGCAGCTCCGCCACCAATTCCGCGATCAGCTCCTCATCCGGCCGGCCGCCACGGGTGCCGTGCCAGTCGATGATGTCGACATGGGTATTGAGAATACCGATCGGCTCCTCCTCGGCGGCTGGGCCATAGGTCGAGAGGTTTTCGAAGCCGAGCGCAGAGAGCTTGGGGATCAACAGCGGGTCGATGCGGTTCCATGGCGGCACCAGCATCGGCACGAAGGACGCCTCGTGCAGCTGCTTCAGGTGCAGGAAGCCGTGGTAGAGCTCGCCGAGCACGGCCTCGGCCAGCCGGTGGTGCCCAAGTTCCTGCTTCTTTTCGCTCTCGCTGGCATGATTGTGATGCGCCCAGCCATGGACGGCAACGGCGGCATGGCGTTCGCCCGCAAGACGGCGAGCAAGAGGCTGACCGGCCTTCGCCGGAACGACGGCGAGCGTCACCGGCACCTCGTAGCGATTGGCGAGATCGAGCAGCGTATCGAGCGCGACGGTCGGCTCGAAGGCGTCGTCATCGCGCCACCAGAAAACCGCGGTGCGTCCGGCCTCCTGCCAGCGCGCCAACTCGTTGTGAAGAGGTTCCCAGGCTTCGTTGCCGCTCATCACTTCACTCCTGCATGTTGTTTCAATATGCCGTCGAGCGCCTTGGCCGCTATCGCGATCGAGCGCTCTTCCAGCACGAAGCGGCGCGCCGCCTTTCCCATCGTCCGCCGTCTCTCCGGCTGCTCCAGGAGATCGCGGATGGCCTGACCATAAGCGGCGATATCGCCCTCAGCTGTCAATACGCCGCTGCGGCCGTTTTCGATCACTGCCGGAACACCGGCCGTGTTTTCCGCGACGGCGGGGAGGCCTGCGGCCTGCGCCTCGAGATAGGCAAGACCATAGGCCTCACCGCATCCCGGCCAGACATAGATGCCGGATTGGCCGAGCAACGCCGCCACCTCTTCGGCACTGCGCTCACCTTGCCATTCGATCCGTCCAGGCTCGAAGCGGGCAAACAGAGCTTCGACAGCCGCCCTCTCCGGTCCGTCGCCGACGATCGACAGCGTCCAGTCCGCGGACTCTATCTCGCCGAGTGCGGCGGCAAGCCGCTCATAGCTCTGCATCTTGTCGCCGGGGCGCATCATCGCGACCGCGATCAGCCGCTTCGGATTCTCTCCGGCAGGCGGGGCCGCAAAAAATTTCGGATCGATGAACGGCGCAAGCGAAGCGGTGCGTGCTTCGGGGATTGCGCTCACAACACCCAGCCGGTCGCGCTCCGTCATTGCGATATTGACCGCGGCCGTCTGGATGCTCTCGGCGACGAGCGCCTGATATGGCTGCCAGGGGCCATGATCGCGCTTCGGCGAATAGGAGGTTTCGGCCGTGACATAGGCGAAGCCGAACTCGGCGGCGAGTGCCGGGCCGAACGGATCGGGCGACTTGTAATAGGGGTGATAGCAGAACCAGAGATCGGGCCTGCTGCCCGCCGCGAATTTCTGTCTCAGCCGCAAGAGTTCGGCCTGACGTCCCCCTTCGAGCGCTGCAGCCGCCTCCGGCGAAGCCGCGAAATTTCTGAACGAGGAGACGAGCTCGACCTCGTGACCGGCAAGCTCGAGCGCCTGCATCAGGAGCCGCGCCATCAGCCGATCCCCCGATGGTACCGGATGATCCGGGGACTTCAGCGGAGCGTAGAATGCAATGCGCATCAGTGGATGCCTCCGGAGACGCACCGTTTCCAATTCCCGGTCCGGCCGGCGGCGAAATTCTGCGCTATGGTCTGCTTCCTTAAGAGTTACCGGTGAACATATAGAATGTGATCGCAGTTGAAGAAGGCGGCATTCCGCTTCTCTTCGAACATCTCTATTTCATAAGAGATTCGATCTTCAAGAACGGGAATGAATGGCGGTCGCAGACACAGGCTTTTTTACGGAACGGAACATCCGGCGCGCGCGCCTCGGCGCCGGTCTCGTGATGTTTGTTTTCGTGACGCTGCACCTCTCCAATCACGCGGTCGGGCTGATTTCGGTCAACGCCGCTGACGACGCCCGCCGCCTGTTCATGATTCCCTGGCGCAATCCCGTCGGCACGGTGGTGCTCTATACCGCGATCTTCATCCACATGGCTCTGGCGCTGCGCTCGCTCTATATCCGGCGCAGCCTTGTGATGCCGAAGGGTGAGCTGGCGCAGATCGCGCTTGGTCTCGCCATCCCGCTGATCATCATGGATCACGTGATCGGCACGCGCGTCGTCCACGAACTCTATAATTACGTCGACAATTACGAGACGATCGTCCGGCTGCTGTGGATCACCTCGCCGGGTAACGGCGTCCGTCAGGCTTTCGCGGTGGTGATCGTCTGGACGCACGGCTGTATCGGCCTGCATTACTGGCTGCGCTACCGCCCCTGGTATCAGGCCTTCTCGCCGCTGCTGCTGGCGCTGGCGATCCTGTTGCCGGTGCTGGCATTGCTCGGCTTCGTCGAGATGGGCCGGACGATCGCCGAGCCCGACTATGAAGGCCTCGTCGATACCGGCCGCTACCAGGAAAATCTGAACAGCCGTTACTATTCGGATCCGGACGCGCAGCGCCAGATCGCCATGATCCGCGCCGGTCTCTACGGCGGATTTTCGCTGGCTCTCCTGACTGTCGTGCTTGCCCGCAGCCGCCGCCGGTGGAAGGAAGCCACCGATCAGATCGCGGTCCACTATCCCGCCGGTGAAACGATCAAGGTGCCGCGCGGCTTCACCGTGCTGGAGGCAAGCCGCCTCGGCGGTGTGCCGCATTATTCGGTCTGCGGCGGCAAGGGGCAATGTTCCACCTGCCGCGTGCAGATCCTCAGCGACTACGAAAGCCTGCCGCCGCCCGACAAGATGGAACAGACGACGCTGAAGCGGATCAATGCCGCACCCGACGTACGCCTCGCCTGCCAGCTGCGCCCCAACCACGATCTCACCGTCGTGCCGCTCCTGATCCCGGCGACGGAAGCCGCCCTGCCCGCCAATACGCAGGAAACGAGCCCGGGGCGGGAACGCGACATCGCCGTGCTCTTCTGCGATATGCGCAACTTCACGACGCTGACCGAACCGCGCCTACCCTTCGACATCGTCTTCCTGCTGAACCGCTATTTCGCGCTGGTCGGCAAGGCCGTCGAACAGGCGGGGGGACGCGTCGACAAGTTCATCGGTGACGGCGCAATGGCGCTGTTCGGCATCAACACCTCGCCGGAAGAAGGCTGCCGCCAGGCCTTGCGCGCGGCCGCGACGATCGCCGAAGAGATCGAGAAGCTCGGCGAGGAACTGGCGCACGAGCTTTCGATACCGCTGCATATCGCGATCGGCATCCACACCGGCCCCGCCGTCGTCGGTACGATGGGCTACGGGCGCGTGCGCAGCCTGACGGCCGTCGGCGACACCGTGAATGTCGCAAGCCGCCTTGAACATGCGGCCAAGGAATTCGATGCGGCGATCGTCATTTCGGAACCGGTTGCGGAGCTCGCCGGTGCCGACATGGAAGGCATCGAGAGCCATGAGATCAGCGTTCGCGGCCGGGCGCTGCCGCTCAAGGTCTACGTGATCTCCAAGGACAAGGCGGCGCAGCCGCTTCAAGGAAAAGCCTGATGGCCGCAAATCCGCTGCTGACGAAGAAATACTGGATGAAGCGGATCTGGAAGCTGCGTAATGCGGCCGCGACGCGCTTTTTCGATACCCGCTTCGGCCGCCGCCTGTTGATCGAGAACATCGGGCCGCGCGTTCTGACGATGACCGTCGATGCCGGTGACCACCGGATGACCTTCTCGCCATCGGACTATATCGGCCGCAAGGTGTTCCGAAAGGGCCATTTCGAGCGTGAGAATGTCGACCGGCTGCTTGCCGTGCTGCGCGAACGCGGCCTGTTGCGCAAGGACAGCGTGCTCCTGGAGCTCGGCGGCAATATCGGCACGCAGACCGTCTATTTCGCGCTGAGCGGCGCCTATTCGCGCATCGTCAGCGTCGAACCCGATCCGCGCAATTTCCCGCTATTGAAGACCAATATCGAACAAAACCGGCTGGAGACGACGGTCACTGCGGTCAATTGCGCCGCAGGCGAGGCGTCTGGCGAGATCGATTTCTTCATGAATGCAGCCAATCACGGCAAGAGCAGCGCCATCCGGCAAAGCCCGACGGACATCAGGATCAGCGTACCCGTCAGGCCCGTTGCCGCCATTCTCGGCGATCTCGGGTTCGACCAGAGCGCCGTCGGTCTCGTCTGGATGGACATCGAGGGCTATGAGCCCGTCGCATGCCGGTCGATGACCGAGCTGATGGGCCGCCGCGTGCCTCTCTACATGGAGTTCACGCCGCTCTTCTACGGCCCGGAGCAGACCCGCGACTTCATCATGACGCTCGCCTCCCATTACGAGGATTGCCTCGTCTTTTTCGAGGAAGGCGAGCAGCAGATGAAGGTCCGCGATCTGCCCGGCTCTATCGATCAGTACGACGTGCTCTTCCTGCCCTAGTGCAGGACCGGCAGCGCCAGCGACTGGTGGCAATGCACCCCAGCAAGAACACCGGAGGCCGACGCGAGCGTCGCGTTATGCATCGGGTTCGTGGCGTCACCCGCGGCATAGACGCCCTTCACCGTCGTCTCCTTGCGGTCATCGAGGCGGATGACCGGGCCGAGCGGGGCGTCGTCGAAAGCGCAGCCCAGTTGCTCGGCGAGCGGGCTTGCCATCGAGACCTTCGGTGCGACGAAGATTGCCGAAAGCGGCAGCACGCGCCCATCCTGAAGACGCACGGCCTCTAGCTCCGGGGCTGTCCCAAGAAATTCGGCGATCGGCGTATTTTCGATGGTGACAGCGCGGGAGGCGAGCTGCGCGCGCTGGTCGGCATCAGGCTCGAAGAGCCCTTGCGAGAAATACGTTGCCGGTCCCCAATCGGGCAGAAGCAGCGCCGCATGCACCGAGAACGGATGACTGCCGAGAATGCCGAGCGCGCGGTCGCGCACTTCGTAGCCGTGGCAGTACGGGCAATGCAGCGCGGTGCGGCCCCATCGTTCGGACAGGCCGGGGATCTCGGGCAGCGTGTCCTTCACGCCGGTCGCGAGGATCAGGCGGCTCGCGGTGAATTCGCGGCCATCTTTCAGGGCAACCGAGAACTTGTCGCCGGTCTTTGATGCCGAGATCGCTTCGCCATCGGCAAAGGCAACCGTCGGATAGGCGGCGAGCTGGCGCTTTCCCTCCGCCATGATCGCGGCCGGCGCTACGCCGTCCTGCCCCAGGAAACCGTGGGAAGCTTGCGAGAACCGGTTTCGCGGCTTCTGCGCGTCGATCAGCAGAATTTTGCGGCGGGCGCGGGCGAGCTGCATGGCAGCCGAGAGACCGGCAAAATTGCCGCCGATGACGATCGCTTCATAGTGCATGACCTTACTCCATATCGATGATCATGCACCTACATAAGTTACATGAAATGGCACAGTCAAGCCTCATGTCACTTGTGTTGTTACGATAGACATGGGATAGATCGGCGACAGGAATATGAGGAACCACGATGAGAAGCGACAGCCGCCTCTCCCGCATGCTGCATGTGCTGATCCACATGGAGCGGCATCAGAAATCCGCGACATCGGAGATGATCGCCAGGATGCTGAACACCAACCCGGTGGTCGTTCGCCGCACGATGGCGGGGCTGAGAGATCAGGGCTATGTGCGCTCGGAAAAGGGCCATCACGGCGGGTGGACGCTGGTCAAGCCGCTGGCCGAGATCGCCTTGCTCGACGTTTATCAGGCGATCGGCGAGCCTGAGCTTTTTGCGATCGGCCCCGCCTCCGACCATCCGGAATGTCTTGTGGAGCAAGCGGTCAACGATGCCGTCGGCGATGCGCTGCGCGAGGCCGAGGCGCTGATCCTCGCCCGGCTGAAATCCGTAACGCTCGGCGATCTCGCAGCCGATTTCGAACGCCGCTATGCGCGGCTTTCCACAAGCGGCCCTGTGCCGGCGATCTGTAACGACTGATTACTTGCGGCGGTAGAGGAAATAACGGCCGGACTTGATGCCTTCTGGAAGCGGCAGTTGCTCGAGCTCCGGCCGGTCGAGCGGCAGACCGGAGACGGCGATGCCGCCCTGGCGGAGCACGCCGACCATCAGCTGCGGCAGCCATGTCAGGGTGATCGCATCGATCTCGTCGTGACCCGTGCCGATATCGGCATGGGCGAGCGCCGCATCGATGCCGATGAAAGCCTGGCCGGTCTCTTTGATGTCGCCGGTGACCATATCTTCGGCGGGCGGCGTCGACGACGAATAGGAACGGACCTCGCGGTCGAAGGCGATGATGCGGCGTCCTGCGAAGATTTCGCGCAGATGATCGTAGGTGCGGCCATTGCCGAGACCGAATTCGATCACCGGTCCCTCAAGCGGGCCAACCAGGTCGACGATGGAATTGAGGATATCGCGCTGAGCCGTCAGGCGGCGGATGAAGCTGTCGAGGCGGCTCATCTATGTCCTTGTCCGTCATTCATTTTTATCTTCCGGTGCTATCACACGAAACTGTCAGAAGTCGATTGCCGTAACTGAGGAAATGGCGTTGCCGCCGCAACAACTGTCTGTGATAAGGTCGGGGTCATGAGCGCCGTTTCGAATGATCAGTTCTTTGCCTCGGTTCCCGTCTTCGCGGAATTCGAAGGCGTGGCCAATACCGGCAATTACCGCCCCCTCCCCGAGGACTGGATTCTCGCCCTTGCCGATATCGTGGGATCGACGCAGGCGATCGAAGACGGCCGCTACAAGGACGTCAACATGGCCGGCGCCTCGGTCATCTCGGCCGTTCTGAACGCGGTCGGAAAGGGCGACTACCCCTTCGTCTTCGGTGGCGACGGCGCACTGATTGCGCTTCCCGCCTCGCAGGAAGACGCCGCCCGGCAAGCGCTTGCGGCCGTTCAGGCCTGGGTGAAGGAAGATCTCGATCTGACGCTGCGCGCTGCCATCGTTCCGGTTGCCGATATCCGCCAGGAAGGCCTCGATGTCCGCGTGGCGCGCTACTCGGCGAGCCCCTACGTGACCTATGCGATGTTTGCCGGTGGCGGCAACAGCTGGGCCGAGCGGCAGATGAAGGACGGCAAGTATACCATCGACCCTGCACCGCCTGGCACGCGCCCGGATCTTGAAGGCCTCTCCTGCCGCTGGAATCCAATTGCCGCCGAGAATGGCGAGATCGTCTCGATCATCGCCGTTCCGGGCGCTGCAGGCTCCGGCCCGGAATTCCAGTCGCTGGTCACCAAGATCGTGGCGATCTCCTCCGAACAGGGCCGTGGCGGCCATCCGGTACCGTTCGACGGACCGAAGCTTTCCTTCTCGATGAAAGGTATCGACCGCGAGGCGAAGGCGACCGCGCCCGGCCACAGGCTGCGCCAGAAGCTCATGATCATCATGCAGCTTGCCCTGACAACGCTATTCTACAGGCTCGGCATTCCCTTCGGCCCCTTCGACGCCCGGCGCTACAAGCGGGATGTCGCTGGCAATTCCGATTTCCGCAAATTCGACGACGGCTTGAAGATGACGATCGATGTCGACCGGGCGCGGCTCGAGCGCATCGAGGCACTACTCGAAGACGCACAGCGGAGCGGGATCGCCCGCTACGGCCTGCACCGGCAGGAATCGGCGTTGATGACCTGCTTCGTGCCGACGCCGCTGTCACGCGACCACATGCATTTCATCGATGGCGCCAGCGGCGGCTATGCCGTCGCCGCCAGCAAGCTCACCGGCAAGAAGCTCGGCGCGGTCAGCGTCACGCCTTGATGATGTGATCGCCGGTGAGGCCGATACGCGTGAAGACGTTGCGGGTATCGACGATCAGCGGTGCATGCTTTGAAAGCGCTGCGTAATCGACCGCATCGTGATCGGTGGCGATCAGGACGGCATCGTAATTTGCCAGCGTAGCGGCGCTGATTTCGACCGACTTGCGGCCCTTGAGCGCCTGATATTCACGGGTCGGCGGAATTTCTGAAACGAAGGGATCGCTGTAATCGGCCTTGCCGCCGCGCTCCTCGATGATCTCGATCAGCCGCAGCGATGGGCTCTCGCGGATATCGGCGACGTTCTTCTTGTAGGCGAGGCCGAGCACCAGCACCTTGCTGCGGCTCAGCGCCTTGCCGGCGCGGATATCGAGCGCTTCGGCAAGCTTGCCGACGACATAGCGCGGCATCGCCGAATTGATCTCACCGGCAAGCTCGATGAAGCGCGTCGGCAGTTCGTATTCGCGGGATTTCCAGGTGAGATAAAAGGGATCGATCGGAATGCAGTGTCCCCCGAGACCGGGGCCGGGATAGAAGGGCATGTAGCCGAAGGGCTTGGTCTTGGCGGCATCGATCACTTCCCAGACGTCGATGCCCATCGCGGCGTAGACGGTCTTCAACTCGTTGACGAGGGCGATATTGACCGAACGGAAGATGTTCTCGGTGAGCTTCACGGCTTCAGCCGTGGCGTTCGACGACACAGGCACAACCGTCTTGACGGCCGCGCCGTAGAAATCCGTCATCAGCTCCAGCGCATCGGGACCATCACCAGCGACGACCTTCGGGATGGTCGCCGTGTTGTAATGCTGGTTGCCCGGATCCTCGCGCTCCGGCGAGAAGCCGATGAAGAAATCGGTGCCGGATTTCAGACCGGTCTTCTCCAGGATAACCTTGACGACATCGTCGGTCGTGCCGGGATAGGTGGTCGATTCCAGCACGACGAGCTGGCCGGGGCGCAGATGCTCGGCGATCGCCCGCGAAGTCGCTTCGACATAGGAGAGGTCGGGATCGCGATGCTTGGTCAACGGCGTCGGCACGCAGATGACGATGACGTCGCACTGCTTCAGCCCGGCAAAGTCGGTCGTCGCGCCAAAGCGGCCGGCGGTAATCTCCGCACTCAGCGCCTCGTCGGTGACCGCGTCGATATAGGATTTGCGTGCATCGAGGGCGACGATCTTCTTCGGATCGATGTCGAAACCGGTGACCGGGAAGCCGCTGCGGGCAATCGCCATGGCAAGCGGCAGGCCGACATAGCCGAGGCCGATGATGCCGGCGCGGGCGGTGTGGTCTTTGATCTTTGCGGAAAGGGCGATTGAAGTCTGCGAGCTGGCCAAGACGGGTCTCTTCGAAAGAGGAAAGTCCTCGTGAGATAATGCAAGATCGCGAGGATTTAAACCCGCCTTGGCGCTGACGCATCGGTGAAGCGATCGTGATCGATTTTGCCCGATAGCCGCCTCAATCGCCCGGCTACTGGCGCTGACTGTGGCCGAAATGACTCGCTTGGCGCAGACATCGAAACCGAAGGCAGAAAATTATCCGGATAGCATTGTTTCGGATCGATCATATGCCTATTTGAATAGGATAATGAACCACCAGAAAGGACATCCGTCCTCGCTCTTTTCGGGCTCTGAAAGGTAGGTTTGCCGGGTCTTCGGCAGATCGTTGACACAATAATACCGCTCGTCCATCTTGACCCCCGCCCTGCGCGCGACCGTGCTGCAGGCAGGTTTTTCGTCGCTTCGGGAATGGACGTGCTTGATGAGGATAATACCAAAGATGAGCACGATCGAATCCAGCGTGTCCTCGATTCTTCTGGACCGCGTCGCTGAATGGCTGACGAATTCTTCGCTGGCCGGGGACGATCTGGAAAATATCGTTCGCGGTTTCTGCGAGCGCATTGCCGCTGCCGGTCTGCCGATCGCCCGCGTCCACTTGACCTTTTCGATGCTGCATCCGCTCTATGACGCGCTGAGCTTCACCTGGCGGCGCGCCAGCGGCGTGACGATCGAGGGCTACCGGCATTCTGCCGGCGCCAAGCCGGACCGTTTTCTGCAGAGCCCCTACTATTACCTGCTGGACAACAACCTGCAGCACATCCGCCGCCGGATGAGCCAGGAAGGACCGGCGGAATTCCCGATCTTCGACGACCTGCGCAAGGAGAAGATCACCGACTACCTCGCCTTCGTGCAGCCTTTCGGCGACGGTTCGGTCCAGGGCATGATGGGCTCGTGGTCGACGGACTCGCATTCCGGCTTTTCCGACGACATGATCGAGGCGCTGCTGCGCATGCAGAACCATCTGGCGGTCGCTGCCAAGATGGCCGTGCTCGGCAAGCTCGCCAACAATATGCTGACGACCTATCTCGGCGGCGATGCCGGCAAGCGCGTGCTGAACGGCCAGATCCGCCGCGGCGACGGCGAGACGATCCGCGCCGCCCTCGTCATGGGCGACATGCGCCAGTCGACGATGTTTGCAGAGAAGGAAGGCCGTCAGGCCTATATCGATACGCTGAACGAATTTTTCGACGCGATCGCGGCACCGTTCAACCGCAATGGCGGCGAGATCCTGAGCTTCCTCGGCGATGGCTTCCTCGCCGTCTATCCGTGCGGCCGCCACAAGGACCCGTCGAAGATCGCCACGCAGGCCGCTCTCTCGGCCGTCCACCAGGCGCAGACCCGCGTCGCCGAACTGAACGGCGAGCGCGCGGAAAAGGGCCTGAACCCCATCCGCTACGGCATCGGCCTGCATATCGGCAATGTCATGTTCGGAAATGTCGGCCTCAAGGACCGGCTGACCTTCTCGGCCTTCGGCTCCGCGGTCAACGAAGTGCAGCGCCTGCAGTCGCTGACCAAGAAATACAATCGTGAAGTTGTCGCGAGCCAGGCCTTCGCCGGCTACTGCGGCGGCGAGTGGACGACGCTCGGCGAGGAGAAGCTGCGTGGCATCCGCCAGAAGGTCACGGTGCTGCAGCCACGCATCACGCCGCCGGCGCTGCCCGATGGCGCAAGCTTCCCGGAGGTCGCCCAGAACGGGCTGTCCGAGGCCGAACAGGTCATCCTGCTTCACCGCGACGCGAAGAAGCAGGAGAAGCGTCCGATGGTTGAGAGGTTCGTTCAGTAAGGCGAACCTGAAACATCGGATTATCCTTGAAAATCAGCAGGAACGCGCCAGTTTTCCCCAGCCTGTCATAAACTGGACACCCCGCCTGCGGTACGATAGTGTGCCTTAACGGGAACAGACTAAAAGACTGGGGAATATCATTGGTATGGCGTCCGCGTCCGACTTGTTGCGTATCGAGAATCTCGACGTGTCATTCTCGGTTTTCGGGGACAAGCTGCGTGTCGTAAGAAACGCCGGGCTTCGTATCCTTCCGGGTAAAGTCACCGCGCTTGTCGGTGAATCCGGCTCAGGAAAATCCGTTATCAGCCAATCGATCATGGGCATCTTGCCGACGCCGGCCAAGGCGACGGGCAAGATCCTGTTCACCGATCCGCTCGACGGCAAGACCACCGACATCCTGCAATATGGCCGCGACAGCGAAGAGATGCGCGACCTGCGTGGCAAGCGCATGGCGACGATCTTCCAGGAGCCGATGACCTCGCTCTCGCCGCTCCATACGGTCGGCAACCAGATCAGCGAGTCCTTGCTGATCCATACTGACGCCGACAAGAAGCTGGCGCGCGAGAAAACCGAGGAAATGCTCGGTCTCGTCGGCTTTGCCAATCCTAAGCGCACCTACGACATGTATCCGTTCGAGCTGTCGGGCGGCATGCGGCAGCGCGCGATGATCGCCATGGCACTGATCTGCCGGCCGGCGCTGCTGATCGCCGACGAGCCGACGACGGCGCTCGACGTTACCATCCAGGCGCAGATTCTCGAATTGCTGCGCGACCTGCAGCACAAGCTCGGCATGGCCATGCTGCTGATCACTCACGATCTCGGCGTCGTCGCCAACATGGCCGACGAAGTCGTCGTCATCTACCACGGCGAGATCATGGAAGCGGGTCCGGTCAAGGAGATCTTCCGCAACCCGCAGCATCCCTATCTGAAGGGGCTGATGGCGGCGGTTCCGCATTTCGACATGAAACCCGGCGAGCGGCTGAAGGCGCTGCGCGATGTTCCGGTCAATCTGGAATCGCTGATCGGCAAGAAGAAGACCGTCGAAGCGGATGCCCCGCAGGTGCTGCTTTCGGTCAACAATCTCTCCAAGACCTATATGACGCGCAAGCGCAGCCTTTTCGGCCAGGGTGAAAGGTCGGTGTTGCGCGCCGTCGATGACGTGAGCTTCGATATCAAGCGCGGCGAGTGCCTCGGCCTCGTCGGCGAATCCGGCTGCGGCAAGACGACGGTCAGCAAGATCCTGATGCGGGCGATCACGCCTGACACCGGTTCGGTTGTTTTCAACGACGGCAAGGAAGTCATCGACGTCCTCTCGGTCAAGGGCGACGCGCTGCAGGAGCTGCGCACCAAGATCCAGATGGTCTTCCAGGACCCGGTCTCATCGCTCTCGCCGCGCATGACGGTGCGCAACATCCTGAGCGAACCGCTGGAAATCCACGACCGCGGCGACAGCGAGGAGCGCAAGCGCAAGGTCGAGGCGCTGATGGGCGCCATCGGTCTCGATCGCCGCTATCTCAGCCGCTATCCGCACAGTTTCTCCGGCGGCCAGCGCCAGCGCATCGGCATCGCCCGCGCGCTCGCGCTCGGCCCCAAGCTCGTCATTCTCGACGAGCCGGTCTCGGCGCTCGACGTCTCGGTTCAGGCACAGATCCTCAACCTGCTGAAGGATCTGCAGAAAGAGCTCGGGCTGACCTACCTGTTCATTTCGCACAATCTGGCCGTCGTCGATTACATGGCCGATCGCATCGCCGTCATGTGCAAAGGGCGCATCGTCGAAATCGCGCCGCGCGAAATCATCCTGCGCGATCCCGTGCATCCCTATACGAAGTCACTGCTTGCGGCCGTCCCCTTCCCCGATCTAGACCGGCCGCTCGATTTCGAGGCGCTGCGCAAGAATGGCGCGGCCGACAAGCAGAACTGGGGGCTGACCTTCACCGCCGAGCATGACGACGCTTCCGAGCTTGCCTATGCCGATCTCGGCGACGGGCATTTCGTGCGCGCCCGCAAGGGCGCCGATGTCAAGGAGTTGCGGGCATGGTAACGCGGCGCACTTTCCTCGGCGGCATGATCGGCGCGACGGTTGCGCCGGGCCTCGTTCGCGCCGCCTCCGATGATCGCGACATCGAGCCGGAATTCCTGCGCGACCTGCTGCGCGCCGACGCCATTCCGCCGATGCCGCAGCGCCTGCCGAAGCATCCGCGCATCGTCAACATGAAGGAAGCAGGGCTGACGCCCGGCACCTATGGCGGCAATGTACGCACGATCATCGGCGGCCCGCGCGACGTCCGCTACATGACCGTCTATGGCTATTCGCGGCTGATCGGCTACGACAAGCATCTGCAGTTCCAGCCAGATATCCTGGGCGGCTACACGAGCGAAGAAGACCGCATCTTCACCTTCCACCTGCGCGAGGGCCACAAGTGGTCGGATGGCAAGCCGTTTACGGTCGATGACTTCCGCTACTGGTGGGAAGACATCATCCTCAACAAGGAAGCGACGCCGGGCGGCGGCGCGCTTGAGCTGCGCCCGCATGGCGACCTGCCGAAGTTCGAGGTGCTCGACGAGCTCATCGTCCGCTACACCTGGGAAAAGCCGAACCCGACCTTCCTGCCGGCACTCGCCGGACCGCTGCCGCTCGTCATTTTCGGACCGGCGCACTACCTGAAGCAGTTCCACAAGAAGTATCAGGACGACTTCCGCCTCTCGGCGCTGATGAAGGAAAACCGGGTCAAGAAGTGGGCCGACCTGCACATCAAGATGTCGCGCGCCTCGCGCCCTGAAAATCCGGATCTGCCGACGCTTGATCCCTGGAAGGTGATGACCAAGCCGCCGGCAGACCAGTTCATCTTCGACCGCAACGCCTTCTTCCACCGCGTCGACGAAAACGGCGTGCAGCTGCCCTATATCGACCGCTTCATCCTGAACGTCAGCTCGTCGTCGATCATCGCCGCCAAGGCGGGTGCCGGCGAATCCGACCTGCAGGCGACCGGTATCGACTTCAACGACTATACCTTCCTGAAGGAAGCCGAGCAGCGTTTCCCGGTGAAGGTCAATCTCTGGAAGCAGGCGCGCGGCTCCCGCCTTGCGCTGCTGCCCAATCTCAACTGTGCCGACGATGTCTGGCGCAATCTCTTCCGCGATGTCCGTTTCCGCCGTGCGCTGTCGATGGCAATCGATCGCCACGAGATCAATATGGTCGCCTTCTACGGGCTTGGCACACCGAGCGCAGATACCGTTTTGCCGGACAGCCCGCTCTTCAAGCAGGAATATGCCGACGCCTATATCCAGCACGACGTGGATCAGGCCAACAAGCTGCTCGACGAGCTGGGTCTTGCCAATCGCGACGACGAGGATATCCGCCTGCTGCCGGACGGCCGGCGCGCCGAGATCACCGTGGAAACACCCGGCGAAAGCACGCTTGATACCGACGTGCTGGAGCTGGTGCGCGATCACTTCCGCACCATCGGCATTGCGCTCTATACCCGCACCTCGCAGCGCGACATCTTCCGCAACCGCGCCATGAGCGGCTCGATCATGATGGCGATCTGGTTCGGTATCGAAAACGGCGTGCCAACCGCCGACATGGCCCCGACCCAGCTGGCGCCGACCGCCGACGACCAGCTGCAATGGCCGATCTGGGGCATGTACTATCTCTCCGCCGGACAGGAAGGCAAAGCGCCCGACATTCCTGAAGTCGCCGATCTCGTCGATCTCCTCAACCAATGGGGCGCGACTGCCGACTTCAAGGAACGCGAAGCGATCTGGCACAAGATGCTGGCACTCTATACCCAGCAGGTCTATTCGATCGGCCTGATCAACGGCGCGCTGCAGCCGATCCTGATCTCCAAGAAGATGCAGAACGTGCCGGAGCGCGCGCTCTACGGCTTCGACCCAACCTCCTTCCTCGGCATCTACATGCCCGATGCATTCTGGCTGAAGGAGACGTGAGATGCTGAGATATATCCTCTGGCGCATCGCCGCCATGGTGCCGACGCTCTTCGTGATCTCGGCGCTGGTCTTCACCATCATCGAACTACCGCCGGGCGACTTCTTCGAAAGCCAGATCGCCGAACTGCGCGCCCAGGGCGAGACCGCCAACCTGCAGGAAATCGAGGAACTCCGGAAGCAATACGGCTTCGACAAGCCGGAGATCGTCCGTTACTTCTACTGGGTCGGCGGCATGCTGCATGGCGATTTTGGATACTCGTTCGAATACCAGCTTCCGGTCTCGGATGTCGTTGGCGACCGGTTGTGGCTGACGATCCTCGTCTCCTTCACGACGATCCTCGTCACCTGGCTGATCGCCTTCCCGATCGGCATCTACTCGGCCACCCATCAGTATAGCTGGGGCGACTACGGCCTGACCTTTTTCGGTCTGCTCGGTATCGCCATTCCGAATTTCATGCTGGCGCTGATCCTGATGTATTTCGCCAATGTCTGGTTCGGGCTGTCGATCGGCCACCTGATGGACCAGCAATATCTGAACGAGCCGATGAGCTGGGAGAAGGCGAAATCGATCCTTGCGCATCTCTGGATTCCCGTGATCATCGTCGGCACTGCGGGAACAGCGGGCATGATCCGCCGCCTGCGCGCCAATCTGCTCGACGAGATGCAGAAGCAATATGTGACGACGGCGCGCGCCAAGGGCCTGCACCCGACCCGGGCGCTGATCAAATATCCGCTGCGCATGGCGCTGAACTTCTTCGTCGCCGATATCGGCTCGATCCTGCCGTCGATCATCTCGGGCGCCGAAATTGTCGCTATTGTTCTCTCGCTTGAGACGACGGGACCGATGCTGGTCAAGGCGCTGCAAAGCCAGGACATGTATCTCGCCGGGTCGTTCCTGATGTTCCTCGCGTTCCTGAACGTCATCGGCGTGCTGATCTCGGATATCGCGCTCGGCTTCCTCGATCCCCGCATCCGCTTGCAAGGCAGGAGCACCAAATAATGTCGCCCTTGCCGCCGCCCGGTGCGCCCCTGGAGCATTTTGTCTCGACCACGCCGTTCGATCCGCATGCGCAGGAGACGATGACCTCTGCGCAGTCGCGCATCCACCTTGCTTCACAGAAGCAGCTGATGTGGTGGAAGTTCAAGCAGCACCGCCTGGCGCTGATCTCCGGCATCTTCCTCGCCTTCGTCTATTTCGCGATCCTGATCGTTGAATTCCTGGCGCCTTATGGCCTTCACAGCCGCAATGTCGATTACATCCATTCGCCGCCGCAGCGGGTACATTTCTTCGACAAGGGCGAGTTCGTCGGCCCGTTCGTCTATGGCCGCTCGATGCAGCTCGATATCGATACGCTGCGCCGCATCTATACCGAGAAGCCCAACGATATTCAGCCGATCCGCTTCTTTTGCCGCGGCGACGCCTATCGTTTCTGGGGTCTGGTGGATTCCAACCTGCACCTCGTCTGCCCGGCCGAAGGCGGCCAGATGTATCTGCTCGGCACCGACCGTCTCGGCCGCGACGTGCTCTCGCGCATCCTCTACGGCGCCCGTATCTCGCTGACCATCGGCCTGATCGGCATCACCATCAGCTTCGTGCTCGGTATCGTCATCGGCGGTCTGGCCGGCTATCGCGGCGGTGTCTTCGACCTCATCGTCCAGCGCATGATCGAGGTGCTGCAATCGCTGCCGAGCCTGCCGCTCTGGATGGCGCTCGCCGCCATCATGCCGGTGACCTGGAGCCCGATCGTCATCTATTTCGGCATCACGGTCATTCTCGGCATCATCGACTGGACGGGACTGGCGCGCGCCGTCCGGTCCAAGCTTTTGGCGCTCCGCGAGGAAGATTATGTGCAGGCGGCGCAGCTGATGGGCGCCAGCACCCCGCGCATCATCGGCCGCCATCTGGTGCCCGGTTTCATGTCGCATCTCATTGCGTCGGCTACCATTTCCATTCCCGGCATGATCCTCGGCGAGACGGCCCTGTCCTTCCTCGGCCTTGGTCTGCGCCCGCCGATCACCAGCTGGGGCATCTTGCTCACGGAAGCAAAAAGCGTAAGTGTGATTGCCTTCTACCCTTGGCTGCTTTTTCCGATTATTCCGGTGGTTCTCGTCATTTTAGCCTTCAACTTTCTGGGAGACGGCTTGCGCGATGCAGCAGACCCCTACAAATAACAGGGCGCCCGGCGGCTGTCTGATCCGCTGTCGCGCGGCCTCCGGAAAGCGGGGGCGATAATGTCGTTCGCCCCAGAGGTATTGCCCATGGCCAGACGTGTCGAAGACGCGCGCATCCTGATGTACAGCCACGATACGTTCGGTCTCGGCCACCTGCGCCGCTGCCGGACCATCGCCCATGCGCTGGTCGAGGATTATCGCGGCCTGAACATCCTGATCATCTCCGGCGCCACGATCGCCGGCGCCTTCGATTACCGCGCCCGCGTCGATTTCGTGAAGATCCCGAGCGTCATCAAGCTTCGCAACGGCGAATATACGTCGATGGCGAGCCATATCGATCTTCAGGATACGCTGAAGATGCGCGAATCGAGCATCCGCCACACGGCGGAAACCTTCCAGCCGGATATCTTCATCGTCGACAAGGAGCCCATGGGCCTGAAGGGCGAAGTCGAGGATACGCTTGCCTATCTCAAGGCCCGCGGCACGACGCTGGTGCTTGGCCTGCGCGAAATCATGGACGCCCCGCATCTGCTCGACGCCGAGTGGAAGCGCAACGGCATCATGCAGAAGATCGATCAGTATTACGATAGCGTCTGGGTCTATGGCCCGCCGGATTTCTACGATCCGCTCGTTGGTCTCGACGTTCCCGCCAATGTCCGCCGCAAGATGGATTTCGTCGGCTTCCTGCAGCGCAGCGTCTCCAAGAGCAAGAAGTCGCTGAACACGCCGAAGGACAACTATATCCTGGTGACCACCGGCGGTGGCGGCGATGGCTCAGATCTCGTCCATGACGTGATGAACGCCTACGAACAGGACCAGACGCTGCAGCAGAAGGCGCTCGTCGTCCTCGGCCCCTATATGCCCGCGGCGGAACGCACCAAGCTCGTCAAGAAGGGCGAGAAGATCGCGGCGATCGAGGTCATCGAATTCGACAATCACATGGAAGAACTGATCGCAGGGGCAACCGCTGTCGTCGCCATGGGCGGCTACAACACCTATTGCGAGATCCTGTCCTTCGACAAGCCGGCGCTGATCGTGCCGCGCGTCAAGCCGCGCGAAGAGCAGCTGCTGCGCGCCCAGCGCGCTAGCGAACTCGGCCTTGTCGATATGCTGCTGCCGGATCAATCGGCCAATCCGGCTGTGATGGCCGAGGCGCTGAAGCGCCTTCCGAGCCGCCTGCCGCCGTCGAAAAGCGGCTGCAACATGCGCCTCGAAGGCCTTGATCACATCTCGGAGACAGTCGGCCACTGGCTCGACAACCGCGGCGGCCACCTTTCCCTCGTCGGCGCAGAGTGAAGACAACAGCCTTGCCAGAACGCCGGAAGATCCTTGTCGTGCTGAAGGGCTATCCACGCCTTTCGGAAACCTTCATCGCGCAGGAACTGCTCGGCCTCGAGAAGGCCGGCTTCGACCTGACGCTGATTTCCATGCGCCGGCCGACCGACAAGAAGCGGCATCCTGTCCACGACGAGATCAACGCGCGCGTGGTCTACCTGCCGGAATATCTGCATGAAGAGCCGCTCCGCGTTATGAAGGGTCTGTTTGCCGGGTTCGGCAAGGCGGGTTTCGGCGCGTTGATGAAGCGCTTCATGGCCGACCTCCCGCGCGATATCTCCCGCAACCGCTTCCGCCGTCTCGGCCAGGCGCTAGTGCTCGCCCGCGAATGGCCCGACAACGGCCGCTGGCTGCATGCCCATTTCATCCACACTCCGGCATCCGTCACGGAATATGCAAGCATCCTGACCGGCACACCCTGGACGGTTTCGGCGCACGCCAAGGATATCTGGACGTCGCCGGATTGGGAGTTGAACGAGAAGCTCTCGAGCGCCCGCTGGGCGGTGACGTGCACGCGCACCGGCTACGAGCATATGCGCACGCTGACCAGCCGCCCGGATGCGGTGCATCTCAGCTATCACGGGCTCGACCTCGCCCGCTTCGGCCATTTTGCCGGCGAGCGTTCGGTGTGGGACGGCTCGTCGGCCAATGATCCGGTTTTCCTGCTCAGCGTCGGCCGCGCTGTCGAGAAGAAGGGTTACGACATCCTGCTACGGGCACTTGCGCTTCTGCCAAAGGAGCTCAACTGGCGGCTGGACCACATCGGCGGCGGCGAGGAGCTGTCGAAGCTGAAGTCCCTCGCCAATGAGCTCGGTCTCGGCAAGCGTATCGCCTGGAAAGGCGCGCTCGCGCAGGAAGACGTGCTGGACCACTACCGCCGCGCCGATCTCTTCGTGCTCGCCTGCCGCATCGCCGCCAATGGCGACCGCGATGGCCTGCCGAATGTCCTCGTCGAGGCATCAAGCCAGCGGCTCGCCTGCCTCTCCACCAATATTTCCGGCGTACCCGAGCTGCTGACGGATGGCGAGAACGGCCTCGTCGTTCCGCCGGAAGATCCGAAGGCCCTGGCGGCAGCCCTTGAAAGGGCGATCCGCGATCCGGCGCTGCGCAAGCGGCTGGGCGATGCCGCCGAGCAGCGGGTGCGGGCGCAATTCGACTATCACTCCAGCATCGCGCAGCTGACACAGCTTTTCGAAGACGAATGGCGGAAGGACCCATGAGCGCCAAACGCGTTTTCTTCTACGTCCAGCATCTGCTCGGCATCGGCCATATCGCTCGTGCCAGCCGCATCGCCAATGCGATGGCGAAGGATGGCTTCGACGTCACCGTCGTGACCGGCGGCCTGCCAGTGCCTGGCTTCCCGGCCGAAGGCTTGAAGACCATCGCCTTGCCGGCGGTCGTTGCCAGCAATGCCGGTTTCTCCGGCCTCGCGGATGCCAACGGCAATCCGGCAACGGAAGATTTCCTCAACGCGCGTCGCGACCAGCTGCTCGCCGCATTCGCGAACGCCAAGCCCGACGCCGTCATCATCGAAGCCTTCCCCTTCGGTCGCCGCCAGATGCGCTTCGAACTGCTGCCCCTGCTCGATGCCATCGCTGCAGCCAATCCGCGGCCAAAACTCTTCAGCTCGGTGCGTGACATCCTGCAGGAAAATCGCAAGGCTGGCCGCGATGAGGAAACCGTGAAGCTGGTGCAGGAGCATTTCGATGCCGTCCTCGTTCACGGCGATCCCGATTTCGTCCGCCTGGAAGACACGTTTCCGCTGACACCGGAGATCGCCGGCAAGGTCCGCTATACCGGTATGGTCGCGCCGCCACCGGCGGCCGATCCGGCCGAACGCTTCGACATCATCGCCTCAGCAGGCGGCGGAGCCGTCGGGCTGGAGCTGATCCGCGCGGCCAGGGATGCGGCGCGCTCCCTGCCCGCAGAATACCGCTGGCTGCTGATATCGGGACCCAACCTGCCGGAGGCCGATTTTCAGTCTCTGCAGGACGATGCGCCCGCCAATGTCACCCTCGTGCGCTTCCGCAAGGATTTCCCTTCGCTGCTGAAGGGCGCCAAGGTCTCGATCTCGCAGGCGGGCTATAACACCGTCGGCGACCTCCTGCGCACCGATTGCCGGGCGATCCTCATCCCCTTCGTCGCCGGTGGAGAAACCGAACAGACGGTACGGGCCGAGCGGCTGAAGGCGATGGGGCTCGCGGGCATCTTGCCGGAAACCGGATTGACCGCAGCGCATGTCGCCGCAGCCGTTGCAGAAGCGATGGATGCGCCGCCGCGCAAAGCGGCCACGCTGGATTTGGCTGGCGCGGAGACCACAGCTGCGATCATTCGCACGATGCTCGGCTGAATTGCTCGCACTTTATGAAAGTCCTGTGATATAAACGAATTTCCGGCAGAATCGGCTTTTCGACGGCAGTCCGCTTCGCCTTGTTTTCGTTACGATATCCGGCGGTCCGGCGGCATGATCCTGTTTCCCGAATCTCCCTCCTCGAACGTCTCCGGACCCTCCCATCAGGCTGACGGTTAGCAATGGAAAAGAGCCTCGCCCGCTATATCTGGTCGAACACCCGCCTCCAGCAGCTCTGGATTCTGGCGGTCGTTGCGGCGTCGATGATCCCCTACTTCCTGTCCTTCGATCTGCCGAAGCAGATCGTCAACGGACCGATCCAGGGTGACGGCTTCGACAATGCCAATGCGACGCAGACCTTCATGCACCTGTCCTACGACCTGCCGCTGATCGGGCATGTCGAGCTCTTCCAGGGCATCCAGCTGAACCGCCTGCAGATGCTGATGGCGCTGAGCCTGGTATTCCTGGCGCTGGTGGTGCTGAACGGCCTCTTCAAGTTCTACATCAACACGTACAAGGGCCGCCTTGGCGAGCGCATGCTGCGCCGCATCCGCTTCCAGCTGATCGACCGCGTCCTGCGTTTCCCGCCGTCGCACTTCAAGAAGGTGAAGTCGGCCGAAATCGCGACGATGATCAAGGACGAGGTGGAGCCGATGGGCGGCTTTACCGGCGACGCCTTCGTTTCCCCGGCGCTGCTCGGCGGCCAGGCGCTGACGGCGCTCGCCTTCATCATCGTCCAGAATTTCTGGCTCGGCATGATCGCCGCCGGTATCGTCGGTGTGCAGGCCATCGTTATTCCGCGGATGAGAAAGCGGCTTCTGGATCTCGGCCGCCAGCGCCAGCTGACCGCCCGCGAACTCTCCGGCCGCGTCGGCGAAATCGTCGATGGCATCGGCACCATCCATGGCAACGATACGTCGAATCTCGAGCGCGCCGACATCGCGTCGCGCCTCGGGCTGATCTTCAAGATCCGCTACGACCTCTATCAGTGGAAGTTCCTGGTCAAGTTCCTGAACAACTTCCTGGCCCAGGTCACGCCTTTCCTGTTCTACGCGATCGGCGGTTATCTGGCGCTGCAGGGACGGCTCGATATCGGTCAGCTCGTCGCCGTCATCTCGGCCTACAAGGACCTTCCCGGCCCGCTGAAGGAACTGATCGACTGGGACCAGATGCGTCAGGACGTGCAGGTCAAGTACCAGCAGGTCTACGAACAGTTCAACGTCGAGCCGCTGATCGACAGCAAGATCCAGGAAATTCCGGGCGACGTCGTCGGCCCGCTGACCGCGGCTCTCGTCGTCACCAATCTCGCCGTCAGCGACGACAGCGGCGCGCGTCTTGTCGATCACGTCTCGGTCGAGATCAAGCCGAACGAAACGGTCGCAATCGTCGGGCCGAACGGCAGCGGCGCGGAAGCCTTTGCCGAAGCGCTCGGGCGCATCGTCTGGCCGGATTCCGGCCGCATCAGCATCGACGGGCGCGACCTTCTCGACATGCCGGAATCGGTGACGGGCCGGCGCATCTCCTATGCTTCGTCGGACACCTATTTCTTCCACGGCACGCTGCGCGACAACCTGCTTTACGGGCTCAAGCACGCGCCGCTGACCGATCCAGGCTACGACTCGCAGAAGGCGCTCGAACTCAAGTGGCGCAATGCCGAGGCGCTGCGCGCCGGCAATCCGACATTCGACCTGAACAGCGACTGGGTGGATTACAATGCCGCCGGCGCCAACGGGCCCGAAGACCTGCTGAAGGCGATCCGCCCGGTTCTCGACGCGGTGATGATCTCACAGGATATCCTCGACCTCGCCTTGCGCTCCTCGGTCGATACATCCGTGCATGTCGTCCTGGCCGACCGCATCGTCGATCTGCGACTCGCGCTGCGTGACCGCCTCAAGGAAGAGAACCTCGATACGATCGTCGTTCCCTTCGATTTCGACGCCTACAATCCGCAGGCGACGGTCGGCGAAAACCTGCTATTCGGCACGATGAAGCGGCCGATGATGACCAACCGCCGGCTGGCGGCGCATCCCTATTTCCAGCAGCTGTTCCGGGATACCGGGCTCAGCAACGATCTCTACGCCATGGGTCTCGAGATCGCGGAAAACGCCGTCGAACTCTTCCATGACCTGCCGCCGGACCACCCGTTCTTCCAGCAGCTGACCTTCATGACGGCGGATGACATTCCGACCTATCAGGCGCTGCTCCAGAAACTGACAAGCCGGAAATTCGAGGATGCGACGGCGGAAGAACGCTCGAGCATCATCCGGCTAAGCTTCGCCTATATCGAGCCCCGCCACCGTTTTGGTCTGCTGACCGACGAGCTGATGGCGAAGATCGTTTCGGCCCGCAAGCAGTTCCACGAGCATATTCCCGACGACCTCTCGGCCCTGATCGAGCGCTACGATCCCGAGCGCTTCACCGCATCGGCAAGCTTGATGGACAACGTGCTCTTCGGCCGCATCGCCTATCAGCAGGCCGATGCCTCCGACCAGATCCGGTTGATCATGGGCGAGCTCTTCGATCAGCTCGATCTCTACGACGACGTGCTGTCGATCGGCATGGAATTCGACGTCGGTTCCGGCGGCAAGCGCCTGACGATGGTCCAGCGCCAGAAGGTCAATATGGCCCGCACGCTCTTGAAGCGCTCGGACTATTTCATCTTCAACCGGCCGCTGCTGGCACTCGACCAGCGCGTCCAGGACCAGATCATTCGCAACGTCGTGACCGGGCTGCATGAAGTGGGCAAGCGGCCCGCGATCATCTTCGTGCTCTCCAATGCCCGGCTGGCGGAAATCTTCGACCGGATCCTGCTGTTCGAGCGCGGCGGCCTTGCCGAAGCCGGTGGCTATCCGGAACTTTCGGAGAAAAACACTATGTTCAAGGAACTGTTATCGTAATAATCTATTGGGGCGGCTGAGACGGCATTCTTGCGAGGGAATGCCTGGTAGAGTTTTAAAAAGCGCGATCTCCTTTGGCGAGGAGGCGCGGCAGGGGGTAAAACGCTCATGCTGTTGAGAGATGAAGTCGAAATGCTGCGACGGGTGCCGATCTTTTCCAGGATCGCTCCGGCGAAACTCAAGCTTTTGGCGTTCACCTCCGACCGGATGACCTACAAGGCCGGTCAGAACCTCTTCCACCAGGGCGATCCCGGCGACGCAGCCTATGTGATCCTCTCTGGCACGGCCGATATTCTCGTCCACTCGCCCGCCGGCGACATCAAGGTTGCCGATGTCGAGCTCAATTCCATCGTCGGCGAAATCGCCATTCTCTGCGACGTCTCGCGCACGGCAACCGTCCGCGCCACCTCGGGCCTGGAAGTCCTGCGCATCAGCAAGGAACACTTCCTGAAGCTCCTGAGCGACTTCCCTGAAATGGCCGTCGAGATCATGCGCGTGCTGGCAGACCGCCTGAACCACACGACCGCCGAACTGACCGCCGCCCGCGCCAAGCAGCCGGAAGCCGTCGCTCGCTAACCAGCCTCACTCCTCTTCCGGCGGCCATTGCTGGGCGCCGTGAAGCAGGCGTAGAATGTCGATCTGCTGCGCCTTTTCATCGATGCGATAGATGATGACAAATGGCGTGTGGAGGACAACAAGCTCGCGCGTTGCGGGCTCACGTCCCGGCCGCCCCATTTGGGGATGCTCCCGCAGGATAGCGACGTTGCGATAGATAAGATCACCCTGTGTGATTGCCGCGCGAGGGTTCTTGTCGGCGATGTAGAGAAGTTGGCGATTGCGATCCTTGCGAGCCTGTGCGGTCCATTTGACAATCACGCCTTGCCCTCTTGCGCGGCGATCCGGGCTTCAAGCTCGACACGCATCTCCTCCCATTCCTTCTCCATGTCCTCATTGCTGATCCAGACCGTATTCGGATCGTCCGCTTCGCGAAGACCGATCCGGACCTGCTCGCGAAACCACCGGTCATGCTCGGCCGCCTCATGCGCGCGCTTCAGAGCGTCGGCGCGATCGGGACGCTTGGCGGGCTCGGCGGCATAATCGCTGGCATCGACGTCGAACTGCGAGATGCCGACATCCCTGAGATAGGACACCAGCGTCTCCATCTTCTTGAAGAGCCTGACCTGACGGCTGCGCTGCGCCGCAAGCGGATGCTCGCTCTTTCCGTAGCGCACGACGATGGACCAGCCGCCGGTCTGGCCGACGACAAGCGTCTTGTCGATGGCACCGGCCCCCGCCAGCTGCGCGAGCGTCGCATGGTCGATCGTGGAACGGGTCATGGCGGCATCTCCTTCGTAGAGAAGGATATGCAATCAATTATAATTTGCAACGCATCGATCAATAAAAAGCCCGGTTGAAACCGGGCTTTTCGAATCGATCTGGCGCCGTCTCTAACCTATTCCCGCTGCTCCAGCGCCCTGCTGAAGGCGAGCGCTGCCAGCGTGCAGATGGCGCCTGAGAGCAGGTAGTAGCCGACGAAGGTCAGGCCGAAGCTGCTGGAGAGGCTGAGCGCCACCAGCGGCGCAAAGCCGGCGCCGACCAGCCAGGCGAGGTCGGAGGTGAAGGCGGCACCCGTGTAGCGGTAGCCGCGGCCGAAGCGCGAGGAGATCGAGCCGGTCGCCTGGCCGAAGGACAGGCCGAGCACGCCGAAGCCGATGATGACGAAGGCGTCCTGGCCGGCATCGCCCGAAGCGATCAGCATCGGACCGACGAAGGAGAAGATCGCGATTAGCACCGCACAGACGGCAAGCTGGGCACGGCGGCCGATTCGGTCGGCGATCAGGCCCGACGCGATGATCGCGACGATACCGACAAGCGCGCCGATGATCTGTACCACCATGAAAGTGTCGAGCGGCTGCGTGCCGTAGAGGCTCATCCAGCCGAGCGGGAAGATCGTTACGAGGTGGAACATCGCGAAGCTCGCGAGCGGCACGAAGGCACCGATCAGGATATCGCGGCCGTGTATTTTCAGAACCTTGCCGATCGGCGCGGCTTCAAGTTCGTGCTGTTCCAGAAGCGTGCCGAACTCCTGCGTCATGACCAGACGCAGGCGCGCAAAGAGCGCCACGACATTGATCGCGAAGGCCACAAAGAACGGATAGCGCCAGCCCCAGGAGAGGAAATCCTCATTGGAGAGATTGGCGATGAAGAAGCCGAAGATAGTGCTCGCCAGCGCGAAGCCGATCGGCGCACCGAGCTGCGGGATCATCGCGTACCAGCCGCGCTTGTTCTGCGGCGCGTTCAGCGCCAGAAGCGAGGCGAGACCATCCCAGGCGCCACCGAGCGCGAAGCCCTGGCCGAGCCGGAAGAGCGCCAGAAGCGCGATCGCCCAATAGCCGATCTCGTTATAGCCGGGCAGGAACGCGATCGAAGCGGTCGAGCCGCCGAGCAGGAACAGCGCGATCGTCAGCTTCGTGCCGCGGCCATAGAATCGGTCGATCGTCATGAAGACGACGGAGCCGACCGGACGCGCCAGGAAGGCCAGCGAAAAGATCGCGAACGAATAGAGCGTCCCCGTCAGCCTGTCCGGTGCAAAGGGAAAGATCAGCTGCGGGAAGACCAGGACAGAGGCCAGGCCATAAACAAAGAAATCGAAGAATTCGGACATTCGCCCGATGATGACGCCAAGGGCAATACTTCCGGGCGAAACCTTTTCGCCGGCATGAATCTGTCTTGCGTCACGTTCGAGTGTCGTGGACGATGGTCCATAGTGTGCTGCAGTCATTCAACGCCTCCCTCGTCGAGACGCTTGCGGCAAAGCGCCTCAAGACGATCTTGATCAAACCTGCAAGGTTATCAAGTCTGACGGACGTAAATAGTTCATCATCCATTCTCAAAATTAGATGTGGATGAGAAATTGGGCGTGATCGCCCGATTCGCGGCCTTTCAAGTGGCCGTTTTCGTTTTCGCGGATATATTATGCCGCACAAAAGCATGCGCCGGGGCCAAATCCTTCCGAAACTTATCAGGATTTCAACGCCGTAGCGCCTTACATTCTTTGCCGCGCTGCGGCATGTTTGCTGCAGTGCGACCAAACACCTCATGTTGCCATCAGGTTCAGTGCTTTAGTCGCGGTTTGGACGAAACAACAAGAGCTTAGAGACGTGCAAAAACTCGTGAAGTTTTCCCGCCTTCTATCCGTGTTGCCGCTGATGATGCTGGCAGGATGCAATATGGTCGTGATGTCGCCGTCGGGCGATATCGCAAGTCAGCAGGCAGACCTCATTCTGGTCTCCACCTTCCTGATGCTGCTGATCATCGTGCCGGTCCTGTTCCTGACGTTCTTCTTCGCCTGGCGTTACCGGCGTTCGAATACGGCAGCGACCTATGATCCGGAATGGCATCACTCGACACGGCTGGAAGTGGTTATCTGGTCGGCACCGCTGGCCATCATCATCGCCCTTGGCGCCATCACCTGGATTTCGACTCACAAGCTCGATCCTTACCGTCCGCTCGATCGCATCGATGCCGAGCGCAGCATCCCCGAAAACGTCAAGCCGATGACTGTCGAAGTCGTCGCGCTCGATTGGAAGTGGCTGTTCTTCTATCCGGAACTCGGCATTGCGACGGTCAACGAGCTGGCAGCGCCTGTCGATGTGCCGATCAATTTCAGGATCACCGCATCCTCGGTCATGAACTCCTTCTACATTCCCGCACTTGCCGGCCAGATCTACGCGATGCCCGGCATGCAGACGCAGCTTCATGCCGTCATCAACAAGGAAGGCGAGTATGAGGGCTTTTCCGCCAATTACAGCGGCGAAGGCTTCTCGCATATGCGCTTCAAGTTCCATGGCCTGAACCAGCAGGGCTTCGACGATTGGGTCGCCAAGGTGAAGAGCCAGGGCACGGCGCTGAACCGTGACGCCTATCTCAAGCTTGAAAAGCCGTCCGAGCGCGAGCCGGTCCGCTACTACGCGACCGCCGACAAGGACCTCTACCAGGCGATCCTCAACCTCTGCGCCACGCCGGGCAAGATGTGCATGAGCGATATGATGCATATCGACATGATGGGCGGCGGCGGCAAGGAAAGCGCCGAGAACCGCGAAAAGCTGGAATATGACAACCGCCACGTCGGCGAAGGCCATGGCGCAGAAGCCGAAGCAGTCCCCGCGGCCGCGACCCCTGCTTCCGGCGATCAGAAGCCGGCAGATGCTGCAAACGGCAATCAGCAGGACATGCAGAACATGCCCGGTATGGACATGAGCGGCAGCGGCCACGACGGCCATTCGATGCCGGGCATGAACCACGGCAGCGGCGATCCGGCACCGGCCCAGCCGAGCAACAATTAAACCTGGCGCTTTGCGTCGCTAAGACACCAATGAACGGGTTATTCCATGTTTTCCAATCCTGACCTCCTGAAGTTCATCTTCGGCCGGTTGACCCTCGATGCGATCCCCTATCACGAGCCGATCCTGATCTTCACCTTCATCGGCGTTGCGATCGGCGGCATCGCCGTCGTGGGGCTCATCACCTATTTCAAGTTCTGGGGACCGCTCTGGCGCGACTGGATCACCAGCGTCGATCACAAGAAGATCGGCATCATGTATGTGATCCTCGCCGTCATCATGCTGCTGCGCGGCTTTTCCGACGCGATCCTGATGCGTATCCAGCAGGCGATCGCCTTCAATGGGTCGGAAGGCTATCTGCCGCCACATCACTACGACCAGATCTTCACGGCGCATGGCGTCATCATGATCTTCTTCGTGGCGATGCCCTTCGTCACCGGCCTGATGAACTTCGTCGTGCCGCTGCAGATCGGCGCCCGCGACGTCTCGTTCCCGTTCCTCAACAACTTCTCGTTCTGGATGACCACCGCCGGCGCGATCATCATCATGATCTCGCTCTTCATCGGTGAATTCGCACGGACCGGCTGGCTTGCCTATCCGCCGCTTTCGGGCGCGGACTACAGTCCTGGCGTCGGTGTCGACTATTATATCTGGGGCTTGCAGGTTGCCGGTGTCGGCACGACGCTGTCGGGGATCAACCTGATCGCGACGATCGTCAAGATGCGCGCTCCTGGCATGACCTTCATGAAGATGCCGGTCTTCACCTGGACCTCGCTCTGCACCAACGTGCTGATCGTCGCCTCTTTCCCGATCCTGACCGCGACCCTCGTTCTCCTTTCGCTCGACCGCTATGCCGGCACGAACTTCTTCACGAACGATCTCGGCGGCAATCCGATGATGTATGTCAACCTCATCTGGATCTGGGGCCACCCGGAAGTCTACATCCTCGTGCTGCCGGCCTTCGGCATCTTCTCCGAAGTGGTCGCCACGTTCTCCGGCAAGCGCCTCTTCGGCTACGCCTCGATGGTTTACGCCACCTGCGTCATCATGATCCTCTCCTACCTCGTGTGGCTGCACCACTTCTTCACGATGGGTTCGGGCGCCAGCGTCAACTCGTTCTTCGGCATCACCACGATGATCATCTCGATCCCGACAGGGGCGAAGATGTTCAACTGGCTGTTCACGATGTATCGCGGCCGCATCCGCTACGAAGTGCCGATGCTCTGGACCGTCGGCTTCATGGTGACCTTCGTCATCGGTGGTATGACCGGCGTCATGCTCGCCATCCCGCCGGCCGACTTCGTACTGCACAACTCGCTGTTCCTGATCGCCCACTTCCATAATGTGATCATCGGCGGCGTGCTGTTCGGCCTCTTCGCAGGCGTCAACTACTGGTTCCCGAAAGCCTTCGGCTTCAAGCTCGACCCGTTCTGGGGCAAGATGAGCTTCTGGTTCTGGCAGATCGGCTTCTTCTTCGCCTTCATGCCGCTCTACGTGCTCGGCCTAATGGGTGTCACGCGCCGCGTCTCGCAGTTCGAAGATCCGTCGCTGCAGATCTGGTTCATCATCGCCGCCTTCGGCGCCGGCCTGATCGCCATCGGCATCGCCTCGTTCCTCATCCAGATCTTCGTCAGCTTCCGCAAGCGCGAAGCTCTCAAGGACGAGACCGGCGACCCGTGGGATGGCCGTACACTGGAATGGGCGACCTCTTCGCCGCCGCCGGATTACAACTTCGCCTTCACGCCGGTCGTCCACGATCACGACAGCTGGTACGACATGAAGAAGCGCGGCTATGTCCGTCCGCTCGAGGGCTTCAAGCCGATCCACATGCCGAAGAACACCGGCACTGGCGCGATCCTCTCGGCGCTCAGCATCGGCCTCGCCTTCGGCCTGATCTGGTACATGTGGTGGCTGGCGATCCTGTCCTTCGCCGCGATCGTCCTCGTGTCGATCGTCCACACCTTCAACTACAAGCGTGACTTCTACATTCCCGTGGACGAAGTCACCGAGACGGAAGACAAGCGCACGCAGCAGCTTGCCGCGGCGCAGGGATGACGACCATGACCGATCACACCATCGACACGGCCGAGAAGCCCGTTTTCTACCTCACCGAGGAGCATCATCCGGAGAGCAGCACCAATCTCGGTTTCTGGCTCTACCTGATGAGCGACTGCCTGATGTTCGCAGTGCTCTTCGCCACCTATGGCGTGCTCGGCCGCAACTATGCGGCCGGCCCGTCGCCGAAGGATCTGTTCGATCTGCCGCTGGTGGCGATCAACACCTCCATGCTGCTGCTGTCCTCGATCACCTACGGCTTTGCGATGCTGCAGATGATGCGTGGCTACAAGGCCGGCGTGCTGTTTTGGCTGGCCGTCACCGGCCTGTTCGGCGCAGCCTTCATCGGCCTCGAACTCTATGAGTTCGCGCATCTGATCCACGAGGGCGCAGGCCCGACGCGCAGTGCCTTCCTGTCGGCCTTCTTCACGCTGGTCGGCACCCACGGTCTGCACGTCACCTTCGGCATCATCTGGCTGATCACGCTGATGATCCAGGTCTCGATGCACGGACTGATCGAAGCCAACAAGCGCCGCCTGATGTGCCTGTCGATGTTCTGGCACTTCCTCGATGTCGTCTGGATCGGCGTCTTTTCCTTGGTCTATCTGCTGGGAGTTCTCGGATGAGCTCGAACACTCACGCCCACGACGCACATCACGACCATGGCCATGGCGGCCACGGTCACGGCGGTCACGAGGCCGATCACGGCTCGTTCAAGAGCTACATGATCGGGTTCGTCCTGTCGGTCATCCTGACGGCGATCCCCTTCTGGCTCGTCATGGCCGGCGTCTTCGAAAACCCGCTTGTCACGGCAACCGCCGTGATGATCCTCGGCGCGATCCAGATCGTCGTCCACATGATCTACTTCCTGCACATGAACACGCGTTCTGAAGGCGGTTGGACCATCATGGCGCTGATCTTCACGATCGTCATCGTCGCCATCGCGCTCGCCGGTACCTTCTGGGTCATGCATCATCTGAACACCAACATGATGCCGATGAGCCCCGAAATGATGAAGAACATGCCCTGAGCATGACGCGGGCGGCGATGAGCCGCCCGCTCTTTTTGCCATGACCGATCTATCCGACACCAAGCCCGACAGCCGCCGTTCGCCAGTGAAGCTCTTTGCGCTCTGCGGCCTGATCCTCTTTGCCATGGCCGCATTTGTAGCCCTCGGCATCTGGCAGATCGAGCGGCTTTACTGGAAGCTCGACCTGATCGCCCGCGTCGACCAGCGCATCCATGCCGAACCGGTCGCGGCACCAGAAGGGCACAACATCAATCCCGCCGAAGACGAATATCTGCGCGTCAAGGCAACCGGCACGCTGGATAACGGCAAGGAGACCTTCGTCTATACATCGACGGAGCTCGGCCCCGGCTATTGGGTGATGACGCCGCTGATGCTGGCGGATGGCAATGCCATCCTGATCAACCGCGGCTTCGTACCCTCCGAAAAGCGCGATCCCAAGACCCGCGCCGAAGGGCAGCTCTCCGGCACGGTGACGATCACCGGCCTGCTGCGGCCGACCGAACCGAAAGGCTCGCTGCTGCAATCCAACGATCCCGCGACGGGATGGTGGTATTCGCGCGACGTCGCGGTGATCACCGCCGACAAGAGCGTCGCGAAGGCAGAGCCCTATTTCATCGATGCCGATGCGACGCCCAATCCCGGCGGTTCACCGGTCGGCGGGCTGACCCGCGTCGTCTTTCCAAACAGCCACCTGAGCTACGCGATCACCTGGTTCGCCATGGCGATCATGATGGCCGGGCTGCTTGTGGTCGTCATCCGCAGCGAGCTGCGCCGCCGCTAATCACATCGCCCGGCATTGCGGGAAGGCGCGGGCCGCGACCTCTTCCGCCGCGGCATAAGCCTGGCTGACAATCTCCGGCACCAGATCAATATCTGGCAGACTGCCGAGACCGAGCGGACCAATCGCAAAGATGCCATCCACAGCGGAACCATCTTCGAGATAGGGCTCGCCCCTCTGGTTCACGGCAATGCCGAGACCGAGCTCGTCGGGCATCGCCAATCCGGCAGCAAAGAGGCTCTCCAGCAGGGGCGCCTCAAGATCGGCAGCGCGGCAGCGGCAGTCGATGACCCGCTCTGCATGGATCACTTCCTCAGCGGCCGATCCCGCCGGCGTGAAGAAGATGCCGCTCAGTCCCTGCGCGCCCGGCAACGCCGCGGCGAAGGACGGTATTGCCACCGGCGAGCTCGCGCTTCAGACGCAGATACATGGCTTCGGGCAGGCGGTTGCGATGGCTGTCATAGATGGCACGCAGATGCCGGTTGAACTGCTGCTTCTGGCGCGCCGGCAGCGCCCGCCAGAGCGAGCGGGCATGTTTGCGCAAGCCGTTCATCACCGACTGCCAGCTGCGTCCCGCCTCCTCCGCCTCACGGCAGGCATTGCGGATAAAGCGCAGGATGTCAGGCAGGTCCTTCGGCAGTTCTTCTGCAGGGAAAACCGGCTCGGCGGAGTTCGGCGTATGGCTCTGCGGCAGGAATCCGTGCTTTGAGACGATGGTGATCTGACCGCCATAGCCTTCGTCGCGTAGCTGTAGCAACTGGTCGACGACGCGGATGCCGCTGCCGAGAAGAATCGTATGCGGGCGGCCAACGAGACGCTGGGCGCGCACCGGCGCACCTTCGCCGGAGAGCAGATCGGCCTGCGGGAGCCCGTAGCCGGTTGCCAGGAAAACAGTATCGAAGAGTGGATTGGCAGGGCCGGCATGTTCGAGAAGGAAGCGGTGGCCGTGGCTCCTGCGGATCGCCACGACGGGTTCGTGGCTGACCTGGACGGTGATGTCCTTGCGGGTGGCGAGCGCTTCGGAAAAGCGTTGGTAAACGTAATCGCTGAAAATTTCCTTGGGCACGAAGATCTGGCGGAATCCCGGGATCGCCGCGGGCACCGCAGCGCGGAACTCCGCGTTGCTACAGAGCCAGTCGTTGAAATCATCGGCATCCCCGGTCGAGACCGAGAGATCGCGAACGCGGGTGTTGAGGATCGCCGAGCGCCGGGCCGAAGACAGCGCCTGCCCGCCGCTGACGGAGGAATTGGGATCGAAGAGCTGCAGATGGAACGGTGTGCGAACCGTCTTCATCAGCGCAATCGCCGTCATCATTCCGGAAAAGCCGCGCCCGACAATGGCGATGCGCGGAATGGCGGAAGGCTTCGCCGCCGCCGCGGCCTTCGCAGAAAAAAGTCCTTGAACCGTCATCTCAACTCCTCGCGGTCATCGCCGCATCCGTGTCTCGATCAGGGTATCGACGCAGAAAAACGCGCTGCGTCGGCCAGGGTTCGCGCCGCCATACAAGCGGTTGTCCGGCACGCGCCGGAGGAAGAACTAGGGGAGCAACCGCTGCCGTCCATAGTCTATCAAACTGGTCGTGTATGAGAGCGGAAAATGATGCGGCTGGCAACCCCCTCGCCCGCGAAGCCCTCACGCGACATGCTAACCCGTTGATCCCGATGCGGACTTTCCCTTTTTTCGGCACACCGCCAAGGCAACAGTGATTTCCACCAGAAGGCGAACGGGAAGCAGGCTGTCTTTCACGCGCGCCCGCCGCCGGATTTTCCCCTCACGATAAAATAACCAGTTGGTGAATTCTTTACTTGAACGGCCGGATGGAATCGGCAAAAGTAAGCGTACTATCAATCCCTTCATGGAATTGCCGTCTTTTCGGGCCACCGTCCGGACACACACATCTATTTGGAATCATTACCGTGAGCAGCGATGCGTCTATGAGCGTCACGAAGCCTTCGGCTTCGCTGGCGAAAGCGACTGCGGCGGGCTGGGGTAAGGGCCTCTTTACGCTGGTCCGCATTACCGTCATGGCCTTCCGTCATCCCTGGCAGTCAGGTTTTGCGATCGGTGCGACGCTTGTCGCATCGACGTTTCAGCTGCTGATCCCCCGGCTTCTCGGCCAGGCCGTGGACCACACGCAGGTTGCATTGAGCGGCGGCACGGCCGGGCAGATGGCACAGGATGCGCTGTTGACGACCGCACTCATGCTGCTCGGCGCAAGCGTGCTGCGCGGCATCTTCACGATGATCCAGAACTACTATTCCGAGAGCGTCGGCCACCATATGGGCTACGAGCTGCGGCTCGCCTGCTACGAGAAGATCCAGCGCCTCTCCTTCAGCTTTCACGACACCGTCCATTCCGGCGATCTGATCACCGTCGGCCTTCTCGATCTCGAAGGCGTGCGCATGTATTTCTCGACGGCGCTCGTGCGTGTCTTCCTGCTGTCGATGCTGATCGGCATCGGTGCCTATATGCTGATCTCGACGGATGTGGTGCTCGGGCTTCTGGCGCTGTCCTTCGTGCCCTTCGTCGGCTGGCGGTCCTCGGTGACGCAACTGAAGCTGCGTGCCACCTGGCTGGAACTGCAGGAACGGCTCTCGGTCCTGACCCGCATCATGGAAGAAAATCTCGGCGGCATCCGCGTCGTGCGCGCCTTCGCCGCGCAGGATCACGAGATGGCGAAGTTCGAGGCTGCTTCGACCAATGCTGTCGAACTCGCCCATGAGCGCGTCGGCATCCGTGTTGCCAATACCAGCGCCATGACCTTCTCCTTCTTCACCTCGATGGGCTTGGTGCTCTGGGTCGGCGGCAGCAAGGTCATGTCCGGCGAGATCACCGTCGGGACGCTCGCCTCGTTCCTGACCTTCATGACCATCCTGCAGATGCCGGTGCGCCAGCTCGGTCTGATGGTCAATGCCTTCGCCCGCGCCTCCACCTGCGGAACCCGACTGTTCAACCTGCTCGATCTCGAGATCGCGGTGCGCGACGCGCCTGACGCGAAAGAGCTGAAGGTCACCGAGGGCACGCTGCGCTTCGAGCATGTCGAGTTCGCCTATCCGAGCTCCGAGATGCATCAGGTGCTCTACGATATCAGCTTCGAGGCCAAGCGCGGCGAGACTGTCGGCATCGTCGGCCCTCCCGGCAGCGGCAAGTCGACGATCGCGCATCTGATCCCGCGCTTCTATGACGTGACCCGCGGCAAGATCACCATCGATGGACAGGATATCCGCAAGGCGACGTTGCAGTCGCTGCGCCGTTCCGTCGCCGTTGTCCAGCAGGATTCCTTCCTGTTCACCACCTCGATCGAGAACAACATCGCCTATGGCGACCCCTGGGCGAAGGAACAGCGCATCGAGCGCGCCGCCGAAAGCGCCCAGCTGCACAACTACGTGCTGGGCCTACCGACAGGCTACGACACCGTCGTCGGCGAACGCGGCGTGTCGCTCTCCGGCGGCCAGCGCCAGCGCCTGTCGATCGCCCGCGCCCTGATGCTGCGGCCGGCTGTGATGGTCTTCGACGATTCGACCGCGGCAATCGATGCGGCGACCGAGCAGCGCATCCGCGCCGCCATGCGCAAATATGCCGCCGATCGCGTCACCCTCATCGTCGCCCACCGCCTGAGCTCGCTGATGCATGCCGACCAGATCCTCTTCGTCGAGGAAGGCCGGATCGTCGAGCGCGGCACGCATGCGGAACTGCTGGCCCTCGGAGGGCGCTACAAGGCGCTTTACGACCTGCAGATCCGGCCGGGTGATGAGGCGCTGAGTGCTTAACGATTGAGGGCGTGCCGTGGAGCCCCCTCATCCGGCTGCCGCCACCTTCTCCCCGTTGGGGAGAAGGGATGTGCCGTGTGGCCTCCATCTTCCCTTCTCCCCTCGGGGAGAAGGTGGCCCGAAGGGTCGGATGAGGGGGCCACAGGCACCACTGCTTTGGCGGCGGCCAAATAAAACAAATACGGGGCCTAAATGGCCGTGGGAGGAATGACATGGCCGAGGAGATGGAAACCGAGCGTCCGGATCCGCGAGAAGACGGCAGGCGGCCGCCGCGGGCGGTGGTCGGGTCGCATCGTGTCGAGGAGGAGATGTTCGGCAAGGCCTTCGACGGCAATATCGTCAAGCGCATCTGGGCCTTCGTTCATCCCTATCGCGACAAGATCGTCTGGTCTGTCGTCGCCGTGCTCACCTTCACGGCGATGCAGCTGACGATCCCGCTGATTATCCGTTACGCCATCGACCACGGCATGCAGCCGGGCAGCAATTCCTCGGCGCTGACCTGGGCGATCGTCGCTTTCCTCTGCGCCATCCTCGTCAACTATGCCGCAAGCTATGCGCAGGAGACGCTGGTTGGCGGCGTCGCCGAAAACGTGCTCTTCGACATGCGCAAGGCGATGTTCTCGCATCTGCAGCGCGTCTCGCTCTCCTTCATGGACAAGACGGAAGTCGGCCGCCTGATGTCGCGCCTGCAGGGCGACGTCAACTCGATGCAGGAATTCCTGGAAACCTCGGTTCTCTCGGTCGGCGATATCGCCCTGCTCTTCGGCATCGTCTTCGTGATGCTCTACCTCGACTTCAAGCTCGGTCTGCTGACGCTCTCCGTCCTCCCCGTGCTCTTTGTCGTGCGCCTGTTCTGGCTGCCGCTCGCCCGCAAATCCTTCATGGCAGCGCATGAGACTAATTCTGTTGCCGCGGGCGCCTTGGCCGAGGCCATTCATGGTGTCCGCGCCGTCCAGAGCATGGACCGCCAAGGCGTCAACTTCACCCTCTATGACGACAAGGCGCATGCCAACCTGCTGACCCACCTGACGGCGGCGCGTTACGCGCAGGTGATGGTGCCGATCGTCGACAGCCTGACGGGTGTCGCCATGGCGCTGGTCATCGTCGTCGGCGGTGCGCGGGTGCTCAACCAGGCGCTCGATGTTGGCGTGCTCGTCGCCTTCCTCTTCTATATCCAGCGCTTCTTCGACCCGATCCGCTCGCTGACACTGCAATATTCCGTCATGCAGCGCGCCATGGCATCCGGCCAGCGGCTGACCGAAGTGCTTGATGTGCCTGTCGATATCAAAGAAGCGCCGGGCGCCAAGGTGCTGTCGAAGGACATGGACGGTTCAGTCGAGTTCCGCGACGTCGTCTTCGGCTACAATCCGAAGCACCCGGTGCTGAAACACGTCAGCTTCCGGGTAAACCCGGGCGAGACTGTCGCGCTCGTCGGGCCGACGGGCTCCGGCAAATCCAGCTGCATGTCGCTGATCCACCGCTTCTACGATGTGCAGCAAGGCCAGGTCGTCGTCGGCGGCCATGACGTGCGCGAGTTGACGCAGGATTCGCTCGGCGACCAGATCGCCATGGTGCTGCAGGAGCCGTTCCTCTTCACCGGCACCGTCTTCGAAAACATCCGCTATCACAAGACCAAGGCCACCCGCGAGCAAGTGATCGAGGCGGCCAAGGCCGTCGGCGCGCATGATTTCATCATGCGGCTGCCGCAGGGCTATGACAGCATGCTCGGCGAACGCGGCGGCAATCTGTCGCTCGGCCAGCGCCAGCTGCTCTCCTTCGCCCGCGCGCTGGTTGCGGACGCGAAGATCCTGGTGCTCGACGAAGCCACCGCCAATATCGACAGCTACACCGAGATGCTGATCCAGAAGGCGCTGGTAAAGCTTCTCGAAAACCGCACCGGCCTCGTCATCGCCCACCGCCTCGCCACCATCCGCGAGGCCGACCGCATCATCGTGCTGCAAAACGGCGAGTTGATCGAGAGCGGCAATCACAATCAGCTGATGAAGAACGGCAAGCTCTATTCACGGCTCTACAATCTCAATTACGCTTCCTTCGACGATATCCCGGAAGAGGTGCTCGAGGAGACCGCCTCGAATAATTCGGCGACCTAGCGCATTGCCGATCGCCCCGGGTACGCCAGATTCGAATTAAAGAGGGAAGCGATGCCCGAGCCTGTCGAAAACGTGAAGATCACCTTGGCATCGCGGCCGTCGGGCGCGCCGGTGCCTGATAACTTCCGCCTCGAGCGGGCTGCCGCGCCGGAACCCGGCGAAGGCGAACTGCTGCTGCAGATCCTGTACCTGTCGCTCGATCCCTATATGCGCGGGCGGATGGACGACGCCAAATCCTATTCGGCGCCGGTCGCGCTCGGCGGCGTCATGGAGGGTGGCACGGTCGCCCGCGTTGTCAGCAGCCGTAACAGCAATTTCGCACCCGGCGATATCGTGCTCTCCCACTCGGGATGGCAGCTTTATGCCACGTCCAACGGCGACGGCTTGCGGAAGCTCGATCCCACGCAGGCGCCGGTCACGACGGCACTCGGCGTGCTCGGCATGCCGGGCTTCACCGCCTATGCCGGACTTCGCAATATCGGCAAGCCGAAGCCGGGCGAGACCGTCGTCGTCGCGGCTGCGAGCGGTGCCGTTGGATCGGTCGTCGGGCAGATTGCCAAACTGAGAGGCGCCAGAGCTGTCGGCATTGCCGGCGGGCCGGAGAAATGTGCCTTCATCCGCGACGAGCTCGGCTTCGATGTGGCGATCGATCACCACACCAAGGATTTTGGCGTCCAGCTCGCGGCGGCCTGCCCCGATGGGATCGATGTCTATTTCGAGAATGTCGGCGGCGCTGTCGCCGAGACGGTCTTTCCGCTCCTCAACGATTTCGCGCGCATACCGGTCTGCGGCCTGATCGCCCATTACAACAACGAACCGGCTGAAGGCCTCGACCGCCTGCCCGGCTTCATGCGCGCCGTGCTGCGCAAGAGCCTGACGGTGCGCGGCTTCATCCAGCGCGAATTCGTAGACCAGAGGCCCGACTTTCTCGCGGAGGCGTCGGCATGGATCGCAGACGGCCGCCTGAAATTCCGCGAGGACATTGTCGATGGGCTTGAGAATGCGCCCGAGGCTTTCATCGGCCTGCTGCAGGGCAAGAATTTCGGTAAGCTGATCATCCGCGTCAGCGAATAAGGGATCCTCAGCCGAAATCGCGGAAGCCCAACGCCTCTGCCTGGCGGGTAAATTCAAGCAGCGGCTCGTAGGCGGCATCGGACAGGATAGCGATATTCGTAAGCCCCAGCGTTTCGCGAACGGCCGCAAGCGATGGATCGGCGATTGCTGCCGATAATGCGTCTCTGAGGAGCGCGACCTGCTCATCGCTTGCGTCGCCAGCGGTGATGAACGGCAATCCCGGCCCAGCCGGTGTCTCGGCGATGACACGAATCATCTTCAGCCTCGCCGGATCGAACCGCCTGATATTGCCGAAGGTGATGCAATCGATCGAAGCGCAATCGGCCTGCCCGGCTGCAACCGCGTCGATACTGGCGCCGTGGCTGCCGGTCTGGACTACGCGGGCAAAGAACGGCCGCCCTCCGGCGAGCGGTGCGACAGCCGCCCGGAAAAGATTGGCGCCGGAATTGCTGTCTGGGCTGTTGATGGCAGCGATCTTGCCGCGCAGGTCCTCGATACCGCCGAACGGCGAGTCGCGCCGGACAATGATGAAGCTGCGCATCAGCGCACCGGAGCAGCCCGGATGGTTGTATTCCGGCGTGGCGACCAGGCGGACTTTGCCGCGCAGCCGCGTCACATAGGGATATCCGCAGGTCTGAGAAAGCAGGAGATCCGGCCGTAGCCACGCCTCGTCATAGGCGATATCCCGGCTGAGTCTCTCCGGTACGCCGGAGAGACCGGCCTCCAGAAGCTGCTCGCGGAGGAACGACCATAGGGCCTCCGTCGCCTCGGCGAGAGGTGCGGGCGTGACATACATGGCGATACTGGCAAGGCTCATCATTTGTCCAATATTGGCAACGGCGGGGCCATGCAACGGTGGTTCTTGCGCCCATGCCATCCCCCGAAAATGCCCGCAAATCCTGGGTTTTGCCGATAAATTGCGAAAGAAACGCAAAAGAGAGCAATTCAGCGCTGTCTAAGCCATTGATATATCAAGGCTCGGACGATAGGGTCTGCCGTCGATTTCAGACCAGCTGACATAAAAGGAACGTCAATGGCTACGGGTACCGTAAAATTCTTCAACGATGACAAGGGCTTTGGATTCATCACGCCGGAAAACGGCGGCCAGGATGTATTCGTCCACGTCTCCGCTCTGCAGCGCGGCAGCTCGCTGCGTGAAGGCGACAAGGTGAGCTACGAAGTCGGCCAGGATCGCAAGACCGGCAAGTCCAAGGCTGAGAACGTTTCGGTTCTCTAATCCCTTGAAATATCCGGCCCGTACCGATGCGGGCGGGCCGGAGATGATCATAGGCGACGATGGTTCGCCTTAGCGCAGCTAGTTATCCAGCTCCGCAAAATACTTCGCGCCCGCGTCGGTCAGAAGCGGTCGAGCGTCCTTCAGCGGCACACTCAGCATGTCGTAGGTGCAGGCGAAGATCACATGCGGCAGGCCCTGCAGCGTGAAGACCAGGCTATCCTGCGTGAAATAGACGGCGAGGTTCTGCTTGACGAGATCGTCATAGCCGCAATCCTGCTCGCTATCGGCATCCATCTTGTCGCGATGGCTATTCACATAGGCAGCAAGCTCATCATCCGGTCCCCAGGTGATGATCGCATCCTTCGCCGCCGTGGCGGGGTCGATAATGTTGCCGCTATCGTCCTTGGCAACCCAGCCCTTCAACAGCTTTTCCGGCACCAGCGCCTGGCCGGTGCGCGCATCGGCAAGCCGGTGATCGGTGAAATTGTCAGGATGCGCCCCACCGCAATAGAAGCTGCCGCTCTCGGAGATACCGATGAGACGCGGGCTGAGATGCTCGACCGTCACCTGGCCGCCGCCATCGAAGCCGCTCGTCCCCTCGCCATCGAAACCGGACCAGGCAAAGCCGAGATAGGCGCGCGACAGGCAGGTGAAGGCCGGGATTTCGAACTGCAGCCGCTGCTGGGCGAGATAGGCATTGATCGGCCCGATATCCTCGCCGCCAAGCGAGACGACGGTGGGATAGGCGAGCCCGACGCGGCTATCCTCATCCATGCGATAGCTCAGCTGACCGGCATTGGTGACCGGCCCTTCCTTCAACGGGCGTGAGACCTTGAGGAAGTCGTAGGGCAGGTCCTTCTCGGTAAAAACCGGCGGCTCCGGATGTCCGGACGGATAGTAGCCTGGATCCATCGCATCGAAGAGATCATCGGAATCGCGCAAGGTACGGCTGTCCTTCCGCTCCAGCTTTATCGGCAGCACCTTGCCGCTCTCGGCGTCCTTCCAGGTCCCGGCAAGACCGCCGGCGACATCGGCCTTCAGGCTCCAGATGGCGCCGATCGGCGCCTCGTCGACCTGCGTGTCATCCGCCTTCTTGCAGAGCTTCGGCGTGCAGGGCTTTTCCTCCTCAAGGGTCACGCTGCCCTTACCGTTTGCGGAAGCATGCAACGGTATGTCGGCTCCCTTCGCCATGTAGGAGTAACGCCCGGCCTCGTATTGGCCGCTGGCGCCATTGGCGAGCTCGACGATGATCGGCAGCTTGCCGATCGTGCCCGAGAAGGTGACGGCCTCGCCGGCAGCGGCAAGAGGCGCCGTGGCGACGAGGGAAAGGAAAGCCAAAGCCGCAACTCGCATGAAATCTCCTCGAATATCACCCGCTGGAAACGGTCCGATCTAGTCATCCCGCTTCGCCCGGCTCAAGCGAAATCGACGAAACCGCAGCCGAATATCGGCGGCGTCAGCCTCGTCGTCTCCTCCCGGCAACAGCCCCGCGTCGAGGCGCAACACTTTGCTAACCATAGGCTTTCGAAGGACGGAACGTGCGCCGGGTTCGCTCGTTTGCAGACTAGAAGAGGAGCCTTTCACCATGAGCGAGCGGCTGGAAAAGCAATTCATCACCCAGAAAGAACATCAGGACATCGTCGATTTCTACAAGAAGGTCGTGGCCTTTCAGCACCGCACGATTCGCGACCTGCGCGAGTTGATCGCGGTCAGGGATGGTCCGCGGGAGCCCGAGGAAGAATTCGTGGCGCCGCAGATCGAGACGCAGCCTGATAATGTGATCACCGTCGAGTTCAGACGGCAGCGCTAGCTGACCAGGCGGCAACGGAAGGCGGGGCTGCGGGCGATCTCGGCCCGCTCCTTGCCTATCGGCACGATGTCGATGACATCGGCCAACCTGAAGAGGTGGCGAACGCCACCAGCCTCGATGAGGATATCGCCGTGATCAACACGAAGATCGGTAGCAACAAAGTTCCGTTCGTCGCCGTCATCTATAATCGACACAACAAACACGACAGCCTCACCAGAGATCGACTTTGAGATTCTGTCCAATTTCGCGTCAATTCGTAAATATTATATGAGAAATTACTGATTAGACTTTGTAGTCGTCCCAAATCTTCGATGTCCTTGCCTTAGTTTTGCCACCGGCACGACATGCCGCCTTTACAGAGCGGTGGTAATCTCCTTCGCAAAGATGGAGATGATCATGCAAGATTTGACGATGTCCGAAGCCCTGAAGGATCCGCTGATCCGGCTGCTGCTGCGCGCCGACAAGGTGAGCCTGGGCGACTTTGCCAAGGTTCTGGAAACCGCTGCCAACGACCGCAATCGTCAGCTCGGCAGCAAGGGCAAGCAGCGGGAGCCGCTCGCCGCCTGATTGTTGGAAATCATTTCAGTGGTGGCTGTAGAGGCCCGGCTGGAAATCTTCCTCAGCGCGATCGGGAAACAGGGTTCTGCGCACCTGCTTCAGCCGCTGCACCTCATTCTGCTGCCGCAACAGAAGCTCGGCGGTCACATCCTTGAAAGCACCGCCGTCGGATTGGGCGACGCGAACGGTGCCTCCCTTCGACAGGAAGTCACAAAACGACTGCGCCGAGCGCAGATGGGTCGTTATCTCGACATAGCGATCATCAGTGACTGACACGCTTACCTCCTCGCTTTGACGTCAGCATTAACCATCAGTTTGGCGACTTCATGACTGCCGCCTGTGAATGGTCACCTATCTCTCCTTAGCGTCAGTTCAAGGGTTCCGTTTTCGCCTGCCTATGGTGTAAGACCTTGGATAGCGATGACATATTTGATCGGCTGACAATGCGCGCACCCCGCAGCTTGAACCCATCGAACTTGGTCGAAACCGGCTTGGGCGTCCTCGAATATGAGCTGGCGGCTGAACGCGCGAGTTCGCTTGGCCGCCAGGGATTGTCTGTCGAGCAGGCGCTCTTTTCGCTCAAGACAGCTGAAGAGAAGGGCGTGCCGGTAGCCGAGCGCGAGCAGCTCGTCGATACGGCAGCGCAGGCCGTCTGGGCGCTTTTCGTGCAGCGCGACATCTGCGGATTGCGCAACACCCGCGATGTCATCCAGCGTTACGGCATTCCCAACCACGTGCTTGCGCGTCTCGGCGCAGCCCCGCGGCGATAACCTGCCGCCCCACCAATCCCGAAATATCAATCCCGAGGAATATCGACGATGAGCATGACGAACTGGAAAGCCGACCCATTGGAATGGGGCAACGGAAAGCGGATCTTCGAGGTTTTTCTGGAGCCGACCTGCCCCTATTCCGTCAAGGCGTTCCGCAAGCTCGACGGCCTGCTGAAACTTGCCGGAGAGGATCGCATCACCATCAAGATCCGCCTGCAGTCCCAGCCCTGGCACATGTTTTCGGCTGTCATCGTCCGCGCCATTCTGGCGGCATCGACGCTTGAGGGCGGCAAGGAAAGCGCCAGGAAAGTGCTCGCTGCCGTCGGCGATCACCGCGAGGAATTCGAATTCACCCACCACGCCGGCGGCCCCAATATGGACGCGACGCCGAACGACATCCTCAAGCGGATCGCCAATTACAGCGGCCTCCAGCTCGCCGAAGCCTTCGCGATCCCCGATCTCGACCGCGAGATCAAATGGCATGCCAAGTATGCCCGCCAGAACGGCATCCACGTCTCGCCCACCTTCATGATCGATGGATTGGTGCAGCCCGATCTCGGCAGCGGAGACGAGATCGAAGTCTGGGCTAAGAAGCTTGTGGGGTGAGAGCGCCTGACAGGCGCGAACCGATTGACGCATGAAGCAGCCATCGAGAAGTCAGAAAGCGAGAAAGGCGTTCACGGCAAAGCTCATTGCCGGGATCGGCGGCTTTGCGGCCGCAGCGCTTTCGCTCGGCCTGTCGGTCTATCAGGCGCGGACGGCGGGCGAGATTGCGACGGTCGCGCCGGGCACATCGGTCGATAGCGGCCAGTGGAATGTGACGCTCTATTCGGCGCAGATTTCGAGCGAAATGCCTGACGGCTCGCGCATCCCCGACGGCAAGAAGGCGCTTGTCGTTGAGGCGGCGCTGGAGAATATCACAGAGGAAAGCTCGAACCTCTACAGGAAAACGATCAGGCCGGATCTGGCGGATGCGCCGGAGCCGCAATTCTACCTGACGCGTGATCGGGGAACGCTCTGGGATCTGCAGCCGCTGATGCCCGAGAAGATCGCTGTCGTCTGGCAGGTGCCGGCCTCGCAGAAACTGCCGGACAGGCTGAGCCTCACCATTGCCGGAACCACTTACAAGGCGAAGGACAATCTCTATGCGGCGCCCGGCTGGTTTCCGGCGAGCGATGTCGCCAAGGTCGAGCTGCCGCTTTGGCAGCAGGGAGCGGCACAATGATGCGGCTCCTCACATCGCTGTTGCTGGTCGTCGCCGCCTTTGCCGTGCTGGCATTTCTGCATTCGACCACGCCGTCCTATGCCGTGCTGACCGGCCCGCTCGAAACCTTCGGTCCGCAGCGCCAGACAGTCGAAAGCGACATCTTCAGCCTCAAGGCCAAGAAGGTCCTGCGGACAAAAACCCTCGCCTTCAAGCGGTATGGCAGTCCGGTGTCGCTCGATACGCAAGGGATTTTCGTGATCGTCACCGCCGATGCAGAGACGAAGCACGAGACCATGCCGCTTCGCGCCGCGGCGATCGAGGGCGCGTCTGGCCGGCTTTACCGGCAGACCCACCGCGCCGATGGCGCGCCGCAGCTTTTCAGCGACAAGACGCTGCAGCCCGGCCTTCCGGCCAGCGGCCTCTTCATCTTCGAGATGCCGGAAGAGGAAACCGCCGGCATGACCCTCATCGTCTCGCGCCAACCGGGACCGCAGCTCGACGCGGAGATCCACATCCGTCTCGATCAGAACGGCATCGAGACACGCAAGATTGCGGAGATCGGCGAAAATGGGCTCTAGAACCGAACGCCGCTTCCGTCTGCTGTCCATTTGCGCGCTTCCGGTCCTGCTGGTTGCCAGCTACGGCGTGTTTGCCTGGCGCAATATCGAGGACTATGTGCAGCGCAACGAGCTCAGCATTCGCGAGAATAGCGAGCAGAAGGCCTATGCCGGTGCCCTCTGGAGACTTGAAAAGGTCCGGCTGATCGGCGATGGCCGCGATACCAAGGTGACCTTTCCCGGCGAAAGGCGGCTGCTGATCGTTCGCCTCGCTGCAAAGGCGGAAGGCGAGATCGGCGATGGCTGGTTCGATTGCACGATGTCGCTGACCGACGGCAGCGGCCGGCAGTGGGCGCCGCTCGATTTCATCTCCTCCGACACGATCAGCCGCACGCTCGATCCACAGGCAAAGCCGGTCGAGGGATGCGCAGCAGCATCCCGCCAGCCGCCGGCCAGGGATGCCGAGGGCGAGATCGAGGAAAAATTCGTGATCCCTGCCAGCGCGGCGCAGTCGCTTCAGGCAAGGCTGAGTTTTGCATCGACGCGGCCGGAGGCTCTGGCCCTGCCGCTCGGCTTGCGGCAGAACTAACTGGCGCTGCGCCGCCACTCGCGGCCCTGCGCGAAACCGATTTCGAGCGCCGCGGCAAGCAGGCAGATTTTCACCGGGACGACGAGAACGCCGACATCCCCGGGCGCGCTCGGGCTTCCGAGAAACAGCGATATCCCCTGCGAGATGATCTGCCAGGTGTGAAAGTCGCGGGGACCGATCAGATTGGCAGTTCCATACCAGGCCCAGGCAGCCGCCCAATCCAGCACCCTGTAGAGTACGATGACGCTGAGGGCCAAGGCGAGACCGGAGCCGATCGCCAGCCCGATGCCTTCCGCCAGCGCCCTGTAGCGCTTCGCCGTCCCGGCGATGAAATGGGCAATGAAATCGCGGATGAAGGAAGGCAGCCCGTCCCAGCGCGACACGATGCGGGCGATGCGCCCCTCGCTCATCGGCCGCTCGCCATTGATATCATAGCCGTAGATGATTGCGGCGAGCGTCAGCCACACCGCCGGATAGACGGCATAGAAGAACAGGTTGCGGATTTGGTCATAGGTGCTGATCGACGCCGCTTCCGCCGTCGGCGAAAAGACTGTCGCGGCGATCGCGTTTCCGATGGGATCGAGCGTAGCAAATAGCTGGCCGATTGCCTCCGGCAGGTGAGCGACCCAGGCCCTGATCTCGTCTTCCCAGCTTGAAATCACATAGAGACCTATGAACGCCCAGTTGGCGTCGCAGACGACGATCACCAGCGGCCAGACCGGCGACTTCGAGCGCTTGTGCATCGCCTTGGCAAACCGGCGCACCGCCCAGGCGATGGCAACCGAGGCGATGAGCCAGGTGCTTGTCGAAAATTCCAGAATATTTGCGTCCTCGCCGAACATCGTCAGGTCGAAGGAGAGTTTCGAATATTCACGGATCGTATCGCCGAGAAGACCCCAGGCCGTGTAATAGGCGAAGAACGGCAGGAGCGTCAGCGCCAAAGCCGAGGTGAAGCCGGAAGCTCCGGCATCCGAGCCCTTCGCTCTCTCCGGCCGCGCCTCGGCAGCGCGCGAGGCGGCATCGAGCGCGGGGAGACCCGGCCTTACCGTCTGGAACAGGGCAACGATGATCACGAGTTTGAGGAGAACGACGAAGGCGAGCATCGACAGGCCGGCGATGCCGTTCAATCGCCCAAGCATCACGGCCATCTCGTTCAATACAGCGTTGCCGATGACACCGAGCAGCCAGAGCGCCATCAGTTGCGGCCAGAACCGCCACAGAAGACGAAGCGTCAGAGAGGGAAGCCGGAAGAGCGGGCGCACCGGCGAAGTGCTGTCCTGAACGAGCGCGGTCATGCCTGTGATACTAACCGGCACACCGGAAAACGCCACCCCGCCTATCGATTTGGCGAGGAGCGGAGATAGTGGCGCGGCGGGCCGACGGTGGCGCGCTCGATGAGCCTGACGGACATCCCCACGCGCCGCACCCTGGCATCCGGGTTCAGCGCCCTTTCCTTCAGGATTTCCCAGCCAACGCGTCCGAGCTCCTCGCGCTCGATCCTCATCGTCGTCAGCGGCGGGTTGCTGTGCTGGGAAATCGAGATGTCGTCCATGCCGATGACCGAGAAATCGCGCGGGATGCTGTGGCCGCGCCCGCGCAGCGCATCGACCACACCGAGCGCCATGATGTCGTTGCTGCAGACGAAAGCCGTTGCCTTCTCGAAGCGGCCCTTCTGCATGGATTCGATCAGGGCCTTCGAGGTGTCCGGCTCGAGAATGCCGGCGGCCGTCAGGTCGAACAGATGCCGTTCGGGATCGATCGCAATGCCCGCTTCCTGCATGGCATCGCGAAAGCCGTCGAAGCGCTCCTTGAGCGAGGTCCTGAACAGACGGCTGACATGGACGATCTCGGTATGCCCCTCAGACAGGAGCCGCGTCGTCGCCAGCCATCCGGCCGAACGGTTATCCGGCAAGACGCAGGAGATCCGCATCGTCCGGTCGATACCATTGACGATGACAGCCGGTGCCCTGCTTCTGACGACCTGCTCGATGAGGACGGGATGATCGAGCCCGACGAGCAGAAGGGACGCGCCTTCGGCCGCAAGCAGGTTCTCGACATTGACGCTTCCGGTCTCGATATCGGGCGTCAGCAGATTGACCTTGGCATCGATGCCAGCCTCGCGCGCCGCATCGAGCGCGCCCTGAATGACGCCTTCGTAGAATTTCGAATTGAGATAGAGCGCCGCCGTCGTCACCACGGCAAGCCCCGAAGGAAAGGCCTCGGCCAGATCGTTGTTCCTGTGCCGGTAGTCGAGACGCGCGGCCGCTTCGAGGATGCGCTCGCGGCTTTCGTTGCCGACGCCGGAGCGGTTGTTGAGCGCCTTGGAGACCGACGCAATCGAAACGCCGGCGGCTTCGGCAATATCGGCAATTCTCGATCTGCGTGACATCGGACTCTCCTCGCATTCCATCTAGCACGAGAAAAGCGCCCTTCACCAGAGAGGAAGAAATTTTCGTTCTGTACGAAATTTTTCTTTCCTGCATCACATTTTCGTTTATCGTTGCCCTGTCGCCGCATCAAGCGGGCGGCATTGACCTGGGAGGGGAAGATGCTGAGACGAAGGGAATTTATCGCAAGCGCACTCGCGGCAGCGGTCATCGACATTCCACGCGCCATGGCGGCGGAAGAATCGCTGCGGGTCTTCTGGTGGGGAAATCCCGACCGTGCGAAACGGACCGGCGAGGTCATCAAGCAGTTCGAAGCCGCCACCCCCGACGCGAAATTCGTCGGGCAGGTCGCCACGTCGGACTATTGGGTGAAGCTCGCGACGATGGTTGCCGGCCGCAACGTGCCCGATGTCTTCGCTCTGGAACCGGTGACCTTTGCCGATTATTCGCGCCGCGGCGCGACGCTCGATCTTTCACCGTTCCGCGACAGTATCATCGCCTCAAAGGATTTCTCGCCCGGCGCCCTCGATCTCGGAACTGTCGACGGCAAGCTGACGGGCATACCGACATCGCTGAACGCCGCCGCGCTCATCGTCGACAAGACTGCCCTGGAGAAGGCGGGCGTCCCCGCGCCCACGGCGGCCACCACCTGGGAGCAATTCAAGACGATCTGCACCGATTTCAAGAAGGCGGCGGGTTCCGGAAATCTCTTCGCCGTCGGCAACGGCGCGCGCTACAGCTTCGTCTTCGAGGTCTGGCTGCGCCAGCGCGGCAAGACGCTGTTCACGCAGGACGGACATCTCGGCTTCGAAGAAGTCGATGCGATCGAATGGTTCGACTATTGGGACCAGATGGCCAAGGCGGGCGCATGCGTCACCGCCGACATCCAGGCGCTCGACAAGGGCAATATCGAGACGAACCCGATCGCCAGCGGCAATGCCGTCATGGCTTTTGCTTACTCCAACCAGCTTGCCGGCTACGGCGCGCTTGCAAAATCCGAGATGTCGATCGGTTCGCTTCCGGTACAGGATGCCGGCGGCCCGGCGGGGTTGTTCTACCGCCCCTCGACGCTATGGTCGATCTCACCCTGGTCGAAATCGCCGGAGACGGCGGCCAAGTTCATCAACTTCTTCGTCAATGACACCAATGCCGGACATGCGCTCGGAACCGAGCGCGGCGTGCCCGTGAATACCAAGATCCAGGGTGACGTGGCGGCTACCGGCGACAAGATCTCGAAGCAGACGATCGACTATATCGCCTCACTGAAGGACCGGGTCGGGCCCTATCCGCCCGCCATCCCGATCGGAGCTGCGGAATTTTCGCAGCAGGTTTTGACGGCAACGGCCGACAGCCTGGCCTTCGAGCAGATTTCGCCGTCCGACGCCGGCAAGCAGCTGATGTCGGAAGGCAAGCGCATACTGGGCGGCTAGACCGCAACGGGACGATCATGGATCAGCGAAACAATCCCAACCCGGCCGTGGATAAAGAGGATGAAGCACGCCGGCTGCAGTTCCTTCCCTGGGAACATGTGGCCGGTGACCTGCTTCATCCCGCGCATCTGGCACGCAAGGCGGCACTCCAGAGGGCGTGCGGCGCTGAACTGGCGGAGACGGCCTACATTGCCGAGCATGCCGCCGTCTTCACCGAGAGGCTCAAGATGGGCGAGCGGTCCTGGATTGCCGGCCATGCGCTGGTCAGGGGCGACATCACCTTCGGCGATGATTGCACCGTCAACCCCTATGCCTGCATCTCCGGAAAAGTCGCCTGTGGCAACGGTGTCAGGGTCGCATCGCATGCCTCGATCGTCGGCTTCAACCATGGCTTCGATGACACCAGCCTGCCGATCCACCGCCAGAAAGTGACGACCACGGGCATCACGATCGGCGACGATGTGTGGATCGGCGCCAATGCCGTCATTCTTGACGGCGCAATCATCGGCAGCGGCGCGGTGATCGCCGCGGGCGCCGTCGTCGCCGGCGAGATCCCGCCGATGTCGATTGCCGGCGGCGTACCGGCGCGCGTCATCCGCAAGCGCGGCGCCCCCTCCCGCCTCTCCGCTTCCGGCGGCATCGAGGACCGGCTTCAGACGCTCGGCAGCAAGGCGCAGGCGCAATGGCCCGAAATTCTCGGGCGATGGAAAACCGCCGAAGCCTATGAATCTCTGGAAGCCGACGGCATCAGCCGCCCGGCCGCCCGGCATCTCAACGATGCGATCGAGATTGCCGCAGGGTTCGGGGCATTTCCGCCGGGTCTCGATGCGACGGCGACGATCGAGCTTCTGCAGGACCTGCAGGACGAGGAGACCGGTCTCTTCCCTGACAAGAATACACCGCGGGATCGCCCGCTCCGGCAAGACCCAAAGGCGCTTTATAACGTCCTCTCGGTCGGCTACGCGCTCGAAGTGCTCGGATCGCGTCCGCGCCAGCCTATCCAGGCGGTGCAGATCGATGAGACCGAGCTCGACCGGTGGCTTTCAGCTCTGCCTTGGAAAACATCGGCCTGGAGCGCCGGGAGTGTCGTCGATGCCATCGGAACGGCGATGTATTTCAACGCCCGCTATTTCAACGTCGAGCAACCGCGCCAGGCACTCTTCGATTGGCTCACTCGCCATATCAACAAGGCGACCGGCCTTTGGGGCGAGCCCACAACGCTCGAAGGCTGGCTGCAGCCGGTCAACGGCTTCTACCGCCTGACCCGCGGCACCTATGCGCAATTCGGGGTTCCGCTTCCGAACCCGCAGGCATCCTTCGAAACGGTGCTGCTGAACTACCGCAATCACGAGGGTTTCACCGGCGCCAAATATACCGCGTGCAATCTCCTCGACACGATCCACCCGTTGCTGCTGATCGCGCGGCAGACCGATTACCGGCGCGGCGATGGCGAAGAGATTGCGCGCAAGGTTATCGTAAGAGCGCTTGATCGATGGCAGGATGGCGAGGGTTTTGCCTTTGCCGACGGCAGCCCGGCTAGCCTTCAGGGCACCGAGATGTGGCTCTCGGTCGTTCATCTCGCCGCCGACTATCTCGGGCTTGCTGGCGCCTTTGCCTTCGTTCCCAAAGGTGTCCATCGTACCGAAACCGTCGGCCTCGGGCTTTAGGCGCTACTTACCGGCCACCGGGAGGGAAACGCCCACCGGTACGCGCGGGTGCTCGCCCTGCCGGAAGGCAATCCGGCAGCGGACACCCGCGGGATCGAAAATATGCTCCAGCGTGCCGCGAAGCTGGCGCTCGACGAGGCGGGCGAGCAGGCCCGATCCCTCCCCGGTCCGGCCGATATTTCCAACGCGCGGTCCATTCGTCTCGATCCACGAGAGAGAAATGGCCTCGCCATTCCGCGACCATGTGATTTCGACCGTGCCCGATTCGATCGACAGCGCGCCGTGCTTCAGCGCGTTCGTTGCAAGCTCGTTGATAGAGAGCCCCAAGGGCACGGCCCGGGTACTGTCAATCTCCGTCGAGGGACCGCTGAGCACAATCCGTCCGGGCGCTGTGTTTCTGTAAGGCTCGACCTCGATTTCGGTAAGATCGCGGATGTCGATGCTGGCATCCCGCGACATGCGCTCGTCGAGCAGCGAATGGGCGCGCGAAAGCGCCTGGATACGCCCGACGAGATCGTCGGCGGCTTCGCCCTTTATCGAGAGCTTCGCCAGGCTTTGCGCGCCCATATAGGCGTTCTTGACCCGGTGGCGCAGCTCATCGCGGGCGAGTTCCGCTTCCTCCAGCGCGCCTGACAGCGCGACGATCAGCCGGACGTTTTCGATCGCCGTCGCCGCCGCACTTGCCAGCGCTTCGAGAATCTCGATCTCCATCCTCGTCGGCTGATAGGGTGCCGCCCAATAGGCGCCGATCGCACCGATCGGATCCTGTGGACGAACCGGCGTCATGGCGATCGCGCGAACGAACGTGTCCTGATAGAGCTCCCGCGGAACGCGGTCCTCGTGGTCGATATCGGGAATGACGATCGTCTTGCGCTCGGCCATCGCCCACCCGCTGACGCAGGCCGATGCCGGGAATTTCTGTCCCTTCCAGAGCGTGCCGATCGCATCCTCTTCGATATAGTGGCAGAGATCGTCCTCTTTCCGGATCACCGCGATGCCCTGGCAACCGATCATGCTGCGCGCGGTGGAGCGGATGATCTCGACGACATGGCTGGCGTCGCGCGCGCCGGCAAGCTGCGCAATCGCGTGCGTCAGGACTGCGAGCGGCGTCGCTTGCTGATCTGTGTAATCCAGGGGTGTCATAGCGGCCTCCTTCCGGGGCCGGCGGCCGTTTCTCGACCACTCAAGGTGGCATCCTACAGGTTTTGATGGGATACGTCTAACAACCGGATCGATTTATATTTTCAAAGATATCGCCCTCCAAAATTGCCGCAACCGGCGCATGCGACGCAACGAAAGTCCAGCCACGGCGTTGGAAAGCTGATTGTGTATGGACCGTCTCGAAGCTTTGCACATAAGGCGTTTGCCGATATCAATCATATCGCCGCAAGGCAGCAGCCATTGCTTCGCTGACACGAAGCTCGAAACAGGATCCCTTCGTTGACATTCCCGCAATTGCGATCCGAAGATCCCGAACTGGGGCACGAGACCCGAAATGGTCTGCCCGCGCTCGTTCTGGCAGCCTTGGGCGTCGTCTATGGCGATATCGGCACCAGTCCGCTCTACGCTTTCAGAGAGGCGCTGCATGCGACGGCGGGATCAGGATCGCATCGCGATAATGTGCTGGGCATTCTCTCGCTGATCGTCTGGGCGCTGACGATCGTCGTCACCGTCAAATACGTGACCTTCGTTCTGAAGGCGGATAACCGCGGCGAAGGCGGCACGCTGTCCCTGATGACGCTCGCGCGCCAGAGCCTTGTCGGGCGCCCGGTCTGGGTGCTCGTGCTTGGCGTCGCCGGCGCCTCGCTGTTCCTGGGTGACGCGATCATCACGCCGGCGATTTCCGTGTTGTCGGCGGTCGAAGGCATTCAGGTGGTGGCACCGGCGCTGTCCGACTGGATCGTGCCGATCACCCTGACGATCATCGCCGTCCTGTTCTTCGTCCAGCGTTTCGGCACCGGCGGCGTCGCATCCGTTTTCGGCCCGGTCATGGCGCTCTGGTTCGCCGTGCTCGGCATCAGCGGCGGCATTCATATCCTCGACGATCCGGCCGTCCTCGGCGCGATCAACCCCGTTCACGCGGTCACTTATGCCGCAAGCAATGTCGGGCTGACGATTACCGTTCTCGGCGCTGTCTTCCTCGCCGTCACCGGCGCCGAGGCGCTCTATGTCGACCTCGGCCATTTCGGCCGCAGGCCGATCGTCATGGCATGGTTCTGCCTCGTCTTTCCGTGCCTGTTGCTCAACTATTTCGGACAAGGCGCCTTTGTTCTCGCCAATCCTGAGATGGCCGCGCACCCGTTCTTCGGCATGCATCCGCCATGGGCCCGCGTGCCGATGGTCTGCCTTGCGACCGCCGCAACGGTCATTGCCAGCCAGGCGGTGATTTCGGGCGCCTATTCGCTGGTGCGCCAGGCGATGCACCTCAATCTGCTGCCGCGCCTGCAGATCCTGCACACCTCGGAGACTCATTCCGGGCAGATCTTCATGCCGCAGGTGAACTCGTTCCTGTTCATCTTCGTCGTAGCGCTCGTGCTCTATTTCAAGAATTCGAGTGGGCTGTCGGCTGCTTACGGCATTGCCGTGACCGGCGAGATGGTGATCACCAGCGTGCTGCTCTTCGTGGTCATGCGCCGCATCTGGAACTGGAAACCGGTAACCGCCGCTGCCGTCGTTGTGCCCCTGTTCCTGATCGACAGCGGCTTCTTCATCGCCAATGTCGCCAAGTTCGCCGATGGCGGCTGGGTGCCGGTGGCCGTCGCATCGACGATGGGGCTGATCATGTACACCTGGATGGCGGGACGCCGTCTGCTGATTGCCCGCACCAGGGCAGACGAGATCCCGCTCGCTTCGATCATCGACCGTCTCGCGCAGAAGCGGCCACCGACCGTTCCCGGCACTGCGATCTTCCTGACCAGCGATGTCGAGGGCGCGCCGACGGCGCTGCTGCACAGCCTCAAGCACTACAAGGTGATCCACGAACAGAACGTGATTCTCAGCGTCATCACCGCGACAACGCCGTTCGTGCCTGATGACGAGAAGATCTTCCTCGAGAGCTTCAATCCGCTGTTCAGCCGACTGATCATCACCTTCGGCTATATGGAGACGCCGAACATCCCGCGCGCGCTCGTGCTCGTGCGCCAGCTCGGCCTGAAGTTCGACATCATGTCGACCTCCTTCTTCCTGTCGCGGCGGACGCTCCTGCCGTCGAAGAAGGGCGGCATGCCCTTCTGGCAGGACCGCCTCTTCATCGTTCTCGCCCAGAATGCCGGGAATGCGACCGACTATTTCGGCCTGCCATCCGGCCGCGTCGTCGAACTCGGGCTGCAGACGACGATCTGACATCTTCTTAAAATGAAAGAGGCGGAGCTCATGCCCCGCCTCTTGCTCACCGGCAGCCTGGAGCTGTCAGATGTCCGCCCTGACGGCCTGGCGCTGGTTGCCGAGCTTTTCGATGCCGAGTTCGACGACATCGCCTGCCTTGAGATAGCGCGGCGGCTTCATGCCCATGCCGACGCCGGGCGGTGTGCCCGTCGAGATGATGTCGCCCGGGTGCAGCGACATGAACTGGCTGAGGTAGGAGACGAGATAGGCAACGCCATAGACCATGGTCTTGCTGGAGCCGTTCTGCATCGTCTCGCCGTTGACTTTCAGCCACATGCCGAGGTTCTGCGGATCGGGAACCTCGTCCTTGGTGACCAGCCACGGGCCGGTGGGACCGAAGGTGTCGCAGGACTTGCCCTTGGTCCACTGGCCGGAACGCTCGATCTGGAAGGCGCGCTCGGAGACGTCGTGGATCGTGCAATAGCCGGCGACATAATCGAGCGCATCGGCTTCGCTGACATACTTCGCGGTCTTGCCGATGACGATGCCGAGCTCGACTTCCCAGTCGGTCTTTTCGGAACCGCGCGGGATGAGGAGATCGTCATTGGGGCCGACGATGGCGGAGGTCGCCTTCATGAAGATGATCGGCTCCGGCGGCACGGTGGCGCCGGTTTCGGCGGCGTGATCGGAATAGTTGAGACCGATGCAGATGAACTTGCCGGTTCCGGCAACGCAGGCGCCGAGCCGCGGACTACCCTCGACGGCAGGCAGCGTGTTCGCATCGATGCGCGACAGTTCGGCGAGGCGATCGGGGTTCAGGGCTGCGCCGGAGAGATCGGCCAGATGGCCCGAGAGATCGCGAATCGTGCCACCGGCATCGAGAAGGCCGGGCTTTTCCTGGCCGGCTCCACCGTAACGAAGAAATTTCATGATGCTTCCATTCTGTTGTCTTCCGGAAATCAGATCGTCCAGCCGCCATCGATGGCGTAGGCCTGGCCGGACGTGTAGGTGGCTCCGGCGAGATAGACTGCGAGCTCGGCGATCTCCTCCGGTGACCCCAAGCGGCCCATCGGCTGGCGGGAGATGAAGGCGGCGCGTGCCGTCTCGTAGTCACCCTGCGCCTTCATGCGATCCTGCAGCGACGGGCTCTCGACCGTGCCGGGGCAAATGGCGTTGCAGCGGACGCCCTGGGCGACATAATCGGCGGCGACCGACTTGGTCAGCCCGATGACGGCCGCCTTGGTCACGCCATAGGCGAAGCGGTTAGGCACGCCCTTGATGCTGGAGGCGACCGAAGCCATGTTGATGATCGAGCCGTCCTTGCGCTCCAGCATGCCGGGCAGTACCGCACGGATGGTGCGGATCATCGCCTTGACGTTGAGGTCGAGGGCAAATTCCAGATCGCTGTCCTTCATCTCAAGGATCGATCCTGCATGGACGAACCCAGCGCAATTGAAGAGCACGTCGACCCGGCCGATCTCGGAGACCAAAGCGTTGACCGCGCCTTCGTCGAGGACGTTGAGCTTGTGGGTCGCAATCCCTGTCTCGGCGGCAAGCTGGGCCAGCGTCTCGGTATTGATATCGGTCGCGTGCACCGTGGCGCCGGCCTGATGGAAGGCGATTGCCGAGGCCCGGCCGATCCCCTGCCCTGCGGCGGTGATCAGAACGGTCTTGCCGGCCAAATCCTGTGTCATGGTTCTATCCCTGTTTCTGTTTGCGCTCGACGAGCAGGATGTGGTCTGCAGCGAGCACGACTTCATTGCGCTGGTTCAGCACTTCGCAGCGCTCGACGACGCGACCCATATCCGGCCGCTTCGGATCGTCTTCCTTCGACGAGATCGTCACGCGGGTGCGGATCGTATCGCCGATATGGACGGGGCGGACGAAGCGCAGGCGGTCGTAGCCGTAGGAGAAGGCGACCGGGTTGATCAGCGTTGCCGTCAGCCCGACGCCGATCGAGAACACCATCGTGCCATGGGCGATGCGCTGGCCGCCGGGCAGCGTCTTGGCGAATTCGGCATCCATGTGATGCGGAAAGAAATCGCCGGTATGGCCGGCATGGACGACGAAGTCGGTCTCGGTGATCGTGCGTCCCGTCGTCGTGCGAACGGAATTCAGCGCGTAGTCTTCGTAGTGGATGGTCTGTTCGGACACGGAATTACTCCTTCGGCAGCGGGCTCAGCGGCGTCGCCGGGCTCGCGCTCGATTGATAGGCGGCTTCGACAAGCGCCATCGTCTGCCATCCGTCTTCGACGGATCCGATGAGCACATCGTCTTCGCCGGAGGCAAAGCGCTGCAGGTTTGCCATGCGGTTGGCAAAGGCGTCCGGGAACCAGGTTCCCTCGAGCGGTACGGAGACCCAATCAGCGGCGCCATCGGCCTTGATCCAGAGTTCGTCCGGCTCGCCGCGCGGATAGTCGAGATTGACGCCGAGCTTCAGATAGGCGGCACCCTTCGTTCCGCAGATGCGGAATTCGCAAGCCTGGAAGCGGCGGCCGAAATCGTGGTCGTGGTTGATCGAGAGCGCGCAGCGGATCCTGTCGCCATAGTCGAGGATCGCGGCGGTGCGCGTCTGCGCCACTTCATGGCTCGGATGGCCGATAGTCTTGGCATGGATGCCGAGCGGATTGCCGAGCAGGTCCCTGACGACATCGAGATAATGGATCGAGTGCATGGCGATCTCGATACGCGGCAGTCCCTTGAGGAACGGCCAGAGACCCCACGGGGTCGCCAGCGCCAGCCAGGCGTCGAAATCGACGACCTCGCCGAGATGTCCCCCGGCGATCGCATCCTTCAGCGCCAGCATAATCGGCGCGAAGCGCAGCTGGAAATTGACAGCGGCCTTTATCCCACGGGAACGGCAGAGCGACAAGATTTCCGTCGCTTCCTGCAGATTGCTGCCCATCGGCTTCTGCAGCAGCGCAAAGGATCCTTCCGGCAGCTTCGACAGGATTGCGGCATGAGCAGCGGGCGGGGTCGCCAGATCGAAGATCGCGCCTTCGGTTTTGAGCGCGTCGTCCTCGGAGGCGAAGGCGACCGTGCCCCATTGCTCGGCGAGCGCGCTCGCCTTGGCAAAATTGGGATCGAAGATGCCTGCGACGGGAAACCCGGCCTTCCTGTAGGCGGGCAGATGTGCGTCGCCGACGATGCTTCCTGCACCGAAGATCACGATCGGGCGCGGCTTGGCCGGACGCGGCCATGATTGCCGCAGACGGCTTGGATCGAAGGCCTCAGTCATGATGGAAGACCTCCTCCATCATCGCCCACCATTCGCCGGGCTTGCGGGTTTCGAGCGGCTGCTGCTGCGGCATGCAGACCGCCCACCATTCCTTGTTCTTCGGATGCGCCGCCATCTTCGCCATATCGGCGTCGAAATCCTCGCCGGTATATTCCCAGTAGCCGAACAGCAGATTTTCCGGCTCTTTCAGGAAGATGGAATAGTTGGTGATGTTGCATTCGGAGATCAGCGCCAGGATCTCCGGCCAGACGGCCGTATGCAGGGCCTTGTACTCCGCGATCTTCTCAGGCTTCAGCCCGACAACCATTCCCATGCGCCGCATGGCCACTCTCCTCAGCCGCGAAACTCTCGGGTGAATTCCTTGATCGAGCGAGCCTCGATGGCCTGCCAATCCCAGCTGATGCCGAGACCCGGTTCGGACGGCGCGATCGCCCGGCCGTCACGGATCTCCATGCCCTTGGTGGTCAGCTGATCGAGCTGCGGAATGTACTCGACATATTTGCCGTTCTGCACCGCGCAGACCAGGCTGACATGCAGCTCCATCAGGAAGTGCGGGCAGACCGGGATATCAAAGGCCTCGGCGGCGTGCGCCACCTTGAGCCAGGGGGTAATGCCGCCGATACGGGCCACATCGACCTGGACGATCGAGCAGGCGCCCTTCTGCATATATTCGCGGAAGTGGCGGATCGAATAGATCGACTCGCCGACGGCAATCGGGGTTGCGGTCGAGCGCGACAGGCGGATATGCCCATCGAGATCGTCGGCCGGCAGCGGCTCCTCGATCCAGGCAAGGTCGAGCTCCTTGAGGCGCGCGGCGCGGCGGATCACCTCATCGACCATGAAGCCCTGATTGCAATCCGTCATGATCTCGAAGCCATCGCCGACGGCAGCGCGCACGGCTGAAAGGCGCGCATAGTCTTCGGCGCCATGCGGCTTTCCGATCTTCACCTTGGAGCCGGAAAAGCCCTTCGACTTCGCCAGCAGCGCGTCTTCGACCAACGCTTCCTTCTCGATATGCAGCCAGCCGCCCTCGGTGGTGTAGAGCGGGCAGCTATCCTTGGCGCCGCCCGCGAGCTTCCACAGCGGCAGCCCCTGCTTCTTGGCCCGGAGATCCCAGAGAGCGGTATCGACGGCGGCGAGCGCCAGGGCGGTGATCGCGCCGATGGTCGTCGCGTGCGTCGCAAATTCCATCTTGTGCCAGATCGCCTCGATGCAATCGGCATCCTCGCCGATCAGCAGCGGGACGAGGTGATCAGACAGCAGCCGCATGATCGACGAGCCACCGGTGCCGATCGTGTAGCTGTAACCAATGCCCGTCGCGCCGTCGGAATCGGTGATCGTGACGATCGGGGTTTCCTGGCTGACGAAGCTCTGGATGGCATCCGTGCGCTTGACCTTGGGAGCAAGGTCGACCATGCGGATTTCAATCTTCTCGATGCGGGCCATGTCTCTCTCCTCCCCTTCAGATTGCCAGGCTCTTGCCGGTATCGGCTGCAAACAGATGCGCCTGCGACAGGTCGAAGCTCATCTTGATTTGTTCGCCTGTTGCCAGCGCCCGCGGATTGAGCATGCGCGCCACCCATTCCCGGCCGGCGAATTCGACGAAGACGAGCGTCTCGTTGCCGAGCGGCTCGGTGATGCTGACGGGGAGGCTCGCCTCGTGGACCTCCGATGCACTTCCCGTGACCAGGCCGTGACCGGTCGGGAAGAGATCGTCGGGGCGCAGGCCGAAGGTGACCTTCTGGCCCTGCGTCACCGCACTCTTGAATTTCGCCGGCAGCGGCAGGCGATCGCCGTTGGCGAAGACGACGCTGTCGCCATCGACGGTGGCATCGAGAATGTTCATCGGCGGCGAGCCGATGAAGCCCGCGACGAAGCGGGTTGCCGGACGCTTGAACACTTCATCCGGGGTGCCGACCTGCTCGATGTAGCCATCGCGCATGATGACGATGCGGTCGGCGAGCGTCATCGCCTCGACCTGGTCGTGGGTGACGTAGATGACCGTTGCCTGCACCTTGGCGTGCAGCTTCTTGATCTCGGTGCGCATCTGCGTGCGCAGCTTGGCGTCGAGGTTCGACAGCGGCTCGTCGAACAGGAAAACCTCGGGATTGCGCACGATGGCGCGGCCCATGGCGACGCGCTGGCGCTGGCCGCCGGAGAGCTGTGCCGGGCGGCGGTCCATCAGGGCTTCGAGGCTGAGGATCGCCGCGGCCTCATTGACGCGCTGGTCGATCTCGGGCTGCGGCACCTTGGCGATCTTCAGCGAGAAGCCCATGTTCTCGCGCACGCTCATATGCGGATAGAGCGCGTAGGACTGGAAGACCATCGAGATATTGCGGTCGCGCGGCGGCAGATCGTTGACGACACGGCCGCCGATTTCGATGTCACCGCCGGAAATCGGCTCCAGACCGGCGACCATGCGCAGCGTCGTGGACTTGCCGCAGCCGGACGGACCGACGAGCGCGATGAACTCCTTGTCGGCGATATCAAGATCGATGCCGTGGACGATTTCGAGTGCGCCGTAGCGCTTGACGAGTTTCTTGAGGGAGACCTGAGCCATGGGAAATCAACCTTTGACCGCGCCAAATGTCAGGCCGGATACGAGATGCTTTTGAATGATGAAGGTGAGCGCCAGCGCGGGAACGATCATGACGACCGCGAGAGCGCACATACCGCGCCAGTCGATGGTGAACTCCGCGGTATAATCGAGGAGGCCGACCGGCAGGGTCTTCGAGTTGACCGAGCGCGTCAGCTGCGAGGCGAGTGCGTACTCGTTCCAGCAGGTGAGGAAGGCGAAGATGCCTGCCGAGGCGATGCCGGGACCGGCCAGCGGAAACTCGACCTTCCAGAAGGCCTGCCAGCGGGTGCAGCCGTCGATCTGCGCGGCTTCCGCCAGATCTTTCGGCACCTGACGGAAGAAGCCGTCGATCAGCCAGATCGTGAAGGGCACGTTGAGCGCCACATAGGTCAGGATCAGGCCGAAATGCGTATCGATGATGCCGATGCGCGAATAGACGATGAAGAGCGGCAGCGACAGCGCGATCCCCGGCACCGACCGCGTCAGCATCAGGCCGAGAAAAGTCGCGGACTTGCCGGCAAAGCGGAAGCGCGCGAAGGCGTAGCCGCCGGACATGCCGATCGCCAGCGCGATCACCGTCGAGGTGATCGAGATGATCAGCGAGTTGCGGAAGTAGTCCCAGATCGGAATGCCACCCTTGCCGATGCCCGAGAACATCGCGCGGTAGGCATCGAGCGACAGCTCGTTCGGAATCCAGACCGGCGGTTTCGCCATGATTTCGACCGGCGGGCGCAGCGAACTGAGCACGATCCAGAAGCCCGGAAGGCAGATGATGAGCATCGCCAGAAACAGGCCGATCAGATAGAAGACACGGCCGATACGGCGGCGCAGGCGTTGTTGTGCGTTGAGATCCATGGCTTACCACTCCGCGCCGATTTGGGTGCGGGCGAGCGCCAGCTTCCGGAAGAAATAAACGGTGAAGGCGATCGACAGGATGATCGAGACATAGGCCATGGCATTGGCAAGGCCCATTTGCGCATCGGCATAGGCGGTGCGGCCGACCAGCGTCCAGAGCAGCTCGGTGCGCCGCGCCGGGCCGCCATCCGTCATGATCTTGACGATGTCATAGGCGCGCGCGACGTCGAGCGAGCGGATCGTCATGGCGATGAAGGCGAAGGGCATGAGGAACGGCCAGATGACATAGCGGAAGGTCTGCCAGGGTGTGCAGCCATCGACACGGGCGGCCTCGACGGGCTCCTGCGGCATGGCGAGCAGTCCTGACAGGATCAGGATCGCGAAGACCGCCGTTGACGACCAGACCTCGGCGACGACGATCGAGAACAGCGCCAGATTGCCGTCAATCAGCCACGGGATCGCGTTGTCGGTCAGCCCCAGCGCCTGCAGGGCATTGTTGATCAGGCCGACATTGTCGTTGAACATAAACTTGAACTGGAAGCCGACGAGCACCGGCGAAAACATCATCGGGAACATCATCATGGTGCGCAGCACGCGCTGGCCCATGGTCGCCTTGTTGACGAGCAGCGCCAGGCCGAGACCGAGCAGCATTTCGAGATTGAGCGCTATCGTCAGCAGTACGACGGTGCGCACGAAAGCGGCGAGAAACACCGGATCGGTGAGGATGCGCATGTAGTTGCGCAGGCCGACGAAGACATAGAGCGTCTGCGGCCGGGTCAGCCGGAACGGCGTGAAACTGGAATAGAGCGAAAGCAGCAGGGGAACCAAGACGACTGCCGCCAGCACGATGATGGCCGGCAGGAGCAGAAGAATGGGTGTCGGAATTTTTTTGAACATCGAGCGACCTGTCCACGCCATATCCGGCGCCTGGACTGCAGGAGGGAGCCTGCAAGAAGCTCCGGTCTTCCAAAAATGAAGCCCCGCACCCGTTTCCGGATGCGGGACCTGTTATGACAGGATCAGAGAGCGCCAGCGTCCTTGAGGATGTTGGTCGCCTTGTCGGCTGCAGCGTCGAGAGCCTCCTTGGAGGTCTTGTCGCCAAGGATGGCCGACTGCAGTTCCGGATAGACCGCGTTGGAAATCTCGATCCATTCAGGCGTGCGCGGAACCGGGAAGGCATGCTTCATGGCTTCCTGGAAGGCGCCGAGAGCTTCCTTCTTGTAAGGGTCGCTTGCAGCCTGCTGGATATCCCAATCCCAGACCGCCTTGCGGGTCGGCAGGGTGCCGTTCGCAGCTTCGATCTTCTGCGAATCCTCATTGGTGAGGAACCAGACGAGCGAGGCCGCCGCATCCTTGTGCTCGCAGGCTTCGGTGACCGAGAAGCCGTGGTGACCGGACCAGCCGGTCCGCTTGCCGGAAGAACCGGCAGGCTGGACGATCACGCCGACATTGCCGGCAATCTTCGAGTTCTTCGGGTCATTGAAGTAAGCGGCCCAGCCAGGCCAGTCGAGATCGAGCGCCACGGTGCCCGAGGCGAAGCCGGCGCCGAGGTCATCCCAGAGGTAGTTGGTCGTGCCGGCAGGAACGGCCTTCGCCTTGTACATGTTCACGAACCAGTCGAGAGCGCGCACACCGGCATCCGAATTGAAAGCCGGCTTGCCGTCCTTGTCGAGATACTCGCCGCCCTCGGCGACCAGCATTTCGAAGAAGCGGCCGTTGATCGCCTCTTCCTTGCCGGGGAACTGCGTGCCGAAGAAATTCGGCGGGTTGGCGAAGAAGATCGCCTGGTCGGAAACCTGCTTCCAGGTGTCCGGCGGCGCGAGGTCATAACCGTACTTTTCCTTGAACGCCTTCTTCTTGGCTTCGTCGGTGTAGAGGCTCTTCTGGTAATACATGGCCGAAACGTCGAACTGGGCGCGCGGCAGCATGACCAGCTTGTCGTCGATCGTCGAAGCGGAGATCGTCGAGTCGACGAACTTGGCGATTTCATCGGCCGGCAGAAGCGGCTTCAGGTCGGCATAGAGGCCTTCGTAGATCGGCGCGAAGGACGAATGGTTGGAACCGACGCACCACTTGATGTCGCCCGAAGCCAGGTCCGACTTCATTTCCTTGTCGAGTTCGAAATAGTTCTTCTTCGAGAGAACGTTGACCTTGGCGCCGGTCTCCTTCTCCCACTCGGCGATGCGCGCATAGAGCGGCTCGTACTGCTGGCCGCCGATCAGCTTGGCATCGATGGTCACACCTTCGAACTTGCCCGGCAGATCGGCCGCATTGGCCACGGATGCAAATAGCGAAATCCCAGCCGCGAGGCTGGCTATCAATCTTTTCATGTTCCTCTCCTCCACAACGGCGACCTTGTTCAAGTTCGCCGACTCTCACATATGAGTTTTATGTTTATATACAAACGACAAGAAAGTTCCTGCGTCAAGCGGAACTTTCCCTTCTCGAATGGTCCGTCTGCGTATATGCAACTATCATTCATGGGAGATCGCACATGGACATGGATGACGCAGACCGCTACCGCGCCCCGGCGCTCGACAAGGGTCTCGACATTTTGGAACTGCTGGCCAGCGTCGAGGACGGCCTGACGCAGGCGGAAATATCGAAGCGGCTCGACCGCAGCCCGAACGAGTTCTACCGAATGCTCGACCGCCTGGTGCGCCGCGGCTATGTGACGAAGCTCGAAGGCGACCGCTTTGCGCTGACGCTCAAGCTCTTCGGCCTGTCGCAGCTGCACGCGCCGACCCGCCGCCTGGCATCCTTCGCGACGCCGCTGATGCGCGATCTGGCGCAGAAGAGCCGGCAGGCAAACCATCTCGCCGTCTTCGACCGCGGCTATGCCGTTGTCATCGCCCAGCAGGAAGCGCCGGACTATTGGGGCATCTCCATCCGCGTCGGCTCTCATGTGAACCTGTTCGACACCGGCTCCGGCCATGTCCTGCTGGCCTTCCGGGATGCCGAAGAGCGCGAACTGATGATCGCCGAGCATGTGCGCAGCAAGGACGATCCGCGGCTGACGCCGGAATTCTACGAGCGGCTCGACCAGATCCGCGAGCGGGGCTACGAGATGATGGCCAGCGCCCAGACGGCCGGCGTCTACAACCTCTCGGCACCGATCCTGGGACCGGACGGACGCGGCATCGCCGCCCTCACCTGCCCCTATATCGCGCTGGTCAACGCGCCGAGCGCGCCTGACATCACCCGTACGATCACCCACCTACAGAAGACGGCGGAACAGCTGTCTCTGCTCGTCGGATCCGATGTCAACGTGAAGTTCTAGGCCTATTTCCTATCTGAATGATCTCTGCATAAGCCGCAAAACGGGGAGGACGCTTTGCTTATCGACACCCACCTGCACCTGATCAACAAGTCGAAACTGAACTACCCCTGGCTCTCCGGCGTCCCGGCGCTCAATCAGGACTTCCTCTACAGCACCTATGCGACGGAAGCCCGCCGCTGCGGCATCGATGCGGCGCTGCATATGGAAGTGGACGTCTATCCCGGCGAAATCCAGCGGGAGACGGACGTCGTCCGGGAGCTTTCGCAGGGTGACGGCAATCTGATCCGCGGCGTCATCGCCTCCTGCCGCCCGGAAGAGGAAGGCTTTGCAGCCTATCTTGAGCGTCAGGTGGCCGATCCCTTCGTGAAGGGCTTCCGGCGCGTTCTCCACGTCGTTCCGGATGATCTCTCCGAAGGCGCCCTGTTTCGCGAAAACATCAAGCGCATGTCGGGCACCGGCCTGACCTTCGACCTCTGCGTTTTGCCGCATCAGATGACCCGGGCGATGGCGCTCGTCGATCTGGCGCCGGATGTGCAATTCGTCCTCGATCATTGCGGCGTTCCGGCGATCAGCAGCGGCGCGTACGATGTCTGGAACGACGGTATCCGGGACATGGCCAAGCGGCCGAACGTCATCTGCAAGGTCTCGGGCATCGTCGCCTATGCCGATGCCGGGACCTGGGACGTCGAGACGCTGCGGCCCTATGTCGAGCATGTCACGTCAAGCTTTGGCTGGGATCGCCTCGTCTGGGGCAGCGACTGGCCGGTCTGCACGCTGGGCGGCGGCCTCTCGACATGGGTCGCGACGACCCATGCGCTGTTTTCAGCCAATAGCGAGAGCGAGCGGACGAAGGTCTTCTCGGGCAATGCCAGGAAGCTCTGGAATCTCGCTTAACAGGACGTGGCGCTCGCTGCCGGACACGGAAACGGGCGCCACGATAGCAGGGCTTCAGAAGCTCTCTGCAAAGAGCCTGTTCAGATCGGCAACGATCACGGCTGCGCTCTGTTTCCCCTTCAGGCCTTCGTTCAACCTGTCGGATCCCCGCTGCTGGAAGGCCATGTAACCGTCGTGGCGGGGCCGAACCCAGGCGCCCTCGAGGGTGGCGCGGGTACCACGGTAGAAATCCGCCGTCGCCGCATTCGCCGCGTCGTCTTCCCATGCAGCGGCATGCCCTGCCTGACCGCCCGAGCTCGTATAGAGACTGCGCTGGATGTCCGCGCCGGAAATCCAGTAAGCGAAGTCGAGCGCCTGCTGCGGATGGCTTGAGAAGGCCGAAACCGCAATGCCGGTACCACCCAGCGCCGAACCGACCGGACCGAGATTTCCGGCGACCGGAATGTCGGCGAACTTGATCAGGCTCTCGCGGAAACCGTCGATCGAATAATTGATGTAGCCGTAGATCAACGGCACGCAGGCAATCGGGCTATCGGCGAGCGCCATGCGCTCGAAGACCGCGATCGGATCCATCTCGAAACATTCGGGGTCGATGAGGTCAGCAATCTCCCGCATCATTTCGACGGTTTCGGCGCCAGCGGCCGGATCGATCAATTGGCCGGCTTCCGTCTGGCACGGATGCCCGCGATTGGCCGACAGCGTATAGAAGGTCATCAGCGTATGCGGCGGGCGGAGCGGCAGCAGCATCTGCCCTTTTCGGGCGAGATTGAGAACCTCCTGCCAGGTCGCGGCGGGCTTTTCGATCCGGTCCGGACGGTAGGCCTGCACCTGCGTTGCCGCATCGATCGGGAAGCCCCATTGGCGCCCGTCCCAGAGATAACTCGGATAGGAGGCGCCAACGCTGCCTTTCTTCAAGGCTTCGCGCTCGGCCTCGCGGCCGGGTACATCGAGCGGCAACAGGCACTTCTCGCCGGTGATCTGGCCGACATGCGGATGATCGATGACGATCAGGTCATAGGCGCGCGCCAATTCCTCGACCGGATAGGTCTCGAAGTCCTGCAGCGACCGCTTTTCCCAATGGATTGCAGTGCCCGTCTGTTCCTCGAACAGCCGCGAGCAGGCAACCATCGGGTCGTAGCCGCGCGGATGGTTCCAGGTCATTCCCTTCAGCGTGATCCTGCTCATAGCCCGAACTCCTTGCGGATGGCCGCGCTATGTTCGCCGATGCGCGGCGCAGCGCGATGAAAGACCGGCCGGGCGCCATCGACGCGGAGCGGCGAGCGGGTGGTCAGAATGGAGACGTCGTCCTCGCGAGTCACCGTCTGCAGCATGTCGAGCGACTTGAAGCCTTCGCTTTCCATCAACTCGTTCCAGTTTAGAACCTTGGCGCACCAGATATCGGCGGGTTCCAGGATTGCCAGCCACTCGTCGGTGGTCTTCGTGGCGATCCGCCTGGCGATCAGCTCCTTGATCAGATCACGTTGCTGGAACCAGCTTGAGGGATCGTCGCGATAGGGATCGAGCTCCGGCATTTCCAGAAGATCGGCAAGCTTCGGGATCGGCGTCATGGCGATCGCGAGATAGCCGTCCGCAGCAGCGTAGACGCCGTAAGGAGCTGCGAGATAGGCATGGGCGCTGCGGAAATTCGATCGCTTCGGCAGCCGCTTGCCATCGTTCAGATGCGTGGTCAGCACCTCGAACTGGAAGTCGACGAGCGCCTCGAGCAGGCTGGTCTCGACATGCGCGCCCTTGCCGGTGATCCCCCGGCGAACGAGCGCTGCCAGGATACCCTGACAGGCGGCGGCACCGGCGAGCATATCGCCGATCGCCAGACCGAACGGCACAGGTCCCTGGTCCTCATCGCCATTCAGCCACATCACCCCGGAGCGCGATTGCGCCAGCAGATCCTGACCGGGACGCTTCACCCAGGGGCCCTCCTCGCCATAGCCGCTGATCGACGCATAGACGAGGCGCGGATTGATCTCTTTCACCGCATCGTAATGCAGCCCGAGCCGCTCGATGACACCGGGGCGAAAGTTCTGGATGAGCACATCAGCCTTCAGAAGCAGCGTGCGCAGCGCCTTCAGGTCGGCCTCGTTCTTCAGGTCGATCGCCAGGCTTTCCTTGGCGCGGTTGATGGCGTGGAAGATCGTCGAGTCACCGCCGATTTCCGTGTCGCTGAGATAGAGCCGGCGCGAGAGATCGCCGCCGTCGGGCCGCTCGATCTTGATGACCCGCGCACCGAGATCCATCAGGCGCAGCGAACAATAGGGGCCGGAGAGGAACTGGCTCATGTCGACGACGACAAGGCCGCTCAGAGGGAGATCGCTGGATTGCGTCATTGCATCTTACTTTTCTGTCTGGCCGGCAAAATCGGCCGGGTTCCTGTATTTCACGGTTTGCAGGTGCTCGCAGTAGAGCACCAGTTCGCCCTCGCCCTTGAAGACCTCGTAGCTCGCCCTGATCAGGCCGAGCTCCTTGTAGCGGGGGCGTTTGTCGAGGTTGGTGCGGATCGTGTAGATCGTGTCGCCGATAAAGACCGGCTTGATGAAGCGCAGCTTGTCGTAGCCGTAGGAAAAGGCGTTGACGCAGTTGGTGGCGACAAGCCCGAGCCCGGCCGAGAAGACGAAGGCACCGGCAACGAGCCGCCGTCCGAACACGCCTTCCTTTTCCGCAAACATCTGATCCTGCACATAGGGATGGATGTCGGTCACCAGCACATTGAAGAGGTGGCTGTCGCTCTCGCCGATCGTGCGGCGCAGCGAGCGGATCTTCTGGCCCTCCGGCCAGTCCTCATAGAACCAGTTTTCGGCATTCCAGACCGGCAGATCGGCATGCGCCTGCGGCATGTCGGACGGATGCGTGGACGAAATCCCGACTGTCGGCTCCTGGCCCACGATCATGCCTCCTCCCGGCGATGAGTTTTCTTATGTGAAGATCATTTTCACATATGAGTGATCTTTGCAAGTCCCGTAAGTTTGTGCCAAGACAGAAGGCGCGGCGTGAATGCCGCGAGAGCTGGGAGGCAGAGAGAGAGAATGAGAGCCGCAGATTCATCGACCGCGCCGCATCGATGTGTATAAAGGCGCTAGCGGCCTTGATATCTTCAGCCGCGCCGCGCCAAAGTCCTGAAACAGCGCAGCGCGCTCCATCCATAGTGGGATGCGCCGCCGATCAATCCCAAGCAAGCAGAGCCCTGCGACAACGAGATTCTGGTCCAAAACATGCGCCTTACGGATTGCCATAACTTCCACGACTTCCGCCGCCTCGCGAAGCGCCGCCTTCCCGGCCCGATCTTCAACTACATCGATGGCGCGGCAGACGACGAGGTGACCTACCGGCGCAACACGTTCTCCTTCGAAAGCTGCGATCTGCTGCCGAGCGTTCTGCGCGGCGTCAGCAATGTCGACATGTCGGTCACGGTCATGGGCCAGCGGCTGGCGATGCCGGTCTATTGCTCGCCGACGGCGCTGCAGCGGCTGTTCCATCACGAGGGCGAGCGCGCGGTGGCGCGGGCAGCCGGCAAGTTCGGCACGATGTTCGGCGTCTCCTCGCTCGGTACGGTGAGCCTCGAAGAAGCGCGGCGCATCAGCGGCGCGCCGCAGGTCTACCAGTTCTATTTCCACAAGGACCGCGGCCTCAATCGCGAGATGATGGCGCGCGCCAAGGAAGCGGGCGTCCAGGTCATGATGCTGACCGTCGACAGCATCACCGGCGGCAACCGCGAGCGCGACAAGCGCACCGGCTTCTCCATCCCGTTCCGGCTGAACCTCGCGGGCATCGCGCAATTCGCCGTCAAACCGGGCTGGGCGCTCAACTTCTTCACGCATGAGAAATTCAAACTGCCGCAGCTCGACAGCCATGTCGACATGGGCAGCGGCACCATGTCGATCAGCCGCTACTTCACCGAGATGCTCGATCCCGCCATGAACTGGGACGATGTCGCCGAAATGGTGAAGACCTGGGGCGGCCAGTTCTGCCTCAAGGGCATCATGACCGTCGAGGACGCCAAGCGCGCGATCGATATCGGCTGCACGGGCATCGTGCTCTCCAACCACGGCGGCCGCCAGCTCGACGGCTCGCGCAGCGGCTTCGACCAGCTGGCTGAAATCGTCGATGCCGTCGGCGACAAGATCGACGTGATGATCGATGGCGGCGTGCAGCGCGGCACCCATGTGCTGAAGGCGCTGTCGCTCGGCGCAAAAGCCGTCGGCCTCGGCCGCTACTACCTCTTCCCGCTGGCCGGTGCCGGCCAGGCCGGGGTGGAGCGGGCGCTGACGCTGATGCAGGCAGAGCTCGAGCGCGGCATGAAGCTGATGGGCTGCTCGTCAGTCGACCAGCTGACACGCGCGAACGTCCGTTTTCGCTAATCCGGCCCCTCCAGCCGTTCACGATTGAGAGAGCAAGCGTTGTGTGTGACGGCACGGCGCGGTAGCTTGCCATGTCTTTTGAAATGGAGGATTTTCAATGGATTATCGCAAGCTCGGCCCGAGCGGCACGATCGTGACCGCCTATTGCCTCGGGACCATGACATTCGGCGCGGAGTCGGATGAAGCCACTTCGCACAAGCTGCTCGACGACTATTTCGCCTGGGGCGGCAATTTCATCGATACCGCCGACGTCTATAGCGCCGGCGTCTCCGAAGAGATCACCGGCCGCTGGCTGAAGGCCCGGCCGACGGAGGCCAAACAGGCCGTGATCGCCACCAAGGGCCGCTTCCCGATGGGCGACGGACCTAACGATATCGGCCTGTCGCGCAAGCATCTGCATGCCGCGCTTAATGCCTCTCTGAAACGCCTCGGCGTCGATCATATCGATCTCTACCAGATGCATGCCTGGGACGCGCTGACGCCGATCGAGGAGACGTTGCGCTTCCTCGACGACGCCGTTTCGGCCGGCAAGATCGGCTATTACGGCTTCTCGAACTATGTCGGCTGGCACATTGCCAAGGCCTCCGAAATCGCCAAGGCGCAAGGCTATACCCGGCCGGTGACGCTGCAGCCACAGTACAATCTGCTGATGCGCGATATCGAGCTCGAGATCGTCGCCGCCTGCCAGGATGCCGGCATGGGCCTGCTTCCCTGGTCGCCGCTCGGCGGCGGCTGGCTGACGGGCAAATACAAACGCGACCAGATGCCGACCGGTGCCACGCGTCTCGGCGAAAACCCGAAGCGTGGCGGCGAGGCCTATGAAGCCCGCAATGCGCAGGAGCGCACCTGGGATATCATCGCCACCGTCGAGGAAATCGCCAGGGCACGCGGTGTCAGCATGGCGCAGGTGGCACTCGCCTGGGTCGCGGCGCGCCCGGCCGTCACCTCGGTCATCCTCGGCGCCCGCACCACCGAGCAGCTCGCCGACAATCTCGGCGCCGCCAAGCTGACGCTCTCGGATGAGGAAACGCAGCGCCTGACGGACATCAGCGCGCCGACGCCCGGCCAATATCCCTACGGCGTCAACGGCACCAACCAGCGCCACCGCAAGATGGAAGGCGGGCGCTGACGCCTGGTTCACTGAAGATTGAGGGCGGCGTCAGATCCTGACGCCGCTCGTTTCGTCGAAAAGATGAAGATGGGCCGGATCGACGGTGACGCCGATGGTTTCGCCCGCATGCGCGCCGCTGCGGCCGGTCTGGACGATCGTCAGCTCCGGCGTCGTTGCGGTCGCGACGAAGGTCGACGAGCCCGTCGATTCCACGAAGGCGACCGGCACGTCGAAGGTGCCCTGCCCCGGACCGGTAATCGCGAGATGCTCGGGCCGCAGTCCTGCCGTCACCTTGAGACCAGGCTGTAGCTGGTGGCCGGAGGCGATGGTTTGCTTCACTGTCCCGAAATCCAGGATCAGGCTCCGTCCGTCTTCACCGACGATTGCAGGGACGAAATTCATCGCCGGTGAACCGATGAAGCCGCCGACGAACTTGTTGGCCGGCCTGTCATAGAGATCGAGCGGCTTGCCCTGCTGCTCGATGATGCCGTCGCGCATGACGACGACATGGTCGGCCATGGTCATGGCTTCGATCTGGTCATGCGTGACATAGACCGATGTCGCATGCAGCCGGTCGTGCAAGGCGCGGATTTCCTTGCGCATCGAAACGCGCAATGCAGCATCGAGATTGGAGAGTGGCTCGTCGAACAGGAAGGCCTTCGGATTGCGGATGATGGCGCGGCCCATTGCGACGCGCTGGCGCTGGCCGCCCGAAAGCTGGCGCGGATACCGGTCCAGGAGGCCACCCAAACCGGCGATCGCCGCCACTTCTTCAGCCTTGCGCTTCGCCTCGGGCTTCGGCACCTTCCGCATCCGCAGCGAATAGGTAAGGTTCTGCTCCACCGTCATATGCGGATAGAGCGCGTAGGACTGGAACACCATGGCAATATCGCGCATGCGCGGTGGCACGTCGTTCATCACGTCTCCGGCGATCTTCATCGTGCCGCCGGTAATCCTTTCCAGCCCCGCGAGCGAGCGCAGCAGCGTCGACTTTCCGCAGCCGGAAGGGCCGACCAGCGCCACGAATTGCCCCTTCGGGATCGTCAGGTTGATGTTCTTGAGGGCGTGGTAGGCGCCGTAATGCTTCTCGATTCCGGAGAGCTCGATCTGGATATCCTGGTTCATGCGGAAAACCTTGCTGATCCCGGATTGGGGTCGATGATGTGGCTAAAGGTGGAAAACGTCCTCACTTGACCGCTCCTGCTGCAATGCCGCGCGTTAGCGTACGCTGGAAGATCAGGAAGAAGATCACCGTCGGTATGATGCCCAGGAAGGCCGCCGAGGCCTGCAAGACGGGGTCCGACATGTTCTGGCCGCGGGTAAGGCCCATCGCGACGGAGACCGTCTGGTTGTTGTTGGAGACCAGCATGACCAGCGGGATCAGGAACTCATTCCACGTCCAGATGAAGAAGAAGGTGCCCAGGACCATGAGCGTAGGGCGCAGCACCGGGACGATGACGAACCACAATGTCTTCCAATGAGTGGAGCCATCCATTTCGGCTGCCTCAAGTATCTCCTTCGGAAAGGTGCTGAGCACCGTCGACAGCAGGTAGGTCCCGAAAGCGCTTTGCAAGACAGCGAAAATGATGATGACGGACAGCTGCGTATCGTAGAGGCCAGTCGCCTTTGCCATGTAGTAGAGGGGGTAGATCACCGACTCCTGCGGCACCATGATGCCGAGAAGGAAGACCACCAGAATAAGACGCGAGCCCGGCACTTTGCCGACTGCAATGGCATAGGCGTTGAACAGGCTTATCAACACGCCCAACACTGCCACGCTGAGGCTGATCACCACGCTGTTGAGCAGCTTTCGGCTAAAGTCGGACGCCGTCCAGAATTTTTCGATCGCCGTAAGGTCGATCGACTTGGGAATCGAGAGCGGCCCGCCGACCGCATATTCGGCGCTCGTCTTCACGGCATTGAGCAGCGCAAGGAAGAACGGAAAGAGCGTGAAGGCCAGGAGCAGGAACAGGATGGCCAGCACCACCCAGCGCATCGGATCACGACGCGAACGGTGCGCTGTCGCCGTGGTGCCGGCCTTGGCCGTATCGTCGCTGAGAACCAAATCGGCCATATCTAATCCTTCGGCTCTTGACGGCTTTGAAAGCGCAGGAAGATGACTGCCAGGGCGATCGTCAGGATCGTCTGCACGACCGCGATCGCTGCGGCGTAGCCGACACGCTGCGTCGTAAAGAAGTGGTAATAGGTCAGATAGGAAGGCACCAGCGTGGCATTGTCGGGCCCACCGGCGGTGATGACAAAGATTGGCGCGAAGACTTTGAGCGCCGCAATAAGAGTGGTCAGCACGACCACGAAAATCTCGGGCGCCAACAGCGGAATGGTGATGGTGACAAATCGGCTCCACCAGTGCGCACCATCCAGCTCGGCGGCTTCGTAGAGAGAAGGGTCGATACGCGAGAGCCCGGCCATGAACACCACGAGGCAATAGCCGACCTGTATCCAGACGATGACGAGCGAGACGGCGGCGAGCGCGTATGTCGCGTCGCCGATCCAGTTTTGGGCGAGACCATCGAGCCCTATCGCCTTCAAGGTGATGTTGATCACGCCGACCGGATTGAGAATCCATCCCCAGAGAACGCCCGCGACCGTGACGGGGAGAATCTGCGGCAGGTAAAACCCGGCCCTGAAGAAGCTGGAAACCCAGTCGCCGAACTGGTCCCTGACATAGTCGAACAGCACCGCCGCGAGCACCAGACCAATGCACACCGGTATCACCGTCATCGAGACGATAAACAGCAGCGTGTGATACATCGATCCCCAGAACTGGTCGTCCGTCAGCAGACGGCTATAGTTCTGCAGGCCGACCGGCCGCGGCGTTCCAACGCCCTTCCAGGCGGTGAAGCTGAGGCCGAGGTTGGCAAGCTGCGGTATGAGTACGATCAGAACGAAACCGATCAACCCCGGGATCAGGTAGAGGCTATAGCTGCGCCAACTGTCGCCAAATTGCCGGCCGGATACTGCCATTCAGTTCTTCCTTCAGTCTGATAGGGCCGCACCTGAAGGCGCAGCCCAAAACTCAGAGCATCGACTACTGATTTTCCTGCGCGTCGTCGTAGACCTGCTTGATCTGTTCGACGAATTGCTCCGCAGTCAGACTGCCCTGAAACAGGCCCGTGTCTTTCTGATTGAGCACATCGTAGTAGCCGGGGACCGGCCAGTCAGGATAGAAACCAAGGCCGCTTTTGTCAGAGATCTGCTTGAAGACTGTGGCAGCGTTCTTGCCGATGGGGTTGGTGATTGCGGAAGGATCCGCGGCGATCGCTACGCCGCCGGCATTGGCGAGTTCGGCCTGATACTTCGGCGACAGCGTCAGACTGATCCATTCTGCAGCGAGATCAGGATTCTTGCTGCCCTTGGGGACGACCCAGAGATTGCCCGTCGAACCAACCGAGTATTTCGGTGTCGGGATGACGAACTGGCCCCACTTGAAGTCCTTGATGGTCGAAGCGAAAGTGCCGAGATTCCATGTGCCAGAGACATACATCGGCGCCTTGCCGGAAGTGAACAGCAGGGCCGCGTCAGGGTCCTTCATCCCCGTCGAGTCCTTGCTGATGTAACCCTTGCTGACCCAGTCCACGAGCGTCTGAGCGGCGTAGAGATAAGGCGCGCCATCAAGCGGCGCCTTCAAACCCTGATAGTTCTGGATCCAGGTATCATCGGCCTTGGTATAGGCGAGCGAGGCAAGCAGATGCTGGCCGCTGGTGTCGATCGCACCGAGCGCGAGAGGCGTCAGGCCCTTCTGCTTGAAGGCGTCCATGGCGGCGACCCACTCTTCGAGCGTCGACGGCGGCTTGATGCCCGCCTTTTCGAACATATCGATATTGTAGAAGCAGGAGACATATTCGCCGAAAACCGAGACACCCCAGACAGGGCCAGAGCCATAGATGCCCTTCTCGTCATAACGGCTGAGGACGAAGTCGCCTTCGTTGAGGATCTTGTCCCAGCCTTCCTTCTTCACATAGTCGTCAAGATTGGTCAGCAGTCCCTGACTTGCGACTAGGCCGGCCGTCGCATTGCCCTTGTTGTATTCAAGAACGTCAGGCGCCTGATCGGAATTGAGGATCATGCCGCCGGAGGCCTGCAGCTGCTGGAAGGTCTTTTGCTCGAAGCTAACGGTGACGTCGGGGTGCTTGCTCTTGAATTCCTCGAGCGCCTTTTGCCAGACAATACCCTGTGCCGTCGTCGGCTCTTCGAACCACCAGATCTTGAAGGTCTTGTCCTCGGCATGGACGGTGGTGGACAGCAGCATCGAAACGCCGAGCGCCAACGCAAGTTTTGATATCGCTTTCATACTTTCCTCCCAAAAGCGGCCATGCCGCGAAAGCTTTAATGATCGCGTTGCACGCCTGGCCTCCTCCGCCCGCGCACGCCGCACGATAGGTCACTCAGCCGGGATCAGCAACAAAATCGCCGCCCCGGGCATGCTTCAGGTGGTTCAGCGCATGGACCTGGCCGGTCATTTCAAGCGCGTCGCGATAGACCGGGTCGTGCCAGCCTTCGATGTCGATCGAGCCCGACCAGCCGGCGAGGCGAAGCTCGGAAATGATGTCGGTCCAGTTGCTGTCGCCGAAGCCTGGCGTGCGCATGAAGACGAACTTTTCCTTGCCGAAAATGCCGTGTTCCTTGATGACGTCCCAGCGGATCGTCGCGTCCTTGCCGTGGACGTGGAAGATCTTCGAGGCCCATTTGCGGATCTGCGGCAGCGGTTCGATGAGATAGACCATCTGGTGGCAGGGTTCCCATTCGAGGCCGATATTGTCATCCGGCGTCTCGTTGAAGATCAGCTCCCAGGCATCCGGATTATGGGCGATGTTCCAGTCGCCGGCCGCCCAGTTGCCGTCCATGGCGCAGTTCTCGAAGGCGATCCTGACGCCCTTGTCGGCCGCGCGCTTCGCAAGTTCGCTCCAGATCTGCTTGTAGCGCGGCAGGCTGTCGGTCAGCACCTTGCCGCGGATGCGGCCGGTAAAGCCGGCCACGCAGGTGGCGCCGAAATGATGGGCGTTGTCGATGCAATCCTTCCAGCCCTGCAGCGTCTGCAGGTCGATCTCGGTTTCCTCCAGCGGATTGCCGAACATGCCGAGCGTCGAGATCGTGATGTCGCGGTCGCCGATCGCATCCTTGCAGCGCTTGCCGAGCTCGGCGAGATCTTGCCCATTCGTCGTCTGCCAGAAGAAGGGCTCGAAGCTTTCGAAACCCATGCCGGCGATCTGGCTTATGCGCTCGGCGGCGCCGCCACTCGAGGCGCTGATCATGGTGCCGATGCGGATGGATTTTGCGGGGTTGCTCACGTTCTCATTCCTTATGCTGAAATTTCGACGCGCTTGCCCGTCTTCGCGCTCTCGATGGCGCCGAAGACCATGGCAAGGCTTCTGATATTGTCGGAACTGGCCGTCTCCGGCCGCTGGCCCGAGCGGATCGCCTCGATGAAGCTGGCGATCACGCTGGCATGGCCGTGCGTCTCTTCGTCATGCTCAGGACCGGGGACCTCGACGGGCGTGAAGCCATGCAGCAGACCGGGTTCGGCGCCGGAGACGGCGGCGCTGAAATTCTCGGCGCCATCCCAGGTCAGCATCCCCTTCGAGCCGACGAGGCGCCATTCGCTTTCCCAGCTGGTGCGTTCGCCTTCGGCGCACCAGGAGCCGCGATAGGTGAAGACCACGTCATCGGCGAATTCGAAAGTGGCATTGGCCGAGGCGCCGTGGCGGTACCAGGATCCCTTCGGGTTCTTCTCGACGCAGTAGACGGCGAGCGGCTTCTTGCCGGCGACGTAGCGCGCCGCATCGAAGGTGTGGATCGCCATGTCGAGCAGCAGGACATTATCCATCTCCTCGCGGAAGCCGCCGAAATGAGGAGCGATGAAGAAGTCGCAATGGATACCGGTGAGATCGCCGATCGCTCCGCTTTCGACGAAGCGGCGCATGCGGCGCACACCCGAAATGAAGCGGCGGTTCTGGATGATCGCGTGGACCTTGCCGGCCTCGGCAGCGAGGTCGATCAGGGCGGCGCCCTCTGCCAGCGAAGTCGCCATCGGCTTTTCGCTGAGCACATGGCAGCCGGCCTTCAAGGCCGCCGAAACGACGGCAAAGCGCGCGGCGGGAATGACCACGTCGAAGACGACATCGGCCCTGGTCTGCGCGATGACGTCGTTGAGATCTGTGCCGATCACGGCGTCGCCGAGACCGAACTCGGCGGCAAGCGCCTGCGCGACCTCGGGGTTCAAATCCACGAGGCCCCTGATCGCGATCGCATCCGCCAGCGCCGGCGTTTCCTTGATCGCGCGCAGCCAGCCTTTGGACATAGCTCCGCACCCGCAGAGAACGGCATTCAGTTTCACTGATTTCCTCCCGTGGCGCGTCTTCAACCATCCTCCGAAAACGCATCCCGTAAACGTTTACGATAGTATTCAGAAACGTTTCCTGCTGTCAAGACAGGCTTAATTTAGAGAAAATGCTGCGGAAAACATAAGCATAAACGTGGCCTTAGCCGGCTTTGCATTGCGCTGCAGCACAAAAAAATCCGCCATGTCATCTGGCTGTTAAACAAACATTCTACTAAGCTCGGGATCGGGTTGCACAGCCGTGCAATGGGAGGAGACACGATGAACCAGGACGCGTTTCTGGAACTGAATTCTGTTGCCTGCAGATATGGCAACACCAAGGTTCTGAACGATATCAACCTCAGCATCCAGCGCGGCGAATTCGTGGCGCTGCTCGGCTCTTCCGGCTGCGGAAAGACGACGCTGCTGCGCGTTCTGGCAGGCTTCATCGCCCCCTCCTCCGGCACCGTCTCGGTGCGCCAGCGCGACGTGACCTACATGCCGCCGGACAAGCGCGGCATGGCGCTGGTCTTCCAGTCCTATGCGCTGTGGCCGCACATGACGGTGGCGCAGAACATCGGCTACGGTCTGAAGCTCAAGGGTGTCGCCAAGGCAGCGATCGCCGAGCGGGTCAATGCCATGCAGAAACTTCTCGGTCTCGATGGGCTCGGAGCGCGCAAACCGGCAGCGCTCTCTGGCGGCCAGCGCCAGCGTGTCGCCCTTGGCCGCGCGCTGGCGGTCGACCCCGAGATCCTGCTGCTCGACGAACCGCTTTCCAATCTCGACGCCCGCATCCGCCTGACGGTGCGCCATGAATTGCGCGCGCTGCAGAAGCGCCTCGGCATCACCGCCGTCCACGTCACGCACGATCGCGAAGAGGCCATGGTCATGGCCGACCGGATCGTCATCCTGAATGCCGGCGAGATCGCCCAGCAGGGTACGCCCGAGAACGTCTACAATCGTCCGGCCTCGGCCTTCGTCGCCGCCTTCATGGGCGCCGAGAACGTGCTCTTCCTGGAAGGCAGCCCGCAGGGCGACAGTTTCCATATCGCCGCCGGGCCAGCGAATGCCGCGGGCAGTGTGGCGCTTCTCGGCCGCCAGCTGCAGTCAGGCGCGGTCGAAGCCCGCTTCCGGCCGGAAGCGGCGCAGCTCCTGCCGATGGATACGCCGATCGCGGCGCCCGGCATGACCTTTACCGGCGAAGTCACCCGCCGTCAGCTATCCCGGCGGCCACTGGCGCCATTCTGTGCGGCTTGGCGATCGCGAGATCATGGCCGATGCGCCGCGCGCCTTCGAGCCCGGCGACCGCGTGCAGGTCCATGTCGGGCCGGACGCGCTTTTCCTCTTCAATTCGCCGGAGTCCAACCCGGCCATTTCCATTTCCCGGTCCGCGGCCGGGAAAGCCCACGCATGACTTTATTCCTTTGAACCCTGGAGAGCACTCATGAAAAGACTGACCTATGCAGCTTTCGCCGTCGCCCTCGCCGTCCTGCCCGTCAAGGCCGATGAGCTGACCGTCGCAACCGCCGGCGACCAGAACATGGTCGATTACATCAACCAGTATCTCGGACCGCTCTTTGAAAAGACCTATCCGGGCAACACCGTCCGTGCCGTCGGCACCGGTCCCGGCGATGCCGGCTCGCAGAAGATCCTCGAGCGCTTCGACGCCCAGCAGGCTGCCAACACGGCAAACTGGGATATCGACGTCGCCGTCGTCCACGAAAAGTTCGCCGGCCCGATGGTCCAGAAGGGCTATCTCGAAAAGTATCGCAGCGCGATCGACACCGGCAAGCTCGTCTCCCGCGACAACGCCAAGAACGCTCTCGGCTCCGACGTCGACGGCTACGTCATGCCGATGTTCAACAGCCAGACGGCGATCGCCTATAACCCGACGCTCGTTCCGAACCCGCCGAAGAGCTACACCGAGCTCGCCGCATGGGCCAAGGAACATCCGAAGCAGTTCGGTTATAACGGCATCAAGGGCGGCGCTTCCGGCGTCAGCTTCGTCATGGGCTGGATCTACGCCTTCGGCGGCGGCGATGCCAACAACCTGATGACCGGTCCGTTCAAGCAGGACGAAACCGCCAAGTGGGGCGATGCCTTCAAGAGCCTCGCCGACTTCACCAAGAACGCGACGCTGACGCCGGGCAATGCCGGCACGCTCGACCTCCTGTCGCGCGGCGAAATCGCCATGGGCCCGGTCTGGGTCGACATGTTCTACTCCTGGCAGGCCAACGGCCAGCTGCCGCCCGAGCTGAAGCTCGTCCTGCCGGCTCCGGGCATGCCGGGCCAGCCGATGCACTATGTCGTTCCGGCCAAGGCATCGCATAAGGATCTCGCGGAGAAGTTCATCGCGCTCGCCACCAGCCCGGAAGTCCAGGCCGACGGCATCGTCAAGAAGTTCAACTGGTATCCGGGCATCGACGCGCAGTTCGTCAAGCCGAAGCTCGACGACGCCACCTGGAACAAGCTCTTCGTCGACATCACGCCCGATGATCTCGCCACCAAGGGCAAGCCTTTCCCGATCGCCCAGTACAACACGGCGATCCTCGAGGCTTACGAGCAGTCCGTGAAGTAACGCACTGTCTTCTCCCCGGCGGGGAGAAGATGTCCGAAGGAAAGATGAGGGGGTGAGCGACGAAGGAGCGAACGGCCGGCGCAAGCAAGGCCGCTCCCCAGCCGGATCGCCCCCTCATCCGGCCCCTTTGGGCCACCTTCTCCCCGAGGGGAGAAGGGAACAAGAAGCGAGGTCGAACGATGTCCAGACGCCTGCTCGGTCTCCTGCTCGTGCTCCCGGCACTGGCGGTGATCGCCTTCCTCTTCATCCTGCCGCTGGTCATGTCGGCGGTCGGCGCCTTCAGGATCGAAGGCGGCGGGTTCGGCTGGGACAATTTCTACAAGACCTTCGATCTCTACACGAAAGACATCGTCTTCTCGGTGGTGATCATCACCATTTCCACGATCCTCATCGGTCTCGCCTCGATCGCCATCGGCGGCTATCTGACGCTTGGCGAGCACCCGGTCGCGGTCGCGATCCTGCGCTGGCTCTATCGCTGGCCGATGTTCATTCCATTCATCGTCGTCGGCCAGATCCTGCGCACCTTCCTTGCCAAGAGCGGCCTGATGAACAGCACGCTGATCAGTCTCGGCCTTCTGACGCCGCTCGATGCACAGAGCTATCTCGACTGGCGCGGCATCGTCATCGCCTTCGTCTGGAAGCAGACGCCCTTCGTGGCGCTATTGGTCGCAGGAGCCATGGCATCCGTCAACCGCGACACGATCGAGGCCGCCCGCAATCTCGGCGCCTCGAAACTGCGCGTCCTTTTCGAAATCCTCGTTCCGCAGGTGTCGGTAACGCTGACCGTCGGCCTCATCCTCTCCTTCGTGACGATGATGTCGGTCCTGTCTGTACCGCTGATGATCAACGCCCAGTCGCCGACGATGCTGACGGCCGATATCGCCTTCCGCGTCAACGCCTATGGCGATTACGGTGTGGCCAATGCGCTCGGCCTGGTGTCGCTGGTACTCGCCTCGTCGGTCGCCTGGATTTATCTGCGCCAGAGCCTGAAGGAGCGCGCATGAGCACCGCAACGCTATCCGCCACGCAATCACATCCGCTCTCGGCGCTCTGGTGGATCCCGCGCGCCATCATCTTCGGGCTGATGGCCTTCTTCATCTTCGGGCCGCTCGCCAATCTGCTGCTCTGGACCGTCGCGGAGAAATGGTACTTCCCGCACAGCCTGCCGCTGCAATATGGCTTCAGCAGCTGGGCGAAGGTGTTTGCGCCGCGCGGCGGCGCGGTCGAGTCGCTCACCAATTCGCTGATCGTCGCCGTGCTGACCGTCGTCGTTTCGCTGTTGCTGGCGATCCCGGCAGGCTATGCACTGGCGCGGCTGAAGCTGCCGTTCCGGGCGCTGATCCTGCTCGCCTTCCTCATTCCACAGGCCTTTCCAAATCTCACCGTCTACGTGAACGTCGCGCGGATTTTCTACGAAATCCGCCTCAACGGCACGATCCTCGGCGTCGTCCTCGTGCACGCCTCGCATGGTCTCGTATACGCAGTCTGGATCGCGACGGCAGCCTTCTCGGCGATCGACGAGGAGCTGGAGCAGGCGGCGCGCTCGGCCGGCGCGAGCGCCATGCGCGCCTTCATGGACATCACGCTGCCGCTCGCCGCGCCCGGGCTGATGGCGAGCGCCATCTTCGTCTTTCTCGAGAGCCTCGACGAATTTACCGGCAGCTATTTTGTGGGCGCTCCTGACGTGAACATGCTGCCGCTTCTGCTGTATACTGCGGGTTCGGGCGGCAATTATCAGATCGCGTCGATCACCGCCCTCTTGCTGCTCATTCCATCCTTGGTTTTTATGCTTATCGTTGAGCGATTCCTGAAGGCAGACGTCCTATCGCGTGTGGGGCACTGAGAGATTGCCATGAATGACGGCCCAACCAACGACCTCAAGAACCAGCGCAAGGAGCGGATGCGCTTCGTCAGCGCCGAACAGGTGGCGCAGCTTGCTGGCGTCTCGCGCTCGGCGGTGTCGCGCACCTTTACGCCTGGCGCCAGCGTTGCCCCTGCCACCCGCGAGCGGGTGCTGAAGGCGGCAGAAGAGCTCGGCTACCACGTCAACGACCTTGCGCGCGGCGTGCTCGCCAATCAGAGCCGGCTGGTCGGCATCGTCGCGACGCGGCCGGAAGTCGGCTTCCGCGCCCATCTGGCGGCAGCGCTTTCCAAGGCGCTGATCCAGCGCGGCAGCATCCCGATCCTGATCAATACCGGCCAGACCGAAGAGGAAATGCTGGCCGCCCAGAAGATGCTGATCGGCCACCGCGCCGAGGCGACGATCATCCTCTCCGGCTCGCCGCCGGCGAATTTCTTCGAGCTCGCGCATCGCAACGGCCAGCCGCTCGTCGTCATCGGCCGCTCCGAACCCGATGCCGACCATGTCCGCGCCGGCAATTCCGAGGCATCGCGCAAGGCCGCCAACGCCTTTTTCGAGAAGGGCCGCCGCAAGCTTGCCGTCGCCACGTCTTTCTCGGCGACATCGAGCATTGCCGAGCGCGAGACGGCCTTCAAGACCGCAGCCGAGGCGCTCGGCGCCAGCGTCGCAATCGGCCGCGGCAAGGATTCCGACTATGACAGCGGCATTGCTGCGGCAAAGCAGCTCTTCGCCAGCGCCGCCGACTATCCGGATGCCGTCTATTGCGCCAACGACCAGATCGCTTTCGGCCTGATGGACCATGTCCGCACCACGCTCGGCCTCAGTGTGCCCGATGATGTCGCCGTCATCGGTTTCGACGACGTGCCGGAGGCCGCCTGGCTGAGCTACCGGCTCACCACCTTCCGCCAGGACCCGATCGTCATGGCGCAGCGCGCCGTCGAGCTGGTGGAAAAGCGCCTCGCCAATCCCGATCTGCCCCCCGCCTACGAACGGGTCATCCCCGAGTTTGTCGTGCGCGACAGCTTCGTGCCCTGATCCAGAAAGATACCGATGCCCTGCGAATTTCCCGACGATCCGCGCTTCGTGCTGGCGCGCGAGGTGATCCTTGAAGCTGGCGCGAAGGCGCTTGCCTATTTTCGCGACCTCTCCTCTCTGGAAACCAGCCAGAAGCTGAATGGCCAGGACGTGGTCAGCGAGGCCGACAAATCGGTCGAGGCATTGATCCGCGAAAGGATCGCCGCCGCCTTCCCGGAAGACGGCGTGCTCGGCGAAGAAGAGGGTCTCAGCGAAGGTCCTTCCGGCTATCTCTGGGTGGTCGATCCGATCGACGGCACAAGTTGCTTCCTCCACGGCATCGACCAGTGGTGCATCTCGATTGCCGTGATGCGCGGCAGCGAGACGGTGCTCGGGCTGATCTGCCAGCCCTCGACCGGCGATCTCTTCGTTGCCAGGCAGGGTGCCGGGGCACAGCTCAACGGCCGCCCGATGGAAGTCAGCCAAACCGGCCGTATCTCGACCGGGTTGCTCGGCGTCGGCGCCAATTTCCGCATCCCGCTGCGCCAGGTCTCGGCCTTCGTCCAGCTGTTGCTCGAAGCCGGCGGCATGTTCATCCGCAACGGCTCCGGCGCGCTGATGCTGGCGCAGGTCGCCTGCGGGCGGCTTGCCGGCTATTACGAGCCGCATATCAACGCCTGGGATTGCGCAGCGGGACTGCTGATGATCCGCGAAGCCGGCGGCTGGACAGCCGATTTCCCCGGCGAAGACGGCACACTGCTGACCGGCGGCCCGGTCCTCGCCGCCGTGCCGCAGATGCGGGACGAATTACTGGCGCTCGTCGAGCGCTCCCTCCAAGACGCGGAATCCCGGACATGAAGCTCATACATATTTCCGATTTTCACCTCGTTCCGGCTGGTGGGACCCTGCTCGGCCTCGATCCGGCCGCGCGCATGGACGCCTGCCTTACCGACGTCGAGACCCATCATGCCGACGCCGATCTCGTCGTCGTCTCGGGCGATCTCTCCGACACCGGCGGCGAGGATACCTACCGGATTATCCAGGAACGCATCTCCCGGTCGGAGCTGCCGATCCGGCTGATGCTCGGCAACCACGATATCCGCGAAAACTTCGCCACCGTCTTTCCCAGCCAGATGGCGAAGAACGGCTTCGCGCAGGCAGCGATCGATATGCCCGAGGGACGGGTGATCACGCTCGACACGCTGGACGACGGCAAGGTGACAGGCAGGCTCTGCAACAGCAGGCTCGCCTGGCTGAAGGAGAAGCTCGAGGAGGCGAAGGACCGCCCGGTCTATCTCTTCATGCACCACCCGGCAGACAAGGTGCATCTACCGGCCCTCGACGTCTTCGGCCTTCTCGATCCCGAGCCGCTCTTTGCACTCCTGAAGGCGCATGGCGATGTCAGGCATATCTTCGCCGGACATTTGCACCGGCTCGTGACGGGAAACTGGCAGGGCATCCCCTTCACCATCCTGCGCAGCACCAATCACCAGACGGCGCTGGACTTCGTGTCCCCGACGACCACCAACTGCTTCGAGCCGCCGATGTATTCGATCATTCTCGCCGATCGCGACAGCCTGATCGTCCACATCCACCAGTTCGCCGATTGAGACCGCCTCCGCTTTCCGAAAACGTTTTCCTATGGCAAGAAGAAGCCTCACGTTTTCGATCGCGGAGGAAGATCGGCTGACATGAAGGGCATCCGGCAGCTTGCCAAACATCTCGATATCTCGATCGGGACCGTCTCGCGCGCGCTGAACGGCAAGCCCGATGTCAACGAGGAGACCCGCAAGCGGGTTCTCGCCGCCGCCGAGGAACTCGGCTACGTCGCCAACCAGTCCGGCCGCAGCCTGCGCCAGGGGACGACCAACGTCATCGGCCTGATGATCGAGTCCAGCAAGGAGACAGTCGAGAACAGCGACAACTTCTTCCTCGGCCTGACCGGCGGCCTGCAGAGCGTGCTTGCCCGCCACAAGCTCGACCTCGTCATGCTGCCCTGCCCGAATGACGAAGACCCACACGAATATCTGAAACGCATGGTGGCGCGGCGGGTCGTCGACGCGATGATCATCTCGGCGACGCAGCGCATCGACAAGCGCATCGACCTCCTGGTCAAGGCCAAGATCCCTTTCGTGACGCTGGGGCGCAGCTCCTCTGGCGAGAACTATCCGTGGATCGACCTGGACTTCGAGGGCGTGGCGGCATCCGCCGTCGACCGGCTGGTGGCCAAGGGCCATCGCACCATCGCCATTGCGGCACCCTCCAACGATATCAATCTCGGCTATATCTTCGTCGATTCCTATCGCCAGGCGCTGGAGCGGCACGGGATAAAGTATGATCCGAAGCTGGTGATCCGGGTCAAATCCAGCGAACAGGGCGGCTATCAGGCCGGCCACGAGTTGCTGCTGCTCGACGGCAAGCCGACGGCGATCATCCTGATCTACGAGCTGATGGTGACCTGCCACTGAGAATTTCCTCCAGAATGGATTAGAGTTCGGCCCATTGAGGACGGACTTATGAAGAAGCAGCGATTTACGGAAGAGCAGATCATTGCAGTGTTGAAGGAGCAGGAAGCCGGAGCGAAAGCGGCTGATCTTTGCCGTAGGCACGGGATTTCCGAGGCGACCTTTTATAACTGGAAAGCCAAATATGGCGGCATGGAAGTGTCTGAGGCCAAGCGTCTCAAGGCTCTGGAGGACGAGAATGCCAAGCTGAAGAAGCTGCTTGCCGAACAGATGCTGGATACAGCCGCACTCCGCGAGCTTCTTTCAAAAAAATGGTAGGGCCTGCCGCCAAGCGTGACGCTGTCGCGCACCTGAAGGCCATCATGGGTCTTTCGGAACGGCGGGCCTGCCAGATCATATCCGCAGATCGAAAGACGATCCGTTATCGATCCTCTCGGCCGCCTGAGGTCGAGTTGCGAGCGAAGCTGCGCGATCTAGCCAACGAGCGACGACGGTTCGGCTACCGACGGCTGTTCATTCTGCTCCGGCGAGACGGAGAGCCTTCCGGGGTCAATCGCATCTATCGGCTCTATCGCGAGGAAGGTCTTTCCGTGCGCAAACGGAAAGCCAGGCGGCGTGCCGTCGGCACGCGTGCGCCGATCCTCGTCGAAGCAAAGGCCAATGCCCGCTGGTCTCTGGATTTCGTCCACGATCAATTCGCCTGCGGCAGGCGCTTCCGCATCCTCAATGTAGTCGACGATGTCACGCGCGAATGCCTGGCGGCGATCCCGGACACATCGATATCAGGTCGCCGTGTCGCGCGAGAACTGACGACGCTTATCGAGCGACGAGGTAAGCCTGGCATGATTGTCTCAGACAACGGGACCGAACTGACCTCGAATGCCATCCTTGCTTGGTCGAAGGATCACAAGGTCGAGTGGCACTACATCGCGCCGGGAAGACCGATGCAAAATGGCTATGTCGAGAGCTTCAACGGCCGCATGCGCGACGAGCTGCTCAACGAGAGCCTGTTCTTCGGGCTCGATCATGCCCGCAGCGCCATCGCAGAATGGGCCGACGATTATAACAATTTCCGGCCGCACTCATCGCTCGGATACCAAACCCCGGCGGACTATGCCGGGATCATCGCCGCAACCGGCTCCAACGCTACGCAATATGGAAGCTTCGCGTTTCCGCCGGTTGCTAACACACCGCCATTTGGCGTATCAAAAACCGCCGAGGCTCTAATCGCAGCCGGATGAAACTTCAGTGGCAGGTCAATGGCGATCGGGCTTTACCGGCGGCTGGTCGAGGCCGGCGTCATGCCCGGTCGTGACCTTGCCATCATCGGTTTCCGCGAGGAGCCGCGCGGCCGCTTCCTGCAGCCGTCGCTCACCTGCTTCCGCATGTCGCTACGCGATCTCGGCATCGAGCTCGCCGAGACCCTGTTGGCGACCATGCCCGCCTATGCCGAGACCTATCCGCGCGGCGCCCGCAACACGATCTGGCCGCTGGAGCTGGTGCCCGGCGAAAGCGACGCCTTCACGCTTACGTCCTGAGCGCGACGTCCGTATGGGCGTGATCCTTGCGGGCAATCAGCTGCGTCACCACGAAGACCAGCAGGGCACCGGCCGCCAGGCAGACGGCCAGGAAGATCATCGGCGCGATCGTGCTGCCTGTCGTATCCTTGATCCAGGGCACGACATTCTGCGCCACGAAGCCACCGAGATTGCCGACCGAGTTGATCGCGGCGAGACCGGCGGCAGCGCCCGCCCCCTTGAGGAAGCGCGACGGCAGGCTCCAGAACACCGGCTGCGGCGCAAAGATGCCGGCAGCGGCGATGCAGAGGAAGGCGAACTGAAGCGTGTTGTTGGGGATCAGTGCCGACAGCAGCAGGCAGGCCGCCCCGATGAAGGCCGGAATGACGATATAGGGCGTCTTCGACGCCGCCTTGTCGGCAATGGCGGGCACGGCATAGAGCGCGATCGCCACGAGGATCCAGGGGATGATGTTGAGGAAACCGTTGACCGTGTTGGTGACGCCGAAGCCGTGGACGATGGTCGGCAGCCAATAGCTGAGACCATAGGCCGCCAGCGGAAAGGCCACATAGCAGAGCGCCATCAACATCACGCGCGGGTCGACGAGCGCCTTGAACCCGTTCTCGGCATTCTTGTCCATCCCGGCATTTTCGCTCTCCAGCCGGTTATGGAGCCAGCTGCGCTCGTCGGCGGAGAGAAACGAGGCCTTGTCGGGATTATCAGGCAGATAGAAGAAGGTGACGATACCGGCGAGAACCGCCGGAACGCCAGTCGCCAGAAACACCCATTCCCAGCCCGCATAGCCATAGAGCCCGTCGAGATCGAGCAGCATGCCGCCGAGCGGCGCGCCGACGGCATTGGCAAGGGCGCTGAAGATCATGAAGAGGCCGACCATGCGGCCGCGATAATCGGCCGGGAACCACAGTGTCAGCAGGTAGAGGACGCCGGGAAAGAAGCCCGCTTCGCAGACGCCGAGCAGGAAGCGCAGGATGTAGAACATCGTTGCGTTCTGCGTATAGGCGAGCGCGATGGTGACGATGCCCCAGGAGACCAGGATGCGCGCGAACCAGATGCGCGCACCGAGGCGGTTGAGAAACAGGTTGCTTGGAACCTCGAACAGGAAATAGCCAATGAAGAACAGCGAGGCCCCAAGGCCATAGGCATATTCGCTCATCCCGAGGTCGCCAACCATCTGCAACTTGGCGAAGCTGACATTCTGCCTGTCGATGTAAGCGATGAGATAGAGGATGCCGAGAAAGGGCATCAGGCGCCAGGTGATCTTGGAAATCAGTTCCCGTTCGCTGACCATGCTATGTCTCCAAATGCTATGTCTCAGCAGGTAATTATGGCCCGGCCGGGGATTATCAATCGAGCGTTGAACGAATGGAGACATGGCAAGCACTCCGGATAGGAATTCCGGCGGCTTCGAGCGCGATAGCGGCGCTGCGGTCAGCCCTTATGCAAGAAACTGGTCATCGACCGGTATCTGCATCGCCGTCACCAGATGATTGGTCTGGCCGGCCAGTCCGATCACGGCCATCAACTCGGCATGCTGGGCTTGGGTCATTCCCCGCGCCTTGGTCGCGGCAGTGTGAGAATGGACGCAGTAGGAACATCCGTTGGCGGTCGAGACGGCAATGTAGATCATTTCGCGCACCAATGGGTCCAAAGCACCTTCCACCGCCATAACGGCCTTGAGCCCTTCCCAGGTGCGTTTGAGCAGTGGCGGATCATTCGCCAGGCCACGCCAGAAATTGTTTATGAAGTCGGATTTCCTGGTCGCTCTGATGTCATCAAAAACTTCCTTGGCGGCGGGGATATCCGCGACCTCGGCATCCGTGAGAAGCTTGACGGTGGCCATCGTGATCGCCTTTCAGATCAGTGCACAGCGGCATACATTATTTTGGCTTCGGTGGATTCAGCCGGCGAGAACTCCTCGACGATACGCCCTTGGCGGCAGACCAGGATGCGGTCCGAGAGGTTCATGATCTCCGGAAGGTAGGACGAGATGACAACGACCGCCAAACCCCGGTCGGCAAGCTCGTTGATGATCTGATGGATTTCGGCAATCGCGCCGACATCCACGCCACGCGTGGGCTCGTCGAAAATCACGATGCGCGGCTCCTGGACCAGGCCCTTGCCGATCACCACCTTTTGCTGATTGCCGCCGGAGAGCTCGACAACCCGGGCGTTGTCATTGATTGCCCGGATATTAAGCTTGCTCGTCCACTCCGCCGCCAGGTCGTGCATTTCGCGCATGCTGATGACCTTGCTCTTTTCGCGGCCGGCGGACAGAAGCCCGCCGAAGACATTCTCGGCTATCGACATCGTCTCGAAAAAGCCTTCGCTCTTGCGGTCCTCGGTCACATAGACGATCCCGTCTCTGACGGCCTCGCGCGGAACGTAGTAGCGCACCGGCTTGTCATCCAGCTCGACCGAGCCGCCACGCTTGAAGTCGCGTTTGTAGATTCCCGCGATGACTTTGAACGTCTCCGTTCGGCCCGAACCAATCAGGCCGAAGACACCGGTGATCTGGCCTTCGAAGACGGAGAAGGAATTGTTCCGGACGACGTTGCTCATCGAGAGGTCCTGGACGGACAGCACCTTCTTTCCCGCCTTCCTGATGGTCGACGCGTCGCGCTTCTTATAGAGTTCACCGGTGAGCGTTCTGCCCACCATGGCGGCGATGATCTTCTCCCGGTCGAATTCCGAGGTATCGCCGGAAGCAACCAGCTCACCGTCCCGAAGGATCGTGATGCGGTCGGCGATCATCAAGGCTTCCTCGAGCGCGTGGCTGATGAAGACGATCGACACGCCTCTCGCTTTCAGCCGTCTCACCAAGGCGAAGAAATGCCTTTTCTCCTCGGGCGTGAGTGTCGCGGTAGGCTCGTCGAAGATGATCACTTCGGCATTGTGGTGAACCGCGCGCGCGATCTCCACCATCTGCTTCTTGGCCGCCCCGAGCGTCTCGACCATCGCCGTCGGATCGACAGGGAAGTTCAGCGACTGGAGAAACTGCTGGGCGGAGATATAGATCCCCCGGAGGCGATTGAGGAACGCTTCCGTCCCGAGATAGAGATTCTGCGCCACAGTCATGGACGGCACCAGGCTCGTTTCCTGGAACACCATTGCGATACCGGCATCCAACGCGGCGTTCGGCGAACTGTAGCTCACCTCCTTGCCACGATGGATCATGACGCCGGCGGTACGCTCCACCACGCCGGCGATGATCTTGGTCAGCGTCGATTTCCCGGCACCGTTTTCGCCGAGCAAGGCGTGAATTTCACCGCGGCGAAGGTCGAAACTGACATTCCTGACCGCAGGAACGCCGCGATATTCCTTGGTGACGTTTTCAAGATGGACGATGATGTCTTCGGCTGTACTCATCTCATCCGATCTCCGTTGCATCCACGGAGACAAGCACGCCGCCGCCCTTTGACGCGACTAGCAGCCTCCCCTCGTGTTCGACAGCGCTTGTCGTCCCATGCCTTACGCCGTTTGCCCGGCTATGAAAGCTCCCGACGGGGCGAAGAGCGGTGTCGAGTTTGGCGACCAGGCCATACGACCGGCTGGGCGACCACGGCTTGTGGATCCCCATCGTCTTGATGCCACCGCACTGCAGCGGCTCGAGAAAACTCTCGCCGGACGCAAGCGATGGGGCGATCCAGAACTCCGGCGGAACGGTCGCGATCATGTCCTCGCGATACCTCTTCTCTTGCAGAACGAACTCGATCAAGCGATTGCGCGGAGCAAATATCGACAGCCACGCCCCGTCGCGCGCCGCAGACAGCCGCGCCGGATAGCCCGGCAGATTGTCGATGACGGTTGCCGTGTCGCCATGCTTGGAGACGCGAAGGATCCTGTGGTTCCATGCTTCCGAGACGGCGACGCCGCCAGATACCGGCAGCAGGCCAAACGGGAATGCCAGACCGGCCACCAGTTTGCGCGCCTTGTTGTTGCCGGGCTCGATGGTCCAGATGCTTCCCGAACTGCCTTTCGCCATGAGATCCCGAACCCATTCGGTGGGTGCGATCCCTGCGGCTCCATTGGCAATCCAGAGCGAACCGTCGGGCGCAAAGGCGAGTGCCGTGATACAAGAAATCTCGCCCGGCAGCGGCAGCTGCTTGCCGTCGAGGATAAGCTTGCCGGATGCGAGGGCGACGGCGAGACCGGCCTCGGAGGACACGGCGGTGGCGCTGATCTCGGAGTCATACTCGTGAACCCGTTGCGGCTCTCGTCCATGGCCGACCGAGAAGAGTGAGCGCCCGGAAGAGACGATGATCTCTCCATTGTGGACGGCAACATTATCCGCGGAGGGCAAGGTGGCGACCACCTGAGCTTCGTCGAGAACCTGGTTCGGCCGGAAGGCGCCGTCCAGCGGCGGAATTGTCACCGCCTTGCCGCGAAACCAGTCGAGGATGGGATCGAACATCATGGCTCTCTCCCCCAATAGGACGACGGTCCGGTCCAGTCGGAATTGGCCTGGGCAAGCTTGTAGCGGCCGACGCGATTATTGAGGATGCCGCCGACATAGAGGTAGCCCTTGTGCTCCCTCATGGACGTGACCATCGGGTGGGAGACGCCGGAAAGATCCGCCATCGCATCCCGAATCTGACCGGTTTCATCGAACTTGACGATGCCGCCAGTGTTGATGTTCGGAAACAGCCAGTCGTCCTGGGGGAGCCGGCGGGTCATTCGCTTGCGCATGCCGGGGTGGCGAAGCGCAAGATCAAAGCTCGGCGTTCGCATCCCGAGCCAGGCCATCCAGTAGGTACCGTCGGATGCACGGTTGATATTGTCGGGATAGCCGGGCATGTCTGCGATAACGCACTCCGCGGTCCCCGCTTTGGGGCCTTCCAGCCAATAGCGATGAACACGGCAGGCCCAACTTTCGGCAAAGAAGATCGATTTGCCGTCGTGGGCGACGCAAACGCCGTTGGTGTAGCGATACCCATCGAGCAGGGTCTTGGTCGTGCCGTTCTTCGGATCGTAGACAAGCAGGCGCCCCGTGGCGCGGTTCTCGATCGAGTCCAGTGCCCAGTCGTGCGCATCATACCGCTTGGTCGAGTCGGTAAAGTAGATGCGGCCATCCGGAGCAATGTCGCAGTCGTTGGGGTCTCTCAGACGGGCGTCGTCGACGACAGAAGTCCAGGACCGCGATGTCTCCGCGGTCAATTTGCGCACGGTCCGGTCCGGAGCGATGGAGTAAAGACCCATCGCGCCCACGCAGCTGATGAGGTTGCGATCCTTGTCGAAGGCGAGCCCGAGCGGGAAGCCGCCGACGTGAGCGAAGACTTCGGATCGCTCGTAGTCCGGCGCCAGGAAGCGGACGATCTCGCCATGGCGCGTTCCGCAATAGAGGTTGTCGTCGTCGTCTAGGATGACGTCTTCCGGCCCCTCCAGCTCGCCGAGGCCGATATATTGCGTCTGCGCCAGCCGATTATCCATTTCATAGGGCGTGCCTGATCCGGGAACCGCGGATTGAGCCTCGCCCATGCGCAGGTAGACAGGCGCGACATAGACCTCGTTGAGGACCTTGTGACGGTTCTTCAGCCATCGGATATCGATCGTCACCGCAACGGCGAGCATCAGGCCGAGCACCATCTGGTTCGTACCCGTCCCGTATCCGAGGCGGATCAGGCCGTTCGTCATGACGAGCACGATAATCGCGCCCATCAGTCCCTTGATGACGGACCCTCGCCCGCCGCCAAGGCTATTGCCGCCGACGACCGCCGCCGTGAGCGCAAGGATTTCGAGGTTGAGCCCGGTGCCCCGGCCCCGCACCGCTCAGCCGGCAGGCAATCAGGAAGCCGGCCAGCGACGAACATAAGCCGGAGAAGACGTAGGTGAGGAACACCGTCCGCTTGACCTTGATACCGGCATTATGCGCCGAGCGGCGCGAGCCGCCGACAGCCAGGATATGCCATCCCGGCCTGGACCGGGTCAGCGCAATGTGGGTGATCGCGATGAAGATTATCGCCGTCAGCACCGATACGGAAATCCCGAGCACCGTCCCATCGCCGACGAAATCCCAAACGTCGGACATCGCCATCGACATCTGAATCTGGGCTGCGAAATTGACGACGAGGATATCGTAGACCGCTCGACCGATGATGAAGGTGACGAGTGTCGTGAGAAATGCACGCAGTCTCAGGAAGCCGACGAGATATCCGTTGATCGCACCGAAAGCGACGCCGGTTGCGAGCGACGCCAGCAAGGCGACCCAAACGGGCTGCTCGAAGATGAAGAACGCGGAGACCGCGGCGAAGCACGACAGCGCGAAGATCGAGCCCACCGAGAGATCGATGCCGCCCCCGAGCATCACCACCGTCAGGCCGGTAACGACAATCGAGAACTCGCCGAGCTGGCGGGTGGAATCCTGAAGCGAATTAATCTTGAAGAAGCCCGGAATCGCAGAGCCGAAACCTGCGACGACGATAACCAGCGCGATGAAAGGTATCGCATTGTCGGTCCATCGTTTGCTGAGAATTTCGCCGGCGAGATGATCCGGGATCAGGTTGTAGCGCCACGCCTGCAGGCGTTCTCTGAATGTCATGATGTGACCGGGATGTCAGGGAGAGATCATGCGAAGCCCCGGGCCGGGGCCTCGCCGCGTCATTGAGGAAATTTAGTTCGCAGCCGCCTTGAGGGCTTTGAGATCCCAGCAACTGTCGGGCTTCAGATCGGCTTTGGTTGTCGCCTTCTCGAGCGTGTAGATGTAGGCCTTCGAGGTTCCTGCCGGCTGACCGCTCTGCAACAGGAACTTGATGATCGCGTTGATATCGCGCGACTGATTGTGCAGCTCGGTCATGACCACCGCGCCATAGGTGCCGTTTTCGAGGTTGTCGCAATCGGCCGCCTTTTCGCCGCCACCGGTCGTGACGAGGAAGACCTTGTCCTGAAGCTTGGCATCGCGGATCGCCGCTGCAGCACCCGTCGCGTCGCCGTCCCAGAAATCAACGATGCCGCAAATATCCGGATGCTGCTGCAGCATCGTCGTGGTCACGTTGCGCGAAGTCGTCGCGTCCCAATTCGAGTCCGGTTTTGCGACCACCTGGAAGTCGGGGTTCTTTTCCAGAACCTTCATGATGCCTGCGTATTGGTAGAGGCTGGAGGCATTCACCTGATCACCCTGCACCAGACCGATTTTCTTCGATGAATTCGGACCGCAACCCTTGATGACGGCCTCGGCCTCCAGCTGTCCGAGACGATCCCAATCGCTTCCGACGAAGGCATCCGCCGCGAAATTGGCAGGGTTATCGATCAGCACGACATAGGTTCCTGCAGCCTGTGCTTTCTTCAGCAGCCTGGCATAGGAATTGAGATCGGGCGAATGCACGATGAGGACGTCCGGCCGGGTGTCGGAGGAGATGGCCTCGGTGATCGCCTGAGCTCCGGCTTCGACGCTCCAGTTGGGATCGCGTGTCTCGAACACGCCGCCGAAGGCTTCAACTTCCTTCTGGATGTAGTGCGACCATCCTTGTGCAAGATCGAAACCCATTGCCATCGGGACCAGCATGACGCGCTTGCCTTTGAGCGCCTGCGAATAGGCGGCTGGGCCTGGATCTTCCTGCGCAGGTGCTGCCGTGGCGAAAACGGATAGCGAGATGGTCGCCGCCGCAAAAAGTGCCTTCATGTACCTCATGGGTGTCCCCCGATGTGTTGACGGAAAAATCGAAATTTCCTCGAGACGTCAGATATCTCCCTGTTGAGCGGTCTGTTCGTCTCTCGGATTGAGGAGCCCGTCGATAAGGATGGCGACGAGCAGGATCGTGGACTTGATCAGATTCTGGTAGATCAGCGGGATGTCGATGATGGTCATCGCGTTCAACATGATGCCGATAAGGGCTGCCCCGAACAGCACGTTGCGGACACTTCCCTTCCCTCCCGACAGTCCGATGCCGCCGATCACGGCGACCAGGACGATGTCGTAGAGCAGGGTCGAGTTGACGACGCGCGTATTGATCGAATGGAGGCTCGCGGCTGTCAGCAGCCCTGCGACAAAGGCGATGAGGGCCGAAAGCACATATCGGAAGACCAGCATTGGCCTGACCGGCATGCCGGCGTTACGCGCGGCAATCGGGTTGTCGCCGGCGTAGTAAACGTACCGTCCCCACTTGGTGTAGCGCAGAATAAGAAAGATAAGGAAAGCCAGCGCCGCAAAAATGAAAACCTCGATCGGCACATCGAAGAAGCGAAGGCCGCCGAAAAGCTGCAGCCAGTTCTCCGCCGGCACCGGAACCGCATCCTGGGCGATCAACTGCGAGCGCACGAAGCCGAAGACGAACGAGCCGCTGGCCAGCGTCACGAAAATTGCGGGAACATCCGCATAGGCGACCAGAAAACCGTTGATCAAGCCGATGCCGATCACGCCACCCAAGACGATGACGAAGGCCAGCCACCCGGAGGTTCCGTCGTTGAGCATCTGCAGATACCACGCCACCGACATCGCCATGACCGCGACGGCCGACAGATCGATCCCGCGGCCGATGATGACAACGGCCATGCCGAGCGCCAATATGCCAAGGACGGAGATCGAGCGGATGATCGAAACGACGTTCTCGGTCGTGAAGAAACCCGGGAGAGCGACGGAAGCGACAGCGAAGATTACCACGGCAATAGCCGCCACGATAATCTCTTGGCTCAAGGCCCATTTCCGCGATGCGCGCTGCTTCATATGCAATCCCTCAGAACGCCATTAGCCTGCAGAAGCGAGGGAACTTCGTCAAAACGCGCTATCGCTAAATCAGCCGGAAGCTGAGAAGGATTTTCGGCGGCAACATCTGCCGTGCGAAATCTAATTCCCGACGAAAGACCCGCAATCGACGCGGACCTACAGCTGGCAAGCGATTGAAGTACGATGCGTTCCCATGCAGTCTTTGCTGCGTTGCGAGAACGTTAGGCCGCGGCGGGCGGCCATGTCAATACGCTTTCATTGACCAAAGAAGGGATGAACCGTGAAAGGCATCCTACACCCTCTCCAGCTGTGGGATTGATGCAATTTATCTTTCACATATAAAGATATTGGTGTATTTCGCAGAATGAAATGCATAGGGGGAAGGTCACGTGACGGACGTCAGGACATTATTGCTCGATCAAAAACTGACCCTCACGCCGTCGGAAGAGAAGATCGTCCAAATCCTGCTTGCGGACTATCCGACGTCAGGACTGAGCAACGCAAGCAATCTGGCGAAAAAGGCGGGCGTCAGCGATGCGACCGTCGTTCGGCTCGCTGTCAAACTTGGGTTCGAAGGCTTTCCCGACCTCCAGAAACGGCTCCTGTCGGAAGTAGAGGCAAGACTTCACTCGCCTCTTCTGATGATGGAGACGAAGCGATCGAGTGACGCGGCCCAGGGAATTGCGGAAGCCTATCTACACGCAGTCTCGGAAACGATAGACAAGACCGTCGGCGCAACGCCGGCCAACACCTATGACAAAGTCGCCAAGCTGATCATGGAATCCAAAGGCCGCGTCGGCCTCGTTGGCGGCCGCTTCAGCCGCCATATCGCTGGCATGCTGGCGGGGTACCTGTCGCAGCTCCGCCCCGGTGTCCACGACATCGGCACGCTCGCAGCGCCGTCGTTCGACATACTGGTCGATTACGGCAAGCGCGATGTGCTGATTGCCTTCGACTACAGACGCTACCAGAACGACGTCGTGGCCTTTGCCTCGCAGGCCGCCGATCGCGGCGCGACAGTCGTCCTGTTCACCGATCAGTGGCTCTCGCCGATCGCGGAGCACGCCGAGGTGACGATCATCTGCCCGCTGGACGTTCCATCCCCCTACGACACGCTCGCTCCGGCAGTCGCGCAGATCGAAGCGCTCGTGGCCCAGATCCTGTCGACGCTCGACGATTCCACACGCCGCCGCATCGAGAATCTCGAAGCTGTCCGGGCGCGCAATGGCGTGACTGTCGACGGCGATGAAAGCGAAACCAAGTCACAACCCGGCCCCAAGCGCACGAAAGGGACAACCAGAAATGTCTAGCAAACTCCTGAGCCGCGACGCACCCTATGTTGCCGGTGAAACGGCCCTGTTGCTGGTCGATATGCAGCGCATCTGGCTGGAGCCCGGGCTGGACCCCGATCACCCCGAGCGCGGTCCCGAGCACTATTTCTACCGCCAGACCGCCTCGGTCACGGTCCCCAACAATGAAAGGCTGCTCGCCGCAGCAAGAGCGAACGGGATCGAAGTCCTCCACACGATCATCCAAAGCCTGACGGAAGATGGCCGCGATCGCTCGCTGGACCACAAACTCACGCCGATCCACATTCCGCCGAGCAGCCCCGAAGGCTTTCCGCCGGAAAATCTCGGCCCGAAGAATGACGAGATTCTGATCCCGAAGACGTCCTCCGGCGTCTTCAACTCGACCAATATCGACTACGTCCTGAAGAACCTCGGCATCCGCTACCTGATCATCACCGGCATCATGACCGACCAATGCGTTGACATGGCGGTGCGGGATGCAGCCGACCGCGGATATTACGTCACCTGCGTTTCCGACGCATGCGCCGCCGCCTCGCAGGAGCGCCACGACACCGCGCTCAAGGCTTTCGGCGGCTACTGCTGGGTTGCGGACACCGATACCGTGGTCAAGCGCCTGTCAGTGAGGGCGGCGGCATGAGCACCGATGTCGACCTGACCGGGATCGTCACGACAGACATTGCCGCAGTTACGCGTGGGCGGTTTATCGCGACTAACACGTTCGAGAAGACAATCGCCACCGGTGTCGGCTGGCTGCAGGCCAACCTTTCCCTCACGCCTTTCAACGTGATCGCGCATCCGAACCCGTGGGGTTCATCCGGTGACTTGCGATTGCTGCCTGATCCGAATGCAAGATACCGGACCTCCAAGACTGGGTCCCAAACACCGTTCGATATGGTGCCGGGAAATCTCGTGGAGCTGGACGGTTCCCCGTGGTCCTGCTGCACAAGAACTATGCTTGCAGATGCTCTCGCCGAGTTGAAGGCCAAGACCGGCCTTACGCTGGCGGCGGCATTCGAGCACGAGTTCAAACTGCTGGACGCGGGACTGCCCAAAGAACATGTCATGTCATTCGCGGGATTGCGCCGCGCCGACGGCTTCGCTTCGCAGGTGATGGCTGCTCTCGAGGAAGCAGGGCTGAACCCGGAGGTTATTATCTCCGAGTATGGCGAGGATCAGTTCGAAGTAACGAACGCGCCGTCCGACGGGCTTGCCGCTGCGGACCGGGCAGTGGTCCTCAGGGAAATTGTACGCGAAATTGCGCGCACGCGCGGCTGGAAGGCATCCTTCTCACCGAAGACATCACCGTCGTCGGTGGGCAACGGTGTGCATATCCATTTCAGCCTCGTCGGGACCGATGGTCAGCCGGCGACTTACGACCCGTCCGGCCCCGCCGGTCTCTCCCGGGCCGCAGGATCCTTCTGTGCAGGCGTGCTGCGCCATCTGCCGGCGATCACCGCACTGACTGCCTCCAGTGTGTCATCATACTATCGCCTGAAGCCGCACAACTGGAGCTCGTCCTACACCTGGCTCGGCGACAAGGATCGCGAGGCTACCTTGCGGATCTGCCCTATCGTGACTTTTGGCGGAAAGGACCCTGCGAAGAGCTTCAACATCGAATATCGGGCGGCCGATGCGACCTCGAATCCGTACCTCGCACTCGCCGCCATCGTGCGCGCCGGCCTTGAGGGATTGATCGCCGGCCTTCCATGTCCTCAGGTCCATTCAGGCGACCCGGAGGAACTCTCGGAAGAACAGCGCGCCGAGAAAGGTCTGCGCCGGCTGCCGGAGACGCTTGCCGGTGCATTGGACGCTCTCAAGTCCGATCCGGTGGTGACATCGTGGTTCTCCGAGGTCTTCCTGGAGACCTTCGTCGGGATGAAGGCGTTTGAAATGGCATCGCTCAACGGGCTCGACGAGGAGGCGATCTGCGCAAGCTACCGGGCGGCCTATTGACGATGGGAACCGCAGACCAATCCGGCTGGCCCGATCCTGTTGAAATCCTGAATATCGACGGGACGTCAGAAATCGTCCTGATCTGCGAGCATGCCTCGAACTTTATTCCGGAAGCTTTCAACGATCTCGGACTGCCATCCGAAGAGCTGGTTCGACATATCGCCTGGGACATTGGCGCTGAAGGCGTGAGCCGCGCGCTTTCGCAGCTATTGGACGCGCCATGCTTTCTCGGAAAATACTCCCGTCTTCTCATCGACCTGAACCGGCCAACCGACAGCCCTACGAGCATCCCGGAACTTTCGGAGGCGACTGCCATTCCCGGAAATATCGGCCTTGGTGTCGAAGCGCGCCAGGAAAGGATCGACAGGATATTTACGCCTTTCCAACAGGCTGTTTCCGCGCACCTGGACGCGCGGCAGAAGCGGGGGCTGCCAACGAAGATCGTCGCGATCCATTCGTTCACTCCGGTTTTCCTCGGTGAGGAACGCCCCTGGCACGCAGGCATCCTGTTCAACAAGTCATTCAGGTTCGGCCGGCAGATCATCGATCATCTGAGCCGGTCGACGGCGTTGAAGATCGGCGCAAATGTGCCCTACGTCATCGAACGAGCAAGCGATTACGCCATCCCGGTACACGGTGAAGACCGGAGGCTCGACGCGGTATTGATCGAAATCAGGCATGACCTGATCGGATCCGCCGACGGGCAGGCCCGCTGGGCAAATTATCTGGCAGATTCTTTGAGGGCCTGAGGGCTCCTCTCGACGCTATGCCGTAAGGCTACAGCCTTTGGCCCAGCGAATCCCATTCCTCCACGCCGATACCGCCATCGGCAGCGAGGCCCGTGCATACGAAATGGGAAAGCTCGTCATTGCGGATAACTGCCGCGGTCAACCGTCCGGTCCGGTAGGCCGCCGTGTCCAGCGCGATGCGATTTTGATATATTTCGGGCCGCAGAGAGCCGGTAACAGTGTGACCGTGCACGACGATATGCTCGAACTGTTCGCCATGATCGAGAAATCCGGCCCGTATCCATCGCAAGTCGTATTCGGTCTGTTCGGCGAGCGGAACGCCGGGTCGCAGGCCGGCATGGACAAAGCAGAAGCGGCCGGCAACGTAATGCGTCACGGCATCGTTCAAGAGCTCGACATGATGCGGAAAGGCCTCGCGTATGTCCGCAGCGATCCCAGTGAAGTTCGGCACCGGGTGGCGTGAATAAGCGCTGACGGTCGCAACGCCACCCCAGTCCATCCAGTTCACCGCATCTTCGTCAGCGAGCTCTTCGCGCAGAAGTGAGCGGAGGTAGTGATCATGATTTCCCAAGACGAGGCGCGAACCCGGATAGCGCTTGAGAGTGGCAGCCACGATATCAAGCACTTCAGGGCTATGCGGCCCCCGGTCGATCAGATCGCCGAGGAAAATGATGACAGGCTGTAAGCCTTCGCGAGCGGCGATATGGCCGAGGAGCGCCTTGAGAAGATCGGCACGTCCGTGGATGTCGGCAATTGCATAGATGTCGGACAATGAAGGCTGGCTCCTGACTGCGATTTTCTCGCGGCGCTCTGCAGCCGATTGTGCTGGAAACGTATGTCTGCGCCGGAGGGACTTGATCCCGGTTACCTCGCAAGCAGGCATCAGCGCAAGAGGTTCTTGAGTCGGGAGATTATACGTAAGCAAAAACTTACATTATAATCAGATGCGATGGGTGCGTTCAGATTCGGGGTGGTCTTAAGCAGTCGTTGTGGCTAGCTTGCATTGCCTATCTCGCCTTCGCCACCGCCCGCCATCCGCCAAATCGCGAGTTCCCTATGACCCCGACAGCAGATCTTCTGATTCTCAATGCGCGCGTACTGACACTCGATCCCGGGCGGCCCAAGGCCACGGAAATTGCGATCATTGATGGCAAGATTGCCGCGGTCGGTGCTAAGGGCGAGCTTGCTTCGCTGCGCGGCCCCGGTACCGAGGTTATCGATGCGGGCGGCGGGTCGGTCGTGCCCGGCTTTTCTGAAAATCACATGCATCTGTTCTCCGGTTCGGCCGAACTCGTGCATCTGCAGCTCAGTGGTGTCCACGGTCTTGCGGCACTGACGGAAGCGATCCGGAATTATGGAAAGGATCGCCGCGAGCAGGTGATGCTTTTTGCCCAGGGCGCCGATTACACGATCCTCGGTGGCGAAGAGCGGCTGACGCGGCACCATCTCGATGCGATCTGGCCGGACCAGCCGCTGGCCCTCTTCGCGCCCGACCATCATACCGCATGGGCGAACACCAAGGCCTTGGAGCTCGCCAATCTTCTCCATGGCGCCGAATTGCGCCCGGGCAACGAGATCGTCATGGGCGACGACGGGCTGGCGACCGGGGAGCTTCGCGAGATGGAAGCGTTCAGCCCTGTGCAGGCTGCCGGCGGCTTTGCGCGCTACCGACTTGGCCTTGCGACCGGTGGCGAACCCGATCCGCGGCCAACCGATGTCGAGTGGCGCACCGACATGGAAGTCATGCGCCGCGGGCTCGAATATTGTGCCCGCCACGGCATCACCACGATCCAGAACATGGATGGCAATCTCTATCAGCTGGAGCTCTTGGCTGCGATCGAGAAGGAGGACGGCGGGCTGCCCTGCCGGGTCGCCATCCCCTTCCATTTCAAGAACTTCATGTCGCTCGACATGCTGGAGAGGGCCTCCGCCATGTCGAAGGCCTATGACAGCGATTTCCTGCGCTCGGGCATGGTGAAGGTCTTCTACGACGGCGTGCTGGACAGCTGGACAGCCGTCATGGTCGAACCCTATGCCGACCGGCCTGACTATGTTGGCGAGGGCCTGTTCACGCCGGAGCGTTTCCGCGAGATCGCCATCGAAGCGGATAGACGCGGCCTGCAGATCGCCGTCCACGCGATCGGCGACGGCGCGGTCAGGGCCGTGCTCGATGGCTACGAAGCGGCCCGCAAGGAGAACGGCGCCCGCGACAGCCGCCATCGCATCGAGCATATCGAGGTCGTCCATCAGGACGACCTGCCGCGGTTTGCCGAGCTCGGCGTCATCGCCTCGATGCAGCCCCCTCACCCGCCAGGCTGCATGGGCGTGCCGCTCGAGCCGACCGTATCGCGCATCGGACGTTCGCGCTGGCCGCTGAGCTATGCCTGGCGCACCATCAAAAATGCGGGTGCAAGGATCTGCTTCGCGTCGGATTGGCCGGTCTCGCCGATCAGCCCCATTCGCGGCATCCAGGCAGCGATGATCCGCGAGCCCTGGCAGGCGACCGATCCGGATCAGAGCTTCACCTTGATGGAAGCGCTGGAAGGCTACACGACGGAAGGCGCCTACGCCGAGTTTCGTGAGGACCGCAAGGGCCGCATCAAGCCCGGCTTTCTCGCCGACATCACCATTCTCAACGCTGATATCGAGAGCGTTGCGGCTGATAAGCTCGGGGAGGTCGAGCCCGCGATAACAATCTGCGGCGGAAAAATCACCTACAAGGCGAACTAGATTGGGCGCTTGAGCGAATCCGGGTTGTCAATCGTCCGGCGCTGTGCTCACCTGACGGCCGTGGGAACTACATAATAATAGCGCGGTAAATGGCCTTTGCATGGCTCAGACGAATGCTGTCGAGATTAAGGGTGTATCCAAAATTTTCGGCTTCGGCGAATACGCCGTAGCCGCCGTCAACGAAACCTCATTATCGATCAGGCAGAACGAATTCTTCACGCTGCTTGGCCCTTCCGGTTGCGGCAAGACGACTTTGCTCCGGCTGATCGCCGGCTTCGAATTCCCGACGCATGGAGCGATCCTGCTCAACGGCGAGAACATCGCCGCGATGCCGCCCTTCAAGCGGCCGATCAATACCGTCTTCCAGAATTACGCGCTCTTTCCGCACATGACGGTGAGCGAGAACATCGCCTTCGGGCTGCAGATGCTCGGCCGTCCGAAGGCAGAGATCAGCGCCCGGGTTTCGGCCATGCTGAAACTGGTGCGGATGGAAGCGCTCGCCAACCGCCGGACCAGCCAGATTTCAGGCGGACAGCAGCAGCGCGTTGCGCTCGCCAGAGCCCTTGCCCCGCAGCCGAAAGTCCTGCTTCTCGACGAGCCGCTGTCTGCCCTCGACTACAAGCTCCGCAAGGAAATGCAGATCGAGCTGAAGCGACTCCAGGCGGAAACCGGCATCACCTTCATTTTCGTCACCCACGACCAGGAAGAAGCGCTGACCATGTCGGACCGGATCGCGGTCATGTCGGCGGGCAAGGTCCTTCAGGTCGGAAACCCGCGCGAGATCTATGATGCGCCGACCGATCGCTTCGTCGCCGATTTCATCGGCGAGACGAATTTCCTGCAGGGACGCGTCTCCGCGCTGAACGCCGGGCGGGCGGAGGTCGAGCTTGCGGTCGCTGCGCGCATCTCGGCGAGCGTGCCTGATGGTTTCGTCCCCGATGGCGACGTCACCGTCGTCTTGCGCCCCGAACACGCCATGCTCTGCACGCCGGCGGAGGGCCAGATCGGCGGGACGCTGACCGACATCATCTACTGCGGCACTGATACCCATTATCACGTGCGCCTCTCCGATGGCGACACGCGCTTCATGGTGCGCCAGCAAAACCGGCCGAACCACGTTGCCGGCTTTTCCCAGGGCGACGCGGTCGGCATTTCGATCGTCGCCGACGCAGCCCGCGTACTCAGGAGCTAGCCCGGAGATGACAGCGGAGATCGTCAGCGCGGAAAGGAAACGGGCCGTCCGGAACCGCTGGCTGCTCTCCCTCCCCGCGCTGCTGATCATCCTGTTTGCCGCCTGCGGCCCGCTGCTGATCGTCCTCGTTTACTCTTTCCTGACGCCCGGACCCTACGGCGACGTGCAGTGGCAGCCTTCCAGCGACGGCTGGATCAGCGTCTTTCTGCAGAGGGATATCTTCGACGATACGCTGTCGCTCGCCGACGCCCATATCTCGATCTTGCTGCGGTCGCTGTCGCTCTCCTTCTTCACGACCATGCTGACGCTGATCGTCGGCTTCCCAACCGCCTATTTCATTGCGACCCGGCCTGAACGCACCCGTGAGCTCTGGCTGTTCCTGATCACCATCCCCTTCTGGACGAACCTGCTGATCCGCACTTTTGCCGTGCTCGAGATCATCCGCAACGAAGGGCTGATCAATACCGTGCTCATGCGCCTCGGGCTGATTGAGCGCCCCGTCCAGATTCTCTTCACCGACACGGCGATCCTGATCGGCATGGTCTATGTCTACCTGCCGCTGATGGTGCTTCCGATCTATGCGAGCCTCGAAAAGCTCGACTTCCGGCTGCTTGAAGCCGCCTATGACCTCTATGCGACGCCGGCAAAGGTCCTTCGCCGGATCATCCTTCCCCTGTCGACCCCCGGCATCGTGGCCGGTTCCATCCTGGTCTTCATCCCGTCGCTCGGCGCCTATGTGACGCCCACCATCCTGGGCGGCGGCAAGAACCTGATGATCGGCAACCTGATCGAACTGCAGTTCGGACAGGGGCGTAACTGGCCGCTCGGCTCGGCGCTTTCGATAACCCTGATGATCTTCGTGATGGCAGCGCTTCTGGTCTATGTCCGCAATGCCGGCTCAAAGGGGACGCAGCATGGCTAGACGCTTCTCGGTGCAGCGCCAGACCGGCTTCACAACAATCGCGATCATCTCGCTCTTCCTTCTCTATCTCCCGATCGCTGTTCTCGTCGTCTACGCGTTCAATGCGGGGGAATCGCTTGCATCCTGGCAGGGTTTCTCGCTGCGCTGGTTTGCGCAGGCCTACCAGAACCAGCAGGTGATCGACGCCTCGTTGCGTTCGCTGCAGATCGCCCTCGTCGCCGCCGTCATTGCCACCATCGCCGCAACCATGGCGGCGATCGCCACGACGCGAACCGAGGCCTATCGCGGCCTGACGATGAAATATGCCTTCATCAACACCCCGCTGATGGTGCCGGAAATCGTCACCGCGGTGGCGCTTCTGATCCTGTTTTCGCGGATCAAGATCTGGACCGGCTATACCGGGCTTGGCTATCTCATCGCCGCCCATACCGCCTTCTGCGTGCCCTTCGCCTATCTGCCCATTCGCGCTCGGCTGGAGAACATGGACCTGACGCTGGAACGCGCCGCCGCCGATCTCTACGCCACGCCGCTCAAGACCTTCCGCTATATCACTCTGCCGCTTCTGTGGCCGGGCGTCCTTGCCGGTTTCATGCTGGCTTTCGTCATCTCGCTCGATGATGTCGTCATCACCGAGTTCGTCAAGTCAGCCGGCCAGGACACGCTGCCGACCTACATGCTCGGCCAGATCCGCCGTGTCATTACCCCTGAAATGAATGCGATTTCGACGGTCTTCCTCGTTCTTTCGATCGCGGCGGTCACCGTCTTCTTTTTCGTCAGCAAGAAACGCGAATAACAAGAAAGGGAACAGCATGAAGATCATCAATTGCGGCCTCGTCGCCTTGGCCACGCTTTTTGCAACGACCTCGCTCGCTTCGGCGGAAGGGGTGCTGAACATCTACAACTGGGGCAACTATACGAGCCCCGACATGATCAAGAAGTTCGAAGACAAGTACAAGGTGAAGGTCACCATCACCGATTACGATTCGAACGACACGGCGCTCGCCAAGGTTCGCCAGGGCGGATCCGGCTTCGACATGGCCGTGCCCTCGCAGAACTACCTGCCGATCTGGATCCAGGAAGGGCTACTGCTCGAAACCGATCCGGGCAAGATGGAGAACTTCAAGAATGTCGCCCCGGAATGGGCAAACCCCGACTTCGATCCCGGCCGCAAATATTCGGTCCCGTGGGCGATGGGCATCGTCGGAACTGTCGTCAATACCGATGTCTATAACGGCGACATCAACACCTGGGCGATCATCTTCAATCCGCCGGAGGAGCTGAAGGGCAAGATCAACGTCGTGCCCGAGATGACCGACGTCATGGACGCCGCCATTCTCTATAACGGCGGCAAGAAGTGCACCGGCGACCTGACCGTGCTGAAAAAGGTGCGCGATACGCTGCTCGCCGCCAAACCCTACTGGGTGGCGATGGAATACGGCACGATCCAGAAGATGGGCTCGGGCGACTTTGCCGCCTCGAGCGACTGGAACGGCTCGGCCTTCCGCCAGCGGCTCGCCAATCCGAAGATCCATTTCGGCTACCCGAAGGAAGGCTTCGTCAACTGGAGCGACAATCTGGTCGTGCTGAAGGAAGCCAAGAATGTCGAGAACGCCAAGCTCTTCCAGAATTTCATGATGGATCCGGAAAATGCCGGCCTGAACTCGGGCTTCCACCGTTACGCCAACGGCATTGCCGGCTCGGAGAAATTCATGCCCGCCGACATGAAGGACGCGCCTGAAATCAAGGTACCGGACGAGTTCAAGTCGGTCGGCGTGCCCTCGCAGACCTGCCCGCCGGATGTTCAGGCGCTTTACACCAAGATCTGGACGGAACTGCAGAAGTAAGATCGCCGGCAGCGCCATTCCCGCCGGAATGGCGCTGCATTTTTGTTCTCGCAGGTGTTTTCATGAAGACCGTCTTTTCTCCCCGCCATCTCGGCCATTCGAGCCAGCTGGAGCTTGTCGCCGGTGCGATCGTGCCGGGATTCGAACTGCCGTCACGGCCAAAGTTCGTCGCCGAACGGATCGCGGCCGTCGGACTGGGGCCGATCCTTGGGCCTGATGACCATGACCTGTCGACGGCGGCCAAGATCCATCGTCGGGACTATCTCGATTTCCTGCCGACCGTCTGGGATCGCTGGACGGCGGAGGGACGCAGCGGAACCGCCCTCCCCTTCACCTGGCCGACGCGCGGCCTGCGCGGCGATGTCCCGCCGCGCTTTATCGACGGCTTGCTCGGCTACTATTCCTTCGATGCCGGCGCCGGTTTCGTCGAAGGCAGCTGGGATGCGATCAAGTCTTCGCATGACGTGGCGCTGAGCGCGGCCGCGATCGTGCAGGGTGGCGAGCGCGCCGCCTTCGCGCTCTGCCGCCCGCCCGGCCATCACGCCGGATCGGCTTTCGCCGGTGGCTATTGCTACATCAACAACGCCGCGGTCGCCGCCCAATGGCTGCGCGACAACGGCGCCAAGCGCGTTTCGATCCTCGATGTCGATTACCATCACGGCAACGGCACCCAGGAAATCTTCTATGCGCGTGCCGACGTTCAGGTACTGAACCTCCACGCCGATCCGATGCAGGAATATCCCTACTTCCTCGGCCATGCCGACGAAAAAGGCGCAGGCGATGGCGAAGGCTTCAATCTCAATTATCCCATGCCCTTCGGAACCAGCTGGACCGAATGGAACGCCTCGCTCGACGATGCCTGCGGCCGCCTCGCGGCATATAAGCCGGATGTGGTGGTCGTCTCTCTCGGCGTCGATACCTTCGAGCGGGATCCGATCAGCAAGTTCAAGCTGAAGACAGAGGACTTTCCGAAGATCGGTGCACGCATCGCCGCCTTGGGATTGCCGACGCTGTTCGTCATGGAAGGCGGCTATGCCGTCGAAGAGATCGGCGTCAATGCCGTTGGTGTCTTGACGGGCTTCGAGGGCGCGTAGGGCACCTGCGGCATGCCAAAAGCTAGGGCCTCAGCGTTCCCAGTTTGCGGCGGCTTGCGACCGCGACCAGCAGCGTCGCGCAGATCATCAGTCCGGTCGTCGCAACAAGAGCCGTCGTGATCGAACCCATCGTCATCATCGCGCTCGCAAAGATGACGCCCATGGCGTTTGCAGTTCGCAGCAGCGCAAATATCTCCGCCCTCTTCGAGGGTGGAGCGAGCTTGTCGAGCTCGAGAGAATAATGCGTGCTGAGGGGCGCCAGCACGAAGCCCATGAGGACGGCGCCGCCGATCGTCGTCGCGACCGAGATGGATGTCGCGACAAGGGCGGAGCCAGCAGACATCAGCAGCAGCTTGAGAATGACCTCGGCGCGCGAGGCGCCCCGGTTTCGCACGCTTACCCAGACCCCGCCCGCGACCGAAGCCAGGCATAGCGGCACGGTGAACATGATCGCCAGGGCGGGCGCATGGCCGAATTCGAGTGCCAGCGCGACGGCACCGATCTCGATGGCAGCGACGGCAGCGCCACCCGCCGTGGAACAAAGGAGCCAGATCATGATCTCAGGCGTGATCGTCGGCTCCGAGGATCGTACGCCGGCTTTCTGGACCTTCGCCCCAACCGAGGGGACGAGCAGCGCCGGCAACGTGCCAAGCACCGCCATCGCGCAGACTGCAAAGAGCGGCGAGACGCTGCCGAGCGCGGAGGCAAGCACCGGTGAAAGAACGAACGTGGCTTCGCCGAGCGTCGCGGCGATCCCAAGCGCGCGCGGCAGCTTGGCGGCGGGCGTGAGCTCATTCAGGACCGTGCGCAGATAGCCGAAGGCCGCACCGTTCACCAGGCCCGCAGCCGCCGCAAGACCAACCAGGACTTCCAGCGGCATCTTCCAAAACGCCGACAGCGTCATCAGCGCCAGCGCGATCGCCCGGAAGATCAGCAGGAAACGCAGTGCGGTTGCCGGCGTCACCGAAGACCCAAGCCGCGTCAGCGGAACGGCACCGGCCACCTGTGCAATGGTCATAGCCAGGATCATCGCCGCCCCGCCGCTTGTCGCGCCTTCAAGCTGCAGCGCAAGCAGCGAAAAAGCCACCGGCCCTGCCGCCTGCGGGACGGACAGCGTTGCCGACGATATGAACCAGCGAAGCAAGCGCCCGCGAGCCGCTACCGGTGTGACGGCCTGGACGTCCAGATGATCTGTCATTCTCGTTCCGATTTCGATCGCCCAAGGTGGAGCGCCGCGGATCCTGGTGGAGGTGGGGAAATGAACCTGCCCTCCTCTAGAGCAAAGCTAGCGGAAGGTCCATCGGGCGCTTGGGCGATCGGAAAAATAGCGGAGCGGCAAAACGATCTGCCTAAGACCGCGGCCTTCTCACCGCGCGCACCACAGAGCGCGTGCCGCCGCCGGCAAAGAAGCGGTCCTTGCCATCGGATTCCAGGCCGGAGACGCCGACGCCCTCGGGCATGTCGAGGCGCACCAGAACCTCGCCGGTTGCCGGATCGATGCGGCGGACGTCGCTTTCGTCGCCTTCCCATGTGCCATGCCAGAGTTCGCCATCGACCCAGGTCACGCCTGTTACGACGCGGTCGGATTCGATCGTGCGCCGGATCGCGCCGGTTTCCGGATCGATCTCGTGGATCTTGCGGCCGCGATGCTGGCCGACCCAGAGGCTGCCTTCGCACCAGGCAAGGCCGGAATCGCCGCCGTTTCCGGGCGCCGGAATGGTCGAGAGAACAGTGCCGTTCTGAGGGTCGATCTTCATGATCCGGTCCTCGGCGATCTGGTAGAGGTAGCGGCCGTCGAAGGCGGTTCCCGCGTGCGAGGCGACATCGATCGTGCACAGCTCGCTGCCGGTTTCCGGATCCAGCGCGTGCAGCTTCTCGCCGGAGGCAAACCAGACATGCTGCCCGTCGAAGGTGACGCCGTTGACCCGCGGGGCGGTCTCGAAGGGGCCGTATTCGCGAATGATCTCAGCTGCGGATCGCTTCATGCTTCTTCCTCCATCGTCATTTCCTGACGCTAGTCGCTCGGGAGCGGTCCCGGGAGTAACAATGTTGTCGGGAAGCCGATTGCCGGGGTGATTATCCAGCGTTTGGCCCGGCCGTTGCCGACGCTCTCGACCTTGCCCGATGCCAAGAGTGTTTCGAGCGCCCGCTGCACCGTTCGTGCGCTGATGCCGAGCGCGATCGACAGAGCCGAGCTCGACCAGCTTTCGCCATCGGCGAGGAGAGCGAGCACGGCACCGTTCTCATCCTCGATCGGTGGCGCCAGCACCGCGACAGCGGCGCCATTGGCGGGCACGAGAACGAAACCCTCCTTCGTAGCCTCGATGGCCGCAAGCCCTTCGAGTTCGGCGCGCAGCCGGCCGATCTCGACCCGCAGCCGGGCGCGGTGGGATTCGTCAGCATGGCGCGCGCCGAAGGCGCGGGCGAGCAGCAGGCCGCGCGGCACGTCATCGGGCGCGGCCTCGGCAAGCGCCCGGGCAAGCGAAAACAAGACCGGCCGGTTTGCCAGACGCACGATCCGCGACCCGCGCCGGACAGCAAAACGGCAGGCATCGACAATGAATGCGTCGGAGGACAGGAGCGCCTCGACATCCTCAAGGTGAAGCGCGCGTTCCCGGCCCCGGACAACCTCCCTCCCCGCTGGAGCGTCGAGAACGCCGGCTGCGTTGCGCACCTCTGCAACCAGAGCCGGGATACCCGCATCGTCCGCCGCTTTTGCCGCACGCGCCAAAGCCTCGCGAGCGGGCTTCGTCTTCAATCGGCGGATCGCGATCCCGGCCACTGTCAGCTCCAGGCTTGCGCGTGTGGCGGGCGGCAATGGCGATAGGTCGAGCATGGCAAGCAGCGTCTCCGCCTCATCAAGCCGGCCGACCAGTAGCAGGCGACGGATTTGGAGATTGCGGGCGTGGGCGGCGTTCAGCCCGTCCCCATGCCGCTTGAGCGTCTGGCGCGCCATCTCCAGAGCTCTCTCGGGCCAACCGAGATCGCGGCTGACAAGGGCGATCTCGGCTTCCGCCAAGGTACAGCGGGCGCGAGCCAGCGTTTCGCGGGATGTGAAGGCGCGGTGAGCGCTTTTCAGAAGCGCCTTGGCGCGTTCGAAGTCGCCGAGCTGGGCAAGCGCGATGCCTCTGAGGGCAAGGGCCGGAGCGTCGTCGCGCAGCGCGACACGCTTCATGGCGCCGAGCACATCACCGGCGGCAAGCGCCTGTGCGGCAGCCGTGATCATCGAGTCCATCGAAATCCCGTCACACTTGTAACTCCCACCCTCCGCTCAATCACACCTAGGGTAATGCCAACAGGTCGGCAACGTGAAGCGCCTGTTGAATGTCGATGAGGAGATGGATGATGACAACCCCGATGACAGGTACGCGTGAAGACTGGCTTTCGGCCCGGCTTGCCCTTCTGGAAGAAGAAAAGGAGCTGACGCGGCGCAGCGACGAAATCGCCGAGCACCGCCGCCAGCTTCCCTGGGTAAAGATCAGCAAACAGTACCAGCTGCAGACGGATCAAGGTACGGTGCCGCTTTCGGCGCTCTTTCGCGGGCGCTCGCAGCTCCTGGTCTATCATTTCATGTTCGGCACGGATTATACCGCAGGCTGCCCCTCCTGCTCGTCGATCGCCGACGGCTTCAACGGCATTTTCGTCCATCTAGAAAACCACGACGTCGCCTTCTGGGCGGTGTCGCGCGGACCGCTCGCCAAGCTGCAGCAGTTCAAGAAGCGGATGGGATGGAGCTTCGACTGGGCGTCCTCGGCGGAGAGCGATTTCAACCACGACTTCAATGTCTGGTTCACGCCCGAAGAGCAGGTCAATGGCGGCATCGAGTACAACTATCGCCGTGAGCCGCCGATGCCCGAACCGCTCGCCGGCAAGACGGTGCAGCAATGGGAGCTGAAGGGCAGCGAGGGGCCCGTCGCGCAGATCGCCTCGATGACCGGCACCGATGTGGCGACCTACACCCGCGACCGCCCGGGCGTCAGCGCCTTTGCGATGCGGGATGGCGAGATCTACCACACCTACTCCTCCTACGCCCGCGGGCTCGATGGTCTCTGGGGCATGTACCAGTGGCTGGACCGCGCACCGCTGGGGCGCAACGAGGAAGGGGTCTGGTGGCGCCATCACGACCGCTACGGGGTCTAGCGCCATGCGTGGACGCTCCACCCCCAACGGCATGGCCGGCGTTTTCGCCGGCCATTACAGGGCCACTGTGATCAGCCGCCTTCTGCACCTGGCCGCCGCGCCTGCCTTCGGCATCATGGCTTTCCTGAATGCTGGCGATCAATCGGCGATGATGATCTGCGCCGGCGACGGCGGCTCGATGCTGAGCGGGATGCCGGTGATGTATCTGCTGATGGCGATTGTCCATCTCGGGCCATGGCTGGATCTGCTCGGCGGGCGGAGCCAGCCGGTCACTCGATGACACCTGGTCCGTTGTTACCTTGAAGCTGCGGGCTCCCGGGCATTTCGCCAGCTCTCACAGCGGCGGCGCAGCTCGCCTTTCCGCAGGCCGATACGCTCGTCAAGCACCTCGGCAGCGATCATCCTGTCGGTGCGAAAATGGCGGAAATCGCTCCGTGTCTCGCACCATGCGATCAGCATGCGATAGGCCTCTGCATAGCCGAGAATGATCGGCCAAACGATCCGCTCGGTCTCCTCGCCATGTTCGCTGCGATAGCGGAGCCTGATCTTCATGCCGGTGCGGATGGCGTTGCGAAGCTGCAATGCGTCGATGGTCTCCTTGGGATCGCCGGCGACCGGCTTGGTGCCAATGCTCGGTTCGGCAATATAGGGCCGCAGCCTCTCCGGTATGGCGACGGCGATCTTGGCAATCAGATCGCGGGCCGCACCGGCAAGCGATGGGTCGGAATGCTGGGCAACCCATTGGGCGCCAAGCACGGCGGCCTCGATCTCATCGGGCGTGAGCATCAGCGGCGGCATGTCGTAGTCTGAATCGAGAATATAGCCCAGGCCCGCCTCGCCGGCGATCGGCACGCGCTGGCCGATCAGATCGGCCATGTCCCGATAAACCGTGCGGATCGAGATCTCCAGCTCGCCGGCGAGCATCGCTGCCGTCACCGGACGGGAAGACCGGCGCAGGATCTGGATGATCTGGAAAAGACGGTCGGCACGGCGCATGGGGTCACTCCTGCTGCCACCATGCTGTCAGGAGCCTCCGTTTACAAGGCCCGGATACCGCACAAGCGGCCAAGCACTTTGAACGGAGACGACATCATGAAACTTGCATCCACCCGCCTGATCGTCCGCGACATCAAGGCCACTGTCGCATTCTACGAACTGGCGACCGGCACCTCAGCCGACTGGCTGGCGCCGGTCTTCGCCGAGATCGTCACGCCCGGCGCGACGCTGGCGATCGGCACGGCCGAAACCGTTGCGCTCTTCAAAGAGGGAACCGCCGAACCGGGCACCAACCGCTCGGCCATACTTGAATTCATGGTCGAGGATATCGACGCCGAATTCTCCCGCCTGAAGGACAAGGCCGACGTGGTCCACGAGCCAAAACTGCTGCCCTGGGGCAACCGCACCTTCCAGCTTCGGGATCCTGAAGGCACGCTCGTGTCGCTCTTCATGCCTGAGACGGAGGCCGCGAGAGTACGGTTTGGTGGCCGGTGACGCCTTGGCCCAACCAAGAAACCATGTGAACATCAGACACAGAGAGCATCGCTTGTGCATAGAAACGCCCTGTGCACTCGACGTCTCGCCCCGGATCGACTAGCGACATCGACAGGTTCGCGGGCCGCAACAGGCAATGTTCGGCAGCTGGCAAGCCACGTTCGAGTTTTGCGATGGGAAGATCAGATGGGCAGATTTGAGGACACCGAAGCTGCGATTGCGCAGCGGCTTCGTGCGATGAAAGCCAAGCCCGAGATGACCATCAACCTTGTTGAGTTCAGCACGCCCTTGACCGCATCAGGATACACACAGGATGAGATCACCACTGTGCTCAACGCTTTGGCGCAGGATCGCATCGTTGAGATCGCGCCCGGCAACAGGCTTCGCTTGATCAAGCCTTTGCCGTGACCGGGTTTGACCACGCCCGGCAACAATGCCATCTTCCGTGACCAGAGAGCGGATAAAGCAATCCGCCGCATCACTTGCCGCCGCACTGTCATTGATTTCCTAGCATCGCAGAGAAACTGATAACGACGGAGTGCCTTGTATGCCGGGCTCGCAGCGTTCCGCCCTCGGATCCCTCGTGCTGATTGCCGCCGTGGTCGGCTTCAGCGTCGGAGCTTTCGCCTATACGGCCGGATGGCTCACGCCTGGCCGCCTGACCTCCGCCGAACTTGTCAGCGCTCTCGCGCCTCCTGGCGGAGCCGCCCTTGGGCATCGGCGTAATCATGCGAAGGGCGTGTGCTTTACGGGCAGCTTCGAAGCCAATGGAAACGCTGTGGCGCTTTCGAAGGCGCCGTTGTTCATCGCGGGGCAATATCCGGTTCTCGGGCGCTTCAACCTGGCAACGCCCGATCCTGATGCCGCCGATCCGACGGTCAGGGTGCGGGGCATCGGCGTGCAGATCACAGCGCCCGGCGGCGTCTGGCGCATGGCGCTGATCGACCCGCCCGTCTTCGCGGTCTCGACGCCGCAAGGGTTTTACGAATTGCTCGAAGCTTCGAAGAGCAAGAACCCCGACGCGATGAAGGGCTTCGTCAGCGCACATCCGGAATTCGCGGCGTTCGGCGAATGGGCGACCAAGGCCCCCTGGACGGCGAGCTATGCCGAAGTGACCTTCAACAGTCTCAATGCCTTCATCTTCACCGACGCCGCCGGCAGCAGGAATGCGGTGCGATGGTCGCTCCGCCCGGAGGCGCAGGCCGTGACGATCCCAGCCGAGGATTTCGCGAAACTCGGCCCCAATCATCTCGAAGAGGACATAACGGAGCGCGTCTCCAAGGCGCCGCAGCGCTGGACGCTGGTGCTGACGGTCGCCGATCCCTCCGATCCGACATCCGATCCGACAAAGGCCTGGCCGGCCGAGCGCCGCACGGTCGAGGCCGGAACGCTTGTGGTGGAGAAGATCGAGCCGGAGGCCGACGGCCCCTGCCGGGATATCAATTTCGACCCGACGATCCTGCCTGATGGCATCGCGGTATCCGACGATCCGTTCCCGGCAGCCCGCTCGGCGGCCTATGCCAAGTCCTACGATCTCAGAACCAGCGAGGCGAGCCACTATCCTCGAACAGCAGCGAGCGCAAAGCCATGACAGAGATGAAAACACGCTTCTCCGCCGCCCAGCGTCTGTTGCACTGGCTGATGGCGATCGGGATTATCGCCATGCTGTTCATCGGCGTCGGGATGGTCTCGACCATCGGCAGGCAGTACGTGCCATTGCTGGTGACCCACAAGACGCTGGGTATCGCCATTCTGGCACTTGCCCTGGTTCGTCTCGTAGCTCGCTTCATCTCGGGCGCACCGGCGCTGCCGCCGGCTCGGCGTCGGGATGGTCTCGACCATCGGCAGGCAGTACGTGCCATTGCTGGTGACCCACAAGACGCTGGGTATCGCCATTCTGGCACTTGCCCTGGTTCGTCTCGTAGCTCGCTTCATCTCGGGCGCACCGGCGCTGCCGCCGGATCTTCCGGTGCCGATGAAACTCGCCGCGCATCTGTCGCATGTCGCGCTCTACGCGCTGATGATCGGCATGCCGCTCATCGGCTGGGCGATGATGTCCGCGGCCGCCTATCCGATCGTGCTTTATGGCGGGATCCATCTTCCGCCGATCCTGCCGCAGAGCGCGAGCCTGCACGCTCTCCTCTGGAGCGCGCATTTCTATCTCGCCTTCGCGTTCTTTGGGCTGGTGGTGATGCATCTCGCGGCGGCGCTGTTTCATGGGCTCGTTCGCCGCGACGGCGTGCTCCAGACGATGCTGCCGGGCAAGTAACGTTCCGGCGCGCTTCATCCTGATCTTCGCCGGCTCCTCGCTGAGGAGCCATGTGAAGACCCGCCGGCTGCGACAGCATTGCGTGTAGCATTGATGCCGAAACCGACGGGCTTTGAGGCGTGTGACTAGAACTCGCTCCACTGGGCGCTTCGGGTATCCACTGCCGCATTGCCGAAGGACGCCGCGACCTTGCGGCCGATGGCACGCGCCGGAGAAGCGTGTGCGACATCCGTGGATTGGGCAGGACGCAGCGTTCTCGACGCGGCCGATGGGGTCTCGGCAAGGCTGAAGCGGTTGACCAGTTCGCGCAGGCGCACGGCCTCGTTCGCGAGCGTGTTGGATGCCGCGTTCGATTGCTCGACCATTGCAGCATTCTGCTGCGTCGTCTGGTCCATCGCATTGACGGCGGTGTTGACCTCGGCAAGGCCGACCGACTGTTCTTTTGCCGATGTCGCAATCGATTCCATATGCGTGTTGATCTCGACGATGAAGCCGCTGATCGTCTTCAAGGCAGAGCCGGTATCACGCACCAGCTTGACGCCGTTCTCGACCTCGCTCGAGGAATTCTGGATCAGCCCCTTGATCTCCTTGGCGGCCTGGGCAGAGCGCTGCGCCAGTTCGCGGACTTCCTGGGCAACGACCGCAAATCCCTTACCTGCCTCTCCGGCACGCGCCGCTTCGACACCGGCATTGAGCGCCAGCAGATTGGTCTGGAACGCAATCTCGTCGATGACGCCGATGATGTTGGAGATCTGCTGCGAGCTCTCCTCGATCTTGCGCATTGCCTCTTCGGCATGGGAGACGACCTGGGCCGATTCCGCAGCCGACTGATTGGCCTGCCCGGCAACGCTTCTGGCTTCTTCCGTCCGCTTCGAGGAGTTCGTGACGTTGACGGTGATCTCGTCGAGTGCTGCTGCGGTCTGCTCGAGGGAGGCCGCCTGCTGCTCGGTCCGTCTCGAAAGATCGTCGGTTCCTGCGGCGATTTCGCGAGTGCCGGTGTCGACGGTCGAAATCGAATTCGAAATCTCCGAAAGTGTCGCGCCGAGTTTGCTGACGGAGCCGTTGAAATCGTGGCGCAGGGCCTCAAAGTCGGGTGCGAAGACCTCATTGATCTGGAAGGCGAGATCGCCACCGGCCAGGCGTTTCAGGCCTGCTGCCAGACCTGACGTTGCGAGACGCAACCGCTCTGCAGCATCCCGCTCGGCGCGTTCCTGAACGGTGAGACGCTCGGCTTCTGCGCGTTTGCGGTTGTCGTCGGCTTCCTGTTCGAGGCGCCGGTTCGAAATTGCCGCCTGACGGAAGACTTCGAGGGCCTTTGCCATCTCGCCGATCTCGTCGTCGTTGCGGGCGAGGCTGATGTCTGTATCGAGGCGGCCATCGGCGACTTGCGCCATGGAACTGCTCAGCTTGTACATCCCGCCGATGATGCGCTTGAAGGTGACAAACCCGACGAGAGCCAGCATCAGGACCAGCACCGACAGGGCGCTCAACGTCAGCGTCCAGTAGAAGCTCGCCCGTGCGGCTGCTCCGTCGATGGCGCTTTGCGTGCGCTGCTCGAGTTTCACGAAGAACGCATCGACCGGCTTCATGATCTCGGCCTTGGCCTTGTGATATTCCGGCGAATTCAACATCGCCGCCGCTTTCTGCCGCGCCTGCGGGCCAAGCGTTGCGGCATTGTCGACGAGATCCATGGCCTCGGTCTCGAGCTTGACGAGCGCATCCGAGCGCTTGGCAGCTTCGTCCAGAAGCGCAAACTCCTCATCGGTAAAGCCGGCAGCCTTCATCTCGTCGCGCGAAGAGATGGCCGGGCCGTCCGGGCGAGGTTTGGCATCGCCGCCGGCCACGAAATCCCAGTAAATTCGCTGGTATTCCTCGGGGCGAGGACGCGTGCCGTTGCGGATCTCGATGACGGCGTTGTACTGGTCCTTGAAGGACTTGTCGCCGGTCTCTGCATAGGTGCGGACCATGCGCGTCAGATCATCGGACGACTGCCGGAAATTGTCGGCAAGAATGTAGGATTTATACTTTTGATTATAGGCGCCGCTGATGTCCTCGGCGGCCTTGTCATAACTCCAGAGACTGGCCATCAGGCCAGCCATGGCGAGGCCGGTGACGGCGGCCAGGCCAATAAATTGCGTCTTGATTTTCATGATGACGATTTCCTGGCGTAGATGTGCCTTTGCGCCGCAATCATCGCGGACGCGGGAAGTCATTCTGCGCTGACGTTGTGTCTCGACCTCATTGTCGGGGGCAGCGAAAACGTAAGTTAATGATGGTTAGCGAATGGATAATTACGAATATAAGAAATGATCTTCTATTAATGCTAACGACACCGGCAATAGTATTACTGATTGAACTTTAAATATATATCCAAGCTAATTCAGCTGTTATTAATACGCAAAGAAATACTTCTGAATAATCAATCTGAAGTAGAATTTGCGCAGAATTTTCCGAACAAGAAACTCTCTGCGATAACTTTTCCGAACCTTCAGCCTTGGCCCACCGGGTGCTGGTCGCAGTCAGAGAGGACTCGTCGCGGATCGCGCTCTAGCCATAGCGCTCCGTCTTCCAGACGGTTCACCGGATGCGGCTCAGCAAACGGCGGGTGTAGCTTCTCGCGATCGGTGTCACAGCGCGCGGGAGAGCGCACACCACCTTTGAATCGCAAACAGATTATGGGATGCTTGCTCTCTTCACCGAGAGCATTTCAGCGCGCGCGCCTGCTTCATTTCTGGGGCGCACCCAATCCACCTCACAACCGCACAAGGCCGCAGCTCGCGGCCCGCGGCTATGTCAGCTCACGCAAACACCATCATCTGCGGCGGAACAGCCGCGAGCATGCCGGCGCGGCGCGCGACGGCGTATTTGAGGGACTGCTCGACGACGGCGGGCATGACGGGTTTGCTGACGACGCCGAGGGCGCCCTTGACGCCGTCGGCGACGGTTTCGGGGTTGCCGGTCATGAAGACCACGGTGATGCCGTGCTCTTCAGCAAGGCGGCGGCCGATCTCGGGGCCGGTTGCGCCATCGGACAGGTTGACATCGACGAAGGCAACATCGGCAAGCGGCGCAAGCTGCAGCGCCTGCTCCTTGTTGGTCGCGAGGCCCGCGACTTCCATACCCATGTTTTCGACCGTCGCTTCCAGATCGAGCGCGATCAGGAACTCGTCTTCTACAATCAATACTCTCTGGTTCATAACGTTATCCCGCAGCCATTTACGCACAACATTGATGGCCATGACGCCCTCTTCCGTTAACCCAAGCACGCGAAAGAACTTCGTTTCGAAGGGTTGTGGCCCGCGAAACTTGACGAGATAACGAGGTGGAAAAGGATATGTTCCGGGCCGGGACGTATTTTTTTGAACTTAACCCATTGTTAACGTTGATAAAACACTAACATCGCTTAAGTCTTTGAAATAAAAGGCGGCTCGAGCGGCCGCCTCTATGCTTATCCACAGGCCGGCGTTACTCAACCCTTGGCCTTCAGCACCAGAACGGGATCTTCCCTGTATGCTGCCGGGAAGACCTGCTTCAGATTTTCGATCTTCGGCAGATCGTTATAGACGATATAGGGATAGGTCGGGTTCAGCGTCAGGAAATCCTGGTGATAGCGCTCGGCCGGGTAGAAGCCGTTGAATTCCGAAACCTTGGTGACGATCAGGTGCGGGAAGACCTTCGCCTGATTGAGCTGCGAGATATAGCTCTCGGCGACCTTGCGCTGTTCCGGGCTCTCGACGAAAAGCGCCGAGCGGTATTGCGTACCGCGATCCGGCCCCTGGAAATTCAGCTGCGTCGGGTTGTGCGCCACGGAGAAAAAGATTTGCAGCAGCTGGCCGTAGCTGACCTGCTTGGGATCGAAGGTGACCTCGACGGATTCGGCATGGCCGGTCGAGCCGGTGCTGACGGTCTCATAGTCGGCCGTCGCCTTTTCGCCGCCGGAATAGCCCGAGACCGCGCTCTTCACGCCCTTCACATGCTGGAAGACACCCTGCACACCCCAGAAGCAGCCGCCGGCAAAGACCGCCTTCTCGGTGGCGGGTGCGGCCGTCTCGTCGACGGTCGGTTTTGGAATGACGACGGCATCTTCCGCGGCGATTGCCGAGCCACAGGCAAAGAGCGAAATGGCCGCCAGTGCGGCGAGCCTTCCTGTCGAAAATACGCTCATGAGAACACCTCTACGAATGGGCTGTTCCCATCGTGTCGAAAGCTGCAAAAAGGCGCAATTCAAAAGGACTTATCTCACGCGGAAGTGACAATGGGATGGCGGCCTCTGTACGAAAGCGGGACACCGCATAAGTTGTGTTGACAATGGCGGCGGCCCGGCCAAAAGTGCACGCCGATCAGCGCCAGCCGACCGGGGGGACTTGATGTCTGTACGCTCGTTTTTCGCCTTCGCCGCCATCGCCTTGTCTGCATTTGCAATCAGCCTTCCGGCCGCTGCCGCAGACAAGAAGCGCGATATCCAGACGATCAAGGACGCCGATTTCTTCGGCTTCGATCTCAGGACCGAGCAGAATGTCTCGCTCGACCAGTGCAAGGCTTCCTGCATCGGCGACAGGAGCTGCAAGGCCTTCACCTATAATCCGAAGGTCCAGTGGTGCTTTCTGAAATCCGACTTCAAGACGATGAACGCCTTCCCGGGTGCGATCGCCGGGCGCATCGTCGAGACGACGGCCGCAGCCATTCCGCAGGAGCCGGATCTGGGCGCTGCCCCGCGCCTCAATTTCCTCTCTGCTGACGTCATCCAGCAGGCCCGCGACTACAAGACGAACAACGAGCTGACCGAGGCCCAGGAGGGCCAGTCGGTCGACAACCTGACGGCTACCGCCCGGCTCGACCTGACCGCCAACAATCTCGCGGCCGCGCTGGAATCCTTCCACGGCGCGCTGGCGCTCACCCCTGACGATGGCGATCTCTGGCTGGAGACGGCACGCGCTGCGAATTCGCTCGGCGGCACGGACAGCCAGGTCTTCGGCCAGGCGCAGCTCGATGCGCTGAACGCCTATAATCTGACGCGCACCGCGACCAAGCGCGCCGATGCGCTGGCCGTGCTCGCGACCTCGCTCGCCAAGAATTCCAATTATCGCGCCGCCCTCAATGCCTACAAGGCGAGCCTGGCGCTTGTCAGCTCCAAGGAAGTCAGCGACGCCTATCTGAAGCTGAAGGCCGAGCAGGGTTTCCGCATCACCGAGCACAATGTCGATGCCGACAGCGCCACGCCGCGCGCCTGCGTCACCTTCTCGGAATCGCTGGTGAAGACAACCGACTATACGCCCTTCGTGACGCTGAACGGCCAGGCGCCGAAGGCGCTCGAAGCCAAGGACAAGCAGATCTGCGTCGAAGGCCTCGTCCACGGCGAGAATTACAAACTGGTGTTCCGCTCCGGCCTGCCGTCCTCGGTCGACGAGGTGCTGGAAGCGCCTGTCAGCCTCGACATCTATGTCAAGGATCGCAGCCAGACCGTGCGCTTCACCGGCGACAGCTTCGTGCTGCCGTCGACGGCGCGCCGCGGTATTCCGCTGGTCTCCGTCAACATCCAGTCGGCGGCCCTGAAGCTTTACCGCATCGGCGATCGCGGCATCGCACCGCTGCTGACCAGCTCGCAGTTCCTGACCCAGCTCGACGGCTACAGCGCCCAGCGCATCGAGGACGAAAGCGGCGAACTCGTCTGGCAGGGTTCGATTGATATCGCCAACGACCTCAACAAGGATGTGGTGACGAGCTTCCCGGTCGATGAAGCGCTGCCGCAGCGCAAGCCCGGCGTCTACGTGCTGATCGCCTCGCCGGCCAATGCGCCTGCGAATGAATGGGACAGCAAGGCGACGCAGTGGTTCGTCGTCTCCGATGTCGGCATCACCACCTATGCCGGAACCGACGGCCTCAACGTCTTCACCCGCTCGCTGGCATCGGCCAAGCCGATCGCGGGCGTCGAGCTGACGCTGCTTGCCAAGAACAACGAGGTGCTTGGCACCGCGAAGACCGACGATAACGGCCGCGCCACCTTCACCGCCGGCCTGATGCGCGGCACGGCGGCGCTGACGCCCGCCGTCATCACCGCCAAGAACGGCGATTCCGATTACGTCTTCCTCGACATGACGCGCGCAGGCTTCGACCTCTCGGATCGCGGCGTCACCGGCCGCGCCTCGCCGGGCGCAATCGACATCATGACCTTCACCGAGCGCGGCATCTATCGCGCCGGCGAAACCGTGCATGCCTCTGCGCTGGCCCGCGACACGGACGGCAAGGCGATCGAGAACCTGCCGCTCACCTTCGTCTTCCTGCGCCCCGACGGCGTCGAGGATCGCCGCATCATCAAGGAGACCAGCGATCTCGGCGGCTATACCGTCGACCTGCCGGTGCAGCAGAACGCCATGCGCGGCACCTGGACGATGAACATCTATACCGATCCCAAGGGCGAGGCGATCGGCACCAAGAGCTTCCTGGTCGACGATTTCGTGCCTGATCGCACCGACATGGAGCTGAAGACCGAGGCCAAGGAGATCGGCCCGGACACGCCGGCGACGATCGAGATCAACGGCAAGTATCTCTACGGCGCGCCGGCCGCAGGCCTGACGCTCGAAGGCGATGTCGTCATCAAGCCGACCCGCGAGAGCGCCGCCTTCCCCGGCTATTTCTTCGGCCTTGCCGATGAGGAAGCCTCGGAAGAGAACCGTCAGACGATCGAGGGCCTGCCGGAGCTGGACGAGAATGGCCAGGCCTCGACGGATCTGACCGTCGGCGATCTGCCGGCCACGACGCAGCTTTTGAATGCCACCGTCTATATCCGCATGCAGGAACAGGGCGGCAGGGCGCTGGAGCGCTCGCTGGTCATCCCGGTCAAGAACCAGGGGCCGATGATCGGTATCAAGCCGGAATTCTCCGGTGACGTTGCCGAGAATTCGACCGCCTCCTTCAACATCATCGGCACCACCGCCGAAGGCCAGAAACAGGACATGAAGGGCCTGCGCTGGAAATTCTACAATCTCGAGCGCGAATACCAGTGGTACCGCGACGGCACTGCCTGGAAATACGAACCCGCCTATAATGCCCGCCAGGTCGCCGACGGCGTCATCGATGCGGGATCGGATGGCGGCAAGATTTCCGTGCCTGTCGGCTGGGGCCGCTATCGCCTCGAAGTCGAAAGCCCGGATGCCGACGGCCCGACCTCGAGCTTCGAATTCGACGCCGGCTGGTTCGTCGAGACGACCTCGACGGAAACGCCGGATGGCCTCGAAATCGCCCTCGACAAGGACAGTTACAAGGTCGGCGAAACAGCCAAGCTGAAGGTCACGTCGCGCTATGGCGGCGAGCTGATGGTCGCTGCCGGCACCGAAAATCTCGTCGCCGTGCAGAATGCCACGATGGGCGAGACCGGCGGCGAAGTCGATATTCCCGTCACTGCCGAATGGGGTGCGGGCGCCTATGTCACCGCCACGCTCTTCCGGCCCGGCGACAGCCAGGACAATCACATGCCGATGCGCTCCATCGGCATCAAATGGCTGAAGGTCGATCCCGAGCAGCGGGCACTGCAGGTCAAGGTCGATGCGCCCGAAAAGATGCTGCCGCGCGGACCGCTGAATATCAGCCTCGCAGTCGCCGGAGCAGGCGCCAACGAGGATGCCTATGTGACGGTTGCCGCCGTCGATGTCGGTATTCTCAACCTGACACGCTATGAGGCACCGAACTCCGAGGACTGGTATTTCGGCCAGCGCCAGCTCGGCCTAGAAATCCGCGACCTCTACGGCCGCCTGATCGACGGCTCGCTCGGCGCGACCGGCAAGTTGCGCACCGGCGGCGATGGCGGCGCGGTGGCGCTCTCGGCCAGCCCGCCGACGCAGAAGCTCGTCGCCTTCTTCTCCGGACCCGTGAAGCTCGATGCCGAGGGCAAGGCGAATGTCAGCTTCGACATTCCGCAATTCAACGGCACGGCCCGCGTGATGGCGGTTGCCTGGTCGAAGGACGGTGTGGGTCACGGCGTCAAGGACGTCATCATCCGCGACCCCGTCGTCGTCACCGCCAGCCTGCCGAAATTCCTGGCACCGGGAGACAAGGCGGAACTGCGCCTCGACATCGCCAATACCGATGCGCCGGCCGGCGATTTCAAGATCGCCGTGACCGGCAACGACGCTGTCGGCGTCGATGCGGCTTCTGCCTCCAAGACCATCCATCTCGATGCCGGTGGAAAATCCGACCTGACCCTTGCCGTCGTCGGCAAGCAGCCGGGCCAGGGCACCGTTTCGATCAACCTCTCCGATGCATCCGGCCTGTCACTCGACCAGACGGCGGACGTGCCGGTGCGCCCTGCAGCACTGCCGGTAACCGAACGCCGCGTCATCGCGCTGAAGCCCGGCGCATCGCTGACCATCGACAAGGAACTGCTGGCCGACAGCGTTCTGCCGGGCGCTTCCGTCAGCGTCAATGTCACCCGCTCCGCCGCCTTCGACATTCCGGCGATGCTGATGACGCTCGACCGCTACCCGTTCGGCTGCGCCGAGCAGACGACGAGCCGCGCCATGCCGCTCCTCTATCTCGGCGAACTCGCAAAGCAGAACGGGCTGGAAGACGATGCCGACATCAAGAAGCGCGTACAGGACGCGATCTACCGCGTGCTCTCCTACCAGGCATCGGCCGGCAGCTTCGGCCTCTGGGGACCGGATTCCGGCGATCTCTGGCTCGATTCCTACGTCACCGACTTCCTGACACGGGCGCGCGAAGAGAAGTACGACGTGCCAGATCGTGCCCTCGTGCAGGCGCTCGAAAACCTGCAGAACGCGCTCAGCTACGACGTCAACGTCAAGACGCAGGGCGACCAGATCGCCTACGCTCTCTACGTTCTCGCCCGCAACAAGAAGGCGGCGATCAGCGATCTGCGCTACTACGCGGACACGATGATCAACGACTTCCCGACGCCGCTCGCCAAGGCTCATATCGCCGCCGCGCTGGCGCTCTATGGCGATGCGACGCGCTCGAAGAATATCTTCGTCGATGCACTGCAGATGACCGAGACATCGATGGTTCAGCGCGTCAATCTCTCGCGCACCGACTATGGTTCGATTCTGCGCGACGGTGCCGCCATTCTGGCGCTCGCCGCCGAAAGCCGCCCCGTGCCTCCGGTCATTCCGGAGCTCGCCAAGGCTGTCGCCAAGGAGTTCAACCGCTCGAAATGGACGAGCACGCAGGAACAGGCCTGGATGCTGCTTGCCGCCCGCGCGATCCAGAGCGGCGACGACGCGCTGAAGGTCGATGTCAACGGCGCCGAGCATAGCGGTGCATATATGGCGACGATGACCGGCGATGCGCTGATGACCAATCCGCTGACGCTGAAGAGCGCCACCAGCGATGCGGTCTCCGCCGTCGTCACCACGGTTGCCGCGCCGGTTTCGCCGCTGCCTGCCGGCGGTGACGGTTTTGCCATCGAGCGCAGCTACTACACGCTCGACGGCGAGCAGGCGAATGTCAGCGAGGCCAAGCAGAACGAGCGCTATGTCGTCGTGCTGCATGTCACCGAAAGCAACGACTGGCCGTCGCGCATCGTCATCACCGATCTCCTGCCCGCCGGTTTCCAGATCGACAATCCGAGCCTGGTCGATAGCGCCCAGCTGACGAATTTCGACTGGATCGGCGAGCAGACGGCTGCCCATACCGAATTCCGCGACGACCGCTTCGTGGCGGCCTTCAACCGTTCGGAAGGCGACAACCGCGAGATCAACGTCGCCTATGTCGTGCGCGCCGTGACACCCGGCACCTACGATCATCCGGCGGCCGTCGTCGAGGACATGTACCGTCCGCAGCTCTCGGCACGCACGGCGATGGGCAAGATGGAGGTTGTCGCAGCACAATAATGCGGCTCTGGCACAAGCTCACGATCACATCTGCGGCCGGCATTCTTGTTGCCGGCGCAGTGCTGCTCGGTCTCGACGCCGCCGACAAGGCCTACCCACCGCCGATCGACAGGGCCGGGCAGGTCTCCGCCGAAGTGCTCGACGCCGACGGCCAGCTGCTGCGCGCCTTCGCGACACCTGAGGGGCGCTGGCGGCTGAAGACCGATGTCTCCGATGTCGATCCGCAATTCCTGCGCATGCTGGTCGCCTACGAGGACCGGCGCTTCTACGATCACCACGGCATCGACGCGCTGGCGATCGGGCGCGCAGCGCTGCAGCTCGTCACCAATGGCCGCATCGTCTCGGGCGCCTCGACGCTTTCGATGCAGGTGGCGCGGCTGATCGAGCCGCGCAGCGGCCGCTCGCTGTCGGCCAAGCTGCTGCAGGTGGCCCGCGCCATCCAGATCGAACGGCGGCTCTCGAAGGAACAGATACTCGACATCTACCTGACCCACGCCCCCTATGGTGGCAATCTGGAAGGTGTCCGGGCCGCAAGCCTTGCCTATTTCGGCAAGGAGCCGAAGCGGCTGACCGTGGCGCAGGCCGCCCTTCTCGTGGCTCTGCCGCAGCTTCCGGAAAAGCGCCGGCCGGACCGCAATCTCGCCGCTGCCGAAGCTGCCCGCAAGCGCGTGCTGGAACGCGTCGCGGTTATCGACGCCGTCGGTGATGGCGAGGCCGAGCGCGCCGAGGCGACGCTGGTCCCAGCGCGGCGCATGCAGCTGCCGGCGCTTGCCGCCCATGTCGCGGAAGCCGCGCTGCGCAAGGCGCCACAGGAGCGCGAGCACAAGACGACGCTGAAGAAGCAGGTGCAGGAAGGGCTGGAACTCGCCGCGAAGAACGCCGCGATGCGGCTCGGCCCGAAACTCTCCGTCGCCATGGTGATGGCCGATGCCCGCAGCGGCGAAATCGTCGGCGAAGTCGGCTCGGCCGATTATTTCGACGCCGGCCGCTCCGGCTGGATCGACATGACCCGGATCAGCCGCTCGCCGGGCTCGACGCTGAAGCCCTTCATCTATGGTCTCGCCTTCGAACAGGGCCTCGTCAGCCAGGAAACCATCATCGAGGATCGCCCCTCGGATTTCTTCGGCTACCGGCCCCGCAATTTCGACATGAGCTATCAGGGCGACGTGACGATCCGGGAAGCCTTGCAACTTTCGCTGAACGTTCCCGCCGTCAAGCTGCTCGATGCCGTCAATCCGACGCGGCTGATGGTGCGCTTCCGCCGCGCCGAGGTGCGCCCCAGCCTGCCGCCGAACGAAACGCCTGGTCTGGCAATCGGCCTCGGCGGCGTCGGCGTGACATTGAAAGATCTGGTCCAGCTCTACACGGCGCTTGCCAACAAGGGGCAGCCGGTGCGTATCGGCGACGGCGTGACCGGCATGCCAGGCAAGATCGACGGCGAACCGCTGCTGGAGCCGGTCGCCGTCTGGAACATCGCCGATATTCTCTCGGGCGTGATACCGCCGGCCGGCGCACCGCAGCGCGGCATCGCTTACAAGACCGGCACGAGCTACGGCTACCGCGACGCCTGGTCGGTCGGCTATGACGGCCGCTATGTGCTCGGCGTCTGGGTCGGGCGGCCTGACAATGGTGCCGTTCCGGGCCTGACGGGCTACGGCACCGCGGCGCCGATCCTCTTCGAGGCCTTCACCAAGTCGGGCATCGCCACCACGCCCCTGCCACGTCCGCCTTCAGGCGCGGTGCGCATCGCCAAGGCCGACCTGCCGGTGAGCCAGCGCCGTTTCGCGCTGAATGCCAGCGGCCTCCTCGTCAATTCCACCCGTGAATCCGCCCCGCAGATCGTCTATCCGCCCGAAGGCGCGCATGTCGATCTCGGCGCCAAAAGCGGACAACTCGCGCCGCTGATGCTGAAACTGCAGGGCGGCCGGGCACCGTTCCGCTGGCTCGCCAACGGCAAGCCGCTACCCGATCTTTCCCGCCGCCGCACGAACCAGTGGCTGCCCGATGGCGCCGGGTATTCGAAGCTGACGGTGATCGATGCCATGGGCCGCGCCGCCAGCGTCGGCATCTTCGTCGATTGAGGCAACGCCGTTTCACGAATTTTCGGCCGCGCCTGTCGGAACCTCCGTCCTCGCTGCGTCCTTGGATCAGAACAGCGCAAGGAGAGAGCAATGCGAGACCTGATCCTCACCATGGCCATGTCGCTCGACGGTTTCGTCTGCGGCCCCAACGGCGAACTCGACTGGATCTTCAACGGCGATCAGGAGGCGATTGCCTGGAAGGTGGAGACCGTCTCAAGCGCCGGACTGCACATCATGGGCAGCCGCACCTTCAAGAGCATGGTCGGTTTCTGGCCGACGGCCGCGGGCCCCTTCGCCGCGCCGATGAACGAGATCCCGAAGGCGGTCTTTTCGAAGCAGGGAGCTTCCATTCTCGAAGCTGCAAAAACCGGGAACTGGCAGGACGCTTATGTCGCGAGCGGTGATCTGCGCGAGGAAGTCGCCCAGCTGAAGGCCACCGGTGGCAAGCCGATCATCGCCCATGGCGGCGCGGCTTTCGCCCGCAACCTGATCGCCGACGATCTGGTCGACGAGTACCGGCTGATGGTCTACCCGATTGCGCTCGGCAGCGGCCTGCCGATCTTCTCCGGTGTCACGCCGCTGCGCCGCCTCGAATTGGCGGGGTCGAAGACCTTTCCGAAGGGCACGCAGGCGCAGGTCTACCGCCGCGCTTGACGACCTCGTCCTGAAGCCTGTCAGAACCGAAATGGCGGGAACAAAAGCCCGCCACCGCCGTTCCGGATCGTTGCAATCCCGAACAAAGGCGGCTCATGACGCTTCCCACATCCACCTACAGGCTGCAGTTCCGCGACGGCATGACCTTCGATCGGGCGGCCGAACTCGTGCCCTATCTCAAGGCGCTCGGCATCAGCCATCTCTATGCCTCGCCGATCTTCACGGCGGCCTCAGGCTCGACCCATGGCTACGACGTCACCGACACCAATGAAATCGACCCTGCGATCGGCGGGCGCGAAGGGTTCGAGCGGCTCTGCGCCGAGCTCAAGGCGGCCGGTCTCGGCTTGATCCTCGATATCGTGCCGAACCATATGGCGGCTTCCGTGGAAAATGCCTGGTGGCGGGATCTGCTGAGATACGGGAAGGAAAGCCGCTACGCCGGCTATTTCGACATCGACTGGTCTGAGCCGCTGACACTGCCCATTCTCGGCAAGCCCTTCCAGGAGGCGCTGGCCGACGGCGAACTGCAGATCATCACTGATCAGAACACCGGCGAGCGCTCGCTCGCCTATTTCGAGACGCATCTGCCGTTGCATCCCGGTAGCCTCGCCGAAGCCAGCGACATCGCCCGTCTCCACGAAGCCCAGCATTGGCGCCTGACACACTGGAAAACAGCCGCCGCTCACCTGAGCTACCGTCGCTTCTTCGAGGTCACTGGGCTTGTCGGCCTGCGCGTCGAGGACGAAGCGGTCTTCGAAGACAGCCATCGCGTCGTCCTCGATCTCGTCCGCTCCGGCCAGGTCCAGGGTCTGCGGCTCGACCATATCGACGGCCTTGCCGACCCGAAAGCCTATCTCGCCCGGTTGCGGCAGGCGACCGGACCGGAGGCCTATATCATCGTCGAAAAGATCCTCGGCCATGGCGAGGCCCTGCCCGCCGATTGGCCGATTTCCGGCACGACGGGCTACGAATTTATCTCAGCCCTAGCAGGTCTCTTCATCGACCCCAAAGGCATGGCCGAGCTGCAGAAGTCCTATGCCACCATCGCCCCCGGTACTGTGGATTTTCAGGAAGGGCTGCGGGCAGCCAAGACACTGATGGTCGAACGCAATTTTGCAGGCGAAGTCAGCCGCCTGACCAGGCTCGCGAGCGCGACGCTTCCCGATACATCCGAGGCGGAAATCAAGAAGGCCATCCGTGAGCTGCTGATCGCCTTTCCCGTCTATCGCACCTACGGCCAGGGTGGCGCCACGGACGCGCGCGAAACCGTGATGCTGGATAAGGTCAAGGAAGAGGCTGCCAGGCATCTCAAAGACCGCAGGGCACTCGACGCCGTCTGCGAACTCCTGACCAATGGACGTGCGGAGGAATTCCAGCGGCGCTTCCAGCAATTGAGCGGCCCCGTCATGGCGAAGGCGATGGAGGACACGCTCTTTTATCGCCACAACCGGCTTCTGGCGGCCAACGAAGTCGGCGGCGAGCCGGATGCCACGCCCGGCGGTATCGAGGCCTTTCACCGCTTCATGCAAGACCGCGCCGCAGAACAACCGCACGGGCTGTCGGCCACCTCGACCCACGACACCAAACGCGGCGAAGACGCCCGCGCCCGCCTCTATGCCCTCAGCGAAGAGCCGGATCTCTGGCGGCGCGGTGTCGAGCGCTGGCGGCAGATGAACCGCGAGCATCTGACGGAACTGCCCGGCGGCCTGACACCCGAAGGCAACGTCGAATGGATGCTCTATCAGGCGCTCGCCGGCATCTGGCCGGAGGATTTCAGCGAGGGACGCGCGGAAAAGCTGACGGAGCGATTTGCGGCCTATGCCGAGAAGGCAATCCGCGAGGCCAAGCTTGGCACCAGTTGGGACGAGCCGCACGCGGGCTATGAGGCTGCCGTCCGCACATACGCATCGGCGCTGACTGCCTCTTCCAGCCTCACTTTCCACGAGGATTTCGCCGAGACGCTGCGGCCGGTTCTCTCCGCCGGCTATCTCAACAGCCTGTCGCAAACGCTGATCAAGCTGACCGCCCCCGGCATTCCCGATGTCTATCAGGGCGCCGAAGGCTTCGACTTCAGCCTTGTCGACCCTGACAATCGCCGCCCGGTGGATTTCAAGGCATTGCGCAAGACGCTCTCGGCCCACGGCGAGATCGGTGAGCTGACGGTGCCGGTGCTGAAACAGCGGATCGTCGAGATCGGCCTGCATCTTCGCCGCCGCCAGCCGAAGCTGTTTGCCGAGGGCCGCTATCTGCCGCTCAGCATCACCGGAAGCCGCAGGGATCATGCCGTCGCCTTCGCCCGCGCGCTCGACGGCGACTATGCGATCACGGTCGTGCCCCGGCTGATGCTCGGCTGGCTGGATCCCGGTGTGTTGTTTTCAGGGCCCGAATTCTGGGCGGATACGGCGATCGAAATCCCGCCAGGTCTACAGGGCATCAAATGCGATCTGCTGACAGGACGCCATCTCGATCCCGGGCCGAAGCTGCCGCTTGGCGATATTCTCGGCGTCCAGCCGGTCGCCCTGATCGAGCCGGATTGATGATTTTCAGACGGGATGAAGATTCCCGCTTGACCTTCCAGTTGCTGGAAGGTTCATAAGCTTATCCACTGCCCGCTTGGGCAAAGGAGAAGCCTATGGATAATCACGACCATTCCCACCATCGCGGCCACGGAGCGCATGATTGCTGCTCCGGCCATAGCCACGGCACTGGTGCCGAGGCTCCGGTCACGCGCGATCCCGTCTGCGGCATGACGGTCGATCCGAACGCCGGCAAGCCGAGCCTCGTTCACGAAGGACACAGCTACCATTTCTGCTGCGACGGCTGCCGCACGAAGTTTGAAGCGGCGCCGCAGGATTATCTGACCGCCAAGGATCCTGTCTGCGGCATGTCGGTCGACCGCTCGACGGCAAAGCACTTCCTGAAGCATGAGGGCGCGAAGTTCTATTTCTGCTCCGCGGGCTGCAAGGCAAAATTCGAGGCGAACCCGGTGGATTACCGCGACGGCAACCGCCCGGCGCCGAAGCCCATGCCGAAAGGCACGCAATATACCTGCCCCATGCATCCCGAGGTGATCAGCGATCATCCCGGCGACTGCCCGAAATGCGGCATGGCGCTAGAACCAATGGGCATCCCGCCGGCGGACGAAGGCCCGAACCCGGAGCTTGTCGATTTCACCCGCCGCTTCTGGGTGAGCGCAGTGCTCGCCGTGCCGCTGCTGGCGCTGACCATGGGGCCGATGATCGGCCTGCCGCTGCGCGACATGATCGGCGAGGCGCGCGCCGTCTGGCTGGAGCTTGCGCTGGCGACGCCCGTCGTGCTCTGGGCCGCCATTCCCTTCTTCCGCCGCGCCTGGGCATCCCTCGTCAACCGCAGCCCGAACATGTGGACGCTGATCGGCCTCGGCGTCGGCACCGCCTATCTCTACAGCGTCGTCGCGACATTGGCGCCCGGCCTGTTCCCGATGAGTATTCGCGGCCACGGCGATACGGTTCCGGTCTATTTCGAGGCCGCTGCCGTCATCGTGGCGCTGGTCTTCGTCGGCCAGCTGCTTGAGCTGAAGGCACGCGAGCGTACCGGTTCGGCGATCCGCGCCCTGCTCGACCTTGCCCCGAAGACCGCGCGGCGGATCAATGCCGATGGCAGCGAGATCGATATCGAGGTCGACGACATCGCCAAGGGCGACCGCTTGCGGGTGCGCCCCGGCGAGCGCGTGCCGGTCGATGGACTGGTGAGCGAAGGACAGTCGACTGTCGATGAATCGATGATATCAGGCGAGCCGCTGCCGGTCGAAAAGACCAGGGGCGATGCCGTCACCGGCGGCACGATGAACCGCAACGGCAGCTTCATCATGACCGCCGAGCGCGTCGGCGCCGAGACGACCCTGTCGCAGATCGTCGATATGGTCGCCAAGGCGCAGCGCTCGCGCGCGCCGATCCAGGGGGCGGTCGATCGCGTCTCGGCCGTCTTCGTTCCCGCCGTCGTCGCCGTCGCGATCATCGCCTTCGGCGCCTGGATGGCCTTCGGACCCGAGCCGCGCCTCGCGCATGCGCTGATCGCCGCCGTCGCCGTGCTGATCATTGCGTGCCCCTGTGCCCTCGGTCTTGCAACGCCGATGTCGATCATGATCGCCACGGGACGTGGCGCCCAGGAAGGCGTGCTCATCAAGGATGCGGAAGCGCTGGAGCGCTTCTCGAAGGTCGATACGCTGATCGTCGACAAGACCGGCACCCTGACCGAAGGCAAACCGCGCCTCACCGACGCCGTCGCTCTCGGCGGCATCGGCGAAAGCCGGCTGCTCGCCGCTGCGGCCAGCCTTGAACGCGGCTCGGAACATCCGCTCGCCGAGGCAATTGTTGCCGGTGCCGAAGAGCGCGGCATTGCAACCGCCGACGTCACGTCATTTGAAGCAGTCACAGGCAAGGGCGTCTCCGGCCTCGTCGGCGGCGCGAAGGTCGCCCTCGGAAATGCCGCGATGATGCAGGATCTCGGCATCGATACCTCGGCGCTCTATCAACAGATCATCGCGCTGCGCGATGAGGGCAAGACCGTGATGTTCGTCACCATCGACGGCAGCCTCGCAGGCTTCGTCGCCGTCGCCGACCGGATCAAGCCGACGACGGCAGCCGCAATCCGGGCGCTGCACGAAAGCGGCCTGCGGATCATCATGGCAACCGGTGACAACGAGCGAACCGCCAAGGCCGTGGCAAGGCAACTCGGTATCGACGAAGTGCGCGCCGACGTCCTGCCTGAGGGCAAGAAGGCGCTGATCGACGAACTGCATGCCAAGGGCGCCGTCGTCGCCATGGCCGGTGACGGCGTCAACGACGCTCCCGCGCTTGCCGCGGCCGATGTCGGCATTGCCATGGGCACCGGCGCCGATGTGGCGATGGAAAGCGCCGGGATTACCTTGGTGAAGGGCGATCTCAACGGCATCGTTCGCGCCCGCCGTCTGGCGGAAGCGACGATGCGCAACATCCGCCAGAACCTCGGCTTCGCCTTCGGCTATAATGCGCTCGGCGTTCCCGTTGCCGCCGGCATCCTCTATCCGGTGCTCGGCCTGCTGCTCTCGCCGATGATCGCGGCGGCGGCGATGAGCCTGTCCTCGGTCTCGGTCATCGCCAATGCGCTGCGGCTGCGCGTGCAGAAACTTTAGGAGACTTCGATGAATATCGGCGAAGCATCCGATCGCTCCGGCCTTCCGGCAAAGACGATCCGCTATTACGAGGATATCGGCCTGATCCGCCCCGAAAGGGGCGGAAACGGCTATCGCGACTACGATATCTCTGACGTCCACAAGCTGCGCTTCCTGCAGCGCTCCCGCGGCCTCGGCTTTTCCGTCGAGGAATGCCGCCAGCTGCTTGCGCTCTATGAAGACAAGAGCCGCGCCAGCGCTGACGTCAAGGACATCGCCCAGACCAAGCTTACCGAGATCGACCAGAAGATCCGCGAGATGATGGAACTGCGCCGTACGCTGGAACATCTCGTCCACGCCTGCCACGGCAACGACCGGCCGGATTGCCCGATACTGGAGGAGCTTTCGGAGGGGGCGAAGGTCTAGAAATCCACGCCGATCACCCTGATATCCGTCAAGGCGAAGCCGGCATCCTTGGTGAGGATCGGCACGTTCCGGCTTTTCGCGACGGCATAATGAAAGCAATCCGCAAGATTGAGCGCATCGTTGCGCTTGTCATCGACATGACGGTGCCTGCCATGGAGGTCGAAGGCTCTCAGCGCGAGGTCGTTGTCATCAGGCGTGACAGGCAGCACGACGATATCCGCCAGCCGGATAAAGGCACCCAGTCTTTCTTGAGCTTCAGCCATCGAGCCTTGGGATTTCTTGCGATAGAGCGCCGCGGCGGCTTCCCAGACCGCGATAACGGATGTGCAAAGCGATCCCGGGGCGGCTTCTTCGAGCGCAGTGATGAAGCGATCTGACTGCGGCTCCTGCAACAAGATAGCCAGCATTACCGATGCATCGACGAACATCAGTAACCGCCGCTCAGTTCGTCGAAGAAGGCCTTGTCCAGCACCACGTCATTATCAGGCAGAGCAGCAATCTGCGCCTGCAGCGGCTTTAGCCGCGCGGCAAGAGGCAGTTTCTCATCGTGACGGCGAAGTTCACCTTCCAGCGCAAGGAGAACAGCCTCGGTTTTATTGACGTGCATCTTGGCCGCCAGCTCTTCAGCCAGCTGATTGACGCGCTCATTTCTGATATTCAGCGGCATGTCAGCATCCTTGTGTAGACATACACAATATAGCGTCTACACAGGCTCGCGCCAAGAACTCGAAAAATTTGATGAGGCCGTGGAATAAATCCCGGCCAGCATCCGTATACTCAATCATGGAACGGAAAGAACGCCCATTCGATGTCATCGGACAGCTCGCAGCCCTCAGGCGCTATGCGCGTGCCCTGGTGCGCAATTCGGATGAGGCCGAGGATCTGGTGCATGATGCGCTGGTGCGCGCCTACGAGAAGCGTCAGAGCTTCCGCGGCGGCGGCAATCTTCGGACGTGGCTGCTTTCCATCGTTCACAACGCTCATATCGATCGCGTTCGCCAGAACCGGTCGCTGACACGCAGGCATGACGAAGCGGCCCTCGAGGCGGACCAGTCGCTGCCGGCAGGACAGGAACACGCCGTGCGTCTCCAGCAGGTTCGCGACGCCTTCTTCAACCTGCCGGAGGAACAGCGAGAGGCGCTGCATCTCGTCGCCATCGAAGACCTGTCCTATCAGGAAGCCGCGGCATCGCTCGGCATTCCCGTGGGTACGCTGATGTCGCGCATCTCGCGTGCCCGCGCTCAGCTTCGGGAATTCGAGGAGAAGACGCCGCGCGTTTCGCACCTGCGCTTAATCGGAGGGAACGGCAATGAAAGCAGTTGATCCGATCATCGATACCGATCTCGACGCCTATGTTGACGGCGAGCTGGATGTTGCGCGCCGCATTCAGGTGGAATCCTACCTCTCTGAGAACCCTGACATCGCCGCCAAGGTGATGGCCGATCTCAGCATGAAGGGTGAACTGCGCCTGGCGCTTGCCGGCGAGGATACATTCGGCCGGATCGAGACGCGCGATGCCGCACGCCGCCTGGAGCGTGGCCTTTCCTACGGCCGCATCCTGCATACGGTTCAGCGGATTGCCGCCGTCGCCGTACTCGTGGCCGCCGGCTGGGTCGCTCATACCTCGTTCGGCGCCTTCACGGCGACGGAAGTGGCTGCCTCGACGCCGGCTCCGGCCTATGTCGAAGACGCCGTTCGCGCCTACCAGACGGCGCAGTTGCGCCAGACCATGCCGTCGCAGACGGCACCGCATTACAACGCCGACGAAATTCGTGCGGCGACTGCAATTACCATGCCCGAGCTGCCGAAGGGCTGGAAGGTCTCTGATGTTCAGATCTTCCCGTCGGAATTCGGCCCGAGCGTTGAGATGGCTATCCAGGAAGCGGACGGGAAGCAGCTTTCGCTGTTTGCCGTCAGGCCGGGGGCGTTTGCCGTGCAACCGGTTGGCCATCTCGCGCTCGACAATGCAGAGGCCGCCTACTGGCAAATCGGCGAAGTGGCCTATGCCCTCGTTGCCGGTGACGGTGGTTCCAACCTCGATAGGGCGGCCGAAGGCCTTGCCCGTTCGCTGTACTAGTTTGAAACCGAGGAGATCAGAATGAACCAGATCAACCCGCGTTACGGCTACGGCTCTGCCGCCGGCTCGCAGGCCCTCTTCGACGAGGGACTCCGCCAGCATATGCTGCGCGTTTACAATTACATGGGCATCGGCCTTGTCATCACCGGCATCGTCGCCTTCATCGTCGGCTCGACGCCGGCTCTCTACGTGCCGATCTTCCAGTCGCCGCTGAAGTGGGTGGTGATGCTGGCTCCGCTCGCCTTCGTCTTCTTCTTCTCGTTCAAAATCCAGACGATGTCGGCAAGTGCTGCGCAGATGACCTTCTGGGCCTTCTGTGCCGTCATGGGCCTGTCGCTCGCCTCGGTGTTCCTGGTGTTCACCGGCACGAGCATCGCCCGCACCTTCTTCATCGCCGCAACGATGTTCGGCGCGACCAGCCTCTATGGCTACGTCACCAAGCGTGACCTGGCGAAGGTCGGCTCGTTCTTGATGATGGGCCTGATCGGCGTCGTCATCGCCAGCATCGTCAACATCTTCCTTGGCTCGTCTGCGCTGCAGTTCGCCATCTCGGTCATCGGTATCGTCGTCTTCGTCGGCCTGACCGCTTGGGACACGCAGAACATCAAGGAACAGTATTCCGAAAACCATGATCAGGAATCGAACCAGAAGCTTGCCGTCTTCGGCGCTCTGTCTCTCTACCTGAACTTCGTCAACATCTTCCAGCTGCTGCTCAACTTTACGGGCGAGCGGGAATAGGACTGCGCTTCTGGGGGCAATGGAAGCGCTAGAGCGCCCGGTCCGCAATCTGTGACAGGATGGCGGGCCGGGCGTTCACCCTTTAAAGCAAAAGGCCGGAGCGAAAGCTTCGGCCTTTTTGCATTCCGGGTGCACTTTATAGTGCAGATCAGATGATGCCCCAGGCGCGGTAGCGGCCACGGCCGGTGATCTCGCGAATGCCGATCTCGTTCAGCAGATTGAGCGCGCCGCGGCTGGTCACCTTCAACTGCTTGGCGACCATCGCTGATGATACCATCGGCCGCGATAGCACGAATTCCGCCAGTTGCGGCAGGCTGCTGTTCGAGCGGCGATCCCTGAAGCGCAGCTCCATTTGCGTGCGGGCGAGCAGCAGGCGGTCCATCTCCTTGAGGCCGGTGGCAGCACTGTCGCTCATCGCTTCCAGGAAGGCGAGAAGCCGGGTCAGCCGGTCACGCGAGCGGCGCCGCTCGTGGCGGACGCTCTTCAAGCCAGCGTAGAAGGAGAAAAGGTGCGAGGACACCTTTCCCCGCGCCCGCAGATGGCTGGAGACCAGCAGGCCGCCGAGCCAGGATTGGCGTCGCAGCGGCTCGATCCGCTCCCAAGCGTCGAAAAGAACGGCGGCGGCGAGAACCGGCGGCAGCTCGCCCGCGAGCGGCAGCACACCGCGCCAATCGGCAAGCCGCTGCCCCTCATCCCATTCGTCATCGCCGAAAAGGCCGAGCGGATCGTCGCTGCGCTTCTCCTTCGGCCGCTCTTCCTCGGCCTCGACAGGCTTGCCCATATGGGCATCGAGCAGTCGCTGCGAGCGGGCGAGTACCGCGTCGATTTCCGCAAGCTCGGCCGAAAGCAGCTGATCGGGCTCATCCGCCTCTTCTGTAGCAGCGGCAAAACCCTTGGTCTCAGGTGCCGTGCCCTCGTCCAGCCCCGCCCCCGCCAGCGCATTGAGACCGGCCGCGCTCAGCGCCCAGGCGGGGTCAGAAGTCCAGATGCGGCGCCGCGCGCGCAGCACGGCATGGGCGATCGTCAGCTCATGGCTCGGCGTGCGGCTGTCCATATGCGCGTCGTGGAGCACGAGATCCTCGACATGCACGAGCTCGCCCGCCACCCAAAGGGCCCCCGCTGCATCGAAGAAGTGGCCACGTTCGGCAAAGCCTTCGCCAACCGGCGAGCGCGCCGCCCGTTCATCGACACGCGCTAGCATGTCCTCCGCCTGCACCACGGCAGGGAGAAGGCTTTTCAGAAGGGCATTGTCGATCTCGTGGCGCACGTCATTTTCCGGAAGTCATTTCGACCTTTACTTCCGCTATTTGACCGATGATTCGCAACCGGCGCGCCGATCAAATCTCAGGAAGCCGGGCTGAAACGGGCAACGAGCGCGTGGCGATCACCGGGATAGGTGAAGCGCACATGGGTGACGGGACCGGCATTGCTCCAGGTTCGGCGCTCGACGACGAGGCAGGCGGTGCCGCGGGGAATGTCGAGCGCATCCGCCGCATTGCTGCTAGCGGGCGAGGCGTGGATCTTGTGCTCGGCTGTCGTCCAGGGCACCTGTTTCACCAGCCACGGACCGGGCGCGGTTTCGGCGAAATCCGCGGTCGCCGCATCCGGCACGGTTTCCAGATTGATCAGACGCTCCTCAAGGCAGAAGGGGAGCGCGCCAGCAAAGTGGACGCAGGTGATCTCGCGAAGCGGCGCGCCGGGCGCGACGTCGGGAAGCTGACCCTCGCCGGCCTTCGCCTTGCGAGTTTTCTGGGCGATGACCCGATAGCTGTAGGCCACGTTCAGCGACTGAACCTCGGCCTTGATATCGTGGATCTCGAGAACCGCGGACTGCGCCTGCGGTTGGGTGACGAAGCTGCCGGATTTCTTGCGGCGTTCGATCAGTCCGGCCTTGGCAAGCTGGGTCAGCACCTTGTTGACCGTCATTCGCGAGCAACCATATTGGGTGGCGAGATCGACCTCGAACGGAATGCGGTGGCCCGGCGGCCACTCGCCCGAAACGATGCGGCCTTCGATCTCGCTCAAGATGCTCTGATGCAGCGTGGCATCCTTGCTTGCCATATCAGGCTCCGGTTGACGTCCCTTCCCGCTCTATTGCGGATGCCGCAGAAGCGAAAGCCCTAGGCGGAGAGAAGTTCGCCCATTGCCGCCAGGAAACGGCGATTGATCGCCTCGCGCTTGCGATGGCGCCCGCCCTCGACCTGCTTGCGGCCGAGCGACCAGACGCTGTCGACACGCACGCCGCCTGCGAAGATCCAGTGGTCGAGGAGCTGATCGCCGGCGAGATAGGGCACGGCGCCGCAATCCAGCGAGACGATATCGGCATCATTGCCTTCGCCTAGCCCGGCCTTGGCGGCGAGCGCCGCGCTGCCACCTTTCACGGCATTGTCGAACAGGTTGCGGCCGGTCGAGCCGCCGGTTTCGGCGATGACATTGCGGGCGCGGCGGCCGAGACGCTGCGAATATTCCAGCTGGCAGAGCTCGCCCGGCAGCGAGATCATCACATTCGAATCCGAACCGACGCCATACCGGCCACCCTCTTCCAGGAAGAGCGGCGCTGCGAACATGCCGTCACCGAGATTGGCTTCGGTGATCGGGCAGAGACCGGCGATCGCGCCGCTTCTTGCCATGCCACGCGTCTCGTCATTGGTCACGTGGGTCGCATGGATCAGGCACCAGCGGCCATCGACCGGGGCATTTGCCAGCAACCACTCGACCGGCCGCGCGCCGGACCATGAGATGCAGTCCTCGACCTCCTTCACCTGCTCGGCGACATGGATATGAACCGGGCCATCGCCGGCCAGCGGCAGGATTGCCTTCAGCTCATCCGGCGTCGCGGCGCGCAGGCTGTGCGGCGCGATCCCGAGATGCGCACCGTCGAGCTTACCGGTGATCGACGCGCAACGCTCCATCAGGCGGCCGAAGCCATCGATGGAGTTGATGAAACGGCGCTGGCCATCGATGGGCACCGCGCCGCCGAAGCCGGAATGGGCATAGAAGACCGGCAGCAGCGTCAGGCCGATCCCCGTCTCCGCGCTTGCCGCGCCGATCCGCCCGGCAAGCTCGGCGATATTGCCATAAGGGCTGCCGTCCTTATCGTGGTGCAGATAGTGGAACTCGCCGACGCGCGAGAAACCCGCTTCCAGCATCTCCATATAGAGCTGCGCCGCAACGGCCTCGACATGATCGGGCGTCATCGACAAAGCGAACTTGTACATGACGGTGCGCCAGCTCCAGAAGCTGTCATCCGCGGGGCCGCGAACCTCGGCCAGTCCAGCCATGGCCCGCTGGAACGCGTGGCTGTGCAGGTTCGGCGTTGCCGGGATCAGCACCGCATGGCGCTCGTCAGCGGCGTCAGCCGCGACGCCGGTCTCGATCTTGGCAATCCGGCCGCCTTGCAGCGTCAGCCGCACATCGCTCTGCCAGCCGTTTTGCAGCAGGGCATTCTTTGCATGGAGGGTCGTCATCGCTTGCTCCCTTTGAAGGCGTCCATCTTTCTTTTCCATGGAAGCGCCCAAAATTCCACTTGTCACCCGGTTATTATGTATATACATGTTTCGACATAAGGAAAGGCGTAAAGCTGATGACAGGGGATAATCTTCATAGCGAAATGGAGCGGCCGAGCCTTTGGCGCAATGCCAGACTGGCGACGCTCAATCCAGCGCAATCCGGTCTCGGGATCATCGAGAGGGGCGCCATCGTCACCGAAAACGGCCGGATCACTTATGCCGGCCCGGAGAGCGAACTGCCGGTTTCGATGATCGAGCGCGCCGAGATCACCGATCTCGAAGGACGCTGGGTCACCCCCGGCCTCGTCGACTGCCACACGCACATTGTCTATGGCGGCAATCGCGCCCGCGAATTCGAAATGCGCCTCGAAGGCGCCACCTATGAAGAGGTCGCCCGCGCCGGCGGCGGCATCGTTTCCTCGGTCAAGGCGACCAACGCGCTCTCCGTCGACGGCCTCGTCCAGGCCTCGATCCGGCGGCTGGACACGCTGCTTTCCGAAGGCGTGACGACGATCGAGATCAAGTCCGGCTACGGGCTGACGAGCGACGGCGAACTGAAGATGCTGGAAGCCGCCCGTGCTCTCGGCACCATCAGACCGGTTCGCGTCAAGACCAGCTATCTCGGTGCCCATGCGACACCCGCTCACTACAAGGGCCGCAACGGCGATTATATCAGCGAAGTCGTACTGCCGACGCTGGATGAAGCCCACAAGCGCGGCCTTGCCGACGCCGTCGATGGTTTCTGCGAGGGGATCGCCTTCTCGACCGAAGAAATCGCCCGCGTCTTCGATCGCGCCAAGGCGCTTGGCCTGCCGGTCAAGCTCCATGCCGAGCAGCTTTCCAATCTCGGCGGCGCCAAGCTCGCGGCCGGCTACGGCGCCCTCTCCGCCGATCATCTCGAATATCTCGATGACGAAGGCATCGCGGCCATGGCCGCGGCCGGAACCGTCGCCGTGCTGCTTCCCGGCGCCTTCTACGCCATCAACGAGAAGCAGAAGCCGCCGGTCAAGGCGCTGCGCGCCGCAGGCGTGCCGATCGCTATCGCGACCGACTGCAACCCCGGCACCTCGCCGCTGACCTCGCTGCTGCTGACGATGAACATGTCGGCGACGCTTTTCGGCCTGACCGTCGAGGAATGCATTGCCGGTGCCACCCGCGAAGGCGCACGCGCCCTCGGCCTTCTCGGCGAAACCGGAACGCTGGAGACCGGAAGATCTGCGGATCTGGCGATCTGGGACATCGAGAGCCCCGCCGAGCTCGTCTACCGCATCGGCTTCAACCCGCTTCACGCACGTGTTTTCAAGGGCGAAAGGATCGACCGTTGACCATCACCCTCCATCCAGGCTCCGTTTCTCTGAAGCAGCTGGAAACCATCTACTGGACCGGTGAACCGGCCAGGCTCGATGCGTCCTTTGACGCAGGGATCAACAAGGCAGCGGCCCGCATTGCCGAGATCGCGGCCGGCAATGCACCGGTCTACGGCATCAATACCGGCTTCGGAAAGCTTGCCTCGATCAAGATCGACGCTGCCGATGTCGCAACGCTGCAGCGCAATCTCATCCTGTCGCATTGCTGCGGCATCGGCGCGCCGCTGCCTGAGAATGTCGTTCGGCTGATCATGGCCCTCAAGCTGGTCTCGCTCGGCCGCGGCGCTTCCGGCGTGCGGATCGAGCTGGTGCGGCTGATCGAAGGCATGCTCGAAAAGGGCGTGATCCCGGTGATCCCCGAAAAGGGTTCGGTCGGCGCATCCGGCGATCTTGCGCCGCTGGCGCATATGGCTGCGGTGATGATGGGCGAGGCTGAAGCCTTCTTCGCGGGGAAGCGTCTCTCCGGCACCGAAGCGCTGAAGAAGGCCGGACTTGAGCCTGTGGTGCTTGCCGCCAAGGAAGGCCTGGCGCTGATCAACGGCACGCAGACCTCCACGGCGCTGGCGCTGGCAGGCCTCTTTCGCGCCCACCGGGCGGCACAATCGGCGCTGATCACCGGCGCGATGTCGACCGATGCGGCGATGGGCTCCTCGGCTCCGTTCCACCCTGACATTCATACGCTGCGCGGCCATCGCGGCCAGATCGATACGGCAGCGGCGCTGCGCGCCCTGCTCGACAACTCGGTCATCCGCCAGAGCCATATCGAGGGCGACGAGCGCGTGCAGGATCCCTATTGCATCCGCTGCCAGCCGCAGGTCGATGGCGCCTGCCTCGATCTTCTGCGCTCGGTCGCCCGTACGCTTGAGATCGAAGCCAACGCGGTGACCGACAATCCGCTGGTTCTCTCCGACAATTCCGTCGTCTCGGGTGGCAATTTCCATGCCGAGCCGGTCGCGTTTGCTGCCGATCAGATCGCCATCGCCGTCTGCGAAATTGGCGCGATCGCCCAGCGCCGCATCGCGCTTCTGGTCGATCCGGCCCTCTCCTACGGCCTTCCGGCCTTCCTCGCCAAGAAGCCCGGCCTGAACTCCGGCCTGATGATCGCCGAGGTCACATCTGCCGCGCTGATGAGCGAAAACAAGCAGATGTCGCACCCGGCATCGGTCGACTCGACGCCGACTTCGGCCAACCAGGAAGACCACGTTTCCATGGCCTGCCACGGCGCCCGCCGCCTGCTGCAAATGACCGAAAACCTGTTCGGCATCGTCGGCATCGAGGCGCTGACCGCCGCCCAGGGCGTCGAATTCCGCGCCCCGCTTGCCACCAGCCCCGAGCTGCAGAAGGCGATCGATGCGATCCGCACCGTCGTGCCGACGCTCGAAATCGACCGCTACATGGCCAATGACCTCGAGGCTGCCAGCAGCCTGATCGCTACCGGCACGCTGAACGCGTCCGTATCCGCCAACATCCTTCCTTCCCTGGAGATCTGAGATGAGCAATCCGCGTCACAACATCCGCGAAATCCGTGCGCCGCGCGGCGACCAGCTGAATACCAAGAGCTGGATGACCGAAGCGCCGCTGCGCATGCTGATGAACAATCTCGATCCCGATGTGGCCGAGAACCCGAACGAGCTCGTCGTCTACGGCGGCATCGGCCGCGCCACCCGCACCTGGGACGATTTCGACCGCATCACCGCGACGTTGAAGACGCTGAACGAGGACGAGACGCTGCTGGTTCAATCCGGCAAGCCGGTCGGCGTATTCCGCACTCACAAGGATGCACCGCGCGTTCTGATCGCCAACTCCAACCTCGTACCGCACTGGGCGACCTGGGATCACTTCAACGAACTCGACAAGAAGGGCCTTGCGATGTACGGCCAGATGACGGCCGGTTCGTGGATCTATATCGGTACCCAGGGCATCGTGCAGGGCACCTACGAAACCTTCGTGGAAGCCGGCCGCCAGCACTATGACGGCAATCTCAAGGGTAAGTGGATCCTTACCGGCGGCCTCGGCGGCATGGGTGGCGCACAGCCGCTCGCAGCCGTTATGGCCGGCGCCTGCTGCCTCGCCGTCGAATGCGACGAAACTCGCATCGATTTCCGTATCCGCACCCGCTACGTCGATGAAAAGGCAAAGACGCTGGATGAGGCGCTGGCGCTGATCGACAAGTGGACCAAGGCCGGTGAAGCCAAGTCCGTCGGTCTGCTCGGCAATGCCGCCGAAATCTTCCCCGAGCTCGTCAAGCGCATGAAGGCCGGCGGCGCACGCCCCGACATCGTCACCGACCAGACCTCGGCACACGATCCCCGCAACGGCTACCTGCCGGTCGGCTGGAGCGTCGAGGAAGCAAAAGCCAAGCGCGAAACCGATCCGAAGGCCGTCGAAGATGCCGCCCGCGCCTCGATGCGCCAGCATGTCGAAGCCATGGTCGCCTTCTGGGATGCCGGCGTTCCGACGCTCGACTACGGCAACAACATCCGCCAGGTCGCCAAGGACGAAGGCTTCGAGAATGCCTTCGCCTTCCCGGGCTTCGTTCCGGCCTATATCCGCCCGCTCTTCTGCCGCGGCATCGGCCCGTTCCGCTGGGCAGCCCTTTCGGGCGACCCGGAAGATATCTACAAGACCGACGCCAAGGTGAAGGAGCTGCTGCCTGACAACAAGCATCTGCACAACTGGCTGGACATGGCCAGGGAGCGCATCGCCTTCCAGGGTCTGCCGGCACGCATCTGCTGGGTCGGCCTCGGCGACCGCCACAAGCTCGGCCTCGCCTTCAACGAGATGGTGAAGAACGGCGAGCTCAAGGCTCCCATCGTTATCGGCCGCGACCACCTGGATTCCGGCTCCGTCGCCTCGCCGAACCGCGAGACGGAAGCGATGAAGGACGGCTCGGACGCCGTTTCCGACTGGCCGCTGCTCAACGCGCTGCTGAACACCGCATCGGGCGCCACCTGGGTGTCGCTCCACCACGGCGGCGGCGTCGGCATGGGCTTCTCGCAGCATTCCGGCATGGTCATCTGCGCCGACGGCACCGATGACGCCGCCCGCCGCCTCGGAAACGTCCTCTGGAACGACCCGGCCACCGGCGTCATGCGCCACGCCGATGCCGGCTACGACATCGCGATCGATTGCGCCAAGGAAAAGGGCCTGCGGTTGCCTGGGATTCTCGGGAACTGAGGGATCACACCAATTGGATAAGGCCGCCGTATCGTGCGACGGTCTTGTCCACGGTGATCAGCGAAAGTCCCTCGACGAGCGATTGCGCGATAAGGATGCGGTCGAAGGGATCCCCATGAATATGGGGAAGTCCGCCGACGGCAACGGCATGTTCCCCCATTAGCGGAAGCTCACGGTAACTGTGATCTATCAGCGTTCGCCTCAGCCTCTCGGCATCAACAGAGAAATCGGGAAATCGCTTCAGCGACGACTTGATTGCAATTTCCCAAATGCTGACCGTTGAGAAAAAGACATCGTTCTCGACATCTTCGAGCAGTTCACGCGCTTTGTGCGGCAGCTTCCAAGACATGCCGCTCATCCAGAGAAGAATATGCGTATCAACAAGGAGCTTCATCGGTCCTTGAACTTGTCGGGATTGCCGTAGAACATCTCTTCAATCTCTTCGGCCATCATCGTGTCGAAATCGTCGGGGACCTTGATCTGACCGTCCATGAACCCAATGCGACGCTTCTTCGGCTTCTCCGCTTCATCGATGGGTACGACCTTACCGATCGGCTTGCCTGCCTTGGCGATGATGAAGGATTCGCCCTTGGCGACCTTCTCCATCAAGCGCGACAGGTTGGTCTTGGCTTCATGGATATTGACGATTTCCATGGCGTAACCTCATTGAACTTAGTCCACTAAACTTAGTCCACTTGCCCGCAATTTTCAATCCGGAGCCCGGCATGTCCAGCATCACCCATCTGAAAGCCGCCAATCACCGCCGCATGCCGTGGAAGAATGGCGGCGGGGAGACCGTCGAGATAGCCGTCTTTCCCGATAACGCAGCGCTTGGCGATTTGGACTGGCGGGTTAGCATGGCAACTGTCGCAACCGACGGGCCGTTCTCGATCTTCGAAGGCATCGATCGGACGCTGTCGATCCTTTCCGGCGAGGGCATGGCGCTCACCATCGACGGCCGCGAACCGGTGCTTCTGACCAAGATAAGCACGCCGCTCGCCTTCCCGGCCGACGTGCCTGTCATGGCGACGCTCTCCGGCGGAGCAATAACCGATCTCAACATCATGACCCGGCGCGGACGCCTTGAGCACACTGTCGAGCGCCGGGCTGTCGATGGTATGCTTGAGGAAGCCGTCCAGGCCGGGACAGTGCTGCTCGTCAGCCGCGATGGAACCGTCATCTGCACATATGATGGCATGCAGATCGACCTCGATCATGACGATGCCCTGTTATTGCAGCTGGATTCGCCTTCCGCGCTCAAACTCCACGGGTCGGGAACCGCCTATCTGATCCACATCCACGCGCTGTGATGCCACTCTGAAATTCCCTCTACTTTTGTATAGACAAGACAAAACCGGCGTGCCTAATATGCCAATAAACAGGCACACCGAACGCATGCCTAAACAAAGAGCAGGGAACGTCAGACATGAAAAAAGCATCTGTTATTGCTGCGGCTCTTGCCGCGCTTCTCGCCGGTAGCGCGGCTCATGCAGCCGAAACCAAGGTTTCGATCGGCATCTCGGGCTGGACCGGTTTCGCGCCGCTGACGCTGGCCAAGGAAGCCGGCATCTTCAAGAAGCACGGCCTCGACGTGTCGATCGTCAAGGTGCCGCAGGCGAGCCGCCATCTGGCGCTGGCATCCGGCGACATCCAGTGCGCGGCAACGACCGTCGAAACCTGGATCGTCTGGAACGCGGCCGGCGCTGCGACGACGCAGATCTTCCAGCTCGACGTGTCGCACGGCGCTGACGGCATTGCCGCCAAGCCGGGCATCGACAAGATCACCGATCTCAAGGGCAAGTCGGTCGCCGCCTCGGCGCCGGGCACCTCCCCCTACTTCCTGCTTGCCTTCATTCTCGCCAAGAACGGCATGAGCATGAAGGACGTGAAGGTCGTCAACATGGAGCCGGGTCCGGCGGCGCAGGCGCTGCTCGCCGGCCAGAACGACGCGGCCGTGACCTACGAACCCTACCTCTCCAGCGTCCGCGCCGCGCCAGACAAGGGCAAGATCATCGCCACGACGCTCGATTATCCGGCGGTCATGGACACGTTCGGCTGCACCACCGCCTTCCTGAAGGACAATCCGGAAGCCGCCAAGGCGCTGGCTGCGAGCTATTACGACGCGCTGGAGATGATCAAGACCGACAAGGACAAGTCCTTCGAGATCATGGGCAAGGACGTGAAGCAGTCCGGCAAAGAATTCGGCGAATCCGCCGCCTATCTGGAATGGCAGGACAAGGCCGCCGCCCAGAAATTCTTCGAGACCACCTTCAAGAGCTTCAACGAGGAAGCCGCCGACCTGCTGCTGCAGGCAGGCGTGATCAAGAAGAAGCCTGATCTGACGACGCTCGCCGATCCGTCCTTCATCAAGTAATCCCTGAACGCCACGGGAGCGCGCGGGCGAAACCTGCGCGCTTCCGAGACCATCGAGAAGGCGCGGCATGCATCCACTACAACCCATCGGAGCCCGCAGCAGACTGCTCTACGGCCTGCTGTTTTTCGTGATTTTCTTTGCGGGCTGGGGCTATGCGACGCTCGGCGGCTTCGTTTCCAAGACCTTCCTCGCCGACCCGATCACCATGGTGCAGGACGGCTATGATCTCTTGGTCAACCAGGGCTTCCTCTTCGATATCGGCATGACCGTCTGGCGCGTCGTCGGCGGTTTCATCCTGTCGGCGCTGGTTGCCGTTCCGATCGGCATCCTGATGGGCGCCTACAAGCCGGTCGAGGCTCTGCTCGAGCCCTTCGTCTCCTTCGCCCGCTATCTGCCGGCCTCCGCTTTCGTACCTTTGCTGATCCTCTGGGCCGGCATCGGCGAGACGCAGAAGCTGCTGGTCATCTTCATCGGCGCCGTCTTCCAGATCGTGCTGATGGTCGCGGTTTCGGTTTCCAACACGCGCCGCGATCTGGTCGAGGCCGCCTATACGCTGGGTGCCGGAGACAGCGGCGTTGTCCGCCGCGTGCTCATTCCCGCCAATGCACCCGATATTGCCGAGACGCTGCGTCTCGTTCTCGGCTGGGCCTGGACCTATGTCATCGTCGCCGAGCTGATCGGCGCGTCCTCGGGCATCGGCTACATGATCATCAACAGCCAGGCGCTGCTCGCCACCGGCCAGATCATCTTCGGCATCATCGTCATCGGCCTGATCGGCCTCGTCTCGGATTTCGCCTTCAAGTGGGCCAATCGCCGGCTCTTTGCCTGGAGGCTCGCATGAGCGAACTCGTCATCAAGGGCGTCAGCCGCACCTTTCCGGGCGTTCATGGCGGCCAGCCGACGCTGGCATTGCAGCCGACCGATCTCGATATTCCCCGCAACGACTTCGTGACCATCCTCGGACCCTCGGGCTGTGGGAAATCGACCCTGCTGCGCATCATCGCCGGCCTCGACAAGCCGACGACGGGGACCGTGACGCTCGAAGGCAAGGCGGTGACCGGACCGGGCGCCGACCGCGGCATGGTCTTCCAGTCCTACACACTCTTCCCTTGGCTGACGATCCGCGACAATGTCGCCTTCGGCCTGCGCGAGAAGGGCGTGCCGGAGAAGGAGAAGAACGAGATCGTCGCCAGCTATATCGACAAGGTCGGCCTGCGCGGCTTCGAGAACCACTGGCCGAAGCAGCTTTCCGGCGGCATGCAGCAACGCACGGCGATTGCCCGGGCGCTCGCCAACAATCCGAAGATCCTGCTGCTCGACGAACCCTTCGGCGCGCTGGACAATCAAACGCGCGGCCTGATGCAGGAGCTTCTGCTCGGCATCTGGGAACGCGAGCAGAAGACCGTCATCTTCGTCACCCATGATATCGAGGAGGCCGTGTTCATGGCCTCGCGCGTGGTGACGATGACGGCACGGCCTGGGCGTATCAAGTCGATCACGCCGGTCGATCTGCCGCATCCCCGGCATTACACGGTCAAGGCCAGCCCGGAATTTTCGGCACTGCGCCTGAAGCTCACCGAAGAAATCCGCAGCGAGGCGATCGCCGCGGCGGCGCACGGATAGGGAAGCAGGCCATGGGGGACATGCCGCTTCACCTTCGCATCCAGAACGACGTCGAGCGCAGCATTCTCTCCGGAGAATGGCCGCCCGGCCATCGCATTCCGTTCGAACACGAGCTGACTGTGCAATATGGCTGCTCTCGAATGACGGTGAACAAGGCGCTGACCGATCTCGTCAAGCGGGGCCTGATCGAGCGGCGGCGCAAGGCGGGCACCTATGTCCGCTTCCCGCATGCGCAATCGGCGGTGATGGAAATCCACGATCTCCGGCGCGAGGTGCAGGCCCTCGGCCTCCCCTATCGCTACACGATCGCCAGCCTGAAGGTCCGCCGCGTGAAGCGCGAGGACAGCACGCGCCTCGACCTCGAGGCAGGGACATCGGTGCTCGACATCGTCTGCGATCACTTTGCCGGCGACCGCCCATTTTGCCACGAACAGCGCCTGATCAATCTTTCCGCCGTTCCCGAGGCTGCCGAGGAGCCCTTCAAGGATAGCCCGCCCGGCACATGGCTGCTCGGCAAGGTGCCCTGGAGTTCAGCCGAACACCGCATCCGCGCCGAGCCCGCCAAGGCCGATATCGCCGCAGCGCTGGCGATCCCCACGGGCAGCGCCTGCCTGGTCATCGAGCGCAAGACGCAGAGCGGCGATGTGCATGTCACCCATGTGAAGCTCACCTACCCGGGCGATAGCCACGAACTCGTGGCGCAATTCGCCCATGGCGGATAGCCTTACGCCTGATCCAGCTCGCTCCTCAGCCGTTGCAGGAAGAGCTTCAGCTGTTCTTCGTCGACGCCGACGAGATGGCGCTTTTCGGGATAGGCGCCGTTCTTGACGTCATCAGCGAATTCGGTGAAGGCGGCGATCCGTTCGCGCTGCAGCCGGTCATATTCGGCGGCGAAATTGCGGTAGACCTTGGCGTGGCGCGGGTAGTGATCGCGGTTGGCGCCGAGCACGTCGTCAGCGAAGAGATATTGCGCATCGCAGCCGGTACCGGCGCCCATCGAGATCATCAGCATCGAGGTGTTCTGGCTGATCGCTGCGGCGACTTCGCCGGGCACGACCTCGATCTCGGCTGCGAAGGCGCCTGCCTCTTCCAACGCCTTGGTCTGCCGCCAGATTTCGAAGGCGCTGGCGGCCGTCTTGCCGACAGCGCGGAAGCCGCCGGTCCAGGTCGCCTTGGAGGGAATGAGGCCGACATGACCGCAGACCGGAATGCCCTCTTCGCGCATGCGGCGGATGGTCGAGAGACCCGCAGCGCAATAGACAGCGTCACCGCCGGCTTTCAGCGCCTTGAAGGCTTCGCGCAGATATTCCTCGGCGCTGACATAATCGCCATATTCGAGGCCGGGAACGGCAAACGGGCTCGGCGCCGCCTCACGGAAAACTGGGCCGAGCAGCGCCGGGGGAACGGAGACCATGTCGATCTTCGCCTTCTCCGCGGCTTCCGCCTCCTCAAGTGTGGTTACGCGCAGCATCGTAAGCTGACGCTTACCTTTTATCGACAGAAGATCGGCAACGGTCGGCCTGCTATGCTTCTTCATCTTGTTCTCCGTTCAGGCCGCGAGCAGCGACTTCAGTTTGACATTGCTGGCGGTCAGCGCCGCCGGATCGGGATGGGCACGCGCGGCGATCAGCATTTCCGCAAGGCGGATATCGCGGGCGACAGCGTTGCCGGTGCCGATGCCGCTTGCGGCCAGCAACCGTCCCTCGCCATCGAGGTGAAAGAGGATGAAGGCGCCATCGCCGAGGTCGCGCCGCAGATGCGTGACGGCCCCATCGGCAAGTCCGGCGATCTGCAGCGTCAGGTCATATTGATCCGACCAGAACCACGGAACGGCCGAAACAGCCTCGTTGGCACCCATCATATTGGCTGCGGCGAGGTTGCCCTGCTCCTGGGCATTGCGCCACGACTCAAGCCGCACGCGTTTACCGCCGTAAATTTCAAGGGGAAAAGAGCAGCAGTCGCCGGCGGCATAAATGTCCGGCGATGAGGTCTGCAAATGCGCGTCGACGGCGATGCCGTTCTCGATCGCCAGGCCAGCGGCTTGCGCCAATTCCACATTCGGCTGCGCACCGATGCCGACCAGGATAAGATCGGCCTCCAGCCTCTCGCCGGCAATCTTGATGAAGGCATGGCCGGTCTCTTCGCCGACGGCCTCAATGGCGGCGCCACAGCGCAGATCGATGCCTTCGCCGCGATGACGCTCGGCAAGCGCCAGCGCGATTTCTTCGGGCACGCCACGCTTCAGGACGCGTTCCAGCCCCTCGACGAGGGTGACGCGAGCGCCGAGCTTGATCGCGGTGGCGGCAACCTCGAGGCCGATAAAGCCACCGCCGATAATGGCGATGTGCCTGCCGGGCTTCATCACATCGCGGAGCGAAACAGCGTCGTGATGCGTGCGCAATGCCCGGATCCGGGCGCTAACGGCCGGTGCACCCGGAAAGGAACGCGGGCTGGCGCCGGTTGCGAGCAGCAGCTTGTCATAGGAGAGGACGGAGCCATCGGAGAGAACGACGCGCTTGGCTTCCGCATCGAGGCTCTTTGCCGATACGCCGGTCAGCAGGCGGATGCCAACTTCCGCGTAGCGCTCGGAGGCGGCAATCAGCTTCGGCTCGAGGGCTTCGCTGATGCTCGCCTTCGACAAAGGCGGGCGCTCGTAAGGCAACAGCGGCTCGGTGCCGACAAGGGTGATCTCGCCGTCAAAGCCCTTTTCACGCAAAGCAAAGGGCGGCCCGGGCGCCGCATTCGCCGGCCCCGATGATGACGAAGTGAGACATGGAAGCCTCCTCAGATGGAGATGAAGACAGAGCCGCCTTCGACCTTGACCGGATAGGTCTTCAGGTTGACGCAGACGGGTGCGCCCTTGGCCTCGCCGGTCTTGTAGTTGAAGCGGCCGTTATGTTTCGGACATTCGATGATGTCTTCCATCACAAGGCCATCGGCGAGATGGATGCGCTCGTGGGTGCAGAGCCCGTCGGTTGCGAAGAATTCATCGTCAGGGCTGCGATAGACGGCGAAGGTCTTGCCGTCATGGTCAAAGCGCATGACATCCTCTTCGTCGATATCATCCTTGGCGCAGACTTCGATCCAGTTTCCGCTCATATCTTCCTCCCAGAATTATCGTTGTCTTACTGAGCCGCCGGGGCGAGCTCGGCGTGGAACTCCTCGCGATACGGCCGCGCCGTCTGCGGCAGTTCGCGCTTCAGGAAATAGTCCTCGTTTCGCAGCTGGCGAAGAAAAGCCGGGATCATTTCCTTGTAGCCCGACCACATCGACGGGTTCGGCGCCGGAAGGTCGTGCTTGATCATCGCATGCAGCTGCGGCAGCGCATGGTAAGGCACCATCGGGAACATGTGATGCTCGACGTGGTAGTTCATGTTCCAGTAGATGAAGCGGCTGATCGGGTTCATGTAGACCGTGCGGCTGTTCAGCCGGTGGTCGATAACGTTGTCGGCCAGGCCGCCATGCTGCAGCAGGCCGGTCATGACATGGTGCCAGGCGCCGTAGAGACGCGGCAGGCCGATCAGCATCAGCGGCAGGAACGAGCCCATATAAATCGCGAGTGCGATGGTCGCCACATAGATCGCCAGCCAGATGCGCGCGACGCGGATCGTCTTCGGCTGCTCCATCTCGGGAATGAATGTCTTCTCGGCCTCGCTGATGACGCCGGAGGCGTTACGCAGCATGTCGATCACGGCATAGCCGGCATCGAGGATGCCGAAGAAATTCAGGATCAGCCGAAAGAGATCCGGCGGACGCATGACGGCAATTTCCGGATCGCGGCCGACAATGACGGTGTCCGTGTGATGACGGGTATGGCTCCAGCGCCAGGTCACCGGGTTGCGCATGATCATGAAGCAGGCGATCTGATAGACGGCATCGTTCATCCAGCGCGTCTTGAAGGCCGTGCCGTGGCCGCATTCATGCCAGCGGCTGTCGGACGCCGAGCCGTAGAGAACACCATAGGCGAGGAAGAACGGGACGCAGATCCACGAACCCCAGAAGTAGATGCCGAGGCCGGCGAAAACCAGCATGCTGCCGAGCCAGATGATCGTGTCGCGGATCGCAGGCGCATCCGAGCGCTGCATCAGCGCCTTCATCTCCTTGCGCGCTACGTCGGTGTGATACCATTGCGCTGCCGCAAGCCCGGTCTCAACCGCCCGGCGGCTGCTCTCCCCCAGCAGGCTGTAGTCGCGTTTCATCGTCTCGGTCATCTTTGCCTCCCGCCAATCCCTGGCTGACATGAAGGTTAAGTTGACTTTGCCCAGGGCTCAATGCAGTCTTGATATATTCTATCAAAAACCATCACACTTGGCTTTCATCTGTGATGGATTATATCAGGAACCGTCATGCGCCGACCGACGATATCAGACCTTGCCCATGCATCCGGCGTCAGTGTCGCGACCGTCGACCGCGTGCTCAACGGACGCCACAAGGTGCGCGAAGAAACGGCACGGCGCGTCTATGACGCGGCGCAATCGATCGGCTACCACGCTGTCGGCCTGATCCGGCAGCGCGTCTTCGAGGACCTGCCGCGCTATCAGCTGGCCTTCCTGCTGCAGAAGCCGATGCAATCCTTCTACCAGGCTTTTAGCCGCGAGATCGAGATCGCGGCAGCGGCCTGCACCACCGCGCGGCTGCAAATCCAGATCGATTATCCGGCGGCCTCCACGCCTGCCGCCATTACCGAGAAGCTCCGGACGCTGACGGCCCGCAACCAGGCGGTGGCCATGGTGGCCCCGGATTATCCGGCCGTCACTGCAGCCGTGGAAGAGCTGAAACACAAGGGCATCCCGGTCTTTTCCGTGCTGTCGGATTTCGCCGAGGGAACGCGCGCGGGCTATATCGGCCTCGATAACCGCAAGGTCGGCCGTTCCGCGGCCTGGACGATCGCCCGCACGGCCGGCAAGCTCGGTAAGGTCGCCTGTTTCGTCGGTAGCCATCGCTTCCATGGGCATGAGCTTCGGGAAGTCGGCTTCCGCTCCTATTTCCGCGAGGAAGCGCCCGATTTCGATGTGCTGGAAACGCTCATCAATCTCGACACCGTGGAGATCACCCATGAGGCGACGTCGACGCTGCTGCAGAAACACCCTGATCTCGTCGGCCTCTATGTCTGCGGTGGCGGCATGGAAGGGGCGATCGCTGCGATCCAGGAGGAGAAACGCACCGGCGAGGTCGCCCTGATCGTCAATGAGCTGGTGCCGGAGAGCAAGGCCGCGCTGATGGACGGAACGGTGACCATGGCACTCAGCACCCCGCTGCCGGCGATCTGCCGCGAGCTGGTCGCCCAGATGATCGCCGCCATCGGCAACGGTGAGGCGGCAGTTCCCGGCCAGACCTTCCTGCCGTTCGAGATCTATATTCCGGAGAATATCTAGAATGATGGATTTCCATCATTCATCATGAAAATCTGTCACGGATGATAGGATGGACAGGCGTCTGCCTGCTGGCGCCTCGGCAAATTTCGGATAGAGATTCCCCCGGGCTAGATTTGCGCTTCAGGACCGGAGCGCCCTCGGGAGGACTTTTGAAATGGCATCTGTTCGCTACGCGCTGAACCACATGGCAGCGCCCGCACTGAAGATCGACAGCTTCTTCGCACTCGCTAAGTCGCTCGGCATCGACTCCGTCGAAATCCGCAACGACCTCAGCGGCAACGCGATCCTCGACGGCACCAAGCCGGCGGAGATCAAGGCAGCCGCCGAGCGCCATGGCGTGACGATCATCTCGATCAACGCCCTGCAGCGTTTCAACGAGTGGAACGAGACCCGCGCCGCCGAAGCCAAGGAGCTGATCGACTATGCCGCCGCCTGTGGCGCCAAGGCGCTGGTGCTGGTTCCGAAGAACGACGGCACCGGCCGTGAAGACGGCACGCGCCAGGCCAATCTGCGCCAGTCGCTGACCGCCCTGAAGCCGATGCTCGACGCTGCCGGTATCACCGGTCTGGTCGAGCCGCTCGGTTTCGAGATCTGCTCGCTGAGCTCAAAAACGGAAGCCGCCGATGCAATCCGTGAACTCGGCGCTGAAGGCACGTTCAGGCTTGTCCACGACACGTTCCACCACCATCTCGCTGGCGAGGCCGCGATCTTCCCTGATATGACCGGCTTGATCCACATTTCCGGCGTCGATGACAAGGACGTTTCGGTCTCCGACATGCGCGACCCGCACCGCGTTCTGGTGACATCCGCTGACCGGCTCGACAATGCCGGCCAGGTGCGCGCGCTGCTGCAGGCCGGTTACAAGGGTCCCGCATCCTTCGAGCCGTTCTCGGCCGAAGTGCATGCCCTGAAGGATCCGGCCGCGGCTCTGCGGGAGAGCATGGACTACCTGTCTTCGGCGGTCTGAGCTATTCGCGGCCGCGGAAGCGGCGCTGATAGGCAGGATCGTAGAGCGAGCTCTCGCGGAAATCGCTGGCAGCAAGGGACGGACCGACGAAGATGATCGCGGTCCGTTCGATCGGTTCTGCGGCAACCTTCGCCTCGATATCACCGAGCGTGCCGCGGACAATCCGCTCATCCGGCCACGACGCCTTGACGACGATGGCAACCGGGCAGTCAGCGCCGTAAAGCGGCGTCAGCTTGCTGACCACCTGGCCGAGCGCATGGATCGCCAGATGAATGGCAAGCGTCGAGCCGGTCGCGCCGAATTTCTCCAGCGTCTCTTCGTTCGGCATCGGCGATGCCCGGCCGGAAACGCGGGTCAGCACCAGGCTCTGCGCCACCGCCGGGATCGTCAGCTCGCGACCGAGTGCCGAGGCCGCGGCTGCAAAGGCCGGAACGCCGGGCGTCATGGTAAAATCGATGCCATGCTTTTCGAGGCGGCGGATCTGCTCGGCGACCGCGCTCCAGACGGAGAGATCGCCGGAATGCAGACGCGCCACATCCTGACCGGCATTGGCGGCCTTCAGATATTCGGCCTCGATCTCATCGAGCGACATCGGCGCGGTATCGACGATACGCGCGCCCGGCGGGCAATATTGTAGCAGCTCCGGCGAAACGATCGAGCCGGCATAGAGGCAGACCGGGCACTTCGCGATCAGATCGCGGCCGCGAACGGTGATGAGGTCGGCAGCGCCCGGGCCGGCGCCGATGAAATGTACGGTCATGTCAGGTCCTTGATCCAGCGCCATTGCGTCACCGGCATTGCCGGGCGCCAGCCGCTCATCGTGCCGACCGGGGCGGCACGGGAAACTTCGAGGCGCGTCAGCGTTCCGCCGCGCTTGGCATATTCGGAAAGCAGCAGCGCTTCCATTTCCAGCGTCACGGCATTGGCGACGAGACGGCCGCCGGCCTTCAATGCCTCGATCGCCGCGGCGAGGACGCCGGGCTCGCTGCCACCACCGCCGATGAAGATCGCGTCCGGCTGCGCGAGATCGCGAAGCGCCGAGGGCGCGGTGCCTTCGACCAGCGCGAGGCTTGGCACACCGAGAGCCGTTGCATTGCGGGCGATGCGCGCGGCGCGCTCCGGCGATTGCTCGATGGCGATCGCCTTCAGCGAGGGATCGCAGAGCATCCATTCGATGCCGATGGAGCCGGAGCCTGCGCCGATATCCCACAGCAATTCGCCGTAGCGCGGCGAAAGCGCCGACAACGTCAGAGCACGGATCTCGCGCTTGGTAATCTGCCCGTCATGCTCGTAGAAGCCGTCATCCAGACCATTGGTGAAGGGCAGGATGCGGGCCTTTTCGTCAGCCACGACTTCGACGCCGCAGACATTAAGCGGATCGATAGCGCGGAATGCCAACTCCGCCGCGAGCGCTGAACGAACCGTCTCGCGCTCACCGCCCAGCGCTTCCAGTACCGTGAGGCGCGAACGGCCAAAACCGTAATTGGTCAGCAGCCTGGCGAGTTCCGCAGGTCCCTTTTCATCCGAGGTCAGCGCAATGATGCGCCGGCCGTCATGCAGGTGCGGCATGATCAATTCGATGGGACGCCCATGCAGCGATACCGTTGCAGTGTCCTGCAGCGGCCAGCCGAGGCGCGAGGCGGCGAGGCTGAAGGCCGAGGGAGCCGGAATCGTGCGCATCTCGTCCGCCGCGATCCGCCGCGAGAGCGTGGCGCCGACGCCATAGAGGAAGGGATCGCCGGATGCGAGAACCACGACAGGCGTGCCGCGGCGGGAAACGATGTCATCCACCGACGCTTCAAACGGGCTCTGCCATATCAGCCGCTCGCCAGAAATGAGACGATCGAGCAGCGCATGATGCCGGGCGCCGCCGAACACGACCGGGGCCGAAGCAATCAGCCGCCGCGCCTCTTCGCCAAGACCGTCTGGACCATCTTCACCGATGCCGATAATGGTCAGCCAGGTTTTTTCGGATCGGGACGGCAGATCAGACATGGCAGAATTCCGCGTTCTGATACTGGGCGGCACGAGCGAGGCGCGCCAGCTGGCGGCCGCGCTGCGGAAGCGTTCCGACGTCGATACTCTGCTGTCTCTTGCCGGGCGCACGGAAAAACCGTCCGAACAGCCGGTTCCCGTGAGGATTGGTGGTTTCGGCGGCGCCGAAGGGCTTGCCCGCTTCCTGCGCGAAGGCGAATTCGACCTGCTGGTCGATGCCACGCATCCCTTTGCCGCCAGAATTTCCGCGAATGCCGCCGAGGCTGCAGAAATGACCGGCATTCGGTCCATCGCCTTGCGCCGCCCGCTCTGGAGCGAGGAACACGGCGACCGCTGGACGCATGCCGCGACCATTCCCGAAGCGATAGAGGCACTTGGAGCCGTGCCGCGCCGCGTCTTCCTGGCGACCGGCCGGCAGGAGGCGCATGCGGCAGAGGCGGCTCCACAGCATTTCTATCTGGTCCGCAGCGTCGATCCCGTCACGCCGCCCTTGCAGCTCGATCATGCCGTCTTCATTCTCGACCGCGGCCCCTTTGCGCTGGATGCCGAACTGGCACTGCTGAGAGACCATCGCATCGACGCCGTGATCGCCAAGAACAGTGGCGGCGACGCCACCTATGCGAAGATCGAAGCGGCGCGCATGCTCGGCATCGAGGTTTTCATGATCGGCCGCGCCGTGGCGCCCGCCATGAGAACGGTCGAGACTGTCGAGGACGCGCTGGCGGCGATCGATCACCTCGTCCCTCCGGCGATGAAACGCGGCGTATAGATCAGATCCGGCTTGCCATCCCGCGCCACGATCCGGGTTTCCGGCGAGCCGATGATGACACAGGTCGCCATATCCGCAACGGCGGCATCGGCCGTCTCCAGCGGCTGAACCGTAATGCGCTCATCCGGGCGTCCGGCGGCACGGCCGAAGATGACGGGCGTTGCACCCGGCAATTCGCCCCGCAAAAGCTCGAAGGCACGGCCGAGCTGCCAGGGCCGCGCCTTGCTGATCGGATTATAGAGCGCGATGACGAAACCCGCCTGCGCTGCAAGCGCCAGCCGCTTCTCGATGACATCCCAGGGCTTCAGATTGTCCGACAGAGAAATGGCACAGAAATCGTGACCCAGCGGCGCGCCGGTGCGCGCAGCAACCGCCAGCATCGCCGTGATGCCGGGCAGCACGACGAGATCGACACCGCGCCATTCGGCCGGTCCCTTGTCGATCGCCTCGCAGATCGCCGCCGCCATGGCAAAGACGCCGGGATCGCCGCCGGAGACGACGCAGACGGTGCGTCCTTCGGCAGCCATCTTCAGCGCCGCATTGGCACGGTCGAGTTCCTCGCGATTATCGGAGGCATGACGGCTCTGATGTGGCTGGAAATCGATGCGGTCGAGATAGGGGCCGTAGCCAAAAAAGTCGGTCGATGCGGAAACGGCGCGCGCCGCCTCCGGCGTCATCTGGTCGGGATTGCCCGGGCCGGTGCCTATGACATAGAGCGTGCCGCTCATCGGCTCGCCTCCCAGCCGGGAACGAGCACCAGCGAGAAATAAGGCGCATCACCATCCGGCCGCTCGGCGAGCTTGATCATCGCCGCATTCGCCATCGTGCCGCGCTCGACATAGACGGCCTCCTTGAGGCGTCCCGCGCTTTCCAGCGCCCGGCGGATCTTCGGCAGATTACGCCCGACCTTCATGATCACCGCGGCCTGGGTATCCGCCAGTCTGCGCGTCAGCTCGGCCTCCGCCATCGTGCCCGGCAGCACGGAGAGCACGTCGTCCCCCTGGACGATCGGCATGCCGGCAACCGACCAGCAGCCGGACATGGCGCTGATGCCGGGGATCACTTCGGTCGGATAGTGATGTGCCAGACGGACATGCAGATGCATGTAGGAGCCGTAGAACATCGGATCGCCCTCGCTGAGGATGGCAACCGTATTTCCGGCATCGAGACGCGCGGCCACAGCAGCGGCCGAAGCATCGTAGAAACCGGTGATCTGGCTCTGATAGGCCGCCTCGCCCTTATCGATCTCCGTCGTCACCGGGTAATAGAGCGGCAGCAGCTCGGCGCGGTCAGAGATCAGATGCTGGACGATGGCGCGGCCATTGCCGCTCCGCCCCTGCTTGGCGAAGAAAGCGATGACATCGGCGTTCTCGATCGCCTTCGCTGCCTTGATGGTCAGAAGCTCAGGATCACCCGGCCCGGTGCCGACGCCGATCAGACGGCCTTGCGTGCTCATAGACCCGGCCTCGCAAGTGCATTGACCGCAGCCGCCGTCATCGCGCTGCCGCCGAGGCGACCGCGGACGATGGCATAGGGAACGCCGTAGGAATTTTCGGCCAGGGCATCCTTCGATTCCGCCGCGCCGACGAAGCCGACGGGCATGCCGAGGATCGCCGCAGGCTTGGGACCACCATCGCGCAGCAGTTCGAGCAGATAGAAGAGCGCGGTCGGCGCATTGCCGATCGCCACGACGCTGCCGGCAAGCCGCTCGCGCCAGAGCTCGATCGCCGCCGCAGAGCGTGTATTGCCCTTTTCCTTGGCCAGCTCGGGCGTGCGCGGATCGCGCAGCGTGCAGATCACGTCATTTCCGGCCGGAAGCCGGGCGCGGGTGATGCCATGCGAAACCATCTCGGCATCGCAGAAAACAGGCGCGCCCGATTTCAGCGCCTCACGCGCCGCCGTGACGACACCGGGAGCGAATTCGAAGTGAGCAGCAGCCTCGACAAGGCCGCAGGCATGGATCATGCGCACGGCGACATCGGCCTCTTCAGGCGAGAAGCGCGAAAGATCGGCTTCGCTGCGGATGATCGCAAAGGAGCGCTCGTAGATGGCGTCGCCTTCGCGGATGTAATCGTAGTCTGGCATCCCTAGTCCTGTCGCAGCGCTTTCGCGATCGTTGCGGCGCCAAGCCGTTTCAGACAGGCGGCCGCCGATTCACCAGCCTGACGCTGCGGTCCGGCAAGCTGGGCGAGCTTCTCTATAGCGGATTCGATCCCGCCGCCAGCAATCGTTGCGTCAGGCGCGTCACCGGCCTTGCCTTCAAGCGAAAATCCGTAGCCGTCGGCCGATCCCACGAGCGTCAGCGCTGGCGGTGGATGGGCGCAGCCCTTGGCGCAGCCGGAGAGATGGACGGTCAGCGAGCCGTCCAGCAATTCCGGCGCATGTTCGATAATCCGGGCGGCGAGCCGCCGCGTTTCATAGAAGCCCGACATGCAGAAGCCGGCACCGGCACAGGCGGCGATATTGGCTGCGGGGTCCTGCGGATCGGCGCTCAGGCCGTAACCGGCGGCGATCATCGTCAGGCGTTCCGCCTCCGCGTGAGAAAGGCCGGTGATCAGAAACTGGCGGTCGGGCGCAAGCCGGATCTCCGCTGACACATCGAGATTGGCAAGAAACGCGATCAGCTCGCTCGACTGCATCTGGCCGAATTGCGGGTGGAGACCAAGCGCGGCCTTTTGCGCGGAAAGCGTCAATGTGCCGGGTTGCGGCTTGGCAGAGGGCGAAAGCGCTAACTCGGCCATGGGCTGCACGAAGGCGGTTGCCAGTGCTTGCTCATCAATCTCCCTCGCCCGGCTGTGCTTGCCTCTGGCAATCAGCAGATCGAGAATTCGGCCAACGGCGGCAACGGCCTCTCCGGCATCGCCGCAGAAAAGCGAATGCGCGGTTTTCGCCGTCCCTGCGATCGCTACCATCCAGCGCGCATCATCGACCGCCACGATACGGATATCGGCGCTCATGTCGTCAAGGCAAAAATGCCCGCGGCCATCGACGAGGATCGCAAGCTTCGGCGCCAGCAGCGGTGAGGAGAGCGTCTCGTGCAGGTATTCGCGCAGCATCCGCTCGAAAGCGGATGGATCCGCCACCTCGGCCGGATCGAGACCATGCAGCGGCGAAAGCTCGATGGCCGGATTGGCCGGGACGATAATGCCGGCGGCATCGATATCGGCCGCCAGAGCCTCGACGCTCTCTGCCCGCAAGCCACGAATCTGCAGATTGCCGCGCGCCGTGATCTCGAGGATGCCGTTGCCATGCGCCGCCACCGAAACGGCGAGAGCTCGCATCTGCGCAACAGTCAGCGCGCCACCGGCGGGGCGCAGGCGCACCAGCAATCCGTCGCCTGTCGGCATCGGTGCGGCAAGCGTCGGGCAGGCGCCTCGGCGCAGGCCCGGTATGCAATGATCGCCCGTCTCGATCTGTCTGTCAGTGGCCGCGGCCATGGCTGAACCTTTCATGCCCTGTCCTTACAGGATGACGGCACGCTCGGCAAAGGCGGCTATTCCTCGAAATCGCGGCCCTTGCGCAGCAGGTAGATATCCATGATCCAGCCATGCCGCTCGCGGGCCTCGGCCCGCATCTTCACGATGTCATCGGCGACATCGCCGAGGCGGCCGGAATGGGTGATCTCGTCTTCGGTACCAAGATAGGCGCCCCAGAAGATCTCGGCATCGGGATCGTCGATCTTCGAGAATGCCTGGATGCCGTCGAGCATGACGACGGTGCTGTCGGCTTGCAGACCCGTCTCTGCGAGCCGCCGCCCGGTGGTGATCTCCACCGGCTTGCCGACGAGATTGACCGGAATCCGGTGGCTCGCCGCCAATGCCTGGATGCTGGTAATCCCGGGAATGACCGATACCGAGAACTCGACTTCGCCCCGGATGCGCTCCAGAATCCGCAGCGTGCTGTCATAAAGGCTGGGATCGCCCCAGACGAGGAACGCCGCCTTCTCATCCGGCTTCAGACCGGCGATCAACCCGGCATAGGTCGCGGCGATCGTCGCGTGCCACTCATCGACGCTCCCTGTATAGCTTCGCCCCTCGATCTCGCGCTGGGGAACGGCGAATTCGATCGTCTTCGTCTTCTTGGCATCGAGGTAGCGCTCGCAGATCTCGCGGCGGACGCTCGCAAGCTCCTCCTTCTTCGCTCCCTTCGTGGGGATGAAGACGCAGTCCGCCCTCTTCATGGCATTGATCGCCTGAATGGTGACGTGATCCGGATTGCCGGTCCCGATGCCGATGACGAAGATTTCTCTCATTGCGGTCTCCCGCCTCAACGGATCAGCAGCGCCGTTCCGTAAAGCCCGAGCGCGAACACCGTATGGGCAATCAGGTTCATGGCGCGCACCTTGTTCGGGTTCGCCGTCTTCGACGCCGCCCAACCGATGCCGAGACCGGGCTGCAGCAGGAACCAGCCGGCGCCGACAGTGACGATACCGAGAATCCAGGCCGGGATGAAGGTCGGCGCCGACAGCCAGGGCTGTCCCATGATGATTGCCAGCGCCAGGCCATAGACGATGCCGGTGACGTAATGGCTGATCCAGCCGAGCGCCAGCTCATGCTCGTAAGGTGCGGCATTGCCGATGCTGTCGTGGAACACCTTGCCGTTCTTCAGATGATAGAACCAGCGCCCGACCGGCGCCCAGTTGGCCGGCGCCTGCCCGAAGAAGCGATTGAGCACGATCGCCCAGATGTCCATGAGAACAGTCGCGCCGATGCCGATCACGATGCCGCGCCAGAGAATATCGAACATGTGAGAATATCCAGATGTGAAACCCCTCACCGTCTTAATGGCGGAGGGGCTCCTCTGCAACAGAGCGAGACATCATTGCTGCGCCTAAACGATTGTTTGGGTGGGCCGCACCGAGCTCATGGGGTACTGACCAAATTGCCGCAGACGGCGATCGCCGATTGTGCAGCGCGAAAACGAGAATATAGTGATTTCAGAAATTTCTGAAATCACAGACATCACGGAAACAACCGTCATGAACCTTCCGCCGCTCGTCCAATCCTTCGTCTTGCATTTCGGTGAAATGGGCTCCCGCTGGGGCATCAACCGCACCGTCGGCCAGATCTACGCCCTGCTCTATGTCTCGCCGGAGCCGCTCTGCGCCGAGGAGATCGTCGATGCGCTCAGCATCTCGCGCTCGAACGTATCGATGAGCCTGCGCGAGCTGCAGGCCTGGAACCTCGTGCTGATGAAACACAAGCCCGACGACCGTCGCGACTTCTTTTCGACGCCCGACGACGTCTGGCTGATCCTGCGCACGCTCGCCGAGGAGCGGAAGAAACGCGAGGTTGATCCGACCCTTTCGGTGCTGCGGGAAATCCTGATGCAGAAGCCTGCGAGCGAGCATGAGCAATATGCACAGCAGCGCATGGGCGAGATGCACGGGCTGATCGAACAGCTGACGCATTGGTATGAAGACGTAAAACAACTTGAAACCGAACGTCTCGCAACATTACTATCTCTGGGGGCAAAAGTTACTAAGCTTCTGGAAGCCAAGGACCGGGTGATTTCGCTCGGCCGCGGCCGCCGTCCTGCGAACAAGAGTTAGCGCTATGGGGAGTGCTTTCTTAGACGCGAATGACGAGCCAGAACCGGGCGCGCAAGGGCGCGGCCGTCGCAGAAGCCGCGTTGCCAAAAACAGGCCGGGATCCAAGGCTGCCGCGCTGCTGCAGACCGCGGGCGCCCTGCTCTTTATTCCGCAGGCCGCACTCATCGCTCTCTCCGTCGGCCGTATCGCCAATGGCGGCGGGCTCGACGCTGTTCTCTGGCCTGCAATCTTCATCGTCATCCTCGGCATTACCAAGAGCTGTCTCGAGGCGGCAGGCGGCCGCCTGGCGTTCAAGGCCGCCCGCGCCGAACTCAGCAAACGCCGTGCCGCCGCAGTCGCAGCGCTCGCGCGCCGCTCGCCTGTCGATCCCTCGCGGCCGGCCTCCGGCGAAGCGGCGAGCGTCATCGGCGAACAGGCCGAACTCATCGTGCCCTATATCGCCCGCTTCCAACCGGCTCGCTTCAAGGCGACGGCTGTGCCGCTGGTGATGCTTGTCTGCATCTTTCCGATCTCCTGGATTGCGGCGCTCATCCTGCTGATCGCCATGCCGCTGATCCCGGTCTTCATGGCGCTGATCGGCTGGCGCGCCCAGGCTGCCAGCGAAAAACAGCTGGCCGCAACCGGCGGGCTGAACGGCTTCCTCCTCGATCGGCTGCGTGGCCTCACGACGATCCGCGCGCTCGGTGCCGTCGATCAGACGGCAACGCGCCTGCGCACCGACGCAGACGATCTGAAGACCCGGACGATGGCAGTCCTCAGGATCGCCTTTCTCTCTTCCGCCGTGCTCGAACTCTTTGCCGCGCTCGGCGTGGCCCTGCTCGCCGTCTATGTCGGTTTCAGTCTGCTCGGCGAAATCACTTTCGGCGCCTGGACCGGCGGCCTTGACCTGACGATCGGCCTCTTCCTGCTTTTGCTTGCTCCGGCCTTTTTCGAGCCGCTGCGGGACCTCTCGTCTGTCTGGCACGATCGCGCCAGCGGCGAAGCGGCGCTCCTCGCGCTGGATGGAATTGCAACCGGTGGCCTGGATATCGTCAAGGAAGCAGACGGCCAACAGGCGGCGCGTTTCGATATCGAACTTGACGAGGCCGGTTTCCGCTACGCCGCCGACAAGCCGCTGGCGATCGACGCGTTCAGCTGCCGCATCATCCAGGGCGAGCATATGGCCCTGCTCGGCGCCAGCGGCAGCGGCAAATCGACTTTGCTTGCGCTGATAGCCGGGCTTGCTCCGCTCTCGGAAGGTACAGTCCGCATCGGCGGTCTACCGCTCGGCGAGGCCGGGGACTGGCGCCGCCATATCGCCTGGATCGGCCAGAAGCCGCATATCTTCGCCGGTTCGCTCGCGGGCAACATCACGCTCGGCCGCGCAGGTACCAAGGCCGATGACGCGCTTCATGCCGCCAGGCTCGAGCAGGTCGCCGCCGCATATGGCAAGCGCCCGCTCGGCGAAGGCGGGCTTGGGCTTTCGGGTGGGGAAGCGCTGCGGCTCGCCATCGCCCGCGCGGCCTGCAACCCCGATATCAGCATCATCCTGGCCGATGAGCCGACTGCGCACCTCGATTCCGCCACGGCGGCCGATATCACCGACAGCCTGATCCATCTCGCCAAGGGCAAGACGCTTGTCGTCGCCACCCACGATCCGCGGCTTGCCGCCCGCATGCAGCGGGTGATCGCCATCGGCGCGGAAAATCTTCGGGAGGCTGCGGAATGAGCACGCGTCTCAGCGACCTCAAACCCGTCATCGCCGTGTTTCTTGCCGAGCGGCGCCGTGGCCTGCTGATCGGCGCGCTGATGTCGGCGCTGACGGTTCTGGCCGGTATCGCACTTCTCGGCCTTTCCGGCTGGTTCATCACCGCCGCCTCGATTGCCGGTCTCTCCGTCACCACCGCCGTCACCTTCGACGTTTTCGCACCGTCGGCAGGTATCCGCCTGCTGGCGATCGGGCGCACCTTCTCGCGTTACGGCGAGCGGATGACGACGCATGACGCGACGCTTTCGGTGCTTGCCGCTCTGCGCGAACGCCTGTTTCGCGGCTGGGCCGATGGGGGCGCGGCGCGCCATCTCGCGGCCCGGCCTTCAAGGCTTCTGTTCCGGCTGACCGCCGATATCGATGCGCTCGACGGGCTCTATCTGCGCGTCCTCGTTCCCGCAGCCGCCGCGATCTGCGCCGCGATCGCGGCAAGCGTGGCGCTCGGCCTGATCCATCCGCTGCTCGGCGCCGCGACCGGGCTGCTGTTTCTGCTCGCCGGTCTCGGCATCCCTTATGCCGCCGGCCGCGCCGCTGCAAAATCCGCACGCCGCCGCATGCATGGCGTCGAGGCAGTCCGCGGCCGCGTTATCGATCTCGTCGCCGGCCAGACGGACCTGCTGATGGCCGGGCGTCAGGATGCCCAATGCGCCGCAGTCGCCACCGCCGACATCTATACATCGGCAGCCGACGATCGTCTGAACCGCATCGAAACCGGCGTCGCACTCGGCTTCGGCCTGACCTCCTCGTTGCTTCTCGGGGGATCGCTGCTTGCTGTTGCTGCGCTGGCAGGCGCAGGCGCCATCGGGGCGCCGGTCGCAGCGCTCGGCATGCTGGTCGCCTTCGCCGCCATCGAACCCTTCGCTGCGCTGCGCCGCGGCGCCATCGAGCTTGGGCGCACGCTGATCGCGGCGCGCCGCGTCGGGGGACGTCTGACGGCTCCGGACCGGGTGCCTGGACACGTCGCACCAGCACCCGGCATCGCCTTTGCGCTGACGGATGTTGCAGCCGCTCATGACGGCGCCGAGAGGCTCGCCATAAGTAAGCTATCTCTTACCCTCAAAGCTAATGAGAAACTCGCTCTCGTCGGCGCCAGCGGGGCGGGAAAGTCTTCATTCCTGGCACTGCTCGCAGGCGAGTTGCGGCCGCAGAGTGGAACTGCCGCGATCACGGATTCGACGCTGCTGACGCAGCGCACCGAACTCTTCGCCGACAGCATCCGCGGCAATCTTTTGATCGCCGATCCCACGGCGAGCGAGGAGCGCCTGCGCGACGCACTCGACGCCGCCGGGCTGCTTACGACAATCGACGCCCTGCCGAAAGGGCTCGACACGAAACTCGGAGAAGGCGGGCTTGGCCTGTCTGGCGGGCAATCGCGCCGTCTGGCGCTTGCGCGGCTGTTTCTCCGCAACGCATCCCTCTGGCTGCTCGATGAGCCGACGGAGGGTCTGGATGGCGATACTGCCCGCGACGTGATGGACCGCCTTGCCGAACGGGCAGACGGCCGCGCCGTGGTCATCGCCAGCCACATCCGCCGCGAGGCGGCGATCGCCGATCTGATCGCCGTGATCGAGGATGGACGCATTACAGACATCGCGCGCCGCGGAGAAGCGGCGTTCGAAAGGGCACTCGACCGGCTCCGGCCGGACTGAATTTTAACGACCGCAGACGCCAGCCGGCGCCGGTGGACTTCTTGATATCCCGTGGGACCGTGGGAGAAAGACAATGGAACTCGACATAGTCGCGCTATCGCGCTTTCAATTTGCGCTGACCGCGCTTTATCACTTTCTTTTTGTACCGCTGACGCTTGGTCTTTCCGTGCTGCTCGCCATCATGGAAACCACCTATGTCATGACCGGCCGCCAGATCTGGCGGCAGATGACAAAGTTCTGGGGCACGCTGTTCGGCATCAATTTCGTGCTCGGCGTCGCCACCGGTATCGTCATGGAATTCCAGTTCGGCATGAACTGGAGCTATTACAGCTATTATGTCGGCGATATCTTCGGTGCGCCGCTCGCCATCGAGGGCCTGATGGCCTTCTTCCTGGAGGCAACCTTCGTCGGCCTGTTCTTCTTTGGCTGGGACAAGCTCTCCAAGGTCGGGCACCTGGCCGCCACCTGGGCGGTGGCGCTAGGCTCGAATTTTTCGGCACTCTGGATCCTGATCGCCAATGGCTGGATGCAGAACCCGGTCGGCTCGGCGCTCAATCCGCAGACAATGCGCATGGAGATCACCAGCTTCTTCGACGTGGTCTTCAATCCCGTCGCCCAGGCCAAGTTCGTCCACACGGTTTCGGCCGGCTATGTCTGCGCCTCGATCTTCGTTCTCGGCGTCTCGGCCTGGTACCTGCTGAAGGGCCGCCATATCGAGATCGCCAAGCGCTCGATGACGGTCGCCGCCTCGTTCGGTCTGGCTTCGTCGCTCTCGGTCGTCGTCCTCGGTGACGAAAGCGGCTATCTCGCCACTGAAAACCAGAAGATGAAGCTCGCCGCGATCGAAGCGATGTGGAAGACGGAACCGGCGCCCGCGCCGTTCACCGCTTTCGGCTTCCCGGATCAGGAAGCCCGCGAAACGCATTTCGCCGTCCATATCCCCTGGGCGATGGGCCTGATCGGCACGCGTTCGCTGACGACCGAAATCCCCGGCATCGACAAGCTGGAGAAGCAGGCCGAGACCCGCATCCGCAATGGCATCAAGGCCTATGATGCGCTGACCAAGATCCGGGCTGTCCGGCCGCCGGATCAGGTTCCCGCAGATGTCCAGGCCACCTTCGAGGACCTCGGCCACGATCTCGGCTATGCGCTGCTTTTGAAGCGCTATGTCGACGATCCGCGCCAGGCGACGGAAGCGCAGATCGTCCAGGCGGCGCATGACACCATTCCGCATGTGCCGACGCTGTTCTGGTCGTTCCGCATCATGGTCGGCCTCGGCATGTTCTTCATCGTGCTGACGGCAACCTTCTTCTGGTTGTCGGCGCGCCGCCATCTCGACAAGTATCCGCTGCTGCTCAGGGTCGCCGTCTTCGCGATCCCGCTGCCGTGGGTGGCGATCGAGGTTGGCTGGATCGTTGCCGAGTTCGGCCGCCAGCCCTGGGTGATCGAAGGCGTGCTGCCGACGGCAGCGGCCGTCTCCAGCCTCGGCGCCAGCACCGTGCTGCTGACGATCATCGGCTTTGCGGCGCTCTATACGACGCTGATCATCATCGAGATGAGCCTGATGATCAAGGCGATCAAGAAGGGCCCCGAGCCCGATGACGAGCCGGAAGCCGAGCTGATCTCCGAAACCCTCGTTCCTGCTGCGGAGTGATTGTCATGATCCTTCACGAACTTCTCGACTACGATACGCTGCGCGTCATCTGGTGGGTGCTGCTCGGCGTCCTGCTGATCGCTTTCGCCACCACCGGCGGCTTCGATCTCGGCGTCGGTACTCTCCTGCCCTTCGTGGCGAAAACCGATACCGAGCGGCGCGTCGCCATCAACAGCGTCGGCGCTACCTGGGAAGGCAACCAGGTCTGGCTGATCCTCGGCGGCGGCGCCATTTTCGCCGCCTGGCCGCCGCTCTATGCGGTCTCGTTCTCGGGCTTCTACCTGGCGATGTTCGCGACGCTGTTTGCGCTCATTCTGCGCCCCGTCGGCTTCAAATACCGCTCCAAGCGGGATAGCCAACGCTGGCGCAACAACTGGGACTGGGCACTCTTCGTCGGCGGCTTCGTGCCCTCGCTGATCTTCGGCGTCGCCGTCGGCAACGTCCTGCAGGGTGCGCCCTTCCGCTTCGCCGACGATATGCGGATCTTCTACGAAGGCACCTTCTTCGGCCTCCTCAACCCCTATGCCTTGCTCTGCGGACTGCTGTCCGTCGCCATGCTGGTCATGCATGGCGCGGCCTGGCTGATCCTGAAGACCGAAGGCCCGGTTGCCGAACGCGCCCGGCACTATGGCAGCCTTGCCGCCTTTGCGGCGATCCTGCTCTTTGCACTCGGCGGCATCTTCCTCGCCGCCGGCGTCGACGGCTACCGTATCACCAGTGAGATCAACACGGTCGGTCCGTCCAACCCGCTGTTCAAGACGGCGGAACATGCCGGCACCTGGCTCGCCAATTACGGCACCTATCCGTGGCTACTGATCGCACCCGCGCTCGGCTTCATCGGTGCCGCGCTGGCGCTGCTCAGCATGCGGGCGAAGCTTGAGGTGACCACACTGCTGTTCAGCAAGCTGTCGATCTTCGGCATCATCTCTACGGTCGGCGTCTCGATGTTCCCGTTCATCCTGCCGTCCTCGCTCGATCCGCGGGCGAGTCTCACGGTCTGGGATGCCTCGTCGAGCCATATGACGCTGTTCATCATGCTCGTCGTCTCGGCGATCTTCCTGCCGCTGATCTTTCTCTACACCGCCTGGGTCTACAAGGTTCTTTGGGGCAAGGTGGACGAGAAGGCCATCACCGACAAAAGCGGCCACGCCTATTAAAGGAGCAAGACGATGTGGTATTTCGCATGGATCCTCGGCCTGCCGCTCGCAGCCGCCTTCGCCGTTCTCAACGCCATGTGGTACGAGCTGATGGACGACGAAGCCAAGAAGAAGAAATCCTGAGCTTCTGAATGATGAGCTGCCGGGCGGCACCCTGCCCGGCAGCTTCGCCAATCTGGCACAAGCCTTGCTTCATATTATTCAGGTGGAATATGCCCGCCGGTAGAAGAGGGGTAGCATGGTGTCAGTCACGGATATGATCGGTGCAACGTGGCGTCTTGAAGATGCGATCCGGGAAGTGATCGCAGAAAACCTGAATTTCTCCAACAATTCCAATCTGATGAAGAACAAGGCACGCATGCTGCCGCATCTTCTCGTGCAGAAATATCCGCAGCTCTCGGATATCGAGCATGAACTGCGCGGCGTCTTCGAGACCTGCCGCATCGCAATTGACCATAAATCCATCAGTCCTGTCGTTGCGAAGGCAGCCATCGCGATCGCCGACGAGTACCGCGAGATCATCGTGAAGCTCAAACATTAGGCGATAGTCTCCCCGCGCGTTTCCGGCGTGGGACTGCCAGGACACACATCCGGGACATTTGCGTGGACCCGGATGATTGCCGGTTGACGTAACGTTTTGCGGGCTCTAGTCCGGCTTCCGAACATCGGGGGACGTTTCATGGAAATCTTTACTGCCGCGGGGCTGACTGCGCTTTTGCAGGTCATCGCGATCGATCTTGTTCTTGCCGGCGATAATGCCGTCGTCATCGGCCTTGCCGCCGCCGGCCTCCCGGCCGATCAGCGCAAGAAGGCCATTCTGGTCGGTATTCTGGCCGCCACCGTTCTGCGCATCATCTTCGCGTCGATCACCGTCCAGCTGCTCGCCATCGTCGGCCTGCTGCTCGCCGGTGGCCTGCTGCTTCTCTGGGTCTGCTGGAAGATGTGGCGCGAGCTGCGCGCCCAGCATGGCGCGGAAGGCGAGGAAGCGCTCGAGGGCGCCGAGGGCAAGCCGAGGAAGACCTTCTGGCAGGCCGCCAGCCAGATCGTCATCGCCGACGTCTCGATGTCGCTCGACAACGTTCTGGCGGTTGCCGGTGCGGCCCGCGAACATCCGACCGTCCTCGTTGCCGGTCTGGCACTGTCGATCGCCATGATGGGTATCGCCGCAAACTTCATCGCGCGCCTGCTGAACAAGCACCGCTGGATCGCCTATGTCGGTCTGGCGATCATTCTCTACGTCGCGCTCGACATGATGTATCGCGGCACGCTCGAAGTCTGGCCGTATCTGGCTGGCTGATAGGCTTTCAAGCGAGAAATCAGGGGCGGGGTGGCGAAAGCGGCTCCGCCTTTTACTTTTCCCAGTAGCTGCCGACGCGCATGCACTGCCGGTCATATTGCAGCTCGTCCTTCAGATATTCGCGGATCGCCACGGCTTCCGCCTTCTCGCAGCCGACCCAGATGAATACAGGCGCGGCGCATTGCGGCGCCAGTTCACGGATCAACAACTCCAGCCCACCCGTCGAGCCGGCGGCCGCACCGTTGCGATGCAGCCAGACAGTCTCGACCTCGGCGGCGGACGAAACCGCCTGCTCTTCGGCAGCGCTATCCACCTCGCCGAAGAAACGGATCCTGGCTCCGGCAGGTGCTGCCTCGATGATCCGCAGCATGGCCGGCAGGGCGGTCTCGTCTCCGGCCAGGATGAGATCGGCAGCCTCCGGCATCCAGCCGCCACCAGGTCCCATGATGCCGATCACATCGCCCGCTACGGCCGTTGCGCCGAAGGTCGCGCCCGGCATGGTCTCGCCCTCATGCAACACGAAGTCGATATCGACTTCGCCGCGCTCTGTATCGACACTGCGGATCGTATAGATGCGCACGGCGGTGATCGTCTCGTCCGGCCACTGGACGCGGCCATCGTCGCCAACCGTCGGCCAGACGGGCGCCTCGCCATTCTGCGGCAGCAGCAGGCGGACATGCAGGCCGCCCTTCTCGAAGTCCTGCACATCGGGGCAGGTGAATGTGACGCGGCGCATATGCGGCGTGACGTTGCGGGCGCCTGTCACCGTCGCCAGGCGCATATTGCCAGGCAGCGCCGGCTTCGGCTTTTCCGACCAGGTGAGCTCGAACTTCTCCTCACCAGCGAAATGGAAGAGATGTTCGGCAAGCACCGTGCGGATCATCGTCAGCTCGTCCTCGCTGTTCGAGGCGAGTTCGATGGCGAGCGTCCCGTCTGCGATGCTGATATCGGCGGCGCCGATCTCATGCTCAAGATGCACGGCTTCGCCAACGCGGGTCACCGATGCGTGCTCGGCGAAATGTTCGGCGATCTCTTCCAGCATCTGCTTCGCGTCCGCCGGAATGGCCGTGCCCGAAAGCCTGAACTGCGCCGTCATGCCGCTTCCTTTCGCGTCAGGAGCCAGATGAGGTAGGGACCGCCGATCAGCGCCGCGAAGAGGCCGACCGGAACCTGATAGGGATAGATCACCACGCGCGACAGCCAATCGGCCGAAACGAGCACGCCGGCGCCGATCAGGATGCTGGCGGCGAGCTGCTGGCCAGGCCGGTGGAAACCGGTGAGCCGCGCCAGATGCGGCGCGATCAATCCCGTCAGACTGAGCGGCCCGACGAGGAAGGAGGCGACCGCCGTCATCAGCGCCGCGACGGTCGCCAGCGCCAGACGGCTGGCGCCGACAGGCAGGCCGAGGCTGCGCGCCGAGGGACCGCCGAGCGGCAGGATGGTGAGCCAGCGGCTGAGGAACGGCAGCGGCGCGGCAAGCACCGTAAGCGAGATGACAGCCGTCCAGGCCTCGAAGCTGCCCGCCCTGTTGGTGGAGCCCGAGAGCCAGGTGAGCAGCACGTAGCCGCGCATATCGCCCTGCGCCAAGACCATGGTGACGATCGCCATCGAGAAGGCGCCGATGGCGATACCGGCCAGCAGCAGCCGCTCCGGCGCGAACTGGGCGCGCGCGGCAATGGCGATCATGATGAGAAACGCGACAAGCGCACCGATCGCCATCGAGGCCAGCATGACGAAGGGCGGCGGGAAGCCGAAGATGAAGAGCGCAACCGTCAGGCCAGCGCCGCCGCCGGTGCTGACGCCGAGCACTTCCGGGCTGGCGATCGGATTGCCGGTGACCCGCTGCATGATGAAGCCTGCGGCCGCCAGCATTGCCCCTGCGCCTGCAGCCACGACCGTGCGCGGCAAGCGCAGCGGCAGGAGATCGCTGAACAGCGCGCCGGTCGCAATGTGCCAGCCATCGTCGGCCGGCGCCGTTGTCAGCACCAGGGCGACGACCAGCGCGAGCACGACGATGAGCATCAGGAAGACGCGGGCGGGGCTATGGAGCCGCTTGATCGCCGACGTGGTCTGCGCCGTGACGGCGGCAAAGGAATGCACGCGCGGCAACAGATAAAGAAGCAGCGGACCACCGAGCAGCGCCGTTGCCGCACCCGCGGGTGCGATATCGGTAAAGCCGGGGCCGAGAAGCTGCGTCAGGCAATCGGTGAAGAACAGCAGTGCGGCGCCGGTCAGCGGTGCGGCGACGACGAGCTGCCGCGTCGTGCGGGCTCCGGCGAAACGGGCGATCGCCGGGGCGGCGAGGCCGAGAAAGCCGATGATGCCGACATTGGCGGTGACCGAGGCCGAAAGCCAGACGGCAAGCAGCAGCACCGCTAGCCGGGTTGCATGCAGCGCGACGCCGAGGCTCTTTGCGCCGGCATCGTCAAGCGACAGGACCTGCAGCGGCCGCATCAGCAGGACGGCAGCGGCAAAGCCTGCGGCCAGTCGCGGTGCAAGCGAAAGAACGCCGCTCCAATCCTGCTGGCTGAGCGAACCCGCGCCCCAGATATAGATCGACATCGCGTATTCGCCGCGGGCAAGGATGATCGTGACGCTGAGCGCCGAGGCGATCAATGTCACGATCATGCCCGACAGGGCGACCGTCACCGGATCGAGGCTGCGCCGCCAGCTCAATCCCAACACGATCGCCACCGCAACCAGCCCGCCGGCAAAGGCGATAAGTTCACGAGAAAGCCCGAGCAGCAGTGGCGAAAAACTAAGGCCGATGCTCATCGCAAGCTGCGCGCCCGAGGCAATGCCGAGCGTCGAGGCATCGGCGATCGGATTGCGCAGCACGCGCTGCAGGAGGAAGCCGGAGAGGCCGAGCGCGGCGCCGGCGATCAGCGAAAGTGCAGCGCGCGGCATCATGCTCTGCCAGAGGAGAGCCGCGTCGAGCACCGCTTCGCTTGCGGGCAGCCGCGGCCGGAACGTCAGCAGCAGTGCAAAGATCAGCGCGCAGACGCAGGCCGAGACGGCAATGCTCAGCTGCGGCTTTCCAAAGCTTGCAGGCTTGCGGCTAACCATTCCATGCATCGGTCAACCCTTTCGCAAGCAGATCGGCAAAGCGCGATGCGGCAGGCAAGGCGCCATAGGGATTGATGGAGCCGATGGTCAGAACGCGCTTTTCCCTGACGGCCGGCAGCGCCTGCCAGAAGGCGCCGTTCTGCAGCGCGACCAGCGCATCCGGCGGATGCGGCGGAATGAAAACAATCCAGGCATCCGGCATCGAGGCCAGCGTCTCGATGCCGATCGGCGCCATGGCCGTGTAACTGGTCTTGCCTTCCCAGGCATTCTTCAGGCCGGTGCGCGCCAGAACCTCGCCAAACATGCTGTCGCTGCCGAACACGCGGTAGTGACGGGCATCGCCGAGATTGATCGGCAGGATCGTCCGGCCATCGCCCACCGAAAGAACGGTCCGGTAGCGATCAAGCCGTGCCGAGAGATCGTCCGCATAGCGCTTGCCGCTCGCAAGCCCGAGCTCGTCCGCTATCGCGAGCGTCACGTCTTGGGCGCGCTGGAAGGGGCTGTCGCCCATGCGGTAGATCGACTGGCTCTTGACCGGCGCAATGCGGCTCATCGGGCCGTCGGCCCAGCCGTAAAAATTCGAATTGAAGATCAGGTCGGGTCTGGCGAAGCGCAGCACCTCGAAATTCGGCGTGCCGCGCAGACCGAGATCGGCGACACTCTCTGGAACGGTGGGCTCGACGGCGATCTTGCGGAAGCCGACCAGCTCGGTGCCCGCCACCACATCGGCGCCGAGCGCCAGCAGCGTTTCGAGCAGCGCCCAATCAAGCGTTGCGACGCGCGGTGACGCAGCCGCCCTCGATAGGGACGGCGCCGCAAGGGCAGCAGCCATGGCGAGAAGGCCGCGGCGGGTGAATGTCGGTGCCGGCGTCACAGCAGGTAGCTCACAGGCTCGCCGCGCGCCGGATGCGTGAACACGCCCATGCCGACGCCGAAGATCGACTGCAGGCGCTCGGCCTGCATGATCTCCTCCGGTGTGCCCTTGGCGCTGATCCGGCCGCGATTGAGCGCAATGATCTCATCGCAATGGCGGGCAGCGAGATTGATGTCGTGGAGCACGATGACGACGGTCAGCCCACGCTCATGGCTGAGCGACTCCACCAGCGACAGCATCGACGCCTGATGGGCAAGATCGAGCGCCGAAGTCGGCTCGTCGAGCAGCAGGCAGCTGGCATTCTGGGCCAGCATCATCGCGATCCAAGCGCGCTGACGCTCACCGCCCGACATGTTGGCGACCGGCCTGTCGGCGAAATCCTCAAGATCGGCGCGGGCAATGGCATCGTCCACGAGTGCATGGTCGGCCTTGCCGAAACGGCCGAGCGTGCCATGCCAGGGAAAACGTCCGAGCGCCACCAGCTCGCGCACCGTCATACCGTCAGTGGCAGGCGTGAATTGCGGCATATAGGCGATCTTGCGGGCAAACTCCCGCCCGCCCCAGGCCGCCGCATCCTTGCCTTCGAGCGCAAGCTTTCCGCCCGTCGCCGCATGCTGGCGCGCCATGATCTTCATCAGCGTCGACTTGCCCGACCCGTTCGGCCCCACCAGCCCATAGATCCGCCCGCTCTCAAGCGACAGATCGATGCCGGAAAGAATGGTGCGCTCGCCCGCCGCAAAGCGGACATCCGACATCGTCAGGAAGGGGGTGGGCATCGACAAGGCTCCCGTCAAAACAGCTGCGGGAGGGACATGGTCCTCCCGCCGTTTCGCTTGGTGCAAAACTTTACTGAGATTGTCAACTTACCATTTCTTGCTGAGCTTGAAGGTAACGGTGCGGGCGTCGCCATAGCCGCAGACACCGAGGCCACCGCAACCGCTGACGTATTCCTTGTCGAAGAGATTCGTGACGTTCACCGATGCGCCCCAATTGTCACGATCATAGCGAAGTGCAGCGTCGAAGACCGCCGCTCCGGGGACCTTGTTCTTGTTCTCTTCATCTGCCCAAGACCATCCCTGATAACGGACGCCTGCGCCAAGGCTTACGCCCTCAAGCGGACCGGTGGTGACCGCATAATCCAGCCAAAGAGACGCCATCACCTTGGGCACAATGAATGGCGACTTGCCTACAAGCGCCGGGTTCGCTTGGTTTTCAGTCACTTCCATATCGGTGTAGGAAGCTGCACCAAGCAGTTTCCAGTTGTCATCGATATTGATTTTCGCTTCCAGTTCGGCGCCCCGCGATACGACTTCACCGAGCTGGCTTTGTGTAAAGTCAGCATAGGTAACGGTGTTGTTCCGCTTGGTGATGTGGAAGACGGAGGCGGTTATCGAGCCGTCCATGAAGGTTGGCTCATACTTCACACCACCTTCGAACTGCTGCCCTTCGGCAGGCTTGAGGGCCCCCGAGAGACCTGTGCCAATCTGGGGATTGAAGAACGTTGCGGCGCTAACATAAGGCGTAAAGCCATTGTCGAACTCGTATGCCAAACCCGCACGGCCGCTCGCCGCCGTATCGGTTGTCGCGTAGGTGGTACCCACGACTGCATCGGCATCGGTGCCGACATAGTCAAACCGGCCGTTGAGGGTCAGCAGCCAACCGTCACCAAAGTGGATTTGGTCCTGCGTATAAAGACCAATCTGCTGCTGCGTCACAACCTGATCGATCTGCACATCATTGACGGGCTGTGGCAGACCATAGACTGGATCCCAAGGATCGATAGGAGTGGCGGCGGCCGGCCAAGTTGGCCACTTTTGGACATGGTCGAGGCGGTAATATTTGTAGTCGAGACCAACCATGAAATTGTGTTGTGCACCGCCGAGATCGAACTCGCGCTCTGCTCGGTTATCGATGGAGAGACTGTCCGCAACGGAATCTCCCTCGAAACCTACGCGGTACAGCGTGTTGATCCCCGCGTAGCCGTAGGGGTACGGGCCCTTCTCATGTTTGTTCAGATGCCCGTAGCGAAGGTCCTGAGAGACCTTCCAACCGCTGTCGAACTCGTGTTCGAACTCGTAGCCGAACATCTGCTGGGTATAATTACCGGCATCGATATCCGGCTCGCCCAAAAACGTTTTGCGGTCGATCTTCCTGCCGTTGTGATCAATAACCGTTCCGTCATAAGGCAGAAAACCGTTGCTGCTGTGGACCTGGTCCAGCGCTCCGGCATAGGCCCAGACCGTGAGATTGGTCGATGCGTCGGGAGAAACGGTCAGCTGCGGCATGAAGAAGCCGCGCATGTCGTGCGTATAGTCTACATAGTTATCGCCACCTGCGATCTTGCCGGTGAGCCGATAGGTCATGGTATCGCTCGAACCTACCTTATCTGAGACGTCGAAGCCGGTGAAAGCATTGCCGTTACTGTTGATGCCGATCTCCGTGTAATAGAGGGGTTCATCTGTCGGCCGTTTGCGAACGAGATTGACAACGCCACCGGGATTCGAGCCGCCCAACAGAACCGAGGCCGGACCTTTCAGGACTTCAACACGCTCAAGCATGAAGGGGTCGATCTGGAAGCCGCCGAAGCCATAACTGAAGAGCGAGAGATTATCCATGAAGACGCCAGTCTGAGTGGCATCGAACCCACGAATGTAGAACCAGTCGGTATCGCCATCATTTCCATAGGGCTGGGATGTCACGCCAGGTGTATAGAGAAGCGCCTGATCGACCTTGTTGACGATACCGCGATCGTCCATCTCCTTCTTACCAACGACCGAAACCGACTGCGGAATCTCCTTCAGCGGAATATCGCTCTTCGACCCCGTCGCCGAGCGCTTGGCCACATATCCCTTCACCGGGCTCGTTGCTGTTGCCTCGGAATCGGCGCTTCCCGCCTCACCCTGCACCGTGATCGGTTTCAGCTCGGTCGCCTCCTGCGCCAGAACAGGCATGGCGGCCGCGATGCCGATGGCGGCGGCGCCGGTCAGAAGGTTGGCGTTGAAGATGAGAGCCTTGGTCCGCTCACGCATTGTCTTACCCCACTCACGCCGGCTTGAACGATGCCCGGCTAACAGCTTGTCGATAAGCTGAGCGTTTAACTCAAATTTAAGAGAGGGGATTGTCGCAATCCGGGGAATTTGAACGTTCTTGGGCAAATTTCCGCATTCTAAACAAATGCTCGTGAAGCGTGGTTTTCAGGCAACGTTGGCCTTCTTCCAGAGCGCCGGTGTGGCGCCGGTCACCTTCCGGAAGACGCGGGTGAAATGCGCCTGGTCGGAAAAGCCGGTCTCGGCGGCGATGACGGGCAGCGTGAATTCGCCCTGCAGAAGCAGATGCTTGGCGCGATCGACGCGGGCGTTCGTCTGCCACTGGTGCGGGGCGATCCCGGTCGAGGCCTTGAAGGCGTGGCTGAAATGCGATTGCGACAGGCCGGTAAGCGAGGCGAGTTCTTCCAGGCGGATATTGCGAAGACAATTCTGTTCAATGAAATCCTGGGCGCGGCGCAGTTGCCAGCTCGCCAGCTTGCTGCGCTTGCGCACCGGCGCCCTAGAGAGTTTCAGCACATCGATGATCAGCGCCAGCGCCAGGCCATCGCCATAGAGATCGTGCAGCGGCTGCGGGCTGACGCATTCGGCGGCGATCAGATTGGCAAGCGCCATCACCCGTTCGTCGTGAAACAGCAGCCTTGCATCGGCAAGCCGCGAGGGATCGATATCCTCCATCAGCCGCCGCCCGACGATCTCGGCATCGAAGTGAATGTCGAGATGACGCACGAACTGCACATCGACGAGATCGGCCCAGAGCTCCATGCCGGCAGGCACGTAGGAGATCGGCCGGCGCACCGTGTCCTGAACGGCACCGGCGCTTTTCGGCGTCAGCTTGACGCGGCTGTCGCCGGGTCCGCGCATATCGAGCAGGATGAACAGGCGCGGATCGTTCGCCACGTAATAACCGCCCGCATAGGGCGCGCATTCGACATCCCAGACATCGGCGACGATGCCGTTCCAGTTGCGGCGGTTCATGCCGCCGACGACGGAAAAGCCTTCGATCCTGTTCTGCATGCGCGGCTGAAAGGTCATGGGGGCGCTGGATTAAACCTTCATTTTATAATCAAGTTTTCTCTAGCGAATATGGGAAGAATTGGCAACCGGCATTCGCTGCAGCGCAAAAAGATCCGCGTCGAAGGCCTCTTCATTTCTTGGGACGCCTGTTCTAGCATCGCCGCCATGAGCCTCGAATCCGTCCGCGCCTTCTTCAGCGCCCATGCACCCGATATCGAAATCATCGAAACCGAAGCCAGCTCTTCGACCGTGACTCTGGCTGCCGAAGCCCATGGCGTAGAGCCGGCGCAGATCGCCAAGACGATCTGCCTGCGCGTCGGCGACGAGACCATGCTGGTGATCGCAAGCGGCACGGCGCGGCTCGACAACCGGAAATTCAAGGACACGTTCGGCGGCAAGGGCCGCATGCTCGGCCCTGAGGAAGTGCTTGAGGTGACCAGCCATCCGGTTGGCGGCGTCTGCCCCTTCGGCCTGCCGGCGGCGCTGCCGATCTATTGCGACGCCTCGCTGAAACGCTTCGACGAGGTGATCCCGGCTGCCGGTTCGCCGAACTCCGCTGTGCGTATTCCGACCGGGCGTCTCGCGGCCATCACCGGCGCCAAATGGGTCGATGTCTGCCAATAGACTTTCGGCTGGCTTCAAATCGCCGCGGCGATCCCTATATTAGGTCCCGACATCGACAATGACCCCGATAGGAGAAGAGATGCCACGTGCCGTTTCGCGTTTTGCCAAGATTGCGGCGATTGCCGTTCTGACAAGCGCCACCGTTTTTGCTGCCTATGGAGACGCCGAGGCCCGCCGGGCCAGCGGCGGTTTCGGCAGCCGCGGAACGCGCACCTTCCAGGCGCCGCCGGTGACCAACACCGCGCCGCAGACCGTCTCTCCGATCGACCGCACGATGGCCCCGCGTCCGCAGACGAGCGCGCCGTCGACCGCTCAGCAGCCCTTCAACACCCAGCGCCCCGGCGGCCTGTTCGGCGGCTTCGGCCGCTCGATGGTCGGCGGCCTGATTGCCGGTGGCCTGCTCGGCATGCTGCTCGGCCATGGTTTCGGCGGCGGCTTCGGCTTCCTCGGCATGCTGCTGCAGATCGCCCTGATCTTCGGCGCGATCACCCTCGCCATGCGCTTCTTCGCCAATCGCCGCCAGCCGTCCTACGGTTCGGCAGGCGGGCCGTCCTACAGCAACATGTCGTCGAACAACAATTCGTCCTTCAGCATCCCGAAGATCGGTTCGGGCGCTGCGGGCTACCAGCAACAGCAGCCGCGCGGCCAGCGCCCGAGCGATGAAATCGGTCTGGCGCAGGCCGATCTCGACCAGTTCGAGGAACTGCTGACCAAGGTGCAGACCGCCTATGGCGCGGAGGATTACGGCACACTGCGCACGCTGACGACGCCGGAGGCCATGTCCTATCTTGCCGAAGAGCTCGGTGAAAACGCCACCAATGGCGTGCGCAACCGCGTCTCCGACGTCAAGCTGTTGCAGGGCGATATCGCCGAAGCCTGGCGCGAAGACAGTCTGGAATATGCGACACTCGCGATGCGCTATTCGTCGATCGACGCGATGGTCGAGCGTGACAGCGGCAAAGTCGTCTCGGGCGACGACCGCCGCCCGAGCGAAAGCACCGAAGTCTGGACCTTCGTGCGCAGGCACGGTGCCGACTGGAAGCTTGCCGCCATCCAGGGCACCGGCCAGTGGGCCGCCTAAATCTCTAACCCCTGAAGGTGTAGTCGGCGATCGACTGCGCCTTCATCTCGATCGAGAAGCCCGGCCTCGACGGCGGCATATAGGCGGCGTTGCGGATATCGCAGGGATCGAGGAAGTGTTCGTGCAGGTGGTCGACATATTCGATCACCCGTCCGTCCTTCGTGCCTGACACCGCGATGTAGTCGATCATCGACAGGTGCTGGACATATTCGCAGAGCCCGACGCCGCCGGCATGCGGCCAGACCGGCAAGCCGTATTTGGCGGCGGTCAGCAGCACCGACAGCACCTCGTTCAGCCCGCCCATGCGGCAGGAATCGATCTGGACGATATCGATCGCACCCTCGGCGATGAACTGCTTGAACATGATGCGGTTCTGGCACATCTCGCCGGTCGCGACCTTCACCGGCACGATCGCCTGGCGGATCTTGCGGTGACCGGCAACGTCATCTGGGCTCGTCGGCTCCTCGATGAAGAACGGCTTGGCGAAGGCCAGCTGCTTCACCCAGTCGATTGCCTGCGGCACTTCCCAGACTTGATTGGCGTCGATCATCAGGTAGCGGTCCGGACCCATGACCTCGCGGGCGATCCGCAGGCGGCGAATATCGTCTTCGAGATCGCGGCCGACCTTCATCTTCACATGGTTGAAACCGGCATCGATCGCTTCCTGGCAAAGGCGGCGCAGCTTCTCGTCGTCATAGCCGAGCCAGCCGGCTGAGGTCGTGTAGCAGGCGTAGCCTTCTGCTTTCAGTGTCGCGATCCGCTCCGCCTTGCCTGTTTCCGCCTTCTTCAGGATCGCCACCGCCTCGTCGCGCGTCAGCACGTCGGTCAGATAGCGGTAATCGACGATATCGGCGATTTCTTCCGCCGAAAGTTCCGAGACCAGTTGCCAGACCGGTTTGCCTTCCTTCTTGGCCAGCACATCCCAGAAAGCATTGACGACGGCGCCGGTCGCAAGATGCATGGCGCCCTTGTCGGGGCCGATCCAGCGCAGCTGGCTGTCACCGGTCAGATGCCGCCAGAACTTGCCCGGCGCCTTGCGAAAGCTCTCCAGATCCTGGCCGACGACCAGATGATCCATCGCCTTGATCGCCATGCAGCAGATGTCGTTGCCGCGGCCGATCGTGAAGGTCAGGCCGTGGCCTTCAAGCCCGGCCTCGTCGGTATCGAGGATCACATAGGCGGCGGAATAATCCGGATCCGGGTTCATCGCATCGGAACCGTCGAGGCTCTGCGAAGTCGGGAAGCGGAGGTCGAAAACGCGAAGGCCGGTGATGCGGGTCATTGTCTTTCCTCCGCGCCTCAGATCGTCCAGCCGCCATCGATGGCATAGGCCTGGCCGGACGTGTAGGTGGCGCCGGCGAGATAGACTGCGAGTTCGGCGATCTCCTCCGGTGACCCCAAGCGGCCCATCGGCTGGCGGGAGATGAAGGCGGCGCGTGCCGTCTCGTAGTCACCCTGCGCCTTCATCCGGTCCTGCAGCGACGGGCTCTCGACCGTGCCGGGGCAAATGGCGTTGCAGCGGATGCCCTGGGCGACATAGTCGGCGGCGACCGACTTGGTAAGGCCGATGACGGCGGCCTTGGTGACGCCATAGGCGAAGCGGTTAGGCACGCCCTTGATGCTGGAGGCGACCGAAGCCATGTTGATGATCGAGCCGTCCTTGCGCTCTAGCATGCCGGGCAGTACCGCACGGATGGTGCGGATCATTGCCTTGACGTTGAGGTCGAGGGCGAACTCCAGATCGCTGTCCTTCATTTCGAGGATCGATCCGGCATGGACGAAGCCGGCGCAATTGAACAGCACGTCGACCCGGCCGATCTCGGAGACCAAGGCATTGACCGCCGCCTCGTCGAGGACGTTGAGCTTGTGCGTCGCAATCCCAGTCTCGGCAGCAAGCTGCGCCAGCGTCTCGGTGTTGATATCGGTCGCGTGCACCGTTGCGCCCGCCTGATGGAAGGCGATTGCCGAGGCGCGCCCGATCCCCTGCCCTGCAGCGGTGATCAGAACGGTCTTGCCGGAAAGTGAGATGGTCATGCTGGGGCCTCCCTTGATGTCGCGCATAGAACGGAGCGAAGGCGGTCTTCGCCGCCCTTCAATTCGCATTGTCATATTATCGATAAAAAACAGAACAGAAAAATGCAATGCCGAAGTTTGCGATTGCTGGCCTTGACAGGCGCGGCATGCCGGGCCGCCGGCCAGGCGATATTTTCCGGCGGCTATATATTCTATTAATTTAGACGCCCTATGATTGCGGCTACAAATATCCGTAACCCATTATTTAGACATCATTAAAAAACTTTCGCTTTCCTGATGAACGACAAAACGAACGACAAATTGAGCGCCCGATGAGCGAATATCAGAACCGAGCCGTCGAACTCATGCAGACGCTGATCGGCAACCAATCGACGGCAGATATCAACGACCGCCGCAATGCCTTCATCTTCCGGGCCATCGGGCTCTATCAGGCTCTGGGTGGCGACCCGGAATCCGTTCAGGGCGTCGTCGAAAAGGTCTATGCCGTCCGCGCACCGCGGATCGATGCTGCAGTCGGCGATCTAATGTACAATCTGGCAGGCGTCGGCCATGCCTCGGATCTCGACATCATCCAGGCGGCCTATAACAAGCTCGATCAGGCCGTACCGTCAGCCGTTCCGCTGAAGCGCGCCCGGACCTGATCTGGGTCAACCAAAGCTCAGGCCTTCCCGTAGCCACCGCCTGTCGGCGTGGTAACGATGAAGGCTTCGCCGGCTTCCAGCTGGGTGTGGGCACTGCCGATCAGCACATCGAGCGCGCCGGAATTGCGGCGCACGGCGTTGCGGCCGAGCTCGCCCGGCTCCCCGCCGTCAAGCCCGAAGGGCGCGACGCGGCGATGGCCGGAGAGGATTGCGAATTCCAGCTTTTCCCGTGCGCGGATCGTCCGCTCGGTACCGTCGCCCGCCGACCACTTGCCGCGGCCGCCCGAGCCCTTGCGGATATGGAAATCCTCCAGCACTACGGGGAAGCGGGTTTCGAGAATTTCGGGATCGGTGAGCCGCGAATTGGTCATGTGGGTATGGACGGCATCGGCGCCGTTGAAGCCCGGACCGGCCGGGGCGCCGGAGCAGATTGTCTCGTAATATTGATAGGCGTCATTGCCGAAGGTCAGGTTGTTCATCGTCCCCTGCGCCGCCGCCATGGCGCCAACGGCGCCGAACAGGCAGTTGGTGACGGCCTGGCTCACCTCGACATTGCCGGCGACGACGGCCGCCGGATATTCCGGCGTCAGCATCGTGCCCTTCGGGGTGATGATCCGGATCGGCCGCAGGCAGCCGGCATTCATCGGAATATCTGCCTCGACGAGAACGCGGAAGACATAGAGAACGGCGGCACGGGTGACCGGCTGCGGCGCGTTGAAATTGTCGGCGCGTTGGGCTGAGGTTCCAGTGAAATCGACCGTCGCCTCGCGCTTTTCCTTGTCGACCGTGACCTTGACGACGATCCTGCAGCCCTGGTCCATCTCATAGCTGAACTCGCCGTCCTTCAGGCGGTCGAGCACGCGGCGCACGCTTTCGGCGGCATTGTCCTGGACATGGCCCATATAGGCGTCGACCACATCTTCGCCGAAGAGCGCGATCATCTTGGCAAGCTCGGCGACACCCTTTTCATTGGCTGCCACCTGCGCCTTGAGATCATTGACGTTCTGGGCCAGCTGCCGCACCGGATAGCGGGCGCCGGTCAAAAGGGATGCGAGCTCGCCTTCGCGGAAGCGGCCGCGATCGAGGAGCTTGAAGTTGTCGATATAGACGCCCTCTTCCTCGATATGGGTCGCGAGCGGCGACATGGAGCCGGGCGCGATGCCGCCGATATCGGCATGGTGGCCGCGGCTGGCCACCCAGAAGCGGATGCGCGTTCCCTCGGCATCGAAGACAGGCGTGCAGACCGTCAGGTCGGGCAGATGCGTGCCGCCATTATAGGGCGCGTTGATCAGGAACACGTCGCCCGGATGGATGACCGGGTTTTCGCGGATGGCGGTCGCGACGGACGCATCCATGGAGCCGAGATGAACGGGCATATGCGGCGCATTGGCAACGAGATTGCCCTCGGCATCGAAGACCGCGCAGGAGAAATCCAGGCGTTCCTTGATATTGACCGAATATGCGGTGTTCTGCAGCGTCACACCCATCTGCTCGGCAATCGACATGAAGAGATTGTTGAAGATCTCCAGCATGACTGGATCGGCTTTGGTGCCGATCGCGGTGCGTTCCGGCAGCGCCTTGATGCGGGTCAGCACGATATGGTCATGGGCCGTCAGCTTCGCCCGCCAGCCATCCTCGATGACGATGGTCTGGTTCGGCTCGATGACGATGGCCGGACCGGTGACGGTCTGGCCTACTTGTAGCGAGGCGCGCAGCACCACGGCTGCGTCATGCACGTCGCCCTGCGAATGGAAGCGCGTGCGGCGCGTAGCTTTCGCCTCGCCACCGGCACCTTCTTCGCTTGTGACGTCGACCTGAGCGGCAGCGCCGCCGATCGTCTCCACCTCGATCGCCTCGACCACCAGCGGCTTGCCTTCGGCGATGAAGCCGAAGCGGCGCTTGTGGAGGATTTCGAACTCGGCGCGCAGACGATCCGCATTGTCCTCGGCGGGGAACCGGGTTTCGACGGCAAGAAGAGTATCGGTGCCCGCGTAGCGGACATGGGCGCGAGCGACGGTCTGGATTGCCGCCGCGGCAACGCCCTGCGCCTCCAGCTCCGGCTTGCATTCGCCCTGAAGCTCGACGGCAAGAGCGGCGATTGCGGCGGGTGCGGCCGCATCGAGCGGCACGCCGAGCGCCTTCTGGCGGGTGGCGCGGATATCGGCGAGCCCCATGCCATAGGCAGACAGCAGGCCGGACATCGGATGCAAAAGGATGCTCTTCATGCCCAGTGCATCGGCGACTAGGCAGGCATGCTGACCACCGGCGCCGCCGAAGCAATTCAGCGCGTAGCGGGTGACGTCATAGCCGCGCTGGACGGAAATCTTCTTGATCGCCTCGACCATATTGGCGACCGCGATGCGGATGAAGCCGTCGGCGACTTCTTCGGGACTGCGGCCATCGCCGATCCGTTCCGACAGTTCGGCGAACTTCGCCCTGACGGTCTCGACATCGAGCGGCTGGTCCTGGTTGGGGCCAAAGATGGCGGGAAAGAATTCCGGCAGCAGCTTGCCGGTCATGACATTGGCGTCGGTCACCGCCAGCGGCCCGCCATTGCGATAGCAGGCGGGGCCGGGATGGGCACCGGCGGAATCCGGACCAACGCGAAAACGGTTATCCTCGAAATGCAGGATCGAGCCGCCGCCAGCGGCGACCGTATGGATCAGCATCATCGGCGCGCGGACGCGCACACCCGCCACTTCGGTCTCGAAGGCGCGCTCATACTCGCCGTCGAAATGCGCGACGTCGGTGGAGGTGCCGCCCATGTCGAAGCCGATGACGCGGGAAAAGCCCGCCTGCTCGCCGGTCTTGGCGAGCCCGACGACGCCGCCCGCCGGGCCGGAGAGGATCGCATCCTTGCCTTGGAACATATCCGCCGCCGTCAGGCCGCCCGAGGACATCATGAACATGACGCGCGCGCCGGTGCGCTTGACGTCGAGCTCGTCGGAAACCTGTGCCACGTAGCGGCCAAGCACCGGCGACAGATAGGCATCGACAACGGTCGTGTCGCCGCGGCCGACAAGCTTGATCAGCGGCGAGACTTCGTGGCTGACGGAGACCTGCTCGAAGCCGAGCTCGCGGGCGATGCGGGCAACGACCGCCTCATGGGCCGGAAACTTATAGGCATGCATGAAGACGATGGCGATCGCGCGATAACCTTCCGCGCGCAAAGCATCCAGCGCGCGGTGGGCTTCGTCTTCATCGAGCGCCAGCTCGACCGTGCCGTCGGCCAGGACACGCTCACCGATTTCGGTGACGGTGTCGTAGAGCGCATCGGGCTTGATAATCTCGGTCGCGAAGATCTTCTTGCGCTCCTGGTAGCCGATTCGCAGCGCGTCGCGGAACCCCTTGGTGGTCACCAGCGCCAGCCGTTCGCCCTTGCGCTCCAGCAGCGCATTGGTCGCGACCGTCGTGCCCATACGCACTTCGCCGATCAAGCCGGCCGGGATCGCTTCGCCCGCCGTCAACCCGAGATGCAGCCGGATGCCGTGGACCGCAGCGTCGCGATAGGCGGACGGGTTTTCCGAGAGCACCTTGCGGGCGTGCAATTCACCTTGCGGGTCGCGGGCGACGATATCGGTGAACGTGCCGCCACGATCGATCCAGAAATCCCAGCTCTTGGTATCCGTCGCTTGCATGGCCCCGTCCTCGGATTGGATTGCGGAATTGCACGTTGATAAAATATCGATAAAATGACGACATATTCTCGTCAAGACAGGAGAGCGAAATGGCTGACGGCAAGAACAGGGATCAGGATGCTAATGCCTTCCCCGGCACCGCCTCGTTCGGCCCGATCGTCTCGTCCGCCCATCTTGCCGAAGGCGGGTCGCCCGGTCTTTCGGAGATCGAATATGGCCTGATCCTCGCCTCCCACGCCTTCGACCGCTGGATCGTCCGGTGCATGGCGGCGGCCGGATTTCCCGGGCTGTCGCCAATGGAAATCCTCATCCTGCACTCGATCCGCCACCGCGACCGGGAAAAGAAACTCGCCGATATCTGCCTGGTTCTCGATATCGAGGACACGCATATCGTCACCTATGCGATCCGCAAGCTGCAGGCGGCGGGGCTGCTGACGACGGGCCGCACCGGAAAAGAAAAAACCGTGAAGATCACCGAGCAGGGTGCGCAGGCTTGCAAGACCTACGCGGAAGTGCGCAAACATCTACTCGTCGATTCGACCGCCAATGCCCGCCCCGCGGAGCAGACGCTGTCGGAAACGGCCGCCATCCTGCGCTTCATCTCGGGCGCATTCAATCAGGCGGCGCGGGCAGCCGCGACGCTTTAGGCACCGGTGCGAACCGGCCCGAAAATTGTTGATCGCCACACGCCGTTTGTGGCCTTGACAAGATCGGTTGCCTGTATTTTATTCAAGCCTGCGGATTAGGCAGAGGAGCCATTCCGCAGTTACATGACTCCGATAGTCGCTGGGCAGTTTCGCCCCATGACGCCCCATCGATGATGGGCCCGCGTCGTGGGGTTTTTGGTTTTTTGGGTTCCGCATGACCGAAGCATTGAAAATCGGCATTCTCTACTCCACCACCGGTCCCTACGGCTCGATGGGTCGTGACGCGCGCGATGGCGCGGAATTCGCCCTGGCCGAGTTTGCCGCCGCGCGCCGCATCAGGATCGAACCCGTCTTCTTCGACCCGCATGCCGATCTCGCCGCCTATCTGGAAGGCGCCCGCCAGCTGCTGCGCGCCGGCTGCCGCCATATCGTCGGCACGATCACCTCCGCCGCCCGCAAGGAAGTCATCCCGCTCGTCGAAAAGCATGACGGCCTGCTCTGGTACATGTGCCCCTACGAGGGTTTCGAAGCCAATGAAAACGTCATCTATGTCGGCGGCTGCCCGAACCAGCACCTGATCCCGCTCTTCGAGCACCTGATCCCGCGCTTCGGCGCCCGGCCCTATCTCGTCGGCGCCAATTACGTCTGGGGCTGGGAAATGAACCGGCTGGCACGCGAGCTGATCACCAATGCCGGCGGCGAAGTGCTCGGCGAGCGCTACCTGCCGCTCGAGGAAATCGCGGTCGAGCGGATCGTCGCCGATATCGAGCAGCGCCGCCCGAGCTTCATCCTCAACAACCTGATCGGCCCGTCGAGCTACGCCTTCCTGGCGGCCATCGGCAAACTTGCCGAGCGCGACCCGGCCTTCCGCCCGGAAAACTGCCCCGTCGTCAGCTGCGACCTGATGGAATGCGAGCTGGCCGATATCGAGCCCGGCCGGGCGATTGGCCAGCTCTGCGCCGCCTCCTATTTCGACAATCTCTCGACGCCTGAAAATCTCTCCTTCAAGATCCGCGTCGCTGCCCGCTATGGCGCCAACCGCCGCGTTTCCAGCGTCTTCGCCAGCGCTTACACAGCCGTCAAGCTCTGCGCCGATGCGATCGTCGAAGCCGGTACTGACGAACCGGCCGCCGTGCGCCGCGAGCTCTATGAGACGCAGCGCCCGAGCCTGTTCGGCTCGATCGCCATCGACCGCGAGACCAACCACGCGCCGCTGCCCTTCCATCTCGGCCAGATCAATACGGAAAATGGCTTCGATGTCGTGACCTCGCGCCCGCCGCTCGCGGCCGACCCTTATCTGACCGGCCGCAACAAGCCGGCTTCGCCGAAGCTCAGGGTGGTCTCATGAGGGAAACCCCGAATTTCACCGGCTGGCACGCCGCCGTCATTCATCGCGAAGACAGCAATACCGAGAGACTGATCCGTCAACTCCGGCTGCTCGGCATCCGCGCCACCCTGCAATGGGCGCCGCTGGCGGTGACCGATCTGCCCGATCTCGTCATCGTCGATGCAGACCAGGGCTGGGACGACCTTCTGCCCTGGAAGGATACGGCCGCCGCCTGCCCTGTCGTCGCTCTTCTCGGCTCGGAAGCACCCGGCCGCATCGCCTGGGCCCTGGAACAGGGTGCGGGCGCCATCATCGCCAAACCGATCGCCACGTCAGCCGTCTATCCGGCGCTGGTCATGGCCGTCTCGATCCATCAGGAACGCAAGAACAATGCCGAACGGCTGCAATATCTCGAAGAGCGCGTCCGCCTTCGCCCCCTCGTCCATGCCGCGGTGGAAAAGCTGATGGCCGCGCACCGTGTCGATGAGGAACGCGCCTACGCGATCCTGCGCGATTGCGCCATGCGCCGCAGATTGCCGATGGAGCAGATTGCCGCCTTCATCATCGGTGGCGCCGAGCCCCTGCCGGAGGCCGGTTGATGCGCGTGTTGAAAGAAATGCTGCGCCAGCCCGCGGCCCTGTTCGGCCTCGTGGTCGTCACTCTCGTCGTCGTCATGGCGATTGCCGCTCCGTGGATCGCGCCCTTCGATCCTGACAACCAGATGTTCGACGGCCTGTCGCTCGAAGGCGCGCCGCTGCCGCCCGGCGGCCAGTTCCTGCTTGGCACCGATACGCTCGGCCGCGATCTCTTCTCCCGCCTGCTTTACGGCGCCCGTACCTCGCTGGTCATCGGCCTCGTCGCCAATGGCATCGCTGTCGCGATCGGCCTCCTCGTCGGCATCGTCGCCGGTTATGTGAAGGGTCTCGCCAGCAATGTGCTGATGCGCTTCACCGACCTGATGATGGCCTTCCCGGCGCTGCTGCTCGCCATCGTTCTTGCGGCCCTGCTGCGCCCGAGCCTCTGGATCGTCGCGATGGTCATCGCGCTGGTCAACTGGGTGCAGGTGGCGCGCATCGTCTATACCGAGACCCGCGGCCTCTCCGAGCGTGATTTCATCATGGCCGAACGCTCGCTCGGCGCCGGGCATCTGCGCGTGCTCTTCATGCATATCCTGCCACATCTGATCCCGACGGCGATCGTCTGGGGCACGCTCGGCATCGCCACCACCGTGCTGCTCGAAGCGACGCTTTCCTTCCTCGGCATCGGCGTGCAGCCGCCGCAGCCTTCCTGGGGCAACATCATCTTCGAGAGCCAGAGCTATTTCCAGGCAGCCCCTTGGCTGGTCTTCTTCCCGGGGATCGTCATCCTGCTGACCGCCCTCTCCTTCAATCTGGTCGGTGACGCGCTGCGCGACATTCTCGATCCGACGCAGCGGGGGAGAAACTGATGTTCCTCGTTCTGCGCCGCCTCGCCCAGGCGTTTCTCATCCTTCTCGGCGTTGCCGCCATCACCTTCGTGCTGCTCTATGCGCTGCCCGCCGATCCGGCACGCATGATCGCCGGACGCAGCGCCACGGCCCAGACGGTCGCCAATATCCGCCACGAGCTCGGCCTCGATCAGCCGCTGCTCGTGCAGTTCTGGCACTATCTGACCAATCTTCTTTCCGGCAATCTCGGCCGCTCCTATGCGCAGAAGACCGATGTCTGGACGCTGATCGTGGCCCGCCTACCGGCGACGCTGACGCTGATGCTTGCCGGCATCGCCGTCGAAGTCATCCTCGGCCTGACGCTCGGCACGATCGCCGCGATCCGCCGCGGCGGCTTCGTCGACCGTCTCGTCATGATGGCGTCTTTCGTCGGCGTTTCGGCCCCGCAATTCGTCGTCGCACTGCTGCTTCTCTACGTCTTCGCCGTGACGCTCGGATGGTTTCCGATGAGCGGCTACGGCACGCTTGCCCATGTCGTGCTACCGGCCACCACCCTTGGCGTCCTTGGCGCCGGCTGGTACGCACGCATGGTGCGCTCGGCGATGATCGACGTGCTCAATCAGGACTACGTGCGCACGGCCCGCGCCAAGGGCCTCTCTTCACGCCGCATCATCTTCCGCCACGCCCTGCCAAACGCCATCCTGCCGATCATTGCGATGATCGGCATCGATATCGGCCAGTTCATGGGCGGCGTGGTCGTCGTCGAGGCCGTCTATGGCTGGCCGGGTATCGGCCAGCTTGCCTGGCAGGCAATTCAGCAGGTCGACATCCCGATCATCATGGGCGTGACGCTGACATCGGCGCTCGCCATCGTCATCGGCAACCTGCTCGCAGACCTCATCGCGCCGGTCATCGACCCGCGTATCCGTACACGTTGACAGCAACCAAAGAAGGGGAACCAATATGTTCAAAAGCTGGCTTCGAATGACGACCATGGCAACGGTGGTGGCGCTGGCGCCGCTCTCCGTCATGGCACAGGATGCTCCCAAGCAGGGCGGCGACATTATCGTCACCTACAAGGACGATATCGCCACCCTGGACCCGGCAATCGGTTACGACTGGGTCAACTGGTCGATGATCAAGAGCCTCTATTCCCGCCTGATGGACTACGAGCCCGGCACGCCGAAGCTTGTTCCCTCGCTGGCGGAAAGCTTCACCGTTTCGGATGACGGCCTCACCTACACGTTCAAGCTCCGCAAGGGCGTGAAGTTCTCGAACGGCCGCGAAGTCGTCGCTTCCGACGTCAAGTATTCGATCGAGCGCGCCGTCAACCCGAAGACGCAGGGCCCGGGCGCCGGCTTCTTCGGCGCCATCAAGGGCTTCGAAGACGTCACCGGCGGCAAGTCCGAGACGCTTGCAGGCATCGAGACGCCTGACGCGGGTACCGTCGTCTTCACCCTGTCGCGTCCGGACGCAACCTTCCTGCACGTTCTCGCCATCAACTTCGCCTCCGTCGTTCCGAAAGAGGCCGTCGAGGCAGCAGGCGGCGATTTCGGCAAGAAGCCTGTCGGCTCCGGCACCTTCATCCTGAAGGACTGGACGATCGGCCAGAAGCTCGTCTTCGAACGCAACAAGGACTACTTCGTCAAGGACGTCCCGCATGTCGACAGCTTCACGGTCGAAGTCGGCCAGGAGCCGCTCGTCGCGCTCTTGCGTCTGCAGAAGGGTGAAGTCGATATCGCAGGCGACGGCATTCCGCCGGCAAAATTCCTCGAGATCAAGAATTCGGCCGATGGCCCGAAGATGATCGTCGATGGCGAGCAGCTGCATACCGGCTACATCACGCTGAACACCAAGGTGAAGCCCTTCGACAACGTCAAGGTTCGCCAGGCCGTCAACATGGCCATCAACAAGGACCGCGTCACCCGTATCCTGAACGGCCGCGCAACGCCTGCGAACCAGCCGCTGCCGCCGCTGATGCCGGGCTATGACAAGTCCTTCACCGGCTATACCTACGACGTTGCCAAGGCCAAGGCGCTGCTTGCCGAAGCTGGCTTCCCGGATGGCTTCGAAACGACGCTCTACTCGACCAACACCGATCCGCAGCCGCGTATCGCCCAGGCGATCCAGCAGGATCTGGCCGCCGTCGGCATCAAGGCTGAAGTCCGCGCACTCGCACAGGCAAACGTCATCTCTGCCGGTGGCACGGAAGGCGAAGCACCGATGATCTGGTCGGGCGGCATGGCCTGGATCGCCGACTTCCCGGATCCGTCCAACTTCTACGGTCCGATCCTCGGTTGCTCGGGTGCGGTTGCTGGCGGCTGGAACTGGTCGTGGTACTGCAACAAGGATCTCGACGCCCGCGCGGTCGCCGCAGACTCCATGTCCGACCCGGCCAAGGGCGCAGAGCGCACCGCTGCCTGGGGCAAGATCTTCACCGACATCATGGCCGATGCGCCGTGGGTTCCCGTGATCAACGAGCGCCGCGTCGTTGCCAAGTCGCTGCGCATGGGCGGTGCCGACAACGTCTATATCGATCCGACCCGCGTCATCAATTACGACGCCATCTACGTCAATCAATAAGCCCTGACGGGTGAACGCCCTCCCGGTTCTCCGGGAGGGCGGCCATAAGAACGAGGGAGACACACAAGATGTGCATTGCCTGCACCCACACCATTCACCGCGCCCAGCACAATTTCGGCTGGAACAAGGATTTTGCCCCGGCGGTCGTCGCCAAGCCGGGCGAGACGATCCATTTCGAATGCATGGATTCCTCGGGCGGCCAGCTCGGCCGCGATGCAACGCTCGATACGCTGCGCGATCTCGATTTCGGCAAGATCAATCCGGTTTCCGGCCCGGTCTACGTCGAAGGCGCGAAGCCGGGCGATGCACTGAAGGTGACGCTGCGCAAATTCATTCCGTCGGGCATCGGCTGGACGGCCAATATTCCGGGCTTCGGCCTGCTCGCCGACCAGTTCAAGGATCCGGCCCTGCATGTCTGGTCCTATGATGCGAACTCGATGGTTCCGGCACTCTTCGGCCCTGGCGGCCGCGTGCCGTTGAAGCCCTTTGCCGGCACGATCGGCGTTGCTCCGGCTGAACCAGGCACGCACTCCGTCGTTCCACCGCGCCGCGTCGGCGGCAACATGGACATCCGCGACCTGACGGCCGGTGTCACGCTCTACCTGCCCGTCGAGGTCGAAGGTGCGCTGTTCTCGATCGGCGATACGCACGCCGCACAGGGTGATGGCGAAGTCTGCGGCACGGCGATAGAAAGCCAGATGAATGTCGAAGCGACGATCGAGCTCGTCAAGGACGCCAAGCTTCAGACGCCCCGCTTCACGACCACCGAGCCGGTCACCCGCCATCTCGACAGCATGGGCTACGAAGTCACCACCGGCATCGGCCCCGACCTGATGACCGGCGCACGCGAAAGCGTCATGCGGATGATCGACCTGCTGACCGCCGAACACGGCCTGAACCCGGTCGATGCCTATATGCTCTGCTCCGTCTGCGGCGATCTGCGCATCAGCGAAATCGTCGACATGCCGAACTGGGTCGTTTCCTTCTACTTCCCAAGGATCGTATTTTCGTGACATCGCCTATGAACACCGCGCCGGTCCTTTCCGTCCGCAATCTCAGCGTCGATGCCCGCACGCCCGAGGGTCTGAAGCCGGTCCTGAGGGATGTCGGCTTCAGCCTCGCCAGCGGCGAAACGCTTTGCATCGCGGGCGAATCCGGCTCGGGAAAATCGGTCACCTCGCTCGCCATCATGGGTCTGCTGCCGAAGGCGTCGCTGCGCGTCACCTCGGGCAATATCCTGCTTGGCGAGCGTGACCTGCTGACGCTGTCGAACCGCGCCATGCGCGACGTTCGCGGCGGCGAGGTCGCCATGGTCTTCCAGGAGCCGATGACCTCGCTGAACCCGGTCATGTCGATCGGCGCGCAGCTGACCGAGGCGATTCGCGAACACCAGGGCAGCGAGAATGCCGAGGCGACGGCGCTGCAGATGCTCGACGCCGTGCAGATCACCGATCCGGCCCGCCGTCTCAAGCAATATCCGCATGAACTCTCCGGCGGCATGCGCCAGCGCGTGATGATCGCCATGGCGCTTTCCTGCCGCCCGAAGGTGCTGATCGCCGACGAGCCGACGACGGCGCTCGACGTCACCGTCCAGGCGCAGATCCTCAAGCTGATGCGCGAGCTGAAAACCGAGTTCGGCACCTCGATCGTCCTGATCACCCATGACATGGGCGTCGTCGCCGAAATGGCCGATCGCGTGCTGATCATGCAGAATGGCCGGATCGTCGAGCAGGGTCCGTCGCTTGATATCTTCAACCGGCCGCAGGAAAACTATACCAAGCAGCTGCTCGCCGCCGTGCCGCGTCTCGGCGCACTGGCCGGCACCGACGGCCCGCCGCGGATCACCCCGCGCAAGATCGAGCCGGAGCGCACGGGCCAGGCGCCGGTGATGAGCGTGCGCGATCTCAACGTTCACTATGGCAGCCCGGCAGGCCGTTTCTTCAAGGGCAAGCCGCAGGTTCAGGCCGTCAGCGGCGTCTCCTTCGACATCCAGCCTGGCCAGACGCTCGGCCTCGTCGGCGAAAGCGGCTCCGGCAAGTCGACGACCGGCAAGGCGGCGCTCGGCCTCATACCCTTTACCGGTGACGTGTTGATCGACGACCGGAATATCGCCGGCCTCGGCCAGCGCGAGATGCGCCCGGTGCGCCGTTCGGCGCAGATGATCTTCCAGGATCCCTATGCCTCACTCGACAGCCGCATGGCCGTCGGCGCCGCCATCGCGGAACCGATGGTCATCCACGGCATCGGCAACAAGAGCGAGCGGCAGGATCGCGTCGCCGAACTGCTGCGCCGCGTCGGCCTGACGCCGGATGCGGCAACCCGCTATCCGCACGAATTCTCCGGTGGCCAGCGCCAGCGCATCTGCATCGCGCGCGCCCTTGCGGTCGGCCCGAAGCTGATCGTCGCCGACGAGAGCGTTGCGGCACTCGATGTCTCGGTGCGTGCCAAGGTGCTCGACCTGATGCTGGAACTGCAGGAGCAGATGGGGCTTGCCTATCTCTTCATCTCGCATGACATGGCCGTCATCGAGCGCATGTCGCACCACGTCGCCGTCATGCGCGGCGGCAAGATCGTCGAGCACGGAACGCGCCGCGAAATCTTCGAGAACCCGCGGGATGAGTATACGCGGGCGCTGATTGCGGCCGTGCCGATCCCCGATCCCGAGGTCTACCAGAAGCGGGCACAGGCCCACGCCTGAAAATTCGCCGGGGTCTTTCGACCCCGGCGTTTTTCTTTCCGGTTACTGGCGCGAGGTCAGATCGTCGGGCAGTTCGGCATTGTGGTATTTGCGGTAGATGTCGCGCAGCACCTTGTTGTCGAAGTTGGTCTTGACCCATCCGTCGAGCCAGCCCTTCAGAGCGGTCTCACCCTTCGGGATGCCGATGCCGAGATTGGTTTCCTTCTGGGTGAACTTCACCTGCAGCGGATTGGCGGTCATCTTCTTGTTGATGCCGTTGATGACGGCCGACTGGCTGGACAGGATATCGACCTGGCCGGAGACGACAGAGGTGATCAGCGTCGCATCATCCTCGAAGCGGACGATATCGGCACCCTTGGCCTTGGCGGTGATGTCCTGGTCGTTGGTGGTGGCGCGCGTCACGCCGATGCGCTTGCCGTCGAGATCGGCATAGTCCTTGATCGCGGCGTCAGCCGGACCGGCAACCACGAGAGCGAGCGTCGCGTAGGGAACCGAGTAATCGATCGCCTTCTTGCGCTCTTCGGTGATGCCGAGCGACGAGACGACCATGTCGGCCTTGCCCGTCTGCACCGAGGGAACGCGGGCGGCGTTGGTGATTTCCACCAGCTCCAGCTCGACGCCGAGATCCTTGGCGATCAGCTTGGCGGTTTCGACATCCGAGCCGGTCGGCTTCAGGTTTTCGTCGACGAAGGAATATTCCGGAATGCCCATCGCCACGGCGATGCGGACTTTCCCGGCCTTCTTGATGTTTTCAAGCACGTCGGCATTGGCAACCGATGCAAAGGCCAGCAGGCTTGCTCCGGCGATGAGCGCCAGTTTCGAAATCATTCTCGTCGGCATATGAGTCTCCTCTCTCGTTTACCCGACCCCGCGGTTTCGCGCAGGTACTCCTCCTTGAGATCACAGCTCTTCGGCCATGAACTCCTTCAGTTCCGGCGTCTGCGGATTGGAGAGGATGTCTGCCCCTCCGGTCTCCCAGACCTTGCCGGTATGCATGTAGATGACGCGATTGGCGGCCCGCTTGGCGAAGCCCATCTCATGAGTGACGACGATCATCGTCATGCCGCCGCGGGCGAGATCTTCCATGACGCGCAGCACTTCGCCGGTCAGTTTCGGATCGAGCGCCGAGGTCACTTCGTCAAACAGCATCACCTTGGGCTGCATGGCGAGCGAGCGGGCGATCGCCACGCGCTGCTGCTGGCCGCCGGAAAGCTGTTCCGGATAGTTGTCGATCTTCTCCGACAGGCCGACCTTGGCGAGGACCTGCTTGGCGATCTCATGGGCCTGGTCCTTGCGCATGCTTTTCACGCGGCGCAGCGCCAGCATGATGTTTTCGGCGACGGTCATGTGCGGGAAGAGATTGTAGCTCTGGAACACCATGCCGATATCGCGGCGCAGCGCGCGCAGATCGAGCTTCGGATCCTCGACGCGGTGGCCGCAGACTTCGATCGTGCCGTCCTGGATCGTCTCCAGCCGGTTGATGCAGCGCAGCGCCGTGCTCTTGCCGGAACCGGATTGGCCGATCAACGCGACGACCTCGCCGGTATTGATCTCGAAGGACACGCCCTTCAGCACCTCGAGGGCACCGAAACGCTTGACAACATTGGTGAGTTTAACGGCGGCCGGCATTGAGTTTCCTCTCAAGCGAACGGCTCCAGACCGACAGCGGATAGCAGACGCAGAAGTAGAAGAGCGCTGCCACGCCGAAGACCAGGAACGGCTGGAACAGGGAGTTGTTGATGACCTGCGCGGCGCGCGTCAGCTCCAGGAAGCCAACTACGGATGCGAGCGAGGTGTTCTTGACGAGCTGGACGAGAAACCCGACCGTCGGCGGCGTGGCGATCTTCAGCGCCTGCGGCAGGATGACGTCGCGCAATGCCTGCCAGCGGGTGAGGCCCAGGCATTCGGCCGCCTCGAACTGCGTCTTGGCGATCGATTCCACCGCGCCGCGCCAGATCTCGCCGAGATAGGAGCTCGAATAGACCATCATGCCGAGACCGGCAGCAACGAGCGGCGGCACCGAGATGCCGAAGACGCCGAGGCCGAAATAGAGCAGGAACATCTGGATCAGCAGCGGCGTGCCCTGGACGATCTGGATGTAGACGAGCGCCGTGCGCCGCAGCCAGCGGAAGCGCGAGATGCGCGCCAGCATGACGAAGAAGCCGGCAATGCCGCCGAGAACGAAGGCCAGCGCCGAGAGCACCACGGTCCAGAGCAGGCCGTCCAGCAGGTAGAAGAGATGATTGGTCGAGAATGCGCCGAGCATCGTCACCTCACACGCCAAGCCCGAGCCGGCGGCGGCGCGGGAATGCAATGAGGCCGAGCCCGAAGAAGGCGGCGCGCATCAGATAGGTGATCGCGATATAGAGAAGCGCGACGACGAAATAGGTTTCGAGCGATCGGAAGGTGTTCGACTGGATGTTGTTGGCAACCCCCGTCAGCTCTTCGGCCGAAATCTGCGAGCAGATCGACGTCGACAGCATCATCAGGATGAACTGGCTGGAGAGCGAGGGATAGACGCGCTCGATCGCCGGCAGGAGGATGATGTCACGGTAGATCTGGAATTTCGAGAGACCGAGTGCCTCGGCCGCCTCGATCTGGCTCGGATGGATCGAATCCATGCCGGCGCGGACGATCTCGGCCGTATAGGCGCCGACATTGATGACCATCGCGAAGACCGACGCCGCGATGATCGGCAGGCGGAAGCCGATCGACGAGAGGCCGAAGAAGATGAAGAAGATCTGCACGATGAACGGCGTGTTGCGCACCGTTTCGATATAGACGCTGACGATGCCGCGCAGGATGGCGGAGTTCGAGCGGCGGGCGATCGCGCAGGCGACGCCGATGCCCATGCCGATGATCACCGAGAAAAGCGTGATCTCGATCGTCGTCAGTGCGCCGGACAGGAAATCCTGCCAGTAGGGCAAAAGCGCCCCGAAATCGAACTGATACTGCATAACTCCTCCGTGCGCGGCGGGTCAGGCCGGCGCCAATGCCTTATCGTGCGAGCCAGCCGCCATCGACGGGGATGACGGTGCCGTGGACGTAGTCGGATGCTGCCGATGCCAGGAATACGGCGGCACCGCCGAGTTCCGATGGCGTGCCCCAGCGTCCGGCCGGAATGCGCGCCAGGATCGCGGCGTTGCGATCCGGGTCTTCGCGCAGCGCCGTCGTGTTGTTGGTCGAGAAATATCCGGGCGCGATCGCGTTGACGTTGACGCCCTTGCCGGCCCATTCGCAGGCAAGCAGCCGGGTGATCCCGGCAAGGCCGCTCTTCGATGCGGTATAGGACGGGATGCGGATGCCGCCCTGGAAGGACAGGAGCGAGGCGATGTTGACGATCTTGCCGCTGCCCTTTTCCAGCATGTGGCGGCCAGCCGCCTGCGACAGGAAGAAGGCCGTCTTCAGATTGGTATCGATGACCGCATCCCAATCTTCCTCGGTAAAGTCGATCGCATCGGCGCGGCGGATGATCCCGGCATTGTTGACGAGGATATCGAGAGAGCCGAAGACCGAGGTGGTCTCGGCAACGATATCCTTGACCGGGGCGATCGTCCCGAGATCGGCCTTGATCGCGTGAAAACGCACACCTGCCTTGGTGACCAGCGCTTCGGTTTCCTCCATCGACGAGCGTCCGACGGCAGCGATTGAGGCGCCTGCCTCGGCGAGCGCGACGGCGATGCCCTGACCGATGCCGGTGTTGGCGCCGGTGACGATGGCGGTGCGCCCCGAGAGATCGAATGGATTGGCCATCGTTCTACCTCAGGTCTGCGATGGCGATATGGTCCATGTCGGTGAAGCTCTTGTTGTCACCGGCCATCGCCCAGATGAAGCTGTAGTTCTTGGTGCCGGCACCCGAATGGATCGACCAGGGCGGCGAGATGACCGCCTGCTCGCTGGCAACCAGCATGTGGCGGGTCTGCTGCGGCTCGCCCATGAAATGGAAGACGCGCTGATCGGCCTCCAGATCGAAATAGAGATAGGCTTCCATGCGCCGGTCATGCGTATGGGCCGGCATGGTGTTCCAGACGCTGCCCGCATCGATCATGGTGAAGCCCATGGTCAGCTGGCAGGACTGACAGACTTCCGGATGGATGAACTGGTAGATAGAGCGCTTGTTGGCGGTCGCCGCTTCGCCGGGCGTCAGGTGGCGCGCCTTGTCGCGCGTCAGAAGCACGGTCGGATGAACCTGATGCGCCGGAGTCGAGACCAGATAGAACTTGGCGGGCTTTGCGGCATCGGCGCTTTCGAAGCGGACATCCCCGGCGCCCTTGCCGACATAGAGGCAATCGTATTTCTGGAGCTCGTAGCTCTTGCCGTCGACGACGACGCGGCCGGCGCCGCCGACATTCAGCGCACCGAGTTCGCGTTCGGCGAGGAAGGTTTCCTGGCCGATTTCCCTCGGCGCGCCGAGCGAAAGGCCTTCGCCGAGCGGCGTCGCGCCGCCGATGACCATGCGGTCATAATGGGAATAGGTGAGCCGGATTTCGCCGCCCGCAAACACCGTCTCGACCAGGAAATGGCGGCGCAGCGTTTCGGTGTCGTAGCCGCGGACGGCTTCCGGATGGGAAGCGTGACGGACATCGATCTTCATTGATTTTTTCCCTTCTCTTCAATGGATGCCAAGGGAGATTTTGCATCCTCGATGAAATAGTTCGGATCCCAGATCTCGGCCTTCTCGACTTCGCCGAGCAGCTTGCCGAGATGGAAACCCATGGCGGCGGCGGCACCCGCCTTGTCGCCCGCCTTCATGCAGTCGATCACCGCCGAATGCTCCTCGATGACGCGGGCAAGACGGCCTTCCTGCGGCAGGGTCAGCAGGCGGTAGCGATCGGAATGGACCTTCACCTGCTGGATGATCGCCCAGATGCCGGGGAAGCCGGAGATATCGCTGATCAGCTTGTGAAAATCGTTGTCGACCACATGGAAGGCCGCGACATCGTCGTCGCGCACGCAAGCGCTGAGATCGGCCAGATTGCGCTCCAGCGAACGGATGCCGGCAGGCGTGATCTTCTCGACGGCGATCGAGACGGTCGTATCCTCCAGCGCCTTGCGCACCAGAATCGCCTCGTAGAGCGCCCGGCGCGGAATGCGCGAGACGAAGGTGCCGGACTGCGGAAAGACATCGACGAGGCCATCGTCGGAGAGACGCAGGATCGCCTCGCGGATCGGCGTGCGGCTGACGCCGAACTGCGCCTCCAGTTCCTTCTCGTTGAGCAGGTCCATCGGCTTGCGGCGCAGGGAAATGATGTCGTCGCGCAGCGCGTTGTAGACAAGCGTTGCGGCACGCGGGGCAGCCGCGCGCTGATGCGAGAGATGGGTGACGCCGGCGAGCGAGCGCTTCTTGCGGGCTTCGCTCATCGCGCCGCGCTCCGCATGCCAACAATCCTATGCCCGAGATTTTTCTCCACCCGTCGCCACCTCCCGTTGGCTTGGTAAGAAGTAGTATATTAGTATCCAACTTAGCGCAAGCGGGCGAAGGCAAAGACTTTTCCACAACGAAAAAGCCGCGGAGATCGCTCTCCGCGGCTTGGCTTTGCTATTATTTTTCAGGTACTTAAATTTCGGAAAGCCGGAAGCGGGCGACAATGTCGCCCTCGCACCACATCGGGAAATTCGTGCCCCACTTGTTGTTGTGGAGATTGAACCGGATGCCTTCCGCGAAGTCCGGGCGGGTCTTGCAGAAGGTCATGAAGTCCCAGCTTGCGGGTGCGGCGAGCGGCGTATCCAGAGGCTCGATCTGCAGCGCGCCGGAGCGTGCAGCGCCGACGGCCTGCAGCTGCGCCCCGCCGCTTTCGGCGATCGCATCCGAGTGATGCCAGAGCCCCATCTTGCGGAAGCTCCACTCCGTCTCGCCCGCGGGCGTGACGAAGAAGAAGCTTGCCTCCGGCATGCGGTTGGCGGGCTTGGCATGCAGCGTTAGCTGAATGGAAAGCGCACCGCCCTCATCCGAGAACCGCAGCGAAACATGCTTTGGCGACCCGTATGAAGCCGATGCGCGCTCGGGCAGCGAAAGCAACATCATGTTGCCCGTGGCCGCCTCGAGAACCGGTGAGAAGGATTGCGACAGCGCAGCGCCCGACTGGCCGAGCCCTGGCTTGTCATGATCGAGCACCGCCCATTCCTGCCGGTGCGTCAAATAGGTGTCCATATGCCTGCCGACATCGGCGGCATCGTAGCTTTCGTAGCGATAGCCGAGCAGAGCGCCGCCGCGGCCCGGAATCACCTTGCCCGAAGGCGTCCCGATCGAGGTGATATCGCCACTTTCGCTTTCAAGCTGGATCGTCCAGCCGCCAACTTTCAGCTCACTCTCTTTGCCCGAGATCGCAGGCAATGCAGGCGCAGCAAGTTCGCCAATCGCCTGCGTGGCTGCGGCAGCATCTTCGGGTTCCAGCATCGACACAGCCTTGCCGAGGTAATCGCGCTGCTCCTGCCAGGATTGCTCGGCATAGGCAAAGCGGTAGTCGTTCTTGCGCGCCGCCTCGAAATCCGGCCGCGACCAGGCCTTGTCGTCGCGCAGATAGGATTTGATATCGACTCCGCAGGTGTGTTCGGCGACCATCGCCAGCTCGCGGCCGAAGGCGAGCCGGCTTTTCGTCAGGCCGTCAGCGGCGAAGCGGTCGTAAAGCCGCTGTAAGGCGAGGAACTGCGCTGTCTTCTGCGGGTCGGTGGCGCTGCCGTGGATCCAGCTGTCGCCGAGCTCGATATCGACGACCGGAAAGCGCTGCCGCGCCTCCCAGAGGAGTGCGCCGTAATCTTCAAGTGTTGCCGCACGGATCACCGCATCCGGCTCTCGATGGCGGATTTCGCGCAGCGCTTCGGCCGTCTGCGGCACGCTTTGCGGGCCGATATTGTCGTTGGTATGGGCAAAGCTCAGCCCGTCCGCAAAGCCTTCCGGGAAATAGGTTTCGCCATAGGAGCGCTGATACATGACGACGACTTCCTCGCCGCCCGGCGCGCGCCAACGGAAGACGTCAGGCACTTCAGGCGGCGGCGAAGCAGTGTTGACGCCGAGATGCAGGAAGCGGATCCCGGCTTCGGCAAGCAGCGGCACCATGCCGAGCGTGTGGCCGGGCACATCGGTCATCTTCGCCGCAATCGTCTTCTTGCCGAAGCGCCGGTCGAGCTCCTGCGAATAGGAGAGCCCGGCGCGGAAAAGGTCGGGCGACATCAGCTCGGTATGCGTCGTGAACGGCAGGCCGTGCCAACGGATCAGCCCGCGCTCGATCGCCTCTTCGAGCTTCGCCACTTCGGCCGGAGAGCGCGAATTCAGATGATCCCAGATCAGCCAGGCGCCCGTCGTCCAGATGAACTTCGGCTCCTCGGGGTTCTCGGCATGGAAATGCGCGCCCGTCTCGATCGCCTGCGGGATGAACCGCTCGTGATACTGGCGGCGAACCTTCTCCGCGTGATCCGTGAAGCCGATATCCAGATGGGTCTTGAAGACCAGATGCACGCGCTTTTCTGACATGTCCATTCCGCTCGCTGGCCTCGGCAACCGCACCGGCCGCCTCGACATCTACGAGACAATGTAAACGTGTTCAAGCTGACTTTTGACGCAGGCTGCCGTGGCGATCGGTTGCGGAACCGCTTCTTTCATTGGAACAGACAAAATATCTTAGAATTACAGCGAAAGTGGCGCTCTAGCACACATAAATCCGCCTTTCGAAAATCTGTGTAATCGTATGCACAAAGCTCCGGGACGCTGTCAGCCGCCGCGGATCGAGCCACGCCAGACGAGCTCCGCGTGAAGCTTCAAGGTCTGCACTTGTGCCTCCTCGTCGGCCGCCCCCGGCGCCGCAAGGAAGGCAACCGCCTCCCGGGCGATGGCTTCGACGGGCTGGGCGAAGGTCGTCAGATCGTAGGAGGACCATGAGGCCTGCTCGATGTCATCGAAACCGGCAACGCAGAGCTGGTCGGGAACCGACATCATGAACTGATGGCGCGCCGCGTCCATCACGCCGCAGGCGAGGAGGTCGTTGGCGCAGAAGATCGCGTCTGGGCGCTCCTTGCGGGTCAGCAGGCGCTGGGCGACGACCTTGCCCGCCTCATAGCCGGTCGAACCAAAACGCTCGACGGCGACCTCCATGCCGAGTGCCGCCGCAGCCGCGACGAAGCCATGCTCGCGGGCCATCAGGCTCGGCGTTCCCACTTCCGAATTGGCGAAGGCGAGCCGCCGGCAGCCGGCGCGGACAAAGGCCGTCAGGATGCGGCCGGCCGCTTCCTGGTCGTCAAGATTAATCCTGAGCGGCCCCGGCTGGTCGTCGTCGCGGTTGATCAGCACCAGCCGCTGGCCGTTCTTCAGGCAGAGCTGGGTGATCGACTTGTCGGGCAGGCCGGAGAGAATGATCGAGGCATCGGCGCGGTAGCGGATCGCCTGCCGCAGCGCCCGGTCGACACTGCCGTCGGAACGGTCGGTATTGATCAGCATGGCGATCTTGCCGGAATTCTGCAGGTGCTGCGTCACGGCGCGGATCAGCGACGAGCGGTAGGGCGTACCCATTTCCGAAACGATGAGGCAGACGATACCGCTCTCGTTGCGCATCAGCCCGCGGGCGAGATGGTTGACGTGATAGCCGAGCGCCTCCGCGGCCTCCATCACCCGCTTGCGGGTTTCCGGCGCGACGCTTGCTCCCGGCGTAAAGGTACGCGACACCGCCGAGCGGGAAACGCCCGCCTTTTCCGCAACTTCCTGCGCGCTGACAAAGACTTTCGTGACCACCTGAATCTCCCCTTGCACGCGACTGTGCACGATATTGCAATTGCGTGCAATATCCACCTCCAGGACTTTTATGACAGTTTTGTGACAAAAGTGGTTGACAGGGTTTATTAGGTCATGCAGCATTTGCACACGCTTGCAAAGGCGATCGGCGTGGAGGCGCCGCCACATCCAGGAGGAAATAATGCGTTCAGCTAAAATTGCGGCAGCGATGCTCGCCGCGACTGTGTCTTTTGCTGCCTTTTCGGCCCATGCCGCCGGCAATCTCAACGTCATCTGCTCGGCCGACCAGGAAGTTTGCGACCTGATGAAGGGGCTGTTCGAGAAGCAGTCCGACATCAAGGTGAACATGGTGCGCCTGTCCGCCGGCGAGACCTATGCCAAGATCCGCGCCGAGGCCCGCAATCCGAAGACCGATATCTGGTGGGCCGGCACCGGCGACCCGCATCTGCAGGCAGCAGCGGAAAACCTGACGCTCGAATACAAATCGCCGCTCTTCGACCAGCTGCAGGACTGGGCCAAGAAGCAGGCCGAAAGCGCCAAGTACCGCACGGTCGGTGTTTATGCCGGTGCGCTCGGCTGGGGCTACAATACCGACATCCTGAAGCAGAAGAACCTCAAGGAGCCGAAGTGCTGGGCCGATCTGCTTGACCCGTCCTACAAGGGCGAAATCCAGATCGCCAACCCGAACTCCTCGGGCACGTCCTACAACACGCTGGCGACGCTGGTGCAGATCATGGGCGAGGACCAGGCATTCGATTATCTGACGAAGCTGAACGCCAACGTCTCGCAATATACCAAGTCCGGCTCGGCGCCTGTAAAGGCGGCTGCCCGCGGCGAATCGACGATCGGCATCGTCTTCATGCATGACGCCGTCGCCCAGACCGTCGAAGGCTTCCCGATCAAGGCGGTCGCGCCTTGCGAAGGCACGGGTTACGAGATCGGCTCGATGTCGATCGTCAAGGGCGCCAAGAACCTCGAAAATGCCAAGAAGTGGTACGACTGGGCACTCAGCGCCGAGGCGCAGTCGCACATGAAGGACGCCAAGTCCTTCCAGCTGCCGTCCAACAAGTCGGCCGAGGTGCCGAAGGAAGCGCCGAAGTTCGAGGACATCAAGCTGATCGACTACGACTTCGCGAAATACGGCAACCCTGACGTCCGCAAGGCGCTTCTCGCCCGCTGGGACAAGGAAATCGGCGCCAAGGCGAACTGATCCTCCTGAAACCGATGGCCGGGAGCCCAAAGCTGCCGGCCGCCATGCCTATACCGTGCTCAAGCGGGAGCGACCCCATGAAGAACCACAATCGCAGACTGGATATCGCTCTCGTCTTCGCCATTGCCGCCCTGATACTGCTCCCGTGGTATCGGATCGAAGGCGGCTTCTTCGGCCTTGGCTGGCTGTCTGATTTCCTGGGCGATCCCTCCACGGCGCCCGGCATCCTGCAGATCACCACCTATGGCCGATGGTGGCTCGCGATCGCCGTCGTCTTCGTTCTGCTTGGCGGCATCGCGCGCTTCCTTCCCGATCCGAAATCCCGCGCCACGCTGCTTGCCTGGGCAGGCGGCCTGGGAGTTCTTTTCCTGACGCTCGAAGGACTGGCGATCAACCTCTCCGGCTGGAGCTGGACATTCGCCGAAAACCTGTTCGGCGCGCTGCCTGACGGCCAGCCGTCGATGGGTGCGGGGGCCATCATCACCGGCCTCGTCTTCGTGTTCTTCTTCGCCTTCGGCCTTGCCGAACGCGGCGTGATGAAGGGCGACGCCTTCGTGGTCGGCGCCATCGCCATGCTGGTGTTCCTCGTCGCCATCTTCGTCTTCTATCCGGTCGGCAGCATGTTCGTCGGCGCGTTTCAGGATTTCGACGGCTCGTTCAATCCCAACGGCTTCCTGACCAATATCCAGGATTCCTCCGTCTGGAGCCTCGGCTGCGTTGTCGGCGGCGAACGCTGCGGCGTTGCCTGGCGCACCCTCTGGCTGGCGATCATGACGGCCGCCGGTTCGACGACGCTCGGCCTGTGCTTCGCGCTCGTCGCCACCCGCACCCGCTTTCCCTACAAGAAGGGTCTGCGGCTGCTGACGATCTTGCCGATCATCACGCCGCCCTTCGTCGTCGGCCTGGCGCTGACCCTGCTGTTCGGCCGCTCAGGTGTCGCGACACAGCTCATCTCCTCGCTGCTCGGCATCGAGCCCGGCCGCTGGCTCTATGGCCTCACCGGCATCTGGATCGCCCAGGTCCTCTCCTTCACGCCGATTTCCTTCCTCGTGCTGATCGGCGTCGTCGAGGGCGTCAGCCCGTCGATGGAGGAAGCGTCGCAGACGCTGCGCGCCGACCGCTGGCGCACCTTCTGGCGCGTCTCGCTGCCGCTGATGAAGCCCGGCCTCGCCAACGCCTTCCTGATCGGCTTCATCGAAAGCATGGCCGATTTCGGTAACCCGATGGTGCTCGGCGGAAGCCATGGCGTGCTGTCGACAGAGATCTTCTTCGCCGTCGTCGGCTCGCAGAACGATCCGGCCCGTGCTGCGGTGCTCGCCATGATCCTGCTCGTCTTCACCATGTCGGCCTTCATCGCCCAGCGCTTCTGGCTGCAGGGCAAGAGCTACGCGACGGTAACCGGCAAGGGCGATTCCGGCCAGCATATCGCGCTGCCGCGCGGCGTCTCGATCGCTGTTCACTCGCTGGTCATCCCCTGGGCGATTTTCACCATCGTCGTCTATGCGATGATCCTGTTCGGCGGCTTCGTGCGCACCTGGGGCCTCGATAATACCCTGACATTCGAACACTACATTCGCGCCTTCTCGATCGGGTTCCGTGATGACGGCGGCCTGGCGTGGACGGGGGTCGCCTGGAATTCTTTCTGGACGACAATGGAGATCGCCCTGATCTCCGCCCCGCTCACGGCCGCTGTCGGCCTGCTGACGGCCTACATCATCGTCCGCCAGAAGTTCGTCGGCCGGAACGTCTTCGAGTTCGCGCTGATGCTGAGCTTCGCGATCCCCGGCACGGTCATCGGCATCAGCTACATCATGGCCTTCAACCTGCCGCCGCTCGAAATGACCGGCACGGCGCTGATCCTGGTTGCCTGCTTCGTGTTCCGCAACATGCCGGTCGGCGTGCGCGGCGGCGTAGCGGCGATGAGCCAGCTCGACAAGAGCCTCGACGAGGCCTCGCTGACGCTGCGCGCCAACAGCTTCCGGACGATCCGCAAGGTCATCCTGCCGCTGCTGCGCCCGGCAATCACGGCGGCGCTCGTCTATTCCTTCGTGCGCGCCATCACCTCGATCAGCGCCGTCATCTTCCTCGTCAGCGCCGAATACAACATGTCCACGGCCTATATCGTCGGCCTCGTCGAGAATGGCGAATACGGCGTCGCGATCGCCTATTCCTCGGCGCTGATCGTCGTCATGGTCACGGTCATCGCCGGCTTCCAGTTCCTCGTCGGCGAACGCCGCCTGCGCCGCGAAAACCGCGTCGCGATGGCAGCGCCGGCCGCTACCGCATCCGCACCTCTCGGTCAGGAGAAAACCGCATGAGCAGCAACAAACCCGGTTCCGTCGTCTTCGAGAACGTGCGCAAGACCTTCGGCGCCTTCACCGCCATTCCCAACCTGTCGCTGACGATCGAGCCCGGCACGCTGGTGACCCTGCTCGGCCCGTCCGGCTGCGGCAAGACGACGACGCTGCGCATGCTTGCCGGTCTCGAGCACCCCTCGTCCGGCCGCATCCTGATCGGCGGCAAGGATGTGACAATGCTGCCGGCCAACGAGCGCGACGTCTCGATGGTGTTCCAGTCCTATGCGCTCTTCCCGCACATGACCTCGCTCGACAATGTCGCCTACGGCCTGGAATCGTCAGGCATGAAACGCAAGGAGGCGCGCGAGCGCGCCGAGGAAGGCCTGAAGCTCGTCGGCCTCGCCGGCATGGGGCAGCGCCTGCCCGCCGAACTCTCCGGCGGCCAGCAGCAGCGCGTCGCCGTCGCCCGCGCTCTCGTGCTCGAGCCCCAGGTTTTGCTGCTCGACGAGCCGCTGTCGAACCTCGACGCCCGCCTGCGCCGCCGGGTGCGCACCGAGATCCGCGAGCTGCAGCAGCGGCTCGGCTTCACCGCAGTCTATGTCACCCACGACCAGGACGAAGCGCTTGCCGTCTCCGACCAGATCATCGTCATGAAGGACGGCGAAATCGCCCAGAAGGGCGCGCCGCGCGATCTCTACGACCAGCCGGTCTCTGCCTTCATTGCCGACTTCATGGGCGAGGCGAATGTCGTGCCCTGCGATGTCATCGGCATCGACGGCGATCACGCGACGATCAATGTCGAAGGTCTCACCCATCGCATATCGGGCCGCAACATGCGCCCCGGCCCGGCACAGCTGGCGGTGCGCCCGAACGCCATCACGCTGGCGCCGAAGAATGGCGGCGCCTACAGCGGCAAGATCACCCACGCCGCCTATCTTGGCGACCACGTGGAATATGAAGTCAAAACCAGTAACGGCACGCTGTTCGTCGTCGACCCCGCAGTGGAAAGGGCCTTTGCGCCTTTGACAGAGGTGGAGATCGGCTTCAAGGATCGCGGCATTGCCATCATCGGCGGCTGAGTCCGCATTTCATCAAGGGAAGATTTTCATGACGTCGCATGTCGTACCCGGGCTCGAAGCGCGCCTCGCGCTGGCCGAAGCCGTGGCCCGTGAAGCGGGAGCCGTCGCGCTCGATTATTTCAAGCGCCGCGAAACGCTGGTCATCGAAACCAAGCGCGATCCGCAGGACGTGGTCTCGATTGCCGACCGCGAAGTGGAAAACCTGATCCGCAAACGCTTCAATGAGGCCTACCCCACCGATGGCGTTCTCGGCGAGGAATATGGCCTCGAATCCGGCACATCGGGCTTCACCTGGGTCGTCGACCCGATCGATGGCACCAGCCCCTTCGTAAACGGCATGCCGAACTGGTGCGTCTCGATCGGCCTGTTGCATGACGGCGTGCCCGTCGTCGGCGTCATCTCGGCGCCCTGCCACGACGAACTCTATGCGGCAGCGCTGGGCATGGGCGCGACGCTGAACGGCAACAAGCTCTCGCTCGATCCGTCCCGCACGATCCGCAACGCCGTGACCGGCATCGGCGCCAACAACCACGTCACGCCTGCCTTCGTCGGCAAGATGGTGGAAAGCCTGCTGGAAGCCGGCGGCAATTTCATCCGCAACGGCTCCGGCGCCCTCATGCTCGCCTATGTCGCGGCCGGCCGCCTCGTCGGCTATTACGAGCCCTATATGCACGCCTGGGACTGCATGGCCGGCTACTGCCTCGTCAAGGAAGCCGGCGGCTGGTACCATCCCTTCCCGACCGAAGGCGAACGCCTGACCAAGGGTGCGCCGGTTCTGGCAACGGCACCCGGCTCAACCGACGATCTGCGCAAAATCGCCGGTATTTAAGCGTTTTTGCATCTTTATCTGCCCAATCCGGCGTCATCGGCGCCGGATTTTTTGTGCGTAGCGAAATCCACAGCCCATCTTTTGTGCAATGCAAAAATTGCACAAAAAACCGCTTGACGATGCGAACCAATATGGTTTTGGATTGGACCAATAAGAAATTGGTTCGGACCATTCGACATGGATGAGACCACGGGGAACTCCAATTACGCTCTCGACAAGCTGCGTGCGCTGCTGCGCTCGGACAGCCTCGATGCCGACGGCAAGCTGCCGACTGAACGGGCTCTCTCGGAGATGCTCGACGTCAGCCGCCGCGCCATCCGCCGTGCCTTGGAAGTTCTGGAAGCCGAGGGACTGATCTGGCGCCGCCAGGGATCCGGCACGTTTGCCGGAAGGCGCCCCGACGGCTGGAGCGAGCATGTGGATTCGATCGTCGCCGGCACGGACCTGATGGAAATCATGGAAGTGCGCCTGCGCATCGAGCCACAGCTCGCTCAGCTTGCCGCCATCCGCGCCAAGAAGGCCGATGTCGAGCGCATGTATGAGCTCGTCAAGAAGATCTACGAAAGCACCGATGCCGATGGCCGCGAGCTCTGGGACGGCGCGCTGCACCGCCATATCGCCCAATCGGCCGGCAACCAGTTCTTCCTGACGATCTTCGACGTCATCAACCGCGTGCGCCAGGACGAAGCCTGGCAGACGATCCGCGAGCGGGCACGCGCCGCCAGCAAGACGCGCACGGTGACCTATGGACAGCACACCGCGATCGTCGACGCGATTGCCGCCCGCGACCCCGCGAGAGCCGGCGAAGCCATGCGCCAGCACCTGCTGACGCTGCAGGAGAGCCTGGTCCGCATGACCTCGCTCGACCACCAGATACCGGAGACCAAAGAAGAGCTCACCTGAAGAGCCGCCGGCAATGAAGCAAAAAAGAACCAGAGGAGAGTGAAATGAAGACCGCCAGTTTTGTGACGACCCTTCTAGCCGGGGCGCTCGTTGCCCTCCCATCCTTTGCCGCCGAGCTGAAGATCGGCCTGCAGGACGATGCCGACGTGCTCGATCCCGCGCAGTCGCGCACCTTCGTCGGCCGCATCGTCTATACCGCGATGTGCGACAAGCTTGTCGACGTCACCCCAGACCTGAAGATTGTGCCGCAGCTCGCCACCGAATGGCACTGGTCGGATGACGGCAAGGCGCTGACGATGAAGCTGCGCGAAGGCGTCAAGTTCCACGACGAAACGCCGATGAATGCCGCTGCCGTCGTCGCCACCATCGAGCGCAACATGACGCTGCCGGAATCGCGCCGCAAGAGCGAGCTGACCTCGGTCGAGAAGGTCGAAGCGACCGGCGAATACGAAGTGAAATTCACGCTGAAGAGCCCAGACGTCACGCTGCTCGCCCAGCTTTCCGACCGCGCCGGCATGATTGTTTCGCCGAAGGCCGCCAAGGAGCTCGGCGCCAATTTCGGCAATCACCCGGTCTGCGCCGGCCCCTTCAAGTTCGTTGAGCGCGTCCAGCAGGACCGTATCGTGCTTGAGAAGTTCCAGGACTACTGGAACAAGGACAATATCTTCATCGACAAGGTCACCTACCTGCCGATCCCGGATACGACCGTGCGCCTCGCCAACCTGCGCTCCGGCGATCTCGACATGATCGAGCGTCTGGCGCCGACCGACGCCGCATCCGTGAAGGAAGATTCGACCCTCACCTATGCCGACGCGATCGGCACCGGCTACATGGCGCTCTACGCCAATATCGGCAACGGCGCGCGCGCCGACAATCCGTTCGGCAAGGACAAGCGCCTGCGCCAGGCATTCTCGCTGGCGATCGACCGCGAAGCGCTGAACCAGATCGTCTATGAAGGCACGTCCGTTCCGGGCAACCAGTCCTTCCCGCCGAACAGCCCGTGGTTCGACAAGGACGTTCCGGTTCCGGCCCGCGATCTCGACAAGGCCAAGGCGCTCGTCAAGGAAGCCGGTTTCGATCGTGTGCCGATCGAGCTGCAGGTGCAGAACAACCCCGTGGCTTCGCAGATGATGCAGATCATCCAGTCGATGGTGGCAGAAGCCGGTTTCGACGTGACGATCCGCTCGACGGAATTCGCGACGCTGCTTTCGGAACAGACGGCCGGCAACTATCAGCTCAGCCGTTCCGACTGGTCGGGCCGCATCGATCCTGACGGCAACATCCATCAGTTCATCACCTGCAAGGGCGGCATCAACGATACGAAGTATTGCAATGCCGAGGTCGACAAGCTGCTGAACGAGGCCCGCGCCTCCACCGACGATGCGGTGCGCAAGCAGAAATACGACGCCGCCGCCGTGATCCTCAACGACGACCTGCCGATCATCTATCTCGGCCATAACTCGTGGATCTGGGCGCTGCACAAGAACGTCACCGGCTTCGTCGCCTCGCCGGATGGCATGATCCGCCTGACCGGCGTCAAGAAGGAAGGCTGAGCCTAGCAACCGCGGCGGCGGGTCCCTCCCGCCGCCTCTTGAGGCCCGTTCAGGATCGCTCACCATGTACACCTACATCGCCAAGCGGCTTCTCGTCGCCATTCCGACGCTGCTGATCATATCGGTCTTCGTCTTTTCGCTGCAGAAGCTCCTGCCCGGCGACCCCATCCTCGCCATGGCCGGCGAAGAGCGGGATCCGCAGGTCATCGAATATCTGCGTGAGAAATACCGGCTGAACGATCCGGTTCCCTACCAGTATGTCTCCTGGCTGGGCTCGGTGCTGCAGGGCGATCTTGGTATCTCACTCAGAACCAATCAGCCGGTTCTCGAGCTGGTCGCCGAGAAGCTTCCGGTGACGATCCAGCTCGCCATCATGTCGATGATCTTCGCCTTCGTGATCGGCGTTCCCATGGGCATTCTCGCGGCGGTGAAGAAGAATACGCTCTTCGACTATCTCGCAAACCTGATCGCGCTCTCCGGCCTCTCGATCCCGAATTTCTGGCTCGGCATCATGCTGATCCTGCTTGTCTCGGTGAAGCTCGGCTGGCTGCCGGCTTCGGGGTACGAGCCCTTCTTCAACGATCCGCTCCGTTCGATCCAGACGATGCTGATGCCCTCCTTCGTGCTTGGCAACGCGCTGGCGGCGACGCTGATGCGCCACACGCGCTCGGCGATGCTCAGCGTCCTCAGCGCCGACTACATCCGCACCGCCCGCGCCAAGGGGCTTTCGGAGCGCTCCGTCGTTCTCGAACACAGTTTCCGCAATGCCGTGCTGCCGATCGTGACGCTGAGCGCGCTGCTCTTCGGCGAGCTCTTGGCCGGTGCCGTCCTGACCGAGCAGATCTTCACCATTCCGGGCTTCGGCAAGCTGATCGTCGATGCCGTCTTCAACCGCGACTACGCCGTCGTCCAGGGCGTCGTGCTCTGCACCGCGATCGGCTTCATCATGATGAACCTCATCGCCGATATCCTGTTCGTCCTTCTCAATCCGCGCATGAGGGCCTCGCTATGACCGCCATCGATCAGGTTGCCGTCGCCACCGAGCAGCGCGTACCCAGCCGCGCCTGGCGCAAACTGAAGGCCAACAAGGGCGCGCTTGTGGGCCTCTGCATCATCGCCTTCTTCGCGATCCTGGCGGCCGCCGCGCCAATCCTGCCGATCCCGGATCCCAACGCCACCAGCTGGTCGGCGATCCGCAAGGCGCCATCGGCCGCCCACTGGCTTGGCACCGACGATATCGGCCGCGATATCCTCTCCCGCATGATCTGGGGAGGAGCGCAGGCCTCGCTGATGGCCGGCGTCTTCTCGGTAGCGATCTCCGTTTTCATCGGCGTACCCTTCGGGCTGCTTGCCGGCTATTTCGGCGGCTGGGTCGACCAGATCATCTCGCGCATCACCGAGGCCTTCCTCGCCATGCCGTTCCTGATCACCGCGATTGCGCTCGCCGCCTTCCTGGGGCCGAGCCTGACCAATGCGATGATCGCCATCGGCCTGTCGGCCATGCCGATCTTCATCCGGTTGACACGCGGCCAGGTTCTGGCGGTCAAGACCGAGGATTATGTCGAGGGTGCGCGCTCGATCGGCCTTCGCCATTTCAGCATCATCACCCGCTACATCCTGCCGAACGTCGCGGCACCGATCCTCGTCCAGGCAACGCTGACGGTCGCCACCGCGATCATCGCCGAGGCCAGTCTTTCCTTCCTCGGTCTCGGCCAGCAGCCGCCCGCCGCCAGCTGGGGCTCGATGCTGAACGTTGCCAAGAATTTTCTCTCCCAAGCCCCATGGATGGCGATGTGGCCGGGGGCGGCGATCTTCCTCGTCGTCATCGGCTTCAATCTCCTCGGCGACGGCCTGCGCGATGCGCTCGATCCGCGCGAAGCATGATCTCCTGAAAGGACATATGAAATGACCGCATTCACGACCCGTCCCGAAATCCTCGGCACATTCGGCGTCGTCACCTCGACCCACTGGATCGCCTCCGCCGTCGGCATGAGCATCCTCGAAAAGGGCGGCAACGCCTTCGACGCGGCTGTCGCCACCGGCTTCGTGCTGCAGATCGTCGAGCCGCATCTCTGCGGCCCGGGCGGCGACATGCCGGCGATCCTCTATTCGAAGAAGAAAGACAAGGTCGAGGTCATCTGTGCTCAGGGACCGGCACCGGCAGGCGCCACGATCGAGCATTACACATCCGAAGGCCTGAAGCTGATCCCCGGCGACGGGTTGCTCGCGACCGTCATCCCCGGCAGCTTCGACGGCTGGATGCTGATGCTGCGCGACTATGGCCGCCTGACCGTCCGCGAGGTTCTCGAGCCGGCAATCTATTACGCCGAAAACGGCCATCCGATGCTGCCCCGCGTCTCGGCCACCATCGCCGGCCTCGCCTCCTTCTTCGAGAAGGAATGGCCGACCTCGCACCAGACGTGGCTGCCCGGCGGCTCCGTTCCCGAGCCACTCTCCAATTTCAAGAACCCGGTTCTCGCCGAGACCTGGAAGCGGATCGTCGCCGAGGCGGAAGCCAAGCGCGATCGCGAGGAGCAGATCCAGGCGGCCCGCGACGCCTTCTATCGCGGCTTCGTGGCCGAAGCGATCGAGCGTTACGCCGGTTCGACCGCGGTGATGGATGCCAGCGGCACCAAGCACAAGGGCGTCATCACCGCCGATGACATGGCGAACTGGTCAGCGACAACAGAAGCGCCGCAGACCTACGACTATCACGGCTGGACGGTCGCCAAGATCGGCCCCTGGGGCCAGGGACCGGTCTTCCTGCAGACGCTGGCGCTCTTGAAGGGCATCGATATCGCCTCGATGGATCCGGCCGGTGCCGATTTCGTCCATACGGTCACCGAAGCGATGAAGCTCGCCTTCGCCGACCGCGAGATCTATTACGGCGACCCGAATTTCTCGAAGATCCCGGTCGAGTATCTGCTGTCCGACGCCTATAACGACGAGCGCCGCAAGCTCATCAAGCCAGAGGCATCGCTGGAGCTGCAACCCGGCATCGTGCCCGGCTTCGAAGACCAGTATGCACTGACGATGGACATGCTCGGCGTCACCTCGAAGACCGGTGCGGTCTATGAGCCGACTATGGCGCATCTGTCTGAAAAGCGTGGCGATACCGTCCATATCGACGTCATCGACCGCGAGGGCAACATGGTGTCGATCACCCCGTCAGGTGGCTGGCTGCAATCGTCGCCGATCGTGCCCGGCCTCGGCTTCTGCCTGAATTCACGCGCCCAGATGTTCTGGCTGAAGCCCGGCCTGCCGACCTCGCTTGCACCCGGCAAGCGGCCGCGCACGACGCTGACGCCGTCGCTGGCGCTCTACGAGGGCAAGCCGACGCTGGCCTTCGGCACGCCCGGCGGCGACCAGCAGGAACAGTGGCAGCTCTCCTTCTTCCTGCGCTATGTCCATCACAAGATGAACCTGCAGGCGGCGATCGACCAGCCGCTGTTCCACACCTCGCATTTCCCGGGCTCCTTCTACCCGCGCACCCGCGAACCGGGCAGCCTGATGGCCGAAGCGAATTTCGGCGAGGACGTGCTGGAGGCGCTGCGCAGGAAGGGCCACAAGCTGACGGTCGCCGATCCCTGGACGGTCGGCCGCCTGACCGCCGCGCGCCGGGATGCGGATGGCCTGTTGCGGGCAGCGGCAACGCCGCGGCTGATGCAGGCCTATGCGGTGGGGAGATAACCGTGACCTACTCGATCGTCGCCCGTGACCCCGATAGCGGCCATCTCGGCATCGCCGTCGCCAGCCGCTTCTTCGCCGTCGGCGGCATCGTCCCGCATATCCGCGGCGGCATCGGCGCGGTGGCGACGCAGGCCTTCGTCAATCCGCTGAATGGCGTCGACGGTCTTGCGATGCTCGCCGCCGGTCAGGCGCCGGAGGCGATCGTTGCCGAACTTGCCGCGCGCGACGAAGGCCGCGACCAGCGGCAGTTCCACATGATCGACGCGACGGGGCGCAATGCCGCCTTTACCGGCGAGAAATGCATCGACTGGGCCGGGCATCTGGTCGCCGAAAATGTCTCGGTGGCCGGCAACATGCTGGCCGGTCCGCAGGTGATCGCGGCCACGCTCGAGACCTTCCAGGAGACTGCGGGCAAGCCGCTCGCCGAAAGGCTGCTAGAAGCCATGCAGGCCGGCGAGGGTGCCGGTGGCGACAAGCGCGGCAAGCAATCCGCCGCGCTCGTGATCTATCGCGACCAGGATTATGCCTGGCTCAACATCCGCGCCGACGACCATGCCGATCCGCTGGAAGAGTTGCGGCGGCTCTATGCCGTCGCCGGTGAACGCTATCTGCATGTCGCCGAAACGATGGCGACCCGTGAAAGACCGAGCGGCATGATCGACCGTCGCGAGATCGACGCGAAGATCGCCGCACTGGAAGCCGCCCGCCTTGCCGATGGCCGACCCTCGGCCTCCTTTGCCACACCGCTCAAGAGCTAAGACCGAACCATGAAGCAGGAACAGGATATGGGTGAAGCTGCAAAACCGGTGCTTTCGGTCAACAACCTGACCACGTCGTTTCTGGTCGATGGCGCCTGGAGGCCGGTCGTGCGCGACGTCTCCTTCGACGTCATGCCCGGCGAGACCGTGGCGATCGTCGGCGAAAGCGGCTCGGGCAAGAGCGTCACCTCGCTGTCGATCATGCGCCTGCTTGCCAAGAAGCAGAGCCGCATCGAGGGCAGCATCCTCCTGAACGGCAAGGATATCCTGTCGCTGTCCGAGAGGGAGATGCGCCGAGTACGCGGCAACGATGCGGCGATGATCTTCCAGGAGCCGATGACATCGCTGAACCCGATCTTCACGATCGGCCGCCAGATCTCCGAAGCGCTGACCTGCCACGGCGAGATGACCAAGAGCGAGGCGCGCGCGGAGACCATCCGCCTGCTCGAAAAGGTCCGCATCCCCAATGCCTCGTCGCGCTTCGACGAATATCCGCACCAATTCTCCGGTGGCATGCGCCAGCGCGTGATGATTGCCATGGCGCTCGCCTCGCGCCCGAAACTCCTGATCGCCGACGAGCCGACGACGGCGCTCGACGTGACGATCCAGGGCCAGATCCTCGACCTGATCAAGCTGTTGCAGGAAGAGGAAGGCATGTCCGTTCTCTTCATCACCCACGACATGGGCGTCGTCGCCGAGATTTCCGACCGCACCATCGTCATGTATCGCGGCGAGGCTGTCGAAACCGGTGCGACCGACGACATCTTCCATCGCGGCAGGCATCCCTATACCCGCGCCCTGCTCTCGGCGGTGCCGCGGCTGGGCTCGATGACCGGCCAGAAATGGCCTCTCCGCTTCCCCGTTGTCGATACCGCGACGGGCGAGCGCAGCGAACCGGTCGCCGTTGCCGACACCGTCGATCGCGGCAAGACACCGATCCTCGAAGTCAAGAACCTGACGACGCGCTTTGCCATCCGCGGCGGCATTTTCGGCAGCCGTACGGGCGCGATCCATGCCGTCGAGGACGTGTCCTTCGATCTCTTCCAGGGCGAGACGCTGTCGCTGGTCGGCGAATCCGGCTGCGGCAAGTCGACGACGGGACGCTCGATCACCCGGCTGATCGAGCCGAATGCCGGCAAGGTCAATCTCGACGGCTACGACGTCACCGGCCTCGATTCCTCGAGCCTCCGGCGGATGCGCCGCAGCATCCAGATGATCTTCCAGGATCCCTTCGCCAGCCTCAATCCGCGCATGACCGTCGGCGCCACCGTCAGCGAGCCGATCGTGGCGCACGGCCTCGGCACGCGGGCGCAGGCGCGGGAAAAAGGCCGCCGATCTCCTCGAGCGCGTCGGCCTGAAGGCCGATATGATGGAGCGCTACCCGCACGAATTTTCCGGCGGCCAGCGCCAGCGCATCTGCATCGCCCGCGCGCTTGCGCTCGATCCGAAAGTCATCGTCGCCGACGAGAGCGTTTCGGCGCTCGACGTGTCGATCAAGGCGCAGGTCTGCAATCTCCTGATGGACCTGCAGCAGAGCCTCAACCTCGCTTTCCTGTTCATCTCGCATGACATGGCGGTCGTCGAGCGTGTCAGCCACCGCGTCGCCGTCATGTATCTCGGCGAGATCGTCGAGATCGGGCCCCGCGGGGCGGTGTTCGGCAATCCGCAGCATCCCTATACGAAGAAGCTGATTTCGGCGGTCCCGGTTCCCGATCCGGCGCGCCGCGGCATCAGGCGCGGCCTCTCGACGGACGAGCTGAAGAGCCCGATCCGGCCGCTTGGCTATGTGCCGCCGAAGCGGTGCTACAAGAGCGTCAGCGAAGGCCATCTGGTTCAGGTCGAGGCCTGAACCAGCGGGTTCCGGCCCCGCCCGGATTTGTTCCGGCCTCCAAATATTAAATCCCTGTAATGCTTACGGTTTTGCAATGAAACCGTAATGAACATTTAATTTGTAAAGTGACGTCAGGCGGCGCATATCAGTTCTCAAGCGCTAATTCTTCACGAAGCCTAGTAAACACCGCCAATAATGGCGATTTTATCTTCGATCGCGAAGAATTCGTGTATTTCGCCCGACGCCCGCGTTCCCGGCATGGAACCAAGACGCCGCTTAGCAACGATTTGCAAGGGACCATTCGCCATGTCCAAGATTCTCCTCAAGCACCGCACAGCAGCGCTTCTGGGTGCAGCCCTGATTGCAGGCACCGCAGCGCTTCCCTTCACCATCAATGCCGCGACCGCTGTCGCAGCACCGGCCGAAATCGGCGGCACGCTTGCCTCCGGCGGTTCGTTCGCGCCGATCGTCGATGCCGACAAGCCTGCCGTCGTCACCGTCACCACGACCATGAAGGCGACTGACGCCAGCGACCAGCAGTCGCCGATGGACGAGCAGTTCCGCCAGTTCTTCGAGCAGCAGGGCATCCCCTTCCCGCACCAGGCACCGAAGAATGAAGGCGGCCAGCATGCGATGGCTCTCGGCTCCGGCTTCATCATCAGCCCTGACGGCGTGATCGTTACCAACAACCACGTCATCGACAATGCCATGGACATCAAGGTGACGCTGGATGACGGCACCGAACTGCCGGCCAAGCTGGTCGGCACCGATCCCAAGTCCGATATCGCCGTCCTGAAGATCCAGGCGCCGAAGCCGCTCGCCACCGTCGCCTGGGGTGATTCCGACAAACTGAAGCTCGGCGACCAGATTCTGGCGATCGGCAACCCATTCGGCATCGGCACGACCGTGACTGCCGGTATCGTTTCGGCCCGTGGCCGCGACCTACATAGCGGCCCCTATGACGACTTCATCCAAATCGACGCACCGATCAACCATGGCAACTCCGGCGGCCCGCTCGTCGACCGCGACGGCCATGTCGTCGGCATCAACACCGCCATCTACTCGCCGAATGGCGGCAGCGTCGGCGTCGGCTTTGCGATCCCCTCCGATGAAGCCAAGATGATCGTCGCCAAGCTGCAGAAGGATGGCTCGATCGAGCACGGTTATCTCGGCGTGCAGATCCAGGCCGTGACCAAGGATGTTGCCGATGCCGTCGGCCTCAGCGATGCCCAGGGCGCTCTGGTCGCCGCCGTCTCCGGCGATACGCCTGCCGCCCGCGCCGGCATCAAGACCGGCGACATCGTGACCGCCGTCGGCGGAGAAGCCGTCAAGACGCCGAAGGACCTGTCGCGCCTCGTTGCCGACATGAGCCCCGGCGCCAAGCAGACGATGACCGTCTGGCGCGATGGCAAGAGCACCGACCTGAACGTGACGATCGGCGGTAACGACGACGGCCAGAAGCAGGCCGCAGCCGACGAAAGCGACGGCAAGACCCAGAGCGGCCCGAGCATCGGCGTCGGCCTTGCCGACCTGACGCCCGATGCCCGCCAGGAACTGAACCTGCCGCGCAGCATCAACGGCGCCGTCGTTGCCAGCGTCAACCCCGACAAGCCGGCCGCTGCCGCCGGCATCCAGACGGGCGACGTGATCGTCTCGGTCAACGACAAGCCGGTGCACGACGCCAGCGATGCCAAGGCCGCCGTTGCGAGCGCCGCCAAGTCGGGCCGCAAGTCGGTGCTGCTGCTGATCGAGCGCGGTGGCAACAAGACGTTCGTGGCCGTGCCGTTCTCCGCCGCCTGAGAGGCGCCAAGCCGCGACGAGACGCCCCGCACCCTCATGCGGGGCGTCTCACTATTCCACAGCTTCCCCACCTCGGCGCTTGACAGCGCCGTTTTGTGACCGCAATATGAAACCGGTTTCAATCGTGCTTGGGGGAGCGATCGTGCGGTTCGACCTTTCGATCCTTTTGCCGCATCTCGGCTTTCTCGGCAAAGGCGCGTTGCTGACGGCGGAAGCCTGCGCGCTGGCGCTGCTCGGCAGCGTCATCATGGGCGCCTTCGTGGCGATCGCCCGCACCTCGTCGTCGCAGACGCTGCGCCGCGTTGCCTTCGTCTATGTCGACATCTTCCGCAACGTGCCGTTCATCGTGCAGCTGTTCTTCTTCTATTACGGCCTGCCGGAACTCGGAATTTATATCGATGCCTTTACGACAGGCGTCGTGGCCCTATCGATCGCCGGCGGCGCCTATGCCTCCGATGTCATCCGCGCCGGCATCCTGGCGATCGATCCCGGCATCATCGAGGCGGCCGAAGTCAGCGGTCTGTCGCGCCGCGTCACCTTCACCAAGATCGTCCTGCCGATCGCGCTCAGAACCTCGATCCGCCCGCTCGGCTCGGTGCTGATCAACCTGATCCTGACCTCCTCGATCCTCTCGACCATCACGCTGAACGAGCTGACCGGCTCGGCGCAGATCGTGGTATCGCAGACCTACCGCCCGTTCGAGGTCTATGTCGTACTGCTCGTCGCCTATGCCGTCCTGACCTACCTGGTGTCGCTCGGCATCACCCTTCTTCACCGCCGCCTCAACCGCGACATGCTGGAGGCCGCAAGCTGATGCGCTATACAGATTTCACCTCCTTCGATCTCGTGCTCCTGGCCCAGGGCCTCGGCGTCAGCGTCGCGCTTTTCCTCGGCACCTCGCTGATCGGCCTGCTGATCGGGCTACTGTGGGCCGTCGTGCGCTTCTACCGCGTGCCGGTGCTGATGCCTGTCGTCACCTTCCTGGCCGAACTCCTGAAAAACTCGCCGGTGCTGGTGCAGCTCTTCCTGGTTTTCTTCGGCCTGCCGGCGCTCTTCCATATCCGCATCACGCCGGTCACGGCCGCGACGATCACGCTGTCGGCCAATACCGCCGCCTTCGTCTATGTCATCGCGGTCTCGGCGATCGAATCCGTCGGCCGCGACCAGATCGAGGCCGCCCGCGTCTTCGGCCTGACGCGCTGGCAGGTTCTGCGCCATGTCGTGGCGCCGCAGGCGATGGCCTTCGCGATCGGCCCGCTTATCGCGCTGCTCGTCAACCAGCTGCAGGTGACATCGCTGATCTCCGTCATCGGCGTCGTCGATCTCACCAAGATCGGCAATATCCTGAACCTGCGCACGCTGAAGCCGTTCATCGCCTGGACTGCCGTCGGCCTGCTCTATTACGCGACGGCAAAGCTGGTCGCGCTTCTCGGCACCCGTTTCGAAAACCGCCTCAGGGCCCATAGCGCCTGGAGAGGGCTCTGACATGCTCAAAGTAGAAAACGTCAAGAAAGCGTTCGGCTCGACCACCGTCCTCGACGGTGTGGACCTGACGATCAATCCAGGCGAAGTGGTCTCGATCCTGGGATCATCGGGTTCCGGCAAGTCGACGCTGATCCGCTGCATCAACGGACTGGAAAAGCTGAACGCCGGCCGCATCCTCGTCGACGACTTCGATGTCGGCAAGCCGAAGGAACTGACCGAGGCCCGCAAGCGCTCGGCCACGGTCTTCCAGCTCTTCAATCTCTATCCGCATATGACCGTGCTCGGAAACGTCACGCTGGCGCCGATCGAGGTCCTGAAGAAGCCCCGCGCCGAAGCCGAGGCGACCGCCCGTGCACTCCTGCAATCCGTCGGCCTCGGCGAGCGCGCCGATGCCTATCCGGCCCAGCTTTCCGGCGGCCAGCGCCAACGCGTCGGCATCTGCCGGGCGCTTGCCATGCAGCCGCGCTACCTCTTGCTCGACGAAGTGACGAGCGCGCTCGACCCGGAGATGACGGCAGAAGTTCTGGCGATCCTCGCCAAGCTCGCCGAAGAGGGCACGACGATGCTCTTCGTCACCCACGAGATCGAATTTGCCCGGCAGATTTCCGACCGGATCGTCTTCCTCGACAAGGGCAAGCTGCTTGTCGACCTGCCGACCGAACAGTTTTTCGCCGCCGATGGCGGCATGGCGCAGCCCCGCGTTGCCCAGTTCCTTTCCAAGATGCGTAAAGATTAGAGGTTTTTCATGCTGCTCATCGCCAACAAAGAAGCCTGGCCGGGTTTTGCCCACACGGTCGACATGCTGCGCAGCGGCGCCAACAGCCTCGACGCCATGGTCGCAGGCATCGGCAAGGTCGAGAGCGAAGTGAAGGTCCGCAGCGTCGGCTACGGCGGCTGGCCGAACATGATCGGCGACATGGAGCTCGATGCCGCCGTGATGGACGGCACGACGCGCGATGTCGGCTCGGTCGGCGCCGTGCCGAACACGTTGCCGGTCGCCAAACTCGCCCATGAAGTCATGAAGCGCCTGCCGCATGTCATGCTGACCGGCAACGGCGCCCGCCGCTTTGCAAGTGAAATCGGTTTCCCGGAAGACGACGTGCTGTTCGAAGACAGCAAGCGCGTCTGGTGGGAGCGGCTGGAGAAGGAAGTCGCGCCTGAAGACCTCGCAAAATTCCCCAACATTCCCCTGGCGCCGCTCAGCAAGGCGATCACCGATCCCGAGCGCGTCCGCGACACCACCGTCTTCCTCTCCGCCGATGCCGCCCGCGGCATTCACGCGGCAACCTCCACCTCCGGCTGGGCCTGGAAATATCCGGGCCGCCTCGGCGACTCGCCGATCCCGGGCGCCGGCTTCTATGCCGACAGCCGCTATGGCGCCGCCGCCTGCACCCATACCGGCGAGATGACGATGCGCTGCTCAACCTCGCGCACCATCGTTCTCGCCATGAAGCTCGGCTATTCGCTGTCCGACGCAATCGCGCTCGCCGTCGAGGAGCTTAACGAACTGGATACCGGTTTCCTTGCAGGTGTCGTCATTCACGCGGTTGACGCAAAAGGAAATCATGAAGTGGTGAATTTCAGATGCGAGGGCGAAATCAGCTACTGGCTCTGGGAGGATTCGATGTCCGAACCGGAATTGCGGGCGGCGAAACAGGCATAATCAACGAAGAGGGAATGGAACAATGAAACGCTTACTCACCGCGATCGCTGCGATCGCCGTCGTCGCAGGCTCGGCTCTGCCGTCCTTCGCCGGCATGCTCGATGATATCCGTTCGCGCGGTACGATCCGCATCGGCGTCTCGCTCGGCGGCGAGCCGATCGGCTTCCGCGACGACCAGAACAATCCCGTCGGCTACGACGTCGATGTCGCCAAGCGCCTGGCCGAGAAGATCGGCGTTCCCGTCGAATTCACCGACGTTTCCGGCGATGCACGCATCTCGATGCTCGTCTCCGGCCAGATCGACGTGGCGATCGCCAATACCTCGGCAACGCTCGAGCGCGCCAAGGTCGTCAATTTCTCGATCCCCTATAACCGCGCTGGCCTGCGCATCATCGTGCAGAAGGATGCTGGCATCAAGGATCTGAAGGATCTCGCCGGCAAGAAGATCGTCGTCGGCCGCGGCACGACGGGCGAAACCTTCCTGAAGACAGCCGTTCCGGATGCCGAACTGGTCTATGTCGACCAGTTCGCGCCTGACGGCGTGCTGCAGCTGCAGCAGAAGCGCGTCGACGCTGCTATCGAGGACTCCTCGCTGCTCGATTACCTCGCCACGAAGAACCCGGCGCTGGTCACCCTGGCAGGCCTCTACTCGAACGACCCGATCGGCATGGCCGTCGCCAAGGGCGACCCGGAATTCGTCCGCTGGCTCGACATGTTCGTCTCCGATTACATCCAGTCGGGTGCTTACGAAGCGAACTACAAGAAGTGGTGGGGTCCCGAAGCCAACCCGCCAGCTCTGAACCCGCAGTGGTAAAGCAGGAAGGCCGCCCCTCGGGGCGGCCTTTCTCGTTACGACGTCGCCCGCAGCACGAAGCGGGTGGGAACCGAGATTGGCGGCTGGCCGGAGCGGAAGCCTTCGGGGTCGGCGATGAAATCGACGACGTGGCGGACATAGTCGGATTTGTCGTAGCCGATCGAGGAAATCGGATAGGCGTCAAAATCCGTCAGCGACAGGTTGTCGAAGCCGTAGAGGCGGAAGCGTGGCGGCTTGTTGCCCGGAAAATCGGACCGGCAGACATCGAGGATGCCCATCGCCATGGCATCCGATGTACAGAAGATCGCGTCCGGACAGTCGTTACCCGTCAAGACGGCCGCCGCCGCATGGCCGCTCGCATAGGAATAATCTCCCTGGACGGTGCGCACGAGCTCAATCTTGTGCTGCTCGAAAGCCTTCTGGTAGATGCCGATACGGCTGTGCTCGACCGGCGAGGAGGCGCGGCCGGTGACGAGGCCCGCGGTCCTGACCCGCTTGCTGGCAGCATCTGCCACCGCCTGGAATATCCCCGTCGCCTCGTCGGGCATGACGACGGGCGAGAGATGGTCGTGCAGACCGTTCAGCATCACGACGAGATCCGAACGGAACATCTTCCGCACCGTCACTGCATCGGCGAAATCGGAAAAGACCAGCGCGGCATCCACATGATAGGCGACGCCGTTGCGCAGGAACTCCTCGACGCGCGCCACCGAGCCGATGCGGATCAGGATCACCTGCTTGCCGATCGACTGGATCTGGTCGATCAGCCGGTCGAAGAGATCGAGGTCGGAAAGGTCGTGGATGTGGTTGACGACCACGGCGACGAGATTGACGGTCTTGGTCGTCAGGCTCTGGGCCAGCAGATTGGGCTTGTAACCGAGGGTGTTCGCCGCCTCGATCACCCGCTCGCGCTTGTCTGCCGAAACCGGCCTTGGCTCCGTCGACAGCGCCCGGCTTGCAACCGCTCGGGAGACCCCCGCCAGCCGCGCCACATCGGCAATCGTCGGAGCAGCGTCACGGCCGGTCGGTGCTTTCATCGTCAATCGCTTCCCCGCATTTTCGTATCGGCGCCACCGAAGATGGCGACCATTTCCGGCAAACTGCCAGATTGCGCCGTGCTTCGCAATCATGCCCAAATGGGTCAGGCCGCCGGGCTGCGAAAGCCTAGAGCCAGGAGGCTGCCGTTTTCGGCAGACGCCCTTCCGGATCGATGGCGCGAAGCTCGGGCGAACCGGGCGTATTCCAGCGCCAGAGGGCGACGCAGGTTCCACCCGGCGATATGAAGGAAGGGTAGATGACGCCATCGAAGCCGTCGGCGATCAGCTGTTCGCGCAGACGGTGCATCGCGGGAATGCGTCCGGCGTCAAGCTCCTGGCGCCATTCGCAGCGGTGGATATCCGCTGTCTCGCCATAGGATTCGAGAACTGCCGGAGCGGTCGTGTCCGCAAGCCGCGCACCGGCCAATTCCAGTTGGGCGATGATCGCCGGATGCTGGACGAAGCCTTGATTATACTCGGCCCAGGCGGTCGAAAGCTCGCGAGCGGCATAGATCGCCGGCGCGCCCACCGGATTCCAGCGCCCGCCGAAGCGCGCCGCTCCCTCGCCGGAGAGCGGCGCGAAAGCCCAGCGCGGGACGAAGGCCCGCCAGAGCTGGAGGATATCGCCGGAATTCCGGTCAGGCATAGACGCCTGATCGAACCGCTTCGAGATAGGCGAGAACCTTACCGGACTTGCCTTCAGCGACAAGATCGAACGCGGTCTTGCCGCCCCAGCCGGGGATCGGCTGATGCTTGAACCAGATCACGGCGCGATTGTCGTCTCCCGCCATCTCGCTGGCCATCGAGAGGATGCGCACGACATTGCTCAGCGCACCGTCGACCTTGCGGGCACTGGACTTCGCCGTCAGCGTGTTGCGCGCCACACCGATCAGCTTCGCGAGCTCCGCCAGCGTCACGCCGAGCTGATCGGCAACGCGGCGCGCCGAGAGAAAAGCCGATTGGCCATCGCCGAAGCGGGCCGCAGCAATGTCGAGACCGATAGCTGCCATGGTGATGATCCTAGCATATTTTGACAGTCGCTCGTTCAAAGTATGCTCAGATCGCGCTTAATTCAAGCGCAAGGCGACCTCACCACCGCCAGGATGGCGCACGCTTCTCGAAAAAGGCAGTGACGCCTTCCTGGGCTTCCGCCGTCTCCCAGGTATCGGCGAGCTGCTCAATCACCCGGTCGATGACCTCGTCGGTGATCGGGTTCCCCAGCGATTTCAGAAGCGCCTTGGCGCGGGATGCGGCCTCGGGCGAGGCCTGCAGCAGATGGGCGATCTCCACATCGACGGCCTCGTCCAGCACATCGGCCGGGACGGCGCGGTTGACGAGCCCGATTGCCGCTGCCTCCTGGGCATCGATGAGCTTGCCCGACATGAACAGCCCGCGGGCCGCCGAGACGCCGATCCGGGCGATGATGAAGGGGCTGATGGTTGCCGGGATGATGCCGAGACGCACCTCCGTCAGACCGAATTTCGCAGTGTCGGCGGAGATTACCAGATCGCAGACGCTGAGGAGCCCGACGCCCCCGCCGAAGGCGTTGCCGTTGACCTTGGCAATGACCGGTTTCCGGAGATCGTCCAGCGCCCGGTAGGTCATGGCCAGCCGCCGCGCCTCGGCAATCCGCCCGGCCCGCGTCGCCGTGAACTGATCGCGCATCCAGCCAAGGTCGCCGCCCGCGCAGAAGCTCTTGCCTTCTCCCGACAGCACAACGGCGCGCACTGCGGGATCGGCGGACAGTTTGGCGGTGACGGCGATCAGCTCGTCCATCATCAGCGATGACAGCGCGTTGTGCTTCTCCGGGCGTGCCAGCGTCACATGGGCAACGCCGCCCTCGACCGTGACATGAAGCGTTTCGAAACTCATCCATCACTCCTCAGGCCACGCGCAAAGCGGGCCACATTCTCAAGCGTATCGAGCCGCAAGCCGGTCTCGATCCCTTTCGTCTGCAGATGGCGGGCAACGGCGAGCGTATCGACATTGCCTTTTGCGCCCGGCGCATAGGGGCAGCCGCCCAGGCCGCCGATCGAGGCGTCAAAGACGGCGAGGCCGCGCTCAAGCGAAACATCAATGTTTTCAAGAGCTCGGCCTGACGTATCGTGGAAATGCCCGGCCAGCATCGACGCCGGGGCTTCCCCGAGCACGCTCGCCAGCATCCGGTCCACCGCCTCCGGCCGCCCGCGGCCGATCGTGTCGCCGAGGCTGATCTCGAAACAGCCGAGGCGGCGGAGTTCCGCCGCAACTCGGGCTGCGGCTTCCGACGCCACTGCGCCCTCATAGGGGCATTCGACGACGCAGCTGACATAGCCGCGCATCGGAATGCCGGCCTCGCGGCTCGCGTCGGCGACCGGTCTGAAGCGCTCGATGCTTTCGGCGATCGAGCAGTTGATATTGCGCTGAGAGAAGGTTTCAGAGGCCGACGCGAAGATGGCGATCTCGCCGGCATCGGCGGCGACCGCTGCCTCAAAGCCCTTCATATTCGGCGTCAGCACGGCATAGCGTGTCCCGGCCCGCCGCTTGATCCCGGCCATGACGGCAGCGGCATCGGCGAGCTGTGGCACCCATTTGGGGCTGACGAAGCTCGTCACTTCGATGCGTTCGAAACCGCAATCGGAGAGCATGTCGACCAACCTGATCTTGTCGGCAGTCTCGACGAAACGCGCCTCGTTCTGCAGGCCGTCGCGCGGCGACATCTCGACGATGGTCACGCGGGGCGGGGTCATTCCTCGGCGGCCTTCAGGCTGACGAGCAGCGCGCCTTCCGACACCTGCTGTCCTTCGCTGACGGCGACATTCTCGACCACCCCGTCGCGCGGCGCGGCGAGCGTCAGCTCCATCTTCATCGCTTCCATGACGACGAGCGGATCGCCCTTCGAAACCGTGCCGCCCGCGACCGCCCGGACGATCTTCACGAAACCCGGCATCGGCGCGATCAGCCGGTCGCTGCCTGCCCCTTCGGAAGCCGCGGCCGACAACGGATCATCGAGATCGAAGACATGAACCGCGCCATCGAAGCGCAGGCTGAGATGACCGCCATGACGACTGACCTCGACGAAGACCTGACGGCCATCCGCCTCGACCTGCACACCCCCGCCATCACGCCTGACGATGCGGACAGGGATGACCCGCTGGCCGTTGTGGACGGCGAACATGTCGAAGCCGCGCGCAACAACGCGCAGGCTGGAGACGTCGCCCGCATGATGCAGCGTCACGATGCGCTGCATCTCGCTCCAGAGCTGCCAATGCCCGAGCGTTTCCCAGGGATCGCTGCCCGCCTGCCTGGCCTCCAGCGAGAGAACGGCGGCAAGAGCGATTGCCGTTCCACTGGGCTCGGCGGCAGCCGTCAGCATTTCGAGATTGCGATCGATCAACCCGGTATCGGGATGACCGCCGGCGAAATCATCCTGGCGCGTCAGATTGGCGAGGAAGGCAAGGTTGCTCACCGTTCCCTCGATGCGGGTCGCCTCCAGCGCGTGGCGCAGTCCGGTCAGTGCCGCCTGGCGGTTCGGGCCATGGACGATCAGCTTGGCGATCAGCGGATCGTAATGTGTGGAAATGCGGTCACCGGCGCGCACCCCGGCATCGACGCGGACGCCGGTCTCGGGAAAGGCCAGCCGCTCGATCTTGCCAGTTGCCGGCAAAAAGCCTTTCGCGGCATCCTCGGCATAGACGCGCGCCTCGAAGGCCCAGCCATTGATCGCAAGCTCGGCCTGCTTCTTCGGCAGCGGCTCTCCGGCCGCCACCCGCAGCTGCCATTCGACGAGATCGACGCCTGAAATCGCTTCGGTCACGGGATGCTCCACCTGCAGGCGGGTGTTCATCTCCATGAAGAAGAAGCGATCGGGCCAGAGGCCATCCGAAACGTCGGCGATGAACTCGACCGTACCCGCGCCGCGATAATCGATCGCCCGCGCTGCCCGTACGGCCGCCTCGCCCATCACGCGGCGCATCTCCGCCGTCATACCGGGTGCCGGCGCCTCCTCGATCACCTTCTGATGACGGCGCTGCAGAGAGCAGTCGCGTTCGAAGAGGTGGACGGCATTGCCGTGGCGGTCGCCGAAGACCTGCACTTCGATATGACGCGGCCGCAACAGATATTTCTCGATCAGCACCGCATCGTCGCCGAAGGCGGCCGCCGCCTCGCGCCGGGCGGCATCGAGGGAGGCGGCAAAATCCTGCGCATCGTCGACGCGGCGCATGCCCTTGCCGCCGCCGCCCGCCCGCGCCTTGATGAGAACGGGGTAGCCGATCTCGGCTGCCCGCACAGCGAGGAAATCCGGATCCTGATTGTCGCCGTGATAGCCGGGAACGACGGGAACACCCGACTGCTCCATCAGCGCTTTGGCCGCGTCCTTCAGGCCCATCGCGCGGATCGCCGAGGGCTGCGGGCCGATGAAAGTCAGGCCGGCCGCTTCGACAGCTTCGGCAAACGCAGCATTTTCAGACAGAAATCCGTAGCCGGGATGGACGGCCTGGGCGCCGGAGCGCTCGGCAGCGGCGATGATCCGCTCGATCGAGAGATAGCTTTCCTGCGCCGGTGCCGCGCCGATGCGATAGGCTTCGTCGGCAAGCTCGACATGCAGCGCGCCGCTATCGGCATCGGAATAGACGGCGACGGTCTTTATGCCCATGCGCCGCGCGGTGCGGATGACGCGGCAGGCGATTTCACCCCGGTTTGCGATGAGTATCTTGTCGAACATGATAGCCTCACATTCTGAACAGGCCGAAGCGCGTTTCTTCGATCGGGGCATTCAACGCCGCCGACAGCGACAGCCCAAGCACATCGCGGCTCCTTGTGGGATCGACGATCCCGTCGTCCCAGAGCCGCGCCGAGGCATAGAGCGGATGGCTCTGGCTTTCGAAACGGTCGAGCACCGGCCGCTTGAAGGCTGCTTCCTCTTCTGCCGTCCATGGCTTCCCAGCGCGCGTCAACGCCTCGCCGCGCACGGTCGCCAGCACGCCCGCAGCTTGTTCGCCGCCCATGACGGAGATGCGGCTGTTCGGCCAGGTCCAGAGGAAGCGCGGCGAGAAGGCACGGCCAGCCATGCCGTAATTGCCGGCACCGAAGGAGCCGCCGATCAGCATGGTGATCTTCGGCACCTTCGTCGTCGCCACCGCCGTCACCAGCTTGGCGCCGTTCTTGGCGATGCCTTCCGTCTCGTATTTGCGGCCAACCATGAAGCCGGTGATATTCTGCAGAAAGACCAGCGGAATCTTCCGCTGTGAGCAGAGCTCGACGAAATGCGCGCCCTTCAGCGCCGATTCCGAGAAAAGCACGCCATTATTGGCGATGATGCCGACCGGCATCCCGTGGATATGGGCAAAGCCGCAGACGAGCGTTGCCCCATAGCGCGCCTTGAACTCGTCGAACCGCGAGCCGTCGACGACGCGGGCAATGACCTCCCGGACATCATAGGGCGTGCGCAGATCGGCAGGCACGATCCCGGCAATTTCGGCCGGATCGTAAAGCGGCGGCTCCGGCGCCTGCAGTTCCATATCCGTCCGCTTGGGACGGTTGAGCGCGGCGACACTGCGGCGGGCCAGAGCGAGCGCATGTGCATCATCACGCGCCAGATGATCGGCCACCCCCGACAGCCGTGTATGGACATCGCCGCCGCCAAGGTCCTCGGCAGAGACGACCTCACCCGTCGCCGCCTTCACCAGCGGCGGACCGGCAAGAAAGATCGTGCCCTGCCCCTCGACGATGATCGTCTCGTCGGACATGGCAGGCACATAGGCGCCGCCTGCCGTACAGGAGCCCATGACGACGGCGATCTGCGGAATGCCTGCCGCCGACATGTTTGCCTGATTGAAGAAGATGCGGCCGAAATGATCGCGGTCGGGGAAGACCTCGTCCTGATTCGGCAGATTGGCGCCGCCTGAATCGACGAGATAGATGCACGGCAGATTGTTCTCGGCGGCAATCTCCTGCGCCCTGAGATGCTTCTTGACCGTCATCGGGTAATAGGTGCCGCCTTTGACCGTCGCATCGTTGCAGACGATCATGCATTCGCGGCCCATCACCCGGCCAATCCCGGTGATCAGCCCCGCCGACGGCGCATCGCCGTCATACATGCCATGGGCAGCAGTCGCCGCAACCTCAAGAAACGGCGTCGCCGGATCGATCAGCCCCATGACCCGATCGCGCGGCAACATCTTGCCACGCCCGATATGCCGCTCCCGCGCCGCCTGCCCGCCGCCATTGGCCGCCAGCCGGACAGCGTCGTCCACAACCTTGCTCGCCTCGCCCATCGCCGCGCGATTGGCCTTGAAGGCTTCGGAATTGGTGGAGATTTCGGATCGGAGTACGGTCATTGACCACCTCCAAATGATACCATATTATGATACCATGCATGCGAAACTTTTGTCGGATCGGGGCTGGGGGGACCTGACTTGCACAAGGCCCATCGCAATACGCTCAAGGCGATTTTCTCGGAACCTGTCAGCGGATCGATCAAATGGCGTGACATCGAAGCTCTGCTCGTTGCGCTGGGCGCGAATGTTTCGGAAGGAAGCGGCTCACGGGTGCGGTTTACGCTCAGCGGTTCGTCGCTGTTGATCCACCGTCGGCATCCTTCGCCGGACACGAAGAAATACGTGGTACGCACGGTCAGGGAGTTCCTGACGAATTCGGGAATAAAGCCATGAAAGCCTACAAGGGATATACCGGGTCGGTCGAATTCGACGAGGACGACATGGTCTTTCACGGGCGCGTCGTCGGCATCAAGGACATCGTCACCTTTGAAGCCGAGACGGCGCAGGACCTCGTCAAGGCCTTTCACGACAGCGTCGAGGACTACCTGGCCTTTTGCGCCGAAACCAAGCAGGAGCCGGAAAAACCCTTCTCCGGAAACCTGTCGCTGCGTATGTCGCCGAGCCTTCACAAGCAGGTGGTGCGCGCTGCCGGCAACAAGGCTCAATCGGTCAATCAATGGATCACCGACACGCTGAGCGAAGCCGCAACCCGCGACGCCCAATCCGCTTCCAGCACAGTGAGAAGCTGAACCGCCGTGCCTCATGCCGTCTCCGCAAAGAGTTCGCGCCCGATGAGCATGCGGCGGATTTCCGAGGTTCCGGCGCCGATCTCGTAGAGCTTGGCATCGCGCAGCAGCCGTCCCGCCGCGTAGTCGTTGGTGTAGCCGTTGCCGCCGAGCGCCTGGATCGCTTCGAGCGCCATCGCCGTTGCCTTTTCAGCAGCGTAGAGAATGCAGCCGGCTGCGTCCTTGCGGGTGGTCTCGCCGCGATCGCAGGCGGCAGCGACGGCATAGACATAGGCGCGCGCCGTGTTCATCGTCACATACATGTCGGCGAGCTTGCCCTGCATCAGCTGGAATTCGCCGATCGCCTGGCCGAACTGCTTGCGCTCGTGCAGATAGGGCACGACGATATCCATGCAGGCGGCCATGATGCCGAGCGGGCCGGCTGAGAGGACGACGCGCTCGTAATCGAGGCCGGACATCAGCACTTTCACGCCACCGCCGACGGTGCCGAGAACGTTTTCTTCCGGCACTTCGCAATCGGCAAAGATCAGCTCGGAGGTATTGGAGCCGCGCATGCCAAGCTTGTCGAGTTTCTGGCCGGTCGAGAAGCCTTTGAAGCCCTTCTCGATCAGGAAAGCGGTGATGCCGCGCGGGCCGGCTTCGGGATCGGTCTTGGCATAGACGACGAGAACGTCCGCATCCGGGCCGTTGGTGATCCACATCTTGTTGCCGTTGAGCACATAGCGGTCGCCACGCTTCTCAGCCCTCAGCTTCATCGAGACAACATCGGATCCCGCACCGGGTTCGGACATGGCGAGCGCGCCGACATGCTCGCCCGTTACAAGCTTCGGCAGATATCGCTGCTTCTGCCGGGCGCTGCCGTTGCGATTGATCTGGTTGACGCAGAGATTGGAATGGGCGCCGTAGCTGAGTGCCACCGAGGCCGATGCACGGCTGATCTCCTCCATCGCCACGCAATGGGCGAGATAGCCGAGAGCGGCCCCGCCATATTCCTCACCCGCCGTGATGCCGAGCAGGCCCATATCGCCGAGCTCACGCCAGAGCGGCATCGGAAAGGCATTGTTGCGGTCGGTCTCGTCGGCGAGCGGCGCGATCCGTTCGCTGGCAAAGCGCCTAACGGCATCGCGCAGCGCTTCGATTTCATCGCCAAGCGCAAAGCTCAGGCCACCTGAATACATCCGGCTCTCTCCCTCAGACCCACTCCGCTGCTCTTCGAACACGGAGCGGGTTTATCTCCCAATTGTCAGACCGTCGCCTATGCGGCGTCCGGCATACGTGCCGGCTCACCCGATGTTTCGTAAGCCTTCAGACGCGTCTCGACCTGATCCATGATCGTCCGGGCGGCCGCCTCCTTGACCGGCCCGTAGCCGCGAATCTCATCGAACAGCGTCAGAATGGCAAGAGCCTCCGCTTCGTTGCCGCCGTCGAGCTTGGCAAGCACGCGGGCCGCCACCTTCTCGTAATCGGAAATCAGCCGGCGCTCGAACTTGCGCTCATGCAGGTAGCCGAAGGGATCGAGTGCGGTGCCGCGCAGGCTCTTGAAGCGAGCAAGACCGCGCAGCAGCGGCAGGATCCAGGCGCCGAACTCCCGCTTCTTCGGCCGGCCGTTCGGATCCTTGCCCGAGAGAACCGGCGGGGCGAGGTTGAAGACAAGGCGGAAATCGCCCTGCATCTCCTCGCGCATCTTCGCCTCGAAAGCCGGATCGGTGAGCAGCCGGGCCACTTCATACTCGTCCTTGTAGGCAAGCACCCGTGAATAGGTGACGGCAGCGGCGAAGGGAACCTTGTCCGAGAGACCTGCCTTTGCCGCGGCAGCCTTCGCACCCTCAACAAGAGCGCCGAAGCGGGCGGCAAGCCGGTCATCCTGATAAGCGGTAAGATGCGCCTTTCGATGGGCGACGACCTCGGCGAAGGACATGTCGGCGAGCGTCCTGCGCTCTTCCTTCTCGCCCATTGCGGCGCGGACGGCTTCCGGATCGTGGGCGAGAAGACGCCCCCAATTGAACGAGGCGCGGCTTGCCTTGACGGCCACGCCGTTCAGCTCGATCGCCTTTTCGATCGATTCCAGCGACAGCGGCACCAGACCTGACTGCCAGGCAAAGCCGGTCAGCAGGATATTGGTATTGATGCCGTCGCCCGTCAGGGCGGTCGCTGCATGGCCGAAATCGAGGAACACCGAGCGGTCGCTGACGGTCTTGGCGATCGTGTGCATGACGGAGCCGGTCTTGAAATCGAAGTCGCGATTGCGGACGAAATCGGCAACCGGCATCAAACCTGTATTGACAATCGCGGTGGTGCGCTCGGTCTTGCAGAGCGTGATCGCATCCTTCGAGGCGCCGACGACGTCATCAGCGGCCAGCAGCAGATCCGCGCCGCCATTGACGATACGCGGCGAGGTCACGTCCTTCTGCTCGCGGCCGATGCGCAAATAGCTCATCACCGCGCCGCCCTTCTGGGCGAGGCCGGCCATATCGAGGATCATCGGCACCTTGCCGTCGAGATGGGCGGCCATGCCGAGCACGGCACCGATCGTCAGGATGCCGGTCCCGCCGACGCCGGCAATCGCGATATTCCAGGGGCGGTCGCCGATCTCGGGGATGACGGGCATCGGAATGTCGGCATCGACGGGTTCGACCGCCTTGCGCTTCTTGCGCTCGCCACCCTTCACAGTGACGAAGGAGGGGCAGAAGCCCTTCACGCAGGAAAAATCCTTGTTGCATGTCGACTGGTTGATCTGCCGCTTGCGGCCGAATTCGGTTTCGAGCGGCTCGACCGAGATGCAGTTCGACTGCACCGAGCAATCGCCGCAGCCTTCGCAGACGGCTTCATTGATGAAGACGCGCTTGGCCGGATCCTCCATCAGGCCGCGGCTGCGACGCCGGCGCTTTTCGGCCGCGCAGGTCTGCACATAGACGATCGCCGAGCAACCCGGTGTTTCCCGCAGCTTCAGCATGACCGGATCGAGATGATCGCGGTGCAAAACGATGACGCCGGGGGCAAGTTCCGGCGCCACATAGGCATCCGGATTGTCCGACAGCAGATAGATCGGCGAGACGCCCTCGTTATGGAGCTGCTTGGTCATCAGCTGCGGCGTCATGTAGCCGTCGATCTGCTGGCCGCCGGTCATGGCGACGGCGTCGTTATAGAGCAGCTTGTAGGTGACGTTGACCTTGGCGGCGACCGACTGGCGGATCGCCAGGATGCCGGAGTGGAAATAGGTGCCGTCGCCGAGATTGACGAACATGTGCTTCTCGTCGGTGAAACGGGCGATCGCCGTCCAAGGCACACCTTCGCCGCCCATCTGCGTGAAGGTCTCGGTATTCCGGTCCATCCAGGTGACCATGTAGTGGCACCCGATACCGGCCGTCGCGCGGCTGCCTTCCGGCACGCGCGTCGAGGTATTGTGCGGACAGCCGGAGCAGAAGAACGGCGTGCGCTGCAGCGGCGGCACATGGCTGCGACTGATCTGGCCGCGTTCGGAGAGATAGGCGAGCTTGTCAGAAATCCGCCGGTGCAGCGAGGAATCCATGTCGAGCTTGAGGATGCGCCCGGCGATGGCGCGGGCGACCGCCCCGACCGTCAGCGCGGCGGAGAGACTGAGATAGGGTTTGTCATGCTCGTCGAACTTGCCGACAATGCGCGGGCGAACATCGGCGCGCCAGTTGAAGAGCTGCTGCTTGATCTGGTTTTCGATGATCTCGCGACGCTCCTCGATGACCAGCACCTCGTCGAGACCTTCCGAAAAGTGGCGCACGGCCTCCGGCTCCAGCGGCCAGGGCATGCGCACCTTGAGAATGCGGATGCCGATCGCTTCCATCTCGGCACGGCCGAGCTCCAGCTCGCGCAGCGCCTGCAGCACGTCTTCATAGGCCTTGCCCGAGGAGATGATGCCGAAGCGGGCGCGCGGTGCGTCATGGGTGATCTCGTCGACGCGGTTGGCGCGGGCAAAGGCGATCGCCGCATAGGCCTTGTAGGTCTGCAGGCGATCGTCCTGGATCAGCGGCGGATCCGGCCAGCGGATGTTGAGGCCGCCGGGCGGCAGCTCGAAATCGCTGGGTATGATGAACTGGCGCTTCTCGCCGGAGAGGTCCACGGCCGCCGTGGTCTCCACCGTATCGGCGATGAACTTCATGCCGACCCAGCAGCCGGAATAGCGCGACATGGCAATGCCGAGCAGGCCGTATTCGATGAATTCGTGGATGGAGGACGGATAGAGAACCGGAATGACCGCCGACATGAAATCATGGTCGGTCTGGTGCGGCACGGTGGACGACTTGGCCGAGTGATCGTCACCGGCAAAACAGAGCACGCCGCCATGTTTCGAGGTGCCGGCGGCATTGGCATGTTTCAGCACGTCGCCGGAGCGGTCGACCCCCGGACCCTTGCCATACCAGATGCCGAGAACGCCATCCTTGTTGGCGCCAGGCGAAAGCCCCGCCTGCTGGCTGCCCCAGACGGCGGTCGCCGCCAGATCCTCGTTGATCCCCGGCTGGAAGGTGATCTGATGCCGATCGAGATAGCGCTGCGCCTTCATCAGCTGCTGGTCGTAGCCGCCGAGCGGCGAGCCGCGATAGCCGGAGATGAAGGCGGCCGTATTCAGCCCGGCCGCATGGTCGCGGCGCATCTGAACCATCGGCAGGCGAACCAGCGCCTGCAATCCCGACATGAAGACCCGGCCTTCGTCGGCCGTATATTTATCGTCGAGCGATACACTCGTCGCCAGCATCTGCTCTCCTCCCGAGATCGCAGTGGTGAACCATGACGCCTGGGGAGGGCTCCTCTTCCGCTCCCTCGGCATGTGATGCTGATAGTATCATTCCAGTTGCGGAATTTCCGGGCCAAGAATGGCGCGGCCGCGCATCTTTCGAAAATTAGAATGTGCCATCACGACATTTTTGCAATGGCTGGCCTTCGGCAATTGACCTGGCGCCTGCCATCTCGCCATATCAATCGAGCCCGATTTGGAGCGGGCATCGGAGGAAACATGGCCATTACGCTTGCACCCGTCGCCCTGCCCGACTTCGGTCCTCTCGGCGAGCAGCCGCAGATCCCGGCAACCACCTATGCCACCCGCGCCGACGCGGCGCTGAAAGCGGCGGGCACGGATTGGCTCGTCGTCTATGCCGATCGCGAGCATTTCGGAAACATCATGCACCTCTCGGGCTTCGAGCCGCGCTTTGAAGAGGCGCTGCTGCTGCTCGGCAAGGGCGGCAGGCGGGTCGTCATCACCGGCAATGAATCCGAGAGCTATACCGTGCTTGCCGGACTGCCCGATATCGAGGTGCTGCGCGCCCAGAGCTTCAGCCTGATGGGCCAGGACCGCTCGCAGAACCCGCGCCTCGCCGACCGGCTGAAGGATGCGGGGATCAAGGCGGGCGACAGCATCGGCCTCGTCGGCTGGAAGTATCTATCTGCCGAGGAAGATGACGATTACGCCCAAAGTTTCTTCGTCCCCGATTTCATCGTCAAGGTGCTGAGCCGCATCATCGGCGGCGAAGGCCGGCTCATCGATCGAACCGAGGTGCTCATGCATCCGGAAACCGGCCTGCGTGCCGTGGTCGATGCCGACCAGCTCGCGGCCTTCGAATGGGCGGCGGCGCGTTGCTCGACGGCGCTCTGGCGTGTCGTCTCCGGCGTTCGCGAAGGCGATACGGAATTCGAAGCGCTCGGGCGGCTCGGCTACGAAGGCGATCCGCTGAACGTTCACACGATGTTTGCCTCCGTCAGCAAGGGCGAACATATCGTCGGTCTGCGCAGCCCGACGGCGCGAAGGCTGAAACGAGGGGACGGTGTCACCACGGCGCTCGGCTATTGGGGCGCACTCTCATCACGCGCGGGATTGCTTGCCGATCACGACGACGATTTCCTCAAGCCCTCAAAGGCTTATTTCGAGGCGCTGATCACATGGTACGAGACGGCGGGCTTCGGCGTATCCGGCGGCGAGCTCTTCGAAGCGGTCACCGGCAAGCTGAAATCGGCGGGCCTGAATTCCGCGCTCAATCCCGGCCATCTCGGCAGCCACGAGGAATGGCTGCATTCGCCGGTACGCCCGGGCTCGACGGATCGCCTGCGCTCCGGCATGCCGTTCCAGGTCGATGTCATCCCCGTGCCGATGCCGGCCGGCTGGGCACTGAACTGCGAAGACGCGATCGCCTTTGCCGACGAAGCCTTGCGGGCGGGAATCCAGAAACGTTACCCCGCGATGCATGCCCGCATCGCCGCCCGCCGCGCCTTCATGGCCGACAAGCTGGGCGTGGCGCTGAAGGACGACATCCTGCCACTCTCCTCGACGCCGCTCTATCTCTCGCCCTTCTGGCTGAAGTCGGGGAACGTGCTGGTGCGAAGCTAGGCCGCTAGAAGCTCGCCGAAAGGTTGGCCTGCGCAGCACTTGACTGCAGGCCTTTGCCGAACTCGCCGGAATAGCTAAGCGTCAGGCGGGCCGTCTTCGTGACCTTGGCGGAAACGCCAAGCCTGACGACTGCCGCATCCTCCGGCATCGTGACGCCATCGATGATGAAGGGCGAGCCACCGGCAAAGGCGAAGCTCGAAGACGGCGTGACGTCACCGGCAATATGCCGCCAGCCGAGCATGCCGGTGAAGGAGAGCGGAAGATCGTTCGCCTGCCAGTCCATCGACCAGCGGATGCCAATCGTCGAAGCGAAGATCGCTTCGCTGTCGCTTGCTCCCGATAGCGCAGCCGCCCCGCCACTTTCCTGGAAGGCGTCTGTATCGAGATTGACATAGACGAGGTTGGCGAAGGGCTGAAGCTTGATGCCGTCGAGTTCACCCGTCCAGGAAAGGTCGGCAAAGACCTGCGACGTCGCACTCGCATAATCGGCGGAGAGCTGGTCGGTGAAGCTTCCGAAGGCGATGTCTCGGCGGGTCGATATATCGTTGTGCGAATAGATCGCTCCGCCAACGAGGTTCACAGCGCCGAACTGACCCGATGCATAGAGACCGGCGTGATAGGAATCCGTTTCTGCCTGCTGCGGGGCGCCGTGGCTGTAGCCGAGCATGGCGCCGAGGCGCCATTGATCCGAGATCGGGCCGTCGGCGCCGAACATGACGCCCGCGACATTGCCGTCGAAGCCCGCCGCATTGCCATCTCCCGACCAGAGGTTCGATGCGTAGAAGCTGGAGCTCCAGTACCGCACGCCGTCCTTCTGTCTTGCGGGATCGAGGGCGATCTCGTCGAGGACGGCTTCGCGCGCGAAGCGGCTTTCCCAGAGAAGCGCACTTTCGAGCGAGGCATGGCTCTCGCCGCTCAGTTGTGTAAATGCGTCATTGGCGGTCTGAGCATCGAGCGGCAGGATGGCGGAATAGAGCGCGTTTGCGCCGCCGAGCGCCTCAACTGCCGCTGCGGTCGCCCGCCCGTTTTCCGTCTCCGCGACATCGGCGAACTGCACCGCATTGCGGTCCAGCGCCAGGTCGATCGCGGTCGCGCCATAGGTCAGCGTCGGCGACAGGAAGACGAAGTTGCTGGTGATGTCGTCGAAGGTGCCGGTGATGCCCGAACCGCTCAGGATCGTATAATTGTTGGTCAGCCCGTAGCTGCCGCCGGTGCTGCGGATATCCAGCGTGCCGCCGTCGATAACGACGGCGCCCGAGGCGTTCACGGTATCGGAGAGGCTACCGCCGCTGACATCCACCTGATAGGTCGAATCGGTGCGGAATGTGACGCCGCCGTTGACCGTCAGAGCCGCAATGCCCGGACCGGGCGAGAGCACCCCGCCTGTATTGACCGAAAGCGCACCGACCGCGCCGCTGCCGGAGAGGAGCCCGTCGTCGTCGACATCGACGGCTCCCGAAATCGTCCCGTCATTGATCAGCGAACCGCCCGCTACCCGTGCCGATCCGGTGATCGTGCCGGTGTTGGAAAAGGTGCCGTCATTGTTAACGAGCTCGGCCACCGTTCCGTCGTTCGATGCCGTGCCGGAATTGGTGACCCTGCCGGCGACGGCGCCGCTATTGTTGATGAAGCTGCCGGCCGCGCCGATATCGATATCGGCCAGGGTCGCGTTGTTGACCGCGGTACCGCCGGTCACCGTCGTCATGCCGGTGACGGTGCCGCCGGCATTGTTGGTGAAAGTGCCGCCCTCATTGCGGAGCGAAGCGATCGTCCCGGCATTCGTAACGGTCCCGGAGTTCCTGATATTGCCTGCCGTGGCACCGCTATTGTTGACGAAGGCGGCGACCGCCGCGACATCGGCATCGGTAATGACGAAATTGTTGGTCACTGTGCCGCCGGTGACGACGGTGTTGCCGGTGACCCTGCCACCGGCATTGTTGGTGAAGCTTCCCGCTGTGTTGGTGACCGAGGCAACCGTTCCGGCATTCGAGCTCGTTCCGGCGTTGGTAACCGCCCCCGCGGTCGCGCCGCTCGCATTGCTGAATGTGCCGTTCGCCCCGACATCGACGGCATTCAACGTCGCATTGTTGGTAACCGTGCCGCCCGTGACAACAGTACCGCCGGTGACGACGCCGCCGAAATTGTTGGTGAAGGTCCCGCCTTCGTTTCGAAGCGAGGCGATGGTCCCGGCATTCGACGTCGTACCGGCATTCCTGACATTGCCTGCCGTCGCGCCATTATTGTTGACGAAGGCCGCCACGGCCGCGACATCGGCATCGGTGATGACGAAATTGTTCGTCACGGTGCCACCGGAGACCGTCGTCTTTCCCGTCACCCTGCCGCCGGTATTGTTGGTGAAATTTCCGCCCGTGTTGGTGAGATTACCGATCGTCCCGGCATTGGATGCCGTGCCTGCATTGGTCACCGACGTAGCGGTGCCGCCCGTGTTGTTGACGAAGGTGCCGCCGGACGAAACATCGACGCCATCGATAACGCCGTTGTTCGACAGCTGGGTACCGGAGCCGACCACGCCGCTGTCGAGCGTGCCGTTGACGGTGACATTGCCGTTGTTCAGCATCAGTCGGCCATTGAGATCGCCATCGACCGACAGGCTGCCGCCATTGAGATCGACATCGGAATTCAGGACGCCACCGGCATTGATGCTGACGCTGCCCGAATTGATCGTGCTGCCGCCGGTCGCCGTCAATGTGCCGGTATTGGTGATGGTGACGTTGCCGCCATCGACATCGAGCTTGTCGACCGTCACGCCATTGGTGACCTGCGGCGATCCGGTATCAACGGTTGCAGTGTCCGTGGGACCGGGAGCAGACGGGGTCCAGTTTGCCGAGTTGCTGAATTCGTTATCCGCGCTTCCCGACCACGCCGACTGCGCATAGCCATGGCCAGGCACGGCAGCGGAGACCAGTGCCGTGAAGAGGCCGAGACGGCGCGAAAATGCCGGAAGCAGAGGTTTCATCTTTGGATCGGCCGGTGCTAGCGCGCACCGCCGTGGAGCGGCGGTACGGTTAACAACTCCTATCCAAGCGTGGTTAACGAAGTCTTACGTTTTTCGCCTTCCGGCTGAAATCCAAGCGCAATCTCAAGCCGTCAGGCGGCGGCGCGACATGATCACCAGACGGCGTTCCCACCAGATCAGGATCAGGCTGGAGCCGACGATGAGGGCCGCTCCGGCGACGACATTCAGCGTCGGAATTTCGGCCCAGATCAGGTAGCCGTAGAGGAATGCCCAGATCAGACCGCTATATTCGATCGGCGCGAGCGTCGAGGCCGGCGCATAGCGGAAACCTTCATAGAGGATGTACTGACCGGCGGCGCTGATGCAGCCGAGCCCGATCATCAGCGTCCAGCCGAAGAGGTCGGGCGTCTTCCAGACGAAGGGCAGCGCCGCGCCGCAGACGACGGTGAACAGCACGCCGGTGGCCAGCATCTGGTTGACCGTGCTTTCCGTGCGGCTGACGAGGCGCACGAGGATGGTGCTCCACGCCCAGCAGAAGCCGGCGAAAAACACCATGCTCGCCGGAATGAGGCTCGGGGCCTCGGCAGGATCGGCGGCCAAGACGACACCGACGAAACCGCCGATGCAGGCCAGCCAGCGGATCGGCCCGACATTTTCCCTGAGAATGAAGATCGACAGCACGACGGTGATCACGGGCGCGCTGAAATACATCGTGGTGATCTCGGCAAGCCCGAGATGGCGGGCCGCAGAATAGTAGGAAAGCCAGGCGCCGAGCATCAGCACCGCGCGCAGCAGAACGGAACTTCTGTGCGGGCTTTTCAGGATCGACGGATGCCGGTTGCGATGGATGAAGAAGGCCGAGAAACCGACGATCATCACGCTGCGGATGAACAGGATCTGCGGCACGGCATAATCGGCTACCAGCCATTTGACGACGGCGTCCTGGATGGCGAACAGCGAATAGCCGATGCACGCAAGGGCTATTCCCACCAGCGGGGATGGCGCCTCATCGGTCGATCTGGAAAACATGGAAGGCCTGCGAAGGAATGCATGAGCGGACGGCCCGGACTAGCAAGAGCCGCCTGCGTTTACAATGCAAGGAATAGCCCTCCGCGAAGATTTGATCAGTTGATCTTCACGCCCTTCGATCGCATGCGTGAAACCGTTTCCCGTTCGGCCCGCTTGCAGCGCATCGGCGGCAGGCCGCGATCCATCAAATCCATGTCTTCGAGCACCATGTCGCCCATCTTCGTGAAGGCGCTATCGAGCGCTCCGGCACGGTGGGCCGAGCGGATGAAGCCCTTGAGCTTGCGGACGGGATGATCCAGCGGCAACGGCTCTTCCGGATAGACATCGCTTGCCGCCACGATATGGCCGGAGGCGACGGCTGCCATCAGTGCATCGAAATCGACGACATCGGCGCGGCTGAGCAGGATGAAGGCCGCCCCCTTGCGCATGCTGGCAAAGGCCTCCGCACCGAGGAAACCCTTGTTTTCGCTGGTCACGGCCGCGACCACAAAGACGAAATCGCTCTTTGTCAGCACGTCTTCGAGGCTTGCCGCCTCGACATTGCTTTCTTCCAGGATCGATTTCGGCTGCCAGGGATCGAAGACCCGGACCTTGGCGCGGAAGCCTGACAGCACCCGCCGCAGCGCCTTGCCGAGATCGCCGAAGCCGACGATGCCGATCTCCGATCCGGCGATCAGCCGGGCGCTGGCATTGCCCTCGCCGCCCCAGAGCTCTTTGCCTTCGCGGAAGGCGACATCGGCATCGACGATGCCGCGCGCCAGCGAAAGCGCGAAGCCGAGGCCGATCTCGGCCACCGGCTCGGCGAAGACCTGGCCGGTCGTCACCACATGGATGCCGCGCTGGAAGAGAATGTCATAGGGCATGTTGTTGATCAGATTGCTTTCGACATTCAGCACGCAACGCAGCGAGGTCATCCGCGCCAGCGTCTCCTCCGAAAGCGGCGGCTGACCGATGATGTAGCGGGCCCTGCCGAGCACGCCATCGCCAAGACCGGCGATATTCTCCGGGTCCGCCTCGACGATCTCGTACTTATCATGAAGCACGCGACGCGCCGCGTCGCTGAAGATCAGGTCGAGCGTGCGCGGCTCCGGTGCGCTGATCGCCAGCGGCTTTTCGGTCTTGGTCATTCCATCCTCCTCCCGCAGCCGGTCACGGCTGCACAATCTCAATTCGCGCCTCACGCTCTCCGGCTACAACAGACAAGCGCTCTGCCTGCACGATCTGCGGCCAATCCTCCGCCCGCGCCAGCACGACCGGACAGCCGATGCCATAGAGCGCCTCAGCGACCATCGCGCCGGTCACGACGATCGCGTCCCGCTTCAACAGGATGATGCCTGAAGGCGCCGTTTTCAGCCGGATCGCTTCGGCGAGCACCGAGCTTCCCGAACTCGATCCCCGTCCGGCTTCCATGACCAGGATAGACCCGCTGATCGACTGGCCGCTCTGCGGATGCCACTGGTCAATGATCCGGCCGGTCGCGGAATCGACGCCGCCCCAGAAGCTCAAGGGTTCGGCCAGCACGAACGCCGGCGCTGCCGCGCTGCCTTCCATGAGCGTCGTTGCGGAAAAACGCGTCACAGCCGCACCACCTTGCCCGCCCGGGCCGAAGCCATGCATTCTGCCAATGAGCCGAAGGCGACGTCGACGCCGATATTGCCCGGCGCATAGTAAGCCCATTTGCCGGAATTGGTCATGACGGCGCCCGACATGTCGCGGATGATCGCCGTCACATAGGTGCAGGTATCGATGACGAGCGTGATGCCCGCGGCTTCCAGCCTCGCGCGCCAGCTGCGGTTCTCGAGTTCGGCTAGAACCTCGCGGTTCGTGTTGATATAGATGTCGGTCGCCGCCTTCTCGTCCGTCAGCAGCGGCATCAGCCGTTCGAACTCGCCGATCGAGAAATGCGGCGTGCCCATGCTGACCGCGGCAAGGGGCGTACCCTCCGCCACCGTCGAGAGATTGCGGATCGTCTCGCGGATATCATCGCGACTGAGACGGATGATCTCCACCGGCTCTTTTCCGCCGCAGGCTGCCTCAAGCGTCGGCGCTTCCGGCGTCAGCCCGACGGCATGGAAAAGCGCCACGGCACCCGCCGACGCGGCAACGGCGCCCAGCGCCTTCAGATCATCCTCGGAGCTTTCCTTCGGCAATCCGCTGATAACCGGGATCCTGTCGCCGCAGCGGCGGCCGATGGCGTGACCGGCCGCAACGCAAATCGATCCGGCATCGCCGTCGGGAAAGGCTTTGACATCGATCAGCACGGTGGCGCGGCGGTTCTCCGTGACATGCAGCCCGTAATAGGGCGCCCGGCCGGTCAGTGCGCAACAGAGATCGATGAAATCCCCGTAGCGATTGGTGCGGGCGCCGAGCACGGAATTGGCAAAGACGATAGCATTGGATTCCGCCCAGGCGATCTGCGCGCCGAAGCGGGGCCGGAAGATCGTCTGGTAGGGGGCGCAGGTGAAGGTGGGCACGCAGCCGAGCTCTTCATGCGCCTTCATCAGCCGCGCGCCGTTGCGGCCAAGCTCCGCTTCGCCGCGAAACAGTTCGGGATGGATCAGATCGACAGAGCCGACATTCAGCGTCGTCGGCACCCGGACGCGCCCGCCCCATGAGACCATACGCTCGACGAAATCGAGGCTGACCTCGCCGAGATAGAGACAGCCGTCGATATGGGCCGCTTCGATATCCACCAATTCCTGAGCGCCGACGGCTTCGGCAAAGCGCACCAGAAGCCGCATCGCAAAGGCCGCCGCCTCGCCGTGGCGGCCATCGAGAAGGGCGTGATCATCGGGGGAAAGCTGGAGTGAGGAATGCATGGCGGCGACGCTATCAGGTCGTCCCGCGGGAGAGAAGATGGCTTGCGAATTCGACCAAAGCCGCACTCGACAAAACTGTCATAAACACTATGTCACAAAACCTTCACAATTTCATTTGCCAGTTCGTTTCTTTTCGTTTTGTATGCGTAAAGTTTCGCAACGAAACCGGCCGGTGAGATCGAGGAGGATCTGCGCCGGCAAGCCGTGACCGGCTGAAACGGCGCGGCAGGACACTTAGGGAGGAACCATGTCCATTCGTTTCATCGCCGCATCGGCGGCAACCGTCACCCTGTCGCTCTCCTTCGCGTCGAGCGCTTTCGCGGTGACCGAACTGCAGTGGTGGCACGCCATGGCGGGCGCCAATAACGAGGTGGTCAACCAGCTCTCCAAGGAATTCAACGACAGCCAGAAGGACTACAAGATCGTTCCGGTCTTCAAGGGCACCTATCCGGAGGCCCTGAATGCCGGCATCGCCGCCTTCCGCGCCAAGCAGGCGCCGGCGATCCTGCAGGTCTTCGATGCCGGCAGCGGCGTGATGATGGGCGCCGAAGGCGCGATTATGCCGGCGGCCCAGGTTCTCGAGAAGGGCGGCTTCAAGTTCGACAAGTCGGAATATCTGCCTGGTATCGCCGCCTATTATTCGAAGCCGGACGGCACCATGCTGTCCTTCCCCTACAACTCGTCCTCGCCGATCCTCTATTACAACAAGGACACCTTCAAGAAGGCCGGTCTCGACCCGGAAAACCCGCCGAAGACCTGGCCTGAAGTGTTCGAGGCCGCCAAGAAGATCAAGTCGAGCGGCGCCTCCTCCTGCGGTCTGACGTCCACCTGGCTGACCTGGATCCAGACCGAGAACCTCGCCGCCTGGAACAACATCTCCTACGGCTCGAACGAAAACGGCCTCGGCGGCACCGATGTGAAGCTCGCCTTCAACTCGCCGCTCTTCGTCCAGCATTTCCAGTCGATCGCCGATCTCGCCAAGGATGGTACCTTCCGCTACGGCGGCCGCACCTCCGAGGCCAAGCAGCTCTTCACCTCCGGTGAATGCGGCATCATGACGGAATCCTCAGGCGGCCTCGGCGACATCATCAAGTCGGGCATGAACTACGGCATCGGCCAGCTTCCCTACTATGAAGGCGAAGGACGTCCGCAGAACACCATTCCGGGCGGCGCCAGCCTCTGGGTCTTCGCCGGCAAGAGTGACGAGGAATACAAGGGCATCGCCCAGTTCTTCCACTTCCTGTCGCAGACCAAGATCCAGGCACGCCTCCACCAGGTCTCCGGCTACATGCCGGTCACCATGGCCGCCTATGAGGACACCAAGAAGTCCGGCTTCTATGAGAAGAACCCGGGCCGCGAAACGCCGATCCTGCAGATGATGGGCAAGGCTCCGACCGAAAACTCCAAGGGTGTGCGCCTCGTCAACCTGCCGCAGGTGCGCGACATCATGAACGAGGAATTCGAGGCGATGCTCGCCGGCAAGCAGGATGCAAAGGCTGCCCTCGACAAGGCCGTCGAACGCGGCAATGCCGCAATCCAGCAGGCGATCGGCCAGTAAGTTACGGCGCAATGCCGCCCGCAGCTTCGGCCGCGGGCGGTCCCTTCATGCCAAGGAGATCGCCGTGCAGCGCGTCGTCTTTCCGAACAAGATCCTTCCCTATTTCCTGGTGGCCCCGCAGATCATCCTCACGGTGGTCTTCTTTTTCTGGCCGGCCAGCCAGGCGCTCTACCAGTCGATGCAGCGCGAAGACCCCTTCGGCCTGAAAAGCGGCTTCGTCGGCTTTGCGAATTTTCGCGATGTATTGGCCGATCCCAACTATCTGCATTCGCTCTACGTCACCGTCGTCTTCAGCGTTCTGACCGCGCTGCTGTCGATGGTCGTGGCGCTGGCCCTGGCGACGGCCGCCGACAAGGTGGTGCGCGGCCAGACCTTCTATCGCACGCTGCTGATCTGGCCCTACGCCGTGGCGCCCGCCGTCGCCGGCATGCTGTGGCTCTTCATGTTCAATCCGGCCATGGGCACTTTCGCCTATATCCTGCGCCGCAACGGCTTCCTCTGGGATCCGCTTCTGAACGGCAACCAAGCGATGACGCTGGTCATCGTCGCGGCCGCCTGGAAGCAGATCAGCTACAATTTCCTGTTCTTCGTCGCCGGCCTGCAGGCGATCCCGAAGTCGCTGATCGAAGCGGCCGCAATCGACGGCGCCCGCGGCAGCCGCCGCTTCTGGACGATCGTCTTCCCGCTACTGGCGCCGACCACCTTCTTCCTGCTGGTCGTCAACACCGTCTACGCCTTCTTCGATACCTTCGGCATCATCCATTCGGTGACCGGCGGCGGCCCGGCGAAGGCGACGGAAACGCTGGTCTACAAGGTCTATAACGATGGCTTCGTGAACCTCAATCTCGGCTCGTCCGCGGCACAATCCGTGATCCTGATGATCATCGTCATCGCGCTGACGGCTTTCCAATTCCGCTTCGTCGAGAAGCGCGTGCATTATGCGTGAGGGCCTGAAATGATCGAAAAACGCCCAATCGCCAGCCTCATCGGCCACCTGATGCTGATCATCGGCATCATCATCGTCGCCTTCCCGATCTATTACACCTTCATCGCCTCGACGATGACCTCTGCCGAGATCATCAAGCCGCCGATCTCGTTGCTGCCCGGCAGCCACTTCACCGAGAATTACAGCGAGGCGCTGTTTGGCGGCGTCGAGCGCGCCGTCGGCGTCAGTCTGGAACGGCTGCTCTTCAACACCTTCGTGGTGGCGATCCTGATTGCCGTCGGCAAGATCCTGATCTCCTTCCTGTCGGCCTTCGCGGTGGTGTTCTTCCGCTTCCCGCTGCGCATGGTGTTCTTCTGGATGATCTTCGTGACGCTGATGCTGCCGGTCGAGGTGCGCATCCTGCCGACTTACAAGGTCATCGTCGATCTCGGCCTGATCGATACCTATGCAGGACTGACCCTGCCGCTGATGGCCTCGGCGACCGCAACCTTCCTGTTCCGGCAGTTCTTCCTGACGATCCCCGGCGAATTGCTGGAGGCGGCGCGTATCGACAATGCCGGACCGTTCCGCTTCATGCGCGATATCCTGCTACCGCTGTCGCGCACCAATATCGCCGCGCTCTTCGTGATCCTGTTCATCTATGGCTGGACGCAGTATCTCTGGCCGCTGCTCGTTACCAATGACGCGCAGATGAACACGATCATCATCGGGCTCAGGAAGATGGTGGATTTCACCGACGCGGCAACGCCCTGGAATTTCGTGATGGTGACGGCGATCCTTGCGATCATCCCGCCCATCCTCGTCGTGGTGCTGATGCAGCGCTGGTTCGTAAAAGGTCTTGTGGAGACGGAGAAGTAATGGCCAGAATCACCCTCAAGGATGTCCGCAAGACCTATGGCGGCGGCGTCGAAGTCATCAAGGGCGTTTCGCTTGACATCGCCGACGGCGAGCTCGTCGTTCTCGTCGGCCCCTCCGGCTGCGGCAAGTCCACGCTGCTCAGAATGATCGCCGGCCTGGAAGGCATCACGTCGGGCCAGATCGCCATCGGTGAGCGCGTCGTCAACGATCTGGAACCCTCAGAGCGCGATATCGCCATGGTCTTCCAGAACTATGCGCTCTATCCGCATATGACGGTGCGCCAGAACCTCGCCTACGGCCTGAAGAACCGCAACACGCCGAAGGACGAGATTGAGCGGCGGATCGTCAAAGCGGCGAAATCGCTGGAGATCGAGCCCTTCCTCGAGCGCAAGCCGCGCCAGCTCTCCGGCGGCCAGCGCCAGCGCGTCGCCATGGGCCGCGCCATCGTTCGCGAACCCGCGGCCTTCCTGTTCGACGAGCCGCTCTCCAATCTCGATGCCAAACTGCGTGTGCAGATGCGCGTCGAGATCAAGCGGCTGCAGCGGGCGCTCGCAACGACCAGCGTCTATGTCACCCACGACCAGATGGAAGCCATGACGCTCGCCGACCGGCTTGTCGTCCTGAACGGCGGCCAGATCGAGCAGGTCGGAACACCGATCGAGCTTTACGAAAAGCCGGCAACCACCTTCGTCGCCACCTTCATCGGCTCGCCCTCGATGAACCTCTTGGAGACCAGCGGCAGCGGCTTTGCACTCGGCAACGGCGCCACGCCGCTGCCGTCTGGTACCGCCACCCTCGGCATTCGCCCGGAAGACCTGCACCTTGCCGAACCCGGTAAGCCCGATGCCTTCACCGCCGATGTCCGGGTCGGCGCTGTCGAGTTGGTCGGTGCCGAGAGCTATGTCCACGGCACGCTGCCGAACGCCCAGGACATCGTCTTCCGCGTTCCCGGCCGGTCGCAGATCGCCATCGATTCCCGCGTCACCGTCGGCGCCGCCCAATCCAGCCTTCATTTCTTCGACGGCAACGGCAAACGGATCGGCTGACCCCAGCAGTCATCCCCTGATCTTCTGTTCCTGAGCAGCCCGGCAACGGGCTGCTCAGTCGCCGTTCTGCGTCCTGCAATCCCCTCCACTCGCCAAACGACCCGATTGCTGCGGCCTATGCGCTGCGCGACGTCGGGAGGTACTGTATGGACCACTATTTCAGAAATCCATACAATTAACGGTTTAGAGACGTTCATTCGACGCCACTTTGTCGCAGATTGTCGGCTTTCGTCGCGAGCGTGTTGATTGCGACGGCCTTTCCTGTTAGCGCATGCAGCACACAATCAATATTGTATGCGTATAAGGCATATTATGACAGAATTTTGTATGCGCCATGACGCGATGTCCGGCCGACCGAACCGTCGCGGCACGCTCTCCCGCGTTTTCCGTTTTCTCCGCACCGGCGGCGCGATGCTGCTGACGGCGGCCTCGCTCACCGCCTGCGAACATCTCGAGCTGATGAACCCGAAAGGCGATATCGGCGCGCAGGAAAAGACGCTGATCCTCATCGCGCTCGGCCTGATGCTGCTGGTCGTCATTCCCGTCATGGTGCTGACGGTGTTTTTCGCCTGGCGCTACCGCGCCACGAATACCGACGCGACCTATGCCGCCGGACTGGGCGCATTCGACCAAGATCGAAGCGATCGTCTGGACGATCCCCTGCCTGATCGTCGGCATCCTCGCCGTGATGATCTGGGAAACCACCCATTCGCTCGATCCATACAAGCCGCTGGATTCGAAGCTGCCGCCGGTACGCGTCGAAGTGATGGCGCTGAACTGGAAGTGGCTGTTCATCTATCCGGATTACGGCGTCGCTTCCGTCAATCACCTGGCGATCCCGGCCGGCACGCCGATCAACTTCACGCTGACGGCGGAATCGATGATGAATTCCTTCTTCATCCCGCAGCTCGGCACGCAGATCTACGCCATGGCCGGCATGCGCACCCGGCTGCATCTGATCGCCGACGAGCAGGGCACCTATGACGGCCTGTCCTCGGCCTTCAGCGGCCCCGGCTTCTCCGACATGCATTTCGACGTGGTGGCAACGAGCCCCGCCGACTTCGACAAGTGGGTGGCGCAGGCCAAGAGCTCGCCGCTGACGCTGAATGCGGAGAACTACCGGTCGCTCGAAGCCCCGAGCATCAAGAACCCCGCCGCAGTCTACGCCAATGTCGATCCGGGCATCTTCGATTCCGTCGTCAACCGCTACATGGCCGACCGCATGCCGCAGACCGCGGATGCCGCCACCTCCGACATCTGCACGGCTGCCACTCCCTATCCGACCGCCTGGAACAACAACTGATGTTTGGTAAGCTCACTCTCGACGCCATCCCCCTCCACGAACCCATCATCATGGGAACAGGCGCGGTCGTCGCCCTGCTCGGCATCGCGCTCTTCGCCTGGGTCACCTATCACGGCTGGTGGAAATACCTCTGGGAAGAATGGATCACCTCGGTCGATCACAAGAAGATCGGCGTGATGTATTTCATCCTCGGCCTCGTCATGCTGCTGCGCGGCTTTGCCGACGCGATCATGATGCGTGTGCAGCAGGCGATCGCCAGTGACGGCGCCGCCGGCTACCTGCCGCCGCACCACTACGACCAGATCTTCACCGCCCACGGCGTGATCATGATCTTCTTCGTCGCCACGCCCTTCATCCTCGGCTTGATGAACGTCGTCGTGCCGCTGCAGCTCGGCGCCCGCGACGTCGCCTACCCGTTCGTCAATTCGCTGGGCTTCTGGCTGTCGGCCGTCGGCGCCGTGCTCGTCATGGTGTCGATGTTCGTCGGCGATTTCGCCGCCACCGGCTGGGTCGCCTATCCGCCGCTTTCGGGGCTCGCCTACAGTCCGACGGTCGGGGTCGATTATTACATCTGGTCGCTGCAGGTCTCCGGCCTCGGCACGACGCTCGCAGGCATCAACTTCGTGGTGACGATCTTGCGCATGCGCGCGCCGGGCATGAACCTGATGAAGATGCCGGTCTTCGTCTGGACCTCGCTGATCACCAACATCCTGATCGTCGCGATCTTCCCGGTCCTGACGGCGACGCTCGCGCTGCTCGCCGCCGACCGCTACTTCGACATGCATTTTTTCACCAACGAGCTTGGTGGCAATGCGATGATGTATATCAATCTCATCTGGATCTGGGGTCACCCCGAGGTCTACGTACTGATCCTGCCGTGCTTCGGCGTCTATTCCGAAGTGATCGCCACCTTTTCGCGCAAGCCGCTGTTCGGCTACAAGTCGATGGTCTACGCCACCTCGTCGATCGGCATCCTGTCCTTCTTCGTCTGGCTGCACCACTTCTTCACCATGGGCTCGGGCGCCAACGTCAATGCCTTCTTCGGCATCATGACGACGATCATCTCGATCCCGACAGGCGTGAAGCTGTTCAACTGGCTGTTCACGATGTATCGCGGCCGGATCCGTTTCCATTCGGCAACGCTGTGGACCATCGGCTTCATGGTCACCTTTGCCGTCGGCGGCATGACCGGCGTGCTGCTGGCCGTCCCGGGCGCCGATTTCGTCCTGCATAACAGCCTGTTCCTCGTCGCCCACTTCCACAACGTCATCATCGGCGGCGTCGTCTTCGGCTGCCTCGCCGGCATGAGCTTCTGGTTCCCGAAGGTCTTCGGTTTCACGCTCAACGAGTTCTGGGGCAAGGTTTCCTTCTGGTGCTGGCTGATCGGCTACTGGCTGGCCTTCACGCCGCTCTACATCCTCGGCTTCAAGGGTATGACGCGGCGCATGAACCACTATGAGGTGCCCGGCTGGCACCCCTACCTGGTCGTCGCCCTGATCGGCGCCATCATCATCGGCCTCGGCATCCTGGCGATCCTCGTTCAGCTCTATGTCAGCGTGCGCGACCGCGAGCAGAACCGCGACGTCACCGGCGATCCCTGGGATGCGCGCAGCCTGGAATGGGCAACCGCTTCGCCGGCGCCGTTCTACAACTTCGCCCATGTGCCGGAGATCACTTCGCTCGAGCAGCATTGGGAAGACAAGCAGACCGGCAAGGCGAATGAGCGCGTCTGGGAATACAAAGACATCCACATGCCGCGCAACACGGCGGCAGGCTTCGTGATCTCGGCCTTCAGCTTCGTACTCTGCTTCGCGCTGATCTGGCACATGTGGGTCTTCGCGGCCATCGGCCTTGCCGGGATGATCGTAACCTTCCTCGCCCGATCCTACGACCGCGACGTCGATTATTACGTGCCGGCCGCAGAGGTCGCGCGGATCGAAAACGCACGCTTCGCCCTGATGCGCAAAGGAGCCTGACGGATGAACATTCACGTTAAACCAGACCAGCACGGCAGCCACGCCGGAGGCCATCACGGCCACGGCGAGCACGATAGCGGCGGCAACACCGTGCTCGGCTTCTGGATCTACCTGATGAGCGACTGCCTCATCTTCGCGACGCTGTTTGCGACCTTCGGCGTGCTGGCGGCCAATACCGCCGGCGCCCCGGGCGGCCGGGAGATCTTCGACCTCCCCTACGTCGCGATCGAAACCGTGATCCTGCTGATCAGCAGCTTCACCTTCGGCATGGCCGGGCTGCATCTGCAGGCGGGCGCGAAGGCCAAGGTCATGCAGTGGCTGGCCATCACCTTCGTGTTCGGCGCCGTGTTCATCGTCATGGAAATCCATGAATTCATGGCGCTGATCGCCGAGGGCGCAGGCCCCAGCCGCAGCGCTTTCCTGTCGGCCTATTTCACGCTGGTCGGCACGCACGGCCTGCATGTGACGGCCGGTCTTCTGTGGCTCGCGACGATGATCCACCAGGTCTGGCGCTTCGGCCTCGACGGCATCGTGCGCCGCCGCCTCGCCTGCCTCAGCCTGTTCTGGCACTTCCTCGACCTGATCTGGATCTGCGTCTTCACCTTCGTCTATCTCAGGGGCGTTCTCTGATGGCTCACTCTCCTTCCGAAACAGCGGCGCATGCCAGCCTGCGATCCTATGTCTGGGGCTTCATGCTGTCCCTCGGCCTGACCGGTCTTTCGTTCGGCGCCGTCATGAGCGGCGTGCTGCCCTCCGAGGCGATCCTGCCTGTCATCACCGTACTTGCCGTGGTGCAGCTCCTCGTGCAGCTCGTCTTCTTCCTGCACCTCGGCACCGCACCCGACCAGCGCAGCAACACGACGATCTTTCTGCTGACGATCATGCTGATCGCCATCATCGTCTCCGGTTCGCTCTGGGTCATCCACAACGCGAACGTCAACATGATGCCCTCGGGCATGACGATCGAGCGCGCCAAGGCGCTCGACTGATCCCTTTCATCCCATCGACTGAGCCGCCGGTCGTTCCCCCAGCCAGGCGGCGGAAAAGAGCAAGGCAATGGACTATGCTGCTAGATTTGAGACCCTTCTTTCCGAGTTGAAGCTCGACGGCCGGTACCGCACCTTCGCGGAACTCGAACGCATCGCCGGCGAGTTTCCGAGCGCGCTGTGGCACGGGTCGACGGGCGAAACCCGGCATGTGACGGTCTGGTGCAGCAACGACTATCTCGGCATGGGCCAGCACCCCGACGTGCTGGCCGCCATGCACGCGGCGATCGACGATTTCGGCGCCGGCACCGGCGGCACGCGCAACATCTCCGGAACCAACCGCCAGCATGTGGCGCTGGAAACCGAACTTGCCGATCTGCACGGCAAGGAGGGCGCACTGATCTTCACCTCCGGCTGGATCTCCAATCTCGCGGCGCTCGGCACGCTCGGCAAGGTACTGCCCGATTGCGCCATCTTCTCCGACGCCCTGAACCACAATTCGATGATCGAGGGCATTCGCCGCTCCGGCGCCGAGCGCTTCATCTTCCGCCATAACGACGCTGCCCATCTCGACGAACTGATGAGCAGGATCGATCCCGCAAGGCCGAAGATCGTCGCCTTCGAGAGCGTCTACAGCATGGACGGCGACATCGCGCCGATCGCCGAAATCTGCGACGTTGCCGAAAAGCATGGAGCGCTTACCTATCTCGACGAGGTGCATGCCGTCGGCCTCTACGGCGAGCACGGCGGCGGCGTTGCCGAACAGCTCGGCGTCGCCGATCGCGTCACCATCATCGAGGGCACGCTGGCCAAGGCCTTCGGCGTGATGGGCGGCTATATCACCGGCCCGGCCATGCTGATCGACGTCGTGCGCAGCTTCTCCGACAGCTTCATCTTCACGACATCCATGTGTCCGCACCTGGCGGCAGGCGCTCTGGCAGCCGTGCAGCACCTGAAGGCCCATCCGCAGGAGCGCAGCGAGCAGCAGGCGAATGTGACGCTGCTGAAGCAGATGATGAAAGCGGCCAACCTGCCGATCCTCGACAGCGCCAGCCACATCATTCCGCTGATGATCCGCGACGCGCATCTCTGCCGCGCCACCAGCGAATTCCTGATGCGCGAGCACAACATCTACGTCCAGCCGATCAACTACCCGACGGTCGCCCGCGGCCAGGAGCGGCTGCGGATCACGCCGACGCCATTCCACACGCAGGCGCATATGCGCGCACTCGTCTCTGCTCTCTGCGAGGCCCGCGAAAAGCTCGGCTGGTTCGGCCACTCGGCCGCCGCCTGACATTGCCCCAGAGGAGACGACCATGCCTGCCCATATGATAACAGCCAACCGGCTGAGCGACGGCGTTGCCGTCTGGTTCGACACACGCGGCCGCTGGACCGAGGACCTCGGCAAGGCAACCATTATCGAAGACGAGCGCCTTGCCGAACTGATAGAAACGGCCCGGCTTTCCGAACGCGGCAACATCGTCGTCGACACCCGCACGATCGAAGCCGAGTGCGTCGAGGGCGAATGGGTGCCGGCAGTACGGCGCGAGCGCCTGCGGGGTACGGGGCCGAGCGTGCGGCGAGACCTCGCGACACCCGGCAAGCCGGCGCAGTGGCCGCAGCCGCCCTTTCCTGAGCTCCCGTCGGCGACCTCGTCGTCGCCCTATGCCGGTATCTACCGCTATGACGAGTATGACCGGCAGTTCCTGCGCGACCGCGCCGAACAATTCCGCCAACAGATCAACCGCCGTCTGGCGGGGGAGCTCAGCGAAGAGGAATTCAAACCGCTGCGGCTGATGAACGGCCTCTATCTGCAGCTTCACGGCTACATGCTGCGCGTGGCTCTGCCCTACGGCGTCGTCAGCGCCGCACAGATGCGCCAGCTCGCCTATGTCGCCCGCTATTACGACCGCGGCTACGGCCATTTCACGACGCGCCAGAACATCCAGTTCAACTGGCCGCGGCTCGAAGACGCCGCCGATATTCTTGCCGTTCTGGCCGAGGCCGATCTGCACGCGATCCAGACCAGCGGCAATTGCGTTCGCAACGTCACGACCGACCATTTTGCCGGAGCGGCTGCCGAAGAAGTCGTCGACCCCCGCCTCTACGCCGAGATCCTCAGACAATGGTCGACCGACCATCCCGAGTTCACCTACCTGCCGCGCAAGTTCAAGATCGCCATCACCGGCAGCCCCGAAGACCGCGCCGCCGTGCGCGTCCATGACATCGGCATTCTGGCGAGCCGCAACGAGGCCGGCGAACCGGGCTTCACGATCTATGCCGGCGGCGGCCTCGGCCGCACACCCGTGGCCGGCACCAAGGTGCGCGACTGGTTGCCGGTGCGCGATCTCCTGCGCTATGTCGAGGCGATCCTGCGCGTCTACAACGCGCTCGGCCGCCGCGACAACATCTACAAGGCGCGCATCAAGATCCTGCTGCGCGAGATGAAGCCGGAAAACTTCATCCGCATGATCGAGGACGAATTCGCCGCCCTGCCGGACGATCACAACGTTCTCCACGAGGAGATCGTCGAAGCCGTCGCCGCCCGCTTCAACCCGCCGCCTTTCGAGGCATTGCCGGAGATACCCGCAGAAAAGGCGAATCGCGGCTTCAGCCTCTGGGCGAAGACCAATACGCATCCGCACAAGCAGCCGGGCTACATCTCGGCCGTCATCTCGCTGAAGCCGGAGGGCGGCATTCCGGGCGATATCAGCGCCGACGAGATGGATGTGGTCGCAGACCTTGCCGACCGCTACTCGCTCGGCGAGATCCGCATATCCCATGAGCAGAACCTGGTCCTGCCGCATGTGCGCCAGGCCGATCTGCAGGCTCTGTGGACCGGGCTGGTGGAGGCCGGGCTTGCAAGCGGCAATATCGGCCTGATCACCGACATGATCGCCTGTCCTGGCATGGACTACTGCAGCCTCGCCACCGCCCGCTCGATCCCCGTCGCGCAGCGCATCGCGGCGCGCTTTGCCGATCCCGACCGGCAGCGGCAGATCGGAGCGCTCGACCTGAACATTTCCGGCTGCATCAATGCCTGCGGCCATCACCACGTCGGCAATATCGGCCTGCTCGGCGTCGATAAGAGCGGCGAGGAGGTCTACCAGATCACCCTCGGTGGCGCCGCCGACGAGAAGGCCTCGATCGGCAGCATCATCGGTCCGTCGGTCGCCTCCGACAAGGTGGTCGATGCCATCGAAGCGATCACCGGCGCCTATCTGGCCGAACGCCAGGACGGCGAGCGGTTCATCGATACCTACCGGCGTCTCGGCTCGGCGCCGTTCAAGGAGGCCGTCTATGGCGCTGATTAATCACCTCGGCGAGGAGCTTCCCGATCGCTGGCTCTATCCGCAGCCGGAGACCGATGCGATACCGGCGCCTTACACCGTTGTGCCGGCCGAAGCCCTGCAGGGGCTGGAGCGCCTGCCACCGGATGCAAGGCCGGTCGGCGTCCTGCTGCGGCCGGAGCAATCGGCCGATTTGATCGCACCGCTGCTCGATGAGCTCGACGTGGTGGTCGTCCTGTTCGAAAAATTCCGGGACGGCCGCGGCTTCACCATCGCCCATGCGCTGCGCAACAAGCACCGTTTCATGGGCGACGTCCGCGCCATCGGCCATCTGCTGCCGGATCAACTGCCGCTGCTGCGGCAATGCGGTTTCACCTCGATCGTCACCCCGGCGGAACACCCACCGGCCCGGTGGAGGAACGGCAATGCCACCCAAGACCAGCGCGTGCAGGCCAAGCCGCTGCTGCAGCGGCTGATGAACAACCGGTCGTCAGACCACGGCGCGTGACGCCAGCGAAGGCTGTGCGATCAGACCGGAGAGAAGCGTCAACGCATCCTCCAGGGCGCCGCGGTCGGGCGCGACGCCGAGCGAAATGCGGACCGCTTCGGTCGTCGCGCCTGCCGTTGCAAAGGCCGATGCCGGTACGATCGAAACGCCGGCACGATCTGCATGTTCGGCGAAATCCGCCGCCCGCCAATGATCAGGAAGCGTCAGCCACAGATGGTGGCCGTGCGGATCGGCGGCAAAGGGAATGCCGCCGAGAATGGCGGCGGCAAGTTTCTGGCGGACGGCATTCTCGGCGCGAATGGCCGCCGTCAGCTCATTGAGCGTGCCGTCGGTGATCCAGCGGCTGGCAAGCGCCGACATCAGCGGCGGCGCCATCAGGATCGTCGCGCGCAGCACGCCGGCAAGCCGCAGCCCCTGCCCGGCATTGGGCGCCACGACATAGGCAACGCGGAGCGCCGGCGTGGCGCATTTCGAGAGCGTCGCGATATGCCAGGTGATATCGGGCGCCAGCTCTGCAAACGAGACGATCCGCTCCGGCTGCAACGAGCTGTACGGATCGTCCTCGATGATCGCCACGCCGTAGTGACGGGCAAGCGAAACAAGCGCCTGGCGCCGCGCCTGCGGCAGCGTTGCCGTGCTCGGGTTGTCGATCGACGGAATGACGTAGAGCGCCTTCGGTGGCGCACGGCTGCAAAGCCGCTCGAAGGCGTCGGGGATGATGCCCTCGGCATCCATCGCCAGCGGCTCGAGCCGGATACCCTTCTGCATCGCCACCGCCTTGAGGCCGGGATAGGTGACCTCGCCCGCGGCGATGGCATCACCGCCGCGCAGCAACAGATCGCAGACGGCAAACAGCGCGCTCTGCGCCCCGCCGGCAATGACGATTCGCTCGGCGGAGATGCCTGCAATACGCTGGCCGAGCCATGTGGCAGCAGCCTTCCTGTCGATCTCGGCGCCGTTACTCTCCTGATAATGCAAGCTGAGCAGGCCACGCGATCCGGCCAGAACCTCGGCGATCCCCTGCGGCAGGACCTTCTTCAGATTGGCCGATTGCGGCTGCGGCGGGATATTCATGCTGAGATCGATGAGCGGCGCCCGGCGTTCCAGCGGGCCGTTTTCCTCCAGCCGCTCGCTGATGAAACTGCCGCGGCCGGCCTGAGCCTCGACCAGTCCGCGCCGCCGCGCCTCGTTGAAGGCGCGTGTCACGGTGGTCAGATCGACGTTCAGCGTCTCGGCGATCGTCCGCTGCGGCGGCAGCCGTTCACCCGGCGTCACCCGGCCCGCGCGGATATCCGCCTCGAGCGCCTCGACGATGCCGAGATATTTCATGCGGGCGGTTTCATTCAGCCGCGGCTGCCACATAAGATACCCTCCATGTATGCCGCATTGACATACATTTTTATGCCCATGTATGGCAATCCCGATGCGCCGCAAAACGGCTGGTATTGCTAGGGGAAGAGAATGTCTGAACGACGCGGCTTGTGGGCGGACTACGCGCTCGAGATCACCGGCAAGGGTATCGGTGAGATCGAAACCGCCCGGCCGGTAATCGCGCCGGGTACGCCGGTCAATATCGCCTTCCTCGGCAACGAGACGCATGCCCAGCGCATCGAGGTCGCGCGCATCCTGCGCCGCTCCGGGTTCGAGCCGGTGCCGATCATCTCCGCCCGCCGCCTGACATCGGAAGACGACGTGGAGACACTGATCGGTGGGCTGAAAGCCGCCGCTTCTCCGCAGCGCTTCCTCTTCGTCGGCGGCGATCCGGCCACGGCGGCCGGGCCTTATTCCGATGCGATGACACTCCTCGAAAGCCGCGTTCTACAGCGCCACGGCATCGCCCGCGCAGGGATCGTCGGCTATCCCGAGGGACATCCGAAGATCAGCGATGCGGCGCTGTGGCAGGCGCTGCTCGCCAAGCTGGCCTTCCTTCGCGACAGCGGCTGCGAGACCGAGATCACCACGCAATACGGTTTCGATGCGGATGCCATTATCGGCTGGATCGCCAGGCTGCGGGATGCGGGCATCCATGTGCCCGTCCGCATCGGCATTCCCGGCCCGGCGCGGGCGGCAACGCTGATCCGCTTCGCCCGGCAATTCGGCGTCGCACTCTCCCCTGAGCCACTCGGCGATCCCGATGCGGTGGTGACGGCCGACCGCTTTGCAGCGCGCCTGCTCGAAGGTCTCGAGAGGCGGGCGCTCGGCAACGTGTTCTTCCATCTGTACCCGTTCGGCGGCATCGCAGCAGCCATCGAGTGGTTGAACCGCGTGGTGACGCCGAACCATTCTGCTATTGACTGACGGCGGTCAGCGGCTACGAAAAGGGAACCAACCCAGAAGAAGCATCGATGACGCCGCCAGACTCTTCCCCGACCAAGGCCAAGGGCCAACGCAACGAGATCCGCCTGATCGCGCGTGCCGCGTCGATCCTGCGGGCGCTCGCCGAGGAGCCTTCGGGGCTCAGCCTCGGGCAGATCGCCAAGCAGACCGGGCTTGCCCGGGCAACCGTGCAGCGGCTGGTGGGGGCGATGGAGGTCGAGCGGCTGGTGGCGACCGAGGTGGATAAGGTCGGCGTCAGGATCGGCTCGGAAATACCGCGGATCGCGACGCTCGCCTATCGCGATATCAGGCAATTCTTCCGCACGGCGATCGAGCAGCTGCATCAGGATGTCGAGGAAAGCGTCGACCTGACCCTGCTGCAGGGCAATGCCGCCGTGGTGATCGACCAGGTCCAGGGCGCCGGGCGGGTGCTGCGCGTCGTCTCGCAGGTCGGCTCGGCCCTTCCTCTCTACTGTACCTCGAACGGCAAGGCGCATCTGTCACAGATGTCCGATGCCGATGTCGCCGAAATCATCGCCGGCGGATTGCCGAAGATCACGCCGCAGACAATCACCGACGGCCCCACGCTGCTCGCCGAAATCACCAAGATCCGTGCCGGCGGCATTGCGGCCGACGAGGAGGAATATGCGGCGGGCGTCTGCGCGCTATCGCTTCCGGTTCGCGGCGTCGGAAATGCCAGTTACGCGCTTGGCGTCCTGATGCCGCGGCAGCGGTATGACGAGCGCGCCGGACTGGTGCGCGAGGCGCTGGCAAAGTGCCGGGCCTCGATCGAGACCGTAACCGGCCACTGACCGACCGGTCTCCGGGAATCGATAAATCCAAGCGAAATTAGGATGTTAACTCGCGACGCCGCGTGCCCGCAGGGCTAAGCGGCGTTTTGCCGTTGACAATTTCCCGCTCGCGTATCTACAATTTCGATACAGCTGTACCGCATATCGATACAGTCTTGGATGCCGCAGCCTTTCTGGAGGAGGAAACCATGCTGCTTGCCGTGAAGATTCTTTTGACCATCGTGACCCTTGGTTACAGCCTCATTCCGGCTCTGGCCGATCTCAACAAGACGCACGCGACCAACCCGCGCTGGACCGGCCATGCGCGCTTCCATTGTGTGTGGCAGGTGGTGAGCTACATCATTCTCGCCATCGCCATGCTCGCGATCATCTGGTTCCCTATCCTGCCGGAACGGCCGCAGCTGATCCTGCCGCTGGTGGCTGCCGTGGCGGTCTATGGCGGCTTCTTCGCCGCCGTGCTCGGCAAGCGGTTCTACGCGGGCGAGAACTACGACGAGAACGGCTACCTGCCGGTCGGCGGCCCGCTCGGCCTCGCGCTCGACGTCAACATCACCATCTTCACCACGATGGTAGCCTTCGTCGCCGTCACCGCATTTCTGGTGTCGCAGCTTGTGACCGCGGCCGTCTGAGGCCCCCGAGCACATCAGGAAAGCGGCCGCATCCCGGCCGCTTTCGTCATCCCGTTTCAAGGACATCCGAAATGCCACTGACCGAAGCCCAACTCGACGCCGCAGCCCGCTCGCTTTTCGATGCGGAAATGAGCCGCGCCGTCATTCCGCAGCTCTCGAAGAGCCATCCCGAACTCGTGCTCGCCGAAAGCTATGAGATCCAGCGCCGCTGGGTGAAACATCATCTTGCCGAAGGCCGTCGCATTGTCGGCCACAAGATCGGTCTGACATCGCGCGCCATGCAGATGGCCTCGAAGATGACCGAACCGGACTACGGCGCCCTGCTCGATCACATGATGTTCCGCGACGGCCAGACAATCCCTGCCGGACGCTTCATCAGGCCGCGGCTCGAGGTTGAGCTCGCCTTCGTCCTGAAGGACGATCTGAGCGGACCGGGCTGCAACATCTACGACGTGATGCGCGCCACCGAAGTCGTCGTTCCCGCGCTCGAGATCATCGACTACCGCACGGAAGTGCCGCGCGCGATCACCGATACGATCGCCGATAACGCGGCATCGGGCGGCGTGGTCGTCGGCGGGCGGCCGGTGCGGCCGTTCGATGTCGATATCCGCTGGGTCGCCGCGACATTGTCGAAGAACGGTATCATCGAGGAATCGGGCGTATCGGCCGCCATCATGGGACACCCGGCCGCCGGCGTCGCCTGGCTCGCCAACAAGCTTGCAGACCAGGGCGAGGTCCTGCGCAAGGGCCAGTTCATCCTCGGCGGCTCCTTCACCCGCCCCGTCGATATCGTCTCCGGAGACGTCATCCAGGCCGATTACGGCCCGCTCGGCGCCATCGGCATCTCCTTCGCATAGGTGACGCCATGCCCCGCAATCTGTTCAAACAGGCCCTCTCGGAGGGTCGCCGCCAGCATGGCCTCTGGTGCACCCTGTCCTCTGCCTTCGCCACAGAAGTGGTGGCAGGGGCGGGCTACGACTGGCTGCTCCTCGATACCGAACATTCGCCCGGCGATGCGCTGACCGTGCTGCCGCAGCTCCAGGTGATCGCCGGCTATCCCGGCGTCTCGGCGATCGTCCGGCCCGCCTCCAACGATGCCGTGCTGATCAAGCGGCTGCTCGACATCGGCGCCCAGACGCTGCTGATCCCTTATGTCCAGAACGCGGCGGAGGCGGAAGCCGCCGTGCGCGCGACCCGCTATCCGCCATGCGGCATACGCGGCGTCTCCGGCCTGACCCGGGCGACCCGTTTCGGCCGCGAGAAGGGCTACTTCGACAAGGCCGCCGAGGATCTCTGCGTCATCGTCCAGATCGAGACGGCGGAAGCGCTTGGCAACCTGAAGGCCATCGCGGCGGTTCCGGGTGTCGATGCGCTCTTCGTCGGTCCCGCCGATCTCGCCGCCAGCATCGGCTTCGGCGCCGATCTTAGCAATCCCGGCCTGCGCAAGACGGTCGTCGATGCGATCAGCAAGATCAAGGCGGCTGGCAAGCCAGCCGGGCTTCTGAGCGGCGATCCGGTGCTGATGAAGATGGCGGCGGACGCCGGCGTCGATTTTCTCGCCGTCGGCGTCGATGCCGGGCTGCTGGCCCGGTCGTCGGAAGCGCTGCTCGCGCAGGCGGCATCGCTCTAGAAGGGCGGCCGATAGCGCCCGGTCTGCGGGCTGCGACATACTCTGCCGTGGCTTCCTGCCGCGCTGATTTCCTGTTGATTTTCAATAGGAAATGCGCGGCATTGCCGTATCTGCGCCCCGGCAGGAAAACGCCGAAAAATCGTTAATGTCTTATTTTTTTCATATTGACGTAATCATGAAAAATAATAGACTTCACTGCAGATCAATACCAGACAGTCAGCCCGCCCGTTCGGGTCGCGGAATGTGAGTTCGACGCCCCGCGCATCGCGGCGGCGAAGGGTCTCGCTCGGCCTCAAAACGATCGGTCACGCATGCCCAATCGCCCGGAGATGCCCTCCGGGAGACAGGTTCTTTGCTGCCAATAAAGGGGAACGATATGACGGCAAGCCTTATCAGCATGAAGAGAATTCTCGCAGGCGCATTTCTGCTTACCGCTTTGCCCGCCGGGCAGGCGCTGGCGGCGGACTGTAGCATCAGCATCGGCCGTATCGTGCCGATGACCGGCCCGCTCGCCGATGTCGGCAAGGATACGCCGTGGGTCGACGACAACAAGCTGAAGCCGATCAACGACGCCGGTGGACTGAAGGTCGGCAACGATCTCTGCAAGATCAGCTACAAGATCTACGACAGCAAGAGCACCGTCGCCGGTTCAGCCGAAGCCGCCACCCAGGCCATCCTGCAGGACAAGGTGGATTTCCTGATGGCGCAGGGCACGCCCGATACGACCAATGCGCCCTCCGATCTCTGTGAACGCAACAAGATCCCCTGCATCGTCACCAACACCCCGGTCGAAGCCTGGCTTCTCGGCCCCGACGGCAAGCCGAAGGAATACAAATACGCCTTCGAATTCTTCTTCTCGGTGCCCGATCTGGTGAAGAACCATGTCGGCATGATCAAGGCGCTGCCGGGCGGCTTCAACGGCAAGATCGGCTATCTCTATCCGAACGATGCCGACGGCACCGTGTTTGCCAAGATCTTCGATCCGGTCTTCAAGGGCGAGGGCTGGAAGCCTGTCGATCCCGGCCGTTTCCAGCAGGGGCTGCCCGACTTCTCCTCGCTGATCAACCAGTTCAAACGCAATCACGTCGAGGTCGTCGCCGGTGTGCTCGCCCCGCCGGATATGCAGAACTATCTGCAGCAGGCCGCCCAGGCCGGTTTCAAGCCGAAAATGTACATCATCGACAAGGGCACCGGCTATCCGGAGCCGATGGCGGCCCTCGGCGAGGTCGGCTACGGCCTGCTCTCGGTGAATTTCTGGTCGCCCGCCTATCCTGGCAGCTCGTCCTTCGGCGGCTATAGCGGCCAGGCGCTGGTCGACAGTTTCGAGAAGGCGACCGGGAAGCAGTATATCCCGCCGCTCGGATACGACGATGCCTCCTATGACGTGCTGCTGAGCGCCATCCAGCGTGCCGGCACCAAGGACAGGGAAGCGGTCCTCGCCGCGCTGCGGACCACGAAGGTCGATACCGTCGCCGGCCCCGTCGCCTTCAACAAGCAGAACTTCTCGGTCCAGCCGCTCGGCGGCGCGCAATGGCGCTTCGACCCGGCGCAGGGAAAGATCATCAAGGAAAACGTCTTCAACGCCGTCTACCCGTCAGTCCAGAAGACAGCCGAGATGAAGCTCTACGAATAGGGCGCCTTCGATCTGCGACACATCCGGACGGAGACAACCGACATGACCAGGATTCTCGAAGTCACCAATCTCACCAAATCCTTCGGCGCACTCACCGTGGCGAAGGACGTGAGTTTCCATGTCTCGGAAGGCGAAGTGCTTGGCGTGATCGGCCCGAACGGCGCCGGAAAGACGACGCTGTTCGGCATGCTTTCCGGCCATATCAAGCCTTCGTCCGGCATGGTGCGGTTCTGCGGCAAGGACATCACGACGGCGCCGCCGCATCGCCGTGCCAGGCTCGGCATCGGGCGGACCTATCAGGTGCCGAAGCCTTTCGGGCAAATGACCGTCGAGCAGAACCTGCGCGTGGCGGCAACCTTTGCCGGACAGATGGACCAGCGTTCCGCCGACCATTGGGTCGGCGAGACGCTGGCGCTGACCGGGCTTTCGGCGCATGCCGGCATGCTCGCCGGCAGCCTGCCGCTCCTGGTGCGCAAACGCCACGAGCTTGCCCGCGCGCTCGCCATGCGGCCGCGCCTGCTGCTGATCGACGAGGTGGCGGCGGGGCTGACCGAAGAAGAGGTCAGTGCTTTCATCTCCATGGTGAAAAGCGTGCGCTCCCTCGGCATCGCCGTCGTCTGGATCGAGCATGTGATCCGCACGATGCTGACCGCCACCGACCGGCTGATGGTTCTGGCTGGCGGCGAGATCGTCGCCGACGGCAATCCCGACAAGGTCATGGCCCTTCCCGAAACCCGCCGCATCTATCTCGGAGCCTGACGATGTCCGCGACCGGAACCATTCTCGCACTCGACGAAATCTCCGCCTTCTATGGCGAACTGCAGGCACTGTTCGATATCGATCTTGAGCTTCGCCGCGGCGACATCCTGGCGCTGATCGGCGCCAACGGCGCCGGCAAATCGACGCTGCTGCGGACCATCACCGGACTGACGACAGTCGGCGGAAAGACGCGGCTGACCGGCCGCATGCGCTTCGAGGGCCAGGCGATCGAACGCCTGCCGCCCGAGCGCATCGTCGAGCTGGGCATTGCCCTCGTCCCGGAGGGACGGCGGCTGTTTTCGCGCATGAGCGTCGAAGACAATTTGCTCTGCGGCGCCTACCTGCCGGTCTGGCGGCGTAGCGCCCGGCAGAAACTCGACGAAATCTACGATCTCTTCCCAAAGCTTGCGGAACGGCGCCGCCAGATCGTGACGCAAATGTCCGGCGGCGAGCAGCAGATGGTGGCGATCGGCCGGGCGCTGATGACCTCGCCGCGCCTGCTGCTGCTCGATGAAGTCTCGCTCGGGCTTTCGCCTGCCACCGTCGAGGACCTCTACGGCAATCTGCAGCGGCTGCGCGACCGGTTGAGCATCATCCTCGTGGAACAGGATCTGCAGCGGGCGATGACCTTTGCCGGGCGCGCCGCCGTCATGCTGGAGGGCCGCATCGTCCTGTCCGGCGAGACCGCTGCGCTCACCCGCGAGGCGATCACCGCCGCCTATTTCGGCGGCGGCCGCCATTCCCATCCCTCGATCCGCAAATTTGCCCAGGGAGCCCTGTGATCATGACAATGGAGGATTTCTACTGGGCCTGGATCGACCTCGCCAACGGCCTGATGACGGGAGCGACGCTTGGCGGCTATTACGCGCTGATCAGCGTCGGCCTTGCGCTCAGCTTCGGGGTCATGAAGCTCGTCAACCTGTCGCATGGCGACTGGCTGATCCTGGCGGCCTATCTCGCCGTCGTCATTCTCGGGCTCTATCCGGTCTCGCCTTTCTGGGCGCTGCTGCCGCTGGTGCCGGTGATGTTTCTCATCGGCTATGCCCTGCAGCGCGGACTGCTGAACCGCGTCTCGACATTCGCCGTCGAGCGGCGCGGCCTCTCGCCGATCATGGGGATGATGCTGCCGCTGCTGATCACCTTCGGCATCTCGACGGTGCTATCGCAGGCGATGCAGGTGGTGTTCAGCACCAACGCCCAGACGATCCGCAACAGCTATTCCTTCTCGGCGATCGCGCTCAGCGACGATCTCAGCATCTCGACGCTGCGCCTTGGTTTTCTGGTACTTGCCGCCCTGCTGATCGGCGCGTTGGCACTTTTCATGCAGCGCACCCATATCGGCCGGGCGATCCGGGCGACATCGGATGATGCCGAAATCGCCGCACTGATGGGGATGCGTACCGCCCATGTCTATGGCGTTGCGGCCGGGCTGTCGCTGATGTTTGCCGCCTTCGCGGGGTTCATGATCGGCATGTCGCGCTCCTTCCAGCCGTTCGATGGCCCTCCCTACCTGCTGACCGCCTTCGGCGTCGTCGTCATCGGCGGGCTCGGATCGCTCGGCGGCTGCTTCCTCGGCGGCATCGCGCTTGGCATCACCCAGGTTCTGGCCGGCACCTATTTCGGGCCGGCGGCGCAGCAGCTCGCCGGCTACCTGCTCATTCTTCTCGTACTCGCAGCACGCCCCCAGGGGCTCTTCAAGCGATAGGACCGGCACCCATGGACATCTCCAGTTCCCCCGCCATCGGCTCGCCTCCGGCAACCGCCAGCCTTGCCAGACCGGCGCCGCGGCTGATCGCAGTATTCGCTTTGCTCGCCGCCTTGACGCTCGTTCCCGTAGCAACCGGCGCCGACAGCTATGTCGTCCACCTGCTGATGTCGGTCTTCATCTTCGCGACGCTCGGCCATGCCTGGAACCTGATGGCCGGGTTCGGCGGCATGCTCTCCTTCGGCCAGCAGGTATTCATCGGCCTTGCCGGCTTTTCCGAAGCCATCCTGATCTACTACGCCGCCGCACCCATGGCGGCGGTCTGGATCTTTGCCGGCCTCGTGCCGCTGGCTTTTGCCATGCTGCTCGTCGTGCCGATGGGCTTCAAACGGCCGGTGAGGCGATCCTGGGCGCTCGGCGCCGCCCTCTGTCTTGCCGTTGGATATGAGATCGCCGTGACGCTGTGGCCTGAGCTCGATCTCTTCGGCGACGCCTTCACCCGCCGCGCCTCACTGCTGCTCTTCCTGTTTCTCGGCGCCCTGCCGCTCCTGCGGCTTCGCGGGGCGCATTTCGCCATCGCCACCTGGCTGATCGCCGAATCCGTCGCAACGATCTTCAACGGCTGGCCGCTTGCAGGCGCGGGCGGCGGCATGCAGATCAATGCCGGTGTCGATGCGCTGACGCTCTATTATCTGGCGCTCGGCCTCGCCGCCGCCGTCACGCTCGGCATCTTCCTCTCGATGCGCTCGACCTACGGGCTGGCGCTGATGGCGGTGCGCGACGACGAGGAAGCGGCCGAAAGCAGCGGCATCGACGTGATGCGCATCAAGACCGCGATCTTCCTGATCGGTGCCTTCGTGACCGGGCTCGCGGCCGGGCTCTATTTCATGGACGCGATGATCATCACGCCGGCATCCGGCTTCTCGATCTCCTGGGCGTCCTACGTCGTCTTCGTCGCCGTGGCCGGCGGCATGGGAACCGTCTCCGGCCCGCTGATCGGCGCTGTCCTCTTCGTCATCGTCGATCGCATCCTCGGCCAGATGTCCGGCCAAGGCCAGCTGGGGGTGCTCGGGCTGATATCGATCGCCCTGATGCTGTTTCTGCCGCAGGGGCTCGCCGGCCTTCTCGATCGGCGTGGCGGGCATCGCCCCGCCCTCACCCGATCGCTACAGCAACCATCCACCTCAGGAGAAGCGCAATGACACAGTTGTTTTCAGGCTACGAGACCCAGGCCGCGCTGGATGCCGCCTATGACGTCGAGGCCTCCGTTCCCGATTTCATGATCTATGCGCGCCGCTTCATGGAAGACAGCGCGGCCGCCGAAGCGGCCATCGACGACAAGCAGCTCGGTATCGCCTACGGCCCGACGCTGATGGAGCATCTCGATCTCTACCGTCCCTCGCCTTCTCCGAAGAAGGCGCCGATCTTCGTCTTCGTTCACGGCGGCTACTGGAAATCGCTGACCTCACGGGTCTTCTCCATGGTGGCGCCCGGACCGGTCGCGGCGGGTGCCTGTGTCGTCAACGTCACCTACGATCTCTGCCCCACCGTCGAAATCGGCGAGATCGTCCGCCAGGTCAGGGCCGCCGTCGCCTGGACCTACAGGAATGCCGAATCTTTCGGCGGCGATCCCGACAGGATCGTTGTCGGCGGGCATTCTGCGGGCGGCCACCTGACGGCCACCACGCTGCTGACCGACTGGTCGCGCTACGGCCTGCCTGACGACACGGTGAAGGCCGGTTTTGCGATCAGCGGCCTGTTCGACCTGACACCGCTTGCCGGCAGCTTCCTGCAGCCGTCGCTGAGGCTGACGCCGACAACGATCCAGAACGACAGCCCGCTGTTGAATGTCCGCAAGCTCGCCGCACCGCTTGCGCTGACCTGGGGCGATGCGGATCCGGAGGCTTTTGCCGGGCAGTCCCGGCGTTTCGAAGAGGCCTGGCAAGCCAGCGGCAATCGCTCCAGCAGCTTCGTCCTGCCGAATGCAAACCACTTCGAAGTGCTGGAAGGTTTCAAGACGCGCGACGGAATAATGACCCGCACCGTCATGGATCTCATCGACGGAAAGCTACCGCATTGAAAAGGTTGAGGCAGGTGCGGCCGGGCGGCGGATCATCCTGAAACACACCCTGTCAGTATTTACGGGATGTTCACCATGCCAGCCGCATCGGCCTTCGCAGGCCATGATTGCCGGTTAAGTGTCTAGCGAAACTCGATCCCGAGTCGCTTCAGACATAGGAACCTCATGGGCTATCTGACATCCGATGTTCAATCGCTCCTGCACGAGCTCGATCTGTTCGCAGCCGACCTTTCGAATCTGACGAAATCGGTCGAGGTGACGGCGCTCGAGCTTCGCTTTGCCATGCTGCGGGCGATGATCGAGGATAGCCTGGGCATCAACTCGTCGAACGACAATGCGGCGTCGGAAAGCCTGGACGGAGCCGGTCATGCGAGCTGACCGGATGAAAATGCGCGCCTCGCTTGCCCGCATCCACGCCGACGCCCGGCACATGCCGCTGACGCAGCTGTCGCTCGAGACGGCCGCCTTCATCGCCGAGCTGGAGCGTGTCGCGATATCGCTGCCGGGCATGACCGATATCGGCAAACGCGACGAGCTGACCAAGGTCTGCGAGGCGGGGTTCGAGCTGTCGGGAAAGCTCGACGACGGGACGCCGGCAGCGGGTGAATTCGAGGATGCCATTACCGGATTGGGCATCATGCAGGCGAGCGATAGCGAGCTGCTGGAAGCGATCGTCGGTGTCGCGCAATCGGCTCTCGCCCTGCTGACGGCCAGGGATGGCCGCGCGGACGGGGCGCTCTAGTCAGCCGCGCCACGTCAGGGGCCACCTATTCGATAACCGCCAGACGCGCCCCGAATTTTTCGGCGAGCGCCCGGCATTCGGCGCAATCGAGCATCAGCTCTCCCATCACAACCTTGGCGCCGCGATGCTCGCAGGCGGCCTTTTCCAGGCTGGCCACATGCAGGATCGCGTTGCCGAGCAGCATGTTGCACGGGCTTTCCTCGAGATCGTCGCCATGCACATTGTGAAGATGGACGCCCGAGACCGTCGCCAGCCAGTCGCGCTTCATCAGAACTTCTTCGTCGTCGACCACTGCACTATCCTCCTTGAGCAACCGGACGATCGCAGACGTCAGCCGTGGCGCTTGAAATACTGCACCTCGCGCTTATGCTTCTCGGCCGCCTCGCGGCTCTTGAACGTCCCGAGATTGCGCCGTTTGTGGGTCTTCGGATCGACCTTGCGGGAATAAAGCCGGTATTCGCCGGATTTCAGCTTGCGGATCATGGTCATCTCCTCTGCATTCCATAAATTCGCGGAATGGCCTCCCGGTTCCCGACTACGGCATGGACAACCGCTTAGCGCCTCCTTAATCATGCTGCGAATGCGGAGATTTCCGGCTTTGACGCCGTGACGGTGTACTCTGTATGGTTTTCCTGTCTTGGTTGAGGGCTGGACATGAGTACACGCCGTTGGGAAATGCCGGTTCTGGTCGCCTGCAAGCGAACGGGCGACATGCATATCGTGGCGACGACAGCAGAGGCGCTGGCCATCCTGCTGAACGCATGGCCGGTTTCGACCGGCCGCGCCTTCATGGAAGCACTGCAGATCTGCTCGGATGTCGAGGCCGGGCTGCGCACGCCGCTGGAAGCGAGGCTGAGCTTCATCTCCGCCGCCTCCGAGGCAGGCGTCCCGATCGAAGCGCCTGCCGTCGTTTAGCGTTTAGTGCCGAACGGACAGCGCGCTTCGGACCACAAGATGCGTCACCTCGTCCTGGTTCTCTGGCACAGCAGGTCTTGATCGCGTTCTCATTTCGAGAATAGAAGAGCCTCGACAGTTGAGATGCCTGGCCGATGCGGCGGTTTATTCCCTATCACCGTTGATCCCCTTAGCGGCTTCAAGGACCTGCTCCTTGCCGCGCCATCCGCCTCCCCGGCACAGATTTCTCACTGAAGACAGCAATTCATCTGACAGGCCGATCCATGCCCCCTAAAGGACCGCGCGACGCAGCGAGCAAGCGCTCCCTATCATCCAGGCTCTTCCACCCCATGCTGGCGGGCGCGACGCTTCGCGACCGGCTTCTTGCCTGCCTCGGGGCGCTGGTGGCGATCGCGCTCACCGGCCTTATGTGCGGATTGCTGTTTGGCGAAGGATCGCATCTGCCGCTGATCGTTGCGCCGATGGGCGCCTCCGCCGTGCTGCTCTTTGCCGTGCCGGCGAGCCCGCTGGCGCAGCCCTGGTCGATCATCGGCGGCAATACCATCTCGGCGATCATGGGCGTTGCCGCCGCCAGCCTGATCAAGGATCCGATCATCGCCACCGGCGTCGGCGTGTCCCTGGCGATCGCCGCCATGTCCTTCACCCGCTGCCTGCATCCGCCGGGCGGTGCTGCGGCTTTGACGGCCGTTCTCGGCGGACCTGTCGTCGCCAGTTGGGGAATGCTGTTTCCCTTCGTGCCGGTGGCGCTGAACTCCTGCCTGCTGGTGGCGATCGGCCTGCTGTTCCACAAGCTGTCGCGCCACAACTATCCGCATGTTGCCGCCGCCCCTGTGAACACGCACCTGACGGCCGATCCGCCGGCAGCCGAGCGCACCGGATTTCGCGACGAGGATATCGATGCGGCGCTCGCCGCCTTGAACGAAGTCTTCGACATCGATCGCGCCGATCTCGGCCGCGTGCTGCGCCGCGTCGAATTCGAGGCCGTTGCCCGCTCGAACGCCGAAATCACCTGCGCCGACATCATGTCGCGCGACGTCATCGCCATCGATTTCGATGGTACCGTCGAGCAGGCCCGATGGCTGCTCCTCCACCACAATATCCGCACGCTGCCGGTCAGGGACGCCGAGAGGCGGCTGATCGGAACGGTCGGCCTGCGCGAAATCGCGCTCCTGCCGGGCTCACTGGAGGGTCAGATTTCGGAAGCGGTCACCGCGCGCGCCGAAGACCGGGCCTTCGATCTCCTGCCGCTTCTGACCGATGGCCGCACCCATGCCGTCATCATCGTCGACGGCAACAGTCATATCCTCGGGCTGATCTCGCAAACAGATCTGCTGAGCGCCGTCGCCCGGTCGCTTCCGAAGAAAGAGGGACCGCCTATCTCAGCGCAACGTAGCTGAGCAGGCAGGCGACCGACAAAGCGGCCGTCATCCGCGGATTGTCCTGATCGAAGACCAGCGCCACCAGAAGGCCACCGCCGATGGCGACGGCCGCATACCACAGTCCCCGATCGGAAACCGCCAGCGCGAGCGCCGCCAGAAACACCGCACTCGCCACCATCGTCACCGGCGAGGACTGCTCAGCAATCTCGCCTTTCGCAAGATATGGCAGGCTGAACCGGCGCAGGCTGAGGCCAAGTGCTGCGGCAAGAAGCAGGCAGGTTATCGCAAGGTTGAACATGGGCACCCATCGATCTGTCGATATCAGATCGAAGCAAGCGCCGTGCCACCCCTCTAATCCCGGTGTTTTCCGCCTTTGGCGGCCGGAGGCTGACTATTTCGCCAGCAGGGCGCGCCTTTTTTCGGCAGGCGAGCCTCCACTGCGAGCGTGAGCCTTACCTGTCGTGCAGATGTTTCTTCAGAAACGAGCGGGTTCGATCCTGCGCCGGATTCTGGAAGATCTGTTGCGGCGTCCCTTCCTCGACGACGACACCGCCGTCCATGAAGACGATCCGGTCAGCGACTTCGCCGGCGAAGCGCATTTCATGGGTCACGATCAACATCGTCATGTGCTCGGCAGCGAGCTGTTTCATCACGGCGTTGACCTCATCCACCAGCTCGGGATCCAGCGCCGATGTCGCCTCGTCGAAAAGCATCACCTTCGGCTGCATGGCCAGTGCTCTGGCAATGGCCACGCGTTGCTTCTGGCCACCCGACAGGCGGGACGGATATTCATCGATCTTGTCCGCAAGGCCGACCTTCGACAGCAGACCGAGCGCGAGCTCCCGGGCCACCTGCTTCGAAAGGCCTTTGAGCTTGATCGGCCCAAGCGCAATATTCTCGAAAACCGTCAGATGCGGGAACAGATTGAAGTGCTGGAATACCATGCCCATCTGCTGGCGCACGGCATTGATATGCTTCTCGAAGGCTTGCCCCTTAAGCGGCCTGTTCACCTGCTCGCCGTCCAGCCAGATCTCTCCGGCGTTGAGCAATTCGAGCTGATTGATCGATCGCAGAAGCGTGCTTTTTCCTGACCCGCTGGGGCCGATGATCGCGATGATCTGGCCCCGCGACACAGAGAGGTCGATACCCTTGAGGACCTCCAGCGGCCCATATGCCTTCCGGGCACCTTTGACCTCGACCATAAGCTTTGCGGTGCTCACCGTGACATCTCCACCTTGATTTCAAGAAATTGCAGGCCGGCTTCGAGAACAAGATTGGCCGCGTAATAGATGGCGGCGACAGTCAGGTAGAATTCGAACGGGCTGTAGGTCTCGCTGATAGCGAGCTGTGCGCTGTAGACCAGTTCGGCAATGCCGATGATGGAGACCAGCGATGTGTCCTTCAGGAGAACGATCAGGTTGTTTCCGATGGGTGCAATCGTCCGGCGCAGCGCCTGTGGGACGATAACGTAGCGCTGTGCCTGACCGCGGCTGAGCCCGATCGAACGGGCGCCTTCCATTTGTCCTGCGTCGACAGACAATATTCCGGCTCTGAAGACGTCGGCATTATAGACGGCAAAATGCAGGCTTAGGCCGATGATACCGGCGCCGATCGCCGGAATGTCGATGCCGACCTGCACCAGACCGTAATAGATCAGATAGAGCTGCAGAAGCAGCGGCGTTCCCATGAGAAGCCAGGTCAGAAAGCGAACCGGCAAGGCCCAGAACCACGGGGCGTAAAGCAGCACGAGCGCAAAGCCGATGCCGAAGGTAAGGCTCAGTATGCTTGAGCCGACGAACATGACGAGTGTCCACCACAAGCCGGTCGCAAGAAGCCCGGCATAGGGTGTAACGATGGAGAAATCCAGATTCTGCATATCGGCGTCCTCACCTTGCCGCGAAACGCTGATCAAGGCGATCGACGACCAACCGGACCGCATAGACCATGACGATGTAAAGCACCGCGGATACCGAGAAGATTTCGAACGGCTTGTAGGTTGAGCTGATGAACCGCTGGGCGGTGTAAGTCAGCTCCACGACGGAGATCGATGACACCAAGGCAGATCCCTTGATCAGCCCCACGGCGTTCACGCCGAGCGGTCTGATCATCAACCGCGCCGCCTGGGGCAGCACCACGAGCCTGAGTGTTGCAGCCCGCCCAAATCCGATCGATCGGGCGGCTTCCGACTGGCCACGATCGACATTCTCGATGGCTCCGCGGATGGATTCGGCCATGTACGCGGCAATGTTCAGGCCGAGGCCGATCACGCCGGCGACGAAAGGGTCAAGCTCCAGGCCCATTTGCGGTCCGCCAAAGTAGATGACGAAGAGCTGAACCAGGCAGGGCGTGCCGCGGAACACACTGACATAGAGCCTCGAGAGGCACCGGACAGCAAGAAAATCGGAAAGCCGGAGAGCGACCAGCGCGATCGCGACCAGGAATCCGAGCAGAAGTGAAAGACAAGATATCTGCACCGTCACCCACGCAGCCTCCAAAAAGAAGGGGAGGACGCGCTGCATAAGCGCCAAATCCATAGAAACGCTCCGAAAAGTCGAATGGTCAGGGCCGGAATTGATCCGGCCCTTATCGGGATCAGCGGATGTCGCGGCCAATCCACTGCATCGAGATCTTTTCGTAGGCGCCGTCCGCCTGCATGTCCTCAAGGACCTTTTGCATCTTGGCCTTGAGCTCAGGATTGTTCTTGCGGATCGCAATACCGAGAGCTTCGCGGCCACCTTCGATGTTCGGGGTATCGAGGATGCGAACCTTCTGGCCCGTTTCCTTGACGGCGACCATGACGGGGATGCTGTCCATGACGAGCGCATCGATGCGTCCGGCATCAAGGTCGACGAGCATTTCGGGAAGACCCTTGTAGGTGCGCACGGTCAGATTGCCCTGGGCTCGCGCCCACTTGTCGTGGGAATCGCCGAGCGTGACGCCGACGGTCTTGCCGGCGAGCTCTTCAAGCTTCTGGATCGGCGAGTCCGCCTTGACGACGATCGTGCGGCCGGCGTGGTAGTAAGGTCCGACAAAGTCGACTGCTTTTTCGCGCTCGGGAGTGATCGTCATGGACGCGACGATTGCGTCATATTTCTTGGCCAGAAGGCCGGCGATGATGCCGTCGAATGGCGTCGTGACGATCTTCGCCTTGACGCCCATGCGCTCTGCCATGGCCTCGCTGATCGAGGCGTCAAAGCCAACGATCTCGTTCTTGTCGTTCGCGAAGCTGAACGGCGGATACTGGCCGCTCATCGCAACGCGAAGGTCGCCTGAATCCTGAATCGTCTTCAGTTCGTCGGCCGATGCCGGCGACGTTGAAAATGCGGCTGCAACCGCGATAGCGGCGACCGCGATGAAACTTTTAAACCTATGATTGGGCACGTCATATCTCCTCTGGGATTATTTTATTTCGTTCTTGTGGGTCTCACCGGGCAACCGTCACCCGAAGAGTTTTGCATGGCGGTTTTCCATGGGCATCCGGCAAGATGTCAGTCGGGCTGACACATTGCCGGAAACGACCGGCACTTTGCCGGCCGATGCTATGGGCGCGATGCAACGTCCCGGCACCGGCCAAGCGGTGCAGGGATAGGCTGGATTCTCCGCTCTATTTCAGGGCTGCTTCGAAGCTCGCGCTCAACACGTCGAGCAGGTGGTCGGCATTGGCCTGCGAAAAGACCATCGGCGGACGCATCTTCAGGACGTTGTCGTGCGGCCCTTCCGTTCCCATCAGGATCCCACGTTCGCGCGCCCCGTCGTTGATCTTCCTTGCCAGGTCCGTGGCCGGAGCTTTCGTCTTGCGATCAACGACCAGTTCGATACCAAGGAACAGCCCCAGCCCGCGCACGTCGCCGATGATGTCGAAGCGCTGCTGCATCTTGCGGAAGCCATCGAGCAGATAGTTGCCGACGCTGAGAGCATTCTCCCGCAGGCGGTCGCGCTCGATCGCATTCAGCACGGCGAGCCCGATCGCACACGACACCGGATTTCCGGCGAACGTATTGAAATACTCCATGCCGTTGTTGAAGCTGTCCGCCACTTCGCGTGTCGTCACCACGGCCGACATCGGGTGACCATTGCCGATCGGCTTGCCCATCGAGACGATGTCGGGAACAACATCCTGCGTTTCAAACGCCCACCAGTGGCTTCCGACCCGGCCAAAGCCCACCTGGACCTCATCGGCCAGGCAAAGGCCGCCTGCCGCCCGGACCATGGCATAGACTTCCTTGAGATAGCCGTCCGGCAAGAAGACCTGACCGGCGACGCTCGGAATGGATTCCGCAATGAAGAAGCCCGGGGAGCGCCCATCTCTGCGCATCGCTTCGATATGATCCGCAACGCTCTGGGCGAAACGCTTGGCGTGCTCCGCATGGGGCCAGCTTTCGGGTGCGTGGTAGCTGTCTGGAATGACCGCTTCATAGACGTGGTCGGGCCGTCCCTTGCCGCCCTTGCGCTTATACTTGTAGGCACTGAGATCGATCAGTTCCTGCGTCGTGCCGTGATAGGCCCAGTCGAGGACAATAGCCTCGTTGTGGCCCGTATGATTGCGCGCCATGCGCAGCATCAGGCTATTGGCTTCGCTGCCCGAGCAAGCGAAGGAAGCAACAGCGAGGCCCGCGGGCAGCGTTGCCGTCAGCCGTTCGGCATATTCAACGATGTTGTCGTGAAGATAGCGCGTATTGGTGTTGAGCACGGCTGCCTGACGTGAGACCGCCTCGACGACATCCGGATGGCTATGGCCGAGATGGCATACGTTGTTGAAGCAATCGAGATAGGCGCGGCCGAAATTGTCGATCAGCCACGCGCCTTCACCACGCACGAACTTGATCGGCTCGGAATAGGAAATCGACAGGTTGGGAAGCAGAAGTTCCCGACGCTTGGAAATGATTTCTTCCCTCGTTCGCCCGGTCTGACCGAATGCTTCCGGCGGAATCTTGGCGAGCGCCGCGACATCGGGAAAGAGGTCTTCCCAGACGTCGAGATAGGCAGCCTCGCCGACGCCGATGATCTCGGCCGCGGTCAATTCGGTATCTGATGATACCTGGAAGTGGAGATGGGGCGTCCAGCCGCCATTCTCGCCGATGCCGCCCATGTAGCCGACGAGATCACCGGCCTCCAGCCGATCGCCGGGCTTGAGGCGTTCGAGGGCTTCATGGGCCATATGCCCCCAAAGCGTGTTGAAGGGCGGGCATCCTTCCGGCCGGTGCTCAAGCAGGACCAAGCCGCCGTAGCCGAGAGGTTCGCGCTCGACCTCGACGCTCTTCACGGTCGCCGCAAGGGGGGTAAAGAGCGGCGTTTGCGCCGGCATGAACAGATCGACGCCGAGATGGTGAATTCGCCGCTTGCCTTCGATGAAGCGCGATTCAAAGGCCTTGTCTGTGTAGACGGTTCTCGCCTCGCCCCAGGGGCCGATACCGAGAGTGACCTTGTGGCGTGCCGAGAAGTCGTCCCACCATTTTGTCGCCTCTTCGGGACGCTGCTCCGCCGAGGCAACGGTCATCACATGTGCGGGATCGCCATAAGGCACGATTGCCTTGGTCATCTGCGCCGCCGCAGGGCGAACGACATCCGCGAACGACTTGCTATTGTCAGAAATCCAGCGGCGCACCGCGCCGGCACCCTCGATGGCATCGAAGCCGCAGGCTTTCCGGAGGATCGCTGTCGCAAGGCGCGGGTTCATCGCATCCATCTTTTCAAGCAATCGCCAGGCCGGTGCCTCGCTGATTGCCAGGTACGGATTGTCACCGGTCTGCTCGTGACGCGACGCGGAGAAGGTCACGCTGGTGACGAGGCGCATTGCGATCAGGTTGAACAGGACGTCGATTTCCTCCGCCTGAAGCGGATAACGCTCATGGAATCCCGCAGCGAGAGCAGCGGCCGCGCCGATCGGGTCTTCCATATCGAGAATGGCGTAGGCACAGGCAATGGCGACTTCGGCGATGAGGACCGTGTGGACGGCATCGCCGAAATCGATGACGCCGGAAATCCGCTGATGGTCGTTCTCGTCGACGAGGATGTTCCAATCGTTGGCGTCGTTGTGGATGACCTGTGACCGCAGACGCGAGAGCTTCGGCTCGACCTTGTTTTCGAAGGTCGCGATAAATCGCTCGAGGATCGCCCGGCGGCTCTCGTCCCTGATAAAGTGGAGACGCTGACGCGCGCGCTTGGCATGACGCAGATCCCAATCCAGATCGCGCAGGGCGCCGGGATGAATGAAGCCTTGAAGAGCACGGTCCAGCTCGCCCAGCGAGCGGCCAAAACTACGCATGAGCTCGGTCGTCCTGCCGACCTCCGCAAGCGGCGTGCCGGCCAGCCAGCCGACGAGCCGCACGGCATGTGCCTCGCCATTGGCAGCAACCGTGCTGGCCAGAAAATCGCCCGCGCGGCTCTCCTTGAGGTGCGGCACCATGAGGTCCGGTGCTGCCCGGCCGAGATGATGAAGAAGAGCGGTCTGGAACTCGCTTTCGATCTTTGGTTCGGTCGAGTTGACGATCTTCAGGATCCAGCCGGCGTCGATCTCCGTCTTGATGCGGTAGTTGCGATCACGCTCGCTATCAAGAGGCGAAGCGGTTCCCTCAACCCCGAATATATCCTTGGCGAGACGTTCCGCATCATCAGGAGAAAACTGTGGCGCCGGATGGGAAAGATCGGTCATAGTCGTTGTTTTTCCAAGCTATTTCTTATTCGAACAACTTGGCATGCAATGTGTTTTGAGGCATCAAGTAAGCTGTCGGATCAAACCGGCATATTGTCGGGATGGGCCGACATATGTCCGGTCCTGAGGAGGATGGGCATGCGTGAGCTCGACGTCAAAGATCGAGAGATACTCCAGATCCTGTCCAAGGAAGCGCGTATCGCTCTGAAGACTTTGGCCGGAAGAATCGGGCTGTCGCGCAGCGCGACGAGCGAGCGTGTTACGAATCTCGAGCGCAGCGGCATTATCAGGGGCTATCGCGCCGACATTGGTGAGATCGACGCCAATGTCATCCGGGCGATCTTGCTGGTCAGCCTGAAGCGGACGCCCGCCCTCGGTCTGCTCGATCTGCTTGCCCGCAATACGCAGGTTCGCCGTGTTTCCTCGGTCAGCGGTCAGCTCGACCTTATAATAGAGTTGGAAGCAGCCTCGATCGACGATCTCAATCGTATCCGCGATATGATCGCCAGCCACGAGACCGTCGACGACATCACCACGGCGGTCGTGCTGCGCCGGGATATCGATCGCGAGACGCGCTAGTCGTCAGACAGCGCTACTCCGCGCGGGCCACGCTTGCGGCCACCGGCTCATCCGCGCCCACTTCCGACAAAAGCCAGCTTTGGAACTCCTCCGCCACGGGATGGCTCTGCTTTTCCTCGGGGCGGACGACGTAGTAGGCGTTTTCGGTGCGCATCGTCGTCGGCAGCAGCGGGGTGAGGAGGCCGGAGCGCAGTTCTTCCTCGATCAGGTAGGTCGGCAGCAGGGCGGCGCCGAGGCCGGATATGGCGGCCGAGACCATCATCGAGAACTGGTCGAAACGCAGGCCGTGATAGGCGTTTTCGATGCCGAGTTCCTGCAGGCGGGAGAAATCGGACCACAGCTTCGGGCGGGTGGTCAGATGCAGAAGCGGCATCTGCGTGAAGTCCGGGCGGCCGTCGACTCGGTACCGCTTGGCGAGCTCGGCGCTTGCGGCCGGGATCACGGTTTCGTCGCAGAGGAAGACCGGAGTGCCGCCCGCCCAGACCGGCAGGCCGTAATGGATGGCGAGATCGAAGCTGTCTTCCATGAAGCTGAACGGCTTCGAGCGGGATTCGATCGTCAGCGACACATCGGGGCAACGCGCCAGAAAGCGGCCGAGCCGCGGCACCAGCCATTTCGCCCCGAATGTCGGCAGGGTCGCGACCTTCAGCGTGGCGCGCATGCGTCCGGCGGCGGCCGCATCGATCATCAGCCGCTCTGAGCGCGACAGAAGATCCCGGACCTCCGGAAGCAGCCGGCGCCCGGCCTCCGACAGGATGACCCGCTGGCGTATCCGTTCGAACAGCTTCAGCCCCGTCTGCTTTTCGAGATCGGCGATCTGGCGGCTGATGGCGCTCTGCGTCAGGTTCAGCTCCTCGGCGGCGCGCGAAAAATTTCCATGCCGTGCGGCGCATTCGAAAGCCTGCAACGTGACGATGTCGGGAACCAGGCTTCTGCGCATGTCATTCCGTTTCGGCATCAAGTTAGGTGTAGATTTCACAACACGAGACTATATGGACGGAATATAGTGCATTTCGAGCATGAAGTCCTATCGTTTTCGAAGGTTGAGCAAAATGACGAAGCACATCACGTCGAGCGAAATCCGGTCGTCCTTTTCCGCGGCCATGTCGGCCATGTACCGCACCGAGGTTCCCGCTTACGGAACGCTGATGGACCTGGTCGCCCGCGTCAATGACGAGGCCCTCTCCGCCGAGCCGGAACTCAAGACGCGCCTTGAAGCGACCGACAATCTGGAGCGCATTTCCGAGGAACGCCACGGCGCGATCCGTCTCGGAACGGCTGAAGAACTGGCGATGATGCGTCGCGTCTTTGCCGTCATGGGCATGTATCCGGTCGGCTATTACGATCTCTCGACTGCAGGCGTTCCGGTTCATTCGACCGCCTTCCGGCCGGTCGGCGACGCCGCGCTGAAGCGCAATCCCTTCCGCGTCTTCACCTCGCTGCTCCGCCTTGATCTCATTGCCGACGCTGAGCTGCGCGAGGAAGCGGCAAAGATCCTGGCGACCCGCCGCATCTTCACCGATGAGGCGATCGAGCTGACGAAGAAAGCCGAAGAGAACGGCGGGCTGACCAAGGACGATGCCGATCGTTTCGTGGCTGCCGTGCTCGAAACCTTCCGCTGGCACGACAAGGCGATCGTCGATGTCGCGATGTACCATCGTCTGCATGACGCGCACCGCCTGATTGCCGACGTCGTCTCCTTCAAGGGTCCGCATATCAATCACCTGACGCCGCGCACGCTCGATATCGACAAGGTGCAGAGCCTGATGCCCAACTACGGCATTGCGCCGAAGGCCGTTGTGGAGGGTCCGCCGACCCGGCGCTGCGCCATTCTGCTGCGCCAGACATCGTTCAAGGCGCTCGAAGAAGCCGTCGCCTTTTCAGATGGCAAGGGCGGCTGGCAGACCGGCTCGCATACAGCGCGTTTCGGCGAGATCGAACAGCGCGGCATTGCGCTGACGCCGAAGGGCCGCGGCCTCTACGACCAGCTTCTGGAACAGTCGCGCAAGGTCGTGCGCCCGGCGGCCGACGGTTCGAATGCCGATGCCTACGAGGCAGCGCTTGCCGCCACCTTCGAGGCCTTCCCCGATGACTGGGCGGCGATCCGCGCCGAAGGGCTCGGCTATTTCAGCTATTCGCTGACCGAGAAGGGCATGAAGGCATCGACGGATGCGGCCGACATCGAAACGCTGATTTCGGACGGTCTCGTCCAGTTCGACCCGATCGTCTACGAAGACTTCCTGCCGGTCAGCGCCGCCGGGATTTTCCAATCCAATCTCGGCGACGGCGCGCAACAGGAATTCGTCGCCAGCCCCAACCAGCAGCGCTTCGAGACCGATCTCGGCGCCAAGGTTCTCAACGAATTCGATCACTATGCAGGGATCGAGCAAGCATCAATCGACGAATGCCTTTCGAGGCTCTCGCGCCGCCCCGCGGCTCAGTAATCGTCAACACACGGCAGCAATCCGCACAGGAGTCCGGCACATGAACATTTCCGTAAAGTCCTCTTCCGTCCTCGACGAAGCACACGCCATTCTCGATCGCCTCGGCGTCGACAAGTCTGCCTATACCGATGGCAGCATGGTTTCCTTCTCGCCCATCACCGGCGAGAAGATCGGCAAGCTGAAGACCGTCGACGCGAAGGGTGCAGCCGCCGCGATCGAAGAGGCGCATGCCGCCTTCCAGACCTGGCGCCTGACGCCCGCTCCGAAGCGCGGCGAACTCGTGCGTCTTCTCGGCGAGGAATTGCGCGCCGCCAAGGCCGATCTCGGCCGCCTCGTCTCGATCGAGGCCGGCAAGATCCCGTCTGAAGGTCTCGGCGAAGTGCAGGAAATGATCGACATCTGCGATTACGCAGTCGGTCTGTCGCGCCAGCTTTACGGCCTGACGATCGCCACCGAACGTCCCGGCCACCGGATGATGGAAACCTGGCACCCGCTCGGCGTCGTCGGCATCATCTCCGCCTTCAATTTCCCGGTTGCCGTCTGGTCCTGGAATGCCGCACTGGCTCTCGTCTGCGGCAACAGCGTCGTCTGGAAGCCGTCGGAAAAGACGCCCCTGACGGCGCTCGCATCGCAGGCCATTCTGGAGCGCGCCCTGAAGCGCTTCGGCGACGCGCCGGCCGGCCTGTCGCAGGTCATCATCGGCGGCCGCGAGATCGGCGAAGCACTCGTCGACCACAAAAACGTCGCGCTGGTCTCGGCGACGGGCTCCACCCGCATGGGCCGTGAAGTCGGTCCGCGCCTTGCCAAGCGCTTTGCCCGTTCTATCCTCGAACTCGGCGGCAACAACGGCGGCATCGTCTGCCCGTCGGCCGATCTCGACATGGCGCTGCGCGCCATCGCCTTCGGTGCCATGGGCACCGCCGGTCAGCGCTGCACGACGCTTCGCCGCCTCTTCGTCCACGACAGCGTTTATGAAGAGCTCGTTCCGCGCCTGAAAAAGGCCTATGCCAGCGTCTCCGTCGGCAACCCGCTCGACAGCGCAGCTCTCGTCGGCCCGCTCGTCGACAAGGCCGCTTATGACGGCATGCAGAAGGCGCTCGGCGAAGCCCGCGCGCATGGCGGCAACGTCCATGGCGGCGACCGTGTCGATCTCGGCCATCCCGATGCCTATTACGTCAAGCCGGCGCTGGTCGAAATGCCGAAGCATGAAGGTCCGGTTTTCGAAGAAACCTTCGCGCCGATCCTCTATGTCATGAAATACTCCGATTTCGACGCCGTCATTGCCGATCACAATGCGGTCGGTGCCGGCCTCTCCTCGTCGATCTTCACGCTCGACATGCGTGAGGCAGAGCGCTTCCTTGCCGCCGACGGTTCGGATTGCGGTATCGCCAACGTCAATATCGGCACATCCGGCGCCGAAATCGGCGGGGCATTCGGCGGCGAAAAGGAAACCGGCGGCGGCCGCGAATCCGGCTCGGACGCCTGGCGCGCCTACATGCGCCGTGCGACCAACACGATCAACTATTCGAAGGCCCTGCCTTTGGCACAGGGCGTGTCCTTCGACATCGCATAAGGTAGACCTCTGATGACGGTTTCAGCGAAAATCGAGGAGGCGGGCTTCCGGCCCGCTTCGCGGATCGCCTCGGTCGGCGTTTCGAAGATCCTGCAGATCGGCGCGAAGGCCGCCGCCATGAAGCGTGATGGCCTTCCGGTCATCATTCTCGGCGCCGGCGAGCCCGATTTCGATACGCCCGACAACGTCAAGGATGCCGCCAAGCGGGCGATTGATGCCGGGGAGACGAAATATACCGCTCTCGACGGCACACCGGCCCTGAAGAAGGCGATCGTCGAGAAGTTCCGCCGTGAGAACGGCGTCGACTATACGACCGAGGAAGTGACGGTTGCTACTGGCGCCAAGCAGATCCTGTTCAACGCCTTCATGGCGAGCATCGATCCGGGCGACGAGGTGATCATCCCGACCCCCTACTGGACGTCCTATTCCGATATCGTCGAGATCTGCGGCGGCGTTTCCGTGCTCATCCCCTGCGATGCAAAGGCGGGATTCCGCCTGCAGGCCGAGCAGCTGGAAAAGGCGATCACGCCGAAGACCCGCTGGGTGCTGCTCAACTCGCCGTCCAACCCGTCGGGTGCTGCCTATAGCGCCGAAGACTACCGCCCGCTGCTCGACGTGCTTCTGCGCCATCAGCATGTCTGGCTGATGGTCGACGACATGTACGAGCACATCGTCTATGACGATTTCGCCTTCGTGACGCCGGTTGCCATCGAGCCGCGGCTGAAGGAGCGCACGCTGACCATCAATGGCGTGTCGAAGGCCTATGCGATGACCGGCTGGCGCATCGGCTATGCCGGTGGCCCCAAGGCGCTGATCAAGGCCATGGCGGTTATCCAGAGCCAGGCCACCTCCTGCCCCTCCTCCGTCAGCCAGGCGGCCTCCGTCGAGGCGCTGAACGGGCCGCAGGATTTCCTGAAGGGCCGGCGCGACAGCTTCCGCCAGCGGCGCGATCTCGTCGTCTCCCGGCTGAACGCGATCGACGGCCTGGAATGCCGCGCGCCGGAAGGCGCCTTCTACACCTTTTCGGGATGTGCGGGCGTTCTCGGCAAGACGACGCCGAAGGGCAAGAGGCTGGAAGCCGATCAGGATTTCACCGATTACCTGCTCGAAGAGGCGCATGTCGCGGTGGTTCCGGGATCGGCGTTCGGACTTTCGCCCTACTTCCGGATTTCCTACGCGACATCGGAAGCGGAGCTCGTCGAGGCCCTCGACCGCATCGAGCGCGCCTGCGCCGCATTGCGGACCTGATAGGATTCCGGCACCACTCGGCAATGATCCCACGTCTTCGCTCCGATCATGGTCAGCAGCCATCACATCCCGGCTTCTTCGAACGTCTCGTCGAAGCCGGGTTTGCTGGCGACGTGGAAACGAGCGCTGCCTCGCGCACGGTTTCGGCGACCGATAATTCGATCTACCAGATCGTGCCGTCCGGCATCCTGTTTCCGAAGGGTGTCGATGATCTGAAGGTGATCGCCAGCGTCCTCTCGGAACCTCGCTTCCAGAAGATCGCGATCGCACCCCGCGGCGGTGGCACCGGCACCAATGGCCAATCGCTGACCTCAGGCGTGGTGGTCGACTGTTCCCGGCATATGAACCGCATTCTGGAGATCGATCCCACAAGACGGGTCGCCCGCGTCCAGGCCGGTGTCGTCAAGGACCAGCTGAACCGGGCGCTGAAGCCCTACGGCCTCTTCTTCGCACCTGAGCTATCGACCTCGAACCGCGCGACGATCGGCGGCATGGTCTCGACGGATGCCTGCGGCCAGGGCTCCTGCCTCTATGGCAAGACCTCCAATCACGTGCTCGGCCTGCATATCGTCCTGACCGACGGTTCGGAATGGTGGTCGCGACCGATGGATGATGCGGAGCTTGCCGGCATCATGGCGCAGCAGGACCGCATCGGCGACATCCACCGCACGGTGGAGACAATCGCGCGGGAAAAGCGCGAGCGCATCGCCGCGGTGTTTCCGAAGCTCAACCGTTATATGACCGGTTACGACCTCGCCCATATCCGCCGCGAGGACGGCCGTTTTGACCTGAACGCCATCCTTTGCGGTTCGGAAGGCACGCTGGCGATGATTGCCGAGGCGGAGCTGAACCTCCTGCCGATCCCGGCAAAGGCCGCACTCGTCAATATCCGCTATGGCGACTTCAACGCGGCGCTCGAGGATGCCCGCAGCCTGACGGCGCTGAAGGTCGCCTCGGTCGAGACCGTCGACGAAAAGGTTCTCGGTCTCGCCCGGAAGGACATTGTCTGGACCGGCATCGCCGGCTTCTTTCCGGAGGGTGACGCGGTTGCGGCAAACGGCATCAACATCGTCGAGGTGCTTGCCGATGATGCAGCCGGGCTCGAAGAGAAACTAGCGGCACTGACGCAAACGCTCGATCGGGGGCAGGATGCCGGACGGCTCGGCTACACGGTTGCCCGCGATCCCCAGGATATCGAGGCGATCTGGACGATGCGCAAGCGCGCCGTCGGCCTGCTCGGCAATGTCGATGGCCCCATCAGGCCGGTTGCCTTCGTCGAGGACACGGCGGTGCCGCCGGAGAATCTCGCGGCCTATATCCGCGAGTTCCGCGCGCTGCTCGACGATGCCGGCGTCTCCTACGGCATGTTCGGCCATGTCGATGCCGGCGTGCTCCACGTCCGCCCGGCGCTCGATCTCACCCGCGAGGATCATGTGCCGATGGTGCGCCGGATCAGCGATGCCGTGGTGGCGCTGACGCGCAAGCATGGCGGCGTCTTGTGGGGCGAGCATGGCAAGGGTGTGCGCTCCGAATACGTGCCCGAATTCTTCGGTGATCTCTATCCCGACCTCCAGGACATCAAGCGCGCCTTCGACCCGGAAAACCGGCTCAATCCCGGCAAGATCGCCGCGCCGTCTTCGGCCCCCGCCCCTCTCCTGAAGATCGACGAGGTGCCGTTGCGCGGTGCATCCGACCGGGTGATCGGCAACGAGATCCGCGCCGCTTTCGACAATGCCGCCTATTGCAACGGCAACGGCGCCTGTTTCGATTTCGACGAGACGAGCCCGATGTGCCCCTCCTACAAGGCCACGCGTGACAGGCGGTTCTCGCCTAAGGGCCGCGCCATGCTGATGCGGGAATGGCTGCGGCTGCTTGCCGACAAGGGTATCGATCCCCGCAAGGAAGCCGGACGTCTGCGGAGCGGCAACTCGTTTGCCCGTCTTCCGGCGCGCCTCTTCAACAGCCTCAATCCCAAAAACCGCGCCGACTTTTCCCATGAGGTGCGCGAGGCGATGGACAGCTGCCTCGCCTGCAAGGCCTGCGCCGGGCAATGTCCCGTGAAGGTCAGCGTCCCCGCCTTCCGCTCCAAGTTCCTGGAGCTCTACTATGGCCGCTACCTGCGGCCGCTGAAGGACCCGCTCGTCTCGGCAATCGAGACCACTCTGCCGTGGATGAGAAGAGTTAGGCCGCTCTACAATCTCGCCGCCGGAACGGCTCTCGGCCAGCGCCTGATGCGGACCGCCGGCCTGACATCGCTTCCATTGCTGCCGAAGACGTCACTGCAGACGGCGGCAAGCCGTCTCGGCATCGCCAATGCGGACCCCGAGGCCCTTGCCAAGCTCTCCGCCGCCGAGCGGCAGGCCATCGTCGTCTTCGTGCCGGATGCCTTCACGGCGTCTTTCGAGCCCGACGTGGTGATCGCCGCAATCAAGCTGGCGCAGAAGATGGGGCTTTCGCCGCTGCTTGCCGCATCGCATGTCAACGGCAAGGCGCTGCATGTTCACGGCTATCTCGGCCAGTTCGAGAAGGCTGCCCTCAAGACCGCGAACCATTTGCAGCGGCTCGCGGAGACCGGCGTGACGCTTGTCGGCCTCGATCCCTCCATGACGCTCGCCTTCCGCAGCGAATACAAGGGCACCGCACTCTCCGCACCGGTGCTGCTGCCGCAGGAATGGCTGACCGCCAATCTCGAGCGGCTGGCGAAAAACATCACGACGCCCTCCGGCAAGCGCTTCCAGCTGCTGCCGCATTGCACCGAACGCAGCAATGCTCCGGCCTCGACGGCACAGTGGAAAGCCGTCTTCGACGCCGTCCAGATCAAGCTTGAAACCATCCAGGCCGGATGCTGCGGCATGGCCGGAACTTTCGGCCACGAGACCTGCAACCGCGCCGTCTCGGAACAGCTCTATGCGATGAGCTGGGCCGGCCCCATCGCCGCCTCGTCGGATGACACTGTCGTCATGGCGACCGGCTATTCCTGCCGCTCGCAGGCAAAGGCGATCGATGCCATCCGCCCGCCTCACCCGCTCGAAATTCTCAGCCAGTTGGTCAACTAGGCAACAAAAAACGCCCGATCGCTTTCGCGGCCGGGCGTTCTTACCTGCTCAGCGCAGAATTACATCGCCTGCTTCAGGCGCATCGCTTCCGGATCATAGACCCGGCCGAAGCGGCTGTTCAGGAAGTCGGCCAGGGTGATCTCCTCCTGGCGAACGAAGCCCTTCTGCGGGAGCTTGCCGTCTGCGAGGAGATCGAGAACCGTGGTGATGCCGGCTGCCGTGGTGATCTGGATCGCGCTCATCTTCTTGCCGGCGACGACGCCTGCATAGACCTTGTTCGCGTAGGTCTCCTGCATGTAGCGGCCATCCTTCCAGCCACAGACGGTGACGAAGATCACGACAACGTCCTGCATGGTGGCCGGAAGTGCGTTCTCGAAGAGGTCCTTCAGGACGTCACGGCGGTTCTTCAGGTTGAGGTCGTTCAGCAGCGCCTTGATGATTGCCTGATGGCCGGGATAGCGGATCGTGCGATAGTTCATGGTCCGCACGCGGCCTTCGAGCGACTTCGCCAGCGTGCCGAGGCCGCCGGACGTGTTGAAGGCTTCGTAGGTGACGCCATCGAGCGAGAACTCTTCGCGCTCTTCCATCGCCGGAACCGTGACGAGCTTGCCTTCGACGACAGCTTCGCAGGGCTCGATATATTCGTTGATCAGCCCGTCCGTGCTCCAGGTCAGGTTATAGTTCAGAGCATTCGACGGATATTGCGGCAGGGCGCCGACGCGCATGCGAACGCTGTCGAGCGTGTCGAAACGGGTGGCAAGCTCATTGGCGACGATCGAGATGAAGCCCGGCGCCAGGCCGCATTGCGGAATGAAGGCGACATCGGCACCGTTCGCAAGCTCTTCGACCTTCTTGGTCGTGGCGACGTCTTCGGTGAGATCGAGATAGTGGACGGAAGCTGCGAGCGCTGCTTCGGCAACCTTGCCGGTCAGGTTGAAGGGGGCGGCCGAGAGAACGGCGAACTTGCCCTTGAGGACGGCGACCAGCGCGGCGCTATCGGTGATGTCGACGGCTGCGGTCGAGATCGCCGGATGGCGGTCGATCTTCGAAAGCTGCTTCTCGTCGCGATCGGTGACCACGACCTTGTAGTCACCCGTCTCCGCCAGCATCAGCGCAATCGCTCCGCCGATCTTGCCAGCACCGATAACCACTATTTCCTTCATATAAATCCCCTGGGGTTTGCCTATAAGATTTTTATAAGTTTGCCGCCGAGGCAGGACGATTCATAGCGACATTATGAGCAATATGACGTAGATAATTCGGCATAATGCCGGAGATGATCGGCAGATTGTGGGAAGCATGGCACTATCTGACAAAGATCGCGAGCTGCTCGCCGTGCTTAGCGAAAATGCCCGGATGCCGGTCGCGACTCTCGCCAAGCGGCTGTCGCTGTCGCGCACCACTGTACAGGCCCGTCTCGAACGTCTCGAGAGAGACAAGGTCATCGCCGGTTATTCGATCCGGCTCTCGGAAAGCTATGCCTCCAGCCTGGTGCGCGCGCATATCCTGATCACCATTGCGCCGAAGGCGCTGTCGCAGGTGACGGCGTCGCTGGAAAAGATGACCGCCGTCACCGAGGTGCATTCCGTCAGCGGCAGCTTCGACCTGATCGCCATCATCGCCGCACCGTCGATCTCCGAGCTCGACCAGATGATCGACGATATCGGCACGATCGAGGGCGTCGAGCGGACGCTCTCGTCGATCATCCTTTCGACGCGGATTTCGCGCTAGTCAGGCAACGCGGAAGGCAACAGCCCCACCGGCCATGCCAGCGCCGGCCGCCGCCAGCAGCAGGCACTCGCCGGAAGCAAAGCGCCGCTCTTTATTGGCCAGCGAGAGCGACAGGGGAATGGTCGCCGCGGAGGAATTGCCGAACTCGCCGATGGTGCGCAGCGCGACATCCGGCGCAATCGAAAGCTGGTCGCAAACCGCATCGATGATGCGGGAATTGGCCTGATGCGGTGCGAAGCGGCCGATATCCTGCGCGACAAGTCCCGCCTGCTCCATCGCCCGTGCCGCCGATTGCGTCATCATCCGCACGGCGTGCGCGAAGACCGCCTTGCCGTCGCGCATCGTCATGCGCAATTCGCCGATGTCGAAACCGGGCTCGAATGGCCGCGCGCTGCCACCGGCGGGGATCTGGATCAGATCGTAATTCTGCCCCTCCTGGATAAGCTCGACACCGATCACACCGCTATCCCGCACGGCCGACGGCATCAGCAGGACGGCGCCGGCGGCATCGGCAAAGACTGCGGCCGTACCCCGCTCCTTCATGTTGATACGCCGGCTCAGGATGTTGGCGGCAATGACGAGCACCGGCTTGCCATGCGCCCTGACGAAGCCGTCGGCGAGCACCAGTGCATAGAGAAAGCCGGAGCAGGCGCCCGCAAGATCTATCGCGCCCGAGGAAGACAGGCCAAGACGGAATGCCAGCAACGGTGCCGATGGCGGCAGGAGATGATCCGGCGTCGATGTTGCAAGCAGCGTCAGCGCCACGGTCTTGCGATCGACGCCTGCCTCCTGAAGAGCCATCTCGCCTGCTTTCGCCGCAATATCCGTCAGCGTTTCTCCCGCTGCCGCCCAGCGCCGCGAGCGGATGCCGGTGCGCCGTTCGATCCAGCCGGCGTCGAGACCCAGCTGCAGCTCGAGCTCCAGATTGTCGACGCGCCGCCCGGGCACGTAATGCCCGAAGCCCGCCATCCGGCTGGCAACCGTCATCGCGCCGCGCTCCTGATGAAATCGGCGGCCTCGTCGATGGCGTTGTAGGCCTTGTCGAGATCCGCCTCGGTCACGCAGTAGGGCGGCATCAGATAGATGACGTTGCCGAGCGGGCGGATGAGGAGATCGCGCTGGCGGAAGAAGGCTCTGAGGCGCGGCCCCACTTCCGAGAGGTAGCCCGTCGTATCGGCCGCGAGATCGAGAGCCGCAATCGTGCCCTGCTGGCGGATATTGGCGAAACGCGGATCCGAGCGAAGCCGCGCCAGCCTGTTGCGATGCATTGCCGCCACGGCCTCGATGCGCTTGGCGACCGGTTCGGTACGCCAGATCTGGAGATTGGCGACGGCTGCGGCGCAGGCGATCGGGTTGGCCGTATAGGAGCTCGAATGGAAGAAGGTCCGGCGGCGGTCTTCGGAGAGGTGCGCGTCGAAAATCTCGGCGGTGCACAGAGTGACCGCCAGCGGCAGGGCGCCGCCGGTGATACCCTTCGACAGGCAGAGGATATCGGGCGCGAGACCGGTCTGATCGCAGGCGAGCAGCGATCCCGTCCGCCCCCATCCGCTCATCACCTCGTCGGCGATCAGCAGCGTACCGTATCGCTGAGTGATGCGCCGGAACTCCGCCAGGAGATGAGCCGGATACATTTTCATACCACCCGCGCCGAGGACCAGCGGCTCGATCAACAGGGCTGCGACATCCCCACCGCGACAGAACCGCTCGAGGGCATCGAGCGTCTGCTGCTCGCGGCCGGGTTCCGGAAAGGGGATCGTGTCGACATTGAAGAGCAGCGGCGCATAGGCGGCGTTGAAGACGCCGCGTTCGCCTGCGGACATCGTGCCGATCGTATCGCCGTGGTAGCCGTGCTCCATGACGACGACGCGCGAGCGCGGCGCGCCGTTATTGTGGAAGAATCCGAGCGCCATCTTCAGCGCGACTTCGACCGCTGTCGATCCGCTATCTGAATAGAAGACATGCGCCATTTCAGGCGGCGCAAGTTCGATCAGTCCCCTCGCCAATTCCTCGGCCGGCTCGTGGGTATATTCGGCAAAGATGATCTGGTCGTAGCGCTCCGCCGCAAGCCGGATCGCCTCAGTGATCACGGGATGGCGATGCCCATGCGTGATCACCCACCAGGAGGAAATCGCATCGAGAACAGAGCGACCGTCTTCGTCGATCAGATGGGCGCCTTCGGTTTTGACGATCTTCTTGAAGGCCGGTTCGAGCTTGTGCTGGCTGAACGGGTGCCAGACCGGCGATGTCTTCGCAGTGCCGGTCATGCCGCAGCCTTTTCGAGAAGGATGGAGAGATCGAAATGATCCCTGAACGCCTGGCGCAGGTTCTCCGACGTCAACACATCAAGCACGGGCAGACGGCCGAGAACCGGCACGCCGCTCATCTCGGCAATGATCGCCTGCGTGTCAGAGCGTTCCTCGCCGATGAAGGCAATCCCCATGATCGGGATGCGCCGCTGGCGCAACGCCTCGACGGAGAGAAGCGTGTGATTGATCGTGCCCAGCCCGGTGCGCGCGCAGAGAATGACAGGCCGGCCCCAGCGGGCGAAGACGTCGATGTAGGTGCTTTGCCGGGTCAGCGGGACGAGCAGCCCGCCGGCGCCTTCGACGACAAGGGGACGGTCGGTCTCAGGAAGCCGAAGCGCATCGGGGTCGATCGCCACGCCATCGATCTCGGCCGAGAGATGCGGAGAGACCGGCGTCTGCAGGCGCCAGGCTTCCGGGAATATCCGCTCCGCCGACAGACCGGATAGCCGCCTCACGGTCTCGCTATCCGTCTCCTCATCGAGGCCCGATTGCACCGGCTTCCAGTAATAGCCATCGAGCGCGCCTGCCAGCGCCGCCGAAAAGACGGTCTTGCCGATGCCGGTATCTGTTCCGGTGACAACGAAGTACCTGCTCATGCTCTTTCCTCTTCCATCGCCTCTGCCAATCCATCCATCATTCGTGCAATGGCGGGCCTATCGACATTGAGTGTGATCGTGATGCGGAGCCTGGCCGTGCCCGCAGGCACGGTCGGCGGGCGGATCGCCCGGATATCAAAGCCTCTCACTTGCATTCGCTCCGCGATACGAACCGTGCGGCTGTTGTCGCCGATGATGACAGGCAGGATCTGCGTGCCGCTTGCTGGCATGCCGAAGCGGCCGGAGAATTCGGCGTTGGCATAGTCGATCAGCGCATGTAGCCGGCTGCGCCGCTCCGGCTCACTGGCGAGAATGCCGAGCGCATGGCGCACACAGGCCGCCTGCAGCGGAGACGGCGCCGTCGAATAGATAAAAGGACGCGCCCGATTGACGAGGAAATCGCAGAGCACGCGATTGGCGCCGACAAGCGCGCCAGCCGAACCCAGCGCCTTGCCGCAGGTATGGAGAACGATGACGTTGTCGCGGCCTTCGAACTCGGCCGAATAGCCGATCCCGCCTCTGCCATGCACACCCGTTGCATGCGCCTCATCGATAAAGAGAAAGCCATTGTGGCGATCGGCGATAGTCAGAAGCGCGGGGAGCGCGCTGCGGTCACCATCCATCGAATAGAGGCTCTCGACGACGATCCAGGGAAAGCCGGTGCCGCCAGCGGCGCGCCAGGCGCGGATCGCATCCTCGACCGCATCGGGATCATTATGCGGCACTGCGGCCATCTCGGCCTTCCCCGCCTTCATTCCTTCATGCGCGCTGGCGTGGACGAGGCAATCGTAGACGATGAGATCGCCGCGCTGCGGCAAGGTTGAGAGGATCGCCAGATTGGCGGCGTAGCCGCTGCCGAAGTAAAGCATCCGCTCGCAGCCGAAGAAGGCGGCGGCCTCTTCCTCGAGCGCCTCATGCTCAGCATGGTTGCCGCGCAGCAGGCGCGATCCGCCGGCGCCCGCGGGAACGCCGCGTTCGATCGCGGCGAGCAATGCGTCGCGCATCTCGGTCGATGCGGCCAGCCCCAGATAGTCGTTGGAGGTAAAGTCGGCGCCGGTATCGCGCTTCAGCGCGCGTAACCGGCCCTTTTGGCGAAGCTGGCCGAGCGCCGCGCTGTAGCGGGCAAGCCGGTCAGCACTCACCCGGGATCTCCAGGCTGGTAGCGGTCATGCCGAGCCGGGCGAGGAGGTTCGAATCCCGGTCATTACCAGGATTGGCCGCCGTCAGCAGCGTATCGCCGATGAAGATCGAGTTGGCGCCGGCAAAGAAGCACAGCGCCTGCATCTCGTCGCTCATGGCGGTGCGCCCCGCCGTCAGGCGGACGGAGGACGCCGGCATCATCAGCCGCGCCAGCGCGATGATGCGGATGAATTCGATCGGGTCGACGGGATCGACATTGGCCATTCTGGTTCCCGGCATCGGGATCAGCAGATTGATCGGCACGCTCTCGGGCGGCTCCGGCAGATTGGCGAGCGTGACGAGCATGTCGATCCGGTCGTCGACCGTCTCGCCCATGCCGAGAATGCCGCCGCTGCAGACCTTGATGCCGGCTTCGCGCACATGCGCCAGGGTCTCCAGGCGATCGGAGAAGCTGCGGGTGGTGATGACTTCGGGATAGAAGCGTTCCGAGGTGTCAACGTTGTGATTGTAATAATCGAGACCGGCGTCGGCGAAGGTTTCGGCCTGCTCGGACGAGAGCATCCCGAGGGTCATGCAGGTTTCGAGGCCGAGCGACTTCACGCCCTTGACCATGGCGACGATCGCCGCCTCGTCCCGCGCCTTCGGGCTGCGCCAGGCAGCGCCCATGCAATAGCGGGTGGCGCCGCTCTCCTTGGCCTTTCGGGCCTCCGACATGACGTCGTCAAGCTTCATGAGCTTGGAGGCCACGAGACCGGAAGCATGGGCGGACTGGCTGCAATAGCCGCAATCCTCGGGACAGCCGCCGGTCTTGATGTTGAGCAACTTGCTGAGCTGAACCTCATTCGGATCGAAGTTGGCGCGATGGATGCCATGCGACCGGTAGAGCAGGTCGTTGAAGGGCAGGTCATAGAGTTCCCGCGCCGAATCCAGTGTCCAACGGCTTTCGGCAGATCCGCGCTCCGCCGCCTTCGCCACTTCAGTTTTCAGCATGTCGCCTTCCTCTCTATCGATCTCAAGGCAACGCACAAAAAAACTCATTGAATTATAGATTATCTATAATTATGCTGCCTATCGAAAAGGCTATCGGCCGATTTTGAGTCAATCAATCTATTTTTTAATAGATTATCTATGGAATACCATGGCTGAAACTGTCGCAGAACGCATGGCCCGGGTGATCGGGGAGAGAATTGTTTCCGGAGAGCTGGCGGCCGGAACGCCACTTCGGCAGGACCATATCGCCGAGGAATTCGACGCCAGCCATGTGCCCGCCCGCGAGGCCTTGCAGCTGCTTCGCGCCCAGGGGCTCGCCGTCAGCCTGCCGCGCCGCGGCATGCGCGTCGCCCCCTTGGATCAGGCCTCGATTCAGGAAACCGTCGAGATTCGCGCCGCGCTGGAGGCGCTGGCGCTGCGGCATGCCGCCCCGCGGATCAATGCGGCGGCGCTTGAGCGGATCGAGCTGGCGCTGGCTGCCGGCGACAAGGCGGAGACCATCGCCGAATGGGAAAGCGCCAACCGCGTCTTTCATCGCGAACTGGTGAGCGCCTGCCGCATGCCGAGACTGCTGGCGATGCTCGACGACTTGCAGCTCGCCAACTCGCGCATCATCTTCTCGGCAACCCGCTCGGCCGGCTGGCGGCCGGGATCCAGCATCGCCCACCGGCAGATCGTCGATGCGCTGAGAAAGCGGGATTATCACGCTGCAGTATCGCTGCTCGACGCCCATATCCGGGCGCTCGAACGTGCGACCGCTGACGGCAAGCCGTCATCGCGGGAAACGAGGCCGAAAGGCTAGGACCGATCGACATTCAGTTCAGGTTGAGCCGAGTATATCGGTCCTAATCGCGAACCGGCGGTTCGAACTTGAGAATCAACCGGTCTTCGTCATCTTGCCGCTGGACGAATTCCGTCAGGCGGCTGCGGGCGGGTTCTCCGAGCGTCCTCGCGGTTTCGGATATCAGGAGCTCGGTCAGCGCGAAGGCTGCGGTCATGGAATCGAAGGGTTCCAGGCCCTTGTTGCTGGCGGTCAGCAGCGCCGTTGCCTTGGAGGCAAGCGGCGAGAGATACTGATCCGTGACCAGAATGATCTTAGCGCCCTTATTGATCGCCTCGATGCCCCAGTTGATCGTCGTCTGCTGGTAGCGGCGGAAATCGAAGATCACGGCAACGGTCGAGGGACTGATGTCGACGAGGCTATGAATATCAGGCACCGAAAGACGCACCTGCGGGCGCAGGATCGACAGGTAGCGATAGAGCTGCTGGGCCAGAACCTGGCTGAAACGACCGCCGACCACGACGATATCGTGTTCCCGGTCGCAGAGCAGCCGCACCGCATTGGCAATCTCGTCATCGCTGAGCGAGGCGAAGGTGTTGCGGATACTTTCGAGATAGACGAGCTGCGCCTGCCCGGCGGGCGAGGATTCATCCGAGGAGGCGCGATTGTTGGGATAGCTGCCAACCGGCGAAAACAGCCGGTTCTGGGCCTCCTGGCGCAGCGCTTCCTGGAATTCCGGATAGCCTTCGAAACCCATCTTCCGCACGAAGCGGACGACGGTCGGCGGGCTTGTTCCGGCATTGGCGGCAAGCTGGACGATCGGCACGAGGCCGCCCATCGGGTAATTTTCGGAAATCGAATTGGCTACGGCGAGTTCGGCTGGCGGCAAGCGATCGCGAAGCACCCTGATGCGCTGTGAAACAGTCCCATCGGCTCCGTCTTTCTCTGTCATTCCGCCTTTTTTCGCCACCATTGCCGTTTCGGTTGTATTCGACCGCCCGGCCTGCGGCAAGCCCGGCCGGACGAATATCGAGACGAACCGGAAGGCGCTAGGACCGACCGTGATCGGCCCCAGGTGCTAGAGGTCGAGCACCAGCTTGCGCGTTCTCGATCGGCCAACGCAGATCATCATCGTCCGGTTTGCCTGCCGCTCCTCATCGGACAGCACCGTATCACGATGTTCAGGCAGCCCGGCAAGCACGGCCGTCTCGCAGGTGCCGCAATAGCCGTCGGCACAGGAGAAGGACAGGCCCTGGCGGACCGTGCGGGCGCATTCGAGGATCGTCTGGCCCCTGCCGACGGTGACAGTCGCGCCGGTCTTGCGCAGCTCGACCTCGAAAGCGCCATCGGCATCGCAAGCCTGCTGCGTGGCATCGTCGGCGATCGCCTCGACATCTGCGGCAACGGCGATCTCGGCGCGGCCGAAGCGCTCCATGTGGAGATGGATCGACGGGCGGCGCGCAACCTGCGCCGCCAGCGCATCCATCAGCCCGTTCGGACCGCAGGTATAGACTGCCGTTCCATCCGGCAGGCCATCGACCAGCGCTGCAAGATCGATGCTCGTACCCTCATCATCGATGTGAATGCCGGCCTGACCGGGGTTTGAGGGCGAAAGTCCGGCGACCGTCTCCAGATAGGCCATCCGCCCGCGCGAGCGGCCGAGATAGTAGAGCCGCCAGGGTCTTCCCTCCTGCTTCAACCTGTCGATCATCGGCAGGATCGGGGTGATGCCGATCCCTCCGGCGACGAAGACGTGATACCCGGCCGGTTCCAGAGCGAAGGAGTTCTTCGGCTCGGTGGTAAAGACGGTATCCCCCGGCAGCAACTGCTCGTGAACATATTGCGAGCCGCCGCGGCTCTGCGGTTCGCGCAGGATCGCCAGCTCGTAGCTGCGGCCTGGATCGCCAGAGACGATCGAATAGGCGCGCGCCAATCCACCGGGAAGCGCAAGCTCGATATGGGCTCCCGGCTCCCAAGCCGGAAGGTCCGCCCCGGCAAGCCGCAGCCTCACGATGCCATCGGCTGCAGCCTCCTTGCTTTGCACGGTGAGCCGCAGACGGAACTTCGGCGCGACCGCGGTTTCTGGGGGCATTCTGAAGGCTGCAGCAGAGGCGTTCATCATCTTATCTCACAGCAGGAACGTCATGTTGTGGTGGCTGCGCGGGGCATCGAGCAGGCAGACGACCTTGCGGTCGATCTTGGTGATCCCGTCCTCTTCGACGAAGACGTGCCCCATCCAGCCGCTGAAGGTCTGGATCTCGTGGCCGGCGCGCATCTCCTGGATCAGGAACTGCGAGCGCACCTTCACTTCCGACTTGTTCTCCGACGGCATCCGCACGAAGGCCGTGCTGATATGCGAGGTGTAGGAGGGCGGAAGTTGGGAATAGGCAACGCCAGTGCGCAGCCAGACGATGCGGTCGCCGAGACGGCGGCGGTCGTCGAAGGCGATCGTCACCTGGCGCTGAGGATCGGCCCTGACAGGATCGGGCAGATCGCCGACCGCCGGAACCCAGTAGACGCATTTGCGGCTGTAAAGCTGATACCAGCGCTCGAAGGCGCGCCGGTCGAGCAGCCAGTTTTCCTCGGTGATCAGCGCCTCGTAGATATGCCGCTCGGCTTCACTGAGCAGCGTGCCCTTGCCGTCCCACTCGACCATGTCGTTGCGCAGCTTGGCGTAATAGGCATCGTCGATATAGGTCGAATCCAGCGTGTCGCGCAGGATGTCTTCGAGCGTGAAGCCGCCCTGCATCGGGTCTGTCTTGATGTTCATTGCGTCACCCATGCGTTGCCGGATTCCATTCGTTTCAGCCACTCCCGCCAGAAGACGCGCAGCGGCAACTCGTCGGAAACCGGGCCGGTCAGCATGCCCTTGGCGCCGATATATTCCTTGCCGGTATCGAGATGGCGGCTGGTCTGAACCCAGGCGACTTCCTCGATTTCGAGACCGGCCTGGCATTCCTCGAAATTGGCGAGATCGTCCGGCTCGCCGAAGGACGGGAAATCCTCCTGCAGGCGCATGCGCAGCGAGTTGACCTCATCCGGCAGATCGTCGGCCACGAGCGCCGTCGCATACCAGTTGATATGGGTCTGGTTGACGCTCTGCGGCTCCAGAACCTGGATCTGGTTGCCGATAATCAGGAGGTTCGGGAAGATGTTGAGGTTCATGCCCGAGCCCATGACGACGTCGAGCGCATCCTCGCCCTTTTCGCCGAGACGCTCGCGGATGATGCGCGCATAGGCATCCTCGCCCGGCATCGGCGCAGACTGGTCCCAGTAGCGGGTGATCTCGGCGCGCTGGTCGATGAAGGTGCCGCCATTGCCGGTATCGGCGACGGTCTGCAGGCCGTCGTCGACATTGCCCAGCGTCCACTGCATGTCGACGCCGCCGCCATAGCGATCCTTGCGCATGCGCAGCAGCGAGGCATGCGAGAAGCCCGGATGATAGCCGTCGGCAGCGTTGTCGTAGATGAGCTTCCAGTTGCCGGCGCACATCAGCTTGTGGGCGCCGCGGCGCAGCTGGATTTCCGCACCCGGCCAGCGGTCAAGCCACTCGTCGAGCAGCTGCACCGAGGGACCGAGATGGGTCTTCAGGTCCGGCAGGTCCTGATTGAACGTGCCGAAAATGAAGCCGCGATAGCTCTCGACGCGCAGCTTGCCGAGACCGAGCTCGCTCTTGTTGAAGGACGGGCCGTAGCCCTCCTCCATCGGCACCGCGGCAAGTTCGCCGGTATTGGTGAAGGACCAGTTGTGGTAGGGACAGGTGAAGCGGCGCGCATTGCCCTCGTCCTGCCGGCAGATCGTCGCGCCGCGATGGGTGCAACGGTTCAACAGACCGTGGAACTTGCCCTCGCGGTCGCGGGTGACGATGACCGGGCGCAAGCCGAGCCGCTTGCGCACGAAATCGTTCGGGTTCGGCAGCTCGCTGGCGTGAGCGAGATACGTCCAGGTGCCGCCGAAGATGCGGCTCATCTCGAGATTGAAGATGCTGGCGTCTGTGTAAAGGGTACGGTGAACCCGCCGGTCTTCGATCAGATGACCGAAGCCCCTTGTTGCAGTGTGAACGTTCACGTCAATTTTCCTTTGTTGCTGCCGTCTCAGTAGCGCGTGAAATACTCACGGTGCTCCCATTGGGTCACGGCATCGGGGTTCTTCTCCCAGTCGGGCTCGGCTGCGAGGAAGCGGTTGATTTCGCTCTTCTTCATGCCGACCAGCCAATCGATGAACTGATCGCCCATCGCCGCCCTGAAGAACTGGCTCTTGTCGAGGGCAGCCGTCGCTTCCATCAGATTGGTCGGCAGCTTCGGCCGGTGCGCCGCCTCATAGGGGCTGGCCTCGACCGGACCGGGATCGAGCTGCCGCTCCAGGCCGTCGCAGCCGCTGAGGATCTGCGAGGCGATGTAGAGATAGGGGTTGGCACCCGGCTCGCCGATGCGGTTTTCGATATGCGACGAGCGGTGACCGGGCCGGCCCTGGACGCGGACCATGGCGGCGCGGTTGTCATAGCCCCAGGTGGAGCGGTCCGGCGCCAGCGAATTCGGCTTGCGGCGGCGGTAACCGTTCACCGTCGGCGTGGTGAAGACCGAAGCCTCGACTGCATGCTCCAGGAGACCGGCGACATAGGCCTGACCGGTTGCCGAGAGCAGCTCGTTGGTACCCGGCGTGGCGACGAAGGCATTGCGATTGCCCGGCGACGACAGGCTCTGGTGCAGGTGCCAGCCGGATGCCACGAAGCTCGGGAAGATCGGCCGGGTCATGAAGGTGGCGTGCAGGCCCATGCGGGCCATGGTCTGCTTCACCATCGAGCGGAACAGCACCATGGAATCGGCAGCCTTGAGGGGATCCTGGACGTCGAAAGTGAATTCCAGCTGCCCCGGCCCCATCTCGTCTTCCATGGTGCGCAGCGGCAGGCCGAGACCGAGACAGTTCTCGGCCAGGGAATCGGTGATCTCGCTGATCCGGTCCTGCTGGTCTTCGGACATATAGGCAAAACCGCGCCAGAGCGCCTCGACCGTCGGCGGCGTCGGCGGCACGCCGAGTCCGCCCATATGCTCTTCGCCGAGATTCTGGTCGAGCACGCGGGTCACGTAGAATTCGACTTCCAGACCGGTGACCAGCTCGAAACCGAGCGTCTTCAGCCGGGAGATCGACGACTTCAACTGGTGACGCGCATCGAAGGGCACCGGTTTGCCGCTGCGCAGATGGATGTCGCAGAGCACCCAACCGACAGTCGGCGCCCAGGGCAGCACGCGGAAGGTCAGTGGATCGGGAACGAGGATCGCGTTCGAGAAGCCATGCATCTCGTCGAGGCCGATGCCGCCGCTTTTGCCGAACGGATTGTAGGCGACACCTTCGGCAGAATCGAAGCTGAAGAATGCGCTGGTAAACTCGACACCATCGCGCAGCGCCGACTTGAAGGCATCGGGCAGCAGCGTCTTGGACCGCAGCTTGGATTGCGCATCCGGCACGGAGACGCGGAAAGTCTTCAGCTTGCCGCTATCGACCAGCGCCGCAATGTCGCGCGCCGCTTCGCGCTGCTCTTCCGTCCAAAGCCCAAACTCATCGATAAAGCCGGAAAATACCGGTGTCGTGTCCATAGCTGTTCCCTTTTTTCTGAAGCTATGGCCACATGTTCATTTTTTTTCATCATGCTGTCAATATGAAAAATTACAAACATCCGGTTTGATGTCTGAAATTTTTCATCCGTATCCAAGCCTTGATTTGCGGGCTTCGACGGCGCCGAATTTGCCCTGTTTAAGCGACCGGTCACGAACCGCTTGCAAAATGCAATTGGTCGGCGTATCGTAACTTCAATGATGAAAGCTACTAGGTGGCGAGATGCAGAATAAGAGCTTCAAATCCATGCAGTGCCCGGTGGCCCGCAGCCTCGATCGCGTCGGCGAATGGTGGAGCATCCTCATCCTTCGCGACGCGATGCGCGGTGTGACGAGATTTGACGATTTCCAGAAGAGCCTTGGCATTGCGACGGCGACGCTGACCCGCCGCCTTGATGCTCTGGTGAAAGCCGGGCTGTTCGAACGCCGGCAGTATCAGGAGCGGCCGCAGCGTTTCGAATATGTGCTGACGGCCTGCGGCGAAGATTTCCGGCCGGTGATCTGGTCGATGATCGCCTGGAGCAACCGCAACTTTGCGCCGGAAGGACCGAGCCTTGTCATCGTCGACAAGGAGAGCGGCGCCTGGGCCGATCCCGTGCTGGTCGACCGCAATACCGGCAACCCGCTCGCCAAGCCGCAATATGACGTTGCTGCCGGTCCCGCCGCCGGCGAGACGCTGCAGGCCCGCTACCCCTTCCGTTCGGAGGCGCCGGGCACGGCGCTGATCGAGCGTCCGCCCCTTTCCAACCAAGAACAATAAGACTGGAGCATGGCCATGAATAAGGTCGTGACTGAATCCGAACTCTCGCAGGGCGCCGTTGCCCTGAAGCCGAAGAGAAGCCTGAAGCGCCCGCTCGGCATTCTTGCCCTCATCGCCATTGCAGGCGGCGCCGGCTGGTACGGCTACTACTGGTCGCAGACCGGCCGCTTCCTGGAGACCACCGACGACGCCTATATCGGCGGTAATACCACGGCGCTCTCGCCGCGCGTTTCCGGCCATATCGAGGCCGTGCTCGTCGGCGACAACCAGCATGTCAGCGCCGGGCAGCTGCTCGTGCGCCTCGACGACCGCACCTTCAAGACGGCACTTGACCGCGCCGAAGCTGCCGTGCGCGAACAGCAGGCCAGCCTCGACAATCTGCACGCCCAGTCGGACATGCAGGCCTCGCTGGTCAAGCAGGCCGAGGCCGATCTCGAAGCCAAGAAGGCGGCCGCGGATTTCACCGAGATCGACGCCGTCCGCTACAAGAACCTCGCCAGCCAGAGCACCGGCACCGAGCAGAACGCCCAGAAGGCGGTGATGGCCGACATGCAGGCCAAAGCCGCCGTCAACGCCTCCGAGGCCGGGCTCACCGCGGCGCGGCAGGAAATCCAGGTGCTGAACACCCAGATCACCCAGGGCGAGTCGGCGCTCGAAGGCGCCAAGCTCGATGTCGAGACCGCCCGGCTGAACCTCGGCTATACCGAGATCCGCTCGCCGGTTGACGGCTATGTCGGCAACCGCGCCGCCCGGATCGGCGCCTTCGTCTCCGATGGCAGCTATCTGCTCAGCGTCATCCCGGACAAGGGCCTGTGGATCGATGCCAACTTCAAGGAAGACCAGCTCGCCGTCATCAAGTCTGGCCAGAAGGTCACCGTCGTCGCCGACATCTATCCCGGCCACGATCTGAACGGCACCGTCACCAGCATCGCGCCGGCGACCGGCGCTACCTTCAGCGTCATCCCGCCGGAAAACGCCACCGGCAACTTCACCAAGATCGTCCAGCGCGTGCCGGTTCGCGTCACGCTCGACGATGCTTCTCTCAAGGATCAAGTGCTGCGCCCCGGCCTGTCGACGACAGTCACGGTCGACACACGCCCCTGACAGGAGTGGACAATGACAGCCCCCGTCACGCCTGCCCAGCAAAGCTGGGTTCGCAGTCTGCTGCCCTTCGTGGTGATGTGCTTCGGCATGTTCATCGCCCTGCTCGACATCCAGATCGTCGCCTCCTCTCTGCAGGATATCGGCGGCGGTCTGTCGGCCTCGCAGGATGAGATCAGCTGGGTACAGACCGCCTATCTGATCGCCGAGATCATCGTCATCCCGCTATCGGGATGGCTGACGCGCGTGTTCTCGACACGCTGGCTGTTTACCGCCTCGGCTGCCGGTTTCACCATGACCAGCATGCTCTGCGGGCTCGCCTGGAACATCGACAGCATGATCGTCTTCCGCGCCCTGCAGGGTCTGCTCGGCGCCTCGATGATCCCGACCGTCTTCACCTCGTCCTTCCACTATTTCGACGGCCCGCGGCGGGTCTATGCCGCTGCCGTCGTCGGCACCATCGCCTCGGTCGCGCCGACGCTCGGACCGGTCATCGGCGGCTGGATCACCGATACCTGGAACTGGCACTGGCTGTTCTACATCAACGTCGTGCCCGGTGCGCTGATTGCCGTCCTCGTCGCCATCCTCGTGAAGATCGACGAGCCCGACCTGAAGCTCCTCAAGGAAGCCGATTATCCCGGCATCGTGCTGATGGCGATCGCGCTCGGGACGCTGGAATACACGCTGGAAGAAGGAACGCGCGCCAACTGGTTCGACGACCAGACGATCCGCACGACCGCGACGATCGCCGCCATCTCCAGCCTGTTGTTCTTCGTCCGCAGCCTTACCTATTCAAAGCCGGTCGTGGATCTGCGCGCCTTCGGAAACCGCAATTTCGCGATCGGTTGCCTGCTCTCCTTCGTCACCGGCATCGGCATCTTCTCGACCATCTACCTGACGCCGCTGTTTCTCGGCTATGTGCGCGGCTTCAATGCCTGGGAGACGGGACTTGCCGTTTTCTCGACGGGTGCCGCATCGATGATCGGCGTGCCCTTCTACATCATGCTCGCCAAGCGCTACGACATCCGCTGGCTGATGATGTTCGGCCTTGCCTCCTTCGGCATTTCCATGTGGGGCTTCAGCTACATTACCCATGACTGGGGCGGCGACGAGCTGTTCTGGCCGCAGGTCTTCCGCGGCTTCCCGCAGGTCTTCGCGGTGGCGCCAAGCGTGACGCTCGGCCTCGGCAGCCTGCCGCCGGAACGGCTGAAATATGCAAGCGGCCTGTTCAACATGATGCGCAATCTTGGCGGCGCCGTCGGCATCGCCGTCAGCGCGGCGATCATCAACAACCGCACCAACATGCATTTCAACGCCATCGCCTCCAACCTGACGCCCGCAAACGGCGCCATGGAGCGGCTGACGGGCGGCGTTGCACAGCGCTATTCGGAGGTCGCCGGAAGCATCAATGACGGCCACACCGCAGCGCTGAAGCAACTCTTCAAGCTCGCTTATCGCGAAGCCTCGACCATGGCCTATGCCGATGCCTTCCGGGTGATCATGGTTGCCTTCGTCTTCGCCACCGCGCTCGTGCCGCTGTTGCGCAACGTCACCCCGCCGAAGGGCGCGCAGCCAGGCGGCGGCGGTCACTGATCAGGAGCAATGAAATGACAGCTTACAGGGATCACCTCGGCCGCCCGGTTGTCGCCGTCACCGGCATGGGCATCATCACCTCGCTCGGTCAGGGCATGAAGGATAACTGGGATGCCCTGACATCGGGAACCTCGGGTATTCACGCGATCACCCGCTTCCCGACGGAAGGGCTCTCGACCCGGATCGCCGGCACCGTCGATTTCATCGGCACTCCCGCGCCGAACGCCGTCGAGCGCGCCTATGCCTTCGCCCGCGAAACGACGATCGAGGCGTTGGCGCAGGCCGGCCTCTCCGGCGATTTCAACGGCCCGCTTTTTCTGGCGGCTCCGCCGATCGAGCCGGAATGGAGCGCTCGCTTCGAGCTCGCCGACCGCGCGCCGCCATCCGATCATCCGGGCGACGGCTACAAGCGCTTCCTCGCCGCGATGCGTTCAAAAAACGATCCTGATTTCTACGAGGCCGCACTCTTCGGCGCGATCTCCGAGCGGCTGTCGGATCGCTTCGGCACCCGCGGCCTGCCGGTGACGCTGTCGACGGCCTGCGCGTCTGGCGTCACCGCCATCCAGCTCGGCATCGAGGCCATCCGCCAGGGCCGCACCGAGCGGGCGCTGACGGTCGCGACCGATGGCTCGCTCAGCGCCGAAGCGCTGATCCGCTTCTTGCTGCTCTCCGCTCTGTCGACCCAGAACGACCCGCCGAGCAAGGCTTCTAAGCCGTTCAGCAAGGACCGCGATGGTTTCGTCATAGCGGAAGGCGCCGCCACGCTGGTGCTGGAATCGCTGGAAACCGCCGTTGCCCGCGGTGCAAGGATCCTCGGCATCATGAAGGGCGCAGGCGACAAGGCCGACAGCTTCCATCGCACCCGCTCGTCACCCGATGGCGGCCCGGCGATCGCAACGATCCGCGCGGCTCTCGCCGATGCCGGTCTCGATGAAAGCGGCATCGGCTATATCAATGCCCACGGAACATCGACGCCCGAGAACGACAAGATGGAATATGGCGCGATGTCGGCGGTCTTCGGCGATGCGCTCGCGGGCATTCCGCTATCCTCCAACAAGTCGATGATCGGCCATACGCTGACCGCGGCCGGCGCCGTCGAGGCCGTCTTCTCGCTGCAGACGATGCTGACCGGCACGCTGCCGCCGACGATCAACTACGCCAATCCCGATCCGGCGATCGCGCTCGACGTGGTGCCGAACCGCAAGCGCGACAAGCAGGTCTCCGCCGTCCTCTCGAACTCCTTCGGCTTCGGCGGACAGAACGCCAGCCTCGTCATGGCGCTGGAGCCGGCCTAAGCTCGCCCGGCCCGCGCCGCACTGTCGAGCAGGGTGCCGACGGCCAGCGTGGCAGAGGCGAAGGGATCGGAGTTGCGGCAGACCTGCGCCATCACCAGCGCCCCCTGAAACAGGACGGCGATCTGTTTTCCGAGCGCGCTCGGATCGGCCGCGCCGAAGCGGGCGCACATCTCGATGAAGCGCTGCTCGACATAGTAGCCGAGCCGTTCGCCACGGGCGGCGATACCCTCATGCTTGCCGGCATATTCCTGCGAGGCGCGCACGCCGAGGCAGCCGCGCCGGTCGGCCTCCAGCATTACGCGGCGGCTGTCGAAACAGGCAAGAATCTGGGCGCGTGGATCGCTGTCGGCGGCTAGGGCCGGTGCGAAATAGGCGTCGGCAATGCCCTCGCCGTAATAGTCGAGCACCGCCTCGATCAGATCCTCCTTTGACGGAAAATACTTGTAGAGCGTGCGCTTCGAGATGCCGCTTTCGGCCATGACGCTGTCGATGCCGGTGGCATGGAAGCCGCCGTCATAGAAGCGCTCGAAGGCGAGCTTCAGGATTTCAAGCTTTTTCGCCGGCATCGCGGTCGTCGCGGACATCATCACCTTCCCTGCGTTTCAGAGACCTATTAGCAAATCACGTTGACAAGGTAAACAGATCTGTTTATCTCACTCCTCATGTAAACAGATCGGTTTACATCTTGCCCCCATTTGCCGAAGCAACGCTCGGGAAGGAATGTCATGTCACTGAAGAATAAGGTCGTCCTCGTTTCTGGCGCCAACCGCGGCATCGGCGCGGCAACCGTGCGCGAACTGCTCGGAGCCGGCGTCAAGAAAATCTACGCCACCGCCCGCAATCTTGCCTCGCTTCCCGATTTCGGCGATCAGCGCGTCGTGCCGCTGCAGCTCGACGTCACCAGCGACGCCTCCGTGGCGCAGGCGCTCGCCGCCGCTCCGGATGTCGATGTGCTGCTCAACAATGCCGGTAGCCTGGCCTTCAACGACTTCATCACCAGCTCGCATGAGGAGTTGAACGGTGACATGGAGACCAATTATTACGGCACGCTCCGCGTCATCCGCGCTTTCGTGCCGGGTTTTGCCGCTCGTGGTTCGGGCACGATCGTCAATGTCGTCAGCATCGTCGGCCTCGTTTCCGCTCCGCCGCTCGGCGGCTACTCCGCGTCGAAGGCCGCGCTCCACTCCCTGACGCAGACGCTGCGCGGCACGCTGAAGCCTTCGGGCATCGCTGTCATCGGCATCTATCCGGGCCCGATCGCTACCGACCTCGCCAAACATATCCCGCTGCAGAAGGTAACGCCGGAGCATGCTGCCGCCAACATCGTGCGCGGCCTCGAAAACGGCGATGCCTACATCTTCCCGGACCCGACGGCGCAGCAGATCGAGCATCTCTGGGCCAATGACGGCCGCAGCCTCGAGGCGGCCATGGCCGCGGCGGGCTGACATCGCTCCCGATCAATGCGGGGCCGGCCTCGCCGGCCTCGCTTCGAGCCCCTTTGCATAATGCAGGCGGCCCTCACATATAGGATGGGATACCGCCCGTCCCCTGCTCCAAGGCCACCATGCTCCCGATCTCGTTTTTCGCCCGCGTCCTGACGTTCGGCATCCTGCTGCATCTCTATGTCGGCATCCGGTTGACCTCCGCCGCCCCGGCCGGCAGCTGGGTCACCTGGTTCGCGGTGATCTTCCTTCTCGTATCGCTCATCCTGATCCCGCTCGGCATGTCGGCCCGGCGCATTGCCCGGCAACCGCTCTCCGACCGGATCGCCTGGGCGGGCCTCTCGGCGATGGGCTTCTTCTCCTCGCTGCTGGCGCTAACGGTGCTGCGCGACATTATTCTGATCGCCGCCAATATCGTCGCCTGGGTGACCGGACACGCGCAAGCGATCCCGCTGTTGACGGACTATAGCGCTGTTGCCGTTCCCGTCCTGGCGCTGGCGCTCAGCCTGTTCGGTCTCTACTACGCGCGCCGCCTCGCACCGGTGAAGACGGTCGATGTGCCGATAGCGGGGCTCGATGACGATCTCGATGGTTTCACCATCGTCCAGGTCAGCGACATCCATATCGGCCCGACGATCAAGCGCGGCTATGTCGAGCGCATCGTTGCATCGGTCAATGCGCTGGAGCCGGATCTGATCGCCGTCACCGGCGATCTGGTCGATGGTTCCGTCTCACAGCTGCTGTCGCATACGCAGCCGCTGAGGGCGCTGTCCGCCCGTCACGGCGCCTTCTTCGTTACCGGCAATCACGAATATTATTCAGGCGCCGATCCCTGGATCGCCGAGTTCCGCCGCCTCGGGCTGAACGTGCTGATGAACGAGCATGTGGTGATCGACCACGGTACGGCCCGCGCGGTGGTCGCCGGGGTCACGGATTACGGCGGCGGTCATTTCGACCCGGCGCATGAGAGTGATCCGGCAAAGGCGATCGACGGTGCGCCCGACGTGCCCTTCCGCCTGCTGCTGGCCCACCAACCGCGCAGCGCCGCGGCAGCCTCGGAGGCAGGCTTTACGCTGCAGCTCTCCGGTCATACGCATGGCGGCCAGTTTCTGCCATGGATGTTCTTCGTGCGGCTGCAGCAGCCCTTCGTTCACGGGCTGGCGAAGCTCGGCGATCTCTGGGTCTATACCAGCCGGGGCACCGGCTATTGGGGACCGCCGCTGAGGCTTGCAGCACCCTCCGAGATCACCCGCTTGAGGCTGGTGCCCGGCCGCTGAGCGAACGGGCACCAGGAGAGTTTGATCTTAGCGGCCGGCCGCTCTCGTATGCATGACGAAGCCGCTTTCGGCGGCTTCGATCAGCACGGTGACCTCGGCAAGGTCGGAGAGATCGGCGACATGGGTTCCGGCGCAATACATCTGCGCATCCTGGCCATCCAGGCTGCACTGCCACAGGCGGCGCGCATCGAGCGTCGAGGGAACCGGGGTCAGCGAGATCGCGCCCGGTGCCGAGAGCCAGCCCTTCAACGTCTCGTTTGCTGCGGCGATGACGCCAGGCAGATCGGCGATGAAGCGGTCGAGCTCGAAACCCTTTTTGCGCAGCGTCTTGCCCACCCGGTAGGTATCGACGGAGACATTCTCCGACAGCGACGCGCTGACGATCGCTTCCTTGTCGAGATCGGGGCTGCCGAGGCCATCGACGGCAGCACCGTCCTTCGTCCAGTAGGCCTTGGAAGCGCGGTTCAGCGCGAAGGCGGAGAGATGCGCGGCGGTATGCGCAACGCTGAGCTTGCGGCGGTAATCGGCATCGACCTCGATCGATACGGCGCTACCGATAGCCGGCTTCGCGCCGCTGACGACATGCACGACGACACTCTTCCATTCGTCGCCGGTGCGGCCGAGCGCGCGGGCATCTTCGCCGAGCACAAGCTCGCCGGTCTCGCTATTGGCCATTCCGGTCAGGGCATCGACAACAGGATGGCTGACACCATCGGCGCCGGTCATGGTGCCGCGGTCGGCCGGCTGGTCGGGCCAGCGGAAGCTCACCGGATGAACCGGCGTGCTGTCGCAGACGACGAGCGTGTTGCCGTCTTCTCCGGCTCCGGCAAACAGCACCGTGCCGCTGCCCTTCACCTCGCCGGCGGCGAAGGTGACCAGCGTGCTTTCCCTGACATCAGTTTCAAAACGCATATGCTTTTTCCTAGAGATTATTTCAGAGCCACTGCTTGAGCAGGGCAAGATCGACATTGCCGCCTGAGACGACGCAGACCACCGGGCCCTTGCCGCGCACGCGGTCGCGATTGGCAAGCAGGCCGGCAAGAGCCGCCGCACCCGCAGGCTCCGGCATCAGCTTGCAGCGCTGCATCAGCAGCTTCATCGCCTCGACGATCTGCTCGTCATTGACGAGCAGCACATCCTCGAAACGCTGGCGCACCAGCTCGAAGCATTTCACACCCGCGCTCGGCGCCGCAAGGCCATCGGCGATCGTCTTGACGACAGGCAGACGAACGGCGCTGCCGGTCTTCAGGCTTTCATACATGGCGGGCGCCCCCTCCGGCTCGATGCCGAAGAGCGCGACGGCGCGGTCCTGCGCGATCGCCGCCTTGGCGAGACCACCGGCCATGCCGCCCCCGCCCATGCCGAGGAAGATCGTACCGACATCCGGCAGATCCTCGAAGATCTCGCAGCCGAGCGAGGCATGGCCGGTCATCAGCGCGTCGTCGTCATAGGACGAGATATAGGTGAGGCCGCGCGCCTTGGCCGTATCGAGGCAGAACTGCGCTGCTTCCTGCGGCGTGCCGTGGAGGATCACTTCCGCGCCGTAGTCCTTCGTCGCCTGAACCTTGGTCGGGTTGGCGGTGGCCGCCATGATCACGACCGTCTTCACGCCGAGAACTGCACCGGCATAGGCAAGCCCTTGCGCCGCGTTACCGGCGGAGAAGGTGATCGCACCGGCAGCGCGTTCGGCGTCGGAGAGCGACATCAGCGCCCAGATCATGCCGCGCGGCTTGTAGGAACCGGTCTTCTGCAGAAGCTCGGCCTTCAGATAGACCTCCTCGCCGATCATCTTCGACAGGGTGGTGGAGCGCCAGAGCGGCGTGCGGTGGATGTGCGGCTGAACGGCGCTGCGGGCGCGTTCGATATCGGCGAGCAAGCTCATGATGATCCTTCTCCGTCCTGACTATGAAAAAGCGACGCTGGCGCCAAGCCCGCGCTCGGCAGCGGCTGTATAAAGGTAATGCGCGCAGACGAGATCCTCGGCCGGGATGCCGAGCGACTTGTAGATGGTGATCTCATCGTCCGTCCGGCGTCCGGTCTTGCTGCCGGTGAGGATCTCGCCGATCTCGGCAAGAATATGATCGTCGCCGACGCGCCCTTCGCGTTTGGCAGCGAGAAACTCGCCGCCCTGCAGCAGGGTCGAAGGCTTGTAGTCGACGAAGAACCGGGCCTTCTCGACGGCATCGACATCGATCTCGCGGGCTGCGGCAACGCTCGAGCCGACGACGTTGACATGCGCGCCGGGGCTGATCATCCGTCCCGCCAGGATCGGTTCGGCCGCCCCTGTTACCGTGCAGATCAGGCTCGCGCCTGCGACGGCCGCTTCGACGGTCGGGGCAATCTCGATCTCGCAATCGACGGCTTCCCGGCCTTCCCGGGCGAAATGCGCAGCACGCTCGGCCGAGCGGCCCCAGACGCGAACGCGCCGGAGCTTGCGGACGGCGGCCATGGCGCGCAGATGCTGCAGCGCCTGCTCGCCATAGCCGAGGATCGCCAGATCATCGGCATCCCGCCGCGCAAGAAGCCGGGTCGCCAGCGCGCTCGCGGCAGCCGTGCGGATCGCCGTCACCTCGCCGCCATGAACGATCGCCACCGGCGCGCCACCTTCGGCCTCGAAGAGGGCGATGATGCCGCGATGCGACTGCAGACCCTTGGCGCCGTTTTCCGGATAAACGGCCGTCAGCTTGGCGCCGAAGCTCGCCGGCGCATCCATGGCGCCGGGCATCAGGCCGAAGCCGCGGCCCTGATCGCCGGGCAGGCCGATGATCCAGCGCGGCGGCTGCAGTGTCTCGCCCTTGGCGGTCGCCTGCATGGCCTGTTCCATGAGGCCGATGCAAACGGGCATGGTCAGCAATTCGCGGACGATGGGCTGGTCGATGATGCGTAATGTCATGCTGGGGTCATTTCGGCATTGGTGTTTCGTCATTGAGGCGGATGCGTTCGGCCACCTCGCGGAAGACCTGGCGCCCACGGAACCAGATCATTTCGCGCCAGTCGTCGCGGTCGGGGCAGTGGATATCGCGCCAGCGTCGGCGGGCGGCGCGCGCTTCGCCGGACAGGCGATCCGCATCGCGCCACAGCAGCGCGTCATTGCGCTCCAACCGGGCGCGCTGGCCATCGGCCAGCCATTCGCCGCCGAATTCCAGGCACATGGCGATCACGTCGGCATGCGGCAGCTGGCTTTCGCAATAGCCGTAGAAATGGCCGTGCTGGATGAATTCCTCATGGGCACGATCGCCGGCAAGTGGCGCCTCGATGGTCGGGCCGAACAGGATGTTCGCTTTGTCGAGCTGCGGTCCGCCCGGCATGTGCCAGAGCGGAATGCCATACCCGTAAGGACCGTAACCGGTGTGGATATCGATGACGGCGATGCGCTTCGCCTTGCCGCAATAGCGGGCGAAGATTTCGTCGATCGTCTTGCGGCTCCAGACCGGCGCAGCACCGCCATAGGAGGGAGCATCGGGGAAGGAATATTGGCCGCCCTGCAGCGTCATGCCGGCGGTCAGGCGGCCATGCTTCTCGCGATAGGCGGCAAGCGCCGCATCGGCGGCACTGCGGCTGATGGCATCGTCTTCGGGGCACATGACGTGCTCGTAGAGTTCCGCATAGTCGGGATTGGCAGGCGGGTTGGCGAAGTCGACATAGTGCCGGTTGAGATCGACATTGTCTTCCTGCTGGCGGCGGTCCCAGGCCATGCCCCAGGGATTGATGGCATGGATATGCAGCATCGCGACATCGTCGGGCAGCGCCATGCCAGCACGAATCCAGCCGATCTGGCAGGCCGATCCGGCCCAGCCCTCGACACCATGCGTGCCGGAGACCGAGACGACGAGATAGGGAGCGTCCGCCCGGCCGAAATAGGCGACGTCAGTGGTGAGCGCCTCGCCATCCGGCCCCTTCCCGGGATGCGGGAAGGCGTCGAGCCTTGCCGCACCGGCGCAGGCCTCACGGAACTTCCGGCGGGCCGAAGCAAAGTCGGCCGAGAAGTCATCCAGGAAACTGCGGTCGTCCATGGCTGCGCCTCCGCCCGTCATGCCAGCGCCCGCTCTGCCGTTGCCGCCAGAAGGCTTGCGCCGCGCACCAGGATATCGTCGTTGAAGTCGTAGCCCGGCTGATGCAGGCCGGCGCCCTCGCCCGTCTCGCCGTTGCCGATCCAGATATAGGCACCCGGCAGGTGCTGCAGGAAGACGCCGAAATCGTCGCCCGCCATGGTCGGCGGCAGGCTTTCGAGCTCGCTTTCGCCGAAGAGATCGGCAGCGACGTCGCGGATCAGCTTGCCTTCCGCCCTTGTATTCACAACCGGCGGGCAGAGCCCGTCGTCGAAACGGATGCTGCCCTGCGCACCGGCAATCGCGGCCGCAGAGCCGACGATCTCTTCGAGACGGCGCTGGATCAGCTTGAGCGTATCGAGGCTGAAGGCACGGAAGGTGCCGGTCAGCACCGTCTTCGTCGGAATGATGTTCTGGGCGATACCGCCCTGGAAGGAGCCGATCGTCACGACCGATGCGCTCAGGGGATCGATCGCGCGCGCCGCGATCTGCTGGACGCCGGTGACGAAATGGCCACCAGCCAAAATCGGGTCGCCCGTCAGATGTGGCATCGCCGCATGGCCGCCGCGCGCGGTGAAGGTGACCTCGAATTCGCCGGTTCCGGCCATCACAGGTCCATCATGGACGACGACGGCACCGGCCCGAAGGCCCGGCCAGTTGTGAAGGCCGAAGATCCGTTCCGCCGGAAAGCGGGCGAGAAGCCCGTCGTCGATCATCATCTGCGCGCCGCCATAGCGCTCCTCGGCGGGCTGGAAGAACAGGTAGACGGTGCCGCGGAACTGACGGGTGCGGGCGAGATGCGTCGCAGCGCCGATCAGGATCGCCGTGTGGCCGTCATGGCCGCAGGCATGCATCTTGCCGGTCGTCGTTGAGGCATAGGGCAGACCGCTCTGCTCATGGATCGCCAGCGCATCCATATCGGCGCGCAGCGCCACGGATGGCCCAGGCGCCGAACCATGGATGACACCGACGACGCTATGGCCGCCGATGCCGGTATGAACCTCGATGCCTAGCTCGCGAAGGCGATCGGCGACGAAGGCCGCCGTCCATTCTTCCTCCAGCGACAGCTCCGGATGCCTATGCATCTCGTGGCGCATCGCCTTCAGGCTAGGAAAGGCATCAACAATCAACTCAAGCACGGCACTCACTCCCGAAAACCATGGCCTGCATGCGTGACATCACGCGTCTCCCGCAATTACTGCCGAGGCGATCGCCACGTCCTGCACGGCAAGACCGGTGAGCGAGGCAATCGTCACCTGGTCGGCGCCGGAGCGCGCCTTGGCATCGCCGGCAATGATCTGGCCGAGTTCGCTGACGCGGCCGATATCCACCGTACCGGCATCGAGCGCGCCCTTCAGATCGCCGCGAAGCGATCCCTGGACGCGGCTGTCGACGACGACCATGTCGGCCGCCGAAAAGACATCGGCATGCAGCTCGCGCTTCTCTGGCGTGTCGGCGCCCATTGCGGTGATATGCGTGCCCTTGCGGATCATCGCGCCATGCAGATGCGGGACGATGCTCGGTGTCGTCGTGACGATGATCCGGCAGCGCTCGGCTACCTCCTCGACACTTCCGGCAACGGTCACCGAATAGCCGTCCTGCCGCATTTTTTCGGCATAGGCTTCGGCGCCTTCCTTGCGTCGGCCCCAGACGAGCACGTTCTTGCAGGGGCGGACCGTCTGCAGGAATTTCACCTGCAGTTCGGCCTGCATCCCGGTGCCGATGACGCCGATCGTGTCGACCTCAGCGGGCGCCAGATATTTAGCCGCGACCGCACCGGCGGCTGCCGTGCGGATATCCGTCAGGTGCCCGCGATCGTCGAGAATGGCGGCAAGCGCCCCCGTCTGGCGCTCGAAGGCAAGCATCAGACCGTTGCTGCTCGGCAGGCCATGGCGCGGGTTTTCATAGAAACCCGAGGCGATCTTGACGACATAGAATTCGCCGCCGCCGATATAGCCATACTTGATGTGCACATCGCCGGGCGGATTATCGAAGATCAGCTCGCCCGGAGCCGGAACGATCGCATCACCCGCCGAGAAGGCGCGGAACGCCTCCTCGACACAGACGACCGGATTGATCGCCGTCAGGCGGCTGCGGATTTCCTCAGGCGAGAAAAGACGGGCGGAGGGGGTCAAATGACGCTCCTCAGGACATCGCGGCTGACATTGGCGCCGCAGATGACGGCGACCGAACGGCCACGGGTCCACTCGGGAGCGACCTTGCAGAGACCGGCCAGCGCCACACCGGCCGCGCCTTCGAGCAGCATATGATGGCCGTCGATGAAGGTGCGCATGGCTTCGGCGATCTCTTCTTCCGAAACATCGACCCAATGGTCGACGAGATCACGGCAGAAGGGGAAGGTGATCGTGTCGGATTCCAGACCGCCGGCGGTCCCATCGGACAGGGTATCGTCGGAGGGCAGATCGAGAACTGAACCGGCCTCGACCGACCGCGCCATGACGCAGGAATTCGCGGGCGAGCAGCCGATGATGCGGGTCTTCGGCGAGACTGCCTTCATATAGGCGGCAATGCCGCCGATCAGGCCGCCGCCGCCAACGGAGACGAAAAGATTGTCGATCGGCTGACCGGCGCTCTGGCGCATCAGCTCGACGCCGATCGTGCCCTGGCCGCGCATGACCTCATAGTCGTTGTAAGGCGGAACGTAGAGGCAGCCATGCTCCTTGGCATAGGCGCGGGCATGGATTTCCGTGTCGATGCTGTCATCGCCGTAGAAGGCGACTTCGGCGCCGAGCTTGCGGATGTTGGCAACCTTCGACGGCGAGGCGCCCTCGGGAACGAAGACCAGGCCATTGCCGCCGATGACGCGCAGCGCATAGGCGACGGCCGCACCGTGATTGCCGGAGGAAGCGGTGACCACCTTGGTCTTTGCCGCCTCGTCGCCCATGGCGAGGATCTTGTTCAGCGCGCCGCGCAGCTTGAAGGATCCGGTGTGCTGCAGATTTTCGAGCTTCAGCAGAACTTCCTGGCCGATCTTGTCCGAGAAAGTCGGCGATGCCTCCAGCAGCGTTTCGCGTGCGTAGGGGCGGATGCGGCGTTCTGCCGCTTCGATTGTCTCAGAAATGCTCACATAAAACTCCATTCTTGAATGCTGACGGGCGATCGTCTCAGCGGGCCGAAGACTAGACAAAAAATCCATGGGGAGACACTGCGTCTGCATCCTCGACCTCTGCTCGAGAAAAGGCGGTTCCGCGACGTCAGATGCTATGAAATCCAGCCTTAAGTAGCGATTTCGCAGCTAACGGCACGCAATCCACTTCCTCCCTGAACACTTCCTATACCCGGACGAGATTTGAGACAATATGTCTTGTTTGACAAAATGTCTTACAGGGCGTAACCGTTAAGCATGAAGGAAGTTCTGAAGCCATACGTTCCCGTTTGCCAGGCGATTGCGACGCTGCTGCAGCCGCATGCCGAAGTCGTGCTGCACGACCTTGCGACCGGCAACATCGCCTTTATCGCCAACGCCTTTTCCAAGCGCCGGCCCGGCGACTCCTCAATGACCGATGTGGAAGTGGCGATCTCGATCGACTCCTCCGTCATCGGCCCCTATCGCAAGACCAATTGGGACCGCCGCCAGCTGCGCTCGGTCACCGCAGTCCTGCGCGACCACGCCAACCGGCCGGTCGGGCTGCTCTGCATCAACCTCGATATTTCGGTGTTCGAGGGCGCGGTCGAGTTTATCCGCAACCTCATCCAGTTCTCGCCGCCTTCCGAACCGCCGGAAGCGCTGTTCAAGAGCGACTGGAAAGAGGTCGTCAGCGCCACGATCGACGCCTATCTGCGCGAGCGGCATCTGACGGAAGCCGGCCTCAGCAAGGACGATCTCAGCGAGCTCGTCTCCATTCTCGACAATCAGGGACTGTTCTCGATCCGCAATGCCACCCCGTACATCGCCGAGGTGCTGAGGATGTCGAGAGCGACGCTCTACAAGCATCTCAAGGATCTGAGAGACAAGAAGAGCGGCAGGAATTCTCCGGGAGCCAAGGCGCTCCAGGAGGAAATTTGAGGCTATCCGGCGCCCCCGCCGGCCGGCCTTTGGCAACCACCTCATAAAGATAAAGGGAACTGAGACATGAATAGAACTATCGCTGCGGCCGCTTTCGCCGCACTCGGCCTGCTCGGCCTTTCAGCATCCTCCGCCTTCGCTCAGGAAAAGCTGACCATCGCCACCGAAGGCGCCTACCCGCCCTTCAACTTCAAGCAGGCCGACGGCACGCTCGCCGGCTTCGACGTCGATATCGCCAAGGCGCTCTGCGACAAGATGAAGGTCGAGTGCAAGATCGTCGCCCAGGATTGGGACGGCATCATTCCGGGCCTGCTCGCCCATCACTACGACGCGATCGTCGCTTCGATGTCGATCACCGAAGAGCGCAAGAAGAAGATCGCCTTCACCGACCCCTATTACCACACGGCCGGTGCACTCGCGGTTCTGAAGTCCGCGCCTCTGGCAGGCAACACGCCTGACGACCTGAAGGGCAAGACGCTCGGCGTCCAGTCCTCCTCGACCTTCTCGACGCTGATCGAAGACAAGTACAAGGATGCCGACGTGCGCCAGTACGGCACCGTTGACGAAGCCCTGCTCGACCTCGTCGCCGGCCGCGTCGATGCCGTCATGGCCGACAAGATCACGCTGACCGAGTGGTTCAAGAAGTCGGGCAACGACTGCTGCCAGCTCGCCGGCAACGACATCAAGGACTCGCACTATCTCGGCGACGGCGTCGGCATCGGCATCCGTCAGGCCGAACCGGACCTGCAGGCCAAGCTGAACAAGGCGCTCGCCAATATCGTTGCCGACGGCACCTACAAGACGATCAACGCGAAGTACTTCCCCTTCTCGATCTACTAAGCCGTCGCGCCCGGAGACGAAGAGGCCATGGAAACCCTTGGATTTGGCGCGAATGGCTGGGGCGGCCAGCTCCTCGCCGGCACATTGCTGACGATCGAGCTGGCACTGACCACCCTGCCGTTCGGCTTTGCCCTCGGGCTTGGCCTTGCCCTGATGAAGAACGCCCGCAGCAAGCTGCTGCGGGCAATCGGCGAAGGCTTCACGACAGCCTTTCGCGGCCTGCCCGAACTGCTGACGCTGCTGCTCATCTATTACGGTTCGTCCATCGCCATTCGCACCGTCGGCGAATGGATGGGCTACAGCGTCAATCTCGAACTGAGCCCGTTCATCGCCGGCGTCATCGCGCTCGGCGCGGTCTTTGCCGCCTATTCCAGCGAAGTGCTGCTCGGCGCACTGCGCGGTATCGACCGCGGCCAGATCGAAGCCGGTCTCAGCCTCGGCCTGAAACCCTTCCCGCTGTTTCTCAAGGTGATCTTCCCGCAGCTGCTGCGCCCGGCCCTGCCCGGTCTCGGCAACTGCTGGCTGGCGCTGCTGAAGGAAACGTCGCTTGTTTCCGTCATCGCGCTCGACGACATCCTGCGCCAGGCCTATCTGGCCTCGGGCCAGACCAAGCAGCCCTTTCTCTTCTATGCCGCCGCCTGCACGATCTACCTGCTGCTGACGATGCTCTCGAGCACCGTGCTGATTGCGCTCGAACGCTATGCCAACCGTGGCTGGGGGCATGCGCGATGATCGATCTCGACGTTTTCCAGCAATATGGCGGACGCCTGTTTTCCGGCCTGCTCGTCACCATCGAGCTCACGGTCATCTCCATCACGCTCGGCGCCGTCCTCGCCGCGCTGCTGACCTGGGCCAGGCTGTCCGGCCCGAAGGCGGTGCGGGCTGCGGCCTTCGCCTATTCCTATGCGGTGCGCGGCACGCCGCTGCTCGCCCAGGTCTTCCTGGTCTATTACGGTTCCGGACAATTCCGGCCCGAACTGCAGGCGCTCGGCCTCTGGCAGCTGTTCCGCGAGCCGCAATTCTGCGTGCTCCTGACCTTCAGCCTCAACACCGCCGCCTACCAGTCGGAAATCTTCCGCGGCGCAGTGCTCGCCGTTCCGCGCGGACAGATGGAAGCCGCGAAAGCGCTTGCACTCAGGCCGTTCCTGGCGACCTTCCTCGTCGTCGTGCCGCAGGCAATCCGCCACGGCCTGCGCGGCTTCGGCAACGAAGTGGTGCTGGTGCTGAAAGGCAGCGCGGTCGCCAGCGTCGTCACCGTCTACGACCTGCTCGGCGCCACGCGCTTTGCCTTCCAGCGCACCTATGATTTCCAGCTCTATATTGCGGCGGCGATCGTCTACATCATCATCGTCGAGCTGCTGCGCCGCGGCTGGAATCACCTGGAAGCCCGCTTCCGGCTGAAGGCTGCCCGCTAGTCCAGCCGGCGCTTTTATCGACCTCGACGCGGGCGGCAAGCAGGCCGCCCGGCGCATGATGCTCCCCGTCCGCTAAGGCTTTGCTGCGGCTATGTTACCGGCCGATGTGCAATCGTGAAGGAACGGGCTTGTCCACAGCTGCGTTTTCCAAACGGTAGAAATCGCGTGCCCGGCATGCGATTGACTGATGCGGAATCGCTGACGAGGACATGATGGCTTTCGATTTCGGCATGCTTCCGATTGCTCTTGCTGCAGCAATCGTCGCACCCGCCGCCGCTCCGCAGGAGACGGCGCCGGCGATGCTGCCATTCGGCATATCGCAGGACATGCGCCCCTCAACGCTCGGCTGCGAGGCGATCGATGGCGGCGGCAGCAGCACGAGCGATGCGACCGGACAGTATGTCTGCAAGGGCGCGCCGGAGGCGAGCGACCTCTTCAGCGAATATATCCTCGCCTATGTGAAGGGCACTGGGATCTGCAATATCTCGGCGGTCTCCTCCTATATCGCCGAAGACAGCGACGGAAAGAAAACCCGCGCGCTGTTCGGCAAGGCCTACGTGTTGATGAGCCAGCAGCTCGGCAAACCCGACGAAACGGTCGATCACGCCACCAGCAACGAATTCCGCGACAACCGGCAGTTCGAAGAGGCGATCATCAGCGAAGACCGGCAGATCTTCGACCAGTGGAACGACCTGTCGCTGCGCTTCGGCAATGCCGAGTCCGCTAGCCTGACGATATCGGGCAGCGACGAGCTCGGCCTCGCCGTCTACGGCATCTTCCGCTTTGCCGGCAATGACGACTGCTTGCGCAAGATGGAACTCGCGACCGGCCGCTCCGCCGGCGAATAATCCTTCCTCACTGGTGAACGGCCGCGAGCGCGATGCCGTCGGCAACCTCCTGGCAGCGATCCGTCAGGTTGGCGGTCGCGACGCGCAGGTGGCTGCTCGGCAGGACCGAGAACTTCGCGCCCGGATGAACCGCGATGCCGCGAGCGGCGAGCGTCACCAGAGCAAACGGCTCCGAGGAGACCGGCACCCATGCACATAATCCGCCTCCATGCGCCGCCTCGACCCCGCGCTCGCCAAGCGCACTGATCAGGTCGGCGCGGCGCTTGATGTAGGTGTCGCGCGCCCGCTCCAGCGTTTCGCCGGTTGCCGGATCGCGGAGCAGCCAGGCGGCTGCGGATTGCAGGATGCGGCTCGTCCAGCCGGCGCTGAAGGCGCGGTAGGACTGGATCTGCTCGATCATCGCCCGTGAGCCGGAGAGCACCGCGAGCCGGAGATCCGGGCCATGGGTTTTCGAGAAGGACAGAATGTGGATGACGCGATCCGGATAGAGCGAGCCCAGTGAATGGCGCGGCGCCGACGAAATATCGGCAACGCCATCGTCCTCGACGATCAGCGTATCGCTATCTTTCAGGATCGCCGCCAATGCCTCCATCCGCCCGGCGCTGACACTCTGGCCGGTGACGGAATGGATGCGAGGCTGGAAGATGAAGGCTGCCGGGCGCAGCCGCATCGCCGCTTCCAGTGACGCCGGAACCGGCCCCTCGCCATCGCATTGGACCGGCAGGATGCGCACGCCGCGGTCTTCCAGGATGTCGAGCAGTCGCATGCCTGTGGGAACCTCGATCGCCACCGAGGCCCCCGGCGTCACCAAGGCATGGATCAGCGTATAGACGGCATTGTAGCCGCCATTGGTCGCGAGAAAGGCTTCCGGCTCGTAGGGCCATGAACGCCTGACCGCCTCTTCCAGCTCCGGCAGGATGCGGCTGCGCTCGTAACTGTTCAGGTTCTCGGCCGAGGCGCCATAGGCCATGGCTTCGGCAAGCTTCGGCAGCAGGCGGACATCGGGCACAGCCGCCGTGAGGTCCAGCACGCCCTCACCATAATCGCCGACGCTTGCCAGGCGTTCCGGCTTGGCAATGAAGCGGTCGCCGCTGACCCAGGTGCCGTTGCGGCCGCGGCCGCTGATGATTTTCTGCCGCCGCAGCTCGCTCCAGGCCTCGGAGATCGTCGCGGGGCTGATCCCGAGCGCGAAGGCGAGATCGCGGATCGCCGGCAATTTGGTGCCGACAGGCAGCGCGCCGGCGCGGATCAAGGCACTGGTTTCAATCGCGATTCCGCGAATCGTACGATCGTTCAATTTTTCAGCAAACCAGTTTGCGTCCCGTATTTCGCTCATTTTCGCGCCATTTTTTAATGTTCAATAACGTAATAACATTTGATCAATGTATTTTGAACATTTATCGATCATGAACACAAGCTTTTTAAGAGTAGATGCAAATGCCCCTGACCTTACGCCTCGCCCTTCGTGACTGGGACTACATGACGCCACTGGTTCTCGGTGACGTCTCCTCGCCAAAGCTCGACATCAAGGTCGATCGCGTCGGCACGCTGCTTTCGCATGTCGGCAAGAGCGACCGCTATGACGCCGCCGAAATGTCCTTCAGCCGCTACACGCAGCTGCGCATCGACGGCGACGAGAGCGTCGTCGGCATTCCGAACTTCATCATGCGCGGCTTCCGCCATCGCTGCATCGTCACGACCAAGGACAGCGAGCTGCGCGAACTCGGCGATCTCGCCGGCAAGCGCATCGGCGTCACCGGCTGGCGCGACTCCGGCAATACCTGGACGCGCGCCGCCGTGCGCCGCGAAGGCGTCGGCGTCGAGGATGCCATGTGGTATGCGGGACGCCTGACCGAGGCGCATCCGATCGTCGACCGCCTCGACGGCTTCGGCCGCGCTGGGCGCATCGAAGCCGCTCCCGGCGAGCGCCCGATGGTCGAGCTGCTGAAGGAAGGTGTGCTCGACGCGATCTTCACGCCCTTCATGCCCGACGGCTACTTCGCCAGCGGCTCGCCCTTCCGCCAGCTTCTTTCGGACTTCCGAGGCGCCGAGCGTCGCTATTTCGACGAGGTGGGCTATGTACCCGGTATGCACCTGATCGGCATCAAGTCGGAGATCGCCGCCGAGCATCCCTGGGTGATCGAAGAGCTCAGCCGCCTGATCGATGAATCGCAGCGCATGTGGCTATCCAAGCGGCGCAAATATGCCGAGACGACGCCCTTCATGTTCGACGAGCTTCTGAAATGCGCCGCCGAACTGCCCGAAGGCTGGGATGCAAGCGGCTTTGCGACCAACCGCAAGATGATCGCCGATTTCGCCGGAGAGCTTCATGCCCAGGGCATCTTGCCGCGGCTGATGACGCCGGAAGAACTCTTTCCACTCGACATTGACGGCAGACCGGTAGCTGCCGCCGCCTGACACCCGAGAATACCAAATCAAAAAGGGGAATGACCATGCAATTGAAGAAAATGACCACTCTTGCGCTCGCCGGCGTCATGCTCTCCGGAGCGGCCCTGGCGCAGGATCTGCCGAAGCTCTCGGTCAACGAGGAGCTGAAGGGCAAGCTGCCAGAGGCGATCCGCACGGCGGGCAAGATGATCTCCGTCAATAACGGCTCCTTCCCTCCCTATGAAATCGTCACCGGCACCGAGATGACCGGCGCCAGCGCCGATCTGACCGATGCACTCGGCCAGATCCTCGGCGTCACGATCGAGCATGAAACGGTCGGCGGCCTTCCCGCCCTCCTCGCCGGCGTCAATTCCGGCCGCTACCAGTTCGCCTTCGGTCCCGTCGGCGACTTCAAGAGCCGCGAAGAGGCCAACGACTTCGTCGATTGGGTTCAGGAATTCGTCGTCTTTGCCGTCCAGAAGGGCAATCCGAAGGCGATCACCTCGCTCGACAGCGCCTGTGGCAACCGCATTGCCGTCATGGCTGGCGGCTCGGCCGAAAAGGTCATCCAGGTCCAGGCCGAGAAGTGCAAGACCGACGGCAAGGACCCGATCGAAGTGCAGTCCTTCACCGACCAGCCGAGCTCGATCCTGGCGGTCCGCTCCAAGCGTTCGGACGCCTTCTTCTCCTCCCAGGCACCGCTCACCTATTTCGTCTCGCAGGCCAATGGCCAGCTGGAACTGACGGGTGTCGGCCAGAAGAACGGCTTCGAAGCGCTCTATCAGGGCGCCGTCGTTCCCAAGGGTTCGCCGCTCGGCCCTGTTCTGCGTGACGCGGTCAAGGTTCTGATCGATAATGGCACCTATGCGGCCATCATGAAGAAATGGGGCCTCGAGAACAACATGATCAAGGAGCCGGGCATCAACCTCGGCGGGACGTTGCCGAAATGAGCACTGATATCAAGAACACCGCATCGCCACCCGGCGATGCGGCAGCTCGGGATGTGGCGCATGCCCACAAGCCCTTCCCCACCGGCCGCGTCGCGGCCTGGGTCATCGTCCTGGCAATTGCCGCCTACTTTGCCTGGTCGATCGCCGGAAACGAAAATTTCGGCTGGCCGGTCGTCGCCCAGTATTTCTTCGATCCGGTCGTCATCAGCGGTCTCTATGTGTCGCTTGGCCTGACCGTCGTGGCGATGATCATCGGCGTCATCCTCGGGTTGCTGCTTGCCATCGCCCGCCTGTCGAAGGACGGCCTTGCCAACTCTCTCGCATCGCTCTTCATCTGGTTCTTCCGCGGCACGCCGCTGCTGGTGCAGCTGATCTTCTGGTACAACCTCTCGACCCTCTTCCCGACGCTGTCGATCGGCATCCCGTTCTTCGGGCCGACCTTCGTCAGCTGGGACACGAATTCCGTCATCAGTCCGATGACCGCCGCGATCGCCGGTCTTGCCCTCAATGAAGCAGCCTATATGGCCGAGATCATCCGCGGCGGTCTGCTTTCGGTCGACAAGGGCCAGTTCGAGACTGCCGAAGCCTTCGGCATGACACGGGCAAGGGCGCTGCGCCGCATCATCATTCCGCAGGCGATGCGCTCGATCGTTCCGCCGACCGGCAACCAGCTGATCAGCATGATCAAGGCGACCTCGCTCGTCAGCGTCATCGCCATGGCCGACCTGCTCTATTCGGTCCAGTCGATCTACAACCGCACCTTCGAAGTCATCCCGATGCTGCTCGTCGCCGTCATCTGGTACCTGCTCATCACCTCGGTGCTGAACATCGGCCAGAGCTACATCGAGCGCTACTACAGCCGTGGCGACCGCCGCACCGGCGCCCCTAGGGCCGCGAAGGAGGCCGCCGTGCCGGCACCGGCTCTTGCTGCCGCACAGGAGGTGAGCCAATGAACGCGATCGCGACCATCGAGCCGCTCGTGCGCGCCCGAAATGTCCACAAGTCCTTCGACCAGCTCGAAGTGCTGAAGGGCATCGACCTCGACGTCGCCCCCGGCGAAGTCGTCGTCATCCTGGGACCGTCGGGCTCCGGCAAGTCAACCTTCCTGCGCTGTATCAACCGCCTTGAGACCATCAATCAGGGATCGATCGAGGTGGATGGCGAGCAGATCGGCTACAGCTTCCGCAAGGGCAAGCTGGTGCAGCTTTCTAATCATGCCGTCGCGCTCCAGCGCCGGAAGATCGGCATGGTGTTCCAGCAGTTCAACCTCTACCCGCATATGACGGCGCTGCAGAACATCGTCGAGGCACCCGTCGGCATCCACGGCGAAAGCCGCAAGGAAGCGACCGAGAATGCCAAGCGCCTGCTGGAACGCGTCGGCCTCTCGGCCAAGGCGGACAACTATCCGCGCCAGCTCTCCGGCGGCCAGCAACAGCGCGTCGCCATCGCCCGGGCGCTCGCCATCAAGCCGAAGCTAATGCTCTTCGACGAGCCGACCTCGGCGCTCGACCCGGAACTCGTCGGCGAAGTGCTCGCCACCATGCGCGACCTCGCCAATCAGGGCCTGACGATGATCGTCGTCACCCACGAGATCGGCTTTGCCCGCGAAGCGGCGGACCGTGTCGTGTTCATGGATGGCGGCAAGGTCGTCGAACAGGGCAAGCCCGAAGACGTGCTCGGCAATCCGCAGCACCCCCGCACCCGAAGCTTCCTGTCGCGCTTTATCTGAGCGCGGCAATTCTCCTCCCGAAAAGACGCGCGCCGCTCGCCGCCCTGGCGGCAGCGGCCGCACTCCCGCAAGACCGGAACGGCCATGACCCTCAAGAACGATTTCGCCAGCCTCTCGGATCTCGAACCGATGAAGGCAGAGCTGACGGCGACCCGCCGCCACCTTCACGCCAATCCCGAACTCTCCTTCGAAGAAGCCGAAACCGCGCGCCTCGTCGCCGAAAAGCTCGAGGCCTGGGGCTATGACGTCACGCGCAATGTTGGCGGCCACGGTGTCGTCGCCCGCATGATGGCAGGCAGCGGCAACAAGAGCATCGCCATCCGCGCCGACATGGACGCGCTGCCGATCGCCGAGCAGACCGGCCTCGATTATGCCAGCAAGGTTTCCGGCAAGATGCATGCCTGCGGCCACGACGGCCATACAACCATTCTTCTCGGCGCCGCCGAATATCTGGCCCGTACCCGCCGCTTCAACGGCACGGTGACGCTGATCTTTCAGCCGGCAGAGGAAGCGGGTGCCGTCAGCGGCGCTCCGGCAATGATCGCCGACGGCCTGTTCGAACGCTTTCCCTTCGATGTCATCTACGGTCTGCACAATCATCCCGGTGCTCCCGAGGGCACCTTTCTGATGCGCTCCGGCCCGCTGATGGCAGCCGCCGATACCGCCGAGATCACCATCACCGGCAAGGGTGGCCATGCCTCACGCCCGCACCTGACGATCGACCCCGTCGTCGTCGCCTGCCACCTCGTCGTCGCGCTGCAGACCATCGTCTCGCGCAGCGTCGACCCGACCCAGACGGCTGTCGTCACCGTCGGCGCGATCCATAGCGGCGAGGTTTCGAACGTCATTCCTGAAAGCGCCAAGCTGCTGATCACCGCCCGGTCCTTCGATCCGAAGACCCGCGAACTTCTGGAAGCCCGCGTCCGCAAGCTGACGGAGTCCGTCGTCGACGGCTTCGGCGCCACGGTGGAGATCGACTACGTCCACGGCCACCCTGTCGTCGTCAATTCCGAGGCAGAGACGGAATTCGCCTGGAAGGTCGCCGAAGAGCTCGTCGGCGCCGAAAAGGTCACGACCTGCGCCCTGATCCCCGGGAGCGAGGACTTCTCGCACTTCCTCGAACACAAGCCCGGCGCCTTCCTGCGCCTCGGCAACGGCGTCAACTCGGCCATCCTGCACAGCGCCAAATACGACTTCGCCGATGAAAGCCTGGTGGCGGGTGCTGCCATGTGGGCGCGATTGACCGAGCGCTACCTCGACGAATAGGCTTCAGAGGCCGCCGCCCCGCCTCAAAGGTGGAGCAGCCAACTGGTTCCACGGAACGAAACCAGTTTCATGACGCCAGCGGCAGCCGTTTTCATCGGCTGCCTGCTTTGCTTGCGCGGATATGCCCAAAAACGCGCTTATCCCGTATATTATGAAAATTAATTTCATCAATGCGCTTTCAGGCCCGTTTTCGGTTGACGGCCTCTGATTTTTGTCCCAACTTGAAGAAAATAAATTACGAAATTGGGAACGTCATCGGGATGAAAGTGGGAATCATAGGGCTGGGATTCCGGCTCGGCTACCTCGGCCATGTCTTTACGGCTATCGACAGCAGCTTCGAAATCGTCGGCTATGTCGATCCGGAGCCTGCGGGTCTTCCGGGGCTGACGGAAAAGGGCATTTCGGTCGGCAAGGCCTATGGTACGCCGCAGGAACTGCTGGCCTCCGAAAAGCTCGATCTCCTGATGATCGGCTCTCCCAACCACATGCATCTCGACCATATCCGCCTCGGCCTCGAATCCGGCCTGAAGGTTTTCTGCGAAAAGCCGATCGTCACGACGATCGCCGAGAGCATCGAGCTCGCTCACCTGATGGCGAAATTCGGCCATGAGCGGCTGATGGTCGGCCTCGTGCTGCGCTACTCGCCACTCTACAAGGACCTGCGCGCCATCCAGGCCGAAGGCAAGCTCGGCCAGATCGTCTCGATCGAGGCATCCGAGCATATCGAGCCCTATCACGGCGCCTTCTTCATGCGCGACTGGCGCCGCTACGAGCGCTATTCCGGCAGCTTCATGCTGGAAAAGTGCTGCCATGACCTCGATCTCTACAATGGCGTCATCGGCGCACGTCCCGAGCGCGTCGCAAGCTTCGGGGGCCGCAAGAGCTTCATTCCCGCCAACGACCCGGCCCGCGAAGGCATCAACGATCTCGAACTCTTCCATCGCAAGCCGAGCGGCTGGATGGGCTCCGACAAGGTGTTCGACAGCGACGCCGACATCATCGACTACCAGGTGGCAATCGTCGAATATTCCAATGGCGTCGGCATGAACTTTCACACGAACCTGAATGTCCCCGACCAGTTCCGCCGTTTCGCGATCATGGGGTCGCGCGGCATGGCCGAAGGCGACTTCGTCCGCGGCTATCTCGATGTCCACGAGCAGCTGACCGGCAAGAAGGTCGTCGAGACGAAATACGCCGCGACCGAGCTCTCCCAGCATTACGGCGCCGACGAGCAGATGGCAGCCGATATCCTGGAGAGCGTGCGCACCGGGTCCGAGCTGCCGGTCTCGACGCTCAATGCTCTGGAGGCCGGCATCCTGGCGCTTGCCATGGATGAGGCCCGCATGAAGAAGGCCGTCATCGACCTTCGTCCCGTCTGGGACAGGTTCGACGAGGCGCTACACGCCAGAGCGGCTTGAGGGAGGCGGCAAGATGAGTGCTCAGAAAAGTGCCGTCATCTTCGCCTGGATCCTTCTCCTTCCAGCAGTCATCTACGTCCTGGCAATCGTTGCCTATCCGCTGGTCGACACGTTCATCCTGTCGTTCACGGACGCATCGCTGCGCAAGGTCACGAACTGGGTCGGCTGGGTCAATTACGAGAAGATCTTCAATTCCACCTTCGCGGAAGTCATTCTGCGCACCTTCATCTGGACGTTCTTTTCGGTCGCCCTGAAGATGATCATCGGCACGTTCGGCGCCGTCATGCTGAATGCCGCCGTGCCCGGCCGCTCGCTGTTCCGGCTGCTGACCATGCCGCCATGGATCGTGCCGATGGCGATCGGCATCTTCATGTGGGGCTGGATGTATAACGGCCAGTTCGGGATGATCTCCGGCCTGCTGCAGCGCTTCGGCCTGGTCGATGGCCCGGTCGCCTTCCTCGCCTATGGCAGCACCGCCTTCTGGGCGACGATCGTGACCGACGTCTGGATCGGCGTGCCGCTGGTGACGATCTACTTCCTCGCCGCCATCCAGTCGATCCCGAAGGATCTCTATGAGGCCGCATGGACCGACGGCGCCGGCCGCATGTACCGCTTCCGCCGCATCACGCTGCCGCTGATGGTTCCCGCCATCATCACCATGTCGATGCTGTCGCTGATCGCGACCTTCAATTCCTTCGACATCATCTGGATCCTGACGCAGGGCGGTCCGAGCGGTGAAACGACGACGATGATCATCGACACCTATCAGACGGCAATCGGCTCGAAGAAATACGGTGAAGGTGCAGCCCGCGCCGTGCTGATCTGCATCTTCCTGTCGCTCTTCTGCTTCGCCTATTTCCGCGTCACCCGCCGCCTCAACCCGGAGAAGCGCGCATGAGCAGCCGTCCCATGATCGATCGCTACAGCTGGTGGGAAATCATCCTCATCTATTGCGGCATCGCGATGTTTCTCTTCTTCGTTCTGTCGCCTTTCGTCGAAGGCTTCCTGGTATCCTTGAAGCCGCTCAGCCAGCTCTTCTCCTCGCCATACCGCTTCTGGCCGGAGAACGGCTCGTTCGAGGCCTACAGGACGATGTGGATCAGCGTGCCGGGCTTCGGGCGCTATATCTTCAACTCCTTCTTCATCTCGATCATCGTGACCGTCATCGTGCTCTGCCTGGTCATCCCGGCATCCTATGCCTTCGCGAAGTTCGAATTCCGCGGCATGGGCATCCTGCTCGGCGCCTTCCTGACGGTGAACATGTTCTCCGGCGCCGTGCTGCTCATTCCGCTTTTCCGCCTGATGCGCACGATGGGCGTGCTCAACACCTATTTTGCCATGATCGTGCCGGGTGTCGCCTTCCTGATCCCGTCGGCGATCTGGCTTCTGCGCACCTACATGATCCGCATTCCCCAGGAACTCAACGAAGCGGCTTATATGGATGGCGCCAGCCATTTCTATACGCTCCGCCGCGTCATTCTGCCCATTGCGATGCCGGGGATTATCGTCGTCGCGATTACCACCTTCATCGGCGCCTATGCCCAGCAGTTCATCTTCGCGCTGACCTTCAACTCGAAGACTGAATACATGCCCCTGCCGGTGGGACTCTTCGCTTACTTCGGAAAGCAGGAGGTCATCTGGAACGAACTGATGGCGGCCTCCTTCGTCGGCATCGCGCCGGCGATGGTCGTCATCTTCTTCCTTCAGCGCTACCTTGTCGGCGGCCTGACCGCCGGTGCGGTGAAACAATAAGACCAAGAAAAGAGTGAACAGCTAACAACGAGAATGGGAGTCACGACGTGAACACTACCATCAAGACAGGCCTCATGGCGCTCGCCTTGCTCGGTTCGACGGCACTGACCGCGGTCACTGCCCAGGCAGCCGACAAGGAAATCAGCTGGATCTATTGCGGCGACACGATCGACCCGATCCACACCAAATACATCAAGGAATGGGAATCCAAGAACGAAGGCTGGAAGGTCGCGCCCGAAGTCGTCGGCTGGGCGCAGTGCCAGGACAAGGCTACGACGCTGGCAGCCGCCGGCACGCCCGTCGCCATGGCCTATGTCGGCTCGCGCACGCTGAAGGAATTCGCGCAGAACGACCTGATCGTTCCGGTTCCGATGAGTGACGACGAGAAGAAGGGGTACTACCCGCATATCGTCGACACCGTCACCTTCGACGGCAACCAGTGGGGCGTTCCGATCGCCTTCTCGACCAAGGCCCTCTACTGGAACAAGGATCTCTTCAAGCAGGCCGGTCTCGACCCCGAGAAGCCGCCGAAGACCTGGGCCGAAGAAATCGAGATGGCAAAGACCATCAAGGAAAAGACCGGCGTTCCGGGCTTCGGTCTCTCGGCCAAGACCTTCGACAACACGATGCACCAGTTCATGCATTGGGTTTATACGAATAACGGCGCCGTCACCGATGCCGAGGGCAAGGTGACCCTCGACAGCCCACAGATCCTCGCGGCCCTGAAAGCCTACAAGGATATCGCCGCTTATGCCGAAGAAGGCCCGACGGCATACGAACAGAACGAAGTCCGCGCCATCTTCCTCGACGGCAAGGTCGCGATGATCCAGGCCGGCTCCGGCGCTGCCTACCGCCTGAAGGACACCAAGATCAACTGGGGCGTTGCGACGCTGCCGCTTGGTCCGGATGCCAAGGGCGCCGGCACGCTGCTGATCACCGACAGCCTTGCGATCTTCAAGGGCTCGGGCGTCGAAGAAAAGGCGACCGAATTCGCCAAGTACATCACCTCTCCCGATATCCAGGGCGAATACGAACTGCAGGGCGGCGCTGGCCTCACCCCGCTGCGTCCGTCCAAGAAGGTCGACGAGTTCGTTGCCAAGGATCCCTTCTGGAAGCCGTTCATCGAGGGTATCGATTACGGTGGTCCGGAGCCGCTCTTCACCGATTACAAGGGCTTCCAGAACTCGATGATCGAGATGGTCCAGTCCGTCGTCACCGGCAAGGCAGAACCGGAAGCCGCCCTCAAGAAGGCTGCCGGCGAAATCGAAGCCTTCAAGTAAGCCTCGAAACGAGGATCGCGGTCATCCGGCCGCGATCCTCACCGACCAACTTCATGCGCGTTCAAGGCCGGGACCGGAGACAGATTTTTGGGACAGCTTCAGCTCAATAAAGTTCAAAAATTCTATGGCGACTACGAAGTTCTGAAAGGCGTCGAGCTCGACGTGAAGAACGGCGAGTTCGTTGTCTTCGTCGGCCCGTCGGGCTGCGGCAAGTCCACGCTGCTGCGGATGATCGCCGGCCTCGATGCGACCACCAAGGGCGACATCGTCATCGATGGCGTGCGCGTCAACGATCTGCCGCCGGTCAAGCGCGGCATCGCCATGGTCTTCCAGTCCTACGCGCTCTATCCGCATATGAGCGTCTTCGAGAACATCGCCTTCCCGCTGCGCGTCGAGAAGATGGAGGAGGAGAAGCTCAAGGCCAAGGTGGAGAATGCCGCCCGCATCCTGCATCTCGAAACGCGGCTGCAGCAGAAGCCCGGCATGCTCTCGGGCGGCCAGCGCCAGCGCGTCGCGATCGGCCGCGCGATCGTCCGCGAACCGAAGATCTTCCTGTTCGACGAGCCGCTCTCGAACCTCGACGCGGCGCTGCGCGCCGACATGCGCATCGAGCTTGCCAAGCTGCACCGGCAGCTGAAGGCGACGATGATCTACGTCACCCACGACCAGGTGGAAGCCATGACCATGGCCGACCGCATCGTCGTGCTCGACGCCGGCAATATCTCGCAGACGGGCGCGCCGTTGGAACTCTATCACAAGCCGGCAAACCAGTTCGTCGCCGGCTTCATCGGCAATCCGAAAATGAATTTCCTGCCGGTCACCTGCACCGCGGCCAGCGCCTCCGGCGTCACCGTCGATTATCGTGGCCAGACGGCAACGCTGCCGGTCACGCCGCGCGACGGCATGGTCGGCAAGACGCTGACGCTCGGCATCCGCCCGGAACATATCCAGCTGACCAATGGGGACATATCGCTCGCCGTCACCCCGAGCGTCATCGAGCGGCTCGGCGCCAACACCGTTGCCTATGCAGCACTCGGCGGCGAAACGGAAAACTTCTGCGCCATGCTCCCAGGCAGCGTCGGCATCCGCGCCGACCAGCCCGTCACCGTCGGTATCAACGCCGCCGACTGCCACCTCTTCGACGAGGAAGGCAAGGCCTTCGAGCGCCGGGTCGAACTCACCGAAATCGACATGAACCTGTTGTTGCCGGCAACCGCGTGAGGGTAAGCGAGCCAACCATATTGGCCGGCAACAACTTTGCGGCCACAGCCGTCAGCCTTGCGGCTCAGCCACTACGATCCTCGCTGAAGCCAAGCGGAGCGTACCCGGGTTCGACGCCGAACAACTCATGACGGCGGCATTACGCGGATTTTGTCGGCGCCCGCTCCATAGCCGGTCGCCGTGACTACTCAAGGGTGGCCTCAGGCCTGGTTTGCCGATGTGTGACAAACCATTAACCGAAGCCATCAAAACGCTGGCGGCGGTAACCGCCGCTAAGGTTTCGCTCCTGTAGGTTCACCCTGAAGAAACTCAGGGCCGGCATGCGATGAAGCGTTTCACTGGATTGAAGTTGGTAGGACCTGCGCTATTGCTCGCCGCCGTCGTGATCGCCGGGCTTGCAGCAGTTCCCTATTATGGTGTCGCGCGCCTGGATGCGGAGATCCGCGAGCGTCAGGAGACACTCGTCAAACGAAACATTTCGATCTGGATCACCGACGTCGAATTTGCCCTCACTGCTTGGACAATCTGGGACGAGTCGATCGCCAAAATCGACAACGCATTCGATCTCGAATGGACCGACCGCAACATCGGCAACTCGTTGATTGGAACGTCTCGAACCCGGTTCGTCGCCATTTTGGATGCCGAAGGCAAAATGATCTACGACAAGACCGCCGACGAAGTCGCCACGCGACCATTCTTTCATCGTGGCGCCGCCGAGATCGCTGGGGACGCAAGCGCCCTCGTTGCCCAAATTCGCGACCGCGAGCAGGGTGCAAAGGCATCAGGAATTCCCAATCCTGTTTCATTCAGCAAAATCGAGGTTATTGGAAGTGACGCCGTGCTGCTGACTGCAAGCCTCTTCCAACCGGATTTCAGAACGGCAACACCGCGCGGACCAAGCGCTCCGATCCTCATTTCGGCGATCCCGATTGCCGGCAGCTTACAGGAGTTCCTGGGTAACCGCTTCCTCCTCGATGATGCGACCATAGGCGGCCAGGCCTCCGTTCCGGACAACCGAGCCCGCGTCGAGGTCGCCGTCGGCACCGATGGGCAAAAGGAAGTCCTGTCCTGGAAGCCACCGACGCCCGCCAGGGATTTACTTTTACAATCTCTTCCCCTTGCAGCCGCAGTCATAGCCGTGCTTGTTTTTGGCGCCATATTTGTTGCGAGGATTTCGCGGCAGGCAGTGGTGTCGTTGGTCGAAGCGGAGAAGCGCATGCGACATGCAGCGACGCATGACTTCCTCACGGGGCTTTCCAATCGCACGACGATCGAAGCGCAGTTCAGTCGTCTATCCGAAATAGGAAACGTCATCGTCGTCTGCCTGGACCTCGATGGGTTCAAAGCGGTCAACGACCGGCACGGACATGCCGCCGGCGACGAGGTACTCCGGCAGGTCGCTCAACGCCTTCGATCGTCCACGAGGCATGACGACATTGTCTTCCGTCTGGGCGGTGACGAGTTCGCAATTCTGATGCCTTCGACCACACAGGTCGAAGCGGAGCTGAGTTGCCGGCGGCTTTCGTTGCTTCTCGGCCAGCCCTATGACCTCGATCACATCGAAGCGCGAATTGGCGCCTCGTTCGGTATTGATCATGCCGGTTCAGTTTCAGACCGCAGCTGTGACGAAGCCCTCAAGAGAGCCGACGAAGCGCTTTACGCGGCCAAATCGATTGGCCGCGGATCCGTGGTGACTTTTCAGGCGCAGGGCGACGCCATGCTGGCGTGCGCTTGAGGCTGAAGAGAGCATCACCGGCTCGTGACCTTCGCATCAGGCTCGCATCTTGGCGCAGGTTCATCACACTGAGCGGTTCTCGCGATATAGACTTTTTGGTCAGTCTGAAGCCGAGCGCTTGGGTCGTCGATTGAACTCCAGAAGGTCGTTAGCCGCGATATCAGCCGCGGTAAATTCGTCGCAGGCAAGGTAAGGTGTTTCTGCCAGCAGACGCGTTACCAGCTTCAGCCAGCTTTCGAACATGTCCTGCGCCAAGCACCGCCACTCTTGAAAAATTGCGCCTGCTGCCGCCTTTCCCGTCAGAGACGACCGGCGGGCTGGCACGTCATTTGCCTCTATATGCCGGCTATCCATCGGGCATGATTGCAATCGGGCCGCGAACGGTATCCGGCGCCGCTGAAAATGCCGGCTGATTCCATAACCATTTGAAATCAAATATACTATTTTTAGCTGTGCCCATTCATTGATCACGAACTCTGCTTGACACTTTTTTAACCCCTGCCTATGGTTTTTACCAAATAGTCAAAAAAAGGGGAACGACTATGAAAAATCAGCTCATCATGTCTCGCCGTACCGTTCTGGCCTCGGGCATTGCGCTCGGTGTCAGCGCGCTTTCTCCCGCCGCACGCGCCGCCGCACCGCTCAAGGTCGCCGGCATCCACGCCTCGCCGGTCGAAAATGCCTGGAACTCCTGTCTCCATGCGGCCCTTCAAGCCGCGGCGAAGGAAGGCGTCATCGAATATGTCTTCTCCGAGGGAGTCTCGGGCACCGATTACCCGCGCGCCATGCGCGAATATGCCGAACAGGGCAACAAGCTGATCATCGGCGAGGCCTATGCGGTCGAAAAGGAAGCGCGCCAGGTGGCCGCCGAATATCCCGACACCGCTTTTGTACTCGGCTCCAGCGGCAATGAGGAAGGCGACAATTTCGGCGTCTTCGGCACCTGGAACCATGACGGCGCCTATCTGGCCGGGATGCTCGCCGGCAAGATGACGAAGTCCAACGTCGTGGGTTCCGTCGGTGCGATCCCGATCCCCGAAGTCAACATGCTGATCAATGCCTTCGGCGAAGGCGTCAAGGCCGTGAACCCCGACGCCAAGCACCTCGTTGCCTTCATCGGCACGTTCTTCGACCCGCCGAAGGCGCGTGAAGCCGGCCTTGCCCAGGTCGATGCAGGCGCAGACATTCTGTTCGGCGAGCGCATCGGCACGGCGGATGCCGCCAAGGAGCGCGGCATCAAGGCTGTCGGATCGCTGATCGATTACTCGCCGCGCTATCCCGACACGGTATTCGCCAACGCGCTCTGGGGCTTCCGTCCGATCCTCAATGCGGCGATCGCCGACGTTCAGGCCGGCAAGCCTGTCGGCAAGAACTACACGGCCTTCGGCCTGATGAAGGAAGGCGGCAGCGACATCGTCTATGTGAAGGGTGTGGCCCCGGCCGATGCCGAAACAGCGATGGAAGCCAAGCGCGCCGAAATCAAGGCCGGAACCTTCGAAGTTCCGAGAAACATGGACCAGCCGAAGTAATTCTCGCCCATGTTTCAGGACGCAACCGCGCTCGCCGGGTCGATCAGGGACGGCCGGACCTCGGCAAGCGAGGCCATGCAGGCCGCTATCGACGCGGCCGCGCGTGAGGAGGCGCTTGGCGCGATTGCCTATCTCGATACCGGGATGGGCGTGGAAGCCGCGCGCCGCCTCGACGCCGAGCGGCAAGGCGAGCCCGAGCGTTTCAACGCCCGCGTCTTCGCCGGCGTGCCGACGCTCGCCAAGGATCTCGGCGGGCCGTTTGCGGGCCTGCCCGTTGCGGCCGGTTCGCGGCTCTTCGAGCGCCGGAAATCCGGTCTCGATTCCGACCTCGCCGGCCGTTTTCGCGACGCCGGTCTTGTTCCCTTCGGCCTGACCACCAGTCCGGAATTTGGCCTGTCGCTCGCCAGCGAGCCGGCGATCGGTCCGCTCTGCCGCAATCCGCTCGACCGGAACAAGACACCCGGCGGCTCGTCAGGCGGGGCGGCGGCAGCCGTTGCAGCCGGCATCGTGGCGATCGCGCATGCGACGGACGCCGGTGGATCGATCCGCGTGCCGGCAGCGTGCTGCGGGCTCGTCGGCCTGAAGCCCGGCCGCGGCGCCATGCCCGCCGGACCTTTCTTCGGCAACCATCTCGGCGGGATTGCCAGCGAAATGGCGGTCACGCGCTCCGTACGGGACGCCGCCGCCATATTCGAAGCGCTCGAAGGCCCTGCCCGCGGTCCGTTTGCGGACGCACCATCTGCGGCGCCACCGGAGCGGCCGCTGCGGATCGGCGTGCTGACCGATACGGGCGCGGCCTATCCGACCACCGCAGACCGCGTGCAGGCGGTGGAAGACGCCGCGAAGTTTCTGGAAAGCCGCGGTCACGCCATCGTAGCGCTCGCCTGGCAGGATTTTGCGCCTCTCACCGACACCAGCGCGAAAGTCTTCGGCAACATTATCGCCGCCAACCTTGCCGCCCTGATCGACGGCCTTGCTCTCGACGACGGCAAGACGGAAAAGATGACGCAGGCCTTCATCAACCGTGGACGCACCATGCCGGCACCGGAACTCTGGAAATCACTCGATGCCGGTGTGCGGGTCAGCCATGGTCTCTGGTCCCTGTTCGACAAGGTCGATGCGATTGTCACGCCGATGCTTTCAAGCGCAGCGTTGCCGATCGGCTCGTTTCCATCGGATCACGATGACACCGAGCTTCATCTCAACCGCATGACCGCCTTTGCGCCGCTCGCAGCGCTCGCCAATATATCGGGCTTTCCCGCGATCACCCTGCCCTTCGGCAAGGACGCCGACGGCCTGCCGCTGCCGGTCCAGATCGTCGCTCCGTTCAGCCAGGAGAAACTGCTGCTTTCTCTGGCCGCCACGCTGGAAGCCGACGAACGGTGGCAGCACCCCTTCAGCGTTGCAGGACTGAACGCATGAGCGAAAAGGTTCTCGAGCTCCTCGGCATCAGCAAGCGCTTCGGCGACAATCTCGCCAATGACGACATCTCGCTCGCTCTCGACAAGGGCGAGATCGTTGCCCTTCTCGGCGAGAACGGAGCAGGGAAGACTACGCTGATGAGCATCCTCTTCGGCCACTATGTGCCGGACAGCGGATCGATCCGCATTCGCGGAAAGGATATCCCGCCCGGGCGGCCGCGTGCCGCGATTGCCGCAGGCGTCGGCATGGTTCACCAGCATTTCGCGCTCGCCCCCAACCTGACCGTGCTCGAAAACGTCATGACGGGGACGGAGACGCTCTGGAATATCCGCTCGCAATCGGCTGCGGCACGCCGCAAACTTGCCGGGATAGCCGACCGCTTCGGCCTCAAGGTCGACCCGGATGCCCGTCTAGGCGATCTCTCTGTCGGCGAGCAGCAGCGCGTCGAGATCCTGAAGGCGCTGTATAACGATGCGCGCATCCTGATCCTCGACGAGCCGACGGCCGTGCTGACCAATATCGAGGCCGAGCGGCTGTTTTCGACATTGAAGGAAATGGCGCGCCAGGGCCTTTCCCTGATCTTCATTTCGCACAAGCTCGACGAGGTCATGGCCGCGGCAGATCGTATCGTCGTCTTGAGAGGCGGCAGGATGGTCGCCGAGCGCCGGGCCGTGGAGACCAGCAAGGCGGAACTTGCCGAACTGATGGTCGGGCGGCGCGTCGAGCGGCCGGTGCGCAAACCCTCGACGCCCGGCCCCGTTGCGCTTGAAGCGCGCGGCCTGACGGTCCGCATCGGCGGCGTGGACCGGCTGAAGGAGATCGGTTTCACGCTTTGCGAAGGCGAGGTTCTCGGGATCATCGGGGTCTCCGGAAACGGCCAGGCGCCTCTGGCTCAGCTTCTCTCCGGCACGCTGGCCCGCACGGGAGGCGATCTCCTGCTTTATGGCGAGCCCGTCGGCAATCTCGGCGTCAATGATGTGATTGCCGCCGGCATCGGGCGCATTCCGGAGGATCGCAACCGGGAAGGCGCGATCGGCGACATGGCCATCTGGGAGAACGCCGTACTCGAAAGGCTGCCGGAATATTCCCGCAATGGCCTGGTCGACCGAAAGGCCGGCATGGCCTTCGCCGCCGAAATCATTCAGGAATTCGACGTGCGCGGTGGAGCAGCGGCAAGCCGCACCCGGCTTCTTTCCGGGGGCAACATGCAAAAGCTGATCCTCGGACGCAATCTTCAGCGCCGTCCGCGCATCCTGATCGCTGCCCAGCCGGCACGCGGTCTCGACGAAGGCGCGGTCGCCGCGGTGCACGCCCGTATTCTCGACGCGCGCCGCGCCGGTACCGCCGTGCTGCTGATCTCCGAAGATCTGGACGAGGTGATATCGCTGGCCGACCGCATCCAGGCCATCGTCGGCGGGCGTCTGTCGCCTTCTGTCGATGCGGCGGAGGCCAATGCGCGCCGCCTCGGATTGATGATGGCGGGCGATTGGAGCCATACTGCGGAGACCCGTCATGCGCCTTGAACGCCGCGAGCATCGGCCGCTCTATCTGATGGCCGGGGCGCCGGTCGCCGCAATCATCGTTGCCCTGGCGCTGTCAGGCATTCTGATCGCCATTGCCGGTGCGCCGGTGCTGGAAGCCTACAGGCGCATCCTCATCGGCGCCTTCGGTTCGCGGCTTTCGGCAACGGAAACGCTGACGCGGGCCACACCGCTGATCCTGACCGGGCTTGCCGCCGCAGTCGCCTTTCGCGCCCGCCTCTGGAACATCGGGGCCGAGGGACAATTCTATTTCGGCGCCATCGCAGTCGCTGCCTTCGGCTCGAAACTGCTTGCCGGTCTGCCGTCCATCGCGCTCATTCCGCTGCTCCTCGTCATCGGAGCGGTCGCCGGCATGGTGCTGATCCTCGTGCCGCTCTGGCTGCGCCTGCGCTTTTCGGTCGATGAGGTCGTCACCAGCCTGCTCATGAACTTCATCGCCATTCTCTTCGTTTCGATGCTGATCGATGGCGTCCTCAAGGATCCCCTCGCCTTCGGCTGGCCGCAATCGCAGTCGGTCGCCGATCACGCCATGCTGCCGAAGCTGCTTGCCCGCTCTCGCCTCCATATCGGCCTCGCCATCGCCATCGGCCTGGCGATCGCCATCCATTTCATCCAGTCGCGCACCGTCTTCGGCATGCAGTCGCGGGCTGCCGGGCTCAATCCGCAGGGCGCCGTCTTCGCCGGCGTTTCGCTCGCCCGCACGCTGGTCAAGGTCGCCTGCATCTCCGGCGGGCTGGCTGGCCTTGCCGGTGCCATCGAGGTGATGGGCGTCAGGGGCTATGTGACCACCGATCTTTCGCCGGGCTTCGGCTATTCCGGCATCGTCGTTGCGATGCTGGCGAACCTCAATCCGATCGGCGTCATCTTCGCGGCGCTGTTTACGGCCGTGATGTTTGTCGGCGCCGACGGCATGAGCCGCAGCCTCGGCATCCCGACCTATATTGCCGACGTCACGGTCGCGCTCTCGCTTCTCACGATGGTCGTGGCACTGTTCTTCACGCAATACAGGATCCGCCGATGAGCACGCTGATCGACATCCTCGCGTCGGCCGGCCTCTGGGCGGCGATCCTCCGCATCGCGACGCCGCTGATCTTCGGCACGCTCGGCGCCCTGCTCTGCGAGCGCGCAGGCGTGCTCAATCTCGGCATCGAGGGGATCATGACCTTCGGCGCCATGATCGGCTGGCTTGCCGTCTATCACGGTACCGATCTCTCGACGGGATTGCTGGTGGCGGCACTCGCAGGCGGCCTGTTCGGATTGCTGCATTCGCTGCTGACGGTGACGCTCGGTCTTTCGCAGCATGTCACGGGCCTCGGCGTGACGCTCTTTGCCTCCAGCTTCAGCTACTATGTGTTCCGGCTGATCGTTCCGGTCGCCGGCACTCCGCCGACGATCGTGCCATTCCAGCCGATCGACATTCCCGGCCTCTCATCCCTGCCCTTCATCGGCCCGGCGCTCTTCACGCAGACGGCGCCGACCTATCTGGCGATCGCCGTCGCACTTTTGATGGGCTACGTGATCTTTCGAACCCCGATCGGGCTCGCCATCCGCATGACCGGTGAAAATCCACATGCCGCCGAGGCGCAGGGACTAAATCCTGTGCGGATCCGCTATGGCGCGATCGTCGCCGGCAGCGCTCTGATGGCCGTCGGCGGTGCCTTCCTGACCCTGTCGGCATTCAACAGCTTCTTTCCGACGATGGTGCAGGGCCGCGGCTGGATCTGCATCGCGCTCGTTGTCTTTGCATCGTGGCGGCCGGGCCGCGCGCTGTTCGGCGCCCTGCTCTTTGCCTTTTTCGATGCCTTCCAGCTCAGGCTGCAGACTGCCGTCAGCGGCGTGCCCTACCAGATCTTCCTGATGACGCCGTATATCCTGTCCATCGTCGCGCTCGCCGTGATGGCGCGGCGCGCCCGCGTGCCGCAGGCGCTGATGCAACCCTACCGCCGCGGCGAGCGATAATTTCCGAAGAGGAGCCACCCATGTTCGATCTGATCATCCGCGATGCCAACCTGCCTGATGGACGCAAGGGAATGGACATCGCCGTTTCCGGCGGCCTGATCGCGGCAGTCGAGAAGACTATCGAAGCACCGGCCGGCGAGGAGATCATGGCGACCAATCGCCTGGTCTCGTCACCCTTCATCGATCCGCATTTCCACATGGATGCGACGCTGTCGCTCGGCCTGCCGCGCATGAATGTCTCGGGCACATTGCTCGAAGGCATTGCGCTCTGGGGCGAGTTGCGGCCGATCGTGACGAAGGAGGAACTGGTCGAGCGCGCACTCAGATATTGCGACCTCGCCGTCAGCCAGGGCCTGCTCTTCATCCGCAGCCATGTCGACACCTCTGATCCGAGATTGGTGACGGCGGAGGCCCTGCTCGAGGTCAAGGAGCGGGTGAAGCCCTATATCGACCTGCAGCTCGTCGCCTTCCCGCAGGATGGGTACTACCGCGCCGCCGACGGGGTCGCTTCGCTCAATCGCGCCCTCGACATGGGCGTCGATATCGTCGGCGGCATTCCGCATTTCGAACGCACGATGGATGAAGGGCGCCTATCGGTGCAAGCGCTCTGCCGCATCGCCGCCGACCGCGGCCTGCCGGTCGACATGCATTGCGACGAAACCGACGACCCTCACTCGCGCCATATCGAAACGCTTGCCGCCGAAACAGTCCGTTTCGGCCTGCAGGGCCGGGTGGCCGGCTCGCATCTGACCTCGATGCATTCGATGGACAACTACTATGTCTCGAAGCTCATTCCCCTGATGGCCGAGGCGAGGATCAACGTCATCCCGAACCCGCTGATCAACATCATGCTGCAGGGCCGGCATGACACCTATCCCAAGCGCCGCGGCATGACGCGCGTACGCGAGCTGATGGATGCCGGGCTCAACGTATCCTTCGGGCACGACTGCGTCATGGACCCCTGGTATTCGATGGGCTCCGGCGACATGCTGGAGGTCGGCCACATGGCGATCCATGTGGCGCAGATGGCGGGCGTGGAGGACAAGAAGAAGATTTTCGAGGCCCTGACCGTCAACTCGGCAAAAACGCTTGGGCTCGAAGGCTATGGGCTGGACAAGGGCTGCAAGGCCGACCTCGTCATCCTTCAGGCGGCCGATCCGCTGGAAGCGCTTCGCCTCAAGCCGGTCCGCCTGGCCGTTATCAAGGGCGGAAAGGTGATCGCGCGCACCGCGCCTCGGATCACAACCATATCGATCGACGGGCGGCCGCAGGCAATAGACATCGGGCTCGACTATATTCCCAGGGCCTAGCCGCGCCTGCGCGTAAGAAGCGTTAGGATCTCGCGCTTGCCTGTGCGACGGAAGCCTGATGCCCGGTTTGCCTGTCGCCACCGCCTGCCCACAGGGCGAGCATGATCACCGCAGCGATCAGATAGAAGATCTTGTTCGAGAGATTGCGCAGGGATTTGTTGGCGCGCGTGCATTCGAAATGGGGTTGCAAGGGCTTGGTCCGGTGGATCGAAGTCGCGGAACTTAATGTTTTAGTCCCGCCAAATAAATAGCCAATCCCGAAAGCCTTGCATGCGCTGAGTGAATAGCTTTACGTCCAACGACGATAGGAGACCTGTCTATTTTACGATGACATCAATAACCGAGAGAGCCTGGGACGAGCTTGCAAACGCCGCGCGCAGCAGGTCGCCCTTCAACTTCCTTCAGCTCGCGACATCCGGGCTCGACGGCTCACCGCAGCTGCGCACCGTCGTGCTCCGGCGCTGTGATCCGAAGGAGGCAACGATTACGTTCATCACCGACACCAGATCGCCAAAGGCAATCGAGATCGGCCGCGACCCGCGCGTTTCACTCCTCGGCTTCGATCCCGCCCGAATGATCCAGCTACGGCTCTCCGGCAATGCTCAACTCATCACCGACGAGCAAAAGCGGCACGAGATCTGGGCAGCACTGCCGGAGCGAACCACCGCACTTTTCAAAATGCCTCTGGCTCCCGGAACTGCCATTAGCGATGACGGCGATGCATTGCATCGCGCCGCCCTCGACAATCCGGACGTGGCATTCGCGAGACTGGCGGTTATCATCGTTCGTCTCTCTCGCCTCGAATGGCTGGACGTCAGCGGCGAAAATCACCTGCGTTGGGCGAACGAGCTGACGGCCAGTGGCTGGAAAGACGTGAGGCTGTCACCCTGAGAAATGCGCGACTTTCGTCGCGCATCTGCCGTTTTCCAAAGCAATCGACAAGCAAGGCGACAGGGTGTCCGCGCGTATCGCGCCTGGAATTGAAACCGCAAGCAGGCGATTTTCTTTCCCCCACCGCCACGACGGTGAGTAAGCTACTGCTGATCTCCGGCGCGGAAAAGCATCGGACAGTCGCGGCGCTCGCGGCTTGATCGGCCATCGCCGGCCTTCTGCACATAGCTCCTCATTCGCCTGCGTGAACGATGGTGCATGCCCAACGGTCCTGCACGAAACGCGAAACCGCCTTCTGCAACTCGCGATCCTCCGGCGTCCCGCCCATGAAGCCGCCATGCGGCATGGCCTCGAAGACATGCAACTCTGCTTTGACGCCAGCGGCTATCAAGGCGCGATGCATGCGAACGGTGTTCGACAGAAAGAGATCGCGCGTGCCAGTCTGGAGAAAGGTCGCCGGCAGTCCCTTGAGATCCCCGAACAGGGGCGAGACGTAGGGGTGCTTCAGGTCTGCACCATTGGCATAGAGCAGATTGCTGGACATCAGTGAGCCGGGCAGCACGACGTCAACCATCCTGTTGGTTTCAAAACTGTCGCCCGATTCCGTCAGGTCGGCCTGCGGGGATAGCAATACCAAGCCGGACGGCATCGGAAGCCCTTCATCGCGCGCTCGCAGCATCAACGCCGCCGCGAGATTACCTCCGGCCGACCGGCCGCCGACAACGATGTCGTCAGGTGCATGCCGCTCAAGAATGTAGCGATAGGCCGCGACGCAGTCGTCGAGTGCGGCGGGATAGGGATGCTCGGGCGGCATCCGGTAGTCGACGCCATAGCAGAGCACTCCATGCTGGTCCGCCTGCATCCGGGCGCCGGCCAGGCAGGCCTCTCCACCGCCGAACACAAGCGCACCGCCATGGAGATCGAGATAGGCGCGAGCGGGATCGAACGTTTTATGCGGGATCGCGACATGGATCGTTGCCTCGCCCACTTTGATGGTATCCGCACTGGAATGCAGATTTCCGGCGAGCCTTGCCACCGCCGCCGAATATTGCATGTCGACGGCGGCTTTGATCTTCATCCATCCATCCCGGTCATCCGGGCTCGGCATGCTGTGCAAGGCGTTGAGCGGCACGCCATCCTCCCGTACCATCCGCTCAAGCACAGCCAGAGCCTCCTTGCTGATCGAGGTGGGAAACGGCACCTGACGCGCCTGCACTGCTACACCGTGCTTCTGATCGTCCATATTCTCCAGGCCTTCAATATGCATGCATCAGTGCGCCGCCGTCTTCGCGGCTTGCGCACTTCGCCAAGGTTCCACGTCGGAAAAGCCCTATATTATCGTCACTACGCTCGGACAATGCCGGACAGCCCGAAGATGCTGGTCGCTCGGGGCGGCGCCTCACCCGCCCCGAAGTCGAAATCAGTTCGCCGTGGAGACGGAGCCGGCGAAAGCGGACAGGTCGCGGTTGAAGCGGGCGGCTTCTTCGAGGAACGGTGCGTGACCCGAGTTGGCGTAGATCTCTGTCCGGATTTTCGGATTGAGTTCGCGGGCCCGATCGATGCTGGGCTGGACCTTCACGAGATTGTCCTTACCTCCATAGAGCAGCAAAACCGGAACCTGTGCCTTGGGAAGGCCTTGCGCGACGGAGACCGTCATCGAGGGTGTCGCCTTCGTCATGACCCATGAGGCCATGGCGGCATTTGACAGCAGGCGTTCGAATGTCGCCCTGTCGGGCTGCGTTTCGAAGCAAAGGCTGAGGAATGTGCGTACCGCATCGAGATGTGTTCTGAGGTCGTCAGATGCCATCCCGGCATAGACCTGCGGATGCGATGTGATGAGCTCGGCATTGAGATCGATAACACCGTCCACATAGACGATGCCGCCTATGCCACCGTCCCCGTAAGCAGCGAGGTAGTTGGAAAGGACGACACCGCCCAGCGACCATCCGACGAGAACGGGGTTTTTCGCGCCGCTTGCCTTGAGTACCACCGAAAGATCGTCGGCCCAGCGGCGGCCATCGTGGTAGAAGTCTACCCCGTCAGGCTTTCCGGACAGACCATGCCCGCGCATGTCGTAGCTGATCAGGCGGAATTGCTGCAGATCGGCGCTGCCAGTCTGCTTGTCCCAGTTGAGATGGCTGCCAAGCAAGCCGTGGATGAAGACGATCGGCCTCCCGGCTGGATTGCCGGTTTCCTGCACGGCAATGTCGATACCGTCGGGTGCCTTGACGGTGTAGTCTTTCTCCGCGGCCATCGCGACGGATGACAGACCGAGCAGGATGACGGATGTCAGCATCCCACGGACGGCTTTTACAATTTTCTCTCTTTTCATGACGCACTTCTTCGTTCGCGGAAGGCGAGGCTTCCGCGTTGGTTGGATCGATTTGATCGGCTCGTGATCTGGCCTGCGGCTCCAGCGCGCCAGAATGGCTTCCGGAACCGCAACCGCTTGTCTTTAGTGACCGCTAAAAACTACAGGCTTGATTTTTGATGTCAACTTGTTTTTAGTGATCGCTATGGATAAGACAATCAAGCGGCGCCGCGGAGGCCCGCGTACTTTTGACAGAGCACAGGCGGTGGACACCGCAATGCACCTCTTCTGGCGGCATGGATACGAGGGCGTTTCTCTAAACGATCTCACCGAGGCGATTGGCGTCGCTCCCCCGAGCATCTATTCCGCTTTCGGCAGCAAGGCCGGCCTCTACCGGGAGGCGCTCGACCATTACTTCGGCCTTCCGGGTGCCTTGAAGGATCTGGGAGAGAAGGAAACGCTTGCCGAAACCGTCGACACCCTTTTCGCCAGGGCCGTCGATGCAGTCGTTGATCCCGCAGGCGAGCGCGGATGCATGATTTCGAGCGGCATGCTGCAAACTGCGGCCGAACATTCCGATCTGGCGAAAGAGCTCGCCGATAGGCGCAATGAGATGCGTCTCGCGATTGCCGGAGCACTGCAGCGTTGGCTGCCCGAAGATCGAGCTGCGTCCGTTGCCCGCTACATTCTTGCTGTTCTTCAGGGCTTGTCGGTACAGGCCCGGGACGGCAGCACGCGCGAAGAGCTCAAGGAGGTAACGAAGGTGGCGAGCGCCGGAGTTCAAGCGATGATTGGCTAGGCGCCGGCATCCTCGCGATGCCTCCGCTCATCGAGCAGTCCTTGATTTCAGGGTTCGCTTCTTCGGATGAGCTCGATGCCGTTTGCGCTGGCCCATTGGCCGATATCCTGCTTCGTCAGAGCGGTCGCCATCAGATCGGGGAACTGATCCGGCGTGCAGGCAAAGACCGGGCAGTCCATTGCAGCAATCGCACCGGCGTGACGGCTATCGTAGCTTGGCCGGCCGTCGTCGGAGAGCGCCAGGAGCACGATGACGTTGACGCCGGATTGTTTCAGCGCCGCCACTCGTCCCAGCATGGCGTCTGCATCGCCGCCCTCGTAGAGATCGGTGATCAGCACCAGATGCGTCTTGGCTGGCCGGTCGATCTTGGTCTCGCAATAGGCAAGTGCGGCATTGATATCCGTGCCGCCGCCGAGCTGAACGCCGAAGAGCACCTGGACCGGATCGGCAAGATTCTCGGTGAGGTCGACGATCGAGGTGTCGAAGCAGACCAGCTTCGTCGACAGAACCGGCAGCGAAGCCATGACCGCAGCAAAGATCGAGGCATAGACGACCGATGGCGCCATCGAGCCCGACTGGTCGACGCAGAGCAGGACATGGTCGAGATCGACGCGCGTTCGCGTCTTGCGGGCAAAGCCGACAAGCGTCTCCGGTACGACCGTATTGTAGTCCTTCTGATAGTGGCGGAGATTGGCGCGGATGGTGCGCGGCCAGTCGATATCGGCATGCCGCGGCCGGTGCGTTCGCTTAGAGCGGTTCACCGCACCGGTCAGCTTCTCCACCGTCTTGGATTGCAGCCGTTTCATCAGGTCGGCGACTACCTTGTCGACAACGGTGCGGGCGGTCTCCATGGTCTTTTCCGGCATGGCGCCACGCAGCGAGATCAGATCGGCGACGAGGTGGACGTCCGGTTCCAGGGTTTCCAGGAACTCCGGCTCCATCATCAGCGCCTTGAGGTTCAGGCGCTCGAAGGCATCCTTCTGGATGACCTGCACGACCGGCGTCGGAAAGAATTCGCGGATATCGCCAAGCCAGCGGGAGACCTTCGGCGAAGAAGCCCCGAGCCCGCCGCGCCCCTTCTTGCCCTCGCCATCATAGAGAGCCGACAGTGCCTGGCTCAGCCGCCGATCGCGTTCGCCAAGCCCTCCCATATCGTCATCGCCGAGAGCAAGCTTCCAGCGGCGGGTCTGTTCGGAGGTCATTGGCTCATTCCCAGAATGTGCTTCAGAAGCGGCAAGGCGCGTTCGAAGGCGGAATCGTCCGAGGTTTCGGCTTGGGTAGACAAGGTTTCTCTTCGTCCGCCGGCGATACGTTCCATGATCCGTTTGCGGCCGCTCGCATCGAAGCCGGACATGGCGCGGCGCAGAAGCGGCAAGCTTTCGACGAAGACCGCCTCGTCCAGCCCGCAAAGCCACTCGTCGATCAGCAAGAGCAACGTCTGATCCTGGATCAGAACCTCTGCCGAGCCTGCGATAAAGGCTTCGATGAAGGGGCCAGCGCGTGCTGGCGCCTCGCCGACGATCTGGCGGGAAAAGGCTGCTGAAACCCGTTGCCTATCCCAGATGCCGAGATCGGGCAGCCGGCGCAGGCTGAAGCCGACGGCTGGCGCCACCGCCTGTTCGTCATCGACCAGCAGCGCAAGCTGGCGGCGCCATTCCGCCAGCAGCGCGGCATCGCTGAAAAGGCCAAGCGCTTCGTCGAAGGCGCGCATCGCGCTCATGCGTTTCGACGTCGCGTCCTCATCCAGCTGGCGTGAACCGATGCGCACGCCGGCATTCACCTCGACGCTGATCGCGGTGACCAGCGCCCGCAGCTCCCGCTCCGGCAGCTTGCGGGCGGTGCCATAGCGCACGATGCGCACAAGCGGCGGCACCGCATTCATGAGATCGGTAATGTCGTTGCTCTGGACAGCCGCAGCCTGCAGAAGACCGATGCAGGCACTTGCCGCATCAGGAAGATCGGCGACAAGGGCACCCCGCACCAGATCCGAAAGCGGCGCGATACCTTCCGCCTTCCGGCCGCGATCGATCGTTGCGGCCGCGGCAGCCTGCTCGATCGTCAGACCCCAGACAAGCGCTTCGGCCAGTGCCACCGACATATCCGGAGACCAGGTGAGGCGCCAAATTTCGCGATATGTCCCTCTTCCGGCTTCCGCATCGATCAGCCGCCCCCACTGGATGCCGATCAGGTTCAGGCGATGCAGGAAGGTGGATTTCAGCAGGCCCGCCTCGCTGCGCAGGTCGAGCTTTATCTCGCTCACCGCCTCTTCCGGCTTCAGTCGCGTCCTCTTGCACCAGGCCTCGAAATCCCTGGCGAGCGGCATCTGAGGCACCGCCTCGTCGATTTCGCCGATGCGGTTTCCCATGTAGAGTTTGCGCTCGATCATCGCGAGCTGCAGGCCGTCGCCATGGCAGAGCGACGACAGAGAGGCATCCCGCATTTCGGCCAGGCCTGGCATGCTCAGACCCCGCATGCTAGCGAGCCCAAGTGCAAGCCGCGCCGCCTCGATGGCCGAGGCCGTGGAGGCATCGAAACCTTCCTGCCGCAAAAGGGTTGCGGTCCGTGCCTGCCAGACGGCGGCAAAGGCTTCCGGGCCATCATGCCGATCGCCGGAATAGAGCCCCCAGAGATGCCGGTACCAGCCAGGCGAGATGACGCCCGCGCCATAGCCCGACGCATAGCTGAGACGCCCGTCGCTCCACGGCGCCCAGGTTGCCTCCACCTTGATCTTCGGTAGATCCTTGACGATGGCGCGGTCCTCGGCAGCCGTCGTTTCCTCACGAAGCCCGCCGATATGCCAGGCGCCGACCACGACCGCGACCTCGCCCTCATGGCTCTTCAGCGCATCGCGGATATGCCCGCGCATGAAGGCCTCCCGGCGGCTCTCGCGCAGCCGTTGCCGATCACTCATGCCTCCGGCATCCGACTGGTATTGACGCGCTTCCGTCATGGCGGTTTCGATGGCGGCAAATATCTCGAGCGGCGACTGGCCGCCGCCATGCTGCTCGATCAGCCCATTCCAGAAACTCTCGCCGTCGCCATATCCGGCCGCTTCCGCCAGGAGATCGAGCGGGTCGAAGCGGAGTGCCGAGCCCTCATCCGCTGCGGCATCACTCCCTTCGTCCTGCACCTCGTGGGGTTTCTCGAGGGTCGAGCGGGCCTCCTCCTTGGCTGCCTTGGCAAGCGCGAGGGACACGGAAGCCGGCCAATCGATGAAGCGTACGGCGCGGCCACGGGCGAGCGCCCATTGCATCGCAACCCATTCCGGCGAGAATTCCGCGAAAGGCGCGAATACGGCATTTGCCGGCTCGTCCGCAGCATAGAACAGCATCGCCAGCGGTGGCTTCATGCCGGGCAGCGCCGCATACTGGATGAGTGCATCCCCCTCCGGCGCGCCCTCGATCAAAACGCAGGCGGGATCGAGGGCGTCGAGCGCGCCCTTGAGAAGCGCCGCCGAGCCCGGTCCGTGATGGCGGATGCCGAAGAGATGCGCCTTTCGCTTGGCAGCCATCAGATCACCTCGCGGATGGCCTCGTAGAGATCGCTCCAGCCGTCGCGCGTGCGCACCACGGTTTCCAGATATTCGGACAGCGCCACGCTGTCCTGCACCGGATCCTTGACCACAGCACCGACGATGTTGGTGGCAAGCGCATTGGCATCGATCCGGCCGTTGCCGAAATAGGCCGCCTCCGTCCAGGCCGAGACGCCGACGGAAATGGCTTCCGCCGTCGAGAGCGTACCGGTCGAGGTCTTGAGCTTGGTCTTGCCGTTCAGCGTCTTGCCATCGCGAATTTCGCGGAACAAGGTGACGACGCGCGCCAGCTCCTTGTCGGCCGGTTGGATTGGCGGCAGGCTGAGATTGGTGCCGATCTCGCCGACACGCTTCACGACAATCTGCGTTTCCTCATCGAGCGAGCTCGGCGACGGCAGCACGACGACGTTGAAACGCCGCTTCAGCGCCGAGGAGAGATCGTTGACGCCCTTGTCACGATTGTTCGCGGTGGCGATGATATTGAAGCCGCGTTCCGCGCCGATGGCGATATCGAGTTCCGGTACGGGCAACGTCTTTTCGGAAAGCACGGTGATCAGCGTGTCCTGCACATCCGAGCCCATGCGGGTCAGCTCTTCGAGCCGCAAGAGCGTGCCCTCCTCCATCGCCCGCACCAGCGGTGTCTTGACGAGAGCCTCGGGCGAAGGCCCTTTGGCCAGAAGCAGGGCGTAGTTCCAGCCATAGCGGATCTGGTTTTCGTCAGTGCCGGCCGTGCATTGGATGAGACGCTGCGACGAACCGGAGATCGCTGCGGCGAGGTGTTCTGAAACCCACGATTTGGCAGTGCCCGGAAGCCCGAGCAGCAATAGCGCCCGGTCGGTCGCCAGCGTCGCGACAGCGGTTTCGATCAGCCGTCGATTGCCGACATATTTGGCGGTGATCGCGGTTCCATCGGATGCCTTTCCGCCCAGCAGATAGGTCACCACGGCCTGCGGAGACAGTTTCCAGTTGCTCGGCCGCGGGCGATCGTCGCCCTTTGCAAGCGCGGCCAGCTCGCCGGCATAGATTTCTTCCGCGGGGCGGCGAAGGTGGGCTTCAGACATGGTCGGTCTCCAGGCTATTCATAAGATCGAGGAAAAGAATGGCGTTGCCGGTTTTGGCGGGGTCGAGCGCAGCGAACTCCGTTCGCAAGGCCGGACGCATCGCCGGCGGACACATGGCGGCCATGTCGTCGATGATATCCGCATCGTAGCCGGCATTTGGCTTGCGAAGGGCAAGCCATGGCTTGGATCTCAGCACATCGGCGAACATCTTCTCAGTTGCTTCTGCGGCCAACAGCATCGCCATGCGACGTATCACCCATGGCGTCGTATCGCTTCCCCATCTGTCCGGCCGGAAGACATGGGCAACCCAGGCGCGCCGCATGTCCTGATTGTAGTCGGCCAGCGCTTCATCATCCGTCGCATCCACCAGCGCCCAGGCATCGGGCAGATGGCCGTCGGTGACCATTTCCACGACATCGAGCCGCCCGTCCTGTGTTGCCATGAGAAAGAAGGCCAGCAGCAGATCGTTCTGCTTTTCAGCGGCAGCAATCATGGCCTCCACCGAGAGCGACAGCGCACCGGCAAGCATCTCAAGGCCGATCGGCCCGAAGGCTTGATTGAGCCAGGCCCTCTTGGTGTGATCCCGCACGGTCGCAGGCAGTTCCAGCGTCAGAACCGTCTTCTTGAATATGAGCCCGGATTTCGAAACCTTGATGCGCTCCACCACCTCGCGCAGGGCAGGATCGCTGCCCTCGAAACCAGGCAGTTTCACGATCAATCTCTGCGCCAGCGCGCGAACACGCGGTGCGCGATCCTTTTCGAGGCTCTTCAGGAACGGTGCATCGGCTTCCGAAAGACGCTCACGAAAGGCGCCAAGCAAACGGAAGCGGCTATCGGCATCCTCCGTTTTCCAGACCGCTTCGACCAGCGCCCTCGCCGCGTCCGGATCGATTGCCCGGCGGCCGCTGATATATCCCGCCTTCACCGCCGGCGTCGCAAGCATCCAGTTTTCGTCGCTCAGGCGATCGGGCGCGAAGTAATTCTGCTTCTGAGCGACCGGCTTCTCCCGCTCGGAAAAGCAAGCGCTTCCGCACCGAGATCTTCCGCATGGGCTTTCACGAAGGTTTCCAGCTTCGGCAGATCGAAGGGATGCAGCCTCAGCTTCCGTTCGACAAGCTTTCGCACGATCGCGGCGGACAGCGATGCCGATGCCTGGCCCTTGCCCGTCATAAGACGGATCAGAAGTTTGCGCGCCGCGTCCGGCATGATCGTGGCGTTGTGCGCAATCACATCCTCGACCTGGAACTGCAGCGGCTGCGGCGGACGGTCAAACCGCAGGGCCTGAGCGGCCAATGCGAGAGCCTGCAGGGGATCCGTCGCGCCGATCGCGTCAAGCGGCAGGCCATCGCGGGCGCCGGTAAGAAGCTTCGGCAGAATTGCGGTCTTCAGTCTTCCTCTGATCATGCTGTCCACCGTCCCAGTGCCGTCTCCGACCAGCAAAGCGTCAGCTCACTGCCATCCCAGAGGGCGGCCCCATCAATCGTCTCGAATTGCAGCAGCGGCCAGCTGACAGTCGATTGCGACCTTGCGACAGGAAGGCTGATCTCGTCGCCATGCAGGTAGAAAGCATCGCCCGATCGCCTGAGCCGTGCCCCGCGAAACATCATCGGATATTCCTGGAGCCAGGGCTTTTCGATCAGCCCGTCTTCATACAATCCGTAGGCTGCGGCCAGATTCTGCTCTGGGAGAGCCAAAGGCGCATCGGAAGGCTCCGCGCCGGTCAGTTGATTGGCGATCAATGCACGGAGCGCCACGCTCGCGGGGTAGAAGACCAATTCGGCCTCGAAGGCATCGCCGAGGCTATAACCACTTGAAGACGCTCCGGTCGACACCGGGACATATTCGATGAGGACCGCCTGCCGGTCATCGCCCTGAAGCCAGGTCTCGATCCGCCGCAACTTGTCGGGCTGCACCTCGCTGCGGACCGCCCAGACCCGCCATGTTCCCGAAACACGCAGAGCCTGCTTGTCTTCCAGTAGCGCCTCTCGCGTGACGTTCCAGCCGACCAGCTGCCGGATATCATGGCGCATGGGTTCGGAGAGATCATTTTGCCGGCGGTAGGCCTCAGCAAGCAGGTGCAGCATGCCAAGCTCGCGTATCGCGGCCATCGGACGCTCTGCGTCGGGGAGCGCAAACAGGCGGCTGGGCATCGTATCCATCCGAAGCGCCAGACCGGCTGCCTTTGCATCGAACAGACGCTGAGCCATAACCCGGCAGACGGCAGACGCCTTTGCCGGAAAGGCCGCAAGCCCAGCATCCGTCTGGTCGGCAAGCCAGATATCCAGTTCGTCAAGACCGTTTGTGATCGACGTCTCGCGTTCGAGCCGATTGCGCTCGCGGGCCGCCGCCGCCCGGGCTTCCGCCTTGGGATCGGCCTCAGCCTCAATCTCCTCGATGGCCGAGATCGAAGCCTTGGGCTTTTCGGGTGTGGCCGCCGGTGACGCGGCCGATGGACCGCGACGGCGCACAAGCCAGTCGTTCACCCAGTCCGGCACCGGCCGCTCCTGAAAATCCACCTTGCCCTCGACCCGCATCCACATCAGGGCGAGAGAATGCTTGCAGGGAAATTTCCGGCTCGGACAGCTGCACTTATAGCCGGCATCGGCCTCGGTCACCGAGATCCTGTAGGGGGGTCGCTCCCGAACCCTGGCACTCCCCCCAGATGAGCCCGGCGCGATCCTCGGCAATCGTCGGCCAGCTCGAAGGCTTCAGAAGCTTCTTCGCCGCTGCCAATGAGCCTTGATCCGGTGCAAGCTCCTCGATTTTTGCCAGCGTCAGACCCAAACGAAACCTCCGAACCGCCTACTTTCAGCTGCATCTCAAAAGAGGCGTAGCGGGCAACCACGACGCCAAGTTGACGAGACCCGAACAGACATGGAATCGCTTTACAATCGGTGAAGGGGCGGATGCCATCCGCAAGTTTCGGCTGAGCGTTCGGCGTGCTGTCCGAGCACCGATTGCGCCAGCGTTACCCAGCCAAGTGACTTGTGTCATTTTCACCGCGATCACCGAGCCAACCTGTGAACATTCGAAGTTTCGATTGCCGTTCATGGACAAAGGAGGCATTAGCCTAACGCTAGCGATTCTGCAGTCTGACGATTGGAGATGCGGCAGGAAACGGCTGCATCCCGAAGGGGCAATGTTCGAGCCGATGCGCGAATATCTGAAAATACCGAGCCGGGTTGAAGTTGTCCGCGCTCGCGAGATCATTTCGGCATCGGGAGAAAGCTGGGACACTTTGCCGGATTGGGTTGGCGAATGCTACCAACGTGGCGGGATGGTTATCTCCGCGACGGGTGTCACGGTATTCAATGGCCCGGAGGCTCTGAGAGCCCAGCTTGCCGATTTCGTCGTTCGCGATCACAACGGCATTTTTTCCGTCTACGGCGAGACGGCTTTCGAGCAGAATTTCGTGCCGGCCCACTCCGCTGAAGTCTTCAAGTTGCACGCAGCGTAAGCTGCGAGCGCCCGGTCCGCCGCGCCGGGCGGCGGACCGAAGCCAATTCTAGTTCAGACCGGACCGGCGCAGGGTCAGCCCCGTGCCGGCGTCGAACAGATGAATGCGCGTCTCATCGAGCGCAAACGAGACGCGATCGCCCGACTTGGGGCAGGATGCGGCCTTTACCAGTGCGCCCACTTCCTTTCCTGCGACCTGGAAGGTGACCAGGGCATCGTTGCCGTGAAACTCGATAAGATCGGCCAGGCCGGAAAGCGTGTTGGCAGCGCCGGGCGGCGCGGCGGCAAGGTCGGGCGGCCGAATGCCGAGGACGACCTTCTGGCCTTCGGTGAGTGAGAATGCGTCGCCGACGATATGAATGTCCGAGCCTTCAGCGCGAAGGATCCAACCGCGCTCGCCTCTGGCGACCGAAACATCGATCAGGTTCATGTTCGGCGTGCCGATGAAGCCCGCCACAAACAGCGTCCTCGGGCGTTCGTATATCTCGGCCGGCGTTCCAACCTGCTCGATCGCCCCACCCTTCATCAGAACGATGCGGTCGGCAAGCGTCATCGCTTCAAGCTGGTCGTGCGTGACGTAGATCGTCGTGGTCTGCAGCTTCCGATGAAGCCTTGCGATCTCGACCCGCATGTGATGACGGAGCTTGGCGTCGAGGTTCGAAAGCGGCTCGTCGAACAGGAACACCTTGGGCGTCTTGATCATCGCGCGCGCGATCGCGACACGCTGCTGCTGGCCGCCTGAAAGCTCGGTCGGCTTGCGCGTGAGATACGGATCGAGGCCAAGTGTGGCGGCGACCGCCTTGATCCGCTGGTCGATCTCGCTCTTGGGAACTTTCATCCGCTTGAGGCCGAAAGCGATATTGTCGTAGATCGTCATGTGCGGATAGAGCGCGTAATTCTGGAAAACCATCGCTACGCCGCGGTCGCGGGGCTCGAGATCGTTGACCTCGGTTCCGCCAATCGAGACCGAGCCGCCGGAAATCTCTTCCAGCCCGGCGATCATTCTGAGGAGCGTGGATTTTCCGCAGCCGGACGGGCCGAGGAAAACGATGAACTCCCGGTCAGCCACATCGAGATTGAAGTCCTTGATGACGTTGATGGAACCGTAGCTCTTGTCTACGTTGGCGCAGGCGATATTGGACATCAGTTTCCTCCCGCTTCCATCAGGATCTGCAGCTTGACATCGGTCGGACGGGCAGAGGCCGCCCGCTCGAACGCCTTCACGCTTTCGCGGAAATCGAAGGTCTCGGTGATCAGCGGCTTGAGATCGACCTTTCCGGAGGCAATGAGCTGAAGCGCCCGATCGAAGATGTTGGCATATCTGAAGACGGTCTCGATACGCACTTCCTTGGCAATGGCGCCGGAGACGTCGAACTGAACGGGTTCGACCGGCAGGCCGACCATGACGAGCGTTCCGCCGGGGCGGACGAGATCGAAGAGGCCTTGATAGGCCTTGGGGCTGCCGCTCGCCTCGAACACGACGTCGGCGCCCCAGGCTTCGGTCTCGGAGGCGATGACATCCTTGAGCGCCCGCTCGGCGATATTTACGGGGATGATGCCGGGATAGCGTCCGGCGATCTCCAGCTTCTCGGCGCTGAAGTCCGAGATGTAGACCCGGCTGCACCCACCGGCGAGCGCTGCGAGAGCCACCATGATGCCGATCGGGCCACAGCCGATCACCGCGGCGACGTCGCCCGGCGCGATACGGGCACGGGCTGCCGCCTGCATGCCGATCGCAAACGGCTCGACCATCGCCCCTTCGGCGAACGAAACATTGTCCGGGAGCTTGTAGGTGAAGGCAGCCGGATGCACCGTGTAGGGCGTCAGCACGCCGTGAATGGGTGGCGTCGCCCAGAAGCGGACGCTCGGGTCGACATTGTAGATGCCGAGCTTCGAGGCGCGCGACGAGAGGTTCGGAATACCGGGCTCCATGCAGACCCGGTCGCCGACGGCAAGGCTCTTCACGTTCGATCCGACTTCGACAACGGTGCCGGCAGCCTCGTGACCGAGAACCATCGGTTCCCTGAGGACAAACGGGCCGATGGCACCGTGGGTGTAATAGTGCACGTCGCTTCCGCAAACGCCGACCGTGTTGATCTTGATCTTCACGTCGTCAGGTCCGACGGCCAGCGGGAGATCGATATCCCTCAACGCCAACACGCCCTTTTGCTCCAGAACGAGAGCTTCCATTTTCAAGATTCCTTTTGACTAAGACGACTTGCGCTTGAAGGCGCTGTTCAGCATCCCGCTCAGGACTCCGAGGAAGAGCAGCGGGGGAATGGATAGCAGGACGACCGACGCGTTGAGGATGCCCCAAGGGACGTCCCGGCCGAGCTGGGTGAGTTCAGAGGCCACGATCGGCAGCGTCTTGGCGTCGGAAGTGGTCAGCATCAGAGCGATCAGGAATTCGTTCCAGACAAGAACGAAACTGAAGGCCACCGCTCCGATCAGCGAGCGCGCCGCAATCGGTAACGCAATCAGGAAGAAGATCGAAAACAGGCCGTATCCATCGACGCGGGCGGCTTCTTCGACTTCCTTGGGAACACGCGCAAAGGCCGGGACGCTGAGCCAGACCACCGTTGCGAGCGTCAGCAGCGTATAGGTCACGATCATCGACAGCCGTGTGTCGTAGAAACCGAAATCCAGCCAGATAACCATTAGCGGGATCGCCACCGCCACCGGGGGCAAGAAGCGCAGGGACAGAACGAAGAACTGGATGTCCTTCGACCAGCGGTTCGGATAGCGCGCGATTGCATAGGCCGCCGGCAGACCGAGAACCGCGCCGATCAACACGGCAGTGCCGGAAATGATCAGCGAGTTGACCAATCCTGCGAAGACGCTGTCGCGGCCGAGCACATAGGCGAAATTGTCGAGGGTTGGGGTGAAGAAGAACAACGGCGTCGGCGTGACGATATCGACGCGGTTCTTGAAGGCGTTGAGGGTCGTCCAGAATACCGGGAACACTGCCGAAAACGCCGCGAGTGCGAGAATGGCCTGGCCGGCAAGACGGCCGAACTTGAACTTCCTCATACCTTGGCCCTCTTCCAGATAAATGTGAAGGCGACCGAAGTTGCGATCATCATGAGCACCGCCATGCTCGAAGCGTATGAAATCCGGCCTGACTCGATGAAACCTTGCGAGAAGGCATACATATCGAGGGTCTCCGTAGAGATACCCGGCCCGCCACGCGTCATCACGTAGATGAGGTCGAAGGCACGAAGGGACTCGATCATCTTGACGAAAGCCAGCGAGATCAGCGGCGCCTTCAACATCGGCAAAGCGACGTAGGCGTAGACTTCCCATGTCCGCGCGTGATCGAGCCTGGCAGCCTCGAAGGGCTGCGGAGGCAGCGTCTCGAGCAGCTTGAGCACGATCACCGAGAAGAACAGACCCCATTGCCAGACGTCGACCAGAGCGACGGTGCCAAGCGCGGTCAAAGGGCTAGACAAGAGGTCAAGCGGCTGGCCGGTGATCGCCTTGTAGGGATAGGTGATGATGCCGTAGAGCGGATGGAAGGCGAATTTCCAGACGAAAGCCGCGGAAACCCTTGGCAGGATCACAGGCATCAGAAACAGAAGCGAAAGCACGTTTCGTGCCTTTGGCGAGGCACATTCGAACAGCAATATCCCGAGGCCGACGGCAATCACGAGGGTTGCGGTGACGGTCAGCACTTCCCAGGTGAGCGACACCTGGATCGAGTTGAGGAAACGTCTGTCGGAGAAGAGCGAGATATAGTTCGCGAAACCGATGAAGCGGCCATCGGGACGGCTGAGCTCCCGGTCCTGGAATGAGATGACGATGGCGTAGACAGTCGGCACAAGCGCAAGGATGGCCAGGACGACCATCGCCGGCGTCAGAAAGACTGTTTGCAGGGCAAGCTTGTTTTTCACGGGATAACCTCCGGCGGCGGCACGCCGATGGAAAGCAAACCCGGCGGGACGCACCCGCCGGGACATGGATCGAATAGGTTGCTGACTACTGGCTACGCGACGCCAGATCCTTGGCAAAGTAGTTCAGCTCGTCGAGGCCACCCTTGATGTCGGTGCGGCTACCGGTGATCAGCTCTTCGAGGATGATGCCCCAACGATCGCCGAGATCGGGCCACTGCGGGTTCTGCCAGAAGTTCACCGCCGTGACCTTGCCGGTGTCGGCCAAGGCCTGGCCGAGTGCCGGGCCGTACATTTCGGCAAACTTCGGGCTGGTCATCACGCTCGTGCGGTTCAGCTCGCTGAACTGGCCTTCCGCAAGGCGACGCTGTTCATTTTCCTTCGACGTCGCCCAGCCGATGAACAGGCCAGCGCACTGCTTGGCCGCGTCATCCTTGTTCGCCTTGGTGCCGATTGCCAGACCGTGGCCATAGCCACCACCAGTCAGCGGTGTCGGAGGCGGCAGGTAACCGATCTTGTCGGCGACCTGCGACGACTTCTTGTCGAGCGCCATGCCGACGAGCGGCGTGGATTCGATCAGCATCGCCACCTGGCCCGAGGTAAAGGCCCCGACGGCTTCGTCCCAGCCACCGGTCTGGCTGCCCGGAGCCGAATATTTGAAGAGCTTGAGATAGGTTTCCGTCGCCTTCACTGCCGCATCGCTGTCGAATGCCGGCGTCTTGCCATCGAACCAGTTGCCGCCGAAGCCCTTGAAGAACGGCATCCAGCGCCAGACGTTCGCGCCCGAGCCGCGCTGACCGCGAAGCGCCGTGCCATAGATGCCCTTGTCGGGCTGGTTGAGCTTTTCGACCGCGGCAACATATTCGTCGAGGGTCTTGGGCGGCTGGATACCGGCCGCTTCAAGCAGGTCCTTGCGATAGACCATCAGGTCGCCGCCACCGGTCAGCGGCGCGAACCATACCTTGCCGTCGAAAGTCGCAACCTTCTGGCGGCCCGGATCGAAGTCGGCGTAGTCATAGTCCTTGGGGTAATAGTCGAGCAGAGGCGCGACCCAGCCGGACGACGCAAACAGCGCGACGTTGGCTTCGTCAATATAGTACACGTTGTACTTCCCGATCGTCGAGGCGTCGGCCTTGGTCTTGGCGCGGCGATCGTTCTCGTTCAGGTAGTCGATCTGGAAGTCAGCGCCTCCGCTGAGCTTCGTGAACTCGTCCTTGTACTTCTCAAGAAGGGTCAGTCCATCGCGGGGCTGAGCGAGCACGCGGATGGTGCCGGAGCACTCTGCTGCGGCTGCGAAGGATGTTGCAGCGCCGAAAAAAGCGCATGCGATAGCAATGCTCGAAACGAGCGTCTTCATCGGTTTCATGTGTGAATCTCCCAAAACTACCGAGCAGACTATGGATTTCCCGATCCCGTCTGCGCCTCCCAGCGATGTCGATCGCTGTGGTCATAGTACGAAGTCTCTTGCGGTGAACTAGCGCGCACCATGCGACAAATCTATACTTTAATGCGTTATGCGGCCGTTTGGTCTGCGGGTCGCACAGGCCGCCGCTGGGTCGTCAGCCGGCGATATGCCGACGGAGTAACCTTGTGGTGGCGCTGAAACGTCCGATTGAAATTGGAGATGTTCAGATATCCCACCTCAAAACAGATATCGGTGATCGGCATATCCGTATCGGACAACAGCTTGCAGGCCTGCCAGATGCGCAGCTTGTTGACGTGGTCGGTGAAGGTGTTGCCCGTATTTTTCTTGAAGAAGCGCGAGAAGGCGCTCTCGCTCATGCCGGCAAGCTCGGCGACCTCGGCCATATGGATATCCGTGGCGAGATTCTGAAAGATGTAGATCAGCGACTTCTGAAGCGCGTCCAGTGACTCCGTTTCGAGCTTCGGCGCGAATTCCGGTGACGAGAGAAGCTCGTACTCGCTGGATGAAGCAAGCAGATCAAGGAGCTGGACAAAGAGGGACAATCGCGAAAACCCCGTCAGATCGCCCATCTGCTCGATCATTTCAGCGGCTTTCGCCCTCGTCGCTCCGACATAGACAAGTCCGCGCTCGGACCTGCGAAAGAACTCGTCGAGCTGTCCAAACTCCGGAAAGGCTGCCGAAATGCCTCGCACGCGGTCGGGATCAAACTGGATGACGACATCCCGCCCCTTTATGATCTCGCCAGGCTCCGTTGCCGTGACCCAGTCGTGCGGCAGGTTCGGGCCGACGACGGTCAGGTAACCGGAATGGAACTCACCGATATGATCGCCCACGAAGGCCATCCCGCTGGAATTTCGCAGAAGATGGATTTCGATCTCGGGGTGATAGTTCCAGACGTTGCGCTCCCAGGGATAATCGTCCACCCGCCAGAGAAATGTCTCATTGGCGTTGGTGACGATGTGCTCATAGGTCGGCGGATTGCCGGACAATGACGCGGATTTCGCGCCCAATGCCCGTTTCGCAGCCGTGGACCTGTGTTTCAGCATCGCCCTTCCTCGCGAAAATCACGCGGCACAGAATTAAGCGGTTTTTCTCTGCTGTCGAGATGCATCTCAAGTGAGGCGAACCCTGGGCTGGCCGGTGCGATAGCGGCGATGCGCGGCCTCGCTAAGAAATGTTGCCCAGCCTGGCCCGTGCTTTATTCGCCTTCGGTCAGGCCGTCATAGACTTCCATCAATGCATTGGTGATCGCCTGCCCGAGTGCGGCACCCGCAGCGCGGACGTCGTTCTCGTCGCCGTCGCGCGCCGATCTGGCGAGTTCGAAGCCCTGTTCGCTGACGATCAGCTTGGCGACTTCGATCGCCCATTGGCCGAAATCACCGCGATTTCCGATCTGGATCTGTTCTTCCACGCCGCTCTCCTTCGCTCGTTGGCCTTCATCTAGCCGATGTGGCCGCGGGCGCAAGCGCGAATGGCAGATTGCCTACCAGACGAGGCCGCGGGCGGCGACTTCCTCGACGCGGGTGACGACGCCGTTGCGGTGAAAAACCATCGTGTCGAAGAGGTTCGAGACGACGCACGTGTGGTTGGGGATGATGAAAATCTTCTCACCGATCTGCGGGCGCGGCCCGGTGCAGGCAGAGAGGTCGATCACGCCATGCTCTTCAGAAAGGCTGGCGATCTTTGCTTCGGGATAACCGACCACGAGGCCGAAATCGCTGAAACCCTGCAGATCCGAGGTCAGCGCCTTCGAGCCGGCATCGATGACGGCGCGATCGCCGTTCGGCCGGGAGACAACGGTCGCGACGATATACATGGCGCAGTCATCTTCGGTGCAATGGCCCATGCGGATCATCTGGCGGTCGTTGTAGATATAGGTCCCGGCCCGGTGTTCGGTGGCCGACTTGACGAGATGGGCGTCGAAAAGGCTCGGCGTGCCGCCGTTGCTGACGATCGGGCAGGCGATGCCTTCGGCGCCAAGCTGCTGCAGCGTCGCCTGGATGAAGGCTTCCACTGCATCGGCCGCCTGCGGCTTCGGGTAGGTGAGAATGCCGCCGAAGGTCAGGCCATCGGCAGCGGCGATGCGCTTGGCAAGCGAGGCCGCCTGTTCCGGTGTCTGGACGCCGCAGCGCGCGCCACCGGTATCGCACTCGACAAGCACCGTCAGCGGCTTGCGGCCGGAGAAATGCGCCGAGAGACCATCGACCGTCACATCGCTGTCGGCGACTACCTTGAGACCGGAAATGCGGTCGTTCAGGTTGCCGAGCCGGTCGAGCTTCTGCGGGCCGAGAATATTGAAGGTGATCAGGATGTCTTCGAAGCCGGCGGCCGCGAAGACCTCGGCCTCGGTCACCTTCTGGCAATTGATGCCCTTGGCGCCGGCCGCCACCTGGGCAACGGCGAGCGCCGGGATCTTGTGCGTCTTGATATGCGGGCGAAAATTCAGGCCGTGCTCGTCCATATAGGACTGAACCCGCTGTATATTGGCGGCCAGCTTGTCTTCGTCGATAACGGGGCGGGGGGTCGAGAGATCCGCGATCCTGTCACCGGCCTTGGCGACGACGGCAAACTGGTTGTCATGCATCTCAGGCGGCTCCGCGTTCGCTTCCATGAGGATCGGCCACGATCGGCCAGATATTCTTCGGCGCCCGGCGGTAAGGCGTCGTCGCCGGGTTATTGGGATAGGGCGTTCCCGCCGAGCAGTAAAGGATCTCGGCCGCAATCTTCGAGAAGGAGGCGAAGAAGTGGTTGGTCGACTTTATGACCAGGATCTTCTGTTTGGCCGGATCGATACCCATCACCGAAAACAGGCTCGGATCAAAGCTCTGCGCGCGTGTCGAGTTGAGAATGATGTCGATACCGTCGAGCACGATATGCGCGGCATCGCCGAAGGGCGCCAGGCTCTCGCCGAACTGCATTTCGGCATTCTTCACCAGCTTGACGACCTTCACCGTGCCATCGACGGGATTGCCGGTGCCGGGTGCGGATTTGGCGCCGAAGCGGAGCGGGATTTCGGCGCCCTCGCCCGCCGCAAAACAGATCTGGACGGCAATCGGATCCCAGATCGTGCCGATCGCAGCGCTCGTCACACCGCGGGCCAGCAATTCCTCGAGGATGACGGTCGCATCGCCCGCCGTGCCGCCGCCGGGATTGTCCCAGACATCGGCGATGACCACAGGCCAGGCCTTGGCGGCGATCGCCCGCGATACCGCTTCCTTCTCGTCGATCTGCGGCACCATGAACGTGCCACGCTTGGAAAACAGCTCCATGCCGAGTTCACGCGCCAGCGCCGCACCCTTTTCCGGCTTGTTGTCGGTGACGACCAGAAGCTTGGTGCCCATCTCCGGCACGTCGCCAACCATGAAGCCGTGAACGACCGAGATCGACAGGACGTCCGGGTCTTCCTTCTCGATGCGCATGATCTTGTCGACGAAGGAACGCATCGGGTCGCGCGAAGTCGGGAAGACGTCGATCATCCGACAATCGAACACCGAATTCACAGGCTTTACCCGGCCCTCGAGCGCATCGACGGCGATGCGCCACAGGTCTTCGGCGCGATCGACGAAATCGGTATGCGGGAATTCCTTGAAATAAACGGCGAAGTTCAGCGCTTCGATGCGCTTCTTCGTCAGATGGCTGTGCGGATCGAGTTCGGCGCAGATCAGCACGTCGGGGCCGACCATCTCACGCATGCGGCTCAGGAGGTCGCCTTCGGTATCTTCATATCCGGCAGCGACCATGGCGCCGTGCAGGCCCATGACGATGGCATCGACGGGCATCGCGGCGCGCAGCTGTCCGAGGATCTCGTCGCGCAGCTCTTCATAGGTATTGCGGTTGACGAGGCCGGCGGGATCCGCCCAGGTGGCCGTGCCCTCGATCAGCTCCCAGCCCTTTTCGGCAGTGACGCGGCGGCCGACGGTGATCGGCGCGGTGCAGAGCGTCGGCGTTTCCGGATGCTGGCCAGGCGGCGCATAGAGGGATGCCTCGAAGGCGCGGCGATCCACACAGATCGGGGAAAAGGTATTGGTCTCGGTCGCCAGTGCTGCCGTGAAAATGCGCAAGTGAGTTGGCCTTGTTTTGTCGGCCCTGCGTCAACCCATCGGGTTCGGCAGGTAGCCGGTGAATCCGCAGATTTTCCACCGTCCTTCGTGGAGCCTGCAATAATAGAGCGTCTGCCACTGCATGATATCGCGGCTGCCGTCGCTCTTCGTCAGGCCTCCGTCGAACTTCTTGCGGACAAGCGCCATCTCGCCTTCGATCTCGATGTCTTCGAGGGTCGTGGTGGTGAAGATCGCCGTGCGCGTATCCTCAGCAAAGCTCTGCGTCGCGAAGTCCTTGGCCTGCTTCAGCCACTCGTCGCGATAGGCTTTCAGCGTCGGGAAAGCGAGGCGCCATTTGTCCGGGCTGACTTCCTTGCGGCCATCGATGCCGATGAAGCCTTCCTCGACGAAATCATGCTCGACGGCGGACCAGTCGGCGGCCAGAAACGCATCGATATCGCGCGTCACCAGCATCTCCCAAATGGTATGCCTGGCGGCATCGGAGGCGGGGAAAGGATTCTTGAAAGGATCACGCATGTTCGCCCCCGATTTAAATAGTTTTCATAAATGGCGTTTTTCGCTGGTCAAATTCCGCTTTCTATGGTCACTTGTCAACTTATCAAGAAAATAATTTGCAGGGATCCGCGTATGTCCATCAAGCGATATGGCACTGTTCAAACCGGCGCCGGCGGCAAGCCGCTGCCTTTCGCGCGTGCCGTTGAAGCCGATGGCTGGCTCTATGTTTCCGGCCAGGTTGCCATGGAAAATGGCGAGATCATCGAAGGCAATATCATCCCGCAGACGCACAAGACGATCGCCAATCTGATCGCCATCCTTCATGAGGCCGGTTACGGCGTCGAGGATATCGTGCGCGTCGGCGTCTGGCTCGACGATCCCCGCGACTTCTGGACCTTCAACAAGATCTACCAGGAATATTTCGGCGAGCACCCGCCGGCACGCGCCTGCGTCCAATCGTCCATGATGGTGGATTGCAAGGTCGAGATCGACTGCGTCGCCTATAAGAAGAAAGACTGACGGCGGCGATTAAGGGGGGACCGGCTTGGATATCTTTTCTACATTGCAGGAAGACAAGAGCCGGCTCTCAGCCTCCGAGAGCCGCATCGCCGAAATCATCGTCAATGATTTCGAATTCGCGGTGAATGCCTCGATCATCGAGCTCGCCGAGCGGGCGGCGGTCTCGCCGCCGACGGTGACACGCTTCTGCCGCCGGCTCGGCTGCGAGAGCTTTTCCGATTTCAAGGTTCAGCTTGCCCGCACCGCCCATATCGGCGTGCGCTACCTGAAGCCGGAATCGAAGAGCGGCGATCCGGCCGATGTCGCCCAAGACATCATCACCAAGGCGCAGAACGCCCTCTTCCTGCTGCACCGCTCGCTGGATCTCGCCGCGATCGAGGCGGCCGTCGGGCTGATCTCCAAGGCCGAGATGATCTACGCCTTCGGCTCCGGCGGCAACTCCTCGATGATCGCCGACGAGCTGCAGAACCGCCTCTTCCGCCTCGGCCTGCGCATCACCGCCAGTTCCGATCACAGCATGCAGCTGATGATGGCCGCCGCAGCGAAATCCGGCGACGTTATCATCGGCTCCTCCTTCTCCGGCCGCAATGCCGAGCTGGTGCGTGCTTTTGCACTGGCGCGCGAGGCGAAGGTGAAGACCATCGCGCTGACGCAGACCGGCAGTTCGGTCGCCAAGGCGGCCGAGGTCGTCGTGCCGATCGACCTGCCCGAGGGCACCAATATCTACCGTCCGACCTCGACGCGCATCGCCTATATCGCGACCGTCGACATTCTGGCGAGCCTCGTTGCCTACGCCATACAACCGAAGGCGACGACGACGCTGAGACGCATCAAGCAGCAGCTGGTCACCCACCGTGACGGCAGCGACGACAAGCAGCTGCTCGGAGACTGATAAACAAGAGGGAAGCAGCAATGACACAATCGGTGGCCATCGTGACGGGAGCAGCAGGCGATATTGGCGCGGCGATCGCCGCCCGGCTTGCCGATGATCATGATGTCATTCTGCTCGCCGATATCGATGCAAAGGCAGCCACCGCGACCGCCGGAAAGCTCGGCGATGCCGGCCGCTTCATTGCCGTTCAATGCGACGTGACAAGCGAGGCCAATGTCGCGGCTCTTGCCAGGCGCGCCGCCGGAACCGGCAGCCTGCGCACCCTCGTCAACAATGCGGGCGCGGCGCGAGCCGTCAGCCTGCATGATACGACGCCCGAGATCTGGCGCGCCGACAACGCGCTCAATCTCGAAGCCGCATTCCTGACCTTCCGCGCCGTCGAGGATCAGCTGAAGGCGTCCAAAGGTTCCGTCGTCAATATCGCTTCCGTCAACGGCATGAATGTCTTCGGCCATCCGGCCTATAGCGCCGCCAAGGCGGGGCTGCTGCATTTCACCCGGCTGGTCGCTGTCGAATACGGCAAGTTCGGTATCCGCTCGAATGCCGTTGCCCCCGGCACCGTGAAGACGCAGGCTTGGGAGGCGCGGGCCGCCGCCAATCCCAACGTCTTCGAGGACGCCCGCCGCTGGTATCCGCTGCAGCGCGTCGTCGACCCGAAGGACGTCGCCAATGCCGTGAGCTTCCTGGCCGGGCCGATGGCAGCTGCCATCACCGGCGTCTGCCTGCCGGTCGATTGCGGCCTGACGGCTGGTCAGGCGGAGCTCGCCCGCACCTTCTCCCAGTCCGAGCACTACTGAAAAACATAAGAGAAAGTGAGAGGAACGAGATATGAAACCGGTTTACTACCGCCTTGAGAACAGCTGGAACCCCAATGGCGAACCGAACGGCGAGTTTACCTTCACGCTTTTCAACCTGTCCGATGAGGCCCTTTCCGGTTTCAGGCTCGTCTATACCTCCCTCACCCGCGTCATTGATGCTGCCGCTTGCGGCAACGCCACCTTCCTGCGCCGCAATGCCAATTTCCACGAATTCGGCCCGCCGGCCGGCCTGAGCGTCGCACCCGGCGGGAGCTGGACCTTCACGGTCGCCGGCCTGCATCGCAAGGCGCAGCATTGCACCGATGGCGCCAAGTCCGCCTATCTGACGCTCTCATCCGGCGAGCATGTGCCGGTCGCCGTTTCCGATCTGCTGCAAGAAGGCGCGGCCAGCGAGCCGCCGCCGGTTCTGCTGCCCGAAGGACGCCTTGACCTGCCTTTCGCGCTGCAGCCCTGGCCGGCCGAGATCGATGCCAAGCCCGGCGATGGTTTCCCTGTCGTTCTCTATCCGCAGGGCGCTTCGAGCGAAGAGCTTTCGTCGATTTCGACCGTCATCTCGCTGACGCGCCGTCTTTTCGAAAGCGATCATTCCGTCTTCAATCTTGTGCCCTCGCCGCAGGGCCGGGCGCTCACTTTCAGCAAGGATGCGGCGCTCGATGCCGAAGCCTACAAGCTGACTTTCGCAGCCGATCGCGTGACGCTCACCTATTCCGGCGCGGCCGGGCGCCAATACGGCCTGACGACGCTTGCCCAGCTTCTGAACGGCGCTCGCGTCACCAAGGGCAAGTTCCGCTTCCCGATCTCCGGGACGATCTCGGACAAGCCGCGCTATGGCTGGCGCGGTTGCCATTTGGACGTCTCCCGACAGTTCTATCCGGTCGCCGACGTCAAGCGGCTAATCGATATACTCGCCTGGTTCAAGCTCAACATCTTCCATTGGCACCTGACCGACGACGAGGCCTGGCGCCTGGAGATCAAGGCCTATCCGCAACTGACGACGACGGGCGTCCTGCGCGGTCCCGACGAGCCGCTGCTGCCGCAGCTCGGCAACGGCGCAGAACCGGTTGGCGGCTTCTATTCGCAGGACGATATCCGTGACATCGTTGCCCACGCCGGCGCTCTCAATGTTGAGGTCGTTCCCGAGATCGATATTCCCGGCCACAATGCCGCGACGCTGATCGCCCTGCCCGATCTGACCGATGGCCAGGAAGCGCCTGACAGCTACCACTCGGTCCAGGGCTATCCGAACAACGCGCTGAACCCCGCCGTCGCGCTCACCTACGAATTCCTCGAAAAGGTGTTCGACGAGATGGTCGAGCTCTTCCCCTCCGCCTACATCCATATCGGCGGCGACGAAGTGGCGAACGGCTCGTGGCTCGCCTCGCCGATGGCCAAGAAGCTGATGGAAGAGGAAGGCATCACCAACGGTACCTTCGGCCTGCAGTCCTATTTCCTCAAGAAGGTGAAGGCGATGCTGACGGCGCGCGGCCGCAAGCTCTCCGGCTGGAACGAAGTGTCTCATGGCGGCGGCGTCGCTTCCGAGGACACGCTGCTGATGGCCTGGGAAAATCCGCAGGTCGGCATCGAGCTCGCCAAGGAAGGCTACGATGTGGTGATGACGCCGGGCCAGGCCTATTATCTCGACATGGTGCAGGCAACGGCCTTCCAGGAACCGGGCGCAAGCTGGGCCGGCACCGTGCCTCCGGCTCATACCTATGCCTATGAAGCGGCCGGCGAATTCCCCGAGGAATTGCAGCACAAGCTGAAGGGCGTTCAGGCCTGCATCTGGTCCGAACACTTCCTGTCGCGCGGCTATTTCAACCGCCTCGTCTTCCCGCGCCTGCCGGCGATTGCCGAAGCGGCCTGGACGCCGAAGGCCTTGAAGGATTGGGATCGCTTCGCGGCCATCGTTCCGCTCAGCCCGAAACTCTGAGGAGGAAGCGATGCGGATCGCGATCGGCGGGCTCCATACCGAATGCAGCACCTATTCGCCGGTGCTGATGTCGGTCGAGGATTTCAAGGTGTTGCGCGGGGAGGAACTTCTCCGCGCACCGCAGTTCGATTTTCTCGATGGCAGCGGCGCCGACCTTTCGCCGCTGCTTCACGCCCGCGCCGTCCCCGGCGGCCCCGTCTCGCGCGTCGCCTATGAAAGCTTCAAGGCCGAGTTTATCGAACGGCTGAAGGCGGCGCTGCCGCTCGACGGGCTCTATCTTGCCATGCATGGTGCCGTGAATGTCGAAGGCATGGACGATGCAGAGGGCAACTGGATCTCGGCGGCGCGCGATATTGTCGGCGACGCCTGCATTGTCGCGGCGAGTTATGACCTGCACGGCAATGTCAGCCAGCGCATCATCGACCAGCTCGATATCTTCGCCGCCTATCGCACGGCCCCGCATATCGATGTGCGCGAGACGATGGTCCGCGCCTGGTCGATGCTTCTGGAAGCGCTCAGGACCGGAAAGCGGCCGGGCGTCGCCTGGGCGCCGGTGCCGGTTCTCTGGCCGGGCGAGCGGACTTCGACCGAGGACGAACCGGCAAGGAGCCTCTACGCCAAGCTTTCGGATTACGATGCGCAAGACGGCATTCTCGATGCCAATCTGATGATCGGCTATGTCTGGGCCGACGAGCCTCGGGCGACGGCTTGTGCCGTTGCGACCGGCACCGACAAGGACGCGGTGTTGACTGCAGTAAACCGCATTGCCCAATCCTATTGGGACGCGCGGTCCGATTTCCGCTTCGGTCCGGTGACCGGTCCACTGGACGAGATGCTCGATATTGCCGGAAAATCCGCGACAGCGCCCGTCATTCTCGCCGATTCCGCCGATAACCCGACCGGCGGCGGCGTTGGCGATCGCGCCGATGTGCTGAGCGCCGTCCTCGCTCGCGGCTTCGACGATGCCCTCTTTGCCGGCATTACCGATCGCCCGGCTGTCGAGGCCTGCTTTGCGGCGGGCAAGGGCGCGCAAATATCGCTTTCCGTCGGCGGCAATCTCGATCCGTCGAGTGCTCCGGTCCGCTTCGACGCCGAAGTCGTGACGCTCCACGATCCCGGCTCCGCTGCCGAGCGTGAAGCCGTGGTCAGAACCGGTGGTGTAACCGTCGTGCTCGCGGCGCGCCGCCGCCCCTATCACAACATCGCCGATTTCACCCAGCTTGGCCTCGATCCGAAAGCGGTGCGGCTGCTCGTCGTCAAATCCGGATATCTCTCCCCGGAACTGGCGCCGATCGCCAACCCCAACCTGATGGCCTTGACCGAGGGTGTGGTCGGTCAGGACATCGAAAATCTGGTAAGTCTGCGGCGCAGCCGTCCAGCCTTTCCCTTCGACAAGAATTTCAGCTACACGCCGCAGGCGCGCCTGTCCTCCCGCTGGCGCGACTGAAACCGATCTGCCGCGATCCGAGTGCGGATGGGATCTCCCTCCCCGTCCGCCTCGGCGCGGCTCTAGCCTCGAACGACGACAATGAAACGCCTGATCCCCGACGTCTTCCGCAACCCGGCTATCCGGGTGAGCATGATTGCCATCTTCACCTTCGGCTTTGCCGGAGCCACGACCTCGCCCTACCAGTCCGTCGTCGGCATCCGTGAGCTCGGCCTGTCGAACGCGCTCTACTCGGCGCTGATCTTTGCCGCAGCCACGGTGAACGTCATTGTCAGCATCCTGCTCGGCAATCTGGCGGACCGGCTCGGCGAATACCGAACGATGATGCTGGTTGCGGCGGTCTTTGGCATTATCGGCTACGGCGCGATCTTCGTCTTTCCGACGCAGGAGATCTTCGTTCTCAGCGCCCTGCTTCTGCTTCCCGTTTATGGCTCTCTGAACTCGCTGCTCTTCGCCAATGTTCGTGCCGCGACGGGAAAGATGGAGCGTAGCGAAGTCGCGACCGTCAATTCCGGTGTCCGCGCGATGATCTCGCTCTCCTGGGTGCTGGTTCCCGGATTGACCGGCATCCTGCTGTCCGGTTCGCCGACCATGCTGCCCGCCTATCTCTTTGCCTGCATTTCCTGCCTGGTCTGTCTCGGGCTGATCGGCCTCTTCCTGCCGCGGCAAAGCGGAACCGATCGCGCTGCCACCCATCACCTCTCCTATCTCGCAGCCCTCGGCCAGGTGATCTCGCCGAAGATCTTTGGACGCGTCGTCGCCATTGCGCTGATCAGCAGCACGCTTCATGTCAACGGCGCCATCCTGCCGCTGGTGGTGACCGGTGCTGCGCATGGGACGGTTGCCGATGTCGGTATTCTCGTCGGCATCGTCGCCTTTCTCGAAGTCGTCTTCATCATCGTCTGGTCGCGCATGCTGCGGGTCATCAGCCAGCTCAAGGCATTGGCGGCCGGCGCCGTCATCTACGCCGTCTACCTGCTTCTTCTCGCCGTCGCCTACGAACCATGGCATGTCTACGCCCTCACCCTCATCAGCGGCATCGGCGCCGCGGCTCTGATCAGCATTCCGATCACCTATCTCCAGGACCTGATCGCCGAACGCCCTGGCCTTGGGAGCGCGCTGATCTCGGTCAACATCTTCCTCAGCGCCGGTTTGAGCGCCCTGCTCTTCGCTGCCGGCACCGCCGTGACCACCTATTCCGGGACCGCGCTGGTCGGCGCCTTGTCCGGCCTCATCGGCACCGGCTGGCTGCTCTATCTCGATGGAAACAGACGCAGCCTCTAGAAGCCTGAATTCATTGGATTTCTTCGGGTTTGAGCACTCCGGTTGCGTTTTCAGCCGAACGAGATGCAATTGTTTCTATTCGATTTTCTTTTCGCAACGGAACTGAAAAGCAATTTTCTTTCCCTCAGTTCGGCGGAGGTGCATACGGTGGTGTTTGCGCACCTCTTTCACCGGAAACCGAGTTTCGCCTTAGAGCCGCCAGCATTGGCCACGCGTTAAACCGTCCCTGCTCCGCAAGCCGTGCCAGAGAGCGCAGATATCCGCCGGGAGACGCCACGCTCTCGCCTTTCTGGAGAATGCAGGCGACGACGGCAGCGGCGTTTTGCGGTCCCATTGCCGCTGATGCTTGCCGATAGGCTGATGGCCCGATCTGCAGCATGGTGCTGACGAGCGTGGTGGCCTGAATGAGATCCTGCCAGTTCCGTACTCTCGCATTCGGTCCGTAGAGGGCGATGTCGGGGCAATAATCGATGATGGTACTGAGAGACACAGACCTGGGGATAACATTCTCTGCTGTAACGGAAGCGTCATCTTCGGCATGCATGGTGTCAGCGTGGTTGACGGAGTTTACGGTGGTAAACTCAATCTCTGCGCTTTCCGGCCGCGCTTCAGAATCAAGATAAGATTCGGATTCTGTTATCTGTATGTGCCGCTCATTTTGAGAGTCATTGGCGCTCGAATTTTCCGCTTTAATCTGCGTTTCCAGCCGCTTGAGGATTTCGGTGCGGAGATCTTCGAGTTCTGCCAGAACCGATGCGATCAGATGTGGCGGAGCGACCCGCGGAAGCTTGTTCAGGATCAGGTGAAAGGCTTCCTGGACGCGCCACCAATCGCCTCCGGCGTCTTCGGTGATCGCGGCGCTAATCAGCTTGGAAATATCCCGGCGGCACAAGGTTAGCCGCTCCTTGATCAGCTGCACATGCAAACGCTCGGCAGCGACCTTTTCCGCCAGACGCTCGATCTCGGCAGCGCGCGCAAGCAATGGCGCCAGCGAAAATCCGTAGGCCTCGCTGATATCGCCCTGCCGGGTCTTGCGTGCATAGCGCTTGCCGTTCGGGCTATCCTTGCGGATGACGAGACCGGCGGAAACGAGTGCGGCCATATGACGGCGAACCGTCGGCTCGGCCATGCCATGGCAGCGGATCGACAGCTGCGTATTGGAGGGAAAGACAACGAGATTGCGCTCGCTGGAGAGCTCGTTGTGGGGATAAAAAGATAAAAGCGCATTCAGCACAGCAAGCGCTCTGTCCGAGATATCGAGCAGAGGTTTGGCCTGGCAAAGGGCGCGATAGATTTTCCATTTGTCGACCGAAGGGCTTTCCTCGATCTTTTGTGCCTTGATCTGACTTGCGAGCAAGCCAAGTGTCATCGGCCGCCGCCCGAAAGGCGTCGTCACACGTCCGCTGTCCATTTTTCTTCGCCTTCTTCAAGGCAAAAGATATGGGCTCACCAAAAATAGGTGCCGAAGACTCTTGACTATGGGGAGTGGAAATGTGATTCTCTGGGTGTCTAGATCAGAGAGGGCTTCCACTACGGCAACGTTTTGGGGGCCTTTTCTTTTGCTATTGATCTCCGTTCTTTCCTGACAACTGATCCTTCTCGAACGCCTCGAAGAGACGATCCAGATTGTCTGCGATATAGGCGCCGAAGGCCGATGCCCTAGCTGCCTTCAGCGCGATCGTGAATTGCTTCCCGTCATTCTTGATCTTCGCCTTGACCGAGCCGTCGCGGCGCTGCCACTGCGTTACGGCAGCGGGTTCAGCATGCGTCGCGGCAGTCGAAGACGGCTTGCGGCTGAGGAATCCGGCAAGCAGATCGAAGCGGATGTCGGGCTCAGCAGCGATGAAATCATCGGTCTCGACAAAGAGCTTGGCGCGCTCTGGCGCATTCTCTTTTTCGAACTTGACCGAGAGCTCATGCCAGCGGTCACGGCCAATCGCACGAGCCGCACCGATGGCTGAGAGCACATCGGCGGGAATACGGCGGGTGACCGACAGCATCTTCGAGATCGTCGTTTTGTCAGCACTGAGCGCCGACATGATGGTCTCGCGGTCGAAACCGAGCTTGTCGAGCTTGTCGGCAAACATCGTGCGTTCGATGAAGGAGAGATCGGCGCGGGCGGAATTTTCCTGGCCCTGGGCGATGACGTGATCGCGATCGTCGAGCTTCTTGACGACGGCGCGAACCGGCCGGCCGAGCTCTTTCGCAACGCGGGCGCGGCGATGGCCGAAGGCGATCTGATACTTGCCGTCTTTCTGCGGATGCGGACGCACGAGAATAGGGGAGTCCTGCCCGCGCGTACGGATCGCTTCCAGAAGCTCCTGGAACTGCTCGTCGGTCTGCACCAGGCGGTCGGCGACGAAGGAATCCTCGATCAGCGCTGTGTCGAGATCGATTACCGTCTCGCCATGCGCCAGCTTTTCTTCGATATCGCGTGCGGCATCGGCCCGGGCAGCGAGCGCATCGATGCTGCGCGTCACCGCACCGAGCGCGCCAATACCCTTGAAGGTGATCTGTTTCTCGGCACCCGATTCAGGTTCGTTGTTTACAGCGGTAAACTTCTTGGAATCGTCCATCAGGCCCGAGAGGATGTTCTTACGTGCCATTTATCTCCCTCCGGCCCATCGATCTGTCTGCTGTGGTCAATTGCGCCCGGGTCATTTGCGACCCCAGGCTTTGTGGATCAGATCGGCAATCTCGCCATTGACGGCATCCATGGCCTCCATCGCGCGGTCATAGGTGGCGCGGGTAAAGGCGCTGCGCTCGACTTCGTAAAGCGTCTGGTTGGTCATCGCCGCATCCGAGATTGCCACGCTGCGCAGCATCGGATTGGTGAGAACGTGGTTGCGGAACATCGAGCGCATGAAGGCGACCATCTGTGTCTGCGGCCCGTCCTGCGGATCGTAGCGGGTCACAAGATAGCGCAGCCAGTCGAGGTTCATGTTGCCGCCGGCGCCCTTCAGCGTGTTCAGCACTTCGCCGAGCATCTGCAGGAACTGGCACATCGACATGACGTCGAGCATCTGCGGGTGAACCGTGATCAGAACCGCGGTCGCGCCGCAGATGGCGCTCATCGTCAGGAAGCCGAGCTGCGGCGGGCAGTCGATAACCACGACATCATAATCATCGGCAACGGAGGACAGCGCCTCGTCGAGACGGGCAAAGAAGATACGGCCGTAATCGCTGGTCTTGCCCTGCGCCAGAACGCGCGGCGTATCATGCTCGAATTCCATGAGCTCGAGATTGCCGGGCACCAGATCGAGGTTCGGGAAATTGGTCTTGCGAATGATTTCCTTGAGCGGCCGGCGCTCGTCATCGTAACGGATCGCCGCATAGAGCGTCTCGTTCTCGTTGACGTCGAATTCCGGCTGGAAGCCGTGGATCGCCGAAAGCGATGCCTGCGGGTCGAGATCGACGGCGAGCACGCGGTGGCCGGTGAGCGCCAGGTGCTGGGCGAGATGGGCGGCACTGGTGGTCTTGCCGCTGCCGCCCTTGAAGTTGACGACGGCGACGACCTGTAGATGCTCGCTGCCCTTGCGGTGCGGTACATAGCGCGTGCCGCCGCGGGCGTTCTGATCCAGGAACTGGCGCATTTCGTCCATTTGCTCGGCCGTATAGGAACGGCGGCCCGATGACGTGACCTGGGGGAGGGGGCCTTTGCCCTCCAGCGACAGATTTCTCAAATAGCCGCTGGTGACGCCCAGAAAGCGCGCGGCCTCGGCGAGCTGGAACTCGCGCAGATCCTTCATCGCCCGCGGCGGGAACATTTCCAGACGATGCTGCTTCAGCTTGTCTGACAGTTCCTGGGCCTGAGCGATGATCAGCTGATCGACGTCAGAAATTGCCTTATCAATTGTCGTTGCCATATTCATGGAAATCTCGAAAATGCGATTTAAACGCCTTACGGGCTTTGAAAGCGCATTTAGCTCCGATTCTCATTTTCTTGCAAGGCAATTAGGGTTAACAGGGGCTTAACCCGCTTTGTTCGAGGCCTTTTCACCGTGAAAATCGTCGCCGGCTAAGAATCGGCAGCGATTCAGCGGTGAATCCGGAGGCAGTATGGGCAGCGGAAGAAATGTGGATCTTCATTTCCGTTGGAGAATGAAGATTAACCATATCAGCGCATTAGCATCTGGCCGTTTTGGGTCCCGAAAGCTGCGAATCGAATCACATCCGCTAGCTGATGGTTCATTCTACACCTGATTTGCGCTGTTTGAGCAATGCGAAACACCCGCCAGCCACAGCTTTGCGAGGGGTATACCCGGTCGAGCGAGATCGGCGCGAGCCGGACAGTGGTGTCTGAGCGCAGCGATCCAAGAAGCGTGCCGTGATGGTCCTGGCACGCTCCTCCCTCTCTAACTCATGCACTTCGCAGATCAGCCGTCCGGCGTGAGCACGATCCGGCCGTTGAGTGCGCGGCTCTCCATGCGCTCATGTGCGGTGACGGCTTTGCTGAAAGGCAGCACGTCGATTTCCATTTCGCCCAGGCCGTCCGCTGCGACCCTCAACGCCGCTTCCAAAGCGGGGCGAATGGTGTGCGGATGTGTCGGCAGATAGGCGCCGGCATTGAAACCGGTCACCGAAACGCAACCGAGCCAAAGATCATTGGTCTTCACTTCGTGGCTCCAGTCGCCGCTGGCGTTGCCGGCAACGATGAGCCTGCTGCCCGGCCTCATCAATGCGAAGCTCTGGCTTCGGACCGCTCCGCCGACAGCGTCGATGACGACATCGAACTTCTCGTCCGCCAAGGCACTGGTCAGATCGGCTGAATCGACGATCCGGTCATAAGGCAGCTTCGTTCTGGCGGCGGCTTCAAGCTTGCTCGCGCGCACCGAGCCGACAACGCGCGAGGCACCAAGTCGCTTGGCAATTCCCGGGAACGCAGCGGCAAATCCCCCGAGCGCGCCGTGGACGAGCACCGTCTCTCCCTCGGCGAGATGGGCGACACGAGTAAGGGCAACATGGGCCATTGCGGCGTTGGGAATGACGGAGACGGCAAGGGCCGGATCGATCGCATAGCCTTCGGTTGAAATGACAACGTGCGTCGGAGCGATATAGACGGATGCGTAGCCGCCCGTGCCCGTGCCGGACATTGCGACAACCTTCTCCCCAACGTTAAAGCCCGTCACGCCTTCACCAAGCGCCCGTATCGTTCCCGCCACTTCGAGCCCGGGGACAAACGGCGGCTGCGCCATGCCGGGCACATCCTTGAACTGGCCTTGGCGGAAGAGCAAGTCGATGAGGCCGACAGCGGCGTGGGTGACATCGATCGCCACCTGGCCCGGATCGGGCGCGGGATCAGGAAGATCAACCATCTTGAGAACGTTTGGATCACCGAAGCCAGTAGCTTGGACAGCCTTCACGGGAAATTTCCTTTTTACTCGACCATCATTAATAACGCACCTAATGATGCGTTAAATGCATTTAACGAACATTGCGATGTGTTACAAGGGGTGGCTCTCTCGTTTTGGATAGCGTAAGGAAGACGAATGAGAGAGAGAGCTCGGTCGATCGAAGACAAACAGCAGCGTTCGGAGGCTTTGCTTGATGCCGCCGAAGCTTTGGCTATTGAGCTCGGCGGCATCCGGTTCATCACCGTCGCTGCCGTGACCGAGCGCGTTGGGCTGCACCGTACGGGCGTGCTGCGATATTATGCGAGCAAAGAGGAACTGCTGCTCGAACTCGCCGAACGTGGTTGGCGGCGCTGGCGGGATGCGATCGTGGCCACACTTAGCGGCCGAGCTGGCTTGGGACCGGCGGAGATTGCTGGACTGTTCGTTGACACCATCACGTCCATGCCGGTCTTTTGCGACCTGCTGACCCATGTGACGCTCAGCCTCGAGGGGGACGTCGATATCGAGCGTGCTCGTCGTTACAAGACCAACGCCTTCGCCGCGCATGATGATATCGTCGCTGCGGTGGAGGGGGCGGGAAGCATGACCGGCGAGCAAATCGCGGGCCTTGTCGCTACGACACTAATGTTGGCCTCAGGTCTCTGGCAGGTGTCGCACCCGACACCGACGCTTGCGAGATTATATGCGCAGGAGCCGAGGTGGGGTCATGTCGCGCTCGATTTCGCGCCGCGCCTGCGCCAGCTATTACAGGCGACAGCGCTAGGGCTTGCGAGCGATACCGGAGCGGCCTGAAAGCGGCTCCGTTGTGATGACCGCCATCACCTTCCCGGAATCGCAACCTTCGCCTCGATCGCCCGGAAGATACGGCCGAAGACTGCGCCCATCAGCAGGTAGCAGGTGCCGGCGATCAGGAAGGTTTCGAAGGGGGCGTAGGTCTTGGCGACGAAGACGCGGGCGGCGCCGGTCATTTCCATGACGGTGACGGCGCTGGCGAGCGTCGATCCTTTCATCACCAGGATGAGCTCGTTGCCGAGTGCCGGGAGGATGGCGCGGTAGGCCTGTGGCAGGATCACCTTGATCAGCAGGATGCGGTGGTGAAGGCCGAGCGCCTTGCCCGCTTCCCATTGGCCTGCCGGTAGCTGGCGGATGGCGCCGGCAATCAGCTCGCCGGCATAGGCGGCCGAGTTCAGGCCGATCGCCAGGATGGCGCAATAGACGGGATTGCGCAGCAGCGGCCAGAAGATGCTGTGGCGCACGGCGTCGATCTGCCCGAGGCCGTAATAGATGATGAAGAGCTGGACGAGTAGCGGGCTGCCGCGCACCAGGAATGTATAGGTCGATAACGGCGCGCGGATCGCCTTCCGGTCCGAGGTCAGCGCCAGCGCGATCGGCAGGGCGAGCAGCTGGCCGAGCGCGAAGCTGGCGATGGTGATCAGGATCGTCAGAAGGAAGCCGTTCTTGACGGCCATGAAGGCGGGCAGGAAGAGATCGAAGGACAGCATGGCTTACCTCATATGCGGCGTCAGCCGCGTCTCGTAGGCCTTGAGCAGCAAGGTCGAGATCCCGGTCACGATGACGTAGAAGCCGGCGGCTGCGAGATAGAAGGCGAGCGGCTGGTGGGTCGCTCCTGCTGCCACCACCGATTTGCGCATCAGCTCCTCGAGGCCGATCACCGAAACGAGGGCGCTTTCCTTGAGGATGACCAGCCACTGGTTGGTGAGCCCCGGCAGCGCCTTCACCATCATCTGCGGCAGGACGACGAGCAGGAAGGCGCGCGGGCGGCGGAAGCCGAGCGAGAGTGCCGCCTCCCATTGTCCTTGCGCGACGCTCAGAAGCGCGCCGCGGAGGATCTCGGTGAGATAAGCGGCGGAGACGACCGAGAGCGAGGCGATGCCGGCGGTCAGCGCGTCGACCTCGACATAGCGGCCGGCAAGCTTGGTCAGCAGTACGGTGCCGCCGTAGAAGATCAGGAAGATTACCAGCAGTTCCGGAAGGCCGCGGATCAGTCCGACATAGCCCATGATGATCCGCCGGGTCAGGGAATTGCCATAGACGGCAGCGGGCGCCAGTACGGCGGCGATGACGAAACCGACGACAAAGCTGCCGAAGGCGACGATCAGCGTCGTCGTCAGCCCCTGCAGCAGTTGTCCCTGATATTGGTAGAGCGCCTCAAACATGCGGTTCTGCCTCCGGCGCCGATCCGAAGCGGCCGGCCAGTGCGGCAAAGAATTCCGCAGAGAAGCCGATCATGTTTTCGAAATGCGAGACGAGGATGTTTTCGTCGGGCGAATGCAGCATGGCGCCATGATGCGTCAGGCCTGCGCCGAAGAGTGTGGCGCCGAATTTGTGGATGAAGGGATGGGCAAGGCCGGATGCGGCCGAACTTGGCTGGATGATCGCCGGGCGGCCGAACCATTTCTCCAGCAGCTCGGCGCCGAGATCGACAGCCGCATGCGACGGATCGCTTCGGACCCCCAGCACTTCGGCATCGAGAACCTTCAGCGCGATATCGTCAAATCCTTTGGCGTCGAGATGGCGGCGCAGCAGCTCGGCGATCTCCACCGGGTTCTGGCCGGGCGCCAGGCGGAAGTCGAGTTTCGCCATGCCGGTGCAGGGCAGTACGGTCTTGGCGCCTTCGCCGTCATAGCCACCGTGGAAGCCGTTGACGTTGAGGCAGGGCTCGAAATTCAGATGTTCATAGAAGGTCGCGGCATCGACGCCTTCGAGCAGCCGGCGTCCGCCAGTCTCCTCCTGCAGGCTTTCGAGCGGGAAGGGGGGCTTTGCCGCAAGCTCGCGGCTGCGCGGATCGGGCGCGATGACGCTGTCGTAGAAGCCGTCGATCAGGATATGCCCGGAGGCATCGCGCAACGACGAGATCGCAGTCGCAAGCCGCCAGAGCGGGTTGTCGAAGATGGCGCCGAGGCTTGAATGAAGATCGGCGCGGGCCGTGCGGCATTCGAGTTCGACGGCGAGGATGCCCTTGAAGCCCATCAGGATGATCGGGCGGCCGGATTTGTCGACCTCGCCATATTCCCACCAGCAGAGATCGGCCTTGGTGTCGGGGAAGCGCTTGTCGAGGAAGCGGTTGAGCGACGGGCTGCCGATCTCCTCTTCGCCCTCGGCGATCCAGATCAGCTTGAAGGGCAGGGGGCAGGGATGTGTCTTGCGGAATTCGCGCCAGCCGGCGAGGCGGCTGATGAACTCGCCCTTGTCGTCGGCCGAACCGCGGCCATAGAGGCGGCCGTCGCGTTCGGAGAGCGTGAAGGGCGGCGCGGTCCAGAGATCGACCGGATCTTCCGGCTGCACGTCGTAGTGATTGTAGATCACCAGCGTGAAGGGGCCTTCGCCGGTTTCGCCGACCACGAAGGGGCCGACATCGCCGGAATGTTGTTCGGTGGCAAAACCCGCCTCGGTCAGCAGCCGTTCGATGCTGTCGGCGCAGGCTTCCATGCCTTCGCCACGGGCGCTGACGGACGGGATCGCGACGAGATCGGACAGGTCTTTGACGGCGGCGGCAAGAATGTCGGCGGGAATGCGCATAGTGTCTCCTGAAAACGGGAGGCGGGATTACCGCCTCCCGCCTGCCATCACTTCTTGGAGATGTCGTAGCCGAACCACTTTTCGGCGATGGTCTTGACCGTGCCGTCCTTCAGCATCGCATCGACAGCGCCATCGACCTTGGTCTTCAGCTCGGTCTTGCCCTTGCCCATGGCAACGCCCTGGCCCTTGCCGAATTCCGGGAAGTCGGCGCTGGTCAGTAGCGGGCCGGCATAGGCGAGCTTGTCGGCGCCGCGGTCCTTGATGAGCGGCTCCCAGGCGGAGCGTTCCATCAGGCCGGCGTCGATGCGGCCGGCAACGAGGTCGTCGGCGATCTGGTCGGGACGGTCGTAGACGCGCACGTCGGCATCCGGGAAATGCGCGCGGATGACCTGCTCGTGGGTCGAGCCGGACTGTACGCCGATGGCAGCCTTGCCGAGCGCCTTGGCGAGATCGGCAGCGGACTTGGCGGAGGCGGCATCGCTGCCCGGAGCGGTGACGATGGCGTTCGGCGCATCGGCATAGGCAACCGAGAAGTCGACCTTCTGCGAGCGCTCGTCATTGATCGAGACGCCGGAGATGACGAGGTCGAACTTGCCGACCTGCAGGCCGGGCAGCAGGCCGTCATAGGCCTGGTTCTGCCAGTTGCATCTTGCGGCGATGCGCTTGCAGATCTCGTCGCCGACATCCTTGTCGAAGCCGATGATGTTGCCGCCGGCATCGACGGATTCCCACGGCGGGTAGTCGGCGCTGGTGCCGATCCGCAGTTCGTCGGCCGAGGCGGCGCCGGCGAGCATCGAGAGAGCGAGTACGGTCAAAAGTCGTTTCATGAAATTCCCCTTTTGTTTGGAAACGGACTCAATCCGCCGCCCGGGACGGGCGGCAGGAATTCTTGGGATGGGTGGAGATCAGGCGGCCGAAGCGGCGGCTTCCTTCAGGAATTGCGAGATGCGCTTCAGGCCTTCCTTCAGCACGTCTTCGCCATTGGTGTAGCCGATGCGCAGATAGCCCTCCATGTCCATGGCGCTGCCCGGCGTCAGCATCACGCCCTTCTGGTCGAGCAGACGCAGGCAGAATTCTTCGGAGGTGATCGGCAGGTCGTATTTCAGAAGCGCGGTCGTGCCGGATTTCGGCTTGATCCAGGAAATCAGCGGTTCGGCATCGACCCAGTCGGAGAGGATTGCCAGCGCCGAGCGGGTGATCTCGTGGCTGCGCTTCAGGATCTTGTCCTTGTTCTCCAGCGCGATCGCCGCGAAATGGTCGTCGAGACGGCCGACGCTGATCGTGTTGTAGTCGCGGTGGACGGAGACCGCGTGGATCAGCTCTTCCGGCGCGACGATCCAGCCGAGGCGCAGCCCCGCCAGCGAATAGGTCTTCGACATGCTGCCGGTGCTGATGCCCTTTTCGTAGAGATCGGCGATCGAGGCGGTCATTCCGTCTTCGCCTTGCTGATCCGTGCCGCGATAGACTTCGTCGCAGAGGATCCAGGCGCCGCATGCGCGGGCGATCTCGACGATCTTTTCGAGATAGGCGCGGTCCATCAGCGAACCGGTCGGATTGTTCGGGTTGTTGATGGCGATCAGCTTGGTGCCCGGCGTTGCCAGCTTCTTCAGCTCTTCGAGATCGGGCAGGAAGCCGGTCTTTTCGGTGAGCTTCAGGATCTGGATATCGGCGCCGATGCTTTCGGGGATCGAGTAGTGCTGCTGATAGGTCGGCAGCACGGAGATGACGCGGTCGCCGCGCTCGACGAGCGTCAGGTGAACGAGTGCATTGGCGCCGATCGCGCCATGGGTGATGACGGTGTTTTCGAGCTTCTGGTTTTCATAGAGACCGGCCACCAGATTGCGCAGGCGAACGCTGCCTTCGATCTCGCCATAGGTCAGCTTGAGCGGCAGCAGTTCGGCGGCGATATCGGTCTTGCCCGCCATGTCGAGCAGTTCGGCGACGGTCAGGGATTCGACGCAGGTCTCGGCCAGATTGAGCTCGCACGTCGTCTCGTACTTGTTCATCCAGATTTCGACGCCGAAATTGCGGATCTTCATGTCATTCTCCTCGGTATTACGATTATTGGCCGCGTGCGGCGGCGAGCAGGGCGACGGCGGCGGCGACATCCTCGAGGCCAAGGCCGATCGAGCGGAAGAAGGCCGGGCGTTCGCGGCTCGGGGCCTTTGCCCGTCCGGCAAGCAGTTCCGGAAGGTCGCCGCAAAGCGCATCCGGGCTCCAGGCGCCGGAAGCGGCAGCAAGCTTCATTTCACCGGCCGAAGCAGGCGTTGTGGCGCGGTAGTCGCAGTACACGTCGAAGCCCGAAAGTGCTGCCGGATCGACTTCATGGGCATTGGCAACATTGGTGCTGATCGAGGTGACGACGGCGGCCTTCGAGAGCGCGGCCGTATCGATGACCGGCTTGCCCGATGAGGTGCAGAGCAGAACGACATCGGCGCCGCGCACTGCCTGGTTGACGTCGGTAAACTTGGTGATGGTGCAGCCGCCAGCGCTCTTCTCGGGAATGCCGGTGCGGCCGGCGATATTCGGCGAGGCGATGCGGATCTCTTTCCACGGCCGGATCGCCTCGGCATAGCGCAGGTGCGCCAGCGCGACCGGGCCGGAGCCGACGATGGTCAGTACAGAGGCACCGGCATCAGCCAGGGCATCGGCGGCGATGACGGAGGTCGCGGCGGTGCGCTCGGTCGTCAGCTTCTTGGAGTCGCAGAGGAGAACCGGCTCGCCGGTTTCCATCGACATCAGTAGCGTCCAGGCCGTGACCAGCGCCTTGCCGTCGCCGGGGATGTAGGGAGAGAGCTTGGCGCCGAAGACCTTTTCGCCGGCGAGAACGCCGAGATAGGTGATGAAGTCACCGGCATCGCGCGGGAAGAGGCTGAGCGTCTGCGGCGGCTGCACGGCATCGCCGTCGGCCAGCGCCCGGAACATGCGCTCCAGCACCGAGCGGACATCGACTTTCGGAAGAAGCGCCGTGATATCGGCTTCGTGGAGAACGATCGGTTGCGTCATGCTTTCCTCGCCTTTACATGCGGAACAGCCGATGGAACGCAGCTATCCGTTCGCGCGGCCGGATAGGACGCACGGCGAGATCGCGATTGATCTGACTGCCCAATGTGATTAGAGGAAGCCTATGAGCAATATATTGCACAGTCAAGGCGGGGGCGATGTCTTGTCGCATGTTTCTGGGAATCTTCGCAGACTAAGGCAGGCCTCGGGTCTGAGCCAGGTAGCGCTGGCGGAAGCTTCGGGCATCAGCAGGCGAATGATCGTCGCGGTCGAGGCGGGCGATGCCAATATCAGCCTCTCCAGTCTCGACAAGCTGGCGGCGGCCATGGGGGTCGGCTTCGTCGATCTCGTTCGCGATCCGAACCGCACGTCCTCATCCGATATCAACGAAGTGACCTGGCGCGGGCGCGGAGCGGCAAGCTCCGGCGTGCTGCTCGGCACGGCACCCGCCGCGCATGAGACGCAGATGTGGCATTGGTCGCTCGAAGCCGGCGAACGCTACGATGCCGAGCCTGATCCGCAGGGCTGGCACGAAATGATCTTCATCATCGAGGGCGTTCTCACGCTGTCGCTCAGCGGCACCGAGACCGATTATCCGGCCGGGACATTTGCGATCTACAGCTCGGCGCAGATCTATTCCTATCTCAACAACGGCAGCGAGACCGTTCGCTTCATCAGGAATGTCGTCTCTTAAACGCAGCCGGATGATCTGCTGTAACGTTTAATCAAATCGAGCGGCAAAATCCGAGAGATCGTCTCACTCCGGCTTTCCGGAGTGAGAGAATGTCTCGTTCAGTGGCGTACTGCGAAAGCTGCCTCGATACGCTGACCTTCTTCGGCGATAGCGGGCGCCGCGCTGTTCTGAAGGTCCTGAAGCAGGGAATTGAGCGCCAGGTCGAGGCAATGCGCCGGGAATTCGGCACTCAGCTCCTTGGCATTTTCGCGTGCGAAAGCAATCAGTCTTGCCAGCGACGCCAGCTCCTTCAGCTGCTCTTCGCTCTTCGCATGGGTGACGTCGATGACCGCATCTTCCATTGTCAAACCTCGTCAGATCGCCGCCTTGGGACGTGGCGGCAATGTGACGTTAGGGGAAGTTCTCGCGCGGCGCGCGTGACACAAGCGTGACACACCTGCAGGCATCAGAAAACACTTGCAGATTCAACTTCAAATTCCGCAATGTGACATCGCCGCTACAGGACATGACAAAGGCGCGAACCTTTCGGCCGCGCCTTCGAAACTTTGATACTGACGGCTGCTTAGCCGTTCAGCGGCTGGCTGGTTTCCGAAGCGGAAGCGCCGACCGCGGTGTCGCGATGGCCTTCGGCCTGCGCCATGGCCTTGACCAGCGAGACGATCTTTTCGCGGATCTGCGGGTCGTTGATCTTCAGGAAGGCGCGGTTGAGCGCGAGGCCTTCCTTGGAGCGCAGGAATTCGGAGACCGGATCGGCCTTCTGCGGCATTTCCAGGCCTTCGAGCGTCAGCGGCTGAGAGTCTTCCTGCTGGAAGAAATAGCTCGGCGGCGCCGAAAGCACTTCGGCGATCTTCTGCAGGCGGCTGGCGCCGATGCGGTTCATGCCCTTCTCATACTTCTGGACCTGCTGGAACGTCACGCCGATCTGATCGGCCAACCTTTCCTGGCTGAGGCCGAGAAGGAGCCGGCGCATTCTTACTCGGGAGCCGACATAGACGTCGATTGCATTCGGGGCCTTGGCGTTCATTTGTTTTTTCCGTTTACCGCGAGGTTCGATGGGCGTCCTTGCGGGAGACCGATCACTTGGGGGGCCAATAGATAGTGTATGAGCTAAGTGAAAAATTCAATCACTACTTCTGGGGATGGACCATTCGCCGCTGCGCGCTTGTGTATATAGTACTTACGGGTGGTTTTGGACATTTTCCGGGCGCTGCGCTTCTGCTTCCAGCCAGGCCCGAAATGCATTTGTTTCCAAGCTCTTCGTTTCCAAGAGGTCGGTCATAACGACGAGCGGGTTCGCGAGGTCAAGGCCGTGCACCCGCCTTCCATGCAGCCAGCTCGCGGCATCGGCCGATATCACGATTGCGAGATTCGCAGGCGACGCCGCGGGCACAGCGCGCAGATGGGAGAGCAGATCGGCAAATTCGGCGGTCGGGGCGAGCCTGACCTGCAGCTCCGGCACGTCCTGCCGGCGGCCGAGGAAATAGGTGGCGGCATATCGGCCGGTCACGGCATAGCCGATCCGATGACTACGGCAGAAGCCGTCGAGTCGCTGCGGAAGTGCCGCCAGATGGTCCGGCGCCAGGGCAAAATGCTGCCAGCGGTTCGGCCGTGACGACGCGGCGTGAGGCAGGTTGTCGACGATCGCTTGGGGATGGTCGAGGCGGTAGAGATGAGCGCCGACATCGCGATTCCGGCTGACCCACCCGGCCTGTATTGCCTCAGCGATGGCGGTGCGGGCCGACGTTGCCGAGATGCCGGCGGATCGGCCGAGTTCCGCTGCCGTGAAGGGTCGATGGCGAAGATGCCAGAGGGCGCAGAGCAGCGAGAGTTTGGTTTTTGAAGCGGGGATCGGCTTTGCGTCCAGCATGAGCTCGCCGCGCGGGCGGAGATCGACACCGTCACGAAACACACCCCATCCGGCGTCACCGAGCGCAATTGCCAGGGAGGAGGCGGGATCGCCGGTCACGAGAACCGGCGTGACACCGATCTTTCCGAGTGTTTCAGCGGTGCGCCGGGCTCGCGCCTTCAGGGCCGGCCAGTTGGGGATAGGGGATGCAGGTTCGCGAACCAGCAGCAGCCGCGTCCGCTGCCCGAAGAGTTCGAGTTCCGGCAGACCGGCCGCTGCAACGAGATCGGCGCGCCGGGACGACAGAAGCGTCTCGAACTCGCCGATCACCGCCGCGGCCGGCCGCAACTGCATCAGCCACCGGCCGGAAGCGGAGCGGCGGGATCGATCAGGCCCTGCGCCCGCAGATCCGACCAGAGCGCCGCCGGGATCGGCCAATGAAGATAGGAGAGGTTCTGCTCGAGTTCCTCCACCGAGCGGGCGCCGGGAATGACGCTGACGACGAGCTTGTGCGCCAGCGGAAACTGTAGTGCTGCCGCAGCGAGCGGAACATCGTAGCTGTCGCAGACGGCCGCGAGCTTCGCGACCTTATCTAGCACTTCGGCCGGTGCATTGCGGGTGTTGAAGGTCGCGCCATTGACCGCGCCGGTCGCCAAAATCCCGGAATTATAGGGGCCGCCGATGACCAGCTTGGTGCCCTTGCGCTCGCAGGCGGGCAGCAGGGTCGCAAGCGGCTCCTGTTCGAGCAGCGTGTAGCGTCCGGCGAGCAGGAAATAGTCGAACTGACCGGCCTCGACGAAATCCGACAGCATCTGCCACTGGTTGATGCCGACGCCGATCGCCTTGATGACGCCTTGCGACCGCAGTTCGTCGAGCGCGGGGTAGGCGCCGTCCATCGCTTCCTTGAAACGGCTGCGGGCATAGGGATCCTCTCCCTTCGCAAAATGAATTGCCTCGTCGGGATCATGGATTGCCAGCATGTCGATATAATCGGTGCCGAGCCGTTTCAGCGATCCCTCGATCGAGCGCAGCACGGCATCGCGCGAATAGTCGAAATCGGCCCGGAAGGGTGGTGCCTCGTCCCAGAGCACGGGTTTGACCTCGCTCTGGGGGATCGGCACCAGATCGTAGCCGACTTTGGAGGAAATCACGATCTCGCTGCGCGGCAGCGTGCGGATCGCTTCCCCCAGCCGCGTTTCGGCAAGGCCGAAGCCATAGACCGGGGCGGTATCGAAATAGCGCAGCCCGTTTTCAAAGGCGGCATGCACGGTCTCGTGCGCCACCTTCGGATCTGTCGCCCGGTACATATTGCCAAGGCCCGTTCCTCCCAAGCCCATGGTGGTGACCGCAAGGCCGCCTTTGGTTACGCTTCTCTTCTCCAGATCGGGCATTGCTCTTCCTTGACCATCCTGTTCATCCGGGCGCCAGCGGAGCGGGCCGCGGTGCCATCACGAATGGCATAGTGGCACAGAATTTGTCGTACAACAATGTAACCGGACGAATAGATTTTTGACGGCAGAGATCGCAGCGCGCGGGCTTGCCTTCGGCCCGGGCGGCATATTTTCTTTGCTAAATCGAAATTGCGCTGTCGGATTGTGGCGGCGACGCACGTCCTTGGGATGTCCATGCAATCAAAGGAGGAAACCGAACCATGCCGAGTACCATCCGTCTGCACCGCGTGCTGGCCACCAGCCCTCAGAAGATCTATCGCGCCTTCATCGAGGCCGATGCACTGGCGAAGTGGCTGCCGCCGAACGGCTTTGCCTGCACCGTCCATCACATGGAGCCGAAGGTCGGCGGCACGTTCAAGATGTCGTTTCGCAATTTCACCAACGGTGACAGCCATTCCTTCGGCGGCGAATTCAAGGAGCTGATCCCGGGCGAGCGCGTGCGCTACACCGACAAGTTCGACGATCCGAACCTGCGCGGCGAAATGGAAGTCACGGTGATCCTGAAGAAAGTGTCCGTCGGCACCGAGGTCGACATCACCCAGGCCGGCGTTCCGGATCTCATTCCGCCGGAAGCCTGCTATCTCGGCTGGCAGGAATCGCTGCGCAACCTCGCGAAACTGGTCGAGCCGGAGATCACCAACTGATCTTCCTTCATCGCAAGACGGCGCGCCGAGAGGCGGGCCGTCCTGCCGCGCAGCAAACGCGTAATTGAAAATATCCAAGCTTTAGACATGCTTAATCGCTAATTAACGCTGTCCCCCTACTGTTCACCAAAAGGTCTTTGGCTGCTCTTTGCGTGCGGCGGAGAAGCCTGTGGTCACCGGGGGTTCTTACTGCATGTCTCGCTTTTCCATTCTCGGCCTGGATGCGTCGGCTGTTATCGATGCGCTGAGCCGCTCGCAGGCCATCATCGAGTTCGATCTGAAGGGCAATATCCTGACGGCGAACGAGAATTTCTGCAAAGCGGTCGGCTACCAGCGATCCGAGATCGTCGGCCGCCACCACAGCATGTTCGTGCTGCCCGACGAGGCGAAATCCGAAGAATACCGGGCCTTCTGGGCGAAGCTGGCGCGCGGCGAATACGACCAGTGCCAGTATCGCCGCCGCGCCAAGAGCGGCCAGGAAATCTGGATCGAGGCTTCCTACAATCCGGTCTTCCGCCGCGGCAAGCCCTACAAGGTCGTCAAGATCGCCACCGACATCACCGCGATCAAGCGCAAAAGCGCCGAGGATGCCGGCAAGCTCGCGGCGCTGTCGCGCGTTCAGGCAGTCATCGAGTTCACGCCCGACGGACGCATTCTCGGCGCCAACGAGAATTTCCTTTCGGTGCTCGGATATTCGGCCGACGAGATCGTCGGCAAGCACCACTCGATGTTCTGCGAGCCGGGCTATGCCCAGTCTCAGGAATATCGCGACTTCTGGGCCGACCTGCGCACCGGCAAGTTCTCGAATGGCCAGTTCATGCGGCTCGGCAAGGATAACAAGCGCATCTTCATCCAGGCCTCCTATAACCCGATCCTCGATCACAATGGCGAAGTCTTCAAGGTCGTGAAATTCGCGATCGACGTGACCGATCGCATGCATGCCGTCGAAGAGCTCGGTTCGGCGCTGGAGCGTCTCTCGCAGTGCAATATCCGCATCACCCTCGACGAGCCCTTCGTCGGCGAATTCGAGCGCCTGCGCCGCGACTTCAACAAGTCGATCGGCGAATTCCAGAAGACACTCGTCAACGTTCTCGGCCAGACCGGCGACCTGAGCAAGAGCAGCCAGGAAGTACGCGAAGCCTCGGAGCATCTGGCGGAGCGCTCCCGCGAACAGGCAGCCGCCCTCGACGAGACGACGGCGGCGCTGAGCGAGATCACCGCGACGGTCCGTTCGTCCACTGAAAATACCAAGGAAACGCGCCAGCTCGTCCAGAGCGCCCGCGTCTCGACCGCCGCTTCCACCGAAGTCGTTCAGCAGACCGTCGATGCCATGCAGCGCATCGAGGCGGCGTCGCGCGAAATCAGCCAGATCATCGGCGTCATCGACGAGATCGCCTTCCAGACCAATCTGCTGGCGCTGAATGCCGGCGTCGAGGCCGCGCGTGCCGGTGAAGCTGGCAAGGGCTTTGCGGTCGTGGCGCAGGAAGTGCGCGAGCTCGCCCAGCGTTCGGCCAATGCCGCCAAGGAAATCAAGGTGCTGATCAACAATTCGGGCGCCGAAGTTCTCGAAGGCGTCCGTCTCGTCGGCGAGACCGGCGAGGCGCTGAAGGAAATCGACGTCCTCGTGAAGCGCATCGACGGCAATGTCGACAAGATTGCCAAGGCCGCGGACGAGCAGACGACGGGTCTCGGCGAAATCAGCAAGGCGGTTGGCCGTCTCGATCGGATGACGCAGGAAAATGCGGCGATGAGCGCCCGCACCACGGCGATCTCGAGCACGCTGGCGCTCGGTGCCGACGCGCTGTCGCAGCTCGTCAGCCTGTTCAAGCTGAACCGCCGCGCCGTGCAGCGCGACGACGGTTCGTCGGTCAAGTCCAACTGGAAGCGCACGGCGGCCTGATGCCGCCGCCCCGCCGGGCGGGCTGACTAGCCCTTGGCGGCCATCTCGGCTTCCATTTCCGCAATATCCTGGAAACGGTCGGCGATGCGGGCATGCGGCCTGCCGCCATCGGCGGCGCCGATCGCCACGACGATTTCGTCCGGGCCGGGTGCATCGGCAATCAAGAAATTGGCGGTCAGGAAATGCGAGCGCTTGCCGCTCTCGCTCTTGTGCATCATCGGCAGCGACAGAAGCGCGCCCGGGCCGTTGCGGGTATTGGCGAATTCCAGGTAGTTGGTGCCGCCGATCGCTTCGCGGAACGGATTGCCGAAGCGCAGCGTGTGAATCATCGCCGAGGCGTGCTCGATCTCGCCGTTGATTCCGACCGCTGCCGCCTTGCCGCAAGCCTCGATCTTGCCGGCATCCATCTGGCGCAGCAGTCGCGTCGTCATCTCATGGCTGAGGTCGCCGGCGATGCGGATGATTTCCGGCCGCAGATCCTCGACGAAGCCGCGCCCGGCCCAGGGGTTGTGGATGACGGCCGCGACGACGACCATGGTCACCGGCCGGACTGCCGCCTTGCCGCCTTCGACATGCGTTTCTTCGAGGAAGGTGGAAATCTTTCTGATGCCGAGTGTCATGCCTTGCGCCGATACGAAATGTTGAAACTCCCAAAAGCCTAGCGGCTAAACGGCGAACGTCTTCCTCCGATCGGCGGAAGGGCGTTGCGTCGGCTTCCATCGAAACGGAGTAGATTTCCGCCGAATGCGCGCGCATGATGCGGGCAGCTGGAGGGAGCGAGGCAGTTTGGATCAGAAGTCTCAGATATTAGCGCTCCGCGACGTCGCAAGCCAGATCAACAGCGGCGGCGATCTGCAGACCGTGCTGCAGCATCTGATCGCGGCGGCGTGCCGCCATGCCCATTGGTCGCTCGGCTCGATCATGGGCATCGATGCGGCGCATGGTTATGCCTGTGTCATCGTCCGCTACGATCCGACGCTGATCGAGCGGCAGCTGCCCGAGAAGTGGGAGCTCGCGACCAGTCCGTCGCTGATTGCCCTGCAGCGCAACGAGCCCGTCTATCTCCGCGACGCCCGCGAGTCCGTCGAGTTTCCCGGCTACCGCAAGGAAGCCTTCGAGCGCGATTACCGCACCGTCGTCGTTATGCCGATGAACTGCAAGGACGCCGAGGGCCGGCCGATGGTGCTGAGCGTCATCTCGCGTCAGATCACCGACGTCTCCGAGGACGACCTCGCCTTTCTCGGCGCCATCATCCACATGGGCGCCATCGCCGTCGAGCGCGAACACCGGCTGGAGGCCGAAAAGCGTGCGGCACAGCGGCTCGAGCGGGCGCTGCAGGCGCATACCTCGCTGCTCGAACATGTGCTCAGCGACGGTGCCGTCGCGCCGCTCTCGGCCATGGTCGGCATGATGCTGCCGAACCCGACCGTCGTCGTCGATTTCACCGCCAATCAGGTCATTGCAGGACGCCCGCCGAATGCGCTCTACGATGAGGCCTCCTGGCAGGAGGCGGCAGCGACGACGCTTGCCCGTCCCTTGATGAAGACGGCACGCGAGGCGATCGATCGCGGTGCGACCGATGCCGCCAGCCTGTTTCTCGATGATGGCGCGCAACGTTTCAGAATCTCGGCGCGCATCGAGCCGCTGACGGTCGATAATCAGCTGGTCGGCGCATTGATCATCTTCCCGACCTCGCGCGAATTCAGCGATCTCGATCTCTTGATGCTCGACAGCGCCAAGTTCGCGCTCAGCGTCCAGATGATGCGCAGCTTCATCCGCTTCCGCTTCGAAACGAGAACGCAGACCGAACTATTCTTCGAGATCGTCGAGGCACGCTGGCGCAATGCCGGCGATGTCGCCCAGCGCGCCCAGCGCCTGGGGCTGAATTTCGCCACGCCGCAGCAGATGATCGTCATCGATTTCCCCGACAAGACGAAAGCCTTCGGCGGTGCCTCCGTCGATGTCGAGCATACGCTTGCCCGCATCATGCAGCAGGCCTCGTTGCAGGCAAACCTGATCGCCATCGATGGCGGCGTCGTCTGCCTCGTGCCCCACGACGCGAGCAAGCGGCAGGAGCGCACGGTCAAGCTGACGCGCCGCATCGCCGAAGAACTCGGCCGCTATTTCGACGAGCCGCCTGTTGTCGTCGCGGGCAATCGCTGCGCGGCGCTGTCCGATTATCCGGCGGCCTGGGAACGCTGCAGCCGGATGATCCGCATTGGCCGGTCCTTTGGGCTCACCGGTGCCGTCTCGGCGCAGGATTTCGGGCCGCTGCCGATGCTGGTCGCGGCATCCGAGGCAGGCGACGTGCGCAGCTTCGTGCAGGAAAGCGTTGGCGCCATCGCCGAGCATGACCGCGAGAACGGCACGCCCTATCTCGAGACGCTCTCCACCTACCTGCAGGAAGGCTGCCGCAGTCAGGCCTGCGCCGATACGATGGGCCTGCATGTGACGACGCTGCGCTATCGGTTGTCGCGCATCCAGGAGCTTTTCGGCGTCGATGTCGAGACGCCGGAAAAGCGCTTTGCCGTCGAGCTGGCGATCCGCCTGCACGGCGTCATCGACAATCGGGTCAGCGCTGAAAAGTAACCTCTGACAGCCGGTATCTGTGGTTTTGCAGCGCCTGCCTCTGGCCGTTTTCCCTCTCCTACGGATCACAGCAGAAGTTTTCCGCTCACTCCGTCGAAGCCAAGGAAGAACGGCTGCACCGGCAACGATAGCCTCTCTTCATCAAGCACGAGGAGGCGCTGAGAGATGGTGGAGATAGCGGCAAAGGCGGATGCGCCGATCGACCCGATCGCCCTGCGCCGGGCCTTCGGAACCTTCGTGACGGGCGTCACCGTCATCACCACCCGTGACGAGGATGGCACGCCGCGTGGCATGACAGCGAATTCCTTCACCTCCGTCTCGCTCGACCCGCCTCTGCTGCTGGTCTGCATCGCCAAGTCGGCGTCCAGCTATCAGGCTTTCACTGGCGCCGGTTGCTTCGCGGTCAATATCCTCCATGAAGGACAGGTAGGCGTATCCGCGACCTTTGCCTCCAAGTCGCCGGACAAGTTCCAGTCCGTCACCCACGACCATATCCATACCGGCGCACCTGTCCTGACCGACAGTCTCACCTGGTTCGACTGCACGACCTACAATACCGTCGATGCCGGTGATCATGCGGTTCTGATCGGCGAAGTCCGTGCTTTCGGCACCAGCCCGACGGCGCCGCTCGGCTTCTGCCGCGGCCGCTATGCCAGCGTCAAGGATCCGCTGCCATCAGGCTGGCTCGCCTCGCATGGCATGATCATCGGCTATCTGATCGAAGCCGGCGATGGCCTGCTGTTGCGCTCGGATGGCAAGGGCGGCTGGGTGCTTCCTTCGGCGCGCCGCCGCAAGGCCGACAGCCAGCTGGTGGTCGAAGGCGGCGATGCGCTGAGCCTCGTTCCGGAAGAGACCTTCCTCTATTCCGTCTTCGACGTAGCCGACAGCGATCCCGGCTATCTCGTCTATCGTGCCCGGCTGGCGGGCGAGGGGGCGGGCGTCAACCTGCCTGCCGACCTGCGTTTCTTCGCCATCGACGATCTGCCCTACGAAGCGATCGCCACCCACGAACTGCGCTCCATGCTGCGCCGCTACGTCCGCGAGCGGCAGGCCGGCCGGTTCGGCATCTACATGGATTCGGACGACGGCGGCCGCGTCGCGATGATCGACGGCGAAGCGCGTGCCTGGATCCAAGCCTCCCAAGACCAAGGACAGTGACATGAAGACGACGGTAAGCTCCATCGAAGGGTCGCGACAGGGCCTGTTTATCAATGGCGAATTCGTGGCGCCGAAGAACGGCAACTACATCGCCAGCTACGACCCGACCACCGGCGCGCGCTGGTACGACCTGGCCGAAGCCGATGCCGACGACGTGGCAGCCGCCGTCGCTGCCGCGAATGCTGCCTTCCGCAATCCGGCCTGGCGGCGCATGACGCAGACGGACCGCGGCGCGCTGGTGCGCAAACTCGCGGAACTCGTCCGCGCCAATGCCGATACGCTCGCCGAGATCGAGACGCGCGACAACGGCAAGCTGCTGAAGGAAAGCCGGGCGCAGATGCGCTCGATGCCGGATAGCTATCACTATTTCGCGGGCATGGCCGACAAGCTGCAGGGTGACACCATCCCGATCAACCGGGCCGATACGCTGAACATCAACCTGCGCGAACCGCTCGGCGTCGTCGGTATGATCACGCCCTGGAATTCGCCGCTGATGCTGCTGACCGGCACGCTGGCGCCATGTCTGGCGATCGGCAACACCGTCGTCATCAAGCCGTCGGAGCATGCGACCGCCTCGACGCTGGCGCTGGCCGAACTGATCCATGAAGCCGGCTTCCCGGCGGGTGTCGTCAATGTCGTCACCGGCACCGGCAAGAGTGCCGGCGAGGCGCTGACCCGCCATTCGGGCGTTGCCAAATATGTCTTCACCGGCAGCACCGCGACCGGCCGCCGTATCGCCGGCAATGCCGCGCAGAACCTCGTGCCCTGCTCGATGGAGCTCGGTGGAAAGTCGCCGCATGTGGTCTTCGGCGACGTCGAGATCGAGCATGCCGTCAATGGCGTCGTCTCTGGTGTCTTTGCCGCTGCCGGGCAGACCTGCGTTGCTGGTTCGCGCTGCTTCGTCGAAGCCAGCATCTACGACAAGTTCATCGATGCGCTGATCGCCCGCACCGCCCGCATCCGCGTCGGCCTGCCGACGGTCGATGATACCGATATCGGCCCTCTGGCGCTCGCCGACCAGCTTTCCAAGGTCGAGGGTTATGTTGCCTCGGGCGTCAAGGAAGGCGCCAAGGTCGCGGCCGGTGGCCGCCGTCCGCAGAAGGCAGGTCTTTCGAGCGGCGGCTGGTACTACGAGCCGACCGTCATGGTCGATGCGCAGAACGACATGGGCTTCATGCGCGACGAGATCTTCGGCCCGGTGGTCGGCGTCATGCCGTTCCGCGACGAGGCGGAGATGATCGCGCTCGCCAATGACAGCCATTACGGCCTCGCCTCCGGCATCTGGACCAAGGACATCGATCGGGCGCTTCGCTTCGCCAACCAGATCGAGGCCGGCACCGTCTGGGTCAATACCTATCGCTCGGCCTCCTTCATGTCCGCCAATGGCGGCTTCAAGGAAAGCGGCTACGGCCGGCGCGGCGGCTTCGAGGTGATGCATGAGTTCTCACGGCTGAAGAACGTCATCATCGATTATTCCGGCGCCATGCAGGACCCCTTCGTCATCCGTCTGAAGTGACGGCACGCACAAAATTGAACCCGAAAGGGAGGCTAGCAGATGAAATTCGCAGTATCGCTGACCATGGAACGCTTCTCGCCCGACATCCCGATGTCGACGGTCAAGAACAATCTCCTGCAATTGGCACGGATGGCCGACGAAGGCGGCTTCGAGGCGCTCTGGACTGCCGAGCACCACACGATCGAATGCACGATCTCTCCCAATCCGTTCCAGACGCTGGTCTGGCTGGCACAGCACACTGAGCAGATCCGCCTGGGTACCTCGACGCTGGTGGCGCCGTACTGGACGCCGATCCGTCTCGCCGGCGAATCCGCGCTCTGCGATCATCTGACCAACGGTCGCCTGGAATTCGGCATCGCCCGCGGCTCCTATCAGTATGAGTTCGACCGGATGGCCGGCGGCATGCCGCAGCAGGAAGGCGTCGCCTACATGAAGGAGATCGTCCCGGCGGTGAAGAAGCTCTGGGCCGGCGACTACGCCCATGACGGGCACTACTGGAAATTCCCGACCGCCACGTCGGTGCCGAAGCCACTGCAGCAGCCGCATCCGCCGATCTGGGTCGCGGCCCGCGATCCGGGCTCCTTCGACTGGGCGATCGCCAATGGCGCCAGCATCCTCTCCACGCCGCTTTCGCAGCCGGCAGCCGAGATCCAGGTTCTGGCCGACAAGTTCAACAAGGCGGTTGCCGATCATCCCGAGGTTCCGCGCCCGCGCTTCATGATGCAGCGCCGCACCTGCGTCTACGACAAGGCCGACGGCTGGGAACTGGCCGTCAAGCACAGCATGGATTACGGCCGTGCCTTCGAAAACCTGATGCAGAATATCGGCAATGTCCGCGAAGGTTTCCCGGAAGCGGTGCCCTATGAAGCGGTCAAGGGCAAGGACAACTACAATCCGGACAATATCCGCAAGAACCTGATGTTCGGCACACCCGACGAGGCGATCGAGAAGCTGCTGGTCTATGAAGAAGCCGGTGTCGATCAATACTGTCTCGGCCTGACCTTCAACCTGCCCTTCGAGCTGCAGAAGCGGACGATTGAGCTGTTCGTCAAGGAGATCATGCCCTTCTTCGCCGCACGCGAAAAGGACAAGCAGCGCAAGGCGGCGGCAGGCTGACATGGCAGAGGCACAGCGCCATACCGTCGGAGACGTGACGCTCAACTACCGGATCGACGGTAGCGGCGATCCGCTGGTCTGCATCCACGGCGTCGGCTCTTATCTGGAGGCGTGGTCGGGTGTGGTCGAGCGCCTGAAGGACAGTTTCACCATCCTGACCTTCGACCTGCGCGGCCACGGCCAATCGAGCCGGGTGAAGGGCCGCTACGAGATCGACGATTTCGTCAACGAGGCGCTGGCGCTCGCCGACAAGGCAGGCTTCACGAGTTTCAATCTCGCCGGCTTCTCGCTCGGCGGGCTGATTGCCCAGCGCCTGGCGCTGACCCACCTGGACCGGCTGCGCAAGCTCGTGCTGCTCTCCACGGTGGCCGGGCGCACGCCGGAGGAGCGGACGCGGGTTCTGGAGCGTCTCGCGGCGCTGCGGGCCGGTACGCCGGCCGACCATCACAATGCCTCGCTGTCGCGCTGGCTGAGCGAAGAATTCCAGGCCGCGAACCCCGAGGTCATAGCAAGGCTTCGCCAGCGCGATGCGGAGAACGATCCGGAATGCTATGCGGCGGCCTACCGGGTGCTCGCCGAGACCGACTTCGGTGGCTTCCTCGACCAGATCCGCTGCCCGACGCTCATTGCGACGGGTGAGGACGATGCCGGATCCAATCCGCGCATGGCCCGCTACATGCACGAGCGCATCCCGGGCTCGACGCTGTCGATCCTGCCTGGCCTGCGCCATTCCATTCTCATCGAGGCGCCGGAAACGGTGGCGAACCTGATGCGCGGCTTCCTGGCCGCCAAGGAGACGAACCATGGATGAGGCGCTCAGAAAAAGCGGCGAGGCCGTTCGCCGCAAGGTGCTGGGTGACGACTATGTCGACCGCGCCATCAACGGCGCCGACAGCTTCTCGGCACCGTTCCAGGATGTGCTCAACGAATATTGCTGGGGCACGGCCTGGACCGACGAGGGGCTCGACCTCAAGCAGCGCAGCCTCCTCAACCTCGGCATGCTGGCGGCGCTGAACCGCATGCATGAATTCGGCATCCATTTTCGCGGCGCGATCCGCAATGGCCTGACCGATGACGAACTGAGGGCAGCACTCGTGCAGATCGCGGTTTACTGCGGCATTCCGGCCGGCGTCGAAGCCTTCCGGGTCGCCCGCTCCATTCGCGAAGAGATGCGTCAGAAAGGAGAGCTCTGACTTCCATCGATTCAAGGAAGCGACCGGCCTGCGGCTGCTTCAAATCGCCGGAAGACGAAAAGGTCTCTTCGACATCAAGATTGCATGACGGTACGGGAATGAGCCCGGGCCAAAAACCAAGAATGACAATAAAGGGAACCATCGCATGAACAGACTGACCAAGATTTCCGCAGCGGCAGCATCGCTTGCCGTGGCCTTCGCCGCCCTCCCGGCCAATGCCGGTGCCGTCCTCGATCGCGTCATGGCGGCCAAGGACCTGAAGGTTGCGACCGACGCCAACTGGGCGCCGCAATCCTTCATGAACGAGAAGAACGAACTCGACGGCTTCGACGTCGATGTCGCCAAGGATATCGGCAAGCGTCTCGGCGTGAAGGTCGAGTTCGTGACCCCGGGCTGGGACATCATCACTGCCGGTAACTGGGCGGGCCGCTGGGACATGCATGTCGGCTCGATGACGCCGACCAAGAAGCGCGCCGAGATCTTCGATTTCCCGGCCGTCTACTACTATACCCCGGCAGCCGTTGCCGTTCACAAGGACAGCAAGGCGACGAAGCTTTCCGATCTTGACGGCAAGGTGGTCGGCACGACGGCAACCTCGACCTTCGAAGCCTATGCCAAGGGCGACCTGACGCTCGATGCCGCCGGCGCGCCTCCCTTCAAATACGAGTTCAAGCCGAAGGAAGTGAAGTCCTACGCCAACTCGACCACCGCCTTCGACGACCTGCGTCTCGGTGACGGCACCCGTCTCGATGCCGTCGTCTCCTCGCTGCCGAGCATTCTCGACGCGGTGAAGGCCGGCTACCCGATCAAGCAGATCGGCGACCCGGTCTTCTACGAGCCGCTTGCCGTTGCGATCGAGCATGGCGACAAGGAATTCAACGACAAGATCGCTGAAGCCGTGAAGGGCATGCAGGCCGATGGCACACTGAGCAAGCTCTCCGTGAAGTGGTATGGCGTAGACTATACGGTCGTAAAGTAACCACCGCCAGAAGCGGACGGTCCGGGCAACCGGACCGTCGATTTGCCGCAAGGGACAAGAGATGCTTTATCCCGATACCGTCGAGTCTGAAGTGCTCGTCCATAAGCCGTGGTTCATCGCGACGATGTTTGCGGTCGTGCTGGCTTTCTTCCTGATGTTCAACATGACCGGCACGGCGATGGGCGAATTGATGCGCCCGGTGATCGGCGATCCCTCTGCCAGCGGCCTGTACGGACGTTTCGCGATCGCCTTCGTCATCGCCGTCATGTTCGTGCTCAATGTCGTGCTGATCGGCTTTGCGCCGCTCAGAGTGCAGATCGCCGTCGTCTGGCTGGAACTGTTGCTTCTGTTCCTCGCCTTCTTCGCGACCTTTCATCTGAGCCTGCCGTTCATCGCCGAAAAGCTGCCCTTCATGATTACCCAGGGCCTGGTGACGACGATCTATGTCTCGGCAATCTCGATCGTCATCGCCTCGGCTATCGCCATTCTCGGCGCCGTCGCCAAGCTCTCGACGAATGGCTTCGCCTATGCGATCGCCAGCTTCTACACGTCGTTCTTCCGCGGCCTGCCGCTCCTCATGCAGGTCTATCTGATCTATCTCGGCCTGCCGCAGCTCGGCTTCGTCATCGATGCGGTTCCGGCCGGTATTCTCGCCCTGTCGCTCTGCTACGGCGCCTACATGACGGAGATCTTCCGCTCGGGCATCCAGAGCATCGACCGCGGCCAGTGGGAAGCCTCGCGCTCGATTGGCTTCGGCTTCGGCATCACCATGCGCAAGATCATCCTGCCGCAGGCGCTGCCGGTCATCATTCCGCCGACCGGAAACCAGTTCATTTCCATGCTGAAAGACAGCTCGCTGGTCTCGGTCATCGGCGTCTGGGAGCTGATGTTCCTTGCCCGCACGCTCGGCCAGAAGACCTTTCAGCACATGGAAATGCTGATCTCGGCCGCCATGCTCTACTGGATCATGTCGATCTGCCTGGAGCTCATCCAATCCCGCATCGAGCGTCATTACGCCAGGAGCAAAGTCCGATGAACGGCGACAAGATCATCGAAGCGAAGAACGTTTCCAAGTGGTACGGCGCCTTCCAGGTGCTGAAGGATATCAACCTGACGGTCAGCAAGGGCGAGCGCATCGTCGTTTGCGGTCCTTCGGGCTCCGGCAAGTCGACGCTGATCCGCTGCTTCAACCGGCTGGAAGCGCATCAGGAAGGCGAGATTTCGGTCAACGGCATCACGCTGCACAACAGGATGCGCAATGTCGGCGAGGTCCGCAAGAATGTCGGCATGGTGTTCCAGCACTTCAATCTCTTCCCGCACATGACGGTGCTGATGAACTGCATGGTCGGGCCGATGTGGATCAAGGGCGTGCCGGAGGCGGAAGCCAAGAAGACGGCGCTGAAATTTTTAGAGCGCGTGCGTATTCCCGAACAGGCCAACAAATATCCGATCCAGCTTTCGGGCGGTCAGCAGCAGCGCGTCGCCATCGCCCGCTCGCTCTGCATGCAGCCGGCCGTGATGCTCTTCGACGAGCCGACCTCGGCGCTCGACCCGGAAATGGTTTCTGAAGTGCTGGAGACGATGACCGGGCTTGCCAAGGACGGCATGACGATGGTCTGCGTGACGCACGAAATGGGCTTCGCCCGCGCCGTCGCCGACCGGGTGATCTTCATGAATTCAGGCCAGATCGTCGAGGAAGGCAAGCCGAACGACTTCTTCACCAATCCGCAGCACGAGCGGACCAAGCTGTTCCTCAGCCAGATCCTCAAGCACTGAGCGGCTTCCACCGCTCAGGCCCTGGCGAAACGCAGGCACATCGGCGTGCCGATGCGGATGCTCTTGCCGCTATCAACAAGTGCTCCGGTTTCCGGATCGCGGGCAAAGATGCTGACGACGTCGCCGTCTTGATTGGCGCAAAGCAGATGGCTGCCCTGCGGGGCGATCGCGAGATTGCGCGGCGTCCGGCCACCGCAGGGGACCTGACCCATTGGCGAGAGCCTGCCGGTCTCGGCATCGACCGCGAAGACAGCGATGCTGTCATGGCCGCGATTGGCGCCGTAGAGAAACCGTCCGTCAGACGAAATCTGCAGGTCGGAGGCGTGGTTTGCGGCAGCGGCCTGTTCGGGAACGGTCGGATAGACGGCGATCTCTTCGAGTGACTTGCCGCCTGCGCCGATCCGGTAGCTTGCCACCGTCGAGTCGAGTTCGTTGATGACGAAGACGAAGCGCCCGGACGGATGCAGCGCGACATGGCGCGGTCCGGCGCCTGGTCTTGTCGCGGTCACGCTGATCTTTTCGAGTTGCCCGTTTTCCAGGCTGTAGACCGTCAGCCTGTCGGTGCCGAGATCGGCGACCAGCAGCAGATTGGGCGCAATCTCGGTGACGCTGTGCGGATGGCTGCGTTCCTGGCGGGCGGCATTGGGGCCGGTGCCGGATTGCGCGGCGCTGATGCGGCCGGGCGCCAGCGAGCCGTCTGCCCGGCGATCGAAGGCGACCAGTGCCTGATCCGGGCCACCCGCACCCATCGCGTAATTGACGACGAAGAGATGCCGTCCATCCCGGGAAATCGCGTTATGCGCCGTCGTTGCGCCAAGCGAAGGCTGCATGTTGAGGTGGTCGAGGCGTCCGGTCTTCCTGTCGAAGGACAGGGCAGTGACCAGACCCTCGTACCAGCCCTCGATCTCGGAATTGGCATAGACGAGGCTGCCGTCCGGCGTCGGCGAGAGGAAGGTCGGATTGACGATCTGTGGGGCGGAAGCCAGCCGCTCGGCCGTCAGGGTCTCGTCATCGAAGAGGTGGACCGAGAGACCGTCGCCGTTGGCGCCTTCGAAATAGGAGGTCGGCTGGTTGAGCGTGCCGATGAAGAGCAGATGTTTCATGGCGGGTCGCCTTACAGGATCAGGATGGCTCTGAAATCGTTGACATTGGTCCCGGTCGGGCCTGTTTCGAACAGGTCGCCGATCGCCTGGAAGCCGCTATAGCTGTCATTGCCGTCGAGCACGCGGCGCGGATCGAGAGCGGCGGCGCGCAGGCGCTTGACGGTGCCGCCGTCGGCAAAGGCGCCGGCATTGTTCTCCGAGCCGTCGATGCCGTCGGTATCGGCAGCGAGCAGGTGGATGTCGTGGCCGTCGAGCGCAAGGGCGGCGGCGAGCGCGAATTCGCCGTTGCGGCCACCCTTGCCGCCCTTGGCGCGAAGCGTCACCGTCGTCTCGCCGCCGGAGAGGATGACGACCGGCTTCGTGAAGGGGCGATTGCGGCCGAGCACTTCCCTGGCGATCGCCGCATGCACAAGCGCCACGTCGCGGGATTCCCCTTCGATCGCATCGGACAGGATCGCTGCTTCGATGCCGCTTGCGCGGGCAAGCGCGGCGGCCGCTTCCAGCGAGACGCCGGCCGAGGCGATGATGTGATGGCTATTGCGGGCAAAGGCCGGATCATCGGGCAGGGGAGCATCGGCCCTCTTCGAATTCAGGTGATCGAGCGCCGCCTGCGGCAGCTTCAGTCCGTACTGCGCGATAATCTCCAGTGCCTCATGCCGGGTCGAGCGATCGGGTACGGTCGGGCCGGACGCGACATGGGCCGGGTTGTCGCCCGGAATGTCCGAAACGATGAGGCTGACGACACGAGCCTTCGTCGCGGCGGCGAGACGGCCGCCCTTGATCGTCGAGAGATGCTTGCGCACGACATTCATCGCCGAGATCGGCGCGCCGGATGCCAGCAGCATCTCGTTCAGCGCAATCTCGTCATCGAGCGTCAGTCCCTCCGGCGGCGATGGCAGCAGTGCCGAACCGCCGCCGCAGACCAGCGCGATGACGAGGTCATCGGCCGTCAGGTCCCGGACCGTTTCGAGCAGCCGCTTCGATGCGGCAAGACCGGCGGCATCCGGCACCGGATGGGATGCCTCGATGATCTCGACATGCTCGGTCTCGCAGCCATAGCCGTAGCGGGTAACGACGACACCTTCAAGCGGGCCGTCCCAGAGGCTCTCCAATGCCCGCGCCATCTGCGCCGCGCCTTTGCCCGCGCCGATCACCACCGTTTTACCCTTTGGCTTTTCCGGCAAATGTGCCTTGATCCCCGTCAGCGGGTCGGCGGCCTTGACGGCGGCGTGGAAAAGCGAGGTGAGGAATTCACGCGGCGAGGAGATGGAATGGGTCATGGAATGATCTGCGCTTGATGTCGTTACTATGCGTAATCGTGCTGCGGCTGCCGCTGCAAGACGCCTTTGAGAATATCGGCCGCTTTCTCGGCAATCATGATCGTCGCGGCATTGGTATTCGACGAGATCAGCCGCGGCATGACGGAACTGTCGCAGACCCGGAGCCGATCGATGCCGCGCACCTTGAGATCCGGATCGACGACGGCATCTTCGCCACCGCCCATGCGGCATGTGCCGACGGGGTGATAGGCCGAGCGGCCGTACTGCCGGGCGAACTGCCGGTATTCCTCTTGCGTGCGGATATTGCCGTCAGGCAGATGCAGCCGTCTGACGAAGGGCCGGAAGGCCGGCTGGGAGAGGATTTCCTGGCAGATCTTGATGCCGTCGACGGCGCGTTCCAGATCGTAGGGCTCCGCAAAGGCATTGGGGTCGATTGCCGGGGGAACGGATGGATCCTTCGAGCGCAGAGTTACTGTCCCACGCGAGCGCGGCCGGACGTGATAGGAATTCAGCGTGCAGCCATTGCCGCCGGGCACGCCGCCGATCCCTTCCTCGACACCAGCCCCCGGCAGGAAGTGGAACTGCAGGTCCGGGGTCTTCTCAGCCTTGTCGCCCCACCAGAAACCGCCGCCCTCAACGATGTTCGAGGCCACCGGCCCCTTGCCGAACAGGGCGTATTCGATGCCGGCCGCGACCTGCCAGTGACGCTTCTTGTAGCGGTCGATGCCGTGCGAGCCGCTGAGTTCGGCGAGAACATCGACATCCATGTGGTCCTGCAGGTTCTTGCCGACCTGCGGCAGATCCCTAACGACATCGATATCGAGCGCCCGCAACTCGTCGGCAGGGCCGAGGCCCGAGAGCATCAGCATTTTCGGCGAACCGATGGCGCCCGATGTCAGGATGACTTCGCGTTCGGCCCTCAACAGCACCGGCCGGCCGTTCTCGATGATCTCGATGCCGACGGCGCAGCCGTTCTCAATGACGATCCTGTTGACGGCGGTATCGGTGCGCACCGTCAGGTTCTTGCGATGCACAGCGGGCTTCAGATAGCCGACGGCGGTGCTGCTGCGGCGTCCATTCTTCGTGGTCGTCTGATAGAAACCGGCGCCTGCCTGCGATCCGGCATTGAAATCGGGATTGAAGGGAAGACCGGCTTCCTGTGCGGCGCGCACGAAGACGCGCGTCAGCGGATGCGGGTTCTGCGAGCTGACGCCGAGCGGTCCTTCGGTGCCGTGGTGAGCGCCGCCGAATGTGTCATTGCCTTCGGACTTGCGGAAATAGGGGCGCACATCCTCGTAGCCCCAGCCGGCGCATCCTTCGAGGTCGCGCCAGCCGTCGTAATCCTCGGGGCAGCCGCGGGTGAAGACCTGTGCGTTGATCGAGCTGCCACCGCCGAGCACGCGAGCTTGCGGATAGACCATCTTGCGCCCGGCGATCTCGCGCCCGGCCACCGTCTCATAGCCCCAGATCAGCGGGCCGGCCGTCATCTTGAAGAAGCCTACGGGGAGATGGATATACATATTGCTGTCGCGCGGGCCGGCTTCCAGCAGGGTCACGGAAACATCAGGGTCCTCGCTCAGGCGCGCAGCAAGCACGCATCCCGCCGAGCCGCCCCCGACGATGATGTAATCGGGCATTCTCTCCTCCGTAAATCCGCTCGATACCGATCGCTCCTCGTTGTCCCGGCATCAATTCGCGATCACAATCTCAAGTCTCTTGCCCCTCGTCAAGAGAAAGGGTACGGTTATCGTCTTGAAGGGTTGTCGTACAAATGCTATGACGACGTCGCTTCAGATGGAGGTGCCGGGGAAAGAAGGACGGCATCGCCATCTTCGTCATTCAACGGGAGGTTTTCGAATGATCGATAAGATAAATTCGCATTTCGGCAGCATGAACCGCAGATCGTTTCTGGCAACAGTCGCGGCGGGCGCAACCGTCGCAGCGCTACCGAAACAGCTTTTCGCCGCAGACAAGCCGACGCTTGTCACGTCCATCCGCTCGCTCTCAAATCCTTATCATGCCGTCTGGAAGACCGGTGCCGAGGCCTTCGCCTCCGCCATCGGCCTCGACCACGTCACGCTTGTCTCCGAAGGCAACAGTGAAAAGGGCATTGCCGACATCAAGGCCATGCTCGCCAAGACCGGCGGCAACATGGTGCTGAATTCCGACCCGAATGACACGCCGGATGCGCGCCCGATCGTCGAGGCCTGCGCCAAGGCCGGCGCCTACGTCGTGACCCAGTGGAACAAGCCGGCGGACCTGCATCCGAAGGACTTCAATCCGAACTACGTCTCGCATATCGAGTTCGACGGTATCTCGAGCGGCAAGCAGATCGCCGAAATCCTCTTCAAGTCGATCGGCGGCTCCGGCGGTATCATCGCGCTCGGCGGCCAGATTTCCAATACGGCGGCGATCGAACGCAAGAAGGGCCTGGAAGACGCGCTGGCGGCCAACACCAACATCAAGCTCCTGGATTTCCAGGTGGCGAACTGGAAGTCTTCGGAAGCCTATGACCTGACGAGCAACCTGCTGACCCGCTTCGGCGACGACGTGAAGGGCATCTGGGCCGCCAATGACGACATGGGCACCGGTGCGCTCGAGGCGCTGCGCGCCGAAAACCTCGCGGGCAAGGTCCCGGTCGTCGGCGTCGACGGCATCAAGGCTGCGGTCGATGCGGTGCGCAAGGGCGAGTTCGCCTGCACAGTGACGTCCGGTCCGTTCTGGCAGGGCGGCATGGGCCTGGCGATCGGTCTCGCCGCGCTCCAGAAGAAGTTCGACCCGGCCAAGGAGCCGGCCGACCATCGCGAATTCTACGGCAAGGCCGTGCTGATCGCGAAGGAGAACGTTGAGGAATATTACAAGACCAACATCGACTCCCATCCGACGCTCGACTGGAACGATCTCTGGGGCCGCGTCACGGGTGCGATCCGCACCTAACCCGAGCTCGTGTCTCCTCCCGCAGCCAGCGGCTCCTCCGCGGCTGCCTCCTCGCTGGCGGGCGCTTCGGCGCCTGCCAGCAACTCCGGATGACGCAGCGAGGTGCAGTCTGTTGACCATCAATGCCGAAAACATCAAGACTATGACCAAAAGCGAACAGGCAGGTGACATGCCGACTGTTGGAAGCCGCCTGTTCGGCGGGCTCGATCGCAAGCGCTTGCGCGCCTATGCCCCGGCATTGGTGCTGATCGCACTCTGCATTCTGATCACCATCGCCAATCCGAATTTCATCGAACCGCGCAATCTCGTGCGCATCGCCAATTCCGCCGCGGTGCCGCTGACGCTTGCCATGGGTCTTACCTTCATCATCCTGCTCGGCAGCATCGACCTTTCGGTCGAGGGATCGCTGTCGGTGGCCGCAATGGTCACCGTGCTGCTGGCCACCAATGATGCGAATGCCAATGCCTATGGCTGGCTCGCCGTGATCGCCGCCATCGCTGCCAGCACGCTGATGGGCTTCACGACCGGCATCATCCAGACGTTTCTGAGGATCCCCTCCTTCATGGCGACGCTCGGCGTCTGGTTCATCGGGCTCGGGATCTCCGTCTATATGCTCGGCGGTTCGGCTGTGCGCCTGATGGATCCGTCGATCCGCGATCTGGCGCTGGCGCGCTTTCTCGGATTGCCGGTGGCAGTCTGGGTGGCGCTTGCCGCCTTCCTGATCGCCTGCACCGTTCAGTATTATACCCGGCTTGGACGCCACATCATGGCGATCGGCGGCGGTGAGGATGTGGCCGAGCTTTCGGGCATCAATCTGCGCCGCGTCCGCATCATGGCCTTCGGGCTCGCCGGCTTCTTCTTCGGCGTTGCCGGCGTGCTGGCCGCCGCCCAGCTTGGCCGTTCGGATGCGGTCATCGCCGACGGCCGCCTGTTTGCCGCCGTGACCGCCGTCGTCGTTGGCGGAACGGCGCTTACCGGTGGCGAAGGTGGGGTCATCAATACGCTGGTCGGCGTGCTGATCGTCACCGTGCTCAGCAACGGCATGATCCTGCTCGGCGTCTCCCCCTATGTGCAGCAGACCGTCCAGGGCCTGATGATCATTGCCGCCGTCGCGCTGTCGCTCGACCGCCTGCGCCTCCAGATCGTGAAGTGACCGCCATGTTGTCAGCCAACGAAATCAGCAAATCCTTCGCCGGCGTTCACGCATTGAAGAACGTCTCGCTCGAAATCCGCCCGAACGAGGTCGTTGGCCTCATCGGCGAAAATGGTGCCGGCAAATCGACGCTGATGCGGATCCTCGCCGGAACGCACCAGCCCGATGGCGGCACGCTCATGCTCGACGGGCAGCCGTTGAAGTTGCGCAATGCGCGTGATGGCGCGGCCCACGGCATCGGCATGGTGTTTCAGGAACAATCCCTGCTCCTGAACCTCTCGGTCGCCGAAAACATCTATCTCGGCCAGGAAGACCAGTTCGTCCGCTTCGGCATCATGGACTGGAAGGCAATGCGCGCCGCCGCCCGCCGCCAGCTCGAAAAGATCGGCGTCGATATCGATGTCACGGCGCGGACCTCGGAACTGACCTTCGCGGCACGTCAGATGGTCGAGCTCGCCAAGGCGTTGACGCTGGAAGAGACTGTCTCGCGCCCGCTCGTCATCCTGCTCGATGAGCCGACCTCGGTCTTGAGCGGTAGCGATATCGACGTGCTCTTCAAGCGGGTGCGCTCGCTGAAGTCGCGGGCAAGCTTCGTCTTCGTGTCGCACCGGCTCGATGAAGTCCTGCGCATCTCGGACCGCGTCTACACGATGAAGGACGGCCAGGTGGTGGCCGAGCATCGGGCGGCCGATGTTACCGGTCCTGAACTCCACGAGATCATGGTCGGCCGCGGGCTGCAGGCAACCTATTACAAGGAAGACAAGCAGCTGCCGCCGAAAAGCGAGATCGTCGTCGATGCCAGCAGGCTGTCGATCGACGGCGCTTTCCACGATGTCGACCTGCAGATCCGCTCCGGCGAGATCGTCGGCATTGCCGGTGTCGTCGGCTCCGGCCGCGAAGAGGTGACGCGGGCGATTGGCGGCTTCCTGACGCATACGGCCGGTACGCTCAAGATCAATGGCGAGCCGGTGCATTTCCGTTCGCCCGAACAGGCGGTGCGCAAGAGCATCGGCTATATCCCCCGCGAACGGCGCGTCGAGGGGCTGGTGATGTTCCTGTCGATCGCCGAAAATATCAGCCTTGCCGATCTCTCCTCCGTCATGCGCGGCGGCGCAATCGATTACCGGCGTGAACGCAAGCTCGCCGCCGACTGGATCAAGCGCCTTCGTATCAAGGCGCCTGGGCCGGATATCGCCTGCCGTAAACTCTCGGGCGGTAACCAGCAGAAGGTAGTGCTGGCACGCTGGATGACGGCGGGCTCGCGGATCCTGATCCTCGATCATCCGACCCGCGGCCTCGATGTCGGTGCCAAGGAAGAGGTCTACGAGCTCGTCCGGCAGCTCTCCTCGGAAGGCGTCGCGATCCTTTTGATATCGGACACGCTGGAAGAAACGATCGGCCTGTCGCATCGCGTGCTGGTGATGCGCGACGGGGCTGTCACCGCCCATTTCGATGCGGCTCCGGGCGCCAAGCCGGATCAGGTCGATCTCGTTGCGGCAATGGTGTGAGGAGGCAATCATGTTCAAGGACATCAAATCCCTTCTCACTGCAGGCTGGATGCAGGGCGCCATTCCGCCGGCGTTGCTGGTCGTGCTGGTGCTGGTCATCGAGATTGCCGCACCCGGCTTCCTCACCGGCGATACGCTGATCCTGCTGCTGTCTAACACCGCCGTCCTCTTCATTCTCGCGGCGGGCGTTACCTTTGTCATCCTGATCGGCGGTATCGACCTGTCGATCCAGTCGGTGGCATCGCTCTCGAGCGTCATCCTGGCGCAGCTCTTGCCGCAGATCGGTATGCTCGCCTTCCCGGTCGCGATCCTGTCGGGCCTCATCTTCGGCGTGCTCAGCGGCTACGTCCATGTTCGGCTGAAGGTGCCATCCTTCGTTGCTACCTTGGCGACTGGTGGCGTCGTTGCCGGTATCGCGCTCTGGGCCGCGGCCGGACGGGCGATCACCATCGAAGAGGGTGGCCGTGAAAACACGGCCTGGATCAACGGCAATTTTGCCGGTCTGCCGACTGTTATCTGGATTGCCGCGATCATCGGCGTGCTAGCCTTCGTTGGCCTGCGCTATACCCGCTTTGGCCGCCACAGTCTGGCGATCGGTGCCGGTGAGCCTGCGGCGATTGCGGCCGGCATCAATGTCGAGCGCACCAAGATCGTCGCTTTTGCGATCTCGGGCATGCTAGCGGCGATTGCCGGCTGCATCCTTGCCGCCCGTCTTTCCAGCGGCTCGCCGAATCTGGCCAACCAGCTGCTCCTGCCCGCGATCGCTGCCGTCATCGTCGGCGGTACCGCCATCACCGGCGGCCTCGGCGGTGTGGCGCGAACGGCGGTCGGCGCGCTGATCATCTCGATCGTGCGCATCGGCATGACCTTCATCGGCATCAATATCTTCGCCGAAAACGTCGTCTTCGGTTCGGTGCTGATCCTCGCCGTCGCCATCACCATCGACCGCAGCAAGATTGCGATCATCAAATGAGGATGGCACTCAACAAAAAAAGCCGCGCCCAGGGGCGCGGCTCTCAGAAAGCGGGCCGATCGTTACATCGTGTCGAGGCCGATCAGCTCGATCTTGTAGCCATCCGGATCTTCGATGAAGGCGATATGGGTCGTGCCGTGCATCATCGGGCCCGGCGGGCGCGGGATCTTGGCGCCCTGCTTTTCGAGCGCGGCGCAGACAGCGTAGATGTCGTTGACACCGAGCGCCAGGTGGCCGAAGCCGGTGCCGAGTTCGTAGGGCTCTTCGCGGCCCCAGTTGTAGGTCAGTTCGATGACGGTGTCGGTCTCCTCCGGACCGTAGCCGACAAAGGCGTTGGTGAACTTTCCGCCCGGATAATCATCCTTGCGCAGAAGCGTCATCCCGAGCAGTTCCGTGTAGAACTTGATCGACCTGTCGAGGTCGAACACGCGGATCATGGTGTGCATATTTCGAAATTGGCCGGACGCTGCGGTCATAATACGGATCCTCCTGCAAGTTATCGATTTTACACTGGTTTTTAGCGAATGGCGAGCAGCGGAAAGTAACCCTGCACTTGATGTTCGAAACCAGTGTTGTATGATAACCATGTAAGTGACCCAATTGTCCAGATGTTTTCCCGCTGAACCGGAGCAACCGCATGAATGCCCATTCGCCCCTGCAGGAAAGAGCGCTCGCCGCCCTCGCTGCCGCCATGCCGGCAGACCTGTTGCTGACGGATGGCGAGGCGCTCGAGCGCTATAGCCGTGACTGGTCCGGCGAGCATTACGGCCGCCCGCTGGCGGTCGCGAGGCCCCGCTCGGCCGAAGAGCTCAGCCAGCTGATGGCCTTCTGTCACCAAGAGAAAATCCACGTTGTTCCCCAAGGCGGATTGACCGGTCTCGTCGGCGCGGCGGTGGCGAGCTATCCGGGTGGTGAAGTGGTCGTCTCGCTGGAGCGGATGAACAAGGTGCGCTCCGTCAATCCGATCGATTATGCCATGGTCGTCGAAGCTGGCTGCATTCTTGAAGATGCTAAGCGCCATGCGGAAGCCAAGGACTGTATCCTGCCGATCACCTTCGGCGCGCAGGGGACCTGCCGCATCGGCGGCAATGTCTCGACCAATGCCGGTGGCTTCAATGTGCTGCGTTACGGCATGACCCGCGATCTGGTGCTCGGCCTCGAGGTCGTGCTTGCCGATGGCCGCATCTGGAATGGCCTCAGGACGCTGCGCAAGGACAATCGTGGTTATGACCTGAAGCAGCTTTTCATCGGCAGCGAAGGCACGCTTGGGATCGTCACGGCCGTAGCGCTAAAAGTCTTTCCGAAGCCGGAACAGGTCGAGACCGCGCTGGTCGGCCTCTCCTCGGTCGATGACGCGATGCAGCTCTATGCCCGGGCGCGCCGCCAGTGCAGCGACCTCCTGACGGCCTTCGAGCTGATCCTGCGCGGCGGCCTGGAGATCGCCATCAACTCCCGGGACGACCTGCCCGATCCGTTGAGCGAGCCCTATCCCGTCTATGTGCTGATCGAGGCGTCGGCCGCCGGGCGCGTCGATCTCCGCGCACTGCTCGAAGGTTTCCTTGCCGATGCATCCGATCTCGTCCTCGACGGCGTCATCGCAAGCAGCAAGGCACAAGGCGACCGCCTCTGGCTGCTGCGCGAAATGATGGTGGAGGCGCAAGGGCGCGGCGGACGATATCTCAGGACGGATGTGTCCGTTTCCATTTCGAGCCTCGCGGCCTTCGTGACCGACACGCTGGAAGCGCTTTCTGACAAGTATCCGGAAGCGATCGCCGTGACCTACGGCCATGTCGGCGACGGCAATATTCATCTGAACATCGTGCCGCCCGTCGGCATGCCTGCCGATCAGTACGATGCTCTCTTTCACGCGACGGAAGAGGTGATCTTCGACGTGACGGACAAGCATGGCGGCTCGATCAGTGCCGAGCACGGCATCGGCCGGGTCAAGCAGAGCGCCTTCCTGAAACGCGCCGACCCCTTGACGCTGGAGCTTTCGCGCCGGATCAAGGATGCCTTCGACCCGAAGCATCTGTTGAGCGAGGGGCGTGTATTGGCAAGTGCAGCAGGCAGTGCAGAGGGGTAGGAAATGACGTTGAAACTCGACAAGGTCAATCGGGGGCCGCATCTGTCGACGCTGGTCGCGAGCTCGATCTCGCGCGAGATCGCCCAAGGGCGTCTGCGGCCGGGCGATCAGCTTCCGACCGAACAGCAGCTTGCCCAGACATTCGGCGTCAGCCGCAACGTGGTGCGTGAGGCCATCGCGCGCTTGCGCTCCGAGGGGCGCATCTGGTCGCAGCAGGGCCGCGGCGCCTTCGTCGCCGATCAGCCGAACGCCACCGTGCTGACTATCGATTACGAGGCGCTGCAGCAGGCAAACGCCTTCCAGTCGCTCTTCGAGCTTCGCGGCATCCTCGAAGTCGAGGCAGCAGCGCTTGCCGCCAAGCGGCGGACAGCCGACGATCTCGGCGCCATGAAGGAGGCGCTGGTGACGATGCGCGATGCGCCCTATGGCAGCGTCATGTGGCTGAAGACCGATCTCGAATTCCACAAGACCGTCGCTGCGGCGACCGGCAATGTCTACATGGTGCAGTTCCTGATGTTCGTTTCCGAGCGGGTGCGCGAATCCATTCTCGCATCGGGCAACCAGCAGCGCTCGGAAGACCTTGCGGCCGTCACGCTCGGCGAACACCAGCGTATCCTCGATGCGATCGAGGCCGGCGATGGCGACGAAGCCCGCGATGCGATGCGCGACCATCTCCATGGCGCCGCAAGCCGCGTCGGTCTTGCCGGAGAACAATCCGAGTAATCTGTTGAGGATCAGACATGACTGGAAGACTTGAGGGAAAGACGGCCGTCGTCACGGCGGCCGGGCAGGGGATGGGGCGTGCCACGGTGCTGGCCTTCCTGCGGGAGGGCGCCCGCGTCTGGGCGACCGATATCGACGCTGCCAAGCTTGAAACGCTGAACGAACATGCCGGTGTGACGACGCGCAAGCTCGATGTGCTGAACCCCGCGGAGATCACCGCCTTTGCCGGTGAGATCGGTGCCCCCGATATCCTCTTCAACTGCGCCGGCTTCGTGCATCACGGCTCGATCCTCGATTGCGACGAGGACGCCTTCGATTTTTCCGTCAACCTGAACATCCGCGCCATGTACCGGATGATCCGGGCCTTCCTGCCGGGCATGATCGACCGTGGCGGCGGCTCCATCGTCAACATGGCCTCGGTCGCCTCGACCGTCATCGCCGCGCCGAACCGCTTCATCTACGGCACCACCAAGGCTGCCGTCATCGGCCTGACGAAATCCGTAGCGCTCGATTATGTCGGCAAGGGCATCCGCGCCAACGCCATCTGCCCGGGCACGGTCGAAAGCCCGTCGCTGCAGGATCGTATGCGTGCGCTCGGTGACTACGACCAGGCGCGAGCCGGCTTCATCGCCCGCCAGCCGATGGGACGGCTTGGAACGGCGGAAGAAGTCGCCGATCTCGTCGTCTACTTAGCCAGCAATGAATCGGCCTTCATGACCGGCAATGCCCTCGTCATCGATGGCGGCTGGGCGAACGCCTGAAGACAAACCCCTTGAACGGATAATCGATATGAAGCTTCTGAGATACGGCCAGCGCGGCGCCGAAAAGCCCGGCATCCTCGACAGGAACGGCAAGGTGAGGGACCTGAGCGGTCAGATCGATGACATCGCCGGCGCCAATCTGACGGCTGCGGGCCTCGCGAAGATCGCTGCCATCGACATCGAAAGCCTGCCCGTCGTCGCCGAGCCAGGCCGCCTTGGTCCCTGCGTTTCTCGCACCGGCAAGTTCATCTGCGTTGGCCTGAACTATGCCGACCATGCTGCAGAGACGGGAGCGGCCATTCCCGAAGAGCCGATCCTGTTCATGAAGGCGACGAGCGCCATCACCGGCCCCAACGACAATGTGATCATTCCCCGCAAGTCGAAGAAGACCGACTGGGAAGTCGAGCTCGGCATCGTCATCGGCGATGAAGCCCGCTACGTCTCGGAAGCCGATGCGATGAAGCATGTCGCCGGCTATTGCCTGATCAACGACGTCTCGGAGCGCGAGTTCCAGGCGGAGCGCGGTGGCCAGTGGACCAAGGGCAAGTCGGCCGACAGTTTCGGCCCGATCGGCCCCTGGATGGTGACGCGCGACGAAGTCGCCGATCCGCAGGACCTGAAGATGTGGCTCTCCGTCGATGGCGTGATGCGCCAGAACGGCTCGACGAAGACGATGATCTTCGGCGTGTCCTTCCTCGTCCACTATATCTCGCAATTCATGAGCCTGCAGCCCGGCGACATCATCTCGACCGGCACGCCTCCAGGCGTCGGCCTCGGCATGAAGCCGCCGGTCTTCCTGACGGCGGGCCAGACGATCAAGCTCGGCATCGAGGGTCTCGGCGAGCAAACGCAGCTGACTGTTGACGCTGCCTGACGATAACGGGGAGCCGCATTTGCGGCTCCCCGTTCACCGCAGCTGCATGGTGTTGAGCAGCCGAAGGGCGGCGCAGGCTGCCCCGTAGCCATTGTCGATATTGGTAACGAGAAGGCCGGGCGCGCAGCTGGCGAGCATCGCATTCAGCGCCGTACGCCCCTCTTCGGCCGCCCCATAGCCGACAGAGGTCGGGACGCAGATGAGGGCGCCGCCATAGAGGCCGCCAAGGACGCTTGCGAGCGCCGCATCCATCCCGGCTACGGCTATGACGATTGGAAAGCGCCTGATGTCCTCGACCCTGTCCATCAGCCGCCAGAGACCGGCGACGCCGACATCGATGATGAAGGTGGACTCGACGCCGGCGTGGCGAAGGGTGCGTTCGGCCTCGCGCGCTGCCGGGGCATCCGATGTTCCCGCTGAAACGATCGCGACCTTTCCGGTGAGCGATAGCGGCGGCAGCTGTCCGAAATAGGCGGTCTTCGACGTCTCGCACCAGTCGGTCTGTGCCTTGAGATGCGCCGGTAGCGCATCGTATTTCGCCGCACCGAGACGGGTCAGAAGCAGGCTCGCATCACGCTGCCTTGCGCTTTCGAGAATGCCCGCGATCTGCTGCGGCGATTTCCCGGCGCAGAAGACGGCTTCGCTGAGGCCGATGCGGTCGGCCCGGGTGAAATCGAAGACGGTATCGGTGCTGCTCATGGCCGCGCACCGATGAAGGCGCTGCCGTTTCGGTAGGGCTCGAAGGTCACCGGCCTATCCTGATAGGCTTCAGGCAGCATCTCGCTGATAACGGCGCCCATGTCCCCTGTGCGCTGAAGGCTGCCGGTATCAAGTTCGATGACGACGCCGCTGCGGCGGATGCGGCAGCGGACAGTCTTCGGACCTATCGCTTCTGTGAGAAACGTCTCGATGCGATGCACCGCTGCCAGCGTTCCGGCATCGATGGCGAGCGATGTCTCGATCCGGCTGGAAAGGCAGGGCGAGGCGGGCAGTTCCGACAGGTCTCCGAGACCCGCCTCACGGGCGAGACGCCGCACATCGGCCTTGCCGATCCCGGCCTCCACGAAGGGGTGCCTGACGCCGAAATTGCGGGCGGCATCGAGGCCCGGCCGGTATTCGCCGAGATCGTCCAGATTGGTGCCCGACAGCACCTGCCGGGTGGTCCGTGCGGTGATGGCGCCGTAGAGATTGCCCTTGCAGAAGAAGCAGCGATTGACGGGGTTGGCGATGTAATCAGGGTCGGAGAATTCGCCGGCATCGATCAGCTGCAGGTCCCAGCCTTCCCTATCCGCGAGTATTCGTACCCGCTCCGTCGCCTCCGGCGGCACGGCCGGCGAAACGGCGTGCATGATGCCGGCGTGCCCGGCGCCCAGGCGCTGGACCGCGATCGTCGCCAGTGTCAGCGAGTCGATGCCGCCGCTGACGGCGATCGAGACGTCGCCCAAGGTGTCGAGTACGGTGTCGAGCGCCTGACTCACATCAAATCTCCTCTCTTCTGCCTCAGCAAACCTTCCAGCAGTCGGCGCAACCCGTTGCGGGCCGCCGCGCTCGACGTCGAGGCCAGCGTATCGGATTCGAGCTTGGCGCTTCGCCCGGATGGGCGTTCGACAACCTTGAAGGCATAGATCTGGCCGCCGTGCTCGACGGTTTCTTTTTCGCGGCGCAGCGTCATGCGCGCCGCCGTCGAAAGCCGCAGGCCGATCGTCGTCGTCTCGTCGAGGATGGCATTGGCGACCTCTTCCTTTGCGGCCGGGTCGGCAAGCACGCGCAGATGCGTCATCATCCGGCCCTTCTTGCCGAACACTGGCGCCTGGATGACATCGCGCACGCCGTCCTGGCTGCGCAACCTGTCGATCGCCTGGGCGATGTCCTCGCCGGTCTGGTCGTCGATCTCGCATTCGAGGACGGCAACTGCCTCCTCGCTGATAGCTGCGTTTTCCCGCCGCTCGAAGGAGAGCACCCGCAGGCAGTTGCTGACGCCCGGTAGCCGCTTGCTGCCGAAACCATGGCTCGATGCCTTCAAGATCCTCCGCCTTGGAGCCGCCGATTTCCCGCAGAGATAGGCGAGGATTGCCGCACCGGTCGGCGTTACGCGCTCGCCGGCAATGCCGTCGTCGATGACCTCGAAGCCCTCGAGCAGGTGAACGGTTGCCGGTGCCGGGACAGGGAGGAGCCCATGCGCGGTCTTCACCCGGCCGCTGCCAAGCGGAATGGGGCCGACGGTCCAGCCGGTCGCGCCGATCCGGCCGATCAGCCATCCGGCCGCGACGATATCGGCGATCGAATCCCAGGCGCCGACCTCGTGGAACGTCACGTCGTCAGGTGCTCTGCCATGCACCCGCCCCTCGGCCTCGGCGAGCTTTCCGAAAATGCCGGTGGCATGGCGTATGGTTTCGGCATCGAGTGCCGATTGCGCCAGCGCATCGCGGATCGTCCGCCACGCCACGTGGTCGTGTTCGTGGTGATCTGCTTCGTGATCGTGGGCCTCATGTTCATGGTGATGACGGCCATGATGGTGATGATGATGCCCGTGGCCGTGATCATGCGCGTGGTCAGGCCCGTGATCTCGATGGCGGACGGTGAAGCGGCTGCCGGTGAGGATGCCGTCACTATGGGCAACAAGCGCGCAGTCGACGCGCTCGATCAGCGGGCAAAGCTTTAGTGCGGCCTGCAGGCCTTCCTGCAGGTCTGGCCGGAAATCGAGCAGGGCGGCGACGAACATGTCGCCTGCAATGCCGCCCACCGGATCGAGATGAATTTCGAGCACGTTTCCGTCCCTATTTTCCGGTCCTGTGGGCGGTCAGCGACACGCCGTTGGCGGCCGCGATGACATCCGAGAGCGCCGGTACGAAGGATTGGCCCTGGCCGGCGGCAACGGCGGTTGCAAAGCTGTTGCGCACGGCTGCTCCGACCGGGTTGACCGCCTGCAGCGCCTGCGCGAGCGAGGCGAGGTAGGACATGTCCTTCAGCGCATTCGCCATCGCGAAGCGCTGGGCGTTCTCGTTGCGGTTCAAAACGAATTCGAAGAAGGCCTGGTAGAAGCCGCAATCCATGCGGCTGCCGCGCAGCACGCTGTCGAAGACCTCTGGTGTCAACCCCGCCTTGGCGGCGATCATCGGCGCTTCGGAATAGATCGCCGAATAGCCCATCGACACGAAGTTGTTCAGAAGCTTCATCGTGTGACCCGTTCCGGCGGGACCGGTCTCGATGATGCGGGCGGCGAAGGCTTCGAGGATCGGCCGGGCGCGGGCAATGCCATCGGCGGAGCCGCCCGCCATCACATCCAGCTTGCCCTCGGCCGCTTCCTTCGGCGTGCGGGCGAGCGGCGCATCGACGAGCGTGATGCCCTGCTCCGAAAGCTCAGCGGCAAGCCTGATCGTCACGGCCGGGTTGGATGTCGAGCAATCGATCAGCAGCATCCGCTTGCCGGAGGCGAGCAGGCCATCCGCACCCGGCAGCAGCTGCTGGACCTCTTCCGATCCGGTGACGCAGAGGATGACGACGTCGGATGCCAGCGCCAATTCTTTCGGCGTTGCCGCTTCGCTGGCACCCTGGGCCTTCAGCGCCTCCACAGCCTCGCGCCTGCGATGCGCCATCACGGTTAGCGGCCAGCCCTTGCTCAGAAGATTGGCCGCCATGCCGGAGCCCATGGCGCCGAGACCGATGAACCCGATTTTCTCTTTCATGCTTTCCTCCCGGTTGGTTTCGGTATCCCGGTATGCGGGCTTTTGCTTTTTCTAGTGGTATGGTTTAGCAACGGCAGTATTGGCAGCCCGGCGCCGGACGGCGAGATTGGACTTCGGAACGGAATGAAGGACAGGGACAGCGCGGTTTTCAACACCATCCCGCAGACGCCCAATCTGCGCAGCGGACTGGCCGACAGCCTGATCGCGCAGATCGAATCCGGCGATCTGAAGCCCGGCCAGCGTCTGCCGACCGAGCAGGCGATCATGGAAGCGACGGGCGTCAGCCGCACGATCGTGCGTGAGGCGCTGGCGACGCTCAGGGCCAAGGGGCTGATCACCACGCGCCAGGGGCTCGGCGCCTTCGTTTCCAACGATCCGACGCCGCGCTCCTTCTCCATCATCCCGAACGACCTGGAATCGATCGACGAAGTGCTGCGCGTTCTCGAACTGCGCATCGGCATCGAGTATGAGGCCGCCGGCCTTGCGGCCCTGCGGCGCACGCCGGAGGATATCGCCCGCATGCAGGCGCGGCTGGATGCGCTCGATCAGGCGATCGAACAGGGTGGCTACGGGGCCGAAGAGGATTTCGCCTTCCACCGCTCGATCCTGGTCGCAACGCAGAATTCCTATTACGGACGGCTGTTCGATACGTTCGGAACGGCCATGGTGCCGCGCCAATGGGCGCGCCTCGACAACATGACGGCGCTCGAGCGCGAGGGACATGCAGCCCGCATGCGCAAGGAACATCACGCGATCTTCCAGGCGATCCGCGACGGCAATGAAGCGGCGGCGCGCAAGGCGCTGCGCGCCCACCTGTCGAAGAGCACGGCGCGCTTCGAAGAGCTCCGCGACGCCCGCCTTCATCGATAGCCGGTCAGCCCGCATAGCGAGGCACGACATAGGGCCCCTCCGGAATGATCGCGACATCGGGATCGCTGCTTCGTGAAATGCTGCGGGCGATCGCGGCCGTCAGGTCGTCGATTACGCCGACGCCGGTCAGCTCCCTGTCGCCGCCGGAAAGCCCGCTCGTATAGAGTTCGACGCGCCCGAGCCGCATCGACTTCAGCTGCATCTCCGTCTGCCATTCATCGATCTCGGCAAGGCTCTTGGCCGTCAGCGTCGCCAGAAAGCGTTCCGGGCCGAGCTCGACGAGGCGTGCCTGCGCCTCGCGGAATTCGGGCGAGCCGAAGCCTTCGGAACATTCCGACGCGATGATCAGCGTGCCGCCGGGTTTCAGGATATCGAGCGGCGTCACCATGCCCTTGATCGTCTGGTAATAGGTCTTGTCGAGCGGATAGCCGGCTGACGAAGTGACGACGGTGGAGAATTTGCGGCCGAGCGGGATCTGCGTCGCCCCGCTGACGAAATCGACGGCCGCCTGATGGCTGGCGATGATCTCGCCGAAGGTGACGCAGACGAGATCGCGATCCTCGTCGAGAACGGTGTTCAGCGCATAGACCTCGCCGAGCATGCGGACGATCTCCAGCTGCTCTTCGTGCAACGGATTGCCGATCAGATTGCACTGGACGGCGAGCGGATCTTCCATGAAGCGGGCCGAGTGGAAGGTGCGGATCGTCTCGTGATGGGCGACACCCGGCGCGATGACCTTGCGCCCGCCAGACCATCCGGCCATGAAATGCGGCTCGACTAGGCCGGTGGCGATCTTGAGATCGGCCTCGGCAAACAGCCGGTCGAGCTTGACCGGCGTGTTCCGTGTTTTCGTGAAACCGAAATCGATATGGGCGTCTTCGTCGCGGGCGTAGTGGTTCTCGACGCGGACATTTTCGAGAACCCAGGGATCGCCGACGAGCTCGGCCAGTTCATCGCCGAGATTGGGACGGTGGAGGCCGGTCGCGACCAGCACCGAGATTTTTTCGCGAGCAATGCCCGAGGCGATCATCGTCTCGATCATCGGGCGCAGGAACAGCCGATTGGGCACCGGCCGGGTGATGTCGCAGATCAGAATGCAGGCGCTTCTGCGTTCCCTTGCAAGCTCGGCAAGCGGTGCCGAGGCAATCGGATTGTCGAGAGCGCCCCGAATGGCCGCCTTGGGGTCGGCGAGCTTCGGAAGCGCCTGCTTGCGGATCACCGCCGGGCGGGCGCCCGGTGGAAGGGTGATGTCGAGATGGCCGCGGCCATAGGAGAGGGCGATATCGGTCATATCAGGCCTGCTCCGCCACGCCGCCGAGATAGAGCTCGCGCATCAGCGACATGTCCTTGAGTTCGGCAATCGGCCCCGATGTTGCGATGCGGCCATTCTGCATCAGGTAGCCGCGGCTGGCGACCGAGAGCGCCAGCCCGGCATTCTGCTCGACCAGCAGAACGGAGGCGCCGAAGCTCTTGCCGATATTCAGGATGATCTGCTGGATTTCTTTCACCAGCAGCGGCGAGAGGCCCAGCGAGGGCTCGTCGAGCAGGAGCACGCGCGGGCGCGCCATCAGCCCGCGGGCAATCGCCAGCATCTGCTGCTGGCCGCCGCTCAGCGATCCGCCTTTCTGCTGGCGTTTGGTCGCGAGGATCGGAAAGAAGCTTTCCATGGTCTTGACGTCGGTCTCGACGGCATCGGTATCGCGCCGCGCATAGGCGCCAAGCCGGAGATTTTCCTCGACCGACATGTCGGCAAAGATCCGCCGCCCCTCGGGAACGAGGACGACGCCGCGCTTGGCCATGATGTCGGGCGTGCGGCCGGTGACGTTCTCGCCGGCGAAACTGACGCTTCCCGACCGCGGTTTGACGAGGCCGACGATGGTGCGCAGCAGGGTCGACTTGCCTGCGCCGTTCGGGCCGAGAATGGTGATGATCTCGCCTTCGCCGAGGGTGAGCGAGACATCGCGATTGACGACCGTCGCGCCGTAGCCCGTCGTCACGTTTGAAACACTGAGCAGCGTCACAGCGCACCTCCGAGATAGACTTCCAGCACTTTCGGATCGGACAGAACGGCCTGTGTCGGCCCGTCGGCGATCTTCGAGCCGAAATCGAGGACGACGAGGCGCTTGCAGAGCATCTGCATCAGCTTCATGTCGTGATCGATGACACAGACGCTGATGCCGTGGGCAGGGAACTGCTTGACCAGCCCGACCAGCGTTGCCGTCTCCTTATCGTTCAGCCCGGCGGCGGGTTCGTCGAGCAGGATCAGCGATGGCCGTGTCGCGAGCGCCAGCGCGATGCCGAGCAGACGAAGATTGCCGAAGGGCAGGACACCGGCACGTTCATTCGCGAGCGCCGTCAGGCCGACGAAATCGAGCAGTGCCGCCGGCGTCGTCCACGGATAGGGACGACTGGTCTTGCGGGCGTGTTCGCAGGCGATCTGGACGTTTTCGAGCACGGAGAGCCCGGGAAAGGCCATCGCCTGCTGGAACGTATAGCCGATGCCCGCTCCCGATACTTCGTGGGCCGCAAGGCTGGTGATATCGCGGCCGCGCCAGGTCACGTGTCCCTCGGTTGGTTTGTAGACGCCGGTGATGACGTTGAAGAGCGTCGTCTTGCCGGACCCGTTCGGGCCGACGATGCCGAGGATCTCTCCCTCTTCGATCGAGAGATCGACGCCGGAGAGCGCGGTGACGCCGCCGAACTGCTTCTTCAAGCCCGATATTTCGAGAATGGCGTTCATCGTCCGGCCTCCGAAGCGTGGTTGCGTCCGGCGGCAGGGGACGGCGCCTGTTTGCGGCTGGCGCCGAACAGCCGCTGCCATCCATCGGCGAGGCCGGCAATCAGGCCGTTCGGCAGAAGCAGGATGACCGCGATCAGGCAGACGCCGTAGAGAATGCGCGACTGGACCGGGTCGAGGTTCAGAACCTCTGGCAGGAAGGATACGAGGATGCCGCCTGCAATCGGCCCGAGAAGCAACCGGGCGCCGCCGATCATCACCATCAGTGCCAGATAGATGCTGGGGAAGGAGGCGAACTGGCTTGGTGAGATGTGGCGCAGGAAATAGGCGAGAAGCACGCCTGAGACGCCGGCAAAGACGCCGCTGACGACGAAGGCGCCGATCTTGTGGCGTCCGACATTGATGCCGAGCGACGCCGCCAGTTTTTCGTTCTCGCGGATGGCGCGCAGCGTGCGTCCATAGGGCGAGTTGATGATCGCCCAGCTGGCGATGGCGCTGAGCGTCACGAAGGCCAGGACGACGAAGTAGTACGGCACGAGATCGTCGGCGCGCATGCTGAAGAAGCCGACCGGCAGCTGCAGGTCGAGCCCGGTCGCCGCCCCGGTGAAGTCACCGCCATTGGTCAGCACGATGGTCAGGAGCTGGCCGAAGGCGAAGGTCATGATGACGAAGTGGTGGCCGCTGACGCGCAGCGACGGCACGCCGATGACCGCCGCAAAGGCCGCTGCCGCAATGCCGCCGATCGGCAGCGCCAGCCAGAAGCCGATGCCGGTGTCGCGGGCAAGCAGCGCGGCGGCATAGGCGCCGACGCCGACGAGTGCCGCATGTCCCATCGAGAGAATGCCGGTCTGACCGAAAAGTACCGAGAGACCGTAGAGGGCGACGATGTTGATGCCGGCCGAAATGGCGAGCGACAGCATGCGGTTGCTGGCGCCGATTGCCGGAACGAAGGCGAGGATCGCCAGCACGACGAGAGCCGGGGCCAGCGAGCGGAGCGACGAAAGAGGGGTGTTCATAGCATGTGCCTTTCGTGCGTCACGCCATCTTCGGGCCGCTGGTGCCGCCGAACAGGCCGTTCGGGCGGAAGAGCAGCACGAGGATCATCAGGGCGAAGGAATAGGCGTCGGTCCACGCGGAGAAGCCGTAACCGGCGCTGAAACCCTCGACGATGCCGAGGATCAGGCCCGCGACGACGGCGCCGGTCAGGTTTCCGAGGCCGCCGATCAATGCGACAGCAAATCCCTTCATGACCATGGTGCCGCCGGTGAACGGCGTGATCGGGAAGAGCGCGATCAGCAGCGCGCCGCCGAGACCGGCAAGGGCGCTGCCGAGCACGAAGACGCCGGTGATATAGCGGCGCACGGGGATGCCCATCAGGGCCGCGGTATCGCGATCGTCGACGGCGGCGCGAAGCGCGCGGCCATAGCGGCTGCGGGTGACCATGACGAAGGTGAGCGCCACGACGGCGATGGTGACCAGGATGACCATGACGCGAACCGAGGCGATGCGCACGCCCGCGACATCCCAGATGCCGGTCAGCGGCCGCGGAATGCTCTTCTGGTTCGGATCGTAGAAGAAGATGACGATGTGCTGCAGTACGACGATCAGGCCGAGCGAAACGATGAAGCCGTTGGTCGGGCGCGTGAGCGTGAAGCGGAAGAGCGCGCGCTCGAGAACGAAGCCCATGACCCCGACGGCAAGAATGGCGAGCACGAGAGCCAGATAGAAGCTCAGGCCTGCCTGCACGGCGAGCCAGGTCACGATGCTGCCGATCATCAGGAATTCGCCATGGGCGAAATTGATGATGCCGGTCAGTCCGAAGATCAAGGTGACCCCGACGGCGATCAGCGTGATGACGCTTGCGATCGACAGACCGTTGAGGATTTGCTGAATGAGAATGTCCACAGCCCTGTTCCGCTGTTGCGCGGACCGCACGGGCGGCCCGTCGGTTTTCTGAATGAAAGTCCCGCCGGCGCAGGGGGCCGGCGGGAGGCGCATCGGCAGTTTATTCCGCAGGGGCTTCGGCGGGTGGCTGCTGCATCGCGCAGGAGATATCGCCGCCCGGAGCTGCGGCGCAGACCTCGGTCGCGTGGGTCACCTGATGGCTCTTGTTGAAGGAGAGATCGTCGGAGACGACGCCCTTGTGGTGCAGCGATTCAAGCGCTGCGACCGTCTTGTCCGGATCGAGCGAACCGGCCTTGGTCCAGGCTTCGGCGAGCATGTGCACATAATCGTAGTAGAGCAGCGAGACCGAGGAGGTCACGCCCTTCGGGGCGCCGGCGGCGAAGTAGGCCTTGAAATAGGTCTTCGCATTGGCGTTGGAGGATTCACCCCAGCAGATCGGCACGCAGCTCATGGCGACCGGGACGTCGGCACTGAGACCGCGCTCCTTCCAGATGCCCGGGTCGACGCCGAACAGGAAGTAGCTCGGGGCAACGCCGAGTTCGAGCGCCTGCGGCAGGGCCGTCAGCGTCGAGTCGCCATTGTACCAGAAGTGCACGACGTCAGGATTGAGGCTCTTGGCGCGCGTCAGGAACGGCGAGAAGTCGGTGGTATCAGGCGGATAGGAGATGACCTCAGGCACTTCCTGGCCCTCGGCCTTCAGTGCCTTGACGTAATAGGAGGTCAGGAACTGGCCGGTCGCGTCGTTGCCGACGATGACGACGGATTTTTTCAGCGGATGGCCGACAAGCGGCGTCAGCAGGCTGAGAACGCCGCGGGCGGTCGAGCCGGAGCGCTGGAATTCCTGCGGCTCGGACTGGAAGAGGTAATGGTTTTCAGCGCCGGGGGCGATGGACTGCGGGTTCAGGATCTTGGCCAGCGTGCTGTTGCCGGCAAACTGGATGACCTTGGCAGGCTGGGTGATCTTGGTCATCGCCAGCGTGAAGTCGTGGGTTTCGGAACCGAAGATCGCCGAGACCTTTTCGTCGCGGACCAGCTCCTGCGTTGCCGCGATTGCGGTGGAGATATCGGTGCGGTCGTCGCGCTTGACCATCTCGACCTTGTAGGTCTTGTCACCAACCTTGACGCCTCCCGCGTCGTTGATTTCCTTGACCGCGAGGCCGACGCCTGCCGGCAGGGTGTGACCGGCCGAGACGAAAGCGCCCGATTCCGCCGCGACGACGCCGATCTTGATCGTGTCTTCGGCGGCTGCCATTTGCATAGACGCGCCGAGGCCCAGCGCTAGAGAAATGCCTCCCAAAACAAGTGATCGCACGGTCTCATCCTCCCGATGCAGATTTTGCGTACTTACCGGGTTGTCGTACAACCCTGTTTTCTGATAATTGGGTTGACGGAGAATGTCAAGCAAGTCCAACCAAGCGGCGCCGGCTCGGCCGGCTACCGCAAAAACGAGGGAGTGAGTTATGCGAACCAAGGAATTCGGCCGTACCGGCCGGAAGGTCAGCGAGATCGGATTTGGCGCCTGGGCGATCGGCGCAGCATGGGGGGAAGTGAATGACGAGGAGGCGCTTGCGGCCCTTCACGCCGCTCTCGATACCGGCGTCACATTCATCGATACGGCCGACGTCTATGGCGACGGCCATTCGGAGCGGCTGATTGCCAAGGTGATGAAGGAGCGGGGCGGTGCGCGTCCGTTCATCGCCACCAAGGCCGGGCGTCGCCTGCCGCAGCAATCGGTCGAAGGCTATAGCGCAGAAAACCTCGACGGCTGGATCGATCGTAGCCTGAACAACCTTGAGACGGATTGCCTCGATCTCGTGCAGCTGCATTGCCCGCCGACGGATCTCTACTACCACCCGGAGGTCTTCGGCCGCCTCGACAAGCTGGTCGAGAAGGGCAAGATCCGCAATTACGGCGTCAGCGTCGAGCGCGTCGAGGAGGCGCTGAAGGCGATCGAATATCCTGGCGTCGTCAGCGTCCAGATCATCTTCAATGCCTTCCGCCAGCGTCCGATCGAGCATTTCTTCAAGCAGGCTCTGGAAAAGAAGGTGGCGATCATTGCCCGCGTGCCGCTGGCAAGCGGCCTTCTGTCCGGGAAGTTCAAGAAGGACACCAAGTTCGAGGCCAACGACCACCGACTGTTCAACCGTAACGGCGAGGCCTTCGATGTCGGCGAGACCTTCTCCGGCGTGCCCTATGAAGTCGGTCTCGAAGCCGTCGAGAAGGTTCGTCCGCTGGTCTCCGGCGATACGACCATGGCGAAATTCGCGCTGCGCTGGATCCTGATGTTCGACGCCGTGACGGTGGCGATCCCCGGTGCCCGCAACCCGGCGCAGGCGAGCTCGAATGCGGAGGCCGCGGGTCTTCCGGCCATTTCCGACAGCGCGATGCAGGAGATCAAGTCGATCTACGACACCTACATCAAGCACTATGTGCATCAGCGCTGGTAGGGGATTTCAGCCATGACGAGCCCTATCATCGATTCCCATCATCACTTCTGGGACCCCGCCAGCGGCGGCGACTATGGCTGGTTGAGCGGCCCGTTCGAGCCGATCAACCGCGTCTTCGAGCCTGATGATCTTCGCCCGGCGCTGCAGAAGAATGGCGTCTCCGGCACTGTCCTCGTCCAGACCTGGAACGATCTTGGCGAGACCTGGGACTTTATCCGCACGGCCGAAGCCACGGATTTCGTCGCCGGCGTCGTCGGCTGGGTGGACCTGACGGACCCGAAGCTCGGCCGGACGCTTGCCGAGCTCAAGTCTTCGCCCGAAGGCAAATGGCTGGTCGGCGTCCGCCATCTGATCCAGACGGAGAGCGATCCGAACTGGCTGTTGCGCGCCGATGTGAAGGCTGGGCTGCTGGCCGTTCAGGCCTCCGGTCTGGTCTACGATCTGGTGCCGAACCTGCCGCAGCTGCCCTCCTGCATCACCACAACGCAGGCCTTTCCGGATATGCGCTTCGTGCTCGATCACATCTCGAAGCCCGAGATCCGCAATCGAGGCTTCGACGAATGGGCGGTGCTGATCCGGCAGTTCAGGGGGCAGCGTGATCACGTCTGGTGCAAACTCTCCGGCATGGTCACTGAAGCGGACTGGCAGAGCTGGACGCCGGAGGATCTCAAGCCCTACGTCCATGAGGTGCTCGACGTCTTCGGCACGGATCGCTGCATGTTCGGCACCGACTGGCCGGTCTGCCTCGTTGCGGCCAGCTACGATCGCGTGGTCGAGGCGCTGCAGGAATGCCTCAAGGATCTCTCCAGCGCCGAGCGGGAACGGATCTTCGGGCTGAACGCCATCGAGGCCTATCGTCTCCCCGGCTTTCAGGAGCGCAAGGCATGACTGGCGCTAAGACCTCAAGCAAGATCGGCTTTGCCTCGCGCCTCGGCTTCGGCGCGAGCGGCATCGGCACGCTCTATCGCGACGTCACCGAGGCGCAGGCGGCCGAGGTGCTGGCTGCGGCCTATGGCGGCGGGATGCGCTATTTCGATACCGCGCCGCTCTATGGTCATGGGCTGAGCGAGTTGCGTCTCGGCACCTTCCTGCGAACCATCGATCGCAAGACCGTCACCGTCTCGACCAAGGCCGGCCGCTATATGGCGCCGCCCTATGGCGAGGCGGTCGATTACGGCCTCTGGGCCTCGCCGCTGCGGCTCAAGCCGGTCTTCGACTACAGCTATGCCGGAACGATGCGTTCGCTGGAGCAGTCGGCGAGCCGGTTGGGCATTGCCGATTTCGATCTGGTCTATATCCATGATGTCGACCGCTTCACCCATGGCGATGCCTATGAGCGGCGCTTTAACGAGGCCGTCGAGGGCTGCTACCGGGCGCTCGACGATCTCCGCAAGGCCGGTCACATCAAGGCGATCGGCGTCGGCGTCAACGAGAGCGATGTTGCCACGCGCTTCATCAGGGCCGGGTCGTTCAATGCGGTGATGATGGCCGGGCGCTACACCCTGCTCGACCGGGCCGCCGAGGCTGACCTTTTGCCGGAAGCTCAGCGCCAGGGCGTCGAGATCGTCGTTGCCGGGGTGTTCAATTCGGGCATTCTCGCAACAGGCCCCGCAAGCTCGGGAACGACCTTCGATTATGGCGCGCCGCCCGAGCATGTGGTCGCAAGGGCAAAGCGGATCGAGGAGATCTGCACGCGTCACGGCGTTCCGCTGCAGGCGGCGGCGATCCAGTTCGCCTTCCGCAATCCGCAGGTCTCCGCCGCCGTTCTCGGCATGAGCCGGCCGGAGCGCATCGCGCAGAATCTCGACTGGGCGAAACTGCCGATCCCCGAGGCTCTGTGGCAGGAAACCGACGCGCTCTTCGAGCGTGAAGGCTAAGATCAGGCGCCCGCGTGGAGATCGCGCGGGCGTCCTTCAGCGCCTGGTGCTGCCGACCCGCGAGAGCAGGATGACCGGCAGAAGGCTGACGAGCACGATCGCGAGCGCCGCGATCGATGCCTCTTCATAGGTGCCTCGGGCCGCCTCGCCGTAGAGATGCGTGGCGAAGGTCTCGACATTCAGCGGGCGCAAAAGCAGCGTCGCCGGCAGTTCCTTGACGCAATCGACGAAGACCAGCAGCGCGGCGGCGGCGATCGCCGTCTTCGACAGCGGCAGATGCACGAGGCGGAATGTGCCCGATGGCGTCTGTCCCAGCGTGCGCGATGCGTGGTCGAGCGAGACAGGAATGCGCGCCAATCCGGCATCAATGCCACCCGCGGAAATCGCCAGGAAGCGGACCGTCAGCGCATAGACGAGCGCCGCCCCCGATCCCATGAAGAACAGGCCGGTCGCGATGCCGAACCATTGCGCACCGGCATGAAAGATCATCCGGTCGGCGCCGCCGAGAACGATCAGCACGCCGATCGCGACGACCGTGCCTGGCGCGGCATAGCCGGTTGCGGCAAGCCGCAGCATCGACGATGAGCCGGTACCGGGCCGCAGACGGGCGGCATAGGCGAGCATCAGGCCGAGAAGGATGGCGGCGGCGGTGGCGAGCGAGGCGAAGAGCACGGTGTTGACCGCTTCGCTGAGGAAATTGGCGGAAACGCCGGCGAAGCGAAAGCGCTTCCAGGCTTCGGAAGCCAGATAGATAGCCGGCGCGCCGAAGCCGAGGATAACAGGTAGGAAGCCGAGAACCGCGAGCAGGATGCCTTTGGGCAGAGACACGTTTTGCGGCTGCAGACCGCGGCTGCGGCGGCTGTCGGTGGCGTAGCGCTGATTGCGACGCGCCCAGCGCTCGATGGCGATCAGCGCCACGACGATGAAAAGCAACGCCAGCGCAATCTGAGAAGCGCCGGGCAGGTCGGTGCGGGTGATCCAGGTCGTGTAGATCGAGACGGTCAGCGTTCGCACGCCGAGGAATTCGGCGGCACCCACATCGTTCAGCGTCTCCATCAGCGCCAGGCTGACACCGACGGCAACGGCCGGGCGGGCGAGCGGCAGTGCAATGTGCCAGAAGACGCCGCGTCTGGTGATGCCGAGCATCCGCCCGGCCTCGATGAGATTGGCCGACTGCGTCAGGAACATCGCCCTGACAGGGATATAGACATAGGGATAAAGGACAATGCCGAGAAGCAGGATGCAGCCGGTCATCGAGCGGATATCCGGCAGGCGGAATTGCCGCGGGCTCTCATAGCCGAGAATCCAGCGGATCGCGCCCTGCACTGCGCCGATCGGGTGCAGGATATCGAGATAGGCATAGGCGATGATGTAGGTCGGCACCGCGAGCGGCAGGAGCAGCGCCCATTCGAGAATGCGCCGGCCGGGAAAATCGTAAGCCGTCACCAGCCATGCCGCCAACGTGCCGATGGCTGCCGTCATCAACCCAACACCGGCAAGCAGGATCACGGTATCGGCGAGCGCGACCGGCAGGATGGTGGAGAACAGATGGCTCCAGAGCGAAGGCGAGCCCTTGAAGGCCACGAAGGCAAGGCCGCCGAAGGGCAGCAGGACGAGAAATGCAACAAGCCCGGCTCCGGAAAGCCAGGCGCTGACGGGCCGCCTCGCCGGGCGGTTTGCCGCTGATATCAGGGACATGCGATCATCCGGGAAGGGAAGGGGCGCCGGCTAACCAGCGCCCCGATCGCCTTAGTTGTCGAAACCGACCTTGTCGACGAGCGCGCTCGCCTCCTTGCGGTAGCCGACGATCTCGGCAAGCGGCTTGCTGTCGATCTTCAATTCGCCGAAGGAGGCGATGATCGGATCGACCGAGGCGCCAGCCTTGACCGGATATTCGTAGTTGGCTTCGGCATAGATCTTCTGCGCCTCGTCGGAGACGAGATATTCGAGAAGCTTCACGGCTTCGGCCTTGTTCGGCGCGTGCTTTGCGACAGCAGCACCGCTGATGTTGACCTGCGTTCCGCCGTTCTTGAAGGTCGGCAGGACCACCTTGATCGCCTCGCCCCACTTCACCTGGTCCTCGCCGCCCTTGCCGGAGCGCATGAGGCCGACATAGTAGGAGTTGGCAATGGCGATGTCGCAGACGCCGCCGAGGATGTCCTTTGCGCCGTCGCGGTCACCACCGGCCGCCTTGCGGGCGAGGTTGTCCTTGACGCCGGAAAGCCACTTCTCGGTTTCCGCTTCGCCGTAATGGGCGATGTAGTCGGCAAACAGCGCCGTGTTGTACGGATGCTGGCCGGAGCGGATGCAGATCTTGCCCTTCCACTTGGGATCGGCGAGATCCTCGTAGTTGAAGGCCGTCAGATCGACATCCTTGGCGGCGTAGAGCACGCGGGCGCGCATCGACAGACCGAACCAGTAGCCCTTCGCATCGCGAAGCTGTTCCGGAATGGCGGCGTTGAGCGTTGCGGATTCGATCGGCTGGGTGACGCCCTTTTCGGCGAGATCGACCAGATTGCCGGCGTCGACGGCCATCAGGATATCTGCCGGAGAGGCTTCGCCTTCGCTTGCCACGCGTTCGGCAAGACCATCCTTCAGGAACACGGTGTTGACCTTGGTGCCGGTCTTTGCCGTGTAGGCTTCCAGAAGCGGCGCGATCAGCGCCGGCTCTCTTGTCGTGTAGAGATTGAGCTCGGCGGCCGAAACAGTGACCGGAAGAGCGCACAGAGAAACAGCGGCGAATGCCGCAGACATTTTAACTTGCATCATATCTACCCCCGTAAATGAATGCGCCCCGTAGCTGCAGTTCTTGAGGATGATAGTCAAGTTTTAAGCCGAAGCATCACGAAGACGTGATGTGTCGACGGCTCTCAGACGGAAGCGAAGACGCGGGCGTTTTCGACCGAAATCGTCACCGCACGCGCCGTCTCCGGCAGGCGCCGCATGGTCCGCGCCTTCAGTGGTGCGGCAAGGCCGTCGACCGCAAGCGTCAGTTCCTCGACCTCGCCGTGGAAGGCCCGTCCCTCGATCCTGGCGGCGATGGCGCCGTCGCCGAGCGAGACCTCGATATCCTGAAGTCGGATAAAGACTGTGGCCGCGTCCTGCTCCCCAAGGTCGAGCTCGTGGGCGAAGCTGCCGATCGCCGTTTCCATCCGCCCGTTCCTGTTGACCCCGGGGATCTTGTTGGAGGGCGAGAAGAAATCGGCGGCATAGGCGCAGTTCGGCCGGTCGTGCAGGTCGTAGCCGGAACCCTGCTGGACGATCTCACCGGCGCGCATCAGCACGACACGGTCACCGGCCGACAAAGCTTCCTGCGGATCGTGGGTGACGATGATCGCGGTCGTGCCGAGCGAGCGGATCAGCGCGATCGTCTCGCCGCGCACCTGGTCGCGAAGACCCTGGTCGAGATTGGAGAAGGGCTCGTCCATCAAGAGGATACGCGGCCGCGGGGCAAGCGCCCGCGCCAGCGCGACACGCTGCTGTTCGCCGCCCGAGAGCATATGCGGATAGCGATCGGTCAGATGAGCGATGCCGGCAATGCGGACAACCTCCTCGGCCATCGCTGCTGCCTCGGCCTTCGGGCGCTTGCGCAGGCCGAAAAGAATGTTCTCCATCGCCGTCAGATGCGGAAAGAGCGCGTAGTCCTGAAATACGAAGCCGATATTGCGCGCCTCGGGCTCAATGAAGCGCTGCGCCCCAGAGACTTCCTCGCCGTCGAGCCGCACCGATCCCGCATCCGGCCGTTCGATCCCGGCGATGACGCGCAGCAGGGTCGACTTGCCGCAGCCGGAATGGCCGACCAGCGTGACGATCTCCCCGCGATCGACCGTCAGCGACAGTTCGGCAAGGGCTGCCTGCGCGCCGAAGCTGCGGCTGATGGTGCTGACTTCGAGAGCGGGTGAAGACGTCGTCGCCTGCATGCGGTTCCCTGAATTTTCGGTTCGATACCCCTTACTTCAGGAAGGCCGCGAGATGCAAACCGCGCGCCGGCGAAACAGGCGCAGCAAAAATGGCGCAGCCGCGCAAAATTTAGGCATCGGCGTACCGCTCCTGCCCAAAGCGGGCTGTGCCGCAAAGAGAAGTTGCGATACATGCTCTGTCAGCGAACGCCATCGAGCCCATCAGCCCCCGATCCCGAACGCTTCCATTTCTTCAGCACATGACCGCAGCACAAACCTTTGCTGCAGGAGGAATACCTATGGCCGTAGTGAGCGAAACCGCGCCGCGTTTCCAGAAGACGACAATGTCGATCCTGATGGCAGTCAGCTTCTGCCACATGCTGAACGACATCATGCAGTCGCTTCTTGCGTCGCTCTATCCGCTCTTCAAGGCCAATTATAACCTCGACTTCGTGCAGATCGGCCTGCTGACGATGACCTTCCAGGTCACGGCGTCGCTGCTGCAGCCCTTCGTTGGCATCTTCACCGATCGCTGGCCGATGCCCTATTCGCTGCCAGTCGGCATGGCGAGCACCTTCTGCGGCCTGATCCTGCTCGGCAATGCCGGCAGCTTCGAGCTGCTGCTCGTCGCCGCCAGCCTGATCGGCTTCGGTTCGGCCGTTTTCCATCCGGAATCCTCGCGCGTTGCGCGTCTGGCCTCCGGCGGTCGCCACGGCTTCGCGCAGTCCTTCTTCCAGGTCGGCGGCAATGCCGGCCAGGCGATCGGCCCGCTGATTGCCGCCTTCATCGTCTTCCCGCTCGGCCAGCACAGCGTCTCCTGGCTGTCGGGCATCGCGCTGATCGGCATGATCGTGCTCGGCTGGGTCGGCAACTGGTACATGAGCCACCGCCGCCAGAATGCCGGCAAGCCCGCCGTCAGCCGCACGCCGCCGCTGCCGCAGAACAAGGTCGTCGTCGCCCTGCTCATCCTCGTGCTGCTGACCGCGACCAAGAACGTCTACATGGCGAGCGTCTCCAGCTATTTCACCTTCTATGTGATCGACCGCTTCCAGCTTGGCGTTCAGCAGGCGCAGCTGATGCTTTTCCTGTTTCTCGGTTCCGTTGCCGTCGGCACCTTCCTCGGCGGCCCGATCGGCGACCGTCTCGGCGCCCGCTTCGTCATCTGGTTCTCGATCCTCGGCGTCATTCCCTTCGCGCTGATGCTGCCCTATGCGAACCTGTTCTGGACCGGCGTGCTCAGTGTGGTCATCGGCCTGATCTTCGCCTCCGCCTTCTCGGCAATCGTCGTCTTCGCGCAGGAGCTGGTGCCGGGCCGTGTCGGCTTGATCGCAGGCGTGTTCTTCGGCTTCGCCTTTGGCGCCGGCGGTCTTGGCGCTGCTTTCCTCGGCGACTTTGCCGATAGCCACGGCATCGAATTCGTCTACCGCATCTGCTCCTACCTGCCGCTGCTCGGCCTGCTGACGATCTTCCTGCCGAAGATCCCCAAGCACGCCCACGCATGACCCGACACGCTCGCGCGTGACGCAGAGCCCGGCGTAAATTATCCTAAGGCCCTATCGCGCCGCATGCGTTCCAGGTGATAGCGTGCGGCGCAATGACATGCCGGAGGATGACATGACGAAGAAGACGGTTGGCGATTGGCGGGCTTTGGCCGAGAAGGAACTGAAAGCCTCGCCGGAGACGCTCGTCTGGAAGACGCCCGAGGGCATCGACGTCAAGCCGCTCTACACCCCAGGCGATCTCGCCTCTGCCGATCATCTGGACAGCATGCCGGGCCTTGCGCCCTTCACCCGCGGACCGCGCGCCACGATGTATGCCGGGCGTCCCTGGACCATCCGCCAATATGCCGGGTTCTCGACCGCTGAGGCCTCCAACGCCTTCTACCGCAAAGCGCTCGCCGCCGGTCAGCAGGGTGTGTCGGTCGCCTTCGATCTCGCCACCCATCGCGGCTATGACAGCGACCATCCGCGGGTCGAGGGCGATGTCGGCAAGGCCGGCGTGGCGATCGACAGCGTCGAGGACATGAAGATCCTGTTCGACGGCATTCCGCTCGAAAAGATCTCGGTTTCGATGACGATGAACGGCGCCGTCATCCCGATCCTCGCCTCCTTCATCGTTGCCGGCGAAGAGCAGGGCGTGTCGCGCGCCGATCTCTCGGGGACCATCCAGAACGACATCCTCAAGGAGTTCATGGTCCGCAACACCTACATCTATCCGCCCGAGCCCTCGATGCGGATCGTGGCCGATATCATCGAATATACGGCCAGGGAGATGCCGAAGTTCAACTCGATCTCGATCTCCGGCTATCACATGCAGGAAGCCGGGGCGACGCTGGTGCAGGAGCTCGCCTTCACGCTGGCCGACGGGCGCGAATATGTCCGCGCCGCGATCGCCAAGGGCCTGAACGTCGACGACTTCGCCGGCCGCCTCTCCTTCTTCTTCGCGATCGGCATGAACTTCTTCATGGAAGCCGCGAAGCTGCGTGCCGCCCGTCTGCTCTGGACGAAGATCATGGAGGAATTCGAGCCGAAGAAGGCGTCGTCGCTGATGCTGCGCACGCACTGCCAGACGTCGGGCGTCTCGCTGCAGGAGCAGGATCCCTACAACAATATCGTCAGAACCGCCTTCGAGGCGATGTCGGCCGTGCTCGGCGGCACGCAGTCGCTGCACACCAATTCCTTCGACGAGGCGATCGCGCTGCCGACGGAATTCTCCGCCCGCATTGCCCGCAACACCCAGCTGATCCTGCAGCACGAGACCGGCGTCACCAAGGTCGTCGATCCCCTGGCGGGCTCCTATTATGTCGAGAGCCTGACCAAGGAACTTGCCGACAAGGCCTGGGCGCTGATCGAGGAGGTCGAGGCGCTCGGCGGCATGACGAAGGCGGTCAACGAAGGCCTTCCGAAACGGCTCATCGAGGAAGCTGCGACGCGCCGTCAGGCGGCGGTCGACAAGGGCGACGAAGTGATCGTCGGCGTCAACAAGTACCGGCTGGAGACTGAGGAAGAACTGGAATTCCTGGCGATCGACAATGCGGCGGTGCGTGCTGCGCAGGTCAAGCGGATCGAGGACACCCGCCGCCGCCGTGGCAGCGGCAAGGTGCGTGAGACGCTGGAAGCGCTCTCGGAGGTCGCCCGCAGCGGAGAGGGCAACCTGCTTGCCGCTGCCGTCGAGGCGGCGCGGGCGCGGGCCACTGTCGGCGAGATATCCGACGCGATGCGCCAGGCTTTCGGCGATCATGCGGCGGTCCCCGAGGTGATCAGGGATGTCTATGGCGAGGCCTATCGCGACCAGCCGGAACTCGAAATCCTGAAGGCGCGTATGGCCGATATCAGCGCCAGCCTCGGGCGCAAGCCGAAGATCATGGTCGCCAAGCTCGGCCAGGATGGACACGACCGCGGTGCCAAGGTGATCGCCTCGGCCTTCGGCGATGTCGGCTTCGATGTGCTGGCCGGTCCGCTCTTCCAGACGCCTGATGAGGCGGCCGGCATGGCGCTGAGCGAGAAGGTCAATGTCATCGGCGTCTCGTCGCTGGCCGCCGGTCACAAGACGCTGCTGCCGCAGCTGGTCGATGCACTCAAGGCCAGGGGCGGCGGCGATGTCATCGTCGTCTGCGGCGGCGTCATTCCGCGCCAGGACTATCAGTTCTTGACCGACCACGGCGTTGCCGCCGTTTTCGGCCCCGGCACCAATGTGCTCGACGCCGCAAATTCGGTGCTCGACCTCCTGCAGGGGATCAGGCGCAATACCTGATCCGTCTCAGAAGCTGTCCTCGTCGCGCGACAGGCTCTTCTTGAAATGGGCGATGAAGCTCTTGATGATCGGCGAAGGCTCGACCTTTCGGTAGGCGATCGCCAGATCCGAGGTGACCGAGCAGCCCTTCAGCCTGGTATAGGCAATGCCCGGAAGCTGCACGCACTGGAATGAGCTGGGCACCAGCGCCACGCCGGTGCCGAGCACGACCATGCTGGCAATGGTGATGAAGTCGCGGCCGGAACTGTTGATATCCGGCTCGAAACCCGCTTCCCGGCAGGCGGCGATCGTATTGCGGTGAAAGCCGACATCGGGCGGCTGGCGCGGGGTGATGAAGACTTCGCCGGCCAAGGATTTCAGCGCGACGGACGGCGATGCCGCGTGAGTGTGGTTCGCCGGCAGCGCCACGACGAATTCCTCGCGCATGGCGATCTCGGCCGCCAGCCCCGCTGGCAGCGCGATCGGTGGGCGGATGAAGCCGAGATCGAGCGTCTTGTCGGCGATCTTTTCCAGCTGCTGGCGCATCTCGATCTCGATCAGCTGAAACTCGACGCCAGGCCGCGACGCCTTGAACTTCGACAGCGCATCGCCGAGCACGCCGGAATAGGCCGCCGAGGCGACATAGCCGACGGCGACGCGCTCCAGATCGCCTTTCGCCGCCCGGTGGACGGCCTCGACGGCGCTTTCCGCAAGTCCAAGAACACGCCGGCCCTGCTCTGCGAGCTCCAGTCCCGGCCGGGTCAGGCGCAGCGAGCGGCGGCTGCGATCCAGAAGCGACACGCCTAACAGCGCCTCGAGCTTAATGATCTGCTGGCTGAGACCCGGCTGCGCAATCCCGAGCCGCGCTGCGGCACGCTCGAAATTCTGCTCCTCGGCGAGGGCTACGAAATATCTCAGATGCCTGAGCTCGAGAGCTGCGCTACTGACCAAATGCCACCTCTGTTCATAATCGGCGCTTCTGAAAAACGCTGACTACCTTATTGGATCATGGAAATGAATCCGTCTAGTAACGTGACTGAAATTGTCAAGTTTTGAGACGGATCGCCCCCGTCCGGGTCTCCATGAGGTTGCCGTGCGCCTGAAGAATGTTTCGCTCGTCCTGCTGTCCACCGTTTGCTCAGCAGCGCTTCTTCCGGCCGCGGCCTTTGCACAGGAGGCCACCGAGCTTGCGCCGATCACCGTGCAGGGTCAGACCAAAGAAGATCCGAAGGCGCCGGTGAAGGGCTTCGTCGCCAAGACCAGCTCGACGGCGACGAAGACGGGAACGCCGATCCTCGAAACGCAGCAGTCGATCTCGGTGATCACGGCCGATCAGCTGAAGGCGCAGAACGCCCAGACCGTCGGCCAGGCGCTCGACTATACCCCCGGCGTCGTCAGCCAGCCAGGCGGCTCGGATCCGCGCTTCGACGCGCCGCGCATCCGTGGCTTCGATGGCCGCCAGTCGCAATATCTCAATGGTCTGAGACTGATGCGCACGGCCGGCGCGCCGGCGATCGATCCCTACCAGCTGGAGCGCATCGAAGTGCTACGCGGCCCGGCCTCCGTGATGTTCGGCCAGGGCAATCCGGGCGGCATCACCAACCTGATCAGCAAGCGCCCGACCTTCGACAGCTTCGGCGAGGTCGGCCTGCAGTTCGGCAGCTACGATACCTATGGCACCTATTTCGACGTCGGTGGCCCGGTCACCGACGGCTCGGACTTCGCCTATCGCGTCACGGGTCTGGCCCGCACCGCAAGCGCCCAGGTCGACGAGCTCGACAACGACCGCTATTTCATCGCCCCCGCTTTCACCTGGCAGCCCGACGAAGACACCAAGCTGACGATCCTGACGAGTGTGCAGCACGACAATCCAAGCACGCCGTCCGGTGTCCCGGCGCTCTTCGCCGATACGCTCGGCCGCGACTTCTATGTCGGCGACAAGAGCTTCGATCACTCCAACCGGACGCTGACCAATCTCGGTTATGAATTCGAGCACCGCCTCAACGACACCTGGACCTTCCGCCAGAACCTTCGCTACTCGAATTTCGACTGGAACTATCAGGCGCTGGGGATGTCTTCGACTGTTGCAAATCCCGCCTACGGTCCGGGCGTCGGAGCGGATGGCCATTCAATTCTTCGCAATGCGACCTTTCAGGACGAATTGCTCAATACGTTCAGCGTCGACAACAACCTGCTTGGTGAGTTCGAGACAGGTGATTTGGAGCATAAGCTCCTGGTGGGGCTCGACTACCGATATTTCAGCAACAACGTTCACACGCGATTCTTCCGGGCGACGCCGCTCGATATCTTGAACCCGGTCTACGGTGGTCCGATCAGTCTGCTCTCGCGAACCACTGACACGATAGTGGACACCGATCTTAGCCAGGTTGGCATCTATATTCAGGACGAGATGGCCTACAATAATTGGCGGGCAACCTTCGGGCTGCGCCAGGATTGGGCGAGCACCGAGGGCGACACGACCAATTTCCTGCCGGCAACGCCGGTCAGCAGATCACTGGATCAGAACGACCACAAGCTGACGGGCCGCGCGGGCCTGGGCTATGTCTTCGATAACGGTATTGCCCCTTACATCAACTATAGCACGTCGTTCGAACCGGTTGCGCCGTCGACCAGCTTGGCAAACCCTGTGCCGACCGAAGGCAAGCAGCTCGAGATTGGCGTGAAATATCAGCCTGATGGTTGGGACGGATTTTTCTCTGCAGCGGTCTACGATCTCCGCCAGAAGAATGTTTCGAACACCCAGAGCATTGGCGGCACTTCCGTGACCAATCAGATCGGCGAAGTCCGTGCCAGAGGTGTTGAGCTCGAAGGTGTAACGAGCCTGACCGATGGCCTGAATCTTCGCGCAGCCTACACCTACACTGATACCAAGGCTGATGCGCCCGGGACATTGCTGAACGGCCTTCCGCTCGACAACGTTCCCGAACACGCCGCCAGCCTCTGGGTCGATTACAGCTTTGCCGAAGGCTCTCCGCTCGAAGGTGTAGGCATCGGTGCCGGTGTTCGCTATGTCGGCGAGCGCTATGGATATGCCACATACGGCAGCCCTGCAGCGCTGCATATCTACAACCTCGACGCCGTCACCCTCTTCGACGCCGCGCTCACCTACAAGAAGGAAGGCGTCACCGCCTCGCTCAATTTCCGCAACCTTGCCGACAAGGACTATATCGCCAGCTGTAGCTCGTTCGGCTGTACCTATGGCGACGGGCGCACGGTGATGGGCAAGCTGACGTTCAATTGGTAACCAGCAGCCGGCTGCGATCTGCAGCCGGCTTAAGCCTCGTCGAGCGCGGCTCAGCGGAAGGCGGCGAGGTTTTCCTTCAGCCATTGCGGCAGGCTCTTCGGCGGCGTGCCGGTCAGCGCCTCGACGGTCGAGGTCGTCTCGCCGAGGACGGATTCGCGAAAGACCTGGTCGAGACCTAGCAGCAGTTCGGCGACGAAGGGCGGCAGGCCGCCTGCCAACAGTGCCGCATGCTGCTCTTCCGGCGAGCGATGTCCGTAAGTGACTGGCCGTCCGAGCTGGGCGGAAAGCTCGGCGGCGACTTCCGCCATCGTCCAGGCGCGCGAACCGGTCAGGTGATAGGCGCGCTGCGACCAAGGCCAGACTTCTTCCAGCAGGGCGGCGCGTGCCGCTCTTGCAATGTCGGCGGTGTCGATGAAATTCACCCGGCCGTTTCCGGCCGCGCTCGCCCATTGTCCGGTAGCGATCTCGGCCGCCGACCGTTTCAGGATATCGGGAAAGGCGGATGGCCGCAGCACGGTGGAGGCGACCGGCTGGCGCGCGAGATGCGCCTCGATCTCCATGTGCCAGGCGAAGGGGTTGAGCCGGGTTGCCGGGCCGAGTGCCGAGAGCTTGACGATATGGCGCACCCCGGCGCTAACGGCGGCATCGATCAATGCGATCTCGTTGGTCACCTGCCGCGGAGAGGTGCCATGCGAGAGAAACAGACGGTCCGCACCCGAAAGCGCTGACGCCAAAGTCTCCGGCCGGTCGAAATCGATGACGGCGATCTCCGCGCCTTCGGCTATGCCGGTGGCGTCGGGCCGGCGGGTCAGCGCCACGGGGGTGATGGGATCAGCGGTCAGAAGCCGGGTAAGTTCGGCGCCGACGCGGCCGGTGGAACCGGCGATTGCGATGCGGCTGGTCGAAGCGGATTGCAAAGATTCGTTTGGCATGGAGGCACAACCTATGTATCTTGGAACGACTGTTCCATTATTGTTGAACCGATCGTTCCAAGATGTCAAGCGAGGATGCATGAGCGGAAAACCGCAATTCGACGAGGCTGCCGTTATCGATGCCGCCCTGATCGTCTTCTGGCGCCAGGGCTATGCGGCGGCCTCGATCAGCGACCTGACGGAGGCGACCGGCCTTTCGCGCTCAAGCATCTATCAACGCTTCGGCGACAAGGACGGACTGTTTCGCGAGGCGCTGGCGGCCTATACGCGGCGCGTGCTTGCGCGCATGAACGGCGCCGAGGCGCCCTCCGCACGTGGCGCCATCGAGGCGATCCTGCGCGGCTTCGTGCCGGAACAGCCGATGAGCCGTCCGGCCGGCTGCCTGATTGCCCGAAGCTGCGTGGAAAAGGGTGAGTTGAGCGCGGAAGGGCAGGAGGCGGCCCTGCAGGCGGCAGCCGATCAGCTGCAGATCTTCGCTGCGCTACTGCGCCAGGCGATTGCCGCGGGCGAGCTCAGCCGGGATGCGGATGTGGAGGCGCTCGCCTGGTACTATCTCGGCGTGCTGCAGGCAGTGCTGAATTTCCCGAATGCCGGCGCAGACAGCAGCGCGCTCCATCATATGATCGATGTCGCGATGATGGCCTGGCCGCGCCCGTGAATCTCAAACGCCCGGCTGGGCGCCGAAATAGTTGAAATAGGCCCAGGCGATGGCGAAGAGGGCCACGATGGTCAGCACCACGATCAGCTTGCGCAGCGCCGGGTTGATCTGGCGCGGGGGCTTCGGCTTGTTGGGCTTTTTGAATTTGATGACGTTGTCGTTCATGGCACGGTTCTAACCCGATTTTCCGGCGCAGGGCAATCGGCGGTCAGAGGAGACCGCGCTTTGTGAGATTGCTCATCAGCGCCGAGATGCCGAAGGTCCAGGGCGGGCATTCGGTGGAGAGGCGCACGGTATTGGCAAGCGTCCCAAGCCCCGCCGAGGAGATCTCGACGATATCGCCGATCTTGTGGGTAAAGCCCTGATTCTTGGTGTCGCGATCCTGCGTCGGCGCAAACAGCGTGCCGAGGAACAGCATGAAGCCGTCAGGATACTGGTGATGGGCGCCGCAGGTCTGCTTGACGAGATCGGCCGGGTCGCGGCTGATCTTCGACATCGAGCTCTTGCCGTGCAGCACGAAGCCGTCCTCGCCGGTTACCTTGAGGTCGAGCTCGGCCTTGCGCACGTCATCCAGCGTGAAGCTCTGGTCGAACAGGCGGATGAACGGGCCGATCGAGCAGGAGGCGTTGTTGTCCTTCGCCTTGCCGAGCAGCAGCGCCGAGCGGCCCTCGACGTCGCGCAGGTTGACGTCGTTGCCGAGCGTCGCGCCCTTGATTTCGCCGCGGCTATTGACCGCGAGCACGATTTCTGGCTCCGGATTGTTCCAGGTGGAGATCGGGTGCAGGCCGACATCCGCACCCCAGCCGACCGAGGACAGTACCGGCGACTTGGTGAAGACCTCGGCATCCGGACCGATACCGACTTCCAGATATTGCGACCACATGCCCTCTTCGATCAGCGCCTGCTTGACCTTGGCGGCTTCCGGCGAGCCGGCCTTGATATTGGCAAGGCTGCCGCCGATCAGCGCGCCGACGCGGTCGCGGATCGAGGCGGCGCGGTCAGGATTGCCGGCCGCCTTTTCCTCGATGACGCGCTCGATCATCGACTGCGCGAAGGTGACGCCGCAGGCCTTGATCGCCTGCAGGTCTGCGGGCGCCAGGAGATAGAGCTTCGATGCATCCGGCTTGCCGTTGCTGTTCTTCGAAACATCGTCGAGCGTACCGATGGCTTCGCCTTTCGCGGCGCGCACGAAGGCGGCGGGATCGTCCCGCTCGAGAAGCGCGCTCAGCGTCGGTGCATCCCTTGAGGTGATGTCGATCAGCTGTCCGTCGCGGATGGTGACGATCGACGGGCCTGAAACCTTGGGGTTCCAGACGCGGCCGACGAAGAGACCGGCCGAGGCGGCGGCGTCGAGAAGCTGAGACATGATGAGCCCTCCAATGCTGATGAGCGATCGCTCATTTTATCATCTGATTGCCGCCCTCCAGCAGCGCCGGAAATCGATCACATTCGCTCCGCGGCGGCAAGGCCGGTTGCCGGAAAAACAGACTGCACGTTTGGTTGAAAGGCTAGATTTCGGACTTGCGGCAGAGCTCTCAGCGGCTAGGGTCGGCATCGGCTTTCAAACATGTACCCGGGGAGAGGAGGCCCCGTTCGCAATGCTGAAATCCTTCGAACATGTCGGCATGACCGTCAGCAATATGGACCAGGCCGTTGCATTCTATTGCGATCTTCTCGGCCTGACGCTGCATCTCAGGAAAAAGACCGATGACGGCTCGGATCTCGCCTTTCTCGATGCCGGCGGCGGCATGCTGGAGATCATCGCGCCGGTGAATGGCGCCAAGCGGGCCGTCGATGTGCCCGACGATACCGCCGGGCTCCGCCATCTGACTTTCCTTTACGCAAGCGTCGATGAAACCTTTGCCAAACTCGAGGCGGCCGGCGTCGATCTCAAGGAGCGGCCGCGCTTCACCTACAATCCCGAAGTGTTGCACAAGGTGGCCTTCGTGCGCGATCCCGACGGCATCATCATCGAGCTTGCCGAGCGTAAAAACTAAGGCCCCGCGACAAACAATTCTTGCTCGGATTTTACATGCGCAAGTAACGACTCCGTAAGTCTGCTCTGGCAGTCTCCTCTGTAGATTAAATTACATATTTCAGTTGGATACCATGAGCCGTAGCAAAGACGATTGGATCAATCAGCGCGCCTATTCCATCTGGGAAGAAGAGGGCCGCCCGCATGATCGCGGCGGCGCTCACTGGCAGCAGGCCGCTGCCGAATACGAGCAGCTGGAAAGAACACGCGCCTCGGCGGATGGAAATGAGCTGATCGAGATGCTGCGCCGAACCGGCCGGCTGATGCGCGCTGCCGAAAACGATGCTCTGCGCGTGGTCCGGCCGGAACAGAAGCCGGCACGCAAGGCCATCAAACGCGCATAAAAATTCTCATATTGCGGGAACTTTAGTTCTCCTTCCGCGTTTGACCGGATCGGTTTGCGCGGCTGGGAGGGCCTGATCCGCAATGCGAGCCATTCGCGTTCTCTCTACGATCATCACGCTTTTCATCATTCTCGGCATCGCTTTCTTCTTCCTTGCCTGGAATTCGGAGATCGCGCCGCAGAAAGTCGCCGACCGGCAGCCGTTCGATCCCGCCTTGGTCGCCCATGGCGCCAGCCTTGCAGCGGTCGGAAACTGTATCGCCTGTCATACGGTCCCCGGGAAGGAGGCGTTTTCCGGGGGCCTGAAGCTGCCGACGCCTTTCGGGACGATCTATTCGACGAATATCACCCCGGATGAAGAGACCGGCATCGGTCTCTGGAGCGAGGCGGCTTTCCAGCGCGCCATGCGTCATGCTGTCGATCGGCAGGGGGAACACCTCTATCCGGCTTTCCCCTATGATCATTTCACCCGGGTCACCGACGAGGATAACAAGGCGCTCTATGCCTATCTGATGACGCGCACGCCGGTGAAGGCGACGGCGCCGAAGAACGAGCTGCCTTTCCCGCTCGATGTCCGCCCGATACTTGCAGGCTGGAAGCTGCTGTTCTTCGATGACGGCGCCTTCACCCCCGATCCGCAACAGAGCGATGAGTGGAACCGCGGCGCCTATCTCGCCGAAGGTCTCGGCCATTGCGGCGCCTGCCACACTCCGCGCAATTCGCTCGGCGCCGAAGACAAGGCGAAGCATTTCGCCGGCGGCGAGGCCGAGGGTTGGCAGGCCTATGCGATCAATGCCGATAGCCGCGCGCCGATCCCCTGGGACAAGGATGCGATCGCCTTCTATCTGCGCCACGGCTATCACGAATTGCACGGCGTCTCGCGCGGACCGATGGCGGAGGTCACCGGCAATCTCGCAGCGCTTCCGGATGCCGATGTCGAGGCGATCGCCACCTATGTCGCTTCCGGCATGGGCGAGCCGTCCGCCGATCGCGCCGCCAAGGGCGAGGAGCTGAAGAAGCAGTTCGGCTCGGAGGCCGACGGCATCGTGACGGCAGCCGTCGACGCCAAACCATCCGGCGATCTCGCTTCACATCCCGGCGCGCAGATCTACACGGCCACCTGCGCCAGCTGTCACGAGGCGGGCAAGAAGCCGCCCTTCGGCGGCATGAACTTCCACCTCAGCACCGCGGTCAACGCGCCGAACCCGCAGAACATCATCAACGTCACCCTGTTCGGCCTGCCGCCGGCCGATGGCCAGGCAAGCGCGGTCATGCCCGCCTTCGGCGGCGCATTGAACGACCAGCAGGTTGCCGATCTGCTCGGCTATCTCCGCCAGCGCTTCGCCGATGGCAAGCCGGCCTGGGCCGATCTGCCGCAACAGGTGAACCGCACCCGATCCGGCGATTATTTCGTCGCCGTCCGTCCTTCCGAAGGCATTGAAAGGGCGCCGTCCAATGTCGGCGCAAAGGCAGCGCAATGACGACACTCAATGTGAATGGACAGAGCCATCAGATCGACAGCGAGCCGGATACGCCGCTGCTCTATGTTCTCAGAAACGACCTCGAGCTCAATGCCGCTAAGTTCGGCTGCGGTCTCGGCCAGTGCGGCGCCTGCACCGTCATGGTCGATGGACAGGCGGTGCTTTCCTGCGTCACGCCGCTGATCGCGGTCGATGGCAAGGAGATCGTCACCGTCGAGGGTCTCGGGACGATCGACAAGCCCGGAACGCTGCAGGCCGCCTTCATCGAAAAGCAGTCGGCGCAATGCGGCTACTGTATCGCCGGGATGATGATGAGCGCTGCGGCACTGCTGAAGCAGAACGCCAAGCCGAGCGACGACGAGATCCGCAACGCGCTGCGCACCAATCTCTGTCGATGCGGCACGCATATGCGCATTCTCGCCGCCATCCGGCGTGCGAGCGAGCTCATGGAGGCCGCCGAATTGCCGGCAGCAAACAGGAGTGCCGGCTGATGGATATTCTCACCAGGGACGAAATCACCCGCCGCGGCCTGCTTGCCGGAACCGGCGCCCTCGTCGTCAGCTTCTCCGTTGTCCGGGCCTTTGCGCAGGACGCGCCCGCTGCGGCACCTGACAAGCCCAAGTTGCCGGGCAGCCTTGATGACGACCGCTATCTCGATAGCTGGATCAGGATCGATGCCGATGGCAGCATCACCGTGTTCACCGGGAAGGCCGAGCTCGGACAGGGCATCCGCACACCGCTGATCCAGGTCGCCGCGGAAGAGCTCGATGTCGAGCCCGGCGACATCACGCTGGTGACCGCCGATACCGGCCGCACGCCCGATGAAGGCTTCACGGCCGGCAGCCAGTCGATGCAGAACAGCGGCACGGCGATCCGCAATGCGGCGGCGCAGGTGCGCGAGATGCTGATCGCCGAAGCCGCGCGCCGCTTCTCGCTGCCGCCTGAGCAGCTGAAGGCGGAGAAGAAAGCGGTCACTGGTCCCGATGGAAAATCGGCGACATACGGCGAGCTCGTCGCCGGGCAGTTTCTGCATGTCGAAGCGCAGCCGAAATCGAAGCTGAAGGCGCCCGACATGCTGCGCGTCATCGGCCGGGATGTGCAGCGCGTCGATATTCCCGGAAAGGTCACCGGTGGCGTCGCTTATGTCCAGGATCTGAAGCTGGAGGGCATGGTGCATGCCCGCGTCATCCGCCCGCCAAGCTATGGCGCGACGCTGAAGGAACTCGATGCGACGCCGATCGAGGCCATGCCCGGTGTCGTCTCGGTGATCCGCGACGGCAATTTCCTGGCCGTCGTTGCCGATCGCGAATGGCATGCCGTCAAGGCGATGCGCGCGCTGGAGAAAGTAGCCCGCTGGGATGAGCCGGCGACGCTGCCGGATCAGGCCGATCTCTACACCGTTCTTGTCGGCATGGAGAAAGAGGTCGGTACCGTGGCGGAATCGGGGGCACCCGCCTTCCCCAATGGCGCAACCTATGAGGCGACCTTCACGCGGCCCTATCATATGCATGGCTCGATCGGCCCCTCCTGCGGTGTTGCGCATCTGAAGCAGGATGGCACGATCGATGTCTGGTCGCATACGCAGGGTGTCTTTCCGGATCGCACCGCGATCGCTCAGATGATCGGCCTGCCTGAGGACAAGGTGCGGGTCATCCATATGGAGGGCTCCGGCTGCTACGGCCATAACGGCGCCGATGACGCGGCGGCGGATGCAGCGCTGATCGCCATGAAAATCCCCGGCCGTCCGGTCCGCGTCCAGTGGATGCGCGAGCAGGAGCATGGCTGGGAGCCTTATGGGCCGGGTATGGTGACCAAGGTCAGGGTATCGCTCGACGCTTCCGGCAAGATCGACAACTGGACCTACGATCTCTGGAGTAACTCGCATGGCACCCGTCCCGGCGACGCCGGATCGCTGCTTGCCGGGCGGACCAAGGCCGATGCGGTGCCGCTGAAGTTGCCGAAGCTCTCGATCAATCCGAACGGCAATGGCGACCGCAATGCCGATCCCCTCTATGCGATCCCGAACCGGAAGATCCTGTGGCACTTCCTGCCGGATATGCCGATCCGCGTTTCGGCGCTCCGCGGGCTCGGCGCCTATGCCAATGTCTTTTCGATCGAGAGCACGATGGATGAACTGGCAATCGCCGCCAAGGCCGATCCGGTCGAATTCCGCCTGCGCCACCTTCAGGACAGCCGCGCCAGCGATGTCGTGAAAATGGCGGCGGAGAAATTCGGCTGGGGGCAGGGGGAGGTGCCGCAGGGCCATGGCCGCGGCTTCGCCTTTGCGCGCTACAAGAACCACGCCGCCTATCTGGCGCTGGCGCTCGAAGCGCGCATCGAGCCGGAAACCGGCCGCGTCCAGGTGATCCGTGCCGTCGCCGCCATCGACAGCGGCCAGGCGGTTAACCCCGACGGCATCCGCAACCAGACGGAGGGCGGCATCCTGCAGTCGATCAGCTGGACGCTCTATGAGCAGGTGACCTTCGACCGCACGCGGATCACCAGCACAGACTGGTCGAGCTATCCGATCCTGCGCTTTGCGAGCGTCCCTGAAAGCATCGAGGTGCATGTGATCGACCGCCCCGGCCAGCCCTTCCTCGGCACCGGCGAGGCGGCGCAGGGGCCAACCTCGGCAGCCGTCGCCAACGCCATCCGCAACGCGACGGGCAAGCGCCTGACCGATCTGCCGCTGTCGCGCAGCCGCGTGCGTCAGGCGGCGGGTTTGGGATGAAAGGAGGTCAGCGGCCCGCGCTGCGATAGCGGTCGCGGGCCGAAGGCTTTGCCGTCGGTGATTTCAGGCGAAAGCGAACCAGAACCTCGGCGCCATCGAGCGAGGCGCGCGTGCGCTCCAGCTCGTCGCGTTCCCGGACGGCCTGTATCCAGTGTTCCGCATCATGTCCGCTCAGGTGGCCGGAAAGTTCCCAAAGCGCATAGGCGCGCTTGGCGATCCACTCGTCTCTGGCATCGGCCATCACGTTCTCCAGCAATGATTTAATGAATGGATGTCGCTTCCGAAAATTCGGTCTCGCCGAGCATTTCCAGCAGATGGCAGCGGGCGCGATTGACCCGGCTCTTGATCGTGCCGATTTCACAATTGCAGATGACCGCCGCCTCTTCATAACTAGCGCCCGAAACGACGAGGAGAAGGGCGACGCGATGCGTGTTGCGCAGTTTGGCGATCGCCGCCTGGACATCGAGCGCCCGCATCGCCCAATCCTGCGTCGATTTCACCGGCAGCTGGTATTCGCTGAGATCGTCGACGGAGCCGACCGGCTCGCGCCGGCGACGCCGGTAGGCGCTGCAATAGGTGTTGCGCATGATGGTGAAAAGCCAGGATTTCAAGCTGGTACCGTCGTGAAACTGGTCCATATGCCCGAGCGCCCGCGACAGCGTCTCCTGCACAAGATCGTCGGCATCGTTCTCTCCGCGCTCGAAGCGCCGGGCGAAGGATTTGAGGGCGGGAAGAAGAGAGACGATTTCGGCCTGGTGGCTGGACAAGGCAACTGCGGTCTGGGTCATGGCGGTTTCCTTCTGGTGGAAGGGTAATGCCGCTTGATGGGCTGCGTTCCGGGGGGGGTGCCGTTGGGTACGAAAGCGTACTGCGATTTATTGGCCGGCGGCTGGAAATGACGGCCGAAGGCCGGAAAACAAGAAAGGCGCGGCTTGTGGCCGCGCCTTTCCGTTGTCCCTAGGGGACGTTCTTATGCTTCGCCGTAGGCAGCGATTGCCGCTGCGACTGCGCCGATCTGCGTGTCGTTCATCGCCTGGATCTGGTCCGAGGTGAAGGCCTTCAGCGGATCCTCGTCGAGGCCAGCGATATCTTCGGCAGCGATGCCGGAGATTGCCTTGACGTTGATTGCTGCGATGTCTTCTTCGGAGAACTCCTTGAGGTCTTCAGGCGACATGGCGGCGATCTGCGTGGCGGTCAGCTTTGCAGTCTGGTCGGAGGTCAAGCCGCCGATCTGCTCTGCCGACATCCCGGTGATCTGGGAGGCCTTCAGACCGGTGACGGCCGTCACGCTGAGCTTGCCGATCTGGGCAGCAGAGAGACCAGCGATCTGCTCGTCCGTCAGCGCGCCAACCTGGACTGCCGAGAGGGCACCGAGCTGGGCATCGCTGAACTTGCCGAGCTGGCCAGCCGTAAAGCCGGTGATCTGCTTGGCGGAGACCGCACCGATCTGGTCGACCGACAGCTTGCCGATCTGGTCGTCGCTCAGTGCACCGATGGCGGTGTTGCTCAGACCTGCGACTGCAGCCTTGGTGATCGCAGCCACACCATCCTCGGAGAGGCCGGTGATGTTGTCGGCGGTGAGGCCGGCAGTCTGAACTGCGGTCAGGAGACCAGCCTGGGTCGCCGTCAGGCCACCAACCTGCTCGTCGGTCATCGCAGTGATCTGCGTTGCCTTGAGGCCGGTGGTGCCTGCGTTGCTCAGCTGGCCGATCTGGTCAGCGGAGAAGCCAGCGATCTGGTCAGTGGTCAGAGCGCCGACCTGTACTGCAGAGAGGGCACCCATCTGTGCGCTGCTGAACTTGCCGAGCTGGGCAGCCGAGAAGCCAGCCATCTGGGTCGAGAGCAGGCCGGAGATCTGATCCGTGCTCAGCTTGCCGATCTGTTCTTCGGTCAGAACACCGATGGCGTCGTTCTTAAGGCCGTTGATTGCCTTGGCGCCGATGGCGCCAATTTCATCGGCAGAGAACTTCTTGACGTCATCAGCCGACAGGGCGCCGACCTGGGCAGCCGAGAGAGCACCTGCCTGAGCGACGCTGAGCCCTTCGAGCTGCACGTCGGACATGCCGGAGATCTGGGTTGCCTTCAGTCCGCCGACAGCGGCGTTGCTGAGCTTGCCGATCTGGGCGGCCGAGAAGCCGGCGATCTGCGTATCGCTCAGAGCGCCGACCTGAGCGGCCGTCAGGGCACCGATCTGCTCATCGCTGAACTTGCCGAGCTGACCTGCGGTGAAGCCGGCGACCTGCGTGGTCGTGACTGCACCGATCTGTTCGGCAGAGAGAGCGCCAAGCTGGTCATCGCTGAGGACGGCGATTGCCTCGTTCTTCAGGCCAGGGATGGCCTTCGTACCGATCTTGGCAACTGCGTCTTCAGACAGGCCGGTGATGTTGGTAGCGCTGAAGCCGCCAACCTGGGCTGCCGTCAGGAGGGCCGCCTGGGTGTCGGTGATGCCGCCAACCTGTTCGTCGGTCAGGGCAGTGATCTGCGTTGCCTTGAGACCGGAAACAGCCTTGTCGCTGAGCTTGCCGATCTGGTCGTCCGTGAAGCCACCGATCTGCGTGGTCGTCAGAGCGCCAGCCTGAGCCGCCGTCAGGGCGCCGACCTGTTCATCGCTGAACTTGCCGAGCTGACCTGCGGTGAAGGCAGTGACCTGCGTGGTCGTAACCGCGCCGATCTGTGCAGCCGAGAGCTTCGCAACCTGACCGTCGGTCAGAACGGCGATGGCTTCGTTCTTCATGCCGCTGATCGACTTGGTGCTGATCTTCGCAACAGCATCCTCAGACAGCTTGGTGACATTCGCAGCTGTGAAGCCGCCGACCTGAGCCGCGGTCATGAGACCGGCCTGAGTGTCGGTGATGCCTGCCACCTGGGTATCCGTCATCGCAGCGATCTGCGTTGCCTTCAGACCCGCGACCGCCTTGTCGCTGAGCTTGCCGATCTGAGCGGCAGAGAGACCTGCGATCTGATCGTTGGTCAGCGAGCCGACCTGAGCTGACGTCAGGGCGCCCATCTGTTCATCGCTGAAGTTGCCGAGCTGATCAGCCGTGAAGGCGGTGATCTGCTTGGTGCTGAGTACGCCGACCTGTGCAGCGGACAGTGCGCCGAGCTGATCATCGCTGAGAACAGCAATCGCTGCGTTTGCGAGGCTGGTGATCGACTTCGTGCTGAGCTTGGCAACACCGGTCTCGGAGAGGCCGGTGATGTTGTCAGCGGTGAAGCCGGCAACCTGTGCTGCGGACAGCAGGCCAGCCTGGGTGTCGGTGATACCGCCAACCTGTTCGTCGGTCATTGCAGTGATCTGCGTAGCCTTCAGGCCAACGACGGCCTTGTCGCTGAGCTTGCCGATCTGATCTGCCGTCAGGCCACCGATCTGATCGTTGGTCAGCGAGCCGACCTGGACTGCCGTCAGAGCGCCCATCTGTTCATCGCTGAACTTGCCGAGCTGCGCTGCGGAGAAGCCGGTGATCTGCTTGGCAGTCATCGCGCCGATCTGGCCAGCGGAGAGCTTGCCAACCTGTGCTTCGGTCAGGACGCCGATCGCATCGTTGCTCAGGCCGCCGATGGCTTTGGTGCTGATCGCACCGATTTCGTCGGCAGAGAACTTCTTGATGTCGTCAGCCGAGAGAGCACCAACCTGGGCAGCCGACAGAGCGCCGGCCTGAGCAACGCTCAGTCCTTCGAGCTGCACGTCTGTCATAGCGCTGATCTGCGTAGCCTTGAGGCCTGCGACGGCCTTGTCGCTGATCTTGCCGATCTGGGCGGCAGAGAGACCCGTGATCTGGTCGTTGGTCAGCGAGCCGACCTGAGCTGCAGTGAGAGCGCCGATCTGTTCATCGCTGAACTTGCCGAGCTGAGCGGCCGTGAAGCCGGTGATCTGCTTGGTGCTGAGCACGCCGACCTGAGCAGCCGAGAGAGCGCCAACCTGATCGTCGCTGAGGACGCCGATTGCTTCGTTCTTCAGGCTGATGATTGCCTTGGTGCTGAGCTTGGCGACACCGGTTTCGGAGAGGCCGGTGATGTTGGTTGCGCTGAAGCCGCCAACCTGAGCTGCCGTCAGCAGGCCAGCCTGGGTGTCGGTCATGCCGCCAACCTGTTCGTCGGTCATGGCAGCGATCTGCGTAGCCTTCAGGCCAGCGAATGCCTTGTCGCTGAGCTTGCCGATCTGATCAGCCGTCAGGCCGCCGATCTGGTCGGTGGTCAGCGAGCCGACCTGAGCTGCCGTGAGAGCGCCGATCTGTTCGTCGTTGAACTTGCCGAGCTGCGCTGCGGAGAAGCCAGTGATCTGCTTGGTGGTGATCGCGCCGATCTGGCCAGCGGAGAGCTTGCCAACCTGTGCTTCAGTCAGAACGCCGATCGCATCGTTGCTCAGGCTGCCGATCGCCTTGGTGCTGATCGCACCGATTTCGTCGGCAGAGAACTTCTTGATGTCGTCAGCCGTGAGAGCGCCGACCTGGGCAGCCGACAGAGCGCCGGCCTGAGCAACGCTCAGTCCTTCGAGCTGCACGTCCGTCATAGCGCTGATCTGCGTAGCCTTGAGGCCCGCGACAGCCTTGTCGCTGATCTTGCCGATCTGGTCGGCAGAGAGACCGGTGATCTGGTCATTGGTCAGCGAGCCGACCTGAGCTGCCGTCAGGGCACCAATCTGTTCATCGCTGAACTTGCCGAGCTGAGCGGCGGTGAAGCCGGTGATCTGCTTGGCGCTGAGCGCTCCAACCTGAGCAGCGGAGAGAGCGCCGACCTGGTCGTCGCTGAGGACAGCGATTGCTTCGTTCTTCAGGCCAACGATGGCCTTGGTGCTGAGCTTGGCGACACCGGTTTCGGAGAGGCCGGTGATGTTGGTTGCGCTGAAGCCGCCAACCTGAGCTGCCGTCAGCAGGCCAGCCTGGGTGTCGGTCATGCCGCCAACCTGTTCGTCGGTCATGGCAGCGATCTGCGTAGCCTTCAGGCCGACGACAGCCTTGTCGCTCAGCTTGCCGATCTGGTCGGCAGAGAGGCCGCTGATCTGGTCATTGGTCAGCGAGCTGACCTGAACCGCCGTCAGGGCGCCCATCTGCTCATCGCTGAACTTGCCGATCTGCGCCGACGTGAAGCCGGTGATCTGCTTGGCGGTCATCGCGCCGATCTGGCCGGCGGAGAGTGCACCAACCTGGTCTTCGGTGAGGACGGCGATTGCTTCATTCTTCAGGCTGACGATTGCCTTGGTGCCGAGCTTGGCAACAGCATCTTCGGAGAGGCCCGTGATGTTGGTGGCGGTGAAGCCGGCGACCTGCGCAGCACTCAGAACGCCTGCCTGGTCGGCGGTAAAGCCTTCAACCTGAGACGACGTCATGGCGGTGATCTGGGTTGCCTTGAGACCGGCAACAGCCTTGAGGCTGAGCTGGCCGACCTGGTCACCGCTGAAGCCACCAACCTGGGTGGTGCTGAGAGCGCCGACCTGTACGGCCGACAGGGCGCCCATCTGTGCTTCGCTGAACTTGCCGAGCTGGGCCGAGGTCAGCGCAGTCATCTGCTTCGTGGTCAGCGCCGCGATCTGGTCGGTGCTGAGCTTGGCGATCTGGTCGTCGGTCAGGCCGGCGACGGCGTCGTTGCTCAGGCCTGCGATTGCCTTGGCGCTGATGGCGCCAACTTCATCAGCCGAGAACTTGGCGATGTCGTCTGCGCCGAGCGAACCGATCTGCGCGGCGCTCAGGCCCTTGATCTGGTCGGAGGTCAGGTTTTCGACCTGATCGGCGGAAAGCGCGGCCATCTGGGTGGTGCTGAAGGCAGCGATCTGGGCGTTGCTCAGGTCCTTGAACTTGGTGGCATCGATTGCACCGAGCTGGGCGGCGCTGAGGCCGCCGATCGCGGCTGTGGAGATCGCGCCGAGCTGGTCGGAACCGAGAGCGCCCACATCTTCGGCTTCGAACGCAGCAACCTGCGTCTTGTTGAGAAGCTTCAGCTGGTCGACGGAGAATGCTGCAACGTCGTCCTTGGTAAAGGCTTTGATGGTTGTAGCGGAAAGAGCTTTGATTTGATTTGCAGAGAGAGAAGTAACGATCGAGGTCATGAAAGGTGCCCTTGCACTGGCGTTAGCGGTGACAGTGTCATTCGTCCGCGCGTCGTTCCCAAGAAGTTGGCAGATCCCCAACTGCAGACACGGGGGCTCGTGCCGTGCACAACTGCAAGGCCGATCGGCTTAGACGAAATGTTTCGGAAGACATCGCTCGAGAGAGCAGTCGCTTAGGACAAGCATCATGCGTACGGCGCCTCGCATTTGAGACGCCGGTTCCTAAACCGAAGACGCCCGGCAGGAAGCCGCACATCTCTAGCCTTGGTTTCTGAGACCCCCACGGCCAAAAATAGAAATATGTTGGAAGCCCTAATTATGGGTTAATTTTCGCGTAATGCTGGCACGTGCCGGGGCACCAAAAGTCTAACTTCTTGGATTACCCCAAAAAAGGGCAGTATAAATTCTTGTGTTATTTTTATAACACTGCGAAGGATATGCATATCAATATCTATTGAATTATGAGCTACTGATTCAGCCGCGACAATGCCACTCCGAGCAACCTGCGGTACTCCTCTTCCGCCGCGCCATAGGAGCCGTTCGCCTCTTCCATCAGGCCCCGGCGGCTGAGGATAGTGATCTGGCCGCGATTGGCGCGAACAAGGCCTTTTCCCTCGAGAATATGGAGTGCGACGGTGATGCCGGGGCGGCGGACACCCAGCATGACGGCCAGGAATTCGTGGGTCAGCGAGATGGTATTGCCGTCCATGCGGTCATGGACCATCAACAGCCAGCGCGCGAGTCGCTCTTCGAGTTTCGCATGACCGTTTGCCAGCACGGTCGACGACATTTGCGCCAGAAAGGCCTGAACATAGGCAAGCAGCTTGGCGCGCAATGTGGCGCTCGTGTCGATTGCCGCTTGCAGCGCTGCAGAGGTGATTCGGTAGCCGGTGCCGGAGACCTGCATGAAGGTCATGTTCGGGGATTGCTCGCCGCCGAGTACGATCGCGGCCCCGGTCATTCCCTCGCGTCCGGCAATGCCGACCTCGATGTCCCGCCCGCCCGAGAGGCGGGCGACGATCGAGGCGAGACCTGATTCCAGGAAGATGACGAAATCGACGGGCACATGCGCCTTTTCGATCTGGTAGGGGATATCGAGCGTCACGAATTCGAGATGCGGGGAAAGAAGTGCCAGATCGCTGGCATCGAGGCTTTTCAGCAGTTCATTGCGGTAGTGGCGCTCTTCAGTCGGCATTCTCGTCCCCACGGCCGGCGGGGTAAAGCCGACTCGATTGAAAAGGAACCTACCGCCTTGAAATTGCAGTACAACCGACTGTCTCTTACCGTACAAAGATGAGCGATCGCCGGAATGGAACAACATCACCGGTTTTGAAGTTCGGCACCCAAAGAACGGAGTGTCCGGCGTGGCGGCGAGAACGTTCCATCGATATGCGCGATCACAGGATGTGCCCAACACAGCCGTGCGCCTGATCCTGCGGGTCATCGAGGATAGTGTCGTTGCCGATGTCGAATGGCCGGCAAATGCCGAGACGGATGCGGGAAACTATCTCTACCCGACCTATGTGCCGCTGGCGATCGAGCGGGCCGAGGATGTCCGTGTGCACTACGGATTCATCGAGGTCGCCGTCGTGACCGGCAATCCGGATTTCTGGAACGAAGCCTGGGGCAGGCTGGTCTGATCAGCGGATCTTCCAGCCGAGCACGCGCTCATATTCCGCTTCTGTGCGGCCATAGCTTCCATTGGCCTGCTGCTTCAGGCCCTCGCGGTCGATGATGGTGATCTCGGAGCGGTGCGAGCGGATCAGCCCCTTTCCCTCCAGCATATGCAGCGCGACGGTGACACCGGGGCGGCGCACGCCGAGCATGATCGACAGGAATTCATGGGTCAGCGCCAGTTTCTGCCCCTCGATGCGATCGTGAACCATCAGCAGCCAGCGGGCCAGCCGGTTTTCCAGCACGGTATGGCCGTTGGTCCAGGCGGTCGAGGCGACCTGCAGGTTCAGCGCCCGGGTGAAGCGGCCGAAATGGCGGCGCATCTGCGGCCGGGCGTCCATCAGTTCCATGAGTTCTCCGGACCGTATGCGATAGGCCTCGCCGGGGATCTGGATATAGGTCTTGAATGGCCCCCGGTCGTCCCAGAGCACCAGTGATGAGCCGACGAAGCCTTCCCAGCCGATGACGCCGACTTCGATATCGCGGCCGCGCGACATCGAGGCGATGGTCGAGGCGAGGCCGCTTTCCATGAAGTAGGCAAATTCCAGCGGCTGGTTGGGCTTCTCCACCTCTTCGCCGAGCGGCAGTAAGACGCGCTCCAGCAGCGGCTCCAGCTTGGCGAAATCGGCGGCTGGCAGCGTCGAAATCATGAAATTCCGGAAGATCGCTTGCCGGGTATTCACAGTTCAAAGCTCCAGAAGTGCGTAGGCCTTGCCCGTCGGTTTCTCGATATGGGCAGCAACGTTGAAAACAGGGGCACCGCCCGGTGTGCGGCCCTCATAGGTGCCGCGATGGGCATGGCCGTGGACGACGGCATCGACCTTGAAACGGTCGATGGTCTCGGCAAGGCGCGAGGAGCCGAGAAATGGATAGATTTCCAGCGGCTCTCCGGCCACGGTCTCGGCGATCGGCGCATAGTGCAGGATCACCATGGATTTCTCGGCGCGGACCTGCCGCATGGCATTTTCCAGCCGCATCGATTCCTCGACGCTTTCGGCCACCATGGCCTTGATGGCGCTTTCGCCGAACGAGCCCAGCATGTGGCGGCCGAAGCCGCCGGCGAAACCCTTGACGCCGACGAAGCCGACGCCCGAAATCTCGGCGGCCTGGCCGTTGAGAAGCTTGACGCCGGCATCCGTCAGAATCTGCGTCACGTCATCGACCGAGCCGCTTTCATGGTCGTGATTGCCAAGCACGGCGACAACGGGAACGGTGCAGCTGCGCAGGTCGGCAGCGAGAAGCTCAGCCTCTTTCGGCTTGCCGAGATCGGTCAGGTCGCCGGCCATGACGAGAACATCGGCGACGCTCGATATCTCGCCGAACAGCTCCTTGTAGGATTTGCCGCCGTCTTCCTTCACGTGCAGGTCGGCGACGGCGGCGACGCGGACCTTTCTATTCTTCTCAGCCATCTCGATCTTCCCATTCGCCTCGGGGCTGTCCCTCGCCGCCGACATCGGCAAAGCCCCATTCCTTGACGTCTATTTCGAAATCGACGCGCGAATACATGCGGCCGCGGCAGATGCGCATCTGCGGCAGGGGCAGTTCGCGCTGGGCAGCCAGGCGCTCCAGGAGTTCGTCGAGCAGCCATTGCGGAACCTTGTCTCGCTCGGTCGGGTAGATCCAGCGGAAGTTCAAAATGGCGATCAACAGCACTTCCCAGTGCACTTCCATGTATCCGAGCAGCTTTCGCCAATCGATCTTGTCATGGGCGCGCAGGATGACATGGGCGATGTCGGCGCCGTCATAGCGGTGGCGCAGCTGCACGAAGAATTTCGACCATAGAAGCTCGGTCGGACTGATGATCCAGACAGGAGAACCGCACATCTCCACCTGCCGGGTATCCTGAAACCAGTCGTCGCCGACCGGCATGGTGCCGTTGGTCGAGGCGAAGATCACGTCGAAGAAATGCTTGCCCTTGAAGACCTTGCCGAGCCAGCGCTCGTCTTCGACCTCGACGACATAGCCCTTCTCCTTGAAGTGCCCGAGGATACGGCCGTAGTCGCCCGCCTTGCAAAAGATGTCGAAATCCTTCGTCTGCCGGGTGATGCCGGTATAAGCGCAGACAGCATAGGTGCCGGCCACCAGGAACGGAATCTTGCAATCGACGAGTTCGCGCACGGCATCGGCGACAAAGGGTTCGGCGTCCGGATCGATCAGCTGCGGAACGGCCCGCGCCTTCATCAGCGCCGGGTTCGCCTTGCCTTTCTTTGTCGCTGTCGCCGTGGTGTTCATCACCCGTCCTTTGCGTCACAAACCGGCATGTCCGGCCGAACTGAAGGCCCGTCTCAGAGCAGGACCTGTTCAAGCCGGATCGGAGGACGGCGCTTGGCGGCCATCAGCAGATCGAGTTCGATCGAGGACGGTCCGAAGCGCGAGAAGAGGTCTTCTGCCTGGTCATCTTCCAGGCCATATTTTTCCGCAAATTCGCTCAGACTGTAGGGACGGCCACGCAGGGTGCGGCCGCGGCGTTCGGTTTCACGGATCTGTGTCATGAGATAATTCTCCCCAGGCTCGTTGAGGAGAAGGAACCGGCGAGGCGGACAAAAGTTCCCTGTGGATGACGCGTCGAGTTGTGCCGGGGTGAGGCTGCACGTGCAGGAAGCGTTAACGCGCAGCCCCGATAATCGTGCAGGTTTAGGCGCTTGGAGACAAGACGTGAAGCGCAGTGATATCAGGCAGTTCTACATGCGGCATCGGGTTTCGATACACGATCTTCTCATTCTCATAGCGGCGATGTTCGTCGTCGCCTATGTCGCCTTCGAGGTCGATATCTTCGTCACCGAAGGCGCGGTCAGCGCGGCCGAGGAGACGATCGAGCTCGATGAGGCGCTGATGCTGGGCGGGCTGCTCGCCGTCGGAATGCTGGTCTTTGCCGTGCGCCGCTACATCGACCAGAAGCGTGAGACGGCGCGCCGCATCGTTGCCGAACGCAAGGCACGCGAACTCGCCTTCCAGGATCCGTTGACGGGTCTCGCCAACCGGCGCCAGTTCGACGACGCGCTGCGCGTCGCGGCTTCCTCGCCGCCGGCGGCCGGCCAGCAGCACGGCATTTTCCTGCTCGATCTCAACGGTTTCAAGAAGATCAATGACAGCTACGGCCACGGCGCCGGTGACGAGGTGCTGCTGATCGTCGCCCAGCGGCTTCTTTCCGCAGTGCGGCCCGGCGATCTCGTTGCCCGTCTCGGCGGCGATGAATTCGTCATTCTGGCGCCGCATCTCTTGGGTGCGGAAGCGGCGACGACCCTCGCGATGCGCATCGTCCAGGCCTTTGCCGAGCCGATCGCCACCGGCTCGATCATCCACCAGATCGGCACCGGAATCGGCATCTCGCTCTATCCGCGGGATGGCGAACAGCCGAGCGAACTGGTGCGAAAGGCGGATGTGGCGCTCTACCGCGCCAAGGGCGAGCAGCGCTCGGCGATCCGCTTCTTCGAAGAGGAAATGGATCTGCTCCTGAAGGAGCGGGGCCGCATGGAAGTGGCGCTACGCAAGGCGATGGCGGACGGCGCCATCGAACCGCGCTTCCGGCCCTCCTTCGATCTCAACACCGGCGAAGTGACCGCTTTCGAGGCCGTGCCCTATTGGGAAATGGAAGAGACGGAAGTGCCTGTCGAGCGCTTCCTGGCAATCGCCGAAGAGACCGGCATGATCCATGCGCTGTTCGAAAGCGTGCTCAAACGCGCCTGCGCCGGAGCACGAAACTGGCCGCCCGAAACCAGGCTGTCGATCGATATCTTCCCCGGTCAGCTGCGGGATGCCAATCTCGGCCAGACCATCCTGTCGATCCTGAAGACCTGCAATTTCGATCCGCACCGGCTGGAAGTGGAAATCGCCGAGGCAACGCTGGTGCGCGATTTCGAGACCGCCAAGCAGGCGCTGGCGCCACTGCGCGAAACCGGCGTGACGATGACGCTCGACCATTTCGGCACCGGCTATTCCAATCTCTACCACATCCAGGAATTCAAGCTCGACAAGGTGAAGATCGACCGGCGCTTCACGGAAAATCTGAACGACGACCGCTCGGCGCGGATGATGCGGGCGCTTGCCGGTCTCGGCCATGGATTGGGGCTAACGGTGACCGCCGATGGCATCGAGGGCGATGCCTCGCCGCTGATCTCCTCGGGCATCGAACATGGCCAGGCGGTGACCGCCCTGGTGACCGTCGACGAGGCGGCGATGCTCTTCCGCAAGGCTAGCGTGTAGCGGTTCGAAGGCGTCCCGGTACACGCCTTCCTCCCGGAAATGTCAGAAGAGAACTGAAAAATATCCGCAATTCCGCGGATCGTTTGCTTTCATTGTCAGCGCTTTGCCCTTATCTTGGGCCATCCTTGTCGATGTTATAGGCTTCTTTTGTTAGTCGAAATCATTATCGTGGTATTGCTCACCGTTCTGAACGGTGTGCTCGCCATGTCCGAACTTGCTGTCGTTTCTTCCCGTCCCGCCCGTCTTAAAGTTCTCGCCGATCACGGAAGCCGGGGCGCCACTCAAGCCATCAGACTTGCTGAAAATCCCGGACGCTTTCTGTCCACCGTGCAGATCGGCATCACGCTGGTCGGCGTTCTCTCGGGTGCCTTTTCGGGCGCCACCCTCGGTGGCCGCCTGACACAGTGGCTCTCCGAGCAGGGCGTCGGCCCCGCACTCTCCGATGCGCTCGGCGTCGGTACCGTCGTCGTCGCCATCACCTATCTGTCGCTGATCGTCGGCGAACTGGTGCCAAAGCAGATCGCGCTGCGGGAGCCGGAAGCGGTTGCCGCCAAGGTGGCGCCGGCCATGGTCGTGCTGTCGAAATTCGCGCTGCCGCTCGTCTGGCTGCTCGATGCATCGGGCAAGCTGGTGCTGAGGCTGCTTGGCCAGTCCGGCAAGGTCAGCGATGGCGTGACCGACGAAGAGATCAAGACTGTTCTTGCCGAGGCGCAGAGCGCCGGCGTTATCGAGAGCGAAGAATCGGCAATGATTTCAGGCGTCATGCGCCTGGCTGACCGCACGGCGCGCGCCCTGATGACGCCGCGCCGCGATGTCGAGGTCGTCGATATCGACGACACTCCGGAAGAAATCCGCAAGCAGCTGCAAGAGACGCGCCGTTCGCGCGTTCCGGTGCGCCGTGGCAGTTCCGACGAAGTCTTCGGCGTGCTCTTCGTCAAGGATTACTATGACGCGATGAGCAGCAACGGCCATGCCGATATCCAGGCGCTGGCCCACGAAGTCCCCGTTATCTCGGACCTGTCGACCGCCACCCACGCGATCCAGGCGATCCGCAAGTCGCCGGTGCATATGGTGCTCGTCTATGACGAATATGGCCATTTCGAAGGCATCATCTCGTCCGGCGACATCATGGAAGCGATCATGGGCGCGTTGCTCGAAGGTCCGTCCGAAGAGCAGGCGATCGTTCGCCGCACCGATGGTTCCTACCTCGTTTCCGGCTGGACGCCGATCGACGAATTCGCCGAGTTCATGAGCTTCAAGCTCGATGACGACATCGAGTTCCAGACGGTGGCCGGCCTGATCCTCGAGGAGCTGAAGCATCTCCCGGAACTCGGCGAGAGCTTCGTCAAGAACGGCTGGCGCTTCGAGGTCATCGATCTCGATGGCCGCCGGGTCGACAAGATTCTCGTCTCGGCGGAGGCCGAGGAAAGCGAAGCGCGGTCGGCCTGACGTCGGCCACCTGTGGAAATCTTACCCGGCTTACCGCGCTGCTTCACGTCCGCCTAAAACGCGGCTAGGTTTCTGCAACCCTGAATGCAGGAACCTCGATGCAAGACTTGCGACGTTTCTTAGCCAAGCCTGCAGCGGTGGCGATCGTGCTCTTTGCGCGCGCCATCACCGCGGTGCGTGCCATCTGGTCCGCGGAGGGGCTGCCGCCCCGGCGCTGCGTCTATTTTGCCAATCATTCCAGCCATGGCGATTTCATCCTCGTCTGGGCGGTTCTGCCTCCCAGGATGCGGCGGCGCGCCCGGCCGGTCGCCGGCGCCGAATACTGGCTGAAGTCATCGCTCAGCACCTTCATCGGTCGCGATGTTTTCAACTCGGTATTGATCCAGCGCGACAGGGAGCATCGGACCGAGGACCCGATCGAGCAGATGGCGGCGGCGATCGACAGCGGTTCGTCGCTGATCGTCTTCCCCGAAGGCACGAGAAACCAGACCGAGGAGCCGCTCCTGCCCTTCAAGAGCGGCATTTTCCATCTCGCCGAGGCGCGGCCGGAGCTCGATTTCGTGCCCGTCTGGATCAACAATCTCAACCGCGTCATGCCGAAGGGAGAGATCGTGCCGATCCCGCTGATCTGCACCGTCACCTTCGGTAGTCCGATGCGGCTTGAGGCGGGCGAGGCCAAGGAGGCATTTATCGAACGGACGCGGGGGGCATTGCTGGCGCTCTCTCCCAAGCATGCAGGGGCTGCGGAATGAACGAGGCTCAATCCGATCTCATCACCCTGGTTCTCGGCATCTTTGGCATCCTGATCGTCGCTTCGGCGGTCGGCTATGTGCTGCAGAAGAAATTCTCGCCTGACGGCGCAAACAGCGCCATCGAAAACCTGAATGCCCGCATCAAGGCCTGGTGGATCATGGTGATCTTCATCGGCATCGCCTTCCTGGCGGGCCGGGCAGGGGTCATCATTCTCTTCGCCTTCTGCTCGTTTGCGGCACTGCGCGAGTTCATCACGCTCACCAACACCAAACGGGCCGATCACTGGGCGCTGGCCTCCGCCTTCTTCGTCGTCCTGCCGATCCAGTATTATCTCCTCTGGGCCGAGGAATACGGCATCTATTCGATCTTCGTGCCTGTCTATGCCTTCCTGCTGATGCCGATCGTCTCGGTGCTGCGCGGCGATACCGAGCGCTTCCTGATCCGCATCGCCGAAGTGCAATGGGCGCTGATGATCTGCGTCTTCTGCGCCTCGCATGTGCCGGCGCTGTTGACGCTGACGATCCCTGGTTACGAGGGCCGCAACGTTCTGCTCATCGCTTTCCTGGTCATCGTCGTGCAGCTTTCCGACGTGCTGCAATATGTCTGGGGCAAGCTCTTCGGGCGCACCAAGATCGCCCCGAAACTCTCGCCGTCGAAGACGGTCGAGGGCTTCGTCGGCGGCATTGCCAGCGCCACGCTGATCGGTGCGGCACTCTGGTGGATTACCCCGTTCACGCCGTTTCAGGCCGGCCTTCTGGCGCTGATCATCACGCTGATGGGCTTCTTCGGCGGCCTCGTCATGTCGGCGATCAAGCGTGACCGCGGCGTCAAGGACTGGGGCCATATCATCGAGGGCCATGGCGGGCTGATCGACCGGCTGGATTCGGTGGTCTTCTCGGCGCCGATCTTCTTCCACCTCGTCCGCTACTGGTGGTCGCTGACATGAGCGGCCTCGTCGCGCGGCTTGGCCGAAGCAGCGCCGTCCATGTCGCCTTTGCGTTTGTGGCGATGGGGAGCTGGGCGCTGTTTGCCAACCGCGCCTATCCGCTGCCGCGCATGCTCTTGGCAGGCCTGGTGCAAGGCGCCCTGTCGGGTTGCCTGACGCTGTTTCTGAAGCGTGTGGTCGAAAGGCTCTCGGCGATATTTTCCGGCCCGCTCCGCCTCGTCGCGCCGCCGGTGATCGCCTTGTTGGGTTCGGCGACGCTGCTCGTCACCTTCCACATACTGAGCGGCACGCCTGAAATCCTGAAGACGATTGCCGTGCCGCTTCTGGTTTCGACGAGCTATGCGGCGCTCTATAATTATTCGATATCGAAAGGGAGGAGCTGACGTGACCGAGACCGGAGACCGCCGTCCGCTGACGAGCCGCAACAGCTGGTGGGCGCAGTCGACCGCGCGCTGGCTCGCCGGAAAATCAGTCACCCCGAACCAGATCTCGCAGGCGAGCATTCTTGCCGCGGCGTTCGCCGGTCTGTTCTTCTACCTCGCGGGACAGGGGATGGGCTCCGCCCGGATCATCTTTCTGCTGCTCGCAGCGCTCTCCTGCCAGCTCCGCCTGCTCTGCAACCTGTTCGACGGCATGGTCGCCGTCGAGGGCGGCAAGGCGGCGGCCGACGGGCCATTCTGGAACGAGTTTCCGGACCGTGCCGCCGATATCCTGATCTTTGCCGGCATCGGTCTCGGCATCGGCTATCCCGGCCTCGGCTGGGCGGCGGCGGCCTTCGCGGTGCTGACCGCCTATGTCCGCGAACTCGGCCGCGCCTCGGGGCAGGGCGCCGATTTCTCCGGCCCGATGGCCAAGCAGCATCGCATGGCGACCGTTACCGCCGCCGCCGTGCTGTCCGTCTTCGAACCGCTCGCCGGGTTTCACAACGACATCTTGTGGGCAGCGCTCTGGATCGTCGCGATCGGCGCCGCATTCACGGCGCTCAGGCGCAGCCGCAATCTGATCCGCTCGATGAAAGGCCGGGTCTGAGGGCTAGCAGCCGTTCATCAGCGCGAACACGGCAGCCCGATCAGGTGCACCGAGACGTCCGCCGAAGACGGTGCATTTCAACGCTGCCGCGGCCGATGCCACGCGGATCGACTCCTGCGTCGCCAATCCCTCCGCGGTCAGCAGTGCATAAGCGCCGTGGAAGATATCGCCGGCCGCGAGCGTATCGACGGCTTTGACGGGGAAGGTCGCGACATGGGCGACTGCCCCCGTCGCCTCGTTCCACCAGTAGCAACCATGCTCGCCCGCGGTGACGGCGACCAGCGCGTGCGGATAGCGTTTCTTCAGGATCGCTGCGGCTTCGGCCGGATCGGGGCTATCCGACAGCAGATGCGCGGCGGGCTCGGAGAAAAGCAGGTGGTCGCCCTCGGTTGCCAGCATATCGAGCGTGGCCGCGGGCGCGACGTCGCCGTCGAGGATTGCCGGTATTCCGGCCTGTCTGGCTGCACGCAATACATTTACCGCCAGCGCAGGCCAACGGACGTCCACCATGACGGCATCGAAGCCGGCGAGGTCGCCGGGCGTGACGTCGCGAATCTCGTGGTGAAGGCGCTTGTCGTAAAAGGGCACGATCAGCCGCTCGCCGTCATCGTCGATCAGGATCGTCGACACCGCCGAGCGCGCTCCGGCCGCCTGCAGCACGCCGCCGACATTTATGCCGGCATCCGCAAGCTCCGATGTTATCTGCTGACCGGCGGCATCATCCCCGACGGCAGCCCAGAGGCTTGCCATGCCGCCGAGCCTGACGGCAGCATAAGCGGCGCTCGACGCCATGCCCTCCGCGACCTGAAGCATTTCATCAGGCAGCACCTTGCCGGGTCGCGCCGGAATGGAGCGCACGCGAAACAGCGTGTCCAGGACGGCAGCGCCGACGAAGAGCACATGGCGGGCGTTGGCCGGGTGGTTCATCGCTAAGGTCAAATCCGATGGCCGGTGGCTTTGTCGAACAGGTGGATATGAGCAGGATCGATCGAGACAGTCAGGCGATCACCGAAGCCGATCGTCAGCCGCTCGCGAAACAGGCAGGAGATTTCCTCGCCGCCGCAGTCCAGTTTGGCGAAGATCTCCGATCCCGTGCCTTCGACCAGCCCGACCGTTCCGGCAATGCCGGTTGCGGTGCTGCGGATATGTTCCGGGCGGACACCGTAGACCAGGGGGCCGGACGGTGGGGACTGCTTGATGCTTTCAGGGAGCGGCAGGACAAGACCCTTGTCCGTGCAGAACACGCCTTCCTCGATACGGCCGTCCAGAAAGTTCATCGACGGCGAGCCGATGAAACCCGCGACGAAGAGGTTGGCGGGGCGGTCGTAAAGCTCCAGCGGTGCGCCGACCTGCTCGATGACGCCGTCATGCAGGACGACGATCTTATCGGCCATTGTCATGGCCTCGATCTGGTCGTGCGTGACATAGATCGTCGTCGTCTTGATACGCTGATGCAGGGACTTGATCTCGGCGCGCATCTGCACGCGCAGCTTGGCGTCGAGATTGGAAAGCGGTTCATCGAATAGGAAGACCTGCGGATCGCGCACCAGGGCCCGGCCCATGGCAACACGCTGGCGCTGGCCGCCGGAGAGCTGTTTCGGATAGCGGTCCAGAAGCTTTTCGAGCCCGAGGATTGCCGCCGCCTTGTTGACGCGCCCGGTGATCTCAGCCGCATCGGCCTTCTTCAGCTTCAGCGCAAAGCCCATGTTGTCGGCAACGCTCATATGCGGATAGAGCGCGTAGTTCTGGAACACCATGGCGATATCGCGGTCGCGGGCCGGCAGATTGCTGACATCGCGGGCGCCGATACGGATCTCGCCATCGCTGGTCTCCTCGAGGCCGGCGATCATCCGGAGCAATGTAGACTTGCCGCAGCCCGACGGGCCCACAAGGACCACGAATTCGCCGTCGGCGATATCGACATTGATGCCATGGATGACGTTGACGGCGCCGAAGCGCTTCTGGACATTCCTGATATTGACGGTTGCCATATAATCGTTCCCTGTATGCGGCCTGTCAGCCGCCCTTGACTGCGCCGGCCGTGAGGCCCGCAACGATCTGTCTCTGCGCGAACATCGTCAGCACCAGCACCGGCAACGTGACGATCAATGCGGCTGCGGCGAGCGGCCCCCAACTGACCTGCTCGAAGGACAGCATGTTGTAGACGGCAACCGGCAGCGTGCGGGTCTCGCGGCTTGCCAGCACGATGCCGAAGACGAAGTTGTTCCAGGAGAAGATCACCGAGAGAATGAAGGCCACGACGATGCCAGGCTTGGCGATCGGCAGCGCCACCAGCCGGAAGACCTGCCAGGGCGTGGCGCCATCGATGCTGGCGGCTTCCTCGAGCTCCATTGGGGTCGTCTCGAAATAGCCGATCATGATCCAGACGACGATCGGCACGGTGACGACGAGATGGATGATGATCTGCGGCCAGAGCGTCCCAAGCAGGTTCAGCCACTGAAACAGCAGGAAAAGCGGGATCAAGAAGGAGAGGCCGGGCGTCATGCGGGCGATCATGATCACCATCGCCGAGCGCTCGGCCTTCAGCCGCGCGATGCCGTAGCCGGCCGGAACGCCGATCAGCAGGGCGAGCAGGGTTGCGCCGCCAGTCACCAGGATCGAGTTCCAGAAATACAGGAAGAAATTGTTCTCCTGAAAGACCTGCAGATAGTTCGACCAGGCGAAGCGTTCCGGAATCAGGATCGGCGGATAGGCGCCGTTATCGATCTCGTATTTCAGCGACAGCGAGATCATCCAGAGGAAGAACAGGATGACGGGCGACACCATGACCAGTGCCACGAAGAACAGCCCGATGCGATCGATCGTCTTGCGCTTCATCATCGTGTCTCCACATCGGACCAGTTGGCGCGCTGGCGAACCATCATCAGCACGAAGGAGAGGGCGACGATGATGACGAAAAAGATGACGGCCATCGCCGATGCATAGCCGATGTCGTAGTAGGAGAAGGCCGTGTTGTAGAGGTAGATATTGATCGTCTCCGACGCCGTGCCGGGACCGCCCTGGGTCATCGCATAAATGATGTCGAAGCTCTTTACCGCATCGATCGAGCGGATGATGACGCCGATCATCAGGAAAGGGGCGATCATCGGCAGTGTCAGATAGCGGAATTTCTGCCAGGCATTGGCGCCATCGATTTCCGCGCTCTCGAACGGCTCGCGCGGCACGGCGGCTAGCCCGCCGAGCACGATCAGCATGATCAGCGGCGTCCACTGCCAGGTCTCGACGAGAACGAGCGACGGGATGACGCTGGTCTGGTTGTAGATCCATTCCTGCGGGCCGATGCCAACAAGCGACAGGAGATAGTTGAGCACGCCGAGTTGCGGATGGAACATCATCGTCCAGACCAGCGCGATGGCGACAGGGGTTGCCATCATCGGCATGACGAAGATGCCGCGCAGGAAACCGCGCAGCGGAAACTGCGCGTCAAAGATCAGGGCAGCGAGCGTGCCGAAGAAGAGAGGCGCCACGACTGCAAGCAGCGTATAGAGCGCTGTGTGCCAGAGGGACTCCCAGAAGCGGAAATCGGTAAACAGCCTGACGTAATTGTCCAGACCCGCAAAGACGACGGGCTGGCCAAGCGTCCAGCTGTTCACGCTCATCCAGAGCGTGAAAACCCACGGAAAGACGATGACCGCGGCAATGACGACAAGTGCCGGGATCACGAAGGGCCAGTAATTGGGAGCAAGCCGCAGCTTGCCCCCGTTCTTGGCGGCGCTATCGCTCCGCGCGGTTTCCATGCTCACGGCTGCCATTATCCCTCGCTTCGTGCCAGGACCGGCTCGAACTGCGCGGTTGCGGTCTTCAGTTCGGCGGCCGGATCGGCGCCGCCGATCATGTTGGTGAGGCCGACGCCATAGATGTCGCGGAACTCGGTGACCGGGATGATGACCGGCAGAGCCAGCTGCGAGACCTTTGCCGAAGCGGCAACGGCATCGACCCATGCGCTCGGCATCTTGACGCCTTCGCGGACCTTCGGATCCTCGAGAACGGAATTGCGGAACGGCACGCCGGCACCGGCCTGCAGCAGACGGGCACCCATCTCCTTGGAAATGACCCACTGACAAAACAGGTAGGCGGCTTCCTTGTTCTTGCTGGCAGCGACCACGCCGATGCCGTCACCGGTCGTGGCAGCGGCCTGAGCCTTCGGGCCCTTCGGCATCACGCCATAGCCGACCTTGCCGACAACACGGGACTTTTCCGGGTTCTCGATCGGCGGCGCGAAGCCGACGCCGTCGAGCCACATGCCGATCTTGCCCTGAAGGAAGGCCGACTGCGCCTCCGCCCAGTTGAAGCCGGAAACGCCGACGGGCGCGGCCTTGGTCATCAGTTCCTGATACATCTTTGCTGCAGCGACAGCTTCGTCGGAGGTCGTGCGCAGCTTGCCGTCGGGGCCGAGCGGCGTCCCGCCGTAACCGAGCATCAGCGTCGTCCAGACGGGAACGTTGGCGTTTTTCAGGCCGCGGGCGACGAAGCCGTAGGTATTGGTGCTCTTGTCGGTCAGGGCTTCGGCAGCCTTGACCATTTCCCCGAAGGTCGAGGGGTAGGACAGGCCCTTCTTCTCGAAGAGTTCCTTGTTCCAGTAGACGATCCAGTAGTCGACCGAGAAGGGAAGCGAACGCAGCTTGCCGTCGGAATCCTTGGCGAAGGTCAGGCCGGCTTCAGCGAAATCGCTCTCGACGAGCGACGGGTCGGTGAGCGACGGATCCTTGACGAATTCGCTGATATCGGCGAGCCAGCCGCCCTTTTCGAACTGGCGCTTCTGGACGTGATAGCTGAGATGCACGACATCGAAGCTCGGCTTGCCGGAAGACAGCTCGATCGTCGTCTTCTGACGCTGCTGCTGTTCCGGCGTTGCCTCGGCATTGACCTTGATGCCGGTCATCTCTTCGAATTCGCTGAGATACTTGAGAATGGTCTCGCTGCGCGGGCTCTTGACGAGATTGACCTCGAGCGTCGTGCCGGCGAAGCGCTTCCAATCGACGGCTGCAGATGCCGGCTTGACGCCGAGCAGACCGGCGGCGCCGATTGCGGCCGATCCCGCGAGGAACCCGCGGCGTGTGGGATTGATGAATGAAGATGCCATGCTAGTCTCTCCTCCTCCTTATGCCCTGCGATCTCCTCACCGCGGGCGTTTCGTCTATAATCTCAGCGCGCGGCTCCGTGCGTGATTGATATGCGCGGCGAGCGCCTCGACGGCTTCATTCGTGTTGCGCCGTTCGATCGCTTCCAGCACCCGCAGATGCTCGCCCATGACCGGGCCGACGCGGCCGTCGATGCGGAAGCGCTCCTGACTGATCAGGCGCATCTTGATGGAATTGACACGATAGGCGTTCGAAATGATCGTGTTGCCGAGCGCATCGATGAAGGCGTCGTGCATGCCCCAGTCGACCGCCTGCGCATAGCCTTCGAGCTCGTGCGAAGCATTGCCGCCTTCGATCGCCGCGACGATCTCACGATGGGTCGCGAGCATCGCCGCAATCGTGTCGTCGGTTGCGGATTGGGTGAAAAGCGCGACGGCTTCCTTCTCCAGAAAGAGGCGCAGCTGGAAGGCTTCGCGGATCAGGTTGAGGTCGATATGGGCGATCTGCAATCCACGCTGCGGCACGGTCTTGATCAGCCCTTCGGCCTCCAGCCGCGGGATCAGCTCGCGAATGGCGCCGAGCGTCAGTCCCGTCAGTTCCACCAGACGGCGCTGGGAGACGAATTGCCCAGGGCGGACATCGCGGGCCAGCAGATGCCGGGTAAAGCTCTCGTAAGCTTTCTCCCGCAGCGTCGGCTGCTCGTCGGCTCCATCCATGGGCTTCTCCTCGTACATTGCCGCTCAAGCCGCCTTCGTCTGGAAAAGGCTGTCGAAGGCGGCCGCAAGCTCACGCCTGCCATCGGCGGAGATTGACGTCAAAGGCGGACGGACTGCAAGCCATGTTTCGTCACCGGTCATGGTTGCTACCATGACTTTTACCGCCGGTGTCACCGGATGCTTAAGAAGCTCGGCAACGAAGCGCTCGACGCGGATATCGTCCTTGCCGTCGACAGCCATGGCCCGCACTTCGAGCGGCGCGAAATTCGCCATGCCGGAGATAGCGCCCTGGCCGCCGAGGCGGACACCCTTGGCGAGATGACGCTCGTCACCGATCAGGATGATGAGATCGCCATGCTGGCGCAGCAGCACTTCGGTGTAGGGCCAGTCGCCCGAGGAATCCTTCACACCTGTGACGATCGACGGGAAGGCACTGCGTAGCCGGCCGATCAGCTCGATGCTGAGCGCGACCATAGTGACCGAAGGAATGTTATAGACGAGAACGTCGCGCGCCTTGTCTCCGACCTGCGCAAAAACATCCGCGTACCAGGCATAGAGGCCGTCATCGGCGACGTTCTTGAAATAGGACGGTGGAGCAAGAAGGATGTTGCGCACACCCTTTGCCAGTGCCTGTCCCATCTGATGGGCAGCATCTTCGGCCGCATCGACCAGCACGCCAACGACGATCTGCGATGGCTTGATGCCTGCAGCCAGAAAGGCGTCGATAATCCGCTCGCGTTCCTGGGTGCCGACCGAGGCACCTTCGCCGGTCGTTCCAAACAGCGTGACGCTCTCGCATCCGGATGCCAGGCAGCGCTTCGCCTGGGCGAGCATCACATCCGCTGCGATGGCTCCGCTGCTCTTAAAAGGCGTCGCCAGAGCGACCGACAAACCAAATCCCGCCACCGTTTCATCTCCCTGAGGTCAGTGACATGTTCACTAACATGTCAGTATGCGACTGTAAACCTGTTTGTGGTGTTCCGCCGTTGCGCGAGCGGGCGAGACGAAAAAGATTGATCCGGTTGGCGCTCGCCCTTACTCGATAGGTATGAGACGAGGATTTTGCCGATGACCGATACCGACCTGGCCTCCGCACCCGAGCGCAAACGCGGCTCCGGGGTGAAGATGGTCTATGAAGTCGTGCGCGACGAGATCCTCGATCTGGTGCTGCCGCCGGGTAGCCCGATCGACGAGGTGCAGCTTGCCGAGCGCTTCGGCATGTCGCGCACGCCGATCCGCGAGGCGCTGGTGCGGCTTTCGGGCGAGGGGCTGATCGATACGCTGCCGAACCGCTCGACGATGGTGGCGAATATCGATTTCCTCAACATGCACACTTTCTTCGATGCGCTGGTGCTGATGTACCGGGTGACGACGCGGCTTGCGGCGCAGTATCATCGCCCGGAGGATCTGAGGGCGATCCGGGCCGAGCAGGCGCGTTTCACCGCTGCCGCCGAGGCGCAGGATGCGCTGGCGATGATCGCCACCAACGCTGCGCTGCACGCGGCGATTGCCGAGGCCGGACGCAATCCCTATTACATCAGCCTGTTCAACCGGCTGCTCGACGAGGGGCGGCGCATCCTCAGGCTTTACTATCAGTCTTATGGCGACCGGCTGCCGCAGCAATTCGTCGACGAGCACGAGGACATGATCGCCGCCATCGAGGCCCGGGACATCGATACCGCCGACCGGCTGGCCAAGGCGCATGCCGAGCAGATCGTCGCCCAGATACAGACACTATTCTCGCGAAATCAGCGGCACGATATCGATTTGTGAGACGCCGCCGATTTCTTGTCGACAAATAAAATACAAAGTGCTAGATGATATATCAGAGCTTGAAGCGCAGGTGATTTTGCGCCTTTGTAGCCACGATCATTCGCTATCCGCTGAAGGAGTTTGACATGAAGGCCAAGATCTTTTCCGGCGTCATCCCGGCGCTCATGACCCCCTGCAAGAAGGACCGCACGCCTGATTTCGATCAGCTGGTGCGCAAGGGCAAGCAGCTGATCGCCGACGGTATGTCGGCCGTCGTCTATTGCGGCTCCATGGGCGACTGGCCGCTTCTCAGCGACGAGCAGCGCATGGAAGGCGTCGAGCGCCTGGTCAAGGCCGGCGTCCCGGTCATCGTCGGCACCGGTGCGGTCAACACGGCGTCCGCCGTCGACCATGCCGCGCATGCCCAGAAAGTCGGCGCCCAGGGCCTGATGGTCATCCCGCGTGTCCTGTCCCGCGGCTCGGTCATCGCAGCCCAGAAGGCGCACTTCAAGGCGATCCTCTCGGCAGCTCCGGATCTGCCGGCTGTCATCTACAACAGCCCCTACTATGGCTTTGCCACCCGCGCCGACCTGTTCTTCGCCCTGCGCGCCGAGCATTCCAACCTCGTCGGCTTCAAGGAATTCGGCGGCCCGGCGGATATGCGCTATGCGGCTGAAAACATCACCAGCCGCGACGACGGTGTTTCGCTGATGATCGGCGTCGACACGGCCGTCTTCCACGGCTTCGTCAATTGCGGCGCGACAGGTGCCATCACCGGCATCGGCAACGTCCTGCCGAAGGAGGTCATCACGCTGTGCAACCTTTCCCAGGCTGCCGCCAAGGGTGACGTCGACGCCCGCCAGCGCGCCCAGGAACTGGAACAGGCACTCGCCGTTCTCTCTTCCTTCGACGAAGGCCCGGATCTCGTGCTGTTCTTCAAGCACATGATGGTGCTGAAGGGCGACGAGGAATACACGCTGCACTTCAACGAAAGCGACGTGCTCAGCGACAGCCAGCGCGGCTATGTCGAGAGCCAGTTCAAGCTGTTCAACAGCTGGTACGCCGAGTGGAGCAAGCTCCCGGGTGCGGTTGCGAAGTACAAGGCCTGAGGTTTTTGAGGTCTGAGTTTTGAGGCGGCTGTAGGCAACTCCGGCCGCATTTGTTTTGAGGGAAACGTGTGCGCTCGTGGCCCCCTCATCCGCCCTTCGGGCACCTTCTCCCCGCTGGGGAGAAGGGACACTGTGGCGACTTCTCGCGCGAACTCCCCCTCTCCCCTCGGGGAGAGGGTAGGGTGAGGGGGCTCCGGGCGCGACGGCCGAGCCCCCTACTTAACCAACAGAATCCAAACCAAGCGCCAGCTGACGATCAAGCTGCTCGATCTCGGGCTTGGTCAGCACAATCCCCTCGGCAAGCGACTTCACGCGTGCCGTATACCGCCGCTGCGACGGAAGCCGAGCGCCCTGGCCGGCGATGGCTTCGAAGAACAGTTCGGCGCGGGCGAAGGGATCACCCGTGCGGCCGGCGGCGAAGGCCTTCGGCGAGAAGGCAAGCACCAGTTCGCCGTGGCGCGGGGCGAGCGTCGTGGTGCCGAGATAGTCGAGGACTTCAGGGCTGGTCAGGTCGCCGATCATGATGCCGGCGAGCAGTTCGACCATGGTGCTGATCGCCGAGCCCTTGTGGCCGCCGAAGGGCAGCATGGCGCCGGCGAGTGCGGCTTCCGGCTCGATCGTCGGTTCGCCATCGGCGTCGATCGCCCAGCCCTCGGGCAGCTTCTTTCCGGCGCGGCGGTGCAGCTCGATTTCGCCGCGGGCGGCGACCGAGGTGGCGAAGTCGTAGACGTAAGGCGTCTTGTCGGGACGCGGCCAGCCGAAGGCGAGCGGGTTGGTGCCGAGCAGCGGCTTGTTGCCGCCTGCCGGCGCGACCGTCGCATAGCTTGGGCACATGACGATGGCGGCGAGACCTTCGGCGGCGACCGCCTCGACCTCCGGCCAGAGTGCGGAGAAATGCGTGCAGTCGTTGATGACGAGGGCCGCAAGGCCGGATGCGCGGGCGCGCTCGGCAAGCAGCGGCAGGCCGAGTTCGAAAGCAGGATTGGCAAAGCCGCCCCTGGCATTGACCTTGACGATCGCCGACTGCTCCGGTTGCGGCTCGACTTCGGGCACTGCATCCGGCGTCACCTTGCCCGCCTTGATGGTGCGCAGCACGCCTTCGATGCGGTAGATGCCGTGCGATTTGCAGGCATCGCGCTCGCCCGCGGTGATCACCCGGGTGACGGCCGCTGCCTGGATGGCATTCATCCCGGCCTTGCGGAAAATCGCCACGACGCGGGCTTCGAGCTCGGCGAGGGTCAATGTGGAAGTGTCGGTCATCTCTGTATCCTGTCTCTCGGCCGGCCGGATTATTTCGCTGCGGGCGCCAGCTGCTGCGCGACCAGCGCCAGCCAGTAATTGACGCCGTGAATGATCGCGCCATCGTTGAAATCATAGGCCGGGTTGTGCAGGTCGGCGCTGTCGCCATTGCCGAGCCAAATGAAGGCGCCCGGGCGCTTCTCCAGCATGTAGGAGAAATCTTCCGAACCCATGGTCGGCGGATAGTTGTCGTCGACGCGGCCATCGCCGGCGACGCGGCGGGCGGCCGATACGGCAACCTTGGTCTTCTCGGCATCGTTGACGGTCACAGGGTAGCCCGGGCGCCAGTCGATCTCGGCCTCGGCGGCGAAGGCCTTGGCGGTCATGGTGACCACGTCGCGGAAGCGGGCCTCGACGGCCTTGCGGGTCTTCGGCTGCATGGTGCGGATCGTGCCGCCGATCTTGACGGCGGGTGGGATGACGTTCAGCGCCCGCTCGCTGCCACCGTTGACATAGGTGATCGACACGACAACCGGATCGAAGGGATCGGTGAAGCGCGAGGCGATCGACTGCAGCGCGGAAATCATATGCGCCATGACGACGACGGGGTCGTGGCTGAGATGCGGAGAGGCGGCATGGCCACCCTTGCCGTTGATGGTGATGACGAAGCGGTCGCCGCCAGCCATCAGCGGGCCGCTGCGGATCGCGAAGGAACCGACCGCGAGACCCGGCTCATTATGCATGCCATAGACTTCCTCGATGCCGAAGCGCTCGAGCACGCCTTCCTCGATCATCACCCGGCCGCCGCCGCCACCTTCTTCAGCCGGCTGGAAGATCAGGACGGCCTTGCCGGCGAAGTCGCGATTGGCGGCGAGATGCTTGGCGGTCGCAAGCAGCATGGCCGTGTGCCCGTCATGGCCGCAGGCATGCATCATGTTCTCGACCTTGGAGGCATAGGGCAGGTTGGTCTGCTCCGACATCGGCAGGGCGTCCATATCGCAGCGGAGCGCAATCGTCTTTCCCGCACCGCGCGAACCGTTGATGACAGCAACGACGCCGGATGTGGCGAGCCCGGTCACCACTTCATCGCAGCCGAATTCCTTCAGCTTCTCGGTCACGAGTGCGGATGTCTTCGGCAGATCAAAAAGCAGCTCCGGGTGCTGGTGGATGGTGCGGCGCCATCCTTTGGCTTCTTCGGCAAGGGCGGCGAGGGTGGAATCGGGCGTCATGGGAGCCTCCGGAAACGCATTGGCCTTCAACTGGGTAACGGCATAGCCCGCCGCCCAGCCGTTTTCCACAGTGCAGTCGTTCCAGCCCGGACTTTTTCACCGTTTCACCCAATTGGGGGCGGTAGAATCGCGACGAATATCCGATTATACTGCAATCAGTAGACGGGGAATTTGATGTATCGCGAAGAAACAATTCCTGCACTTGTCATAAAGCTTGTGTCGGTTGCCAATAAAGTCACTGATCTTTCCGATGTCGGGAAGCGAGACCTGGTGCAGGATACGGTCCTCAAGGTCGAGAACATCTGTGAATTGCTTGGCGGCGGCCATGACAATCTCCGCGTGATCGCGGATGAGTTGTGGGATGCCGTCTTCGAACTTGGTGCCGGCAAAAGCACCGATGCACAGCTGAGAGCCGCGCTTCTGGGGCTCGCCGCCGCCGCTGCCGATCTCCACAGCAGCGCCAAACCCGTTCCCGCGACGTCCCCCACCCCGCAGCGAACCATCCACTGATCCATCCCCAAACTCTCTCCGCGCGAATTAGCATCATCGAACGCTTGACATCGCTGCGGTTAAGGACGAAGCCGCATTCGGCGCCGATTGCGCCGGCATAGCGGGGCAATGCAGGAAAAATGAAACCGAGTTCAGCGACGGCGGCAGCCGGAAACGTCATCATGACAGGCATCGTCTTCATGCTGATCGGCGATATGCTTTTCGCGCTGAACGACGCGATGGGCAAATGGCTGGTGGCGAGCTTCGCGGTCGGCCAGGTGCTCGTCATTCGCTCCGTCGGCGCCTTCATCGTGCTCGGGCCGATGATTGCCCGCCAGGGGCCGGGCGCGCTGTTCCGGGTCGAGCGGAAGCCGCTCCATCTGATGCGGGTGCTGATGACCACCTGCGATGTCGGCCTCTTTTATGCGGCGGTCGCCTATCTGCCGCTTGCCGATGTCATGACCTTCTATATGGCCGGGCCGATCTACGTCGCGGCGCTGTCGCATTTTTTCCTGGGTGAAAAGATCGGCTGGCGGCGCTGGCTCGCGGTCTTCGTCGGCTTTGTCGGCGTCATCATTGCGCTGCGTCCCTCCTCGGCGATGTTGTCGCTGCCGTCGCTCTTCGGCCTGGCCGGCAGTCTCTCCTTCGCGCTGACGCTCGTCATGAACCGCTATCTGCGCTCTACCAGCGACACGACGCTGGTGACCTGGCAGACACTTGCGGCGCTGGCGACCGGTATCGCCGTGGTGCTCCTGACTGGCGACTGGCGGCAGGCGAGCATGATCGACTGGGGCGGCATGCTGCTTCTCGGCGTCGTTGCCACCTGCGCGCATCTGCTGATTACCCGGGCGCTGAAACTCGCGCCCGCTTCGCTTCTCGCACCGTTGCAATATACGCTGCTGCTCTGGGCGATCGTGCTTGGCTATATCTTCTTCAGCGACGTCCCGGATGCGCAGATCATCGTCGGCGCTGTCATCATCGTGTTTGCGGGCCTCTTCATCTTCCACCGCAAGAACCTGAAAGAGACAGTCCCCGAGGAAGCGGTGCCGGTCGACGGCCACTGAGCTTTTAGTGGCCGCCGGGCGCAGCGCCGTGCTTCAAGTCGATGCGCCGCAGGATGAGCGCCAGCGGCACCATCAGCGCCGAGATCACCATCAGCACATGGAAGACGTCGATATAGGCGAGATAGCTCGCCTGGGTCTGCACCTGCGTGCCGATCCAGCCTGTCGCCTGCGCCTGCGCGTCGAGCAGGCTTGAGCCGCGGTCGGTGAAAAACTGGGTCGCCTGGTTGAAGGCATTGGTATAGCCGGGATCCGACGGGATCACGTGCTCCACGAGCCGGCTCTGATGCCATTGTTCGCGATGCGCCAGCACGTTCGAGGCGATCGACACGCCGATCGAGCCGCCTGTATTGCGGGCCGCATTGATCAGCGCCGAGGCCTGGTCGGTCTGGTCGGGGCGCAGGCCATCATAGGAGGCCGCGGTGATCGGGATGAAGATCAGCGGCAGGCCAAGGCCGAGATAGAGGCGCGACCAGACGAAGAAGCCGAAGTTCAGGTCGGCGTTCAGCCGCGTCATGTCCCACATTGCAAGCGCGATGATGCCCATGCCGATGGCGATCAGGTATTTCGGCTGGAACATGCCGGTCAGGCGGCCGGCCGCAAACATCATCGCCATCGTCACCAGCCCGCCGGGCGACAATGCCAGACCGGCCCAGGTCGCCGTGTAGCCGTAGTTGGTCTGCAGCACCTGCGGCACGAACTGCGTGGTGGCGATCAGGATCGCGCCCGTCGCCAGCATGACGATGACGCAGGCGCCGAACTGGCGGCTTGCCAGCAGACGGACGTCGATCACCGGGTTCGATTTCGTCAGCAGCCAGGGAATGGCGAGCAGAAGCGCGAGCGCCGAAATCGCCGATGTGACGATGATGAAATTGGAGCCGAACCAGTCCTCCGTCTGGCCACGGTCGAGAACCAGTTCCAGCGCGCCGAGGAAGGTGGCGACGAGCAGGAAGCCGGCGATGTCGAAACGCGTCCCCTTCCTGCGCATCTCGGCGCGTTCCTTCCTCAGCGATTCAGGCTCCTTCACCAGCATGTAGACGAGGATGAAGGCGAAGACGCCGACTGGGCCATTGATCAGGAAACACCAGTGCCAGGAGAAATTGTCGGAGAGATAGCCGCCAAGCGTCGGGCCAATGACAGGCGCGACGACGACGGCGACACCGAACATCGCGAAGGCCTGGCCGCGTTTGGCGGGCGGGAAGGAGTCGGCAAGGATCGATTGCGAGATCGGCACCATGCCGCCGCCGGCAAAGCCCTGGATCATCCGGAAGACCAAGAGGGACTGGAGGTTCCAGGCGAGGCCGCAGCAGATCGAGGCGACCGTGAATGTCGCGAGGCAGAGCAGATAGAAGCGCCGCCGCCCGTAGCGCTTGGCGATGAAACTCGAGGCAACCAGAATGATCGCGTTCGAGACGAGATAGGTGGTGACGACCCAGGAGGCCTCGTCGGCGCTGACGGCAAGTCCGCCGGAAATGTAGCGCAGTGCCACATTGGCGATCGTCGTGTCGAGCACTTCCATGAAGGTCGCGAGCGACACGACCATGGCGATCAGCCATGGGTTCGAGGTGCCGGACGCAGCTTTTGGTGCGCCTCCGGCCGTGGTTGCTGCACCGCTCATGTCAGTTCCTCGGCCGCACCGTCACCGTCGGGATCACCGACATGCCGGGACCGATGGCGATATCCTTCGGCCAGTTGCCGACCACGATCTTGACCGGAACACGCTGGGTGACCTTCACGTAGTTGCCCGTCGCATTCTCGGCCGGAAGCAGCGAGAAGGCGGTACCGGAGCCGGGCTGCACGGAATCGATCTTTCCCTTCAGCACATGGTCAGGATAGGCATCGATCGTCAGATCGACCGGCTGGCCGGGGCGCATGTCGGTCAGCTGGGTTTCCTTGAAATTGGCGGTCACCCAGATTTCGTCCGGCACGAACATCGATATCGCCTGACCGGCCTGAACATATTGACCCTTTGAGCCGCTGAGCTTGACGACGCGGCCCGGCTGGGCGGCGGTGATGGTCGTATAGTCGAGGTTCTGCTGCGCGGCTTCCGCCTGTGCCTCGGCCTGATGCAGGCTGGCGATAGCGCTTGCCTTCTGCGCCTCGGCGGCTGCCTGGTTCTTGACGGCCGAGGTCACGCTTGCCTGCGACTGGGCATAGCTCGCCTGCCCCTGGCGGAGCGTCGATGCGGCCTGCTGTGCCGCCTGTTCGGAGCCCGCGCCGCTCTTCACCAGCTGTTGCTGGCGGTCGTTCTCGTCCTTGGCATATTGGAGGGCCGCAGCCGCCGATGTCTGCTGCGCCTTCGCCTCGTCGATCGCCGCACCCGCAGCCGCAATCTGCGCATCGGCGCTCGCGACCGCCGCCTTGGCAACGCCGATCTGCCCGTTGGCCTGATCCAGCGCGATCTGATAGTCGCGCGGATCGATCTTGGCGATCACTGCACCAGCATCGACATGCTGGTTGTCGGAGACCGGAACATCCGCCACATAACCGGAAATCTTGGCCGCAACCGAGAAGCTGCGCGCGTCGATAAAGGCGTCGTCGGTGCTTTCATAGGGATGGAAATAGATGAGCCAGACGAAATAGCCGATCACGGCAACGGCAATGATCGCGACGACGATCAGCAGCGTTGCCAGTGGATGGCGGCGGATGATCGACGGCTTCTTCTCCTCCGTCTCGTCCGGCTGTTCTGCTTCGGGACTTGCCGTCTGCGGGCTCGCGCCCTTCCCCGTCTCCACGCGTTCGTCTTCATCCAGTTGCGGTGTCTTGCGCTTGGTCTGGGTCACGGCGGCTCTCGTTCATGAGGGAGGAACAGCCGGGAAAACGCGTCAGATCTGCTTTCTGTTCCTCGCCAAAACGCCGCGGCCTTTGAGCTGGCTATTGCGTGTCGATGCGCAATCCCTGCTCGTCGAAAAGGTGCCAATGGCCGGCCCGTGGTGCGATCTTCAGTGTATCGCCGCGCTCGACCCGGCTCTGCCCCTGCTGGTGCACGAGGATCGGCTCTCCGTTCTGCAAGGTGCAATGCAGATAGCTGTTGGCGCCATGCTGTTCTGCGACGGTGAGGTTCGTCGGCCAGCCGGTGTCGCCGACGATGATGTCCTCCGGCCGGATGCCGAGCGTCGCCTTGGCGCCGACGGGAAGGTCGATGCCGAGCGGCAGCGTCAGCGGAGGAAGGCCGTTGCCTTCGAAGGTGACGGAGCCGCCGCCTGACGCCGTGATCTTCCCGTCGATCAGGGTTCATGCGCGGCGAGCCGATGAAGCCGGCGACGAAGGTGTTGCGCGGCTTGTTGTAAAGCTCAAGCGGCGCGCCAACCTGCTCGACCACGCCCTTGCGCAGAACGACGATCTTGTCGGCCATGGTCATGGCTTCGATCTGGTCGTGCGTCACATAGATCATCGTGTTGCCGAGGCGCTCGTGCAGCTTGGTAATCTCGACGCGCATCAGCACGCGCAGCTCGGCGTCAAGGTTCGACAGTGGCTCGTCGAAAAGGAAGATTTTGGGATCACGGGTGATCGCCCGGCCGATCGCGACGCGCTGGCGCTGGCCGCCGGAAAGCTGGCGCGGCCGACGCTCCAGCAACGTATCGATCTGCAGCAGTCGCCCCGCTGCCTCGACACGCTTGTTGATCTCTTCCTTCGGCATGTGGATGTTTTCGAGGCCGAAGCTGAGGTTCTGGCGCACCGTCATGTGCGGATAGAGGGCATAAGACTGAAACACCATCGCGACACCGCGGTCAGCCGCCGGTGTGTCGATGACGCTGCCGCCGTCGATGCGGATATCGCCCCCCGTCGTCTCTTCAAGGCCGGCGATCATCCGCAGCAAGGTCGACTTGCCGCAGCCCGACGGTCCGACGAAGACGACGAATTCGCCGTCCTTGATGTCGAGGTTGATGCTCGGGATCACCTCCAGCGCACCGAAGGATTTCCTGACATTTTCGAGAACGAGATTGGCCATGGATGAAACTCACTTGATGCCTGTGGAAGCGATGCCCGTGGTGATGTAGCGCTGCAGGAAGATGAAGGCGCAGGCGAGCGGCAGCGCCGTCAGCGTCGTCATGGCGAGCAGCATGTCGTAGCGCACCTCGAATTCGCTCTGGAAGGAATTGAGAGCCAGCTGCAGCGTGTAGACCTCGCGCTTGTTGAGGACGACGAGCGGCAGCAGGAAGTCGTTCCAGCGCGACAGGATCGAGAAGATCGCGACAACGGCAAGCGCCGGCGACGACAGCGGCAGCACGATGCGCCAGAAGATCCGCCATTCGCTGGCGTGGTCCATACGGGCAGCCTCGATCAGCTCGTCGGGAATCGTCAGCATATACTGGCGCAGCAGGAAGACCCCGGTCGGTGTCGCCACGGTCGGCAGGATCACGCCCCAGAGATTGCCGACGAGACCGAGCTCGGAGACGATTAGATAGGTCGGAACGAGCACGACAGTCGCCGGGATCATCAGCGTCGAGAGGATCGAGACGAGCGCAACGTTGCTGCCGGCGAAACGGTATTTCGACAGGGCGAAGGCCGCCATCGAGTTCATGATCAGCGTGATGATCGTCGCCACGACGGTGATGAACAGGCTGTTATAGACATAGAGGCCGATCGCCTGGCCGGAGCTCGCGACAAGGTTCGTATAATTCTCGGTTGCGAGGCGCACCTTTCGGACAGGCACAGCATCCGTCACCGCGATCGTGACCCGGCCGGCGGCCGGATTGTCGGGGTCGATCATCTGGGCGTTCTTGCCGACACGGCGGATCTGCGCCAGACGATCCTTGCTGCCGTCCTTCATCGTCACGTCGAAGAGCGGCAGCGGCTGGTCGAAGCCTTCGACCGTGACCGTCTCGCTCGCATAAGGCAGAATGCTCGGCGGAAACTCCTGCAGGCTCGATTGCGTCTTGAATGACGACAACACCATCCAGGCAACCGGCGTGAACATGACCAGCAGGCCAAGTACGAGGAAGCCGTAGGTCAGCCAGTCGCTGAAATCGAGCCGCTTGCGGCCGCGGCGTGCGAAAAGCAGGCTGCGGGCCGATGTTTCGGACTTGGACAGGGCAGCATCAGCCATTCTGCGAACCTCTCGACAAGCGGAGCTGGATGCCCGTGAAGATCAGGAGCACGACACCGAGCAGCAGGGATGCCGCGGCGGCCAGTCCGAAATTGCGCGGCTGCACCGCAAAACCGACCTCGTAGATATATTGAACGATCAGCATGGTCGCCGATCCCGGGCCGCCGCCGGTCAGCACATAGAGCTCGTCGAAGGTCTGCACCGAGCGGATGACGCAGAGCACGAAGACGACGAGGAGAACGGGTTTCAGAAGCGGAAGGGTGATGCGGGTAAAGACGCGCCAGTTGGTGGCAGAGTCCATCTTCGCCGCCTCGTAGACGTCACGCGGGATCGACTGCAACCCGGCAAGCAGGATGATCGTATAGAAGCCCATATGCGCCCAGACGGTAACGAAGACCGACCAGAAGAAGGCTGTGTTCGGAAAGACCAGCCAGTTGACCGGCGAAAGCCCGGCCCAGATCAGGATGCCGTTCAGCGCGCCATTGCGCTGCAGGATCCATTGCCAGGTCAGCGCCACCACGACGGGTGACAGCATTACGGGAAAGAAGAAGACGGCACGGAAGAACCCGCGCCCGCGGATTTCCCGGTTGAGGCAGACGGCGGCGAGCAGCGCCACCCCGATCATGCAGATGACCTGGATCGGCACGAAGACCAGGCTGTTGCCGACCGCTCGCCAGAAGAGATCGGTCGTGCAGCTCGATGCATCGAGATAATTGCCGCAATCGAACAGCGTCTCGTAGTTGAAGCCGCCGATATAGGGGCGTTCGCTTGGGTAGAGCCGGTCGCTGCCGGTGACGGAATAATAGACGTTGATGGCGACGGGCAGCAGCGAGAAGAGGGTCACTGCCAGAAGGTTCGGGATGAGGAAGACCCATGGCATTCGCTTGATACCGAGGAGCTTCTGCAGCCCGGTCATCACGGGCTCCACAATCCGTGCCGGCAGCATTGCGATGCCGCCGGCGGTGTTTGCGAATTGGGCCTTTATGCCCATGCTCGTCTCCTTCGGGTCTGGGCTTATTGACCGGCGGCCTTGATGGCGGTCTCGACATCCTGCTTGACGCGGGCAAGAGCCGTGTCGACGTCAAGTTCGCCGTTCAGCACCTGGCTGATGCGTGTCGTCATCGCGTTCATCATGGCGCGCTGATAGCGCCAGCCCTGGAAGCGGTAGGCGGCAGGCGCCATCTTCGGGATCTGGCCGATATAGGTCGCAAGCGATTCCTGCGTGCGCTTCGACGCACCCGGATATTGCACGCCGCCCTCGATCAGCGACTTCGCCGCCGGGATCTCGACCGCTGCCGAGACGATCTCGGCATTGTTCTTCGACTGCGCCAGATAGTCGATGAACTTGCCGACGGCTTCGGGGTTCTTGGTATGCTTGAAGCCGACAAGCGCGCCGCCGCCGGGCATCACGGTGCAGGACGACGGGCCGCAGGGGGCCGGTGCCACTTCCCAATCGAAGAGGTCGCCCACTTCCCGGTCCATCTGGCTGAGCGTCCAGGAGCCGCCGAAGTAGAGCACGGTCTTGGCGTTCAGGAAGTCGGAGAACAACTCGCGGTGCGTCGCCCCGCCCACGGCACCCCACAGGTCCATCGGCATCGTGCCGTCCTTGTGCCAGGCAACGAATTGCTCGACGGCATCCTTCAGGCCCTTGTCGATGACCGGTTGTCCCTTGTCGTCGACGAGTTCGGCGCCGTAGCTGATTGCCAGGCTGGCGAAGCGATGGCCGGAGCGGTCCATTTCCATCGCGAATTCGGTATTGGTGGCCTTTGCGACCTTGCGGGTGGCATCCGCCCACTCGGCCCAGGTCGCTCCCTCCTTCGGCACTGGCACGCCGGCCTGTTCGAAGAGCGTCAGGTTCACATAGGCGCCGTTCACCGTCAGCGTCGTCGGCATGCCGTTGATCGCCTTGCCGTTCGGATCGAGACCGCGCAGCCATTGAAGCGTCTGGTGATATTCCTTGTCGAAATTCGCCGCATCGACATAGGGCGTGAGATCGAGATAGTAGCGGCTGAGGCCGCCGAGATCGGTGATGATTGCCGCATCCGGTCCCTGGCCGGATTCCAGCTGCACCGGCAGGCTCTCGACCAGCGACTGGTAGGGCACGACCTCCAGCTTCACCTTGATGCCTGAATTTTCCTGCTCGAAGCGTTTGACGACCGGTTCCATCGTCGGGCAGCCGAAGCCGAGGTCGTCGCAGAAGACTGTGATTTCCTGCGCCCGGGCAATACCCGTCAGCGCCGTGGCTGCAAGCAGCGCAGACGCTGCCCACAGGCCAATGCGGGTGAGTTTCATATTCAAGCTCCTCCAGCGATCGCGGCTAAGGGCCTCCCGCCCAGTTAGGCGATCTGTGTAAAACATGTCTGGTCTTACCAGATTGTCAACCGCCTTTCGGAAAGAAATTTCTAAAAGCCTGATGCACGTCAGTATGCGCCGCATTTGTCGCATATGGCGCGCAAAAACATTCTTGACAGCTGTGGGGTTTGAGTATCTGGTTTGACCAGATTGAGGAAAAGAGAGGCCGCGCTCCCACGGTCTTTGCAGGAGGAATATACCAAAATGTTGAGATTTGCCGTCGTCGGGATCGACCATGGGCATACGTTCGATCACGTGAAGGGATTGCTTGCGGCGGGTGGGGAGTTTGTCGGCTATTGCCCGAAAACTTCGGTCCCGGCGCTGCTCGATAATTTCAAGAAAACCTATCCGGATACGCCGCAGATCGATCGCGAGGCGCTGTTTGCCGATCCGTCGATCAATGTCATCTGCATCGCCGCGATCCCGCGCGATCGCGCCGGTCTGGCGATCCGCGCCATGAAGGCCGGCAAGGACGTGATGACCGACAAGCCTGGCGTCACCACTTTCGCGCAGCTGGAAGAGGTGAAGAAGACCGTTGCCGAGACCGGCCGCATCTTCTCGATCTGCTTCTCGGAGCGCCATTGCGTGCGCTCCGCCGTCAAGGCGGGGAAGCTCGTCAAGGAAGGCGCGATCGGAAAGGTCATTCAGACGATCGGGATGGGGCCGCATAAGCTGCAGCTGCCGACCCGGCCGGACTGGTTCTTCGACCCGGAAGCTTTCGGCGGCATCATCGTCGATATTGCATCGCACCAGGTCGACCAGTTCCTGTTCTATACCGGCTCGACCACGGGCGAAGTCGTCGCCAGCTCGATCGGCAATTTCGGCATGCCGGAAAAGCCGAAATTCGAGGATTTCGGCGAGGTGCTGCTGCGCTCGGATCGCGGTTCCGGTTATGTCCGCGTCGACTGGTTCACCCCCGAAGGTCTCGGCACTTGGGGTGACGGGCGCCTGACCATTCTCGGCACCGAAGGCTATATCGAGCTGCGCAAGTACATCGATATTTCCGGTCGCCCCGGCAAGGACCATCTGTTCCTCGTCAACGGCACGGAAAACAGGCACATCGATTGCAGCGACGAGAAGCTCGATTACTTCGACGCCTTCACCGCCGACGTTCGCGACCGCTCCGAAACGGCGATGACCCAGGCGCATGTCTATGAGGTCTGCCGCCTTTCGCTGGAAGCGCAGACCAAGGCCGTCCGGCTCGGCGGACGCTAGGAGGAGATATCATGACCAAGAAATTGCGCGTTGGCGTCATCGGCGCCGGTATCGCCGCCCGCCACATGATCGGCTACGACTGGAACAAGGATCTCTTCGAGGTTCCCGTTCTCTGCTCTCTCGATGAAGATCGCGGACGCGAACTGTGCGCCAAGCACGGCATCCCCGAATACACGCAGAATGCCGACGAGCTTCTTGCCCGCGATGACCTCGATGTCATCGACGTCTCGACCCCGCCGGATTCGCATTTCGAGCTCTGCAAGAAGGGTATCGAGTCAGGCAAGCATGTCATCTGCGAGAAGCCGCTTTTCGGCTCGATCGCCGATGTCGACGAGATGAGCCGCATCGTCGCCCGCTCCAATGGCAGGAAGCTGATGCCGATCTTCCAATATCGCTATGGATCCGGCCTGCAGAAGCTGAAGCGGCTGATCGAACTCGGCCTGACCGGCCGCCCGTTCATGACGACGATCGAGACCCATTGGTGGCGCGGTCCTGCCTATTACGAGGTTCCGTGGCGCGGCAAGTGGAAGAGCGAGCTCGGCGGCGGCCTTCTCGGACACGCGATCCATGCTCACGACATGCTGAACTACGTGCACGGCGCCTGCGCCGAGGTCTTCGCCTATGGCGCAACGCTGGTGAACAAGATCGAGGTCGAGGACACGATGGCGCTTGCCGTCAAGATGCAGAACGGCTCGCTGGCAACGCTGTCGATGACGCTCGGCTCCCGCAAGGAGATCTCGCGCCTGCGTTTCTGCTTCCACGATCTCGTTGCCGAAAGCATCCTCGAACCCTACACGATGGGTCGCGATCCCTGGACCTTCATCGCCGGGACCGAAGAACACCAGAAGCGGATCGATGACGCGCTTGCCGGCTATGAGCCGACGGAAGACGGCTACACCCGCCAGTTCGAGCTCTTCCATCAGGCAATCATCGACGGCAAGGAGCCGCCGGTGACGCTGCAGGATGCGCGCAATTCGCTGGAACTTGTTACCGCTGCCTATTATTCGCAGCGCACCGGCAAACCGACGCCGATGCCGATCACGGCGGAGCACCCGCTCTACCGCTCGTGGCTGCCCGAAGAAGAGCGCCGCATGGCCGCCAGCGCCTGAGGCTGGTTATCGAAACGGCGCCACCCGGCTTTAGAGGGTGGCGCGCAAGGAGAAGAAGATGGAAGCAGCCGCACCACCGCTGAGGGTCCAGGGGGAACAGCGGCTCTACCAGATCGTCGCGCGGCGCATCGCCCGGATGATCGAGGCGAATGTCAAGAATCCCGACTGGCGCATGCCTTCCGAGCGCGAGCTTGCGGAGGAGCTCGAGGTCAGCCGCCCCGTCGTGCGCGAGGCGGTGATCGCGCTCGAAATGCGCGGCCTCGTCGAAGTGAAGGGCCGCGCCGGTATCGTCGTGCTGCCGGTGCGCGGCAACCAGGTGAATTTCGACAAGATCAATGCCGATGCCGGGCCGGGACCGTTCGAGTTACTGGAAGCCCGGCTTGCGATCGAATCCAGCGCTGCGGCGATGGCTGCCGAGCGGGCGACGAATTACGATATCGCGGTGCTGGAAGAATGCATTGCGCAGATGGAACACGAGACCGATGTCACCCTGCTCAACGAAAAGGGCGACCGCGATTTCCACATGACCATCGCACGGATGACCGGCAACGCGATCATCGTCTCGATCGTCGAGGCGCTCTGGGTGCAGCGCGACGAGTCGCTGATGTGGAAGAAGCTGCATGAGCACATTCACGCACCCAGCGTACGGCCGCTGTGGATCGGCGATCACCATGCGATCCTGACGGCGCTCAAACTGCGCAATCCCGACGCCGCCTACAAGGCGATGGCCCGCCATATCCGCAATGTCAGCAACGAGCTGATGGAAGCCGACGAACGCGGCCGCTTCGCGCCTGACGTGATGCAGGCCGATGAGGGCAAGACGCGGTAATCAAAGCGAAGACGTAAGCCCAAAAAAAAGCTCCCGAGGCAAGGCCCGGGAGCTTTCTCAATGGAGCGATCCGCCTTTAGCCGCCAGCGCGCAGCGGCCCGAGATTGAGCGATGCGCTGTTGTAGGCCGGGCGCGGCGTTGGCAGGACGACGCGGGTGGGCGGGGTCAGGACATCGGCGGCGGGCTGCAGCTGTGGTGCCTGCAGGGTCTGGGGTGCCGGCTGCGCCTGGAATTGCATCTGCATCTGCGAGGCCTGCGGCAGCGAGCCTGTGGAGGCGGGCTGGAGGGCCAGGGCGGGTGCGGGCGCGGCTTCGCCGGGCATCGCGGCCGGGACCGGGCCGGTCTCCGGCAGCAGGATTTCGAACGGCGCCGGGCCATCCGGATCAGCGGCGGCGACCTGCGTATAGGCGACCTGCGTCGAAGGCGGCGGCGGGGCGCCGACGGCAGGCGCTGCCGGGGCCGGCTGCGGAGCGGCGCTATACTGCTCGACGCCGGCGAACTGGACGGCGCCCGAGCGCTGGTCGTTGGAAACGTAGTTCATCGCCACTTCATAGGAAGGCATCGGCGCCGGCGTCTGCAGTTCGCCGTCCTTGCCGCGCTTCTCGTAGAAGACGTTGCCGCCGGCGGCGGTGACATAATGCATGTTGCCATAGGGGAATCTCAGCCCCTCGGTATGGAAGAACATCGCTTCCTTGACGCCTGGATGGCGGGCGCCGCGCAGAATGTCGTCGGCGGCAGCATCGAGCTGCGGCTCGGCAACCGGCTCGACTGTGCGGGTCAGGACGCCAGGCGCAAACTGCTTCTTCTGGCCGACAACGCCGCAGATGGAATCGGAATAGGCCTGCGAGGTCAGGCGGTTCATCACCACGGTACCGACGGCCATATAGCCATCACGATCCGAATGCTCGGATTCGAAATACATCGCGCGCTTCAGGCACTCGCGGTCCTTGGCGGTGTAATTGTAGGTGACTTTGCCCGGAGCGGCGGCGACGGTCTTCTTCGCTGCGGGTGTTGCTTTGGCATCGAGTGCGTCTGGCTCGTTGGCCGTGCTGCAACCCGTGACGGCCAGTCCTGCGAACAGAATCGCGGAGATGGTTTTGCCCCTCAACGGCAGTGCCTCCCAAGTTTTATCGGTCCAGCCCCAAATCACTCGGCGAGACGTTGTACCTCACGTTCCCGATTATGCCAAACACATTTCGTGATCGGCTTTTTTAAGGCAGCTTGGCAAACAAGTCGTTAAGCAGCGGCTTTTTTCGCAATCGTGGTCGTGCATCCAGAGGCTTCGAGGGCGGCCGCTGCTACCTCGATGAACAGTCTGCGGAACCAGACGGCCCGGCTATCGGCCTGGTCGACACGGCGATACAGCATGGAGACAGGATCGGCCGGAATGTCGAAAGGCAGCCTGGCGATCGCCAGTCCGTGCAGCTGCGCCATGCAGCGGGCGATCGCTTCGGGCACCGTGGCGATCGCCGGCATTGCCTTCAGCGCCGTCGGCAGCGCCGAGAAGCGGGGCACGCTGGCGGCAACCGTCCGCTTCTGGCCGATGCGGGCAAGCGCGATGTCGAGCGTGGTCGCCGCCACGTCGCTGTCATAGGCGATCGTGATATGCGGGTTGGCGACGAAATCGGCGAGCCCGAGCGGCGCCTTGAGACGCAACTGAGTGGGGTCGTAGATCGACATCGAGCACTGCTCGAACAGCGGCTCGCGCACATGCCAGGAGGCCGGTTCGCCATGGACGGCGACACTGAAGTCATAGGCGCCGTCATCAAGAAGCTTTGCCGCCTCTCGCTTTTCCGAGGCGACGCCGATCAGCTTCGCACCGGGCGCCAGCTGCCGCAGGCGCGCCGCCAGCGGGCCGAAGAAGGCGGTCTCGAGATTGTCGCACATGCTGATGCGGAACTCGCCTTCATAGATCGCGGGATCGAAGGCGGCGGGCGGGCGGATGGCCTTTTCGATGCAGGTGAGCGCCTCCTCGATGACCGGCGCGATCGACAGCGCCCTCGGCGTCGGCTGCAGGCCGCGCCCGACGCGCACGAAAAGTTCGTCGTTCAGCGCCTCTCGCAACCGCTTCAGGGCGGCTGAAAGCCCGGGCTGCCCGAGCAACAGCCGTTCGGCCGCGCGGCTGACATTGCGCTCCTGCATCAGCACCGAGAAGGCGAGAAGCAGGTTTAGGTCGATCTTTCTGAGGGTCGCATCGTTTATCATTATCAGTAATACCTGCCATGGGTACTATCAATTTTCAATAGGATTAGGAGATGGTCATTTTCTCGTTCCCTGCCGCTTCCTCCCAACCGCGGCAGCCGAAAGGAACGATTTCGATGACACTCTCCCAATCGCCAAGGGGCGCGGGGCTGGCACTGCTGCTGCTCTGCGCCGCCAATTTCCTTGATGCCATGGACGTTTCCACCATCGGCGTGGCGCTTCCCGCCATCCAGGCGGAACTTGGGATGCCGGCCACCTCGCTGCAATGGGCCGTCAGCGCCTATGTGCTGGGCTATGGCGGCTTCCTGCTGCTCGGCGGCCGCGTCGCCGATGTCTTCGGCCATCGCCGCGTCTTCCTCTGGTCGCTCGCTGTCTTCGCCGCCGCCAGCATTGCCGGCGGCTTCGTGGACAGCGGCCCGACGCTGATCGCCGCCCGTCTGATCAAGGGCATCGCCGCAGCCTTTACTGCGCCTGCCGCGCTCGCCCTGCTGCTCTCCGTCTTTGGCGAAGGCAATGCCCGCGCCAAGGCGCTCGGCGTCTTCGCCTCGACGGGTGCCACCGGCTTCGTGCTCGGTATGGTTCTCGGCGGTGCCGCCACGATCATCAGCTGGCGGGCGACGCTCGTCATGGGCGCCCCGGTGGCCATCCTCGCGCTGATCGCCGCTCCCTATGTGCTGCCGCGTGACGTTGCGCTCGGCGGCAAGCGCCCGTCCTTCGATTGGGCCGGCGCGCTCACCATCACCCCCGGCCTGCTGCTCTTCGTCTTCGGCATCACCAATGCCGCCGCCGAGGGCTGGAATGCGGTCCCGACCTGGGGCTCGCTCGTCGCCGCCGTGGTGCTGATCGGCCTGTTCCTGGTCGTCGAATCCAAGCACAAGGATCCGATGGTGCCGCTCGGCATCTTCCGCAAGGCGAAGCTCAGCCATGCCAACCTGCTGGCAGCGCTGTTCCAGGGCGTCTATGTCGGCTTCCAGTTCATCGCCACGCTCTATTATCAGGATGAACTCGGCTGGTCGGCCTTTGCGACCGGCTTCTGCTTCGCCTTCGGTGGCGTCTGCGTCATGGTGCTGGCACCGCGCTTCGCGACGATCGCCCAGAACCGCGGCACCACGGGCCTGATGACACTTGGCGTCGCCCTGCAGGCCTCGAGCTATATCTTCTGGGTGCTGGCTGCCGGCCACGTCAATCCGGTGCTGCTCGTCGCGCTGTCGCAGATCCCGCTCGGCGTCGGTTATGCGATGACCTATCCGTCGGTGCAGGTTGCGGCACTCTCTGATGTCGAGGAAGACAAGTCGGGCCTCGCCTCCGGCCTGCTGTTCGCCGCCTTCCAGATCGGCGGCGGCATTGTGCTCGCAGCAGCCTCCGCCGTCTTCAGCGCCGCCCCGTCGATGGGCTACGACGCCTATACCGCCGGCGTCAGCTTCGTCGCCATCCTCTCGGTGCTGGTGGCCCTCTTCGCCGCTCTCGGTCCGCGCGGCTCCCGTACGGCAGTCCCGGCCGCCTATCAGGCCGCCGAATAGCGAAACCGGCCCGCGCCATCGGCGCGGGTCTCTTCACTCCGCGCCGTTCAAATTCGACCGCAGGCCTTCCAGCAGCTTGCGGATCTCCGTCATTTCCTCGAGCGTGCAGCCGATCGCTTCACCGATCGAGCCCATGATCGTATCGACCTCGCCGCGCATCGCGTCGCCCTTCGGCGTCAGCGATACCAGTACCTGGCGCTCGTCGCGGGAATCGCGAATGCGCTTGATCAGGCCGTTCTGTTCCAGCCGCTTCAGGAGTGGCGAGAGCGTGCCGGAATCGAGGTCGAGCTTTTCGCCGATCGTCTTCACCGGCAATTCCGATTTTTCCCAGAGCACCAGCATGGCCAGATATTGCGGGTAGGTGAGGCCGACCTTGTCGAGGATCGGCTTGTAGGCGCGGGTGAAGGCGTGCGCCGTCGAATAGACCGCGAAACAGAGCTGGCGCTCCAGCTTCTTTTCCTCTGCCGGTATTTCCATCGTCCTTGCCGTCTGCGCTTTCATATCCGTGTGTCCTGTCTCTGCAATTGTCGTCTTTTCAGATTCCGAATGCAATTTGCAAAATTCACTTGCGTACAATTTAATTGCGCATTATATAAATCGCAACCCCAACGCAAAGGAGACTGACATGCCTATCCTCTACACCACCCAAGCATCCGCCACCGGTGGCCGCGCAGGCCGCGCCGTAACCGATAACGGCGTTCTCGACGTCACGCTGACGGTTCCGAAGGAACTCGGCGGCGACGGCGCCACCGGCACCAACCCGGAACAGCTCTTTGCCGCCGGCTACTCCGCCTGCTTCCTGGGCGCTCTGAAATTTGTCGCTGGCCAGCAGAAGGTCAAGATTCCGGAAGACGCGACCGTCTCCGCCAAGGTCGGCATCGGCCCGCGCGAAGATGGCGGTGGCTTCGGCATCGAAGTGGCGTTGACGGTCCACATCCCGGGTCTCGATCGCGAAACGGCTGAAAAGCTTGCCGCTGCCGCCCACATCGTCTGCCCGTACAGCCACGCGATGCGCACCTCGACCGAAGTTCCGGTCACCGTTGCCTGATTGGGTTTTGCCTTCTCCTAGGGAGAAGGGGCGGAGAGCCTCGATGGTGGATGGCTCCGCACCCGGAGCCCCCTCATCCGCTTGCCAGCACCTTCTCCCCGCGGGGGAGAAGGGAGCTAGCCGCACCCGCTGAGTTTCCCCTCTCCCCAGCGGGGAGAGGGCAGGGTGAGGGGGCTCCGGGCCGCAGCCCCCACCATCTCCGAAATTGCATACCTTTTCTTCTGAAATAAAATCGCTATATTCTTTCCAAGGAAAGGATAAGCACATGCCCGTACCAAGCCCTGATCAGGCCCGCTCGACGGCCGAAGCCGCCGTCATCACCAAGGCTGCCGTCAACGCCGCCGACCGCCTCGGCATCAGCGCCAGGACGCTCGCTGCCGTGCTCGGCGTTTCCGAAGCTACCGTTTCGCGCATGAAGCGGCAGGATCATCTGCTGGAGCGCAACAGCAAGCCGTTCGAGCTCGCCATTCTATTAGTGCGCCTGTTCCGCTCGCTGGATGCGATCGTCGGCGGCGACGAGGCGGTGGCGCGGCAGTGGCTGCGCAATGCCAATACGGCGCTTGGCGCCACGCCTCTCGACAAGATCGTCAGCATATCAGGCCTCACCGATGTCCTTGCCTATCTGGACGCCCGCCGCGCTGTCGTCTGAGCTGCGTGCCGTCTCTGGCCGCTTCTGGCGGCTGGTGGAGGCGCAGCATCAGATCTCGACGCTGAAGCTCGTCGATACGCTGGAGGAGCAGTCGCTGCTCGAAAACCTGCTGGAAGAGAGCAAGCCCGCATTACCGCCTGAATGTCAGGGGCTGGATTATCTGCTGGCGACGCCCTTCCGCTATGGCGCGGTCTATCCGCACGGTTCGCGCTTTCGACGGGCAGGGCGCACGCTCGGGGTCTTCTATGCCTCGGAAAAGGTCGAGACGGCGCTGTCGGAAATGGCCTTCTACCGCCTGCTGTTCTTCGCGGATTCGCCTGATACACCGCTGCCCGCCAATGCCGCCGAATATACCGCCTTTTCGGTACCGGTTTCGACCAGGGCAGCACTCGACCTGACTATCCCGCCGCTTGATCGCGACCGCGCGGCATGGACGGACCTGCAGAATTACGAGCCATGCCAGGCGCTGGCCGAAGCCGCCCGCGCGGCCGGTGGCGAAGCGATCCTCTATGAATCCGTGCGCGATCCCCGCAATGGCCGCAATATCGCACTGCTAACCGCCAGCGCCTTCAGCGCCCGCGAACCCGCCGAGCGGCAGACCTGGCGCATCCGGCTGTCGGCTACGGGCGTCCAGGCGATCTGCGAATTTCCGAAGGTCAGGATCGGTTTCTCCAGAGCCGATTTCGGCGCCGATCCGCGCATCGCGCTCTGATCAGCAGAGCGACAGCAGCATCGCGCGCAGGCCGTCGCCATTGGCGCCAGGCAGCTTGTCTTCCAGCATCGCATGCGTGCTTTGCCAGATCGGCACGGCAGCGGCGAGCACCGATTTGCCCTCGGCCGTCAGGCTCAGGAGCCGCGAGCGCTTGTCTTTCGGGCTCGGCGTTACATTTACCCATCCACGGCGCTGCAGCGGCTTTAGAGCGGCGGTCAGCGTCGTCTGGTCCATGGCCAGCAGATTGGCGACCGGCCCCATCGGCGGCGGCTCCGGCCGGTTGAGCGACATCATCAGCGAGAATTGCCCGTTGGTGAGGCCGACAGGACGCAGTGCATCGTCGAACAGCCGTGCGAGCGCGCGCGCCGCCCGCTGAACATGCAGGCAGAGGCAGGTGTCGCGCACCAGAAGCGTTGTGGAATAGGGAATCTCGGCCGAATTTGACATGATCTATTTCTATTGATATCAATCTATTTAGTCAAGCGAAGCAGAACGAAATGCCGGTCCTTGCCGGCCACGCCGGAGGAGGGCGTGCGATCATGCAGAATGCTGTCGTTTCCCGCGAAGAATGGCTCGAAGCCCGCCGCGCCCTGTTGCTCAAGGAGAAGGAAGAGACCCGCCAGCGTGACAAGCTGCGCGCCGAGCGCATGGCGTTGCCCTGGGTCAAGGTCGACAAGGACTACCACTTCGATACGCCGACGGGTCAAAAATCGCTCTCCGATCTCTTCGATGGCCGCAGCCAGCTGATGGTATATCATTTCATGATGGGGCCGGAATGGAAGGAAGGCTGCACCGGCTGCTCCTTCCTGTCCGATCATGTCGATGGCATGCTGCCGCATCTCAACAATCACGATGTCACCTGGGTCGCTGTTGCCCGCGCCCCGGTCGAACGCATCGAAGCCTACAAGAAGCGCATGGGCTGGAAATTTCCCTGGGTCTCGTCGCTGAACAGCGATTTCAACTTCGACTACCACGTTTCCTTCACGCCCGAGGATCTGGCCAAGGGCAAGGTTTTCTACAATTTCACCGAGATCAAATCCGAAGATGCCCATGACGAGCTTCCCGGCATGAGCGTCTTCTACAAGAACGACAAGGGGGAGATCTTCCACACCTATTCCAACTATGCGCGAGGTGGCGAGGAAGCGCTCGGCACACTGATGGTGCTCGATTGCGCCCCGAAGGGCCGCAACGAGACCTCGACCATGGATTTCGTCAAGCGCCACGACGAATACGAGAGCGCCAGGAATGGTCCATCCTGCTGTCACTGACATCTGCCAGCATCATTCAAGCCAACATCATTCAAGGGAGGATGAAGAATGATGGAACCTGCAAAGGTGCGCGAGGAGCATCGGTTTCTCGAAAAGCTCGTCGGCACCTGGAGCGTCACGTCCAACGACATGAGCCCAAACGAGCAATGGACCGAGGTGGTCCGCTCGCTTCACGGCATCTGGTTCGTCGCCGAAGGAAACGGCGACGTGCCGGGTTGCGGCGCTGGAACCACGGTGCTGACCCTCGGCTACTCCGCCTCCAGGGGCAAATATATCGGCACCTGGATCGGCTCGATGATGGATCATATGTGGATCTATGAGGGGGAGATGTCGCCCGATGGCAAGGTGCTAACCCTCTATACTCGCGGTCCTGATTTCGAGTTTTCCGGCGCCGAGCAGGATTACCGCGAACAGATCGCCTTCATAGACGACGACAACCGCACCTTCACTTCATCGGCCAAGCAGGCCGACGGCAGCTGGAAGCAATTCATGCAAGCGCGCTACGCACGCAAGCCGTAATCCCCGGCGCGCGCATGCCTGGTGGAAATAACATCCGATAGTCTGAAAGGGAAAGATCATGGCATCCGATACGCATGGCAAGTTCATCTGGTGCGAGCTGATGACGCCCGATCCGGCGGCAGCTGCAAAATTCTACGGCTCGGTCGTCGGCTGGGCGACCAAGGAAATGCCGATGGGCGAGATGGGCGTCTATACCATCTTCGAGGCCAATGGCCGCGGCGTCGCCGGCATGATGCAGTTTCCGGCCGAGCTCGAAGGACAGGGCATCCCGCCGAACTGGACGGGCTATGTCGCGGTCGATGATGTCGATCAGTCGGCCCGGGATTTCGCCGCCAATGGCGGCAGCGTCCGCCGCCCGCCCGAGGATATCCCGACCATCGGCCGCTTCGCCGTGGTCGCCGATCCGAGTGGCGCCGTTCTCTGCATCATGACGCCATTCCCGATGGAAAACGATGACGGCTGGCGGCCGGACATGGCAACGCCCGGCCATGTCGGCTGGCACGAACTGATGTCCGGCGACTGGCAGCAGGCCTTCGATTTCTATGGTAAGGTCTTCGGCTGGACCAAGGATCACGACTTCGACATGGGCGATATGGGCACTTATCGCATCTTCGCCGAACACGGAAAACAGACCGGCGGCATGATGACCAAGCCGGCCGACATGCCGGTGACTTACTGGGCCTATTACTTCAACGTGCCCGAAATCGACAGTGCGATCGAGCGCGTTACATCGGGAGGCGGCAAGATCGTCTTTGGTCCGATGGAGGTTCCGGGTGGCAGCTGGGTGATCAACGGCATCGATCCGCAGGGGGCCTATTTCTGCCTCGTGGCACCCAGGCGCTGACCTCGTAACAAGGGGTGCCCGGCGACCTCTTAAAACCCCGAATCGACGCCTCTCAAGGTTAACGGCGGCCCCACAGGGGTCGCCGTTAACCGTTTTGGGGTCCCAAACCCCTTGCTACTTCCTTAATTTTATTCAAATTTTAGCGTTCTGACCCCAAAAGGCCTTTCCAAGGTTAACTGTCCCTGAACATTTTTGGGTGGAAGCATAATCGGCTATATCTTGGTGGTTAAGGAAGTATTGCAATTCGACGGCCCGCGTAATTGATTGCACCTCAATTGTTCATTGGGGTACTGTCATGTCTATCGAAGATCTGCGCAATTCGAACGTTGATGGCGATCACGCTTCCCACGAGATGATCTCGGACGTTCACGAAACTGCAGGACGCGAAGATGCCAAGCTTCCTGAGGTCGAGCGCGTCGAGCTCGCCCAGGCTCAGAGCACGCCGCAGGTAACCGATCAGACCCAGGGTGGCGAGCAGTCGCCGAAGACCGACCGCGTCGAAGCCGCCCCGCCGGCTCCGCAGGCCGCCGCCAACCCGAACGAGATTGTTCCGGATCAGAACAACGTGGCGCATCTCGCCGCCAACGTTTCGCTCGACGATATCCGCATCGAGGGTGCCAATCTGGTACTCGTCCAGCCTGACGGCACCGAGATCGTCATCGTCAACGGCGCAGCCCACGTCCCGACCTTCCTGCTCGGCGACGTCGAACTGCCCCGCGACACCGTCATCGCCGCGCTGAACGACAGCCACATCAACGTCGCAGCCGGCCCCGACGGCGGCGACAGCGCATCCGCCGCAGCCCCGAGCTCCGGTGCCGAATTCCAGGACACCACGCCCGGCGGCGACGATGCCCCGACGGAACTGGCGGCACTGCTGGCCGATACGCAGCAGCTGGATGGCGGGCCGGGTGGCAATGAAGAACTTTTCAACGGCAAGCCGTTCATCATCCCGTCGGGTCCGTTCGGTCTTGCTGAAACGACGACCGAAGGTGACGTCTTCAAGGAGCTGGTGCTTGAAGGTACGCTCGGCTTCAACGGCGGCAAGGACGTAGGCACGATCACCTCGATCGCGTTCAAGGGCGCTGTCGATGTTGATGGCCAGGACGATGGTGCTGATGTGCCGACCGGGCTGAAGTCTGGTGGTCACGATGTCACGATCACCGTCAACGGCCTGACGATCACCGGTACGATCCAGGTTACGACGATCGTTGATGGCCAAGAGACGACGAAAACCGAGACTGTTTTCCAGTTGACGGTTACCAATGCAGCTACCGGCGCGTTCACCTACACGCAGTCGCTACCGCTTGATCATCCGGATCACGGCCAGACTGGCGCCGACGATCGCCTGAGCCTCGACTTCAGCTACACGGTCACCGACAAGGACGGCGATAGCGCGACTGGCAGCGTTTCGGTTGTTGTCGCCGATGATGCTCCGACCGCGCATGATGTCACCGCGGGAATGACCGAAAACCAGGGTGCCGGAAACGACGAAGGCGCTGGTTTCACGGTAAGCCTTTCTGACGGCAAGGATTTCACCTTCGGTGCCGACGGCGGCTCGATCGCCTTTCATGCGCCGACGGTTACCGATGCGCCTGAAGGCGTCAAGCTCGGTCTGCCGGAGATCCAGGTAGGCAAGGACGGTCAGTCCATCACCATCATCCCGGGCACGGCGTTCGATGCTCTGGCCAAGGGCGAGACGGCACTCCTGCACATTTCCTACACCGTTACGGACGGCGACGGCGACACCGTCACCAAGGAGATCGCAGTTACGGTCACTGGCACAAACGATGATGCTGTCTTCTCGGTCGTTCCCGAAGTGAACACCGATGTCGGTGCAGTCGTCGAAGACGCGACGCAGCCTACGGAAGAATCGGCAGCCGTCGAAAAGACCTCGGGCACGCTTTCCTTTAGCGACGTCGATGTTCATGACACCCACACGGTCACCGTTGCTGCTCCGGAAGGGGCTGTCGGCACGCTGACCGCTGTCGTTACCAACGACACCACCAACGGCGGCGCTGGCAAGGTCACTTGGAGCTACCAGGTCGACGACAGCAAGATTCAATATCTCGGTGCTGGCGAGACCAAGGAAGAAACCTTCACGATCCAGCTCAACGATGGCACCAGCATCGTTGAGAAGGCGGTGACCATCACCATCACCGGCACGAACGATGATGCGATCATCTCCGTGACGCCGGACATTGATTCCGTCACAGGCTCCGTTGTTGAAGATGCTACCCAGCCGACTGAAGAATCGGCGGCAGTTGAAAAGACCTCTGGCACGCTCTCCTTCAGCGACGTCGATGTTCGTGACACGCATACGGTCACTGTTGCTGCTCCGCAAGGAGCGCTCGGTGCTCTGACGGCAAGTGTCGCAACCGACAGCGCCAACGGCGGCGCTGGCAAGATCGCCTGGAATTATGAAGTCGACGACAGCAAGATCCAGTACCTTGCTCAGGGGCAGACCAAGGTCGAGACCTTCACGGTTCAGCTCTTCGATGGGCACAGCACGGTCACGCAGACGGTCACGATCACCATCACTGGCACCAATGATGCGCCGGTTCTGGTTGCGGATACGAATTCAGTCGAGGCGTGGGGCTACGATCGCGGCAACCATTTCGATCTGGGCGACCCTCTTGCGTCGGGCAATGTCCTGTCGAACGATTCCGACGTGGATCAGGGTGACAAGCTGACGGTAACTGGCGTCTCTGCCGGTACCAACAACGGCGACGTCAGCGGTCATGTGGCCGACATCATCACGGGCAAGTACGGCTTCCTGGTGATGGGGGCGAACGGCAAGTACGTCTACACCTTGAACAACCTCGACGCCGATACCAACGCGCTTGCCAAGGGCGAGCACGACTCCGACGTGTTCACCTACACCGTCACCGACAAGTACGGCGCGTCGACGACGACAACGCTGACCATCGATGTGACCGGTCAGAACAACCGACCGGACGCCAACAATGACGTCAACACCGGCCCCGCCGTCGTCGAGTCTGGCGTCGGCCCGGGCAATACGCCGGTTGACGGTGTATCGTCTGCAAGCGGCAACGTTCTGACGAATGATACTGACGTCGACCACGGCGATACGAAGGTGGTGACCGGTGTTTCGGCCGGACAGAGCTGGCTCGGCTCGGACGTTTCGGGCAAGGTTGGAACGGTTGTCACCGGCACCTACGGCACGGTGACTATCAACGCCGACGGCACTTGGACCTACAAGCTCAACAACGCCGATACAGATACCCAGAAGCTGGGGCAGGGCGACCACGGCAAGGACGTGTTCACCTACACGATGCAGGACGCCAACGGCGCGACCTCGACGGCGACGCTGACCATCGACGTCACCGGCACCAATGACCGCCCTGTCGCAGTTGCCGACAGCAACGCTTCGATCATCGAATCCGGTGTGAGCCCGGCTGACGTCGCTTATGCCGGCGTTTCATCGGCGACCGGCAACGTGCTCACCAACGATACCGATATCGACAAGGGGGACACGAAGACTGTGACCGGCGTTGCTGCTGGCGGCAACACTGCGGCAGACGTTCTCGGCCAGGTTGGCTCGGTTGTTGCAGGCAAGTACGGTACGGTGACAATTGGCGCCGATGGCAAGTGGACCTACACGCTCGACAACGCCGACAAGGATACCCAGGCGCTGACGGTTGGCGAAAAGGTCGACGACGTCTTCACCTATACAATGCAGGACAAGTATGGCGCGTCCTCGACGACGACGCTGACCATCACGATCACCGGTACGAATGATGCGCCGGTGGTTGTTGCCGATACGAATTCGGTTGAGGCTGCGGGCGTCAACCCGGGCAACTGGCCGGATCTCGGCGATGCGTTCGCTGGTGGCAATGTTCTTTCGAATGATTTCGATGTCGACAAGGGCGACAAGCTGACCGTGACCGGTATTTCAGCCGGCAGCAACGGCGGAAACGATGTCAGCGGCCATGTCGCCGACATCATTGCCGGCAAATATGGCTCCCTGGTTATGGGATCGGACGGTAAGTACCTTTATACGTTGAATAATTTCGATGCCGACACGATCGCGCTTGCCAAGGGCGAACACGGCACTGATGTTTTCACCTATACGGTCACCGATAAGTACGGTGCCACCTCGACGACCACGCTGACAATCGATGTTACCGGTGCTAACAACCGGCCCGTCGCCAACGACGATGTCAACACCGGTGCAGCGATCGTCGAATCCGGCGTCGGTCCAGGCAATACGCCGATTGACGGCAACGCCTCGGCGACCGGCAACGTGTTGGCGAACGACACCGATGTCGACCACAATGACACGAAGGTGGTGACCGGTGTTTCGGCCGGCCCAAGCTGGCTCGGCTCGGACGTTTCGGGCAAGGTCGGAACGGTTGTCACCGGCACCTACGGCACGGTGACTATCAACGCCGACGGCACTTGGACCTACAAGCTCAACAACGCCGATACAGATACCCAGAAGCTGGGGCAGGGCGACCACGGCAAGGACGTGTTCACCTACACGATGCAGGACGCCAACGGCGCGACCTCGACGGCGACGCTGACGATCGACGTCACCGGCACCAACGATCGTCCCGTTGCCGTTGCCGACAGCGTTTCGACAATCATCGAGTCGGGCGTCGGCCCGGGCAATAATCCGATTGCGGGCGTCTCCACCGCGAACGGAAACGTTCTGACGAACGATACCGACGTCGATACGGGCGACAAGGCCAATCTCAAGGTTACGGGCGTTGCTGCCGGCAACAACACGGCGTCTGACGTTTCTGGCCATGTGAATGTGCAGGTAGCGGGCACGTACGGCACCGTGACGATCGGCGCCGATGGCAAGTGGACCTATACGCTCGACAACGCTGACAAGGATACGCAGGGTCTCGGCGCTGGCCAGAAGGCTACCGACGTCTTCGTCTACACGATCCAGGACACGAATGGCGCTTCGTCGACCACGACCCTGACCATCAACATCACCGGCACCAACGACAAGCCGGTCATTGCGAATTCCGATGCCACCGGCTCTGTCACCGAAGACGGCTTCAACGCCGCTGGCGCACATGTTGGTCAGAGCACGATCTCCGACACGCTGGTCAAGTCCGATGTCGATGCTGACGACAACACCACCAACGACCACTGGGGTGTTCTGGTCAAGCAGGGCCAGAACACGGTCGAGCTTTCGAACGTCAACGGCAAATACGGCACGTTCTCGGTCGATCAGAACGGCAAGTGGACCTACACGCTCGACGACGATCGCCAGGCGACGCAGGAACTGAACCTCAACCAGACTGCGACCGAAACCTTCACTGTGCAGGTCACGGACAGCCATGGCGCGACAGCGACCCAGCAGGTTGTTGTCACAATCACAGGCTCCAACGACAAGCCGGTCATTTCGGGTGGCGACACGAGTGGAACCGTCACCGAGGCCGGCGTCGACCGCTTCAACAACTACTATGCCGGCGATGCAAGCGAGAGCGGCACGCTGAAGAAGTATGATGTTGACGCCGAAGACGACGACACCAATGACAAGTGGTCGGTTCTCGCCCACGACCAGCAGACGCAGAGCAGCGTCACCTCGGTCTCCGGTACCTATGGTTCACTGACGATCAATCAGGACGGCAAGTGGACCTACAATCTCAACAACAGCCTTGCAGCAACACAGGGGCTGGGCCGTGGCGACACCGAGGTCGAGCGCTTCTACGTTCAGGTGACCGATACCCACGGCGCCACCACGACCGAGGTCGTCAAGATCACTGTCGTCGGCACCAATGATCGCCCGGTCGGAAACGACGACAGCTTCACCGTTACTGAATCGCAAATCGAGGCAGCGTCCGCCGGCAATAGGCTGACTGTCGGCAACGTCCTGACGGGCGCCGGCAAGGATACCGACGTCGATGGCGATACGCTGAAGGTGAGCGATGTCTCCAACGTCAAGTTCACCATCGGTGGCCATACCTTCAATGCTTCGGCGGTTCAGGGCCAGAATGACGTCTACAAGATCCACACCGGGAATGGTGATGCCTATCTGACGGTTTCGGAAAACGGCACGGTCAGGGTCTGGTCGGACTCGAACGAGGATCCGTTCAAGGAACTGGGCGTCAACGACACCGGCAAGATTACCTTCACCTACGAAGTGTCCGACGGCAACGGCGGCAAGGACACCGCGACGGCAACCATCAATGTCACGGGCACCAACGACACCCCGATCGGCAAGGCTGACAGCTACACGGTCAACGAGGACAACACGCTCACCGTCCAGGCAAATGCCGGCGTTCTCGCAAATGACAAGGATCCCGATCACGATGCGCTGACGGCGGTTCTGGTAACCGGCCCGGCCCACGGCACGGTGACCCTCAATGCCGATGGTTCGTTCTCCTACGTACCCACGACCAACTATAACGGTGAAGACAGCTTCAGCTACAAGCCGAACGACGGCATCACCAATGGTGCCCCCGTCGTCGTCAAGATCACCGTCGGTTCGGTCCTTGACCAGGTCTTCACCAACAATGGCGAAACGGTCAACCTGCACAACTTCGCAGCCGACCAGACGATGACCAGCCCGAACAATCCTTACTTCGAGGACGGCAACTATCTCAACGCCAAGGATGGCGACGACACGGTCTATCTGCCTGACGCAAAGGACGGTCTCGGCAAGACCTACGCCGACCTCTACGCGGCAGGTGGCACGTTCAACGCCGGCGACGGCAACGACAAGGTGATCGGTGGCGATCTCAACGATCGTATCGACGGCGGTGCCGGCGATGACGACATTTCGGGCGGCCTCGGCGCCGACAACCTCTCCGGTGGCACCGGCGACGATACCTTCCGCCTCGGCGTCGACCTGGTTGCTTCGGGCACGCGCTACATCGAACTCGGCGACGGCACGAAGCAGGCGATCGACATCACCGGCTACGCCGGCACCATGGATGTCGTCCAGGGCGGCGACGGCACGGACAAGATCGTGCTCGACAGCGGCGACCTGACGAAGGGCTTCCTCTACGACGCCTACAGCGCACCGAGCTACATCAACAGCGTCGAGGAAATCGACGGCACCGCGAAGGATGACATCATCCTCGTTGGCGCAGACTACCGCAGCGGTCTTGAAAACGGCGGCATCACGATCGAAGGCGGCGCCGGCAACGACATCATCGGCGGCGGCGCAGGCGACGATACGCTGCGCGGCGGAACCGGCGACGACCTGATCTCCGGCCTCGGTGGCAATGACACGATCGACGGCGGCGACGGCGACGACACGATCATCGGTGGAGCCGGAGCCGATCACATCCAGGGCGGTGCGGGCAACGACACCATCATCTACACCATCGGCGACGGCGCCGATGTCATCGATGGCGGCGAGGGCGATGACACGCTGAAGGTCACAACACCTGATGGCGGCCCGACCGTGACCGAGTACATCAAGGCTGTGGACGGAAACCTGCTGATCGCGCCTAGCGACGGTACCGACGCCAGCCTGCCGGAAGAACAGGTGCTGACGGTCAAGAACGTCGAGACCCTGGACATTGATGTGAAGGGTTATAACTGGCTGGTCTTTGGCCAGGGAGGCTCCGATCTCCATTCTGCAGGCATCGAGACGGTCAAGATCACCGGCGATGACAACGGCAATACTGTTTACTTCTCTAATGTCTCCTCGGCGACAGCCCTCGAAGCCAATCTGAACGGTGGCAACGATCTGTTCGTTTCCGGCGGTCAGGCGGCTGCGCAGCACGTCGATGGCGGCGATGGCGTCGACAAGTTCGACTTCACGCAGATCAGCGAGCAACTGAATATCGATCTCGAAAGCGGAGTGGCGATCCGCTCGTCGCTCGACGGCAAGACTGTCATTGCAACGGATTCGATTACGAATTTTGAAGATGTGTCCGGCAGCACCGGCAACGACACGATCCTCGGTACCTCCGGCGCCAACGTCATCGATGGCGGCAACGGCAATGATATCATCGAGGGCCGCGGTGGTGCCGACACGCTATCGGGCGGCGAAGGCAACGACCGCATTACAGCCGGCAGCGAACTGATCGCCAACGGCGGCTTCAAGGGCCCGGCTGAAGTGATGGTCAGCGGCGGTTCGGACGCGATCAATCTCGGTGGCGGCTGGAATGTCACCGACGGCAGCGTCGATCTGCTTTTCGTTCCCGGTGCTCTCAACGCCAAGTTCCCGGCGGGTGTGAACGCCGTCGACATGCAGGGCGTGTCGCAGGGCACGATCGCGCAAACCTTCGCGACGGTTGCGGGTCAGACCTACACCGTCACCTTCCTGCAGGCGACCAACCCGGATGCGCTCACTCATGGGCTGACGGAATCGTCGGTTACCGTCAATGTCGGCGGTTCGTCGCAGACCTTCGTCGATCAGGCGGACGCCGGAACGACATGGCAGACGGTCGGCGGCACCTTCATCGAGCGCACCGTTACCTTTTACGGCAACGGGCGACTCGACCACGCTGCAATTCGTGGCGGGCGGCAGCTCGGCTTACGGCTCGCTGATCGCCGAAGTTTCGGTCACCAGCGATGCTGCAAGCGCAGGCGCAACGCTCAACGGCGGCGGTGGCAATGACATCATCACCGGCGGCACCGGCAACGACATCATCGATGGCGGCACCGGCGACGACCTGATCCGCGGCGGTGCCGGCAACGACACCATCCACGGCGGCGACGGCGACGACTTCATCTCCGGCGGCAAGGGCGACGACACGATCTTCGGCGATGCCGGCAACGATACCTTCTCCTACAGCGCCGGCGACGGTAGCGATAAGATCGACGGTGGCGACGGCAACGACACCCTGCATATTGCAGGCAGCGACACCGGCTCGACCTTCAACATCAACGACGTGTTGATCGACGGCGTGAAAAACCTCGCCGTCAACATCGAAGAAGGCTCCACGGCCAACGCGGCAACGGCCGGCAACTACGAAGTTGCCACGACCAATGTCGAAGAATGGGTCGTCGAGGGCGGCAAGGGCGACGACACCTTCGTCGTCAGCGGCGACCTCTCGGGCACCGGCCTGGCAACCTCGACGATCACCATCAATGGTGGTGCGGGTAACGACACACTTGACGTGCGCAACTTTGCGTCCAGCCAGCATATCGTCTTCAATGGCGGCGAAGGCGGCCAGGACACGATCATCTTCAAGGCCGACTGGAAGGATGCAACGGTCACGCAGACCGCCACCGGCTTCGAAATCAAGATCGGCGACAATGTCTACGACGTTAACGGCACCGAGCAGTTCAAGTTCAACAACGGTACCGCAACGGTTCAGACCCTCATGGAAGCCGCGCCCACGGGCGTCGAGGGAACGCTGACCGTCGCCGAAAACTCCGTAGCAGGAACGAGCGTCGGAACGCTTGCCGGCACGGATGTCAACGGCGGTCTGGACAAGCTGACCTACGCATTCGTCGATGCCAACGGCCATGCGTCGCAGACCTCGGCCGACGGCAAGTTCGTCATCGATGCAAGCACCGGCGCCGTGACGGTCGCCGCCAACGCGTCGATCGACTACGAAACGACGCCTTCGCTGACGGAAACCGTGCGCGTCACGGATGTTCACAACAACTTCACCGACACGTCCGTCTCGATTGCGGTCACGGATGTCAACGAGGCGCCGCATATCACCGGTGCTCTTTCATCGACCGTAGCCGAGGGCGGGCAGCATATGCTCACCCTGGCCGAGCTCGGCGCGAGCGATCCGGATGCTTCTGACACCGGCGCTGCGCTCACCTTTACGGCAAGCTCGATCACCAACGGCACGATCCTGGTCAACAACCAGGCCTCGTCCACCTTCACCGCGGCTGATGTGGCAGCCGGCAAGGTCGTCTTCGTTCACGACGGAAGCGAAACCAGCTCCGCAGGCTTCAACGTTTCGTTGGCCGATGGCGGCGAGAACGGCGTTGGTCCTGACACCGGACACTTCAGCTTCAACGTAACGCCCGTCGACGATGGAAAGGCGACGCTGTCGATCAACGACAGCACGCAGCAGTCGGGCGCGCCGGTGGTCGGCGACGTCATCCAGGCTGGCATCGCGACGCATGATCCTGACAAGGGAGAAGGCACGGTTACCTACCACTGGCTGCGCGGCACGACCGAAATCAGCGGTGCGACCGGCTCGAGCTATACGCTGACATCGGCAGATGTCGGCTCGAAGATCTCCGTTTATGCGACCTATACGGATGGCCAGGGCTTTGCGACGACGACGGATGCGGTGGGTCTGTCCACCGCGGTTGTATCGCCGAACCACGCGCCGTCCGCTGCAGATGACATCGTCATCACGAATGCATCGAATATCTCGATCCCGGATTGGGCCCTGTTGCTGAATGACCGTGATCAGGATGGCGACAGCCTGCAGATTACCAAAGCAACCGGCCTCTACGGCGACACGGCAAGTCACTCTGCTGGAGCTGTTTCATTTGCGGATACTGTCACGGCATACTGGCCGCTGCCGATCGCAGACGGTGGTTCGCTCAAGTACACGGTGTCAGACGGTGCGGTGCCGACTGCCGGGACGACTACTGCGGAAGCTGACATCGAGCGCCAGTTCGGCGACCTTTCCGGCACTGACAAAACCGAAATCTTCGTCGGCAGCGATTTCGGTGAAACCATCGATGCCAAGGGCGGCGACGACGTCCTCCTCGGAAACGGCGGCGATGACGTGCTGAAGGGTGGCGCTGGCGCCGACTGGCTCTTCGGTGGTTCGGGCAACGACAGCCTGTACGGCGACCAGAGCGACGTTGTTCTGGATGGCGGTACCGGCACCGATACCCTCTATGTCGCAGGCGGCTTCAACAGCACCAGCGACGCGCAGATCGTTGCTGTCGAAAAGGTCGTGATGACCTCGGCAGGCACGCTCGACCTGTCGAAGCAGACCGAAGGCTTCATCATCAGCGGCTCCTCCGGCAACGATACCATCAAGGCTGGTAGCGGCGACGACACGATCAACTACGACATCGGCGACGGCGCCGACAACGTGGATGGTGGTGCCGGTAACGACACTCTCGCAATCCTCGGCGGCAGCGCCAGCGAGACGTTGGGTGTGACCGTCAGCGGCGGCAAGATCACGACGGTGGCAGGCGGTAATATCGCCAATGTCGAGCATATCACGCTGAACATGGACGGCGGTGGCGATGACGTGCTGACCTACGCCGGTACGGTGCAGGATGTCGCCGTAAACCTGTCGAACGGCACCGCAACTGGCTTCGACTCGATCGCTGGGGTGGATGATGTTACCGGCGGCTCTGGCAACGACAGCCTCACCGGCAACAGCAGCGCCAATACCCTGATTGGCGGCGCTGGCGACGATACGCTGACTGGTGGTGGCGGCAACGACACGCTGACAGGCGGCACGGGCAACGACACGTTCAATGTCGATAGCGGCACCGACGCCGTGACGGATCTGTCGGGCGGCGACATCCTGAAGGTTTCGCAGGGCGCCACGGCAAATGTGACCGCCACTGGCGACTGGACGGCGGCAAGCTCGAGCGTCAACAACGGCAGCGCCACGATCACAGCGAATGGCAACGACATCAACCTCGCAGCCGCTACTGGCAGTAACGGTTGGACGCTGACCAATAGCGGCAGCTCGACGGGTGTCACGTTGACGGGTTCGGCCAAGTCTGACTTGATCACCGGCGGTAGCGGCAATGACATCATCAACTATGTCGTTGGATCTGGCGCCGACACCGTAAATGGTGGCAGCGGTACCGACAAACTCGTCGTTACCGGCACTGCAAACAACGACACGCTTTCGGTCATTGTCTCGAGCGACAAGATCACCCAGCTTGCCGGCGGTTCGATCAGCAGCATCGAGCAGGTCACGGCCGATCTTGGCGGCGGCACGAGCGATACTCTGAGCTATGCCGGAACCAGCCAGGCTGTTACGATCGATCTGTCGGCAGGCACTGCGACCGGCTTCACGTCGATTGCCGGTATCGAGAACTTCGTCGGCGGCAACAGCAGCAACGACGTTCTGAAGGTGGGCGCTGGTTTCACCAGCACCGGCGACGGTCAGCTCTCGAGCATCGAAAATGTCGCGCTGACCTCTGCTGGCAAGATCGACCTGTCGAACCAGACGGAAAGCATCAACATCACCGGCACATCCAGCAGTGATACGATTATTGCCAGCACTGGCGGCGGCACCATCAATGCCGGCTTTGGTGGCGACACCGTCGTGATCAATGCGGGAACGCTTTCTGACAAGACCTGGATTGTCAATCTAGGCTCTGGCGACTCGGCCTCGGATACGCTGGTATTCAAGCATGATACAATCGCAAGCGGCCGGGACACTTTTGTCACCGTCAACGATTTTGGAACGAGTACGCCTGACAAGATCGCGCTTGTCGTCGGCGGTACGAGCGTAAGCGGCACGCTTCAAATTATTGATAGCCAAAATGAGGATGTTACATCCAGCAAGGTGCTGGAATTCTACAAGGCGAGCGGAAGCGTCGGGGCCTATATTACCAACAATCTGAATGACGATACCAATAATGGGGACGTCAAGACGATGATCGCCAATGGCATTCGTAGTATAGCCGCTGGTGTTTATGAGGTGGTTATCTATTCGGATGCTGGCAATAAGGCCGACGCTGGTATCTACTTGATGAATGTCACATCTTCGACAGGCGATCTGAGGACCAGCGGATTTACGCTCGATCACGTCATGACTATCGCCAATGTCGGTTATGGCAACCTGAGCGCCGCTAACTTTACGACCGCTCCATCCGCAATCGACCCCATCATCCTCGACCTCGATCACAACGGCGTCGCGCTGACCTCGCTCGACCAGGGCGTGCAGTTCGATATCAATGCCGACGGTCACAAGGATCAGATTGCCTGGACGGCCGGTAGCGATGGCATTCTGGCGCTGGATGTCGATGGCAATGGCAAGATCGACAATGGCAGCGAGATCTTCTCGCCGCACTTTGCCGGCGGCAACTATGCCACGGGTCTCGCGGCTCTGGCGACGCTCGACAGCAACCATGACGGCAAGATCGATGCGGCTGATGAGGCCTTCTCGAAGCTCACCGTCTGGCAGGACCTGAACCATAACGGCGTGACCGATGCCGGCGAGCTTTCGAGCCTTGCCGACCAGCATATCACCAACATCAGCCTGGACGCTGCGGCATCGAACACCTCGATCAACGGCCAGACGATCCTCTCGGAAGGCAGCTACCAGACGGCTGACGGCGGTCATGGCAGCTTCGTCGAAGTCGCCTTCGACACGACGCTCGGCGGCAGCGAAGACGGCGCTCATGCCTACTCGCTGATCGGTAGCAGCGGTGACGACGTGCTCTCTGGCGCCGGCGGCATGTACACCATCACCGGCGGGGCAGGGGCCGATACGTTCGTCCTTGATACCGACGCGCTGAAGGATGTGAAGCTTGCCGACGTGATCACCGACTACAAGGCCAGCGAAGGCGACACGCTCGATGTGTCGAAGCTTCTCGATACCTTGCTCGGTCACCAGGCGACGGAAGCCGAAGCCCTTGCCAGCGTCAAGACGACGGTCACCGGTTCGGATACCGTGGTCAGCGTCAACGCAAATGGCGGCTGGCACGATGTGGCGGTTCTCCAGAACACCACCGAGGCGGTCAAGATCCTGTTCGACGACAAGCACGACACGACGACCGCGCCGCACGTCGGCTAAACCGTCCTCATCTCAGACCATTGGAAAAGGCGCGAAAGCGCCTTTTCTGCTTTCAAGCGGCCGGCAACCGCCCGATCGAGATCGGCTCGTCGTCGCCACCCGCATCCATCGCCAGCTCTCCCGCCATCTGCCTGATCCGATTGAACTCCGCCGGGCCGTCGAAGATCGCGCCACCGAGCTTCAGGTCGATGGAGAGCGGGTTCTCGTCGGCGGCGAAGGCGGCGGCGGAGACGCGCTCGCGGATGCGGTTGGCGATGTCGACGGCGCTTTCGGGGGCGGCGCCCGGCAGGAAGATGCCGAGCTCGTTGGTGGCGAGCCGCGCCACCAGATCGCCGCTGCGCACCGAGGACTGGATAATGGCGGCGAGCGACTGCATTACTGTATCGGCCCATTGCGGCCCGTAGCGGCGGCTGATCGCGTCCAGCGGATCGACGACGGCGGCGATCATGATGCCGCCTGAGTCGGTGGCGATCCGCTTGCGCCGGTCGATGTAATGCTCGACGGATGCGGCAAAGGCGGTGCCGTTGAGAGCGCCCGTCGCCGCGTCGTGGCGGGCCGAGTAATTAATCCGTTCGTGTAGCTTCCGGATTTCAGCGTTTTTGCTTCCGATTGCTGCAAGCAGCGGAAATGCAACAAACAGAGAAATTGAGCATGTACTGATTAAACCTACCAAAAATGGTCGGTCCGGCATAAGAAGGTTTAAGATAAGTAAAACCCCAGCGGACCCAACGAGGCATCCTGATGCTCCGAATGCGGCCGTCCGCAGGGCTTTTACTGAGGGCAGGGAGTAATTCTTTCGGAAATTCATGGCGCGCAATATCCGTTTCCAGTACGGATAGAGCTAATCAGCTGCGGGAAAATTGGGGATTAAAAAATCCTGTAAAATTGTTCCTTTAGTGTGTGATCTCTGTGAATTAACTGTCTTCGAAGGAATGTCCCGCTCTACAGTTGGAGTGTGGAAATGTTGGTGATACTTGTTTGCCGAAGAACAGCTTCGGTATATGGGTTTCGCCCGGTGAATCTGAGATGTTGAGGGGCATCAGTCTTGTTTAAAGGCAAAAGAATTTTTGCGGCTCTGTCCGCTACCGTTGCTTTCAGCTTCGCGTTTTCGATTAACGCCGATGCAATGACCTTGCAGCAGGCGATCGAAAAGACGATGAAGACGAACCCGCAGATCTTGCAGGCTGCCAAGGATCGTGAAGCTGTCGAATTTGAACTGCGCCAGGCACGCGGCCTTTACTTGCCGTCCGTGGATCTTGAAGCTGGTGTCGGCCGCCGCAGGCTGTCCAATTCCAGCACAGGTACGCTGACGTCGGACCATGATTACCTGAAGCCGGGCGAAGTTGGTCTTACCGTTACGCAGACGTTGTTTGACGGCGGCAGCCGCCGCTCGCAGGTCGAGCAGCAGGCCGCCCGCGTCGATGGCGCCTCGTTCCGCGTTCTCGAACGCTCGGAAGCGCTCGCCCTCGAAGTCACGCAGGATTATCTGGAATACATCCTCCAGAACCAGATCGTGAAGGCGGCGCAGGATAACGTCGGCTTCCACAACCAGATCCTCGGCAATATCGAGCAGAGCATCAAGGGCGGCACGCTCACCGATGCCGACCGTCTGCAGGGCGTCGAGCGCCAGCAGGCTGCTCAGGCCCGCCTCCAGGAAGCCAAGGAAGAGTTGGAAGCGACCCGCATCCGCTTCCTCCAGGCCGTCGGCGAGCCGATCACCAATGCGTCCACCCCGCCGTCGGTCAGCAAGTTCCTGCCGAAGACGCTGAATGACGCGGTCTTCGTCGCTGCCAAGAACAGCCCGCGCATCTACTCGGCCAATGCCGATGTCGATGCCGCTGATGCCGGCGTTCGCGGTTCGCGCGCCAACTACCTGCCGAAGGTCGATCTCGAAGGCACCGCCCGCGTCGGCGATGACATCGATGGCGACGAAGGCAACACCAACGACTATCAGGTTCGTGTCGTTGCCCGCTGGAACCTCTATCGCGGCGGTATCGACACGGCCCGCGAGCAGGAGCAGATCCGCCGTGCCGGCGAGCAGCGTTACGCGCTGGCTCAGGTGCAGCGCGAAGTCGAGCAGTCGGTCCGTTCCGCCTGGAACGAGCGCACCAGCCGCGGTACCCTTGCCGGTATCCTCGGTAAGCAGGCGCAGACCAACGCCCAGCTCGTTTCGTCCTACCGTCAGCAGTTCGGTGTCGGCCAGCGGTCGCTGCTCGACGTGCTGGACGCGCAGAACACCAATTTCAACACCAGAGTTCTGGCAGACACGGCGCGCGTTGCCTCGCTGTTTGCCGAATACAAGATCCTGGCCGCCTCCGGTAACCTGCTTCAGACCATGAAGCTGCGTCCGGTCGAGCAGGCCAAGGCTTATGCGCGGGAAGAGTTTGTTGTCCCCGCGGGCGTCGCTGATCCGGGTTATGTCGAGCTGCAGTCCACGCAGAAGGCTGGCATGCCCCTGGACCTCCTAGCGCCAATTCGACAGCAGTAGTCGACACGGCCATGGAACAATGCTGAACGTAGCGCTCGAAACTTCCAGCGGCACGCCGCTGCAAACATTCAAAGCCGCTTTCAAGTCTGTGGCTGCGTTCTATGGCCGTCCATCCTCGGACACGGTGCTCTTCTCCGGCCTGCCGGATGAGATCACCGAATCGCTCGAGGTCGACGATGTCGAGCGCATGGCCGAGCGTATCGGCCTGCAGGTGATCAAGCACGAAGAGCGCGATTGCCGCACCGGCAATTTCGACTGTCCGGCGATCGTCGCGTTCGCCGATGGCGGCGTGCTGCCGCTGCTCGAGATCGCTGAAGACGGCTCTTACGTTACCGATATCGTCGCGATCCCGGGTGCGCCGATCCGCATCACGCGGCAGGAGCTCGCGGCGCTGAAGCCGCATACGGCTTTTGCCTTCACGCTCTATTATCAGAACGCTTCGGAAGAGGCGCTTGTCGGCAATGCCGTCGAGATCGAGAAGCGCCACTGGCTGGCAACGACGCTGGCGCCCTACTGGCGCACCTATGTCCGCGTCATGGTCGCCGCGCTGTTCATCAACCTCATTGCGCTCGGCTCGCCGCTGTTCACGATGAACGTCTATGACCGCGTGCTGCCGAACAAGGCGATCCCGACGCTCTGGGTTCTCTCGGCCGGCATTTCGCTCGCCTATCTCTTCGATTTCCTCCTGAAGACCGCGCGTTCCTCGCTGATCGATTATGCCGGCCGCAAGGCGGATCTGCGCCTGTCGCAGATGATCTTCGACAAGGTGCTGAACTCGACGCTCGCCTCGCGGCCGATGTCGACGGGCGAATATGCCAACCGCGTCACGCAATATGAGTTCGTCCGCGAATTTTTCACCTCGAACACGATCGGCGTCCTCATCGACAGCCTCTTCGTGTTCATCTTCCTGTTCGTGATCTATCTGATCTCCGGCTGGCTCGTCGTCATTCCCGCCGTCGCTCTGGTCGCCTCCGTCGCCATCGGCCTCTGGGCGCAGGCGGCGATCGGCAAGCGCATGGCAACGGCGGCGAACGAGGCCTCGCGCCGCCAGTCGCTGCTGGTCGAGACGATCTCGACCATCGAAACGCTGAAGAGCCTGCGCGCCGAAGCCACCATGCTGCGCCGCTGGCAGGAACTGACGAAATATTCGAGCCGCACCAGCGAAGACATCAAGCATATCTCGACCAATGCGATCAACACGACGATGCTGATCCAGCAGATGGTCAGCGTCTTCATCGTCATTGCCGGCACTTACGAATTCTCCGAGGGCCGCATCGCCATGGGCGCTATCGTCGCCACCGTGATGCTGGCTAGCCGCGCCGGTGCGCCGCTCGGCCAGATCGCCATGACGCTGGCGCGTTTCCGCCAGGCCACCATGTCGCTGCGCATCCTCGACAAGATCATGGAACAGCCCGACGACCGGCCGTCCACGGTCGGCTTCGTCAACCGCCAGATCGCCCATGGTGGCTTCAGCTTCCAGAACGTGTCGTTCCAGTATCCGGGCTCGGATCACCCTGTCATCAACGGCCTGTCCTTCAATGTCCGTCCCGGCGAAAAGATCGGCATTATCGGCCGCATCGGCTCCGGCAAGACGACACTCGGACGCCTGCTCGATGGCCTCTTTGCGCCGGCTGCCGGCCGCGTGCTGATCGATGGCGTCGATATCCGCCAGTATCACATGGCGGAAGTCCGTTCGGCCGTCGCTGTTGCCGGCCAGTCATCGGATCTCTTCTCCGGCACCGTCAAGGAAAACCTGCTGATCGGCCGCGCCGATGCCACCGATGAGGAGCTGCTGCAGGTTGCCCGCATCACCGGCGTCGATGAATTCGTCGGCAATCATCCGCGCGGCTTCGACATGCCGGTCGGCGAGCGCGGCACCAATCTGTCGAGCGGCCAGAAGCAGGCTCTGACCATTGCCCGCCTGTTGCTCACCAAGCCGAAGATCGTCTTCCTCGACGAGCCCTCCGGCGCCATGGACCTTGCGACCGAACGCCACCTGATCTCGCGCCTGTCGAATGCCTTCGGCCCCGAGACGACGCTGCTGATCGCCACGCATCGCCACAGCATGCTGGAACTGGTCGATCGCCTGATCGTCATCGACAAGGGCAAGATCATTGCCGATGGCCCGAAGCAGGCCGTCATCCAGGCGATGCAGCAGCCGCGTCCGGCCGCCGCTGCCCCGGCAGCTTCGGCTGCCGCAGGAGTTGTCCGATGAGCCGCGCCCAGATCGACAATCCGCCGCTCTTTGCCCGTGCCATTCTGGCGCTCTGCGCCCTGCTGATCGCGAGCTTCCTTGCCTGGGCAGCCTTCGCCAGCATCGATGAGATCGCCCGCGGCGAGGGCAAGGTCATCCCGGTCTCGAAGACGCAGATCATCCAGTCGTCGGAGCCCGGTGTCGTCCAGCAGATTGCCGTCACGCTCGGCCAGGTTGTCCGCAAGGGTCAGCTGCTGGTGCAGCTCGACAATACGACGACCGCCTCGACGCTCGGTGAATCCGTTGCCAAGGCCCGCGCGCTCGGCGCCAAGGTCGCCCGTCTGAAGCTCGAGGAAGCCGGTCTCTACGACACGAAATTCGTCTGCCCTGCTGAGATTCTCTCCGTTGCCAAACCGGTCTGTGACAACGAGGAAAACCTCTTTGCCGCCGACCGTGCGAGCTATGAGAACAAGCTCGGCGTTCTCCAGGAGCGCGTCAAGCAGCGCGAGAACGAGCTCAACGAAGCGCATGCCAACATCGCCCGCCTGACCGACAACATCGACGGCGCCAAGCGCCAGTACGATCTGATCAAGCCGCTGAGCGACAAGAAGCTGGTCGCCCAGACCGAGATGCTCAAGGTCGAGCGCGATCTTACCGACCAGCAGGGCCAGCTCAAGGTCTATCAGGAAAGCATCGATCGCCTCGAAGCTGCCGTTCAGGAAGCCAAGCTGCAGGTCGGCGATCTGGCGCTGGAGCTGCGTCAGCAGGCGCTTACCGAAAAAGCCACGACACTGGCCGAGCTCTCCGTTGTCGACGAGACGATCCGTGGCGCTTCGGACCGCGTCAAGCGCACCGATATCCGCTCGCCGGTCGATGGCATCGTCAATACGCTCGAAGTCAACACGATCGGCGCCTATGTCGATCCCGGCCGCGTCATCGCCGGCATCGTGCCGACAGCCGATACGCTGCTGATCGAAGCGAAAATTTCGCCGCGCGATGTCGCTTTCGTCCGCCGCGGCCAGCCGGCCGTCGTCAAGATCACCGCCTACGACTTCTCGATCTTCGGCGGCCTCGAAGGCGTCGTCGAGAATATCTCGGCGGACAGCCTCGTCGAGAAGGAAAAGGGCGAAACCTATTACCTCGTGCAGGTGAAGACCGACAAGTCGGAGCTCTCGCGCAACGGCAAGGCCTATCCGATCATCCCGGGCATGGTCGCCTCGGTCGAGATCATGACCGGCAACAAGACTGTGCTGAGCTACCTCCTGAAGCCGATCAACAAGGCGCGCTCTGAAGCGCTGACGGAGCGGTAGATGCTGATCAGCAAGGCCGCCGCAACAGATCTCGCCAATGCTGAGCCCGTCGAGGAGCAGCTGCCTGCTATCGACGCCGAAGAGATCGAGCCGCGTTTCCGCGCCGTTGCCGGCCGGGGCGGGGAGCGCCGTGGCATTCGCCTGGAACGGATCTATTGGGACGGTCTCGGCCGCATGTCGTCGGCCGGCAAGATGACGACTGCCGATCTCGTGCATCACACCGCGGCACAAATGCCGGAAACCGGCAATCTCGCCTCGTTGCTGCGCGTGCTCAGCTTCAAATGGGCGCTGAAGCGTCTCGATACGGTTGAGGACGTCTCTTCGATGGCCAATCTGAATGCGCTGATCCAGGCCTCGCCGTCACCGACCATCCTGCTGACGCTGGACAAGAAGATCCAGCTCTTCAACGACGCCTTCCTATCGATGCTGCGCCACCGGCTGCCGATGGGCGATGCGGCGCAGCTGACCAAGAGCCTGCGATTCTCGATCGATACGCAGATCGAGGATGCGATGGCAACGCTTGCGATGAACAAGGGCAAGACGCTGAACACCGGCTTCAGCATTGCCGCCGGTTCGCAGGCGATGAAGGGCCAGATCAACCTGGCGCTGGCGCCGACCCACGAAAAGCCGATGCTGGTCGGCTATATCTCCCGCTACTGATCTAACTATTTGATTTCGGTGTGATCGTCAGATCCGAGCCATGGGCTGCGCGCAGTTCTGTTGCGGCTTCCGGCGTGCGGTCATCGGCCTTGTGCAGCAGCATTGAGCTGTAACCTTCGGCATGGGTGCCCTCGATCAGCGTCACGTCGGCATTGCCAGGGTTGTCGGAGTGTTCGAACCAGTCGATGCCGTGATGCAGGAAGTTCATCTCGAAGGCCCGGTTGGTGACGCCGTGGCCGACGATGATGGCGGTATCGTTGCCGCGGCCGATATCGTGCATCACCGTCAGCAGGAAGAGCCGCACGCGCTGCGCCACATCGGCCCGGCTCTCGCCATCCGGCGGGCGGGCATAGAACTTGCCGCTATTGTTGCGCAGCCGCGCCCATTTCTCGAATTCCTCCGGAAATTTCCGCCGCTGCTCGGCGCGATCGTAGATCTCGGTGAACAGCCCGAAATCCTGTTCGCGCAGCAGGTAGTCCTCAAGCACCGCGCCGACGGCGGCCGTAGGCAGCGCTTCCAGGATCGCATCCTTGGTCTGGCGGGTGCGCAGATAGGGCGAATGCCAGACGGTGGCCTTTGGCGCGGCGTCGGTGAGACCGGCGAGATAGGCCGCGATGCTCTCTCCTGCCGCCAGCGCCTGCCGGTAACCCCACTCCGTCAGCGGGACGTTGTGATCGCCGAACTGGCGATAGGCGCTGTCGCTGAGATTGCCGAGAGATTCGCCGTGTCGAACGAGAAAGATGCGCATGTGATGCCATGGTGTTGCGGATGGCCGCTATCATACGGGGGTAGAAGTGGGGTGCAAGGTTCCTCCACTTCCCTCATTCGTGTTGCAAGCACAGGGATGGGGAGTGACGTTCGGAAACAAAAAGCCGGCCTCAAAGGCCGGCTCTTGCACTCCGCTCGATATCGCCTGAGGCTCAGTAGGGGACACCTTCGCCAGGGGCGACTTTCTCAAGCGGCATGGCGGAAGCCACCTGTTTGTTGCCGGCGCGCAGGCCGTGGAGATAGCCCTTGCCCGATGTGATCGAGTAGAGCGGCTGGTAGTCGGGCAGGCGATTGTCGGTAAGAACCTGGTCGCGCATGTTGTCGAGGATGAAGTAGTTGCCGTTAACGGCGACCGAGAGCACGGCGTGGTAGAAGTGACGCTTCTGGTCGAAGAGAACCACGATCGACATGTCCTTCATGTCGACGCCTTCGGCCTTCAGCGCCGCCATCTTCAGGATCGCGAAATCTTCGCAGTCGCCCTGCTGGCGGGCGAGCGTTTCCGATGGCGTCGCCCAGTAATCGGCGACCTTGTAGGTCTCGATATCCTTACGGTAGCGGATCGCGTGGTTAACGGCGGCGTTGACAGTGTTCAGCTTGTCGCGGATCGAGGCCTGCGATGCCTGGCCGAGGGCGGCCTTGATCACCTGCGCGGCGTTGGTGCAGCCCTTGGCGTTGCAGCTGATTGCCGCACCGCTTTCCATTTCGGCGAGCGACGGCGCGAAGCGCTTCACGGCTGCAAGCCGCTTGAAGGGAATGGTTACCGAGCCGAACACCGCATCCTTCGAGGCCGCGGGCTTGGCCGGCATGTCGGGCTTGATCGAGGCGGTCGTCTGCGGCTCGTCCACCTGTTGCGGCCGTGCAATGGCGGCAAGATCAATGCGCTGGAAGCTTGCCGCGATGCCGCTGTAAGCGGTCTCAACCATGCCGTAGAGGCCGGATATACTTGCGGCACTTGCAAGTGCAGCCAGTGTATTTTCCGAAGCAACGCTGGCATAGGTCGTTGCAGAAATCTGCGGGGAAACCAACGGTCCGGCGTTTGCAGGCGCCGAACCAAGAAGAGATGTTAAAGATGCGAAAGTAAAAGCTGCAAGTATTTTTGATTTTGTGCTGCGCTTCATCGGATTTTTCTCTCACTGTTTGAGAGTAATGTACCGATTAGCTATAAATATGCGGTGTGGAAGCTTGGGAAATGCAAGTATAAATATTCCGGTCAAAGACGCATAAAAGTTTAGCGTTTGCGTCAACCAAGTTTGGGGGAATGGTTTGATTTTCGCGCCCGCCCGGTGCAGAAATAAGCCCATTCTAAAAAGGCCGCCAAAGGCCGCGACATCGCATCCTCGGGGGAAACAGTGACGCCGCATCTGAATGTGAACACCGGGCGCCCGCATGGTTTACGCCAGGCGGCTCTCAAGACGTCTGGTGCGATGCGCCGCATGGTTCCGGTTCTGGCGCTCTTGGCTGGCGGCTTTCTTGCCGGTTGCCAGGCGGATGGCGATGGTCTCTCCAACACGGTCAAGAACACCGATATCAAGGCGCCGTCCAGCGATGTCGAGGAAAGCTTCGGCGAGACCGGCGCCGAGATCACCCTGCTGATTCCGAAGGGCGCAAGCGGCATCTATGAAGGTGAGGCCCGCGATATCCGCGATGGTGCAGCGCTCGGCACCGGCGAAGTCGGCAACGGCCAGGTCTTCGTCAAGGTGATCGATGTCGGCAGCGGCCCAGCTGCGGTGGCGTACGCCGTTTCCGCCGCCAAGGGGCGCAATTCGGCGCTGCTCGTCAGCTTTGCGCCGCAGGCGACGGCCGCCGCTGTCGCAGCCATTCCCTCGGCTGAGCGTCCGCCGCTCATCAATCTCGGCGCCCCGGTCCCGACGGCGACGGGGAGTGTCTATAATTTCGTCTCCGACGAGACCGACAGCGCCGCCGAAGGCGCGCGCACGGCCGTAGCCGGCGGGCACAAGAAGGTTTTCGTCTTCGCGACGACCGAGCTGACGGCGATGGGCGAGGCGGAGATTTCGAATGCCGTTCGCGCCGGCGGCGGCACCTATCTCGGCTCGGCGCGTTATGCGCTCTCGGATGCTTCGGCCGCCGATGCTGTCGCCAAGAGCAAGGCGCAGATGCAGGGCGCCGATACCGTCGTCGTGCTCGGCAAGTCGGTTATCGTCACCACGGTTGCGGGCGCGATCAAGGCCGCGGGCTTCAACAATATCACGCTGGTCGGCACCAGCGGCTGGCCGCAGCAGTCTTATACGAGCCCGTCGGTGCAGGGCGCGCTGATCGCCATGGTCGATCCCGAGGGCGCCTCGATGATCTCGGAGCGCTACCAGCGCCACTACCGCCGCCCGCTGACAGCCAATGCCGCCTATGGTTACGACGCGGTGGCGATCGCCTCCGGCATCATCCGCACCAAGGACGCCAAGGCGCTGACCGCGGAGAACCTGACCAGCAAGACCGGCTTCCGCGGCATTACCGGCCTCTTCCGCCTGAACGCTTCAGGCGGCGTCGAGCGCAAGCTCAGCCTGTTCACGCTGACGGGCGGCAAGCCGAACCTGTTCGTGGCGGCCCCCAAGGCATTCTGAAGCCATCCCGCGGTTTGCCCGGCGGCGGCTTTGGAGCCCGCCTCTGTCTGCAAACCAAGGAGATGGCCATGAAGCGCCTGGCATCCTGTTCCTGCGGCAAGCTCTCGGCCACTGCCGAAGGCGATCCGCTCACCATATCCGTTTGTCACTGCACCGCCTGCCGTCAGCGAACCGGCAGCGCCTTCGGCGTCGCCGTCTTCTTCGACAAGGGGAGGGTGGACTGCGCTGGTGTCTCGGAGACCTACAGCCGCCTCGGCCGGAGCGGCAAATCGATCACCTTCCACTTTTGCCCGTCCTGCGGCTCGACGGTCTATTGGCTGCCGGAATTTCGCGACCAGCTGATTGCGATTGCGCTCGGCTGTTTCGAGGAGCCGGAAACGCTGACGCCAAGGCAGAGCGTCTTCAATGAAAACGCTTTGCCCTGGGTCGCACTCGATATCCCCACCTGAGCTCACTGCCCGTCCGGCAGCGGTGCCTCGGGGTTGATGACGCCGGCCTTGCGCAGATCCCGCCAGAACTCAGCAGGAACCGTCTCGTTCAGCGCCGCGCTGTCTTCGGCGATACGGTCGGGCTTGCTGGCGCCCGGGATGACGGCGGCGACGGCCGGGTGGGCGAGCGAGAATTGCAGGCCTGCAGCCTTCATGCTGACGCCGTGGCGGTCGGCGATCGCCCTGATGCGCGCCACCTTGTCGAGGATCGCAGGCGTGGCCGGCGCATATTCGAAATTCGGCCCGCCGACCAGCGCGCCGGAGCTGTAGGGGCCACCGGCGACGATGCCGAGCCCACGTTCGGCAACCAGCGGCATCACCCGCTGCAGCGCGCGGTCATGGTCCAGCAGCGTGTAGCGCCCGGCAAGCAGGAAGCCGTCGGGGCGTGGCCCCTGCAAGCCGAGCAGCAGCTCGATCGGCTCGACACGATTCACCCCGAGACCCCAGGCCTTGATCACGCCCTCGTCGCGCAGCCGGTCGAGCGCCTTGAAGGCACCCTTGCGGGCGGTCTCGAAGACATCGAGCCATTCGTCGCCGTAAAAATCCTGAGCGACGTCGTGCACGAAGGCGATATCGATCCGGTCGGTCTTCAGCCGCTTCAGGCTGTCCTCGATCGAGCGCAGGGTGGCGTCCGCCGAGTAGTCGTTGACGATCTTGTTCGGGCGGCCGTACTTGAAGACCTCGCCCTTCTCGCCAAGATCGCGGGCGCTGACATCCTCGATCTCGTCAAGGATGACGCGGCCGACCTTGGTGCTGATCACGTAATCGTCGCGTTTCTTGCCGGCCAGCGCATCGCCCATGCGGATTTCCGCAAGACCAGCGCCATAGAAGGGCGCGTTGTCGAAATAGCGGATGCCGTCGTTCCAGGCGGCATCGACGGTTGCCTGTGCTTCCGCTTCCGGAATGTCGCGGAACATGTTGCCGAGCGGGGCGGCGCCGAAACCGAGCTTGCTCGGCAGAATATCCTTGAGTGCCATTGGTCTGTCCTCTCCTTGTTATCAGGGTCAGCCGATATCGGCGGGATCGAGCACGAGCGCGGTGCGTTCGGCGAGATCGTTGATCTTTGCGAGATAGGCCTTGAAATGCGGGGTCTGGCGGTGGGCGGCCACCGCCTCACTATCCTGGTAGAGTTCATCAAGCGCGAAACGCGTAACATCAGCCTGATCGCGCCAGATGTCCCAGCGCAGATTGCCCGGCTCCGCCCGGCAGGCGGGTGCCATGCCGGAAAGGAGCGCTTCCAGTTCTTCGGCCTTGCCAGGCCGGGCGGCGAGGATCGCCATGATCTTCACGGGATGCGGCATGGCTGTCTTCCCCCCAGTCTCAGGCTGCCGTCGCGCGGTCGAGAGCCTCGACCAGCCTGGCGGCGAGCGGATGGTCGGAACGCGGGTTCTGGCCGGTGATCAGTTCGCGATCGACGATGACGTGCGGTTCGAAATCGACCGCTGTCGTCACCACCTTGCCCCCGGCCGTCTGCAGCGCATCGACCACGTTGAAATAGAGCTTGGCGTGAAGAATGTAGTCCTCGACGATCTTTTCTTCGCTGTTGGAGAAGACGGTCATCTGATAGCCGGCATATTGCCAATCCCTGGCCCATTCGGCAGCCTTGGCCAGGTCGCCGGCAACAAGGGCGGCGCGGAATTCGCGGGCATGCGGCATGGCCGAGGCAACGGCAATCGGGCCATGGCAGAGAAGCGCGGTCGGCTTGGCCTTCTCATGGAAGTGGCGCAGGATTTCGCCGAGATCGGGGTCCTGCATCAGATCGACAACCGGTGCCTGGCCGCCCGGCACGAAGACGCCGGCATAGTCATCCAGGCCTTCGGCAATCACGGCGGCCAGCGTCCTTACATTGTTCATCGAGGGATCCTCGGCGTAGAAAGCCTTGGCCTTGCGGTAGGCCGCCTCGTCGCCGCCGAAGTGATCGGCCTTGTCGGAGACTTCGTCGATATGCGGCTTGGTGCCGTTGGGGGTGGCGAGCACCACCTCGTAACCGGCTGCGATCACCGCCATCGCCGGAACCACGGTTTCGTTGAGATACTGGCCGGTTGCGCCGGTACGGCCGCCCCTGGTTTCGATGCGCGTTGCATTCGAACCGACTACGAGAACTTTACCCTTGCTCATTGTCATCTCCTTGGCCCTCTGGCCTCGTTTCGATGACTGGATGATGCCGTTTCTCAACGTATTTCGGAAATTTATTTGTTCTATTCCAGATATTCGCATGGCATTATAACTGGATGCGATACGACCTGAACCTGATGCCCGTTTTCCTCGCCCTCATGGAGGAGCGCAACGTCACCCGCGCCGCCGAGCGTCTGGGGATTACCCAGCCGGCGCTGTCGAATGCGCTGAACCGGCTGCGCGACACGCTGCGCGATCCGCTGTTCATCCGCGAGCGCTACGGCATGCGCCCGACGCAGCTCGCCGAAGAGATGGCCCCGGTGATCCGCACGGCGCTGGCGCAGTTCGACGAGCTGATCCTCGGCCAGCAGGAATTCGATCCGGAAAAGGCATCCCGGCTCTTCACCGTCGCGCCCAACAGCTATGTCGAATTCGTGCTGATGCCTGAAGTGGTCGCGCGGCTTCGGGGGCGCGCCGATGGCATCAAGCTCCGCCTCATCCCCTTCGGCAGCGATCTTTCCGAAACCGGTGCCGTCTCGGGCACGACGGAGATGGTGCTCGGCCGCATCACCGATCCGCCGGACAATATGGTCGTGCAGCACCTGATGGATGACGGGCTCGCCTGCGTGGTCCGCGCCGATCATCCCGAGATCGGCGACAGCATTTCGAAGGAAGATTACGAGCGGTTGAAGCATGTGAACGTCCTGCCGCCCGGGCGCCTGCGCGCCGGCCTCTTCCAGGCGCTGGAGCAGCGCGGCCTGCGCCGCGAAGTCGCCGTATCCGTCACCCATTTCCTCGCCGTGCCGGAAATGATCGCCGCCACCGACTATTGCACCACGCTGCCGCGCCAGATCTGCCGGCGGCTCGCCCGCGACACCCGGCTGAAGATCCTGCCAGCCCCCGCCGATCTCGGGACCTTCCCGGTCGAGATCGCCTGGCACGTCCGCTACCGCCACGACCCCGCGCACCGCTGGCTGCGTTCGCTGATATCGGAGGTGGCGAAGGAGATTGCCGGGCAGGCTGACGCCTAATCCGACCAGGGATCGTCCTGGAGTTCCACCCCATCCTGCAAACCATGCAGAATGCCGATCAGCCGTGGCGCCAGGTCGCGGATCTCGGTGAGGTGAATGGCGGTCAGCCGCTTGAGCACGGTTTCGGCCTTGTCGGTCAGCGCCAGCGTCTGGCGGCGCTTGTCGTTCGGGTCGGCGGTGCGCGACACGTAGCCGGCGGTTACCAGGCGGCCGACGAGCTCGGTTGCCGAATGCGGCGCGATCAGCAGCCGCTCGGCGAGCAGGCCGATGGTCATCGCCTCCTCGCTGCGGTGGCCCCTGATTGCCAGCAGTGCCTGATGCTGCTGCACCGGCAGGCCTTCTTCCTGGGCTGCGGAGGCGCTGAAATCCATGAAGCGGCGCAGCGTGTAGCGCAGATTGGAAAGCGCCTCGTAATCGGCGTCCGTCAGATCGTCCTTCGGCTTCCTGGCCATCAATCCTCCGCCGTCACTGCATCCAAGCCGCCATCTCCATCCGCCGATGATCCTGCAGCGCGCGTAGTGCCTGCATCAGTTCCGGCGCCATCTCGCGGATTTCGTGGAGGTGAGCAGGTGTCAGCCGACGCAATAGCTCTTCTGCCTGATCTGTCAATCGCACATGCGCGCGGCGTTTGGGCTTGATGTGCACAGTCAGATGGCCGCGCGCCTGCAGCGTTGCTGCCAGTTCTGCCGCGGCTGCCGGTGTGAGGAAGAGCTTTTCCGCGAGGCTGGAAACGCTCATCGCGCCACCAATGCCGAGCCCCTTGATCGCGAGCAGCGCCTGATGCTCCTGCGGCGACAGCCCGAGGCGATCTGCGGCTTCGGCGCTGAACTGACGGAACTTGCGGATCCGGTATCTCAGATTGGCAAGCGCCTCATATTCCATCTCTGACAGGCTTTCTCCGGGCATCTCACTCATCCTCAAACCATGACTTGATTTATATCGCAATACGATATATCTGGCCCGGCATTGCCAGCCTGTCAACAGGAACCCCGATGTCTCCACACAGCAAACACCGGCCGCATGATTTCATGGGCGGCCTTTCCCGGCGCGAGGCCGGAGATTTCACCACGGACAAGCGCGTCATCGCCCTCATCGGCATGGCGGTGATCGTCGGCACCGGCGGCGCCTTTGCCGCCTGGGTGCTGGTCAGCCTCATCTCGCTGGTCACCAACCTCGTCTGGTTCGCCCGCTTCAGCATCCATGCGGTATCGCTGGCCGAGGCGCCGCGTTCGCTCTGGATGGTCGCTGTCCCGGTTCTCGGCGGCCTCGTCATCGGCCTAATGGCGCGTTTCGGCTCCGAGAAGATCAGGGGCCACGGCATTCCCGAGGCGATCGAGGCGATCCTGATCGGCGGCAGCCGGATGTCGCCCAAGGTCGCGATCCTGAAGCCGGTCTCCTCGGCGATCTCGATCGGAACCGGCGGCCCCTTCGGCGCGGAAGGCCCGATCATCATGACCGGTGGGGCCATCGGCTCGCTATTCGCCCAGTGCTTCCATCTGAGCTCCGCCGAGCGCAAGACGCTGCTCGTCGCCGGCGCCGCTGCCGGCATGACGGCGATCTTCGGCTCGCCGATCGCCGCCATCATGCTTGCCGTCGAACTCCTGCTGTTCGAATGGAAGCCGCGCAGCTTCATTCCCGTCGCCGTTGCAGCCTGCGTCTCGATCTGCTGGCGTCCGTTCCTTTTCGAGGCCGGAGCTCTCTTTCCCAAGCAGTTCCACATGGACCTGCCCTGGTGGGGCATCCTGCTCTGCGCCGGCATGGGCATCGTCTCCGGCCTGCAGTCGGGCATCCTGACGACACTGCTCTACAAGATCGAGGACCTCTTCGAGGCATTGCCGATCCACTGGATGTGGTGCCCGGCGCTCGGCGGGCTGATCATCGGCCTCGGCGGGTTGATCGAGCCGCGCGTCCTCGGCGTCGGCTACGATATCATCGACGGTCTCCTGAGCAGCAAAATGCTGCCGCAGGCGGTGCTGACGATCCTGCTCGTCAAGGCGGCGATCTGGCTCGTGGCGCTGTCGTCAGGCACGTCAGGCGGCGTGCTGGCGCCGCTGCTGATCTTCGGCGGCGCGCTCGGCTGGCTGGTCGGCCTGGTATTGCCCGGCGATCCCGGCTTCTGGGCGCTGCTCGGCATGGCCGCGATGATGGGCGGCACGATGCGCGCGCCGCTGACCGGCACCTTCTTCGCCGTAGAGCTGACCGGCGACGTCTCCGCGCTGCTGCCGCTGCTGGCGGCGACGGTTTCGGCCTATGCCGTCACCGTGCTGCTGCTGCGCCGCTCGATCCTCACCGAAAAGATCGCCCGCCGCGGCCAGCACATCACCCGCGAATACGGCATCGATCCCTTCGAATTCTCCCGCGCCCGCGACATCATGATCTCTGACGTCGACAGCTTCCGGGCCGACATGACGGTCGCCGAGGCTATCGGCCATTTCACGACGAAGGAGAAAACCCACCGCGTCTATCCCGTTGTCGATGAGCTCGGTATTTTCAAGGGGTTGGTGTCGCGCGGCGATGTGCTGCGCTGGCAGCAGGAGAGGGCGGAGCTCGATCAGCCGCTCGCCGATCTCGTCTCCGATGCCTCCCTGCCGCTCGCCCATCCCGATGACACGGTCGGCTACGTCGCCGACCTGATGCTGGCGACCGACGCCGGCCGTATTCCGATCGTCGATCCCGAGAGCGGCCAGCTTGCCGGTCTGGTCGCCCGCAAGGACCTGCTGCGGCTTCGCCACTCCCTGCAGGCCAACGAAACGGAACGACAGCCCTATTTCGGACGAAGCGCCAAGGCGCTATCCTGAAGCCATCAGGCAGTCGCGGCCACTGAGGCCGCGACTGTCTTCCACGCTCAGCCCGCGCCTGCAGCCGCCGCTGCGGCAAAGAACCCTTCGGGGCTCTCCACCTCCACCAGCCGCTTGCGCTCGATCTGCCAGAAGCGGTTGCCCGTGGCGCGCACGAAGCTGCGGTCGTGGGAAACGAGCAGGCAGCTTGCCTGATGCGCCATCAACTCGCCCTCCAGCGCTTCCTGCCCATCGATATCGAGATGGTTGGTCGGCTCGTCCAGCAGGTAGAAGTTCGGCTCCGTCAGTCGCAGAACCAGCATGCCGAGCCGCGCTTTCTGCCCGCCGGAGAGACGTCCGAGCGGCTTCGACTGCATGTCGATCGTCATTCCCGCGCCGGCGAGCAGCGCGCGTGCCCGCTGGTCGCCGATATCGAAGCGGCGGATGATCGTCTCCATCGGCGTATCGGCATCCCTGAGATCGGCCAGCGCCTGATCGGCATAGCCGAGCACCAGCGAGGGCGTCGCCTTGATGCCGTCCTGCGCGGCCTCGGGGTTGCCGATCGCCTTCCGCAGCATGGCGATGAAGCGCGACTTGCCGGCTCCGTTCTCCCCAAGCAGCACGATCCGGTCGCCCTGGCAGATGAACTGCTTGCCGGTCTTGAACAGCACGGTTCCATCCGGTGTGCGCACCTCGGCATCATCGAGGGTAACAAGCACCTTGGCATGGGTGCCGCGATTGCCGAGCTTGATCGCGCCTGCCGAGCGTTCCAGATGCGCGGGCCTTGCCGCGTCCTCCAGCTTCTCCGCCCGCTGCTTCAGCTGCTTGGTCTTGACCACCAGCAGGTCGCTGCCGGAATTGACACCGATATTGTGAAGCTTGGCGGCCTGCCTGCGCAGCTGATCGGCCGCCTTCATGTCGCGCTCGTAGCGCTTGGCATCGGCGGCATCCGTCTCGTCGAGTGCTGCGCGTGCCTGCGAATAGGGCAGCGAAAAGAGCTGCGAATTCTCGGGCCGCAGGAACAGCGTCCGGTTGCTGACGGCATCGAGAAAGGCGCGGTCATGGCTGGCGATGACGACTGCCGTGTCACGCGGCAGGGCATTGAGCCAGATCTCGAGCATGGCGATCTTGCCGAGATCGAGATGGTTGGTCGGCTCGTCCAGCATCAGAACGTCGGGCTCGGTCACCGCGACGCGCGCCAGCATCGCCAGCCGCTGCCAGCCGCCGCTCAGGGCCGAGAGTGCACGGGTACGGAACTCCTCCGGCACCTCCAGCCCTTCAAGCGCGACATCGACGCGCCAGCTTTCGCTCTCCGCCTGTTCCGCAGGCAGGGCATCGAGCACCGCCTCGTAGAAGGAGAGGGGAAGGAGCGGGGCGGGCACATTCTGCTCGACATAGCCGACGGTCGCCTCGCGGGCGCGGGTGATCTCGCCCTCAGTCGCCTCCAGTGCGCCGGCCATGCAGCGGAACAGGGTTGATTTCCCCCGCCCGTTGGCGGCCACGAGCCCGATCCGGTCGCCGGCGTTGACGGCGAGGTTGAGCCTGGAAAACAGCGGCGACGACAGGGTGATGCCGAGGTTGCGGATATTGATGAGGGTCATGTCAGAAACTCTCTGGTCGGTCCGCGCGCCGAATTCATCGAGGGCATCAGGCCATCATCGATGAATGCGTCAGCGGCGGTGGATAGTTAATTGCAGCCGCAAACCACGGGGGTTCAGGCGCTGCATGCCACGAGGGGGCAGACCAGGAAGATGTGTCTCGAGAAACGGTCTCTGGTCAGCCCTGCAAACGCATCTGCAGGGCGTTGACGGGGCCACGCTGCCGGTAATACCGGAAATAGAAATTCTGCACGTGACCCTCCTTTCTCTTTGAGCGCACGCCAATGAAATAGCATCGCACCGCCCGCTTCGCAACTGTACGCTGCGGCTACCCCGGTCTTGCCGCCGCCCTCCCGCTCCTGTAAGCGCCGGTCTCATACTGACATTCATTTCAAGGAGAGCGGCCGATGGCAGCCGGTGACGACGATTACGTTTACGACGAAGCAACAGGCGAATGGCGCCCGGCATCCGAACTGGCAGCCGCCGCCGCTGCCGCCGCAGAAGTCCGCGACGCCTCTGGCAACGTGCTTCAGGACGGCGATTCCGTGACACTGATCAAGGACCTGAAGGTCAAGGGCGCCGGCCAGACGCTGAAGCAGGGCACGGTGATCCGCTCGATCCGGCTGACGGATAATCCTGAGGAAATCGACTGCCGCCATGATGCGATCAAGGGGCTGGTGTTGCGGACGGAGTTTGTGCGGAAGCGGTGAGGGGCGGGGCACCCCCCTCTGCCCTGCCGGGCTACCGGCGTCGAGCCACGGGTCTCGACGCGCTCTTCGAGCCCCCACAAGGGGGAGATTGGCCGGGGAGCGCTCTCGCTAGGCTATTGGACAGGAGCCGCACCCGAATTTTTAGGCGCGACAGCCACCCAGATCTCCCTCATCTCTGTGCTCGTCACAGGGATCCAGCCACCGCGCGTCTGCGCGGTGAATGACTCATATGCTTACTGAAGAAGTCTCCCGCGCCCCAGGACTGGGGCGCACTGGATTCCTGTGACAAGCACAGGAATGAGGGTGGTTGAGGCGCCGCCCTCAGCCAATCTCCCCCCTTGTGGGGGCTCGAAGAGCGCGTCGAGACCCGTGGCTCGGCGCCGGTAGCCCGGCAGGGCAGAGGGGGGTGAACCCGCCCGAAAAGCCTACCGCTTCAAACTCCCCAAGATCCCACGCACCAGCGCCCGGCCGACCTGCGTCGCAACCGTCCGCGCCACACTCTTCATCGCCGCTTCCACCACGGTCTCGCGCTGGTAGCCCGACGAACGTCCGCGGCCCTGGCCGCTCTGCTTGTCGTCGTCACCGCCGCCGAAGCCCGGCAGGCTCCAGCCCGAGGTCGTCCCGGCTTCCGTCGGCTGGGCCTTCTGCGCCTGCTTGGCGGCCTCGGAATCGGCCGCTTTCTTGGCGCGGGCCGCGAGGATTTCGAAGGCGGATTCGCGGTCGACGTCTTCGTCATAGACGCCGAGGACAGGGCTGTGGTCCATCACCTGCTGGCGCTCTGCGTCGGTCAGCGGGCCGACGCGGCCCGACGGCGGGCAGATCAGCGTGCGCTCGACGATCGACGGCGCGCCCTTGGCCTCCAGCGTTGAAACCAGCGCCTCGCCGGTGCCAAGCGTGGTGATGACGGTGGCGCAATCGAAAGCCGGGTTGGGGCGGAAGGTATCGGCGGCGGTCTTCACCGCCTTCTGCTCACGCGGCGAATAGGCGCGTAGTGCGTGCTGCACGCGGTTGCCGAGCTGGGCGAGCACCGTCTCCGGCACGTCGAGCGGGTTCTGCGTCACGAAATAGACGCCGACGCCCTTGGAGCGGATCAGGCGCACGACCTGCTCGACACGCTCGGTCAGAACCTTCGGCGCGTCGTTGAAGAGCAGATGCGCCTCGTCGAAGAAGAACACCAGCTTCGGCTTGTCGGGATCGCCGACTTCAGGAAGCTCCTCGAAGAGTTCGGAGAGCAGCCACAGCAGGAAGGTGGCGTAGAGCCGCGGGTTCATCATCAGCTTGTCGGCGGCCAGCACCGAGATCTGGCCGTAGCCGCGGTTGTCGGTGCGCATGATGTCGGAGATCTTCAGCGCCGGTTCGCCGAAGAAGTGCTCTGCGCCCTGCTGCTCAAGCACCAGCATGGCGCGCTGGATCGAGCCGACAGAGGCCTTGGAGATCAGGCCGAACTGGTTGGAAAGCTCGCTGGCGTTCTCGGCCATGTAGTTCAGCAGCGAGGAGAAATCCTTAAGATCGAGCAGCGGCAGGCCGGCCTTGTCGGCGATCTTGAAAGCGATGTTGATGACGCCTTCCTGCGGCTCGGAGGCATCCATCAGCCGCGCCAGAAGCAGCGGCCCCATCTCGGCGATGGTGGTGCGCACGCGATGGCCCTTCTCGCCGAAGAGATCCCAGAAGATGACAGGGAACTGGTCGAACTCGTAATCGGTGAAGCCGATCTGCTCGGCGCGCTTGGTCAGGAAATCCTTGGCTTCGCCCTTGGCGGCGATGCCCGAAAGGTCGCCCTTGATGTCGCCGCAGAACACGGCCACGCCGGCCTTCGAAAAACCCTCTGCCAGCACCTGCAGCGTCACCGTCTTGCCGGTGCCGGTGGCCCCGGTGACGAGGCCGTGGCGATTGCCGAATTTCAGGTCCAGATATTCCGGTTTGTTGATGCTATCATCAGGATTGCGGCTGGCGCCGATGAAAATCTTGCCGTCTTCGAGCATTGCGAAATCTCCCGTGGGCCAAGGCCGCCGCTACAGCTGGAATGCGAAGATCAGCCGCATTCATTTTCCTATCTTGTACCTGTTATAAGCAGGGAGTGTGATGGCAGCAACTGTTTGCATTAAAAGCAATTCTGGACGATACGCGGTCCTGTCGAAGGCCGCTTGAGTTGCGGAACAAGTTCGATTAACGTTGACGTTAACGTCAAATAACAGGAGGCTGACGATGAATGAAGTTGTGACCCAGATTGCCGACCGCGTAGGCATTGCGCCCGACCTCGCCGAAAAGGCGCTCGGCATGATGCTCGGTTTCCTGCAGCGCGAAGCCGATGACGGCCCGGTTGCCAAGATGATCGAGGCGATCCCCGGCGGTTCCGATCTTGTCGCCCAGTTCAACGGTGAAGGCGCCGGCGGCGGCGGCCTGCTCGGCGGCCTGATGAGCGCGCTCGGCGGCGGCGGCGGCATCATGGGCCTCGGACAGCAGCTGATGAGCGAAGGCCTCGGCATGGGCGAGATCACCGCGCTCGCCAAGGAAACCATCGCCGTCGCCAAGCAGTATGCCGGCGACGAAATCGTCGACCAGGTGGTGGCCTCGGTACCGGGCCTGAGCCAGTTCGTCTGAGTGAATTGATTTCTTAAGATGAAAGCCTCGCGCATCGCGCGGGGCTTTTTGTATCTAAGGGAGTGCCCGCGGCCCCCTCATCCCCAGCGGAGAAGGTGACATCAGGCGGGCGCCGCAGTTTTCCCTTCTCCCCCGCGGGGAGAAGGTGCCCGAAGGGCGGATGAGGGGGCTCCAGCCTCAGCGCCCACCGTCCCAAAAAACCACCACCGCAAGCCACCGCTTACCCCCCCGTTTCCAATCGCCCAAATTTGATCGAACCGGCCCTCCGTCACAGCGGAACAAAACGCCCATTTCCACTGTTTCCGTCGCGATGATCACACCGGAAGGATAACGATCATGCGTAAGCTTATTTCAGTGACATCCATAGTGCTTCTCATTGCAGCTCCGGCCTTCGCTCAGTCGAGCATGGGCGTCGATACCAACGGCCGTTTCGACGGCAGCCCGCCTCCCGGCACGTCGCCGGAATATGATGCGCAGCAGAGCGGTCTGGAAATCCCCCTGGACCCGATCGAAACCGGCACGATCACCATCGTCCGGCCGTCGAGCTGGACGGCGCCGTGCGAGCGCGAGAACACCCGCACCAGCCGTCACGACGGCACCGTGAACGCGGCCTGCCCGGACCGCGCCAACTAGGCTGGTGGTCAATTTAGAGCCCAAGCGGCCGCCCGCAGTGTTGCGGGCGGGCAGGGGTGATGTATGCTTACCGTTGAGGCCGCTTGAGTTGCTTCAGGCGCACATAGGGGTTCTGGGGATCGTATGATGCGATCGGAACGCCCTTGCCCGCTCTGACCAATCCTGGAGCAAGATGCCCTTCAGGGCCAAACAGATAGTCGGTGCCGGCACAGAGATGCGCGAGTGCTCCGAAATTGAAATACTTGAAGCTGTCGTCGGCCAGAAATGCTGCGTCGTCATAGGCCTTGCCTTTTATTCCGGCATAGCCCGTCGACTTCTTGTAGGCTCGCATCGCCTTGCTGTTGAGCGTTGCGCCGCGGCATTGCGTAGCGGCAACGCTGGCGAGCTGGACGACGCGCAGCGTCTGCGCATCGCTGCTGCCAAGCGGCTTCATCGACTGGGCAACGAAGTAATTCGTCGCCGGATCATTGGTCATTGTCTTTTGCCAGTAGGAAGGAAATTTGGCGGCGTCGCAGGTTCCATGGGATAATGCCGTCAAGATGATCGCCAGAATGCCGACTTCGATTTTCATTTCATCCTCTCCCAGGTTGCGACGGTGTCAGGGCTTTATTCCAGCCATCAGCTGCAACTCGCCCCTGGCGCCATCAAACTCCATGTATGTCTTCGGGCACCAGGCCAGCGCCTTGGCAAAATGATCTCTGGCCACGTCGCGCTTGCCGTGAAGGAGATACCACTCGCCGACATAGAACGTCGCCTCGCATCTTTGGTTGTCGTTTCCGGCTGCTGCTATGGTGGCCTCTTCGCTTGCCTCGCCGAGCAGCAATTTCGAGACCGGCTTCGGCCAGACGTCGGGTGCGGCCGCGAACGCATTTCGCAGATTGCTGCTCGCCTGTGGATCTGCGCCGCGAACCTGAGCGAGGTATCGCCAAAGGAGGTAATAGGGCGCCGGCTCTCCGCCCTTCTCCGATTTCTCCATGAATATCGAAGCCGCCTCCGTGTAGCGGCCGGCAAAGAAATTCAGGAACGGATCTGCGACAATATCCTGCCTGGCAACGAGAATGGGGAAGAGCGCCAGCAACAGGACCAGACAGTAGGCGCCGCCCAGCAGGGAGGCGACCCGCGGAAACCGCGGGATATTTGCCTCAAGAGGCCAGATTCTGAGCAGGGCAAACATCGCGATTGCGCCGGCAATCGCGCCGCCGGTATGGCTGGCGTAGTCGATCTGGTTTCCGTCTCTGGCCGCATGGATGAGCGGCAGGAGTGAAGGGATGAGAACTCGGGCGGCCGAAATCTGCAATCCGGTTCGCGTCGCGCCTGCGGGAAATCGGAAGCTTGCGACAATCAGGGCGCTGAACAGACCGACAATGCCGCCGGACGCGCCGATCCCGACGAGGTTCGGCGGGTTGAAGAGAATGGAGGCCAAGGAGCCGCCCAGCGCGCTGACCAGGAACAGCGCTGTAAACCAGCGGCGCCCGACGAGCGGCTCAAGCCGGCGTCCCGCCAGCCACAGGCCGACCAGATTGAACAGGATGTGGAGAAAGTCGGCATGCAGGAACGGGGCGGTAAACAGGCGCCAATAGTTGTGATCGATGAAGATGCTGTCGTGCATCGTGCCGCCGAAGACGAACAGCGTTTGTATCGATGGCGCCCCGTGGTCTCCCGCATCGACGCCGAACACCACTTCGCAGGTGTAGATGGCGCTCAGCAACACCATCAGAAGGTAGGTGATCAGCGGGCGATCGCGCTCCAGCCTTCCGGACATCGCCTGTTCCGCCGCCGCCTGCGCCTGCTCGACCGGCGACAGTGGACGGGTCACCTGCGCCCTTGCGAGATAGGCATTGGCTTCGCGCACGATGACATCCGGCTCTGCCCGCATATGTGCGATCATGACGGTGGCCTTGTTGCGTGACCTGCCGAGGCACCGCTGCATCAGCCCTTTCAGGCCAGCGAGCCGGAGGGTCTTGGCGACGTCGCGGTCGAGCTCGAAAATGAGATTGTCGGCGTGTCTTGAGCGGTGCCTCACGGCATCACGCACGGCCGTCCAGGGAACCCGGTCTTCAGAAAACTCGGCGAGCCTGAAGCCCTCGGCATCCATCGTCAGAGCAGGTTCACGCTGCAGCAATCGTCTCGTCCAGACCACGACGGCCAGCGCGAAAAACCCGGCGCAGGCATAGGCGAGGTAGGCGAATGCAGCCGCTTCGCTATGGGATCGGAATCCTGCCAGGCCGAGGCCGACGGCGAGGGTAAGGCCAATGAGAAGCGGCTTGGCAACTTTGCCGCGATTATAGAAATAGTGCTGAGGCTCACGCCGTTCATCCGCCAGGGGTGCGTCTGTCAGCCAACCTTCGTTTCCTGGAATCCGGGTCTCTGCGGCCTCGGCCAAGGTCGTCCTATCCGTCGCAAATGCGGTCGCAATCGAGCGCCAGTCACTGTCAGGCCCGGTGCGCACCTTTGTCCCCGGCGTCAGTTGACCGCTTTCGAGCAGGATACGAATTTCGGTTTCTGAGACCGGGCCGACTTCCCCGTTGAGATGCTTGTAGAACCAGGCCGTCAATTCAGTCACCGTCGTTTGGTCCAACCGTCTCGCGCGATCGATTCGCTGATCGGTTGCCGCGGGGCAGCATATGCATGGTTGTTTATACAACGCTAACGGTCATTTTATACTCCTGAAATTTCGGGAGGACCAACCGATGACCGCGGCGCTCGGTCGCGATTGTGGGCCGATGGCGTTATGCTATTGTCCGGTTGCGGAGGGCGCGAACATGTCTCAGCAGATGGATGCCAAAAATATCGTGCTCTCCGAATTGCAGCCGGGCGAGGTCCTGCGATGGAGCGGCCAGCCGACTGCTTTGGCGATGCTCTTAAGCAACGCCATGAACATCGGTTTCGGCATTGTTTTTGCGATCGTTGGGGGTACCCGCTGGGTCCGTTCCTGCTGGACGGCAGCCGGCCCGATAGTATTCCTCTGGCCCTTTTCTCCTCTCTTTTCGTTTTCGTCGGGATTGGAATAGCCGGCAAGGCGATCATGGAAGCCATCGCTGCGCCGTGGACAGGCTATGCCATTACAGATCGGCGCGTTCTCATCGTGTCCAAGCTTTTCCGGAAGCGCGTCCTGACTTTTGGACCAAACGCAATCAACGCCATCGAGTTTCGCGAAAATCTTCTCGGATGGGGCAACGTCGTCTTCCGCCAGGAGGTTCAGGACACATCCGATGGCAAGACCATGCTGAGACTGGCTTTTGTTGGGATTGAAGACACAGTCACTGCGATGCGCGAGCTTCAGAGCCTTAGAGATCGGACAAGCCCGACTGCAAGAGCGTGAGGTGCCCGAACGGCAACGGCACCCGTATCGCCATCGCCGCACGGGCGCCCTAACCATCAAGCCAAGATCGCCCGCGGCTCCAGAAACGCCTCCAGGCCGAAGACCCCGAACTCGCGCCCGATCCCCGACTGCTTGAAGCCGCCGAAGGGTGCCAAGGGCTCGTGCGGCGCGCCGTTGATGACGACGCGGCCGGATTCCATTTGTTCGGCAACGCGCCTGGCGCGGGCCGGATCGCTGGAATGGACATAGGCCTGCAGGCCGTAGCTCGTGTCGTTGGCGATCCGGATGGCGTCTTCCTCGTCCCTGTAGGGAATGACCGAGAGCACCGGCCCGAAAATCTCCTCGCGGGCGATCCGCATGCCGTTATGGACATTGGCAAAGATCGTCGGGCGCACGAACCAGCCGCGCTCCAGCCCCTCCGGCCTGCCGGGGCCGCCGGTCAGCAGTTCGGCGCCTTCCTCCTCGCCGAGGCGGATATAGGATTGCACGCGGTCATATTGCTTCTGGCTAACCATCGGCCCTATCTTGACCTCCGGATCACTGGGATCACCTGTCTTGATCGCTTCGGCCCCGGCCTTCAGCCGCGGCAGGATCTCGGCCATCCGGCTTTCGGGTGCCAGAATGCGCGTTCCGGCGATGCAGGCTTGGCCGCTATTGGCGAGCCCCATCATCAGCACGGTCGGGATCGCGCTGTCGAGATCGGTATCGTCGAGAATAATGTTCGGCCCCTTGCCGCCGAGCTCCAGCGTCACCCGCTTCAGCGTCTCGGCGCCGGATCGCAGGATCTGCTTGCCGACGGCGGTGGAGCCGGTGAAGCTCACCTTGGCGATATCAGGATGGGCGCTGAACTCGGCGCCGACCACATCGCCGCGGCCGTTGACGATGTTGAACACGCCCTTCGGCAGTCCCGCCTCGTGCAGGCATTCGGTAATCAGCTGCGTCTGGATGGCGCTCATCTCGCTCGGCTTGATGACCACGGTGCAGCCGGCGGCGAGTGCCGTGGCGAGCTTGGCGCAGATGAAGCCGTAATTGCTGTTCCATGGCGTGATCGCCGCGACGACGCCGAGCGGCTGCATGGTCACTTCGGCGCGGCCGATCACGCGGGTGAAATCATAGGTCTCCAGCACTTCGGCCATCTTCAGAAAGGCGGAAGCGGCGTAGGGAACGGAGAAGCCGGTGAAATATTGCGGCGCTCCATATTCCTCCGCCATCGCCGCCGTCATCTCCCCGGCGCGGGCCGAAACGGCCGCGGCCAGCCGCTGCAGCATGTCGATCCGCTCCGCCTTGCCGGTGCGCGAAAAGGCCGGGAAGGCGCGCTTGGCGGCGGCAATCGCCGCTTGCGCGTCTTCGCGGTCGCCAAGCCGGACGGTGCCGATCTTCTCCTCGGTCGAGGGGTTGAAGAGTTCGGCGATCTCCTCGCCATGCGGCGTCACGAAGGCGCCGTCGATATAGATCTCGGTAATGTTGCGCATCGCTTTTCTCCTGTCTGCGATACGCCCTATCTGGCATCGGCCGATTGCTCTGATAAGCTGTCGAATAAAGGACGAGCTGATAAGGAAATCGGGACAATGATGCGCGGCACGCTGGCGGAGCTGGAAGCGGTGGTGACGGTGGCGGCAAAGGGCGGCTTCCGCGCCGCCGCCCGCGAGCTCGGGATATCCTCCTCGGCGCTCAGCCAGCAGATCGCCGCGCTCGAGGCCCGGCTCGGCGTGCGCCTGTTCAACCGCACGACCCGCAGCGTCACGCTTTCATCGGCGGGCGAACAGTTCGTCGCCGAGATCACCCCGGCGCTGACGGCCATCCGCAATGCCATCGATCTCACCGACGAGCACCGCTCGGAACCCTCGGGCCTCCTGCGCATCAACACCTCGGTCGGCGCCGCCCGCATGGTGCTGGCGCCTCTGGCGCTGGAATATCTGAGACGCTACCCCCGCATGCAGCTGGAAATCGTCACCGAGGGGGCGCTGGTCGATATCAACGCCCAGGGCTTCGACGCCGGCATCCGTATCCTCGAAGCCGTACCCCCAGATATGATCTCGGTGCCGATCAACCGTCTGATCCGCCCCGCCATCGTCGGCTCGCCCGCCTATTTCAGCACCCGCCCGCGGCCGAAGACACCGGCCGACCTCGAAACCCACCGCTGCATCCGCGCCCGCATGGCCAGCGGCACCATCTACCGCTGGGAGTTCGAAAGACGCGGCGACGCCTTCACCATGGATGTGCCTGGTAATCTCATCCTCGACGAAAGCGACCTCATCCTGCGCGCCGCCCGCGAAGGCGCAGGGCTCGCCTATCTCAGCGAATGGCAGCTCGGCGAAGATTTGGCCGCCGGCCGCCTGATCCGCGTGCTCGAGGACTGGACGGCGCCCTATCCCGGCTTGTGCCTCTACTATCCCGGCAGGCGGCATATTCCGGCGAAGCTGAGGGCGTTTGTCGAGGTGGTGAGGGAGATGCGGTGGGATTGAGGGGCAACGGCGGGGCGCTCAAAGCTAGGAAAAATACCCGAACTCAGGGTGTGGCCTGTTGCGTTCGGCCATAAGTGGAGCGGTTATATTAATCTCTCCTTTAAGTTTTATTCCTAAAAATCAACTTTTGCGGGAGTTTTTGGGAGTGTTTATGGAGAGATGTCGTCCAAAGCGTGTGCTCGAAGTTTTTATCATAGTGACCTATGTTTCGACATTTGGATTGGCGGCGATAGGCGGCTTCAAGATCGATTTCATTGGCATCGCACCCCTTGTTGCCCTCGTTTGCATATTTCTGATGATCGGCGCTTTCTGCACTCGTTTCGGCATGCTCGATATACGGGCCGGTATCCGGTGCGTTGTCTATGCGCTCCTGCTGGCGCCGCCGATCACGCTCTCGACCTACCTTGGTGTTTGGCTGAGCATGCCTTTGCAAGACCAGAACCTTGCGTTTGCGGATGCCGCACTCGGGTTTGATTGGGCAAGTACGATATACTTCGTCGACAGCCAGCCACTGCTTGCGGCGATCTTCAACGTGGCCTACCTGACGTTTTCGTTTCAGCTATTGCTTTGGCCGCTAATACTTGCTGCCTTCAAACACGAAGCCCGGGCAAGATTGATGGTGGCAGGATTTGCGGTCATCTGCTTCCTGTCCAGTTTTATCTCGATTTGGACGCCGGCAATTGGGACCTATGCGTATTACGGCTTTGACGGCGCAACGCTGAAGAATCTGGACATACTCTACGGCTATTATTTTCTGGATGAGTTTAACGCGGTGCGCGAGGACAGCAACTTCGTATGGAACCTGGCTTCAAGTAAAGGCATTTTGACCTTTCCTTCAGTGCATGTCGCAACCGGGCTTCTGTGCGCATGGGCGGCATGGCCGCTGAAAGCACTTAGATATCCAGCGATCCTCCTGAATGTCGCCATGGCATGTTCGGCCGTCACTTCCGCGGGTCATTACGCAATCGATGTCATTGCTGGTTGTGGCGTCGCAATGGTGTCGATAGCATTCCTTGTCTGGATTACAGGTGCGGGACGTTCGTCAGCAGGTGGCCCAGAGGTATCTCGCTCGGCTATTTCCCTTTCCAAGTGATCTTCCCCCGTAAGCGGCCGAGGCCCCTGAATACTGTGAATTGTGGGGAACGTTATGACGGAAATCCAGGTTATACCGACACTGCCAATGTGATTGAGAAACGGTGCTGATTTATCGCCCCGGCCGCTTTCCCGCCAGCCCCGCTATCCCGGCCCCAACCAAAAGCGTCCCCGCCGCCGCGAAAAACACCAGCATCGGTGGTCCGGCATCCGCCCACAAGCCGCCCAGCGCCATCCCTGCCGCTCCGCCTGCCGTCAGCATTGCATTGAGCAGCGCCTGGCCCTCCGATGTCCGTCCGGGCGGCAGTATCTGATCGATCATTTGCTGCATGACGAGCAGGCCTGGGGAGATGAAGAGCCCGGCAAGTGTCAGCATGGGCAGCAGCAGAAGCGGCGGGAGTGCCAGCCTTAGGCCAAGTCCGGCGGCGGCGAGTCCGATGCCGAAGCCGCCGAGCGATGCGGCGAGCAGGCGATAGGCGGAAAAGTGCCATTCCCTTGCGCCGAAGAACAGGCCGCCGCCAATGCTGCCGATGGCGACAGCGGTAAACATCAGGCCGAGCATCAGGCCATGTGTGGAGATCGCCGGCGCCGCGGACGTCAGCGCGACGTCCATCTGGCCGAAGCCGACCGCCATGGTGGCTGCGATGATTGCGACAAGCAGGATGCCCGGCTGCAGAATGATGGCGCCGAGAGCGTCGCCCGCCGATCGGCCGCCCGCCTCGCCGCTGACGCGCCCCGCCGGAGAGGCGGCGTAACCCACGCCACCCGTCGCAAGCAGGATGCAGGTGGCGATCACGGGAAAGGTGGGGCCGCCGCCATAGAGGCCGCCGACCACCAGCGGTCCAAGGACGAAAAGCGTTTCAACCGCGACCGCGTCGAGTGCATAGGCTGGCGCCAACAGGCCGGAACCGTCAGGGACCAGACGCCGCCAGGCGACGCGCATCGCCGGGGTGACCGGCGGAAAGAACAGGCCGACGCCGAGCGATAATCCCGCGATGGCGGGCAGGCTCCAGTGCTGCGCGGTGCCGATCAGCGCGAGGGCGAGGAAGGCGGCCGAGGTGAGCGAGGTTCCTGCTATGACGCGCCGGTGGGAGCCTCTATCAAGCGCCCGTCCCCAGAAGGGCACGGACAAGGCGCTGCCGAGCGCAAAGGCGCCAGAGACGAGACCGCCATGCGCGTAGGATCCTGTCGCTGCCTCGACGAGGATCAGCAGGCTGAGCGGCACCATGGCAATCGGCAACCGCGCGACGAAGGCGGCGATATAGGACCAGCGGGCTGCGGGCATGGCTAGAATGGCGAGGTAGGCTTTCACGACGCAGGCCGCCCTGCCGGTGTCTGGCGTGCTCCACTCGTCATCCCGATCACAAATCCATCTCCCGAATCGGCGCGTTGCCGCCTATAAAAGCGGGACCGGAACGAAATAGCAACATCTGGCCATCAGGCGGGAGGAGCCACCCGCTCAAACAAATGCTCATAAAACACCACCAGCCCCCGCTCATCCACCCTGAGATCCGCCTCGAAGCCAATCGATAACCCGAGATCGACGTAGCGCACGCGCCCCGGCCCCTGCCGGTCGTAGCGCTGCTTCGAGCGGGTCACGGTCATGGCCGGGCCGTCGATGAAGGCGGTGTCGAGGGGGAGGGTACTGCCCGGTGTTTCCGGTGTGCGGCGGATCGGGAAGGTGTTGCAGAAAGGGGTGACGGAGAGGTCGGGTTCGTCGGCGCCGTCGAGGTCGGGGCGGGGCAGGCCGTCGACTTCCCAGCCGCCGGGCACGCGCTCCAGCGTCAACTTCCTGTGGTCGCGACCGTTCCAGCGCTCGACGGTGACCGATTGCGCGCTCCAGCCGCCGTCGAGCCGCCAGTGGTGATCAAGGCGGAAACCGCCGTCTTCGAGACAGAGAACGGTCGACGATGCCGTCACGCTCTCGGCGCCGACGCTGAGCGTCAGGCGCTCGAACCCTTCGATATCGGTGCGGCGCCAGAACAGAACTGAAGTCTGCATGCGAATGCCTCCCTTTTTAACACGCGTGCGCGCAATGCGGAGGCGGGCAAAGGGGGCGTCAGCCGGGCTCCGGGTCTTTTTGCCTCGGACCGATCGGCATTCAGCCATGCTGGATGACTGTCGACTGATCCTGAGGAAACCTAGCATTTCTGCCGCGTGGGTTGAACCGTGCTTACGTCTTCTTGGCGATCGCGCCGATATCGTGCCAGTGGCGGTTGTCGCGCTCGATGAGTTCGTCGGCGCAGGCCGGGCCCATCGTGCCCGGCGCATAGGCTTCCGGCTCGCCTTCCTTCGCCCAGAGATCGAGAAAGGGCTGGACGGCGGCCCAGCCGGCCTCGATGCCGTCGGCACGCTGGAACAGCGTCTGGTCGCCGATCATCAGGTCGTAGATCAGCGACTCGTAGCCGGTCATCTTGCCGATATCGAACTGGTCAGCGTAGCGGAAATCGAGTGAGACCGGCACGGTATCGACGGAAAGGCCGGGCGACTTGATGGAGATTTCCATGCTCATGCCCTCATCCGGCTGCACCTGGATGATCAGCCGGTTCGGCGGCAGGCGGCGGTTGACCTCCGTCTCGCGGAACTGCGCGAAGGGCACCGGCTGGAAGGTGACGACGATCTCGGTATCGCGCGCCGTCATCGCCTTGCCGGTGCGGAGATAGAAGGGCACGCCCGCCCAGCGCCAGGTATCGGCATAGAGCTTCAGGGCCACGAAGGTCTCGGTCTTGCTGCCGGGCGCCACCTGCGGCGTGTCGTGATAGGCGGTGATATCGGCGCCGTTGAGCTTGCCCGCGCTATAGACGCCGCGAACGCCATGGGTCTTCGCCTCCTCCGGCGTATAAACGCGCAGCGCCTTCAAAACCTTGCTCTTCTCGTTGCGGATCGCCTCGGCGTCAAAGCTGTTCGGTGGCTCCATGGCGATCATCGCCAGCAGCTGGAAGAGGTGGTTCGGCACCATGTCGCGCAGCGCGCCGGTCGCGTCGTAGAAGGCGCCGCGCGTGCCGACATCGACGATCTCGGCGGCAGTGATCTGCACGTTGTCGATATAGCGGTTGTTCCACAGCGCCTCGATCATCATGTTGGCAAAGCGCGCCGTCATCAGGTTCTGCACCGTTTCCTTGCCGAGGAAATGGTCGAGCCGGTAAACTTGGCTTTCCGCCACCTTGGAGAGGATCTGCGCGTTCAGCGCCTTGGCCGAGGCGAGATCGGTGCCGAAGGGCTTTTCGATGGCGATGCGGCGGAAGCAGTTCTCGCCTTCGCCGGTCAGCTTGTTGGCGGCGAGACGCTCGACGATCTCGCCGAAGAAGCGTGGCGGCACGGCGAGATAGAAGGCGGCATTGCCATTCAGACGCTTGCCGATCTCGCCATAGATCTCGTCCTTGGTGAAATCGCCGGCGAGATAGGAGATGCGCTTGCGGAGCTTCAGCCACGCCTCGTCCTTGGAAAGCGGCTGGTCGCCGCCGAGGCTCGCGAGAAAGTCGTCCAGCTTCCCACGCAGCATCTCGTCGTCGCCCTGGTCGATGCCGATGCCGAGAATATTGAGGTCGTCGCCGACGAGGCCGCTGCGCGTCAGGTTGATGATCGCCGGAATGAGCAGGCGCCGCGTCAGGTCGCCCGTGGCGCCGAAGATGACAAGCGTTGCGGGCGGGGTGGGCACGGCATCGGTCATGGCGTCTCGCTCCTTGGCTGGTCAGGCGAATATAAGCGGCCCTACGGCGCGGGCAAGCGGGGCGGCGTGACGCAGACGCCGCCACCCGCCGTTAGGCTCAGCCCTCCTGCGGCGCTGGCGCCAGAATACCCTGTTCGACGGCGAGCGCGATCAGCTGGGCGCTGAGATCGCCGAGCGTATCGGAAGCCATGCCGATCGGCTGCATGCGGCGCTCGACGCTTTTGGCCGTTATGCCGCCCGCGCTCCAGGTGCCGCCTTCGGTGAAGAAATTGTGCAGCAGCGGCTGCAGCCGGTCCATGGCATTGGCGAAGCGGGATTCGGCTGAAGCCTTCGCTTCGAACTCGTCCCACAGCGCCCGGAATTCTTTCGCCTGATCTTCCGGCAGCAGCGCGAAAATCCGCTCGGCGGCCTTCAGTTCGCGTTCGGCCTGGCTGGCGGCAAGCACGGTGTCGTAGGCGAAGGTGTCGCCGGCATCGATCTCGACGATATCGTGGATCAGCAGCATCTTCAGAACGCGGACGAGCTCGACCTTCTCGCGCGAATGCTCCGAAAGCACCATCGCCATCAGCGCCAGCTGCCAGGTGTGCTCGGCATCGTTTTCGACCCGCGAGCGATCGAGAAGCAGCGTTCGGCGCAGCACCGTCTTCAGCTTCTCGACTTCGAGGATGAAGGCAATCTGCTGGCTGAGGCGGCGATTGCCGAGAAAGCTTTCCAGATGATCGGCGGTAGGGCTGGACATGTCGAACTCCTTGGGCTGCAGGCGGGATGCTGCGGGCGGGCGAGGCCACCGGCCTATCACCGAAGCCATGCGAGCGCCATATCGCCATCGCCGCCTGAAGCCGCATCCGGACTGGAGAAATTCAAGACGGCCCTTATGTCTTGAGGCAATGGCAAGCGAATGGGAGAAAACGCATCATGGCCAAGAACACCATCTGCCTCTGGTACAACGGAGATGCCGAGGAGGCTGCCGGCTTCTACGCGGCGACCTTTCCAGACAGCGCCGTGACCGCTGTGGTCCGCGCGCCGGGCAATTATCCGGATGGCAAGGAGGGCGATGTCCTGGTCGTCGAGTTCACTGTCGCCGGCATTGCCTGCATCGGCCTCAACGGCGGCCCGGCCTTCAAGCACAGCGAGGCCTTCTCCTTCCAGATTGCCACCGAGGACCAGGAAGAAACCGACCGCTACTGGAACGCCATCGTCGGCAATGGCGGCAAGGAAAGCGATTGCGGCTGGTGCAAGGACAAATGGGGCCTGTCGTGGCAGATCACGCCGCGGGCGCTGAGCGAAGCGCTGAAGGCAAACCCGGCGGAAGCCAAGCGCGCCTTCGACGCGATGATGACGATGCAGAAGATCGACATCGCCAAGATCGAGGCGGCGCGGCGGGGGTAGGGTGCATCTGGTTTGTAGAATGCGGCGAAGCTTGATATGATTTAATCGTATCGAGGATTTCGTAATGCGCACCACGCAAGCACTCAGCATCACGTTGCCGGTCGAGATGGCGCAGATGGTCAAGGACAAGGTTTCGTCCGGCGAGTATGCCAGCGAAAGCGAGGTCATCCGCGCCGGACTGCGTGCGCTGAGCGCGCAGAATGCGGCCATCGACAAGTGGTTGCTGGAAGAGGTTCTTCCTGCTGCCGATGCGCAGGATGCCGATCCCGGCCGGGCGATACCGATCGCCGAGACGCGAAAGCGCCTTCAATCCTTCATGGACGGCCAACGCGCCGGCAAGTCCGAACGGAAATGAAATACGCTGTCGCCTTCGATCCTCTGGCCGAAGCGGACTTGCAGCAAATTTATCTGTATCTGGCCGATGTGGCGGGTCATCAGGTCTCCCGGACGTACGTTGATCACATCATCGACGATTGCGAGGAATTCGAAACCTTCCCCGAACGCGGCCGCAGCCATGATCATCTGCGGCCGGGCTTGCGAACGGTAGGGTTCAAAAGGAAGGCGACGATCGCCTTCCTGGTCGGAGCGGGCAAAGTGACGATCCTGCGAGTATTCCATCACGGCAGGAACGTCGTCCTTGATGACGACGGGGATGCCCCTGGCAATCCCTAAGCCTTCACCGCCACCATGAAGATCCGCGGGAAGCGCAGCAGCACGCGGCCATCGGCCATTTTCGGATGGGCCTTTTCGATACGCGCCAGGTAATCTGCCAGGAATGCCTCGCGATGCTCCTCGCCGGCCTGCGCGAGATAGGGCATCAGGCCGGTTCCTTTCAGCCATTCGACGATCGCGGCGGCATCGGCCATCGGGTGGTTGTAGATCGTGTGCCAGATATCGACGCGGGCAGCCTTGGGGGAGAGGCGGCTGTAATAGGTCGATGCCGGCGGCAGCGGGTTGCGGCGGACGCTCTTCTTTTCGAAATTGGCCTTCCACGGCCCGGCATGGGCGGTCTCTTCCATCGCAAGATGCGTCGGCTCGGCGAGATTATCGGGCATCTGAACCGCGAGAACGCCGCCCGGCGCCAGGCCATCGATCAGGCGCTCGAAGATGTCGAGGTGATTGGGCAGCCACTGGAAGACGGCATTGGCAAACAGCAGGTCGGGCTGGCCGGAGGGCTGCCAGGCCGAGAGATCGGCCTTGTCGAAGCGCGTCTGCGGCAGGCGCTTGCGGGCGGCTTCCAGCATGTTGTCGTCGCTGTCGAGACCGGAAACATTCTCGACGCCGTAGCGGTCGATGATCAGCTCCGTCGAATTGCCGGGTCCGCAGCCGAGGTCGATGGCATTCTTGACGGATGCCAGCGGCACCTGCGCCAGAAGATCGCGCGCCGGGCGCGTCCGTTCATCCTCGAATTTGACGTATTGGCTGGCAGACCATGCCATGGGGAACCTCCTGCTTGGCTTTCTCTCTGCGGATCGCCGGCTGGCGCGCCGCGGCTCTTCTCTATCAGCAATTCACTGGGGCTTATATGCGCTGCCTGATGACATCCAGGTGAACTGCCCGGTGAACTGCAATGAAAAAAGGCGCCTGCAATGAGGCGCCTTTTCAAAGGTTTATGCGGCACGGATGGTTGTGCCGTCGCTGTTTGCGGCAGTCCCGATCCGTTGGATCGGGCCGGGCAATGCGGGTGCCTCGCCTGCGGTGACCAGAGCCTCGCCGCTGGCGCTGTCGATGGTGGCGGAAAACACCGCCTCGGCGCTATCGGGGTTGGCATAGCCATAGGCCTGATGCGCGCCGATCGAAACGATATCGCCGGCGAGTGCGGCAATCTCTTCGCGCCGTCCATCGGCTATCCGCCAGATCGACAGGCGTCCCTCGATGATACGCAGCACCTGCGGGCTGTCGATCACATCTGGCGTGGCGCTGCCGCCGGCCGGAACGGTGACGTCGACGATGCTCAGCCAGGAGCCCTGCAGCCGGACCTGCCGCTCGATGCGGTCGCCGGCCACGAAATAGACCTTCGCGCCCGTCTGCGCCAAAGTCTTAACACTGGAGTTGGACATTAACGTCCCTTTCATTCTTTTTCTTACGGCACGCCCGTTAGACCTTCGCGGCGCGTTTGGCAACGGCCGATATGTCGCGTGCTACCGTCGCGAAGCGATCGGCAATCTCGGCAAGCGCCGTCCTCTGGACCGTTTCGGCCGGGATCACGCCGTCCAGCGGGTCGGGCAGATCGCGTGTTGCCGTCGCCGAGGCGATGACCGTCGACTTGAAGCCGAGATCGAGTGCCGCGCGCGCCGTGGCGCCGACGCACATGTGGGTCATGAAGCCGGTAAGCACAAGTTCGCTTCTGCCGGTTTCCTTGGCTATGCCGGTCAGGACGGCATGGAGGTCCGTTCCGGCAAAGGCATTCGGCAGCGTCTTTTCGACCACGTGTTCGCCGTTGACGGGCGCCAGCGCCGCCATGATTTCGGCGCCGTGCGAGCCGGGGTCAAAGAGCCAGCTTCCCGCTCCCGACTTATGGATGACATGAACGACGGGAACGCCGTCTTCACGCGCCAGATCGAGCAGGCTGCGGATTTCGGTGACCGCCGCTTCCACGCCGGTGAGCGGCAGGCTGCCATCGACATAGTCGTTCTGCGCGTCGATCACGATGATGACGGCTTTCTGCCAGTCGGCGGCTTCGGCGGTGGCGCCGCTGCGCTGAAGAAGGGTGAGGGGAGCCATGGATCTATCTCCTGTTTCGGTTGGCAGCGTAGGACTAGCGGCTTCCATCATGAGCGAATATTCGCTATTTCAGCGCAATGGCTGAGCAGAAACGCACAGATATCGACTGGGAAGACCTCCGCTTCTTTGCGGCGCTCGCCCGCCATGGCAGCCTGTCGGCAGCGGCCCGCGCGCTCAAGGTCAATCACGCCACCGTTGCCCGCCGGATATCGGCGCTGGAAATGACGCTCGGCGTGCAGCTCTTCGAGCGACGTCCGGATGGATATGTCCTGACCGTGCAGGGGCAGTCGATATCGGCGGAGACGACGTCGATGGCGACCGCGGCCTCCGTCATCCGCGATCGGCTCGTATCGCCGGAAGGGCCGAGCGGGCGCGTGCGGCTGACGACCATCCGCTCGGTCGCCGATCTGCTTCTGGCGCCGCATCTTGGCGAAATCCTCGATGGGCTTCCAGGCATCGAGCTTGAGATCCTGACCGATGTCCGCGTCCATAGTCTTGCGCATCGCGAAGCCGATATCGCGCTGCGGCTCGGCCGCCCTGCGGATAGCGACCTCACCGGCAAGCGTGTCGCAACGATTACCCACGGCTTCTATGCCAGCGAGGCGGTGGCTGCCCGCTGGAGGAATGGCGAAGCCATGCCGTTGATCGGATTCGACCTCGACAGCGACTTGCTGATCGCCGAAGCCCGCTGGCTCGAGACCCACCATGCGCGCCATCGCTATTCGGTGCGTTCCGGCAGCGCCATCGCCCAGGCCGTCGCCGCCGCGGGCGGCATGGGTGTCGCGATGCTCCAGCGGTTCCAGGCACGGCAATATCCCTCGCTCATCGAGATCGATTTCGGCGCCGTCATGCCCGATCGCGAACTCTGGATGCTGGCGCCGGCCGGCCTTAGGGATGTGCCGAGGGTCAGCGCCATTTGGGAGCGTCTCTCGGCGCTGTTCGCGGGTATGGAGACCCTCTAGATCTTCTTCTCCGCCTTGATCCGGCCCACCACGGCGTCGAGCACGGCGCCGTTATCGGCAATGAACCGTTCAGCCACGGTCCTCAACTGCTCGATATTGGTGGTGCTGGCATCGTCGAGATCGTCATTGGCGCCCTGCAGCCTCCCGTCGATGCGGAAATAGGCGAGCGTTTCAGGCTTTGCAAAGCTCATGTCGGTGGAGCCCTCGGCGTTCAGCTTGGCGCCCTTCGGGTTCAGCAGCTTGTTTGTCTGATAGGCTGCCGTGCTCGCCTGTCCCTGCATCAGCACGGAGATCAGCGGCGTGCCGTTCTGCGGATTGATCCAGCCGAAGGCGCCCCAGTCCTTGGCCTGCTGATAGGGGATCCTGCGGTTCTGCCGCCCGGTGCCGAGCGAGAGCACGACGAAACTGTCGCTCGCCGCCTGCCAGAGCTTGCGGGCCTCGACATAGGCGGCGAGAACCGGATCGTTGGCGAAGACGCCGCCGTCGATCAGCGGGATCTTCCGCTGTTCGTCGCCGGCGGGTTTCGCCAGGTTCTCGACCAGCGCCGGCTCGAAATAGGTGGGTGCCGCCGAAGAGCCGCGTGCCGCTTCCCAGAAGCGGAATTTGGCATTCTCCATATCGCAATTGGTCATGAACACCGCTTCGCGCTGGTGGATGTCGTAGGCGGTGATCAGCACCTTCGTCAGACCGTCGGCGATCAGCGTGTTGGCGCCGAGCCGTGCCTGCAGCTTTTCTTCCAGGGTCGCCGCGCTGTAGCGTTCTTCCTGCCAGCCGCCGATATTGATGATCCGCGAGATCAGTTTCGAGTAGAAGATATCCTTGCCTTCGTCGGCATAGAGCTTGACGAGATCGCCGGGCGTGCAGGCGGCGGTCTTCTTGTTCTTCGGGTTCGGGCAGGTGAGCCCTGCCGCGATGATGCCGCCGGTCGAGGTGCCGCCGATCAGGTCGAAAACCTCGTGCATCGCCGGCCCCTTCAGGCGCCTGGCGAGCTCCTCGATGATGATTGCTGGAATGAGGCCGCGAATGCCGCCGCCATCGATCGACAGGATGAATCGAACTGTCATGGTCCCCTCCGCGCCGGAGTCATTCCGGGCGAGCGGGATTATGCCTCATGTATTATAAATTGCAATTCGACTAAATACACCAATAAATAGTTAACGATTGCGCCTCGACTGTCCCGATCCCGGACATCGAGGCTGAAGATCAGAATTGGGTGATGACGCTGATGCCGAGCCCTTCGGAGCGCTCCATCGCCACCAGCGCCGGTACTCCCTCCTCGAGACTGATGCGCTTGCCGATCAGCTTCTGCGGCGCGATCTTGCCGGCCGAAAGCATGGAGAGCATCGCGTCGTAGCGCCAGGCCTGCATGCCGTGGCTGCCGTAGATCTCCAGTTCGTGGCCGATCACCTGCGCCATCGGGATCTGCGGCGTCGAGTGGTCGCCGAGCATCAGGCCGATCTGCACATGGCGCCCGCGGCGGCGCAGATTCTTGATCGAGTTGAAGCAGGTGACGGGGTGGCCGAGCGCATCGATCGAGACATGCGCACCACCCTTGGTGATCTCGCGCACCGCTTCCGGCACGTAGCCGACGGTCGCCGCATTGATCGTCGCCACCGCGCCGCATTCGCGGGCAAAGGCGAGCTTCTCGTCGGAGATGTCGATGGCAACAGGATTGGCGCCGAGTGCTGCGGCGATCATGATCGCCGAGAGGCCGACGCCGCCGCAGCCGTGAATGGCGATCCATTCGCCGGGGCCGGTCCGCGCCTGGTCGGCCACGGCGCGGAACGAGGTGGCGAAGCGGCAGCCGAGGCTCGCCGCCGTCGCGTCGTCGATCTCCTCGGGCAGGTGCACGAGATTGGTCTCGGCATAGTCGATCGCCACATATTCGGCGAATGAGCCCCAATGGGTGAAGCCCGGTTGGAACTGGTTGGGGCAGACCTGCTGGTTGCCGGAATGGCACTCGCCGCAATGGCCGCAGCCGGACACGAAGGGAACGGTGACGCGGTCGCCGACCTTGAAGCGCATCACGCCCTTGCCCGTTGCCACCACCTTGCCGGCAAGCTCGTGGCCCGGCACATGCGGCAGGCGGATGTCGGGGTCGTGGCCCATCCAGCCGTGCCAGTCGCTGCGGCAGAGCCCGGTGGCGCCGACGGCGATGACGACGCCGTCTTCCGAAGGCGAGGGATCGGCCACGGTGCGGATCTCCGGCGTCTTGCCGAAGGCGTCGTAATACATGGCTTTCATCGGGCTCTCCTTCGTCTGCGATTCCGTCCGTATCATCGCACGCGGATGCGACAGGATTCCATCATTTTTGCTGATAGATCCATCGCATCCGCGTGAAGCGCGACGATGGATTGTTGCGGCCTGTGATGCGCCCGCGCCATTTTCTTGCGTCCGGTTTTGGCGAACCAGTTTCTCCTTGACCCTGCCAGTGCGGAAGGATTTTGCTGCTGCAACTTGTTTGAGGAGAAGAAAAATGGCCGTCAATACAGCGCCCCGCTCGACCACCTGGACCTATGTCGATGGTGAGTGGCTTTCCGGCAATCCGCCGCTGATCGGCCCGACCTCGCATGCGATGTGGCTCGCCTCCACCGTCTTCGACGGCGCCCGCTGGTTCGATGGCATCGCCCCGGATCTCGACCAGCACTGCCAGCGCATCAACCGCTCGGCGCTCAACATGGGCCTGAAGCCGACCAAGACGCCGGAGGAGATCGAGGCGCTCGCCTGGGAAGGCATCAAGAAGTTCGACGGCAAGACGCCGATCTACATCAAGCCGATGTACTGGGCAGAGCACGGCGCCCCCTTCAGCGTCGTCACCGCCGATCCGGAATCGACCCGTTTCGTCCTCTGCCTGTTTGAAGCGCCGATGGGCGGCCATGGCGGCTCGTCGCTGACCGTCTCGCCCTTCCGCCGCCCGACGCCCGAGACGGCGATGACCGATGCCAAGGCCGGCTCGCTCTACCCGAATTCCGGCCGCGCCATCGCCGAGGCCCGCTCGCGCGGCTTCGACAACGCGCTGATGCGCGACACCAACGGCAATGTCGTCGAGACCGCATCCTCGAATGTCTTCATGGTCAAGGACGGCGTGGTCTTCACCCCCGTCGCCAACCGCACCTTCCTCGCAGGCATCACCCGCGCCCGCGTCATGGGCCTGCTACGCCAGGCCGGCTTCGAGGTGCGCGAGGCAACGCTCTCCGTCGAAGACTTCATGGCCGCCGACGAAATCTTCACCTCCGGCAACTACTCCAAGGTCGTCGGCGTCAACCGCCTTGATGGCCGCGATTTCCAGGAAGGCCCGGTCACCCGCAAGGCGCTCGAGCTTTATATGAGCTGGGCTTATGGGCGGACTGCAAGCGGCGAATGAGCCGTAGGTAAGGCCGCAATCGCCAAGCCAGCGCCCGCGGCCCCCTCATCCGGCCCTATGGGCCACCTTCTTCCCGCGGGGAGAAGGGAATACCGTTTCGCGTCGCGCGCCTACATCCCCTCTCCCCTCGGGGAGAGGGCAGGGTGAGGGGGCTCACCCACTGCCGTCAATTCCTCAGGGCGAAAGCACCAACTGCGCCCTCACACCGTCAGCATCCGCGCACGCTCATCCTGCGTGATCCCGTAATCCTTGCAGGGCAGGCCATCCGAGACCTCGTCGCTCAGGAACTTCATCCCGAGCTTCTCCGCCACCTTGATCGAAGCATCGTTGCCGGCGAAGATATTTGCGACGATCCGCGGCAGGTTCAGCGTGTCGAAGCCGTGGTCGAGTACCGGGCGGGCGGCCTCCGTCGCGTAGCCCTGGCCCCAGGCGTGACGGTTCAGGCGCCAGCCGATTTCGATATCGGGGCCGATCGTGTCGTAGGGGATCAGCATGATCCAGCCGAGAAACTGCTTCGGCGCCGTTTTGGAAAAGATCGACCAGTAGCCGAGACCTTCGCCGAAATCGCTTTCCATGCGGTTGATGACGAAACGGCGATGCGCTTCCGGATCGGCCCAGGGGCCGGGGATGTAGCGTGTCACCTCGGGGTCGCGGTCCATCGCCATACAGTCATCGAGATCAGCCAGCGTGCGCGGGCGCAAGATGAGACGATCGGTGACGAATATCTGCTGCAAACTCCGTTTCCCCCGTTGCATGCGGTTTCGTTCTGAAACGCAATCATAGCGGCGGGAGTTGCAAACGATAGTCTCAGTTTTCGTCTTTTGGCTTCACAATCCACGTGAAGACCGCGCCGCCGGCCAGCAGCACGCAGGTTCCGAGGAACACCGAGGGCATGCCGATATGGCCGCCGACGAAGCCGCCGAGCACGGGACCGGCGACCTGGCCGACATATTGCGACGAGACCGAGAGACCGAGAATGCTGCCTGCCGCGCTGTCTGGAACGCTATGGCGAATGACGGCGGAAATACACGGAAGCAGGCCGCCGAGCGCGATCCCCATCAGGAAGCGCAGGATGATCAGCTGCCAGGAGCTGGTGACGAAGGCCTGTGGGATCAACAGCACCGCGGCGACGGCCAGCGCTCCGGCGATAACCGGCCAGTGGCCGATCCGGTCGGCAAGCTTGCCGAGCCGCGAGGCCGACAGGATGCTGCCGAGGGCGGCTGCCGACATGACGACGCCTGATATCATCGTCACCTGCGACTGAACCTTGGCGAGCTGTGCCACATAGACGGTGATGATCGGCTCGATCGACATATTGGCAAGCATCAGCAGCATGCCGGTCAACAGCATGGCGATCACCGGCCCCTTGTCGGGGATGGAGCTCCAGCCGCCGCTCGCCTTCGCCGCCTGCTTGCGGGAAGGGGATTTCTCTTCCTTGATCAGGAAGGCCGTCGCCAGGAAGGCGAGGAAGATGATGCCGCCGGCCGCCAGAAATGTGCCGCGAATGCCGATGATGGGTGGAAGCACGCCGCCGATCAGGGGGCCGACGAGATTGCCGGCCATGATGCCCGAGGAGAGCATGCCGAGCGCCCAGGCCGAACGGTCCTTCGGCGTCTGCGTCGCGACCAGCACCATCGAGCCCGAGGAATAGCCGCCCGCCAGGCCGACGAAGAGGCGCAGCGCCACCAGCTGCCAGACATCGCCCGCCATGCCCATCAGCGAGATGGCGATGGTCATGCCCAGGCTGGCGCGCACCAGCATCAGCTTGCGGCCGTAGATATCGCCGAGCCTGCCCCAGAGCGGCGCCACGAAGGCGGCGGCAAAGAAGGTCGCCCCATAGGCGATGCCCGACCACTGCACGATAGCGGCATGATCGCTGACACCGAGCTCTTCGACATAGAGCGGCAGGAAGGGAAGCAGCAGCGTCATCGCCACGATCGTGGTGAAGGAGCCGATCAGCGAGATCGTCAGGTTGCGCTTCCAGTAAACGGACCCGGCCGCGGCATTTGCTGCGTCCATCGGGGTGTCGGTCATATCAGGGGCTCGTGCATTGCATTCTTGGGGGAGGGCCAGGTTACGCCGGGCTTGGAGCCCTGCCAAGGACGGTTCGGCCCCGAACCGTCGGCTGGTTTGCCCTAAATGCCAATTTTTGCTATAAACCAATTGCGAAATGCAATCAGATAACGGAGGTTGCAATGAGCAGCAGCAACGAGCACGAAGCCATCATCCGTGGCCTGTTCGCCGCCTATGTCCAGGGCCGCAAGGATCTGGTGCGGCCGATGCTGGCGGATGACTTCACCTTTTCGAGCCCGCGTGACGACCATATCGGCCGTGATGCCTATTTCGAGCGCTGCTGGCCCGAGAAGCCGCCGTTCAGCGCCATCGAGATCGAGTATCTCTCGGTAGACGGTGACGAGGCGGCCGTCCGCTACCGCGCCGTCAAGCATGACGGCACCGCCTTCCGCAACATGGAAAGCTTCCGCTTCAAGGGCGGCAAGGTCGCTTCGGTGGACGTCTATTTCGGTCGCGAAGCCTAGCGCTCGATGACGATCTCAGGGGCCGATCGTGTCGCCGGGCCGTGATAGACGGCCTCGATATTGTTGCCATCGGGGTCGAGCAGGAAGGAGGCATAGTAGCCGGCATGATAATGCCGCTCGCCCGGCGCGCCGTGCTCCCGCCCGCCATGCGCCAGTCCCGCCTCGTAGAAGCGCTGGACCGCGTCCTGATCCGCGGCCTGAAAGGCGAGGTGCAGGTGGCTGACATAGCTCTCGGCGGCATCGACATAGAGCTCGTCCGACGAGAAGAAATTCTCGCCCTCATGCGTGAAACGCCGTCCAAGCGCGCTGAGGACCGCCTGGTAGAACACCCGGCTCTTTTCCAGATCCCGCACTCTCAGATGCACATGATCGATCAATCGTCCCTGATGATACTGCATCGCCTTGCCCTCCCTGGGTCCTAGAACAAGCGGATCGCCGACGTCGCAATGATGATGATCGAGACGGCGATCATCAAGGGCTTTACCGGCAGCCGCTTGACGAGCAGCGCGCCGAAGGGGGCGGCGATCACGCCGCCGATGATCAGCCCGATCGCCGAATCCAGCTCCGACCAGCCGAGCGTCAGCACGAAAGTCAGCGAGATCACCAGCGTCACGGCAAATTCGGTCAGATTGGTCGAGCCGATCACCTTCTTCGGATCATGGCCGCGCCCGACCAGCGTGCTTGTCACAATCGGCCCCCATCCGCCACCGCCGATCGCATCGAGCACACCGCCGCAGAGACCGACCGGCGGCACCGCCCAGTCATGTACATCGCGCGGCCAGCGCGGCCGGAAGGCCTTGTAGAGAATGATGAGGCCGATGGCGATCAGATAGGCGGAGACGAAGGGCTCGATCACCTTGCCGTCGACATTGGCAAGAATATAGGCGCCGACCGCGCCGCCGATCATCCCTGCCGGCGCCAGCCGCGCCACGAGCTTCCAGTCGACATTGCGGTGATAGGCATGCGACGCGCCGGAGGCAGCGGTGGTGAACATCTCCGCCACATGCGTCATGGCGCTGGCGTTTGCCGCCGGCACGCCCAGCGCCAGAAGGCTCGTCGTCGACAGCACCCCGAAAGCCATGCCGAGCGCCCCATCGACGATCTGCGCACAGAAACCCACCAGCACGAAAAACAGGAAATCGAGCGTCATGAAACTCCCCCGAAACCGACGTTCGGGAGACAACACGCAGGGGCTGAGAAAAGTTCCGGATGAACCCGGATCGTGCCCCTTCATCCCCCGCGCTGTTCCTTAACGGGAAAAACACGTGGGTTTAACCATGTTGCTTAGGCTTTGATTCATCCTCCCGGAGCAGTTTGCGCGCCAGGGTGGCTGGGAACCAACCCCGAAGGATCGAAGCTCATGACCTATGCACTCGTGCTCTTCTCGGCCGTAACGGCAATCGTTGTCTCCATCTCGGCGATGGGCAGCGCGCCTGCGCCCAACAGCAACTGGCCGCAAATTCATCCGGAAAAGACCTCCAGGCTGGTGCAGACGCATCAGCAGTGAACTGCCTTATTTCAGATGAACGTCAGGTTCATCACCGGTTCAGCGCGATCGGCAGAAGCTCCATCCTGGCTGGAAATTTTGGAGATTCGCAATGAAGATCATCACGCTGGCAGCAGCGCTCGTTATCGGAGGCCTCTCGGCGATATCCGCTGAAGCGATGCCGGTTGCGCCGCTTACTGCAAACACGACTGTCACGTCCGACGTGACCAAGGTCGACTATGCCTGCGGCCGCGGCTGGCACATGACCCGCTGGGGCGAATGCCGCCGCAACGAGTATCGCCGCTACGCACCGCCGGTCCGCTACTGGCACCGTCCTCCGCCGCCGCGCTGGGGCTGGGGTGGCGGCTGGGAACGCCCGCGCCCCTATTACCGTGAGCGCGGCTGGGGCGGCTACGATCGCTACTGAGCCGAACGGCTTGAAAAGGAAACCGGGGCACTCGCCCCGGTTTTTGTTTGCATTCAGAAGAAAGCCGATCCGGCTCACTTTGGCTTCATCGCCGCCGCGGTCACCTTCGCCGGTCCCGTCACCAGCGCGAATTCCTTCATTTCTTCGGGCTTCAGGTAGTAGAGGCGGTCGGGCGGCGTCTCCATCGCGTGGATCCAGAGGCCGGGCTTGATGCCCATCTCGTCGAGATGACGGGTGACGTCGGCGGTGGTCCGCTGCGCATCGGACATGGCGCGTTCTGGCGAGAGCTTCTCCTTCGAGCCGTTGAAGACCTGATGGACGCCGATGACAGCGCCGTCCTCGGCGCTGCGGGTAACACCGCCGGCCAGGATGATAGGGCAGGAGGAGGCGCAGAGCGCGCCTTTGGCGACCTTCGTGCCGATCTTCTTCTCGCGGATCAGCTTCGACATGGCGAGCGCATCACCGACGGCGCCACCGGGCGAATCCAGCGACACCGTTTTCACATATTCGCCGCGCGCCTCGATCTCCTTCTGAAAACGTCCGGCTGCGCCATAGTCGATCGCGCCGCGTGCCAGCAGGATGCCGCCGGGCTGGAGCTCGAAGGTGATCGGCTGTTTCAGCAGCTCGACGCTGGTGGTGATTTCGGATGGCGCGTTGTCGGGCTCGCCATCGGTCAGCACGGGCGGCAGGACCGGCATGCTGTCGGGGGCCGCCGGATCGAAGACCGGCAGCTCGGTATTGGCAATCATGAGGTTGCGGAAGTCGATGACGAGGAAGGCGACGGCGGCGGCGATCAGCGCATGCAGCACCAGCCGCGGCAGCGTCGAATCGTCGATCGAAAGCAGCCTGCGTTTCAGCTGGTCTCCCGCCGCCTCGATCTTCATGCCTGCGGTCCCTTGCGCGGCGGCTTGCCGGGCAGGTCGAGGCTGGTGACGTTGGAAGGCTCCGTCTCATGCGCATCGGCGGCATGCGCTTCGGACGTCGCTTCCGCGTGACCCGCCACCTTGGCATCGGCCTTCGCCTCAGCGCGGGCGACGACCGCCTCGATATCGATGCCGCGGGCCTGCAGGGCACGCTGCACCTCGATGGCTTCCAAGAGTTCGGCGGCGGTGATCCGCTCGGCGAATGGCATGGCCTGCTCCTGCCGCCTCAGCGCCCCGTGCGCCACGGACAGCATCAGCACCAGCACGCCGGGCAGAAGATCGATCGAGATCGCGCCCGCCCAGCTGGGTATGAAGTCGGAAGCATAGCGCAGCACGGCTTCTGCCGAGGACAGCGGCACGAAGCGCCGCTCGCCGACTGGTTCGCGCGCCAAAATCTGGTCAGCGGCCTGCGACAGCACCTTGGATTGCGCCGCGACCGAGGAGCGGATCGTCTCCATCACCTGGTCCTGCCGGTTGGCGAGATCGACTTCGCGGCCATCGGCAACGGGTGCGATGAAGCCGAGCGACAGGTCTTCCGCCGCGCGCTTCACCGAAGGCGCGATCGAGGTCTGCTCCAGCGAGGTGATGACGCCGGTCAGCGTCACGACCTCGGCAGCGAACTGGTCGGCGCGCTGATCGATCGCGCCGGGCGCCGAAACCAGCGTGCGCATCGTCTCCAGATGCTTGCGCCCTTCATCGAAAAGGGTGGTGACGCGTTCGCGCGAGGCATTGATGTTGTTCTGCAGCTCCGTCAGCTGCGAGGCCATCTGCGACAGGAGCTGCACGACGCTGCCGGCGCCGGTCGTGCCGGTCAGCGCGCCGGTTTCGCGTTCCTGGTCGGCGAGCCGCTGGAAGCGTTCCTGCGTGCGCTGGATATCCGGCAGCAGGCTCTGCGCCGCCAGCGCATTCTGGTGCGCCCGGTCGAGGTCGCCGGTATAGTCTTCCAGCGTTTCGGCAAGGTGCTGTTCGAGGGCTGCCGAACCCGCAAGCGCCGCCGCATTCAGCCAGCTCGCCATGGCGATGATCATCGCGCAGCCGAGCGCCATGATGCCGAGCAGGGCGGTGCGCGCCGCCACCGTCGTCACATGCGGATAGAAGCGGGCGAGATAGGTCCAGAAGGCATAAATGGCCACCGAGACCGCCGCCGAATAGATCAGCGCCGCGAAGAAGGTGGAGGTCGGCGAGCCGTCGAGCAGACTGCGCACGCCGAGATAGGTATAGACGCCGGATGCGAGCGCGAGGACCGCGAGCGCAAAGCGCGTCATCGTTTCCACGGCTTCGATGCCGTCGTGCAGGCGGTGAGATGCGCCAAGCGCCATGGTTTTCCTCCGGTCGGTATCCTCTTAAGAAACCCTTAAAATCCCGGCGAAAACAAGGCCTTCAAAATGAGCGTAGCGCCTTACTCCGCAGGCGGTACGCGCATCGGCTCGCCGGACATCTCCCGTTCGCCAGCAAAACCATCGGCAGCGGAGCGCAGCGACTTCTCGGAAATATCGATCAGCGGCGAGTAGGTGGCTGCTGGCATGCGCAGCTCTTCCGCTTCTTCCATGACCGGCGCTGAAGGCCTGTCGCCGCGGGCGACTTCCAGCTGGCCGTTGAGGATGGCGCGCTCGGCGCGCAGCTGGCGGATCTCCGACTTGGCGATCTCCAGGCTGGTTCTGAGCTGGCCGATCTCGTGGCGGTCGCTGTCCATGCGGGTGTCGAGGTCGCGCTTCATTGCATCGGCCTCGCGGTCCCGGCGGGTGCGCAGCGTTTCGGCTTCGCGCAGCTTCGCGGTCAGCTCGTTGTTATAGGCGGAGAGTTCGCGGCGGGCCGTCTCGTTCTCGGTGCCGGTCACGCGCGTGCGGCGCAGCTCGTCCTCGACACGCTCGGCGCGCGAAATGGTTGCCGCCAGCTCCGATTTCAGCCGCTTCATCTCGCCGCGCGCCGACTGCAGTTCCTCGTCGGTCATCTTGTTGCGGCCGTTGGCCGTGATCAGCAGCTTTTCGACAAGCTCTGCCTTGGAGCCGACAGCGTCGCTCTTCGTCGTCAGATGGGCGATCTCGAGTGCCGAGGAGGTGGTGATGGTGTGCAGCTCGACCTCGGCGCGCTTGTGGCGCTCCTCGACCAGCGACAGTTCCTGCTTCAGCTTGGCGATCGCCGTTTGCAGGTTGGAAACCAGGCCTTCCTGCTCCATCAGGCCGGCCTTCAGGTGGCCGCGCTCTTCCGTCAGCCGGGCGATGTCGCGTGCCTGCGAGGCGCTTTCGCGCCGCGAGGTTTCGGTGAGCAGCTGCAGCGCGGTGGTCTCGCTGTCCAGCTTGTCGCGGGTGGCGGAAAGTTCGCGGCTGCGGCTGTCCAGATCCTGCTGGGCGCGCTTCAACAGCGTCGAGGCCTCGTCATACTGCATGGCGCGGGCGGCAAGCTCGCGCTCCGCGTCGATCAGCCGGCTTTCGATGATCGAGAATTCCTCGCAGGTCACGCCATGGACGTTCTGCAGCTTGGTCAGCTCGTCGCGCACTGCCTCGATCTCGATGCGGTACTGGCCGTTGGCGGTGCGGATGTCCTTGTTTTCAGAGGCGAGCCGGGCATTGTCCGCATCGGCCTTGCGCCGCGCGCTGCTTTCGTAATCGAGCAACGAGCTGATACGCGCGCATTCGGCCTGCAGCCTGCCGGTATCGTTGAGGGACTGGTCATGGGCGCCGATCAGCGCCGAGACGCGATCCTGCAAGGCCGAAAGGCCGGCGACGAGTTCCTTGGAATTGCGCTGGTTTTCTTCGAGCACCGAGCCGAAAGCCTGGAAATCGTCGATCTCCGGCATCTGGTAGGGTTGCGGGGCTGCCGGCTGCGGCGCCATCGGCTGCTCGGTGATGGAGACCGGCCGGTAGGCCTGGTCAGTGCTGCGAATATCCGTCTTGCCCGGCTCTTCACCCCGGCGGAAAAAACTCATGACCATCACGCGCCCCAGAAAATGGATGTCAAAAAGCAGTCTGAAATTATCAATTCACGCTAATTAAGTTGATCCTATCAAAGGTTGCTCTAACGATCTTTGCCCGGATAACTTGTGGCGTATCTAGGCCGCGAAAACCCGCGCCTGTCAAAGCATCGTTCCATGAAATCAACAGTTTTTTAAGATTCGTTACTGCCGCTGCCAGTCTTCATTCGTCGGGCAGCAGGTCGAGCTCGTCGGTCTTCAGTTCGGTGCCGATCTCGGCCGCCTTCGACTGCTTGTCGTAGACGCAGATATGGGTGACGAAGCCATTGCCGCCCTTCGGCTTGCCCGTTACCAGCGCCAGCCCGTAATGCTCGCTGCCGAACGGATCGACGACGGCTCTTGCAAATTCGAGCGAGGGTGTCGCCGCCTCCTTGCATTTCGCCGCCACGTCATCGGCAAAATCCTTCCAGGCGTCGTCCGAGGAGGCGAAGGCGCTGCCGGCGGCAAAAGTCAGGAGGAGGGCGGGGAGAAAGCGGATTTTATTCCTCTGCATCATGGCCTCGTTCAGTTCGCTGTTGCGGATCCTGCCGGTTTTGCATCGGCATCATCGGTGATTTGGGGGGAGAAAGCCAAGCCCGCAATCAAGGCAATTTTTCCTCTGACGCTCCGTTTTTTGATCGTTCCGCCGTTGCCACGCCCTGCTTCGGCTCCTATGTTCCGCCTCACCTGCCGATCACGCAACCCATTGCCAAGAGGAGACTTACAATGGCTTTCGAATTGCCCGCACTCCCGTACGACTACGAAGCGCTTTCGCCCTTCATGTCGAAGGAAACGCTGGAGTTCCATCACGACAAGCACCACAAGGCTTATGTCGACAACGGCAACAAGCTGGCTGCTGAAGCAGGCATGGCCGACCTTTCGCTCGAGGAAGTCGTCAAGAAGTCCTTCGGCACCAATGCCGGCCTCTTCAACAATGCTGCCCAGCACTACAACCACGTCCACTTCTGGAAGTGGATGAAGAAGGGCGGCGGCGGCAACAAGCTGCCGGGCAAGCTCGAAGCTGCCTTCAACTCCGATCTCGGCGGCTACGATAAGTTCAAGGCCGATTTCGCCAATGCCGGCGCCACGCAGTTCGGCTCCGGCTGGGCTTGGGTTTCCGTCAAGAACGGCAAGCTCGAAATCTCCAAGACCCCGAACGGCGAAAACCCGCTCGTCCACGGCGCCACCCCGATCCTCGGCGTCGACGTCTGGGAACACTCCTATTACATCGACTACCGCAACGCCCGCCCGAAGTACCTCGAAGCCTTCGTCGATAGCCTGATCAACTGGGACTACGTCCTGGAGCGCTACGAAGAAGCCACGAAGTAATCGGTTCGGACAGAACGGATTTGCTGACACCCGGTGCGAGAGCGCCGGGTGTTTTCGTTTGCGCTCGTGCCCTCCGGCACACAGGGAGCTCGGCTTGATCGCAAACCGCGTTTGGTGTATCCAGTAAATGAGGTACGTACATCAGATTTTTTGCCGTGAGGAGGAGAGGTACTATGATGAAGGGGTTTGAACTCGATCCTGCATTTGCAATAGCGGACGAACAGGCCCTGCGCGGTCTGTTCGAAGCAACGCATGCCCTGGCGATCCAGAAGTGCCGCGACACGCTCGGCCCGCACGCGCAGGATTTCATCCGCCGTTCGCCTTTCCTCTGCATCGGCACGCAGAACATGGACGGAAGGGCGGATGTCAGCCCACGCGGCGATCCCGCCGGTTTCGTCCAGATTCTCGATGAGCGGACGTTGGTGATACCCGACCGGCCGGGAAACAATCGTCTCGACACGCTGGTCAACATACTCGCCAATCCCAGCGTCGGCCTGCTCTTCATCATCCCCGGCTTCGACGACACGCTGCGCGTCAATGGCCGCGCGAGACTGACGACGGAGCCCGCGCTGCTGGAGGGCATGGCGGTAAACGGCCGCGCGCCGAAGCTCGCTATCGTCATCGACGTCGACGAGGTCTTCATGCATTGCGCCAAGGCCTTCCGCCGCTCCCATCTCTGGGACCCGGACTACCGGCAGGACCGCAGCGAAATGCCGTCGCTGGTCAAGATCATCCTTGACGAAACAACCGGCGCGCCGAGCGACGAACGCGAGATGCGCGACATCGACGACCAGTTGGAAGCGGACTATAAGCGAACGCTTTATTGAGGCGTCTTAACGGGCGTGATCGCTCTTTTGATGACGGGCCGCGGAACACAGCGGCATGATAGCGTTCGCCATGAAAGAGCAGGACAGCTCGTCCCCGAGAGCCATCGGAATCGAAGGAGGCGTGGATGCGCGAAGGCGAAAATATTGTCATCAGTGAATGGTCGAACAACTGGAGCCATGCGTTTCACAGGAAGGCCGGGGTGCTGCGCAAAGAATTGGGTGAGCTTGCGGCACGGATCGACCATATTGGCTCCACATCTATCGTCGGTCTCGCCGCCAAGCCGATCATCGATATCCAGATATCCGTCGCCACCTTCGAGCCGATGGAGGTTTTGACCGCCGCCTTGGGCCGGTGCGGATATGTGTGGCGCTCTGCCAATCCCGAACTGACCAAGCGCTATTTCCGCGAAGCGCCGGAGAGCGAACGGACTCATATTCATGTCAGACTCGCGGGAAGCTGGCACGAGCAATGGGCGTTGTTGTTTCGTGACTACATGCGCGGGCATGCGGCGGAACACGCGCCTTATGTTGAGCTCAAGCGTGCGCTGGCCGAACGCCACCGAAACGACAGGGTAGCCTATACTGACGGTAAGGACGATTTCTTCTGGAGCGTCATCCGCAGAGCCGACCGCTGGGCAGCCGCAACAGGATGGCAAACGCCTGCGAGCGATGCCTGAAATGCCGTGACGGTGCCTAGCCGCCAGCCAAAATCACATGCGCCTGGATCTTCGCGGCCACCGCGCCGTCGCCGTGCTTCCGCGCGAGTTCGAGCGCCACGTAATCCGTGACCGCCTGCAGCTCGCCCGGCTTTCTCGCCTCGATCTCGGTTCGCAGCAGCGTGCCCTGGCAATAGGCGAGCGCGACGATGCGCACCGAGGCGGCGTGGCTTTCTTCGGCGCGCGTTTCGATCGTGATGGAAGAGAAGCCTGCGGCTTCCAGATCGCTGCGGATCAGCGCCTTGTCGTGATAGCCGTGCGGCGTGCGGGCCAGAAAACGCGGCGGGTCGTCGGGGAAGATATCGGCGAGCTCCTCGGTGACGTCATTGGCGAAGACATTCTCCTCGATCCGGTCCCAGACGCTGAAGAGGAAATGCCCGCCGGGTTTCAGCACCCGCCTTGCCTCGCGATAGGCGGCCGGCCGATCGGGGAAAAACATCGTCCCGAACTGGCAGCAGACGAGATCGAAACTCGCATCCTCGAAGGGCAGCGCCAGCGCGTCCGCCTGGCGCCATTCGACAGTGTTGCCGCCGTCCTGCTGCGAAGCGGCATAGTCGAGCATCGACCGGTTGAGGTCTGTCGCGACATAGCGTGCCCCGACCGCCAGTCGCGGTGCCAGGGCGCGCGTCACGACCCCAGTCCCCGCTGCCGTTTCCAGCACCGCTTGCGGCGAAAGCGCCACCGCTCGCCGCCCCAGATCCGCCGCGAAGGGCGCGAAGATCAGCGGTACCATATGGCGGTCGTAATTCTCGGGAATCGAGCCCGCAAAGACGTCGTCGCCTTCCCGCATCGCCATGCCCTCCATCGGCTGATGGGCCCAGATTAGCACGCGCGGCGATTTTGCGTCAGGAGAGGGTTCACGCTCTTGCTATTTTCGTCGAATGGGATGCTAGCTAGGCCTTCAACCGGAGGAGACGATCATGGCTAAGGGGCAGGTTCGCAGCAACAAGGAGGCACGCAAGCCGAAGAAGGACAAGGCGGCGCCAAAGGCTGCCCCCACTCTTGGCTCGCAGGTGAAATCGAGCGAAAGCGACACCAAGAAGAAGTAGACCGGCAACAGCCTCGCCATATGCGGCGGGGCGCAGGCTGGATGGAATGAGAGCAAACGGCGCCCGGAGAACCGGCGCCGTTTTTTATTGCCGGGGCGGGGATGATTCGCCGCCGCTCAGCCCATTGAAAAACCTGGCAAGATTGTGCCTTGATGCCATCGGGCCGGACCTTTTTTGGCATTTGGCGAGAGGTTTTGACCTCGGTCCTGTGCCGCTTTGAAACTAATCAAGCTCTTGAGCACGTTCTTGCCGAGGCTGCGGCGGCGCAGGTTGCGGCGAATATTAGCGCAGAAATTGCGCTAATACAGCAACCTTTTGTGTAATTCATACTGAATTGCAACCATGTTGACATGCCCTTTTCGCCTTGCTCGAAAGCAGCTTGGCCGCGCGTTTGCGTGTGGCCGGAAGTTGGGGATGCGTAGTTAATTTCCTTTTTAAGCTATTGAAAAAGCAGGGTGAGCTTTTGACAATGATCAAGAAAATTAAAGATCGGACGGGCGCCGGATTTGGGCGGCGTCTTCTGGAAACCTCGGCGCTGACGCTGGTTTTCTCGGCGGGATTGCTTGCAGCTGGCATGGGCGTCGCGCGGGCGGGTGAAGCGGGAAATAGTGAGTTGTGGGACCCTATTCCCGGATCTGACGGGATTGCCAGCTCAGGGATCAGTGGCAACGGCAAGGTTATCGTTGGCACCATAGATGAAGAGCGCGCCTTCTACTGGAGCACCGTCGACCGGGAATGGATCGCCCTTCATGCGCTTCCCATCTATTCGTTGATGGCTACGAGCAGCTCCGTGAGCAGCTTGACGGAAGCTTGGGCGGTCAACGAAGATGGTTCGGTCATCGTCGGTACTTCACAAAGCTGGGATGGTATGCATGCCGTGAGCTGGACGAATGGCGTGATCAAGGACCTTGGCGGGCTGGATGATGCGACAGGATCCTACGCGACTGGCGTCAGCGGAGACGGTTCGGTCGTTGTCGGATATTCGAACTTCAGCAGCACGGTCAACTCTGCAAGCCGCCAGGCTTTCCGCTGGAAGAATAACCAGATCCAAGGTCTCGACGGGCTGAACGGCGACGGATTCTCGCAGGCATTCGGCGTCAGCAGCGATGGAAAAGTTATCGTTGGCATCGCTGCGGATGGCGCAAATGGCGGCATAAGCCGTGCGGTCAGCTGGACCGACGAGGGCCAAGAAGTCCACGATCTCGGCCATCTTGACGGGGGGCAGACGTCGAGCGCAAAGGCCGCCAGTGAGGACGGCTCCGTCATTATTGGCAACTCCGCCGTTGGCAGTGCCAATCATGCTTTCCGCTGGACGGCCAGTGGGATGAAAGACATCAACGGGTTGGACAGCGATTTCTCTGTCGCCAATGCCGTCAGCGGCGATGGATCGGTCGTGGTCGGTCAAGTGGGTCTTCTCAACGCCTCCCATGCATTCCGCTGGACGGAAGCCTTTGGCATGGAGACCGTCGAGGACTGGCTGAGCCGGCAAGGTGAGGACATCGGCGACGACGTGACGAAGACGGCAACCGGCATCTCCGCCGACGGCACCGTCATAGTCGGTGACTTGGATAATGGAGGCGTCTTTATCGCTCGCGGCGGCTCCGGCATCATCGACGTCGACCAGTACAACACCACCATCGCCGCCAAGCCCTCGGCACAGGTCGGTCTCGGCTACGCCAATACGGTTCTCCAGGGCGCCCATGGCGAGCCTATGCGCGACCTTCTTGGCCTCGGCCAACGCTCTGTCGCCTTCACAGCCGACATCGGCTATGACGACAGCCGTGTTTCCAACGGCGGCGTCGGCATCGGCGACGTGACCTTCGGCTACGGCCTTGCCGAAGGTGTCACTGCCCGCTTTGCCGGCGGTGGTCTCTATACCAAGCAGGACATCGAAACCGGCGGCGACTTCCATCAGGCGGCTTTCCACATGGCGCCTGAAGCCACCATCGCGCTCGGGAGCAGCAACGTCTATGCCACGATCGGCGGCTACTACTCGACCGGCCGGATGAACGTTCACCGCGGCTATATGAACGGCGCCGCCATGGATTATTCGCATGGCGAAACCGACGTCGACACCTATGGCGCCAAGATCCGCTTTGACTGGCTGAATGCTGCGACGATCGCGGGCACCAAGCTGACGCCCTATGCCAGCTTGACCTATGCGCACTCGCATATGGACGGCTACACGGAAGAGGGCGGCTCGTTCCCATCGGCCTTCGATTCCGTCAACGACCACTCGACCGTCGCCCGTGTCGGCGTCGACTTCCTCCACGAGCTGACGGACACTGTCCGCCTGACGGCCCGTACCGAAGTCGACTACCGCTTCGAGAAGAACACGGCTGGCATCAGCGGCGAAATCGTCGGCCTCTCGGCCTTCGACTTCGCGGGTGAGGACGTCAAGCAGCTCTGGCTGCGCGGTGCCGTCGGTACCGAGTTCGACGTCGCAGGCGGCACCGCCTCGCTCGGCCTCAACGTCACGACCGAGGGCGACGACCCGAACGTCTGGCTGCGCTCCGGCTGGAACGTCAAGTTCTGATTGTCACCAGTCTGGCGAGTATCCAGACTGCAAGATCAAAGGACCCGCCGGTTATGCCGGCGGGTCTTTTCGTTTGGGCCTTAACCTTCCGCCGCTGCCCGCAGATAGGCTGCAGCCAGCAGTCGCGCCTCGTCGCTAAACCTCTCCAGAACCTCGGGACCCGCCACCAGGCCGGCGAAGCTGCCGCGCGAGAGGCCGGCGAGGGCTGAGAGGAGGGTGAAGGATGCACGGGCGGGGTCGCGGAAGGAGGCGTCGGCCGCGTTGGCGAGTGCGCGTGTCACTGCCGTTTCCAGCCTTTTGAAGACGTCGGTCGAGAGGCGGAACTGGTCGATGGCGCCGGCAACGCGGTAGAGCGCGGTCGTTGCTTCAGGGCGGGCGGTTTTCACCGAGACATAGGCGTCGGCGATCGCGTGGGCGATGGTGCTGAGCGGTTGCCGGTCGCGGGTCAGCGGAATGGCCTCGAGCGCTGCGGCGATCTCTTCGAAGTGGCGGCTGAGGATGGCAAACAGCAGCGCCTGCTTGTTGGGGAAATACTGGTAGAGCGTGCCGACCGAGACCCCGGCGCGGTCGGCCACCCGGGTCGTCGTGAATTTCGCCAGTCCATCCGCCAGCAAAACCTGAATCGCGGCTTCGTGAATGGCTTCGACGGTCGCGCCTGAGCGCGCCTGGATCGGGCTTTTGCGGGGTTTCAGGCTCTGCGGAACGGGGTCATTCAAATGCGAATACCGAACTGAAGGATTGTTCAGGTATATTTTTGAGCAGCATCCCGGTCAAGCAAGGGGCCGGGCGAGGCATCGATATGAGAGGTGAGACGATGAGCGAGGCAGACAGCATGACAGCAAATACCGGCATGAGCCGCAGGCTCTTTCTCGCTTCCGCCGCGGGAGCCGCCGCCTGCGCAGCGCTGCCGTCGGAGGCGGCCGCGCAGCCGCGCGTCCTCAAGTTCAGCGACCACGAACCGCTTGGCGGCATGCGCACGCGCTTTCTCTGCGATGTCGTGTTTCCGGCGATCGAGCGGGAATCCAATGGCCGCCTGAAGATCGAAGCTCACTGGAATGGCGAGATCGCTGCCGCCTATGACGCGCTCAGCGCTGTCAGCAAGTCCGGCGCCGATATGGCGACCGTCGTGCCGGAATATACGGCCAAGGAATTGCCGCTGCACCAGATTTTCAAGAGCTTTCCCGTCGGTCCGGCCGGTGGTCGGCAGATCGATTTCTTCAGCCGTGTCTATGACGAGGTTCCGGCCTTTGCGGCAGAGCTGGAGCACAACAACATCGTGCCCGTCTTCTTCGGGACTGGCTATCCAGTCGCTTTCTTCAGCACGGCGCCGATGGCCGGTCTTGATGGTCTGAAGGGCGGTAAATGGCGCTCGGCGAGCTTCTGGCATCTCGATTTCCTGCGCAATGCCGGGGCGACGCCCGTCACCATGCATTGGGGGCCGGAAATCTACGAGGCAATGAAGCAGAAGACGCTCGATGGCCTGATGGTCAATGTCGATAGCGGCTTCATGCTTGGGGTTCACGAGGCGGCACCGCATGTTCTGGTGTCCGACGACCTGTGGCTCGGTCACGTCTACCTGCTGGCGATCAACAAGACCGTCTGGGATAGCCTCGCGGCAGAGGACCGCGATGCTATCCGCCGCGCGGCTCGCAGCTCCTACCACACGCTCGGTTCGGTGATGGCATCAAGCCTGGAGGCGCAACTCGATGACCTCCGCAAGGCAGGTGCGACCGTGCGTATTCTTGAGCCCGGCGAAGTCTCCCGCTGGAGCGACGTCACGCGATATCGGGAAGTCCAGTCCGCCTGGGCGAAGGACCAGATGAGCAAGGGTGTCGCCGGGGCTGGTCCGGCGCTGGACACTGTTACGGCCATCATGGCCGACGTGATGGGCTAATGGAAGATGCCCGGGGCGACCCCGGGCATTCTGCGTTCAGATTGCCTCGAGCGCGGTCAGCGCCTCCGGGGGCAGGGCAATATCCGCCACCGCGAGATTTTCGCGCAGATGCGCCCGCGACGATGTGCCGGGGATCAGCAGGATATTCGGCGCTCTCTGCAACAGCCAGGCGAGCGCCACCTGCAGCGGCGTGGCGCCGAGGCGCGCGGCGACGTCCGAAAGCGTTGTCGACTGCAGCGGCGAGAAGCCGCCGAGCGGGAAGAACGGCACATAGGCGGTGCCGGCCGCCGCCAGCGCATCGACCAGCGTATCATCGCCGCGATGGGCGAGATTATACTGGTTCTGGACGCAGACGATCTCGGTGATCTTGCGCCCATCAGCCACCTGTTTGGCGGTGACGTTGGAGAGGCCGATATGCTTGATCAGCCCCTGGCGCTGAAGATCGGCGAGCACCGTCAGCGGCTCTTCCAGCGATCCCTCGGCCGGTCCGTGCACATCGAACATGGCGCGCAGATTGACCACCTCGATCGCATCGAGGCCGAGATTGCGCAGATTGTCATGCACCGCCAGGGTCAGCTCTTCCTTCGAAAAGGCCGGGTTCCACGAGGCATCCGGCCCGCGCTTGGCGCCGATCTTGGTGACGATCACCAGATCGTCTCTGTAGGGATGCAGCGCTTCCTTGATGATCTGATTGGTGACGTGCGGCCCGTAGAAATCGCTGGTGTCGATATGGTTGACGCCGCTTTCGACGGCTTCGCGCAACACCGCGACCGCCTCGGCGCGGTCCTTCGGCGGACCGAAGACGCCCTTGCCTGCGAGCTGCATGGCGCCGTAGCCGAGCCGGTTCACCGTGCGGCTGCCGAGCGTGAATGTTCCTGCTTTTGCGAGATTGGACATGGTCTGCCTCCGTTTCGGGATAGACGAGAAGTAGGCCGGTTTGGTTCCCGGCATAAGCGGCGACAATCCGCACGGGCTGTACGAATAACCGGACAATCGCGTCGGCCGCGGTGACGGAGAGTCTGAAAAGACAATCAAAAGCTGTCTTCAGGTGCGGCTTTCAGCCCATATCGCCCTCTCCGCCGTGTATTTTCTAATTGAGATTGCAGCCGATCGATGCTCCTATGCGCCCCCACGTAACTGAGTTTCTCGTCCTATCTCGATCCCTCACACGAGCGAGCCATGTCGATTTCAGATACGATCTACCGTCCCTTCGAACGCCTTATAAGGCCGCTCGACATTCCCTACAGGCCGCTGCCCGCCAAGGGGCCGGTGACGGTTCTGCTGCATTTCATCGCAATGTTCCGCGGCGTGCTGTTTTCGCTGGCCGGCGCCTCGATGGCCATGGAGGCGATCAACCTGTCGGTCGTCTGGGGGCTGTCCGTCATCGTCGATGGCGTCACGCAGAAGGGTGCCGTGGCCTTTCTGGAAGACGAGCGGCTGCTATTGACCTTCCTCGGCCTGCTGATCTTTCCGGCGATGCCGGTCGCCTCGTTCCTGGTCAATACTTTCACGTCGCACACGCTCGGCATCGGCATGCCCGCTGCCATACAGTGGCAGGGGCACAAGGCGGTGGAGCGGCAGGATCTGGCCTTCTTTCACGATCTCTACGCCGGGCAGGTGGCGTCGCGCCTGTCGCAGGTCGCCTCCGCCGTGCAGCAGCAGATCATCGCCGCCTTCCAGACCGTCCCGCGCTTCCTGCTGCAGCTGGCCGGCTCCGTCATTCTCCTGTTGACGCTCTCCTGGCAGATGGCGCTGCCCGTCGTCATCTGGATCGCGCTCAACGTGCTGCTCGCCATCCGCATGGCGCCGGTCTTTGCCGAGCGCTCGCGCCGCTCAGCCAAACAGCGCAGCATCGTCGCCGGCGCCATCACCGATCTCTACACCAACATGCAGATGATCAAGCAGTTTGCCGCCGAAGACAGCGAGGCCGGCGCCATCCGCCGCATCATCGGCAAGTCGGTGCGCATCCAGCACGAGGAACAGCGGATCTACCGCACCTCGGAGCTGATCGTCGTCGCGCTCAACATGGCGCTCTGGCTGACGGTGCTGGCGATCGGCTTTTCTGGTCTCGTCAGGGGCTTCATCAGCATCGGCCAGTTTGCCGCCGCCGTTTATATCCTGCAGCGGCTCTCCGGCCACACCTACACCTTCCTGCAGATGGGCGAGCAGATCTTCCGGGCGGTCGGCACGATCAAGGATGCCATGCCCGTCATGACGACGCCGCCTGATATCATCGACCGGCCGGATGCCGCGGAGCTGAAGGTCGGGCGTGGCGAAATCCGTATCGAGAATGTCAGCTTCGCCTACAAATCGGGACCTTCAGTGATCGATGGGCTCTCGCTGACGGTCCGGCCCGGGGAGAAGCTTGGTCTTGTCGGTCTGTCGGGTGCCGGCAAGACGACACTCGCAAATCTGCTGCTGCGCTTCTACGATATCCCCGATGGCCGCATCCTGATCGACGGTCAGGATATCCGCGCGGTAACGCAGATGAGTCTCCGCCGCAATATCGGCGTCATCGCCCAGGATGTCGCCCTGCTGCACCGCTCGGTCGGCGACAATATCCGCTATGGCCGCCCGGAGGCAGAGCAGGCCGAGATCGAGGAAGCGGCGCGTATGGCCAAGGCCGATGCCTTTATCGCCGACCTTGCCGATAGCGACGGTCGCAAGGGCTACGAAGCCTTTGTCGGCGACCGCGGCATCAGGCTGTCCGGGGGACAGCGCCAGCGCGTCGCGATCGCCCGCGTGCTCCTGAAGAATGCGCCGATCCTTGTGCTCGACGAGGCGACCTCGGCACTCGACAGCGAATCCGAGGCGGCGATCCAGGAGCGGCTCAATCTGGTGATGCAGGGCAAGACGGTGATCGCCATTGCCCACCGCCTCTCGACCATTGCCAGCATGGACCGGATCGTGGTGCTCGATCAGGGCCGGATCATCGAGGAGGGCGCGCCCGTTGAGCTCGCCGAACGCGACGGTCTCTTCGCCCGCCTCTGGCGCCGCCAGACCGGCGGTTTCATCCCGGAGGATCTGGATTGAGAGATGCCGCTGGACCATTTTTGGGCAGATGGCGCGAAACCGGCATCGCGATGCGAAACATCCTGATTTCCATTAACTGAGCTGCGCTATGGCTTGTTGCCCCCCAACTCCCATAGAGGACACCATACTATGAAATTCTTGCTTGCAGGCGCCGTCATCGCCGCGCTGCTGCCCGGTATCGCTCAGGCTAAGACGCTGCAATTCCCGGGCGACGCGCCGATCGCCGAAATCGCCATTCCCGACAGCTGGAACCCTGAGGAAACCGATACCGGCATCCAGGCGACCTCCGAAGATTCCGCCATCTACCTGTCGATCGATGTTGCCGACGAGAAGACCACCGACAAGGTCATCGACGACGCCATCGCCTTCCTCCAGAAGAACGGCGTGAAGATCGACGGCTCGACGCAGAAGAAGTCTGACGAGCAGATCAACGGCATGGACATGACCAATTTCGACTGGACCGGCAAGGACGACGACGGCGACGTCAATGTCGGCCTCTCGCTGCTCTCGCCGAAGGCCGGCAAGCTGCTGGTCATCACCTATTGGGGCTCGCAGGGCACGCAGGAAGCCCACGGCGCCGAGCTGCAGGGCATCATTTCCTCGCTGAAGGCTGCCGAATAACCAACAAGGCAGATGCTTCGTTGCCGGAGCATCTGCCAATTCCAGGCGGTTTCAGGCAACCGCCTGGAACGGCATTGCCTTGATTTCCGTCACATCGCGTTTCGGCGGCGTGCCGAAGGTACGGGAATATTCGCGGCTGAACTGTGAAGTGCTTTCATAGCCCACCTGATAGGCGGCGCTTGCGACGCTCGCGCCATCCGCCACCATCAGCCGCCGTGCCTCGAGCAGCCGCAGGTTCTTCTGATATTGCAGCGGCGTCATCGCCGTCATGTCCTTGAAATGCTGGTGGAAGGAGGAGGGGCTCATGCGCGCTGCCGCTGCCAGCTGCTCGATGCGCATGGGTGCGGTGAAATTGTCGCGCAGCAGGTTGATCGCGTCGGTCATCCGCCGCGCATGGCTGCCGGGCAGCGCCAGCTTGCAGACCTCGCGGCCGTTCGGCCCGGTCAGCAGCCAGTAGCAGATCTCGCGCATGATCGCGGGATAGAGAACCGGGATCGCCTTCGGCGTTTCCGTCAGCTTCACCAGCCGCAGCACGCAATCGGCCAGCACCCCGTCGAAATCCTGCACGAAGACGCCGGCCGCCCCTTCGCCCGCTGGGCGCGGCGGCTCTTCCATCGCTTCCATCACCTCACGCAGGATCGCCACATCGAAATCGATGTTGAGGCCGATATAGGGCGCCTCCTTGCTGGCCTCGGTGATTTGCCCGAGCGCCGGCACCTCGAAGGTGACGACCAGCGACTGCATCTCGCGATAATCGAACACCCGGTCGCCGACCATGATCTGCTTGGCGCCCTGCACCACGATGCAGATCGTCGGCCGGTAGATCATGTGGCGGGGCATGACCGGCTGGCTGACGCGCGAGACGGAGAGGGCCTTCACGGGCGTCTCGAAGCGCCCTTCGGCATCGCCGGCGAGCCTGTCGATATAGTCGAGGATGGCGTGTCTCAATGGTGTCAGCATGGCCTGGAACTCCTTGCAGCAAGCTATGCGCCGCTGCGCGCCATCCCGCAAGGAGGTTGGAGGAATAGGCAAGAAATTCGAGAGTTCCGGCATCAACAAAAGACGGCCGCGGGCCTACCGTCTAGGCATCCACTCCAACAAGGGAATGCCAGGATGTCCAGCGAAAACCAAGTGAATTCAAAGCATAAGATCGCAATCGTCACCGGCGGCAGCCGCGGCATCGGCCGCAACACGGTCGAGGCGCTGGCAAGCCGCGGCGTCGACGTGATCTTCACCTACCGCGCAAATCAAGCAGAAGCCGAAGCCGCCGTCGCAACCATTGAGGCGCATGGCGCAAAGGCCGTCGCCATCCAGCTCGATACCGGTCGTATCGCCGATTTCGACGCCTTCGTCGGCAAGGTGAAAGAGGCGCTGCGGGCGCTTGGCGCCGATCGCTTCGACTACCTCGTCAACAATGCCGGCAACAGCTATCACGCGCCGATATCAGAGACGACGGAAGAGGCTTTCGACGAGCTCGTCAACGTCCACTTCAAGGGCGTTTATTTCCTGACGCAGAAGCTTCTGCCGCTGATCAACGACGGCGGCCGCATCATCAATATCTCCAGCGGCCTTGCCCGCTTCACCGTTCCCGGCATTTCCGCCTATGCCTCGGTGAAGGGCGCGATCGAGGTATTCACCCGCTATCTGGCCAAGGAGCTCGGCCCGCGCGGCATCACCGCCAACACGGTGGCGCCTGGCGCCGTCCAGACCGATTTCAGCGGCGGCATCGTGCGCGACAACCCCGTCTACAACAAGATGGTCTCCGACCAGACGGCGCTCGGCCGCCCGGGCCTAGCAGAAGACCTTGGCCCGATGATCGCCTCGCTGCTCTCGGCCGAAAACCGCTGGGTCAACGGCCAGCGCATCGAAGTCTCCGGCGGCGCCAACCTCTGAAACGGAAGGCGCGCGGCAGCTCAGCCGCGCGCCGCCTAGATCGTTAGGCGGCAAGCTTCTTGAGGCTTGAAACGGCCTGCATCTCGTCACCTCGGAAGAAACGTGCCTCCAGGCCACGATTTATGGCCCTTTGATAGCGGCGCTCACCGACAATCTGCAGCTTCTTCATATCCTCGATTAAAGCGACCGCTCTCAAATTGCTATAATGGCTATGTCTTTCAATCTCGGTATGAAGGAGCTCTGCCTCCAGAAGCTGAGTTGAGCTGTTTACGAGAAAGAGACCGATCTTTCGCATTCCGGCGGCTCTCGGCGTCAGGACAATGTCAGCGGGAAATTCCGCTAGGTCATTGCTCAACGCGGCGCGCTCCTGAATACTGAAAAAATCGGAAAGCGAACTCTCGATTGCGGATGTTGCATCGTCCTTGAACGTAGACCGAATTGTCTCTTTGGTTAGCGATTCCAAGGTTCTGACACGCAGCAACGCAGACAGAAAGCGTACACTTGCTGGCCCAATTTTCTCGTTTGAAATCGGGTGCGAGCGTATCTCAAAAGTCTCTTTATCCCAGTAGGCGCCAGATTCCGAAAGTATTCCATCAAGCAGTTGGCGGCGTTGGCCAACTTCGATGTCGATGCCCGATGCCACAAGATGAGGCAAGAAATCGCCGCCGTCCTCAAGTATGACACCGTCCTCCACATCTCGGACATAAAACGAAATATGGTCTCCGCTTTCATCGAAGAAGGGGGAGTTCACTGCGAGGCCAACGGGAACCGCGCGCACTGAAACGGCATCGCTGAAGGAGCGATGGAGCGAGCTTTCAACGGCGCTGATGTCGGTCATATTAGCGATCCTACTGCGTAATCCATTCTGAAATATGTCCTCGCGATATCCCAGAACAGATCTCGACGGCTTGGCGGCGGCCTCATCCGATCCGAGTTTACAGCCGGAATTCGTAAGGTGACATTAATACTCGATGGGCCGGTTTCGATCCCACCGCGGATACAGTCTGCGTGAACATGAATGCCTGGATGGCTTCCATGATATTCGTATCGCGCAACGATAGATCCTTGATCATTCAGTTTGAGTATCAGCCATGCGCGCCAATTGTCTGTCTCCTCGTTAACTTCGCAGAGGAGAATGTACTCGTCATTGCCACAGTGCGCTTGTGCGCTTCGCCATTTCCAATTTGGCTTTGGGGGTCGTGTCTTAGGATAGATACCAGAATGTCGTGGCGGAAGCGGATCATCCCGCCATGTAGTATCGCTCGTAATAGTTTTTGCCTGCCTTACCAAATGCCTGACACGCATTCATTACACCCGGGCTAGGAATATGGTCTCATACTAGCTCACGTCCAAAAACTTGCATAGATCGGATTTGCAGCTCAGTCGCGCGCTGCCCACAAGAGGCCGCGGCGCAGGATTTCACGCATATGCGGATGCTCGTATTCGGCCGCCACATGGCCGAGTGCGGAGTAGAACACCCTGCCGCTGCCGAAATGGCGCTTGAAGACGACTGGCATCACGACATTGCGGGCCGCCTCGTCGTGTTCGCCGGAAAAGGTCGTCGTCGCCAGCACTTCGACGGTCGGGTCGTAATGCAGGTAATATTGCTCCGAGCGGTAATCGAAATCCGGAATTCCGGAGACAAGCGGATCGCTCTGCCTGGTGATGTTGACGCGGAAGTCGATGATGTTGCCGGGATGCGAGACCCAGGTGACGCCGGAGACGTAGCGGAACGGCGCGCTTTCCTTGAAGGAGGTCGCCAGCGCCCCATGCGGGCCGCCGAGCCCCAGCCCGCCGCGCACCGCCTCGACCAGCGCATCGGCATGTGCCTTTTCCAGCTTCTCGCCGGTGATGATCGGCACCAGCAGGTCGGCTCTGGCAACGTCAGGCGAGCCGAAGATACCGAGATCGCCGGTCACTTCGGTCGAAAAGCCCTCCCGGCGCAACATGTCGCCGACAATTGCGGCGCATTCCTCCGGCTCGTGGCCCTTCCATCCGCCCCAGACGACGATTGCCTTGCGCATTCCTCCACTCCCATGCTGATTCCTCGGGGATAACCGCAACATAGGGCGAAGATTGCCTGATGTCAGGCCGGAGGATTGGCCCAGCCGCTCATCCAGTCGGCGCGCAGCCTGTCGCCATCGCCGCGGAAGAAGGCGTCGCCGGCCTCGCAATGGGCGATGCGGTCGCTGCGGAAATTGCGGATCGCCTGGCGCAGCTCGCACCAGCCGACCAGATTGGCATAGTGCGAATAGTAGATCAGCGCGATCGGCCGGATGACGCGCTCGGTGGCGCGGCCAAGCTCGTCGCGATAGTCGAGCACCAGTTTCTGCTCGTCGCGGATCGCCCGGCGCGCCAGCCCGAGATCGAAGCTTGCGGGCGGCGGCGCCACCGTGCCCCAGGCGTAGAGCGCCTTGCTTTCCATCGCCTGGCGCAGCGGCGCCGGGACCGCGCCGGCGATCTTCTGGTTCACGCGCCGTGCCGCCTGCTTCAGCTCCTCGTCGCCGGTCCGCTCGAGCAGCGCCAGCGACAGCACGATCGCCTCGGTCTCCTCGATCGAGAACATCAGCGGCGGCAGGTCGAAGCCGGGCCGCATGATATAGCCGATGCCGCGCCCGCCCTCGATTGGCACGCGCATCGCCTGTAGCGCGGCGATATCGCGGTAGATCGAGCGCACCGTCACTTCCAGACGGTCGGCCATCGCCTGCGCCGTCATCGGCTTCTTCGAAAGCCGGAGAATCTGGATGATCTCGAAAAGCCGCGATGCCTTGCGCATTTTGCCCGCCCGTTGAAACGCTCCTGACAATACACTGTCAGTTGCCCACGCGTATAGCACCTGCCTATCGGATTGAAATCACAGGTGGAGAACAGGAATGCGCCGCCTGATATCGAATGGGCAACTGACATGACCTACAGCGAAAACCTCTGGCTCTACTTCACCCTTCTCTTCGGCATCATCATCGTTCCCGGCATGGATATGCTCTTCGTTCTCGCCAATGCGCTGACCGGGGGCAGGGGCCGCGGCATGGCGGCAACGGCGGGCATCATGGCGGGCGGGGCGGTTCATTCGCTCTATGGCGCGATCGGTGTCGGCATTCTCGCCAGCCTGCTGCCCTCGCTCTTTGCGCCGCTGCTCTTCATCGGCGCCGCTTACATGGTCTGGATCGGCTTCACGCTGATCCGTTCTTCGATCCGGGTGGAAACCGTCGGCGACGGCGCCGTGCGCACCGACTGGCGCGCTTTCCGACAGGGCGCCATCACCTGCCTGATCAATCCGAAGGCCTATCTCTTCATGCTGGCGGTCTATCCGCAATTCCTGAAGCCCGTTTATGGCCCGATCTGGATGCAAGGCGTCATCATGGGGGCCATGACACTCGCCACCCAGTTCGCCATCTACGGCGCCGTCGCCTTCACCGCCGACCGCAGCCGCACGCTGCTGATCGCCAACCCCGCCGCGACGATCCTGATCGGACGTGTCGCCGGTGCGCTGCTGATCTTGGTTGCGGTGCTGACGGCCTGGCATGGATGGCAGACGGAAGTGTCATTCTCGGCGGGCGGCAATTGAGCTATCATCTGATTCTGGCGCCGCCCGTGCCTCCCCCCTCCAAAGGGAAAGTATCGATCATGCAGGGCATCTGACTATCGAACCCACTGTTCGGGCATGACGCATAAGGAGGGAATGCAGCATTTGCTCGCATCAGGAGGTTTTGATGAAACTGTCTGCACCTGTCTATCGCCTGAAACGCAAGGCAAGACTGCTTTCCTGCAAAGAGAAGATCCCGCTTCACGAAGCGCTTGACCGGATCGCCGCCGGTGAAGGCTTCGGCGGCTGGAGCCTGCTCTCCGCCAGGATGACCGAAGTCCTGCCCGGCAGCGCGCTTTTCGCGCGTCTTGACCCCGGCGATCTCGTGCTGCTCGGCGCACGTCCGGGCCATGGCAAGACGCTGATGAGCCTGGAGCTCGCCGTCGAGGCGATGAAATCCGGCAATCGCAGTGCTTTCTTCACGCTCGAATATACCGGCCGGGACGTTCTCGATCGCTTCGCCGCGATCGGCGCGGATTTCGAGCGTTTCCGGGACCTGTTCGAGTTCGATACATCCGATGCGATCAGCGCCGATTATATCGCTGCCCGCCTTGCATCCGCGCCGCGCGGCACGCTCGCCGTGATTGATTATCTGCAGATCCTCGACCAGAAGCGCGACAATCCTGATCTGATGACCCAGGTCCGCGCCCTGAAAGCCTTCGCGCGGGAAAGGGGCATCGTCATCGTCTTTATCTCGCAGATCGACCGGTCCTATGATCCGGCACTGAAGCCTTGCCCTGATATCGGCGACGTCAGGCTGCCGAACCCGCTGGACCTCGGCCTGTTCGACAAGACCTGCTTCGTGAACAACGGGGCGATCGAGTTCCGGGCGGCATAAGGAAACTTTGCGCCTGAAACCTTCAGGCCCCTTCTTCCCTCGGGGAGAAGGTGGCGGCAGCCGGATGAGGGGGCTCCGGGCGCGACGGCGCGCAATTTCGCTAGCTCCCTACCAATTTGAAATCCCTGTCATATCACCCACTTGTTACTTCGCGGCCCGCATAAATTTGCCATCATGCGGCCGCGAATAAGAGGCGCCGGGATTCTAAGCCCTCGGTATCCAAGAGGAGTCGACACTATGAAATTCAAAGCGATAGCGGCAGCTGTCATGGTTGCCGGAATGGCGGCCACGGCGGTCTTCGCACAGGACGGCACGCATGAAGCGCGTGAAGCCATGATGAAGAAGATCGGCGGTTCGGTCGGGGCCATGACGGCGATCGCCAAGGGCGAGAAGCCCTACGATGCCGAGGCCGTCAAGGCTGCGCTCACCACCATTTCGGAAACCGCCAAGGCCTTCCCGGACCAGTTCAAGCCGGGTACCGAGCAGGGCGACAAGGAAGCCAGCCCGAAGATCTGGGAAAACATGGCGGACTTCAAGGCGCGGGCAGACAAGCTGAGCGCTGACGCAGACACCATTCTTGCCCAGCTTCCGGCAGATCAGGCCGGTGTCGGCGGTGCGCTGAAGACGCTCGGCGCCAATTGCGGCGGCTGTCATCAGGCCTACCGCATCAAGGAATAGCGGTAGGTCTTCCCCATCCTCAAAGCTTTCGGTCCGCCCCTGCCTTGCCGCGGGTGCGGACCGGTTTATGTTCAGCCGGGATATCCGGTAAAAAACATGGGGGTAGCGGCCGATGGTCCGCAGGTTCATCCGCTTCGTGCTCTGTCTGATCGGCGTCGTCATCATCGGCGGCGCGGCGTTCTATTTCGTCACCGCGCCCAATCCGCTGCCCGAAAGCCATTGGGCCGATCTCGGCGCGCCCGATGTGAAGAATGGCGAGATGGTGTTCTGGGCGGGCGGCTGCGTCAGCTGTCACGCCGCGCCCGGTTCTGAAGGCGATGCCAAGCTGACGCTCTCGGGCGGTCTGGCGCTGAAGAGCCCCTTCGGCACCTTCCATGTCCCGAATATCTCGCCCGACGAGACCGCCGGTATCGGCACCTGGACGCTGGCGCAATTCGGCAATGCCATGAAGCGCGGCGTCGGCCCGCAGGGCCAGCATCTCTACCCGTCCTTCCCCTACGGCTCCTATGCGCGCCTCAGCGACAAGGACGTCAACGACCTCTTCGGCTACATCAAGACGCTGCCGAAGAGCACGAATGTCGCCCCGCCGCACGAACTGCCGTTCCCCTATAATATCCGACTGGCGCTTGGCGGCTGGAAGTTCCTCTATTTCAACGACCAGCCGCGCGTCGTGCTGGCGAACGCCGACGACAAGCTGAAGCGCGGCCAGTATCTGGTCGAAGGCCCCGGCCATTGCGGCGAATGCCACACCCCGCGCGATGCGCTGGGCGGCTTCAAGCCCGACATGTGGCTCGCAGGCGCGCCGAACCCGGAAGGCGAGGGACGCATCCCCAACATCACCCCCGGCGGCCAGGATGTCGGCAACTGGAGCGAAGCCGATATCGCCAACTACCTCGAAACCGGCTTCACCCCGGATTTCGACTCGGCCGGCGGCTCGATGACCGAAGTCCAGCAAAACATCGCCCACCTGCCGAAGAGCGATATCGAGGCAATCGCCGCCTATCTAAAGGCGGTGCCGAAGCGGTGATGCTTCTCTATTATCAAATAAAGAAGGCGGCATCCGAGATGCCGCCTTTTCTGTTTTACGACGGGATTGAGCCCAGGGCGTAGAGAATGCCTCTAAGCTCTGCGAGACCGCGCATGCGGCCGATCGCCGGATAACCGGGCGTCACCGTCTTGTTGAGGTCGTCGAGCATGCGGTGGCCGTGGTCGGAGCGGAAGACGATCTGGTCGCTGGCGCCGCGCTTATTGTCTTCGGCGACGAGTTCCTTGAGCACGGCGACCATGTCGACATCGCCCTCGAGATGGGCGCTCTCGTGGAAGGAGCGGCCGTCGCCTTCGCGCTTGGTGGCGCGCAGGTGGGCGAAATAGATCCGCGAGGCAAAGCGGCGGGCGATTTCAGGCATGTCGTTTTCGGCGCGCACGCCGAGGCTGCCGGTGCAGTAGCACATGCCGTTTGCCGGTGAGGGCACGGCGTCGAAGAGAGCGGCGTAATCCTCGGCGCTGGAAGCGATGCGCGGCAGGCCGAAGAGCGAGCGCGGCGGATCATCGGGATGCAGCGTCAGCTTGACGCCGCGGGCTTCGGCGGCCGGGGTGACGGCCTGCAGGAACTCGATCAGGTGCTGGCGCAGCTTCGCGGCATCGATGCCGGCATAGGCAGAGAGGACCTCGCGGAAACCGGGGATTGTCAGCGGCTCGGTGGTCGATCCAGGCAGGGCCGAGGTGATGATGCGGGTGATCTCGGCGACTTCCTCCTCGCTCATCTCGTCGAAGACCTCGCGGGCGCGCTTCTGGTCCTCTTCGGAATAATCGTTGCCGGCGCTCTGGCGTTGCAGCACGAAGAGATCGAAGGCGGCGAAACGCTCGTGATCGAAGCGCATGGCGGTCGCGCCTGTCGGCGTGATGTAGTCGAGCTCCGTGCGGGTCCAGTCGACGACCGGCATGAAATTGTAGCAGATGATCGGGATATCGCAGGCTGCGACCGCTTCCATGCTGGCGATCCAGGCTTCGATCTCGGCCTTGGCCTTGCCGCCCTTGCGCTTGACGGCATCGGGGATCGGGATGCTTTCGACGACCGACCAGACGAGCGGAGAGCGCCCTGCCGGCGTCGTCTCGATCATCGATTTGCGCTCGGCGACTTCCTTTTCCGTCCAGGCGCGGCCGATCGGCACCTGATGCAGCGAGGAGACGATATTCGTCGCGCCGGTTTGGCGCACCTCGTCCAGTGTCACCGGGGCTTCAGGCCCAAACCATCTCCATCCTTGCCGCATCGGTTTCCTCCTCGTCTGTCTTCTGTTTCTTGTTTCGTTGCTCTGCCGGGATCAGCAGAAATAATCGGGATAGCGGGTGCGCAGCTCCGCCACGTCGGGGATGACGGCGCTGAGGTGATGCAGCATCGCCTCGCGGGCGGCCTCCACGTCATGACCGGCAATCGCGTCGCGGATGACGATATGCTCGCGCACGACATTGTCCATGCGCCCAAGCGCCGGCAGCGTCAGGCGGCGGGCGCGGTCGATCTGCACCTTTACCGTCTTCAGGATCGTCCAGATGCCGGGATAGCCGGCAATCCGGGTGATCGCCTCATGAAAGGCTTCGTCTTCCTCGTGGAAACCCGAGGTGTCGCCGAGCGAGGCCAGCGATTTCTGCCGGCTGATGATCATGTCGAGCCGCTGGATATCGGCCGGTGTCGCGCCTCGGGTTGCAGCCTCGACGGTTGTCGTCTCCAGCGCCTTGCGCACCACGACCGCTTCAGGGATGGCGGAAACCGGCACGCGGGAAACGACGGTCGCCGATTGCGGGTAGATATCGACGAGGCCGCCTTCGGCGAGCCGCAGCAGGGCCTCGCGCACCGGCGTGCGGCTGACGCCGAATTCCTCGGCGATCTTCTTCTCTTGCAGCGGCATTCCCGGCGGCATGCGCAGCGAGACGATATCCGCATAGAGCTGGTTGAAAATGGCATCGGCAGTCGTCACGCGGCGCAGCTTCGCCGGTCTTTCCGTCATAGGCGGAAAGTCGATCGCTTCGGAACCGGATGCCTGCCGCATGCTATTTCCTGCACGTTGACTCTGTTGTGCATACTAGTATATCAATCCTCATCCATTGCCAAGGCTTGCCGAAGAGGAGCGGTCGCTTTGCAAGGCTTTCAACCGCTTTTCGGTGGTTGAGCCGGCGCTTTGATCTCGCCTGGCAGATCACGGGAGAGCTGGTTGTCCGGGTTCATTCGCCGACAACAGCACAAGAGGAGGAGAGACCGTCATGAACATCACACGCAGAACATTCGTCAGCACCGCGGCGGGCGTCGCGGTTGCCGGCATGCTGCCGAACCGTCTGTTTGCGCAGGCGAAGAAGCCGGCAAGCCCGGTGACCATCACCATCGCCGACGTCGCCGGTAACCTGGCGCTGACCCAGGGCATGTTCGAAGCCTATGCTGCCGAGAAGGCCGACTGGGTATCGAGTTTTGCCTTCACCAAGGCGCCGGCACCGGAACTGCCGGGCAAGATCAAGGCTCAGCAGGCCGCCGGCAAGGTCGATATCGATCTGGTTCTGACCGGCACCGACGCGCTGTCGGCCGGTGTCGACCAGGGCCTCTGGATCGATCTCGGCGCCCACAAATCCGAACTGCCGAACCTCGAAAGCATCCTGCAGCCGCAGGCTTTCAAGATGCAGGGCCTCGCCAAGGATCAGGGCGTCGTCGTCACCTATTATCCGTCCGGCCCGCTGATCGAATATATGCCCGACAAGGTCGCGACCCCGCCGAAGACGGCGCAGGAACTGCTCGACTGGACAAAGCAGAACAAGAACAAGTTCCTCTATGCCCGCCCGGCCAATTCCGGCCCCGGCCGCACGCTGCTCATGGGCCTTCCCTATCTGCTCGGCGACAGCGATCCGCGCGATCCGGCAAAGGGCTGGTCGAAGACCTGGGAATATCTGGCCGCTCTCGGCGAGAATATCGAGTATTACCCGACCGGCACCGCCGTCGTCTTCAAGGAGCTCGGCGAAGGCACGCGTGACATCGTCGCGACGACCACCGGCTGGGATATCAACCCGCGTGCGCTCGGCATCGTTCCGGCTGAAGCCAAGGTGCAGAAGCTCGATGGCTTCCACTGGGTCACCGATGCTCACTACGCCGTCATTCCGAAGGGCGTTTCCGACGAGAAGGTCGCGGTGCTGATGGATGTTCTGAATTACATCCTGCAGCCGAAGCAGCAGGCGATCGCTTATGACGCCGGCTATTTCTATCCGGGTCCGGCCGTCAAGGACGTGACGATCGACATGGCGCCGCAGGAAAGCCAGGACGTGATCAAGGAATTCGGCCGTCCTGAATATGCCGACTGGATCGCCAACAACCCGCTGGAAACGCCGCTCGAGCCGAAGCAGCTCGTCGAAGCCTTCCGCATCTGGGACGAAAAGATCGGCGCCAAGAAGGGCTGATCTCAAAAACTGCGCCGGCCGGTTGAGCCGGCGCCCCTCATTGCTTTTGACATATGGAGCTTGGATTGAACGCGCCAGTCCAGAACGCTGCGCCGTCTTCGCGCAACAATGCCCGCCTCGAACTCGACGGCATCCGCCGCTCGTTCGGCGCCTATAACGCGCTCGACGGTATCGATCTCGCCATCGAGCCCGGTGAGTTCATCGCATTGCTCGGCCCGTCTGGCTGCGGCAAGTCGACGGCACTGAACTGTATTGCCGGATTGCTCGGCCTTTCCGGCGGCGAAATCCGTCTCGGCGGCAACCGGATCGACCAGCTGGAGCCTGAAAAGCGCGGCTTCGGCATGGTGTTCCAGAGCTATGCGCTTTTTCCGCATATGAGCGTGCGCAAGAATGTCGGCTTCGGCCTTGCGATGCAGGGCATCAAGGGACTGGAGGCGGACAAGCGGATCAATGACGCGCTGGCGCTGGTGCGACTGGAAAGCCAGGCGGAAAAACTGCCCGGTCAGCTCTCCGGTGGCCAGCAGCAGCGCGTCGCGATTGCGCGCGCCGTCGTCATCCGCCCGCCGATCGTCCTCATGGACGAGCCGCTGTCGAACCTCGATGCCAAGCTGCGTCTCGAGATGCGCGCCGAAATCCGCGGCATCCACGACCAGATCGGCTCGACCACGATTTACGTCACCCACGACCAGGACGAGGCGCTGTCGCTTGCCGACCGCATCGTCGTCATGAGCCAGGGCCATATCGAACAGATCGGTACGCCGCAGGATCTCTATCAGCGGCCGGTCAATCTCGACGTCGCCGACTTTATGGGCTTCCGCACCCGCATTCCCGGCAAGGTCGTTTCGGTCTCCGGTGACGAAGCAATGATCGAGGCTGCCGGCGCGCGGTTGACGGGCACGATGCGCACGCCGCTGCAGGTCGGCGAAAGCGCTGTCCTCTCTGTTCGCCCGGAAGATCTGGTCGCGACGGGCACCGCAGATGGGATCCCGGCGACGGTTGCGAGCATGGAATATCGCGGCCGCGCCTTCTTCGGCATGGCCAAGGCCAAGGATGGGTCGGACCTCTATTTCCGCGCCGATGACCCGCTGGCGCGCGGCGCCGAGACGAGGCTGCAGCCGGTCGCCGGACGGGCGCTGCTCTTCAAGGGAACTCCCGCATGAGCGGGCCGTCGCTCCGCACCCGGCTTGCCGCCCGCGGCCTCGACGGCACGACCTTGCTGGTCCTGCCGGGCCTGATCTTCATGATCGCGCTGTTCGTCTATCCCTTCCTTTATGGCGTCGTGGATTCGCTGACGCCGAAGGATGGTGGGGCGTGGTATGCGAATTACGTCAAGTTCTTCAGCGATCCCTTCCAGTACAACACCATCGGCGCGACCATGTGGCTGGCGCTGCCGGTGACCATCGTCAACCTGGCGCTCGCCGTGCCGATTGCCTTCCGCGTGCGCCTCATGCGCCGCCAGCGGCTGCTGACAACGATCCTTGTGCTGCCGATCACGCTCGGTACCGTCTTCGTCGCTGATGGTCTCCTGACGTTCCTCGGGCCGCGCGGCTGGTTCAACCAGACGCTGCTGGTCCTCGGCCTTCTCGATTCTCCGATGAAGCTGACCAACAACTACTGGGGCGTCTTCGCCTCGCTGCTGATCACCGGCTTTCCCTTCGCCTTCCTGCTGACGCTCTCCTATATCACCGGCATCGATCCGGCGATCGAGCAGGCAGCGGCGACGCTCGGCGCCAGCCCGCGCCAGCGCTTCTTCCGGGTCTTCCTGCCGCTTCTGGTGCCCGGCCTTGCCGTCACCTTCTGCCTTGCCTTCGTGCAGGCCTTCGCGGTCTTCCCCTCCGCCGTGCTGCTTGGCGCGCCGGCGGGGCCGACGCGCGTCATCTCGATCGCGGCCTATCAGGCGGCCTTCGAGCAATATGATCATTCACTGGGTTCGGCGATCGCGCTCATCATGGGAGCCGTCGAACTCGTCGTCGTGGTGGCGATCCTCGGCTGCCGTTCCTTCTTCTATCGCGGCCCTGCCGGCGGCACGAAAGGCTGAGCCATGATCCGTGATCAGGGACTGACATCGAAAATCTGGCGCTTTGCCGTCTGGGCCGTTGCCGCGCTCTTCATCCTCAACCTGCTTGCCGTCATCGCCGTCGTCATCATCAATTCCTTCTCGACGCGCTGGCTCGGCACCTGGCTGCCGGCCGGCTGGACGACGCGCTGGTATTTCAGCGCCTGGAAGGAGTTCCAGCTGTCGAGTGTCGTGCTCGTTACCTTCGAGATCGTGTTCACCGTGACGCTGATCTCGGGGATCCTCGGCGTGATGACTGCTTACGCGCTGGCGCGGCGGGATTTTGCGGGCAAGAAGCTGATCGTGCTGCTTTTCCTGCTGCCGCTCCTCATTCCGCCACTGACTTACGGCATTCCGCTTGCCACCGTGCTCTATCAGCTTGGTCTCGGCGGTACGTTCTGGGGCGTGGTGCTGATCAATCTCGTGCCGTCCTTCCCCTTCGTCGTGCTGGTCATGATTCCGTTCATCGAGCAGATCGATCCGCGTATCGAGGCGGCGGCCCGCGTCTTCGGGGCGGGAACGACGAGCCTGTTTATCCGCATTCTACTGCCGCTGCTTCTGCCCGGCATGCTGGCCGCACTGCTCTTGGTGCTGGTGCGCACGATCGCCATGTTCGAGCTGACCTTCCTGATCGCCGGGCCGACGACGCAGACGCTTGTCGTCTCGCTCTACTACGCGGTCTTCGCTTCAGGTGTGCGCGCCGCGCAGTCGATCGACGCCATGGCGGTGATCTACATGATCACGACGCTCTTCTGGCTCATCATCGCGCTGCAGTTCGTCAACCCGACGCAGATCGTTGCCCGCGCCAAGCAGCAGTCTTCGCACTAAGCACTCTGGTTCGCGCTTCGCATGAAGCCGATGGTCGCGAACCAGAGGACGACGCCGATGCCGATCAGGACCGCGGCAATGGCATACTGAACGGGGTCGCGCCCGGTCCACGGGCCGACCAGGAACAGGCAGGTGGCGGCGCCCAGGATCGGCACGATGGTCGGCGTGCGGAAATGCGGGTGATCGACCTTGTCCTTCCGCAGCACGAGGACGGCGATGTTGACGACGGCGAAAACGCCGAGCAGCAGCAACGCCGTCGTGCCGCCGAGCGCGGGCACGCCGCCGGCAAACAGGATCAGCCCGACGGCGAGCAGCGACGTGAAGCCGATCGCGATGTAGGGCGTCTTGCGGCCGGCATGCACCTTGCCGAGCACTTCGGGCAGCACCTGCTCGCGGCTCATGCCGTAGATCAGCCGGCTCGCCATCATCATATTGATCAATGCCGAATTGGCGACCGCAAACATGGTGATGATGCCGAAGACGCCGATCGGGAAATTCGGCGCTCCTGCCTGCACGACCTTCAGAAGCGGGGTCTCGCCTTCGCCGAGTTCGGCGGCCGGCACCAGCGTGATCGCCGAAATGGCGACCAGCACATAGATGACGCCGGTGATGAAGAGGCCACCCAATAGCACCTTAGGAAAGATCCTGCTTGGCTGCTTGCACTCCTCGGCCATGTTGACCGAATCCTCGAAGCCGACCATCGCAAAGAAGGCGAGCGTCGTTGCCGCGATCACCGACCAGAAGACGCCGTGCTCGCTGCTCGGCTGGAAGGTCCAGGCGCGCGACACATCGCCTTCGCCGCCGGCAATCGCCCAGAAGCCGATGCCGATGATGATCAGCAGTCCCGTCAGTTCGACTACGGTCAGGAGCACGTTAAGCTTCACGCTCTCGCCGACCCCGCGGAAATTGACGGCGGCGACCAGGGCGATGAAGGCAACGGCGATGAAGGTCACGCCGTAATCGCCGAAATCGAAACCGAAGGCTTCCGAGAAATTGGCGGCGAAAGCGCGCGATGCCGTCGACGCCGAGGTGATGCCCGAGGACATGACGGCGAAGGCGATCAGGAAAGTCAGGAAGTGGATGCCGAAAGCCTTATGCGTATAGAGCGCCGCACCGGCCGCACGCGGATATTTGGTGACCAGCTCGAGATAGCTGAGCGCCGTCAGCAGCGCGACGACGAAGGCGATCAGGAAGGGCAGCCAGACGACCGCCGCCGACTTCGGCCGCGACCTGTCCGGTCAGCGCGTATATGCCGGTGCCGAGGATGTCGCCGACGATGAACAGGAGCAGCAGTCCCGGCCCCATCACCCGCTTCAGCTCCGGCTGCTCTGGCAAGGTTTCCAACGGCACACCGCTCATCAACGCCTCCTTGAATGTCAGCCGCTCAGGCTCCCTTTTTGGAACTAGAGCGGGAATTCTGGAAGAAAAGCAGAGATTTGCCCGTCAGGCGTGCCGCGTCTCAGATCGAGAAGGCTTCCTTGAGGCCGAAGCCCTTGCGCTCGCGAAGGTCGAGATCGGCTTCGATATGGGAGATGTGATGCACCATCAGATGGCAGGCGCGGTCGAGATCTTTGGTCTCGATGGCGGTGACGATATCGCCATGTTCGGAATGGCCGCAGCTCGAAACGGCGGACTGGCCGTAGAGGGCAATGACCAGCGAGGAGCGGGCGACCAGCTCCTCCATGAAGCGCAGCATGATGGCATTGCCGGAGATCGTTGCCAGCGTCAGGTGAAAGTCGCCGGATGCCTTGATTTCGGCGCGCCGCGCCGTCTGGCCTCTCTCGCCGATCAGCCGGCCCTCTTCCTGCAGGAGCTGCTTCAGATGCTGGATCTGCGACGGCGTGATCCTGGTGGCCGCTTCGCGCAGGATGCCGGGTTCGACGAGCCGCCTCGCGGCAAAGATCTGGCGTGCTTCATCAGGAGAGGGGTAGGCGACGAAGGCGCCGCGGTTTTTCTCGACATTGACCAGCCCTTCATAGGAGAGTGCCTGGAGGGCGGCGCGTGCCAGTGTGCGGCTGACGCTGAAGAGGTTGCCGACATCGGCTTCCGAAAGCTTCGTGCCCGGCGCAAGCCGCCGCTCGACGATCGCTTCGCGGATGGCGTCGCGGATCTGCTGCGTGCTGCTATCGGCTGAATCGTCCGCCTGCGAAAGCGCGGTGGCTGATGGGGTCATGGAAAAGGCACCTGATTGCAACCGTGATGATAGCCAGCTTCGGGTCAAAAGTTAAACGAATTTTGCGCGCAAAATGGCGCTCAAATTGTATACGATCCTTTGCGCAAATTGCAGACGATAGCCTATTTCCTGTGCAGAATTTGTGTCGCCTCTAAATTGGGCTTTCGTCGGCCCGGCACCGATTTCCATTGAATTCTAGGGCTTTGACGCAGTGCAATAGAAACTGGCACGGCAGATGCATTGTCTTAACCGAACAGGGGAAGACATGATGTCGAAAGCGGCAGAGATCGATATTGCATCCGTTTCCAAGGTCTATGGCTCCACGACAGCGGTGCATGCCATCAGCCTCAAGATCCCGGCAGGGTCATACTGCTGCTTCCTTGGCCCGTCGGGCTGCGGCAAGACCTCGACACTGCGGATGATCGCCGGTCACGAGACCATTTCGTCGGGCGACGTGCGTCTCGGCAACACCGTCGTTACCGACTTTCCGCCGGCCAAGCGCGGCACGGCGATGATGTTCCAGTCCTATGCGCTCTTCCCGCATCTCGACCTTGTCGACAACGTCGCCTTCTCCTTGAAGATGAAGGGCGTCGACAAGGAAGAGCGCCGCGCCAAGGCGCTCGAGATGCTGAAGCTGATGCAGATGGACGTCTATGCATCCCGCCGTCCGGCGCAGCTCTCGGGCGGCCAGCAGCAGCGCGTGGCGCTGGCGCGCGCGCTGATCACCGATCCCGAAGCGCTGCTGCTCGACGAGCCGCTGTCGGCGCTCGATCCCTTCCTCAAGATCCGCATGCGCGCCGAGCTCAAGAAGCTGCAGAAGTCGCTCGGCATCACCTTCGTGCATGTGACGCACAGCCAGGAAGAGGCGATGGCGCTCGCCGACCTGATCGTCATCATGAACGACGGCAAGATCGAGCAGGCGGCTTCGCCGCGCCAGGTTTTCGAGCAGCCGGCAACCGCTTTCGTCGCCCGCTTCATGGGCGATCACAACGTGCTCTCCGGCCGCGTTGTTTCGGTCAAGGACGACATGCTGATCCTGGAGGCGCCCGAGGGACAGACCTTCTCGGTGCGTGGCAACGGCAAGCTTGCCGGCGAGCCGGTCGATATCGGCGTGCGCACCGACCGCGTCCGCCTCGAGGCGGCGAGCGACAAGACGCTCGGCTTCGGCGGCATCGTCTCCAACATCGAATATCGCGGCGCGACGGTGAAGATCACCGTCATCGGCGCGGGCAGTGACGACTTCACGGTCATCGCGAGCGACGGCGATTACTTCGCCAAACCCGTATCGGTCGGCGATGCGGTGTCTCTGAGTTGGGCTCTGGAGGACGCCGTCCTCCTCGGCCGTGCATGAACCTCACCACCATAAGAAGGGGAACTGACATGACGACTGAAACGAAGACGACAAAGCCGCAGACGGGTATCTCCCGCCGCTCGCTTCTCAAGACCGGCGCTGCCGCGATCGGCGCTGCTGCCGGCTCCGGCCTGATCACTGGCTTTCCGACGATCTGGGCGCAGTCCAACATCACGCTGCGCCAGTTCGGTACCGGCGTTTCGAACATCAATGCGATCGCCGAACAGTGCAAGAAGGATCTCGGCATCACGCTCGAGATGACGGCGACCGATTCCGACGCCGCTGCTCAGCGCGCTGTTACCCAGCCTGACAGCTACGATATTGCCGACATCGAATACTGGATCCTGAAGAAGGTCTATCCGACCGGCGTCATCCAGCCGATGGACGTCAAGAAGCTGAAATATTACGACAAGGTCGTTCCGCTCTTCAAGAACGGCAAGCTGAAGCCGGACAGCGTCATCGCCCAGGGCACCGCGCCGCACACCGTCGGCTATGTCGAGAGCGCCGATGCCAAGACCTTCGCTAAGGGCGAGACCGAACTCTTCACCATGATGCCGACCATCTACAATGCCGATACGCTCGGCATCCGTCCCGATCTCGTCGGCCGCGATATCACCAGCTGGGCCGATATCATGGATCCGAAGTTCAAGGGCAAGACCTCGATCCTCAACATCCCGTCGATCGGCATCATGGATGCCGCGATGATCATGGAATCGCTCGGCAACATCAAATATGCCGACAAGGGCAACATGACCAAGGAAGAGATCGACAAGACGATCGAGTTTCTGATCAAGGCCAAGGGCGACGGCCAGTTCCGCGCCTTCTGGAAGAGCTTCGACGAGTCGGTCAACCTGATGGCCTCGGGCGAAGTCATCATCCAGTCCATGTGGTCGCCGGCCGTCGCCGCCGTCCGCTCCAAGGGCATCGCCTGCAAATATCAGCCGCTCAAGGAAGGCTACCGCTCGTGGGGCGGCGGCCTCGGCCTCGCCTCGCACCTCAAGGGCGCAGAGCTCGATGCGGCCTATGAATACATCAACTGGTACACGTCCGGCTGGGTCGGTGGCTATCTCAACCGCCAGGGCTACTACTCGGCCTGCATGGACACCGCCAAGAACTTCATGACGGCCGACGAGTGGGGCTACTGGATCGAGGGCAAGGCGGCGCAGGGCGATATCCTGTCTCCGGAAGGCAAGGTCATGGAAAAGGCCGGTGCAGTCCGCGACGGCGGCTCCTTCGAAGAGCGCATGGGCCACGTCGCCTGCTGGAACTCCGTCATGGATGAGGACCGCTACATGGTCCGCCGCTGGAACGAGTTCATCGCCGCTTGAGGTGATTGCGGCTTTCCCCTCCGTTCGGGGAGGGGAGGTCTTGCCATGAAGCACCCCCCTCTGCCCTGCCGGGCATCTCCCCCACAAGGGGGAGATCGACCAATGGCCCGCTTCTCGCCACTCATCGAAGGTGGAGTGAGCGGGCGCGCCCAGCCAATCTCCCCACCTGTGGGGGAGATGCCCGGCAGGGCAGAGGGGGGCGCCACCGAGTGCAATGCTAACTGGAAAAGAGATCAGCAATGGCGACGATCGCTTCAGCAGAGACACACGAGAAGGTTGACCGCGTCCGACGCCGCAGCGCCCGTCTGCCGTCGGTGGCGATATCCTATCTGCAGGCGCTGCCGCTCTTCGTCATTCTCGGAGCCTTCTTCCTGCTGCCGATCGCGATGATAGCCGTCGTCAGCTTCTGGGACTACGATTTTGCCGGTCTCTATCCGGCCTTCCTGACCATGAACTACACCGATACGCTCGGTTCCTGGGTCACCTGGAAGACCTATCTCAACACGCTGAAATTCACCGTAATCGTCTGGGCGCTGACGCTCTTCATCGGCTTCTGGGTCGCCTATTTCCTGGCGTTCCATATCCGCAAGACCTCGACGCAGATGATCCTGTTCCTTGTCTGCACCGTCCCCTTCATGACCTCGAACATCATCCGCATGATTTCCTGGATCCCGGTGCTCGGCCGTAACGGCCTCGTCAATCAGGCGCTGGTCTCCGCAGGCATCGTGCCGCAGCCGGTCGAGTGGCTGCTCTATTCCGATTTTGCCGTCGTGCTCGCCATGGTCCACCTCTACACGCTATTCATGGTGACGCCGATCTTCAACACGCTGATGCGCATCGACCGTTCACTGTTCGAAGCGGCGCGCGATGCCGGCGCCAGCGGTTGGCAGGTGCTGTGGAATGTCGTGCTGCCGCTCGCAAAGCCCGGCATGGCGATCGGTTCGATCTTCGTGATCACCCTTGTCATGGCGGATTTCTCGACTGTCCAGGTCATGTCCGGCGGCCAGAGTGCCTCGGTGGCGCTGATGATGAAGAACCAGATGTCGCTGCTGCAATATCCGGCGGCGGCCGCCAATGCCGTCGTCCTTCTCGCCGTCGTGCTCCTGATGGTCGCCGCCATCCTGCGCGTCGTCGATATCCGCAAGGAGCTCTGAGATGAACCGCGAAACGCGCAGCCTCGAATTCTACGTGCTCGCCCTGTTCTTCATCGTCTTCGTGCTGTTTCTCTATGGCCCGCTCTCGGCGATCCTGATCCTGTCCTTCCAGGGGCCGGATGGCGGCCTGACCTTCCCGCTGAATGGCGTCTCGGTACACTGGTTCTTCAATCTCTTCGAGAAGCAGGCGGTCGGCGATTTCGGCGCCTCCTTCACCCGCTCGTTCACGCTTGGCCTGATGGTCATGGTGGTGACGGTCGTGGTCTCGCTGCTCGCCGGTCTCGCTTTCCGCCGGAAGTTCCGGGGATCCACCGCGCTCTTCTATGCAACGGTTGCGAGCCTCGTCGTGCCCTCGATCATCATCTCGCTCGGCATCGGCGTCGTCTTCCAGCAGAGCGGCCTCAAGCCCGCCTGGTATTCGTCGGCCTTCGGCGCCCATCTCACCTGGACGCTGCCCTTCGGCGTGCTGATCATGTTTGCCGTGTTCAACCGCTTTTCGCCGGCTTACGAAGAGGCGGCGCGCGATCTTGGCGCCAGCTCCTGGCAGACGTTCCGCCATGTGGTTCTGCCGATGATCCTGCCAAGCCTGATCGGCGTCGGCCTGTTCGGCTTCACGCTTTCCTATGATGAGTTTGCCCGCACGCTGATGACGTCAGGCAGCTACAACACGCTGCCGCTCGAAATCTACGGCATGACGACCAACGTCACGACGCCGGTGCTCTATGCGCTGGGAACGGTCACGACGGTCTTCTCCTTCACTATCATCCTTGGCACGCTCGGCATCATGACAATGCTCGGCCGCCGTCAGGCAAAGATCAAATAAGATGCGCATATTGCTGGTTAATCCGAATACCACGGCCTCGATGACCGAAAAGGCTGCGGTTGCCGCCCGCGTGGTCGCCGCATCCGGAACAGAGATCATCTCCGCCACCTCCCGCATGGGGCCGGTGTCCATCGAAGGGCATTATGACGGCGCCCTGGCGATCCCCGGCCTGCTGGCAGAGTTGAAGGAGCGGCAGCCGGACGGCTACGATGCGGCGATCATCGCCTGCTTCGACGATACCGGGCTGGAGGCGGCCCGCAGCTTCTGCGATGTGCCCGTGCTCGGTCTCTGCGAATCCGCCGTGGCGACCGCCGGCTTCCTGGCGCAACGCTTCACGGTGGTGACGACGCTGGAGCGCTCGCGCGTGCTGATCGACAATCTCGTGCGCCGCTACGGCATGGGCGACCGGGCCAAGGTTCGCGCCTCCGATATTCCGGTGCTCGAGCTCGAAAACGAAGCTTCGGGCGCGATCGGCAAGCTGCGCGCCGAGATCGAGCGGGCGCTTGCCGAAGATGGCGCGGAGGCCATCGTGCTCGGCTGCGCCGGCATGACCGATCTCGCCCGGGAACTCCAGGCGCATTACGGTGTGCCCGTCGTCGATGGCGTCGCCGCCGGCGTCAAACAGGCGGAAGCGCTGGTTTCGCTCGGTCTTTCGACGAGCAAGCGCGGCTCCTACGCCTCGCCGCTGGCGAAGTCCTTCACCGGCGCAATGAGCCATTTCGCAACGGCCGGATGATGCCGGCCGCGTCACCTTGACGCCCTAGCCGCATCCCCGATCACTCTCTCCTCGACAGCTTCCGCGTCAGATGCTTTCCTGATGCCTCGCGCGCACTATCTTCACTGCGCCGAAGCCCAAGACGGAGGATCAGGTCAGTGTCGCAGCCATCCACCCCTCCGGGCGCGCCGGGCATAGAGCCGCGCTGGACCTCCAGCGACAAGACCGCCGTCGGACGGGCTGCGGGGGAGGCGGGCAATCTCTGGTTCACCGCCAGCCACGGCATCCTCAACGAGGTCTACGCGCCGCGTCTCGACCAGGCGAGCATCCGCGATTTCGGTTTCGTGGTCACAGCCAAGGACTATTTCTCGGAAGAGAAGCGCGATGCCGATCATCTTGTCGAAACGCTTGAAGACGGCGTTCCCGCCTTTCGCCTGACCAACACATCCAGAGACGGCCGTTACCGGATCACCAAGGTGATCCTCGCCGATCCCGATCGTGAAGTCGTGCTGCAGGACATCCATTTCGAAGCGCTGCTCGGTGATCTCCAGGATTATCAGCTGCACGCGATCGTCTCGCCACATCTCGTCAATGGCGGCGCCAACAACACCGGCTGGTACGACGATTTCAAGGGGCATCCGATGCTCTTTGCTTACGGTACCGGCCGCTCTCTGGCGGTTGCCTCGTCCGTGCCGTGGCTTGCGCGCTCGGTTGGCTTCGTCGGCTTTTCCGATGCGTGGCAGACTTTGTCGCGAGGCCAAGGTCTGCGCGAGGACTATCAGCGCGCCGAGGACGGCAATGTCGCGCTTGGCGGTACGATCGACCTGTCTCAGACGGGTGGGCGCGCCCTGCTTGCGCTCGGCTTCGGAACGCAGCCCGAGGAGGCGGCCTTCCGTGTGCTGCTCAGCCTGCAGCAGGGCATCGAACCGGCGCTGAAGACATTCAAGTCAGGCTGGCGGGAATGGCAGGGCAAGCTTCTACCGCTCGACGAGCCGCATGATCCGCGTGAGCTCAACCGCTACCGTGTCAGCACCGCTGTCCTCGCCACCCATCGCGACGATGCCTCGGGCGCGATCATAGCCAGCCTGTCGATCCCCTGGGGTTCGGCGAAGGGAGACGACGATCTCGGTGGCTACCATCTGGTCTGGACGCGCGATCTCGTGGAGACGGCAGGCGGACTGCTGGCCGCCGGTGCCAAGAAGGATGCGCTTGCCGTTCTCGATTATCTCGTGGCGACGCAGGAGGCCGATGGTCACTGGGTGCAGAATTCCTGGCTGGACGGGCGTGCCTACTGGAAGGGCATCCAGATGGACGAGACCGCCTTCCCGATCCTGCTTTACGATATGCTGCTGCGGGCAAAGGTGATCAGCCCCGCCGATGCAGGCCGCTACACGGCGATGATCCGGGCTGCCGCCCGCTATATCGTTCGGAACGGTCCCTGCACCCAGCAGGACCGGTGGGAAGAGGATGGCGGCTATTCGCCTTTCACGCTTGCCGTCGAGATCGCCGGGCTGCTTGCTGCCGCCGATGCCATGGATGCTTCCGGCAAGGCGGATGTGGGGCGCTACTTGCGTGAAGTCGCCGATAGCTGGAACGAGCAGATCGAAAGCTGGACCTACGCGACCGGCACGGAGCTGTCGAAAAGCCTCGGTATCCACGGCTATTACATGCGGATCGGCAGTTTCACCGGTGAAGGGCACAAGCGCTCCCCGGCGCTAGTGCCAATCAAGAATCGCAGCAATGCGGACATGACGCTGGAATCCGGACTATTGGTTAGCCCGGATGCACTGGCGCTTGTCCGCTTCGGCCTGCGGGCGGCTGATGATCCGCGGATCGTCAATACGGTGAAGGCGATCGACGCGCTGCTGAAGCGCGATCTTCCGGCCGGTCCCTACTGGTATCGCTACAACGAGGATGGCTACGGCGAGAAGGAGGACGGCTCGCCCTTCGATGGGGCCGGTATAGGCCGCCTCTGGCCGCTTCTGACCGGCGAGCGGGCGCTTTTCGAGATAGCTGCCGGGCGGACCGCAGAAGCCACCAGGCTGCTGGCGACGCTGGAAGCATCCGCGAGCCCCGGCGGGCTGCTGCCGGAGCAGATCTGGGACGAGGCCGATATCGCCGACAAGGAGCTGTTCCTCGGCCGCCCCTCGGGCAGTGCGATGCCGCTCGTCTGGGCGCATGCCGAGCATATCAAGCTGTTGCGCTCGCTGAAGGACGGCGCCGTTTTCGACATGCCACCGCAGACGTTGGCGCGCTACGTCAAGGGCAAGCCCGCGCCGGCGCCATGGATCTGGCGCACCAACTCGACCTACGACACCATTTCGGCCGGGCGCCTGCTGCGCTTCGAGCTGTTCGAGCCCGCCTATGTCCACTGGTCGGCGGATGGCTGGAAGACGGTACATGATGTGACGGCGCGGGACACGTCGATGGGCACCTGGATCGCCGACCTCCCGACGGACGGTATCGCTGTCGGCTCGGTCATTTCCTTCACGATCTTCTGGACCGGCCGAAACGACTGGGAGGGCCGGGATTTCCAGATCGCGGTCACGACCTAGTTCTTCCCTCCCCGGCCTATCAACGCGACATTTCAAAGCAGGATTTCCCCATGGACGCCCCCTCCGATAGCTCCACCACGCAGAAGACGGTCCTCGCCATCGATCTCGGTGGTTCGCATGTCAAAGTGCTCCTCAGCACCGGTGGCGAAAAGCGGGCGATGGTCTCGGGTCCGGACATGTCGCCGGACAAGATGGTCAAGGCCGTCAAGGAAATGGCGAAGGGGCTGGAATTCGACGTGATCGGCATGGGCTATCCCGGCCCGATCGAAAATAACCGGCCGTCGCTCGATCCGCATAACCTGGCGCCCGGCTGGAAGGACTATGATTTTGAAAAGGCCTTCGGCAAGCCGCTGAAGCTCGTCAACGACGCGCTGATGCAGGCGATCGGCAGCTATGAGGGCGGGCGCATGCTGTTTCTCGGTCTCGGCACCGGCCTTGGCGCGGCGATGGTCGTCGACAAGGTCTGCCTGCCGATGGAGCTTGCGCATCTGCCCTACAAGAAGAAGCAGACCTTCGAAGACTATGTCGGCCTGCGTGGGCTGGAGGCACATGGCAAGGCGAAATGGCGCAAGTCCGTTGGCGATGTCGCCGCCCGGCTGAAGGCGGCGCTGCAGCCCGACTACATCGTCATCGGCGGCGGCAATGTCGACAAGATCAAGGACCTGCCGGAAGACTGCCGCCGCGGCGACAACGAAAACGCCTTCAAGGGCGGCTTCCGCATCTGGCAGGATCCCGAGCTGAAGCTGTGACCCCGCCGGTGCGGCCGGCTATTGGCCGGCCGCTGGCAGCACCTCGAACTTCCAGAATTTCTCCGGCTTGAGATAGTCGTTGGCGAAGGCGCGGACGTCCTTGGCCGTGATCGTGTCGTAGCCGGTAAGATTGGCGCGCACGCGATCGAGACCACGCGGATCCGTCTGCGCGTTCTGCAGATATTCGATCCAGTATTCGTTGCTCTGCTGGCGGTGTTTCAGGGTTTCGATGATCGGCGCCCGGGCCCGGGCGAGCTCGTCGTCCGAAATGTCCTTTGCCTTCAGGTCGGCCGAGACTTGGTCGACGAGCTCGAAGAAGCGGGGGAGCTTCGCCGGCGTGGTGTCGACATAGATATAGGCATAGCCGTAGCCCGGAATGTCCTTCGACAGATCGACATCCGCCTGCACGCTGTAGCTCGCGCCCTCGGCGATGCGGAACTGGTCGATCAGCCGGTTCTGGATGACCTGCGAGGTCAGATTTGCGGTGAAGGACCGCGGCAGATCGGAGAGCATGTCGCCGACTGGCGTAGCGACGATCGCCGCGGCATTATCCGGGCGTCCCGTATGCGTGCCGATCGCAGGCGCCGCCTGGGCTGCCGGGAAGCTCGCCGTCTCGTCATGCGGAGCGCTGTCGGGGCGGGCGGGCAGGGCGCCGAATGTCCGCGCCGTCAGCGCGATCGCTTCGTCGGCCGTGATGTCGCCGACCACGGTCAGGCTGATCGGCCCCGTCGTGACCGCCGGCTTGAAGAGTTTCTCGAATTCGCCCGGCTGCGAGGAGGCCAGCTCGGCTCGTTCCGGGAAGGTCCAGCGTGGATCGCCGCCGTGCACCAATCCGGCAAAGTCGCGGCTGATGACGCCGCCGGGCGTTGCGGCATATTGGTTGAGCCCGTTCAGATAGGCCTGCTTGACGCGGTCGAAGACCTCCGGGCGGTATGCCGGGTCAGACGTATAGGCGGTCATCAGCTGCAACTGGATCAGGAGATCCCTGGTCCGCGTCTGGCCGTTGAACCGGAACGCACCGTCCTCCACCGAGAAGTCGATGTTGAACATGTTGGCTGCCAGCGCCCGTTGAATGTCAGGATAGTCCAAGGCTTTCACGCCTGAGAGAACGACGGCGGGCGACGCCCAGAGCACGGATGCCTGATCCTTCGGCAGGCTGGTGCGGCCATAGCCGATATCCTCGCGCACCAGAACCTCGTCGGCTCTCAGCTTGGTGGGTTTGACTGTCAGGCGCACGCCATTGGCAAAGCGCACCATCGTCAGGCCGAGATCGCTGACCTCACGGCGCTCGGCAACCGTGCCGGGCGTGCCGAAATCGGTATAGGGCCAGACGAGGTTTGCAGCGGTTTCGGGGGGCGGCGACCGTCACCGCACGGGAGGCCTCGTAGGCTTTCTTGATCTCATCGGTACCGCCGTTCGGCGGCTCCGCCGTCATCAGCACGACCTGTGGGCCGTTGCCGGAAAAGGTGGTGGGCAGGGCGTCGTTGACTTCCTTGGCGCTGATATCCTTCGTCATCTTCTCGAACAGCGCGAGATCGTCGGCCGGAGACGTAAAGACCTGGTCGCTATCGACAGTGTAGGCGAGCGAAGAGGCGAGATCGGTGCTCGTACGCGTCGCCGCACCCGAGGCCGCTGATTGCAGGTAGGCGCGATATTCGGTGACCTCGCGGTCGAGCTCCTGCTGCGATACGCCGAATTGCAGGAGACGGCGCTGCTCCTGTTCGATGCTGCTTAGGGCAACCTGCCACTTTTCCGGATCGCTGTTTGCGGTGATCATCACCGCGTGGGCAGATTCCAGAATGTCCTGCGAGCCGGCATTGGCGCCGGTAAAGGGCGCGTTGGGCTTGCTGGCGATCGTCGAGAAGCGCCGCCGCAGCACGGAAAGACCAAGATCTTCCACCATCTGCTGGCGCCGTTTGGCGTAGGTGTCCGGGGCGGCATCGAAAGGACGCGTCCAGACGATCTGGGCGCTCGTCATGCCACTCGGGATGGTCAGGAGATCGACGGTTTCCGTCTTCGGTTTCAGGGCGCCGAGATCAGGTGCAGGTGCTGGAGCACCATGAGCCTGCCAGTCGCCGAACCGCTTGCGGATATCGGCCTCCAGCGCGGCCGGATCGACGTCGCCGACGACCATCAAGGCCGCCCGGTCCGGACGGTAATTGGCGTTGTAGTAGTCGCGGACGCGATCGACCGGTGCCGTCTTGATGATATCGACCTTGCCGATCGGCGAGCGCGAAGCGGCGCGCTGTCCCTCAAGCAGGATGTTGGTAATGCCGATCGCCGCGCGATATTGCGGCGTGTCGCGTAACCTTTCTTCCGACAGGATCACGCCGCGCTCGCGATCGAAGGCGCCGGCATCGAGCGTCAGTTCGCTGGCGGTTTCTCGCATCAGCATCAGGCCGGTCGAGAGCGTGTCGCTGTCGACCTCCGGCAGATCGAGCGAATAGACCGTTTCGTCATAGGCGGTATTGGCGTTGGTATCGGGGCCGAAGGCCAGTCCCTTGCGCTGCAGGATGCGAATCATCTCGCCTTCGGGAACATGGGCCGAGCCCTTGAAAGCCATATGCTCGAGAAAATGCGCCAGTCCCTGCTGGTCGTCGTTTTCATCGAGCGAACCCGAACCGATGCGGAAGCGAATCGCCGCCTGCCCGGGCGGGGTGGCGTTGTGCATGATCGCATAGCGCATGCCGTTCGGGAGAACCCCGAAGCGCACATCCGGGTCTGCGGGAATATCGCTCTGCGTCTGCGGCCACGGGTGGGACGGCTGTTCCGCAAGGACCGGAGTGCTCGAGACCGCAATGGTGCCGAGGGCGACTGCTGCGATGAGGCGCAAACAGCTGAGGTAACGCATCTGGATCAAGTCCTGCCATTGATGGGAACGGTGTCAGGCGTGAAACCTCGCATAGCCCTTGGCGCGCAGCAATATGCGCCATTCGAAATGGATAAAGCTTGGTAACGAAATTCTCAATTTAAGCGATACAGAAAATGTCGCTCTACAACCGTTTTCGTGCGGCAGTTGCTCGGCCGAAATGGAGCTTAGATCGCTTTGAAATGCTAACTAAAACTGATTTTTTGATATAAAACAAAAAGCTTGATTTAAAAAATCTCCCAGAATAGCGTGGCAAAAAATCAAATTCAATAAACGAGGAACACCAAGCATGCGGGCTAAAGCCACCCTGAACCGGGAATTCACGATTTCGAACGTCGACAAGCGCGTCTATGGCTCATTTCTCGAGCATATGGGCCGTGCCGTCTACACCGGTATTTATGAGCCGGGTCACGAAAAGGCTGATAAGGACGGTTTCCGTACCGATGTTCTTGATATGGTGCGCGACTTGGATATGCCGATCGTGCGTTATCCGGGCGGCAATTTCGTTTCGGCCTATCACTGGGAAGATGGCATCGGCCCGCGCGACCAGCGTCCGACGCGCCTCGATCTGGCCTGGCGTACCCGCGAAACCAACCAGATGGGCGTCAACGAATTCGCCGACTGGTCGAAGCTTGCCAAGACCGAGATGATGCTGGCGATGAACCTCGGTTCGCGCGGCCTGAACGACGCCCGCAACTTCCTCGAATATTGCAATCATCCCGGCGGCACCTACTGGAGCGACCTTCGCGCCAAGCATGGCTACAAGGATCCGCACAATGTCCGCATCTGGTGCCTCGGCAACGAGATCGACGGTCCCTGGCAGGTCGGCCACAAGACGGCTGCCGAATACGGCCACCTCGCCAACGAAGTGTCCAAGGCTTTCAAATATTTCGACAAGACGCTCGAAACCGTGGTCTGCGGCTCGTCCAACGACAAGATGAAGTCCTATCCCGAATGGGAAGCGACCGTTCTCGACGCGAGCTATGACAGCGTCGACTACATCTCGCTGCACAAGTATTTCGGCAACGAGGAAAACGATACGCTGAACTACTACGCCAAGGCGATAGAGCTCGACCGCTATATCGTCACGATCGGCGGCGTCATCGATTACATCAAGGCCAAGAAGCGCTCGAAGCGCGACGTGAAGATCTGCTTCGACGAATGGAACGTCTGGTATCACGACCGCAAGGAAGACGACCAGCGCTACAAGAACTGGGATTGGCCGGAAGCCCCGCCGCTGCTCGAAGAGCTCTACAATCTCGAGGACGCGATCTTCGTGGCGTCGCTGATCAACGTCTTCATCCGCCGCTCCGACCGCGTCAAGATCGCCTGCATGGCGCAGCTCGTCAACGTCATTGCGCCGATCCTGACCAAGGCCGGCGGCCCGGCATGGCGCCAGTCGATCTACTATCCGCTGCAGTTCGCCTCGAAATATGGCCGCGGCACCGCGCTCTCCGTTTCTGCGTCAGGCCCGACTTACGATTGCGACGTGGCGCAGGACGTTCCCTATCTCGACCTCTCGGCGGTTCTGCATGAGGACGGCAAGACGATCGCCGTCTTCGCCATCAACCGCAGCCTCGACGAGGCGATGGATATCGACCTCGATCTCCAGGGCTTCAAGGGCGCAAAGATCCTCCAGCATCACACGATGGCCGGCGATGATCTGAAGGCGCGCAACTCGGTCGAGGACCAGAACCGCATCGTTCCCAAGGCGGGTTCCGGGCTGCAGATCACCGATGAGGGCAAGCTCACCGGCTCGCTGCCGGCGAAGTCCTACCATTTCATCCTGCTCTCTGTCGCTTCGGCGTGAACTGATTGCCATCGGGGCAGCGGAGGAGGCTGCCCCGATGGGAGTTCCAACCGGGAGGACATATGTCTGGGATCAAACTGACCGAGGTCAGCAAGTCGTTCGGAGCCTTCAAGGTCATCCACGGCGTCGATATCGAGATCGAGCAGGGCGAGTTCGCCGTCTTCGTCGGCCCGTCCGGCTGCGGAAAGTCGACGCTTCTCAGAATGATCGCCGGGCTCGAGGAAACGAGCGGCGGCCAGATCAGCATCGAGAACGAGGACGTCACGCATCGCGAGGCGTCGAAGCGCGGCGTGGCGATGGTCTTCCAGTCCTACGCGCTCTACCCGCATCTCTCGGTCTTCGAGAACATGGCCTTCAGCCTGTCGATCGCCAAGCGGCCGAAAGCGGAGATCCAGCAGAAGGTGAAGGCTGCGGCCGATATCCTGCGGTTGACCGACTATCTGCAGCACAAGCCAAGCCAGCTCTCCGGCGGCCAGCGCCAGCGCGTGGCGATCGGTCGGGCGATCGTGCGCGAGCCGCGCGTCTTCCTGTTCGACGAACCGCTCTCCAACCTGGATGCCGAACTGCGCGTCAAGATGCGCATGGAGATTGCCCGCCTGCACCGGCAGATCGGCGCCACCATGGTCTACGTCACCCATGACCAGGTCGAGGCGATGACGCTGGCCGACAAGATCGTCGTGCTGAAAGACGGCGTCGTCCAGCAGGTCGGCGCGCCGCTCGATCTCTACCGCGATCCGCAGAACATGTTCGTGGCCGGCTTCATCGGCTCGCCGGGCATGAATTTCCTGAAGGGCAAGGTTGTTGCGGCAGGGCAGGGCTCGGCCCGTGTCGAACTCGACGATGCACCTGGCCAGGCCTTCGATCTGCCGACGCGGGCGCCGGTCGAAGCCGGCGCGCCCGTCCATGTCGGCGTTCGCCCTGAACATATCGGCCTTGGCGCCGGAGAGGGTGGCGTGACGCTGCCCGTGACGGCTGAATTTACTGAGGAGCTCGGCGGCACGGGCTATCTGCATGTGCTGACGGCAACCGGTGCGGAAATGACGGTCGAGTGCCGCGAGAGTAGGCCTCAGCCGAAGGAGAAGATCAGCCTCTCGCTGAGAGTGCCTGAAATGCTGGCTTTCGATGCCGAAGGCAGAAGGCTCAGCTGACGGATGGCCGCCGAGGGGATCGGCGGCCGGAGCATGAATGCAGAAATGTGATCCGCAAACCTTGGAGGAGGCGCGCGGAAAGCGCCATCCCGCGACCCGGGGTGACCCGTAACCCATGTTTAAGAGGAGGAACAAACGTGAGAAAGCTAGTGAAACTCGCCGTTTCGGCGGCCATTGCATTGCTGCCCTCGGCGGCCGCATTCGCGCAGACAGATGTGACCTGGTGGGACTTCCTGAGCGGCGGCGACGGCGTTCGCATGAAGGCGCTGATCAAGGAATTCAACGACACGCACCCCGATATCAAGATCAACGCCACGACGCTGGAATGGGGCGTGCCCTTCTATACCAAGGTGCAGACGGCAGCTGCCGTCGGCCAGCAGCCCGATATCATGACCTATCACATGTCGCGCTATCCGCTGGCCGTTCCGACCGGCATCCTGCGCCCCTTCAGCGATGAGGAACTGGCATCCGCCGGCATCAAGAAGGAAAACTATGTCGATGCGGCCTGGAAGCAGGCGACCTTCGACAACAAGGTCTATGGCATCCCCTTCGACGTCCACTCGATCGTTCTTTACTACAACAAGAACATCCTGAAGGAAGCCGGTCTCCTCGGTGACGACGGCCTGCCGAAGGGTCTCGACGGCCTCGACAATTTCAATGCCGCGCTCGAGAAGATCAAGGCAACCGGCAAGGTCGAATATCCGCTGTCGCTGCATACCGATGAAGGCGGCTCGATGTGGCGCGTCTTCTATACGCTGATCGCCCAGCAGGGCGCCAAGTTCATGGACGGCGACCAGATCCTTCCAGGTGATGCCGGCGTCAAGGCGCTGCAGACCATGGCGAACTGGGTTTCGACCGGCTATTCGCCGAAGCTGATCTCCTATGAAGCCTCCATCGCGCTCTTCACCTCCGGCAAGGCTGCGATGCACGTCAACGGCGTCTGGGAAGTGCCGACTATGGCTGACCTCGCCAAGAAGGGCGAACTCGGCTTCGAATGGGGCGCGATCGAAATCCCGAACCTGATGGGCACGCAGGCCACCTGGGCTGACTCCCACTCCTTCGCCGTGCCGAACAGCGAGAGCAAGCCGATCTCCCCCGAGAAGCTGAAGGCCGTGCTGCAGATCATCGCCTGGATGAACGAGCACAGCATTTCCTGGGCCAGCGCCGGTCACATCCCCGCTTATAAGCCGGTGACCGACAGCCAGGAATTCAAGGGCATGCAGCCGAACGCCACCTATGCAAAGCTCGCTGATACCGCCGTCTTCGACCCGGTTTCCAAGCTCGCAGGCGTTGCCGGCCCGATCTACGAGGCAACCCAGAACTTCGTGGTTCCCGCCCTCAACGGCCAGCTCGATCCGGCAGACGCGATCGATCAGATGCGCGAAGAGCTGGAAAGCCAGAAGTAACGAGCGGCTGGCCGGGGGGGCTTCCCCGGCCAGCACTTCCGCCGTGGGAGATGATCTGTGGTCAATACCGAGAAGAGACGCAAGACGCTGACGGCGATCGCCATGATTGCGCCGTTCCTGATCGCCTATGCGACCGTCTTTGCCTATCCAGTCTACAAGATGTTTGAGCTGAGCTTCACCGATGCGCCGCTGGTCGGCGAGGGTCAGTGGGTGGGCTTCGACAATTACGTGAAGCTCTTCCACCAGAAGCTCTTCTATACGTCTGCCTGGAATACCGGCTATTTCGTCGTGCTGACTGTCATTCCGAACACGCTGATCGGGCTCGGCCTGGCGCTGATGGTCGTGCGTCTCAAGGGCTGGGTGCAGAGCCTGATGCTGGTGCTCTTCTTCATCCCCTATATCCTTCCCGTTTCCGTCGTCACGCAGATTTGGAAATGGGTTCTCGACCAGCAGTTCGGCGTCGCGCAGTTCGTCATCGAGGCCGCGACCGGTAAGCGCGTCAGCGTCTTTCGCGATCCGATCTGGGCCATGCCGATGGTGGCGCTGGTGACCGTCTGGTGGACCAACGGCTTCAACCTGCTGCTCTTCATCGCGGGGCTCCGCAACATTCCGAACGATTATTACGAGGCGGCGATGCTCGATGGGGCGACGCGCTGGCAGTGCTTCAAGCGCATCACCTGGCCGCTGATATGGCCGGTCACGGCGCTGGTGCTGACGCTGCAGCTGATTCTGCAGCTGAAGATCTTCGACCAGGTCTATCTCCTGACCGAGGGCGGGCCGTTCAATTCGACCTACGTGCTTCTGCAGCTCGTTTATCGCGAAGCCTTCCGCTCGAACCATGGCGGTACGGGCTCGGCCGTCGCTGTGATCCTGTTCATGATCATCGTCGTCGTATCGGTGCTGCAGTACCAGCTGCTGCGTGTAAGGGAGCGCTGAGATGCCCGGCAAGACAATCGGCAATGCGCTGCTTCTCGTCCTGACGCTCCTGATCGCCTGCATGTGGGCCTTCCCGATCTATTGGGCGGTCATCACCTCGATCAAGCCGGAACAGGAGGTCGTGGCAAAGACGACCTTCATCCCCGACGTCCTGAACTTCTCGGGCTATTATTACGCGTTGTTCGAGACCAAGCTCTCGACCTGGTACCTGAATTCGATCGTGACCTCGGTCACGGTGACCATCGTCGTCATCCTGATCAGCGTCATGTGCGCCTATGCGCTGTCGCAGATCGTCTTTCCCGGCCGCAAGCTGCTTTACGGCATCATCCTGGCGAGCTTCATGGTGCCCTCGCAGGCGCTGGTGATTTCGCAGTTCGTGCTGATGCACAAGCTGAACCTGATCAACACCTGGGGCGGCATCATCCTACCGCAGCTGATCGTCCCCGTCGTCGTCATCGTCTACAAGCAGTTCTTCGATTCCGTGCCGAAAGAGCTGCGCGAAGCCGCCAAGCTCGATGGCTGCGGCGAGTTCCAGATCCTCTTCAAGCTCTATCTGCCCCTGAACTGGGGGATCACGACGGCGCTGGCGATCATTACCTACATCATGGCGTGGAACGCCTTCCTCTGGCCGTTCCTCGTCACCAACTCCGACGACATGATGACGATCACGGTCGGCATCACGCAGACCCGTGATGCCTTCGGCGTCAAATATGCGCGCGACATGGCGGTCGCCATTCTCGCCGCGATGCCGGTGGCCGTTGCCTATCTGCTGTTCCAGAAGCGGGTGACGCAGGCGCTGATGCTGTCGTCCGGCATCAAGGGGTGACGTGCATGAGACTTTGCTTCCGGGCCGAGGTGAGAAGGCCCCTGCCGGTCCGCGAGAGTTCTCCCGAGGCGCGGACCGGCCCCTAGTAAAATTTGAGCAGCGACACAGTGCATGTGGCCATGATATCAGCTGAAACCAACAAGAAAGACTGGAGAACCAGTATTATAATATGGAGACGAAGCTTCTAACCGTCGATCCGATGAGGGACGCCGATGTCGTCCAGGCACTCGGTTCTCCGACGCGCATCGAAATCCTCAACCTGCTGCGCCAGAAGGGGCCGCTGAATGTCAACGACATCGCGGCACAGATGGGCCTGCCGCAATCGACGACGGCGACGAATTTGAAGTCGCTCGAGCAAGCGGGCCTGATCCAGACCCAGACGATGAAGGCGACGAAGGGCAACCAGAAGGTCTGCTCCAGCATCTATGACGAGATCCTGATCCGCTTCGACAGCAGCGGCACCAAGGCGAGCGAAGACGTCGTCACCGTCAGCATGCCGATCGGCCTCTTTACCGAGTTCGAGGTGGGGGCGCCCTGCGGCCTCTGTTCCGTCAACAATGTCATCGGTATGCTCGATGTGCAGGAGGTCTTCCTCGATCCGCAGCGCATGCAGGCGGCATTGCTGTGGTTCACCCGCGGCTATGTCGAATACAAGTTCCCGAACAATGCCAAGGTTTCCGGCAAGAAAATCCGCAAGGTCGAATTCTCCGCCGAGCTCAGCTCCGAGACGCCGGCGACCAATGCCAACTGGCCGTCCGACATCTCGATCTGGATCAACGGCATCAAGGCCGGACACTGGACCTCGCCCGGCGATTTCGGCGACCGCCGCGGCATGTATTCGCCTGCCTGGTGGAAGCTCTCGGGTTCGCAATACGGCAAGCTGAAGACCTGGACGATCGACGAAACCGGCACCTGGATCGACGGCGCCATGGTCTCCACCCAGACCATCGCCTCGCTCGGCATCGCCGACCACCACTCGATCCGCTTCCGTATCGGCATCGACGAGAAAGCAGACAATCCCGGCGGCATGAATATCTTCGGCAAGGGTTTCGGCGATTTCGACCAGGACCTGTTGATGTCGATCTATTTCTGAGCCTGGGCGTTCGCACATGCCGGCTCGGAGGCTGCCGCTAGGCCCGGCCTGGCGGAGCCGTGGCTCTTTCCTCGCCCATCCTCATTAAGGCTCTCGATCGAAGGGACGCGCGCCAGCGGACGTGCGCCCGCTTCGGTCGGCTGACGCGGTGATTTCCGGTTGTCCCGGCGGCCTTGAAAGTTCAACTTACATTCCGACTAGTATGTATTTACATTCCGACTGATATGTATTTATATCGCCTCATGACCGATCAGCCCCGCCAAGTCAGACGTACCCAGGCAGACCGCAGCGCGGAGACGCGGGTCCAGCTGATCCGCGCGGCAACGACGCTGCTGCACAAGATCGGCTTCTCGGGATTGACGACCGCCAACGTCGCCAAGGAGGCGGGGCTGACGACCGGTGCGCTGCACCACCATTTCCCGACCAAGTTCGAACTGCTGTTCACGGTCTATGATCACCTGGCCGAACGGGTACTCGACGACTTTACCAAGCAGAAGAACCTCGCAGCCCACGGGCGGCTGAATGTCGGCAAGCTGGTGCGCTATTTCTGGGGCGTCTACGGCGATCCGGAATATTGGGCGATCTGGGAGATCCTGATCGGCACGCGCGCCGAGGCCGAGGTACGGCCAAGCACCGTTTCGGACCGCATGGAAGCGATCCGCGAAGTCCGCTACCGCTGGCTCGAAGAGCATGTCGACATGGGCAAGAACAAGAGGGAGATCTTCGAACTCCTGGAGTTCACGCTCATCGCCATCCGCGGCCTCAGCCTGGAGCGGCTGTTCCACAAGGAGGAGGCCTATTTCGAACGCCACCTCCAGACACTGACCTCCGTCATCTCGGCCCGCTACGAGGCGCTGACAAGCGAGGCCGGGATCACCTCGATCAGACCGGCACCGCGCGAGAGGAACCGGTCGAAGACATGATGGGCTAACACCAGCATCCGGTCGCCCGCTTCGCAGAACAGGTCGGCCGGCAAGTCACGGCAACTGCGGAGTAGTGTTGAGCGATGAGTAAAATCAGCAGTAATTTCGATTCCGGGCGCATCAAGGTCATCGACGAAAGCGATTGGGCGGCGATGCGGCTGGCGATCCTTCCCGACCGCGAAGGATCCGACGAGTTCATGGGCTTCTATTTCGCCGCCACCGGCGCAAAGGGCAGGGACTGTCACTATACGCTGGAGGATGCCGGCAAGAGCCGTTGGTCGCGCGGCTTCAAGGACTACCGGATCGTCGCCTCCTATGACCGAAAGGACTGGTTCCGTATTCCCGCGACATTCGACGGCTCCTCATTGAAATGGAGCCACCGGCCGGAGCAGGACCGCGTCTCCTACGCCTATCATGCGCCCTATACCGAGACGGAACGCTTCTCGCTGATCGAACGCTGCGCGGCGAGCCCGCTGGCGCAGGTCGAAAGCGTCGGCAAGACGCTCGAGGGGCGCAGCATCGATCTCGTCACCGTTGGCAAGCCCGGCCCGGGCAAGAAATCCTGCTGGGTGCTGGCGCGCCAGCATCCCGGCGAGTCGATGACCGAGTTTGCCGCCGAGGCGCTTCTCGACCGGCTGATCGATGCCGCCGACCCCCTGTCGCAGTCGCTGCTTGAGCGCGCCGTCTTCTACGTGGTTCCGAACATGAACCCGGACGGCAGCATCAAGGGCTTCCATCGCTACAATGCCGGCTATGTCGATCTCAACCGTTCCTGGAGCACGACGACCGTCGAGGAAAGCCCGGAGACCTGGTTCGTGCGCGAGCGGATGCGCCAGACCGGCGTGCATTTCTGCTACGACATCCATGGCGATGAGAGCAATCATCATCCCTGGCCGGTACGGCCGGTTGGCGTGCCGTCCTGGTCGAACAAGCAGGCGACCCTCTTGAAGCGTTTCGAGGATGCCTTGCTCGTCGCCTCGCCGAACTACACGCCCGACCTGCCGAAGCCGAACTACGACCATGCGCCCGGCACTGATCCGCTCGCCATGGCGATCTCCTGGACAGCAGAAACCTTCGGCTGCGTCTCCTTCATCATCGAGCTGCCCTTCCTCGACGACATCTTCCATCCCGACGAGCGGAACGGCTGGTCGCCGCGGCGCTCACGGCTGTTCGGGGCGGCTTCTCTGGATGCGCTCGCGGCCGTCGTCGACGACCTCTGAGAGACTGCAGGCTCCGGGGGCGGAGCCTGTCCGGCAACAAGCATAAAGCGGGAAGCCGGCGTGACCAGGCAAAGCCGGGCCTGGATCATGCCGGAAGCAGGCAGTGGATAATAAAACCCAACTCACTGACGACTGGGAGACTTCGATGTTTCAGAAAATAGCCTTGGCCGCAGCGATTGTGCTCGCGCCGGCTTGGGCCACGAGTGCGAGCGCAAAAACCTTCGTCTACTGTTCGGAGGCCTCGCCCTCCGGCTTCGATCCGGCGCTGAGCACCAGCGGCACCACCTATGATGCCGTCGGGCAGACGATCTTTGACAGGCTCGTCGAGTTCAAGAAGGGAACGACCGAGGTCATTCCGGCGCTCGCAGAGAGCTATCAGGTGTCGGATGACGGGCTGCAATATACGTTCAAGCTGCGCCCGAACGTGAAATTCCAGACGACGGACTATTTCACGCCGACACGCGACATGAATGCCGACGACGTGATCTTCTCCTTCGTGCGCCAGTGGAAGGCCGACAATCCCTGGCATCAATATACCGGCGCCGCCACCTGGGAATATTTCGACGCGCTGGGGATGGGCGATCTGATCCAGTCGATCGACAAGGTCGACGACATGACGGTGCGCTTTGTCCTGAAGCGCAAGGAGGCGCCGTTCATCGCCAATATAGCCACGCCTTTCGCCTCGATCCTGTCGAAGGAATATGCCGACAAGCTGCAGGCTGATGGCAAGATGGCGCAGATGAACCAGCTGCCTGTCGGCACAGGTCCCTTCGGCCTCGTCAGCTATCAGCAGGATGCCGTCATCCGCTACAAGGCCAATGCCGGATATTGGGCGGGCAAGCCGAAGATCGACGATCTGGTCTTTGCCATCACGCCCGATGCCACGCAGCGCTACCAGCGGCTGACCGCAGGCGAATGCAATCTGATGTCCTATCCGAACTCGGTCGATGTCGCGGCGATGAAGGCCAATCCCGATCTCAAGGTCTCCGAGCTCGCCGGCTTGAATGTCTCCTTCCTCGCCTACAACACGATGCAGGCGCCGTTCGACAAGCCGGAGGTCCGCCGGGCGCTCAACATGGCGATCAACAAGCAGGCGATCGTCGATGCGGTGTTCCAGGGGGCGGCGACGGTCGCCAAGAACCCGATCCCGCCGGGCATGTGGTCCTATAACAACGCCATCAAGGACGATCCCTATGATCCCAAGGCGGCAAAGGCGGCGCTCGATGCCGCCGGCGTCAAGGATCTGTCGATGAAGATCTGGGCGATGCCGGTCTCGCGGCCCTACATGCTGAACGCGCGGCGCGCAGCCGAGCTGATGCAGTCGGACCTCGCTGCCATCGGCGTCAAGACGGAGATCGTCACCTACGAATGGGCCGAGTATCTTAAGCGGGTCAAGGCGAAGGATCGCGACGGCGCCGTCATCCTCGGCTGGACCGGCGACAATGGCGACCCGGACAATTTCTTGGGTGCGATGCTGAGCTGCGATGCCGTCGGCGGCAATAACTGGGCGCAGTGGTGCAACAAGGACTTCGATGCGCTGGTGATCAAGGCGAAGGAAACCACCGACACCGCCGCCCGCACCAAGCTCTATGAGGAGGCGCAAGCCCTCTTCAAGCGCGAAGCGCCCTGGGACACGCTGGACCATTCGCTCGCGGTCGTGCCGATGCGCAAGAATGTGGTCGGTTTCGTCCAGAGTCCGCTCGGCGCCTTCCAGTTCGATACGGTCGATCTCTCCGATTAAAGCCATCGGCCCGGCAACCGGACACCGGGCCGGTCGTCTTCCAGGATGCTTCGCTCCGCCCGGGCATCCTGGAAGACATTTCACGGTGGCTGTTCGGATCAAGGTGGCTGTTCAGCGCGCTGCGAAACATCTATGGGAGGAGAAAAACGGGAGGATGAGATTTGACCGACAAGAGCGCCGAACTCGCCGGCACGCTGGTTGCCGAGCATCGCAGCGGCACGAATTTTCACCGGCTTGAGGGCATCAACGACCTCGCCGACGCCTATAATGTGCAGGAAAAGTATATCGCCGCGATCCGCGACGGCGACGAGACCGCCGGCTACAAGATCGGCCTCACCTCGAAGCGCATGCAGGACATGTGCGGTATCGACCAGCCGATCCACGGCACGATCTTCAAGCGCCGCGTCGCCTTCACCGGCGCGCATCTGGCGCATGCCGACTATCACCGTCTCGGCCTCGAATTCGAGATCTGCGTCCGCCTCGGCCAGGATCTCTTGCCGTCAGAGGTGCCGTTCACGCCGGAAGCGGCGGGGGCAGCCGTCGATGCGGTCGCGGCAGCGATCGAGATCGTCGACGACCGGCATGCCGATTACAGCGTTCTCCATTGCGGCACGCTGATCGCCGACAATTCCTGGAATGCCGGCGTCGTGCTCGGCGCCTTCACGCCGCCGCCGGCGAAGATGGAGGAGGCGACGGGTGTTGCCTATCTCGACGGTAGCGAATTTGCCCGCGGGCTGGGCGCCGATGTTCTCGGTCATCCCTACGTGCCGCTTGCCTGGCTTGCGAACCATCTGGCGGCATCCGGGCGGATGCTGCGCAAGGGCGATATCGTCATGACGGGCAGCATCGTCACCACGCGCTTCCCGACAGGGCCTTTCACCTACCGCTTCGATGTCTCCGGCATCGGCAGTGTCGAGGTCAGCGGTTCCTGATTTTTGAGACGAAGAACGATTTGAAGAAGAGGCTGCCATGGATCTTGGCTTGAACGGTAAAACGGCGCTCGTGATGGGCGCTTCGAAAGGGCTTGGCTTTGCGATCGCCAAGGAGCTTGCGGCGGAAGGCGTCAAGGTCGCGATCTGCGCCCGTGACGAAGAGCGTCTGAAGGATGCCGCCGGGCGGCTCGGAGCGACGCCGTTCGTGGCCGATCTGCGCCAGCCCTCGGCCGGACGCACTGTCGTCGATCAGGCGGTGGCGGCGCTCGGCAAGGTCGATATTCTCGTCGTTAACACCGGCGGTCCGCCGACCATGCCCTTCGAGAACATCGCCAGCGACGACTGGCGCAATGCCTTCGAGGGCCTGTTCGTCAGCGCCACCGACGCGATCGGCGCGGCACTGCCGGGCATGCGCGAGCGCAACTGGGGCCGCGTCCTGCTGGTCACCTCGATCGCCGCCAAGGAGCCGATCAACAATTTCACGATCTCCAACGCCTTGCGCGCCGGGCTTCACGGCCTGACCAAGACGCTGAGCCGCGAATTCGCCGCAAACGGCATCACCGTCAACGCGCTGATGCCCGGCTACACGATGACCGAGCGGCTGGCCGAAGCCAAGCTCGACCTCGACAAGGTCAGCAAGATGATCCCGATGGGCCGCATCGGCCGACCAGAGGAATTCGCGGCACTCGCGACCTTCCTCGCCTCAGACAAGGCCGGCTACATCACCGGTCAGGCCGTTGCCTGCGACGGCGGCGCGCTCTGGTCAATCTGATGATCGGGCGAGGGGCGGCCGTGGCCGTCCCGACGCCTACCGGCTGCGGCCGATGCTGGCATACATGCCGGTGGTGCGGAATTCGGTCGGCGTGATGCCGTAGACGCGGCGGAAGACTTTTGCGAAATAGTTGGCGTCCTCGAAGCCGCACATGATCGACACTTCCTTGACCGGCAGGAAATCCGCCTTGGTCAGCAGCTTGGCTGCGCGCTGCAGGCGCTGCTGCAGCACGTATTCGGCGGGCGGCACACCTTCGCTGTCGGCGAAGCTGCGGGAGAAGTGGGCGCGGCTCAAGCCGACGATAGCAGCAAGCTCGCTGACCGGGAGCGGTTTTTCCAGATTGGTGTTGATGTGGTCGATGACCGGCTGCATCAGGCTCTGCTCGGCCATGAATGACGGTGAGCCGAAGACGTCGTCATAGAGCGCCATCGCCGCCTCGTAGGCGATCGCCGAGGCCGAGCCCGGGGTCGTGGCGCCCTTGACGAGACGCAGGCTGCAATCGGCGAGGTGATCGATGGTTGATTGCTGCAGTTTGAGGACCGGGCCGGACAGCGCCATCACCATCTTGTGGATGCGCAGCGTCTCGTCGCCGTTCATCGAGATCCAGAAATACTCCCAGCGCTCGCCCTTTTCGAGCCAGTAGCGGTGATTGTGCGGCACCAGCACCATCATCGTGTCGCCGCCCTGGAGCTTGTAATTGCGGTTCTGGTAGCGCAGGTGGCCGCTGCCGCTGATTGTGTGCTGCAGCACCGTGAACGGCGTCTGGCCGCGCTTGCGGCCGTCCCAATCGTAGGTCTCGTTCTCGCGCACTTCATAGCCGGCGCTGGTCGGCATGGCGTGCAGGCGCTGGCGTCCGCGGGGCAGCGAAACGGTCCTCATGGCCTGTCCGTTGGCGATCAAATCCTGCAGCACAAAATTACCCTCGAAAGCATAATCCTTCTCTGGCCGCCTCATCGAATATACGCATAATCCCCTCGCATAAGAGGAAGAGATCGCGGCTGGGCGAACGGCCGGGAGGAATACAGGTTTCATTTCCAGTGATTTTCGATCGCCTGCGCCAGCAGGCGGCCTGGTACCCTTTTGTCTTCTTTCTACGTAACATTCGATCGGACCGAGGTGAAGGACATGAGTTTCAAAATCGCTATCATCGGGGCAGGCAGCGTCGGCTTCACCAAGAAGCTGTTCACGGACATCCTGTGCGTTCCGGAATTCAAGGACATCGAATTCGCGCTGACCGATCTCAGCGAGCATAACCTGCAGATGATCAAGGCGATCCTCGACAAGATCGTCGAATCCAACAAGCTGCCAACCAGGGTGACGGCGACGACCAACCGCCGCGAGGCGATTGCGGGTGCGCGCTACATCATCAGCTGCGTGCGCGTCGGCGGCCTCGAAGCCTATGCCGACGATATCAGGATCCCGCTGAAATACGGTATCGACCAGTGCGTCGGCGATACGATCTGCGCCGGCGGCATTCTCTACGGCCAGCGCAACATCCCGGTCATTCTCGACTTCTGCAAGGATATCCGCGAGCTCGCCGAACCCGGCGCAAAATTCCTCAATTACGCCAACCCGATGGCGATGAACACCTGGGCTGCGATCGAATACGGCAAGGTCGATACCGTCGGCCTCTGCCACGGCGTCCAGCATGGGGCCGAACAGATTGCCGAAGTGCTCGGCGCCAAGTCGCAGAGCGAGCTCGACTACATCTGCTCGGGCATCAATCACCAGACCTGGTTCATCGATCTGAAGCTCAACGGACGCAAGATCGGCAAGGACGAGCTGGTTGCCGCCTTCGAGGCGCATCCCGTCTTCTCGCAGCAGGAAAAGCTGCGCATCGACGTCCTGAAGCGCTTCGGCGTCTATTCGACGGAGAGCAACGGTCACCTCTCGGAATACCTGCCCTGGTACCGCAAGCGTCCTGACGAAATCACCAAATGGATCGACATGTCGGACTGGATACACGGCGAGACCGGCGGCTATCTGCGTCACTCGACGGAGACCCGCAACTGGTTCGAAACCGAGTTCCCGCAATTCCTCGCATCGGCTGAAAAGCCGATCGATCCGGCCAAGCGCTCCAACGAGCATGCGAGCCATATTCTGGAAGCGCTGGAAACCGGCCGGGTCTATCGCGGTCACTTCAACGTCAAGAACAACGGCGTGATCACCAACCTGCCGTCGGACGCGATCATCGAGTCGCCCGGCTTCGTCGATCGCTTCGGCATCAACATGGTCTCCGGCATCACCATTCCGGAAGCCTGCGCCGCAACCTGCATGGCGTCGATCAACGTCCAGCGCATGTCGGTTCACGCGGCGATCTCCGGTGACATCGATCTGCTGAAGCTCGCCGTGCTGCACGACCCGCTGGTCGGTGCGGTCTCGACGCCGGAGGAAGTCTGGCAGATGGTGGATGAAATGGTCGTCGCCCAGGCGCGTTGGTTGCCGCAATATGCCGACGCCGTACCGGCGGCCAAGGAGCGTCTGGCGAATTCCAAGGTCAAGACGAAGGAATGGGCCGGTGCTGCCCGCCGCAACGTCCGTTCGATCGAAGAGCTTCGCGCCGAAAAGGCAGCACTGAAGCAGGCGGTCTGATTTTCCGATGAGGCAAGCCGCGGCGGTTCTTCGGGAGGAAGGCCGCCGCGCCAAGGCTTGCTTCATCATTCTTTGAGGAGAAGCGGAGACGCGTGCAAGCGCTCCGGAACAAGAGGGAGAGACGATGACGAATTTCCGCAAGATCGGCATCCTGGCAGGGCTGGCGCTCGGTGTTTCAGTTGCTGCCTTGAATGCCTACGCTTCCGAGCCGACAACGCCGCCTGCGCCACCGCAGTTTCCGGCGGAAGGCAAGATCAAATATGTGTCCCGCGACTCCATTGAGGAGTTCAAGGCGCTTCCTTCGTATAACGAGCCCGATTGGGTGAAGAAGAATTTCGTTGACACCGGCAAGCTGCCGCCGGTCAAGGATCGCCTTCCCAAGGAGCCGCTGGTTTTCAAGACCGGCAACATGCCTGACGGTATCGGCGTCTATGGCGACACGATGCGCCATGTTATCGGCGGCCGTCCGGAAGGCTGGAACTATGGCGCCGGCCAGACGCAGGGCTGGGGCGGCATCGATATCGGCCTCTCCGAATGCCTGACGCGCACCGCGCCGCTCTTCCAGGTCGAAGCCAAGGACACCGAGCCGCTTCCGAACCTAGCCAAGGGTTGGGAATGGTCTGCCGACGGTCACAAGCTGACCATGCATCTGATCGAAGGTGCGAAATGGTCGGACGGCGCGCCGTTCAACGCCGACGACATCATGTTCTACTGGGAAGACGAGGTCATCGACCCGAACGTTTCGCCGCTTGGCGGCGGCGCATCGCCTGAGGCCTTCGGCGAGGGAACGACGCTCAAGAAGATCGATGACTACACGGTCGAGTGGACCTTCAAGGATGCCTTCCCGAAGCAGTATCTCTATACGATGGCCTACCCGAACTTCTGCCCGGGTCCGTCGCATATCCTGAAGCCGCAGCATCCGAAATATTCGAAGAACACCTACGACCAGTTCAAGAACGCCTTCCCGCCGGAATTCATGAACATGCCGGTCATGGGCGCCTGGGTGCCGGTCGAATACCGTCCTGACGATATCATCGTCATGCGCCGCAACCCCTACTACTGGAAGGTCGACGAGAAGGGCAACCAGCTGCCTTACCTCAACGAGCTGCACTACAAGCTCTCGACCTGGGCAGACCGCGACGTTCAGGCGGTTGCCGGCTCCGGTGACTTCTCGAACCTCGAGCAGCCGGAAAACTTCGTGGCGTCGCTGAAGCGCGCTGCCGAGAAGACCGCTCCGGCGCGTCTCGCCTTCGGCCCGCGCCTGATCGGCTACAACATGCGCATGAACCTCTCCGCCAATGGCTGGGGTGACCCGGACGAGCGCGGCGAGGCGATCCGCAATCTCAACCGCAACGAGGACTTCCGCAAGGCCGTCACCATGGCGGTCGACCGCAAGGCGATCGGCGACTCCCTCGTCAAGGGTCCGTTCACGGCGATCTATCCGGGTGGCCTGTCTTCGGGCACGAGCTTCTACGATCGCAACTCGACGGTCTACTATCCCTTTGATCTGGCAGGCGCCAAGGCGCTGCTTGCCAAGGTCGGCCTCAAGGATACCGATGGTGATGGCTTCGTGAACTTCCCGGCCGGGACTGCCGGTGGCAAGGACGTCGAGGTCGTGCTGCTGGTCAACAACGGCTATGCCACCGACAAGAGCCTTGCAGAAGGCGTCGTCGGCCAGATGGAAAAGCTCGGCATCAAGGTCATCATCAATGCGCTCGATGGTCCCAAGCGCGATAATGCCCACTATGCCGGCCAGTTCGACTGGCTGATCCAGCGCAACGCGACGGAACTCGCATCCGTGGTGCAGAATACCGAACAGCTCGCAGCCGTCGGTCCGCGCACCAGCTGGCATCACCGCGCCGGCAAGGATGACCAGCTCGATCTCCTGCCCTACGAAAAGGAGCTTGCCGACATCGTCAACAAGTTCCGTACCACGCAGGACAATGACGAGCGCGTCAACCTGATGAAGCAGTATCAGAAGACCGCGACCGAGCATGTCGATACCGTCGGCCTCACGGAATATCCGGGTGCGCTGATCGTCAACAAGCGCTTCTCGAACGTCCCGCAGGGTACGCCGATCTTCATGTTCAACTGGGCTGAAGATTCCGTCATCCGCGAGCGTCTGTGGGTCGCTGCCGACAAGCAGGGCAAGTACGAGCTGTTCCCCGAACAGCTGCCCGGCAAGCCCGGAGACAAGGGTCCGATCAACTAAGAGCTCCCTCCCAACCGAATGAGCTTCCGGCCGCGCGTGCTGCGCGCGGCCGGGCATAATCAACAAGCCGGCCGCGCTAGACGAGCGACTGGCGGCAAGGAGAAGCGAACCGTCCGATGCTACGATTCCTGCTCATGCGCATCGCCTCGGCGATCCCCGTCCTCTTCATTCTGAGCGTGGTGACTTTCGCGATCATCCAGGCGCCACCCGGCGACTATGCCGATTACATCCGCTCGCAGCTGATCAATCAGAGTGGCGCGTCCTTTGCGCAGGCCGAGGAACAGGCGCAGGCCTACCGCGTCGAGCATGGCCTCGATAAGCCGATGGTCGTCCAGTATTTCAACTGGATGAAGGGCATCATCACCGAAGGCGATTTCGGCTACAGCATGTTCTACAACAAGCCGGTTGCCGATGTCGTCGGCGAGCGCCTGCCGCGCACGCTGGCCCTGGCGCTGGTCTGCCACATCTTTGCATCGATCCTCGGCATAACCTTCGGTATCTGGGCGGCAACGCGCCAGTACACCTGGATCGACAGCCTGCTGTCGGGCATCTCGTTCCTCGGCATGACCGTGCCGCGCTTCCTGATGGCGCTGATCATCGTCTATCTGCTGGTCTTCCAGTTCAATGTCAGCGAAATCGGCAGCTTCTTCTCGCCGCAATATGGCGGAGCGCCGTGGTCCTGGGCGAAATTCGTCGATCTCGTCAGCCATGTCTGGCCGGTGGTCGCGATCGCCACCTTCGGGGGGCTCGCCTACAACATGCGCGTCATGCGCGGCAATCTGCTCGATACGCTGAATGCGCAATATGTCGAGACGGCCCGCGCCAAGGGTCTCTCGGGCAGTGCCGTCGTGATGCGCCATGCGGTTCCGAACGCGCTCCATCCGCTCGTCATGTATCAGGGCGTCGTCCTGCCCTACATGCTGACCGGCGAAATCGAGACAGCGATCATTTTCGCCCTGCCGACCGTTGGCCCGGCCATCGTGGGATCGATGGCGATCGGCGACGTCTATGTGACTGCTACCTTCATGCTGGTGCTCTCGGCCACGCTGATCGTCGGCAATATCATCGCCGACATGCTGCTTGCCATGCTCGACCCGCGCGTCCGCCAATATGGAGGTGCCTGAGATGCTGGCATTCGATTCTTCTCCGCCGCCTCCGCACGAGGAAAACGTCAAGGCGGTCGCTCATGGCAACGAGAGCTATCTCGCTCTCGTCTGGCGCCGCCTGCGACGCTCCTGGACCGGCATGATGGGGCTGATCCTCGTCGGGCTGCTGCTGATCATGGCGATCTTCGCCGATTTCTTTGCGCCGCTCGATCCGAAGGCGACCGATGTCGGCTTTGCGCCGCCGCAGGTCATGAGCATCCATGATAAGGACGGCAATCTCGTCTGGCCGCGCGTCTATGCGCTCGCCGATTCCGAGGAGCTCGACCCCGTCACCTTCCAGCCGATCGTCGGGCCAGACTATGACAATCCGCGCGTGCTCGGCTTCTTCGTCAAGGGTGCGGAATACAGGCTGCTCGGCCTCATCCCCGCCGACCGCCACTTCTTCGGCTCGGTCGATGGCCAGCCGGTGCATTTCCTCGGCACCGACAAGTTCGGCCGTGACGTTCTCTCCCGTGCCATCGTCGGCTCGCGCATCTCGCTGATGATCGCGCTCACCGTCGTCTTCATCGTCACCATCGTCGGCACGACCGTCGGCATGGTCTCCGGCTATTTCGGTGGTTCGTTCGACGTCTGGGTGCAGCGTTTCGTCGAGCTGGTGCTCGCCTTCCCGCAGCTGCCGCTCTATCTGGCGCTGACCTCGCTGATCCCGATCACCGCGCCGACCAATATCTTCCTCGCCTTCGTGATCTTTGTCATGTCGGCGCTCGGCTGGGCGCAGATGTCACGCGAGGTGCGCGGCAAGACGCTGGCGCTGGCGCGCATCGACTATGTGCGCGCCGCAATGGCAGTCGGGGCGACTGACCGGCGCATCATCTTCCAGCACATCCTGCCGAATGTGATGAGCCATGTGATCGTGGCGGTGACGCTGCATATCCCGAGTGTCGTGCTGCTCGAATCCTTCCTTGGCTTCCTCGGCTTCGCCGTGAAACCGCCGCTGATTTCCTGGGGCCTGATGCTGCAGGATACGGCGAACTATTCCGTCATCGGGACCTATCCGTGGATTCTCGCCCCCGTCGGCTTCGTGCTTGTCACCGTCTTCGCCTTCAATGCGCTGGGCGACGGTCTGCGCGATGCGGTCGATCCTTACTGAGGTGATGAAGATGGCTCTTGCTCTTGTCAGTTCCTTTGCTCCGCCCGTCCGTCATGATCATGACGGCCGCAAGGAAAGCCCGATCATCGACGCCCGCAATATCGGCGTGAATTTCAAGGTCGAGCACGGTCTCGTCGAAGCGGTGAAGGATATCTCCTTCCAGCTCTATCGCGGCGAGACGATCGCCATCGTCGGCGAATCCGGCTCCGGCAAGTCGGTGACGGCGCGTACCGTCATGGGGCTCTTGTCGAAGCGTGCCGTGACCTCGCCGAAATCGACCGTCGAGTACGAAGGAAAGAATATCCTGAAATTCTCCGAGCCGGCGCGCCGCAAGCTGCGCGGCAACCGGATCTCGATGATCTTCCAGGAGCCGATGAGCTCGCTGAACCCGATCTACACGATCGGCAGCCAGATCGTCGAGGCGATCCGCGTCCACAACAAGGTCGGCCGCAAGCAGGCCGAGGCGAGGGCGCTCGAACTCCTGAAGCAGGTGCAGATCCCGGATCCGGAAGCGCGGCTGAAGCAGTATCCGCACCAGCTCTCCGGCGGCCAGCGCCAGCGCGTGATGATTGCCATGGCGCTGTCGAACAACCCCGATGTGCTGATCGCCGACGAGCCGACGACGGCGCTCGACGTCACCGTTCAGGCGCAGATCCTCAACCTCATCCGCAACCTGCAGAAGGAATTGCGGATGGCGGTGATCCTGATCACCCACGACCTGACGGTCGTTCGCCAGTTTTCCGACTACGTCTATGTGATGCAGCACGGCGAAATGCGCGAGCACAATACGACCGAGCAGCTCTTCGCCAATCCGCAGCATCCCTATACCAAGCATCTTCTGGCCTCGGAGCCGCGCGGTCAGGCCAATCCGCTGCCCGAGGGATCGGATATCATTCTCGATGCGCGCGGCGTGCGCGTCTCCTTCATGATGCGCCATGGCGGCTTCTTCAAGCCGGAGCTCAAGGAACTGGTCGCCGTCGACAGTCTCAACCTGACTCTGCGCCGGCACGAGACGCTGGGCCTCGTCGGCGAGTCCGGCTCGGGCAAGACGACCTTCGGCCAGGCGCTGGTGCGCCTCAACGATCCCGATACCGGCGAGATCTTCTTCGACCGGCAGCCGATCCACGGGAAATCCCGCGCTGAAATGCGGCCGCTGCGCGCGCGTATGCAGATCGTCTTCCAGGATCCGTTCTCGTCGCTCAACCCGCGCATGACGATCGGCCAGATCATCGAGGAGGGGCTCGTCGTCAACCGGCTCGGCGCCACCAAGGCGGAACGTCTCGACCGTGTGCGCGACGCGCTTTCGGCGGCCGGCATGCCGGGTAATATCCTGTCGCGCTTCCCGCACGAGTTTTCGGGCGGCCAGCGTCAGCGTATTGCGATCGCCCGCGCCATTGCCCTCGAGCCGGAGTTCATCCTGCTCGACGAGCCGACCTCGGCGCTCGATCTTTCCGTCCAGGCGCAGATCATCGAGCTGCTGCGCAAGCTGCAGGACGAGCGCGGCCTCAGCTACCTGTTCATTTCGCATGACCTGAAGGTCGTACGCGCCCTCTGCCACCGCGTGATCGTCATGCAACATGGCAAGATCATGGAAGAGGGTCCCGTCAACGAAGTTCTCACCAATCCCAAGACCGCCTACACCGAACGGCTCGTCAAAGCCGCTTTCGAGGTAGCCTGATTTGCATCTGCCGGAGGTTTATATGGCAAATCCCAGAATTACGTTCATCGGAGCTGGCTCCACCGTTTTCATGAAGAACATCGTCGGCGACATCCTGCAGCGCCCGGCGCTGTCGGGCGCCACGATCGCGCTGATGGACATCAATCCGCAGCGCCTCGAAGAAAGCGCCATCGTCGTCAACAAGTTGATCTCGACGCTGGGTGTCAGCGCCAAGGCCGAGACCTATTCGGATCAGCGCAAGGCGCTGGCCGGCGCCAATTTCGTCGTCGTCGCCTTCCAGATCGGCGGCTACGAGCCCTGCACGGTAACGGATTTCGAAGTGCCGAAGAAATACGGCCTGCGCCAGACGATCGCCGATACGCTCGGCGTCGGCGGCATCATGCGTGGCCTGCGCACCGTGCCGCATCTCTGGAAGATCTGCGAGGACATGCTCGCCGTCTGCCCCGAGGCGATCATGCTGCAGTACGTCAACCCGATGGCGATCAATACCTGGGCGATTTCGGAGAAGTATCCCACGATCAAGCAGGTCGGCCTCTGCCACTCCGTGCAGGGTACGGCGATGGAGCTCGCCCATGACCTCGATATCCCCTACGAGGAAATCCGCTACCGCTCGGCCGGCATCAACCACATGGCCTTCTACCTGAAATTCGAGCATCGCCAGCCCGATGGCTCCTACCGGGATCTCTACCCGGATCTGGTGCGCGGCTACCGCGAGGGCCGGGCGCCGAAGCCTGGCTGGAACCCGCGCTGCCCGAACAAGGTACGCTATGAAATGCTGACCCGTCTCGGCTATTTCGTCACCGAAAGCTCGGAGCATTTTGCCGAATACACGCCGTACTTCATCAAGGAAGGCCGCGAGGACCTGATCGAGAAGTTCGGCATCCCGCTCGACGAATATCCGAAGCGCTGCATCGAGCAGATCGAACGCTGGAAGGGCCAGGCCGAGACCTACCGCTCTGCCAACACGATCGAGGTCAAGCAGTCGAAGGAATATGCCTCCTCGATCATCAACTCGGTCTGGACGGGCGAGCCCTCGGTCATCTACGGCAATGTCCGCAACAATGGCTGCATCACTTCGCTGCCGGAAAATTGCGCGGCCGAAGTGCCCTGCCTCGTCGATGCCTCCGGCATCCAGCCGACCTATATCGGCGCCCTGCCGCCGCAGCTGACGGCGCTGATGCGCACCAATATCAACGTCCAGGAACTGACGGTTCAGGCGCTGATGACGGAAAATCGCGAGCATATCTACCATGCGGCGATGATGGACCCGCATACAGCGGCTGAACTCGATCTCGACCAGATCTGGTCGCTGGTCGACGATCTCCTCGTTGCCCATGGCGAATGGCTGCCGGAATGGGCACGCGGCGGCCGCAAGGTCCGCGCCGCCTGATCGAAGGACCGGCGCTGGCGGATGTCAGCGCCGGTCCTGCTCTTGACGGGAGGCGTCAAAGCATCTCGTATGGCTATATTAGCCATGTGATGGCGGCGCTGCTTGGCGGTGCCGGAACCAGATGAAGGCAGTGAGGCAGTCATCACCGCGTTGGTTGGCGCTCTTCGCAGCGGTTCTCGCTGCATGGTCGCCGGCCCCTTCCGCTTTCGCGGCGGGCGAGCCGGAAGGACCGGCGCCTGCCGGATGCCTCTATACGCGCTCCGCGGCCGGAACGGGCGAGACGCTCTGCATCCGCAAGGACAGCTTCAACCGTGACCTCTGCAGCGCCATCGAGCGCTCCGCCGCTGATTTCGAGCTGCCGCCGGATTATTTCGCGCGGCTGATCTGGCGCGAGAGCCGGTTTCGCGCCGATGCGCTGAGCTACAAGGGCGCCGAGGGGATTGCCCAATTCATGCCGGGTACGGCGAAGCTGCGCGGTCTGCAAAACAGCTACGATGTTCTGGAGGCGCTGCAAAAATCTGCGGAATATCTCGACGAGCTGCGTGACCGCTTCGGCAATCTCGGCCTGGCGGCAGCCGCCTATAATGCGGGCGAGAACAGACTTGCGAGCTATCTCGACGGCGGTGGCCTGCCGTCGGAGACCCGCGCCTATGTCATCGGCATTACCTCGCACAGTGTCGAGGACTGGAAGGGCGAGGCACCGGAGATCGCGGCCCCTGCGCTCGACAAGACCAAGACCTTCCTCGATAGCTGCGTTGCCCTTGCCGAAAGCCGGAAGCTGCGCGAGCCCGTCTGGCAGAACGAGGGTACATGGATGCCCTGGGGCGTACAGCTGGCCGCCCATGCCAATCCCGATGCGGCGCGCCGCCTGTTCATGGCAGCCGTCGAACGGCTGCCGGTGCCACTCAACGCCGAACAGCCGCTGATCATGCGCCAGCGCGACCGCAGTTTCGGTTTCCGCCCGCGCTATGTAACGCGCATCGCCCGCCAGACCCGCGCCGAGGCGGACCAGCTCTGCGCCGAGATCCGCAAGAACAACGGCACCTGCCTCGTCTTCCGGAACTGAGCCCCGCAGATACGTTGTGATACAAAGTTTAGCCTTGGGATGACCTGACAAACTGCGAGGCGGATGCCTATATAGCGCTTAACGATCCGCCACCCTCGTCCAGTCCCGACCCCACGTTTCCGGACGCTGGTGCAGGCGATCGATCGCTAGGAGAAGAAACATGCAGCACTACACCAAGAGTGCCGACGCCATCGCCAAGCTGACGCCGGAGCAGTACCGTGTGACCCAGCAGTCCGGGACCGAACGGCCCGGAACGGGCGAATATCTCGACAACAAGGAGCCCGGCATCTACGTCGACATCGTGTCCGGCGAGCCGCTCTTTGCCTCGTCCGACAAGTATGAATCCGGCTGCGGCTGGCCGAGCTTTACCAAGCCGGTCGAGCCCGCCAATGTCGCGGAACTCACCGACGTCTCGCACGGCATGGTTCGCACCGAAGTGCGCTCCAGCCACGGCGACAGCCATCTCGGGCACGTCTTCCCCGATGGCCCGCGCGATCGCGGCGGCCTGCGCTATTGCATCAACTCGGCATCGCTCCGCTTCGTCCATCGCGACAGCATGGAAGCGGAAGGTTACGGTGCCTATCTCGACCAGGTGGAGGAAGTTCAATGACGACGGAACGCGCAGTTCTCGCAGGCGGCTGCTTCTGGGGCATGCAGGATCTCATTCGCCGTTACAACGGCGTTATCTCGACCCGCGTCGGCTATAGCGGCGGCGAGGTGGCGAATGCGACCTATCGCAACCACGGCAACCATGCCGAAGCGATCGAGATCATCTTCGATCCGGCCAAGATCAGCTATCGCGAGCTTCTGGAATTCTTCTTCCAGATCCACGATCCGTCGACGCCGAACCGCCAGGGCAACGACCGCGGCCCGAGCTACCGCTCGGCAATCTTCTATACGAGCGACGAGCAGAAGCGCGTAGCCGAAGACACGATCGCCGATGTCGATGCCTCCGGTCTGTGGCCGGGCAAGGTGGTGACGGAAGTGACTGCTGTCAGCGATTTCTGGGAAGCCGAGCCGGAGCATCAGGATTATCTGGAGCGGATCCCGAATGGCTATACCTGCCATTTCGTCCGCCCGGGCTGGAAGCTGCCGAAGCGCAGCGCCGCCTGATCCGGCAAGAGTTTAAGCATGCAAAGGGCGGCCGGCGGTCGCCCTTTTTGTGTGATCACAAATATTAGCGATCCGGCTTTTTCGTTGGCGCGAATATGCGGTTCGCGGTATTCGGATTCCAAACGGGATTCGACTCATGGCCAACAAAGACCAAGTTCTCGTGACGCTGCGCACCTACATGCAGGTCAAGCGCGCGCATGATCAGAACCAGGCCGAATATCTCGAAACGCTTCAGCAGAAATCCCGGGAAGAACCGATCGACACTGCGGCGATCGCCGAACTGACCAATGCCTATCACGAGCTCCAGCATCCCTTGCTCGATGAGATGAGCTATCGCTGGCAGGTGCTGGAGGCATGGTTCGACGATATCGAGGTCGATCTCGTCAGCTGGGCGATCCGCAATCCGAAATTCGCGAGTGCCGTGCGCGGCTGACGAGAGATCGTCAGTTCGCCATCAGATGCTGGCGCACCAGATCGGCGGCGACGGGACGGCCGAGATGATAGCCCTGGACGAGATCGACGCCGAGATCGCCGAGCGTGCGCAACTCCGATGCCGTCTCGACACCCTCACCGACGACGAGGCTGCCGGTATGATGGGCGAAGGTCACCAGCGCATGGGCCAGCGCCCGCTTGACGCTGTCGGTCTCGATATCCTTGGTCAGGCTGATGTCGAACTTGATGATGTCAGGCCGGATGTTCAGGACGTGGCGCATGCTGGCATAGCCCGATCCGGCATCGTCGATGGCGATGCGGACCCCGCGTTCGCGCAGGGGATGGAGGGCGGCGGCGAGTTGCTGGTAATCGTAGATCTTCTCGTGTTCGGTGACTTCGAGAATGACCCGGTCCAGCGGCAGATGGCGCAGCACGATATCGAGCGAACTGTCGACGATGGTCGCCGCCGAGACGTTCAGCGACAGCGAGATCGTGTCATCGCCGATGGTCGTGAACTCGTCGATGGCGTTCTCGATCGCCTGGCGCTCGACGCGCGAGCGCATGCCGACATCGGCCGCTTCCGAGATCCAGATATCCGGCGAGCGTTTCGGTTCGCCGCCGAAGCGCGCCAGCGCCTCGAGCCCGACGATCTGGCGGTCGGCCATGGCGAAGATCGGCTGGAAGACGATCGCCGGCTCGCGCAGCGCCAGCGCCTCGGTGATGCGCAGCAGGCGCTCCGAGAAATCGAGATTGTGGCGGATCTCATCGCTGATCTGGCTGGCGATGAGCTCGGCGAAGGCATTCATGATCTCGAGGTCGCGCTCGTTCAGCGTCGGATCGGCATGTTTCGAAAAGCAGCAGAGCGTTCCGTAGATACGTCCGTCATGAAGCAGCAGCGGCACGCTGACATGGGCGCCGATCGGCATTTGATGCGTCGCTGGGATCTCCATCGCTTCCGGGCAGAGCGACGTATCGGGAATGAGCCGCGGCAGCTGGCCGGTCACCACCTTGTAGCAATAGCCGTCATGGAGCGGCAGAAGGTCGCCTGCCTGAAGCGGCGAAGGATAGGCGGCGCTATCGACGTTCCGGAAGAGACGGTGGTCGGGCATGAAGCGCGAGACGAAGGCGACATCCATCTTCAGGTGCCGGCGCAAGGTTTTCAGCGCCCTGTCGATCGTCGTCAGCGCCGCGCTCTGCTGCGCCAGCTCCACATTTTCGCGTTGTTGCGCTTGAAGCAGCTGTGGTATCGCCATGCCCGGTTCCCGTTTTGGTGGCTCAACCTTCACGCTTATTATTAAATACTCATTTAACGCTCGATCGTTAAGGTCCACATATCGACGTACGATTTAGGACACAGACTTTCGTGCAGGCGAGATTTCGACATGCGGATTAGCACGATCACCAACTGGGCTTACGGCGTGACGGTCGGTCTGACACTGCTGTCAGGCGGTGCCTTCATCCTGTCGGCGCGCAGCGCCGATCACGAGCGGCAGGCGGTCGTCGAAAGCCAGGCGCTGGACGAGCTTTCCGAGCGGCTGACGATGGCCGCCGAGCAGACCAGCGAGGATGCCCGTCTCTTTGTGATGCGTGGCGAAGACCGCCATCTCCAGGCCTTCCGTGGCGACGAGAAGGGAGAGCGCGATCGCGAGCAGGCGCTGAAATCCTTCAAGGCCGCCGCTTTGCTGCCGCAGGAAATGGCTCTGATCCAGGAGATCGAACAGGATGGCGAAGCGCTCGATGCGATCGAGGAGCGCGCGGTAACCGCCTATGCGAATGGCGATCAGGAAGGCGCGCGCCAGATGCTTTTCGGCGCCGAGCACGAGCGGGTTCAGAGCGATCTGCTGACCAGCGTTCGCCAGCTGACTGACCTCATTGCCACCCGCACCAACGATGCTCTCACTGACGCCAAGCAATGGAGCGACTTCTGGGGTGCGGTGGCCAAAAGCCTCCTGGGCCTTACGGCGGCGGTTTTCCTCGGCGTGCTCTATTTCGTGCTGCGGCGGCGTGTGGCCATGCCGCTGATGCGGATGACCGGGATCGTCAACCGGCTGGCGCGGCAGGATTACGCCGTCGAGGTCTTGACCGATAACCGGCGCGATGAGATCGGCGAGATGAACGACGCCATCCAGATTTTTCGCGATAATGGGCTGGAGCGCGAGCGGCTGGATGCCGAGCGCCGGGCCGACCAGCGCACCAAGGATCTCATCCTGCAGATGATGCACCGCCTGCAGGCCTGCCAGCGGCAGGAGGAGCTCGCCGAGGTCGTCTCGCTCTTCGCGCCGCAGATTTTCCCCGACTTCGCCGGCCATCTCTATGTGATGAACGACAGCCGCACGGCGCTGAGCTCGATCGGCAGTTGGCGCGAACCGCGCCGCGCCGGCCCCGTGCTGACGTCGGCTGAATGCTGGGCACTGCGGCGCGGCCGTCCGCATGTCAGCGATGCCGCTGCCGGCGATATTCCTTGCCAGCATCTGGAACATGCCGACGAGATGGGCATTTGCGTTCCGCTCTCGGCGCAGGGCGATACGGTCGGCTTGCTCTATTTCGAAGGCGCTTCGGACAGTCAGGCAATTGCCTCGGCGCGTCTCTATTTCGAGCTGATCGCCGAGAATATCGGCCTCGGCGTTGCCAATCTGCAGCTGCGCGACCGGCTGATGAGCCTCGCGATTCGCGACGGGCTCACAGGCCTCCTGAACCGCCGGTCGCTGGATGATGCGCTGAACCGGATCGCCAGAGACGAACAGGGCGATGTGATCGCCATGATGGTGGATATCGATCACTTCAAGCGCTTCAACGACGAATTCGGCCATGACGCGGGCGACGAGGTGATGCGCCGCGTCTCCGCGATCCTGTCGGAGACGGTGGGCGAGGCGGGCACGGTCTATCGCTTCGGTGGCGAGGAGTTCGCGATCCTGCTTGAAGGTGGTGCCGAAGGCAGCGCGCTCGATCTCGCCGAGAAACTGCGCACGCTGATTGCGGCAACGCCGGTCACCTATCACGGCCGCCTGCTCGGCGCCGTGACGATCTCCCTCGGCGCAGCCTCGACGACGGCCGACATGCCTTCGGCGGATGTGCTCCTGCGTGCCGATGCCGCGCTGCTGAGCGCCAAGGCCAAGGGACGCAACAGGGCGGTGGCCGATTGGGTCGAGCGGTCCGCGACAGATCGGCGGCGTGCGTAGGGCTAGTTGGTCAGGCGGCTGACGGATTTGGTCGCGGTCTCGGCGATCGAGGCGAAGGCGGCAACCAGCCCGTCCATCGTGTTCGGTTCGTAGTAATTGGCCGGCGACGAGGCACAGTATCTGAGCAGGTTCTTGCCGTTCTCGGGCGCCATGAAGGCTACAGTATAAATGACAATGCCTGCGCTCTTGGCGGCCGCGCATTCGTCTCGCACCGACTGGTCGAGGGTTTTGCTCCACTGGTCGGAATTGCCGGTCATTTCCCCATCTGTCATCAGGATGATGACCCGATCGGAATTGGCATTGTTTTTCTTCATTTGTTCGACACTCTCGGTGTCGGTCCCATAACCGTTCTTCTTGATCGCAGTAGTCGCAGTGTTGACGGCCGTTGTCGCATCAGTGCCACCTGTCGGCGTCAGCGTCATGTTCGTGACGTAGCGCCGGGAGTCGCTCGTTCCCCAGGCCATTGCCGATTTGCCCTTGATGCCATTCGTATAGGAGATCACCCCTGTCCGGACATATCGGGGGGTGGGGTCAGATTTGTCCAGTGCGTCGAAGAGTGCGGTGGCGGCCTGTTTGAGGGCTTCGATCTTGGTGACGTAAACGGGCGGGCCGTAAAGCAGGCAGCCGTTCAAGAGCGGGATGAGGCAGGGTGTGTTTTTCACCGTTGTCGTATTCTGCGCCATCGATCCGGACTCATCGACAAGCACCTCCATCGAGAGCCCGTTCTTGGTGCTGCCCGATCCGCTGGCGCTATTGCTCGACGCGGTGATGGTCCGCGTATTGCCGGCCAGGAGCCCCATCAGCGGTGTCAAGTTGATGTTCGCCGATGAACTGACGGCGACCGTGAACGATTTGGCAGTGCCGTTGGTCGTTGTCGTGATTGTCGTGTTCGTCGCACTCTTGATGGCGGAGGCTGCCGCTGCGCTCACCGTGTTCGCCATCTGGCCGCTGACAAAGTCCTTGGCGAGCGCCTTTCCGCCGGTGTCGTCGACCTTGCCGTCGGCGAGGGCCGTGGCGACTGCAAGAGCCGCGGAATCGGTTGCCTCCTGAAGCTGCCGCTGGGACAGCATGATGTTACCGAGATCGATCGCAAGTCCCGCGCCGCCGATGAGCACAGGCAAGACGATCGCGGTCATCATCGCGAAGTTGCCGTTGCGGTCGCCGTTCAGCTGCCGCATATGGTGCAGAAAGCCAGACATGCAGCGAAAACGGCGTACATCAGAGATTGTGCCATTCGATCTCTGTCTGTGCTTAACACAAGGAAAACGTGCGTCGCGCGGACGCATATCTTTGGCACAGGCGCAAACTTTCCCTGCCTCATTGGCAGATGAAAGGGGCGGACTATATCCTTTCCAGACTCCATAGCCGGTGATTGGATTGCCGATGTTTGAGACGCTCGCGATACTCATGAGTCTTTCGGGAAGCGTGCCTGTCCTGGCGCAGGCCGGGTCGAACGAGGTCGATGTCAAGCTCGTACTTGCCGTCGATACATCCCGGTCGATGGATTTCGAGGAGGTCCGCATTCAGCGCGAAGGCTATGTCGAGGCGCTCAAGCACAGGGAATTCATCGATGCGGTCAAGGGCGGGCTGACCGGCCGGATCGCCATCAGCTATTTCGAGTGGGCGGGCTATGTCGTGCCCGGCTCGGTGATCGACTGGCATGTCATCGAGAACGAGGACGATGCGCTCGCCTTTGCCAACAGGTTGGAGGAACGGCCACTGAATACACAGCGCCGCACCTCGATTTCGACGGCGATCACGCAGGGCGCGACGATGATCGTCACCAGTCCTTATTCTGCGATGCGGCAGGTGATCGACGTCTCGGGCGACGGTACCAACAATGCCGGAAGCCCGGTTGCCCCGACGCGCGACAAGGCGGTGGAGGCGGGCTTGATCATCAACGGACTGGCCTTGATGCTGCGGCCCTCGGGCGCTCCCGGCGGTCTCGACAACTATTATGCCGATTGCGTCATCGGCGGTCCCGGCGCCTTCGTGCTGCCGGTCTATAAGATCGAGGATTTCGGCGTTGCCGTGCGCCGCAAGCTGGTCCTCGAAGTCAGCGGGCTGACCCCGCCGCCAGAAATCCAGAAGGCTGCCACGGCGCCGAAGAGCGATTGCATGGCCGGCGAAAAGCAGTGGCAGGAATTCTTCGACCGCTAATGCAGGCGCGCGCCGTGATCGCTGGCCAGATCGGCGGAGGTAATCCAGACGCGGCCGTCGAAGGCGACTTCGCCGCGATCGGTCTTGCCGCTGGCGATGCGCTCGATCAGTCCGAGATGCTGGCGCACCGCATCGACGCGATTGGCCGCCTTCAGGGCTTCGTCGAGGACGCAGACGGCTTGGCGCGCCGCGCCGTCGCCCATGATGATTAGCGTATGGTTTGCCTTGGCGAGTATCTTTCCGGGCAGTGTAACGAGCCGCATCTTACCACCTCAACTTAGCTTGGAAGCGCGCCTCCGGGGAGGCCTCGATAGCGGCAAGGCTGGTCCAATATAGTTAACGAAGGGTTAACGGCGCGCGGCCAGGAGCGATGGCGGTACGCTCCGGGCCGCGGCTGCCGATACGTTTCGCGGAAGCCAATCACTCCTCGCGATACGCCCGCATCATCTGATCCGTAAAGGGTTTGGCGAGGTAGGAAAGCGCGCTGCGCTCCTCCGTCTGGACATAGACCTCGACAGGCATGCCGGGCATCAATTTGCGCGATCCGAGCGCCAGAAGATCGGCGGGCGTGATGGTCGCGAGATAATAGGGGCGGCCGGTTGCGCGGTCGGTTGCGGTCGCCGCGGCGACCACGTCGACGGTGCCGTGGAATTCCGGCGTGGTGCGCTGGTTGAAGGCGGTGAAGCGCATGCGGGCGGGCTGGCCGGGGGCGATACGGTCGATATCGGCCGGTGGCACCTGGATCTCGACGCTCATCTCTTCGCTATCGGGGACGACGGACATCACGGTCGCGCCAGCGCCGACAATGCCTCCGATCGTGTGGATCTGCATGTCATAGATCAGGCCGTCGACCGGGGCTCGCACTTCCATGCGGGTCAGCCGGTCGCGGGCGGCGACTTCGCGTTCCCTCAGTTCCGCCACCTTGGCTTCGAGCGCGACGATCTCCGTCTGTGCTTCCTTGCGGTGGTTCTGGTCAAGCGACAGCAGCTTGATGCGGACTTCGCTGATCTCGTTTTCGGTCTCGGCCATGCGCGCCATCAGCTCGCCCTTGGCGCCTTCGTTGCGGGCCTTCTGCCGGGCGAGATCGCGCTGCTGAGCCACCTGGATCAGGCCCTTGGCAAGAAGGTTGTTGGCCTTCTGCAGCTCCTTGTCGATGATCTCCTGTTCCGCGTCGTTCGACTGCGCCTGGGCGCGATAGGCGGCCACCTGCTGCTCCAGCTGAATGATCTGCAGTCGCAGCTGCTCCTTCTGATTGGTCAGCATGCCAAGATTTTCGCTGAACAGCTTTGTCTCGCTTTCGAGGAGCGGGGCGGAAATGTCGAGGCCCTTGAAATCAAGGGATTTGGCGCCATCGCGCTCGGCCGTGAGGCGGGTCATCATCGCCAGCATCTGCTGCAGCTGGCCCTGGACGATGGTCAGCTCGACGCGCGTCTGCGTCTCGTCGAGGCGGAAGAGCACCGAGCCCTTGCGCACCGCATCGCCGTTGCGCACGAGGATCTCGGAGACGATGCCGCCATCGCGGTGCTGGATCACCTTGACTTGTTGCGAGACGGCGACCTGCCCCTGCGCGATGACGGCACCCGAGAGCTTGGCCTGCGCCGCCCAGCCGCCGATGCCGAAGACCAGCGCGCCTGCCAGGAATGCGGACAGATAGATGCGCCCGGATATGCCGAACTGCTTCTGGGTTTCTTTCTTTGCCGGTTGCATGTGCTTTCCCCTCATTGTCCTTGTTCTTGATCAGCCCTGATGCGGCGTGACGCCGTCCTGGCCGGGCTCGCGTGCTGCGAGAATGAAGTCCTGTTCGGTCAGTTCGTGGCGGCCGTAGAGAAGGATCTCGAAATCCTCGTCCCGGTCGAAATCGATGATCGCCTTGACGATCGTCCGGTCGCCGCCCTCGAAATTCTCGTGATAGAGGACGATGCGGTTTGGCGCCGCCTGCGGGCCGCCGCTGTCATCGCCGCCGAAGACCAGACCGCCGATGCCGGCAGCGATTTCCGAGAAGTCGATCCGGTCGCCAACGGCGAAATCACGGATCTCGTCGCGGCCATCGCCATCGTTTTCGAGTGCCGCGAGGCTGCGGAACACGAAGACATCGGCGCCATCGCCGCCCGCCAGGAAATTCAAGCCGTTGCCGGCGATCAGCATATCGGCGCCACTGCCGCCGATCGCGGCTTCGAACCCGTCGAGCGTGTCGGCGCCGATATCGACGCCGGTCGCGGTTCCACGGTCGAGGTCGATGATGACGGCATGGACGGCGCCTGCGGCGCTGTAGGTGTCGAAGCCGTCGCCGCCCTTGTAGCTGTCGTCGCCATCGCTGCGGCCATCGCGGTCTTCGTCGGCGGCATGAACGGCGGCCAGCACGATATCGTCGCCGTCATCGCCGGAAACGGTGTCGTTGCCATCGCCACCGGTCAGCACGTCGTCGCCGTCGCGCCCGGAGAGGCGGTCGTTGCCGTCACCGCCGACGAGGATGTTGTCGGCGGAGTTGCCAGAGAGACGGTCGTGACCGGCGCCGCCGATGACGGCCTCGAAGCCAATGATCGTATCGCGGCCGATCTCCTGGCCTTCGGCGAGCTGTGCTTCGAGATCGGCGATGACCTCCTGCACGAGCGCGGCGAGATCGAGCGTGTCGAAGCCGTCATCGCCGCAATAGTCGTCGTCGCCATCGTCGTCGTCTTCATCATCATCGCCGGTGCGGCCGCGCACGACGACGACATCGTCGCCCTTGCCGCCGGAAATGCTGTCGTCGCCATCGAGGCCGCAGAGGACGTCGTTGCCCTCGCCGCCGGAAAGCAGATTGGCTTCGTCATTGCCGGTCAGCGTGTCGTTGCCCGAGCCCGCGAGCACGCCTTCGATCTCGGTGAGGCGGTCGCTACCGATCTCCTCGCCTGTCGCAGTGCCCTGCGACAGATCGGCGGTGATCGCCTTGCGGGCGCTCCTGACATCATAGACGTCATGGCCCTCACCGCCGGAATAGGTGTCGTTGCCGTCGCTGGAGGGCGCGGTCGAAGCGCGCGCTTCTTCGCCGGCGAGTCCGGCCTTGATGACATCGTCGCCCTTGCCGGCAATCACCACGTCATTGCCGCTGCCGCCGGTCAACGTGTCCGCGCCGTCGCCGCCGTCGAGATAGTCGTCGCCGGCTTCGCCGAGCAGGTCGTCATTGCCTTCTTCGCCGAACATGCGGTCGGCGCCGGTGCCGCCGCTCAGCTGGTCGTCGCCGCGCCCTGCGATCAGGATGTCGTTGCCGGCCTCGCCGAACAGGCGGTCGTTGCCGTCTTCGCCGAAGAGCACGTCGTTGCCATGACCGCCGAACAGCGTGTCGTGACCGGCGCCGCCATAGAGCGTGTCGTTGCCGTCGCCGCCGAGGATCAGGTCGTTGCCCGCGCCACCATTGATGACGTCGTCGCTCTCGCGGCCGTAGATCGTGTCGTTGCCGCCGAGGCCGGCGATCAGGTCTTCGCCCGGCGTGCCGGTCAGCGTGTCGTCGCCTTCAGTGCCCTGCAATTCATGCGGCGGCGCCTTCTGCAGCCGGAAGATCGCGGCGGTGCGGATCTCGGCTGCGCCATCCGAAACGTCGTAAGTGAAGGTGACGTCGCCGACGAAGCCGCGCTGCGGCGTATAGAGCCAGACATCGGCACCATAGGAGCGGATCTGGCCGGAGGTGACGCTGATATCGTTGATGCTCAGCGTGTCGCCATCGGGATCGTAGATATGGGCGAGCAGATCGTCGAGCAGCACCAGCGCCGACAGATTGACGAAGCCGCTCGAAAAGATCGGCCGTCCGAAGCTCATCGGTGCCCGGTTGGGATCGTCTTCTGACGTTTGGCTGCCGCCATGCCCGGGATTGCCGCGCGACGGGCGTGGCTGGAAATCGAGGCTGAGCGGCGAGCGCGGCGAGGGGAACTCAAAACCCTCGCCGGTATCGATGATGCTGCGGCGGTTGTCGTTGGCGGTGATGGTGACGACGCCGCGCTGGACGCGTTCCGGCAGTTCGGAAACGTAGAAGAGCGTCGTGCGAAAGCTCAGGCGCACGGCGGGCTGCTGCTCGGTCTCGACAGGATATTCCTCGCTGGCGAGCTGCTGCAGGAAGGCGGTCACATCCTCGATGACTTCGTAGTCGTCGCGGGCTGCCGGGCCTTCTTCCTTCTCGCGGCTTTCCGTCTGCTGGTTCTTCGCCTCCGGCTCGGCCTTGCCGAACATCATGGCGAGGGCGGAGAAGGCGGTCAGCGGCACGAAGAATTTGCGCGCGCTGCGCTTCTCCTCTTCCTTTTCCCGATACTTGTTGATCGGGGCGATCGCTGCCTGCGCATCCGGCAGGCCAAGGGTGAGCTTCTCCTCCATGATGCCCTCCCTATTCCGCCGCAGTGGTGCGCGCCGGCCGTTCGGCGAACGACTTCTCGACGGCGATCGGCCGGGCCTTCGGTTGCAGCAGCGTCTCCTTCGGACCGAAGGAGACGAGCTTGCCGTTCTGCAGCAGGCCGACCATGTCGACCGCCTGCAGCGCGCTCGGGCGGTGGGCGATGATGACGACGATGCCGCCGCGGCGCCGGACCGAGAGAATGGCCGTCGTCAGCGCCTCTTCGCCTTCGGCGTCGAGATTGGAATTCGGCTCGTCGAGCACCACCAGGAAGGGCTCGCCGTAGAGCGCGCGGGCAAGCGCCACGCGCTGGCGCTGGCCTGCGGAAAGCGCGGTGCCATGCGGACCGAGTTCGGTCTGGTAGCCGTCGCGCAGGTGGACGATCATGTCGTGGATGCCGGCGGCCTTGGCGGCAAGGATGATCTTGCGCGGATCGGGCTCTTCGGCAAAGCGGCAGATATTGTCCGAGATCGTGCCGTCCATCAGCGCCACGTCCTGCGGCAGGTAGCCGACGTGATCGCGGAAGAAATCGGTGTTCCACTGGCCGAGATCGGCGCCGTCGACGCGTACCGAGCCGCGCAGCGCCGGCCAGATGCCGAGCAGGCTCTTGACCAGCGTCGTCTTGCCGCCGCCGCTCGGGCCGATGAGGCCGAGCGCCTGGCCGGCCTTCAGCTCGAAGCTGACTTCGCTGAGCAACACGGCGCCGGTGCTCGGGGCAACCGTCGTCAGCCCCTCGATCTTCAGGCTTTCCTTCGGTTCGGGAAGCGGGATGAACTCGTCCTTGCCGTTCAGCACGGCCAGCGTTTCCTGGATGCGGTGATAGCTGCGGCGGGCCGAGACGACGCTCTTCCACTGCGCGATTGCCAGATCGACGGGAGCAAGCGCGCGGCTGGTGACGATCGAGGCGGCAACGATGGCGCCGGCCGAGAGTTCGCCGCCGATCGCCAGATAGGCGCCGAGACCGAGGATCGCCGATTGCAACATCATGCGCAACACCTTGGAGAGGCCTGACAGCGTGCCGCCGATATCGGAGGTCTTGGTCTGGTGTTCGAGGTGGTAGCGGTTGGCGCGCTCGAAACGGTCGACTGCACGCTGGGTCATGCCCATGGCATGCAGGACTTCGCTGTTGCGGGTGTTGGAGTCGAGAACAGCGTTGCGGGTGACGGCCGCCTTGATCATCGTCTGTGCATGGCGGCGGGTCAGTACCTCGGCAAGGATCGTCAGACCGGCGAGAACGGCGGCGCCACCAAGCGTCAGCATGCCGAGTACCGGATGCAGCAGCCAAACGAAGACGAGGTAGATCGGGATCCACGGCAGGTCGAAGAGGGCGATCGGGCCCTGGCCGCCGAGGAAGCTGCGCAGCGTGTCGACATCGCGGCCGCGCTCGGCGGCTTCGGCGGTCGAGTAGCCGTAGCGCGGCATTTCGACGACGACCTGGTGCGTCAGCGGCGCCAGCGTCGTGTCCATCCGGGCGCCGAGGCGTACCAGGATCTGCGAGCGCAGGATGTCGAAGACGCCCTGGAAGAGATAGAGGCCGATCGCCAGGACCGAGAGGGCGATCAGGGTGGAGATGCTGCCGCTGGCGAGCGCCCGGTCGTAGATCTGCAGCATGTAGAAGGCGCCGGTGAGCGCCAGGATGTTGATCAGACCAGACAGGCCGAACAGATAGGTCAGGATGCCGCGTGCCTTGTCGATCTTGTACTGCGGCTCTTTCTTCTTCGTTGCCATGATTTTCCCCTCCGGCAATTCATTCGGCGTGCCCCATGGCCATCAGCGGCCATGGGGCAGAGCCATCGATCAGGAGACCCCGTTGAAGTCCGATGCCTTCAGGTTATGGGTGCCCGCGATCATCAGTTCGAAGTCTTCTTCCGGATCGGCGTTGACGTTGCCGCGCAGCACCGTGAAGGCCTCGCCATCGATGGTCTCGTGGCTGACGGCGATCTGGCCTGCAGCGGTGATCGAGCCTGCCTTCAAGGCGAAGCCCTGAACACCGGCAACCGACGTGTTGGCGTCGATGGCCGAGAAGTCGATCTTGTCGCCCGGCTGGAAGCCGTAGATCTTGTCGCCGTTGGCTGCTGCCGCAGAGGTGAAGCGGAAGATGTCTTCGCCAGCGCCGCCATCGATGATGTTGACGGCGAGCGACGCGGTGATCGTGTCGTGGCCGGAACCGCCGATGAAGTTTTCGAAGCCGTAGACGGTGTCGTTTCCGGTGCTCGATCCCACGACGCTGCCTCTGCCCATGAAGCCGTTGCCGAGATCGACCGTGAGATTGGTCGTGGCCGCTGCATAGTCGAGCGTGTCGTTGCCATCGCCGCCCCAGTAGGTATCGGAGCCGTCGTTGAGCTTGGCGAGGATGAGGTCGTTGCCGGCACCCGCCCATACCTGGTCGTCGCCTGCGCCGCCTTCGATGACGTCGTCGCCATCGTCGCCATAGAGCCGGTCGGCACCCGCATCGCCGAAGATATGGTCGGCATCGGCGCCGCCATGGATCTCGTCGTCGCCGTCGCCGCCCGAGGCGACATCGGCACCCGCGCCGCCGGTGATGAGGTCGTTGCCGCCTTCACCGCGAAGGATGTCGCTGCCGGCTTCGCCGACGAGGATGTCGTTGCCATCGCCCGCCAGGATGATGTCGGCCGCTGCCGCACCAAGCAGAGCTTCCCCGGCTCCGGTGCCGATCAGTGTGCGGGGCGTGGCCGGAGCCGTGCCTTCGCCGCCGGACGGCTGCTCGCCGTTGTCGTCGTCATCACCGTCATCGCTACCTTCCTGCTCTTCTTCCTCCTCCTCTTCGTGGTCGTCGTCACCGGGATCAACCGGCGGTACGGACCCTTCAGGACCGACGAAGGTGATCGAGCTGCCGTCACGGGTCATCACCGTGCGCCCTTCGTCATCGACAGTCGTTTCGAAGTCTGCGGCGGTGAGGCCCTCAGGCAGTTCGATGACATCCTGCGGACGCAGCGTGCCGACGATCGTGTCGTGACCGCCGTTCGAGCGGAAGACGATACGGTGGGCGGACTGCAGCGCCGAGATGTCGATGACGTCGTCGCCATCGGTGCCATCGATGGTGATGGTGTTCAGCGCCAGGCTGGTCTGCGAGAAGTCGCCGATGACGGTGATGGTGTCGCCACCGGTCACACCGCCAGTCGGCGTGCCGTCGTCGAGCGTGATATTGCCGACGGTGATCTCCTCGATATTGTCGAGCTCGGCGATGACGGAGGCGTTGTCGGTACCGTTGCGGGTGATGACGATTTCAGTCGTCGCCATCAGCCCGGTGATGCCGGCAAGTTCGGCGGCCTGCCGCGTATAGATGCGGAAGGTCTCGTTGCCGCCCTGGCCGGTGCGGCCGTTGAGGTCGAACGTATCCGTGCCTGCGCCGCCATCGACGATGTCGCGGCCGTCTGTTGCGCCGTTGTTATTGGCGTTCCAGACGATGGTGTCGTTGCCGCCACCGGCGAGGATAATGTCGTTGCCGGTGCCGCCGTCGAAGGTGTCGCCGTCGTTGTCGCCGATGAGGATGTTGTCACCGGCGGTGCCGTTGACGCTGCCGGTATCACGGGTAACCGTGACGCTGGCCGTGTCCGTCACTGCACCGTCGCTCACCGTGTAGGTGAAGGTGCGCTGCTGCGTCGTCGAATGGGTGACGTTGACATCGCCGGCCGCATTGACCGAGACGGCAAAGCTCGTCTGGTTTTCCGTCGCGCCGGTAATGTTGAGAACGCTATCGACGTCGGTGTCGTTGGCGAGCAGCGCCCATTCCGGAACCGTGAAGTTGCCGGTTTCGACGTTGGTGATGATGTTGTCATTGCCCGCAACGGGTGCATCATTGACCGCGGTGACCGAGATCGTCGCCGTCGATGGATTGCTGTTCATCAGGCCGTCATTGACGACGACGGTGATGACGCGGGGCACGGTTCCCGGCTGATCGGAGTTGTTGCCGAAGGAGATCGCCTGTATCGCCGCCTGGTAAGCAGCAAGGGTGGCAGTACCCGTCAGCGTGATCGCGATCTGGCCGGCGACCGACGTGTCGGTCTGCGCCGTGATGCCTGCCGGAAGCGTGCCCGCGCTCAGCAGGTCGCCATTCTGGGCGTTGGTCAGAACTATCCTTGCGGAGACGATCTGGCCGTCTTCGTCGGTGATGGTAGGGCCGGAGGCGATGGCGATCGGGTCGCCATTCTCCACAAAGGTCGCCGCGTAGTTCGTCGAGGGTGCGGCTGCCGGGCGGGTGAACTCGATCGCGACATTGTCGATATTGACGATGTCGTTATTGCCGAGTGCGGTTGACGTGAAGCGGATGATCGCGCCTGCCGTAAAAGGGCCAGTCAGGTCGATGCTCCGTTGGTCGCTGTTGGTGCTGGAGTTGATGAGATCGACCTGGATGAAATTGACGCCATTGGCGGCAAACCAGACCGTGACGCTGTCGCCCTGATCGAGGCCGCTTTCGTCGACATCGTAGGTCAGGCGAGCCGATGTTGCTCCGGCAAGGTTGGCGACACGCTGGACCGTGGCACCGTTGCCATTTTCGTCGAAGACGAGTTCGCCACCAGTGACGAGTACATCTCCACCTGTTGCGCCACCGCTATCGCTGCTCTCGGTCCACGGTGTGGTCCAGGGCGTCGTGCCATCGGAGCCGGTGTAGTTCGACGGCTCGAAGTTATCGAGGTACTGGCCACGTTCGAGGGTATAAAGCTGCAGCTGCGGAGGGCTGAGCGAGTATTCGCCGTCGGCAAAGCGCAGCTTCTCGATATTGAAGAGGCGGTCGGTGCCGTCGGAAACCGGGTTGCCGACGGTTTCCTCTTCGCCATCCGGGCCGCCGTCTTCGTCGAAGCCGGTATGGGCGACGGTGATGCTGCCATCCGCATTCTGGGTGATCGTGTAATTGGCGCGGACGTCGGTATAGACAGCCGTGTCGATGTCGCCTTCCTCCTCGCCGTCGATGATCTCGCGGACGATCTCCAGCTGGCTCGGGTTGAGCGTGCGGTCGAACATCAGGTCGCTCAGCGACCGTCCACCGAACATCGCGTTACCGTCGTCGTCGAAAACGCCCTTCGACAAACCGTCGGACGAGCCGATCTCGTTGCCGTTGAGGTCGTTGATGCGGATGCGGACGTTGAGCCAGCGGTCGCCGTCGATGATGTCGTCGCCGGCGAGGCCGGTGATGACATCGTCACCGCCACCGCCGAGCAGAATGTCGGAGGCATCGGCCGTATCCATGACAATGGTCTCGGTGACGCCGTTGACCGTCACACTGGTGCGGGCGCGGTGCGCCACGAGCTCGGAGAGACCGGCGATCAGGCTGAGGTTCTTCTCAAGCAGCGCGTTCGAGTAGCTTTCGAGCGGGCTGCCGGTGCCGGGGATCGCTGCGGTGTTCTGCAGTTCCGCCCGGGCATTGGTCGGGGCGACGCGGCCGGTGAGCACATCGTCATGGATCCAGCCGGACAGGCCTTCGACGAGATCGAAGCGGTCGCGCAGGATGAAGGCTTCCTGGGTGGCGAAGAGCGGGATGCCGAGATCGGAATTGGCCGCCGTGTCGTCGCCCTTGTGGATCGCCCAGTCGAAACCGGCCATGCCGTTGCTGCGCTGGATGCCATCGCCCTGGAACATGATGTCGTCGCCGGATTCGGCGTCGTAGTCGGTGTCGCTGCCGTCGCCGTTCAGAACGTCGTGACCGATGATCGAGGAGTTGAAGAACAGTTCGGAGTTTTCACCCGAGAGCGTGTCGAAACGCCCGCCGCCTTCGATCCAGTCGTTTCCTTCGTTACCCATCAGGAAGTCGCCGCCGTCGCCGCCGCGGATGAAGTCGTCGCCGAGGCCGCCGAGCACGTGCTTGCCGTCAGGACCGGCAATGATGAAGTCCTTGCCGTCGTTGCCGAAGATCAGCGCCAGACCGCTGCCGCCGTGGATGACGTCGTTGCCGCCTTCGCCATGCAGGAAGTCGGCCGCGCCGATATCGGTGCCGGCATTGGTGATGATGTCGTCGCCGTCGCCGCCGTGGACATGATCGACGCCGTAGCCTGCTTCGAGCGTGTCGTTGCCGCCATAGCCCCAGATGGTGTCGTCGCCGTCGCCGGCAATGATCGTGTCGTCTTCATCCGTGCCGCCCATGACGACATGATCGCCGCCGTGATAGGCCATGTAATCGAGATCGCCATCGCCATCGGTGTCGCGGCGCACGACCAGCGGGGTGAGGGCCTGCAGGATCGGATCGGTGAAGATCGGGTCATCGCCGACCTGTTTGCTCTCATCCATTTCAAGCGTGTAGTCGGGCGTCGAGAAGATGTCGCCCGGCAGAGAGGTCGTGCCTGCGCCGAGATCGGTGTTGCGCATGATGATCTTGCTCAGCGAGTTGTTTTCCAGCTCGTTGAGAAGGTTCAGGCCTTGAACGCGGGAGAGGTAGTAGAAGCGGTCGGCTTCCTGCAGGTTTTCCATCTGCAGTTCGAAGACGAAGGCGAAGGTGGAGCCCAGCATGCCGCCGAAGTCCATCTTCTTCTCGGCAAGGCCGCCGATCCAGAGGTCGATGTCGTTCAGGCCGGTCTCGGCATTCGCCCAAGCGCCGGTCGAGTTCAGGAAGTCGAGGCGGTCGGCCGGTGCGCCTGCCGTGTTGAGCACGATGGAGGCTGCTGCGGCGCGCTTGGCGTCGAGCGTCGTTGCACCGGTGATCGACGAATGCGTGCCGTAGGCGGCGATGAAGTTGACGATCGAGGCGGTGTTCTGCAGGTTCAGCGCAAAGTCCGTCCAGCTGACATAGGGCTTCAGCTGCGTGTCCTGGCCGGCGGCCTGATAGAACTGCGCACGTGCCTCGTTGAGCGTCGGCAGGCCGACGTCGCGGCCGCGGGCGATGTTGAGGGCAGCAAGGTCGAGCGGAATGCCGACCAGCTGGTTGCGCAGCACGTCGGTGACGAATTCGTCGATCTCGTTGCCGCCCTGGCGGGTCATGCCGCGGATGATCGCGCCGGCTGCCTGGTCGTGATCGATCAGTACGTCGCCGTTGGCATCGACCTCGCCGAGTTCGAGTGGATTCAGGAAGCCGTCGAAGAGGGTGATGTTGTCGAAGCTGAAAGTGCCGTCGGGATTTTCGACGAGACGGTCGATATCCTGGTTCAGCATCGAGTGGCCGAAGCGGTAAACCGCATGGGCGAATTCGGCAAAGATCGCCGGGTTGATATCGGTCGACGGCTCGAAGAGGAAAGCGTCGATATCCGGCTGCATCTTGCGGCCGAATTCTTCAAAGACCAGATGCTGATACTGCATCTCAGTCGTGAAGCGGCCGGCCTGGAAGAGGCGCTCGCCGTTCCAGACGAGTCCTTCGAGTTCGGCTTCCGTCGTCGGCAATGTGGTGATCGGCTCGAGGAGCCACTGGTTGATGAAGACCAGATCGGCGCTGTCGAGGACGACCTGCTTCGTCTGTTCGACGACGCTGTTGTGTTCCGAATGGAAGATGTGGTGGATCGAGGTGAGGCCGATGTTTTCGTTACCGCGGCCGTCGCCGGTGATGTAGTGGGCGTCGAGCAATTCGTTGTCATACTCGACATTCTGGCCGCGTGTGTTCGTCGCAACCGGATTGCCGGCGATGTCATCGGCATCGGCTACAAGCACGCCACCGACGACTACGGGAACGGCGGCATGGGCGATATCGTCGAGGAAGGCATGGCCGATGCGAACGGCGCCGGCTGTGCTGGCCGGGGCGCCCGGCGTGCCGGAGACGATGATGTCGTCAGCCGTGTTCGGGATGCCGTCGGCGCCAATGCCGGTGATGATCTGCGCATAACCGTTGGCATCGGGGATGAAGCGGCCATAGGGATCGGTGCGCAGCAGCGGGATGTTGGTGACATCGGCATCCGTCAGCTCGATGCCGAGCATCTCGCGGGCCTGTTCCTTGATGTCGGCCCAGGTCGGCAGGCCGCGGGCGCCGTCGAGCAGGTTGCCGGTCGCGACCGGCTTGCCGTCGTGCATGACATATTCGCGCAGGAAGACCTGATGCGAGGCATGCGACGTATAGGTCTGGTTCTGGTCGACCCAGGGCGTCGTGGTGTTGGCGGCGACTTCGCCGTCCGGGGTGCGGCTGGCGCGGGTCAGAACCATGAAATTGGTATGCGGCGATGCCGGATTGTAAAGCGGGTCATCCGGCGACAGCGGGATATAGACCGTGCCTGCGCCGCCCTTGGCGACGAGATCGAGGCCGTGGTCGAAGAACTGGCCGAACAGTGTGAACATCGAATTGTACGGCGCGGAATCGCCGATATCGGGCGAAACGTTTTCGAAGGTGTAGACGTAGACGGGCGTACCCGCCGCGGCGAGAATGCTGCCGTCGGGACCCATGACATTGTTCGCATGGACCACGGTGATACCGTTGGCGTCCTTCATTTCGGCGCGCGTCGCCGTCTTGCCCTCGGCGAGCATGGCGTCATAGACCATGATCGCGGCCGGGTTATTGCTGGTCTGATCGACGATCAGGTTGGAGATGATGCGCGGATCGGCATCGACGACGGTGCCCGGCGCCAGCATCGGGTTGCCGGTCGGCGTGCCCGGCGTATAGTTGCCGTTGGTCAGGTAAACCGGATTGGCCGGTGTCCCGAACATCTGTGTGTCGTCGTTCTCGTTGAGGTAGTTCGGCTGCACCAGCGGCGTGAACGGCTGGTCGGCTGCGCCCCAGGTTTCCTTGCCGTCGAGCAGATTATTGTAGCTGCCGTCGACTGTCCTGAGACCGTAAGGCAGGAGATGCGCCTGCGGCGCACCCGTTCCGGTCGCGCCAGCTGCTTCGCCGGCTTCGGCGACGAGAGCCGCGAGGTCGCCACCGGCCGCATGCTGTTCGGCGATGGCGATCTGCTTCAGGATGAATTCGAGATCGTGTCTTACCAGCGTTACCATTTTCCCCTCCGTCGGCGCGCTGTCCCGGCGCCTGATGTTTGCAAATTTCCCCTGTCCGCCGGATCGCTTGACGATTCCGGCGGCTCGATATGCCCTTGATCTGTCTAGAAGCCCGCCTTGCACGGCTGGCTTGGGATGATGCGATCTTGCGGAAAATTGCCGGGGTTTTGAACGGCGCATGGTCGGACGATGTTTTCGATGTTCGTCCACCGGCGGAGCAGGTCTTCGGTCCTTATTACTCCGGGAGCAAAGTCCTATGATGAATTGGCCTTTGGTCTGATAGAATCGGCCTGCGCCTATAGTATAAAAATGGTCCTTTCTTTCGCGCCGCAATACTGCGACGATAGAAGCCTGATCGGCATTGGGGGACGTTTTGCCGAGTGAATACTTTAGGGTGGGGATATTAACGTGCATGAAGAGGTGAAGGAGCCTGCGCAGCAGCGCTCGCGGCTGTTCACGCATGTGATCGCCTGGGTGGCGCACCGGACGCTTTCGACGCAGTTTCTGATTGCGAGCGGCCTCGTCATTCTGATCGCCACGCTCTCGGCCGGCTATCTGACGACGCGACTGGTGTCCGACAAGGCGCTGAACAGCAAGGCGGGGACGACAGCGCTTCTGGTGCAGAGCCTGACGGAGGCGGAGGTCCAGGCGCTGGCGCTCTCGAAGGTTCTTCCGGCTGCCAGCATCGAGCTTCTGGATTCGCTGTTCGACGATCCGGATTTCAAGGCGCGGTTTCCGCATCTGGAAATCTGGGCGACCGATGGGACAGTCGCCTATTCGCGCGCAAAGCCGATGATCGGCCAGCGTTTCGAGTTTCCCGATGGGCTGCAGCGGGCATTGAAAGGCGAGATCGTCGCTATCTATGCCGATCTCAAGGCCGCCGAGCACACGTTCCGCAACATCAATACGGAATATCTGGAGATCTACAGCCCGCTCCACGACCAGGCTTCCGGCCGCATCATCGGCGTCGCCGAGATCCATGAGGAGCCGAACAGCTTCATGGGCGAGCTCGCCCGGCTGCGGATCGTCACCTGGGCGACCGTGGCGCTGTTTTCCTTCGTTGTCATGCTCGGCCTGTTCCTGATCGTCAGGCGCGGCAGCCGGACGATTGAGACCCAGCGCCATGCGCTGAGCCATCGCGCCGAGGAGGCGGAACTGGCTTCCAAGGAGCTGATGGAGCTGCGCGATACGGCGCGGCGCGCCTCGATGGAGCTCGCCAACATGAACGAGACCTTCATCCGCCGCATCGGCGCCGATCTGCATGATGGTCCCGTTCAGCTGATGACGCTCGCCATCCTGCAGCTCGACGAGCTGCGGGACCTGACCCGCAAGGATGAACGCGACAGGGCTCTCGACGCGACGAACAAGGCGCTGGGCGAAGCGCTCATCGAAACGCGCACGGTGACGAAGTCGCTGCTCCTGCCGGAGATCCTGCATCTCTGGGCCAAGGATGTGGTGGCCGAAGCGATCAAGCAGCACGAGGCGCGCACGCGAACCAAGGTCGCATTCACCTCAAGCGGCACGAATGCCGATCTGCCCCCGGCGCTGAAGACCTGCATCTACCGCTTCGTGCAGGAGGGGCTCAACAATGCCTACCGACATGCCGGCGCCAACGGTCAGCGTGTCCGATGTCGCATCGACATGCCGGTCATCTCGATTTCGGTCGAGGATGACGGTCTGCCTCCGGGGACGCTGCCGCTTGCGGCGCGCGAAGGGGGAATGGGGCTTTACGGCCTTCGCCAGCGCATCGAAAGCTTCGGCGGGTCGCTGACCATCGGCAAGCGCCCGGATGGCGGGATGGTGCTGACAATGACGCTGGAACTGCAGCAGGCGGATGCCGCCGCCCATTGAGCCGGAACTAGCCGAATTGATAGGTAGCTATAAGCATAGATGTGGAATAGACACAAATACGATGAAGTTAACCAAGCATTAAAATCCAGCTTTATGTTTTGCTCTGATTACATTAGAGCTGTTGGATAGAAAGACGAGGGGGTTATTCGTCATCATGTCTATCTCGGTCGCGTTCGTAGATGATCATCCAATATTACTGGATGGACTGGTTAATCTTTACTCCGCTAAGGATGACCTCCGGGTCACGGCGCGCGGTGAGAATGCCATCGACGCCCTGAAGATCGTCGAGGAGCATCGTCCCGATGTCCTCGTCACCGATCTCAGCATGCCGGGCGACACGCTGGCGGCGCTTGAGCTGATCCAGAAGAATTACGAAGGCACCAAGGTCGTGGTCTTCACCGCGACCGCCAATATCGACACGGCGATCCAGGTTCTCAATCTCGGCGTCTGCGGCTATGTGCTCAAGGGCAGCACGGCGCGCGATCTCTACGAGGCGATCAAGACCGTCCATGACGGCAGCACTTTCATCACGCCGGGCTTCGCCACCAAGGTCATCCTGTCGATGAAGACGGCTGAAATCCGCCGCAAGGCGCAGATGCAGAAGCGGCTCAGCGCCCGCGAGGAGCAGATCGTCACCTACCTGCTGCAGGGCAAGACCAACCGCGAAATCGCCAGCATGCTCGACATCAGCGAGAAGACCGTCAAGCACTACATGACGCTGCTGATGCAGAAACTCGACGCCCGCAACCGCGTCGAAGTCGTGCTTGCGGCGCAGAAGCTGCAGGCGCCGGTCGAGACCAGCGCTCCACAGATGTTGTCATAGGCCTATGGCCTAACGCGGCTCCTGAAGTAGGGCAGGCTGGCCAATTTTCTTCGGTAGCAGAGTGTGAGAGGGGAGCAAACGCGGCTGGCATTGACCCCCGCGTTTACTCCCCATTCACCATGTTCGCTGGATTTCCCCACTTTCCTCCGTGCTGTTGGCAAACAAATTATTGACGCTGATTTTGACTCGCGTACTATATCTAGTGTTCGAGGTTCTCACGATTCGTAGGGGTCGTGGGCTAAGACGGGAATTCGGTGAGACCCGCTGCAAAGCGGGACAATGCCGGAGCTGCCCCCGCAACTGTAAGCGGCGAGCATCTGTCCCATTTCGGGTCACTGGGTCATGAAGACCCGGGAAGGCCGGGATGAATGTGATGATCCGCAAGCCAGGAGACCTGCCTTGAGCGAAAACGTCCACGGGCGGGGTGTCCGGCTGGCGAGCGATGAGATGCGCGCATGATGCGGCTCTTCGCTTCCTCCGGTGTGTCCTGCATGAGCCACTTCGGGGTGAAGTCTTATGTCTTTGAGTTTCAGATCATACCGGCGCGAATGACGGGCTGCTGACGCCCGGCAATCGGTAACGGCTGCCTTCCATTTCGGTCTTCCCAAACGCGGATATCGGCGGATGTCCGAACGATATCCCATGCCTTCCAGTCACGAGGTTTTCCCAATGAGCATCACCGTCTACAGCAAGCCCGCCTGCGTCCAGTGCACCGCGACCACCCGCGCCCTCGACCGCCAGGGCATCGACTACACGATCATCGACGTTTCCACCGATAGCGCTGCCTACGAGCTGGTGCAGGGCCTCGGCTACCGCCAGGTGCCCGTCGTCATCGCCGGCGAGCAGCATTGGGCCGGCTTCCGCCCCGACATGATCAGCGCGCTCGCCTGATCGGCCGCAGCGATGGGCGAGATCGTCTATTTTTCCAGCCGGTCGGAGAACACCCATCGTTTCGTCGAGAAGCTCGGCCTTCCCGCGCAGCGCATCCCCATCACAGGCGCGACCCTGCAGGCAGGGTCGCCCTATGTGCTTGTCGTCCCAACCTATAGCGGCGAGGGCGGCAAGGGGGCCGTGCCCAAACAGGTGATCCGTTTCTTGAACGATGCGGCAAACCGTTCGAACCTTCGCGGCGTGATCGCTGCGGGCAACAGCAACTTCGGCGAGACCTACGGGCTTGCCGGCGACATCATCTCGCGCAAATGCCAGGTGCCGTACCTCTACAGGTTCGAGCTTCTCGGCACGGCCGACGACGTCGCCAATGTCAAACACGGATTGGAACGATTTTGGACACGGCAGTTCTCGAGCGCCCCTTGAAGGCGCAGGCCGCTGACGCCGCGCTGGATTATCACGCGCTGAACGCGATGCTGAACCTCTATGACGGCGAGGGAAAGATCCAGCTGGACAAGGACCGGCAGGCGGCCAAGCAGTATTTCCTGCAGCACGTCAACCAGAACACCGTCTTCTTCCATAACCTCCGGGAGAAGCTCGACTATCTGGTGACCGAGGGCTACTACGAGCAGGAGGTTCTGGACCAGTATTCGTTCAATTTCGTCCGCGATCTCTTCGATCACGCCTACGACAAGAAATTCCGGTTCCCGACCTTCCTCGGTGCCTTCAAATATTACACCAGCTACACGCTGAAGACCTTCGACGGGAAGCGCTATCTGGAGCGCTACGAAGACCGCATCTGCATGGTGGCGCTGGCGCTGGCGCGGGGCAACGAGGCGCTCGCCCGCGACATGGTCGACGAGATCATTTCCGGCCGCTTCCAGCCGGCGACGCCGACTTTCCTCAATGCCGGCAAGAAGCAGCGCGGCGAGCTCGTCTCCTGCTTCCTGATGCGGGTCGAGGACAATATGGAATCGATCGGCCGTTCGATCAATTCGGCGCTGCAGCTTTCCAAGCGCGGCGGCGGCGTGGCGCTGTCGCTGACCAATATCCGCGAGGCCGGTGCGCCGATCAAGCACATCGAGAACCAGTCGTCGGGCATCATTCCGGTGATGAAGCTCCTGGAAGATGCGTTTTCTTATGCGAACCAGCTCGGCGCTCGGCAAGGGGCCGGTGCGGTCTATCTGAATGCGCATCACCCCGACATCATGCGCTTCCTCGACACCAAGCGCGAGAATGCCGACGAGAAGATCCGCATCAAGACGCTGTCGCTCGGCGTCGTCATCCCCGATATCACCTTCGAACTCGCCAAGAACAACGAGGACATGTACCTCTTCTCGCCCTATGACGTGGAACGCGTCTACGGCGTGCCCTTCACCGAGATTTCGGTCAGCGAAAAGTATCGCGAGATGGTGGCCGACAGCCGCATTCGCAAGAAGAAGATCAAGGCGCGTGACTTCTTCCAGGTGATCGCCGAAATCCAGTTCGAGAGCGGCTATCCCTACATCATGTTCGAAGACACGGTGAACAAGGCGAACCCGATCGCCGGGCGCATCACCATGAGCAATCTCTGCTCGGAAATCCTGCAGGTCAGCGAGGCCAGCGAATATAACGACGATCTGTCCTACAAGCATATGGGCAAGGATATCTCCTGCAATCTCGGCTCGCTGAACATCGCCGCGGCGATGGATTCGGCCGATTTCGGCAAGACGATCGAGACTTCGATCCGGGCGCTGACGGCGGTTTCCGACATGAGCCATATCTCCTCGGTCCCGTCGATCGAGAAGGGCAATGACGAGAGCCACGCCATCGGTCTCGGACAGATGAACCTGCACGGCTATCTCGCCCGCGAACGCATCCATTACGGCTCCGAAGCGGGCATCGACTTCACCAACATGTACTTCTACACGGTGACCTACCATGCCGTCCGTGCTTCGAACCGGCTGGCGGTCGAGCGTGGCCAGAGCTTCAAAGGTTTCGAAAATTCGAAATATGCGTCCGGCGAATATTTCGACAAATACACAGAGCAGGAATGGAAACCGGCTACGCAGACGGTTGCTGACCTGTTCACCAATGCCGGTATCGAAATTCCCACGCAGGAAGACTGGATGGCGCTGAGGCAAGCGGTCATGTCGGGTGGTCTCTATAACCAGAACCTGCAGGCCGTGCCGCCGACGGGATCGATCTCCTACATCAACCACTCGACCTCCTCGATCCACCCGATCGTCTCGAAGATCGAGATCCGCAAGGAAGGCAAGATCGGCCGCGTCTATTACCCGGCAGCCTTCCTGACCAACGACAATCTCGACTATTACCAGGATGCCTACGAGATCGGGCCGGAGAAGATCATCGACACCTATGCGGCAGCGACCCAGCATGTCGACCAGGGCCTGTCGCTGACGCTGTTCTTCCGCGACACCGCGACGACCCGCGACATCAACAAGGCGCAGATCTACGCCTGGAAGAAGGGCATCAAGACCATCTACTACATCCGCCTTCGCCAGATGGCGCTGGAGGGCACGCAGGTGGAAGGGTGTGTGTCGTGCACGCTTTGATCCCTCAGCTTTAATGTTCTGAGCAAGCGGCCCCCTCACCCTAGCCCTCTCCCCGGGGGGAGAGGGGATGTTGAGCGAGACGCCGCCGCGGTATCCCTTCTCCCCTCGGGGAGAAGGTGCCGGCAGGCGGATGAGGGGGCTACAGATGAATTCCTTCCAAAGGGCACACTATGAACATCGCCGTAAAACCAATCAGCCGCATCCGCGCCATCAACTGGAACCGCATTGAGGACGACAAGGACCTCGAAGTTTGGAACCGCCTAACCGGCAATTTCTGGCTCCCTGAAAAGGTGCCGCTATCGAACGACATCCCCTCCTGGGCGACGCTGAAGCCCGAGGAGCAGCAGCTGACCATCCGCGTCTTCACCGGGCTGACGCTGCTCGACACGATCCAGAACGGCGTCGGCTCGGTGAAGCTGATGGCGGATGCCGCGACCCAGCATGAAGAGGCGGTGCTCTCCAACATCTCCTTCATGGAGGCCGTGCACGCACGCTCCTACTCGTCGATCTTCTCGACGCTCTGCCTGACGCCGGATGTCGACGACGCCTATCGCTGGTCGGAGGAGAACGAGTTCCTGCAGCGGAAGTCGGCGCTGATCATGGAGCAATATGCTTCGGGCGATCCGTTGAAGAAAAAGGTCGCGAGCGTCTTCCTCGAAAGCTTCCTGTTCTATTCCGGCTTCTATCTGCCGATGTACTGGTCGAGCCGCGCCAAGCTCACCAACACCGCCGACATGATCCGCCTGATCATTCGCGACGAGGCGGTGCATGGCTACTATATCGGCTACAAGTTCCAGCGCGCCGTCGAGCGCCTGCCGGAGGCGAGTCGCCAGGAGATCAAGGACTTTGCCTTCGATCTGCTGCTGGAGCTCTACGACAACGAGGCAAAGTATACCGAGGCGCTCTATGACGGCGTCGGGCTGACCGAAGACGTCAAGAAGTTCCTGCATTACAACGCCAACAAGGCGCTGATGAACCTCGGCTATGAAGCGCTGTTTCCGCCGGAAGCCTGCAAGGTCAATCCGGCGATCCTGTCGGCGCTCTCGCCGAATGCCGACGAGAACCATGACTTCTTCTCTGGCTCCGGCTCGTCCTACGTCATCGGTAAGGCGGTGGCTACCGAAGACGAAGACTGGGACTTCTGAGAAGCCTCAGTTAAGCGATGCGAGGTCGCCGCTGTGGCCGCCGACCTCGACGGTGGCCGTCAGGCCGGCGATCAGCTTGATGTCTTCGGGCACCTTGTCGAGATTGATGCGGACGGGAACGCGCTGCGCCAGGCGCACCCAGCTGAAGGTCGGGTTGATATTGGCAAGAAGGCCCGTACCCGAGGTGCGCTCGCGATCCTCGATGCCGGTGGCGATGCTGTCGACATGGCCTTCCAGCGTCTGGCGATGGCCCATCAGATGGATGGTGACGCTGTCGCCGACATGGATGCGCGGCAGCTTGGTTTCCTCGAAATAGCCTTCGACGCGCAGCGAGTCGGTATCGACGAGTGCGACCTTCGCCGTTCCCGCCGTCACGTAGTCGCCCGGGCGCAGGCTGAGGTTCGAGACCGTGCCGTTGACGGTGGCCTTGACGGCCGAGCGGTCGAGATTGAGCTGGGCCAGATCGCGGTTGGCGACGGCCTGGAGGTAGGTGGCTTCCGCCTGGTCGGCGGCGGTGCGCGCCTGTTCCTTCTGCTGCATGGAAGCAGCGTCGCCGAGCCGCTCCTGGCGCTCTGTCTCGCGGCGGGCCTGTTCGAGGGCCGCCTTGGCGCCTTCGAGGGCCGCTTCGGTCTGAGCGAGCGCAATCTTGAACCGTTCGCCATCGACGCGGAAGAGGACGTCGCCCTTCTTGACCGACTGGTTGTCCTTGACCGCGACGTCGCTGACGAGGCCGGACACATCGGGCGCGATGCCGACGACATCGGCGCGCAGGCGCGCGTCGCGCGTCCAGGGTTCATCCATGTAATGCACCCAGAGGCCATGGCCGGCATAGGCGGCAGCGGCAACGAAGGCGAGGGTGACGATCAGGCGGGAGATTGATTTTAGCGTGTTCATGCGAAGTACCAGCGTGTCAGAGAGGAGACCGCTCCAAGGAGCAGCACATAGAGGGAGAGATCGAAGAGGCCGCGGTGCCAGACGAGCGAATAGGCGCCGAGCCAGCTCAGTCCGCGGCGGATGATCATCACGAGAAGAAGAGAGAGCACCATGAGAACGAGGAGGCGCGGCACATAGACGCCATAAAGATCGAATTCGGCAGGCATGACAGTTTACTCGGCTGCAATCTGAAGAGGGGTGGGGATGGTCTCGGGCGCCGGCCAATGTTCGGGTGGCGGCGCCTCGGGGAAGAGTGCGCGGCGCAGGCCAACCAGCGCGTCTATGTTGTCGCGGGTCTCAGCCTGTTCATGGGCGATCGTTCCCAGGCTGTCGTCGATCGCTGCCCGTAACGTATCGGGCGGATCGATCGCCTGACCGGCGTCGAGCCTCGAGCGGTAAAAATCGGAAACGCCTGTAAGCACGCGGCCGATGGAGACGGCGCTCGCGCCGCTCAGTTCCTTCCGCTTCGTCTGCAGCATCAAGACGTTGAAGCCGAGACGGACATCGGCAAAGCCGTCGACCTTTTTCAGCTCCCGGTCTTCGACCGCGGCAAGGCGCGGAACGAGTTGGCCGAGGCGGTCGAGAATACGTCCGGAAAGCCGCTCGTGATCGGTGCGCCGCTCGCCGGCTGCCGTTTCCGCCAGATCCTTCCATCCAGCACGCACCAGCCGCCAGGCGGCAAGTTCGGCGCCGAAGGGTCTTGCGATCAGCGTCCAGACGAGGGCAAAGCCGATGCCGGCAAGGGCTGCGATCGCCTCATTGGTGAAGGTCGTGAAGTCGGACGTATAGCGATCCTGCAGGGCAATGAAGCTTGCGCTGTTCACCGAAAGCAGCATCGCCAGCATGTTAAACTGCGGGCGGGTGATCAGAAGGCCGAGCAGCAGGAATGGCGGGGCGAAGGCCACCACCAGGAGCTCATAGGAATTGACCGCCGGCAGGATGGCAAAGATGTAGGTGAAGGAGATGACAAGGCTCACCGCCGACCAGATGAACATCGAGCGGATGAAGGGTGCTGGGCGATCCATCGCCGCAAAGAACGAGCAGGCGACGGCCGCCATGGTCACGAAGCCCGCGCCATTCTGCCAGCCGGTGAAGATCCAGAAGAAGCAGGCAACCGCAATGCCTGCCACGACCGAACCGGCGGCAAAGGCAATCAGCGCAAAATCATAGTGCCGGACGCGGCCGACCACCTGGCGATGGCGGAAAACCGGATGCCAGGGGCCTGCATGACGGCCGCTGGCGATCTCGTCGCGCAGCGTCAGGCAATCGTGCCAGAGATCGACGATCTCGCCGAGGCGGGCGAGGGCGCTGCGATAGAGGAGCGCATTCCAGCCGGTCTCGCTGCTTTCGGATGTCTGCACGTCATCGATGCGGCGGCGCAGCCTGGCGCCTGTTCCATCCGGCTTTCCGGCGCCGCCCTGCTGCAGCCAGGATGCGGCGTCGTTGAGCAGAACGGAAAGCGCCGGCGGCAGCTCCTGTCCTGATGATTTCAGGGCATGGAGGCGGTCGGCGAGGGAGGAAAACAGTGGTAGCAGCATCAGCAATCTGCCGCGCAATTCGCGCGAATGGCGCGCGATATCGCGGCCGTTGGCATCATGGCCGAGCTGGCTGATGACGAGATCGAGGCCAGTGACGTCGGAGGCGAGCTTCTGCCGCTTCAGCGGGGTCGCGGGCGAGGCGCCTTCGCCGCGCAGGATCTCGTCGGCCCAGCTTCCGGCATCGTCGAGCCAGGTGGTGATGCGCTGGCCAAGCAGCGAGCTGACGCTGGCCGGGAAGACGACCGCACTGACGAGGCTGGCGCAGACGATGCCGATGATGATCTCTTCCGAACGGGCAAGCGCCGTGTCGAAGACCGTTTCAGGTGAGCCGACGGAGGGCAGGGCGATCATCGGCAGCGAATAGCCGGCCAGCATGAAGACATAGCTTCTGGCACTGCGATCAAGCATCGAGATGAAGAGCAGCGTGCCCGTCCAGAGGGCGACGACGATCGACAGCAGTTCAGGAGCGTTGACGAAGAGGGGAACGAAGAACACGGCCGCCGACGCGCCGAGCAGCGTGCCGAGCGCGCGATAGAGCCCCTTGGAGCTCGTGGCGCCCGCCAGTGGATTGGCCACGACATAGACGGCCGCCATCGCCCAATAGGGTCGCGGCAGATCGAGCGAAAGCGCCACGAAAAGCGCCAGCATCGACGCAAGGAACGCCTTGCCCGAAAACAACCAGTCACGCCATCCAGGTGTCACGACGCTGCCTCGATTTCCTTTTCGATGGCGCCTGTCTGCGTCACGTCGATATTGTCGAAGGCCTGAAGCACACGCACGGCGGCTTCGAGGTCAGCCTTGCTGACGTCTTGCATGATGCGTCCGCGCAGCTCGTCGAGCACGGCTTCCATGCGCGCCGCAAGCGCGCTGCCTTCTTCGGTTAAGTAGAGACCCTTGGCCCGGCGGTCGGCCGGGTCGTCCTTGCGCACGACAAGACCGAGCGTCTCGAGCTGGTCGAGAAGGCGCACCAGCGAGGGGCCCTCGATGCCGACATGGCTTGCGAGCACCACTTGCCGGACACCGCCGCCGAGGCGGCCGATCCAGAGCAGGGGGGCGGCGCAGGCCTCGGAAATTCCGTGGCTGCTGAGAGCGAGGTCGACCGCACGGCGCCATTGGCGGCCGGTCGAAAGCAGGTTGGCGGTAAAGACGCGCTGAAGGCTGTTGTAGGAGGTCATGCGGCGCATATAGCATCAAATTCGATAGGATTCAAATTATTCGCTATCTATTTTATCCGCTGCGGGGATTTGGCCAGTCGTGGTTACCAGAACCTTTCAGATCGCCGTGAAGCCGTTGTCGACGAAGAGATGGACCCCGTTGACGAAATTCGAGTCGTCGCTGGCGAGGTAGAGCGCTGCGCGCGCCACATCCTCGGGCTCGCCGATCCGGCCCTGTTGGGCGGCGATCGCCGCGTCGGAGACATCGACGCCGAGCTTCTGCAGCTCTGCGACCTCGCGCAGGCCATGCGGCGTGCGGATGAAGCCGGGGCAGACGGCATTGCAGCGGATGTTGCGGTCGCGGAACTCGACGGCGATCGCCCGGGCAAACATATGCACGGCGCCCTTTGTCGTGTCGTAGAGCACTTCCATCGGCGTTGCGGCAACCGCCGAGATCGACGAGGTGCAGACGATAGAGCCGCCACCTGATGCAATCATCTTAGGCAGCACGGCCTTGGTCATCAGGAACATCGAGCGGACGTTGACGCCATGCAGCCACTCCCACTCTTCGAGCGTCGTTTCCAGGAACGGCTTGATGACGATCGTGCCGGCATGGTTGAAGAGTACCGTGACCGCGCCGAACTTCTCCTCGACGCCTTTCACCGCATCATTGACGGCCTTCTCGTCGGAGACATCGGCGACCCAGTATTCGGCGGTACCACCGGCATCCCGGATAGCCTTCACGGTCTCGGCGGAGGCTGCCTCGTTGCGGTCGATGATCGCCACCTTTGCGCCCTCGGCCGCAAAGAGCTTCGATGCCGCCCCGCCCATGCCCGTCGCGCCGCCGGAAATGATCGCAATCTTGCCTGCCAGTCTTCCAGCCATGGGGACGTCTCCGTGTTTGATGTGAATGGGTTCAGTTTGCCGTCGAAATTCCCGAAGAGCGCAGGTCGCGACGGAAATCGGAGGGCGACATGCCGGCGATGTGCCGGAAGGATTTGTTGAAAGCGCTGATCGAACCGAAGCCGCTGTCCATGGCGACCTGCAGCACGTTGGCCTCCTCGCTCATCAGCATCGCCTGGGCGCGCGAGAGCCGCAGCAGGTTCACATATTTGCTGAGCGTCATGCCGGTCGATTTTTTGAACAGGTTCATCGCATATTTCGGATGAAGATCGGCGGCGCGAGCGATATCGATCGTGTCGATATCCTCCATGAAATTGGCGGCGATGAAATCGCACATGCGTGCGACATTGCGCGACGACTGCGCGTAGGGCGGATCGTTCTCGGCAAGGTCTGCGCCGAGGCCGATCATCGAATAGGGTTCGAGCAGGATGCGCTCGATGCGCAGGAGCAGCTCGTCGACGGCGTGCTGCGACTTTGCCGGATCGCCGGAGGTCGCGTAGCGGTGCCAGCGGGCGAAATTCTCGTTGTCGGCGGCATCGGTCGCCGAGGTCAGCATGGTCGCACCGCGCATCAGCTGGCTGGAGATGGCGACCGGCAGGCGCATGCGGAAAAAATAGACGAGCGGCAGATGGGCGCCCGCATAAATCGAATCGTCGGATGATTCGTCCATCTGATGCGGCTGGCCGCCCCAGAACAGGCACATCTCGCCAGCCTTCAGCGAAAATTGGTGGTCGCTCATCCGGTAATGCACGGTGCCGCGCATCACATAGTTGACCTCGACCTGCGCGTGCCAGTGGGGCATGACCATGACGGGCGGATGGGCGTGGAACATCTGCAAAGCGGTGGGTAGGCCCTCGATGCTGCTCGCACCCGGCTGATAGATGGCTCTTCCCGCGACCTTACTTTCCGCCAAATCCATATTCCCTTTTTAGGAGACAGCCGGTGCCTGCAAGCTAGTGTAGGCACGTTCGCTAAGGGACGGCAATTGAAAAGGGAGGATTTTCAATGCGCTTCAATCTTATCGGTGCGACGGCTGCTGTCGCGCTTCTTGCTTCCGGCTCCGCTTATGCAGAGCAGGGCACGCTCACCATCTGGAGCTGGAACGTCGCCGCATCGGCGCTGAAATCCACAGTGGAAGGCTTCAACAAGAAATACCCCGACGTCAAAGTCGACGTTCAGGATCTCGGCAACCAGCAGGTCTTCGACAAGATGCTGGCCGCCTGCGCCGCCGGAGGAGACGGCCTGCCTGACATCGTCACCGTCGAAAACTTCGAAGCGGAAATCTTCTGGAACCGCTTCCCGGATTGCTTCACCAACCTGAAGGACCTCGGCTACAACGCCGATATCCAGGCGAAATTCCCCGACTTCAAGCGCACCGAGCTGGAAGTGGGCGATGTCGCCTACGCCATGCCGTGGGATTCCGGTCCCGTCGCCGTCTTCTACCGCCGCGATTTCTATGAAAAGGCCGGCGTCGATCCGGCAAGCATCAAGACCTGGGACGATTTCATCGCTGCCGGCAAGAAGATCTCGGAAGCCAATCCCGGCGTCGTCATGGCCCAGGCCGATTTCAACGGCGACAGCGAATGGTTCCGCATGATCTCGAACGAGCAGGGCTGCGGCTACTTCTCCGAGGATGGCCAGTCGATCACCATCAACAAGCCCGCCTGCGTCGCGACCCTCGAAAAGGTCAAGCAGATGAAGGATGCCGGCACGCTGACGGCCGCCATCTGGGACGAAAAGATCCAGGCAAACACCGCAGGCAAGGTTGCCAGCCAGATGTATGGCGGCTGGTATGAAGGCACGATCCGCTCCGGCTCGCCCGATCTTTCCGGCAAGTGGGGCGTCTACATGATGCCGAGCCTGACGGCTGATGGCCCGCATGCCGCCAACCTCGGCGGTTCGTCGCTGGCGATCGCTGCCAATTCCGAAAACAAGGAAGCGGCCTGGAACTACATCAACTACGCGCTGGCCACCAATGAAGGCCAGGTGACGATGCTGAAGTCCTTCGGCCTTGTTCCCTCGCTGCTCTCTGCCGTCCAGGACCCGTTCGTCAACGAGCCGCAGCCCTATTGGGGCGGCCAGAAGGTCTGGGCCGACATTCTCTCGACCCTGCCGAAGATCGTGCCGAGCCGCGGCACGCAGTTCCAGACGGATGCGGACGCCATCTACAAGGCATCGCAGACCAAGTATTTCGCCGGTGGCTATCCGGATGCCAAGGCAGCGCTTGACGACGCTGCCAAGCAGATCGCCACCGCGACGGGTCTTCCGGTCGCAGAATAAGTGACGAAGCCGGGCGCCCCGCGCGCCCGGCGCTCCATCCCCCGGGATGGCTCGTTGCGTCTGTGAGGAGGAAAATATGCCGATCCGCAACCGGAGCGCCTACGCGTTCCTCGCGCCCTATCTCATTGTTTTCGCCACCTTCTGGGTGTGGCCGATCATCAGTTCGTTTCTGATCTCGTTTCAGAATACGCGCGTCAATCCGTGGAAGTTCAGCCTCTCGGCCAATTGGGGGCGCCTGTTCGGCGACCCGGCCTTCTACAACGCGCTCTATAACACGCTGATCATACTGGTTATCCAGGTTCCGGTGATGATCGCGATCGCCACCGTTATGGCGGTGCTGCTGAATTCGCCGCTCCTGAAGCTGCGCCCGCTCTTCCGCTTTGCGTTCTTCGCGCCCGTCGTCGTCGGCGAGGTCGCCTATGCGGCCGTCTTCCGGCTGATGTTCAGCATCGATTTCGGCATCGTCAACAAGCTCATCACCTCGGTCGGTCTGCCCGCCGTCTCCTGGTTCGACAATGCCAATGCCGCCATGGCGCTCGTCATCATCGCGGTGACCTGGCGCTGGGCGGGCTATAACGCCATCATCATCCTGGCCGGCCTGCAGTCCATTCCAGACGATGTCTATGAAGCCGCGACGCTCGATCGCGTCAGCAAGACGCAGCAGTTCTTTCACATCACCCTGCCACTGCTGAAGCCGATCATCCTCTTCTGCGTGGTGCTCTCGGTTATCGGCACGATGCAGCTCTTCACCGAACCGTTCCTGATCACCAATCGCGGCGGTCCGGGTGGTGGCACGGAGACGCTTGGCCTGCTGCTGTACCGCCAGGGGTTCCTGTCGCTGAACTTCGGTTATGCGTCAGCCGTCGCTTACACAATGGCAGCGCTCGCCGTTGCAATCTCGCTGCTCAATCTGTGGGTCGGGAGGGAGCCGAAATGAAATCCAAATCGCAATCGCTTCTCCTCAGAAAGATCGCGCTGCATGCGGTGCTGACGCCGCTGGCGATCATCTGGCTCTTTCCGCTCTGGATGATGTTCATCTTCTCGACCATGCCCGACTACGGCATCTTCAGCCCGGAGATCGTGCTGCTGCCGTCGACGAATTTCGTCGCGAACTTTAGGGATCTGGAAGCGCAGACCGGCTTCACCCGGGCGATGTTCACCTCGATCTCGGTCGCCGTCATCTACACCGTGCTTTCGGTGCTGCTGACCTCGATGGCAGGCTGGGCGCTGGCGCGCTACCGCTTCGCCGGGCGTTCTGTCGTCGTCGCCATCATCCTCGGCACCATCACGCTGCCCTTTGCCGTGGTCGTCATCCCGCAGTTCATCATGGTGGCGCGCGAGTTCAAGCTGGCGAATACCTGGGTGGCGCTCATCGTTCCGCCGCTCTTCAATTCGCTCGGCGTGCTCTTCATGCGCCAGTCCTTCTCGATGATGCCGAACGAGCTGTTCGATGCGGCGCGCGTCGAGGGCGTCAAGGAATGGCAGATCTTCCTGAGGATCGCGCTGCCCTTGGCGCGGCCGACCATGGCGGCGCTCGCCATCATCCTCTTCCTGGTGTCGTGGAACAACTATCTCTGGCCGCTGCTGATCAACTCGCGTCCGGCGATGATGACGGCACCGGTGGCATTGGGAACCCTGATCGGACTTACCAAGGTGTCCTGGGGCGGCATCATGGCGGGCGCCACGATGCTGACCGCGCCGATCCTCATCGTCTTCGTGCTCCTGCAGCGCCACTTCATCGCCGGCATCGCTGCCGGCGCAATCAAATAATCGGGGAGCCGCATGGCAGAGCTTTCACTCACGAACGTCATCAAGCGCTACGGCGCTCTCGAAATCATCCATGGCGCCAATCTGGAGGTCAAGGACGGCGAGTTCGTCGTCTTCGTCGGCCCTTCGGGCTGCGGCAAGTCCACGCTCCTGCGCATGATCGCCGGGCTCGAGGATATTTCCGGCGGCGAGATCAATATCGGCGGCAAGGTGGTCAATGATGTCGAGCCCGCCGACCGCGGTATCGCCATGGTCTTCCAGTCCTATGCGCTCTATCCGCATATGACGGTGGCCGAGAACCTTTCCTTCGGCCTGCGCATGAACGGCAATCCGAAGGAGGATACCGAGAAGCGCGTCCAGCACGCCGCCGGTATCCTGCAGATCAACGAGCTCATGCAGCGCCGCCCGAAACAGCTCTCCGGCGGCCAGCGCCAGCGCGTCGCGATCGGCCGCGCCATCGTGCGCGAGCCCGAGGTCTTCCTGTTCGACGAGCCGCTGTCGAACCTCGATGCCGAATTGCGCGTTCAGATGCGCGTCGAAATCTCCCGCCTGCACAAGCAGCTCGGCACGACGATGATCTACGTCACCCACGACCAGACGGAAGCGATGACGCTGGCCGACAAGATCGTCGTGCTGCGCGCCGGCAATATCGAGCAGGTCGGCGCGCCGCTCGATCTCTACGACGATCCGGCAAACCAGTTCGTGGCCGGCTTCGTCGGCTCGCCGAAGATGAATTTCATCAAGGCTGTTGTCACAGGCAAGGGTGCTGCGGGACTGACGATCGCGCTCACCGCAGACAAGAATGTCCGGTTGACGCTGCCGCTTACCGCGTCACTTACCGAGGGCACCGAAGTGACGCTCGGCGTCCGTCCGGAGCATTTCGGCGATGCCGGCAAGGGCGATGCCGACCTGACTGTCAGCGTCGATGTCGCCGAGCATCTCGGCAATACCAGCTACATCTACGCAACGCTCGGCGGCGAGCAGCTCATCATCGAGCGGCCGGAATCGCGCGCCACCGGCAATCGCGACAGCCTCACCGTTTCGCTCTTCGCCAAACGCAGCTTCCTTTTCGACAGCACGGGCCAACGCCTGCGCTGACCATCCGCAATCCCAAGACGCATTTTATGAAAGAGGAATAGATATGAGCTCAGAACAACCGATCCGCTGGGGCATCATCGGTCCCGGCACCATCGCCCGCACCTTTGCGGATGGCATCGCGCATTCGCGGACCGGCAAGCTTTCGGCCATCGCGACGCGCAATCCCGACAAGCCCGGCCTCGGCGACGGTTTCCCGGGCGCCCGCATCGTCAAGGGTTATGACGCGCTGCTTACCGACCCTGAAATCGACGCGATCTATATCGCCACGCCGCATACCGGCCATGCCGAATGGGCGATCAAGGCAATCCGCGCAGGCAAGCATGTGCTCGTCGAAAAGCCGATTGCGCTTTCCGCTTACGATGCCGACGCGATCTATCACGAGGCCAAGAAGGCCGGCGTTTTTGCCGGCGAAGCCTTCATGTACCGCGTCCATCCGCAGACGGCGAAGATCGTCGAGCTGGTGAAGAGCGGCGTCATCGGCGCCGTCAGGATCATCCGCTCCAGCTTCGGTTTTAATATGGGCACCTTCAAGCCCGAGCACCGGCTGTTTTCCAATGACACCGCGGGCGGCGGCATTCTCGATGTCGGCGGCTATCCGGTGTCGATGGCGCGGCTGATTGCCGGTGCCGCCGAAGGCAAGCCGTTCCTGGAGCCGGAGAAGGTCTCGGGCGTTGCTCATCTTGGCCAGTCCGGCGTCGATGAATGGGCCTCGGCAGTCCTGAAGTTCCCGAACTCGATCATCGCCGAAGTCTCGTGCTCGATCATGGCCAACCAGGACAACACGCTGCGCATCATCGGCTCGGATGGCCGCATCGAGGTCAAGGATTTCTGGTTCGCCTCCGGCCACAAGGGCGGCACCGGCAAGATCGAGATCGTCAAGGGCAACGAGCAGGAAACGGTCGAGGTCAAGGAGGACCGCTGGCTCTATTCCTTCGAGGTCGATGCCGCAGGCGATGCGATCCGCGCTGGAAAGCATGAGTTTACGTCGCCGGGCATGAGCTGGGCGGATTCCATCGGAAACCTCAGGGTTCTCGACCAGTGGCGCGCTTCCGTCGGCCTGGAATACGGGGTCGAGAAGGCAACGAAGCGGACGCTCAATCTCGCAGGCGCACCGGTCAAGCTCGGCAACAGCATTCCGAAGCGTGAAATTCCGGGCATCCTGAAGCCCGCCTCTGTCGTCACACTCGGCTTCGAATTCTTCCCGAATTTTGCCGCCGCATCGTTGACGCTCGATGCCTTCTATGAGGCAGGCGGCAATGCCTTCGATACGGCCCATGTCTATGGCGGCGGCAAGACCGAGGCGATCTTCGGCGACTGGCACACGAGCCGCAAGGTTCCGCGCGACGAGATCGTGCTGATCGGCAAGGGCGCCCACTCGCCGCTTTGCTATCCAGATATGATCGCCAAACAGCTCGACCAGTCGCTCGACCGTCTCAAGACCGACTATGTCGATATCTATTTCATGCACCGCGACAATACAGCCGTCCCGGTCGGCGAATTCGTCGATGCCATGGATGCAGAGGTCAAGCGCGGCCGCATCCGCGGCATCTTCGGCGGCTCGAACTGGACGCGGGCGCGCATGGAAGAGGCGATCGCCTATGCCGACAAGAACCGCAAGACGGCGCCGGCGGCCCTTTCCAACAACTTCTCGCTGGCCGAGATGCTGGATCCGATCTGGGCCGGTTGCGTCGCGGCTTCCGACGACGAGTGGAAGGCGTGGCTGAATAAGAAGCAGATCCCGAACTTCGCCTGGTCGAGCCAGGGCCGCGGCTTCTTCACCGACCGCGCCGGCCGCGACAAGCATGACGACGAGGAAATCGTCCGTTGCTGGTATTCGGATCGCAACTTTGAACGCCGCGACCGGGCGATCGAACTCGCCAACAAGCTCGGCCGCAGCCCGATCCATATCGCGCTTGCCTATGTCATCGCACAGCCCTTCCCGGTCATCCCGCTGATCGGCCCGCGCACAATCGCCGAGCTCGAAGACAGCCTCTCGGCCCTCGACATCAAGTTGACGCCCGAACAGGTGAAGTGGCTGGAAGGCTGATAGAAGGTTCGGGGCGCCTGACAAGGGCGCCCCGAACGCTTACAGCGCGGTCGTCACCTGCGACCTGACATCGTCGGCGAAGGAGTGAAGCTCGTTGCTCGGCACCGAGCCGACGAGGCTATAGCCGAGCCCGTCATTGGCCCAGCTCCAGCCATTCACCGCTCCGCTGGAACTCGCGATCATCGGCCTGTTTTGGTCGACCAGCATTTTGCGTGACAACATAACCAGCCGGCTTCCATGGTCGTTGTCATACATCAGCATGACGCCGGGACCATGCAGCGTGGATACTATCCGTCCGCCCATCAGCCGGTATCCGGCTTTCGACAGATCCGGGATGACTGCAGAGGCGCCTAGTGTTGAGGATGCCAGCTGCTTCAGCGTATCGCTCTCGCTGGCGCGAACTTCGACCGGGCGGACCTTGTCGGAAGCGAAGGTTCCGTAGCTCGCCGACGCTTCTTGCGCCAGCATCGCGACACCCTCGGTCGCAGGTGCCGTCATGCCCTTCACCAACCAGCCGCCGGTAGCGCCAACGGCCAGAAGCGCCATCGCCGCGGCTGCCATCGGCGCAAATCCGGCACGCGCCCGAGGCCGTCGGGCGGCGGCGATATGAGCCAGATTGAGCCGGCTCGGGACAGGCTCCTGCATGACGGGATCCATGGCTGAGCGCAATGCTGCAACCTGGCTTGCATAAGAGGAAAGGCGAGCGGCGGCTTCCGGGTTGCCCTGCAGATAATCTGAGACTTCGCGATGGCGCTCGGCATCGAGAACATCGTCAACATAGCCCTGAAGATCGTCTTCGGTGATGGGTTTCCTGGTCATTTGATCCTCCGCAGGTGCGGTCCGGCAGATGGCATATTGATGGGCTTGCGCTCAAGTAGCGTTCGCAGCTGTTCCCTGGCGCGCGAGAGACGCGACATGACGGTGCCGATCGGAATATCGAGCACCTTGGCCGCTTCCGAATAGGTCATGTCCTCGACGGATACCAGAAGCAGGATGCTGCGATAATCGGGTGGCAGGCGGTCGATCGCCGCCATCACTTCCTGTCCATAGACAATGCTCTCCTGGACGGCCTCTCCAACGTTGCCGGCTTCCGGCACGTCTTCAATAGCGACCGCAAAGCCGCGGCGCGCCTGTTGCCGTAGGCGATTGACCGCCAGATTGTGGAGAATGGCGAAAACCCAGGAACGCGGGTCGTCGTTGCGCCGCCGGTGCCAGTTGGCCACAACCTTTTCCAGACAGTCCTGAACTGCGTCATCCGCGCTCTCGGGATCGCCGAGCAGACCGCGCGCGTAGCGGCGCAGCGCCGGAATCATCGGTTCAACATGTGAAAGCATATCGTCCATGTCACCAGTCTCCGCGAGGATGGCCCGCACTGCAAGCGCGGGCCATCCCTTTGTTATTCCGCCTGGACCTGAACGATCTTGCCCGGCTTGCCGTCGGCCGAAGCGGCGACCACTAGGTAGCGCTGCTCGTCCTTGTGCTTGGCCTCGACGATCTGCCGGATCGGACCGACAGCGTTGACGATCGCTGCGCCCGCCGGATTGGTCATGAAGGCCGAAAGGCTCTGCAGTGGGCCGCTGCCATCCGGCTTTTCAGAGAGAGCCAGGATATAGGGCGTCTTCGCATCAAGTCCGGTGACCGAAGCCTGCAGCACCTGCGTCAGGCCCTGGTCGAACAATGAGACTGAGGTCGGCGCCTTGTCCTTCGAGCCCTTGGGACCGAGCTTGAAATGAGCTGCCTCGCCCGCCGCGCCGAGCGGCATAAGGTTCTGCATGCCGTCTCCCTCAGGCACGGCATTCGGCACGTAATTCACCGCCTGGGCAGCCTGCCCGATCGGAATGGTGGCGATGACCTTGTTGGTCAGGGTATCGATCGCGGCCATGGCATCGGCATTCTCAAGGCCGACATAGACGCGGGTGCCGTCACCGGAGGGCCAGATGCCGTGTGGCAGATTGCCGACCGGGATGGTGGCCACTTGTTCGAATGTGTCGGTGCGGAATGCCTTGACCTGATTGAGGCCGCCGACCGTGACGTAGGCGAAGCTGCCGTTCTTGTTGGTGACGAGATTGACGTGGTTGGTGATCGGTCCCGTATCGATCGTCTTGATCACCTCGAAGGGTGGCTTTGCGTCGAAGACCTGCACCTTGCCAGTGTCCTTCAGGGTGAACCAGACCTGCTTGCCATCTGGCGACGCCGCAATATTCGGGCAGAAGGGGCTCGCCTGCTTCACATGGCCTACGATCTGATGATCGGCGACGGAAACGGCGACGGTGTCGGGGTTAAAGGACGAGCAAATATAGGCATATTTGCCATCCGGCGAGAAGATCTGCATGCCCGGGCCAGAGGGAACCTTGATCTGAACCTTTTCTGCAAAGCTGTCAGCGTCGATGACCGAGATATAGTCCTCGCCGCGGACGGTAACCCAGACTTCCTTGCCGTCAGGCGTGTAGAATGCTTCATGTGGCGAGCGGCCGATATAGGTGGTGTGCTTGACGGTGTTCGTTGCGGTATCGATGAAGGTCACCGAATTCGAGCCGATCGAGACAACTGCGATGGTCTTCTTGTCAGGTGAGAAGCCCATGCCATGAACGAGGACCTGTCCCTTATACAGCGGGCTCAGATTGCCCGGCTGCGGATCGCCGAGCTTGATGACGCCAAGCAGCTTGTTGGTGGAGGGATCGGTCACCGAGACGGTGTTGGAAAACTGCTCGGCAGCATAGACGCGATCTTTGCTGCTGACCGGGATGTCTGCATCGGAGGCGGCAAAGGGTGCCTGGCCGGCAAAGGCGGAAAGTGCTGCGAGCGTGCTGCCCGCCAGCAAGGCTGCGGCGATTGATCTGCGAATGGTCATGGGGCAATGCCTTCTTTACATCTTCATGTTCGGATCCATGCCCTGCATGGTTCCGGCTGGGGTATTATCCGGTGCGGCCTGGGTCGGGGCCGCCTCGGATGGCGGGAGCGGATCGCTGATCGCCAGCTTCATGGCGGCGATTTCCTGCTGCTGATCCACGATGATTTCCTGGGCGATACGCTTGAGCTGCTCGTTCTTCCCGTATTTCAGGACGGCGATCGCCATATCGATGGCTCCCTGATGATGCGGTGTCATCATGGCCACGAAGTCGCGATCGACATCGCCGCTCGGCTTGAGCTCCATGTCGGCCATCATCTTGTCCATCGCGCTGTTGTTCTCGGCGAGATAGGCAGCTTCCGGACTATCGGATATTGGGGCCGCGGCCGGCTGGTGCTGCGCGTCATGGGCAAAAGCGGTACAGGCACCAGCGGCTGCGACGATCACGGCGATCGCCGCCGCGGATGTCTTGTGGGAATAGGCTCTCATGGCTTCCTTCCTTGCTGTGATGAATCGGTAGACACTGGCCGCGGCGGTCTATTCCCAGCCGGGCGAAAAAATTACGTCGGGTCGTCGAGGCCAAGCGAGGCGACCAGGGCAATGGCCGTTAGGCCGAGGACGATCTCCAGGGATGAGCCGAGCAGAAGAAGCCGGTTGGCGAGCTGCGGATATTTGCGCTGCATCGGCACGGCGCCATAGCGGTTGGCGGTTGCGATGACGGTCATTGAAAGGACTACCGCCATCTTGAGGGCGAGCTTTTCTTGATACGCGGATCGCATATCTGCAGGCAGATGGCCGAGAATCTGCAGGCTGCTTGCAAGCCCGCTAGCGAGTACCAGTGCCACAGCACCATGCCCAATCCGCGAGAAGCGCCGCAGCGACTTTACCGCCTCGGCCCGGAGGTCAGGTTGCCGCGCCAGCTGCATCAGAACAAGGAATGGCACCAGCGCGCCAAGCCACGCGGTCCCGGCAAGGATATGAATCGCCTCGGCCGAGATTTTTAGGACGCCAGCTGGCCCCCAACTCTCAGCGGCATGGCCGAGCAGCGCCGCCTCGGCAAGAGCCAGGCCGGACAAGAGGATGGCAGCTCTCCGGTAGCCCGCAAGGAACACCGCGAACGCTACGGAGCAGGTTAGAGCGCGGATCAAAAGCGCAAGGCCGACATTGGTCGAAAAAGCGACGCTATTCAGCAGGTCAGGATCGAGCGCTGCTGCCCAATCGGAAACGATCTCGGCGGTCTGGATGGGGATGGCGGCGAGACCGGCGAATGCGGCCAAACCACTGGCCGCAGGCAGCAGTGTTCTCATCTGGTGATACAGGTGCGCAGGGATAGCGCCGGTGCAGATGAGTGCAAAGCCGCCGCCGCCCCAAACGACGCTCAGACCGGCATCGCAGGCGAACCGCGCCAGCACCAGCGCGGCGTGCGGGCTCACGGTTCTACCGTGAAGCCGAAGGAGCCGGATGTCTTGTGCCCATCGACCGACAGGATCTGCCATTCGACCGTGTAGGCTCCGGGTGAAAGCGTGCTCGATGGCATGGCAGAGAGCGCCTTGCCATCCGCTTTTTCATTCGTGAGCGGCACCAAGTCGCCGGAAGCCGCGGTCAATGTGAGGTGTGAAAACGCGGGCTCGATGTTTTCGGTGAGGGTGATTGATATGCTGTTCGGCGCCGCCGTCAGCTTTGCGCCATCCGCAGGCATTGCGGTTTCAAGATGGGCATGCGCTGAGGCCATTCCGGCGGCGAGCAGTGTTGCGAAGAGGGAGGTGGCGAGGATCGCGGGTATCTTGCGGGGCACGTCCTGTTCCTTTCGAACTGGTTACATGCCGGTAGACACCCGCGACTGAAACGTATTCCACAGTCTGGCAAAAAATGCCGGAGAGCGAAGCTGCCTATGCAGCCGCAATCAACGTAGCCGCACCGCGAAACAGGAAGACCGTCGCGACAGCGGCGACCGCAGTCAGCGCGAGCCCGCCCAAAATGACCAGGCCATCGCGCTCGATGAGGCCGACGGCCATGACGCAGATGGCGACGGCGGGTGCGATATTGCCGAAGGGGATCGGCAGGGCGATGACGATCGCGAGTGCGAAGACCGGGACGCCGAGGAGGCATGGGAGGAAGCGGCCGGCGAGGGCCTTCATGCGCTGTGGCCGGATCAGCTTCTCGACCTGCCGCACCATCGGTCCGGCGTGACGCTCCATGCTCTCGAAGACCTTGCCAGAGAGACGGCGGTTGCGGAGCATGGCGGGCAGCCAGGGGCTGCTGGCGCCGAAGACGAATTGCAGTGAGATGATCGCCAGTGCCGTGCCGAACACCGCGCCGAACGGGCCGGGGATCGGGATCAGCGGCGGTATGGCGAGCAGCAGAATAACAAACCCGAAGCCCGACGGTCCCATTTCATCGATGACTTCGCCGATGCTGAGACCGTCCCGCTCGCGGGCGGTGGCGGCAAGGCTGGCGAGCGTGCGCGACGCCACGCCTTCTGATCGCTGCGCATCCGCCATGCATCAGGCCTCGGCGTCGCCGCGTTCACCCTGGAAGATCTGCGTCAGGGCCGCGCAGTTCGGATCGCTGGTGTCGAAGAGTGTGGTCGGCGAGGTCCAGCCGGTGGCGATGCCGATTGCCGTGCCGGTTGCCCAGACAGGCTCTTCGCCGGCGCGCTGCAGCAGGCGCGGGCCGTGGGCCGCAACGCATTGCTGCGATTGCTGCAGGGCCTGAACCGGAAGATTTGCAGCATCGACGCGCTCGCGGATTTCAGCGTGCAGCGGATCGACGACGAACAGGGCAAAAAGCCAGGCGGCGATTTCGGAGATCAAGGTGGTGCTCCCTTGGCGTCGGCGCGAATGTCGGAAATGGTCCGACATCGCGAAAGTGCCGAAGCTTTCGCCAGAGGGGCCCGGACCAGCGGGTCACGCGCTCATTTGGGGATCGCGGCGCCGGTTTCAAGTGCTGGTAGCAGCCAAAATGATGCGTCGCTGAGAGGCTGGAGTGGGCTCGGCGCATTGCTTCAGCCTCGTCCAGGCGAACTGATATCCTTTTAAATTCAGATTCATAGCACACCACGGTTGCAGTTTTTGCCCTTGAGACCTTGCGCCTCGCCTTTGGCTTTTGCTAGCTACGCATAAAGTTGATTCCAAGACTCATGTTTTTGAATCCTTTTCCGGCGATGAGCGTGGGGGCGTAGAGATGTCATTGAAATTTACGAAACTGCAGCTGCTTTCGGCTGCTGCATTGCTTGCGGTCGCGGCTGCCGATACCGCCTGGGGACAATCTGCAGAGCAGGAGAAACCGGCCTCCGGTGATGGCGCGACGAACCTCGCGCCGATCGTTGTCGAAGGGCGCGATCAGGGCGTTGCAAAGATCGTCGAGACGGATGGCTACGTGCCGAAATCCGGACGCACGGCGATGAAGACCGATACGCCGGTTGCCGAGACTGCCCAGTCCGTCTCGGTCATCAGCCGCAAACAGCTCGACGACCGCCTTCCACAGAATGTCGGCGAGGCCGTAAGCTATACGCCCGGTGTCCGCGCCGGCCAGTATGGCGCCGAGCCGCGTTACGACGCCTTCAAGATCCGTGGCATCGACCTGACCTACACCGGCATCTTCCGCGATGGCCTGCGCCAGATCAGCAGCCCGAACGGGCTCTTCCGCATCGAGCCCTATGGCGTCGAGGCGCTGACGGTCCTGCGTGGACCGGCTGCATCCATCTACGGCGCCAGCAGCTCGGGGGGCATCGTCGATATCATCTCGAAGCGCCCGACCGAGGAGAAGCTGCGGGAAATCGAACTGCAATATGGTTCCTACGGCCGCGTTCAGGCCGCTTTCGATCTTTCCGGACCGGTGACCGATGACGGTGTCTTCCTCTACCGGCTGACGGGCGTCGCCCGCGATGCCCGCAACGAGATCGAGGCCATCAAGGACGACAGGCTGATGATCGCGCCGGCTTTCACCTGGCAGCCGGACGAAGGCACCAAGCTGACCATTCTCGGCGAATATATGGATTCCACCACCGGCGGCACCTGGGGCTACATCAACAACTACGACAGTTCAGGGTCGTCGATCGGGGCAACGCCTGTTTACGGCGGTGATGAGCGGTTCAACGATTTCACGCAAAAGCAGTGGCGCGTCGGCTACGAATTCGAACACGAGCTGACCGAAGGCCTGACGCTGCATCACAAGCTGCGCTATTCCGATCTCTCCGCCCGTCAGGAATGGGTTTTCGCCGACTATCCCGGGATCGGGTACGAGGACAATCACGGTCTCGCGGCAGACACCTATCTCGAAGGCGATTTCAGCACCGGCGCTGCCCAGCACCAGCTGATCGCCGGTGTCGACTACAGCTTCATGGCATATGATGCCCGCCAGGGCTCCGGGCCTGATCTCTTCACCGACACCTACACCTATGTGCCGGCGCTGACTTACTTCGAAAAACAGAAGCAGAACTCGATCGGCATCTACCTGCAGGATCAGATCGAGATCGGCAGCTGGCGGATCGCGGCCGGACTTCGCCACGACTGGCACCGGAGCGAATATACGCCCGGCGGCGTCGACTACGTGCGCAACGACAGCGAGACGACAGGGCGCGCATCGATCGGCTATGTGACGCCCTGGAACGTCATGCCTTACATCAGCTACGGCACCTCCTATGTGGCAAATCCGGGTGTTGTGCTCACCAGCGGCGGTGTCGGCCACCAGGCAAACCCGACGCTCGGCGAGCAATATGAAATCGGGCTGAAGTACCAGATACCGGATCAGAACGTGCTGATCTCTGCGGCCTATTTCAACATCGATCAGAAGAACGCCTCGGTCTACGAGACCTCGTCGGGCGTCAATCTCCTGCGCCAGCTTGACCTGCGCTCGCGCGGCTTCGAGCTCGAAGTTACGGCGTCGCTGGATAACGGCCTCAGCTTCACCGGCGGCTACTCCTATAATGACGTCGAGATCACCAAGCTGACGCCAGAGACGGTCGGCAATCAGCTCAATTCCTCGCCCTATCACATGGTCTCGCTCTGGGCGGATTACGAGGTTCAGAGCGGCCCGCTCGAGGGGCTGGGTGTCCGGCGCCGGCGTTCGCTATGTCGGCTCGAGCTTCGGCGACAACAAGCATACGCCGGTCTTGAACAATGGCGCCCGCACCTTCGTCGATGCAGCGCTTCGCTATGATCTCGGCAAGCTCAACCCGTCGATGGAAGGCGTCAAGCTGCAGGTCAACGCGACCAACCTTCTCGACCAGGTGGATCAGGTCTGCACCACGGGCTTCTGCTACTACGACGAAGGCCGCAAGATCGTCGGCAGCGTGAGGTACCGGTTCTGATGTCCGCCAGCGAAGCCTCACCCGCAGAGTTCCCGTCGCCGGTCGCCATCTTCGTCGCCATCGGCGGCGTCTACGTGGCCCAAAGCGTTATCGGCGGGCTGACCATGCTCGGCCTTCCCGCCGTGCTGAGACAACAGGGATTGCCGCTCGACCAGATCGGCCTTCTCTATCTGACGGTACTTCCCTGGGCTGTGAAATTCCTGTGGTCGCCGCATATCGAGCGGTTCCGCCTGCCGGCCATTGGCCGCAACCGCTCGAACGTCATCGTCATGAGCGGCAATCTCCTTTGCGTTGCCGGTATCGTAGCGGTCGGCATCCTGCAGCCCGCAGTGCTGCTGCCGGTGATCCTGACGCTCGCCTTCGTCGCGCTGGTGGCTTCGACGGTCGATATCGCCTGTGATGGCTATGCTGTCGAAAACCTCGCCAAGCGGCATCACGGCTGGGGCAATGCGGCGCAGGTCGGCGGCTCCTATCTTGGCTCGGCGATCGGCGGCGGGCTGTTCCTGGTGCTGGTGGACAAGATCGGCTGGCAATATGCCTGCTTCATCATGGCCGGTGCGATCCTGGCGCTCAGCTTGCCGTTTTCGCTCGGCCCTGCGGCAAACGAAGGCGAGCGGCAGCGCAGCCATACGCCCTCACTTGCCGCAACCATCAGGCGGCCCGAGATCCGCCGCGGAATGATTGCGACCGGGCTCTTCGTTGCTGCGCAGAAATGGGGGCTCTCGATGCTCGGGCCGTTCCTGATCGACCAGGGCTTCGATCTCGCCACCATCGGCCTGCTCAATGGCGCGGGAAGCATGTTTGTCGGCCTTGCTGGCGCGCTTGCGGGCGGAGCGCTGGTGCGCATGTTCGGGACGCGGGCGGTGCTTGCGGGATCGCTTGCCGTCCAGGCGCTCCTGCTTGCCGGTCTGCTCTATGCCGGCCTCGGCGGCGGGATGCCGCGATCCGCGACGCTTGCCATCGCCATTGCCAGCTCCTCCGGCATCATGTCGATTGGCTTTGTTGCCCTCTATGCCCAGTTCATGGACTGGTCGGATCCGCGCCAGGCCGGCGTCGATTTCACGGTCTTCCAGTGCATGGATGGGATCGTCAGCATTGTAGGAGGCCTCGGTGCGGGATGGCTTGCCGAGCGTCTCGGCTATGAGAGCCTGTTTGGTGGCGCTGCCGTGCTCTGCATTGCCGCCATCGTCCCGATCTTCCGGTTGCTGCGGAAAGTTGGCTAAAGCGGCGCTGGCATCTTTGGCAGGGTCGTCTATCCATGGCAGCAGGCAATGAAACCTGCATCCACGGACGCCCGCAATGCTCACAAAGCTCACCAAAGACGATCGCATCCTGATCCTTTCGCCGCATCTCGATGATGCGGTGCTCAGCTGCGGTGGCCTCATGGACAAGGCTGTGAGGGATGGCATCACCGTCGTCGCAGCGACGATCTTCACCGCCGACACAGATATCGGCGGCGAGCCATCGCCGCTGGTTCGGGAGCTCCACGAGTGGTGGGGTCTGGGTGCCAATCCATACGAGGTGCGCCGCGGGGAGGATGTCGCCTCGATCAGCTATCTCGGCGCGGATCATATCCATGGCGGCCTGTCGGATTCGATCTATCGCCGCGGCCCGGATGGTGCGTCCCTCTATGCGACGCGCCAGGCGGTCTTTTCGCCTCCCGTCGCCGATGATCCCGCATGGGACGAGGTGCGGGCGCTTCTCGGGCAATGGCTTGCGGAGATAAGGCCGACCATCGTTCTCTGCCCGATGGCGGTCGGGCGGCATCTCGATCACGTCGTGACGACGGAGACATTCCGCGGCATTCACGACGCGTCGGATGCGGAAGTCTATCTCTACGAGGATATTCCCTATTCGGCGGGTTTCTTCCCGCCGAATTATCCGGACAATGTGCCCGCCGCATTGGAACGGACGAAGTGGACGATCGACGGGCCTGTCGATATTGCCGTCGATTTCGAGCGGAAGTTTGCGGCGATCGTGAAATATGAATCCCAGATCGCCGAAATCTTCCCCGGCCTCGATGCGAGGGAAGAACTCCGGAAATATATGGGCGACGGCTCCGTCTACAGGGAGCGGTACTGGCGCGTCAGGCGCTGAGCACTGTCCGGGGAGGCGTCAGGCCGCCGTTGGAGCGCGCGTCCTGTTTTCGGGTTCGCGCTGCCAGCGCGTCCATCAGCGCCGCCTTCACCTTGTCGAGATGATGCGGCTTGGTCACCACGTTGACCGCGCCCTCGAAGTCGGCGACCAGTTCCGGATTGCCGGTCATGAAGACGACTTCGATGCCGTATTGATCGATCAGCGTGCGGGCGATCTGCGGGCCGGTCGGCCCATCGGCGAGCTGAACATCGACGAGGGCGATATCGGCCCGTCGTGCCAATGCTATGGCTTCAATTTCCGTTCTTGCGAGCCCTGCGACTTCAAAGCCGTTGTCGAGCACCATGCTTTCGAGATCCCAAGCGATGATGCCCTCGTCCTCAACTATCAGTACTTTCATATCACTTCCAACTGCTGCCCCTGCGAGCGGAATTAGAGATGGGGGCTGGAAGGTCAATAGCGCTGGTTAAGAGTTTGGTAACGAGGGCGTGATGAGCCGCCTCACGACGGCTGCAGTTTGAAATCGCTTCCCTCGGGCAACAGCTGCCCGCCATCGACAACGATGGTCGTGCCGGTGATGTAGCTCGCATCGTCGGATGCCAGGAACAGGAAGGCATTGGCGACATCGCGCGGGCTGCCGAGCCGGCCGAGCGGGATCGCATCCTCCATGTTCTTGATGAAGGCCGGGCCGCGGTGAAGCTGCATGGCCTCGGTCATGATATTGCCCGGCTCCACGCCATTGACGGTGATGCCATAGGAGGAGAACTCGAGCGCCGCCGCGCGGATGAAGCCGTTGATCCCGGCCTTGGTCGCCGAGTAATGCCCATGACCCGGGCTCGTCACATGCGGGCCGGTGATCGAGGAAGTGAAGAGGATACGGCCGTAGCCCTGCTTCTTCATCGGATCGAGAGCTGCGCGCGCCGCATTGAAGGAGCCGCGCAGGTTGACGGCGATCACATTGTCCCAGTCCTCGGGGCTGGTGTCCTCGATCAGCTGCCAGGGATAGACCCCGGCATTCTGGACGATGATATCGAGCCTGCCATAGGTCTCGACCGCGAAGGCGACGACAGCCTTCGCATCTTCCATGTTGGAAATGTCGGTCTTGAAGAAGGCGACGCCGAGGTCTGCGGCGGCCGCGCGCCCGCCTTCCTCTTCGTAGTCGGCGAGAACGATGGTCGCGCCTTCCTCCTGAAAGCGCTTGGCGGTTGCCTTGCCGATGCCGCGGGCCGCACCAATGACGATTGCGATTTTTCCGTCCAGTCTTCCGGTCATGCCAGCCTCTGACGCAGTTTTTGCTTGAAGGTATCGAGAAGGACTGCCGCCAGCACCAGGAAGCCGTGGATCACCTGGGTGAAATTGGCCGGCAGGCCCATGAGATTGATCGCCGTGTTGATCGACGACAGGAGAAGCACACCGGCATAGACGCCGGGAAGCGCGCCGACGCCGCCCTTCAGGCTGACGCCGCCGATGACGACGGCCGCGAAGGCGTTGAAGAGCAGGCCGACGCCGAGATTGGCGGTCGCGCCCGAGGTGCGGATGGCGAGCAGCCAGCCGGCGAGCCCGGCGATCGCACCGGCCATCACGAAGGCGATGATCAGGTTGCGCTGCACCGGAATACCGGCGCGGAAGGTTGCCGTCTCGTTGCCGCCGATCATCGTCAGGTGCCGGCCGAACGGAGTCTTGGCCATCATCACTGAAAACACGATGAAGCAGGCGATCGCGATCCAGGCCGTCAGCGGCAGGCCGATGAGGCGCTGGATGCCGAACCAGCGGATGGCGGGCGCCAGATCCTGCGCCGAGCGGCCGCCGGAGACGGCGAGCACGATGCCGCGCACCCAGATGTAGGAGGCGAGCGTGATGATGAAGGCATTCATCTTCACCTTGACGATCAGGAAGCCGTTGAGCAGCCCGATCAGTCCGCCGACAGCAAGCGCGATCAGCAGCGAGACAGGCACCATCAGCCATTCGGGGCTGAGCGTGAAGCCCATGCCGATACCGGCCGAGCAGAACAGGATGCCGACGGCCATCGCCGAAAGGGCGGCGACCGATTCCACCGAAAGGTCCATGTGACCGGCGATGATGACGAGCGCCAGGCCGATCGACATGACGCCGAGAACGCTGGAGGCCTCGATGATATTGGCGAAGATGCCGAGCTGGAAATAATTCGGGACGAGCGCCGAAAAGACGGCGAGCACGAAGATGAGCATGAACCAGACGAGATTGTCGAGGACGAGCTCAAAGAATTGACGCGTGCGAGGTGTCATGCGGCCGATCCGGTTGTCTTTGAGGGAGCCCGGGCCTTGAAGCCCGGGCGCTGGAATGTCGCTCATTCGACGGATTTTACCTGAGCGGTCGGCGCTTTCTGGTTGCCCCAGAAGGCCGGGTCGTCGACATTCTCCTTGGTGATGGCGGCACCGGGGATCTTGATGTTCGGGCCCCATGCCTCCTTGGTGACGACGCCCTTCAGACCGAGCACGTCATATTCGCCGGGCTTGATCTCTTCCTTCTTGGCGATCTTGTCCATGAACATGGCGACGGCTGCAGCCTGGGCATAAAGCGGCTGCTCGACTTCGACATTCAGCCAGCCCTTGCGGATCAGGTCGAGACCAACGGGTGCGCCGTTCGAGCTCATCAGCATGACGTCGCCAGGCTTCTTGCCGGCGGCTTCAAGCGAAGCGACGGCGGCGACCGAGAGATGCGCCGCATGGCTGAAGATCAGGTCGATATCAGGATTGGCGAGCATCTGGTCGGAAACGATCGTTCCGGCATTGCTGGCTTCCCACTGCATGGCGGGCACCGAGATGATCTTCACATTGGGGAAGGCCTTCATCTTCTCTTCGAAGCCCTTCTGGATGTCGAGCGTATAGGGATCGCCGGGGTCGCCGAGAACCTGGAGAACCTTGCCCTTCACATCGCCATTCTTCGCCTTCAGGAGCTTTTCGGCCTGTTCGGCGGCGACGTAACCGATCTCGATCGTTCCGGCGACGGAGGTGAAATCGGATGGCGTCGAGGTGATCTGGCGGTCGAATTCGACGACCGGGATACCGGCTGCACGGGCGGCCTCGATCGAGGGTTTCAGCGCGTTGAAATCGACGGCGGCAAGGATGATCGCCGCGGGTTTCAGCGCGATGACGTCGTTCATCTGCGATTGCTGCGCATCCGTCTTGTTGTCGGCGTTCAGCGTCTTCATTTCATAGCCGGTCTGCTTGAGAAACATCTCAAGCGCGCTGACCGAGCCGGTCTGGAATTCGTCAAGCAGCGTAGGGACGAGGTAATAGACGGTGCCTTTCGACTGCGCGAAGGCAGTCGTCATCAATGACAGGCCGAGCGCCAGAACGGTCAGCGCGGCTAAGACTATTCGCTTCATGTCGTTCTCTCCTTTTGCGCCGGACCCTCAGTTTTTATGACCCCACCGGTCCGGCACCGGCGAGGTTTTGTCCGGTGATCATGCCGATCACCGCGTCTGCATTTGTCTTCGATGTCTCGACATCGCCCGCGACGACGCCCTGGCGGATCACCACGATCCGGTCGGCCACCTGGAAGGCCTGCTGCATGATGTGGGTGATGATGACGACGCCGATGCCCTGGTTGGCGACATGGCGGATCATCTCCAGACCGCGGCGGGTCTGCTCGACGCCGAGTGCCGCAAAGGGTTCGTCGAGAAGCACCAGTTTGCCGCCCCAATGGACGAAGCGGTTAAGTTCGATCGCCTGACGCTGGCCGCCCGAGAGATGCTCGACCTTGCTGCGCAGCGAGGGGATGCGGGTGCCGGCATTGGCCAGCGCATCGCCGACGACCTTTTCCATGGCTCGTTCATCGAGGAAGGGGATGCCGAGCACCTTGCGGGTAATCTCGCGGCCCATGAAGAAATTGGCGACGACATCGACATTGGTGGCGAGCGACAGGTCCTGATAGACCGTCTCGACACCGGCTGCCTTGGCCTCGGCAGGGGTCTTCGCCACATAGTCGCGGCCTTCGAAGATCATCCGTCCCGAGCTCGGCTCCAGGCCGCCGGAGATGATCTTGACCAGTGTCGACTTGCCCGCGCCGTTGTCGCCAAGCAGCGCCACGACCTCGCCCTTGCCGATCGAGAAGCTGACGCCCTTCAGCGCTTCGATGGCGCCGAAATTCTTGCGGATATTGTCGAGCACCAGCAGCGGTTCGCTCATGCGGCGATCCCTTTCTCGTCGGGGGTGGAAAACATCTGGCCGAAGCGCGGAGAGAGCACGCTGGAAACCGCAAGGGCGGCAGCGCCGCGCAGCACCGAGTTCTGGCAGTCGCTCGCCATGACCAGCCGCGGATGGCTGCGTCCCTCGCGCACCGCAACCGAATTCGGCAGGCCCACTGAGGCGACCAGCTTTTCTATGAGTTCGGGCGGTGCTAGCCCGCCAAGCACGATCGTCTGCGGATCGAGCAGGTTCTCGATGGTGCGGATGGCATTGTGGAAGATCGGGCGGATTTCCTCGGCCCACATCTTCTGCGACAGGCCGCGGCGATTGAAGGCGTCGAGCGAGAGATAGCGCTCGAGGCAGCCGTGGTTGCCGCAGGGGCAGGGCTCGCCATCGGGAACAGCGGGGATATGGCCGATTTCACCGGCATTGCCCCAGCCGCCGCGCATCACCGCGCCGTCATGAACCATGGCACCGCCAAGACCGACGCCGAAATAGAGGTAGTAGTAGTTCGAGAGCTCGGCACCCAGGCCGTAAAGCTGTTCGCCAAGGGCGGCACACGCCATATCGGTGTCGATGAAGGCCGGCAGCCCGGAAGCCTCGCCAAGCCGCTCCTTGAGTGGCACATCCTTCCAGCCCGTCATCGTCGTCGGGCCGATGAAGCTCATGGATTCGACGCCGAACGGACCGGGCAGCGCCATGCCGGCGCTCAGGATCCGCTTCGTCTCGCCGGTACCGCGCAGTTCGGCAACGAGTTCGCCGATCAGCTGGAAGGCGAGATCGGGGGCGACGTTCGGGGCGGTGCGATGGGCGCTCTGGACGATATTGCCTCTGAGATCGACGAGCGCCGCATCGATGCCGAGCGGCGTCAGATGAATGCCGGCGACATAACCGCCCTCGGGATTGATCCGGAGCACCGAGGGGGGAATGCCGCGGCCTTTCGGCTCCTCGCGGACGGAGAGGATGTAGCCCTGTTCTTCGAGTTCGCGGACGATGGTGGAAACGGTCTGCACCGTCAGGCTGACGCGCTTGGCGATCTCGGCGCGTGTGACCGGGCCGTTCAGCCGGATCGCCTCGAGGACGATACGCCGGTTGTACGGACGGCCTGATTCCTGATTGGTACCGCGCAACGTCATGTCACTGCCCCCAAGAACACGATCAGCTTCGCACCGAGTTTTTATTTAGTCAAACGGTTTTCAGAAATAATTCTGACGGTCGACAAGGGTTAGTCGTGCGGTGTCGGGCGCCGATGCGATTGATGGAATTTGATCAAGAATTATCCCGCCAAGTCAGGCGCTCTCGCCTAGTTTCCGATCAAACGCCATGAATTTCGGGAGGATGGGATGAGCAACTGGATCAAGGCCTGCGAGATCGACGATGTCGAGAATGAGGATGTGATCCGTTTTGATCACGCCGGCCGGACATTCGCGGTCTATCGCAGCCCCGATGACAAGTTCTTTGCGACCGATGGCATGTGCACGCATGAGAAGGTGCATCTGGCTGACGGGCTGGTCATGGACAACATCGTCGAATGTCCGAAACATAACGGCCGCTTCGACTATCGCACCGGCGAGGCCCGTGGCGCCCCCGTCTGCGTCAACCTCAGGACCTACCCCGTGAAGGTCGAGGATGGCGCCGTCTATCTCGGTCTGGAGTGATGCCGATGGCCGATTTCGTTATCATCGGCGCCGGGCAGTGTGGAGCGCGGGCGGCCATGGCGCTGCGCGAGCAAGGCTTTGATGGAGGCATCACGCTCGTCGGCGAAGAGCCGCATCTGCCCTACGAGCGCCCGCCGCTTTCCAAGCAGCATATGTTGGAACCCGAGGCCGCATTGCCGCTCTTCATTGCCGAAGGCGCTGCCTTTGCCGAGCGGGGGATAGCAGTTGTCACCGATGACGCGGCGGCCCGGATCGATCGCGACAGCAGGACGGTCCGTTTGGCCAGTGGCCGCACGCTCCCTTATGACAAATTGCTGCTCGCAACCGGTGCCGCACCCCGGCGGCTGCCGGCTGCCGAAGGCCTGGAACATGTCTTCTATCTCAGAACCCATGACGATGCGGCGCGTCTTTCCAGGCGGTTGTCGCCGGGCAGCCATCTTGCCATTGTCGGCGCCGGGTTCATCGGCCTCGAGCTTGCCGCTTCGGCACGAAAACGTGGGCTTGAGGTGACTGTCATCGAAGCGCTGCCGCGCATCCTGATGCGGGCCGTGCCAGAGGCAATTGCCGAGAAGGTCCAGGCGCTGCATGAAGCTAACGGGATCAGCATTCTTCGCGGATCCGGAATCGACCGCCTCACGGGTAGTGCTGACGGTGTCGGCCTGACATTGGCTGACGGGACGGTGGTGAACGCCGATATGCTCGTCGTCGGTATCGGTGCCCAACCGCGGATCGAGCTCGCGGCGCAGGCAGGGCTTACGATCGAAAACGGCATTGCCGTCGATCAAACCTTGCAGACCTCTGATCCTGCCATCTTCGCAGCGGGCGACTGCTGCTCTTTTCCCTATGACGGCCGTAGGATCCGGCTCGAAGCCTGGCGCAATGCGCAGGATCAGGGTGCCCATGCCGCGGCAAGCATGCTCGGCGACGCCGGGCCCTATGAAGCCGTGCCATGGTTCTGGTCGGATCAGTTCGACTGGACGCTGCAGATCGCGGGGCTTGCGGACAAGGCAGTGTCAGCAGTGCGCCGCGATATCGGCGACGACGCTTTCATTCTCTTCCATCTTGCCGAAAACGGCCGTCTCGTCTCGGCGAGCGGCTGGGGTCCGGGCAACAGGATCGCCAAGGACATCCGGCTCGCCGAGATGCTGATCGCCAAACATGCGACACCCGATCCTAGCGAACTGACTTCGCCTGCAGTGAACTTGAAATCCCTGCTGCCACGCGGCTAGGGTTGGATCAGCGAAATTCTGGGAGGAATTCAATGGCAGAGGTCAGGATCGGCATTATCGGCACAGGCGTGATGGGCAGCGACCATGCCGCAATCCTTGCCGAGGGTGTCGCCGGTGCAAGGCTCGTCGCCGTGCAGGACTTTAGCCGCGAGCGGGCGATTTCCGTCGCCGAGCAGTTCGGCGTGCGGGTGATCGCAGAAGCCGATGCCCTGATTGCTGACCCCGAGATCGACGCCATCATGGTCTGCTCGCCGGACGAGACGCACGCGGCGCTGGCATTGAAGGCGATTGCCGCCGGCAAGCCGGTTCTCGTCGAAAAGCCACTCGCCTCAAGCCTTCCCGAAGCAGAAGAGATCATCCGCGCGGAGCAGAAAGCAGGCCGCCGCCTGGTTCAGGTCGGCTTCATGCGCCGCTTCGATCCCGGCTATCGCGAGATGAAGCAGGCGCTGAACACGGGCGAGTTTGGCCGCGCCCTGTTTCTCCATTGCATCCACCGCAATGCCGTTGCGCCCGACTACCTGACCTCGGACCTCGTCATCGCAAATTCCGCCGGGCACGAATTCGATATCGCCCGCTTCCTGCTCGATGAGGAAATTGCCTCGGCCTTCGTTGCGAGCCCGCCGGCGACGCGAAATGCGCTCAACCGCCAGCCGCAATTCATCCTGCTGCAGACCGCATCTGGCGTCGTCGTCGACATCGAGGTCTTTACCGATGCGCAATATGGCTACGATGTTCGCGCCGAGCTCGTCTGCGAGGACGGGACGGTGGCGCTCGATCCGTCGCCCCATACGTCGTTGCGCGTGAAAGGAAACGATGGCTTCCGCACGCCTGCCGACTGGCGCCCGCGTTTCCGCCAGGCCTATCGGGCGCAGCTTGAGGCGTGGACGGCGGGTATCCTGAGCGGAACGCCGACCGGCGCCAGCGCCTTCGATGGCTTCATGGCGATGCAGGTCACCAAGGCCTGCCTGCAGGCCTGGAAATCCGGCGAGCGGGTTGCCGTGGCTCAGCACGAAAAACCCGCGCTCTACCGCGTTTGATCTGCTGCTCCTTCAGAGCCGCGACCAGAGCGCCCTGATCTCGTCTTTCAGGAACAGAGCCTCCTGCCAGCGATCTGCGCTGTCCTCGCCATCGCGGCCCGTGATCGCATAGGGTTTCGGGCCGAGTTCGCAGGTGAAGGCGAGCACCTCATCCGGTCCGGCGCGCCCCTTCCAGCTGCGGAAGCCGTACTTCCACCAGGTCATGAAGAGATCGAGCCAGGGCTTGTGATGCGGGAAGGAGATCTCGATCTGCACCTGCTCGCGCGAGGCGACGCGGCCATGAAAGGCCCAGGAACTGTCGAGAATGCGGTTGATCAGCGCGTGGTTCTCATCGGAAACAGGCCAGGCGAATTCGCGGCCGACCAGGAAATGCGAGAGGTCGCCGAGCAGCTTCAGATCCGGCAGGCGGTCCATCAGGTCGAGGGTGAAGAAGAGATCGGTGGTCATCCGGTCGCGATGCGTCTCGATGAAGACGGGGATGCGCGCCTCTTCGGCGAGACGATGCCAGCCTTCGAGCAGCGGCAGGCAATCCTCGATCCGGCGCAACCGGACATCCGGCTGCAGGCAGAGATGGGCGACACCGAACTCCGCCGCATTCTCCAGTGCCGGCTTCAATTCATCGATCGTCTTCGGAAAACACTGTCCTTCCGCCTTCAGCCCATGCTCTTTCAACAGGCCGGCGAGGTTCTGCACATAGCTGCGATCATACCAGTGGGCGCTGACGCCATCGAAGCCCGCCTCCGCGATCAGGCGGATATTTTCCTCCAGCGATCGCTCCGGTTCTCTCGCGCTTCGAAGCTCCATCGCCCAGAGCGACTGGAAGACATTGAGGGTTTGCATGGCTTACCTCCCGGGTATGGTGTTCAGAGATTCTGGGCGCTGACGGTCATGAACCGCACGGGATCGGTGATGACCTCTGTGCGGATGATATCGAGCTTCCGCAGGATGAGATCGACCGAGCGGCGCGCCTGCACTTCGGGCGCCTGATCGAGACAGATGTCGAGAAGGCCGCTTTCGAGATAGCGCTTCTTCTTTTCGGTCAGCTCATGGCCGACCCAGAAGATATCTCTTTGCTTGGCCCATTGCTGCAGGACGATCGCCACGCCCTCGTCGCCGCCGCCGGCCGAATAGACGCCGATGATCTCGGGGTCGCGCCTGAGCGCCTCGCCGAGGAGCTCGGCGCATTGCAGATCGTCGTCGCGGCCCATCATCACCAGCGAGAGCGCGTGGCCTTCGGCGCTGCGCTCGGCCATATAGTCGGAAAATCCCTGGATGCGCTGGCGGTGGTTCGAATAGGCGCCGCTATGGCAGATGGCCGCGAAATTTCCGGGACGTGCCGCCAGCATGCCCGACATATAATAGGCGGCACTGCGGCCCGCTGCATAATTGTCGATGCCGAGGTAGGGAACCTCGGGATCGTCGCAGCGGGTCACCACCTGTGCAACCTCGACGCCGGTGGCGCGCACCTGACGCAGCGCCTCGATCACCTTCGGATGGTCTTGAGAGCAGATGATCAGTCCCGATCGGCGAAAGCTCGGATTGGCGATGTGGTGCGCCATGCCGATCGGGTCGCTTTCCTTGATGAAGGTGCGGTGCAGGATGACGGCGCGGTCGAGCGACGCCGATATGCGCTCGAAGGCCTGGTTCAGCCGGGCGAAGAACGAGGTCTCGGGCCTGACAAGGATGACTTCGATGCGGATTGCACCGCGATGGGTCTCGGTCGAACGCTCGCCATAGCCGAGCTTCTTGGCGGCGCGGATGACCTTCTCGGCGGTCTTTTCGGTGACGCCGCCGCGGCCGTTGATGACCCGCTCGACGGTGGCGATCCCCAGTCTTGCCTCCCGGGCGACATCCTGCAGCGTCGTCTTTTTCATCAAAACCTCCCCCAAATTCGCCTGGACAGTCAAGCATTCCAGCGCCTCCGGTGAAATACCGCAATTGATCAAAACACATCAAAACAGCGATGGGAATTGGCCCTGCGGCTGCGGTAATTTTTGCCTCACGAGTTGGAGGATTTCAGATGGACGACACACTATACGGCAAACGCAACAAACGCGGCGACTGGGCGCCGTTCAAGCTCATCCAGTATCCGCCTGTGTTCATCTGGCCGGTCCAGCCGCTGCGTTTCCTGAAATGGCTGTTTGGTTATCCGGGCTATCTGATGCCCTGGAACGTCCTTTACGCGGTGATCGGCACGCTGCTCTGGCTCTACGCCACGCCGTCGCTGGAGACGGCAAAGACCTTCTCGATCGGCTGGATCGTCTGTCTGCTCGTGCGCAATGCCGCGATCGTGCTGGTCTTCTTCGGCGCCTTCCATCTGCGCCTCTATATGCAGAAGAAGCAGGGCACAAGCTTCAAGTTCAATGCCAAATGGCCCTCTGTCGGCAACGACGCCTTCCTTTTCGGCAACCAGACGGTCGACAATGTCATCTGGACCTTTGCCAGCGCGGTGCCGATCTGGACGGCATTCGAGGTGCTGACGCTCTGGGCTTTCGCCAACGGCATCATTCCCTATGTGTCCTTCGCCGAGCACCCGGTCTATTGCGCCGTCGTGATGTTCTTTATTCCGACCTTCCGCGACCTGCATTTCTATCTGGTGCATCGCCTCATCCACTGGCCGCCGCTCTATCATGCCGTCCACAAGCTGCATCATAACAACGTCAATCCCGGCCCCTGGTCCGGTCTCGCCATGCACCCGATCGAGCACCTTCTCTATTTCTCCGGTGTGCTGATCCACTGGATCGTCCCGTCCAACCCAGTGCACGCGATCTTCCACCTGGCACATGCGGGCCTTGCCCCGGCACCCGGCCACGCGGGCTTCGACAAGATCGTCGTCGGCGAGGAGAGCGCCATCGATACGCACAGCTACGACCACTATCTCCATCACAAGTATTTCGAATGCAATTACGCCGATGGTGTCATCCCGCTCGACAAGTGGTTCGGGACTTTCCACGACGGTTCGCCCGAGGCCCAGGAGCGCATGGACAAGCGCTTCATGGAGCAGGCAAGGCGCCGCGCCGAGAAGAAGGCGCGCGCCGAGCAGCAGGCGAGCTGATTGATTTCCCAAGCGAGCGACCGAGAAAGGCCCGGCCCCAAAGCCGGGCCTTTTGCTATGCGGATGCTCTGCAAATGAGGCGTTTTCATCAAATTATCGGCGGACCGCAGGGGCTTCCCCGGCTAACGTTTTCCTGCGGCCGCCTGGCGCCGCCTTATCTCTGGGAGGAGAGAACATGCTGAAATTGCTGACCACCAGTGCCGTTGCGCTGGTGCTTGCGTCGCAGGCGCACGCTGCCGACCGTATCGGTGTTTCGATGGGCACGCTGTCCAACAACTTTCAGACGCTGATCGTCAACGGCATGGAAGACTACGCCAAGTCGATCGGCGTGGAGCTGCAGATCGAAGACGCGACGACCGACGTCAACAAGCAGCTCGATCAGGTGAAGAATTTTGCCGCCGGCGGCGTCTCCGCCATCATCGTCGACCCCGTCGATTCCGACGGTACGCCCGCTCTCAGCAAGGTTGCCGAAGATGCCGGCATTCCGCTCATCTATGTCAATGTCCAGCCGACCGACCTCAACACGCTCGGCAAGCAGCAGGCCTTCGTGGGCTCCAACGAAACTGAATCCGGCACGTTGCAGACCAAGGAAGTCTGTCGCATGCTCGGCGGCAAGGGCAATGTCGTCATCATGATCGGCGATCTGACCAGCCAGGCGGCACGCCAGCGCACGCAGGACGTCCACGATGTCGTCAAGACGCCTGAATGCAGCGGCATCAACGTCGCCCAGGAGCAGGTCGGTAACTGGAGCCGCGTCAACGGCGCCGATCTGGTTTCCAACTGGCTGACATCGGGCGTCGAATTCGATGCCATCATCGCCAATAATGACGAAATGGCGCTCGGCGCGATTTCGGCGCTGAAGGCCGCCGGCGCCTCGACCGACAAGATCATCGTCTCAGGCATCGACGCGACGCCCGAGGCGCTGCAGGCGATGAAGACAGGCGATCTCAAGGTCACCGTGTTCCAGGATGCCAAGGGCCAGGGCAAGGGATCGATCGACGCCGCGATGAAGGCGATCAAGGGCGAGAAGCTCGACCGCGAGGTCTGGATCCCCTTCCAGCTCGTCACCCAGAAGAACATGGCGGATTTCGAACACCTGAACTAAGGCGCGGCCTGCCTCACGGGCGGCGTCAGGACGGCCACGATGCGCTCAGGCCATCGTGGCCATTCGCATGTCAGGTGGCGGGCAGGGGCTCGCTGATGACGACGAAATTGGCGCAGCTATGCTCGACATTGGCAATGCGGATGCGCAATTCGCGCCGCGAGGTCAGCAGAAACAGGAAGACCTTCTTGGCCCGTTGCGCTCTGCGCAGCACTTCCTCCCCGCCGAAAAGCAGGCCATCGCGCTCTCCGAGCTCGAAGGCGACATGCTCGCTATAGTTCTCGTCCGTGATGGTGATTGTTCCGAGACCCGACAGCATGTGAGCATTCCTCATGATGGGAATGACTTTTGTCGAAGTCCTAAATTAGTGCAACACGGTGTTCCGGTTTTCCACGAGATGTTGGAAAGCGTACCGGCGATCATAGAAAAGGGCACGCCGAACGAAGGCGTGCCCTTACATTGGGGAGATGGGTGGCGCCTAGAACTTGACGCCGACGCCGATCATGATGGTGTTCTGGTTCAGGTCGAAATCGCCGCCAGCCGCGCCGAAATTGCCGCTGCCGTAATCGGTATAGCGATATTCGCCGCGGGCAAAGATATTCTGCGTGAAGGCGTAGTCGATACCGGCGCCGATGGTCCAGCCGTTCAGCGTATCCGACTCGTCGGGCCCGACATCCGGATTGGCCTCGGCCCGGGCGATCGCCCAGCCGGCCGTGCCGTAGATCAGCGCATTGTCGAAGGCATAGCCGACGCGGGCGCGAACCGAGCCCTGCCAGGTCGTCTCGACCGAGCCAAAGGCTACATCCTCTTTGTTCCAGTTGTGCAGGACGTCACCTTCGACACCGACAACCCAGTTGTTGTCGAACTGATAATTATAGCCGCCGAAGACGCCGAGAATGCCGCCATTGGCATCGACATCCGACGCACCGGAAGGATCGAAGGTGTTCCAGCTATAGCCACCCTCGGCGCCGATATAGGGGCCGGACCAGGTGAAGACAGGCGTTATCGCCTCGGGCTCGACAGGGGCGGGCGGCGGCGTCAGGTCCGCGGCCTGAGCGGAAATGCCGGCAAGTGAGGCAGCCAGCGCGGTGAGAATAACGAATTTCATATTCGGCTCCCTAATGCTTAAGGGTCAAGTAGGGTGCCTGATCCAAAAGTCTCTAATTAATTTTGTAGCTGAGACCCAGGAATACAAGACCGGCGACCGGCCTGCGACAGATGCGCCATTGACTTCAGGCCGGGAAAACGACAGGTTCCGCCCATTCCGAGGGGAGCATCTGACGATGCTGAGATGGCGGTGAGCCGGACCCTTGAACCTGATCCGGGTCATGCCGGCGTAGGAACGGAACAAGATGCCGGCGGCATCTCCCCTTCTTCTTCGCTTTGCCTGGATCTCCAATTCTGTCTGGAGATCGCTTCGCCATGTCTGTCTTTCCATTCCCGCATTCGGCCCGCGCGAAGGCCTAGCGATGCGTCCGCTCAACGCCCTCGGCGGCGTGGCCCTGCTGATCGCTCTCTGGCAGGCGGCCATCTGGATCTTCGCGCCCGCCCATTTCATTCTGCCGTCGCCTGCCGACGTCGTCGCCGTCTTCGGCAGGCAGCCGCTCTTCTTGCTTGAGCAGAGCCTGACGACGGCGCTCGAAATCGTCCTCGGCCTCTTCTCCGGCGCCATAGCGGGGGCGGCCGTCGCCTTCGCGCTCGCCGCCTTTCCTGCTGCCGCCACGCTCGTCTGGCCGATGGTGATGATCCTGCAGGCTTTCCCGGTCTTCGTGCTGGCGCCGATCCTGGTTATCTGGCTGGGCTTCGGCATTGCCTCAAAGATCGCCATGGCGACGATCATCATCTTCTTTCCCGTCGCCTCCGCCTTTGCCGACGGGCTGCGCCGTACCGAACGGGATATTCTCGATGCGGTATCGCTGACAGAGGCCAGCCATTGGCAGACGCTGATGCGGATCCGCCTGCCGCTCGCCCTGCCGTCCCTCGTCTCCGGCCTCAGGATCGCTGCACCCCTCGCGCCACTCGGCGCCGTGATCGGCGAATGGGTCGGGGCGTCCTCCGGCCTCGGCTTCGTCATGGTGCAGGCCAACGCCCGCATGCAGACGGACATGGTCTTTGCCGCCATGGCCGTGCTCGCCGCCATGACCGTCATCTGCCGCGTCGCCGTCGACAGGCTCACCTCCGGCTGGACCCCATGGGCCACCACGGACTGACTTCTTCTTCCCGCATAATCATGGAGCAAACATGCTGCGTCTGATATCCGCCACTCTCCTTGCGATCGCGACCCTCGCGTCGCCCTCCTTCGCCAACGACAAGCTGACCGTCATGCTCGAATGGTTCGTCAATCCGGACCATGCACCGATGGTGATCGCTCAAGAGAAGGGCCTGTTCGCCGCCGCCGGTCTCGACGTCACCCTCATTCCACCCGCCGATCCCTCCGCTGTGCCGCGTCTCGTTGCTGCCAAGCAGGCCGATATCGGCATCCACTACCAGCCCAATCTCTATCTCGATCATGAAGCCGGATTGCCGATCGTCCGCATCGGCACGCTGGTCGAAACGCCGCTGAATACGGTGACCGTGCTGGCCGACGGGCCGATCAAGAGCCTCGCCGATCTGAAGGGCAAGAAGGTCGGCTTCTCCGTCACCGGCTTCGAGGATGCGATGCTGAAGCGGATGCTCGAAAATGCCGGTCTCAAGAAGGACGATGTCGAGCTCGTCAACGTCAACTTCTCGCTCTCGCCGTCGCTGATCGCGGGCAAGGTCGATGCGACCGTCGGCGGTTTCCGCAATTTCGAGCTGACACAGATGAAGCTCGAGGGTCATGAGGGCATGGCCTTCTACCCGGAAGAAAACGGCGTGCCGCCCTATGACGAACTGATCTTCATCGCCCATCGCGATTCGGCCGCCGATTCGCGGCTGCCGCGCTTCCTCGGTGCGATCGAGCAGGCCTCCGTCTTCATCACCAACCACCCGGATGACGCCTGGCAGATGTTTATCAAGGCCTATCCTGATCTCAATGACGAGCTGAACCGCAAGGCTTTTCTCGACACGCTGCCGCGCTTCGCCAAGCGCCCCGCCGCTCT
>NZ_JBEPOA010000002.1:725000-1470689 GCF_040546565.1 Rhizobium sp. OAE497
CTGGTCTTAAGACCGGATGCAAGCGAGCTGCTCGGCGTAGCTCCAATAAAGCAATCCGGTCGAACACGTCGATGGCATCTGAATGGTCTGGTTGTAAAAGGTAACCAGATTGTTGGAGCTGAGCGTGCGGCAATCGCAAGATTGTCCGTATGGTCAGATTTGGAACCCCTTCGAGCGCAAGCGAGAAGGATAGGAATTCCAAATCCAACTAAGGATGAGCATTGGCAATGAGAACGATTAAGTGTCGTAAGGGCATTTGGTGGATGCCTTGGCATGCACAGGCGATGAAGGACGTGATACGCTGCGAAAAGCCGTGGGGAGCTGCGAATAAGCTTTGATCCATGGATCTCCGAATGGGGCAACCCACCTTAAATGCTTGGAAAATCATTCTGGTTGTTTAGGCAACCCGAGTGGTTTCCAAGCATTGTGATAAGGTATCTACACCTGAATACATAGGGTGTAAGAAGCGAACGCAGGGAACTGAAACATCTAAGTACCTGCAGGAAAGGACATCAACCGAGACTCCGCAAGTAGTGGCGAGCGAACGCGGACCAGGCCAGTGGCAATTGTGGTTAAAGTGGAACAAGCTGGAAAGCTTGGCCGTAGTGGGTGACAGCCCCGTACGCGTAGATACCATGATTGTCCTAGAGTAGGGCGGGGCACGTGAAACCCTGTCTGAACATGGGGAGACCACTCTCCAAGCCTAAGTACTCGTGCATGACCGATAGCGAACAAGTACCGTGAGGGAAAGGTGAAAAGCACCCCGACAAGGGGAGTGAAATAGAACCTGAAACCGGATGCCTACAAACAGTCGGAGCCCGCAAGGGTGACGGCGTACCTTTTGTATAATGGGTCAACGACTTAGTGTAACAAGCAAGCTTAAGCCGGTAGGTGTAGGCGAAGCGAAAGCGAGTCTGAATAGGGCGATTTAGTTTGTTGCATTAGACCCGAAACCGAGTGATCTAGCCATGAGCAGGTTGAAGGTTGGGTAACACCAACTGGAGGACCGAACCCGCATCTGTTGCAATAGATTGGGATGACTTGTGGCTAGGGGTGAAAGGCCAATCAAACTCGGAAATAGCTGGTTCTCCGCGAAATCTATTTAGGTAGAGCGTCGAGCGAATACCCCGGGGGGTAGAGCACTGGATGGGCTATGGGGACTCACCGTCTTACTGATCCTAACCAAACTCCGAATACCCGGGAGTACTACTCGGCAGACACACGGCGGGTGCTAACGTCCGTCGTGAAAAGGGCAACAACCCTAACCTCCAGCTAAGGTCCCCAAGTCATGGCTAAGTGGGAAAGGATGTGAGGATCCCAAAACAACCAGGATGTTGGCTTAGAAGCAGCCATCATTTAAAGAAAGCGTAACAGCTCACTGGTCTAAATAAGGGTCTTTGCGCCGAAAATGTAACGGGGCTGAAGCCATGCACCGAAGCTGAGGATTTGCAGCAATGCAAGTGGTAGCGGAGCGTTCCGTAAGCCTGTGAAGGGACAGTCGTGAGACATCCTGGAGGTATCGGAAGTGCGAATGTTGACATGAGTAACGATAAAGAGGGTGAGAGACCCTCTCGCCGAAAGACCAAGGGTTCCTGCTTAAAGTTAATCTGAGCAGGGTTAGCCGGCCCCTAAGACGAGGCGGACACGCGTAGTCGATGGGAACCACGTTAATATTCGTGGGCCTGGTGGTAGTGACGGATTGCGTAACTTGTTCATTCTTATTGGATTGAGTGGGCAGGGAAGCGGTTCCAGGAAATAGCTCCACCGTATAGACCGTACCCGAAACCGACACAGGTGGTCAGGTAGAGTATACCAAGGCGCTTGAGAGAACTATGTTGAAGGAACTCGGCAAATTGCACGCGTAACTTCGGAAGAAGCGTGACCCCATTTTACGCAAGTGAGATGGGGTGGCACAGACCAGGGGGTAGCGACTGTTTATCAAAAACACAGGGCTCTGCGAAGTCGCAAGACGACGTATAGGGTCTGACGCCTGCCCGGTGCTGGAAGGTTAAGAGGAGAGGTGCAAGCTTTGAATCGAAGCCCCAGTAAACGGCGGCCGTAACTATAACGGTCCTAAGGTAGCGAAATTCCTTGTCGGGTAAGTTCCGACCTGCACGAATGGCGTAACGACTTCCCCGCTGTCTCCAACATAGACTCAGTGAAATTGAATTCCCCGTGAAGATGCGGGGTTCCTGCGGTCAGACGGAAAGACCCCGTGCACCTTTACTATAGCTTTACACTGGCATTCGTGTCGGCATGTGTAGGATAGGTGGTAGGCTTTGAAGCGGGGACGCCAGTTTCCGTGGAGCCATCCTTGAAATACCACCCTTATCGTCATGGATGTCTAACCGCGGTCCGTTATCCGGATCCGGGACAGTGTATGGTGGGTAGTTTGACTGGGGCGGTCGCCTCCGAAAGAGTAACGGAGGCGCGCGATGGTGGGCTCAGACCGGTCGGAAATCGGTCGTCGAGTGCAATGGCATAAGCCCGCCTGACTGCGAGACTGACAAGTCGAGCAGAGACGAAAGTCGGTCATAGTGATCCGGTGGTCCCGCGTGGAAGGGCCATCGCTCAACGGATAAAAGGTACGCCGGGGATAACAGGCTGATGACCCCCAAGAGTCCATATCGACGGGGTTGTTTGGCACCTCGATGTCGGCTCATCGCATCCTGGGGCTGGAGCAGGTCCCAAGGGTTTGGCTGTTCGCCAATTAAAGCGGTACGTGAGCTGGGTTCAGAACGTCGTGAGACAGTTCGGTCCCTATCTGCCGTGGGTGTAGGAATATTGACAGGATCTGTCCCTAGTACGAGAGGACCGGGATGGACATATCTCTGGTGGACCTGTTGTCCTGCCAAGGGCATAGCAGGGTAGCTATATATGGACGGGATAACCGCTGAAGGCATCTAAGCGGGAAACCCACCTGAAAACGAGTGTTCCCTATCAGAGCCGTGGAAGACGACCACGTTGATAGGCCGGGTGTGGAAGTGCGGCAACGCATGAAGCTTACCGGTACTAATAGCTCGATTGGCTTGATCGTTCTCATTGCTTGTGCTCATCGAACTTCGTTCGATGATGCCTGACCTTTTGTCCTCACGCGCCAATGGCGCTGCGGACGGCGCGCCAAACTGTTGGCGACGCGCCTTGCGCTTGCGGCCTTCGGCCGGGAGTGTAGAGCAAGATCAAAGACGTGTTCAAAAAATGCAGCCTAGCGGCTGCGCCAGCTTCTCAATTGTTGCGCTTCGCTGACCTGGTGGTCATGGCGGGGTGGCTGCACCCGTTCCCATTCCGAACACGGCCGTGAAACGCCCCAGCGCCTATGGTACTTCGTCTTAAGACGCGGGAGAGTCGGTCGCTGCCAGGTCTGCTAAACGCAACACGCATGCGCCCGAAGCTGAAAAGCTTCGGAAAGCTGCATGCGAAACAAAAAATCTTCTCATCACATTCTACGGCCCCTGGCCGATCAAAGGGCCGCTCGCAAAGCGGCCTTTTTGCTTTCGAGCCCTATATGCAGACTGAAATAGCGATGCACCGGATCTATAATGGTGCGTCCCTTACAGGAGACAACTCCTTTGGAGTTGCTCCGGCAGTAAGCGTAAATCGCCAAAGGCGTTTTACGCTATCGCGACAAAACCCAAAGGGTTTTGCGCTGGCGCGGGGTGGAGCAGCCCGGTAGCTCGTCAGGCTCATAACCTGAAGGCCGCAGGTTCAAATCCTGCCCCCGCAACCAAATCTCCCCGACACACATCACAGCCCGCGATCGCGCGTTGTTGCGTTTCTGGGCTAGATAAACCGCAACCTCACTCCTCCCGAAACGCACGGCTCAACTGATCCGTCAATGGCTTCGTCAAAAACGACATCGCCGTCCGCTCATGTGTCGAGCAGAGGTTCGCGCATGACCGGATCACACTTCGGTCGATCCATGCCGCCCACATCTCGATGACCGGTCGAGACCTGACATTCGCAGGCAGCGGTTCGTCCTGCTGAACGGTATCGTCATCCCACCCCCGCAGCACGGTGGTTTTTTCCCCTCGTTCAACTCCAAAGAGAAAGCGGTTCCTTACCGCGCTATTTGTCTACTGATTTTATAGGCAATATAGAAATATGGCGAGGCACCGTGATGACCTATCTTCTCAGCTTGCTGGACAAGGCCCCGATCGAAGCGGGCGTGACGGCGACGGAAGCGCTTGCGGCGGCCGTGAAGCTCGCCATTGCGGCGGAGGAGCTCGGTTACCACCGCTTCTGGGTCGCTGAACATCATAGCATGACTAACCTCGCAAGTTCCGCACCAGAGGTGCTGATCTCCTATCTCCTGGCGCGCACGCGCTCGATCCGTATCGGCTCGGGCGGAGTAATGCTGCAGCACTATAGCGCCTACAAGGTCGCCGAGACTTTCAACGTCCTGTCGTCGCTCGCGCCGGGCAGGGTCGATCTTGGCGTCGGCAAGGCGCCGGGCGGCTTTCCCTATTCGACGCGCGCCTTGCAGGTCGCGGTCGATCCTGCGTTGAAGCCGGGCTTTGCCGAACAGCTCTCCGAGCTGAATGCCTACCTTTCGTTCGATGCGCGCGACGACCAGGCGGTGGCAACGCCTATCCCGCCGGTCAAGCCCGAGCGCTTTCTGCTCGGCGCCAGCGTCGACAGCGCTCTGCTTGCCGCGGAGAAGGGGTGGCGGTTGGTCTTTGCCGGACACCTGAACGGCGATCCCGAAAATCTTCGCAAGACCTTCGATGCCTACGCGCAGGCGACCGGCGGCGATGTTCCGATCCTGGCGCTGGCGGCTTTCGCCGCCGAAAGCGCAGAGCAGGCGAGAGCCCGCGTCGGCGATCTGCGCATCGTCAAGGTGTTCCTGCCGAACGGCCAGACGGTGAATGTCGGCAATGAAGAGCAGGCGGCCGAATATGCCCGGCAAGCCGGTGTTGCGGACTATCGCACCGAGGAAAAGATCCCGAGTGTTCTCCATGGCACCGCGCGTCAGGTGCGGGATGCGCTCGACGATCTTCACGCGCGCTACGGCGTCCAGGAATTCGTGCTCGACACGCCGGCCCTGACGCCTGGGGAGCGCCTCGCCTCCATCGAGCTGCTGGCAAAAGAACGCCTTTCACTCGCTGCCTAATTCCCACTCCGGAGACAGATCATGGCTCAGAAACACGTCACTTTCGGCATCATGCTGCAGGGCCCGGGCGGCCACATGAACGCCTGGAAGCATCCGAGCGGTCCGGCGGACGCCTCGACCAACCTTCAGTTCTACGTCGATACCGCCCGCAAGGCCGAGGATGTCGGCATTGCTTTCGCGTTCGTTGCCGACGGCCTCTACATCAACGAGCAATCGATTCCCCATTTTCTCAACCGCTTCGAGCCGCTGACGATCCTCTCGGCGCTGGCCGCCTCGACATCGAAGATCGGTCTGGTGGGCACGGTATCGACTTCCTACAGCGACCCCTTCACCATCGCCCGGCAGTTCGCGTCGCTCGACTTGATCAGCGGCGGCCGCGCCGGCTGGAACGCCGTCACCTCGCCTCTGGAGGGATCCGGGCGCAACTACGGGCGCGAACATCCCGAACATGAGCTGCGATACGAGATCGCTGAGGAATATATCGACGCGGCCAAGGGCCTTTGGGATTCCTGGGATGACGACGCCTTCATCCGCGATCGCGACAGCGGGCGATATGCCGACTTCGACAAGATGCACCGGCTCGATCACAAGGGGCGGTTCTTCCGGATCGAAGGGCCGCTCAATATCCGCCGTTCGAAACAGGGCCAGCCGGTCGTCTTCCAGGCGGGCGCGTCGGATTCCGGCATCAAGCTCGCCGGCAAGCATGCCGATGCCGTCTTCACCAATGGCGGTCCGATCGAGGATGCGAAGACCTTCTACAAGCAACTGAAGCAGAGCGCGGTCGCCCAGGGGCGCAGCGCCAGAGAGATCGGCGTCTATCCAGGCATCGGCCCGATCGTGGGTGCGACGGGGCAGGAGGCGGAAGCCAAGTATCAAGAGATCCGCGGCCTCGTTACCATCGAGGAGGCCTTGCGCTATCTCGGCCGGTTCTTCGATCACCATGATTTCAGCATCTATCCGCTAGATGAGCAATTTCCCGAGCTCGGCGATATCGGCCGCAACAATTTCCGCGCCACGACCGACCGGATCAAGAAGACGGCGCGCGAGAAGGGGCTGACCTTGCGCGAGGTTGCACTCGATGCAGCCACGCCGCGCACAGCGTTTATCGGCACGGCCGATCATATCGCTGACGAGATCATCCGCTGGATCGATGGTGAAGCCGCCGACGGCTTCATTCTCGGTTTCCCGGTGATTGCCGAAGGCTTCGACGACTTCGCACATCACGTTCTGCCCATCCTGCAGCGTCGCGGCTATTTCGATCCCAAGCTCAAAGGCGAAACGCTTCGCGATCATCTGGGGCTGCCCTTCCGCACCAGCCGCTACGCCGAACGCTCCGACGATTCCGACCAGCGAAAGGCCGCCAGCGCCTGAGCGCTGGGGGATACCCGATGAACGTAAGAGTTCAAACACCCCCAGGCCATGACCGCGTCGAGCAGGGGATTGCCTCATTCCTCGACGAATTCGTCGCTCTGCGCCACGATCTTCACCAATATCCGGAGCTTGCGTTTCGCGAGCATCGCACCAGCAAGCTCATCGCCTCGCGTCTTGCCTCGTGGGGCTATGAGGTCGAGCATGGCATTGCCGGGACCGGCATCGTCGCGACCTTGACGAAGGGAAACGGCAACAAGAAAGTCGCCATTCGCGCCGACATGGATGCGCTGCCGATCGAGGAGGCGACGGGCATTGCCTATTCCAGCAGCAACCCCGGCGTGATGCATGCCTGCGGACATGACGGGCACACGACCATCCTGCTTGCAGCGGCGCGCTATCTCGCCGAGAGCGGACGTTTCGATGGAACGCTTCGGCTGATCTTCCAGCCGGCCGAGGAGATCGGCGCCGGCGCGCGCAAGATGATTGCGGAGGGGCTGTTCGATCGCTTTCCTGTCGACGCAGTCTTCGGGCTCCACAATTGGCCCGGTGTGCCCTCCGGGCATTTCGGCTTCGTCGCGAATGCGGCCATGGCCTCGGTCGACCAGGCGGTGATCAGGATCGTCGGCAAGGGCGGCCATGGTGCCGAGCCGCATCGCGGCGTCGATCCGGTGCTGGCATCCGCCTCATTCATCACCGCGCTGCAGAGCGTCGTTTCCCGCAATGTCGACCCGCAGGAGATGGCCGTTGTCACCGTGGGCTCGATCCACGGCGGCTCCGCCTCGAATGTCATCCCCGAAAGCGTCGAGCTGAAGCTCACCATGCGTGCCTATAGCGAGAGCGTTCGCGAAAGGCTTGAGACCCGCATTCCGGCGTTGGCCCGTGCACAGGCCGAAAGCTTCGGCGCGGTGGCCGAGGTCGACTACCGGCGCGGTTTCCCGGCACTGATCAACCATGCCGACGAAACGGCATTTGCGAAAAGTGTAGCGATCAGGGCATTCGATCGCAGCGTCACCGAAGATGATTTCCGTCCGCGGACGGCAAGTGAAGACTTCGCCTTCATGCTGCAGGAGACGCCGGGAAGCTATCTCTTCGTCGGCAACGGCGACAGCGCGCCGCTGCACAGCGCTCACTACGATTTCAATGACGCCATCATAGCGCCTGCGGCCCGCTACTGGGTGCAGCTCGCCGAAACCTTTCTCTCTGAAGACAACGGGTAACGACGACATGAGCGATACGTTCCTCTACACATCACCGCTTGATCCGCAGGCAAAGCCGCTGATCGACGAACTCATTCATGAATATGACAGCCGCTACGGCAGCTATTTCGATGAGAAGGGCGCGGCAGCCGAGCTCAACCGCTATCCCCCCGAAGCCTTCGCCGCGCCGGACGGCAACTTCGTTTTGTTGATCCGCGATGGCGTGACGATCGGCGGTGGTGCCTTCAAGCGCTATGACGAGCGGACCGCCGAGTTCAAGCGCATCTGGACCCGCTCCGACCTGCGACGTCAGGGACTGGCGCGAAAGGTTCTCGTCGAGCTTGAGGCGCAGGCGGCCCGCCAGGGCTATCAGCGCGTCTATCTGACGACGGGGTTCAGGCAGCCGGAGGCCGTCGGCCTCTATCTGAGTAACGGATACACCGCGCTCTTCGACATCAATGTCGATCCTGAATTCTACAAGACGCTGCCGTTCGAAAAGACGATCGCGGCCGCTGCTATCGCGCCAGCGGCAGATATCGACGCAACGCCGCTTCGAGCGGTCGCCAATCTTTGATTTGGGAAGGAACAGGGACATGGCGCTGACCAGCGAATTTGCGGCTATCGCAAAACACGAGCACAGAGCGGTGGAGACCTCCGATTTCACGCGCTACAAGATTGTTCCGGCACGCCACCCGGCGCGCTTTGCGGGCACGATCTTTGCCGCCGCGGTCATTGCGAGCATCATCTATTCGACGTCCACGAACCCGCGCTGGGGCTGGAATGTGTTTGCCGAGTGGTTCTTCGCGGAGCCGGTGCTGGCCGGCCTTGGCCGAACCCTGCTTCTGACAGCACTCGCCACCGTCTCCGGCTCGATCCTCGGAACCGCGCTGGCACTTGCCCGTGTTTCCCGCTCACCGCTGCTGTCGGGTCTCTCCTGGGGCTATATCTGGCTGCTCCGTTCGATCCCGGTCATCGTGCTGCTGCTCGTTCTCAACAATCTCGGCTATCTCTATGAAACGATAACGATCGGCATCCCCTTCACCGATACGGTCTTTGCGAGCTATCCGACGACGCAGCTTCTGACGCCGTTTGCGGCAGCCTTTCTTGGTTTGACGCTCAATCAGTCGGCCTTCTTCGCCGAGATCGTTCGCGGCGGTATTCTCTCCGTGGACCAGGGGCAGCTTGAGGCGGCCGCCTCGCTCGGCCTCTCGCATCGCCGCCAGGCGTTCCGCATCATCCTGCCGCAGGCGATGCGCTCGATCCTGCCGACAGGGTTCAACGAGGTGATCGGTCTCGCGAAGGCGACTTCGATGGTCTACGTGCTGGCCCTGCCGGAGCTCTTCTACACCGTGCAGGTCATCTATCGCCGCAATCTGGAAGTCATTCCGCTGCTGTTGGTCGCGACCGCCTGGTATCTCGTCATCATGACCGTGCTGTCGATCGCGCAGCACTATATCGAGCGGCATTATTCGAAGGGTGCCTTGCGCAATCCGAAGCCCTTGCCGTTCCAGGCCGTCTTCGCACGCTTTGCCCGCCAGCCTGCCGCGGTTGAGTTTGCGCCTGAAACCGCGGTCGCCCATAGGGGATTTGCCGATGCCGCGGTTCTGCGCGCCGGTGGCGCCATCAGCATCCAGGGAATTTCGAAAAGCTTTGGCTCGCTGAAGGTGCTCGATGGCATCGATCTCAATCTGCCTGCCGGCAGCGTGACCGCCATCCTCGGCCCCTCGGGTTCCGGCAAGTCGACGCTGCTGCGCTCGATCAATCATCTGGAGCGCGTCGATGCCGGTTTCATTGCCGTCGATGGCGAGCTCGTCGGCTACGAGCAGAAGGGCAATCTGCTCTATGAGCTCAAGGAGAACGAAATCCTGAAGCGGCGCGCCGATATCGGCATGGTGTTCCAGAGCTTCAATCTCTTTCCGCATCTGACCGTGCTCGAAAACCTGATCGAGGCGCCGATCCAGGTGCGCGGCGCAAAACGCGAGGAAGCGGTCCAGCTGGCTCAGGAACTGCTCGCGCGAGTCGGGCTCGGCGACAAGATCAATGCCTATCCCCGCCAGCTTTCCGGCGGCCAGCAGCAGCGCGTAGCAATTGCCCGGGCGCTGGCACTCCGTCCCAAGGTTCTCCTGTTCGACGAGCCGACATCGGCGCTTGATCCCGAGCTCGTCGGCGAAGTGCTCGATGTCATCAAGGAACTCGCGCGGACAGGGACGACGCTTGTCGTCGTCACCCACGAGATCGGCTTTGCCCGCGAGATCGCCGATACCGTGGTCTTCATGGACGGCGGCAAGATCCTGGAGTCCGGCCCGCCATCGAAGATCTTCACCCGGGCCGACCATTCCCGCACCAGAGAGTTTCTCGCCAAGGTGCTCTGAGCTTTCCGCAGAACACGAAATTCCGGCCGCGACGGGCGTCCGGATCGCATGCCAGCAGCCACAATTTAAAGAAGAAATGGAGTAGGGCAATGACATTCAGAAATAGCGCAATCCAGCTGCTCGCCAGCGCCGTAGCGGTGGCAACCATTGGGATCGGCTCCGCGCAGGCTGCGGAGAAGTTCAACTTGAGCCCGGATACCTCGAACCGGATCCGCGCCGAGAAGGATGAAGCGGCGATCAAGGCAATCTCTCCGTCCTTCAAGTTCGTCCAGAAGGGCAAGTTCACGGTCGCCATCAACCCCTGGGACCCGCCGGTCGCGACCTACGCAACGGATGCGAAGACCGTCGTCGGTACCGATCCCGAGATCGCGCAGCTACTCGCCGACTCTTTCGGCCTCGAGCTCGATCTCGTTCCGGTCGCCTGGGAAGACTGGCCGCTCGGTGTCTCCTCCGGTAAGTACGATGCGGTCATTTCCAACGTCACCGTGACGGAGGAGCGCAAGGAGAAGTTCGATTTCTCCACCTATCGCAATGACGTGCTCGGCTTCTATGTGAAGGCCGACAGCAAGATCACCGCGATCAGGGAGCCGAAGGACGTCGCCGGGCTGAAGGTCATCACGGGCGCCGGTACAAATCAGGAAAAGATCATCCTCGAATGGGACCGCGAGAATGTCGCCGCCGGCCTGAAGCCGATCGAGGTCCAGTATTACGACGACCGGGCCGCGGCCGATCTGGCAATCCAGTCCGGCCGTGCCGATGTCGAATTCAATCCGAATGCCACGCTTGCCTACAGCGCCTCGATCAAGGGCTCGACCAAGCTCGTCGGCACCGTCAGCGGCGGCTGGCCGATTGCGGCCGAGATCGCAGTCACGACCAGAAAGGGCGCCGGACTTGCCGACGCGGTCACCCTCGCTCTCAACGACCTCATCAAGAACGGCAAGTATGGCGAAGTGCTGAAGCGCTGGAACCTGACGTCTGAGGCGACGGCGGAATCGAAGACCAACCCGCCGGGACTGCCGAAGAGCGGTTCCTAAGGCTGGCCGTGCGGACCGGCGCGAGGGACGCGAGCCGGTCCGCACCGTTCATTTCAGGAGATCTAAAATGATGTCTTTTGCTTCCTGGCGCCCGGCGCTGCTTTTGAGCGCGATTATGCTGGCTGCCTCCGGTACGGCGCATGCCGGCGACGAGTTCGATCTGAGCCCCGAGCAACCCGCTCGTGTCCATGCGGTGAAGAACGAAGCGGCGATCGCCTCGATCCCGAAGAGCTTTGCCTTCGTCACGCCGGGCAAGTTTACCGTTGCGATCAGCCCGGGCGGACCACCGCTTGCAACCTATGCCACCGACGCGAAGACGGTCGTCGGCGCCGATCCCGAATATGCCAATGCGATTGCAGAAAGCCTCGGGCTGGAGCTGGAGATCGTGCCGGTCGCCTGGATCGACTGGCCGCTCGGTCTCGTCTCGGGCAAGTACGACGCTGTCATCTCCAATGTTGGCGTCACCGAGGAGCGCAAGCAGAAGTTCGACTTCTCGACCTATCGCAAAGGCCTGCATGGCTTCTTCGTGAAGGGTGACAGCGCGATCGCCTCCATCAAGGAACCTAGGGATGCGGCGGGTCTGCGCATCATCGTCGGTGCTGGGACCAACCAGGAGCGGATCCTGCTGAAATGGAGTGATGAGGACGTTGCCGCCGGCTTGAAGCCGATCGAGCTTCAATATTTCGACGACGAGGCAGCGAGCCTGCTGGCGCTGCAATCCGGTCGCGCCGACGTCATTGTTCAGCCGCATGCGCAGCTCGTCTTCATCGCCGCCCGCGACAAGAACATCAAGCGCGTGGGAACGCTGAGCGCCGGCTGGCCCGATCGCTCCGACGTCGCGATCACGACGCGCAAGGGCAGCGGCATTGCCGACACGCTGACGATCGCCACCAACGGCCTGATCAAGGACGGCACCTACGCCAAGATCCTCGATCACTGGCATCTGTCGGAGGAAGCCTTGCCAGCTTCGGAGACGAATCCGCCTGGCCTGCCGAAATTTTGAGTTCCAGAGATGACCAGTCATTCCATTGCGATCAAGCATGTCGGGTTCCTGACGCCCGGAAACTATCCCGAACACGATCCCCATCGCGGGCTCGAAGAGACGCTTCTGCTCCTGAAACATGGCGAGGAGCTTGGCTTCAACAGCGCCTGGGTCAGGCAGCGGCATCTGGAACCGGGTATTTCCTCGGCAACCGCCTTTCTGGCGGCTGCCACCCAGCGGACCGAGAGGATAGAGCTCGGAACGGCCGTCATTCTGATCGGCTACGAAAGCCCGTTTCGGTTGGCCGAGGATCTCTCGACCGTTGACGTGCTCTCCCGGGGTCGGCTCAATGTCGGGCTGAGCGCGGGACGGCCGCTCCATGCCGATCTGATCGGGCCGCTCGCTTTTGATGGCGCCTGGGAGAGCCATGACTTCTCGCATGCCCGCGTTGTCAGGTTCGCCAACAATCTGAAGGGACACTATCTCGGCGACGAGGAGACGCGGATCAAGACGCCCTTCGGCCCGCAGCGTCCGCGGCTCAATCCCCATGCCAAGGGCCTGATCGACCGCATCTGGTATGGAGGAGGGTCCCTGCGCTCCGCAGCCTGGGCCGGACAGAACGGCTTCAATCTCCTGATCGGCAACGTGACGACGGGCGAGGAGACAGACGAGTTCTTTGTCGCCCAGGGACGCCAGCTCGAGCGCTACAGAAATTCCGGTGGGGCAGGGCGCCGGGTGGCGCTCGGAAGGGTCATCGTTCCCTTCGACAGTGCCAGCCTGGCAACGCGCAAGCGCTACGCTGCCTATGCCGCCGGCCGTCACGAACGGACGCTCACGCCGCAGGGCGAGCGCCGCACCCTCTTTGCTCGCGACCTCGTCGGAACCGCTGACGAAATCCTGGAGACGCTATACGCCGATCCGATCCTGCCCCATGTCGAGGAATTCCGTCTGGAGCTTCCCTATGAATTCATCGACGAGGATTACCGCCAGATTCTACACGACTTCGTGACGCTGATCGGTCCGGAACTCGGTTGGCGCCCCGCTGCGCTTCAGCCAATATCACCGCGCGCCGGTGACGTGAGATCTTTGAAATCAGGATATTAGCAATGACAAAGTCCCTCGAATATTTCTTCTCCATCGGTTCTCCGTGGTCCTATATCGGCCTCGACGCCTTCGCCGATCTCGCCAAGCGGCACCAGGTGGAGATAGAGCCTTTCCTGACCACCGTGATCGAGGAAAACGGCGGCATCTTCTCGCGCAACCGGCCGGAAATCCGCCGGGCCTATTGGATGAGGGACCTGAAACGCTGGGCGAAGGTGCGCGGCAAGGAAATCTGGCTCGACAAGCGCCCGGAACTCGGTGATCCGACGCCCGCCTCCTTTCTGGTGATCGCAGCCTATCTCGACGGCAAGGATTGGGTGGGTGTCACTCGCGCGTTGCAGACCGCCTATTGGGCGGACGCACGTGATATCGGCAAACCCGAGGTGAGGGCCGAGGTCGTCACCCGGGCCGGTTTCGACGGCGAGGCACTTCTCAAGCGCCAGGGCGACGACGACGTTCAGAAGAAGTGGAGCCGCGACCGCGAACGTGCCCGCAACAGCGGCGTCTTTGGTTTTCCGACATTCATCTATGACGGGGAAACCTATTGGGGTCAGGACAATCTCCCCTTCCTTGAGCGGCACTTCGAGGGTGACCGGCCCTGACGCTCATGTGAAAGGGCACGCAGCGTCTCGCTCCGTCCTTACCCCGAGGCAAGGCCGTCATTGCGCCGGTGGCGGCCGCCGAACGTCACAATGTCGCGTCCAATCGCGGCTAGCTTGCGCGTGCCGCCTTGGGGTTGTTGATCTGCAGATAGGATAAGGGAAGTTCGGTCGTGAACTTCAGCTCCTGCATGGCAAAGCGCGAGCTGACGTCGCCGATCTCGATCTTCGCCACCAGCCGCCTGTAGAACGCGTCATAGCCTGCGACGTCGGGCACCACGACCCGCATCAGATAGTCGACGTCGCCGCTCATGCGGTAGAACTCGACCACTTCGGCAAAGCTTGTCACCACCTCGGAAAACCGGCGCAGCCATTCCGGCGAATGCGCCTTGACCCGGATGGACACGAAGACGGTGACGGCGGCGTTGATTTTCGCCGCGTCGAGCAGGGCAACCCGCCGGCGGATGACCTTTTCTTCCTCCAGCTTCTGAACCCTTCGCCAGCAAGGCGTGTTCGAAATGCCGACTGACTTGGCAAGCTCCGGCCCGGGGATGTCGGCGTCGCTCTGCAGCTGCGCCAGGATTTTGCGATCGACCCGATCCATCTCTCAATCCCTCAGGAGCGGCAGCAGCTTGTTTCCCTGCCGTTTGATCTCGGCAAGGTAGGGCGTATCCGAGAGCACGAAATGCGTGATGCCGAGGTCGCGGTATTTGCGCAGCGACGAGGCGACATCTTCGGCCGAACCGACCAGCCACGTCGTTCCCGCGCCGCCGCCGCCGAATTTTCCGGGAGCGGTATAGAGGTTGTCGTCGAGCACATCGCCGCGCTCGTGCAGTTCCAGGAGGCGGCGTTGGCCGACGGCGACAGAGCCACGGTGGTCCTGCCAGCTGCCACCCTGATTTGCCGCCATGGCGGCAACCTTCTTTTCGGCATCCGCCCAGGCTTCCTCGCGCGTCTCCCGCACGAGCGTGGTGATCCTCAGGCCAAACTCCAGCGGTGCAAGATCGCGGTCGAGATCGCGGCTCAGCCGCTTCAGCCTGTCGATGCGTTCCCTGACGCCATCGAGCGGTTCGCCCCAGAAGAGCTGCACATCCGCCTCGGTCGCGGCGACCTTTTCGGCCGCCTCCGAGGCGCCGCCGAAATAGAGCTTGGGGTGGCGGCGGTTGCCATTCCCGGCGATGCGCGGCTGGACGGTCGAGCCCTCAAGCCGGAAATGCTCGCCCGCCGAGGTGACGTTTTCTTCCGTCCAGAGGCGGCGCACGAGGCGCATGAATTCCTTCGTGCGCGCATAGCGATGGGCCTGATCGCCCTCGCTGTCGCCGTAGGCAGCAAGATTGTCCTGCCCGGAAACGATATTGACGCGGACGCGGCCGCCGCTGAGGTGGTCGAGTGTTGCGGCCGCCGAAGCGAAGTTCGCCGGGCGCCAATAGCCTGGCCGAATGGCGATCAGCGGCTCGAAAGTCTTGGTGCGCGCTGCCAGCGCCGTGGCAACCGTGAACGTATCCGGCCGCCCCCAACCGGTGCCGATCAGCGCGCCCTTCCAGCCGTGATCCTCGAGCGCCTGCGCATGCTCCGTCAGCGTTTCCAGGCTGTTGTGATCGATGGTGGCGCTGTCGCCGCGGTGACCGGCCTTGATGTCGTTCGGGATGTACCAGAGAAATTCGGAGCTGTTGGTCATGCCTGTGCCTGCTGATCGATTTGCTGAATGAAAGGGCAGGGCGCTTACTTGAGCGCGAAGCCGAGCTTTCGGATGACGCCCTTCAGAACGTGACGGCCTTTCAGGGCTGCGACGGTGCCGATGCGGTTGCTGACCTGCTCGGTCCAGTCGATCCGCGGCATTGCCTGCTCCGCCTGGAAGGTTCCAAGCGCACGGTTGTAGGCGTCGAGGCCAGGCCGATGTGCACCGGGATCGTAGCGATCGCGATGGAGGATTGCTGCCTGGCCGAGCCGCGGCTTTACATCTGCGGGCCTGCCCGGATCGGGATAACCCACCGTCAGGCCGAAGACGGGGAACACGCCTTCGGGCAGACCGAGCGCGCGCGCCACGGTTTCCGGATCATTGCGGATGGCGCCGATATAGCAGGTGCCGAGGCCAAGGGATTCGAGCGCCACGACGGCATTCTGCGCAGCAAGCGCGGCATCGATGACACCGAGCAGGAAACTCTCGATATAATCGAGACCTTCGGCCGTACCGCCCCGCGTCTCAGCGATGTCACGCGGGCGGGCGAGATCGGCGAGCCAGACCAGAAGAAGCGGCGCCCCGGCAATCTGTCGCTGATTGCCGGCAACGGCATTCAGGCGATCCCTGATCTCCTTGTCTTCGACGGCGATCACGCTCCAGGCCTGGAGGTTCGATGAACTCGGCGCCGATTGAGCCGCGGCGACGGCAAGTTCGATCACATGCGCGGGCACGGATTGCGGGAGATAGTCGCGGACGCTGCGGTGAGACAGGATTGCGTCGAGCGCCTCGTTCCATTGTCCGGACAGCGCCTTATTGCTGCGATACCGGCTCTTTGCGAGCGCGGCCAGTCTGTCTTCCTGTGGCGCGATGGGCGCTGACAACGTCATTCATATCTCCTTGGGCGCGATGCGGGCCGCACCGATGAGCCGAAAACATGCCTGCTCGCGCGCAGCCTTTCCAATTACAAAAGTTCCTTCAGCGGCTTCGAAATAGAATATAATTTCTATAGATATTATTTTTTTAATCCTAGCCTGACTGCTCCTTCGAACGGAGCTCGAAATGGCTGAACGATCGCAACTCAGGCTCGGCGCCTTTCTCTACCCGACCGGACACCACATCGCCGCCTGGCGTCATCCGGATGCGCAGGCCGATGCCGGCTCCAACTTCGCCCATTACGTGGAACTGGCGCAGCTCGCCGAGCGCGGCAAGTTCGACCTGATCTTCATGGCCGATGGCGTCGGCACGCGGGGCACCGATATCGAGGCCTTGAGCCGCACCGCGACGCGCTATGTCGCGCAGTTCGAGCCGATCACGCTGCTCTCGGCGCTGGCGGCGGTCACCCGCAATATCGGCTTCGTCGCCACCGCCTCGACATCCTATAACGAGCCCTATCATATCGCCCGCAAATTCGCCTCGCTCGACCATATCAGCGGCGGACGGGCAGGATGGAACCTCGTCACCTCGTCCAGCGAGCACGAAGCGCACAATTTCGGCCGCGACGAGCATTATGCCCATGGCGAGCGCTACGAGCGCGCCGAGGAATTCGCCGATGTCGTGACCGGGCTGTGGGATACCTGGGAAGAGGGCGCCTTCCCGCGCGACAAGCAGAGCGGCCTCTATTTCGATCCCGACAAGCAGCATGTCCTCAATCACAAGGGCAAGTTCTTCAAGGTTCGCGGGCCGCTGAACGTTGCCCGTTCGCCCCAGGGACATCCGGTGCTCGTTCAGGCTGGCTCTTCCGAGCCCGGCAAGGAACTTGCGGCGCGCACCGCCGAAGTGGTCTTTACCGCCCACCAGACATTCGAGGATGCCCGCGCCTTCTACACCGATCTCAAGGGGCGCCTGCGCAAATACGGCCGTCACGCCGATGATCTGAAGGTCATGCCCGGCATCTTTCCCGTCGTCGGCCTTACGATCGCCGAGGCGGAAGAGAAGTTCGAACAGATCCAGGAGCTGATCCATCCGGTCGTCGGCCTGGCTTTGCTGAGCGGCATGACCGGCGGCGTCGATCTCTCCGCCTATCCCCTCGACGGGCCGGTTCCGGCGCTGCCGGAGACCAACGCCAGCAAGAGCCGCCAGCGCCTGCTGCTCGATCTCGCCCATCGTGAGAACCTGACGATCCGCCAGCTTTATCTGAGGATCGCCGGGGCGCGCGGTCACCGGCAGATCGTCGGCACGCCGGCGCAGATCGCCGACGAGATGCAGCACTGGTTCACGGGCGGAGCCGCCGATGGCTTCAACATCATGCCCCCGCATCTGCCCGTCGGTCTTCGCGATTTCGTCGATCTCGTTCTGCCTGAGCTGCGCCGCCGCGGCCTGTTCCGCAACGAATATGAAGGCACGACGCTGCGCCAGAATCTGGGGCTGCGCACACCGCAGCATCCGGCATCCGCCCCTCTTGCCGCCGAGTAGGATCACCATGAGCATCGCCCATCTCCAGGCCGACCACATCACCCGCCGCTTCAAGATCGGCAACGATACGCTGACTGCCCTCGACGATGTCAGCGTCGATGTCGCGAAGGGCGAATTCGTCACCATCGTCGGCGCCAGCGGCTGCGGAAAATCGACGCTGCTGCGGCTGCTTGCCGGTCTCGATGTCACCACCGCCGGGCGCATCCGCCACGGCGGCGCCGAGGTGCACGAGCCGAGCCTCGATCGCGGCATCGTCTTCCAGGAGCCGCGGCTGTTCCCCTGGCTGACGGTCGAGCAGAATGTCGCCCTCGGTCTCCTGAACACCAGGCTGCCGAAGGCCCGCAAGGCCGAGCTGGTGCGCGAGCATCTCGAGCTCGTCGGGCTTGGCGGCTTTGCCACTGTCTATCCGCATCAGCTTTCCGGCGGCATGGCGCAGCGCGCCGGTATCGCGCGCGGACTGGTCAACCGTCCGAACGTGCTGCTGCTTGACGAACCCTTCGGCGCGCTCGACGCGATCACCAAGGCGCGCCTGCAGGACGAGCTTCAGGAAATCTGGGCCAAGGAAGGCATCACCATGGTGCTCGTCACCCACGATGTCGAAGAGGCGGTCTATCTCGGCGACAGGGTGGTGGTGATGTCGCCACGCCCCGGCCGGGTGCGCGAGATCATTCCGGTTGCGATCGACCGCCCGCGCCGGCGCACGTCGCCTGAGATCGCCGCAGTGCGCGACCGCGTTCTCAACAGCCTGCATGCCACCGGCGAAATCGCCGCTCCCGCGGCCCCGCGCCCGCTGCGCGCCCCCGAACAGGATCGCCCGCGGCCGGCGATCGCCATTGCACGATAAGCATCAACGGAGACAATCATGAAACGCATCACCTTTACCCGCCTGGCCGCCGGCCTCGCCATTCTGCTTGCGGCGACGGCAACATCGGCACGCGCCGAGGATCAGCTCGTCATCCATGTCGGCTATGCCGCCATCGGCATCGACAACCGGCCCTATTCGGAAGGCACGTCGGCCGCGACCGCGCGGGCCGGCGAATTCCTGGAGAAGGAATTTGCCAATGATGCCAACATCAAGATCGAGTGGACCTTCTTCAAGGGCGCCGGTCCCGCCGTCAACGAGGGCTTCGCCAACGACCAGCTCGACTTCGCCTACCAGGGCGACCTGCCGGCGCTGATCGGCCGCGCCACCGGTCTGAAGACCAAGTACCTGCTGGCAAGCGGCGCACGCAAGCCGCTCTATCTCGCCGTCGCCAAGGATTCCGGCATCAAGTCGATCGAGGATTTGAAGGGCCGCAAGATCGCCCTGCAGCGCGGCACCAACGGCCATCTGGCGGCGATCAAGATTCTGGAAGCGCATGGCCTGACCGAACGCGACGTCCAGGTCGTCAATCTCGACAGCGCCGGCACCGTCGCAGCTTTGACCAGCAAGGATATCGATGCCGCTTTCGGCGATACGCAGCTGATCAATCTCGCCGCCAAGGGTGCCGCCGACGTCATCTACACGACCAAGGGCGACGATCCGCGCTTCGGCCGAAACGCCGGCATCATCGGCCGCGAGGCCTTCATCGATGCCCATCCCGAAATCACCCAGCGGGTCGTCGACGCCTTCGTCAAGGCCGCAAAGTGGTCGTCCGACGAGCCGAACCGCGCGGCGCTCTTCGAGCTCTGGCACAAGTCCGGCACGGCAATCCCGATCCTTGAGGAGTACTTCAAGGGCGATACGCTGGCCTACCGCAATTCGCCGCTGATCGATGATCTCCTCGTGTCGCAGTACACGGAGCAGGCGGCCAAGAGCAAGGAATTCGGCCTGATCCGCCGGGATGTCGATCTCAAGGGCTGGTTCGAACCGAAATATCTCGACAACGCGATCGAGCGTCTCGGCTTCAAGAACTTCTGGCAGGCCTATGGTGCCGACGGCAAGCCTGTCGCGTCGTGATCTTGCTGACCGAACAGCCTGAGTGAAAGACCTGGCATGGCAATCGATATAGAGTTCGAAGAACAGGCGCGGCGGCGCAACTGGTTGCAGCATCCGGTCATTCGCCGGATCCGACGGGGAGAGGCATTCCTCTTCCCGGTCGGTCTGATCGCCCTCTGGTGGATCGCTTCGGCGCGCGGCTGGCTGCCGGAACAGATCCTGCCGGCGCCCGCCTATGTCGTCGCGACCGGGCGGGACATGATCTCGACCGGCGAACTGTTCTACCATGCCGGCGTCAGCCTGCGCCGCGTCGTCTTCGGCTTCGCGATAGGGGCCACTCTCGGCATGGTGCTTGGAATTGCCATGGGGCTTTCCCGGCGCTTCGAGGATTATGTCAAGCCGGTCTTCCTTGCTTTTGCACAGATCCCGACGCTCGGATGGATTCCGCTTCTGATGCTGCTTGTCGGCATCGAGGAAACGCTGAAGATCATCATCATCGCCAAGGGCGCTCTGGTGCCGGTAACGCTGAACACCTTCTCGGGCATTCGCAGCGTTCCGGCCAAATATCTTGAGGTCGGGCGGGCATTGCGCTTCAGCCGCCGGCAGACGCTGCGGCTGATCATCCTCCCAAGCGCCGTGCCCTCGATCTTTACCGGTGTCCGCTACGGCCTGACGCATGCCTGGACGTCGCTTGTCGGCGTCGAGCTCCTGGCCTCTTCGGAGGGGCTCGGATACCTGCTCGTCTGGGGCCGCCAGATGTTCTGGCTCGATACCGTCATCATCGCCATGGTCATCATCGGCATCATCGGTTTTGCCATGGATCGCGGACTGGAAGCATCCGAGGTGCTAATCCGGCGCTGGAAGCGGCAGGCGGAGGACTGAGAGATGGAAGAGACTTCAAACTTCGTCCGCATCCGCCGGGGCTTGACGCTGCCGCTTCTGCTTCTTATCGCATGGGAGGCCTCGAGCCGCTTCGGTCTGGTCGATATCCGCTTCCTGCCGCCGATCGAGGACGTCATCCTGACGGCCAAGCAGGAGATCATCGACAACGGCCTGGTGGGCCAGCTTGGCTCGAGCCTGCTGCGCAATATCGCCGGCTTCCTGATCGGCGACGTCCTCGGCATCGGCTTCGGCACGCTTCTTGCCGTCGTCAACATCGCCGACCGGCTGATCATGCCGACCTTCAATGGCATCAAGCAGATCTCGTTGCTGGCCTGGATCCCGCTGATCTCCGTCTGGTTCGGCTTCGGCGAGCAGGCGAAGATCGTCTTCGTGGCACTCGCCGCCTTCATCCCGATTGCGCTCAACACGCATGACGGCATCAAGGATGCGCCGCGCGAACTGGTCGAGGTTGGCCGTGCGCTGCGCTTCAATTCCTGGCAGCGCATCAGCCGGATCTACCTCCCGGTCGCCCTGCCGTCGATCGCGACCGGCATCCACCTCGGCCTGATCTATTCCTGGCTCGCAACCGTCGGTGCCGAATATTTCCTGGCCGTCGGCCCCGGCATCGGCGGCCTCGTCATCGCCGGCCGCGAACGCTTCGACATGGCCCTCGTCATGGTCGGCGTCATCATCCTCGGCATTGTCGGCTTTGCGTTCAATCGGCTGGCGGGTGCTGCGGAACGGCGTCTGCTGCGGTGGCGTGAGTGATGAAAATACCAGTTTGAAAGCGGCGTTGATCGCTGCGGTCGGCCGCGGCCCGCGCATATTCAGGCCGGCAGAAGGCCTGCGGCCCGGTAGCTGTCGATCAGCGTGTCGTAAAGGGAGATATCGGCGCGGCTTCTCGCCATGAGCTGTGCGCCCGCCACTGCCGCAAACACGGCTTTGGCGCGCGCCTCACCTGTTTCTTCATCGACGGCGCCCGACGCGAGCAATGCCTTTTTCAGCCAGGCGACGTTGACGTCTGCGAATACCTGCACCTCTTCCTTCACCTGGTCCGGCAGGTCATCGTATTCGGCTCCCATGAAACTGCACAGACACATGCGGTTTTCGTTTTCGAGGGCTCGCCGGAAAGTCACCGGGAAAAAGCGCAGGCGCTCGGCCGGGTCGGGATTTTCATCCCAGATCTTTTCGAGATCGGCAGCCGCATCTTCCCAATATCGTTTGGCGACTGCGGTGGCGAGTTCGGCCTTGCTTGGAAAATGATAATAGAGGCTGGCGGCCTTGATGCCGACTTCGGCGGCCAGATCGCGCATGCTGAGGCCGCCGTATCCATGGGCCTGAGCCGCCTTCTTGGCCGCCTCCATGATGTCTTCACGCGCATTCGTACCCATTTTCACGGCCTTTCTGATCGCGCCCAGTTAATCGAAAAAAGGGGGTTGACCAAGGAAAACTTTGCTTCTATCCGTAGCTAACTAACGTTAGTTAGTCAAATGGAGCAGGAAGATGCAGCAGGAAAAACTCTATTATACCGACGCCACCAAACTGGCCGACTTGATCCGCACCAAGCAAGTCTCGCCTGTCGAAGTCGTCAAGGCGCATCTCGATCGCATCGAGGCCGTCAATCCCAAGATCAATGCCATCGTCACGATGGCCGACGGTGCGCTCGAGGCTGCAAAGAAGGCTGAGGCCGCGGTCATGTCAGGCGAAAAGCTCGGCGCGCTGCATGGCGTGCCGTTCACCGTCAAGGACAGCATCGATACCGCTGGCGTTCTCACGCAGCGCGGTTCGCCGATCTTCAAGGGACGTGTGCCCGACACCGACGCCACCGCCGTTGCCCGCGTCAAGGCTGCCGGAGGTATCCTGATCGCCAAGACCAATCCGCCCGAGTTCGCCACCTCGATCGAGACCGACAACCTTCTGACCGGCCAGACCAACAACCCCTGGAATCTCGACTATGTCAACGTCAATATCGCGATCACCAAGATCGAGACCGATATCGGCGTCACCGGCTACGGCATCGGCCGCGACAATGTCGGCGAAAATGCCATGCGCAAGCAGTTCCTCGCCAAGATGATCGGCAAGGACCCGACGATGACCGAAGCCGTCTGGAAGGAATTCTGGATCCCGAAGCTCTACGGCCGCCGCGGCCAGGAAACCAAGGCGCTGTCGTCGATCGACATGGCGCTCTGGGACATCAAGGGCAAGCTTGCAGGCCTGCCGATTTGGCGTCTGCTCGGCGGTTACCGCAACCGTATCCCGACCTATGTGGCTGGCGGTTACTACAGCAAGGGCAAGGGCACCCGCGATCTGCAGGCCGAGATGGAGGGCCACGTCAAGAACAACGCCCGCGCCGTCAAGATGAAGATCGGTGCCGTCGAGATCGCCGAGGATGTCGAGCGCATCAAGGCCGTTCGCGAAGTGCTCGGTCCCGATATCAAGCTGATGATCGATGCCAACTGCGCCTATTCCTATTCGGACGCGATCCGCATCGCCAAGCGCGTCGAGGAATATGACATCTACTGGTTCGAGGAAGCCGTTCAGCCTGATGACTACGAGGGCTTCATCAAGCTTTCCCGTGCGACCTCCATTCCGCTCGCGACCGGCGAAAACGAATATACCAAGCATGGCTTCCGCGATCTGATCGCCACGCAGGCAATCGCCTTCCTGCAGCCGGACGCCCGTTACATGGGCGGCGTTACCGAGTTCATGAAGGTTGCCGGCATGGCGCAGGCTCACGGCCTCAACATCTGCCCGCATGGCGACCAGCAGGCGCATATCCAGCTGCTCGGCGCCATCCCGAACGGCCATATGCTGGAATTCGGCGCGAAGGAACTGAACCCGATGGCGGGCCAGGTCTACAAGTACACGCCGGATCTGAACGAAGACGGCACCGTTACCATTCCTGACGTGCCCGGCATGGCGAGCGATCCGAACGAGGCTGCGCTCGAAAAGTACCGGGTCGCCTGACGCAATTGTGGCGGGGCGCCCGAGGCCTATGCGGTCTTCGCCGGGCGTCCCGCTATAATCTCTTGATTCGGAACGGCTTGCCGGATCCGGACAAAAAGACTTTCGATTGGGACAGCCTGCCAGATAAGGGAACTTTGGTTGCAAAACGAAACAACGGAAAAGATCGTTTACGTGAAGACGGAGGACGGCCTCACGCTTGAGGGCCTGATGCTGCAGCCTTTGGGGCAGCCGACGCCCGCCGAAACGGTCATCTGGTTTCACGGCCTGCACCAGAAGTTCTCGGAAGCCGAATATGTCAATATCGGCAGGCAGCTCGCTGCCCGCGGCTTCCGTTTCATCACGGCGAACCTCCGCAGCCACGATTTCGGCACCTGGTTCCGCACCGACAAGGGCGCCTATCTCGGCGGCAGTGCCTGGGAGCTGTTCAGCGAATCCCCGCTCGACATCGCCGCATGGATCGACTTCGCGACGAAGGATCCGGGCCGCGTCGTGCTCGCCGGGCATGGTCTTGGCGGAGCGAAGGTCGTTTACTATCAGGCCGAGCGCCGCGATCCGCGGCTGGCGGGCTTGATCATCGCCTCGTCTGGTTCGCTGTTTCGCGAAAAGATGCGCCAGGACCTGCATCCCGTGGCAGCGAAGATGATCGCGGAAGGGCGGGAAAAGGAACTGCTGCCCTGGGGTACGCGCGGCGACCGCCAGGTCGCGACGATCAGTGCCGAATCTTACATGGATCTGGACCGTATCCACGAGTCGCTCTACGGCTATGAGAGCGTTCCGCCGGCGCTGGCGCGCATCACATGCCCGATCCTTGCCTGGTACGGCTCGAAGGAAAAGCTCGCCAACAAGGACATCGACGACTTCCTGGCCCGCGTGCGCCGCACGGCCACGGCATCGTCCCTGGTGAAGACGAGGAAGATTGCAGGGGTTGAATTTTTCTACACCGGAAGTGAAAAGGTAATAGCCGGCGAAATAGAACGCTGGTGCGAACAGTTACGGACACTCCAGGCGGCCGTTTGATTGATATGAAGGAAGCTTCCAACCGTCCCGGACGCAAGCCCACCCGTGAGGTCCTGCCGGTCACCCGCACGCTGGACCGCGGGCTTTCCGTGCTGCAGATTCTGGCCAAGGCGCCCGGCCTCAGCCTCTCGGAACTGTCGCGCGAGCTTGATCTTTCGCCGAGCACGGTGTCGCGCCTGCTGGCGACGCTTTCGGAGCGCGGCTTCGTCGCGCAGGAAAACGGCACCTTCAAGATCGGCCTTGGCGCCTTCGAGGTCGGGCTCGCCTTCTCCAAGCACATGCGTATCGATCAGGTCGCAGGCCCGATCGTCCAGAGACTGGTCCACGAGATCGGCGATACCGTCAGCCTCTGCATTCTGGAAGGCAAGGAGGTCATCTATGTCGACCAATATGAGGGACGCGGCACCGCGAGAACGGTGATGCGGATCGGTTCCCGCCAGCCGCTCTATTGCACGGCGGCCGGCAAGGTGATGCTCGCATGGCTCTGGGAAGAGCGGGTCCGCGATCTCCTCGGCGATGGCGCGCTTGTCCGCTACACGGAACATACGCTGACAACGACCGACCAAGTGCTGCACGAGCTCGAAAACGTACGCAAGCGCGGCTACGCGACCGACCTGCAGGAGCTCGAAAATGGCGTCTGCTGCGTCGCCGCTCCCATTCGCGGCCGCTCGGGAGAGGTCATCGGCGCGATTTCCGCCTCGGCGATCGAACTGCGCATGACGTCCGATCGTATCGCCTTTCTCGGACCGGAGCTTGCGCAGGTCGCGAACGACATTTCCCACCGGCTCGGCTGGCGCTCCCCCGATCAGGGCAATCGCGGCCACTCGGAATTCAACGATATCTTCAGCGACTGAAGCCTTCGGCTATCCCGTCTTCAGCTGCGCCATTGCGAGCAGCGTATCGGCGCTGATCGACGCCGAACCGGTCAATATGGACAGTGCGGGTGACGAGGCGTTCGTCCCATTGGCGACGTCGTACATGGCGGTAAAGCGCTTGATCAGGTCCTGGACCTTGTCGGGGTCGGAGAGGTCCTTCAGGTCGATGAAATTCTCGACCATCTCGGCCTGTTTATCGACATCCATGTTGGAAACGTAGCTCGAGAGATTGAAGCTCGTGGTGAAGAACTCGAAGAGGGCGCTGTCGCCGAGGATGTCGTAGGCGCTGGAAATGTCGGGCGCCTTGCGCTCGAAATAGAGGGCAAGGCGGACGCCGGTATTGCTGTCGCCCTGATCGGATTCCAGCGTCTGTTGCAGATAGAAGTCGACGGTCTCGAGGACGTCGCCGCGTTGCTGGACGGTTCCCGTCGGCTCGTCCGACAGATTGCCGTCGCTGTCGAAATTGAAGGCGCCGACGAGTTCGGCGTAGCGGTAATCGTCGAGGCCGTTGACGTAGCTGTTTTCGTCGTCGAGGTCCGACGCAAACATCTTCTTGAGCTCGTCGTCGCTGACCTCGTCGGGGTCAAGCCCCTTGGCCTTCAGCGCGAAAGAGACGAGGCGGTCGTCGGCAAGGAATTCGCTCGATGTCTTGATGGTCGCCATCTGCTCGCGAAAATAGCTGATCTCCGTGTCGGCGGCATCGGAGGCATCCGTCTGTTCGGTGCCGGTGAGATAGCGGATGGCGTCCTGTTTGTAATAGGTGGCGAAGTCGTCGATCACGGAAGAGGACATCGCCTGCAGGGGAACCGTGACGTCACCCTCGCTGTCGAAATTGAAGGCATCGCGGAATGCCTCGAAACGATCGTCATGCAGGCGGTTCACATAGCTCTTGTCGTCGGTCGGATCGCTTTCCAGGATCTTCCGCAACTCGGCCTTGGAGACGGTCGAGGGATCGATGCCGAAGGCGGTCAGTGCGATGGCCGAGAGTTCGGGAAGCCCGTCATTGTCCTCGTCGTCATCGCTGGCATTGGTCTTCAGGAAGTCGTCGATCGAGGCGACGCTGGCGATGCGGGTCTTGTAATTCTCGATTGCATCGTCGCTGCTGGCAGCGGCGATCACGGATTGATAGCCGGAGGTGAAGGCCGAGGTCGTCGAAGCGGTCTGGTCGGCGGTCTGGGCGCTGACGCCATCGGCGAGATTGCCGCTCTCATCGAAATTGAAGGCATCGTGCAGCGCCGAGAGGCCGATCGCGGTCGCAACCGAGGCGCTCTTCAGCGACGCGGAGATGAAATTGTCGTTGTCGGAATCGGCAAGGCCATAGGCGGTGCGGAGGTAGCTCACCAGCTTGTCGTCGCTCATCAGCTGGCTGACCGAGGTGATGCTGCCGATGACTGAGGCGAAATAGGTGGAATAGGCCTCGCCCGTCTCCGAGGAAGCGAAGGTCGAGCTGCCGACAGCATAGGCGCTGGAGACCAGCGCCGTCTGATCCTCGGATTGCGCCTCGCCATCGACCGAGCCGTCGCTGTTGAAATTGAAGGCCTTCGCCAGGTTCAGATAGACGTCGTCGCCGAGCTGGTTGACGAAGCTGTCGGGGTCATCAGGGTCGCTGGTCAGCACGTTCCTCAGAAAGCTGGTGGAGGTATATTCGGTGCTGAGGCCGAAAGCCTTGAGCGTGAAGTTGGTGAGCCTGGTGTTCGACAGGAGATCGTCGACCGAGGTGATCGAGCCGATCTTCTCCTGGAAGTAGTCGGTCTCCTCGCTGATCGCGTCGGTCTCGGCGTCGAAGGAGGCCTCGTAGGCGTCGAGCAGCGTATCCCGCTGGGTGCTGGATTGGGCGGTGGCGGTCTCGCCGGAGAATTTGAAGGCGGCGGCGAATTCGGCATATCGGCTATCGCTCAGGCTGTTGGCGAAGCTGGAGGAATCGCTGAGATCGCTCTCCAGGACTTTCTTCATGAAGGCCTTGGCATAGGTCATGTCCTCCAGACCGTAAGCCTTCATCGCATAGGAATAGAGCTTGTAGTCGTCCATGAACTCATCGACCGTGGTGACCTTGGTGATGTGCTCCTTGTAGTAGTCGGTATCGCGCGCCACCGCGCCCTGCGAGGCGACGTTTCTGAGGCTCGTGGTCAGGTTGCCGGCGATGGCGAGATAGCTGACATAGGTGGAGACCATGGGCTGCTCCTTGGCGCAGGCGCGCGGATCGGCGTTCGCGGCCAGCGGAGGGCGGCCACGTCGGGGTGCTTTGGATGTGTGGAGATCGGCGCCCGTCATGGCGCGGACAACGCGAGTCATCCCGCGCCGGTTCTTAATTAAAGAACTAGACGGTTCTGTATTTTATGTCAACGCCATGGCGCTGATATGCCTGGGATGCTACCTGGCGTCGACGCCGGCGCAGAAGATGGCGATGCAGCGGCGCAGATGCGCCAGACGCTCCTCGCGGCCCTGCCATGCCTGGGCGCGGCCTTCCGGCGGACCCATGCCGCCGAAAATCATGTCCATCAGCATGCGTGCGCCGCTTGCGCTATCCTCGAGACGGATGCGCCCTTCGGCGCGGCGCTCGTCCAGCCATGCCGAGAGCTCGCGGCGGGAGGCGAGAACGCCTTCGCGGTGCAGTATCTCGATCAGTTCAGGGAATTGCGGCGCTTCGCGGAAGACGAGCTGCAGCAGACCGGCGCGGTCGGCATCGGTCTCCTCGTCGATATCGATCATGAAGATCTGCTCGAGCGACTGGGCGATGCTGATCGCTTCTGCCTCGCGCGGCAGGTCGAGCATCATGCGGCGGTGCGCGCCGACGACGGCGGCAAAGAGCTCTTCCTTACTTTCGAACAGCTTGTAGAGCGTCTGCTTGGAAACGCCGGCTTCGGTGGCGACGACCGCCGTGGTGCTGGCCGCATAGCCGTTCCTGACAAAGATGCGGCGGGCGTTCTCGACGATATTGGCGCGCTTGTCGTCGTCGCTCGAAACCTTGGGCCTGCCGCGCTTGCGCGGTGCCTCGTCCTCATTCCCGCCGGCCGTCATCGATGCACGCAAGTCCCATTGGCGAAGCGCCGGGCGGGGCCGGCAAAACTGAAGATCGGCGACCGGCGCAGAAAATTCAGTTGCCCTCTGACCGAATCAGAATTAGAGAACTGATTAGTTCTGTAATGCGTTGTTCGACTAACTTGCCCCCTGAGGAGCGCATATGACAGCCGTTCGCAGCACCAAACCGATGTGACGCTTTCCCGCGCCGTCTGCCGTTCGAAGCAGAAAGCGCCGTTGTGTCCAATAAACCGTCTCCCGGCGAAAATGCAACCGCCGCGGAGAGCGAGACCCCACATCTCGATTTCGAGACCTTGAATGCGCTGCCGTCCCGCAGGGGCGGTCTCCAAACGCGCGGATGATCCGCTGCGACCTTCGCCATCAGGCGGCATTCCAACACGATCAGCCTCTTTGCGGTTGCCGGTGCCCGGCTGCCCGTGAGCCCTCGTGCGCGCTTTTTAGGCGCCGAATGCCGTCTTGTCCGGGGCATGTCCAGAAAATCCAAGAACAGGGATCAGATCATGAGCATCTTCGGCAGCATGAAAACCGCAGTTTCCGGCATGAACGCGCAGGCAAACCGCCTGAGCACGGTGTCCGACAATATCGCCAATGCCAATACCGTCGGCTACAAGTCGCTATCGACCTCCTTCTCCTCGCTGGTCCTGCCGTCCTCGTCGGGCAATTACAATTCCGGCGGCGTGCAGACCTCGGTGCGCCAGGCGATCTCGCAACAGGGCGATATTTCCTACACGACCTCGGCCTATGATCTGGCGATTTCAGGCGACGGCTTCTTCATCGTCGAGAGCCCCGACGGCACGCCGGTTCTGACGCGCTCCGGCGACTTCTCGGTCGACAGCAGCGGGAATCTGGTCAACAGCGCCGGTTTCACGCTGATGGGATACTCCTACGATTCCGGCGCGCCGGCCGTCGTCGTCAACGGTTTCGATGGTCTTGTTCCGGTCAATGTCTCGCAGTCAGGCCTCAGCGCCATCGCCTCGACCAGCGCCTCTTTCAGCGGCAACCTGAATTCCGCTGCCGAAGTGGTCAGCGATACCACGACGCTGCCGAGCGCCAATTCCGCCTCGGTGACCGACGATACCAAGAAGATGTCGCTGGTCGCCTATGACAGCCTCGGCGCCACGGTCCAATACGACTATTACTTCACCAAGACGGGCGTGACGACCGACGCCAACGGCGCCGTCACCGGCAGCACCTGGGAAGTGGCCGTCTATCGCAACGGCGATGCGGCGACCGGCAGCACGACGTCCTTCCCTTATTCGTCGGATGCCGTCAGCACCGCGACGCTTAGCTTCGATGCGGATGGCAAGCTCACTTCGGCAACCGATACCGACATCGTCGATCCCACCACCGGCAAGACGATCACCATGGACTATTCCGGCTTCACCCAGCTGTCGTCGGATTTCTCGGCGACCGGCTCGGCCGATGGTCAGGCGGCAAGCGCCGTCAGCTCGGTCTCGATCAGCACTGCCGGCGTCGTTTCCGTCTCCTATGCCAACGGCACCAGCAAGGCGCTCTACCAGATCCCGCTCGCGACCGTCGCCAGCCCCGACAACCTGACGCTGCTGAGCGGCAACGTCTATTCGGCGAACGGCATGTCCGGCGTCACTGTCACCGGCTTCCCGCAGTCGAACGGACTGGGCTCGATCCAGTCGGGCGCGCTTGAGAGCTCGAATGTCGATCTCGCCGGCGAGCTGACCGAGATGATCGAGGCGCAGCGCAGCTACACCGCCAATTCCAAGGTCTTCCAGACGGGCTCGGACATCATGGACGTCCTGGTCAACCTGAAGCGCTAAGGGGAGAGGCTCATGACCCTTTCCTCCGCGCTGAACAGCGTCCAGAGCATCTTCAACACCACGGCGAAGCAGAGCAGCATCGTCTCGACCAACATCGCCAATGTCGGCAATTCCGACTATGTGCGCCGCCAGGCATCGGTCACCACCTCGCTTGCCGGTGCCCAGGTCGTCACCATCAGCCGGGCGCAGGAAGATGCGCTGCTGACGCAATATCTGCAGTCGAACTCAAAGGACAGCGCCCAGCAGACGCTGCTCAGCGGCCTGGAAAGCCTGAAGTCGCTGGTCGGCGGCAACGATTACGAGACGTCGCCGAGCACCTATCTCAGTGCCTTCCAGCAGGCGCTGCAGACCTTTGCCACGTCGCCCAGCAGCTCGATCACCGCACAGTCGGCCGTGACGGCGGCGCAGGATCTGGCGAACTCGCTGAACACGGCAAGCGACGGCGTGCAGTCCGTCCGCGCCGATGCGGATGCCGAGATCGCTTCGCAGGTCGATACGCTGAACAACCTGCTGTCGCAGTTCGAGACCGCCAACAATGCGGTCAAGGCCGCGACCGCCACCGGCGCCGATACGTCTTCGGCGCTCGATGAGCGCGAGAAGCTGCTGAAGCAGATCTCCTCGATCGTCGGCGTCACCTCGGTGACCCGCAGTAACAACGACATGGCGCTCTATACGTCCGATGGCACGGTGCTGTTCGAGACGATCCCGCGCAGCGTCACCTTCTCGCCGACCTCCACCTATGTGGCGGGAACCGAGGGCAATGCTGTCTATATCGACGGCGTGGCGTTGACGGCCGGCGAGGGCTCGACCACCGACGCCAATGGCAGCCTGCAGGCACTGCTGCAGCTGCGGGACGAGGTGGCGCCGACCTTCCAGGCGCAGCTCGACGAGATCGCCAAATCGCTGGTGCAGATCTTTTCGGAAAGCGACGGCACATCGAGTGCGCCGGGGCTTTTCACCTGGACGACGTCATCGGGCGCAGCAGGCGGCACACCGTCGGCAAGCGACGATACGACCGGGATCGCCGCGACGATTTCGATCAACACCGCCGTCATCACCAGCCAGGGCGGCGATGCGATGAAGCTGCGCGACGGCAATATCAGCGGCATCACCGACCTCAATAGCTCCGCCGACGCAGGCTTCACCGACAATCTCGATAACCTCTATCAGGCGCTGTCCGCGAAGCGTGATTTCTCCTCCGACGCCGGGCTCTCCACCAGCCAGAGCCTGATGGACTATGCCAGCGCCTCGATCGGCTGGCTGGAAGAATATCGCAGCGGCGCGACCACCGCTTCAGAAAATACCTCGGCCGCGCTGTCGCGCTCCGACGAGGCCTATTCGAACGAGACGGGCGTCAATCTGGACGAGGAGCTGACGCTGCTCCTCGACATCGAACAATCCTACAAGGCGGCGACCAAGATCCTGAACGTCATCGACGAGATGCTTCAGTCGCTGCTCGACATTGCGAGCTGATCACCATGAAAGCATCCTTCGTCTCATCATCCGCCATGCAAAGCACGCTCCGGCTGACGATCAGCCAGTCGCAGACCAAACTGCTGCAGGCCTCGACGGAAGCGGCAACTGGCGTCTACAGCGATATCGGCGTGTCACTCGGGTCGGGCGCTGCCAAGTCCGTCAACCTGACCAATGCCATCAGCCTGACCGATGCGCTGACGGCGAGCAACTCGATCGTCGGGCTGCGCATGGACGCGTCGCAGACGGCGCTCTCCAGCCTCAAGGATGCCGGCGATACGCTGGTCTCGAACCTGACGGCGCTGCAGGCCGGGCAAGATTCCACCAGCGTCGCGGTCGCCCTGCAGGCGGCCAACGATACGCTGTCGCAGCTGATCTCGACGGCCAATACCTCCGTCAACGGCGAGTTCGTCTTCGCCGGGACGAATGTCGACGAGACGCCTCTGACCGACCAGTCGGCAACGGTGACGGCGGCGATCAGTTCAGCGCTCAACGACTATGCCACGAGCCTCGGCAAGCCGGTCAACGAGCTCTCCGGCGACGAGATCACCGGCTTCATCACCGGCACGATCGAGCCGATGTTCTCGGAAAGCGCCTGGACCGATCCGGCGAATGGCTGGTCGTCGGCGTCAAGCAACAGCATGACGAGCCGCATCAGCGAGAACGAGACGATCTCGTCTTCGACCAGCGCCAATTCGGAGGGAATGCGCTACCTCGCGCTCGCCTCCGTCGTCATTTCCTCGCTGTTCGGCCAGGATCTCGGCGCCGACGCCAAGAGCGCGGTGGCCTCCAAGGCGATCAGTTACGCCTCGCAGGCGACCAGCGGGATCGTCACGCAACAGAGCCAGCTCGGCCTGTCGCAGGAGCGGCTGGAGAAGGCGAACGACGCGCTCGATGCGCGCTCGACGCTCTATCAGGGCAACCTCGTCGATCTGCAGGGCGTCGATGTCTATGAGGCCTCGACCCTCGTCAATCAGCTGCAGACGCAGCTGGAGACCGCCTATACGCTGGTCTCCAAGCTGCAGCAGCTGAGCCTCGTCAACTATCTCTGAGGGGCCCCGATGAGCCTGCAGAAACCCCGAACCTCGATCCTGGATGCGGCACGCTCGATGACGTCGCGCCAGGCCTATATGACCGAACTCTCCTTCCAGCTCGCCTCTAATATCGTCGATACCATCCCCTTTATCGGCGCCAAGCGCGACGCAAAGCAGGAGCGGGCCTGGCCGCGTTCCGGCATCTTCACCGACGATGGCGTCGAGATGGCGGAGACGCCGCAGGAGATCTTCGACCTCTGCGAATTGCTGGCCGAGAACATCCAGCTCGGCCAGACCTTCGACGTCTTTCAGGTTTTCCACAAGATCGCGCGGCTCGACCGGCTGATCGACTGGAGCGGCGAGGGGCTGCAGGGCGGCGGCGGCGGTACCGAAAATAGCATCGTTCACTGATGGCGGTGCGCCTGTTATGTCCTTGTTTCAGCAAGAGATGATATCCGGCGCGTCGGCTGAAGGCCGGCCGGAGGGGTGTCTTAGCGGTGCGTCCCTCCGGCCGGTCATGGCATTATTTGAAGCCTTTCTGGCCAGGGCCGGGGCGTTGCGGCAGCGCATGGTTTCGCTTACGGCATATCGATGGCCGTCAGCCCGTTACAGTGGTCGGCGGCCTTGCTAGACCGGGTATATCCGATGCCGACGCCGCGCGCGAAACGTCCGTTCTCCGAGGAGAACTTGCAGGCCATGCTGATCCGCGTGCTCCGGCCGCTGGTGAAGCTCGCGCTGTCGTCCGGGCTCGGCTTTCCGGCTTTTTCGGCGGTGCTCAGAAGGCTCTACATCGAAGTGGCGGAAAATGACTTTGCGCTTGCCAACAAGCAGCAGACCGATAGCCGCATCTCGCTTCTGACCGGCATCCACCGCAAGGATGTCAGCCGCCTGCGCGGTGAGCCGCTCTCCGAGGCGGCGCTGCCGCCGGCCGTCTCGCAGACCGGCCGTGTCATCGCCCGCTGGCTCGCCGACCCCACCTATTGCGACGAAAACGGCAAGCCGCTGCCGCTGCCGCGCACCGCGCCCGACGATGCCCCGTCCTTCGAGCGGCTCGTCACCGAGGTGACGCGTGACGTGCACCCGCGCGCCGTGCTGGACGAATGGCTCGACCGCGGCACCGCATTAATCGACGCCGAGGGCCGGGTGACGCTCGATGTCGCCTCCGTGGTGCCGAGCGCTGCCGACGATGCCCGCCGCCACTATTTCACCCGCAACCTGCATGACCACGCGCTTGCGGCCGTCACCAACGTCCTGAGCGACAGCCCGCCGCATCTGGAGCGCGCCGTCCACTACGACCGGATTTCGCCGGAGCTTGCCGCGCGTCTCGACGGTATGGCGCGGGAAGAGACGATGGCGATGCTCCTGAAGCTCAACAAGATCGCCCACCAGCTGGTGCAGCAGGATCCGGGCGGCGACGGCCGCTGGATCACCGGCGTCTACGTGATGAACGAGACCGTCGCGCCTGATGCCCCCACCGGAGCCGGGGAGGGCAAGCCATGACGCCTCCCATGCTTTCCAGACGTCAGCTCCTGCTCGGCAGCGTCGCGCTGCAGCTTTTCGGCGCCCTGCCTGTCGACGCCCGTGGCAAGAGCGGCGGCAGCAATAGCGGCAACGGCGACCATGGCATCGGCGGCTCCGGCCTTTCCGTTCATGGCGGCGAGAACGAGGACCACGGCATCGGCGGTACGGGCATCGTCGGCACGATCCAGGGCTTCGGCTCGATCATCGTCAACGACGTCCACATCCCCTTTACCCGCAGGACGCCCGTCACGATCGACGGCAAGCGGGTTTCGACACGGGAGATGCAGATCGGCCATGTCGTGCGCGTCCTCCTCGACGGACGCCGGGCACGGCGGATCAGCATCACCAGCGAGGTGCAGGGCCGCATCGACCGGATCGGCTCCCGGAGCCTATCGATCCTGCATCAGCGGGTTGCGACCCACGGGCTCGACACGGGTTCGCTGAAGGTCGGCGATGTCGTTGCGGTCTTCGGCATCCGCAAGCCTGACGGCAAGATCGTCGCGCGGCGGATCGAGCCACGCCCGGCGGGTGCCGGACAGCATGTGCGCGGTGTCGCCGAGCCGAGAGGCGCCGGCGTTGCGATCGGCGGTCTTTCACTCGGGCCGCGCTACTTCGGGATTGTTGGCCGTCCGGCCCTGGTGCGCTTCCAGACTATAGCCGGCTTGACGGCTGTCTCGACGGTCGCCGTCGAGCCTCTTGTCCCGGGGCTGAAACGCGGCATCGTCAATGTCGAGACCTATGGCCGGCAGGGCAGCAGTTCGCTCGTGCTCGGGATCGGCCGTTTCCCGCCGCGCGGGCCGATGCGCTTCGGTCCCGGTGGCCATGCCTTTGCCGATATCGCCGTGCGTGACGGCGGGCGGCTGATGGATCCCCGCAACGGCATGCGGACCGATTTCGGTCCTTCCGGAGGTCCGGGTCCGAATGGTCAACCCGGTGGTCCGCCGCCTGACGGGCGCCCCTTCGACGGTTCGCAGTTCAATGGCCCTGGTTTCGGACCTGGACCCGGTAGCGGCCCACCGCCTGGTGGTCCTCCTCCGGGTGGCCCCCCGCCGGGCAGTGTCGGTCATCCCCCCGGCGGTTTTGGCGGACCCGGTGGCTTCGGCGGGCCGGGCGGTCCGCCGTCAGGCCCCCCTGGACCAGCGCCTGATTGAGGCGCTTGCGGAAGCGCCTGCTAATTGACATATGGGAAAAATTCCCATTTATTAGGGATGCGATTCTGAAATGCTTGCTTTGCCGCGGCAGCAGTCGCCGGCCGTCCACCTGCGCAACCCCAAGCTGGTAGACGGCCGCCCCGTTTTTTCATGCGTTTGTTTCAATCAACCGTTGACGGATGCGATTGCCGATGGCCGATCGAGAAATGATCCAGGCGTATGCCATGCGTTTGCTGGCAATGGGTAACCCCAAGCGACTGGAAATCCTGGCGATCCTCAACGAAGAAGAGATGAGTGTCTGCGATCTGGCGGAACAGCTCGGCATGGGCCAGTCGTCGCTGTCGCAGCATCTGGCCCGGTTGCGGCAGGCCGATCTGGTCACCACACGCCGCGAGGGGCAGCTGATCTTCTACCGCTCGGCCCGTCCCTGCCTTCTGGAATTGCTCAAGAATTTGTCCCGGCAGTTTTCCGCCCCGCGCACAGCGCCGGCCGTTCGACGATAGGATCCATCATGCTGAGATTAGACGAGCAGCTTTACGGACAATATGACGAGATCCCGCCCTCCGTTGTCACCACCTGGGAGAACCGCGAGGCGATCCTGCAGATGATGCAGGACGCGGCGGGTCTCAGCCAGCGGCTGCAGCGGCTCTGGGAACGCAGCGGCTCCGTCGGCCGCCTCTCACAGGATCATACCGATGAGATGGCGTTGCTGCTCGCCCGGCTCGGCGATCTCGGCAGCGCCCTGCAGCGGCTGGATTGATTGCAGCGATGCCCCGTATAGGGCATCGCTGACACGGGATCACCCGATCTTACGGCACCTTGTTGCCGGCAGCGCGGAACAGGCGGTACCATTCTTCTCGGGTCAGATCGACATCCGAACCTGCAACGCTTTCGCGAACGCGCGCGGCCTTGGTGGTGCCGAGGACGACCTGGATATTGGCCGGATGACGGGTGATCCAGGCGACCGCGATACCGGTCGGCGTCACGCCGTATTTGGCGGCCAGTTCGTCGAGCACGTCGTTGAGCTCGGCAAAGTCCTTGCGGTCGCCTATGAAGACGCCGTCGAAGAAGCCCTTCTGGAAGGGCGACCATGCCTGCAGCATCATGCCGTTGAGGCGGGAATAATCGAGAAGGCCGACATCGCGCGAGATCGACTGGTCGAGACCGGCCATGTTGGCGGCGACGCCCTGGGCGATCAGATTGGCATGGGTGATGCTGAGCTGGACCTGGTTGAACAGCAGCGGCTGCGTCACCGCGGTCTTCAGGAGCTCGATCTGGCCCGGCGTATGGTTGGAAACACCGAAATGCTTCACCTTGCCGGCCTTGTGCAGCGTCTCGAAGGCGTCGGCCACTTCTTCAGGCTCGACCAGCGTATCCGGGCGGTGGAGCAGCAGCACGTCGAGATAGTCGGTCTTCAGCGCGGCAAGCGAGCCGTCGACCGACTGCAGGATATGTTCGCGCGAAAAGTCGAACCAGCCGCGGCGGATGCCGACCTTGCTCTGGATGCTGATCCGCGAACGATCGGCCGCCGACAGTTTCACGGCCTCGCCGAATCGCTTCTCGCAGCGGTGGCGCTCGCCGCCGTAGATATCGGCGTGGTCGATGACGGTCACACCAGCTTCGACCGCGGCATCGAACAGCCCGCGGATTTCCGCATCGGTCATCTCGGCGATGCGCATCAGGCCGAGGATGACGCTGGAAACGCTGAGCGACGTGTTCTTGACAGTATAGGTTTTCATGAAATCTGGACCTCGTTGAGCATAGAGGGAACGACCGCAATCTATCGCGGCCAAAAACGAAAACTCTCCTCCGTCAGGACTGCCTCCCACAAGCGCCCTGACAAACGGCCGCTCCTGAAGCGCGCCCGCGACGTAGATAGCACCTCTGGCGGCGCGATCGAATCTTTTTATCGGGATGTCGAAGGGGAGGTCGCCGCGATCGCCAAGGCTGATCGGAGAATTCGACGCCACCACAAGCACTTGAAGAACTGCTCCCGCCATATTGACCTGCGGTAGCAGCAGACATTAAGACCATACTAACCATGGCGGCATGGGATCGACGAAGTGGCCCGCTTCTGAACACATTGCTGTGTCAGAGGCACTTTTGAAACTGGATGACTCCATGACAGAAAAGCCGATTGCGCCGATCCTTGCCTGCTTGATGCTCCTGCTGCCGCTGGCAGCGTGTTCGCATACCGAGCCGCTGGAAACAGTGGCGGTCACGTCTTCCGTGCCGAAGCAGGCTCCGATGACGGATCAGTCGGTTATCGCCGATGCTGTCGGCAATGCGCCGGTCGGTGCGAGTACCCTGGCTTGGGCCAATCCTTCGACGGGCAGTGCCGGTGTTATCGAAAAGATCGACGCTGCAGGCGACGGCCCGGATGGATGCCGGCGGTTCGTGACGAGCAGCCAAAGCCTGGAAGGCACGACCCGATTCGATGGCGTTGCCTGCCCGGCCGATGGTTCCTGGAAGGTGACCGGGGCGCCGGGATTGCACTGATCCCCGACGCCACCGCTCCGGCGCTGTTTACGCTTTCCCCGCCACTTCATACCGTCCACGGCTGAGGCTCACCAGACTTGCCACGGCAGCGCAGGCGCTGGCTGTGAGGATTGCCGTTTCGAGCGCAATCGATATCGGCAGCAGCGTGAAGATGATCGACATCGAAATCCCGCCCAAGGTCTGACCGAGTAGCCGTGCCGTGCCCTGCATGGCGCCAGCCGCGCCGCTCCGGGCCTTTGGTGCCGACAACAGCAGGATCCGGTTGTTCGGGGTCTGAAACAATCCGAAGCCGAAGCCGGAAATCACAGTGCCCGTGAGGAACGCGATGGCATGCGGGTCCGATGGCGCAAAGCCGATGATCAGAAGACCGAGCGCTAGAAGAGCCCCGCCTGTGGCGCAGAGCCAGGCCGTCTTGACGCGGTTGGCGAGGCGGCCGGAAACCGGCGCAATGATGGCGGTCGCGATCGGCCAGGGCATCATGTAGAGGCCGGCGAGAACTGGGGTCATCCGATAGCTGTGCTGCAGGTAGAAGGGCAGGGCGATGTAGCTCAGCATCTGTCCGCTGAAGCAGCAGACCGAGGCGATGACCGCAACTCGGAAAGCCGGTTCCGCCAGAAGATCGGTCGGGATGATCGGCGTGCGGCTTCCGCGTTCGAGACGCAGCAGGGCGGCAAGGCAGGCGAGTGCGGCGGCGATCAGGGCAATGCCGGCAACCGGCGCGGTGGCGATCCGTTCGGTGCCGCAGAAGAACAGGATAAACATCAGTGTGTTCAGGAGCAGCGCCCTGGTGTTCAGCGGGCGATCGGCGCGCTCCATCTTCCCAAGCAACCGCCCACCGATCAGAACGATAGCGCCGAGCGGCAGGTTGACGGCAAAGAGCCACGGCCATTGCGTCACGGAGAGGATCGCACCGGCAATGCCGGGGCCGGCAGCCGCCGAGATGGCGATAACCATGGCGTTGACGCCGATGATCGGCCCAAGCGATCGTTCGGGCACGACAGCGCGCAGGTTCATCATCGCAAGCGCCATGATCGCGCCGCCGCCGAGCCCCTGCGCGAAACGGGCAACGACCAGAACGGGCAGATTGCCGGCAAGGGCGCAGGCCGCCGAGGCTGTGGTAAACAGCGCGACACCGGCGAGGAAGACCCGCCGGGCGCCGTAGATTTCTCCGAGCGCCCCGCAGGGCAGAATGGCGACAAGCACGGCCAGCTGATAGGCCGAAACGACCCAGACGGTGCTGCCGGCATCGGCCTTCATCGACAGCGCGATCGACGGCAGGGCGACATTAGCGATTGCGCCGTCGAGGACGACGAGAACGATGGTCGACAGGATCAGCGCGACGGCAATCCGGCTGCGCGCCGACTTCAGGCCGGGCTCATCGACGACGGGCATTGTTGAGGCGAGGGACATCAGGACACTCCCTTTGATTTCCATGCCCGATAGCTACGCTCTGCGGACGAGTTGCGCCAGACGCAACGAAGTAAAAGTACCGTTGCATCAAACGCCATTCATCAATATCGTCCAGCCATGACGGAAGTCGATCTCAATCTGCTGGTCGCCCTGGATGCTCTGCTGCAGGAGCAGAGCGTCTCGGCCGCCGCGCGCCGGATGAACCTCAGCACCTCCGCAATGAGCAGAACGCTGTCGCGCCTGCGGACCGCGCTGCGCGATCCGATCCTGGTGCCCGCCGGCCGCGGCATGGTCGCCACCCCGCATGCTCTGGCTATCGCCGCAGACGCCCACGCGCTGAGAGAGGCTGTGGTCAGGGTGCTGAGCCCGGCGGCAACACTTGATATTCGCGAGATCAGCCGCGACTTCACCATCCGCGCCAACGAGGCCTTCGTGCTTCTCTACGCCGCGACCTTGAGCGCCGCCGTCGCCGGTGCTGCGCCGGGCATCCGCCTTCGCTTCGCGCCGCGATCGGACAAGGACGTGACCCCCCTGCGAGAGGCGGCCGTCGATCTCGATATCGGGGTCCTGCCCGCCGATGCCGGCGAGCTGCGCTGCCAGACGCTGTTTGAGGACCGCTATGTCGGTGTTGCCAGACACGGCCACCCCATTCTTGACGCGGGCAAGCTGACTGTCGGTGCCTATGCCGCCTGCGGCCATGTCGTCTTCTCCCCACAGGCCGATTTTGCCGGTCCTGTCGACAGGGCCTTGGCGGAGCTTGGCGCCCACCGCGAGGTCAAGCTGATCGTCCCGAGCTTTCCAGCAGTGATCGCGGTCGCCTCGACATCGGATCTGATCGGTTCGATCCCAAAGTCCTATCTGAGATCGGCCGCCGCCGACCAGGTCGCGACCTTCGACCTGCCCTTTGTCATGCCGGGTTTCGATATCGTGCAGGCCTGGCATCCGCGGATGGATGCCGATCCCGTCCATCGCTGGCTGCGGGCGCTGATCTTCGAGACATTCCGCTCGATGGGCTGATCGCCCGGTCAGGGCCTCGATGCGCTCGTCGCGCTCGCGCCGTCTCCATCCACGAAGTCTTCGACCGCTTTGATATACTGGTCCGGGTCCTGATAGATCGCCAGATGGCTGACATCCTTGAGGATGACGAGCTTGGCGCCCGGGATGGCCGAGGCGATGTAGCGGGAATGTTCCGGCAGGATGAACTCGTCATGATCGCCGACGACGATCTCGGTTGGAACGGTGATCTTGCCGAGGTCGGCGGCCGTGTAATTGGGCTCGGTGGCCCAGAGCTTTTGGATCGCCGCCTTGAAATTCGAGAAGTCGTCCGGCGTCGGCGACAGGCGCTTGTATTCCGTTTCGTCGCGCGCGCCGGCGGCGGTCAGCGCCGTCATGTCGGGGTCGTCGTTCAGGCCGTCGGGCGTGACATTGGCCGCGTGGGCGAAGAGTTTCGCCAGATGATCCGGGTGGTTCATGGCGATGTCGAGGCCGATGATCGCGCCGTCGCTCCATCCCACCAGCGAGACCTTCGGCTCCTTCAGCTTGTCGAGCAGGGCCACATAGTCCTCGGCCATCATATGATAGGTATAGGGCGCATCGGTGCGCGTTGAACGCCCGTGGCCTCTGCTGTCGGCGACGATGACTTCATGATGCTCAGAAAGCCGCGGCACTTCGAAGCCCCAGACATCCCCGGTTCCCATGCCGCCATGCACAAGAAGGATCGGATTGCCCCGGCCCTTGCCGTAGATCGCATAATACATGCGAATGCCGTTCACATCCGCCAGGCCGCTCTCGTCGGCGACGGGCATCGGCGGAGGAGGGGTGAAGACCTGCCACTTTTCGGCAGCATGTGTCCCCTGGACCGATGCAAGATGCATCAAAACGGCTGCTAATTTTGACAATGCGTGTCGAAGCATGACAGGTATCCGCAAAAGCGAGGTTTTTATTAACCTACTGCAATCTCCATGCCACGGGCGAGCCCCCGCCGCATCATCTATCGCTGATGACTAAGACATTCCGATGCGTTACCGGAGTGCCGTTCTAGGAATTGTCGCATCGCGCGACGCACAGGAGGCAGCAATGCCGGCAAACGACCTGAACGACATCCGGTATTTCACCGCTGTCGTCGCACATGGCGGCTACGCGGCGGCAAGCCGCAATCTCGGTATTCCGCGCTCGAAGCTCAGCGTCCGGGTCCAGAAGCTCGAGGACGAGCTGAGCACCCGCCTGATCGAGCGATCGACGCGCAATTTTCGGGTCACCGAGATCGGAAGAGACTTCTACGAACGCTGCGTGGCAATCCTTCAGGCCGCCGAGGATGCGCGAAACGCGGTGATCAGCGCGCAGGAGCGCCCGAGGGGTCTGATCCGGCTCGGATGCCCGATGCCTTTCGTCGATCTCGTCGTGACCCGCACCATCCAGAATTTTCTGAGCCGCTATCCTGAGGTCTCTGTCCAAGTCGTCGGTGTCGAGCACAACAGTGACCTGGTCGGCGAAGGCATCGATCTCGAAATCCGCTCAAGCCGTGAACGCGAAACGCAGTCGAGCGTCGTCATGCGGCGGCTGGCCAAGGCGTCGTCGGTCCTGGTCGCAAGCCCGGCCTTTATCGAGGAGGCGGGCGCGATCACCTCGATCACGCAGCTCGAAGACCTTCCATTGCTGACGGCGACAAGCCTCTACGACGAAGATACCTGGCAGATGACGGGTCCGAACAAGGAGGTCGCGATCGTCAAGAAGCGGGCGCGTCTCGCCTGCCGCAGCATTCCGGCCGTGCTCGCCGCGCTGCGCTCGGGCCTCGGCATCGCCATGCTGCCGGAGATAACCTGCCGTGACGATCTGGCGGCCGGCCGTCTTGTCCGCATCCTGCCGGACTGGAGCCCGGCGGATGAGGAAGTCTATCTCGCCTTTGCAACGCGCAAGGGCAACTCTCCCGCGGTTCGCGCGCTCATCGACTTCTTCGTCGAGAACGCCGAATAGGGAACACCCGGCTTCAGGCTTAAGCCGAAGGACCAAGGTGATATTGCCGGCATTTGGATAGATAGTGACAGTGCAATGCGTGGCGCTTCCGCCTGGCGCGGAGCGCTCCGGCGCCTTGAGTGCAGCGTTTGGTGGCGAGTACCCGATGACATCAGAGCCCAGTGGTATCAAGGATCACATCCTGAAAACGATCGACACGATGGAGACCCTCGGGTCATCGCAGGATTTCGGTGTCCGCAGGAAGTTCAACAGGATGATCGGCGATCAATATGAGGCGCTGATCGCGCTCAGCGCCTCCGAACTGCGCGAGATGGCCGGCGATCCCTCGCCGGATGATTTGTGAGGCATGTCATGAGACGGCTCATCGTATCGGAAGCCCTGACGACCCTGATCGTGCTGACGCTGCTCATCGGCTTCGTGCTCTACGACCATTCCGAGCCCGGCGGCTTCCTGTCGATCCGGTGAAAGCAAAAACGGCCCGGCAAGGCCGGACCGTTCCATGTCTTCACGAGATCGCGCAGGTCTTACCAGGACGCGATCAGCGCACCCTTGAACTGTTCGTTGATGAACTTGCGGATGCTTTCGTCGTGGTAGGATTCGACGAGCGTCTTGGCCCAGGGCGCGTCTTTGTCGGCGGCGCGCACGACGATGACGTTGGCGTAGGGCGACTTTTCGCCTTCGATGGCGATCGCGTCGGTCTTCGGGTGCAGGCCGGCTTCCATCGCGTAGTTGGTGTTGATGACGGCAGCGTCGACGTCATCGAGCGAGCGCGGCAGCTGTGCGGCGTCGATTTCGGCGAAGTCGATCTTCTTCGGGTTCTCGACGATATCGGCAACCGTGACCTTGATGCCCGGGTTTTCCTTGAACTTGATCAGGCCCTTGCTGGCGAGAACCAGAAGCGCGCGGCCGCCGTTGGTTGGGTCGTTCGGGATGGCGACGGTGGCGCCTTCCTTGAGTTCGTCGAGGCTCTTCACCTTCTTGGAATAGACGCCCATCGGGGTGGTGATCGTCGTGCCGATGCTGACGAGATCGAACTTGCGGTCGGCGATCTGGTTGTCGAGATAGGGCTGGTGCTGGAACGAGTTGGCCTGGATGTCGCCGTCGGCGAGCGCCTGGTTCGGCACGACATAATCGGAGAACTCGACGATCTCGATGTTGAGGCCCTTGGTCTTCGCGACTTCGGCGACCTTTTCCATGATCTGCGCGTGCTCGCCCGGCGTGACGCCGACCTTGATGTCTTCGGCAAGTGCCGAACCGGCGGCAAAGGCCGCGATCGCAGCTGCGATGATGAACTTCTTCATGGATGTCTCCTTGGTACGTTTATAGAGTATGCGAATTAGGATCAGTTCTTGCGGTTGCGCTTGTCGAAGCGCCGGGCAAGTCCGTCGCCGGCGCTCTGGACCACCTGCACCAGCACGATCAGCACCACGACGACGATCACCATCATCTCGGGATTGAAGCGCTGGTAGCCGAAGCGGATACCGAGATCTCCAAGCCCGCCGCCGCCGACGGCGCCGACCATGGCGGAGTAGCCGATCAGGCTGACGATGGTCATCGTCAGCGCCATCAGGATGCTGGGTCGCGCTTCCGCAAGCAGCACCTTGAAGACGATCTGGAAGGGTGTGGCGCCCATGGCGCGGGCGGCTTCGATCAGGCCCTTGTCGATCTCGCGGATTGCGGATTCGACCAGGCGGGCGAAGAACGGAATGGTGGCGATGGTCAGCGGCACGATCGCCGCCCAGGTGCCGATCGAGGTGCCGGTGAGCAGCCGCGTCAGCGGCACGATGGCGACGACGAGGATGATAAAGGGCGTCGAGCGCGCCGCGTTGACGATGAGGCCAAGCACACGGTTGGTCGCCGGCGCCGGGAACAGTTCGCCCTTGCCCGATGTGGCCAGGAAAACGCCGATCGGCAGGCCGATGATCGAGCCGACGATGCCGGCGACGAAGACCATCTGCAGGGTCTGCATCAGCGCCTTGGAAAGCAGGCTGAAGATCATATCAGGCGACATAGCCGAGCACCTCCGTCTTGAGGCCCGTTTCAGTATAGAACCTGTTGGCGCGGGCGACGACATCCGGGTCAGCCGAATAAGAGACCACCAGCGACCCGAAGGGCTCGCCCGATATTTCCTCGATCGCTCCCGCGAGAATATTGACGTCGGAGCCGAGCTCGGCGACCAGCCTGCCGGTCAGCGGCTTGAAGGCCGTGTCGCCGAAGAAGACGAGGCGCACCAGCACGCGGTCGCCCGCCGAAGGCTGCGGCTTGATCGTCGAGCGCAGCCATTGCGGCAGCTTCAGCGCCGAAGCGAGCAGCGTGCGCGTCGTCTCGTGCTGCGGGTTGGTATAGACGTCGAAGGTGCGGCCGGATTCGACGATCCGCCCGGCATCGATGACGGCCACATGGCTGGCGATGGTCTTCACCACTTCCATCTCATGAGTGATCAGCAGAACGGTCAGGCCGAGATCGGCATTGATCCGCTTCAGGAGCTCGAGGATCGACTGCGTCGTTTCCGGATCGAGCGCCGAGGTCGCCTCGTCCGAGAGCAGCAGCTTCGGATCGGTCGCCAGAGCCCGGGCAATGCCGACGCGCTGTTTCTGGCCGCCCGAAAGCTCCGAGGGGTAGCTGCCGGCCTTGTCGCCGAGGCCGACGAGATCGAGAAGCGGGCCGACCTTGGCGCGGATCGCCTGCTTGTCGACGCCTGCGATTTCCAGCGGCAGCGCCACATTATCGAAGGCGGTACGCGAAGAGAGAAGATTGAAGTGCTGGAAGATCATGCCGATCTGGCGGCGGAGCCCCCGCAGGCCATCTTCGCCAAGCGCGCCGACATCGACGCCATCGACACGCACCTTGCCGGATGTCGCGGTCTCCAGGCCGTTGACCATGCGGATCAACGTCGACTTGCCGGCGCCCGACCGGCCGATAATGCCGGTGATGGCGCCGCGTCCGACGGTGAGATCGACATGTTCGACAGCGGTAAACCCGCCTTCGCCTGCCGGTCCGTAGCGCTTTCCGGCGCCTTCGAAGGCGACCATCGGCACCGGATGATCGGTGCCTGCAAAATTGCCCTGGGAACGACCGGTTGATGCGGCGCCGGCAGCCAGTTCGTGGCCCGCGTGCTCAGTTGTCATGCTATGCTCTCGGAGGTTGGTCTTCAAAAACTCGCGGTTCTATAACCGCTCATGCGCACATTAGCCAATCAGGCTGCACATTCGAAGACAATCACGGTTCCGGCGCATGACAACAGGCTTTCAGTGTAGGCGGCTGGAGAGGCAAGGCGCCTCTCTTCAATGAGGGGACTTATGCCGCGCCGGGGCGGCGCTGAACAGGGATGAAATTTCACGAGGGCGGCAAAGCAGGAAAAATATTCCCGCCTTGTGATGAGTGGGCGGCCTGTGCCAAACCCTGCGAGAAGTCCGTTTTAAATAGAGAAGGGTGGTTTGATGATCGAAAGAATTGGCTTGGCGGCCCGCTGGAGCGACGCGGTCGTTGTCGGAAATCTGATTTTCCTCGCGGGCCATACGGCGGAGGAAACCCGTGGCCAGTCCGTGAAGGTGCAGACCGCCGAGGTACTCGCCAGCATGGACGACACGCTGGCGCAGGCGGGCGTCACCAAGAACAATCTCGTCAGCGTCACCATCTATCTCGCCGACATCGCGGGCTTCGACGAGATGAACGAAGCCTGGGATGCCTGGGTTGCGGAAGGCCATGCGCCGGCGCGCGCAACCGTCGAGGCACGGCTTGCCCATCCGGATATGCTTGTCGAAATGACAGCGATCGCTGCCAAGTGATCGGTGCCGGAGCGCCCGTGAAGCGCTCCGGCAGGCCGCCGTGCCGCAATGTCAGCGCTAAGCTTGTCGCTTTTCCGGAATGACTCTTTTCCGAAGGTCGCCTGATTTTAGAAAATATAATCTATAATATAAATAGACATTATGGAAATCTCATTGGGACGTCGCCGCAGGGGCTGACGAAAACATTGAGGTGACACCATGGGTATCAAGACATTGCTCGGGACGATCGGTCTCGTTGCGTCATTCATCACCGCCGCACATGCTGATGAAGCAAAGAAGGTCGTTATCGCCTATCAGACCGGCGCCGTGCCCTATCTGGTCGGCATTGCAAACGGCGATCTTGCCAAGCAGACCGGTTGGGATATCGAATTCCGCCGCTTCAATTCAGGCGCCGATATCTTCGCGGCGATCGCCTCCGGCGACGTGCAGCTCGGCGATGTCGGTTCGAGCCCCTATGCGGCTTCGGTCAGCAAGGATCTCGACGTCAAGGGCATCTACATCACGGCGGGTGCAGGCGACAGCGAAGCGCTGGTCGTACGCCCCGATATCAAGTCCGCCGCCGATCTGAAGGGCAAGAAGTTCTCGGCCGCGCCCGTTTCCACCGATCACTACCAGCTTCTCGCCTATCTGAAGCAGGAAGGTCTCACCGAAAAGGACGCGCAGGTCATCGCCATGCCGCAGCCGCAGATCGTTGCCGCCTGGAAGCGCGGCGATATCGACGGTGCCTTTGTCTGGGATCCGGCGCTGAGCGAACTGAAGAAGGACGGCAAGGTTCTGGTGACCTCGGGGGAAGTCTCGAAGCGCGGCGCGCCCGTTTTCAGCGCGCTGGTGGTGACCGGCGACTTCGCTAAAAAGAATGCCGAGTTCCTGACGAAATATGTCGGCCTGATCGACAAGTACTATGTCGATTTCGCCAAGAACCCCGGCAACTGGACCGCATCCTCCGACAACATCAAGGCGATCGCCAAGCTGCAGGGCGGTACGCCTGAGGAAAATGCCGGCTGGCTGAACACGACCGTCGTCGTTCCGCTGCAGGAGCAGGTAACGGCCGCCTGGCTGGGCGAAGGCGACAAGGGCAGCGTTGCCAAGACCCTGAAGGATACCGCCGGTTTCCTGAAGGAGCAGAAGAAGATCACTGCGGTCAAGGATAGCTACGCGAGCTTCGTCGATCCGCAGTTTGCTGCCGCAGCCCTCGCTTCGAACTGAACGTCTGACGAAATGGCGGCCCGACCCGGCCGCCATTTCACATTTACGGAAGACACGACATGCTTGAAGTCCGACACGCCACCGTGAAGTTCGATGCAGCCGACGGAAGCTCCGTCCACGCGCTCGACAACGTCTCCTTCGACGTCCCGCCAGCCTCGATCGTCGTCGCGCTCGGCGCTTCGGGCTGCGGAAAATCGACCTTGCTGAATGCCATCGCCGGCTTCCAGCCGTTGACCGAAGGCGAGATCTTGATCGACGGCGTGGCGGTTTCGCGGCCGGGCGGTGATCGCGGTGTCGTCTTCCAGAAGGATACGCTGCTTCCCTGGTCGAGCGTTCTCGACAATGTCGCGCTCGGCTTGCGTTATCAGGGCGTAGGTAAAAGAGAACGGCACCAGAAGGCGCGCGAGCTCCTGAAGCTTGTCGGGCTTTCCGATTTCGAGAACAAGCCTCCCTATGAACTCTCCGGCGGCATGCGCCAGCGCGTCGGCATCGCCCGCGCCTTGGCGACGGATCCGAAAGTGCTGCTGATGGACGAGCCGTTCGGCGCCCTCGACAGCCTGACGCGCGAAACCATGCAGCAGCTGCTCGCCTCGGTCTGGGCCGAGACGAAGAAGCAGGTGTTCTTCATTACTCACTCGATCGAAGAGGCGCTGACGCTCGGCACCCACATCCTCGTCATGTCGCCGCGGCCGGGCAGGGTGGTTGCACGATACGAGGCCGATTTCGTGCGGGAATTCGCAGGCACCGGCGAGATCGGGCCGATCCTCGCAAACCCGGATTTTGTCGCTCTCAGGGAAGAGATCCGCTCGATCATTCACAAGCCCGCGCATGACCGCCGGGCCGCTTAACGCGGCACACAAAGCAAGGATTCGACTATGAGCGTATTGGCAGAACCAGCCACGGCAGCCCGCGCGGCCTCGCCCGAGCGCAGGCCACGCGTCCGCAAACCGGCGACGGGCACCTTCGCGATCAGTGCCGCGACCCTGGTGGCACTCCTCTTAGGATGGGTGATCGCGACGCGGTACCATCTCGCCTCCCCACTCTTCCTTCCCTCACCGGGCGAAGTGCTCGTCCAGTTTCAGGCGATCGCCGCTGATGGATATGCCAACGGGACGCTTACCGAACATATTCTGGCGAGCCTAGGGCGCATCAGCGTGGCGCTCGCCTTCGGCATCGGCCTCGGCGTGCCGATCGGCCTGATCATGGGGCTGAATCGCTGGGCGAAGGGCGTGCTGAGCGTGCCGATCGACATCTACTGGGGTCTGCCGCCGCTTGCCTATCTGCCGCTGCTGATCATCTGGCTCGGCATCGGCGAATCCTCGAAGATCCTGCTCCTCAGCCTCTCTGCCTTCGCGCCGATCTGCTATGCGGCGCAAGCCGGTGTACGCTCCGTACCGCAGGAGCGCGTCAATGCCGCCCAGTCGCTGGGTGCCAACAGCTTCCAGCTCTTCACGACGATCGTCCTTCCCTCTGCGCTGCCCGAGATCCTGACGGGTCTGCGCATCGCGATCGGTGCAACACTCTCGACCCTGGTGGCAGCCGAGCTCATCGCCGCCCAATCGGGTGTTGGCTACATGATCATGTCCGCCTCTAATTTCCTGGCAACCGATGTCGTCTTCGTCGGCCTGATCGTCATCGCCATCTTCGCCTTCGCCTTCACCGCGGCGATGCGCTTCCTCGAAAAGCAGCTGGTGCCCTGGAAGGGCAAACTCTGAGATCCGGATCCGACCCATGACCGCACATGCAAATCCTCCGCTGAACTTCTTCTGGTACCTGCCGACCCATGGCGATGGTCCCTACCTCGGAAGCGACGAACGCCACCGTCCGCCGACCTTCGGCTATATGCGCGATATCGCCCAGGCAACCGACCGGCTCGGCTTCGAAGGCGTACTGCTTCCGACCGGCACCTATTGCGAGGATGCCTGGATCACCGCCGCCTCCCTCGTGCCGCTCACGGAACGGCTTCGTTTCCTCGTGGCGCTCCGCCCGGGCAGCGCAACGCCTGCCATGTTCGCGCGTCATGCCGCCGCCCTCGACCGCATCTCCGGCGGCAGGGCGCTGTTCAATGTGGTGACGGGTGCTGATCCCGCCGATCTCGCCGGAGACGGCAACAAGCTCGGGCATGGCGAGCGCTACGAGCAGACCGACGAGTTCCTGACCATCTGGCGGCGGGTTCTCTCCGGCGAAAATCCGGATTTCGAAGGCAAGTATCTCTCCTCGCACGGGCGCGGACTTTCGTTTCCGCCGGTGCAGGCTCCGCATCCGCCGATCTGGTTCGGCGGCTCCTCGGATGCGGGCATCGCTGTCGCGGCCAAGCATGCCGACGTCTATCTGAGCTGGGGAGAACCGCCCGCTCTGCTGGCCGAGAAGATCACCCGGGTCAAGGAGCGTGCCCTTGCCGAGGGGCGCAAGATCCGCTTCGGCCTGCGCATCCATTTCATCGTCCGCGAAACCGAGGACAAGGCCTGGGCCGCTGCCGACGAACTGATCAGCCGCGTCACCGACGAACAGATCGCCGAGGCGCAGAACGAATTCCTCAACGTCTCTCAGTCGGTTGGCCAGAAGCGGATGTCGGCGCTGCATCAGGGGAGCCGCGACAAGCTTGTCATCGCGCCGAACCTCTGGGCCGGTCATGGCCTCGTGCGCGGCGGCGCCGGGACGGCGCTGGTCGGGAGCCCGGAAAATATCGCGGCGCGCCTGCGCGAATATCAGGAGATCGGCGTCGAGACCATCATCGGCTCGGGCTATCCGCATCTCGAAGAGGCATTCCATGTCGCCGAGCTGCTCTTCCCGCTGATTGGCAAATCCGGCGAGAAATCCTACGGCATCGGCAAGGATAACCAGACCTTCGAGAGCGGATTGAAATCGAAGCGGACGGCGTGAGGCGCTCCTGTTCCGGTCAGCGAGGCCGGAACAGCTTCGGCCTCTGCGCCTCGAACGTCTTGCGCCCGCCTTTGCATCCGAAGATGACGCGGGCGTTTTCGCGGATGACCTGTTCGCGGTTACCGCAGTCGATGAGGATGATGTCGGCGGGCTCGCCGACGGCGATCTGGTGCATCTTTCCCAGGATCTCTGCCGCGGAGCGCTCGATCATGTCGAAGGCGAGTTGCATATCCTGGCGGCGTGAGAGCTGCGCGACATTGGCATAGAGGTTCGCCATGCGGATCAGCGAGGCGTCGCCGTAGGGCGTGAAGGGATTGAGGATGTTGTTGCTGGCGATTGACGTCAGGACGCCCTCCGAAGCGAGGAGATGCGCAGGGGCGACGCCGCGCGGTACCAGCCGGTCGAAGCTGCGGCCGTTGAGAAAGAGATCGGTCGATGGCAGCACGGTAATGGCGATGCCTGCGGTCTTCAGCTTCTGGGCCACGGCGCGCAATTCGTCCGGCGCGAGCGCCGACAGGTTGGTCATGTGGCCAAGCGAGACGCGGCCTTGATAACCGCGCTTCAGCGTCTCCTCGATGACTTCGGGCAAGTTGCTCTTTTCCGGCGACAGGTCGAAATCGAGGTGGAAATCCACGGGAACGCCGTGCTTTTCCGCAAGATCGAAGATCATGCGAATCTGGCCGTGCGGATCGGGATCGATATAGGGCGCGCCGCCAATGAGATCGGCGCCATCAGCCAAAGCCTGATCGAGCATCGCGAAAGTTTCGGGTTCATTGGTCAGGCCGTCCTGGGCGAAGGCGCAGATCTCGATGTCGACCGCGAAGGCATAGTCGCTGCGGATGCGCTTGATCGCCTCGAAGGAGCGCATTCCTGCGCGAGGATCGATCTCCACGAAGGTTCGCATCCGCATTGTGCCATTGACGATTGCTTTCTCGACGACTTGGGCGGCGCGGGCATAGACATCGGCCTCGGTGAAGCCTGCCTTGGCGACGGCGGTCTCGCGCACGGCTTCGGCGAGCGTGCCCTCGCAGATGCTGCAGCGGTCGAGGATGCAGGCCTTGTCGAGATGGATATGGCTGTCGGTGAAGCCGCAGCTCGCAAAGGCGCCCTCGGCATCGATGGTTTCGACGACTTCGCAAACGAGGTTCGATCCGATCGCCGCGATCATCCCGCCGGATATGCCGATGTCGACAGGGGCGTCCGCATCTTCGAGGCTGGCATTGCGGATGAGGAGATCGAAGAGCGGCGTCGCCATGATCAGATACCGATCGCCCCGCCGTCGCTGCGCGGATCATGTGCGCCATCGATCGTCTCGCCGATGCGGATGACGCCTGCCTGTCCGCCCAGCTGGCTGAAGGCATCGATACTGCTCACCTCGTGGCCCATCGCCTGCAATTCCTCGAAGACACCAGCCCCGGCATTGGCCTCGATCTTCAGTGTGTCCCTGACATCGGAGAAGGTGCGGCCGAGCAGGAAGCGGGGCTGCGACAGGGCCGCCAGCGGGTCGAGCCCGTGGTCGATCAGCAGCGACAACAGCAGCGACAGCGTCTGCGGCTGGCCGTCGGCGCCCTGTGTGCCGTAGAGGAGGTGCGGCCGCCCGTTCTTCAGCGCCATGCCGGGGTTCAGGGTGTAGAAGGGCCGCTTGCCGGGCGCAAGGCGATTGGGGCTCGCGGGATCGAGGCTGAAAGCGGCGCCGCGGTTCTGCCAGAGGATGCCGGTATCCCCGGCCACGACGCCGCTTCCCCAGTCGAAATAGATGCTCTGGAGCATCGAGACGCTGCGCCCTTCGCTGTCGGTGGCGGCGAGGAACGCCGTATCGCCTTGCCTGAACGGCTGCGGCCAGGGCATCGCCTTCTGTGGATCGATCGCGGCCGCCTTGGCAGCTAGGCGGGTGCCATTCAGCAAGGCCTCGCAATCGACTTCGACGAAATCCGGATCGGCGATCCCGGCGCGATGGAGGAAGGCCTGTTTCACCGCTTCGACGAGCCGGTGGTAGAAGGCGGCGCTGTCCGGCTCGAGCGCTGCCATGTTGAACTGGCTGAGAACCCCCATGATGCCGAGCGTGGTGACGCCTTGGGTCGGAGGCGGGGGCGCCAGCAGGGTCAGGCCGCGATAATCGAGCGACAGGGGTTCGGCCGTACGGGCCTTGGTTCTCGCCAGGTCCGCTGCGGTCAAAGGTGAACCGGCCGAAGCCAGCCCGGCGGCAATCCGGGCGGCAAGCTCGCCCTCGTAGAACTCGCGTGGGCCATGGTCGGCAATGGCGCGCAATGTCTTCGCCAGTGCAGGCTGGCGCTGTGTGCCATCGGCGGCGAAAGTCGCCGCAAAGCCCGGCCAGTCCGGGATTTCCATTTCCCTGAACCGGTACCAGAAACTCTGAGAGGGGCTGACGGGAAAGCCGTCTTCCGCCAGAGCGATCGCGTCCTCCAGCAGGGCGGCGAGTTTTTCTTTGCCGTTCCAGCTTTCCGCCGAATGAGCGAGGAGCGTGCCCCAGCTATCGACAAGGCAAGCCGTGGTGAGCGCCGACATCGGTCCGCGAAGCGGGATTGCAGAAACCTCGGGCGGGGTCATGGCCGCCTGGCCGATGCCGAGGAAGGACGTGGCGGTGCCGGAGCGATCGGCGACGAGCCAGATCGCATCGCCACCGAGCCCGCAGAAATGCGGATAGACGACCGAAAGCGCCGCCCCGGCCGCGATCACCGCCTCAATGGCATTGCCGCCGCGACGGAGGACTTTGGCACCGGCCTCTGCTGCAAGCCAATGCGGCGCCGTCACCATGGCGCTCGCGGACGCGGCATCGCTGCCTGATGTCTGGCGGCTTGCCATCGTCATCTGCGGATCACCACGCCGTCTTCGGCAACCAGCTTGCCGGACTTGAAGACCTTGCGGCCCTTCGGCACGCTGACGACGGCCTGCGGGATATGCTCGGCCGGCAAGGTCACGAAGTCTGCCTTGTTGCCGAGTTGAAGGCCGTAGCCTTCCAGCCGCAGCGCCTTGGCGCCTGCCGCGGTCACGACGTCGAAGGCGGCGGCCAGCTCGTCATCGGTATAGAAGCCGGAGCGGTAGCCGATGATTTCGGCCCGGCGCAGCATGTCGCCATCGCCGTAGGGCCACCAGGAGTCGCGGATATTGTCGCTGCCGCTGAAGACGGTCACGCCTGCCTTGCGCAGCAAGGCGACCGGCGGAAAATTGTGATTGCCGGGCGCATTGGTCATGATCGAAACGCCGCTCGCGGCGATCAGGTCGGCCGCCTTTCTTGCCGCATCCGGAGGCAGGTCGCCCAGCCCGTAGGCATGGCTGACGGTGACGTGGCCGGACATGCCGAGCGCCGCAGTCCGCGCACAGATCTCCTCGATGGTGAAGAGACCGAGCGTACCGGCATCATGCAGATGGATATCGACATCGACGCCGTGCTTTTCGGCAACGCCGAAGACGACATCGAGATGGCCCGTCACATCGCGGTCGAAGCTTGCCGGATCGAGGCCGCCGACGAGGTCTGCGCCGAGCGCGATGGCCTGGTCGAGGAGTTCGGGTGTGCCGGGGCTTTTCAGGATGCCGCTCTGCGGGAAGGCGACGAGCTGGATATCGATCAGATCGCGATAGTCCTCGCGGACCTTCAGGATGGTCTCGAGAGACGTCAGGCCGACCGATCCGTCGACCATGACATGGCTGCGCATGGCCGTTGCGCCATTGGCGATGCAGAGGTCGAGCTGGTTGCGGGCGCGCTCGTCCATTGGCGCGGCCTGAGCCATGTTCTGCGCCTGGAACGCGACGCGCTCATGGACGTCGAAGCCGTTGGTGCAGGGCTTATGCGGGATCCAGGCGTCGCCATAGAAGCTGGTGTCGAGATGGATATGGCCCTCGACGAAGCCGGGCACGACCAGCACGCCCCCGAGATCGACGGTACTGCCCGCGCCAGCTGCGGCGCCCGCCGGTGAAATCGCGGCGATCCTGCCGCCGGAAACGCCGATATCCGACAGCGGTCCATCGGCGAGGCGCGCATTGGTAAAGACGGTCTCGGTCTCGGCCATCTCGTTCTCCTTGTTGTTCTGCCGCCGGGCGCCTGACACTCACTCGGGATATGACCTGCAAGAGCAATGCCAGTTGGCGGCCTATGGGATGAAATATCTGCCGGGCACGGATCGCAGGGCCTGGAGACCCGCTTGACCGGCACGGTTTCGCGAGTGCTCATATATCATGTCTACATAAAAGGCAAAATCATGTATACATGATTGAAAAATAGGCGGCGCTACCGGGCGCTGCTGTAGCGCGAGAGGATGCTGCCGAGATCGGGTGCAGTCTCCGCCTCCTCGGTGATCAGCGCGCGCGTCTCCACAGATACGAGATGTTCGTCCATCAACCGTTCGGCGGCAGCGGCATCCTGCGCTTTCAGGGCGGCGATCAGGGCGGAATGCTCGCTGATGGCGCATTCGCTGGAGTGCGGGCGGCTATACATCGCGAGGATCAGCGAGCAGCGCGACACCAGCTCGAAAAGGTAGCGCTCCAACAGCATGTTGCCGGAGAGCGTTGAGAGCTTCAGGTGAAACTCGCCGGCAAGCCGGGTGGAAAGCCGCGCATCGCTCTTGGCATGCGCCGCCTCTTCCTCTTTCACGTGATTTTTCAGAGCCTTCTCGATCTCGGGCGACCAGCGCTTCATCACGCTTCTCATGGCCTCGCGTTCCAGCGAACGGCGCACGGCAAAGACATCGCGGGCCTCTTCCAGGCTCGGCCGCGCCACGGTCGCGGTGCGCTTGTGATAGGTATCGACGAGGCCTTGGGTCTGCAACTTGGCGAGCACGGCGCGCACCAGCGTCCGGCTCATCGAGAAGTGCCGGCCGATCTCGTCTTCCGGCAGCTTGGTGCCGGCCTTCAACGCCTGTTCGATAATGGCGCGCCGCAGGGCGAGGGTGGCGGCTTCGACGCGATCGGAATTCGAGGACATTGCGGATCCTGAGAAGTAATTTTTTGTATACGTTATCCCGCGTTCCCGCATACGGCAACCGGCGGCAGCCGCGCGCTGTCAGGGCCACCCCTTGAGCAGTTGTGATGCGGAACCTAGATCATCAGGAGAGAAGGCCAGGGGGAGAGCAATGCCTGATACAATGGTCGTCAAACGGGAAACCCATGTGGCCGCGCCGCCTGCGGCGGTCTTTGCGCTGCTGACCGATCCCGACAAGATCCTGCGCTGGATGGGAACCGAGGCCCATGTCGAGGCCGAGCCCGGCGGTCTCTATCTCGTCAATGTCACCGGCGCCCGCTTCGCCCGGGGCACGTTCCGCGAAGTCATCCCCGTCCATCGCATCGCCTACAGTTTCGGCTGGGATGGCAGCGAGATCGTGCCGCCGGGGTCGAGCCTCGTGGAGATCGATCTCATCGAAAAGCCCGATGGTACATTGCTGCGGCTGACCCATACCGGCCTGCCGACGCCGGAGCAGTGCGCCGGTCATGCCGAGGGCTGGGCGCATTATCTCGGCCGTCTCGCCACCGTCGTCGCCGGCAAGGATCCGGGACCGGATTCGAATGCCGGCCGCACCGGCTGAAGCTTGGATGACAGGGGCTAGCGGCCATGGCATCATCGCCGCATGAACATGCCTCCCTCCCTTGCCTGGCTGGTCGATGAGGCGAGCCATACGGCAACCCCGGAACTGTTTCTCGGTGAACTCGGCCGGATGCTGCTGGCCGAAGGCATTCCCGTCGCCCGCATGGCGCTGACACTTGCCGTGCCGCATCCGATCATCGCGCAGCGAACCTGGCTTTGGCGCGCCGCCGGCAACGAGGTGATCGAAGCGCTCGGCTTCGGCGTCTCGGCGCAGGCGGGGCGTGAATGGCTGGCCGAGATCGGCAACGCCAGGGAAGGGCTCGCCAGTGAGGCAAGCGGTGTGCGCTTCCTCGGTTGGGCGGGAAGCCAGCCGTTCAGTGCAGAGCAGCAGGCGCTGATCGACGATGCCGCGCGGTTTGCCAAGGCGCCGCTGGCGGCGATCTCGGCACGGCTGGCGGGTGCGGCGTTGCTCGAAGCCTATCTCGGCAGGCGTAGTGCCGCCCGCGTCGGCGCCGGTGCGCTGAAGCGTGGTAGCGGTGAGACCATCCGTGCGGCATTGCTTTGCGCCGATCTTCGCGATTTCACCGCCATGTCCGAAAGTGCTCCGGCGGAAACAGTCATTGCTGCGCTCGACGCTTGGTTCGAGCGGGTGACCGGTGCTGTCAACGTCTTCGGCGGCGAGGTGCTGAAATTCATCGGCGACGGCGTGCTGGCGATCTTCCCGGTGGCCGGGACGGCGCATGATGCCTGCGCGGCCGCCATCCGCGCCGCCAACGCGGCGAAGGCCGGCATGAAGTACCTGAATGCCACGCGGGAAGGCGATGGCCTCCCTTCATTGCCGTTCGGCATGGCGCTGCATTTCGGCGAAATCTTCTGGGGCAATATCGGCGCGGCGGACCGGCTGGATTTCACCGCGATCGGCCCTGCCGTCAATCTCGTCAGCCGGCTCGAAGGGCTCTGCAAACCGCTGGGACAGACGGTTCTTGTCTCCGGCGCGCTTGCGTCCGAAGTGCCGGAAGGGCTGGTGGATCTCGGCAGCCACGCGCTTCGCGGCATTGCCGAGCCGTGCCCGGTTTTTGCGCTCGGCGGCGAATGAAACGAAAAGCCGCCGCGTGTTCATCGCGGCGGCTTTCGAAGCTGACCCGGTGCTGACTTAGCTGCGCGGGTTCAGGTTCTCAGGGTCGTAGAGCGGCTTGTAGCCGACGGCTGCGACTTCGACCGGATAGATCTCGGCGAAATACTCGATGTTGAGCTTGCGGCCGACCTGGCAGTAATCCCAGGGCAGGTAGGCGAGCGCGATGTTCTTGCCGAGCGTCGGGCCGAAGGCGACCGAGGTCGTGTAGGAGCGGCGGCCGAGCTCGTCGATCAGCACCTTGCCGGTTTCCGGGTCCATGACCGGCATGGAACCGACGGGGTAGCGCTTGACGCCCGACTTGTCGGTATTCTCGGTCATGACGAGGGTGCAGAGCATTGCCGGCTGGTGCTCGCGCGCCTTGTATTCCAGGTGCTTGGCCTTGCCGCGGAAGTCGGATTCCTTGACCTTCGGACGGGCCAGATCGGCTTCCAGCAGATTATACTGGGTGAGCAGATCGCCGTTCTGCAGGCGCAGGCTCTTTTCCATGCGGCGCGAGTTCGCGTAGGTCTCGACGCCGAACGGCATGACGCCGGTCGAGCGCAGCGTATCCCAGACGGCGAGGCCGTCTTCGTACTTCATGTGCAGTTCCCAGCCCTGCTCGCCGACATAGGAGATGCGGAAGGCGGTGACCGGCTTGCCGCCGATCTCGATCGGCTTGATCGCCGCGAAGGCGAAGTTTTCGGCATCGAGGCCCGAGGGATCGGCAACCACCTTCTTCAGCGTGTCGCGGGCGTTCGGTCCCCAGATGCCGATGGTGATGTACTTCTCGGAGACGTCGGTGATGGTGACGTCGAGGCCGCGATCCTCGGCAACGCGCTTCATGTAGTGGAAGTCGCGCGGGCCGGCATCGGCGCCGTTGATCAGGCGGCAGCGGTCGGCCATGCGGATGACGGTGAAGTCCGCACGCACCATGCCCTCGTCGTCGAGGAAGTGGGTGTAGATGCCCTTGCCGATATTGGCGTCGCCGCCGATCTTTGCGGCGCAGAGCCATTCGAGCAGGTCGACATGGTCAGGACCTTCGATGTCCACCATGTGGAAGTGGCTGAGATTGACGATGCCGCAATCCTCGCTCATCGCCAGATGTTCGGCATTCGAGACGCGCCAGAAATGGCGGTTGTCCCATTCGTTCTCGCGAACCGGCACGCGGTCGGCATATTTTTCCAGCAGGTGCTCGTTGGCGGCGTAGCCATGCGCACGCTCCCAGCCGCCGAGTTCCATGAAGTAGCCGCCGAGTTCCTTCTCGCGTTCGTAGAAGGGCGAGCGCTTGGCGTTGCGGCCGGATGCATAGGGTTCGCGGGTGTGAACGGCCGGGAAATAGATCTTCTGGGCGGCTTCGTAGCAGCGGCCCTCGATGAATTCTTCCGTCAGCTGATGCGGGTAAAAGCGGGCGTAGTCGATCGAGTTATGGTCGATCTCCGTGCGGCCGTCGGTCATCCAGTCGGCGATCAGCTTGCCGTAGCCCGGGCCGTCCTTGACCCAGATGGCGACGCAGTACCAGAGGCCGCGAACCTTCTGGCTTTCGCCGCAGGAGGCGCCGCCGCCGGCCGAGACCTGCAGCAGGCCGTTGAAGGAGTGGCCTTCGTTATAGCCGAGTTCGCCAAGGATCGGCGTCAGTTCCATGGCGCGCTCGAGCGGCTCGATGATCTGTTCCATCTCGAGGTCGCGCTGCGACGGCGAGAGGCGTGCTTCGTGCTTTTCGAGAAGATCGCGCGGATGGCACATGCGTGGGTTGGTGGTCTCGTAATAGCCCCACTCGATCTGGCCGCCTTCGGTGGTGGCCGGATCGCCCGTGTCGCGCATATAGGCGGAGTTGCCCTGGTCGCGCAGCAGCGGGAAGCCGATTTCCTTGCCGGTGCCCTCGAATTCGTTATAGGGGCCGAAGAAAGTGAGCGGGTGATCGACCGGCATGACCGGCAGGTCCTCGCCGACCATTTCGGCGATCAGGCGGCCCCAGAGGCCAGCACAGACGATGACGTGATCGGCCATGATCGTGCCGCGATGGGTGACGACGCCCTTGATGCGGCCGCCTTCAACGATCAGCGACTTCGCCGGCGTGTTGCCGAACATCTTGAGCTTGCCGGACTTTTCGGCAGCATCGACGAGCTTGCCGGCGACCGTCTGCGAGCGCGGAATGACGAGGCCGGCGTCGGGGTCGAACATGCCGCCCTGAACCTGGTCTTCCTCGATCAGCGGGAACATTTCCTTTATCTCGGAGGGCGAGACGTAGCGGGCGTTGGTGCCGAAGGCCTTGGCGGAGCTGAGCTTGCGCTTGATCTCTTCCATCCAGGTGTCGTCGCCGGTGCGGGCAACTTCCAGGCCGCCGATACGGGCGTAGTGGCCCATCTTCTCGTAAAAATCGATCGAGTACTGGGTCGTCCAGACGCTGAGATAGTCGTGGCTGGTGGTGTAACAGAAGTCGGAGGCATGTGCCGTCGATCCGATATCCGTCGGGATGCCCGATTTGTCGATGCCGACAATGTCGTCCCAGCCACGCTCGATCAGGTGATGAGCGATCGAGGCGCCGACGATGCCGCCGAGACCGATGATTACGACTTTAGCCTTGCTTGGAAATTCCGCCATCACTTGAACCCTTGAACCTTGGTGCGCCGAATCTAATACAGGCCGAAACGGCACTACAGTCGATCCACGACAATAAGATGTAGCGATCCGCCAAGGGGCTTGTCTATTCGAGACGCGAAGCCGCTGGCTCTTTTGCGACATCTGCATGCAGCCATGGCATTTGAGACGAACAGCGGTATGTTTGTAACAGGATCGCGGGAGACATCGCGCATCCATCCATGAGCCAGGCAGGGAGGAGCCAATCTCATGACATCAGACGATCCGGTGGTGATCGCCGGTATGGCGCGCACGCCGATGGGCGGCTTTCAGGGCGACTTCAAGGACGTGGCGGCGACGGAACTCGGTTCGGCGGCAATTCGGGCTGCGATCGAGCGCAGCGGACTTTCAGTGGAGGCGATCGGCGAGGTGCTGATGGGATGCGTGCTGCCGGCAGGGCAGGGGCAGGCCCCGGCCCGTCAGGCCGCACTCGGCGCCGGATTGCCTTATGACTGTGGTGCCGCGACCATCAACAAGGTCTGCGGCTCCGGCATGAAGGCGGCGATGATCGGCCATGACGAGATTCTCTCCGGCAGCCAGTCGGTGGTCGTTGCCGGGGGCATGGAGAGCATGACCAATGCCCCATACCTCCTGAAGCGCGCCAGAAGCGGTTACCGCATGGGCCATGGCGCCATCCACGACCACATGTTTCTCGATGGCCTGGAGGATGCCTATGACAGGGGCCGCTCCATGGGCACGTTCGCGGAAGAATGCGCGGAAGCCTACCAGTTCACCCGTGACGCTCAGGACCATTATGCCATCGCTTCGCTCGACAAGGCAAAACGCGCCGTCGACGGCGGGTTCTTCGATGCCGAGACGGTGATATTCCAGGTGCAATCCGGAAAGGCCAGCCGCGAGATCCGCCGGGACGAGCAGCCGGGCAAGGCGGATCCGGCCCGCATTCCCTCGCTGAAACCCGCGTTTCGCGATGGCGGCACGGTGACGGCCGCAAGTTCGGCCTCTATTTCCGATGGTGCGGCGGCGCTCGTCATGATCAGGCGTTCGGAAGCGGAGCGGCGCGGTTTGACGCCGATTGCCGTCATAGCCGGCCATGCGACGCATTCGCAGGCACCCAATCTGTTTACGACGGCGCCTGTCGGCGCGCTGCGCAAGCTGTCGGAAAAGACCGGCTGGGCGCTCGGCGATGTCGATCTCTTCGAGATCAACGAAGCCTTTGCCGTCGTGCCTATGGCGGCGATGCACGATCTCGGGCTTCCGGCTGAAAAGGTCAATATCCACGGCGGTGCTTGCGCGCTCGGCCATCCGATCGGCGCTTCGGGCGCCCGCATCATCGTGACGCTGCTCTCGGCCATGCAGCGTTATGGTTTGAAGCGCGGCATGGCTTCGCTCTGTCTCGGCGGCGGCGAGGCGACGGCCATGGCTTTCGAGCGGATCTGAGGAGGGAACATGCGGCTCGACGAAACCCAGATCCAGATTCGCGACATGTCCCGCGCCTTTGCGCAGGAGCGGCTGGTGCCGGGTGCCTCCCGCCGCGACAAGGAGCACAGTTTTCCGCGCGAGGAATTGCGGGAGATGGGCGAGCTTGGCCTGCTCGGCATGCTGGTTCCGGAGGAATATGGCGGCTCGGAAACCGGCGCGATCGCCTATGCGCTGGCGATCGAGGAGATTGCCGCTGGCGACGGCGCCTGCTCGACGATCATGAGCGTCCACAGTTCGGTCGGCTGCGTTCCGATCCTGCGCTTCGGCAGCGACGAGCAGAAGCAGCGCTTTCTGCCGAAGCTCGCATCAGGCGAGTGGATCGGCGGCTTTGCCCTGACCGAACCGCAGGCGGGCTCGGATGCCTCGAACCTGAAGACGAGAGCAGAGCGGGACGGCAGCGACTATGTCATCACCGGCGCCAAGCAGTTCATCACCTCAGGCAAGAACGGCGACGTGATCATCGTCTTCGCGGTGACCGATCCGGCGGCCGGAAAGAAGGGCATCACCGCCTTCATCGTGCCCACGGATACGCCGGGTTACGAAGTCGTGCGCGTCGAGGACAAGCTCGGGCTGCACGCATCCGATACCTGCCAGATCGCCTTCAACGGCATGCGCATCCCGGCCGCCCTTCGACTGGGCGAGGAGGGCGACGGCTACAGGATTGCGCTCGCCAATCTCGAAGGCGGCCGCATCGGCATTGCCGCGCAGGCGGTCGGCATGGCGCGAGCGGCATTCGAGGCGGCGCGCGATTATGCCCGTGAGCGAACCGCTTTCGGCAAGGCGATCGCTGAGCATCAGGCGATTTCCTTCCGGCTCGCCGAAATGGCGACGAAGATCGAGGCGGCGCGTCAGCTCGTCCTGCATGCGGCGGCTTTGAAAGAGGCCGGCGAGCCGTGCCTCTCCGAGGCGTCGATGGCGAAGCTCTTTGCATCGGAGATGGCCGAAGCGGTCTGTTCGGCGGCGCTGCAGATCCATGGCGGCTATGGCTACATGTCCGATTATCCGGTGGAGCGCATCTACCGCGATGTCCGCATCTGCCAGATCTATGAGGGCACCAGCGACGTACAGAAGATGGTGATTGCGCGGAACCTTTGAGGCTCAAATGCCGATTTGGGGTTGCACTTTGCCGCGAGTGTGGAAATGACTGCACGCTAATATGTTGCTTTGATCCCGGAACCAGGCGGACCGTTTGCCAATGTCAGATTCCACCCAGAACCTCTCTGCCATCGACATCCTGCGGACCCGTTCGCTTGCCAATGTCGTGCAGGCCGAGATCGAGCGGATGATCATCGACGGTGAGCTGAAGCCGAACGAGCGGGTCAACGAAAACGGCCTGTCGCAGCGCCTCGGCGTCAGCCGCGGACCGATCCGGGAGGCCTGCAGCGCGCTCGCCGCCATGGGGCTGATCGAGATCATCCCGAACCGCGGCTTCTTCATCCGGGCGCTCAGCACCGACGAGGCGCTGGATCTGTCGGAGGCCCGCGCCGGCGTCTTCGGCTGCATGGCGATGATGCTTGCCGAGCGGATCACCGATGCGGAGCTTGCAGTGCTGCGCGGCCTGATCGAAAAGATGGAAGAGATCGTCGCGCTCGGCGACCTCCATATCTATTATCCCGTCAACCTCGAGTTCCACAAGCAGATCGCCGGCATGGCGGGGAACCTGCGGCTGGCCGCCACCTATCAGAGCTTCGTGCGCGAGCTGCATATCCAGCGCTACCGCGCGCTCTCCGGCCCCGACATGCTGCATGTCTCGAACGAAGAGCACCGGGCGATCGTCGATGCGCTGGCCGCCCGCGATCCGGTTCGGGCGCTGATGACGGCGCGCACCCATATCCTCAACGGTATCATTCGCGCCCGGAATGCCGGCGAAGCGCGCAAGGGCTGACTAGCTCCGCCTTTCGCAGGGCGACTATTCATCCTGAAAATTGTTGACAATCTACAATTTGAAACGCAAGGTCGCCCCGACAACGAGGGAGGCATTGCATGGAAAGTCATCTGGTCATCGGTATTCTCAATGGAGACGATATCGGCCACGAGATCGTGCCGGCGGCAGTGGATGTCGTGAGGGCTGCAGCTGAAAAGACCGGGCTGAAGATCGACTGGCGGCCGATGCCAATCGGGCGGACGGCGCTCGATACGCATGGCTCGACCTTCCCCGAGGGAACGATGGAGACGCTCGCCAGGATGGATGGCTTCATTCTGGGACCGATCGGCCATCAGGCCTATCCGAAAGTGCCCGGCGCCATCAATCCGCATCCGATCATGCGCAAGGGTTTCAATCTCTTCGCCAATGTCCGCCCCACCAAGTCCTTTCCCGGGCTCGGCGCCATCTATGACGATATCGATCTGGTGATCGTCCGCGAGAATAACGAGGGCTTCCAGCCGGACCGCAATGTCGTGGCCGGCTCGGGTGAATTCCGGCCGACGGAGGAGATGACCATCTCTGTGCGCGTCATCACCCGGCTCGGCTCCTCGCGTGTGGCGCGGGCCGCCTTCGAGATCGCCCGGCAGCGCAAGAAGCGGCTGACGGTCGTGCACAAGAACACCGTTTTCAAGCTCGGCTGCGGCATGTTCGTCGAAGAGTGCCATCGCGTCGCCAAGGAATTTCCTGATGTGACGGTCGATGAGGTCATCGTCGATACCATGGCGATGCGGCTGATCCGCGATCCGCAGAGCTTCGACGTCATCGTCACCACCAACATGTTCGGCGATATCCTGACCGATGAAGCGGCGGGTCTGGTCGGCGGTCTCGGCATGGCGCCCGGCCTTTGCATCGGCGAGGGCAATCTCGCGATGGCGCAGGCGACGCATGGCTCGGCGCCCGACATTGCCGGCAAGGGCATCGCCAATCCCTTCGCGATGATCGAGTCGGCCCGGATGATGATCGAGTGGCTGGGGCATAATCGCGGCATCCCGCAGGCGGTCGAGGCAGGGGCAATCATGGAAAGGGCGATTGCCAGAGCGCTCGCCAATCCCGAGACCCGCACGCGCGACATCCGCGGTACTGCCGGCACGGACGGGATGACGCGCGGCATCATCGCGGCACTCGGCTAGCGGTCAGAAACCGGTCAGCTGCGGCCAGCAATGGGCAAGGGCCGCAGCCGTTCCGCCAAGCGCGAGAACGGCGACCACCGGCATTTTCGGTTTCCAGTAGAGCAGGCCGCAGGAGAGTGCGGCGATGACAAGCGCCAGCACGCCGCCTTCTGCGACCCGGAACAGCGAGATGACACCGGCGATGATCAGACCGGTGCCGATCGGCGCCAGCCCCTCGCGCATGGCGCGGTGCCACTCCTTGTCACGGTGGGTATTGGTGAGCCGGAAGACGGCGTAGCAGAGCAGCGACGAGGGCAGGAACAGCGCCAGCGAAGCGATCAGCGCGCCGAGCCAGCCGGAGACTTTCCAGCCGATCACGGTGGCGAGCATCGTGCCCGGGCCGGGCGCTGCCCGCGACACGCCGAAGAGATGCAGGAACTCCGCCTGTGTCAGCCAGCCATGCACATTGACTGTCTCGTTCTGCAGCCCGGCGATGATCGCCGCGCCGCCGCCGATCGATGTCAGCGAGAACGGGATGAAGACGAGGGCGAGGCCGATGAGGGGATTGTCGCGCATCTACCGTCTCTTCCAGGCCAGCGCGATACTGAAGGGCGCGATGGCGAAAACGACAGGGATCAGCGGCCATTCCAGCACGCCGACCAGAAAGGCTGTCAGCGCGATGACGATGGCGGCCGGCGGAAAGCGGATCGCACGGCGGCTTCCCTGGATGCAGGTCAAAAGCAGAAGGCCGATCGCGGCGAAGGCAATGCCGTTGAAGACGACGGGAAGAAGCTCGTATCCCGCCAGCAGATCGAAGAGCCTGTAGAGGCCGATCACCGCGAAGAACGGGCCGACGAGAAAGCCGGTGAAACAGGCGATGGAGCCGAGTGGGCCGCGCAGCTGTTCGCCGAGGCAGATGACGAGATTGACGACATTGGCGCCGGGCAGCATCTGCGAGATCGCCAGGCTGGTCGAGAAATCCTCGTCGCTGACGAGCTCCTTGCGCAGGACGAATTCCTGGTAGAGCCATCCGGAAAGACCGCCGCCGAAGCTCAATATCCCGACCTTGAAGCAGAGAAGGAAAAGGGCGGCGAGGCTCGGCCGGTCCGCCGGCCGCAGGGATTCCGGTACAGACATCCTACGGGTCCATCATGCGCTTGAGCCCCGGCGGCGATGCGCCGGGGAACGTTGTTCAGACTGTTTCCGCGAGTCGCGGGCGATCGGTCAAGGCAGGAAGGCGCCGCCGTTGATATGCAGCGTCTGGCCGGTGGGTGAAACGCGCCTGCATGCTGGCGAGATAGGCAACGGCTGCCGCCACCTCTTCCGGCGTGCCGCGCCGTCCGACCAGCGTGCGCGTCGTCTTGTGATGGGCCGGATCGCCCGCCTTGGTGTGCTCGCGATTGGTCTCGATCATCCCCGGCGAGACAAGGTTGACGGTGATGCCGTCAGGGCTGAGTTCCTGAGCCAACGCCTTGGTCATGCCATCGAGACCGGCCTTCGCCGAGACGACGTGGACGCGGTTGACCGCACCGGTATAAGCGGTGAGGCCGCCGATATTGATGATCGCGCCGCTGCCGCCCGCCCGCAGATGCGGGATCGCCGCCCGGCTCATCAGGAAGGCGCCGTCGAGCGTGACGCTGATCACGTCCCGCCAATCCTTGTAGGACAGTTCCTCGACCGGCGCTTCGCGGCGGATCGCGGCATTGTTGACGAGAATGTCCAAGCGGCCGAGCGCCGAGGCGGCTTCGGAGACCAGCCTTGCGGCATCCGCCTCGCTCGCGACATCGCCCATCAGCACCTTGGCCTTGACGCCGAAAGCCTCGACCTCGCGCGCGACCGCTTCCGCGGCCTCCCTGTCGGAGCGGGCGACGATGGCGATCGAGGCGCCGGCCTCGGCGAGCGCCAGTGCGATGGCGCGGCCGATATTGCGGGAGGCGCCGGTCACCAGTGCGGCGCGGCCCTTGAGACCGAGATCAGTCATGATGCCCTCCGTTCACAGCCGCGCTACCGACAGATCGACAGCGCCGCCATCGGCGATGCGGCCGAGTGCCGAACGAAGTGCATCGATCCGCTCGCCGGTCAAGCCGCCGAAGGCGAGGTTCGCCTCGAACTTGGCTTGCAGCTCGGCATCCGGCAGCGGCTCATGCGCGCCGCCGCGCATATGCGGCTGGCGGAATTCGCGGATGCTGCCGTCCTTCAGGACTGCCTTGACGTGGCCGGTATAGCCGCGCGGATAGGGATCGTTGGGGTCGATCTCGTAGGAGACCTTGGCGGCAAGCGCGCGCAGTGCCGGATCCTTGACGCGTTCGTCGGTGAACTGGCCGAGCCCGGCCTGGCCATCGGTGAAGCCGACGGCGATGCAATAGGGCGTCGAGAACTTGCCGGCATAGCCGTTCGGCGGCTGATGTTTCTTCGCAAGCGGCTCCCAGAGGCGATGGACGGTGCCTTCGCCGACATTGCAGGTGATCGAGACGATATCGTCGGCGGCAACGCCCGACTTGGCGAGCTTGATGGCGCAGTCGATGAAGGGCTGGGTCATCGTTCCGCAGGCATAGGGTTTGAAGGCCAGCGTCTCCAGCACCCAGCTCTCGCCGAGACCATCGACCAGCGGCGCGAAATCGGGCGTCTTCGACGGCGCGAAGGCTTTGTACATGCCATTGGTGCCGTCGAAGACGGTGAGCGGTCCGGTAAAGCCGCCTCCCGCGAGCAGTGCGGCGCGTAGACCGGCCTGGGCCGCCGCACCCGCATGAAGGCGCTTGGTTGAGCTGCCGTCGGCGAGATATTCGATGATGCCGGATGCGAGGCTGCCGGAGATGCCGAGCGCCCGGGCAATGGTTTCCTCATCCTGTCCAAGCGCGGCGCCGACGGCTGCGGCCGCTGCCGGTGCGCCGAAGATCGCGGTCGGGTGGAAGCTTGCCTTGTGGGTCGCCTGCGGCGCCACGAGGCTCATGCGGCACATGAGTTCGGTGCCGACGGCAATGCCGCGCATGACCGCTTCGCCATCGAGCTTGCGCTGTTCTGCGATCGCCAGCACGGCAGAGACGATGACCGCACCCGCATGGATCGGTCCGCCTTCGAACGTGTCGTCATAGTCCTCGCCATGGGCGGCGGTGCCGTTGACGAGGGCTGCATCGTAGAGGCCGAGCCTTCGGGTGTGACCGAAGGCGGTGCAATCGCCTTCATCCGCAGCGCTGCCGAGGGCCGCCTTGACGTAATCGGTATCGCGGGCGGCGACTGCGAGCGCGACGATATCGAAGATCAGCTGGCGGCAGGTGGCGCGCGCTGCTGCCGGGGGCACTGCACTCGCGGCAAATGCCGCGAGCGTGGTTGCGACCGGTGCCGGTTTCGAGACGGCAACATTCATGAATGAGCTTCCTTCAGCTTGGCCTTGCGCGCGTCGCGGACTTCGCGGGCGAGGGAGAAGACGATAAAGATGAGGGCGAGCGTCAGCAGGCCCAGCGCGATCGGATCCTGCAGGAAGATCATCAGGTCGCCGCCGGACAGGACCAGCGAGCGCCGGTAGCTGGATTCGACCATGTGGCCGAGGACGACGCCGAGGATCATCGGCAGAACCGGGAAGCGCGTCAGGCGCATCAGGTAGCCCACCAGGCCGAGCCCGAGGGCGATGCCGAGGTCGAAGAGGCTGTTGTTCAGCGTGTAGATGCCCGACAGGATCAGCGCGAAGATGAAGCCGGAGCGGTACTGCCGCGGACGGTTCACCAGCCAGATGCAGGCGGGCAGGATGATGATGCCGATGCCGATCTGGGCGATGATGGCGATGAACGAGCCGACATAGATGCTGTCGATGACCTGGGCGCTCTGTTCGAACAGGCGCGGTCCCGGGATCAGGCCGTGCATCAGCAGGCCGCCGAGCAGAACCGCCGTGGAGTTCGAGCTCGGAATGCCGAAGCTGAGCAGCGGGATCATCGCCGTGCTTGCCACGGTGTTGTTGGCGGCCTCGGGAGCGGCGACGCCTTCTTCGGAACCCTTGCCGAAGAGCTGCGGGGTCTTCGACCAGCGGCGGGCTTCGTTATAGGACATGAAGGCTGCGATCGAGCCGCCGCCGCCGGGCGTCAGGCCCTCGAACAGGCCGAGGATGCAGCCGATGAACTGCGAGCGCTTGAGCTTGTTCATCATCGACAGGCTCGGCAGCTTGATGCGGATGCTGGCATTGAGCCGGCTCATGCCTGCCGAACCGGACTGGCTCATCAATTCCGTCAGCGCGAAGAGGCCGACCATGACGAGAACCGGCTCGATACCGCCGAGAAGATCCGGGATATCGAAGGTGAAGCGGGTGACGCCGGAGATCGGGTCGGTGCCGACGGTCGAGAGCATCAGGCCGATCGTCGCGGCCGCCAGTCCCTTGATCAGCGAGCCGCCGCTCATCGAGGCGATGACGCTAAGGCCGAGAATGCCGAGGCCGAAATAGGATGCAGGCGTGAAGGCAAGCGCCAGCCACGAAAGCGGTTCGGTCAGCAGGATCAGCATAGCCAGGCCGAACAGCGAACCGACGACGCCGGACATCAGCGAGATACCGAGCGCTTCGCCGGCGCGGCCCTGGCGGTTCATCTCGTAGCCGTCGATGACGGTCGCGGCGGACGAGTTGGTGCCGGGCGTGCGGATCAGGATCGCCGGGATCGAGCCGCCGTATTCGGCGCCGATATAGACGCAGGCCAGCAGCGCGATCGCCTGTGCCGGGTCCATCGTGTAGGTGAACGGCAGAACGAGCGCCATGGTGATCGAGGCGGAAATGCCGGGAAGCGCGCCGCCGAGAATGCCCCAGGTGAGGCCGGCGATGGCGACGAAGAAGATCGGCGTTTCAGTCAAGAGATGGATGATGTCCCAGAAGGTCGCCATCAGAATAGTCCTTGGAAGAGCGAGCCCATCGGCTGGTTGACGCCGAGCAGCTTCACGAAGATGGCCCAATAGAGAATGCCGCCGCCGACCGCGGCCGCCGGGATGACCCAGGTGCGCGGCGATCCCTCGTATAGGGCGATGCCGGCGATCAGCAGGGCCGTCGCAATCGGATAGCCGACGAAGGGCAGGAGGGCGACGTAAGCGGCGCCGAAGAGCAGGAAGCCGATGGCGCGCGGAAGCTTGGCGTTTTCATCCGCCTCTTCGTCGTCCGCATTGCCCGCGGCAGCCGCGGCCGTTGCCGGCCTCATGCGGGCCGAAAGCAGCGTGCGGACGATCAGGCAGACGGCGAGAATGGCGAGGATGGCGGCGAGAACCTTGGGCAGGCCGCCGGCACCGATCTCGTCGGAGAGCGTGCTGTCGGCGATTTGCGTGGTCCAGGTGTAATAGGTGCCGGCGACGGCCAGAAGCACGACACCGCTGAGAAGGTCTTTGTTCATGAGACAATCCTCATGGAGAAGCAGGGGGCTCCGGAACCGCGGGCCGCGCGGTCCCGGCGTGTCGCGGCCGATTACTTGATCGCGCCGGTCGATTTCAGGAAGTCTTCGGTGGTGGTCGCGAAGGTGTTGACGAAATCGGGATATTCCTTGTGGCCGATCGGCTTGGCGACGAGCACTTCTTCGGAATAGGCCTTCTTGTAGTCCGGGTCTTCGAGCAGCTTCTTGACGGCTTCGTCCCAGATCGCCGCAGTCTCATCCGGAATGCCCTTCGGGCCTGCGAGGCCGCGGAACTTGACGAGCGAGACGTCGTAGCCGAGTTCCTTGACGGTCGGGACATCAGGCTTGTCGGCGATGCGTTCCGGATTGAAGGTGGCGAGAAGCACGATCTTGCCGGCGTCGAGCTGCGAGCGCAGTTCCTGGATTTCGCCGATGCCGATGTCGAGCGTGCCGTTTAGCACGTTGAGCATCATGTCGCCGCCGCCTTCATGGGTGACGATCGCGGGCGTGACGCCTGCGGCGCGTTTCAGCTGTTCGGCAGCCTGGCGTTCCAGCGAGGCCGGGTTTGCAGCGCCCCAGCGGCCACGCTCCTTCTTGGCGTGATCGATGACATCCTTCAGCGACTTGTAGGGGCCGTCGGCGCGGGTGAAGATCACTTCGCTGTCGAGGAAGAAGTTCACCAGCGGCTGCATGTCCTTGTAGGTCGACTGCGGCTTGCTCATCAGCGAGGTGTAGATATAGGTCGGCGTCGTCGCGTAGAAGACGCTGCCATCGGCAGGGGCCGCGGCGACACGCGCCATGGCCTTTGCACCGCTGCCGCCCTGGACGTTTTCGACGACGAAGGTAGCGTTGATGTACTTGCCGAGATATTTCGACATCTCGCGAAGGAAGACGTCGCTGCCGCCGCCCGGGCTCGAATGCGTCACCAGGGTGACGACCTTGACCGGATAGGCCGCCGGCTCTGCGAGAGCCGGCGTTGCGGACAGCAGTGCCAGAGCGGCGAGCCCGGAAACTGCTGTTCCAATCATCTTGATCATGCTCATTTCTCTCTCCCACTAGTTCACCGCCTCTCCCACGGCGGTGTTGCCTCAAATAATCAGATCATTCCGCAGCAAGGCCCCCGGCGGCTGCGCCGTCACAGCTGATCAGCGCCATCAGGCGCTTGATGTCTGCGCCCTTGTCGATGCCGCGGACCAGGCGGAGCAGTTCGGCCTGGCCGTTGTCGCTGATGACGCCCTCGGCGCACATCAGGAACTTGGCGTCCAGATCGGTATCGTTGATCGGGTTGGACGGGCCGCCGCGATAGCGCTCGTCTGCCCACTGCACGAGAGTGCGGCCGTCCTTGGTGGCGACCTCGATGCGCGAGCGGATCTTGTCGTAGCCCTGCGCGTCGATCTCGAGATCGTTGATGACTTCGGTGCGTGCCTGCAGATCCTGCATCGCCTCTCCGGCGACGAAGGCATCCTCGAACTCATGATGGCTGGCGCGGCGGCAAAGCGCGATCATGGCGAGCAGCGCCGGCATCGAGAACTTCGCCTGAAGATGGTTCCTGGCGATCGGATAGCGGATCGGCTCGATGATGTTCTTGCCGGCGAAGAAGCGGATGCGGTCGATCTGCTCCGGCTTGAGATCGTGATCGAGCACCAGTTTCAGCATCGCGTCCATCGACTGATGGGTGAGGATACCCGACGGATAGGGCTTGATGCTGACGCCGGGGCTGACGATCGTCAGCGGCGAGGCGAAGCCCTGCTTGGCCTTCTCTTCATCGAAGCCTTCGCCCATGACCGAGAAGAAGCCCCAGGTGCCATCAAGCGCTGCCGGATCGGCTTCGAAGCCGCGTGCAGCCAGAAGGGCGGCAGTGATGCCGTTTTCGCAGGCGCGGCCGACATGCAACGGCTTGGTCATCGTGCCGAAATTGACGCGGATGCCGGCGGCGAAGCTGGCGGCGAGGCCGAGCGTATGGGCAAGCTGCGCGCCCTTGAGGCCGAGCAGCTTGGCGGCGGCAGCAGCCGCACCGAAGGTGCCGACGGTGCCGCTCGTGTGGTGGCCGCGGCGGTAGTGGCGCGGCTTCATCCATTCGGAAATCTTGCACTCGACTTCGAAGCCGACCTGGAAGGCCAGCATGATGTCACGGCCATCGACATTGCCAAGCTCGCTGGCAACGATCAGCGCAGCCGTCAGCGGCGGCACGGAAGGATGGGTGAGCAGGCCGTAAACATGGGCCGGATCATGCGAGACCTGCGTGTCGTCCCAGTCATGCGCGTGACCCGACGTGCCCCAGACGCGGCCGGCGATCGCGGCCGGAACCTTCTTTGTGCCGGCGCCCGGCAGCGGAGCATCGCCGCGGCCGCCCTGGGCCAGCGCGTCCTCGATCAGGATACGAACGGAGGATTCCTGGCTGCCTGCGAGATAGAGGCCAACCGTATCGACCATGCAGCGGCGGCCGATGGCAAGGGCTTCCTCGGGCAGGTCGGCATAGGTCGTCTGCTCGATGAAACGGATGGCCTGAGCCGTGATGTCGGATATGCTGCTCACCAGTGGTATCTCCCTATTTATTTATGTGTCGCGACCGTCGCCATCAGCCGGAGCCGGGCGGAGTCGACATGTCCAGTATGTGCTGCCAGCGCCCTTTGCGGGTCGCGGGCAATGATCGCGGCGGCCATCTCGTGGTGTTCGAGATGCGAGGCATGCAAGGAATCGCCGAGCATCAGGTTGCGGGCGCGGTAGAGCCGCAGCTGCTTGACGAGGCCGAGATATTGCTGGGCAAGCGTCGGGTTTCCGGCGTTGCGGACGATAAATTCGTGGAAGGCGAAATTGAGCTTCACATAGGCTTCGAAATCATCGGCCGCGACCGCCTTGTCCATGTCGGCGATGAAGGTCTTGACCCGGCCGATGCCTTCGTCGGTGATGCGCTCGGCAAGCAGCTTTCCGGCAAGGCCGAACAGTGCGGCACGGACTTCATAGACGTCGCAGGCCTGCTCGGCGCTGAGTTCGCGGACGAAGAAACCGCGGTTCGGCACCTGCTCGACGAGGCCGGAAGAATCCATCGAGCGCAGCGCCTCGCGGATCGGGCCGCGGCTGATGCCGAAGCGCAGCGCCAGTTCCTTCTCGTTGATCCGGTCGCCGGGACCGAACTCACCGCTCAGGATGACGCGCTCGATCTCCTGCTCCAGCACCATGGGCAGGGACTGCGACCGCAAGATCTCGACAGCGCTCAGAACCATTCAACTCTCCTCTTGAGGCAAGACTTCACATGCAGAATGTAAATTGTCAACAATTTAATGTCGATCAAACCGGCGGCCTGTGGATGGGTCGTGGTAGTGCAGCCAGGGAGGAGGGATGGAAATAAGGGTGCGGCAGAGCCGCGCTCGCCGCTATTCGGCGGCGTTGTCGTCGAGCTTCAGCGCGGTGCGGCCGCGGGTCAGGTTGGTGATCAGGAGAGCGGCATCTTCGGCGTGCTTCTCGATGATATCGAGCGTCAGCCAGCAGCCTTCGTGGTCGAACTGCTCGGCCATGACGCGGGCCATGCCTGCCGATGTTAGCTTGGCGCGGACGATCTCCAGATCCTGAAAGCTCAGGTGAACGGTCCCGCCGATCGAGGCGGCGGTTTCCTCAAGCTCGGCCTCGCGCAGGCAGGCGGCAGCCGTGCCGCCATAGGCGCGAACCAGGCCGCCCGCACCGAGCAGCACGCCGCCGAACCAGCGGGTGACGATGACGAGTGTCTTGTCGAGCTGGCGACCTTCTATGGCCTGGAAGATCGGTTTGCCCGCCGTGCCCGAGGGTTCACCGTCATCGTTGAAGCGATAGATGTTGCCGACGCGCCATGCGTAGCAATTGTGATTGGCGGACGGGTCGGAATGTTCCGCGAGCGCCATCTTTACCGCGGTTTCGCTGTCGACCGGAATGGCGATTGCCAGAAACCGGCTTTTCTTGACCGTCTGCTCAAGGCTGATCTGGTTTTTAAGGACGAACATCTGCGGCGGCGGACCCGGCTGGTTGGCGTGATGCCTCATAGCGCAAAGCCGCGGCCGCCTCCAGCGCCTGTTGGCGAAGTGGCGCGGCTGTGCCAAAAGGATCGAAGTGCCGGATAGCTGAGGGGAATCAACGTGACGATCGGGCTTGCCCATGCCGAACTCATGGCTGTCGTGACGGCCGTGACCGGTGACGAGCCGCGCGTTATGACCGTCCGCTCCGGCGAAGCGCTGCCCTCCGGCCCCTTCGAGCTCGGGCATCGCACGCTGCAGAGCGGGCTGCGCGAATGGATCCAGGAGCAGACGGGCCATCCGATCGGCTATCTCGAGCAGCTCTATACATTCGCCGACCGCGACCGGAACAACGACATTCTCGGTGGCCGGACGATCTCGATCAGCTATCTCGGTCTCGTGCGCGAACAGGAGGCGCCGGGCGCCGGGCGGCCTGCCTGGCATGGATGGTATGAGTACCTGCCCTGGGAGGATCATCGTCAGGGTGCCCCCGAGGTGCTGGGCGAGGTCATCGATAAACTGCGGCTCTGGGCCGATGCCGATCCGGCGAGGCGCCATGAGCGCCACAGGCGTGCGGACTTCACCTTCGGTCTCGATGGTGGCGGCTGGAACGAGGATCTGACGCTGCAGCGCTATGAGATGCTCTACGAGGCAAGGCTCGTGGCCGAGGCCGGTGGCGGCGACAATTTCGGTCGCCCGATGTTTGCCGATCACCGGCGCATCCTGGCGACCGGTGTTGCCCGCCTGCGCGCCAAGATCAAATATCGCCCTGTCGTTTTCGAGCTGATGCCGGAGAGCTTCACGCTGCTGCAGCTGCAGCGCGCCGTCGAGGCGCTGGCGGGGCTCGGATTGCACAAGCAGAATTTCCGCCGTCTGATCGAACAGCAGGAGCTGGTCGAGGAAACCGGCGGCGTGACCAGCGAGACTGGCGGGCGGCCCGCCAAGCTCTTCCGCTTCCGCGAAACCGTGGTCGAAGAGCGCGCCCTCTCCGGATCGAAACTGCCTCTCTCCCGCAATTGACATATGCTCAATGTGAGAATATCTATTTGCTCCGTAAATGCTCAAATTGAGCATAAAGGAGACCGCCATGAACCGCCCCGTATCAGCTGCGTCCCTCTATGATCGCGTCAGCCGCGTCATCCCCAAGGCCGAATGGATGTCGTTCGAAGACGATGTCGAGGCGATCCTCGAACTGAAGCGCAAGCGCAACGCCGTCATCCTGGCGCATAACTACCAGACGCCGGAAATCTTCCACGGCGTCGCCGATATCGTCGGCGACAGTCTGGCGCTCGCCCGCAAGGCGATCGATGTCGATGCCGACGTGATCGTGCTCGCCGGGGTGCATTTCATGGCCGAGACGGCGAAGTTGCTCAATCCGGCAAAGACGGTGCTGATCCCCGATATGGGCGCCGGCTGTTCGCTGGCGGACTCGATCACGCCAGAGGACATCGCGCTTCTGCGCCAGGCGCATCCCGGCGTCCCCGTTATCACTTACGTGAACACCTCGGCGGCGGTGAAGGCGGCTTCCGATATCTGCTGCACCTCGGGCAATGCCAAGCAGGTCGTCGAGTCCCTCGGTGTTCCCAAGGTGCTGATGATCCCGGACGAATATCTGGCCCGCAACGTCGCCCGCGAAACCAATGTCGAGATCATTGCCTGGCACGGTCATTGCGAGGTCCACGAGCTGTTTTCGGCCGACGACGTCAGGCAGCTGCGCGAAAATCATCCCGGGGTCACCGTTCTCGCCCATCCCGAATGCCCGCCTGAAGTCGTCGCCGAGGCGGACTTTGCGGGCTCGACAGCCGTCATGTCCGACTATGTCGGCGCAAAGAAGCCGGCGCGTGTCGTGCTGCTCACCGAATGCTCGATGAGCGACAACGTCGCCGTCCATCACCCGGATGTCGAGTTCATCCGCCCCTGCAATCTCTGCCCGCATATGAAGCGGATCACGCTATCGAATATCCGCACTGCGCTGGAAGAAAACCGCCACGAAGTCACAGTTGATGAGAGCGTGGCGGCTGCCGCCCGTCTCGCTGTCGAAAGGATGCTGGCGATATGACCGAGATCCTCACCCATCTGGCTGGACGCCCGGTCATCGTCGGCAGCGGGCTTGCAGGCCTGATCGCGGCGCTGACGCTGTCGCCTGCGCCCTCCGTCATCGTCACCCGCAGCGCGCTCGGCGCCGAGACCTCGAGCGCCTGGGCGCAGGGCGGCATTGCCGCGGCCCTCGGCGCCGATGATAGCGCCGGCCTGCATCTTGCCGATACGCTCGCCGCGGGCGACGGCCTCTGCGACGCCGGAGCGGCCGAGAATATCGTCGCGGATGCGGCCGGTACGATCGCAGCGCTGCAGCGTTTCGGCGTCCGGTTCGATCGCGACGGCGCGGGCGGCTTGGCGCTTGGCCTGGAAGCAGCGCATTCGCGCCGCCGTATCGTTCATGCGGAAGGCGATGGCTCCGGGGCGGCGATCATCCGGGCGCTTGCCGCTGCGGTGCTCGCCGATCCCGCGATCACGGTCATCGAGGGCGCCGAGGCCCGGCAGTTGATCATGGCGGATGGCGCGGTCCGCGGCCTGCTTTGCGCCGGTGCGGGCGGCGATTTCGTGCTGCCGACTTCGCGGGTGCTGCTGGCGACCGGGGGCATCGGCGGTCTCTATGAGGCGACGACCAATCCAGCGGGCAATTTCGGTCAGGGCATTGCGCTTGCGGCCCGCGCCGGCGCCGCGCTTGCCGACATGGAATTCGTTCAGTTCCACCCGACCGCGCTCGACAGCCGCCGCCGGCCGCTGGCGCTGGTCAGCGAAGCCGTGCGCGGCGAGGGCGCCGAGCTGATCAACGAACGGGGCGAGCGGTTCATGGCCGATGTCGCAGGCGCCGAGCTTGCGCCGCGCGATATCGTCGCTCGAGCCATCAGCGCCGAGATCGCCCGCGGCGGCCGCGTCTTCCTTGATGCCCGCCGCGCTCTCGGCACCGGCTTTGCTTCGCGTTTCCCGGTGATTGCCGAGCTCTGCCAGGAGGCGGGCGTCGATCCCGGCCTGCAGCCGATCCCCGTGCGCCCGGCGGTGCACTATCATATGGGCGGCGTTGCCACCGATCTCGACGGCTGCAGCAGCGTTCCGGGCCTGTGGGTCGCGGGCGAGGCGGCATCGACCGGCCTGCACGGCGCCAATCGCCTAGCAAGTAATTCGCTGCTCGAAGCCTCCGTCATGGGCATGCGGGCGGCCCGCAGCATCGCGGGATCCGATGCCGACGGCAGCCTCGCGGCGATCCCCGCCATGCCGGGACGGTCGAACACGGCGCTCGTCCGGCCTATCGTCTCGCGCCATCTCGGCGTGCTGCGCAATGCCGGAGCGATGCATGGCGCGATCGCCGCCCTTCTGCCTCTGGCGGAAGAGGAGGGGCCGGCTTCGGATCCGGCCGTCGTCGCGCTGGCGATCGCGGTCTTCGCAAGCCTGCGCAACGAGTCGCGAGGCGCGCATGCGCGGACTGATTTCCCGCTCAAACATCCGGCCGCCAGACGGCGGACGATGACGGTGGCGCAGGTGCTGGAAAGCGCCCACGCCGCCACATCCCAGGATTTTGCAAGGAGTGCCTGACATGACCCCTGTTTCCCTGCCGCGCGTCATCGTCGAGCCGATCGTGCGCAATGCGCTTGCCGAGGATCTCGGGCTTGCCGGAGACATCACCTCGGCCGCCGTCATCCCGGGCGATTATCGCTCGACCGTCGTCATGGCCGCGCGGCAGCCCGGTGTGATCGCCGGTCTCGATGCTGCCGAGCTTGCCTTCCAGCTCGTGGAGCCCGCCATTACCATGACCCGGCATGTCAACGATGGCGCTGCCGTCGAGGCCGGAGAGGTGATCGCGACGATCAACGGCCCATCACGGGGTCTGCTGACCGGCGAGCGCACCGCCCTCAACTTTCTCAGCCATCTCTCGGGCATTGCCACCGTCACCGCATCGATTGCGCGCGCGATTGCCGGAACCAGGGCGTCGGTCGCCTGTACGCGCAAGACCACTCCGGGGCTTCGCGCATTGGAGAAATACGCCGTCCGCGCCGGCGGGGGCATGAACCATCGTTTCGCCCTGCACGACGCGATCCTGATCAAGGACAACCACATCGCCATTGCCGGTGGCACGCGCGAGGCGCTGCGCCGGGCCAAGGCGGCGGCGGGTCACATGGTCAAGATCGAGATCGAGGTCGATACGCTCAGCCAGCTGCGCGAGGTGATGGAGGAGGGCGTTGACGCCGTGCTCCTCGACAATATGGGGCCGGAACAGCTGCGCGAAGCCGTCGGCATCGTAGGTGGGCGGGCGATCACGGAAGCCTCCGGCCGCATCACGCCGGAGACGGCCGCCGCCATCGCCGCTTCAGGCGTCGATCTTATCTCCGTCGGCTGGATCACCCACAGCGCCCCGATCCTCGATATCGGCCTGGATTTCCGCTCGGAAGCCTGAGCTAAGACGGGCATTCGGCGCCGGTATCCACCCAGGCGGCGATCAGCGCCGCAAAGGCTTCCTGCGATCCCGGAGGGGCGGGGCGGCCGTCGCCGGGATGCCAGGCCCAGCCGACGAGATGATCCTCGCCCATGTGCCGGATCAGATCAGCATGCGAGCGGTTGCCGTTACGACTGGTATCCTTCACCTGCTCGCAGATCTGGCCAACCGTCAGGCCCTGCCAGGCCATGCTGGCGGGCGCAAGCTGCCAATGGGCGTTGCCGGGGATCGATTTCAGCTTGCTGCCGACGATCGGCCGGTTCTCCGCGCCATGGCAGGTGGCGCAGGCAAGCCCTGCGGGGCCATGCGAGGTCTTTGCGGCGATCATCAGCGGCACATGCGGATGCATGTCCTCGCCCTGCGTCGGGCTGCGGGTTGCCGGGTGGCAGTTGATGCAGCGCGGATGGGTCATCACCCGGCTCGCCTCCTCGAAGATCGCCTTGGATCGCGCGGCCTTGTCGGGGATCGTTTCGAAATCGGCGACGGTCTTCAGCGCCCCGTTCTTTGCCGTCTCGGCATAGGTCTTAATGGCGCCGGTTCCGGCCAGCGTGGTGCCGAAGGCGATGAAGGTGGCGAATGACAAGGTGGCCAGCGGTCTCATCTCACACCCTCCTCAATCCGCCCTGGTCGATCGGCAGCGAGCGCAGCCGTTTCCCGGTCGCGGCAAAGATCGCGTTGAAAAGCGAAGGCGCGACCCCCGGCGTGCCGACTTCGCCGATGCCACCAGGTGTTTCCGAGCTCGGGACGATGTGAACCTCGATCTTCGGCGTCTCGTGGATGCGCAGCACGGGAGAGTCGTCGAAATTGCCCTCGACGACGGCACCATTCAGAACCGTGATGCGGCCGTAGAGTGCCGCGCTCAGCCCATAGACGATACCGCTCTGGATCTGCGCTTCGACGGTATCCGGGTTGATCACCTGGCCGCAATCGACGGCGCAGATGATGCGCTCGGTCTTGAACGCGCCATCGTCACCGACGCTGACTTCCGAGATCATCGCCGAGAAGCTGCCGAAATCTTCCGAGAGCGCGATGCCGCGGCCTTTTCCCTTGGGTGGTGCGTTGGTCCAGCCCGCCTTTTCGGCAGCGAGATTGAGCGCTGCAAGCAGGCGCGGCTTATGCGCGAGCAGGCGCCGGCGGTATTCCAGCGGGTCAATCCCGGCAATATGGGCGAGTTCATCGATGCCGCCTTCGATCGGCGGGATGTTGCGCGTCGCGCCGACGCCGCGCCAATTGCCGGTCAGCATGCCATCCGGCGCCTCGTGGCGCGCGAAGTCGGTATATTTGTTCGGGATGGCATAGGGCGTTTCCGCGCCGCCCATCTGGTCGAGGTCGATCCCATCGCGGGTGAAGGCCGGAAGCCAGCGGGCCATGACGGAGGGACCGATGACGCGATGGCGCCAGGAGACCGGCATGCCGTCCGGCCCGAGCGTGGCGGTGACCTTGCTGTAGTTCAGATACCGGTAGCAGTCGTGGCGGATATCTTCCTCCCGGCTCCAGGTGACTTTCACCGGGCCATTGACCTGCCTGGCGATCTTGGCGGCAAGGATGACGCCATCGACATCCAGCCGGCGGCCGAAACCGCCGCCGAGTAAATGATTGTGAACGACGACCTTCTCCACCGGCAGGCCGGTGACCTCGGCAACCGCCTGTCGCGTACGCCCCATCACCTGCGTCCCGACCCAGACCTCGCAGCCATCCTTGCGGACATCGAGCGTGCAGTTCATCGGCTCCATCGCCGTATGCGTCAGGATCGGCAGCCGGTAGATGAATTCGTGAACCGGACCATGTTCGGCTTCCGCCTTGTCGACATCGCCTTCCTTGATATGGGCAAGCGCTTCGCCGGAGATCGCGGCATCCATCCGCTGCTCGAGCTCGGCGAGAGACACGTCGGCGCTTGAGCCTGCATCCCACTCAATCGACAAGGCGGCAAGGCCCTTGCGCGCCGCGCCGGTATTGTCGGCGATCACGGCGACGGCCTCTTCGGTGCGCACGACCTGCTTCACGCCTTTGACCGCAAGTGCCGGCGCATCGTCTACGCTCTTGAGCTTGCCGTTGAAGTGCGGACAGATGGCGATTGCCGCATAGGACACGCCGTCCGGCCGCGCATCGATGCCGAATTTCGCGGTGCCGTTGACCTTCTCCGGGCTGTCGAGACGGCGTACCGCCTTGCCGATGACGGCGAAGCTTGAGGCCGGTTTGAGCGGCACATCCTGCGGCACCGGTTGCGAGCCGGCATCGCCAATCAGGTCGCCATAGCTGGCGCTGCGGCCGGTCGCTGTGTGCAGGACTTGCCCGTTTCTGGCTTCGCAGCTTTCCGGATCGACACCCCAGCCGCTCGCGGCGGCATTGACCAGCATGATGCGGGCCGCAGCACCCGCCTTGCGCATCTGGTCGTAGACCGCGCGAACGGCCAGCGAGCCGCCGGTGATCTGGTCGCCGAGAAGCGGGTTCGCGTATTTCTCGGGATCCGCCGGTGCATGCTCGAGAACGGTCTGGTCGAGGCTCACTTCGAGCTCTTCGGCGAGCAGCATGGCGACTGCCGTGTAGATGCCCTGGCCCATCTCGACCGAAGGCATGATCAGCGCGATCTTGCCTTCCGCCGGGATGCGGATGAAGGCGTTCGGCTGCAGTGGGAGCGGCGGCGCGTCGGCGGCGAGCGAAGGCCTGACGCCGATCAGCAGGCCCGATGCCGTCAGCGAGGCGCCGATCAGGAAATGGCGGCGCGAGAGAGCGGGATTGATCTTGTCGAGGAGAGACATCGCATCACGCCTCCGCCGCCAGCTTGATCGCCGCGCGGATGCGCGGATAGGTGCCGCATCGACAGATATTGCCGGCCATGACGGCGTCTATGTCGTCATCTGTCGGCTTCGGATTGGCGGCAAGCAGCGCCGTTGCCGACATGATCTGCCCGGACTGACAGTAGCCGCATTGCACGACATCGATATCGAGCCAGGCTTTCTGGATCCGGGCGCCAGCCTCGGTGTTGCCGATCGCCTCGATCGTGGTCACCTGCTTGCTGGCAGCTTCCGCCACCGGCATGACGCAGGAGCGCATCGCCACGCCATCGACATGAACGGTGCAGGCGCCGCACATGGCGATGCCGCAGCCGAACTTCGTGCCGGTCAGGCCTATCGTGTCCCGCAGAACCCATAAAAGCGGAATGTCACCATCGACATCAACGGCATATGTCTTGCCGTTGACCATAAGATCGTAGGTCATGTGAGCTTCGGCTGAAAGCCGCCCCCAACGAACATTCAGTGACGCGAAAGGTAGAGGAGGGGCGCTTGTACGGCAAGTAATCGAGATGGGCTAATCCGGATGGTGCAGGTCTGCGACCGTACCAGCAATGGCTGCAGTGGGCATCTTGATCTCCTGAGGTCCATCACTAAAGATGCCGCGCGCTGACCCGGCGACACGAGCCGTCTTTTTCCGGTCAGCCCGCCTATCCGCTTGGCTTGCCCTTTAAACAATTCAACCCCAAACGATAAGAGGACGACCAATATGACCGAGCATTTCGTCACCACCAAAGATGGCGTGCAGATCTTCTACAAGGACTGGGGCCCGAAGGATGCCCAGCCGATCATGTTCCATCACGGCTGGCCGCTTTCGGCCGATGACTGGGACAATCAGATGCTGTTCTTCGTGCAGCGCGGCTACCGCGTCATCGCCCATGACCGCCGCGGCCATGGCCGCTCTTCGCAGGTGAGCGAAGGTCATGACATGGATCATTACGCCGCCGACGCCTCTGCCGTCGTCGAGCATCTCGATCTCAAGAACTCCGTCCATATCGGCCATTCCACCGGGGGCGGGCAGGTTGCGCGCTATGTGGCCAAGTTCGGCGAGCCGCAGGGCCGCGTCGCCAAGGCCGTGCTGGTCAGCGCCGTTCCGCCGCTGATGCTGAAGACCGCGGCCAATCCGGGCGGTCTGCCGCTCGAAGTCTTCGACGGCCTACGCAAGGCGCTTGCCGATAACCGCGCGCAGTTCTTCCTCGATGTCCCGACCGGTCCGTTCTACGGCTACAATCGTCCGGGTGCCGCAATCTCCGAAGGCGTTATCCGTAACTGGTGGCGCCAGGGCATGATGGGCAGCGCCAAGGCCCATTACGAGGGCATCAAGGCCTTCTCGGAAACCGACCAGACCGAAGACCTGAAGAATATTTCGGTACCGACGCTGGTGCTGCATGGTGACGACGACCAGATCGTGCCGATCGGCGCTTCCGCGCATGAATCGATCAAGCTTCTGAAGAACGGTACGCTGAAGGTCTACAAGGGCTATCCGCACGGCATGCTGACTACCCATGCTGACGTTCTGAACGCCGACCTGCTCGCCTTCATCAAGGGCTGATCGCATCCGGTCCAGACCTCCGCCGCGGTCCGGGCTGCGGCGGAGGTTCATTGAGCGCGCCTTGCAAACTGGCGCCCGTCTCCCTATCTTTTCGTCATCACTCACATACTAACCCAAGGCATCGCCGGCGCTCAGCGCCGGCCGCCTGGCGTTTTGCGCCGGCTGGTGCCGGATGCCGCCCTCAGGCGGCCAAGGATGACATTTGAACAAGACGAATACCGCGATTGCGCCTGCCGCGGCAGCGCCGCGCGAGCGCGACGAGGCCGTGAAGCGGCCCGACAAGAACTGGAAGCCCTATCCCTGCCTGCTGACGCGCCGGGAGCTGAAGGCGATCATCGCCAAACAGCTGGGCTGAGACATCAACCGCCAACGATAAGGAGAACACCATGCAGGTCATTGTCAGAGACAACAATGTGGAACAGGCAATCCGCGTCCTCAAGAAGAAGATGCAGAAGGAAGGCTTGTTTCGCGAGATGAAGGAACGCCGCGCCTACGAGAAGCCGTCCGAACGGCGGGTGCGTGAGCGGGCGCAGGCCGTCGCCCGCGTGCGCAAGGCGGCAAGGAAGAAGCTGCAGCGCGAAGGGCTGTTGCCCACCAAGCGCCGCGCTTCGGCACGGTAACGATCCAGGGGCTGCCGGCAGATGCGCCGGCGGCCGGGACATGAAAGGGTTGTGCGATGGAAGAACTGTTCAGCATGAATGTCTCGGATGAGAGGCTCGAGGACTGCCGCGAGGTGGTGGAGCCCGATCTCCAGGATCTTATCCGCTCGACGATTGCCTCCGGCTTTAGCGCCGAAGAGGTGCTGATCGCGATCAGCGAGCTCGTTGCCGAGGACTTCGCTCTCATGGTGAAGACGCCGAGTGTCCATTAATTGCCCGCCATATGGGCAAGCTATGCAATTGACGCATTGCTGATTGGATGTCTTTGCGCTGCAAATCGGCCGCAGCTCATATTATATACATCTCATCGAAGCGAACGGAGCGCCGATTGGGGCAGCAGGGTTCGCAAAGCCCAAGGAAGGGGACTAAGATGAACATTGCACGCTCTTTCAATAACTGGCGCAAGTACCGTCAGACCGTTGCTGAACTCGGTCGCATGTCGAACCGCGAACTCAGCGACCTCGGCATCGGCCGCAGCGAAATCCAGTCGGTCGCACGCGCTGCTTCCGGCCGCTAAACGGCCGGCGAAAGCCGAATAAAATCCCATACGAAACGCCGGTTCACACGAGCCGGCGTTTTTGTTTTGGGCGCATGGGAGCGTCCCGTTTGGCGCATAGCGGGACTGCGCTGCTCGCAAGGGGCATTTTCCGGTGCCGTGGCGACACTCTGTTCAATCCGCCGCGGCTATACCGGGCGGCGCTCCCGTGCGAAGAAGCCGGCAACGAAACATTGCAATTGGTGACACCATGAAAAAGATTGGCTTTCTCTCCTTCGGCCACTGGTCGCCCTCTCCGCAATCGCAGACCCGCTCGGCCGGCGATACGCTGCTGCAGTCGATCGATCTCGCCGTTGCCGCTGAAGAGCTCGGCGCCGATGGCGCCTATTTCCGCGTCCATCACTTCGCGCGCCAGCTGGCTTCGCCTTTCCCGCTGCTCGCCGCCGTCGGCGCGAGGACGAAGAGCATCGAGATCGGCACGGCCGTTATCGACATGCGTTACGAGAACCCGCTCTATATGGCGGAAGATGCCGGTTCGGCTGACCTGATCGCCGGCGGTCGTCTGCAGCTCGGCATCAGCCGCGGTTCGCCGGAGCAGGTGATCGATGGTTATCGCTATTTCGGCTACGCGCCCGCCGAGGGCGAGAGCGACGCCGATATGGGCCGCCGCCATACCGAAGTCTTCCTCGATGTGCTCAGGGGCGAAGGCTTTGCCGAGCCCAATCCGCGGCCGATGTTTCCGAACCCGCCCGGCAAGCTGCGCCTCGAGCCGCATTCGGAAGGTCTGCTTGAGCGCATCTGGTGGGGATCGAGCTCCAATGCGACCGCCGTCTGGGCAGCCAAGCTCGGCATGAACCTGCAGAGCTCGACGCTGAAGACAGATGAGAGCGGCAAGCCCTTCCATGTCCAGCAGGCCGAGCAGATCCGTATCTATCGCGAGGCCTGGAAGGAGGCCGGTCACAAGCGGGAGCCGCGCGTCTCGGTCAGCCGCAGCATCTTCGCGCTGATGAACGACATGGACCGTGCCTATTTCGGCGCAAGCGGCCAGAGCCAGGACCAGATCGGCTATATCGACCCGCAGACCCAGGCAATCTTCGGCCGCTCCTACGCCGCAGAACCCGACAAGCTGATCGATCAGCTGCGCAAGGACGAGGCGATCGCCGAGGCCGACACGCTGCTGCTCACCGTGCCGAACCAGCTCGGCGTCGCCTACAACGCGCATGTGATCGAGAGCATCCTGAAGCATGTCGCCCCGGCGCTCGGCTGGCGGTAATCAGCTCCAGGCCGAGAAGATCTGGCCGATCACTTTGCCGTCTTCGCGCAGGAGGCGGCAAAGTGCGGCGCGACGTTCAGGCGTCATCGCCATCAGCTCCAGATAGACCGTCTCCCCCTGACGGATATTGCCGGAAAAGAACACGTCGCGGTGCCGGATCGGTCGCGTTGTGCCGAACCATCTCCCGAAGGCGCGATCGGTGATCGCCTGGAACTGCGCGAAATAGAAAAGCCCCGCACCGTTGAACTCCTGCGATGCATCCGGCTCGAAGCGGAAGCCACGCAATCGCTTCGGCGGATTTGCCTGTAGGCCGAGATGGGTATCGAGCTGGCCCGAGCGTAGCAGCGAGGCAGTGCGGGCGAGCGCGTTCTCCGCAGTAGCCTCCGCCATGCCGGGCAGGGGCACGCGGGCGATCGAGTAATTGTCACCGTCCCGGGTGCGGTGGACGAAGGTGGAGATCAGCTCAACATCGCCGATGGGTATGCCTCGCACTGATAGCGCGTGGCGGGTAGAGACCTGTGTGCGCGAGACCGGGGTCAACGCCGAGCGAATGGTCAGGACGTCGTTGGCGCGCGCCTTGTCGAAGCGCGCATCCTGCAGCGAGGTCGCGCAGATCGCCGCATAGGCTTCGCCGCCGTCGGACGTGCGGAAATCGGCGTCGGGCATGCCGAGATGACGGGCGAGCATCAGCCAGTGCCGGTGGCCGAGTTCCTTCATCAGCCACGTATCGGAGAGGCCGGCGGGGGTCATATGCGGCATGCCGATCAGCAGGTGCGGCGACAGTGCCTGCTCCATCAGTTCCGCCACCGATGGTATTTGCGGTGGCAGATGGCTTTCCGTTTCCCGGGCATTCGCGAAGTCGAGGACGGCGATATTCATGCTCAGCCGCCCGCCGCCTGTTTCAGCACTGGCCGGCCGCTTTCCAGATGCCCGGCGAGGTGGCCGACGACATGTTCGGCATCCTTGCCGACGGCAAGGAAGCGACCGGAGCCCCAGGTCCACAGCCACGGCAGCCCCAGCACATAGACGCCATCGATGCCGGTGACGCCGCGCCGCTGGACGGGGTAGCCAGTACCGTCGAAGATCGGCAGGCCGACATAGGACCAGTCTGGCGAGAAGCCTGTCGCCCAGATCACCGACGTGATGCCTTCCGCCTTGAGATCGAGTTCGGCCGGTTCGCCCTCGGGTTCCCACAGCGGCGTATAGACGTTCGCGGGCGGCGCATCGATGCCCTTTTCAGCGATGTGGCGGTCGATCAGCGCGTTGATGCCGTTATAGACGCGGTCGGCATTGTCGAGGTTGGATTTCAGATTGGGCGCAAACAGCATCTTGCCGTTCGAGACGCCTTCCATGCGGCCATAGAGCGCCATGCCTTCGAGGGCAAACTTGCGCAGATCGAGGTCACGGCCGCCATCGCGCCCGGTGAGATAGTGGTTGGTGTCGTGCTTTTTCTTGGTCATGCCGTCATGCTCGACGGTGATGTCGTACTGGCCGACATCGGCCAGCCAGTCCACCACATCGCGGCCGCGATAGAAGCGGGCGCAGCGCGGCGCGTTGCCGGTGACCATATGCACCTTGCGCCCGGCCAGATGCAGATCCTCGGCGATCTGGCAGCCGGATTGGCCCGAACCGACGACGACGACGGCACCGTCCGGCAGCAGGCTTGGATTGCGGTAATCGGCCGTGTGGATCTGCAGGATATCGTCGGGCAGCCGCTCGGCGGCGCGCGGTATTGCGGGCGCGCTGTAGAGGCTGGTGGCAATGATGACGCTGTCGGCGGTGATGCTGCCAGCCGAGGTCTCGATCTTGAAGAGATCGCCGGTCTTTTCCAGCGAGGTGACGCTGGTGCCTTCCAGCACCGGCGCATTCACCTTCTTCACGAAGCGGTCGACATAGCCGATGATTTCATCCTTCACCATGAAGCCGTGCGGATCGTCGCCGTCATAGGGATGATCGGGAAGCTGGCACTGCCAGTTTGGCGTCACCAGGCAGAAGGCATCCCAGCGCTCGTTCTTCCATTTGTGCGCCACCGTCTTCTTCTCGAAGACGACATGATCGATGCCGTGCTTCTTCAGATAATGGCTGGCGGAAAGACCGGCCTGTCCGCCGCCGATCACGGCAGTGCTGTAATGCGGCTTGAGGAGAAATGTCATGGGACGTTCCTTTCAGAAAATGAAGCTTTGGCAGCGCACGCGCGCATCGGCGTCGGATAAGAAGCGGGCACCGGCCTCCTCGATGCGGGCGAGCTGGCCGCGGGCGAGTGAGCAGGGGTAGCCGTATTTCGCCTCGACCCGGTCGCTGGCGATGCCAAGTGCCTGACGGCTGCGGTCGAGAAAGTCGCGGATCGGATAGGTCTGGCCTTCCTCGAAGAAGTCGCGGATCACCAGCGAGGGCGAGTAGCAGGTTTCCTCCCGGCCATCGGGCCAGGCGATGACGAAGCGCATTTCAGGCATGGGCAGGCTCCCTCAATGTCTCGTAGGCGTCGAGATGGGCAGCGGCGGTGCGCCGCCAGCCATGACCGGCGGCGATCACCAGGCCGCGCGGGACCAGCCGCTGCCGCACCGGCGGCATCAGCGAAATAGCCATAGCTTCGGCAATCGAGGCGGGATTGTGCGGATCGCACCAGATGGCATCGCCAGAGCCGAGATATTCGGTGAAGGGCGCAATCGAGGAGACGACAACAGGAATGCCGCTTGCCATCGCTTCCAGCACGACAAGGCCGAAGCCCTCCTTGACCGACGCAAAGACCAGCGTATCGGCAAGCCGGTAAAGCGCTGGCATGTCTTCATCGGCGACCGTGCCGAGGATATGGACGGCGCCCGCATGATCGCCGAGGGCGGCGAGGGCTGCGCGAAACTCGCCCTGATAGCCGCGGTGATCGAGCAGCGATGCGCCACCGGCGATGACGAACTGTGCGTCGGGGCGGATGGCGCGCACCTGCCGGAAGGCTTCGAGCATCGAGAGCGTGTTCTTGCGCGCCTCGATGCCGCCGACCGACAGGAAGACCGGCCCTGCGGGCAGGCCGAGCTTGCGGCGCAGCGCCGAACCATCGGCGGATGGAGAGAAGCGGTTGGTATCGACGCCGTTGCCGACGATGGTCGAGGAAATCCCGCGTTCGCGCTTCAGCCTGTCGCGCCACAGGGCGCTGACGGTGAAGAACAGGTCAGCATTGTCGATCGAACGGTCCTGCAGCGCCATCAGCCTGGCATCGCTGAACTGGTCGATATGATGGACCGTGCGGGCGAAGCCGGCGATGAGGCCACGTTCCTTGAGCGTTGCCAGCGCATTGCCCGAAATGCCGTCGTGGGCGTGGTAGAGGTCGAAATCGCGGTTGGCGGGATTGTCGAAGTGATCAAGGTAGTCGGCAATGCGCTGTTCGACCATTACAGTCATGTCCGAGAGCATGGAGTTCGCGGCCCCCTCATCCGCCTGCCGGCACCTTCTCCCCGATGGGGAGAAGGGATCTGCGGCTTGCTCAACATCCCCTTTCCCCTCAGGGAGAGGGTAGGATGAGGGGGCTGTAGTCTCAGTGTTTGCGGGCTGGGCAACCGGTATGCAGACGGTCTGGCATGTCGTTGCCCTGAAGAACCCGGCGCCTGTCGCATCCGGTGCATGCAGGACAACATCATGACTAAGCGCCGTCAGCGCCTCCGAAAGCTGCATGGCATGCACCACGCCGCCGCGCGGATTGGTGGAGTGCGAGAGCATCGCGATGCGCAGCGGGCGGCTCATGCTGCATCCTCCCGGCTGGCGACGGCTGGTCCAAGCCGCAGCAACGGGGTTTTCGCGTAGTCGCGGATGACGGCGCGCGCAGTGCCGTCAGTGATCGCAACCTCGCTGCCTGGTACGACCGTGCCGATTGCGGCGGCTGTGATGCCGCGGGCCGAGAACCTGGAAATAACGGCGTCGACATTCTCCGGCGCGACCGACAGCAGATAGCCGTAGCTGGGGAAAGTCGCGAGCCAGCGGTCGAGCGTCACGCCTGATGGCAGCGGGATCGGCGCGACGTCGATCTCGATGCCGACGCCGGAGCATTCGGCGAGCATGATCGCGGTGCCGGGAATGCCGCCCTGGCTGATATCCTTGGCGGCGAGCGCCAATCCGGCCTCGGCGATTTCGGGCATGATTTCCAGATCGCCGCGCAGCCGGGCAGGCGGCGCGTCTGTCGCTGCTTCCCAGTTGTTAAAGGGCTCGCGGTAGCGGCCGCGATGATCGACTGCGGCGATCAGCACATCGCCGGGGCGGGCATCGAAGCTGGTCAGCAGCCTTTTCGCCCGGCCGAGAATGGCGACGGAGAGCTGGTGGCGGTCGGTGCGGATATTAGTGTGACCGCCGACGATCGGCATGCCATAAGTCAGTGCCGCCGCCCGCATGCCTTCCAGCACCGGAGCGGCATTCTCCTCGCCATTCGCCCAGAGCGCATCGACGACAGCGACCGGCCGTCCGCCCATGGCGGCGACATCCGAGATGTTGACCATCACCCCGCACCAGCCGGCAAACCAGGGATCGGCGGTGACGAACTCGTTGATGAAGCCTTCGATGGCAAAAAGCAGGTAGCCGTCACCATCCGGCAGCGCGGCGCAATCGTCGCCGACAGGGATGGCTGGCGACAAGAGGACGCGCGGCGCCGTCCCGCCAAGATCATGCAGCGAGTGCGGCTGGGTTGGCCCCTCCCCCTTGTGGGGAGGGGTTGGGGAGGGGGTTACAGCTCCCATCAACCCCAAGCGCTCCGCCGCAAACCCAATATCAGCTTTTGCAGCGATACCCGCGGATGCCCGGAGCTTTTCGGCCAGCGCCTTGATGTCGATCGCGCCCATCATGCCGCCTTCTTCGGTAGTGCCACGAAACCGGCCTCCGGTGTCGGGCAGGGCGGATACCAGGCGAGATCGGCCTTCATCCGCAGATGCGGCTTGCCGTAGATCTCGAATTCCTCGACGACATCCCAATGCAGGCGGCGGAAGAGCAGGCCGTTCTGCACCTGCACATTGGCAAGGAACGTGTGGCAGCCCATGGCATTGGCCGAGGAGACGGCGAGCTTGATCAGCGTCGCACCGAGCGCTCCGATCTTGCGGAAATCCTCGTGGACGGCGAGGCGCGAGCCCCACCAGAGCCCAGGCTCCTCCTCATGAATGCGCACCGTCCCGGCCAGCCGGTCGGAGGCGACGCCCATCATCGAGAGCGCAACGATCGGAATGGCGTGGTCGTCGATCGCGTCGCGATCATCGCCGTCGAAAATCTTCTGCTCCTCGCAGAAGACGGCGCGGCGCAGCGCATGTGCCTGCTGCCTTTCCCAGGACGAGGTGGCGAACTTCACTTGGAATTCCGCGGCGCGGTAGGGAGCGAAGGGTTCGTGCATCATTTGGTCAGCATCCTTTCGTAGGTCGAAAGGGCCGAGCAGGCGCCGCATTTGCCACAACCGGCCTTGATGTCGACGGCCTTTAGGCCGCTATCGACCAGCATCTTCGAGAGCGGGCCGAGGATCGAATGCATGAAATCCGGCTTCGGCGCCGGGTGGCTTTCGAGCGGCGTTCCGGAGATCGGCACAAAGGGCACGACGAAGGGATAGACGCCGATCGCCACCAGCTTCTCGCAGATGTCGAGGATCGCTTCGCGGGTATCGCCGAGACCGGCGAGGATATAGGTGGAGACCTGGCCGCGGCCGAAGACCTCGACTGCCGCCTTGAAGGACGCCATGTATTTCTCGATCGAGACCTGCGCCTTGCCGGGCATGATGCGGGCGCGCACCTCCGGTGTGACGACCTCGAGATGCATGCCGAGCGCATCGACGCCAGCATCCTTCATGATCTGGAACCAGGCATTGTCTTCCGGCGGCTCGCATTGCGCCTGGATCGGGATATCGACCGCTGCCTTGATGGCACGGGCGCTGTCGGCGAGGATGGAGGCGCCGCGATCCGAACCCTTCGGCGTCCCCGTCGTCATCACCATATGCTTGACGCCATCGAGCTCGACGGCGGCCTTCGCCACCTCGGCAAGCTGCTCCGGCGTCTTGTGGGCGATGGTGCGGCCGGCGGCGAGCGACTGGCCGATGGCGCAGAACTGACAGGTCTTGGTGCGGCTCTGATAGCGGATGCAGGTCTGCAGCACCGTCGTTGCCAGTACATCGCGGCCATGTAGCACGGCGATCTGCGAATAGGGGACGCCATCCGCCGTTGTGCGCTCGTAGAAGCGGGGGCGCAGCGGGAAGGAGACTTCGCCGAGCACGCGGCCATCGCGGCTGATGCGGCTCTTGCCCTCTTCGTCAGGCTTGTCCACCAGATAGGGGCTTTCAAAGGCCGGGGCGGTGTGCACTGGCACCATGACGGTCATCCCGTCGATGGTCATCGGCTTATGGTCGGACGGACCGGCGCCGCCGCGGCGGCTCTCGTGCCCGGCCTTGGGATCAACCAGCCTGGCTCCGTAGGACTGCAACTCGTTGATCAGGATCTCGGTCGGAAGACGTGTCGTCGTACTGGTATCCATCGGTGTTGCTCCTTGCGGCTGCGGTTTCGAAAGAATTCTGGGAAGCGATCATCGGCGCGGTGGCGCGGCCATCGATGACGAGGTGAAGCAGTTCGGGGCGGGCGTAGTGGCCGACCGAGTCCATCATCCGTTTGCGCTTGGTGATCAGGCTCATGTCGAGATCGGCGATCAGGATGCCTTCGCCCTCGGTGACCGGCGGGGCCAGATGCTTACCCTCGGGCGAGATGATCGCCGTCATGCAGCCGCCGCGCAGCGCCTTCTGCAGATTCTGGTCCGGCGTGATCGAGACGATCTGCTCGTCGGTCAGCCAGCCCGTGGCGTTGACGACGAAGCAGCCGCTTTCCAGCGCATGGTGCCGGATCGTCACTTCCATCTGCTCGGCGAAGATCGGGCCGACCATCGAGCCCGGGAACTGGGCAATATGGATTTCCTCGTGCTGCGCCATCAGTGCGTAGCGGGCGAGCGGATTGTAATGCTCCCAGCAGGCGAGCGCGCCGAGCCGGCCGATGCGGCTATCGACGACAGTGAGCCCGGAACCATCGCCCTGGCCCCAGATCATTCGCTCGTGGAAGGTGGGGGTGATCTTGCGCCGCTTCAGCAGTAATTTGCCGTCGGCATCGAAGAGGAGCTGGGTATTGTAGAGCGAGCCGTGATCCCGCTCGTTGACGCCGAGGGCCACGACGATGCCGTGCTCACGGGCGGCGGCCGCGACGGCATCGGTTGCCGGGCTCGGGATGGTGACGGCCTCCTCGTAGAGGCGAACGTGCTCGCGTCCAGAAAGGACGGGTGGCAGCACGAAGGAGAAATACGGATACCAGGGAACGAAGGTCTCCGGGAAGACGATCAGCTCGGCACCCTTCGACGCCGCCTCGCTGATGGCGTCGAGCACGCGCGCTAGCGTCTTCTCCCGCGAGGTCAGATCGGGAGCGATCTGCGCGGCGGCGGCCCGGACGGTCAGTTTCTTCTCCATGGCAAAAAATCCTTGCTTCGGTTTCCCTTCTCCCCGGCGGGGAGAAGGGAGCGGGGGTCAGAGCGTCCAGGTATCGAGGATGAAGGCGCCGTCGCGGCGGTGGAGCAGGATCAGGTCGAGCACATCGAGCGGGCTGATCGGCGTGATGCCGGGGATCAGAGAGGGTTCGCCGTGTCCATAAAGCGCCTGCAGCGCAAAGCGGCAGGCATAGACCTTGCCGCCCTCATCCATGAAGCCCTTGATCTGGTTGTTGAAGTTCAGATGACCGGGGAAGGCTTCCATGCCGAGTTTGGGGAAGCCGCGCTGCACGCCGAGTGTGACGCCCGGGCCGTAGAGCAGCACCGAGGTCTCGAAGCCCTTGCGCTTCAGGCGCTTGGCCTGCAGCAGGTTGACGAGGCCGATCGAGCCTTCGAAGGCGACGGTATGGAAGGTGATGAGGGCCTTCTCGCCCTCCTTTGCCTGGACGTCTTCAAAGACCTTGTCTTCGTAGTCGACGAAGAAGTCTCCATCTGCGTGGGCCGGTGCGGTAACTGCGGGCATGAATGGCTCCTGTGTTTGAAGTCAGGCCCCTGTCGCGGGGTACAGCCATTGAATTGCAAGCACCGTGCCAGATTGAATCTGCACAAATAGCAGTCAAAATCACAGGAAATGCGATCAATATTGCATTCAATGTCGATGGTCGCTTGGATTGCCGCTAAAATGGCGTGCAGTTCCCTGCCAAAAATGAGTGCATCTATGACTTGAATGAATGCATTCAATATGCAATCAAATGTCAGCTGTTTTGCTCTGCCGAGCTGCTGATGCGGCATTCCGTTGTTGCGCGGCGGCCGATTGCCGCCGTGATTTCGCGTGACAGGGCGAGGGTGCAACAATATACGATCAATGTCCCCGGATTCCCTTCCGACGACGATCACGAATTGCGGATATGAAATGAAAGACTGGCATCCCGACCTCAGCCGTTCCTCCAGCCCTCGATATATGGCGATCGCCGATCTGATCGAGATGGATCTGCGTAGCGGCGTGCTTGCGGTCGGCGACCGGCTGCCGCCGCAGCGTGAGCTTGCGCGCAGGCTCAATATCGACTTCACCACTGTCGCTCGCGGCTATGTCGAGGCGCAGAAGCGCGGGCTGGTCGGCTCGCATGTCGGGCGCGGCACCTTCATCACCGGCGCTCAGGACAAGGAGCGCCGCGGCTTTGCGTCCGATGCGGCGCCCGATCCGCGCCGTGCGTCCGTCGTCGACTTCTCGATGAACCTGCCGCCCGAGCCCGATGATCCGGAGCTGCTCGACCGCATGCGCGAGGGCATGTCGGCGGTTGCCACCAATCTCATTCCGTTGCTGCGCTATCAGGGATTCGGCGGTTCCGGCATGGACAAGGAAGCGGCGGCCGCCTGGCTCAGCCGCCGTGGCCTCGTGCCATCGCAGGAGCGCATCTTCGTCACCCCCGGCGCACACCCGGCGCTGCTGGCGATCTTCGGCCTGCTGGCGCGGCCGGGCGATACGGTTCTCTCCGAAAACATCACCTATCCCGGCATGCGCTCGATCGCGGCACAGCTGCGGCTCAACCTTTCCGGCCTGCCGATGGACGACGAGGGCATTCTGCCGGATGCGCTGGCCGATGCCTGCGAGCGCCTGAAGCCGAAGGCGCTCTATCTCAATCCGACGCTGCAAAACCCGCTGACGCTGACCATTCCGGAGCGCCGGCGCGAGGAAATCGCTGCCGTTGCCCGCAAGTATCATGTGCCGATCGTCGAGGATGACGCCTATGGTTTCATTCCGCTGCATGGCCCGCCGCCGCTCGCGGCCATCGCGCCCGACCTGACCTGGCATATCGGCGGACTGGCGAAATGCATTGGCGCCGGGCTGCGGCTTGCCTTCGTCGTGGCGCCCGATACCAAGGCGATCTGGCCCTTCGTCAGCGCCATGCGCACCAATAATGTCATGGCTTCGCCGCTTAACCTGGCGCTGGCAACGCGCTGGATCGAGGATGGCACGGCCGACACCATCCTGCGCTTCATCCGCGCCGAGGCGGCCGCCCGTCAGCAGATGGTGGCCGGCATTCTGCCGGAGGGAAGCTACAGGGCCGATCCGATCAGCTTCAATATCTGGCTGCCGCTGACCAATGGCTGGACCCGCTCGACCTTCGGCAGCCATATGCGCAGTTCCGGCATCGGCGTCGTCGCCAGCGATGTCTTTACTGTCGATGGTGCAGCCGCCGAAGCCGTTCGCGTCTGCGTCGGCGGTCCGATCAGCCGCGAGCGGCTGCGTGGTGCGCTGGATTTCATGGCGCATGCGCTCGAAGGGCCGCCTGAGATGACCGCGTCCTTCTTCTGACGCTTCATTTGATCGACTTTGATGAAGGCGGGCCGTCGTGCCCGCTTTTTGCGTTTGCCGGCGCTATCGTTAAGCGCCGGGGACGCGCGGAAGGGCTCCATTAATCCTCTTCCCACAATCCTGCGGCATTGTGACTAATAGACTAGCAATCCGCGTTCAATGTAATTATATTGTATGCATACATTTAGAGGCGTTGAATGCATTTAAGGATGCCTCGCAACCCGAAAAGCGAGACTGCCGTGGATACCGATTATCCTCCTCTCCCTCCCATGCAGACCGGCGTGCGCGGCCGTTGTCCGCGTTGCGGGCAGGGGCATATGTTCAAGGGCTTCCTGACGCTGAAAACCGAATGCGAGGCCTGCGGCCTGGACTATTCCTTCGCCGACCCGGCGGATGGCCCGGCTTTCTTCGTTATCTGCTTTGCCTGCGTGCCAAGCGTGCTGCTCGGCGTCTGGCTCGAAGTCGCCTTCTCGGCGCCGCTTTGGGTTCAGTTCCTGGTCACCGGCCCGTTCATGGCGCTCACCTGCATTCCGCCGCTGAGGCCTCTGAAGGGGTGGCTGGTTGCCAGCCAGTATTTCTACAAGGCCGAAGAGGGCAAGCTTGCCCGAAGAGAAGCGCATCCGGCCGGCTGATTCAGACTTCGCCAAAATGAAAACGGCCTGCGCGGGTATCTCGCGCAGGCCGTTTTGCATTTGCTGCTTCGTCAGCGATCAGACCGAGACAGGGTCCTTCGCCGGCTGCGTGAACCAGTTGGCGCCGGTTTCGCTCATGTAGATATGGTCTTCGAGGCGAACGCCGAACTGGCCGGGGAAGACCACCATCGGTTCGTTCGAGAAGCACATGCCCGCTGCAAGCGGCGTCTTGTTGCCGCGCACGATAAACGGACCCTCGTGGATTTCCAGGCCAAGGCCGTGGCCGGCGCGATGCGGCAGGCCGGGCAGGCGATAGTCCGGGCCGAGGCCGTGGCTGCCAAAGGTTTCGCGGGCGGCGGCATCGAGTGTTTCGCAGGCGGCGCCGAGCTTGGCCCCATCGAACACGGCCTGCTGCCCGGCGCGCTCGATCGTCCAGGCGCGCTCGAATTCGGCATTGCCGCCATCAAGCATATAGGTGCGCGTCAAATCCGAGTGATAGCCGTCGAGACGGCAGCCGGTATCGACCAGAATGACATCGCCCTTCTGCAGGATCTGCTCGCCATCGGCGCCATGCGGCAGCGCCGTCGCGCCTCCGAAGGAGACGATGCAGAAGTTCGAGCCGTTATCGGCCCCGGCGGCGCGATGCTGCTGGTCGATATAGCGGATCACTTCGGAGGCGGCGATACCAGGCTGCAACATGCCGCGCACCTTGGCGTGGATATCGAGCGTCAGACCCATCGCATATTTGATCAGGGCGATTTCGGCCGGCGACTTGATGAGACGAAGGCCGTTGATGACAGGACCGCCATCCACCAGCCGCGCCGGATCGATGACCTTCGAGAAGGCGTGGTAGAAGGCGAGCGGCAGGGCGTCGTCGAGCGCCAGCAGGCCTTTGGCACCGGCGAGCGATGCGACCAGCGCCGACGGGCTTTCCTCTTCCTGCCATACGGCGATCTCGCCCGGCAGGTGCGGCAGGGTCTCGACGCGGCTGAATTCGAAGCCCGGAACGATATAGGTGAGCTTGTCGTCCGTGACGACGGCGCCGAGCAGGCGCTCGCTGAGGTGCCAGACGAGGCCGGTGAAATAGCGCAGGCTCTCGGTCGGGCCGAGCAGGGTGGCGGAGATGCCCTGTTCGCGCATGCGGCGGCGCAGGCTTTCAAGGCGTTCGGCGCGCTCGGTTTCGGTAATGGCGGCGACCGGGTGGTTCCATCCCTGTTGCATCATGATGCTTATCCATTCTCATTCGAACCGCCGGCGACACCCGCCGGCGCAGGGCCGAAGAGATGCATCCGATTGCCATCGAAGGGAAGTGGTATTTTTTGCCTGCCGCGCGATCAGCTCCAGCGCCGCCTCAGTGCATGGCTTCCGTCGCCCGCAGCGGGTGGCCGAATTCTCTGAGCGCCATCTCCAGATGGCGCACCATATCCCATTGGCCGCATTGGCGGGCCAGGTGATAGGCCTGCAGGCAGTGCCAGAAGAGGCTGTCCTGCGGCGCGCGCTCATCCGCCTTCGGGCAGACGACACCGGCATAATGCGACGGCGTACCGGCGGCGTCACGGAAGCAGCGGCCGAACGCCGAGACACTTGCGCGCGTGCCGTCGGGGCGAAGTATATCGTAGTCCTGCTGATAGGCCGCGCCGGTGACGATCGCCTCGTGGATCGCCTGCGCGATGCGCGGCTTGTCGACCGCATCGATGCGGTCGAGGAAGTGAATGATAGGCTGTCCCGACTGGGCGACCTCGGCATCGAAGCCGAAGAGGGCCGCCAATGTCGTATCGGCATAGACGGTGTCGGTACCGAGATCCCAGGTGAAGACGCCGGCCTCCGCCAAATCGGCGGCAGAACCGATATCCGCTGATCCGCTTTGGGTGAGGGACATTTGCGCTCTCTAAATTAGATTCGTTCTGATTTTCAGTGTCATATGCACACCGATAGAGGTATCGCAAGATTTCGGGATGGCCGGTCCGTCAGGTGAGCCCCAAGGCGGGCGAAGAATTCGCACCACCCGGCTGCATGCCGCGGAAAATCATGTAGGCTCACGGTTCTTGATCACGAAAGGAACCGCAATGGCCACCGTCAAGCTCCTCACCGATGCCGAAGTCGAAGCAAATCCCGCTGCCAAGGCGGTGTTCGACGACATCAGAGCCACCCGCAAGTCAGATTTCGTCAACAACTTCTGGCGCGGCCTCGCCAACGATCCCGCCCTTCTGAAGCGGACCTGGGAAGGGGTGAAGACGGTGATGTCGGCCGAAGGCGCGCTCGACCCGCTGACGCGCGAGATGATCTATATCGCCGTCTCGACGGCAAACAGCTGCTCCTATTGCGTCCACTCGCATACCGCAGCGGCAAAGGCGCGGGGGATGACGGAGGCCCAGCATGCCGAACTGCTCTCGGTGATCGCGCTTGCAGGGCAGAACAACCACCTGCTGACGGCCATGCAGATTCCCATCGATGAGGCGTTTCTTATCTAGGCGGCGTGGCGTCCTCTGGACGGTCCGCGCTGCCTTTACCAACTGGAAAGCATTGTAATTCTTAAGGATATTTCCGAAATCTCCGTCCGTCTCCCGTCAATTGAAGGCCGATCTTAATTAGCGGCGGGAGATGCTGACCGAAACAAAGGCGGCGGGGGCCAGGATGTTCAAGCGTAGAATTCGTGCATTCGTCAGTGATATCGGCGGTAATTTCGGGATCATGACGGCGGTGCTGATGCCGGTTCTGATCGGATCGGCGGGCGTCGCCGTCGATTTCTCCAATATGCTGCTGACGAAGCAGAACCTGCAGAACTACGCCGATGGCGCGGCACTCGCGGCCTCTTCGGCGCTGGCATCGAACGGCATTACCGAGGCGCAGGCGAAATCGCTGGCGACGGACTATCTTAAGGGCCAGATGACCGGCGAGGGCCTGACTGTCTCGCCGCAGATCACCGTCTCGACGGTCACCGGCGTCAACAACAGCAAAACCTATACCGTCGATCTTGCCTTCGATCTTTCGATGGCGCTGTCGCCGATGATGAGTGTCTTCAACCAGCAGACTGCGAAGATCTCCATCAGCAGCCGGTCGACCTCGTCGCGCGGCGCAAGTAATTCGCTGTCGATGTATCTGGTGCTCGACCGCTCGGGCTCGATGCAGACGAGCACGACCTCGATCAAGTCGACGACGCAGCCCTGCCACTATTACTACATGCCGAATGCCAGCACGATCAAAGACGGCGGCAGCAAGACGCCCTGCTACTATCAGCGCATCGAGGCGCTGAAGCTGGCGGCAGACACGCTGTTCAGCACCTTTGCGACCGCCGACCCCAGCGCCGGCCTGATCCGCACCGGCGCCGTGTCCTACAATTCCGCAAAGCAGACGGAGACGCCGCTCGCCTGGGGCTGGTCGGCAACCGACAATTATATCGACGCGCTGACCCCGACCGGAGGCACAAGCTCGACGGGCGCCTTCAAGGTGGCGCTCGATGCGCTGAACTCGACCAGCGAAGACACGATCCACAAGAACAAGAACGGCCTGACGCCGAACAAGGCGATCGTCTTCATGACCGACGGCGAAAACTCCTCGTCGTCCGACGACACGACGACGCTGACCCATTGCGCCACGGCAAAGAGCAAGGGCATCACCGTTTACACGGTTGCCTTCAGCGCCTCCGACCAGGGAAAGAACCTGCTGTCGAAATGCGCGACATCTGCGGCTACTTTCTTCTACGCCGAGAACGCTACCGACCTAACGGCGGCCTTCAAAACCATCGGCCAGGTGGCCGCAACAGGCCTGCCGCGCCTGACACAATAATTTGCTCCATACGCCCGTCTTGAGCCGGGCTCGGCCTGCTCCATTTTTAGCTCCGGCCGCCTTCGCAAGAAGGTGGCCGTTTGTGCAGGAATGTGAGACGTTGCTTTTGCGCCGGGCGGCTGCCCGGTTCGATGCCGTCTTCTGAAACGCGCGAGTTGCAGCGCAATGGGGAAAATAATGGCTGATGCAAAAATGATGTCTCAGATGGCTGACAAAGCGGGTTTCATCGCAGCGCTCGACCAGAGCGGCGGCTCGACGCCGGGGGCGTTGCGCCTCTACGGCATCGCCGATAGCGATTACAGCGGCGAAGACGAAATGTTCCGGCTGATGCACGAGATGCGCGTGCGCATCATGACGGCGCCGGCATTTTCCGGCGACAAGGTGATCGGCGCGATCCTCTTCGAAAAGACCATGGATGGCGAGGCCAAAGGTAAGCCTGTGCCGACATTCCTCTGGGAAGAGCGCGGCGTCGTGCCGTTCCTCAAGGTCGACAAGGGACTGGCGGCCGAGGTCAATGGCGTCCAGGTGCTGAAGCCGATGCCGGAGCTCGATGGGCTCCTGGAACGGGCGGTCAAGAAGGGCATCTTCGGCACCAAGATGCGCTCGGTCATCGCTGAAGCGAACCGGGCGGGCATTGCCGCCGTCGTGCATCAGCAGTTCACGGTCGGTCAGCGCATCCTCGAGCACGGTCTCGTTCCGATCATCGAGCCTGAAGTCTCCATCAAGAGCCCGACCAAGCGCGAGGCGGAGGTAATCCTGCGCGAGGAAATCCTGCGCGAGCTCGATGCACTGCCGGCAGGCAAGAAGGTGATGCTGAAGCTTACGCTTCCGAGTGTCGCCGATTTCTACAAGCCGCTCAGCGACCACAAGTCAGTCATCCGCGTTGTGGCGCTCTCCGGCGGCTACACCCGCGCCGATGCCTGCGACAAGCTTAGCCATAATCACGGCATGATCGCCAGCTTCTCACGCGCGTTGACCGAAGACCTCAGGGTGACGATGGCCGATGCTGAATTCGACACCAGCCTCGGCAAGACGATCGACGAGATCTATACCGCGAGCACGACAAAGTCCTGAGCGGGTAGCGAGGTCAGCGGGCTCCTTCCTGGAGCCCGCATCCCCTGCGAAAACGCGAGCTTTCTCCCGCGCAGCAAGGCCGGACGCTTTCTTTCCGGCTCCCGGAAATGATATAGCTAGCGCATGAAAATCCTCATCGTCGAAGACAACAGAGAGCTGGCCGACTGGCTCGCAAAGGCTCTCCGCCAGGCGCAATATGCAGTCGATATAGCCTTCGATGGCGAGGATGCCGAATTGATGCTGAAAGTGGCGAGCTATTCGGCGGTGATCCTCGATCTTTCGATCCCGAAAATCGACGGCATGACGCTTCTCAAGCGGCTCCGGCAGAGCGGCGAGCGGGTTCCCGTCATCATTCTGACGGCCAATGCCAGCCTCGACGGCCGCGTCGCCGGCCTGGATGGCGGTGCCGACGATTATCTCGCCAAGCCCTTCGAGATTGCCGAGCTGGAGGCGCGCATCAGGGCGATCGTCCGGCGCGGGCAGGATCGTGCGGCGCCCGAGGTGGTGGTCGGCGATCTCACCTTTGCAGGCGCGACGCGGCAATTTTCTATCAATGGCGAGCCGCTCGCCCTGACGCCCAGGGAACATGCTGTTCTCGAGCATTTGATCACCCGGGTCGGAACGACGGTGTCGAAGGCGGCGCTGTCGGAAAGCGTCTTCGGTTTCGATGATGAGGCGGACCCGAGCGCCATCGAGATCTACATCCACCGGCTGCGCAAGAAGCTCGAGGCGAGCTCCGCCCAGATCGCGACGCTGCGCGGACTTGGATATCTGCTGCGGGACGCGTCCTAGGATGAGCCGTCTGCGGAGTGTGCTGGCCGGTGTCTGGAGCTTGCGGCAGAGCCTGCGCGCCCAGCTTCTGGCCTGGGTCGTGCTGACGCTCGTCGGAGCGATATGCTTCAATCTCTATGACAGCTACCGGACGGCCGACCAGACGGCGAAGCTGGTTTCTGACCGTACGCTGCTGAGTTCGGCGCGGGTGATCGCCGAAGCGGTGCGGGTCGATGAGGGCGGCAATATCGAGGCGGACATTCCGCCTGCGGCGCTCGAGATGTTCGATACCGGCTATGGCGATCAGGTCTTCTATCAGGTGATCACCGCCTGGGGAAACCTGGTCAGCGGCTTTCCCGATCTGCCGCTGCCGACCGTCGATCGCACCGGGCAGGACGTGACCTTCCGCAACTCGACGGTTCGCGCGCTGACGCTGAACCACCCGGTCGTCGGCCTGCCTGACGATGGCGATATCTCGGTCACCGTGGCGATTACCCACAACAGCCAGTATGCGCTGCGCCGGCGGCTGTGGCTCGACGATTTTAGCAAGCAGTTCATTCTCGTGCTGCTCGCAGGCGCGGTCACAATCATCGGCCTGCAGCGGGGGCTGGCACCGGCGCTTCGCCTGCGCGATGCCGTGCGTACCCGCGGGCGCGAGCGGCTCGATCCGTTGTCGCCGGCCATGGTCCAGACCGAATTCCAGCCGCTGGTGCGCGCGCTGAACGATCACATGGAGCGCGTCCAGAACCAGATGGCGGCGCAGCGGCGGTTCGTGTCGAATGCTGCGCATCAGCTGAGGACGCCGCTGGCGCTGATGTCGACGCAGGCGAGCGTGGCAGCGCGCGAGACGGATGAGATGAAGCGCGACGAGGCGCTGCAGGCGCTGCGCAGCAGCACGCGTCACATGTCGCGTCTGGCAAGTCAGCTTCTGACGCTGTCGCGTGCCGAGCCCGGAAGCCGGCGGCCGCGCAGCGATACGATCGATCTTTCTGCGGCTGCCCGCGATATTGTCGCGGCCCATGCGGAGCAGGCGCTGCAGCGCGATATCGATCTCGGTCTGGAGGTTTCAGGTTCGGTGCCGGTCGAAGGCGACGGCACGATGCTGCGGGAAATGCTCGTCAATCTCGTCGACAATGCGATCCGCTACACCCGCCGCGGCGGCCGGGTGACGGTTTCGGTCCGCCGGGCAGGGGATCTTGCCGTTCTCGATGTCGAGGACAACGGTCCCGGCATTCCGGCAGACGAGCGCGAACAGGTCTTCGAGCGCTTCTACCGGGTACTCGGTACCGAAGGTGACGGCAGCGGTCTGGGTCTGGCGATCGTCCGCGAAGTGGTCGATGGCGCCGGTGGCACGGTTGCCCTTGCGGAGGCCGATGGCGGCGGTCTCGTCGTCAGCGTCCGGCTTCCGGTCGCGGCTGCGGGATAGGCATGAAAAAGGCCGGATCTCTCGACCCGGCCTTCCGAAGCCTTGGGAGGATGGCCTCTTTTATTGCACGTCCATCTGCTGCTGCGGCCGCCACTTGGCGAGGCGGTTCTCGATGATCGTCATGATGTATTCGGCAACGAGCGTCACCACCATGACCAGCAGGATTGCGGCGAACATGCCGGCGGCGTCGAAGGTGCCCTTGGCGATCGAGATCAGCTGGCCGATGCCGAACCGGGCGCCGACGAACTCGCCGACGATGGCGCCGATGATCGCAAAGCCGAACGAGACGTGAAGGCTGGCGAAGATCCAGCTCATCGCCGAGGGAATGACGACGGTGCGCGTCACCTGCCAGTCGGAGGCGCCGAGGATGCGGGCATTGGCGATCATGTTCCGGTCGGCTTCGCGCACACCCTGGAAGGCGTTAGCGAAGACCACGAAGAATACCATGATGAAGGCAAGCGCCACCTTGGAAGGAAGGCCGAGACCCATGATCATGATGAAGATCGGCGCGAGAACGACGCGCGGGATCGAGTTGATCGCCTTGATGTAGACAGAGAAGATATCCGAGAGGAAACGGTTGCGGCCAAGGCCGATGCCGACGAAGACGCCGGTGATCGAGCCGGCGAAGAAGCCGATCAGCGCCTCTTCCATGGTGACCCACAGATTGTACCAGAGCGACCCTTCGGTCGTGCCCTCGGTGGCCCATTCGTACAGGCGCTCGATGACGCCGCTCGGGCTCGAATAGAAGAACGGATCGATCCACTGCATGTTGGAGGACAGCTCCCACATGCCGATGACGAAGACGAGGATGGCGATCTGCCAGAAGCGGACAAGCGCGGTGCGTCGCTTCATCGCCTTCATCGCGGATGCCTCGATTTCCGCATCCGAGGTTCCCGGGCGAAACAGCGCGGCGGAGCCTGCGCCCATTGTCGTATCAGTCATTGTCCCCTCCCTCAGGCCGCTTCGCTTGCGCGGCGGTAGCTGGTTTCCACCTCTTCGCGCAGGTCGTCCCAGATGGTCTTGCAATAGTCGATGAAGTTCTGCTCGTAGCGGATCTCGGACACCACGCGCGGCCGCGGCAGATCGATCGTGTAGACTGATTTCACCGTCGCCGGGCCCGCCGTCAGCACATAGACCTTGTCGGCGAGAGCCACGGCTTCCTCGAGATCGTGGGTGACGAAGATCACCGATGCCTTGCGCTCGGCCCACAGCTTCAGCAGCTCTTCATGCATGACGGTGCGGGTCTGCACGTCGAGCGCTGAGAAGGGCTCGTCCATCAGCAGGATTTCCGGTTCGTTGATGAAGGTCTGCGCCAGCGAGGCGCGCTTGCGCATGCCGCCCGAAAGCTGGTGCGGATAGTGATGCAGGAATTTCGACAGGCCGACGCGGGCCAGCCAGTCCTTGGCGCTCCTTTCGGCTTCCGCCTTCAACTTGCCGCGAAACAGCGGCCCGGCCATCACGTTGTCGATGACGTTCTTCCAGGGAAAGAGCGCATCGGTCTGGAATGCGAAGCCGACGCGGCGGTCGATGCCGGTGATCGGGCCGCCCATCAGGCGAACCTCGCCGGCGCTCGGCCGGGCAAGCCCGGTCACGAGGTTGAGCGTCGTCGACTTGCCGCATCCGGTCGGGCCGACGACGGCAACGAACTCGCCGCGTTCGACGGTCATGTTGAAGTCGCGGAGAGCGGTGAGGGACTTGCCGGTCGGCGAGACAAAGCGGCGGCTGACATTGATCAGCTCCACCGCAGGCGTCTTCATGTTTTCCTGCTGCATGGCGATACCTATGCGTGCCTCTGCGGGCGTGCACGCAGTGCCCATAGCGCGCTGCGCTCCCGCCATCCGGCGGGAGCCGTCGCGACGGAAGTTACTTCGCGTTCTTGACGAACTCGGTCGTGTAGGTCTTGGAGAGGTCGATCTGCTTGCCCTTCACGTTCTTCGAGAACTCGGACAGCACGGCCAGAACCGTCTTCGGACCATCTTCCGGCATCACGCCATCCGGCGTGAACATGCCTTTGCCTTCCTCAAGCGCCTTGATGTAACCATCCTTGTCGCCGACGTAGAAATCCTTCGGCATCTTGTCGGCGATTTCGGCCGCAGAATGCGTGTTGATGAACTTCAGCGTCTTCACGAAGGCGTTGGCGAGCTTCTGGGTTTCTTCCTTGTGCTCGTCCACCCAGGAGCTTTCGAGATAGAGCGAGGCTGCCGGATAGGTGCCGCCGAGCGCCTGGCGCGTCGCATCGACCGTGCGCATGTCGACGAGAACCTTGGCTTCGCCGGTCTTCAGCATGCGCGAGATGGTGGGCTCGGTGGTCATGCCCGCCTGGATCTGGTCCTGCTGCATGGCGGCGATGAAGGTGCCGCCGGCACCGACCGGAACCGTCACGACGTCGCCCGGCTGCAGGCCGGCCTTGGATGCCATGAAGAGGGTGAGGAAATTGGTCGAGGAGCCGAGGCCGGTGACGCCGAGGCTCTTGCCCTTGAAGTCGGCCGGCGACTTGATCTCGGGATGCTTGGTGGAAACGAGCTCCACTTCACCCGGCGCCTGGCTGAACTGCACGATGGATTCGACGAACTTGCCCTTGGCCTGCAGGTCGACACAGTGATCGTAGAAGCCGACGACGCCCTGAACGGCGCCAGCCAGCAGCTGGTTTTCGGCATCGACGCCGGCGGCTTCGTTCAGAAGCTCGACATCCAGGCCTTCATCCTTGAAGTAGCCGAGGCTCTCGGCAAGCTTGGCGGGCAGATAGATCTGCTTTTCGTAGCCACCGACCATGATGGTGATCTTGTCGGCAGCATGCGCGGCCGATGCGCCAAGCGATGCGGCGGTGACGACGGCAGAAAGGGCGATTCCATTGAATAGATTGCGTGTGAAACGCATGAAGGTCTCCTCCGGGATAAAATGGTCGCATCGCATTTCGCCACGAACATTGTGCCTCCTCCACGATGCGGCCTTGTAGGTATCCGGTCGAAGCTTTCAACCAGCTTTCAGTTGCAGAACCCGTTCGGCTGTTTCTGTGGAGCGCCGGATTTCGGCTTTCTCAGGGAATTTTTTTCTCACTTCACCGTGATAATCGCAACGATCGGGCCTGATGAAAGGTGAGGCTGCGCAGTAAGTTGCACTTGTTAGCGTGCGGCGCTCTGCCGGGTCCAACGCGCATATAAATATAATCAGGAGACGAAAATGTTGCTGCAATCTTGGCGGGGAGCGCTCCTTGGCGCCGTATTCAGCCTTGCGCTCGGTCCGCTTGCCGCCCACGCCGAAACCCCGAACGACACGCTCGTCGTTGCCCAGTCGATCGATGACGCGACGAGCTTCGATCCGGCCGAAGGTTTCGAGCTGACGACGGTGCAGTCCTTCAACAACCTCTACCAGCGTCTCGTGCAGTCCAACCGCGACGATGGCACGAAGATCGAGCCGGCGCTCGCCGCCTCCTGGGAAGCCGGCAGCGATGGCAAGAGCCTGACCTTTGCGCTCGCCGATGCAAAATTCGCCTCCGGCAATCCGGTTCGTCCCGAAGATGTGGTCTTCTCGCTGACGCGCGCCGTCAAGCTCAACAAGTCTCCGGCCTTCATCCTCAACGAACTCGGCTGGAAGCCCGAGACCGTCGACAGCGCCGTGACCAAGGTGGACGACAAGCATGTGAAGCTGACCTGGAGCGCCGATGTCGGTGCAGGTTTTGCGCTCTCGCTGCTGACCGCCCCGATCGCCTCCGTCGTCGACGAGCAGACGGTTTCGGCCAATGCCAAGGACAACGACTTCGGCAATGGCTGGCTGAAGACCAACTCGGCCGGCAGCGGCGCCTTCTCGATCGCTGCCTACACGCCGCATGAAGCCCTCGTGCTGCAGGCGAATGCCAATTCGTCGGACAAGCCGAAGCTCGAAAACGTCATCATCCGCAACGTGCCTGACGTCGGTGCCCGCCGTCTGCTCGTCGAGCAGGGTGATGCGGATATCGCCCGTGGTCTCTCTGCGGACCAGATCGAAGCGCTGAAGGACAAGAGCGGCATCAAGGTTCTCTCTGTTCCTTCCGCCCGCACCGATTATATCCTGCTCAACACCAAGGCGAACCCGACGCTCGGCAATCCGGCGTTCTGGGAAGCGGCACGCTATCTCGTCGACTATGACGGTATCGCCAAGAACCTCCTGCGCGGCCAGAGCAGCGTCCACCAGTCCTTCCTTCCGGTCGGCTTTCCGGGCGCCCTGACGGATACGCCGTTCAAGCTCGACCCTGAGAAGGCGAAGAAGATCCTGGCCGACGCTGGCATCAAGACGCCGTTCAAGATCGAATTCATCGTCTTTAACGATCAGCCCTATCTCTCGATTGCCCAGTCGCTTCAGTCGACCTTTGCGCAAGCCGGTATCACGCTCGACATCCAGCCGGGTGTTGCGAGCGACATCTATGCCCGTGGCCGCTCCGGCAAGTTCGAGATGACGCTGCGCTACTGGATCCCGGATTATTTCGATCCGCATTCCAACGCCAGCGCCTTCGCGATCAACAAGGACAACTCGACCAACACCGCGGCGAAATATGCCGGCTGGGTTATCCCGGAACTGACGGACGAGACGCTTTCTGCCGTCAAGGAACAGGATCCGGCCAAGCGCATCGCGCTCTATCAGGATCTACAGAAGAAGATCCAGGCGAGCTCGCCCTTCATCTTTACGCTTCAAGGCAACGATCCGGTCGTGCTAAGCGACAAGGTGAAGAACTATGCGCAGGGTCTGAACGCAGACCAGGTCTATTACGACAAGGTAGAAAAATAAGTGCCGCAAACGGCAACGAACAATATTGCCGGCATGACCGACTCCCGTCAGCGAAACAGCTGGCGGGAGTTGTCTTTCATCTGGCCTCTTTTCAAGTGGTTCTGGTCATTCGCGCTGACCCTTTTCGGCTTGGCGCTGGTGACGTTTGCGATGACGCGGCTTTCGCCGATCGACCCGGCGCTGCAGCTCGTCGGCGATCACGCGAGCAAGTCGACCTACGAGCAGGCGCGCGTCGAGCTCGGGCTCGACCAGCCGCTGCCGCTGCAGTTCCTGCGTTATGTCGAGACGGCGCTATCGGGCAATTTCGGGCAGTCGATCTCCACGGGCCAGCCCGTCGCCAAGGATATCGCCCGCACTTTTCCCGCAACCATCGAGCTCGCCACCGCAGCGATCGTTATCGGCGCGATCGTCGGTCTGTCGCTGGGCATCGCCGCCGCGATGCGGCAGGGGACATGGGTGGATAGCCTGGCGCGCTTCGTTTCGCTCTTCGGCTATTCCGTGCCGATCTTCTGGCTGGGGCTGCTGATGCTGCTCCTGTTCTATGCCCGGCTGCATTGGGCGCCGGGGCCCGGCCGGGCCGACGTCGTCTTTCAATTCACGGTCAAGCCGGTCACTGGCTTTGCGCTGATCGATACCTGGATGTCGGGCAAGGCGGGCGCCTTCCGCGATGCGCTGGCGCATCTCGTGCTGCCTGCGACGGTGCTTGCTTTCCATGCGCTTGCCGCCATTTCGCGCCTGACGCGCGCGGCAGTCCTCACCGAGCTCGGGCAAGAATATGTGACGACGGCGCGTGCCAAGGGCGCGAGCCTGCGCCGCATCGTCTTCGTCCATATCCTGCCCAATATTTCGGGGACGCTGCTGACGGTGATCGCGCTTTCCTATGCCAGCCTTCTCGAAGGCGCGGTGCTGACCGAAACCGTCTTTGCCTGGCCCGGCATCGGCCGCTATCTGACGACGGCGATGTTTTCCGGCGACATGCCGGCCATTCTCGGCGCCACGCTGATCGTCGGCGCCTCCTTCGTGCTGCTCAATGCGCTGACCGATCTCGGCGTCGCACGGCTGGAAGCGGGGAGGAAACGATGAGCGAGACCGTTCAGCCGCCGCTCGGCGGATCCGTCTTTCTGCAACGTCTCCTGCGCTCGCCGGCCGCTGCCGTAGGATGCCTGGTCGTTGTCGTCATCCTTGCGCTGGCGCTCTTTGCGCCCTGGATCGCGCCCTACGATCCGAACTTGCAGGAAACGGCCAATCGACTGATGCCGCCGGATGCGGCCCACTGGCTGGGCACCGACGGTTTCGGCCGGGATATTCTCTCACGCATCATCTATGGCGCGCGCCCGACACTGCTGCTCGTCTTCGTCGTCGTGCTGCTGATGGCGCCGCTCGGGATACTCGTCGGCATTCTCGCGGGCTTCTTCGGCGGTATCGCCGAGCGCGTACTGATGCGGCTGACCGATATCGTCATGTCCTTCCCGCGCCTGCTGCTTGCCTTTGCCTTCGTCGCGATCATGGGGCCCGGGCTGATCAACGGGGCGCTGGCTCTCGCGCTGACGAGCTGGCCCGCCTATGCGCGCCAGGCCCGGGTCGAGACGGCAGCGCTGAGACGCAGCGACTATCTGGCCGCCGCCGAAATGGTCGGCATTCGCGGCATCAGGCTGCTCTGGGGGCATATCCTGCCGCTCGTGCTGCCTTCGGCGATCATCCGCCTGGCGCTCGATCTTTCGGGCATCATCCTTGCCGCCGCGGGCCTCGGCTTCCTTGGCCTCGGCGTGCGTCCGCCGACGGCGGAATGGGGCTCGATGGTTTCGGAGGGCACGCAGGTGATCTTCGACCAGTGGTGGGTGGCCGCCGTTCCCGGCATCGCCATCCTGATCACGTCCTTTGCCTTTAATTTGCTGGCCGACGGCCTGCGTGACATTCTGGATCCCCGCCATGACTGATCCCTTGCTTCAGGTCGAGGATCTGTCGATCTCCTTTCCATCGGCAAACGGACCGGTGCGGATCGTCGATGGCGTATCCTTCTCGGTCGGCCGCGAGGTGGTGGCACTCGTCGGAGAATCCGGCTCCGGCAAGTCGATGACCGGCCGCGCCATCATGGGTCTGCTGCCGTCACGGGCACAGGTCGCGGCCGCGCGCCTTTCCTTCGACAGGCAGGATCTGACGGCCCTCCCCGAAAAGGGCTGGAACAGCCTGCGCGGCAGCGGCATGGGCCTGATCCTGCAGGATCCGAAATACTCGCTGAACCCGGCACACAGGATCGGCCGTCAGGTGGAGGAAGCCCTGCTTCTTCACACCAAACTGTCGGCCGCCGAGCGACGGGAGCGGGCGCTCGACATGCTCGACAAGGTCGGCCTGCTGGATGTCAGCCGCATCTATTCCAGCTATCCGGCGGCGCTGTCCGGCGGCATGGGGCAGCGTGTGATGATCGCTGCGATGCTGATCAACCGCCCGAAGCTCCTGATCGCCGACGAGCCGACGTCGGCGCTTGATCGCGGGCTGCAGGATCAGATCCTCACACTGCTGCGCTCGCTGAGCGAGGAGCTTGGCATGGGATTGCTGCTGATCAGCCACGACCTGCAGCAGGTGTCGCGCTACGCCGATCGTGTGATGGTGATGCGCCGCGGGAAGATCGACGAACAGATGGTGTCGGCCGATCTCGCAAATGCCAAGTCGGACTATACGCGTGCCCTCTGGGCCGCCCGTCCGTCGGCCGCGACTTACGGAACGAGATTGCCGGTCTATGGAGAGCAGCCATGAGCGCGCTGTCCGTCACCAATCTCTCCGTAACCTTTCAGGGGCGCGACAAGGGCTTCACCGCGGTGCGGGATGTCAGCTTCGATGTCGGCGCGGGCGAGACCTTCGGGCTGATCGGTCCATCGGGTTGCGGCAAGACGACAGTGCTTCGTGCCATCGCCGGTCTCAACACCAACTGGCAGGGCTCGATTGCCGTTTCCGGTGAGCCGCTACAGCCAGGACGGAAGATCACCGGCGCGCTGCGCGCCAGCATCCAGATGGTCTTTCAGGATCCCTATTCCTCGCTCCACCCGCGCCATCGCATCGCCCGCATTCTCGGCGAGCCGCTGTCGCTGCGTGGCGAACGCGATGTGGAGGGTCAGGTGCGGACCGCGCTTGAGCGGGTCGGTCTTCCGGCAGCCGTCGCAGGCCGCTATCCGCATCAGCTTTCCGGCGGTCAGCGCCAGCGCGTGGCAATCGCCCGGGCACTGCTTTTGAAACCGAAGCTGCTGCTGCTCGACGAGCCGACTTCGGCGCTCGACGTTTCCGTACAGGCCGGAATCCTCAATCTGCTGAACGATCTCAAGGCGTCCGAGGGCATGACATTCGTCCTCGTCAGCCACGATCCCGGCGTCGTCGCGCATATGTGCGACCGCGCCGTCATCATGGATGCCGGGCGTATTGCCCGCTCGATGGACCGGGCGCAGATCGCCGCTTCCTGGAGCGACGCTGTGGCGATTGCGGGGTAGCTTTCAATATGGATTGCGCCGGGGCGGCTAGCCGCCCGGGCGCCATTGTGCTGACGATCAGCCGATCGTCATCAGGCTGGCATTGCCGCCGGCCGCAGCCGTGTTGATCGATGTCGAGACTTCCTCGACCAGCCAGTTCAGGCAATAGGCCTCGATATCGCTCTCGATCTCCGCCGTCGTTGCCGATTGCACTAGAACCAGAGGGCCGTCGAGCGCGGCGATCGCCTTGTTGACCGTGAGAATCCGCTCGGCATCGCCTTCGACGAGAGCCGAGGCGAAGGGGCCATCCTTGTTCCAGTCCGAGGTCCAGCTGATACGATGCGCGACGCTGGCCGGCAGGTCTTTCAGCGCTTGGCGAAGGCCCGAAACTTCGTCGATGACGAGTTGGTTGCCGGTCGCGAGACCCGCGGCGATCTGCCGGTAAAGCCCGCGTTCGCTGGACGGGGCGAGAAGCACGCGGCCGCGCGGATGGAGGGCGTAGAGATTGCGCTCGCCGACCGGGCCGACGAGCTCCTTCTGCAGGCCGACGGCCGAGAGGCTGCCGAGCTCGCGGGCGGCTTCGGCATCGTCCGCCTTGCCCTTGCCCGAAAGCCAGACGGCAAAATCGGCAAGCGCCGGGTCTGTGTGGACCGAGCTGTGCTGTGGCGGCACCGGCGCCTTCTGCACGAGGCGGCCGATATAAAGCGGACCGCCCGCCTTCGGACCCGTGCCGGAAAGGCCGCGCCCGCCGAAGGGCTGGACACCGACGACGGCGCCGATGATGTTGCGGTTCACATAGAGATTGCCTGCCTGCACCCGGCTCGTCACATGCGCGATCGTCTCGTCGAGGCGCGTGTGCAGGCCGAAGGTCAGGCCATAGCCGGAGCCGTTGATATCGTCGATGAGACGGTCGAGATCAGCGCGGCGATAGCGGATGATGTGAAGCACCGGTCCGAACACTTCCTTCTCGAGATCGGAGAGCTTCTTCAGTTCGATGATCGTCGGCGGCACGAAGGTGCCGAGGGTGGCCGTCTCGGGAAGCGGCAGCTGCTCCACCTTGCAGCCGAGCGCCTTCATCTTCTCGATATGGCCGTCGATACCGGCCTTCGCCGTCGCTGTGATGACTGGGCCAACATCGACGCTCAACCGGTCGGTGCGGCCGATCGAGAGCTCCTGCAATGCGCCCTTCAGCATGGTCAGCGTGCGATCGGCGATATCGTCCTGCAGGCAGAGGACGCGAAGCGCTGAGCAGCGCTGTCCGGCGCTGTCGAAGGCCGAGGCGATGACATCGCCGACGACCTGTTCGGCGAGAGCCGAGGAATCGACGATCATGCCATTCTGGCCACCAGTTTCGGCAATCAGCGGGATCGGCTTGCCCGAGTTCGAAAGCCGGTTTGCGAGCTGCGCCTGGATGAGGCGGGCAACGCCGGTGGAGCCGGTGAACATGACGCCAGCCGTCTCCGGCGCGTCGATTAGCGCGGCGCCGAGCGGGCCGTCGCCGGGCGTGAACTGCAGGGCATGGCGGGGGATGCCTGCTTCGTGCAGGATCTTAACGCTTTCGAAAGCGACGATCGGCGTAACGCCGGCCGGCTTTGCGATGACCGAGTTACCCGCGACGAGCGCCGCGGCGACCTGGCCGGTGAAGATCGCCAGCGGGAAGTTCCACGGGCTGATGCAGACGATCGGGCCGAGCGGGGCGTGCGAGGGGCCGAGCGTGCGGCGGGCCTGCTCGGCGTAATAGCGAAGGAAGTCGATCGCTTCGCGCACTTCGCCGATCGAATTCGCCGCCGACTTGCCGGCTTCCCGCATGATCACGCCCATCAGCGTTTCGATGCGCGACTGCATGATATCGGCTGCGCGATCGAGGCAGGCTGCGCGATCGGCCGGAGAGACCTGGGCCCATTCGGTGGCGCCGATCGCCGCAAGCTTGGCGATCTTCGCAACTGCCGCCGGTTCGACCTCGGTCACCTCGCCGACGGCATCGCCGTGATCGGCGGGGTTCAGGATCGGGCGCGTCACACCCTGCGTGTCGCCGTCTGCCAGAAGCGGCAAGGCATGCCAGGTCATCGTGACGGTCTTCGACAGGTTGCCGCCCAGGCGCGCCAGTTCCGCCTCATTCGCCAGATCGATACCGGCGGAATTACGACGTTCCGCGCCGTAGAGATCGTCGGGCAGGGAGATCAGATCATGCGGCTTGCCGGGCGGCGTCATCGCCTCGACGAGGTCGACCGGATCCGCCGTCAGGTCGTCGACCGAGACCTTCGGGTCGGAAATGCGGTTGACGAAGGAGGAGTTTGCGCCGTTTTCGAGAAGGCGGCGGACCAGATAGGCGAGCAGCGTTTCATGCGTGCCGACAGGTGCGTAAATGCGGCAGGGGCGGTCGAGCTTGTCCTTGCCGACGACTTCGTCATAGAGCGGTTCGCCCATGCCATGCAGGCACTGGAACTCGTACTTGCCGACCTGGAAATCGTTGCCGGCCAGATGATAGATCGTTGCCAGCGTCTGGGCGTTATGCGTCGCGAATTGCGGGAAGACCGCGTCGGTGGCCGCAAGCAGCTTGCGGGCGCAGGCGACATAGGCGACGTCGGTGTGGATCTTGCGCGTATAGACCGGGAAATCCGAGAGACCATCGAGCTGCGAGCGCTTGATCTCGGCATCCCAATAGGCGCCCTTCACCAGGCGCACCATCATCCGGCGGCCGGAGCGGCGCGACAGGTCGATGATATAGTCGATCACGAAGGGGCAGCGCTTGCCATATCCCTGGACGACGAAGCCAAGGCCGTTCCAGCCCTTCAGCGCCGGATCGAAGCTGAGCTCTTCCAGGAGATCGAGCGAGAGCTCCAGGCGGTCGGCTTCTTCGGCGTCGATATTCAGGCCGATATCGTATGTGCGGGCGAGCAGCGCCAGCTTCTGGACGCGGGGAAGCAGCTCTTCCATGACGCGCTTCGACTGCGCGCGCACATAGCGCGGGTGCAGGGCGGAGAGCTTGATGGAGATGCCGGGGCCTTCATAGATACCGCGGCCGGCGGCCGCCTTGCCGATGGCGTTGATGGCGTTCTCGTAGTCGCGATAGTAGCGCTCGGCATCCTTCGCCGTGGTCGCGGCTTCGCCCAGCATGTCGTAGGAATAGCGGAAGCCGCGGGCTTCCAGCGGGCGGGCGCGCTTCAGCGCCTCGTCGATGGTCTCGCCGGTGACGAACTGTTCGCCCATCATACGCATCGCCATGTCGACGCCGCGGCGGATTACCGGTTCGCCGCAGCGGGCTATCAGACGGGTGAGCGCCGCCGCCAGGCTGCGGTCATTGACCGTGGAGGTCAGCTTGCCGGTGACGACGAGGCCCCAGGTCGCGGCATTGACGAACAGCGAGCGACCGCCGCCGACGTGGGACTTCCAGTCGCCTTCGGAAATCTTGTCGCGGATCAGCGCATCGCGGGTAGCCGTGTCGGGGATGCGCAGCAGCGCTTCGGCAAGGCACATGAGGGCGACGCCCTCCTGGCTCGATAGTGAATATTCCTGAACCAGTCCTTCGACGCCTGTGCCCTTGTGCTTGGCGCGCAGCGCCTCGATCAGCTTGCGCGCCGTGCCGCGGATCGTCGTCTTCAGATCGTCGGGAACCTTGGCGGCCGCGACCAGCGGCGGCAGGCACTCGGTCTCAGGACGACGGTAGGCCGCGGTGATCGCCTTGCGAAGCGCCGACTGCTCGCGGATCGGCGGGGCAAACTGGGCAAAGGGCGAATTCGGGTTCGATCCGGAGGCGTTGTCGGCGACGTCTGTGAGCATGGAAGGTCCTAGCGGCGAAGGTTGTTGAACGTCCAAAAGCCAGCGCCTTCGGGCTTCTCCAAAGCCCTCTGTCACCAGCAAGCGCAGCATAACATGACCGCTTCAGGTCGATCTAACTTGCTTTCGGCGTCATCCAGTGGCAATCGTCTATTCTAGTCCCATTCGAGAAGGCGTCATGACTAGAGAAGCGGCAAATTTTAGTGAACTTGACCAGTTCGATAAGAGGATACTGGAGGCCCTCTCGGAAGACGGCCGAATGTCCATTACGGACCTTGCTGCCCGCGTCGGCCTGTCGAATACACCCTGCCAGATTCGCTTCAAGCGCTTGCTGGCGGAAGGCTATATCGAAGGTTTCAGGGCGGTGCTCAATCCTGCCAAGATGGAACTCGATCACGTCGCCTTTGTCGAGGTCAAACTCTCGAATACCACCGAAGGTGCGCTGAAGAGCTTCAACGATGCGGTCAAGAAGATCAAGGAGGTCGAGCAGTGCCACATGATCGCAGGCCGCTTCGACTATCTGCTGAAGGTCCGCACCCGCGACATCGCCAAATACCGCCGTGTCCTCGGCGAAAAGATCTCGACGCTGCCGCATGTCGCGAGCACCTCGACCAACCCGGCCATGGAAACCGTCAAGGACGGCTGGGACCAAACTCACCTGTGATCGGCTCCGAAGGCTCTTGAGGCGCCGCTCTCATGTGCCCTGCTGGCTGCCTTCCAGCACCTTCGCGATCTCTTCGCCGCTTGCCCGGATGTGCTTGCTGAGGGCCGACGTTGCGACAGCGATGTCGCGCGTGCGGCAGGCTTCCAGAAGTCCGCGATGTTCCTCATCGGCGCGGCGCCGGTAATCCAGTGCGCCGACGTGAACATTCGAATATCGCGCCAGCGCCACATACTGGCCGGCAATCAGCGTCTTTAGGCGCGGCGATGCCGTGCCAGCGTAGAGGCTGTTGTGGAACTGCTCGTTCAGCGCCGTCCACTTCGCCGCATCCTGGCATGCCTCCATCCGGTCGAGTATCGCTTCGGCCTCCTCGAACTGGCGGTCAGTGAGGAGGGGTAGCGACAGGCTGAGGGCAAGCGTTTCCAGCGCCGAGCGGATCTGGTCGATCTCGCGGACTTCTGCAGGCAGCAGCTCGGCAACAACGGCGCCGCGGTGAGGCGCCGAAAGCACCAGCCCCTCGGCTTCCAGCTGCCGCAGCGCCTCGCGGATCGGCATCCGGCTTACCCCGAAAACCTTTGCGAGCTCTTCCTGGCGAAGCGGGGAGTCGGCCTTGATCGCCCCTTCAAGAATCGCTTCGCGAAGGCCTTCGACGGCGATTTCCATCGCGGTCTTGAAGCGGGCGCGGGGTCGTGCGGCAATCTCGGCAAGGGTTGGCATTGGCTCGTATGTCGCCTCGGTCGGTGTCCGGATGGGTCGGTCTAACAATTTTCAAAAACGTTCTTGACACGCTCCGGCTACACCGTCAACATTGGATCCAATGTATCCGATTGTGGATTCTTAAGGAGATTGCCAGTGGAAAATTCGTCTAGAAAGCCTTCGGTTGCCGCCATCCAGGGCCGCATCTCCGACCGTAGCCCCGGTGGCATGATCGGCGCCGGCTTGCTGGCGAAGGCGCTGGAGCGCGAGCTTGGTGTTCCGGCTGCGCTGCACGGCACGCCGTCGAAGCCACTGAACGATCACTGGACTTTCGCGCTCGAACAGGCGCGGCCGCTGATCGCCAAGGCCGCTGCCCATATCGAGGACGGCCTCCTGGGCAACAAGTTTCCGATCCTGTGCCTCGGCGAGTGCGCCACCAGCCTCGGGACGATCCCCGTCGTTCACCGCCTGCACCCGGATGCGCGGATCGTCTGGTTCGACGCGCATGGCGATTTCAATACGCCGGAGACCACCACCACGCGCTATCTCGGCGGCATCACGCTGACCGGCGCGAGCGGCTACTGGCATACCGGTTTCGGCACGGAGATGCGCCCGGATCAGTTCGTGCTGGTGGGTGCCCGCGATCTCGATCCGCCCGAAGAAGAACTGCTGCGCGAAGCCGGCGCGACGATCATCCCGCCGGGTCCGGGTCTCATCGAGAAGCTGCAGAAGGCCATCGGTTCGCATCCGATCTGGGTTCATATCGATTGCGACGTCATGGATCCCTCGACCTTCCCGACCGAATACGTCGTTCCGGGCGGCCTCCAGCCGTCGGAACTGCGCGAGGCGCTTTCGGCGATCGGCGCGAGCAACCGCGTTCTTGGTCTCGAAGTGGCCGAGTTCGAGGCGCCGGAGAGCGTCGACGCGCGCCAGGCGGCCGTCACGACGGCGCTCGATGTTATCGAGCCCCTGATCTCCGCCTTCCGTCCGCAGGCTTGAAGCCATGTACATCCCCGATGAATACCGGTGTTCCGATCGCCAGAAGCTCGGACAGGTCATCCGCGACAACGGCTTCGGCACGCTCGTTACGGGTGGCGGGAGCGGGCTGTTTGCGACGCAGATCCCGTTCCTTGTCCTGTCGGAGGGGCCCGATACGCTGATCCTGGAATCGCATCTCGCCAAGGCCAATCTGCAATGGAGCGCTTCCGATGCGGACAAGCCGGCGATGGCGATCTTCAACGGTCCCCACGCCTATATCTCGCCGACATGGTACGGCGTGCGCCCCTTTGTCCCGACCTGGAACTACGTGACGGTACAGGCGACCGGCAAGATCGAATGGATCCACGACGTCGGTGAGATCATCGGCGTCCTGATGCGCACGGTTCACTACTTCGAGGACCAGTATCAGACGGCGTGGGATCCGGGCCCGTCCGCTGAATATATCGACCGCATCGCCTCTGGGGTCGTTGCCTTCCGCATGGAAGTCACCGCCCTCGAAGGCGCCTTCAAGCTCGGGCAGGACAAGGCCCCCGAGCTGCAGGACAGGGTCATCTCAAATCTCAAGGCGTCCGGATCGACTGCGGCGGAGGGGGTCGCCCAGTTGATGGCGTCGGAGAACAATCGTCCGTTCTAAGGCGCTATGCCTTGAACGCATCCACGGGAGGTTAAACTACATGCGAAACTATATCGTTCTGGCCGCAATGCTCGGCCTGATCGCGTCGCCGGTCGTGGCGCAGGAGTGCAAGGAAATCCGCTTCGGAACCGATGCCGGATTTGCACCCTTCGCGTTTCGTGACGAGAGCGGCGAGCCCAAGGGCTTCGAGATCGACCTCATCAAGGCGATCTGCACCCAGCAGAACGCGACCTGCAGCTTCGTGATCAATGACTTCGACGCTCTGATCCCAAGCCTGGTGACGAGCCGTATCGACGCTATCTCGGCGGCGATGTCGATCACCGACGAGCGCAAGAAGCAGATCGCGTTCAGCCAGTCCTACGCCAATCCGCCGGCGCGCTTCGTCGGGCAGAAGGATGCCGAGTTCCAGCTGACGAAGGAATTCCTGTCCGGAAAGACCGTCGGCGTGCTGCGCGGCCAGACCGGCGAAACCTACATGAAGAAGTCCTTCGGCGATGCAGTGACGCTGCAGCTCTACGACAGCCAGGACAGCATGACCCAGGACCTGGCGACAGGCCGTCTCGACTTTGCCCTGAACGATGCTCCTGGCCTTTCTGAAGGCTTCCTGAAACTCGCCGGCGGTGAAGACTACGCCTTCGTCGGACCGGAACTGCACGACAAGCTCTTCGGAGACGGCTACGGCTTTGGCCTGCGCAAGGACGACGAATGCCGCCTGCGTGTCATCAATGACGGCCTGGCCGCCATCCGCAAAGACGGCACGTACGACAAGGTCCGGCAGCACTGGTTTGCCTATAACATCGAATAGGCCAGATCGCCGTGGTTGATATCCTCAAATATGCGCCGCTGCTTGCAGACGGTGCATTGGTAACGGTCAAGGTTTCGGTGACGAGTCTCGTCATCGGAACCGGCCTGGGCGTCGCGGCGGCAATTGCGGCCGTGTCGAACAATATCTGGCTGAAGCGCCTCGTCGGTGCCTATGCCGGCATCGTCAGAAGCTTCCCGGAACTGCTGATCATCTTTGTGCTGTTCTACGGCGGCACGGTTGCGCTCAGCCGCCTCTTCGGCGGCCACGTCGAGATCAGTGCTTTCTGGGCCGGCTCTGCTGCGCTTTCCATTGTCTTCGGCGCCTATGCCTCGGAGATCTTCCGCGGCGCGATCTCATCCATTCCCCGCGGCCAGTTCGAAGCGGCACAGATTCTCGGGCTCAGCAAAGCGCAACTCTGGAAAAGCATCCTGCTGCCGCAGGTCGCCTATCGCGCCTTGCCGGGTATTGGAAACCAGTGGCTGATCCTTCTGAAGGACAGCTCTCTCGTCTCCATCGTCGGCATCGAGGACGTGATGCGCAGTGCGGCAGTGGCGGGCAACGCGACGCGCAGCCCGCTGACCTTCTATCTGGTCGCCGCCGCCATCTATCTCGTGATCACCGCGATATCGGTGCTGTCGATCGCCCTTCTCGAGCGATCCGTCAAAGCACGCTTCGTCTAGGGGATGCAGATGAACTTCGACATTTTTGCTTCCACATTCATGCCGCTCCTGGCAGCCTTCGGAACGACGATCGCGCTGACGATTTTCGGATTCGCGTTCGGCCAGATCCTCGGATTGCCTGTCGGCATCGCACTCAGCTCAAATTCGACCACCGCCAAGACGCTGGCCCGCATCTACACGTTCGTCTGGCGCGGCACTCCGCTGCTGGTGCAGCTGCTGATCATCTACTACGGCCTTCCAAGGCTGACCTTCCTCAAGGGGACTGTCATATGGCCGTTCCTGATCGCTCCGCTGGTCTGTGCGACGATCGGCATCGCGCTGAATTCCGCGGCCTATACCGGCGCCCTCGTCGGTGGTGGCATCCAGCGCGTTGCGGCGGGACAACGCGAGGCCGCGCAGACGCTCGGTTTCAGCAAATGGCAGACGCTGCGCTACATCATTCTGCCGCAGGCCTACCGCTCCATCTTTCCGGCGATCGGCAACGAATTCATCCTCGTCATGAAAGCCAGCACGCTCGCCAGCGCGATCGCGGTGATGGATGTCACGGGCGCCGCCCGCTCGATCGTCGCGCAGACCTACGCGCCTTTCCAGGTCTTTGCCGTCGCCGGCCTTCTCTATTTCGTGTTCGGCTCGATTGCCGGACAGGTTTTCCGTTTCCTCGAAGCGCGCAGGCTCGGTCCCATCGGGCCCGGTGCGGCAAGCGCTTCATAATAAGCCCTATTGGGAGGCAAGATCATGAGCCCTGCAGCTCGGCAAGCAGCCGATGCGCCCGTCGTCACCGTGCGCGACGTCAATAAGAAGTTCGGCACGTTCGATGCACTGTCCGATATCGATGTCGAGCTTGGCAAGGGCGAAAAGCTCGTCATCTGCGGGCCTTCCGGATCGGGCAAGTCGACCTTGATCCGCTGCATCGCCGGACTTGAAAAGCGTGTCTCGGGCGAGATTTCGATCGCTGGGCGCCGGTTGGACAGCGACTGTGCGAATGCCAGCGTTCTGGCCGGCGTGATCGGAATGGTCTTCCAGCAGTTCAACCTGTTTCCGCACCTGACCGTTCTCGAAAACCTGACGCTGGCACCGCGCAAGGTTCTGAAGATCGGCAAGACCGAGGCCGATGCACTGGCCCGCAAGATGCTCGAGCGCGTGCATCTTTCCGCTCATGGCGGCAAATATCCGGGGCAGCTTTCCGGCGGGCAGCAACAGCGCGTGGCGATCGCCCGCGCGCTTTGCATGAAGCCCCAGGTTCTGCTCTTCGACGAACCGACGTCGGCACTCGATCCGGAAATGGTTCACGAGGTTCTCGACGTCATGGCGTCGCTGGCGTCGGAGGGAATGACGATGATCGTGGTGACCCACGAAATGAGCTTCGCACGAAGCTTTGCCGATCGCGTCCTCTTCCTGGAAAGCGGCAAGATCGTCGAGGCGGCGTCTGCCGCCACCTTCTTCAACGCCCCGAGCCATGAGCGCTCGAAAGCCTTCCTGCGCAAGTCCTTCCCGGGGATGGTTCATCAATGACCGGCATCGGTTCCAACACGAATTCCGCGCCGCGGGCGAGCGTGCTTCTGGTCGGCTGCGGCAACATGGGCTTCGCCTTTCTGAAGCGATGGCTCGATCGCCGTGATGCTACGGGCAATGACTATCACGTCGTCGAGCCCAACGCGGACCTCGCTGAGCGCGCCAAACAGGCCGGAGCGACGGTTTATGCCGGGGCATCGGAACTGCCGGAGGGTTTCGACCCCATCGCGGTCTTCTTCGCCGTGAAGCCGGATATGCTGGCCGCCGTAGCGCCACCTTACAGCGTGATGCGGTCTGCCGTCTTCGTCAGCTTTGCAGCCGGCGTCCCCGTCGCTTTCTTCGAGGAATGCCTCGGGCCTCGGTCGATCGTCCGCGCCATGCCGAATATTCCTGTTGTTGCCGGATGCGGAACGACGGTGTCGTTCTCGAACTCATTCGTCACGCCCGGGCAGAAGGCTGTGGTGCAGGACCTACTGGCGCTCGGCGGTTCTTCGCATGCGGTCGACCGCGAAGAGCTGATCGACGTGGCAACGGCGGTCTCCGGATCCGGCCCTGCCTACATCTTCCTTATCGTCGATCTCATCGCCGAAGTTGCGATGCAGCTCGGGCTCTCCGAAGAGCTTGCCTTCGCGATGACGAAGGAGATGGTCGTCGGTGCCGGGGAACTCGCGCTGAAGGAGCCCGGCAGTCTTGCAGGGCTGCGCAAGCAGGTGACGAGCCGCGGCGGGACGACCGAAGCCGCGCTCGCCGTGCTCAACGGCGGCAACCGGCTTGCCGATGTCCTGCGCGAAGCGGTGACTGCCGCCCACGCGCGCGCCCTGGAATTGCGACCGGCATCGGCCGCTTCTTCATGAGGCGGTCCACCCTGCTCGCGATTGCTGGGGAATCGCCAGCAGGGAATGCCGGTTTGGGCTGATTAAGGCGGGAGGCGAAGTGGTCTACCAGTGGGGTCATTCAGCCCCTGAGGACACAACCCATGAAAACCTGGTTCATCACCGGAGCATCGCGCGGCTTCGGATCGCTCTTCGTCAAGGAAGCGATTGAGCGCGGAGACAATGTCGTCGCCACGGCGCGCGATCCGAAGGCCATTCTCGATCGGTTCGGCGAACGCCCGAACCTTCTTGCCGTCAAGCTCGACGTCACCGACGAAGAGCAGGCTAAGGACGCGGTCGCGCAGGCCGTTTCGCGGTTCGGCCGTATCGACGTGGTGGTCAACAATGCCGGCTTCGGCGTGATCGGCGCCATCGAGGAAATCTCCGGCAAGGAGGTCGAGGCCGTCTATCGCACCAATGTCTTCGGCCTGCTGGCCGTCACGCGTGCGGTTCTGCCGCAACTGCGCCGGCAGCGCGCCGGCCATATCCTGAACGTGTCGTCGATCGGCGGATATCGCAGCTGGGCGGCCTGGGGCGTCTACGCTTCGACCAAGTTTGCAGTCGAGGCGATCAGCGAGGCGCTGGCGATGGAACTCAAGCCGCTCGGTATCAACGTCACGATCGTCGAGCCCGGCTATTTCCGCACCGACTTCCTCGACGCGCAGTCGCTGACGACGACCGAAAGCACGATTGCGGATTATGCCGAAACCGTCGGCGAAATCCGCAAGCTCGCGGTCTCGCTGAACCACAACCAGCCGGGAAATCCGGCGCTGCTGGCCAAGGCGCTGCTGACGATTGTCGATGCCCCGAACCCGCCGCTGCGCATTCCCTTCGGTTCCGATACCGTTGCGGCGATCGAAGCGAAGCATCAGCAGGTGAGCGCCGAGCTGGAGAGCTGGCGGGCGCTATCGGTTTCCACGGACTTCGCCGCCTCGCAATCGTAGCGCCGGCTGCTGCCTCAGGCATGCCTCGATCTGCGCTGGACTTCCTTGATGATGTCGACGAAGGCGCGCAGGCCGGGCGGAACCAGGCGATGGCTTGGATAATAGAGGCACTGCCCGGCAAAGGGCGGTGTCCAATCCGTGAGCACGGCGACGAGTTCGCCCTTTGCCAGGGCTTCCCGGGCGATGTCGGCCGAGACATAGGCGATGCCGACGCCCTGGATCGCTGCGCGCACCATCAATCCCATATGGTCGATGGTCACCGGCCCCGGCACATCGATCTTCAGCGAATGCTCATGCCGCTCGAATTCCCAGCGGTACATCTTGCCGCTCGGAAGGCGAAAGCGCACGCAGCGATGATTGTGCAGGTCGTCGGGGGTGCGGGGCACGCCGAATGTCTCGAGATAGGCCGGAGACGCCACCACGAGGAACTGCCCCTCGGTACCGAAGGGCACCGCGATCATGTCTTGCGGCACCGCTTCGGCAAGCCGGACCCCGGCATCGAAACCATCCGCCACGATATCCACCAGCTTGCCTTCGGTGACGAGGTCCAGATGCACGTCCGGATAGCGCTCGACGAATGTCGGAACGATCTCCTGCATCATCATCTGCGTTGCCGATTCAGACGCGTTGATCCGCAGGTTTCCCGAGGGGCGCGAGCTGAACGTATCGACATCGGCGAGTGCGGCATCGAGTTCGCTGAGGATTGGCATGAGGCTGCGGAACAATCTGGTTCCCGCCTGGGTCGGGGCGACGCTGCGCGTCGTGCGGTTGAACAGGCGCACTGCCAACCGCTCCTCCAGTCCACGCATCATGTGGCTGAGGGTCGATGGCGACATGGTGAGCTCGTCGGCCGCGGCGCGAAAGCTCGCATGACGAACGATCGTCGTGAATGCCGTGAGTTCGGTGAGGGTCGCTCGCTTGCTATTCATGGGAAAAAGCCAGTATCCCATGCAGATATTGCTGCATAGACCCAGTAATCACCCCTCACTAAATTTCCTTTCACAGCAATGCGGATCCCACGGCAGCGGTGCCGCGCATTGCGTCGACGGGATCTTCAACAACGGGGGTATTGCATATGTCGACCTATTTCGCTCGAAGCATGGCTGCCAGCGCGCTGGTGGCACTGATGGGGCTCGCTCCGGCAGCGGCTACCGAACCGGCAAAGACTTCAGCGGTGCAGACAAGGAACCTGGACATGGAAACGAAGAACAAGGCAACGGTCGAAGCCGTCCTCACGGCCTGGAAGAACGGCGATGGCGGCGCCCTGCAGCCGCTGTTGTCCGACGACATCGAATGGACGATAACCGGCAACTCGGCGGCCTCAGGCACCACGAAGGGCCGGGCCGAGCTGATGCAGAAGGTGCTTGGCCCCTTCGGCGCCCGCTTCAACAAATCGAGCGACCGCTTCCGGCCGACCAAGATCTACGGCGTCTATGCCGACGGCGACGTGGTCACCACCTATTTCGACGGCGCCGGCACGGCCAATAACGGCTTCTCCTACAAGAACAGCTATGTCTGGCTGCTGACCCTGAAGGACGGCAAGGTGGTGAAGGCAACGGCTTTCTTCGACAGCATCGCTTTCAACGAGCTCTGGGAGGACAAGGTCGAGCCGGCGCAGAACTGAGGCATGTCTCTGGTGAACTCGGCTGCGGATTGCGGCCGGGTTTCGCTGGCGACGACTATCTGGTCCTTATCCGCCGTTTGGACAAGGCTTAGCATCGTTCAAAGCAGGATCGAGTTTACCGGCTTCGGCAGTTCTGGCAGGTCCTTTTCGCCGAGTGCTTCGCGCAGCGAAAGCTCGATGGCCTTGGCGATTGCGGCGATCGGCAGGTCGTTCGGCAGGGTGCCGAAGGGCTCTTCGAGCTCTTCGCTCAGCGCATCCAAGCCAAAGAACGTGTAGGCGACGACGCCGGCGGCGAGGGGTGTGACGTAGCCGAGCACGTCGGCGAAGCCGAAGGGCAGCATGAAGCAGAAGAGATAGGCTGTGCGGTGGAGCAGCAGCATGTAGCCGAACGGCACCGGCGTATTGCGCAGCCGCTCGCAGGCGGTCAGCACGCCGTTCATTTCGCTGACGGTGCGGTCGAGCAGCGTGAATTCGATATCGCTGATCCGCCCGGCATGGCGCTCGGCGGCGAGCAGGCCGCCCATCAGTCGCAGCAGATAATCCGGCTTATTCCGCTGCTTGCGAAGTTCGGCGGCCTCTTCCGCAGTCAGCCGTGTCGAGCCGGCCGGCTCCGCGCTGGTACGCAGGTGGCGCACGAGCTCTGCGGCGAATTCGATATTCAGATTGAGAAGATGCTGGCGCAGCTTGCTGCCGCCCTTGCTTCCTGAGAGCAGCAGGCTCTGTCTCGCGAAGTCGCGGCTGACGGCAAGGAGGTGGCCCCAGAGCTTGCGGGCCTCCCACCAGCGGTCGTAGCAGGCGCTGTTGCGAAAGCCGAGAAACACCGACAGCGAAATGCCGATCAGCGCGAAGGGGGCGCCGATCACCGATGGAATGATGCCCGGGTCGTTGTTGTGCCCCCAGACGATCGCCGCCGACAGCAGCATGACCGCCAGGACCTGCGGATAGATGCGCTCGATCACCGATCCCCGGAAGATGAAGAACAGGACGAGGAAACTTGGCTTGTCACGAACAATCATCGGCGGATCGGGTCCAACGCGGGGTCTGGTGATTTCCCCTACGACGCGGTTTTCCGTCTCGCAAGGGACAAAAGGGCGCGGCCGGGCGACTGCTCGCGCTTCGAAAAACATGCGCAGGCGCCGTTGGTTCACATTTTGGTGTGATCACCGCGACGTGTGTAACAAACGGCAGGCTTCTCACGTAGATGCAGGCAGCGCTATATTCAGGAAAATATAGCGTAATGGAATAAGAACGCCCTCCAGCGTGTCTTATGTCTCGTTTGGTAGACCAGGTGAGGAGACTGAAACCATGGTCAGAAGACGTCATGTCCTTTTTGGCGCCGGGCTTGGCGCCCTTGCGCTCCGCTTCGGCTTTTCGGCCCGGCCGGCCGAAGCCGCCCAAGATTTTCCGCTGACCCATACGGATGCGGAGTGGCAGAAGCTGCTCACTGCCGACCAGTATCAGGTCCTCCGCAAGGAGGGGACGGAATATCCGTTCACCAGCCCGCTTCTCAACGAGCATGGGAAAGGCAAGTTTGCCTGCGCCGGCTGTGATCAGGATGCGTTCTCGTCGGATACGAAATTCGAGAGCGGAACCGGCTGGCCGAGCTTCTGGGCGCCGCTCGACGGCGCGGTCGGTACGACGAGAGACAGCTCGATGGGCATGGTCCGCACCGAGGTTCATTGCAGCCGCTGCGGCGGCCATCTCGGCCATGTCTTCGAAGATGGACCGAAGCCGACCGGGCTGCGCTACTGCATGAACGGCGTTGCCATGACATTCCATAGGGCTTCGGCCTGATCGACCAGAGACAGTTCCATGATCCTTTTCGTCCTTGCCTATCTCGGCGGCGTGTTGACGATCGTCAGCCCCTGCATTCTGCCCGTGCTCCCCTTCGTCTTCGCCCGCGCCGGGCAGCCCTTCATGCGCAGCACCCTGCCGATGCTCATCGGGATGGCGGCGACCTTCGCGGCGGTCGCCACACTTGCCGCCCTCGGAGGCGGCTGGGCGGTGCAGGCGAACGAGTATGGCCGCTATGCCGCGCTGGCCCTGCTTGCCGTCTTCGGCATCATCCTGTTGTTTCCCGCTTTGTCGGATCATCTGACGCGGCCGCTGGTTTCGCTCGGCGCGCGTCTGTCGCAGTCCGCCGACAAGGGAGCCCGCGCCGGCGGCTCCAGCGTCGTCGCCTCGCTGCTTCTCGGCGTTGCCACAGGCCTGCTCTGGGCGCCCTGTGCGGGACCGGTTCTCGGCCTCATCCTGACCGGGGCGGCACTTCAGGGTGCCAGCGTCGGCACCACGCTTCTGCTGCTTGCCTATGCGCTCGGCGCGGCGACCTCGCTTGCGCTGGCGCTGCTTGTCGGCGGCAAGGTCTATCAGACGATGAAGCGGTCGCTCGGCGTCGGCGAATGGCTGCGCCGCGGGGTCGGTGTGGCGGTTCTCGTTGCCGTCGCCGCAATCGGCCTCGGCCTCGATACCGGCTTCCTGACACAGGCGTCGGTCGCCAGCACCGCATCGCTGGAGCAGGGACTGATCGACAAGTTGCAGCCGCAGAAACCGTCTTCCGTCGTGATGAACGGCAATGATGGCGGCGCGATGATGATGAGTGGCGGCAGCAACCAGATGATGATGAGCGGCGCCAACACGATGATGCAGGCAAAGCCGCAAGCAGCCGCGGACACATTGCCGGTCGAAGGCAAGATGCCGCCGCTGGACGGTGCCATCCAATGGCTGAACTCGCCGCCGCTTTCGGCCGAAGCGCTGAGGGGCAAGGTGGTGCTCGTCGATTTCTGGACCTATTCCTGCATCAACTGCATTCGCGCCATCCCCTACGTCAAAGCCTGGGCGGAGAAATACAAGAATCAGGGGCTGGTGGTCATCGGCGTTCATGCGCCGGAATTCGCCTTCGAGAAGAATGTCGACAACGTCAAGAAGGCGATCGGCGATCTCGGCATTACCTACCCCGTTGCCATCGACAACGACTATGCCATCTGGCGCGCCTTCGACAATCAATACTGGCCGGCGCATTACTTCATCGATGCCGAAGGCCGCATACGCCATCACCATTTCGGCGAGGGCGAATATGATCAGTCCGAGCGGGTGATCCAAGAGCTGCTCGCCGAGGCCGGAAAGCAGAATGTCGCGGGCGGCATCGTCGATGTGAAGGCGACCGGCACGGAGGCGGCCTCGAACCAGAACGACGTGCAGTCTCCCGAAACTTATGTCGGCTGGCAGCGTTCCGAGAATTTCGTCGATACCAAGGGTACCGTCAACGACGCGCCGCATGTCTATAGCGCGGCGGAGCCGAAGCTCAACGAATGGGGGCTGACGGGCAACTGGACGGTCGGGCCTGAAAATGCCGGGCTCAACGACAAGGATGGCAGCATCTATTACCGCTTCCATGCCCGCGACCTGCATCTCGTTCTCGGTCCGAATGCGGACGGAAAGCCGATCCGCTTCAAGGTCACGGTCGATGGCAAGCCGCCGGGGGATAGCCATGGTGTCGATACCGATGCCGACGGCAACGGCACGGTGACCGGCCAAAGGCTCTACCAGCTGGTGCGCGAGGCCGGCCCGGTCGGCGACCACACGTTCGAGATCCATTTCCTCGATCCCGGCGTGCAGGCCTACGCCTTCACCTTCGGTTGAGGGGATCGCCACGCGCATTGGACGTCTTGCCGCAACGCGCCGCAAGGCGTCCATGAAACCTTTTGATTTTTGCGCCGTTGTCGGCTCATGGCCGAAGCTCAATTGAAACCGAAATCGGTCGATGGCACCAAACCGGAAGGTGCCGCGAAGTCGCACCAAGGGGAGGGATCGACTGTTGAGGCCCCTCCACCGCCGGATATTGCCGAACCCGATCCGGGCCTGACGCCGGAAGAAGCCGAGCATGCGCGCAAGCGCTATCTGCTGCGGCGCTTCTGGATCAGCGCGCGGGGCTACTGGAGCCGTCATGGCGACAGCTTCGCCTGGCCCTGCACGCTCGGGCTGCTGGCGATGATCGTCCTCAATGTCGGCTTCCAATACGGTATCAATCTCTGGAACCGGAAAATCTTCGACGCGATCGAGCGGCATGATGCCGGCACCGTCTATTATCTGAGCGCAGTGTTCTTGCCGCTGGTGCTCGGAAGCGTGGCACTCGTTACCGCACAGGTGCTGGTCAGGATGATGATCCAGCGGCGCTGGCGCTCGTGGCTGACGAAGGCGGTCATCCAGCGCTGGCTGGCCAATGGCCGCTATTATCAGCTGAACCTGATCGGCGGCGACCACGCCAACCCCGAGGCCCGTATCTCCGAAGACCTCAGGATCGCCACGGAATCGCCGGTCGATTTTATCGCCGGTGTCATCGTCGCCTTCCTGTCGGCCTCCACCTTCATCGTCGTGCTCTGGACGATCGGCGGCGCTCTGACCTTGCCGGTCGGCGGCTCGATGATCACAATTCCGGGTTTTCTGGTGGTTGCCGCCGTTCTCTATGCCGGGATTACCTCGACCTCGATCGCTTTCATCGGCCGCAACTTCGTCGCGGTCTCCGAGGTCAAGAACCAGACCGAGGCCGAGTTCCGCTATACGCTGACGCATGTGCGCGAAAACGGCGAGAGCATTGCGCTGCTCGGCGGCGAGGAGGAGGAGCGCAACGACGTCGACCGGACATTTGGCAAGGTTATCCGGCAATGGGCGCTGCTGGCCGGCCAGCATATGCGCACGACGCTGGTCTCGCAGGGATCGAGCCTGATCGCGCCCGTCGTGCCGATCCTGCTCTGCGCGCCGAAATTTCTCGAAGGCGCCATGACGCTTGGCGAGGTCATGCAGGCCGCATCGGCCTTTACCATCGTCCAGGCCGCCTTCGGCTGGCTGGTCGACAACTATCCGCGCCTTGCCGACTGGAACGCCAGCGCGCGCCGTATCGCTTCGCTGATGATGTCGCTCGACGGGCTCGAGCGCGCCGAACACAATGACTCCCTCGGCCGTATCCAGCACGGCGAGACGGAAGGCGAGGCCATGCTGAGCCTCAACGATCTCTCGGTGTCGCTCGATGACGGCACCTCGGTCGTCAAGGAAACGCAGGTCGATATCGAACCCGGCGAGCGTGTGCTCGTCTCCGGTGAATCCGGCACGGGCAAGAGCACACTGGTGCGCGCCATTGCCGGTCTCTGGCCCTGGGGCCAGGGCAGCGTCAACTTCCGGGCCGGCAGCCGGCTCTTCATGCTGCCGCAGCGCCCCTACATCCCCTCGGGCACGCTGCGCCGGGCAACGGCCTATCCGCGTGCCGCCGACGACTGGAGCGAAGAGGAGATCAAGGGCGCGCTGAAAGCCGTCGGGCTGGATTATCTGAGCGCCAGGATAGAGGAGGAGGCGCCCTGGGATCAGACCCTTTCCGGCGGCGAGAAACAGCGCCTCGCCTTCGCCCGCCTGCTTCTCCACGATCCCGATATCATCGTACTCGACGAGGCAACCTCGGCGCTCGATGAGAAAAGCCAGGACCAGATGATGCAGACGATCATCCGCGAACTGCCGAAGGTCACCATCGTCAGCGTCGCGCACCGGGCCGAGCTCGAAGCGTTCCACAGCCGCAAGATCACCCTGGAACGCCGCGACGGCGGAGCAAAGCTCGTCAGCGATATCGATCTCATCCCGCGAAAGCGGAAGTCGAAATCGCTCTTGCGGCGCATGGTGCCGCGGCACTCACGGTCGAAGCGCAGCGGGCGTTGAGAACAGCCGGCGTGCGTTACACGCCGGTGATCATCGAGACGATCTCGTTCTTGTCGGTTTCCGACGTCTTGCGGATACCGATCTGCTTTCCACGTCTGAGAACGCAGATGCGGTCGGAGAGCTTGAAGACCTGGTCGAGGCTGTGGCTGATGATCAGGACACCGATATTGCGCGATTTCAGCGACTGCACGATCGCCTCCACCTTCGCCGTTTCGGCAACGCCAAGTGCTGCGGTCGGCTCGTCGAGCAGGATCAGCTTCTTTGCCCAACGGGTGGCGCGGGCGATCGCGACGCCCTGGCGCTGGCCGCCCGAGAGATCCTTGATCGTCGCGTGTGCCGAGGGGATGCGGACGTCGAGTTCCTTCACCAGCTTCTCGGTTTCGGCGATCATCGTCTTGCGGTCGAGCAGGCCGAAGCCGTTGGTCAGTTCGCGCCCCAGGAACATGTTCATGTAGACGGTCTGCTGGTCGGCGAGCGCCAGATCCTGATAGACGACCTCGATGCCGTGCGAGCGCGCCATCGTTGCACTCGACATGGAAACGGTGTCGCCCTCGATGGTGATCGTCCCCGACTGAGGGGGCATAGACGCCGGAGATGATCTTGATCAGCGTCGATTTGCCGGCGCCGTTGTCGCCGACGAGGGCGACGATTTCACCGGGATGGATGTCGAGCGAGAAATTCTCGATCGCTACCACGGCGTCGAAGTTCTTCTTGATGTCCTTCAGCGACAGGACGGGAGCGGAAGCGTTCATCGGCAATACCTCAGACCGGCCAGGATTCGGCTTCGCCGAAGCCGTTCTCGATGCTCTCGACCTTCGGCGGTCCCCTGGAGATGCCGGAGACGCCGACGACATAGGCGCGGGTGACAAAGGCCTGGCCGCGGAAGCCGAATACGGCGGTGTCGCCTACCTTCGGCGCCTTGGCGCCTTCGGCATCGATCATCGCGTAATAGTCGATCATCGAGGGCGGCGGGATCTCGACGCTACGCAGTGCGGAAGCAGCAGTCGTCGGCTCGTCGGCGACGATCGCCTTGACGTCATAGTCCGGGAAGATCGGGTCGATATAGAAGCCGCCGCCGAGGCAATAGGCCTTGCCGCCAGAGAGGTGCGAGACCTCTGTCAGGTAGCAGACGGCAGGCAGTTCCGGCAGGTCCTCGACGGCATGCAGCGCTGTCGTTCCGTGCAGCCCGTTGCCCGGCTCGCATTGCGTGGCGCCCGCATCGGCAAGCGCCTGCAGCAGGACGGAGGAAGTGGTGCCGGGGGCATTGACCTCGATATCCTTGCGGCCGGCCTTGGCCAGCGCTTCGGCGGCCTTGGTCAGCGTCGCCAGATTGTGGGTCGGCATGACCTTGCGCGTCTGGTGATCGAAAAGCAGCGCCGGGAAGGTGGTGATGCCGGCAAATCGGCCGCCGTCGAGCCGGTCGAAGTGCTCTGCCACTGTGGCAACATCGGCCGCTTCGAAGCCGCCCTCGTGGCCGCGGTAGAAGGTATCGCCTTCGGCGCGGATGCGGGCGAGCAGGCTCTGCGTATAACCGGCGGCCTTGGCGCCAGCCGCGGCTTCGGCGGCCTTCTCATCGTTGAACACTGTCCAGTAATCCGGGCGGAAGGTCTTGGCGGCGGCCTTTGCCTCGTGCCGCGCGACCTGCTGCAGGTGACCGAGATGGCCGACCTTGAGACCGGCGCGATGGGTCGCGCGAGCGCAGGCCATGTCGACGGCCACCGAGCGGTTGATGCCGCCGCGCATGACGGCGTGGGCAAACGAGCTGGCGCGGCCGACCTGCTTGGTCATCGCGAAGATCTTCAGGCCCAGCCGGTCGGCCTCATTCTTCAGGATGCGGGCATTGGCCTCGACCGTATCGAGATCGAGCACGTAGGAATTGGCGGGGATCCGGCCTTCGCGATGGAGGGCGATGGCGGCTTCGATGAACTTCGGGTTACGGCGGCGGAGAACGTCGAGAAACATGGGAAAACCTCTCTTCAGCGTAGCTTTTCGCGCAGGGACACGGCCACTGCCGCAAGAATGATGAAGCCGCGAACGATCATCTGGTCGGAAACGGAAAGGCCCATCAGGATCAAGGCCGTTGTTGAGCATGCCCATCATCAGCGAACCGACGAGGGCGCCGACGATCGAGCCTCTACCGCCGTTGAGCAGCGTGCCGCCGACGATGACGGCGGCGATGACGGTCATCAGGTCGGTTTCGCCGAGCGTGTATTTGGCGGCCTGCAGGCGGCCGGAGTAGAGCAGCCCGGCAAGTCCGGCGAGGCCGCCGCTCAGCATCATCACGGCCAGCCGGATGTGCGGAACCTTGATGCCCGAAACGCTGGCGGCCCGTGCATTGTCGCCGACAGCCAGCACATGCGCGCCGAACCGGGTCTCGCGATAGACGATATGCCCGGCGGCGATCGCCAGAATGGTCCACCAGATCAGCGACGGGATGCCGAGGAGCGAACCCGAGCCGAAGAAGCCGGTAAAGGTCTCGTCGGTGACAGGCACGGACCGCAGATTGGTCAGCGACCGGGCGACACCGGCAAACAGGCCCATGGTCGCAAGCGTGACGAGGAAGGACGGCAGCCTGACATAGGCGACCAGCACCCCGTTGGCGAAGCCGATTGTCAGCCCGGCGCCCAGGCCGGCAAGAACGCCCGGCACCACGCCATAGCTCTCGATCACCACGGCGGCGCTAAGGGCGGAGACCGCGACGATCGAACCGATCGAAAGGTCGATCTCGCCTGCCGAAAGCACGAAGACCAGGCCGATCGCCATGATCGTCACCGGGGCGGTCTGCAGCACGATGTTGGAAAGGTTTCTGGTGGTCAGGAAGCCGCTATCCTGCAGCATCACCGCGAAGAAGATGAAGATCGCGACGAAGCCGAAATAGACGACATACTGCTGAAGATTGATGCGCATTTTCAGGGGCATGGCCGGTCTGCCTGTTTACTGGCGATAGACATGCCGCCCGCTGGAACGGCATGAATGCTCAAGGGGAGCGGTGAACCCGCCTCCCGGTTTCCGGAGAGCCGGCGGCCGCAGAGGCCGCCGGTCAGCGCAATCACTTTGCGGCGTCGAGAACCGACTTCGGCGCATCGCGGTTGAGCGATTCCTTCCATCCCTCGGCAACATTGGCCTTGGTGACCGTCAGCGCCGGGGCGACGATGAAGGGCGGGGTCTTTTCGCCGATCAGCGACTTCAGTCCGGCAGCCGCCATGGCACGGCCGAGCTCATAGGCCTTGTCGGCGACAATAGCCGTAACGTTGCCGCCCTTGACCATGTCAAGGCCGACAGGCTCGGAGAGGTCGAGCGTGACGACCTTGGTCGTCTTGTTGCCGGCGCCGCGAAGGGCCGCGAGCACGCCATCGGCCGGTTCCGCCCAGGTCACGTAGATGCCGTCGAGATCGGGATGCTGGAGGAGCATCGCATTGGCCAGCTCCTCGGCGCGGGCCGGATCGGAGATGCCCTGCTCGGCAACGATCTTGATATCCGGATAGTCCTTCTCGATCGTCGACTTGAACGCCTGGTCGCGCTGGTTGGTGACGTAGTAGGTGGCGTCGTGGAAGATGTAGCCGACCTTACCCTTCTTGCCGATTGCGGCAGCGAGCGCATCGGCTGCCTGCTTGCCCATCTGGTAGAGGTCGTCGGTGACGATCGCCGCATAGTCGGTGTCGTGCTTGTAGCCGGCGGGCAGGTTGGAGAGGAAGACCAGCTTGGTGCCGTCCTTGACGGCCTGCTTGAAGGCTTCGGCCGACGTTGCCGGGTCAAGCGGCAGCGCCAGGATGACGTTGGGCTTGGCGGCGAGCGCGGTCTCGATGTCGCTGCGCTGCTTGGCAGCGTCGAAACCGGCATCCGTCGTAACGGCAATATCGACGCCGGCCTTGGCGAACTCATCCTTGGCGCCGGCCGAAACGGCATTGGTGAAATCCGACGATGTGTGCCAGAGCAGGGCGGCCTTGTAGCCCTTGCCCTTGAGCTTGGCGAGATCGGCGTCGGAGAGCTTGATTTCCTCGCTCTTGGTCGCGGCTTCTCCCGATGGGCCGACGGTCTCGGCCTGCGCCAGCATCGGCGCGGCGATCAGGGCGCTCGTCACAAGCGCGGCATTCAGAATCTTCCTCATCAGCATGGTCATGTTCCCTTTTTCGTCGTTGTTGGTTTGGCACTCTTTATTCCGCCACGCCGCAGTAGCGCGCCATGAAGCTGGCGAACGCGACTATCCCGGCGAGGTATTCCTCGATGTCGACATGCTCTTCGAATGTGTGGCAGTTGCGGATATCGCCCGGCGCGCAATAGACGGCGGGAATGCCCAGCCGGTTGACGAAGAACGGCGATTCCGACCAGAACGGCGCGCCCTCGATCGCGCCACGTCCGGCAAAGGATTGGGCGACCGACGCGCAGAGCATCGACACCGCAGGCAGGTTTGGATCGATCTCGGCTGCCGACCCGCCGACCCGGTGGTCGCGTCCGGCGGGATAGGCAATCTCGACCTTGATCTCGGGGTCCGCGATGGCGCCGCGAATGACAGCTTCCATCTCGGTCGCCGCATTGTCGAGGGATTCGCCCGGAAGCAGCTTGCGGATCAGCGAAAGCTTGCATTCCTCTGGCACCGCAATGAAGCCGCCGCCGGTCAGGCCGGTGATCAGCAGGAAACCGCGGCCGATCAGCGGATGCTCGCCGCGGGCGGCGATCTCGTCCGAGTGTTTCCAGAGCGCCGACATCACGGCATGGCTTGCTTTCAACGCATCCTTGCCAAGTTCCGGCACGCCGAAATAGGCGGATTTGCCGGTGATGGTGATATCGGCGATGAAGAAGCCGATCTGCGCCGAATAGACCGCAAGCTGCGTCGGCTCGGTGTAGACGACGAAATCCGGCCGCTCAATTTCGCCGGCCTCGATGCGGGCGGCATAGTCCTTGATGCCAGCGGAAATGCCTGTGCCCGGCTGGCCGCTCTCCTCGTCGCCGACAAAGGCAAAGGCGAGATCGCCCTTCAGCCTGATGCCGGCCTTGTCGAGCAGCGACAGCGCCGCCAGCGACGTGCAGATCCCGGCCTTGAGATCGCCGGAGCCACGGCCCCAGATCTGGCCGTCGATGATCGGAGCGGCGAAGGGATCTTCACGCTCGGTACCGGCCCAATGCTCCCGCCAGCCATCGACGTGAACGGTATCGGTGTGACCGATGAACTGCAGCCGATGGCCGCCACCGGCACCCTTGCGCTCGCCCCAAACATTCGGACGGCCGGGAAGGAAATCGGCGGTCTTTACGTTCTCTACGCCGCGGGAGACCATTTCATCCCTCAGCAGCGAGACGACATTGGCCTCGTTTCCGGTGATGCTGTCGCGGCCGATCGCGGCGCGCAGCAGCCTGATGGCATCGTCGCGGTCGAGCGCTTCCCGCAAGCGCTTCGTCAGATCGTCTGCGCTCATCGGGCGGCCTCCCTGAAATGCATGGTTTCCGCCGGCGGCAGGGACATCCGGCTATCGGGGGCATCGGCGCCGAACAGCGCGTTGTGCAGATGGCCGAGACCGATCGCAATGGCGCCGACGATCGCCGCCTGCACGCCGAGCGCGCTCTTCTCGACCTCGACAGGGTAGGGGAAGCATTGCGGCAGGAATGTCCGCACGCGCTCGATCAGTTCATCACGCAGGCCGATCGAGCCGCCGAGAATGACCTTCTGCGGGTTGGCGATCGCCGCGATGGCGGCAATGCCCTGCGCCAGTAGCCTGGCGGTGTCGTCAAGCACGGTGGTAGCATCGGCGTCGCCGCCCGCTGCCTTTTCGAAAATCTCAGGCACCGTCGCGGGTTGGCCGGAAAGCGTCTGGTAGCGCTCCATGATGCCGAAGGAGGCGGCGACGCGCTCATAGGCGCCGGTCCGCAGGGATTCCGGCTCGAACGGATCGGCGCCGAACGGCAGGAAGCCGAGCTCGCCGGCGGCATTGCCGACGCCCCGCACCAGCTGGCCGTTGACCATCAAGCCGCCGCCGATGCCTGTGCCGACGGCGATATAGGCGAGATTGTCGATGCCCTGGCCCTGGCCGAGCCAGTTCTCGCCGATGACGCAGAGATTGACGTCGTTCTCAAGCGTCACATTGAAGCCGAGTGCCTTTTCGAGCGCAGACGCCACGTCCATGGCGTCGAAGCCGGGGATATTCGGAGCGAGAAGAATGCGGCCGGTCGATTTCTCCGGCGCCCCAGGCGCCCCGATCACCGCCATGCGAATCTTCTCTCTCGGGATATTTTGACGCGCAGCAGCCTGCCAGCAAAGATCGGCGATCTGATCGACGACAAACTGGCCGCCGCGGCGATCGGTCGGTGCCACCTCTTCGGCGAAGACATGAAAGGCGAGATCGGCGATCGCCACCCGCACCTTGGTGCCGCCAAGGTCGACAGCGGCAATGAAGGCCGCATCGGGAATGAGTTCATAGGTCACAGCGCTGCGGCCGATATGGCCCGTCGTGCGTCCGGTCTCCTGGATCCAGCCATCGAGCTCAAGCTGACGGACGATCTCCGAGATCGTCTGCTTGGAAAGATTGGTCTGCTTGGCAATCGAAGCGCGCGAGATCGGCCCGCTCTGGATAATCGCTTCCATGACGGCGCGCTGGGAGAACTTTCTGGAGATGCGCTGAGTATCGCTCACGAGGTCCTCAATTAATTCGTTCTATGACCGAACAAAATCACAAAGGCAAAATGGAGTCAACGCGGCTGCGCGTGTATTTGCACGTTTGTGAAATCAGCGAGGGCGCCGAGGCAGGATGGAGGGCTACCGGTTACGTTCTGCCGATAAGCTCTATCACCTGTTATCCCCGGCAAAATCGACCGATGAGATCTCCACCGACCAGTCGAGGTCGGCAGGCGACAGGTTGAGTGTGTCGAGGCCGCGATAGTGGTTGAGCGCGAAGCAGGTGCCGTAGACGGCCTTGGGCTCAATGATCTTGTAGCTGGTCAGGTAGTCGGCATAGGCCTCGACGCTGTAGCCAGGGCGTTTGGCGATGAGGCGGAAGCGGACGGCGTCCACCTGGCGGTCGGAGCCGTTGGTGATCTCGACGAAGACCGGCTTGGCGGGATCGGTGCAGCCTTGGGTTCCGGTGCTGGTGGCGGTCACCAGGCTTGCCGACGTATTGCGGCCGGATTGCTGGTAGTAGAGATAGGCTCCGATGCAGGCCACCGTAGCGATGATGATGGCGAGTGCCACGAGCGCGGGCCGGGGGAAGAGGAAGAAGAACACCACAAAAATCGCTATCGCGACTATCAGCAAGATCATCGGCCGTTCTCCCTTTCCCGTTGAGCTAATGCAGGCACCCTGCTTATGCAAGGCAGGGCGGCGTCTGGTTTCGGGAGGATGGCAATTATGCGATATCATCGCGTGACGACGGAGGGATTCGATGAACGGTTTGGCCGACCTGATTGCCTGGATTATCGCGCAGGGACTTGCCGCCGATGATATCGATGCCTTGCTCGAAGGCCTTTCGCTGCGCCTGACTGAACAGGGATTTCCGCTGCTGCGCGCCTCGATCGCCATGCCATCCATCGATCCGAAGCATCGCGGCCTCTCGGTTGCCTGGTATCGGGGCACCGGCATATCCAAGGAGGCGCAGGAACATGGCGAAGAGGGTGAGGCGCTGTTCCGGCGCTCGCCGATCTCCTATCTGTTGGAGAACCAGCTGGAATTCATGCGCTGGAGCCTTCCGGCCAACGCTGAGACGCCGCCGTTTCCCATCCTGATGGACCTCAGCGATCTCGGTGCCACCGATTTCGTCATCAAGATCACGCCCTTTCCTGGTGATACCGCTCTGGCAGGCGCCAGCTTCTCGATCGCCACCGATCAGCTGGGCGGTTTTACGGAAAGCCAGCTTGCCGGCTTCGAGGGCGTCATGCCCGCTCTGGCGCTCGCCTGCTGCCGCATCGCCATGACCCGCGTGGCGAAGGATGTGCTGGCCGTCTATACCGGCGAGCGGACGAGCGAGCTGATCCTGACCGGGCAGATCCAGCGCGGCGATGGCGCGTCGATCTATGCCGCGATCCTGTTTGCCGATCTCAAGGACTTCACGTCGCTCAACGAAAAGCACGAGCCGCACGACATCGTCGACTGGCTGAACGAGCATTTCGACGCGATCGGCAAGCCGGTTGTCGAGGAAGGTGGCGAGATCCTGAAATTCATGGGCGACAGCCTGCTGGCGATCTTCCCGGTGCAGGCTGCCGATACGGCGCAGGCCTGCCGTCTGGCGCTGTCGGCCGCGCAGAGGGCGCTCGCCATGAACGATGCGCTCAATCAGGGCAGGCGGGAGCGTGGCGAGCCCGAGATCCTCGTCGATATCGTGCTGCATCTCGGCGAGATCTTCTACGGCAATGTCGGCACCGATCGGCGGCTTGATTTCACCGTCATCGGCCGGGCCGTCAACGAGGCGTCGCGGATGGAAAAGCTCGCCGATGCGCTGGAAACCAACCTGCTGGCTTCGGCGCCCTTTGCGGCCCAGACCGGCGGCGCCTTCCAGGCGGCGGGACATTTCAAGCTCCGGGGCGTCGAGGAGCCGGCCGAGATCTATGCCTGGACGGGCGCGGTGTGACCGCCTGCCGGTCGTTCGGATTTTGTTAAACATAAACTAAAATCTTAATCATCGGCCGCGCTCCGATCCGCATTTTCGTGCGTTCTTCGATCATGCGACAACGGAGGGAAACCGGATGGCAGTCGTGATGATCGTGGAAGACGAAGCCCTGATCCGCTTTGCATTGGCCGATGAACTGATCGCCTGCGGGCATATGGTGATCGAGTGCTGCAATGTGCTGGAGGCGCTTGCGGTTCTCGGCAAAGACGGCGAGGTCGATGCCGTAGTCACTGACGTCGATATGCCCGGCGGGTTGAGCGGGCTGGATCTCAGTCGGCTGCTCGCGGCCACAAGGCCGTCGCTGCCGCTCTGGGTCACCTCGGGCCGGGAGGTTGATATCTCCGCTTTGGGTCCGGCAGCGGCTTTCCTGCGGAAACCCTATGATATGAGGGCGCTCGCCTGCGAAATCGCGCGGCGGGAGGCGATGTCCGCCGAGCGCTCGGCCTCCTTCGGCTGAGCCTCAGGGGCTGGTCAGGTACTCCACCAGCTTGCGGGCATGGACGGGCAGGGCGGCGAAGCTGCGGGCGCAGATCAGCAGATGGCGAAACGCCCAGGCATCGGTGAGTGGGATCACGCCGAGTGCCATTTCGGCCTGATAGCGCCGTGCATAAACGTCTGGAACGATGGCGAGGCCGACGCCGCTGCTGGCCATCGCGCAGATGTCTTGGAAACTGTCGAGCCGTACGCGAATCTTGAACTGCCGGCCCTCGCGGACGGCGTGCGCAGACAGGTGCCCCTGCAACGCACTGTCCGCCGGCAGGACGACGAAGGGTTCGCCGAGGATATCGCGGAACGCCACCGATCCCGCGGCGATCAGCGGATGATCCGAGGCGGCCACGACGACGAGGCGGTCGATCTCGAAGGGGCGGGTTTCGAGCGATCCTGTCTCGCTCGTATCGGCGGCAATGCCGAGATCCGCGAGACCGCCCGCGACAGCCGCGACGACATCCGGGCTCTGCTTTTCCTGCAGGTCGATATCGATCGCCGGGTGATCGGCCAGGAAGTGGCGCAGTCTGGCCGGAAGATGCGCCATGGCGGCGCGGCCGGAAAACAGCCGGACCTGGCCGCGCAATCCTCCCGCATAGAGCTGCAGATCGCCGCGCATCTGCTCCATCTGCCCGAGCACGATGCGGGCATGATGGGTGAGCGCTTCTCCCGCCGGCGTCGGCCGGACGCCGCGTGCCTCGCGCTCCAGCAGCGGGATGCCGCTCATCTCCTCCATGCCGCGGATGCGGGCGCTCGCCGAAGGCAGCGCCATGCCCGATCGCTCGGCGCCCTGTGTGATGCTCTGTGCTTCGACGACATGCAGGAAGAGACGAAGGTCGGTCAGATCGAAGCGCATAGTCCCTCCCGCGTCAGGCCTTCGGATTTTCCGAAGCCTTGCCTTGTATCTTCCGCATTGTGCGAAATCGCCGGCTGCCGATCATGCTTGATATGGTCTTGGAGCCGGATTGGACATGGACGCTTCTGAAAAAATCTTGCGTGCCTTCGCTTTTCGTCTGGCACTTCTTGTGCTGGCCGTCGCCGTGGCAAGGAGCCTGCCTGACAACCGGGCAGACGACGCTCTGGCGGGATCGATTGCAGTCGCCAGTGTTACGCCCGAATGCGGATCAGCCCCGCCGCAGGGTGGCGAGGCTGATCCAGGCATACGCGACATGTATCTGCACGACTGAGGCGCGGCTGATCGCATCCTCAGGCAGTATCATTCCTCGTCGCCGAACATGTCCATCTCTTCCTCGGGGGCTTCCTCCTGAGGTTCGGCGGCCTGCGCCTCGTTGCCGCCCATCATGCCCATGACGGCATTGGTCAGCAGCATGCCGCCGGCGACACCCATTGCCGTCTGCGCGGCACCGGCCAGGAAGCCGCCACCGGCGCGCGGCGCCATCGGAGTGGCATGACCGTATCCCTGGTTCGGAGCGCCACCCCAGGGAGAGGCGGGCGCGGCATCGTATCTCTGCGGGCGGGCGACCGCGCGCTGCGGCGGGTTGCTGCTGCCGAACATCGACGCGAAGAAGCCGCCGCGCTGCGGCTGCGCACTGGCGCTCAACATCTCCAGTTCCTCGATGCGGCGCTGGGCGGCCTCGAGCGCCTGTTCCTGCACGACGATCGTCTGCGCCATGTAATAGGGCGCGCCGGGCTGCTGGGTGATGCGCTCGTTGATGAACTGTTCGGATTGCGTGTCGCGCGGCGCCGATTGCCGCTCAACATTGGCGAGCTTGGTGAAAAGGCTGTCGATGGCCTGCTGATCGTTGAGATCCATGCATGTCTCCTTGGCGGTGGTATCCGCGGTGGTCAAATCAGGGTTTAGTTGGGTGCGCGCAGCGCAAATGCTGGCCGGGCAGGTGCAGCCGGGTTCCCAGGCGAGAAAACCGGCGGAGCCCATTTGCGGGCGGCCCGTGTTTCGGGCAGGGCGTAGCGCGAGAGTTGATTTCCGGAAGCGGAAAGTCGTGTGATGGTCCTCATACCTGCATGTACGAAGCAGGAGGCCGATAGCTTCCATCACAAAGATTTTATTCCGGCGCCGTCAAAACGCCGGATCTGACGGCAGCGGTCAGTTCTCGATCTGCTGCTCGGCGACGACGCTGGCAACCACTTCGTCGGCGCCATTCGGATAGGTCGGCAGGTCGAGCGTCACGGCTTCCTTGAAACCCTCGCGTTCGATCGAGAAGAATTTGCGCACCCGCACTTCGCCATTCTGCTGGCCGGAGGCGGTGGCGCTTTTCGCCGCGATGAGATCGCGTTCGAATTGCGCGGCGTCAACCCCGGCAAAAGCCATGGTGCAGCTTTCGACCGGCTTCTCGCCGACGGTTGCCTTGGCGATGACGATCGCTTCGAAGGGCTTGTCGCCACCCGTCTGGGTGATCCAGCCGTCGAAGGCGGTCGGCTCATCGAGCGGCAGGATGCCGAGCGTCATGTCCTGCGACAGCGCTCCCCACCCGCTTTCCTTCGCAAGTGCCGCCGTGCGGTCATAACGCGGCCCTTCGTTCATGCACTTCTCGGCGAAATCGGCAAAGGGTGAGGGTGCTGCCGCCTCTTGGGCAGACGCGGAGCCAGCGGCGGCCAGAGCTGCGATTACGAGCGCGGTTATCTTCAGGGTCGTCGTGGATTTGCTCATCGAATGTCCAGTTCCGCGCAGTCGTGCTCTGTGAACCTACCAGATAGGCGATGCCGCAAGAAAACGCCACAGCAGGTCATGGCCCTCATCCGGAAACGGCGATCGAATGTCAATCCGGAGAGCCGCCCTCGATGTTCGGATCGTAATCGTCAAGCGCCTTCTGGACGGTCTTGTTCCGGGCATAGCGGTGCTTCAGCCGGGCCAGCTCCGCGTCGCTTCCGCTGCACAGCGTGCGCAGCTGCTGATCGATTTCTGCCTGCCGTTCTTCGTCGGGCGAGGCTTCGCCGCGGAAATGGTCGCAATCATCGCGGCGGCTGATGAAGGCCCTGACGTCGTCAGGCAGGGTGGCGTCATCTGCGAGGGATGGCCCGGCAAGGCAGAACTGGACTAGCGCCAAGCCTGCATATGTCAGCCGCCGCCCGGCCATCATTCGATCTGCATGTCGAGTTGCTGGGCAATCTCTTCATAGTGGCGGGATGATGCGGCGTTGCCCTCTTTGGCATAGAGGGCGCCGACTGCCCGCGCTGCCTCTGCTGCGGCACGGAAGGCGTGAAGACGATCCTGCGACTCAAGCTCGGCATTGCCGCCGATATCGCCGTTGCTGAAGCGGCCGACGCGGTAGCCTTCATTGTCGATCACGCCGATCACAGGCACGCCGTTCTGCATTTCGCCGTAGAAAGCCGGACCGGCCTGGGCTCCGTCACGGCGGCGCAGCATGCCGAGGCCGGAGGCTTTGTTGCCGGCGCATGCACCGGTCCAATAGGTCGGGCCTGCGGTCAGCGAGATGGGAGAAACGAATTCGCAATGGCTGGCCGGATCCCTGGACCAGGTCGCACCGGCCGGCGCGTCCTGCGCCATGAGTGACGGCGCCCACAACAGGGAGGCGACTGTCGCGAGTGCTGATAGCGCGAGGAATGCGTTTCGATGCAGCAAAGCTATCGTCCCCTCAGGAATTGGCCATCAGCGATGCGACGTCGATCATCCGGTTGGCAAAGCCCCATTCGTTGTCGTACCAGCCGAACACGCGCAGCAAGCCACCGGCCGATACCGAGAGTTCCGGGCCTGAAACCACCAGGGATTCCGGCCGGGCGCGCAGGTCGACGGATACGAGCGGCTTCTCGATCCAGCCGATGACGGACGATGCGGCGATCGCGCTTTTCAGCTTATCGCGTGCTTCTGAGAGGGACGGCGCTTTCTCCAGCGATACCGTCAGGTCGATCGCCGAAACGCTGGCGGTCGGAACGCGAATGGCGCGGGCCTCGATCTTTCCCGCAAGCGACGGCAGGACCTTGCCGACCAGCTTGTGGGCGCTGGTGCTGGTCGGAACCATGGAAAGGGCGGCGGCGCGGCTGCGGGCAAAATCGTCGCGCGGCTGGTCGACGGTCGGTTGGCTGCCCGTATAGCAGTGAACCGTCGTCATCTGTCCGCCGATAATACCGAAGAGGTCATCGACCGTTTTCAGGAGCGGCGCCAGCGCATTGGTGGTGCAGGAGGCGTTGGATATGATCTTGTGGCCGGCGATCATCTGCTCGTTGGCGCCAAGCACGACCGTCACGTCGGCCGATTCAGCCGGACCCGAAATCAGCACGCGCTTCGCCCCGGCTTCCAGCGCCCGTGAGACATAATCGCGGGTATAGGGCTGGCCGGTGCATTCGAGGAAAATATCGACGCCGGAGAGATCGAGGGCGCGAATGTCGCGCTCGTTGTGGAAGGGGATAGAGCGCGAGCCGATGCGCAATGCGCGGTCTTCGGCTGATACGTCTTCCGCCCAGGGACCGAAGACGCTGTCATACTGGAAGAGGTAGGCGCAGCTTTCCAGCGGGGCAATGTCGTTGACGAGCACGACCTCGATATCGCGGCGCTCTTTCAGCAGGATACGGAGAACGGAGCGGCCGATGCGGCCAAAGCCATTGATAGCGATTTTCGGCTTCTGTTTTGTCATCCGGCGGGCTCCCTGCGATCGTCTGATGAGGCCTATGACAAGCGCGGAGTATTCGCAATATCAAAGCGGTGGCCGCTGGTGCTTCCAAGCGCCGCGGGCGCTGAGGAAAGGTGCGCAATTGCGCCCGGCACGTCGGACCATGGTCCGTGTCTGACCCGGCACCATGGTCCCGGGACCTTGCTTTTCGCAGCCGGTAGCGATCTCATACGTCCTGTCTTGCGTAGAAGCTGCAAGAAGCAGAGACGGAAACCATGAGCCAGTCGAAACGACGCTTTCTGAAGATCATCGCCGGAGCCGGGCTGGCCGCAGCCTTTCTGCCGCTCGGTGGCGCACGTCGTCTGAGCCTCGATGCCTTCGCCAAGAGCGGCAACAATGGCAATGGCGGCGGCAATAACGGCAATGGTGGCGGGAACGGCGGCGGAAATGGAAATTCCGGCGGCGGCACTGGAAATGGCAATGGCAATAACGGGAATGGCAAGGGCAATGGCGGTCCGGCAAGCTCCGCCGATCCTGCCGATGCCGGGGCTGCCTCTACGGGCGCTGGCGTCCAGGCGACGCGCGGCGCGGACGGCACAATCCGGATCCGCCACCGCAACGGTATCACCGAGACGATCGTCTCGAACCGCTACGTGATGAAGGATGCGAAGGGCCGGACGATCAGCAACAGGCTGGCGACGCAGGCCGATGTTACGCGCCTGTCGCGGTATCTCCGCTAGGCCAGATCCCGCCATTTGATGGCGGCCTCGGTACGGTTGGTCACGCCGAGCTTCAGCAAGATCTGCGTCATGTGATGCTTGACGGTCTTTTCCTGCAGGTCGAGACGCAGGCCGATATGCTTGTTGGAGAGGCCTTCGGCGACGAGTTCCATCACCTCGAGCTCGCGCGGCGTCAGTGACGCCTTCGGCGAGGACTGAGCGCCCAGCGAGCGCTCCATCACCTTGGCGGACATCGCCGGAGAGACGAATTTCGAACCGCGTACCACCGCCCGGATCGCTTCGGCAAGGCCGCGCGACCCGATCCCCTTCAGCACATATCCGGCTGCGCCGCGCTGCAGGGCTGCGGACAGTGTATCGACCTCCTCGGACGCGGTCAGCATTAGCACCCGTGTTTCCGGGCTTCGCGACAGAACCGAACTGATCGCCTCCAGGCCGCCGCCGGGCATGGAGACGTCGAGCAGCAGCACGCTGGGCCGGTCGGAGGCCGCAAGCCGGATCGCGTCGTCGCTGCTCGCACCTTCGCCGATCACCACGAAATCATCGACCTCCGAGAGACTGCGGCTGACGCCTTCCCGGAACAGCGGGTGATCGTCCACGATGCCGATCGTGATCGCCGTCATTTTGCATCCTCCAGTTCCATCAGCTGAAGCGTCATCGACACCACCGTGCCGGCGCCGCTGGTCTTGATATCGAAGTCTCCGCCGAGACTGTCGACCCGTTCGCGAAGTCCCGCAAGCCCAAGGCTTGTCGGCCGCACCTCGTTCGGATCGAAGCCATCGCCCTGGTCACGAACCTCGATCCTGACCTCGCCGTCGCGCACACGCGCCGTCACCGATTGCTCGATGCCGCCGCCATGGCGATAGGCATTGTTGAGCGCTTCCTGGACGAAGCGGTAGACGCAGATCTTCACCGCGGCCGAGAGGTCCGAGCGATCATCCTCGACGCTGCGCGAAACCGTGCTCGCCGTCCTCGTCTCATGGGCGGACACCACCCGTTCGATGATCTCTGCGAACGAGGCGCCCTCGATCTCCGGCAGGACGAGGCCTCGGCAGATCGTACGGATTTCGCGCATCGCCTCGGCAAGGCTCGAGCGGATCCACGACAGCTCCTTTTCCCGCATGTCGGGGCTTGTTTTGGCATCGACCAGCATCTCGCTGTCGAGCCGCAGCGAGGCATAGGCGATATGCTGGGCGGGTCCATCGTGGAGATCGGCGCCGACGCTGCGAAGATAGGTTTCGTTGAGAGCGGCGGCCCGCAGCGAGGACCGTTGCAGGCGCCGCTGCAGGGCAAGTTTTTCGGCAAGCAGGGCCGAGAGTTCCGTCACCTTGTCGCGGAGATCACTGCGTTGCGCCTCGATCAGCCGGCTGCCGCGGAAAACCAGAGCCGAAAGCGCCAGAAAGAAGATCGCCGTCAGTCCGGCGACAGAGGCCCAACTCCAAAGTCTTGCGCGGGCAATGCTGTCGGCAAGTCCCTCAGCCGTCTCGTAGAACTCGACGACCGCGACCGGCTGGCCGGACCATGGCTGCAGCACCGGATTGTAGATTTCCATCAGCGGCTTGCCGAGTTGCCTCTCCTTTTCACTCTCCGGATCGCTGGCGACCTCGTAGCGGGCGACGAGCGCGCCTGAAAAGGCCTGGCGAAGCTTGTCGCTGACCGGGAATTTCCGGCCGATCAGCTCCTGTTCGTTGGAATAGAGGATGGTGCCGTCGTTTCTCCAGAGCTTGAACGAGACGAGGCGCTTGCCTAGCGCGCCCTGCGACAGCGTCTCGTTGAGCGCCTGGGCGCTTCCTTCGTCAAGAAGCGTTTCCGTCTGCATATCGGGAAGCAGCGGGGCGACGACGCTATCGACATACAGCGCGGTCGCTGCGCCGGAATTATGGATCACTGCGTCCTCGATCAGCCGCGTCAGCAAAATGCCGATCAGGAGCATCGCCATGATCGAGACGACGCCCCCGGTTATGAAGAACTGGGAGGCCAAGGAGCGGGCATTCCAACGGCTGAGCCAATGCATCTGCGACCTGTCGACTGCGTGTCCGACAGACATGGTACTACCCTAGAGGAATTCCAGATAGCTGCGTGACATCCCGGCAGCGCCTAGTTCGGGGCATCGCGTGTATCGATGATATCCGCGCCGGCAACGCTCTTGGTGATCTGCGTATCGCCCGACATCGCCGCGCCGAAGAAATAGAGGACGCCGCACAGGAAGACGACCAGTGCGACGACCGACGCATTGATCGCAACCGGGCCGGCGGAAGGTCTATGGATGCTGCTCATGACTGGGCTCCTTTGGTCCCTGTAGCAACGAGCCGAAATGGCCGCAGTTCCAGACCCCCGACCATGGTCCGGGGTGCCTCGGACTGAGGTCCGATGCCCGGAACAGGTGCCGCCTCCGATGGTTGGGTAGGCAGCGGTCATTAAGGCCGCCTAGCGACAAAAGGAGGAGAAAATGCTCTCCAAGCTTATGGTAGGCGTGGCTGCGGCCGCGACCCTGATGTCGGGCGTTGCACTCGCCCAGTCTTCCACCGTCAATGGCGCTGCAGGTGGTGCCGTGACCGGCGCGATCGTCGGCGGTCCTGTCGGTGCTGCCGTCGGTGGCGTGACGGGTGCCGTTGTCGGCACGGTCATCGATCCGCCGCCGCAGAAGGTCGTCACCTATGTCCGTGAAGCGCCGGCGCCTTCGGCCCGCGTCGTGGTCAAGGAAAAGATCGTCGTCGGCCAGCCGCTTCCGGAGACCGTCGTCGTCACGCCGGTTCCTGAAAATCCGAAATATGCCTTTGCGGTCGTGAACGATGAGCGCGTCATCGTCGAGCCGTCGTCCCGCAAGGTGATCCAGGTCATCAACTGACCGGATCCCGGACGCGGCCGAGGTCGCGTCCTCCATTCCTCAACACGAAACGAAATCCAGCCGCACATTGTGAGGCACGGCCTCGTGCGGCCCGAACTCAGAGAGATTGTCATGAAAACCAAGACCCTTGCCGTCCTGATGACGGCCCTGTCGATCGGTGTATCGCCCGTCGGCATCATGTCCGCCTCGGCCCAGGATGCCCCGATCATCAAAAAGAAGGGTGCAGCCCAGACCGATCAGTCCGGTGGCGCCACTCAGCAGCAGCCGGATGCCAGTGACGGTGCTGGCGGCAAGGCGCAGGTTCAGCCCGGCACCTCGACAGAAGGCGGCACGGCGCCGGCCCAATCCGGCAGTGAGACGAAACCGGACGCTTCAGGCAATGGTGCCGCGCAGGGTGGCGGCATGAAGCCCAGTGGCACCTCGGGCACTGACGGCTCCAAGCCATCGACCGAAACCCAGAAATCCGGCTCGCAGGAGAGTGGCACGTCATCCGAGACCCAAAAGTCCGGCAGCGATGCGCAGAAATCCGGCGATGCCACGAAGCCGTCCGGCTCGACCGAGACGCAGACCAACAGCAAGACCAATGTCGAAAACAATACGACCGTCAACAAGACGACCAACGTCAACATCTCGGTCGAACAGCAGACGGAAATCCGGCAGGTCGTCAAGGAAGTGCATGTCGAACCGGTCCGCGAAGTGAACTTCACGGTCTCGGTCGGCACCGCGATCCCGAAGAAGATCCGGCTGGAGCCGCTGCCGCCGCGGATCGTCAAGATCGTACCGCAGTACGAAACCTACCGCTTCTTCATCCTGGCCGACGGACGGATCGTCATCGTCGATCCGACGGCCTACACGATTGTCTACATCATCACGGCCTGACGGCCTGAACCGGTGGCGTTCGCGCCGCCGGTTTTTCTTATGGAGAGACGGATGATCTACGGGGAACCAAAATCGGCAAGCGCCGTTCTTCCGATCGTCGCCATCCTGATGGCGATGGCCGGCTGCATCCTCGTTCTGCTTTCGAATGTCGATCGCGGCGATGAGAAGCAGGGCAGGGTATTCGTTCCGGTCGAACAGCGGGAGCTTGGCAAATGAACGCGGTCGCATCACTGACATTCGGTATCGTGACATCGGTCGCCGGCTGTATCGCGGCTGCATCCGTGGCTTCGATCGTCATGGCGGAATCGGAGACGCATCGGCTCGCCGATCTCTCGGCGCCGGATCTTTGGACGACGAGCCCGGTTCGCGTCGATCCTGGCAAGCAGAATTACCAGCGCGTTGCACCCGTCTATTCGAGCTATGTCACCGATGCGCCGAAGATCAGCGTCGCGTCGCGCGAGCCGGATCCCGCGCCGGTGGTGGCTGCCGCAGCGGAGCCGGCTTTGCCGGCAGAGCACCTCAACTGGTGCTCGCAGCGCTACCGTTCCTACGATCCCGCGACCAACAGCTACCGCGCCTTCAGCGGCGAGAGGCGCAGTTGCACCTCGCCCTTTTCGGAGCAGGCTGGCAGCGGAGAGGCTGTGACGCAGACTGCCGCGACAGCCAGCCCAAGCGCTGTCGAAAGCCAGGCGGCTGCGTCCTGGTGCGCGGCGCGCTACCAGTCCTACCGTGCGGAAGACAACAGCTATCAGCCTTTCGACGGGCCGCGCCGGCAATGTCAGCCGCCGTCTCAGGATGTGGTCACCGCGATAAATTGACCCGCATCAGACTTTGTGCCGTGGTGCCCATCGGGTCCGGCGAATACATCTGTGGCCCAACCACGGGAGTAGCAGATGTCGATTCCGGTCATTACCGCTATCCAGGCCGCGAGCGAAAGCGTGCCGTCGCTGACGCCAGCGGACAAGCGCATGCTGGTTGCGCATATCCACCGCTATCTGGAAGACTATCGCCGGGACGTGCTGGGCGATCTGCCCGACCGCCGCTGCGGCTGGATGCTGCGCCTCATCGAAGCTGTGTCCTCCAAGGCCCGCGGCATCGTCGAGGCTGATGCCAAGGAATTCCGATCGATCATGGTGGAATTCGAGAAGCTGCTGGTCGTGCTCGACGATCTCAGGCTGTCGCACAAATGGTCCGAGCAGCCGGTCGTCCTGCACTAGTGCCGGCAAAAAAAATAGGGCCATCCGTGGATGGCCCAAATGGGAGAGTTCGAAAACCTCCAGAGGGAACCGCCGACGAAGGCCGGGAGGAGTGGCCTCGATGCTTGTCGGCGAGTTCATAATCGCCGTTCAGCCACTCTTTTGAAAACATCCAGTCTCCAATAACCGGCGCTTATTGAGCATTTTCTGTTATGAGATCGGCTGCCGCCGGAACCGCATTCTCCGGGAACTCCTGCCTGACCAAAATTGGTAGCATCAAGCGCTTGCAAAGCCGCTGCATCGGCATAGAGTAAGCCTATGAAATCGCTTCGCAGGTGACCACGGATGTACTGGCACCCGCTGACGGCGATGATGGGAGGTCGGTGCGAGAATTCGCCCGGCCTTTTCCCTTTTAGGGCGGCTGCGTCCGGCGCGCCCCTTTACAATCATCCCGAATTTCCCGACGAAGGCATCGGCACCCGGATCGAGGGTGCGCTGGAGTGCCTGCAATTTGCCCGATGATCAAAGTCCAACTGCCGCGCCGCGGCGCAATCTGGTTATCAAAGCCGCCTATATCGGGCTTGGCCTGGTGATGGTGGCGCTCGGCATTATCGGCGCGTTTCTGCCGCTGATGCCGACGACGATCTTCCTGATCATTGCTGCCTGGTGCTTCGCCCGGTCCTCGCCGAGGCTCGAAGCAAAGCTGATCAACAGCCGGTTCGGCGCGCCGCTCAGGGACTGGCGCGACAGCGGCGCGATTTCGGGTTCGTCGAAGCTGCTTGCTGTTTTCGGTATGGCCTCGGGCTATGCGATCTTCTTTGCAACGTCGCACCCGTCGCCGATCCCTGCTGTCGCAGTCGGCCTTGCGCTGCTCGCCTGCGCCGCATTCGTCCTGTCCCGGCCGCGGCCGTGATCAGCCTGGCGAGCGGCAGGTTACGTCCTTGCCCTGCGGACCCGTATAAGTGTTGTCGGTCGGGTTATAGGATGGGAAGCGCTGCGCGCACCATTTGATATGCGCGATCTCGGCAGGAGAGAGCAGCCAGTTCTCCGGCTCCGCCGCCTTGCTTGTCCCTGAGGAGTAAGCCGCTACCGCGGCGTTGTTGTCGGAACTGCCTGCCGTTGCCGGAGGAGAAATCCTGAAAGCAAAGGCGGAAGGCGCGCCCGACAGGGCAATGACCGCAGTCACGGCGCATGCTGTCAGAATTTTCCTTGCCGGCTTCATTTGCCACTCCATTCACCTATCGCAAATGAACGGAGAGGCTGGCGATTTTGTTCCAGCCACGATCGCGTGAGCGCTGCCGAGGGATAACGGGGCGTCAATGAATCTGTGCCAGGCTGTGCCAGACAATTGCGGATAGAGGAATGTGATGCTGCTGTCGTCCCTGGTGAAGAAGATCGGAAGCCGCTCGGACGATCGCAACATCAACAGGCTGGAACTGGCCAACGACGTCCATCACCTCAAGCAGGTCTTCGACCGCTGCTCGAAGGCCGCCCGCATCGGCGTATGGGAATGCAATCTCGCCGATGAGCGTCTCTCCTGGACCGACATGGTCTACGAACTCTTCGATATTGAACCCGGCACGCCGCTCGTGCGAAGCGAGATCGTCGCCATGTATTCTCCCGCCGCTCTCCTCGAGCTTCAGCGGCTGCGCAGCGATGCGATCGAGCAGCAGGGCGGCTTCTCGCTCGATGCGGAGATCGTCACCCACAAGGGTAACCGCCGCTGGATCAGGATTACCGCGACCGTCGAATGCGAGGACGGCCGTCCCGTCCGTGTCTCGGGCTTGAAGCAGGATGTAACGGCAGAGGTGATGCTGCTCGAAGAAATCCGCCGCCGTGCGGATTTCGACCACCTGACCGGGCTCGCGAACCGGTTCCGCTTTCATGAACGCCTCGGCGGTCTCTGCGCGTCGGAAACAGGCTGCGCGCTGCTGCTCGTCGATCTCGACGGCTTCAAACGCGTCAATGATATCCTCGGCCATCAGACGGGCGATGTCTGCCTGGTCGAGACGGCAAACCGGCTGAGTGCTGCGGCGGAGAACGCCGACCTGGTATCGCGGGTCGGCGGCGACGAGTTCGCCGTCATCTACAACGGCGCCTCCATCCACCAGATCGAAGCTGCCGCGGCACGCATCGTTGCCGCCCTGCAATGGGATGCCGGCGACGGCATCATGCTCGGAGCATCCGTGGGGATCGCCTGGGCGAGCCCCGGATCGACGTCGGCTTCTCTCTACGAAGAGGCGGACAAGGCGATGTATCGCGCCAAGACCTCCGGCCGAAACCGCTTCGTCGCCCATCGCCCGGCGGGCGATCTCGACGCGGCGTAAGCCCGGTCCTGTTCCAAGGAAGAAATTCCAGACAATTGCCGCTCAGGCGGTGCGCTTTGCGGTGATCATGCCCCAGGCGAGGCGCAGCTTTTGCAGGCGGGATGCCGTGCGCTCATGGACGGGGGTGCTTATGCCGTTGCGGAAATCGGCCAGGGCCTGCGCCTGTAATCTCGTTCTCGCCGGCTGTCCGGCGTGTTCGTCGATGGCGCGGCCATCCTTGGCGTCGATGACTGCCCAGCTTCCGTTCTCGAGATGTTGAACCTGATATCTCTGCATACGCCACCCACCCTATTGCTCTCCAAGAGAACGGGCTCTGGCAGCAAAAATCAATCCGTCTTGTCAGAATGTGCTGATATACTTTCGAACAGTGGTGAACGGCTGATTATCTTTCTGCCCCCACCGTTCATACTTTAGCGAGAGTAGCCGGTTGTACGCCTGGCCAGCCTCCGGCGCGATCAAGCGGCCAGGGCGTCCTCGTCCTCGGCGAGATAATCCAGGAGGTCGTAGAGAACCTCCGTCTCGCTATCGTTGTCGGGTCTGCGTGTCGGCGGGACGTTCTTGACCGGGGCTTTCGGCCGCTGGCGGAACGTCGGTCTTGGAACACGCACGCTGTTTGCGCGTCTGTTTGCCATCTCTTCCTCACTCGCAACAAAAAAGAGGATCACTAGCTCTCTGGCATTATCCAACCACAAAGGGCCCGATGTGTCGCGTGACGCCGGCGTGACAGGGCTTCTCCGGCTGTTGTGAAGCTTAAGTCAGCTGTTTCAAGGCGCGCAGCAGGGCTTCGGTTCTCTCGCTGGAGACGAGCGCCAGGGATTGGTGCTCGGCCAGTTCCCGCAGTCCGGCGAGCACTTCGGCTTCCTTCCAGCCGCTATCGACGGCGTGGTCCACCAGTTCGCGGAATGCAAGCTGCAAGGCATCCTGGCATCGGATGGGTCGGTCAGGATCGTCTTCGGTGACAAACGGCCTGGAAATATCGCTCAAAGGCGGCGCCGGCTACCGGTCGTCGGCTTCAATCGGGGCGATCGCCATGAAACACAACACGACGGCGAGGGCCAAAACTGCAGAGATTGCGGACAAGGTTATCATCGTCACGTCCTCGCAAATATTGGATGAAGATTAGCGTGAACTGATTTGCACGAATTGGCAACCGGGGCCGGCTGATTGAGGCGGATCGCAGACCAGGGACGAGTTGTGCAAGTGCGCAAGGCAGGCGGCCGGACGATAGTCGCATTCAGCCGGTGGGTTTAGTAGATGCGCCCGAAAGCACGTATAGCGATAGTATTGTTGATGTAATCGCGGCCGATACCCCGCAATACTTGCAAGTAGCGTAAACGCTAAATCAATACTACCTTATTTAGAATAATTGTCGTGAATGGTTGTGGTTCGGCAGCAGTCCGGCCGGCGTTTTTGGCCCTGTCGATCCACACCTTCACTCCGCCATTTGCAACCCCGCAGGCGGCACCGGCCAGCAATCAGATACGATCATCCGAACCAAGATGCCAACGCCAACCCTCTCGAACGCGCGCTATCACGATGCCTCGCTCGGCCGACGCGGATTGCTTGCGGTTTGCGTCTATGGGGCGATTTTCCTGGCGTTGCTGGCATTTGCCCTGGCGACGCCGCGCGGTGAATTCGTGCTCGTCGTCGGCAAGCCCGGACAGTCCGAAGGTCAGGTCGTCGAGCTGATCGGCAGGGCAGGCGGGTCTTTCGTCGCGCCGGGACGTTTCGGCTGGATTGCCGTTGCGCATTCGAGCGCCCCGGATTTCGTTCGCAAACTGAACGCCGCCGGTGCCTTTCTCGTTCTCAATCACGCCCTTGCCGTGGGCTGCCTCCAAAAGGATACCTGAATGAACTCGCTTCATGCCTTCCGGCTGCGTGTCTCGCCCGTCATTTTCGGGCTCCTCTGGATCAATGCCGGCATCGCCATTCTGGTGCCGGTGCTGCGCGGCAATGGTTTCGACTGGACGGCTTTCATCGTCTGCGCTGCAGTCTTGGCGATGACTTCGGTCTCCTGGTTGCAGGATCGCACCGGGCCGGTGACGCGGCTCGTGACGTCCATGGCTCACGCCGTCAATGTGGCGATGATCGTCTATGCCTTCGAGGGTTCGATCCTCCAGTCGGACATACATATGTATTTCTTCGCCGTTCTGGCGATCTGCGCGGCCTGGCTTGATTGGCGCGCTGTCGTCGCCTTCGGAGGCATCACTATCGTTCACCACACGCTGCTCTATCTGGCCGCCCCCGCGCTGGTCTTCCCGGGAGCCTCCGATTTCGGCCGCGTGCTGCTGCATGCGGCGATCGTCGCCATTCAGTCGGCGGCGCTGATCTCGCTGACGAGCTCGATCTCCAACGCATTCGTCTCCGCCGAGGGAGCGCTCGACGCCGCCAACAACGCCAGCACCAGCGAACGCGAGACGCGCGAGCGCGCCCAGGCCGCCGACCGGCTAGCTGATGCGGAGCGCGCCGAGCGCGAGGCGGAAAAGCGGATCGCCGCCGAGGAAACGGATCACGCCATCCGTGTCCTCAGAGGCGCGCTCGAAAAGCTGTCGGACGGATATCTGGGAACCCGCATCGATGGCCGTTTTGCCGGAGAGCTCGACAATCTCAGGCTCTCGTTCAATCAGTCGGCCAACAATCTCGAAGCCGTCATTACTCAGGCAAGTCAGGTCACACAACGGGTTCGCCGCGAGGCCGGGGATCTCAACGCCGCGGCGGGCGAACTCTCCGAGCGTTCGGAGCGCCAGGCAGGTTCGATCGCAGGCGCGACGAATGCAGTTGCCCATGTCCGCAGCACCGTAGGCCAGACGGGAACGGTCGCCGAGAAGGTCGGCGGTCTCGTCAGCCACGCCAAGGAAGCGGCCGAGCGCTCGGCGGGCATCGTCACCAGCGCTGTCGGCGCCATGGACCGCATAGAGAAGAGTTCGGAAGAAATCGGCCAGATCATCGGCGTCATCGATGAAATTGCATTCCAGACCAACCTTCTGGCGCTCAATGCCGGTGTCGAGGCCGCCCGTGCGGGCGAGGCTGGCAAGGGCTTTGCGGTCGTTGCCCAGGAAGTGCGGGAACTGGCGCAGCGTTCCGCAAACGCCGCCAAGGAGATCAAGCAGCTGATCACCGCTTCGGGCGATCACGTGAAGCAGGGTGTGGCGCTCGTCGACCAGACCGGCGACGCCCTAGGCCATATCGCGACTGAGGTTGCCGAGATCAGCCGGCATATCGAAACGATCATTTCAGGCGCGCGGGAGCAGGCGGCCGGGCTCGCCGAACTCGATACGATCATCGTGCAGATCGATAGCCTGACGGCGCAGAACACGACGATGGTGCAGCAGTCGCTGAGCGCCACCGACGCGCTGGCCCATGAGGCGACGATCCTCGAAGGTTTGATGTCCGGCTTCTCCGGCGAACAGGGTCAGGCCAAGCGCAAGGCGGCCTGACGGCCGCGTGGTAGCAAAACCGGAAAGCCCGCCTCTGGCGGGCTTTTGTCATTCGGCGCTCTACGCCTATTGCTTCAGATCAAAGGCCTGACCGTCAGCGCGAAGTTCCGCCAGCGTCTTGCCGACACAGGTGCCGGCGGTGTTGCTGCCGATGGCCTTGGCCTCGCCGCCGAGGGTGATCGTGCCGCCGATCCGCTCGGAGGCGACATAGGTCGCGACGCCGTCCTTGGAGACGCGCGATATGTAGAAGGCGTGATAGGTGTCGTTCTGCTTGCACTGGATCAGCACGGGGAATTTTCCGAAGGGATTGTCCTCGGCCTGCGCCGTCGAGATCGGCAGGACGGCGAGTGCAAGAAGGCCGGCGAGCAGCGTGCAGGCCGATTGGCGGAAGAGATGGCGGGATGCGGGCGTCATAGGTAATCCCCTTCTTCAAATGCCCTGGATACGGCGGGCTAGACCGTCAAGGCGATGAGTGCATCCCGGTCCAGAAGGCGGACGATGCGTTGCAGCTTGCCGTTCAGGCAAAGGACATGTTTTTCGCGGAGCTTCGTGAAGCAGCGGGCGACTGTCTCTACCGTCAGGCCGAGATAGTCGGCGATATCGCTGCGCGACATCATCATGTCGAATTCGCGGGCGCCCGGATGGCGCTCGGCCATTTCGAAGACGAAGGCTGCGACCCGCTTCAGCGCGCTCTGCTCGGTGATGACCAGCTGTTTGTGCTGCGCCTTGGCCAGGTTGGTCAGCGCGATATGCAGCAGGTCGATGGGCGCGGCGGTATTCTGGCTGGCGCGAAAGGGGCGTATCGACGTCTCGCACACGGCCTCTGCGAAATCTGTCCTGACATTGCCGGTTTCGAGGCCGAACCATTCGCCCTTGCCGCAGAAGGACAGGATGTAGCGCTGGCCGCTCGGCGTCAGGCGATAGATCCTGACGGCGCCGGTTTCGACCTGATAGATCGCCCGGGCGTGCTCGCCTTCGCTATAGATCGTTTCGTCGGGCTTCAGCCGGATCGGCTGGTCTCTCGCTGGCGCAGGCGGATAGTGCCGCCCGCCCGCTGCATAGTCTCCGATCGTCTGGTCATGAAGCATGGCATCACCCCCATCTCGACCCGCAGAATAGGGAAAGGCGGCTCGCTCCGGTATTCGAGAAACCCCTTACGTATTGCTACGGAAGCCCGGAATGCGCGGTGGGTGTATAAGGCCATGCCCCCTTGATGAAGGCGATACGGAGATATGGCGGAGATCTCGATGTCATCTGTAGACGGAGGGGAAGACCGCGCACCCGGGAACCCCGAAGGCATCCGTGCGCAGCTTGAGCGGATCCTCGCGAGCCCGGAATTCCATGCGCCCGAGCGCGGCCGGCGCTTCCTGCAATATATCGTCGAGGAAACGCTGGAAGGGCGCAGTGCCCAGCTGAAGGCCTATACGATCGCGCAGGCGGTGTTCGGACGCAACGCATCCTTCGATGCGCAGAGCGATCCCGTGGTCCGCATCGAGGCGGGGCGCATCCGCCGCGCGCTGGAGCGCTACTATCTCGTCTGTGGCAGCCAGGACCCGATCCGGGTCACCATCCCCAAGGGCAGCTATTCGCCGCAGTTCTCAGGCAATGACGACAATATGATGAGCTTGCCGGGCAGCTCGAAGGCGCAGAGCCATGATGGCGAGCCTCCGCTCCGCCTCCGCCAGCTGCTGCTGCCGATCGGCGTGCCGGCATTCTTCGGCGTGATGGCCGTTCTGGCGCTCATCCGCCCGCTCGAGGCCTATCTCTCTCCACCGAAGACCTCGCCGTTCTCGACCGCATCGACGACGGCGGCCAGTATCCGGATCGCCGTCGAGCCCTTCGACGCGCTCGGCGGCACGGCGCGCGGCGAAGACCTCGCGAAGGGCCTCACCGATCAGGTGATCGCCCGGCTGACGAAGGTTACCGATATCGTGGTGCTTGCGCCTGGCCGCGCGGGTCAGGACGGCGGCGGGCTGCTTCTCAGCCTGCAAGGCGGCGCACTTGTCGAGGGTACGGTCCTGCGGCTGCATGTGCGGCTGATCAACGTTTCCAATGGTGCCGTGATATGGGCCAATCAATATGACCGGAATCTCGACGGCCAGGCGATCCTCGACATCGAGGATGACATCGCGGCCGATATCGTCACAGAGATTTCCGGCAGCGGCAAGCTCAACGGTCTGCGCCCGCAGTCGTGAGTGCTATTGCGAGGGTATCGCTGCCGGATCGACACCTGCCGCGCGTAGGCCGCTGAAGAACCGTTCCCGGTCTTCCGGCCGCTGCAGGCGAAGCGAAATTTCACCGTCGATGTTGCGCATCAGCCCGGGTGCGTGGAGGGTCAGCCAATCGGTCTCCTGCCGCGCTTCGTCCGCCTTTCCTGCGGCGCCGAGAATGGAGAGCAGCACGAGATGGTGCATGGGATTGGCTTCGAGATCGGACTTGCGCGACCACTGCTCGGCATCGGCGACATCGCCCCTCATCAGCTGGCAGAGCGCCATGCCGGCCTCGTAATAGCCTTTCGAACCGATGCCCCGGTTGAGCGCGATCGACAGCAGCTCGCAGCCGGTCTGCCACTTGCCGGACATCGCCAAGCGGATGCCATATTCGCCGGCGACTTCGACATCGTCGGGGTTTGCCGCATAGGCTGCAGTTCCGGCTTGCAGCGCCCTGTCGACATCCCCGCGGAAGAAGCTCACCATCATCAGCGCTTGCAGCGTACGCGGGCTTGACGGCGCCAGCACGGCAGCGCGGTTCACCGCGTTGCTTGCCATCCGCAAGGCATCCGGCGAGGCCGGGGTGCCGAGCTTGTAGCGAAGCCGGATCTCGTCGAGATAGATCATCGATAGCTGCGCCCAGGACGTGGCATTGTCCTGATAGCGCTGCGTCGCATTCTGCAGGCAGTTGCGTGCAACGCTGTGGCTGGTGGCGGTGACATTTTGCCGGTAGCTGTAATAGGCGAGCGTGCAGGCATAGGTGCTCTGATCGCCTCTCTGCGCCGTCGGGGCGATGCCCTCGGCGTTGAAAGGTTCGGTGATCGCGCCGGCAATCTGTTGCGCGATCTGGCCCTGCACCGCGAGCTTGTTCTGGACGCCGAGGTTGGCATCGAAATTGTTGGCCCAGATGACCGCGCCATCCTGTTGGCGCACGAGCCGGACCGCGGCGCGCAATCTGTTTCCATCCAGCTGGACATTGCCCTGGAGCGTGAAATCGGCACCGGCGATACTGTCGTCACGCAGCGTATCCGCCACGACCACGATGCCGCGGGACCGTGCCAGCTGGCCGATGACGTCGTCCCTGAGGCCACGGGCGATATCGGAGCGCGTGTCGTCGCGGTCGGCCTCGGCGAAGAGTTCGACCATCACCTTCGGGCTTGCGGTGGCGGCCTGCGCATTCGGCCGTGCGGGCAGAAGAAGCGCGAGCGCGCCGGCGAAAACCACCAGCAGCGCCGCGACGCATGCTCCGAGATGAAGAAGGGTGAGCTTTACCGGATGCGTGCTGCCGGAAACCGGCTTCTCGCGGCTCTCGTGTTGAGGCGGCGGCGCCCGTTCGGGCTGCTTGACCGGCAGCGGCGCCGGAGCGCTCGTGGCATATTCGAAATGGGGGACATATCCGCCTTTGGGGACGGTGACGATCACGCTGTCCGAGCGTCCTGCCACGAGATAGTAGCGCTCGAGCGCCTTGCGGATCCGGCCGGCCTCGATGCGCACGACGGGATCGTTCTGCGGGTCGAACGAGGCTTCCCGGCCGAAGACCACATTGGCGATTGTAAAGGCCTTGAGAAACTCCGACCGTCCGGCCAGCGTTTCGTTGACGACGAATTCGAGAAAGCTTCGCCCGCGCTTGGCCGCGTGGAACTCCTCGCTGGCGAGAATTCGTTCGACCTGCTCGCAGATTTCGTCAGCCGTCGGCCCAAGACGGCTAAAGGCAGTCGCTCTTGCACTCGTCATGATCGCCCCTACAACACAAGATCATGCAATTACTTAAGCATTGTCTAAGGCATCATATCGCACATGCCGCTGGTTGCAAGATTTGCTTTCGGAGTTGCTTGCGCTAGTTCGGCCAGCCGTTCGCTGGCGTCGCCTTGCGGCCTTCGAGGGGATAGGCGGCCACGCCGGTCGCGATGACCATGCGCATCAGTTCTGCCAGATTGCGCGCGCCCATCTTGGCCATGACGTTGGCGCGATGGACCTCGACCGTGCGGGCGCTGATGCCGAGATGATAGGCGATCATCTTGTTCTGCAGGCCATCGAGCACGCCGACGAGAACCTGATGCTCGCGGGTGGTCAATTGCGCCAGCCTGGCGGTGACGCTGTCGGGTCCCTGCGTTGCGCGGCTTGGACGTGCCTGTCCAGTCGCCGCATGAATGGCTGCTATCAGCGCCTCTTCCTTCACCGGCTTTTCCAGGAAGTCGACAGCGCCGGCCTTCATTGCCTGAACGGCGGCTGCAATGTCGCCCTGCCCGGTGATAACGATTGTGGGGATGTCCATGCGGAACTGATGTAGTTGGCCGATCAACTCGATGCCATCCATGCCGGGCATGCGCAGGTCCGTCACCAGGCAGCTCCTGCCGGAGAGGGGCAGCAGATCGAGAAAAGCACGCGCGCAACTATGCGTACGTACCGCAAAGCCGGCGGAAACAAGCATGAAGGTCAGGGACCGCCTGAGTGCCTCCTCGTCATCGACGAGATGGATCGTAAGGTCGTTTGCCATTCTGGCCGATCTCCACGATGGGTAGCGAGAAGGAAAGTACCGAGCCGCCCTGCAATCCCCGCCGGGCCGCAATGCGCCCGCCATGGGCCTCGATGATCCGCTTGGATAGCGCCAGCCCCATGCCGAGGCCGCGCGGCTTGCTGGTCACGAAGGGATGAAACAGCATCGTCTCGATTTCGGCCGCGATGCCGCAGCCGTTGTCCGAGACCTCGACGACGAGACGCCTGCGATCGCTGGTCCGTGTCGTCACGGTAATCTCGGGCTCCTGAACTCCGTCGGCAGCTTCCGCGGCATTGCGCAACAGGTTCGTCAGCACCTGGGTGATCTGCACGCGGTCGGCAATGACGGCGTCACTCTTTGCATCGAGCTGGAAATCGACCCGGAGATCCTTCCGCGCCAGGCCGCTAAGGGCAAGTGCTGCGGCTTCGCGGATCAGCGCATGCATGGATTCCAACCGCTTCTCACCGGCGCCGCGGCCAGCGAATTCGCGGATGCTTTGCACGATCGTTCCGGCCCAGAGCGCATGCTGGGTGATTTCGGACAAGGCTTCCCTGAGTGCCGCGAATTCGCAGCCGTTGTCGCTCACCAGATGCCCGCACCCCTGCGAATAGGCGAGGATCGAGGAGAGCGGCTGCGAGAGCTCATGGGCAAGCGCCGGCGTCATGTCGCCGAGCGCAACCGTTCGCGCGAGGCGTGCCATTTCGCTCTGAAGCTCGCGAACCTGCTGCAACGTCTCATGCTCGGTACGGAAGTCCTCGAGGATTGCGGCCGCAAAGCCCTGTTCGCGAACGATCGTCAAGGCGGCAGGAAACCGCGCGCCGTCCTTGGTGCTTGCAATACCGGCGCGCATGGCGCCTTGGCTTGCCCAGCGGGCCTTGAGCCGGACGCCCGGCGTCGACGACCAGACGAAGTCGATCTTCTGGCCGATCAGTTCATCTTCCTGGTAACCGAGCAGGGCGATTGCGGCGGCATTGCAGGCGGAGATCCGATGGCAGGATGTGATGACGAAGACGGCGTCGGGAACATGGCCGTAGAGATTTCGCAGCCAATCGGCAGACGGGCCGCCAGGGGGCGGGCGGTCCATCTGCTTCTGGGCGAGCGTCTCCGCAAACAGAGGCTTCCTCGATAGGTGAGGGGCGACGGACCCGCGATCGGCAATGTCCAATGCCTTCGTGCTGGTAGCCATGATATTCCCCTCGCCCTACGATCTGGGACAGGTGTCCCGGCGGCTCTCCCATTCAACGATGGCGCGAGACTACTCTTCTTCTCTGACGGATAGATGTAGCATCGCGTAGCCTCTATTGGTCTTACCCTGCGGGCCTTTCAGCCATGCAAGCGGCCCTCGTTCAGCCTCTCAACCATTGATCCGGCTCAATGCCTTTGCGCCTTTGCTCCGTTACTCTGAGCTGCATGGGTTCACGCCACCTGAGGAGCAGGAACATGAGGAAGTTTGCCCTTGCTATCGCCATTTTGAGTGCGGCGTCGATCGTCGTGCCCGCCGCTGCGCAGCAGACCTCGACACAGACCCGCAAGGAATACCGGCGGATGAACTGGGGAGACAATCTGCCTGCGTCGATCAAGACTTTTCACAACAAGCGCTTCACCGTCGTCAGCTATCGCATGCAGGAGGAGACCGGCCACCATCCGTCGCCGGGAAGCGCGGAGCAGGTGGCGCAGATCCGCTCGGCGATCCGCTCCAACAAGTGGCTCGTCGATCAGCTGAAGGCGAAGAAGGTGTCGCCCAGCCAGATTCTCTGGGCATGGCGTGCCCGTAACGGCAACATGGTTTTCTACATCGATTGAGCGATTGCCGTCCGGCAACGGGGTAGGCGGAAACAACGGCCTCCGTCCGGTCGACACGCATACATCGTCGGGAGGGTCGGTGATGTGGCGGTTGGTCGTCGAAGCTCCGTTCGAAGAGGATATCGAGCTTGCCGTCCTCGATGACGACGGCATTCACGCTCTGGTCTTCCCCTGCCAGCGGCTGCCCGGCGGCTGGGCGAATGCGCTGACGGGCGAGATCCTCGATGTCCACCCGACGCACTGGCGCACCTGGCAGCTTCGCCGCGCCGACACGTCCGAACTGCACTGAGCGCTTTCAGGGTCAGCAAAAGCCGGTCTGGCTTGTCTGCGATCAATGACCGTGGTGCCCGGCAAAAATAGACTGACGGCAAGAAACCGGCGGCGCGGCCGCCATCCCGATGGCTGGAAGGAGGACCCGCATGCGTGGTTTCGGTGTTCATTCTGAGGTGGGAAAGCTCAGAACCGTCATGGTCTGCAGACCATCGCTCGCACATCAACGGCTGACGCCGGCAAATTGCCATGACCTGCTCTTCGACGATGTGCTCTGGGTGCACGAGGCTCAGAAGGACCACTATGACATGGTCCTGAAGATGCAGGAGCGCGGTGTCGAGGTTCTCGAACTCCATGACCTGCTGGCGCAGACGCTTGCCAACGAGCAGGCGCGCGCCTTCGTGCTGGACCGTCGCATCACGCCGAATGTCATCGGTTCGCAGGTCGCCGAGGCGATGCGGCCCTGGCTGGACGAAATGCCGGCCGCCCAGCTCGCCGCCGTCATGATCGGCGGCATCGCGATCTCCGATCTTCCCGATGTGAAGGCGAAGGCCCTGATGCTCAGTGCATTGCCGGCGAGCGACTTCGTCATCCCGCCGATCCCGAACACGCTGTTCCAGCGCGACCCCTCCTGCTGGATCTATGGCGGCGTCACCTGCAATCCGATGTTCTGGCCGGCACGCCGCGCCGAGACCCTGCTGCAGCGGGTGATCTACAAGTTCCACCCCTTCTTCAAGGGTGCCAATTTCCAGATCTGGTGGGGGGATTCGGACGATCAGTTTGCCAATGCCTCGCTCGAAGGCGGCGATGTCATGCCGATCGGCCATGGCACCGTGCTGATCGGCATGGGTGAGCGCACCACCTATCAGGCCGTCGGCCAGGTGGCGCAGGCGCTGTTCCGCAGCAAGGCCGCCAAGCGCGTCATCGGCTGCCTGATGCCGAAAAGCCGCGCGGCGATGCATCTCGATACGGTCTTCAGTTTCTGCGACCGCGATGTCGTCACGCTGTTTGCCGAGGTCGTCGATCAGATCCGCTGCTACAGCATGTATCCGAAGGGCGACGACGGCACTTTCGAGATTCGCCCCGAAAACCGGCCGATGCTGGAAGTCGTCGCCGAGGTGCTTGAGGTGCCGAAGCTGCGCGTCGTCGAGACGGGTGGCAATTCCTATCAGGCCGAGCGCGAGCAATGGGACGACGGCAACAATGTCGTCGCCCTCGAGCCCGGCGTCGTCGTCGCCTATGACCGCAACACCTACACCAACACGCTTCTGCGCAAGGCCGGTGTCGAGGTCATCACCATACGCGGCGCCGAACTCGGGCGCGGCCGTGGCGGCGGGCATTGCATGACATGCCCGATCTGGCGCGACCCGGCCTAATGACCCTCTTCATCCACGAACAGACCGACGGAGCAAGACCATGAGCTTCAATCTGCGTAATCGTTCGCTTCTGACCGTGCAGGATTATACCTCGCGGGAATTCCGCTATCTCCTCGATCTCGCCCGGGATCTGAAGCGGGCGAAATATGCCCGGACCGAGCAGCAGCACCTGAAGGGCAAGGAGATCTGCCTGATCTTCGAGAAGACCTCGACGCGGACGCGATGCGCCTTCGAGGTGGCCTGTTCCGATCAGGGTGCGAACGTCACCTATCTCGACCCGTCCGGTTCGCAGATCGGCCACAAGGAATCCTTCAAGGATACGGCGCGTGTTCTGGGCCGCATGTATGACGCGATCGAATATCGCGGCGCGGCGCAGCACGGTGTCGAGACGCTGGCACGCTATGCTGGCGTACCCGTCTATAACGGCCTGACGGACGAGTATCATCCGACGCAGATGCTCGCCGACGTCATGACCATGCGCGAACATAGCGACAAGCCGATCGCCGATATCAAATATGCCTATGTCGGCGATACCCGCTCGAATATGGGGCACTCGCTGCTGATCGTCGGCTGCCTGCTCGGCATGGACGTGCGCATCTGCGGGCCGAGGTCGCTGTGGCCGTCGGAGGAATATATGAAGATCGCCAAGGATCTTCAGCAGGCCTCGGGCGCCAAGCTGCTCGTCACCGAAGATCCCAAGGAGGCCGTCAAAGGCGTGGATTTCATCCATACCGACGTCTGGGTATCGATGGGTGAGCCGAAGGAGGTCTGGCGCGAACGCATCAAGCTGTTGACGCCCTATCAGGTCAACACGGATCTGATGAAGGCGTCCGGTAATTCGCAGACCAAGTTCATGCATTGCCTGCCGGCATTCCACGATACCGAAACCACGCTCGGCAAGCAGATCGCCGAGGATTACGGCATGACCAACGGGGTTGAAGTCACCAACGATGTCTTCGAGTCCGAGGCGAACGTTGCCTTCGAGCAGGCGGAAAACCGCCTGCACACGATCAAGGCCCTGCTCGTCGCGACCCTGGGGGATTGAGCATGCGTGTCGTCATAGCACTCGGCGGCAATGCGCTTCTCCGGCGCGGGGAAGCCATGACCGCGGATACCCAGCGGCGCAACGCCCGCGTCGCGGCTCAGGCCATCGCGCCGCTCGCTGCCGAACATGAGGTGGTAATCACTCATGGGAATGGCCCCCAGGTCGGGCTGCTCGCCCTGCAGGGGGCGGCTTACAAGCCGGAGGAAGCCTATCCGCTCGACGTTCTCGGCGCCGAGACCGAAGGCATGATCGGCTATATGCTGGAGCAGGAGCTCGGCAATTTCCTTCCCTTCGAGCAGCCGCTCGCAACGCTGCTGACGATGGTCGAGGTGGACGCCGGCGATCCCGGCTTCCAGAACCCGACAAAGTTCGTGGGGCCGGTCTATGACAAGGGTGAAGCGGACCGCATCCGTGGGGAGAAGGGCTGGGTCTTCAAGCAGGATGGTGACAAGTGGCGGCGGGTCGTCGCCTCGCCGGCTCCGAAGCGCATCTTCGAGATCCTGCCGATCCGCTGGCTTCTGGAGCAGCGCACGATCGTCATCTGCGCCGGCGGCGGCGGTATTCCGACGATGTACGAGAAGGGCGCCGATCGCAAACTGGTCGGCGTCGAGGCCGTCATCGACAAGGATCTCTGCTCCGAGCTTCTGGCGCGCGAGCTGCGCGCCGACCTCCTGGTCATGGCGACCGATGCCGAAGCCGTCTGCATCGATTGGGGCAAGCCCTCGCAGAAGGCGATCCATCGGGTTCGCCCCGATGATCTCGAGCAGTTTTCTTTCCCTGCCGGTTCCATGGGGCCAAAGGTGGAGGCCGCCAGTCACTTTGCGCGCACCAGCGGCAAGACGGCCGCCATCGGATCGCTGGCCGATATCGCCGGGATGGTGCGCGGCGATCGTGGAACGATCATCAATACGGGCTTTGCCGGTTTGACCTGGCACGGCTGATAGCGTCAGCGAGAAACTATCCGGAAACGGCGGGGTGCGTTGCTGCACCTGGCGCCGTTTTCGTTTGGCTGACGGTTTCGCGGCCATTGCGCCGTTGCCAGACATAGACGGGGATGCCGAGCATCAAGAGGACGAGGCCGTAGAGCACCGGCTCGGCGCCCGAGCCATAGAGCGTGAAGATCGCGAAGATGAAGGCAATGAGCTCGATCACCGTGACACGCGGCATCCGCCCCTGTGTGGCCCCGGCCACGAGGCTGCCGGCAAGGGCGCAGAAAGCATAGGGAACGACGGCGGCCATGGTGCTCAAGCCGACCATCAGCTTGTAGGCGGCCGCAAAGCCCTCCGAACCGATCGCCTGGACCAGCACCAGGATCGTCGCCAGGGAGGCCGAGACCATCATGCCCCAGGCAGGAACGCCACGGGAGGAGAGCCGCGAGAAGAGCGGCGGGAACAGGCCATCGCGGGCGGCGGCCATCGGAACCTGGCCCATCAGCAGCGTCCAGCCGTTCAGCGCCCCGATCGACGAGAGCAGGACCGCAAGCGAGATCGCCAGCTCGCCCGGGCGTCCCCACATGATGCCGGCTGCCTGCGAGAACGGCGCGACGGAATGGATCAGCTGTTCGCGCGGCACCAGCCCCATCACCACGATCGTACCGAGCACATAGAGAATGGCGGCGATGGAAATGCCGAGCACGGTCGAGCGCGGAATGGTCTGCTCGGCATTCTGGACGTCGCCGGCAGGAACGGTCGCCGATTCCAGGCCGAGATAGGCAAACATCGTCAGTGGCGCGAGCGTCGCGATCGACTGCAGCAGTGGTTGGCCGCTCGGGTTGAAGTCGGCGAAATGCGAGGTGTCGATGAAGAGGAGGCCGATGATGGCGACGGCGCCGAAGGGCAGCAGCTTGGCATAGGTCGTCACCTGGGCGAAGAGACCGGCGGCGTGAACGCCGCGCAGATTGACGAGCACGATCGTCCAGATCACCCCGAGTGTCAGGATCGTCGCCGTCACGCGATTGCCGAGCGCCGGGAACAGGTCGACGATGACGCCGGTAAAGGCGATGGCGATGACGGGGAGCGATGTCCAGATCGAGATCCAGTAGCCCCAGGCGATCAGGAAGCCGGCAAAATCACCATAGGCGAGACGGGTATAGGCATAGGGTCCGCCAACCGCCGGAACGAGGCTCGCCAGGCGCGCAAACGTCAGGCCGAGGCAGATGGCGCCGGCGCCCATGATGATCCAGACGAGGATGGCGAGATTGCCATAGGGGGCGACTGCGGCCGGCGAGAGATAGAAGCCGGAGCCCACCATGTTGCCGACGACGATCGCGGTGCAGGCGGCGAGTCCGAGGCTTTTGCCGTCAGATGAGCTGGTCATGCCGTCCCTCCCGAGCTCCGCTTGAGCTGATGGCCCAAGGGGTTTTGCCTTCGAGGCGCGATTGTCGTTGCAAAAATTGGCGCCCGCAATTCGGATCAATGCGTAGTCGCCGCGGGCGGGCTAGCCTTTATAGTAGGCGCAACAGTGATCTGGTCCGGAGGACTGAAGGGGATGGGCGAGCAGGGGTTTCTCAGAATTTCGATCGCGGCCACCGTCGTCGTCGCCACGCTCGGCGTTGTCTTCGGCATTCTCTCGGGATCGTTCTCGATCGCCTTCGATGGCGTCTATTCGCTGGCCGACGCGGCGATGACCGGACTGGCGCTCTGGGTCTCCAGCCTGATCATCGACTCGACGAAGAGCGACGCCCGCTCCGGCCGTATCCGCAACCGCTTCACCATGGGTTTCTGGCATCTGGAGCCGATCGTGCTGATGTTGAACGGCTGCCTGCTGATGACGGTCGGTGTCTACGCGCTGATCAGCGCCATCATCAGCATCCTGAACGGTGGACACGAGCTGCATTTCGGCATGGCGGTCTTCTATTCGGCCTCGACGGTGGTCGTCTGCGCCATCATGGCGTTTTCAGGCATCAGGCTGAACCGGCGCATCAAATCCGATTTCGTTTCGCTCGACATCAAGGCCTGGATCATGTCGGGCGGCATTGCTCTTGCGCTCTTGATCGCGTTCCTCGCCGGCATGGCGGTGCAGTCGACGTCGATTGCCTGGATTGCCGCCTATCTGGATCCGGCCGTGCTCGCACTCGTCTGCCTCGTCATGATCCCGCTTCCGATCGGCACGGTCCGGCGAGCACTGACCGAAATCCTGCTGATCGCTCCGGTCGATCTGAAAGACCATGTCGATCGGGTGGCTTCCGAGATCGTGCAGCGGCTCGGCTTCCTTTCCCATCGCGCCTATGTCGCGCGCGTCGGGCGGGCGACGCAGATCGAGCTCTATTTCATCGTCCCCGAAGGCCTGCCGGCGAGGACGATCGAGCAGTGGGATGCGCTGCGCGACGAGATCGGCGATGCGATCGGCGATGAAAGCGCCAACCGCTGGCTGACGATTGCCTTTACCGCCGATACGGAATGGGCCGAATAGAGCCGCCGGCCTCTTTCGGTCGCGTCTTGATTGCAATCAACGACGCTCATGCCCCCGGTGTGTACGATCTCCTCCCATGGCGAAATAGCTCAGCCGTCCAGCCTTGGAGGGGCGCATGGAATTCCAACAGGCATTTCCGGTAGCCGTTATCGACGAGGACTTTGACGGCAAGAGCGCGGCCGGGCGCGGCATGCGCGATCTCGCAGCGGCGATCGAGCGGGAGGGGTTCCGCATCGTCTCGGGCATTTCCTACGACGATGCCCGCCGTCTCGTGCATGTGTTCAATACCGAATCCTGCTGGCTCGTCTCCGTTGATGGCGCCGAGGACCGGACGACGCGCTGGCGGGTGCTGGAGGAGGTTCTGAGCGCCAAGCGCCAGAAGAACGACCGGCTGCCGATCTTCCTGTTCGGCGACGACACGACGGCCGAGGACGTTCCGACGGCGGTGCTCAGGCACGCCAATGCCTTCATGCGGCTTTTCGAGGATTCCGCGGAGTTCATGGCCCGCGCCATCGTTCAGGCGGCACGCACCTATCTCGACCGGCTGCCGCCGCCGATGTTCAAGGCGCTGATGGAATACACGCTCGAGGGCGCCTATTCCTGGCATACGCCGGGTCACGGCGGCGGCGTCGCCTTCCGCAAGAGCCCGGTCGGACAGCTCTTCTACTCCTTCTTCGGCGAGAACACGCTGAGATCCGATATTTCGGTGTCGGTCGGCAGTGTCGGCTCGCTGCTCGATCATGTCGGGCCGATCGCCGAGGGCGAGCGGAATGCGGCACGCATCTTCGGCACTGACGAAACGCTCTTCGTGGTCGGCGGCACATCGACGGCGAATAAGATCGTCTGGCATGGTATGGTCGGCCGCGGCGGTCTCGTGCTCTGCGACCGCAATTGCCACAAGTCGATCCTGCATTCGCTGATCATGACCGGCGCGACGCCGATCTATCTGACGCCGTCACGCAACGGCCTCGGCATCATCGGGCCGATTTCCAAGGATCAGTTCACCCCCGAAGCCATCGCCCGCAAGATCGCGGCCAGCCCCTTCGCCGGTCAGACGAGCGGCAAGGTGCGGCTGATGGTCATCACCAATTCGACCTATGACGGGCTCTGCTACAATGTCGATGCTATCAAGGAAACGCTCGGGGATGCGGTCGAGGTGCTGCATTTCGACGAGGCCTGGTATGCCTATGCGAATTTCCACGAGTTCTACGACGGCTTCCACGGCATCTCGTCGACGCAGCCGGCCCGCTCGAAGAGCGCCATCACTTTTGCCACGCACTCGACCCACAAGCTGCTGGCGGCGCTCTCGCAGGCCTCGATGATCCATATCCAGCATGCCGAGAACAAGCGCCTCGACGTGACGCGCTTCAACGAAGCCTTCATGATGCACACCTCGACTTCGCCGCAATATGGCATCATCGCCTCCTGCGACGTCGCCGCCGCGATGATGGAGCAGCCGGCGGGCCGGGCGCTGGTGCAGGAGACGATCGACGAGGCGATCAGCTTTCGCCGAGCCATGCATTCCGTGAGGACGCAGACGGCGGGAGGTTGGTGGTTCAAGGTCTGGGAGCCGACCGTTGCCGAACATACGCCGAGCGACAATCACGCCGAATGGGTGCTGAGGCCCGGCGAAGCCTGGCACGGGTTTGCGGGGCTCGCCGAAAACCATGTGATGGTCGATCCGATCAAGGTCACCATCCTGTCGCCCGGCCTTTCCGCCAGCGGCGCCATGCAGGAACACGGCATACCGGCCGCCGTCGTCACCAAGTTCCTTTCGTCCCGCCGGATCGAGATCGAGAAGACCGGCCTCTATTCCTTCCTCGTGCTGTTCTCGATGGGGATCACGAAGGGCAAGTGGAGCACGCTCGTCACCGAGCTCATCAATTTCAAGGATCTCTACGACGCCAATGCACCGCTGACGCGGGCGCTGCCGGCGCTCGCCGCCGCCCATCCGGAAGCCTATGGGAAGATGGGCCTCAGGGATCTCTGCGAGCAGATTCATGCGGTCTATCGCAAGGACGACGTGCCGAAGGCGCAGCGCGAGATGTATACGGTGCTGCCCGATATGGCGCTGCGGCCTGCCGATGCCTATGACCGGCTCGTCAAGGGCAAGATCGAGAGCGTCGAGATCGACGATCTCATGAACCGCATGCTTGCGGTGATGATCGTTCCCTATCCGCCCGGCATTCCGCTGATCATGCCCGGCGAGCGCATCACGCCGGCGACCAAGTCGATCCAGGATTACCTGCTCTACGCGCGTGAATTCGACCGCAAGTTCCCGGGCTTCGAGACCGATATTCACGGCCTGCGCTTTGCGCCTGCCGATGGTGGCCGGCGCTATCTCGTAGACTGCATTGCAGAAGGACCGGAACAATGATCCCGCGCGATGTGAAATCTCCGACCGTCGCCATCCCCTTCCACAAGATGCTGAAGGTGGTGATCGTCGCCGATGGCGGCAATCCGCAGGTCCAGGAGCTGGTCGCGCAGATAGCGGCCGAGAATTTCGAGGTGGAGCTGCGCGACGACTATTCCGCCGATGTTTCCGAGGATGCCTCGGTGGGTGCCTATGTCGGCTCGGTGGAAGGCGGAAGGCTGCCCGATGCACGGCGCTTCCTGCGTTCCGTCAGGGAGATCGGCTTCCGCACGCCGATCTGGGCAATGGCCGATACGCTGACGATCTCCGATATGGATGTCGTCGAGATGGCGGGCGAGGTCGATGGCTTCGTCTATCTCGGCCAGCAGACGCCAGCCTTCTACGCGAAGCAGGTCATTTCAAGCCTCTACAATTACGGCAAATCCCTGCTGCCGCCATTCTTCGGCGGCATGATGGCCTATGACGGCGAGGCGAATATCGCCTTCGATTGCCCCGGCCATCAGGGCGGGCAGTTCTACCGGAAATCACCGGCCGGACAGCTGTTCTTCAAATATTTCGGCGAAAGCATCTTCCGCAACGATCTCTGCAATGCTGACGTCGATCTCGGCGATCTCCTGATCCATGAGGGGCCGGCGGCAGAAGCGCAGAAACAGGCGGCCCGCATCTTCGGCGCTGACCGCACCTATTTTATTCTCAACGGCACCAGCACCTCCAACAAGGTCGTCGCCAATGCCGTGCTGCGGCCGGGCGATCTCGTGCTGTTCGACCGCAACAATCACAAGTCGCTGCATCAGGGAGCGCTGGTGCAGGCCGGCGCCATTCCGGTCTATCTGCCGACGGCTCGCAATTCCTTCGGCATGATCGGCGCCGTCGATTGGGAGGCCTGGGACGAGGGCGCTCTGCGGCAGCGGATCGAGGCGCACCCGCTGGTGCAGGACAAGAGCCGCGCCCGCGCCGACCGGCCGTTCCGGCTCGCCTGCATCCAGCTCTGCACCTATGACGGCACGATCTACAACGTGCGCCAGGTGATGGAGAAGATCGGCCACCTCTGCGATTACGTTCTCTGGGACGAGGCCTGGATCGGCTACAACGCCTTCCATCCGCTGTTCGAGGGACATAGCCCGATGCGGCTGACGGACCTTCGGCCCGATATGCCCGGCCTGTTTTCGACCCAGTCGGTGCACAAGCAGGGAGCGGGCTTTTCGCAGGCCTCGCAGATCCACAAGCGGGACGAACATATCAGCGGCCAGCGCCGGTTCGTCGAACACAAGCGGTTCAACGAATCCCTGCTGATGAACGTCTCGACCTCGCCTTTCTATCCGCTCTTCGCCTCGCTCGACGTCAATGCCAAGGTGCACGAGGGCAAGGCCGGCGAGATGCTGTGGGACCGCTGCATCGAACTCGGTATCGAGGCCCGCAAGAAGCTGCGCGGCTTCGTCCACCACTACGAGACGAAGGCCGGCGACGCCGAGGAACAATGGTTCTTCGATCCCTTCGTACCGGACAAGGTCTCGATATCGGGCTCGAAGCACACAAGCGACCTCGCAGAAACGCGATGGGAGGATATCCCGACCGAGGTGCTGAAGCGCGAACAGCAATGCTGGCGCTTCGATCCGGAGGCGAAATGGCACGGCTATTCCGGCTATGCGCCCGGCTATACGATGGTCGATCCGAACAAGCTGGCGCTGCTCACCCCGGGGATCGATCGCAAGACCGGCGAATATCGCGATTTCGGCATTCCGGCGACGGTCGTCGCCAATTACCTGCGCGAACAGCGGGTGGTGGCGGAAAAATGCGATCTGAACAGCCTGCTCTTCCTGATGACGCCCGCCGAGGACGAGAGCAAGCTGAACACGCTGATCGCCAAGCTGGTGAAGTTCAAGAACCTCTGGGACCGCGATGCGCCGCTGCAGGAAGTGCTGCCGACGGTATTCGCCGCCAATCGCGAGCGCTACAAGGGCTACACGGTCCGCCAGGTCTGCAAGGAGATGCACTCCTTCTACCGCCAGGCTGGCGTCAAGCAATTGCAGCGGCTCTGCTTCCGCTCCGAGAGCTTTCCGGAGCCGGCACTCCCGCCGAAGCTCGCCTATGAGGCGCTTGTCGCCAACAATGTCGATTATGTGCCGCTGACAGAGGCGGCCGGGCGCATCTCGGCGACGCTGGCGCTGATCTATCCGCCGGGTATCGGCGTCATCGTGCCCGGCGAGCGCTGGGACGAGCGGGCGCGCCCGATGCGCGACTATTTCCTGGCCTTCGAGGAATCCTTCAACCGCTTTCCCGGCTTCAACTACGAGGTCCAGGGCGTGTTCCAGGAGCGGGTCGACGGGCGGATCAAGTTCTACACCTATGTCGTGCGCGAGTAGCGGGGACGGGAGGATGTCATCATGACCGACAACACAATGCATCTTGCAGCCGAAACGACGGCCAAGAAGAAGATGAATCTGGTGCAGCTGACCTTCATCGTCGCCGTCAACATGATGGGATCAGGCATCATCATGCTGCCGGCCAACATGGCACAGGTCGGCGCGATCTCCCTGCTTTCCTGGCTGGTAACGGCCGTCGGCTCGATGGCGATCGCCTATGGCTTCGCGCAGGCTGGGCTGTTCAACCAGCGGCCGGGCGGCATGTCCGCCTATGCGGAGGATGCCTATGGGAAGGACGGCTATTTCATGGTCTTCTTCCTGTATTTCCTGTCGCTTGCCGTCGGCAATGTTGCCATCGGCATCTCGGCGGTCGGCTATCTTGCCGGCTTCTTCCCGGTACTGACCTCGACGCCCGTCATGACCTGCCTGGCGCTGATCGTGCTTCTGTGGCTGACAACGGCCGCGAATTTCGGCGGGCCGCGCATCACCGGGCGCATCGGCTCGGTCACGGTCTGGGGCGTCATCATTCCGGTCGGGCTGTTGTCGATCATCGGCTGGCTGTGGTTCAGCTCGAGCACCTTCGCCGCCGCCTGGAACCCGAAGGGATTGAGCATCGCGCAGGGTATGGGATCGAGCATTTCGCTCACACTCTGGGCCTTCCTCGGCATGGAATCGGCCGCGCAGAACTCGGATGCCGTCGAAAATCCCAAACGGGACGTGCCGCTCGCCTGCATGTTCGGCACGCTCGGGGCCGCCGTCATCTACATCCTGTCGACGACGGTCATCCAGGGCATCGTTCCGAATGCGGATCTCGCAAGCTCGACCGGTCCGTTCGCGCTCGCCTATGCCACGATGTTCAACCCGACGATCGGCTCGATCATCATGGCGCTTGCGGTACTCGCCTGCCTCGGATCGCTGCTCGGCTGGCAGTTCACGATCGCGCAGACGGCGCGCACGGCGGCCGAAGAGCGGATGTTTCCGTCGATCTTCAAGCGAGTCAACGAGATGGGCGCTCCGGTCCCCGGAATGATCGTCCTTGGTATCGTTCAAACCGGCCTTGCCTTGATGACCATATCGCCGACGCTGAGCGAGCAGTTCTCGGCGCTCGTCAATCTCGCGGTGGTCACCAATGTGCTGCCCTACATCATTTCGCTTTCGGCCCTGTTCGTGATGATGAAGGCTGCGGGCGTGCCGCAGTCGAAATTCCGGCTGAATGCGACGGTTGTGATCATCGGCATGGCCTATAGCGTCTTTGCGATCTACGCCTCCGGCAAGGATGCGGTGCTCGGCGGTATGATCGTCACAGGTATCGGCTTCATCATCTACGGCCTGATTGCCCCGCGTTTCGCCACCGGCGCGAACCGCGTCCCGGCCGGCCAATAGCGGGAGGACCAGACATGTCAGGACAGAATCCCCGTTGGGCGCTTGCCGCCGTCTCCTTCGTAACGGCGGCCGCTGCGCTGGCGATTGCCGTTCCGGCTTCGGCCCAGACGCTCGATCGCGTCAAGTCGAGCGGCGCGCTCAAGCTCGGCTACGATCCAGATGCCAGGCCCTTCTCTTTCGACGGCGGGCAGGGGAAGCCGGATGGCTACGCCGTTGCGCTCTGCAACAAGATCGCCGACAGCCTGAAGACGCAGCTGCAGCTTGAGAAGCTCGACGTCGAATGGGTCTCGCTTGCCGGCGACGCGAAGACGCAGGCGATCCAGAGCGGTGCTGCCGATATCGTCTGCGGCGCCGAGCCGGTGACGCTGACGCGGCGGCAGGTGGTTTCCTTTTCACTGCCGATCTTTCCGAGCGGCACGGGCGCGCTGCTCAGCGCCAGTTCGCCGTTGGCGCTGCGCGAGGTGCTGCAATATGGGCAGCCCTCCGACCGGCCGGTCTGGCGCGGATCTCCTGCTCGAACGATCCTCGAGCATAAGACCTTCTCCTCGATTGCCGGAAGCACCAGCGAGAGCTGGCTTTCGGAGAGGATCAAGACCTTCCAGCTCGCGGCGACGGCGACAGCGGTCGCCAACTATCAGGAGGGGATCACGCGCGTGCTGGACGGAAGCTCGGCTGTCCTCTTCGGCGATATGCCGCTCCTGATGGATGCGGCGGCCCGCAGCGACAATTCAGGCAACCTGATCGTCATCCAGCGCTATTTCACCTTCGAACCGCTCGGCCTCGAGCTGGCGCGGGGTGACGAAGATTTCCGCGCTGCCGTCGACCGGGCGCTGAGCCAGACCTATGCCGCACAGGATTTCCCGGCGCTCTTCACCACCTGGTTCGGGCCGCCGGATATTGCAACCGTGACATTCTTCCAGCAGACGGCTTTGCCCGAATAGGGATATGTCTTTGACCTCTTCGGTCCCGGATCGATACATTTTTGTGATCGCGGGGAACGATCTGATGCCTTGTTGGCTTCGTATTAGATGCACGGGGAGTGCGTTGAACGCGGAGCTGATCCATGAGCCGAGAACGCGGCCGCAGAAAACTGATGCTACGACTGCCCGACATCCGTCATCTCTTGGCGGGTGTCAGCAGCGAGGCGCTCGGGGAGATGTTCGAAGCCTATGATCTGGCTGTCGATGCGCTCGACCGCTTCCGCAATCAGTGGCCAAGGGAAGAGAAGCTCGTGACCGAATACGAGCAGATATGCCGCGAGATCGAGCAGGAGATCGTCGTCTACTGTACCGAGCGCTGAACCTATAGGTTCCGCTCCAGCTGCCCATGCAGGCCGACAACCGGATCCGTTGCCGCATTCTCCGGCGCGGCCGGTGGCCAGGCCCAGGCGCGCAGCAGCTCATAGAAGACGCTGAGGATGACCGGTCCGAGGAACAGCCCCAGAAGACCATGCGAGAGCGTGCCGCCGATGACGCCGATCAGGATGACGGGCATCGGCGTCGAGAGACCGCGCGACATCAGGATCGGCTTCAGCACATTATCGACGAGGGTGATCGGCACCGCGACGCAGGTGAAAACGAGCGCCAGCCCCGCCGGCCAGGAAAACCAGGCCCAGATGATCAATGGCAGGATCACCAGCCCCGGCCCGATCTGCATGACGCAGAACATGAAGACCAGGAAGGTCAGCGCGCCGCGGGCGGGAACGCCGAAGATCACGAAGCAGAGGCCGCATAACAGCGTTTGCAGGAAGGCAACGCCGATGACGCCGCGCGAGACATTGCGCACGGTATTCCCGGCCAGCCGGGCAAATCCCACACCCTTTTCGCCGGCGACCCGGTTTGCCAGCACTTGAACGGCCGAGGCGAGACGCGCCGAGCGCCTCAGGAACAGCCCGGAAAGCATGACCGAGACGACGAAGCTCAGGACGCCGCCGCCGATCGAGGCGAGCTTGGTGACGACCACGCCCATCACCTCGCGGATTGGCGCCTGGAACTTGATGATGGTGGAGGCGAGGTCGCCGGAGACCTGGTTCCAGAACTCATGCAGCCGTTCGCCGACGAGGGGCCATGCCTTGATGGCTTCAGGGGCGGCAGGCAGGGTGAAGTTGCCGGACCATAGCTTGCCGATCAGGCCCTGCACCGTGTCGGCGAAATTCACGGCGACGAGCGCCAGCGGCGCGATGATCAATACGAGGCAACCGATGACGATGACGATCGCGGCGATGACCGGCCGGTTGCCGATCAGCCGCGACACTGTGGCGAACAATGGATAGAGCGCGACCGCCAGGATGGCCGACCAGATCACGATCAGCAGGAACGGCGCGATGAGCACCATCGTCCAATAGGCAAAGAGCGCGATGATGCCCAGCCGGACGATATCGCTCACTCGGGCCTCGATCGAGATCTGGCCTGAATCGGCTCGCGGAGCCGTGTTCTCGGTTATCTGCTCCATCCCGGTATCCGCCTATCCCCGGCCGGCTGCTTAAGCCGTCGTATCGGGCACGACATGGCGGACGCTGCGATCTTCCATGAAGTCGGACGGACGCTTCTGCCGCTTGCCGAGATCGGGCTCGTCGAACTTCAGCCGCTCATAGGGGATCGACTGCAGAATATGCGAGATGCAGTTGATGCGCGCCCGCTTCTTGTCGTCGGAAGGCACGATCCACCAGGGCGCATGATTGGTGTCGGTCATCCGCAGCATTTCGTCATAGGCGCGCGTGTAGTCCCACCAGCGCTGATAGGATTCGACATCCATCGGGCTCAGCTTCCACTGCCGCATCGGATCGTCGATCCGGCGGCGGAAGCGGCGTTCCTGCTCTTCCTCGCTGACCGTCAGGAAATACTTGAGCAGGATGACCCCGCTTTCGACGATCGCGGCTTCGAAACGCGGTGCGAGCTCGAGGAAGCGTTGCGCCTTCTTGTCGCTACAGAAACCCATCACCCGATCGACGCCGGCGCGGTTGTACCAGCTGCGGTCGAAGATCACGATCTCGCCGGCGGCCGGCAGATGGGCGATGTAGCGCTGCATGTAGATCTGCGATTTCTCGCGCTCGGTCGGTGCCGGGAGCGCCGTGACGCGGAAGACGCGCGGGCTGACCTTCTCGGTGATCCGCTTGATCATCCCGCCTTTGCCGGCAGCGTCGCGCCCCTCGAACACGATGACGATCCGGGCGCCGGATTTCTTCACCCAGGCCTGCAGATGCGCAAGCTCCACCTGCAGACGGACGATTTCCTTGTCGTAGTCCCAGGCCTTCTTTTTCTTCTTCGCCTTGGTCTTGGGCGTTGCGTCGCCATTGGCCTCGGTTGGTTCGTAGTTCTCTTCCATGGCTCTCCCTCCTGGCGTGTTTAAGGTGCGTTATGCGCGACTGCGGCCGGGCCGATCTGGTCGATGTCGCCGATCAGCGTCCGCAGGGCTTCTTCCCTGCCATTGAAAAGGTTCTCGGCACCGATCGCCTTGATCACCCCGGCGCGCTCCAGGATCGGCCGGCTGTCCTCGCTGAGATCGGCGATGGCGAAGGTGATGTTCCGCTTCTGGAGAAGCTCGGCCACGGCCTCCAGAGCGGTGGCGCCGGTGCTGTCGATCTGGCTGATCGCGCTGGCATCGAGCACCAGGCACCTGGTCCCCGGCGGAAGGTCCTTGATGACGGAGGTCAGCCGGATGCGGACATAGTCGGCGTTGTAGAAAAGGATACTCCCCTGCACCGCGAAGACGGCCGCGCCCTCGACAGGGCGGGCTTCCGGATAGCGCTTGAGATCGAAGAAGCCGTGCCGGCCCTCGATGCGGCCGAGCAGGCCATCACGCGGAAACATGGTCTGGCGCAGCAGGTAGACGAAGGTGGCGCCGACGGCGACGACCACACCGTTCAGCACGCCGAAGCTGATCGCGCCCCACATGGCGATCAGCGCGAAGACGAACTCCATGCGGCTGATGCGCCAGATCTTCTTGAGCTCGTCGATATCGATGAGGCTGATCGCCGCCGTCGCCAGAATGGCGGCGAGCGCCGGGATCGGCAGGATGCGAAGGGCGCCGTGCAGGAAGACGAGTGCGGCAATCAGCGTCGCCGCCGAGACCAGGCCGGAGAGTTGCGAAACGCCGCCGGTCGACAGGTTGATCGCGGTGCGGGAGTCCGAGACGCTGACCGGGAAAGAGCCGAAGAGCCCCGGCGCGATATTGGCGGCGCCGATGCCGATCAGTTCCTGGTTGGCGTCGACTTCTTCGCCGGTGCGCGATCCGAAGCTGCGGGCTGCGACGATTCCGGCGCCGAAGCTGACGAGAAAGATCGCGGCAGAACCGAGGATGATCTTGTCGAGCGGCATATGCTGGAAGGCGGGGATCGAGAAGGCGGGCAGCCCGCTCGGCAGATCGCCGACAACGGCGATGCCCCGGCCCTGGAAATCGAAAAGCGCCGAAAGGATGACGGATATCACGACGACCAGAACCGGGCCGGGAACACGCCAGCGGAAGGCCTTGACGATCCACAGCAGGGCAAACATCGCGACCCCGAGCAGCAGCGAGGGCCAGTGGATCCCGGCAACCTTCGCCGCGATCTCCAGCAACGGCGCAATCAATCCCTCGGATTCGATCTTCACGCCGGTGAAACGGCCGATCTGCCCGACGAGGATCGAGAGTGAAACACCGGCAAAGAAGCCGACGAGAATGGGGCGCGAAAGGAAGCTTGCGAGAATGCCGAGCCGCAACAGCTTGGCGGCAATGCAGCAGATGCCGACGCCCAGCGCAAGCGCTGCGGCGATCGCCACCCGGTCGACTTCGGCTCCTGCCGGCGCTGCCGCGACGATCGTTCCCATCGCGGCGGCAAGCACGGTCATGGTCGCGGCATCTGGCCCGACGATGAGCAGGCGCGAGGGGCCGAAGATCGCATAGGCAATCGGTGCGACGATGCTGGCATAGATCCCGGTCTCGGGCGGCAGGCCGGCGATTGCGGGGTAGGCGATGGCGCTCGGCAGGCCGACGGCGGCGATCGACAGACCGGCCGGGATATCACTGCGCAACCAGTCCTTGTTGAAGCCGGTCAGGCCTCGCAACATCGGTAGACTGCCTATCACCGCCTGCTCCTATCGTTTCACTGCATCTCCGTTGTCTGCGGCCCGCCCAAGCGCGAGCCGCCTTTTGCATCAATGTTCGAGGAACACGTAGTTCATCCAGGCGCTCATCCGCAGCAGAACCTTGCGGAGGATGGCGACGTGGTGCCAATAGTGCGTGTAGACGGCGACATCGGCGACGACACCGCCAGGTAGCTGATATTGATCGGTATTTTCCAGGATTTCGATGCGTGCCAACGTCTGGCCGGGTGCGATGCGCTCGGGTGCCTGCGGGTCGATCAGCGCTCCGCTCGGCTGCAATTGTCCCTGCGCCATGACGTCGATGACTTCCTGGACGCGCGCCTTGAAGATCTTGCCGGGCACGGCCTTGAACGACACCTCGGCATCATCGCCGACGCGCACGCGTTGCAGCGAGTTCTGGATGAAGGCTGCGGCAAGCATCCGGTCCTCGCTGTTGATGAACACCATGACCGGACGAAGCGGCAGCGGATTGGCCATCATGCCCGGACGCAGGAAGACCTGGGTGACATAGCCATCCGTCGGTGCGCGCACCGTGGTCTGGTCGAGCTCGTACTCGGCATTGTTGAGTTCGGCCTGGAGCCGGGCGACGGTCGGGTTCGTTCCGTCGATTTCGGCCTCATAGGCGAGCTTTGCCTGGGCAGCCTGGGCGCGGGCGGTATCAACCGCTGCTTCTGCCGTCAGATAGATGCCGCGGCGGTTTTCGACTTCGAGTTCGGAGTAAACCGCGCCGCGGCCGCTCGACTTCGAATTCTCGTTGGATTGCTGGAACTTCTCGAAGGCCTGCAACGAGCGGTCGCGAGAGGCTTCGGCGCCGGTGACGGCCGCGTTCGCGGCGTCGAGTGCGGCCTTCAGCTGCAGAACGGTCTGTTTGGCTTCGGCAAGCGATGCCTTCTTCTGGTCGACGGCGAACTGATAGGGCCGCGGGTCGATGCGGAAGAGGACATCGCCCTTCTTCAGCGGTACGTTCGGGGTCACGGGAACCTCGACGACCTGGCCGCCGACGACGGGGATGACCGGGGCCGAGGTGAAGTAGATGCGCCCGTCACTCGAATAGGGATGGTTGTAGCTCATCAGCAGCAACAGGCCGGAGATCAGGAACACGCCGCCGAGAACGGCGGTCGAGAGCGTCCACTGGTTTACCGGGATGCGGAAGATCTTGAAGATCGTCCAGCAGATCGCGGCATAGGTCAGGATGAGGAGCAGATCCATCAGGCATTCTCCCTCTGCGGCGTCTGTCCCTCGAGCTCGGCGATGCGAGCATGCAGACGGGCGATTTCGGCATTTGCCTCGGCCTCGGCCGACAGCTTTCCATCCTGGCGGATGCCCCAGCCGCGATCCTCGCGATAGAGCGTTGCCCATATGAAGAGGAACGGCCAGATGGCGTGCAGCGTGAAGAGGCTCACCCAGCCGGCGACATGGATTGCATCCTGATGCGGATGATTGCGCGATTTGGCGATGAGATGCGGAATGTCATGGATCGCGATCACCGCATAGAAGAGGGTGATGACCACGAAGACCAGGACCCCCAGGGCAAAATAGTCGAGAAACACGGCTCCTCCCTCCGGCTGGTCTGAACGAGCCGTTTTGATCGCTATTCGACAGGCGGATGTTAGACCCGTTTTGGCGGTGAGGCCTGTAGCATCGCGTAATCTCTATCGGCGCGATCAGGACGGGCGGACAGGCGAGAGCAGTCGCGGCTGCAGGGGCGAGCGGGGACGGCGCGCTTCTCCGCCGACTAGGATTGAATTCAAAGGCTTTTTGGAAACGAGCCGCCGTAAGATCACGTATTTTACGTCTGCCGCGGAGCCGGTTGCTATATATTTCTCATGTCTGCTTGGCGCAGTTCGGCGGGGGCGGAGATGGTGTCGGGAGAGGGTGGTTCTGCATATTTGTCGGCGCTGGAGGCGGCAGAGGTTTACTTCCCCGACCAGAAGCGGCTCGTGCAGCGGCTTTTTTACGTGAACGAAGCCTTCCACAGCATGTGCGAGGATCTCGCCGCTGCGGCACAGGCCATGGCGACGACAGACCGGCTTCCCGAGACGCTCCGTGATGCACGGCAGCTGGAATATGCGGGTCTCGTCGATGCGCTGTTGAAGGAGATGGGCGAGGCCATCGCCCAGTCGAAGATCGTCGTCCTCCGGCAATCGCCGGAGAACGGCCGGAAATCGCCTTGAGCGTGCCTGCCATTCAATAAATCCAAGGGAGGTCTTTGAGCGATGAAAGCAATTTCCCGCAAACTGCTCAGCGGATTGTCCGTTATCGCGATCATCGCGTTGCACCCAGCCATTCCCGCTTATGCGCAGGCTGCGAAGCCGGCCGCAGCACCGGCGCAGACGGCGACGGCCGAAACCCCGGCGGCGCTGCTGACCGACGACCAGCTCGAAGTGCTGGTGGCGCGGATCGCCCTCTATCCCGATGAACTCGTCGCGGCCATATCATCCGCCTCGCTCTTCCCGCTGCAGATCATCGAGGCGCAACGCTTCCTCGACGCGAAAAAGAAGAATGCCGATCTCAAGCCGAAAAGCGATTGGGACGGCAGCGTCATCTCGCTCCTGAATTATCCGGAGATCGTCAAGATGATGAGCGACGATCTCGACTGGACCCAGTCGCTCGCCGATGCGCTCACCAACCAGCAGAAGGACGTGCTGATCGCCATCCAGCAGCTTCGCGACGAGGCGGTGGCGAAGAACATCATCAAGACCGATGACAAGGTGACGGTCGTTACCGAAAACGACAACATCATCATCCGCCCGACCAATCCGGAAAAGATTTACATCCCGCAATATCCGCCGGAAATGCTCTATGAGCCGGCCTATGTTTCGCAGCCCATTTCCTACTATCCCGAATATTACGACAACTATTACTACCCCGGAGCGCTCTTCTTCGCAGGCGCCGTGACAGGTCTCGCCTGGGCGGCGATCGTCAACTGGGATGATTGGGGCGTCTGGGGCGGCCGGTGGAACGGCGATGTCGATATCGATTGCAACAATTGCTTTAACGACCGGAACTTCAACGGAAAGCTGAAGTGGAATGATGTTGACTGGACGAAGGTTGATCGCAGCAAGCTGAATATCAACAGGGATCAACTGGCGAAGATCGATCGTTCGGCCATTAAATCGGGTTTGCAGGGCGACAATCGCAACCAGTTGCGTAATCGCGCATCCGATCTTAAGGCGAGCCAGCTGCCCGCCAATCGCGCCATGTCTGCACGCGCAGACGACATCCGCAAGGGAACGGCGCAGGGGCTGAAGGACCGGCCGCAGCCGAAGGCTGGCGCCGGCAACCGGCAGAACGCCGCGGCCCGGCCTGACAACCGCCCGCAGAACTCCGCCAACCGGCCAAACAAACCTGCGCAGAAGGCGGCGGCGAAGAGGCCGAACAAGCCGCAAATGGCGGCGCGGCCCGACAACCGCGCACGCCAGCAAAGCGCGCTCGGCAATGTCCAGTCCGGCCGGCGCGAGGCCGTCGCCTCCAAGCGCGGCGGACAGAGCATGGGCGGGCATCGTCCGCAATCGCGGCCGGCGCAGCACAGGCGTCCGCCTGTCCATCGCGGCGGCGGTGGTGGCGGTGGCGGCCGGCGCCGCTGAGACCCTTTCAACCCGGGAGTTACATCATGAAACGTCGTTCGACCGTAATTCCGCTCATCCTTGCGACGGCGCTGGGCGCACTGCCAGCCGCCCCGGCACACGCGCAATCCAATAGCGATTTCGCCGAATACCGGGCAACATCGCCGCAACAGACCTTCGACACACCCGAGCTGGCGCTGGACCGGCTGAAGGCGGTGCTCGCCTCCAACAATATCGACGATCTCGCCAACTTGCTGGGCCTCAAGGCCGACAAGCTGCGTGCCAACAATGCGGCAATGATTGCCTATGGGCTGATCCGCGAAGGCGCCGAGCGGCAGGTTACGATGCGCGATTTCGAAGGCATGAAGGTCATCACGATCGGAGACCGGCTCTGGCCGCTGCCGTTTCCGCTGACCGAGAACAAGGACGGCAAATGGGCTTTCGATACAAAGCGCGGCCTTGAGGAGATCGTCAACCGCCGTGTCGGCGAAAACGAGCTCGCGACCATCGATACGATGCGCGAATATGTGGCGGCCCAATATCAATACGTCTCGGAGGACCGCGACGGCGACGGCATCCAGGAGTTTGCCCGCAAGCTGATCAGCAGCCCCGGCAAGCTCGACGGCCTCTATTGGGATCCGAATGTCTATCCCGAGGAAAGCCCGGCAAGCGCTCTCGTCGAGAACGCCGCCTTTGGCGCTGCCAAGCGCGGGGAGGGCTATTTCGGTTACCGCTACCGGATCCTGACGGGCCAGGGCGACAATGTGCTCGGCGGCAAGCAGAGCTATATCGTCAACGGCTATATGACCGGTGGCTTCGCACTGATCGCCTGGCCGGTCAAATACCGGGTGACGGGTGTCCAGACCTTCATGGTCAACGCGATGAACGTCATCTATCAGCGGGATCTCGGACCGAAGACCGATGAGCGGGCGGCGGCGATCAAGGATTTCAATCCGGACGCCAACTGGAGCGTCGTCAACGACTGATATCAGCGGCGGCGGGATGGCCCTGCGTTGGCGGAGGAATCCGCAGCGCAGCGGCCATGGCGCGGTTGGAATAGCGCTTCTTGCCCGTCACTTCCCGCCCCAGCCATTGCTGCAGATTGGGGCAATCTTCCTCACTCGCCATTTCGACCTCGGCAAGCGTCAGCCCCTCATAGGGGCCGCCGAAGACGTCGACATACCAGTTCCTGCCGTCGTGGAGCACGTGGTAGCGGGTTTTCTCCAGCACATGGCCGGCCTTGGTGAGGACATCGATCGCCTCGTCTACGGGGATCTCATATTCATATTCCTGCTTGGTGAAGCCGACGCCGCGGAACTTGATCGTCAGCAGCGCGGAAGTGCCGTCGATGAGACGGACGCGGACGGTCGTCTGGTCGCGGCGAGAGAGATAGACCTGCTGAAAGACATGCGGATCGGCGGCGCAGGAGCGCCAGCCGTCATTGCGGACCAGGAACTTTCGCTCGATCTCGGTCAGTTTCAACGTGCCAATCCTTCGTCGATGCCTGTCTTACTCCTCGACAGGCGGTTCCCAGGTGAGGAAGAAGCCGACGTCTCCCGGCATGCCGTCGGGGAAATTGATGATCATCGCTTTCAGGCCGTAGCCCTGCGGCTTGGCAACCTCTTCGAAGAGTTCGTGCAGCTCCTTGGCGCGGCCCTGCAGCGTCTTCTGCCAGCCGGGGAGGTTGTTGTTGATCGCCCGGCCGCTATCGGTGCAGAAAGTCGATGGGAAGCTGTAGATCAGCGCCTCGTATTTGCCGTCCGCCGCTGCCTTCATCACCAGCCGCTTGATGACGGCGCGCTCGGTTTCCCCGATATGCTTGCGGAAGAAATCCTCGACGAATTCGGCATGTTTCTTGGCTTCGCGCGCCTTGATCTTATCGTTGCGCTCCATTTCCAGAAGCTGCAGTTCGAGCGCGCGTTTGCGCAGCTCCTCGGCGCTCGCCATGGGTTTGGATGTGGACGTTTCAGGTGCTGTCATCGCCATCTCCTCCAGAGTGTCCGGAAGATGATAAGGCGCGGGGAGAAGCGAGGGCAGTAAGATACTGTAGTCTACGTTTGGGCCGCCGAATTGCACCGCATGTGCCTACACATTCGGGTTATTAAGAGTAATCTGATTTAATATTCCTCCTGCGTTGCCGCGGCCACAACTTGGGATTATCGTTGCGCATCAAGCTGCAAATTGTACGGAATCGGAGGCTGGGGAGCCGATGGCGAGTGCAAGTATTGACAGCGCTACCAGCAGTATTCCGGCCGAGGGTGAGGTACGGGAGCAGCTTGAGCGCATTTTGCTGAGCCCGGAATTCCGTCTTCCCGAGCGGACGAGACGGTTTCTCGAATTCGTCGTGGCCGAAACGCTGGCCGGGCGGCGCGATTATCTCAAGGCTTTCACCATTGCCCAGGCCGTCTTCGGCCGTGATGCGAATTTCGACGCGCAGCAGGACCCTTGCGTGCGCATCGAGGCCGGCCGGCTGAGGCGGGAGCTCGAGCATTATTACCTGACGGATGGCAGCGCAGATCGGGTGATCATCACCGTTCCCCGGGGTGGATATGCACCGGTCTTCGACGTCAGGCAGGAGGCTGCGGATGAGGATGTGGAGCCCGCCCGCGCGTCCTTCTCGGGAGATGATGGTCGGCAGGAAAAATGGGTCCGGCGCGGTCTCAGCAGCGGCATTGCCGATCAAAACTGGCCGCTTGCCCGCTACTGGTTCGTCGCCGGAGGGGCGCTGCTGGTTCTCGTCGCCGCATCCGCCATGCTGCATGGCTGGGAATTCGGCGGCACCACGCCACCGGCGGCGGTGAACCACGCGACCATTCTGGTCGAGCCGTTCGAAAGCGCCTCGGAGGGTAGGCTTGCCTCCGATATATCGCGGGGCATCACCGACGATGTCATCGAGAAGCTGGTTCCCTTCAACGATATCGTCGTCGTTGCCGCCTTGCCGAAAAGCAGGAGCGGTCAGGCCGCGCCCGAGCCGCTCTATGCGCTGCAGGGCAGCGTCCGGCTCGAGGGCAGCACGTTGCGCTCGACGGCGCGGCTGATGCGGCGCGCCGATGGAGCCGTCATCTGGGCGAATAACTACGATGCCGATATGAAGGTGCAGGGCATCCTGAAGACCCAGGCCAGCCTCGCCGACGATATCGTGACCGCGGTGGCGCGGCCCTTCGGGGTCATGTTCCAGACAAATGCCGCCAGCATTGCCGGAAGCACCGATGCGTTCTCCTGCACATTGTCCTATTACAGCTATCGCACCGAATTGACGCTTGCGGCCCATGACGCAACGAAAGCCTGCCTGCAGCAAGCCATCGAAAAGGCACCGGAGAGCTCAAACGCGGCGGCGTTTCTGTCGCTCACCTATCTCGACGAGTTCCGCTTTCCCTACCAGCTGAACACCAAGCCGGATGCTGAGACGCTGAAGCTCGCCAAGGATCTCGCCCAACGCGCCGTGCAGCTGGACCCGAAGAATGCGCGTGCTCTCCAGGCGCTGATGCTCGCGGACTTCTTTGAAAACGATAATGCCGGGGCCATGCGGGCGGGGGCGGCGGCCTATGCCATCAATCCCAACGATACCGAGGTTGCCGGCGAATACGGCGTGCGCCTGTCGATGTCCGGAGAATGGGATAAGGGCTGCGCGCTGGTTTCGGAAGCCGTCAGCAAGAATGCCGGGCCGCGCGGCTATTACGAGGTCGGGATGGCGCTTTGCGCTTTCATGCGCGGCGATACGCAGGCGGCCGAGCTCTGGTCGCGCATGTCCGATCTCGATTACAATCCAATGCACCGCCTGGTGCTGCTCGCCATTCTCGGCACGCTCGGAAAGAAGGATGAGGCGGCAACGCAGCTCACCTGGCTCAAGACCCGCTCGCCGGCTCTCATTCCAAACGTCAGGCGCGAGATCGGCCGGCGTCTGGCACGGCCCGAGGATCAGGAACGTTTCTTCGCCGGCCTGGCGGCCGCCGGCCTGCCGCTGGACGACAGGCAGGTGACCGAGAAGTAGAGCTCTAGCGGGCCGTGATCAGGATTTGCTCTTGAAGACGCCGAGATTGATCAGCTGCACACGGCGGTTGTTCGATGCCGCGGTATCGCTGCCTTCGATCGGCAGGTACTCGCCGACGCCGATGGCGTAGAGCCGCTGTGGATCGACCGCGAAGGTCGTTGAGAGTGCTTCCTTGATCGCCGCCGCCCGCTGCTCGCTGAGTTCGAGATTGTGCTTTTCATCGCCCGTCGAGCTCGCATGGCCGACCACGAGGAACTTGTAGGCCCAAAGATTCGGATGATGCAGCGCATCGGCGATCAGGCCGAGCGTGCGGTAGGACTGCGGCTGGATGGCAACGGAGTCGTTCTCGAAATTGATCTCGACGACCATCTGCGGCAGCTTGGCGATCCGCTTCCAGTTCGGAAGCTCCGCCATCGGCTTGTGTCCGCCGTTGATCGCCTCCTGCCGCAGAATTTCGAGATCGATCGCCGGGGCGGCGGCGGTCAGCTTGCCGAGACCCTTGACGATCCGCTCCTGCGAGACCTCCTGTGCGGAGGCGGTTCCCGAGAGCAGCAGCCCGGCGGCGAAAAGCAGCATGGTTCTGGAAATGCTGTGTCTCATGGCTTTATCTCCAACCTGCATCGGTGATGACCTGATTGCATTCCTTGCTGACGCGCGGCTCCTTCTTCACGAGGCAGGCGAGGACGAAGCCGTCGCCCTTGATGCCCGAGCAGCTCTTCGACATGTCGCGCTGGCAGACCTGCCGGTAGGCGGTCTGCGCGTGTTCGCGCTGGGTGATCGACTGGAAGACGGTCGCCAGCGACGCCTTGCAGGTCGGCGATACCTTGTCTGCATTCTGCTGCAGGCAATCGGCGATGCGCCCGCCGCCAAGGTTCAGCCCCTTGCAGAGTTTCTGGATGTCCTTGCCGCAATCATCGGCAAGCTTGGTCACGGCATCCGCGTAGCTCAGCGTCTGTGCTGAGGCCGTTGCGGCAAAGATCATCGGCATGCAGGCAACTGCCGCCAATAACAATCGGCGTTTCAACATGTTGGTTCTCCCTCGCTCTGACTTCCGTCGCGGCGAAAGTCGCACGAAGCGGCGCTGCGGGGGACGTATAATACGGTAGCGAACAGCTGCGTTTACGGGCTCATTTCGCCGGAGTGGCCGCAGCCTGCTGGGCCCTGAGCGCCTGGGCGGCGGCTGCGCCTCCTCCCTTGTCGTCGCCGCCGACCTGCACCATCGGCTGGGCAAACGAGATGTCGTTGGCGAGAAAGACTTCGCGGATCTTGGCGTAGGCCTTGCGGCGGATATAGGTCTGCATGCCCGGTACCGTTGTCATCGCGAAGCTCAGGACGATGCCGTAATCGGCAAACTGCTCGACGCCCTTCATCTTCAACGGCTCGATGAAGAGCTTTCCGAGTTCGGGATCCTCCTTCAAGTCCGCGCCGACTTTCTTGGTGAGCTTGCGCGCCTTTTCGATATCGGTGTCGAAGCCGACGGTGATCCTGAACTTGTCGATCACCCAGTCGCGGCTCATGTTTTCCACCGCACCGAGTTCGCCGAAGGGGACGGTGAAGACGGGCCCGCGGTGGTGGCGCAGGCGCACCGAGCGCAAACTGAAGCCTTCGACTGTTCCCTTGTAATCCTTGGCCTGGATATATTCGCCGACGCGGAAGGCATCGTCGAGCATGTAAAAGACGCCGCTGATGACATCCTTCACCAGCGTCTGCGACCCGAAGCCGATGGCGACGCCGAAGATACCGGCGCCGGCGATCAGTGGAGCGATCTGCACGCCCATCTGCGACAGCACGATGAGGCCGGCCATGACCGCGACGATGACCGCGAGCGCATTGCGGAAGATCGGCAGAAGAGTGCGGAAGCGTGCCCGCCGCGCCGCATCGGCCGGGGCGAGCGATGTCGTGTCGGTTGAGACACGGATCGTCCGGTCGATCCAGCCTCTGGCCAGCTGCCAGAGAAAATCGGCGACGACGATGATCAGGATGCTCTTCAATGCGCCATAGAACAGGGCGGCGAAGATCGGATCGCGGCGCCCCAGCGTATCGGGATTGAATTGCCAGACGAGCACCAGCCAGCCGACGGCGAGCGCAATGGCGATCGCGCGCGCGCCGCGCACGACGATAATGCCCTGAAGGCTGCTGAGATCGCTGACGAAGGACCCGGCGATGCGGCCGACCGTATTCAGCGCTGACGGCAGAGCAAGCGCATAGACGCCGATCCAGAAGAGGCCGCGCATGTTCACGCACCAGATCAGCCAGAGCAGGACGAGAAATGCGGCGAGCGCGGCCTTTCGCGACAGGGTCTTGCCGGAGGTCGACCAGAGCGCCTCGATCGCCAGAAGCAGCACGACGGCCGAGAAACAGTAGCTGATGGCATCGGTGACCGGGGCCGAGACGCCGAGCGGCTCGCCGAGCGCGGCGATCGAAATCGCCAGGCAGAGAACCCCGGCCATGAGCGTCAGCCGTCTGCGCAGGGCAGGCGTCGAGGCGGCCGCGGCAAGCAGAACGGCAACGACGCGGAAGACGACGAAGGCGGAGAGAAAGGCAAGCAGCGAAATGCGCGCCAGCGGCGGCCAGTCGACGGCAAAGAAGACGATTGCCATCGCCGCCGTGAAGATGCCGATCGGGATCAGCCGGCCAATCAGCGTTTCGCGACGGACGGCGAGTTTGCGGTAGACGCCTTCGGCGATCAGCCCAAGGCCGACGAGGCCGCCGAAGATGACGAAGACGGGGGCATAGCCGCGGCTCGTCGCATCCTGACGGACACGGAGGATGGTGGCTCCGATCTCTGTCGGAATATTCGGGATTGCCGTCAGTATTTCATGGACACGGCCACGGGCAGCGGCCTCCCATTTTGCCAAGGGGGAGCTTTCGGCCGCCGGCGCCGGCTTTGCTGCTGCCGGGGGCGCCGCGGCGGCCCTGGTGTCGAGCCAGGCCTTGACGTCGGGGTCCTGCAACAGGCGCACGAGGTCGTCTATCTTCTGTTGTGAAGCGGCGGGAGCAGGCGGAGCGGTTTGCGCCAAGGCGCCGAAGGCGAGGAAAAATGCGGCGGCGAGAGACAGAAACCATCTCATGATGACATCCCTACTGCGTCAGCGTCTGTGATTCCAGATCGCCGCTCAGCGTCTGGTCGGCTGCCTTCTTCTTGGCGCGGCGCGGCTGGTCGACGATGATCGCAGGCGCCGCGACGGCCGTTGCGGCGACCGTGCCGATATTCGATACCGTGCCGCCGACCACGGCGGTGATGCCTTCGCCGAGCGACACGTTGGAATCCGTCAGCGTCTGTCCGGTCATCAGCCGCTGGCCAATGAGCTGGACGATCTCCGGGCTTTCCGCGAACTTGCCGTGATTGAGGCCGTCTCCGCTTTTCACCTTGGTCAGGTCGATGGCGGTAATGCCGGCTTCCTCAAGCTTCGAGCGGTATGGCTCCTCGGCCGGGTTGATCGCGCCGAGACGGGAGACGCGGCCGGTTATGAAACTGGAGATGGCCAGCGCCTTGTCGTCCTGCGAGACGAAGATCGTCAGCTTCGGACGCGGCGCGCCCATCTCCACATATTGCTTGGCGAAGACCTGGATATCGATGTCGGGAGAGGCGAGGATGACATTGTGGATCTTCGAATTCACATGGCCGTCGCGGATACCCATCTGGCGCAGCGATTCCATAGCCAGCCAGGAGCCCATCGAATGGGCCATGACGGTGATGTCCTTCACATTCGGGTCTGCTGCCAGCGTGCGCAGCGCCTGCTCGAGGCCGGTGCGCGAATAGTTGGTGCTTTCCTTGTCGTATTGATAGGCGGTGATCTCTGCGCGCGAGGGCCAGGTGAAAAGCACCGGCACCGCATTCATCTTGCTGTCATGGACGATCTGCGCCAGCCGGAAGACGGAATCCTCATAGGTATTGTTGAAGCCGTGGATGAAGACCAGCGCATGGCCACCCTTCGTATGCTGGCTGAACCACGCCCGCCCCTGAGCGATCGTATCGATCTGCGAGACATGGGTGACGGCAAACTCAGTTGCCGGATTGGGCGGCAGCCGCTTCGGCCATTCGACGGTACCCGCCTCGCGCTTCGCCGGGATCGAGACAGTGATCTGCGTCAGGTAGGGTTTCGGGCTGCGCTCGCCGTTGAAGAGCGTGGCGGGGTCGCCGGATGGCTGGCGTGTCGTCGCCACCAGCATCTCCACCTTGGATGGCACGGGAGCCACCGTCGAGGCCGCGACCGGCACCATGACGCCATCAGGATGCCCGCAACCCGTCAGCAACAGGAGAAGGAGAATAGGGGCAACGCGTTTTACCATCTGCACATTCCGGCTGCTGCTCGAAGGGGATGTCCTGGAGGCGAACGCTAGCAGCTGGTGTCGGCTGGGGCCTGTAGCATCATGTAATATCTGTAAGGACGGCTGCCCCTTTTGACGCGGCCGGCGCTTCATATGGCGAGCTTTCCTGAGACCCGCCCCGGCCTTGCCTCCGGCGGCGGCCGGTATTTGTTGTCTTCAAGAAAACAGCTGTCGATGAATATACGCCTTGTAATTGTCAGAAAAATTCACGCCTTCACAAGCTTTCCGATAGTATCCGTTTGTGCTAATTTAAAATAATCGAAGATAGACTTGAGGCGTGGTTCCTGATTGTCCGGCCTGCGTTATTTCCTTGGTCTGCCACGTTTCTGCATATTCCGGAAAGTTCTTCCTTGGGGGGAGGTAACGATGGGAAAATTTGCGGCCTTTCGGGCAATAATTCTGTATGAAAAATCCGGTTTTCGGCCGGTGAGGCTGGCGGCCCTGGCGCTTGCGGGTGCCTTGTGTCTTCCAGTGATCGCCGCCCACGCGCAGCAGCCGACGGATGCGCAGCGGAACGCCATCCGCTCGGCCTGCCGGTCGGACTTCATCGCGCAATGCTCGGGTGTAACGCCCGGAGGCATGGAGGCGCTGAACTGTCTGCAGCAGCATGACGCGTCGCTTTCCAAAGCTTGCCGGGATGCGATCTCGGCGCTCGGCGGCAAGAAGAAATCGAGCGACGCTGCGCCGGCGCAGACACCCGCGGCTCAGCCAACGACCGCTGCAGCAGCGCCTGCCGCTCCGCCGAAACCAGCGGGACAGCCGACGGATGCGCAGCGGAATGCGATCAAATCGGCCTGCCGTTCGGATTTTATGGCGCAGTGCTCGGGCGTGACGCCGGGCGGATCGCAGGCGCTTGCCTGCCTTCAACAGCACAATGCGGCGCTCTCGCCATCCTGCCAGGCGGCGGTCGGCGCGCTTGGTGGTGGCGGATCGGCACCCGCGGCCAATACCACCAAGACGGCCGGTGGCGGCGCGCCCGCGGCGATGCCGATGGCGTCGTTTACACCGCGCGAAGAGTTGATCGTCATGCGCCGTACCTGCGGTCCGGATTTCCGGGCGTATTGCCGATCGGTGATGCTCGGCGGTGGCCGCGGGGTGAATTGCCTGCGCGAGAATTTTCAGCGCCTGTCGCCGACCTGCCAGCATGTGCTGACCAACGGTCTCTAGCTTCGGTGCCTAATGTCTCCATCCGCTTCGAGGGGAGGCGGAGCGGAGGTTCATCCCTGATCCATGATCCCCGCTCATCGCGCGGCGCGTTTCCGCCGCGCTTTCGCCTGCCGAAAATTCTGCATGCCGGAGCGCCACGGAAGGCATCTCTGATCCGCGCCGGCGGATACTCGATGAAACAACAAGACCCAAATGGAAGGCATTGCCATGTCATCGGTTTCTCCCATCGGAAAGCTTGCACGTCTCGTCGTCTATGGCTCGCTCGCGGCCTGCCTGATCCTGCCCAAACCGGCGGCCGCGGATGATGCGGAGGCCATTCTAAAGGCCATGTCGGATTATCTCGCGGCGCAGAAGACGATGTCCTTCACCTATCAGTCGGCGGTCGAGGCCGTCACGCCCGACTTCGAGAAGCTGCAATTCGTCAGCTCCGGTACCGCCAGCCTGTCGCGGCCGGACAAGCTGCGGGTGACGCGCACCGGCGGCTTTGCCGATGTCGATGTCAGCTTCGATGGCACGACGCTGACGGTGCACGGCAAGAATCTCGATGCTTATGCGTCGATCGAGGCGAAGGGGTCGGTGGATGAATTGCTCGACCGGCTGATCGGTGCAGGAATGGAGGCGCCCGGTGCCGATCTCCTGGCGGCAAATGCCTTCAACCTGCTGATGACGGATGTGACTTCGGCGAAGCATGTTTCAAGCGCTTATGTCGGCGGTGTCGAGTGCGAATATCTGACCTTCCGCACGCCGGAGATCGACTGGCAGATCTGGATCCAGTCCGGCGACAAGCCGATCCCGCGCCGCTACGTCATCACCAGCAAGCATGTCGGCCAGGCGCCGCAATACACGCTTGAAATCAGCGATTTCAAGACCGGCTCCGAGGTCGCCAATGCCTCCTATAAGATCGAGATTCCAGCCAACGCCAAAAAGGTGGATCTGAGCGAGCTGCAATCGCTTGACGAGCTGCCTGCGCCCACCCAGCCGGGAGAAGTCAAATGAGATACGTCAAACCGCTCCTTCTCGCCGCGCTGAGCGGCGCATTCCTCTTCGCCGAGGCTGACGTGAAGCCGGATGGATGGATGCCTGTCTCGGTCGAGTTCGCGACACCCGCCGGAGCCGTGATCGGCCGGCCGCTGACGCCGCTCTCCTATGCTGGCGTTGCGCGGCGCACGACGCGCCGCACCGTCATGTGGACGACAACGACGATTGCGGTTCTTCCGGCTGGGTGCGTCTATGGCGCTTACTACGGCGGTTATTACTACCGGTGCGGCTCCGGCTATTACGCCAAGAGCGGCGGCGTCTATGTGCGCGTCGTCGTTCAATAGGCGGCGCTGATCATTCTGCTGCCTGAGGCGCCGGATTTGCCCGGCGCTTTCTGTATTCCTCGAACCGCTGCAGCACGACATAGAAGGACGGCACGAAGAGGACGGCGAGGCAGGTCGAAGCGATCATGCCGCTGAAAACCGATATGCCGATCGACTTGCGGGCCGAAGCGCCAGCGCCGCTTGCCAGCACCAGCGGCACGACGCCGAGAATGAAGGCGAAGGATGTCATCAGGATCGGGCGGAAGCGCAGGCGGGCAGCCTCGACCGCTGCCTCCAGGATTTCCATGCCCTCGGCGCGCTTCTCGCGCGCATATTCGACGATGAGGATGGCATTCTTCGAGGCGAGCGCGATCAGCAGGATGAGGCCGATCTGGGTGTAGAGATTGTTGGCGACGCCGGCAGCACTCAGTGCACCGACGGTGCCGAGCAGCGCCAGCGGCACGGCAAGCAGGACGGCGAGCGGCAGGATCCAGCTTTCATATTGCCCGGCGAGCACGAAATAGACGAGCAGCATGGCGAGACCGAAAACGAAATAGATTTGCGTGCCGACGGCCTTCTCCTGATAGGAGAGCGCCGTCCATTCGAAACCCGCTCCTGGCGGCAGGGTGCGATCGGCAATCTGTTCCATGACGTCGAGCGCCTGGCCGGAGCTGAAGCCAGCTGCAGAGCCGCCGACGATCGTTGCTGTCGGGTAGAGATTGTAGAGGCTGATCAGCGACGGCCCCTGGACGCTCTTCACGTCGACGACGGTGCCGAGCGGCACCATCGTGCCGTCGCCCGCCTTGACGCTGAGGTTGCGGATATCCTCGGGACGAATGCGGAATTCGGGTGCCGCCTGCGCATAGACCTGGAAGGTGCGACCGAACTTGTTGAACTGGGTGATGTAGCTCGAGCCGACATAGCCTGAGAGCGCCGAGAAGACCTGGCCGGTGGTGATCCCGAGCGTTTCCGCCTTGATGCGGTCGACCGAGACCGAAAGCTGCGGCACGCCGGCGCGGAACGAGGTGCTGAGCCGCTGCAGCGAGGATTGCGCATTGCCGTTCTTGACGATCGCATCGGCTGTGGCCTGTAGCAGTGGAAAGTCGAAATTGCCGTTGCGGATCTCGACTTGCATGGTGAAGCCATTGGCATTGCCGATGCCCTGGATCGGTGGCGGCACGACGACCAGCGTCTTGGCCTTCAGGATATCGGAGAGCGCGCCGTTTAGGTGCTCGTAGATCGAGAAGAGGTCCTGGCCCTTTTCCTTGCCCCTGACATCCCAATCCTTGAGGACGACATAGGCGACCCCCGCATTCGGCAGGCTGGCGCTGTTGTCGAGAATGGAAATGCCGCTGATCGTCAGCACCTGATCGACGCCAGGCGTCTGCTGCGCGATCTTGCCAACTTCGGCCATCACCTCGTCGGTGCGCTCCTTCGAAGCGCCATCGGGCAGCTGCGCGCTGATCAGCACGTAACCCTGGTCCTCGAGCGGCAGGAATGCCGTCGGCAGCCTGGTGAGGCCCCAGATGGCGACGCCCATCAGGACGAGGGCGGCGAGAACGGCAAGGCCGCTGCGATGGACCATGCCGCCGATCAGCCGGGTATAGCCGTGTTCGGCCTTGTCATAGACCTTGTTGAAGCCGCGATAGAAGACATTGCGCTTTTCCGGCGGTGCCGGCGGGCGCAGCCAGAGGGCGCACTGCGTCGGCTTCAGCGTCATGGCATTGATGGCGCTGATCAGCGCCGTGGCGGCGATGACGAGCGCGAATTGCTTGTAGAGCTGACCGGTGAGGCCCGGAAGGAAGGCGGCGGGAATGAAGACCGCCATCAGCACCAGCGTGATGCCGATGACCGGGCCGAACAGCTCGTCCATCGCCTTCTCGGCGGCTTTCCTGCCGGACATTCCCTGCTCGATATGGCGCGCCACGCCCTCGACGATGACGATCGCGTCGTCGACGACGATGCCGATCGCCAGCACGATGGCGAAGAGGGTGGAGAGATTGACCGTGAAGCCGAGTGCAGCCATCGCCGCGAAGGCGCCGATGATGGTGACCGGAACCGTCGTCGCCGGAACCAGCATCGCCCGCCAGTCCTGCAGGAAGACGAGGATGACGATCAGCACGAGCACACCGGCCTCGATCAGCGTCACGTAGACTTCGTCGATTGAGGCGGTCACGAATTTCGTGGTGTCGAAGGGGACGTCATAGGCAAGGCCCGGCGGAAAGCTCTTGGAGAGCTCGGCCATCTTGGCCGCGACGTCCTTGGCAACGGTGATCGCATTGGCTTCCGGCAATTGGAAAACGCCGATGCCGGCCGCCGGACGGCCGTTTTGCATGAAGGACTGGCTATAGGTCTGAGCGCCGAGTTCGACGCGGCCGATATCACGGACGCGGGTGATCCGCCCGCCATTCTGGTCGTCCACCTTGACGATGATGCTTTCGTAATCGGCCGCCTCGTTCAGGCGTCCGTTGACGTTCAGCGTATATTGGAAATCCTGCCCCGCGGGCACCGGCGGAATGCCGATCTGGCCAGCCGTCACTTCCTGGCTCTGCTGCTGCACGACGTTGATCACGTCCTGTGGCGTCATGCCCCGCGCTTTCAACAGCTCGGGATTCATCCAAATGCGCATCGCATACTGGCCGGCGCCGAACACCGAGACATTGCCGACGCCGGGCAGGCGGGCGAGCTCGTTCTGCAGGTTGATGACGGCGTAGTTGGACAGGAACAGGCTGTCGTAACGGCTGTCAGGGGAGGTGATGCTGACGAATTCGAGGATCGAGGTCGATTTCTTCTGCGTCGTGACGCCCTGCAGCTGGACGGCGTCGGGCAGCGATGACATGGCGATCGCCACGCGGTTCTGCACCAGAACCTGCGCTTGGTCCGGGTCGGTGCCGATGGCGAAGGTCACCGTCAGCGAATAGGTGCCGTCGCTGGCGCTGGTCGACTGCATGTAGAGCATGTTCTGGACGCCGTTGACCTGCTGCTCGATCGGTAGCGCCACCGTATCGACAAGCGTCTTGGCGCTGGCGCCCGGATAGCGGGTGGTCACCTGCACCGTTGGCGGCACGACATTCGGATATTGCGCCACCGGCAGCTGGAAGAGCGCCACGGCGCCGATCAGCACGAAGACCAGCGCCAGGACATTGGCGAGAATCGGCCGCTCGATGAAGAAGCGAGAGATCATGCGCGCCTCCCGGGAATATCAGCCGAAGGAGGGCGGGGGCTCATTGGGCACCGGCCTGGGGCGCCGCTGCCCCGGAGGCGTCAGCCGTTGCCGGTATCTCCATCGTCGCCTTCTCGGGCGCCACCTTGTTGCCTGGAACGGCCTGCTGGAAACCCTCGGTGACGACCCAATCCCCGGCGCTGAGCCCGGATTCGATGACGCGCAGGCGTCCCTCGCTTTGGCCTGTTTTGACGGGCCGCTGCTCGACGGTATCGTCCTTGCCGACGACGAGCACGTAGTTGCCCTGCTGGTTGATGCCGATCGCGTCGTCGCGCACCAGAAGCGCCTTGTCCTCATGCCCGACAGGTACCCGCACGCGCACGAACAGCCCGGGCAGCAGCGCCCGATCCTTGTTCTCCACGACGCCGCGAACCGCCAGTGTCCCGGTCGAGGCGTCAACCTGTGGGGCGGCATAATCGAGGTGGCCCTTGAAGGGATAATCGGTTTCGCCCTGCAGGCCCATTTCGATCGGGATGTTGGGAAGATCGGTCTGCTTGAAGGTATGGCCCTGCGCCGCAAGCTCGCGCTTGATCATCAGCACCTGGCTCTCGCTGACATTGAAATTGGCATAGAGCGGATCGAGCTGGACGATGGTCGCGAGCGTGGTCGGCCCGGAGACGCCGACGAGCGTGCCGATCTCGACGAGATGCGCGGTGACCGTGCCGTCGAACGGAGCGGTGACGGTCGTGTAGCCGAGATTGATCTTTGCCAGTTCGAGGCTCGCCTGGGCGTTCAGGATGGTGGCATTCGCCTGGTCGAGCGTTGCCTTGGCGTTGTCGAGCGCGGTCTGCGTGCCGACTTTCTGGGCGCTCAGATTGACCTGGCGCGTATATTCCTGATTGGCGCCGACCTGTGCGGCCTGGGCCGAGGTCAGCGTCGCCTGCGCCTGATCGAGCTGCGCCTGATAGGTGTTGCTCTGGATGCCAAAGAGCTTGTCGCCGGCTTTGACCGCGGTGCCGTCGCGATAGTCGATCGTTTCGACGAAGCCCTGGACACGCGCTTCGATATCGACCGACTTGAAAGCGGCGGTATTGCCGGTCAGCTCGAAATATTTGGTGACGTTCTGCTGCAGCGGCTGCGCCATGCGCACCTTGGCAGGCGGCGGTGCGACATAGGTGTTGCCGTTGCCGTCACAGGCGGTAAGCCCGGCCGCACACAGGAGCGCGGCAAGCAGATGAAAACCCTGAGACCCTCCCTCACGCACCCTGTCACCTCATAATCTACGAGCTGCAGTCCCTATGCGCGTCCCCGGCAACCTAAGGGTTGCAAGGTTCAAAGCTATCACAATATGAAGCCGTATTTTTTAGAATTGCAATAGCCCGCTATCGATCTCGCTAACATCGCGGGCTAAAGCGAACGGGCTAGGCGGCGCGGAGCCTCCTATAGGTGAATGCGCCGCCGATCAGCAGGGCCGCCACTGCCGCGATGGCAACGAGAACGTGCCGGTGCAGCGGCAGGTGGCCGAAGATCTGCTCTATGCCCTGTCCGAAAAGATAACCGATGGCGGTGAACAGCGTGCCCCAGATGACGGCGGCGACCGCGTTGACGGCCATGAAGGTCGCGGTCGGGACATTCGACATGCCGATCGCAACTGGGCTGATCGTGCGCAGGCCATAGACGAAGCGGAAGGCGAAGATAAAGCCGGCGGGATAGCGCTCGAGAAGCCTGTTGGCGCGCTGGAAGGCCGGTTGATCGACGAGCTTGCGGATGCGCGACCAGCGCCGCGCGTGGCGGCCGGTGAAGAAGAACAGCTGGTCGGCGATGAAGGATCCGGCCGCCGCGGCGGCGGCCGCTTCCCAATAGGTCATCAGGTGGCAATGCGCGAAGACGCCGCCGAGGATGACCATGGTTTCCCCCTCGATGCCGGCGCCGAGAAAGACGGCCAGCAGGCCGTATTTCGCAATCAGAAGCTCAAGGGTCATGGTCGCTGGCTCCGGTCACGGCTGGAAGATCAGCAGAACATAGGCAAGGAAAAGCACCAGATGAACGGCGCCCTGCATCATATGCGTGCGGCCGCTGGCGAAGGTGATCATGTTGACGGCCAATGTCAAAGTCAGCATCACCAGATCGGTGCCTTCCAGGCCAAGCCTGATCGGATGGCTGGAAATATGGGCAACCAGCAGCATGGCCGGTACCGTCAGGCCGATGGTCGAGAGCACCGAGCCCAGGAAGATGTTGACCGAGCGCTGCAGGTTGTTGGCGATCGAGGCGCGGACGGCGCTCAGCGCCTCAGGCGTTGCGACAAGCACGGCCATGATGATGCCGCCGATGGCTGCGGGCGCATGCACCGTCTCGATGATGTAATCGATTGGCCGGGCCAGCTGTTCGACCAGGAAGACGACGGGCACCATATAGGCGAAGAGCAGCAGGGCATGGAGCAGGATCGCGCCCTTCCGCAGTGGTGCGCGATGCTTCGGCTGCCCCGCTTCGCCCTCTTCGCTGAAATAGCGGTGGTGGCGGCCTGCCTGCAGCATCAGGAAGATGCTGTAGAGGCCGACCGAAATGACCACCAAGATCATCTGTCGCGGTGTCGAGGCCTGGCTGCCGTCGGCGTGGATAAAGCTCGGCAGGATGAGGCTCAGCGCCGCCAGCGGCACGATCAGGCCGAGATAGGCATTGGCGCCCTGCATGTTGTGCTGCTGCTCCGGCCGCCGCCAGCCGCCGACCAGCAGAGATAGCCCGACCATGCCGTTCAGAATGATCATGACGACAGCAAAGAGCGTGTCGCGGGCAAGCGTCGGGTTGTTGGCGCCATGGATCATCACCGCGGAAATCGCCATGACCTCGATCGAGGTGATCGCCAGCGTCAGGATCAAGGTGCCGTAGGGTTCGCCAAGTTGTTCGGCGAGATGATCGGCATGGCGGACGACCGAAAGCGCCGAACCGAGCACGGCTGCGAAGATCCAGAGAAAGATGACGGCAAACCAGGCCGGGTTGGTCAAATGGTCGAACAGCGCGTCTTCGAAGAGCAGGATGATGGCGCTGGTGACGAGGCCGATGCCCAGAAACCATTCCTCGCGAAGGAGCCGCGCGATGCCGAAGGAGGGGACGGCCAGACTGTTGGTCATGACGACGGCAGCCCTGTTGGAAGATCCCGCCGCCGAATATGCATCAACGCCATCGCATCCCCCAACTCTTCGGCGGCTCCTCCCGCCGGCAGGAGCGTACACGTCTTTGCGATCTTCGGCGAGGGTGCGTGCCGAAGAGGAACAGTCCGGCATCCAGACCGGCGTGGCGGTCATGTTCTTGTGACCAGCGCCAGCGCTTGGGAACCGCAGGCCATCGTTCGCGTTTCTCCGCAGCCGACAGGAGATCCATCAATGAACATGGCCGCCAATATCAGCGAATTTAAGGGTGTAACAGGTGTACCGGTGCTGCTCGCCGAGGCCCGCCGCAGCAAGGGCTATTCCCTAGACGACATGGCCGAAACATCCGGTCTGACGGTCAGCGAGATCGTGGCGCTGGAAAGCGGCAAGGATCAGGACCGGCAGCATATTCGCCGCATGGGCTCAGCGCTCGGACTGCCGCTGGCCGCTCTCGGTATCTGAATGTTCCATATACAACTAGCCGGTCGGCAGGATGCCGCTACGGCTTTCCAGGCGGTAGCGGTGGCCCGGATAGACGATGCGGGCGGTCGATACGACTCGCCGGCCCGACCATGTGCGGCGCCGGATCGTCAGGCACGGTTCGGTCTTCAGGATCATCAGCAGCTTGCATTCCCAGGGAAGCGGAACTGTCGCTTCGACGACATGTTCGGACCCGCTCAAGGGCGCGATCGCCGATAGATAGGCGTTCGGCGTGATCACCGAAAAATCCTGATCCAGATAGTCGGGCGCGACCTCGGGATGAACGTAGCGATCCTCGATCTGGACCGGCACGCCATCCTCGCTGTGGACGATCAGCGAGTGGAAAACCGCCGAGCCGATCTCCAGCCCGAGCGCATCGGCAACGTCAGGCGAAGCGGAGGCCTTGGCCAGGGAAACCACTGTCGCCTCGTGCAAATGGCCGCGTTCGGCGATCTCTTCGGCGATATTGCGGACTTCGAAAAGCGCCGATACGCCTTTGCGCTCGGCAACGAACGAGCCGACGCCCTGGATGCGGATCAGCTCGCCTTCGTTGGCAAGCTCGCGTAGCGCCCGGTTGGCCGTCATCTTGCTTACGCCGAGTTCCAGTACCAGCTCGTTTTCCGAGGGTACGCGATATTTCGGCGGCCATTCTCCACTATGGATTCTGTCTAGAATGATCTGTTTGACGCCTGCGTAGAGCGGCGTAGCGTCATTGGCTACCAGCTCTTTTTTCATCTCGCCGCTGCGTTTCATTGCCTAATCCCCGGGCACGATGATCAATCGCCAAAAATCTAAACTTAATTCTTGCATAACACAAATTTTTTCATATGGTACCATATACAACTTCCGCTGCTGACGCTGACGGAGGCAAGCCGGCGCAGATCGGTGGGTGACGACAAGTCAAAGCGAGCTTCAGAGGAGTAACACAATGAAATTCCATCATACCATTCTTGCGGGTGCGGCCATCGCGGCAGCGCTCTCCGCTCCGGTCATGGCAAAGGACTGGAAGACGGCGACCATTACGCTTGAGGGCGCTTACGCCCCCTGGAACATGACCAATGCAGACGGCACGCTCGGCGGCTTCGAGCCGGAGCTTGCCAAGGTGCTCTGCGAACGCGCCAAGATCGAGTGCAAGCTGGTCGCTTCCGACTGGGACGGCATGATCCCGGCGCTGAACGCCGGCAAGTTCGACGTGATCATGGACGCCCTGTCGATCACCGACGAGCGCAAGAAGATCATTGATTTCACCGTTCCCTATGCTGCGACGCCCGCAGCCTTCGCAACGGCCAAGGACAGCCCCCTTGCCAACGCTGCCGGAACCGGTGCGGTGATCAAGATGACGCCCGGCCAGACCGGCGTGAAGGAAATCGAAGCCCTCAAGGAAGCCTTCAAGGGCAAGACGATCGGCATCCAGGCGGCAACCGTCTATGCCAAGTTCGTCTATGACAATTTCGGTTCGATCGCCGAAGTCCGCGAGTACAAGACCGGCGCCGATCGCGATCTCGACCTGCAGAACGGCCGTATCGACCTCGGCTTCGACGATGCCGTCTATTTCAACAACGCCTTTGCGTCGGCAAACGACACGCTGGCCTTCACCGGCCCCGAGATCGCCGGCTCCATCTGGGGCGAAGGCGAAGGTCTTGGCGTGCGCAAGGAAGATACCGACCTGCGCGACAAGCTCAGCGAAGCCATCAAGTCGGCGCTTGCCGACGGCACCGTCAAGAACCTCTCGATGAAGTGGTTCAAGGTCGACGTCAGCCCGCAATGATCGCTGGCGGCTGACGCCGCCGCTACGCGGCCTCCGGCGCAAGCCGGAGGTCATCATTGCTGTCTTGCTGCCGTAACGGACGGGGGATCGGACCTATGGCAACCCTGGGACTCCTGGGCTTTGGTGAAAATGGATGGGGCGCGCTGCTCCTCGTCGCGACGCTGATGACACTCGCCGTCACCGCGACGGCGCTATTGATCGGGGCCGTGCTCGGCACGATCATCGCCTCGGCGAAATTGTCCGGCAACTTCCTGCTGGTCACCATCGGCAACATCTATACGACCGTCTTTCGCGGTGTTCCCGAGCTTCTGATCATCTACCTGATCTATTTCGGCGGCTCGTCGGCGGTTACCGCGATCGGCCGATCGCTGGGCTATGAGGGCTTTCTCGGCCTGCCGTCCTTTGCGGCCGGTGCGCTTGCCGTCGGTATCATTTCCGGCGCCTATCAGGCCGAGGTCTATCGCGGCGCATATCTCGCGATCTCCAAGGGAGAGCTCGAGGCCGCCTCGGCAATCGGCATGCACCGCATGATGCGGCTTCGCCGGATCATCATGCCGCAGGTTCTGCGCTTTGCCATTCCGGGGCTCGGCAATGTCTGGCAGCTGAGCCTGAAGGACTCGGCGCTGATTTCGGTGACCGGTCTTGCGGAGCTGATGCGCACAAGCCAGGTCGCCGCCGGCTCCACCCGCCAGTATTTCCTGTTCTTCATCGCCGGCGGCCTGCTTTACCTGCTGCTGACCAGCCTGTCCGACCGCATCTTCAACGGCGCCGAGCGGCGCGCCAACCGCAGCCTGGCGCCGGCTGCCATGGGGCAGGCGTGATGGATATCGAGTTTCTCACATCCACGATGGTCACGCTGCTGAAGGCCGTTCCGACGACCCTCATGCTGTTTTCATTATCGATCTTCTTCGGCGGCTTGCTGGCCCTCGTCATCGTCTCCATGCGCGTCAGCGGCAATCCGATCCTTTCCGGTTTTGCCAAGGGCTACATCTTCGTGTTCCGCGGCTCGCCGCTGCTGATCCAGATGTTCCTGGTGTTCTACGGGCTCGGTCAGTTCGGCTTCATCCGCTATTCCTTCCTCTGGCCGTTCCTGCGCGAGCCGGTCGTCTGCGCGGTGCTGTCGCTGGCGCTCTGCACTGCCGGATATTCGGCGGAAATCTTCCGCAGCGGCATCCGCGCCGTCTCGCCGAAGGAGATCGAGGCGGCCCGCGCCATCGGCATGTCCGGCTTCCTGATGGTTCGCCGCATCATTGCGCCGATCGCCTTCCGCCACGCGCTGCCGGCCTATTCGACCGAGATCGTGCTGATGATGAAATCGACGGCGCTGGCGAGCCTTGTGACGGTCTGGGAGGTGACGGGCGTTGCACAGCGCCTGATATCGCAGACCTACCGGACGATGGAGGTCTTCCTCTGCGCCGCGCTGATCTATCTCATCCTGAATTTCCTCATCCTGCAGGCCATGGCCCTGCTCGAATATTCGCTCTCCAAACACCGCCGCGCCGTTCCGCCGGCACTCAAGGCTTAAGGAGCAAATCACCATGCCCGGTGTGACCCGTCTTTCCGTTCGCAACATTCGCAAGAGCTTCGGCACGCATGAGGTTCTGCGCGGTATCTCGCTTGAGGCGCAGGATGGCGATGTGATCTCGCTGCTCGGCGCTTCGGGATCCGGAAAATCGACCTTCCTGCGCTGCATCAATCTTCTGGAGACCGCCAGCGATGGCGAGATCTGGGTGGATGGCGAGCAGATCCGCATGGTGCACAAGAATGGCCGCGCGCGTCCGGCGAGCCAGAAGCAGGTCGATCATATCCGCTCGGAACTCGGCATGGTGTTCCAGAGCTTCAATCTCTGGTCCCATATGACCATCCTGCAGAATGTCATCGAAGGTCCCGTTCACGTTCTCAAGCGCCCCAGGGCGGAATGCATCGCCGAGGCCGAAGTGCTGCTGGAAAAGGTAGGCATCGCCGACAAGCGCCATGCCTACCCGGCGCATCTTTCGGGTGGCCAGCAGCAGCGCGCCGCGATCGCCCGGGCGCTTGCCATGAAGCCGAAGGTCATGCTCTTCGACGAGCCGACCTCGGCCCTCGACCCGGAACTGGTCGGCGAAGTTCTCCGCGTCATGCGCGCGCTCGCCGAAGAGGGGATGACGATGCTCGTCGTCACCCATGAAATGAGCTTTGCCCGCAACGTTTCCAACCGTGTCGTCTTCATGCGAGAGGGGCTGGTGGAAAGCAGCGGTTCGCCGGACGAGATGTTCGGCAGCGGCGCAACACCCGCCTTCCGCCAGTTCATCGGTCACTTCGGAACCGGTCAATGAGCATCGTCGTTGCAGACCACCTTTCATGGCGGGACGTCGCCAGGGTCGGCGACGGGGAGACGCTGTCCGTCTCGAAGGAAGCCGCAGCGCGGCTTGCCACTGCCAGCGCGATCGTCGAAAGCATCGTTGCGGCGGGAACCCGCGCCTATGGCATCAATACCGGCGTCGGCGCGCTTTCCGATACGGTTGTCGACCGGCAATCGCAGAGCCGTCTGTCCCGAAACATCATCCTGAGCCACGCCTGCGGCGTTGGCCCGCTGCTGGCACCACGCGAAGTCCGCGCCATCATCGCCGCGCAGATCGCCAATTTCGCCCATGGGCATTCGGGTGTCCGTCCGGAGATCGTCGCTACGCTGGCCGCGTTTCTCGAGCATGATTGCAATCCCGAAGTGCCCTCGAAGGGATCGGCGGGCTATCTCACCCACAATGCCCATACCGCGCTGGTGCTGATCGGCGAGGGCTATGCGACGATCAAGGGCGAGCGCAAAGCCGGACGCGAGGCGCTTGCCGCGATCGGGCTGCAGCCCCTGGTGCTGTGCGCCAAGGAAGGGCTGAGCCTTGTCAACGGAACGGCTTGTGCGACTGGCCTGCTCTCTGTCGCTCTCGGCCGCGCCGAGCGTCTGCTTTCCTGGGCCGATGCGGCGGCCGCTCTGACGCTCGAGGCCGTTGGCTGTCAGATGGCGGCTTTCGACGAGGCCGTCCTGGCTTTACGGCCATCTAACGGAATTGCGAAGGTCGGCGCCGGCCTGCGCGCGCGCCTTGCCGGTAGCGATCTGATCTCCAAGGCCGTCGGGAAGCGCACGCAGGATGCGCTCAGCCTGCGCGCCGTGCCGCATGCGCATGGCGCTGCCTGGGATGTCTTCGAGCAGACCGGCGCGATCGCCGATCAGGAGCTGGCTTCCGTCACCGATAATCCTGCTGTCTCGGGCACCCCCGAAAATCCTGTCGTCTCTTCCGAAGCGCATGCCGTCGCTCCAGCGCTCGCTCTCGCGGCGGACAGCCTCGCAATCGCGATCGCCCAGCTTTCGGCAATGAGCGAGCGGCGCACGGACCGCCTCGTCAATCCGCTGGTGAGCGGCCTGCCTGCTTTTCTTGCCAGCGATGCCGGCAGCCATTCCGGCTTCATGATCGCCCAATACACCGCGGCGGCGCTCAGCAACGAGAACCGCCGCCTGGCCGCGCCGGCCGCAACGGATGGCGGCATCACCTCGGCCCAGCAGGAGGATTTTCTTGCGCACCCGACGGCGGCGGCAAACAAGCTGCTGGCCATCATCGACAATGCCGAGCATATCCTGGCGATCGAGCTGATGGCGGCAGCCCAGGCACATGATTTCCTGACGGAGAGCGGAACGCGCGCCAAGGGAACCGAGGCGATCCATTCGGCCATCCGCTCGGTGATTGCCCATTACGAAGATGACCGCCCGCTCGGCGCGGATATCGAGACACTGAAATCCCTGATCGCCGCGCAGATGCCGGCGCAATAATGCGAGAGACGAGAGCGATGCCCGCAGAATTCGATGTTGCCATCATTGGCCTCGGCGCAATGGGCAGTGCTGCCGCGGCCTTCGCCGCCTCGCGCGGCGCCAGGGTGATCGGCATCGAAGCGCATTATCCGGCGCATGCGCTAAGCTCTTCGCATGGCGACAGCCGGTTGATCCGGCTCGGCTATTTCGAGGACCCGTCCTATGTGCCGCTGCTGAAGCGCGCCTATGAGAACTGGCGGGCGCTGGAGGCGCGGCTCAGGGAAGAGATCCTGACGGTGACGGGCGTTCTCCAGATCGGCCGTCCCGACAGCAAGATCGTCAGCGGCACGCTCGCCTCCTGCAAGATGCACGGCCTGACGCATGAGCTGCTCGACAAGCACGAAATGGCACGACGCTATCCGGCCTTTGCGCTCGATGATGACGAGATCGGCCTCCTCGATCCGCAAGGTGGCTATATCCGCCCGGAAGCGGCGATCATGGGCTTTCTCAAGCTTGCGGCTGGTGATGGCGCCGAACTGCATTTCGGCGAACGGGTCGAGGCCATTTCGCCGGATGCGGACGGCGTCACCGTCATCTCGGCCAATGGCCGCTACCGCGCCAGAAAGGTGATCGTCGCGACGGGAGCGTGGATTGCCGAACTCGTTCCGGAACTCGTCTCGAAAGCGCAGCCGATCCGTCAGGTCGTCGCCTGGTATCAGCCGGAAGACGGCTTCATCGCCCAGCCCGGCCGGATGACCTGCTTCCTGCGCGACGACGGCGAAAACGGCTCCTTCTTCGGCTTCCCGGCGATCGGCGCCGACGGCGTGAAGATCGGCCGCCACGCGCATTTCCGCGAGCCGATCGACCCCACGCTGCCCAATCCGCCCGTCAACGACGCCGATACCGAGCTGCTCGACACTTTCGCCCGAAAGCGCCTTCCCAAGGCTGCCTCGCATCGCATCCGTGCCACGACCTGCCGCTACACGATGCTGCCGAGCGAGGACTTCCTCATCGATTTCGTCCCCGGCAATCGCAACGTCGTCGTCTCCTCCGCCTGCTCCGGCCACGGCTTCAAATTCACCAGCGTCATCGGCGAAATCCTTTCGGACCTCGCCCTCGACGGCGGCACCAAACTGCCGACGTCGCTCTTCTCGTTCGAACGGCATTTTCCGAAGGGATGATGGTGCCGCGCTCCAGCCGGCACCATTATCAGCCTCAAGCGCTTGCCTTCTGCCGATAGGCGGAAATGGTGAGCCAGATGGCCGAGACGAGGAAGTAGAAGGCGCCGAAGGCGGCGTAGGGGGCGATGTCGAGGATCGATGGCGGCATGGCGCCCAGCGACTTGCCGATCATGAATCCACCCGCGAGCGCCGATTGGGCGCCGCTGAGGATCATCGCCCACTGGGCGCCGTAGGAACGCCAGCGGCGGACACCCGTATAGAGCTGCAGCAGGCCCGACAGGATCGCCCAGACGCCGAAGACGGCGAGGACCGCGTAGCTGTCCTTCATGACTGCGACGATGACGACGATGGTCATGATCGTGCTGGTCGCGACGTTCAGGCTCTGCGACCTATTTGCCGCCAGGCCGCCATTGGCGCGGGCATCGATCAGATTGGCGAGTGCATCCCAGGCCGGATAGATGACGAGCAGCAAGGCGGCGATGGCCGGCTGGCCTGCCGCCAGGATCGCTGCACCCACCCAGACAACCGAGAAAGCCGCACGGGCGTAATAATAGGACCGCAGCCAGCTCGACTGCGCCGACGATTGAACTTGCATGATGAAATCCTTATGTTGATGCCTTCCTACTAATAGGTAGGCTAATTATGGATGTCAACAGATCGTTTCAGTAGGTTGGTGATGGCAGCGTTGACTGGCCATCCTACTAGCAGGTAGGTAATCGGGATGAACCAGATGACGACAGCAGACGCGATCCTCGATCACGCGCAGAAACTTATCGTGGCAGGCGGCTATAACGGCTTCAGCTACGGCGATATTTCAGATGCCATCGGCATCCGCAGGGCGAGCATCCACCACCATTTCCCGACCAAGGCGCGCCTGGTCTCGGTGCTCGTCGAGCGCTATGTCGGCCGCGCCCGCGAGGGACTGGAATCGATCAAAACGCATGTCGACGATCCCGCAGCGCAGATCGGCGCCTATCTCGATTACTGGCAGCAATGCGTAACGGATGGTGCTCAGCCCTTCTGCGTCTGCGCCATGCTGGCGAGCGAAATGCAGATGCTGCCCGACGAAGTCGCGGCGCAGGTCCGCCGGCATTTCGCAAACCTCTCGGAATGGCTGGCTTCGGTGCTGCAGTCCGGTGTCGAGAAGGGCGTGTTCCGCCTCAAGGGGTCGCCGGAAGAAGAGGCGCAAATTCTGATGGCGGCGGTTCACGGCGCCTTGCTGTCGGCGCGCGCCTTTGCCGATCCGGATATCTTCCGCGCCATCATGCGCCCGCAGATGGAACGGCTGCGCCCGGTATGATGCCGGCCGGAGAGGCTGTGGCGTCTGCCACGTTCCTCTCCGGCCGGTTATGTCTTCAATTCGTCAGGACGAGATCTTGTCGCCGGTCTTGGTCTCGAAGTCGGAGGCGTCATGGCGCTCGCGAAGCTGCTCTGAAGGCTCTCCGAAGACGCGGTTGACCATACGGCCGCGCTTCACGGCAGGGCGGGCAGCGATCTCGGCCGTCCAGCGCTGCACGTTCTTGTAGCTTTCGACTTCGAGGAAGGTGCCGGCTTCGCCATAGGCCTTGCCCTGGGCAAGGTTGCCGTACCACGGCCAGATGGCGATATCGGCGATCGAATATTCGTCGCCCGACATGTAGCGGTGGGTGCCGAGATGCCGGTCGAGGACGTCGAGCTGGCGCTTGACCTCCATCGAGAAGCGGTCGATCGCATACTGGATGTGGATCGGAGCATAGGCATAGAAATGGCCGAAGCCGCCGCCGAGATAGGGCGCCGAGGCCATCTGCCAGAAGAGCCAGTTCATGGTCTCGGTATGGGCCTTGTGTTCCTGCGGCAGGAAGGCGCCGAACTTGCGGGCGAGATAGAGCAGGATCGAGCCGCTTTCGAAGACGCGGGTCGGTTCGGCCGTCGAGCGGTCGAGAAGTGCCGGGATCTTGGAGTTCGGATTGACCTCGACGAAGCCGGAGCCGAACTGGTCGCCGTCACCGATCTTGATCAGCCATGCGTCATACTCGGCGCCCTTGTGGCCGGCCGCCAGCAGCTCTTCGAGCATGATGGTCACCTTGACGCCGTTCGGCGTTGCCAGCGAATAGAGCTGCAGCGGATGCTTGCCGACCGGAAGCTCTTTGTCATGGGTAGGACCGGCGATCGGCCGGTTGATATTGGCAAACTGGCCGCCATTGCCCTTTTCCCACGTCCAGACCTTGGGAACCTGGTATCCGGCGGGAAAATTGTCGGCTGGATTCTTGTCGCTCATTCTCGCTATCCTCTTGATTTATCGGCACGGACCATAGCGCAGGCCGCCGCCGGGGGCAGTCATTTCTTTTGGACGATCGATATCAGGCCGTCGCCGTCTATCGAAGGTTCGACGGACATATAGTCATTGATCGACGGATAATCAGGGAGGTGCAGATCGTGGCCGGCCGCCGTGATCACCATGACGGATGCGCCGGCTGCGGCACCCGCCTGAACGCCGGCTTCGACATCTTCGAAAACCAGGCATTGCGAGGCGGCGACGCCGACTTTCTCCGCGCCGAGAATATAGCCCTGCGGATTGGGCTTGCCGACCGAAACATCCTCGCTGGTCACCATATAGCGCGGCACGGTGAGGCCCGCAGCGGCAAGGCGGCGCAGAGCCAGGGCCTTGGTCGATGAGGTGACGATCGCCCAGCGCTCCGGAGGCAGCGCGGCGAGGAAAGCGGCGGCACCGGGGATTGCGACGACGCCCTCGACATCCTCGATCTCGGCCTGCGTGATTTTCTCGGCTTCCGTCTCGGGATCAACACCCGGCAGGCCGAGCTGACGGATGGTGTCGACGCCGCGCTTTCCGTGCATCGTCGGAAGAAACTTCACCGGATCGAGCCCATGGCGCTCCGCCCATGCGCCCCAGACGCGCTCAGCGGCCGCCGTCGAGCTCAGGATCGTGCCATCCATATCGAACAGGAATGCCGCAAACTTCTTGCCGGGTTCGGGAAACATCTTGGCTCCTTGAATTGCGTAGAGGGTCCGGGGGATATCACCCGGTGATACGGCCGAGCACGCGATTGAGCGCCTGCGTCAGCGCCGCGGCTCCACCCTTGTCCTTGAAGTCGCGCAGGACCTGCTCGTTCAGCCCGCCCGCGGTTGCGAATTCACGGCTCATCTCCTGAAAGTCGACGTGGCTTCCGGCAAGCACAGCCGTTTCAGACAAGCCCGCAAAGAGTGGCGCGAGATAGGCGCGGCCTTTTTCGGCTGGCAGTCCCTTGGTCTCCAGCCATTCCGTCGTCTGCTGCATGATGCCGAAATAGGTCGCCATCAGCGCACTTGCTGCGGCAAGCAGATCATATTCCTGCTTGGTCTCGCATTCGACGGCATTTCCCATCAGGTTGAAGATCGCGGCCGTCCGCGGATCCGGCGGGTAGACGGCGGTTACGCCGCTGCGCCTGGCGACGAAGGGCAGGGGGATCGCCTGCGTCAAGCGTACATCGGCACCGATCCAATCCAGAAGCGCGTCGCGCCCTGTCGCGGCGATAACGCTGATGACCGTCTGGCCGTCCCGGAAGCGAAGCGGGCGCACGACTTCCTCGGCGACTTGTGGGCGGATGGCCAGCACGACGACATCGCAGCTATCGACGATATCCTGATTGTCGTCGCTGACACGCACAGCCGGAAAATCGGCGGCAAGCTTGGCCGAAATCGCCGTGCTGCGAGAGGACACTACGGCTTGCACCGCGGCGGCAGGCTCGATCAGAAGACCGCGCACCATTGCGTCGGTGATGGCGCCTGTTCCGATAAAGCCGATGTTCTGCGGGAGGGACATGCTCGTATGCCGTTGTCAGATAACAGGAAATGTCGGCCGCCGAGGACCGGCAGCCGAGGTCGCGCCGGATGCTAGTGAGAAATCCCGGCTGAGACAACCGTATCCGCGCGCTTTACGGATTGAGACCGGCGCAGCGCGCGGTGTTGAGTACGTGGTTTTCCATTTCCTGGCGGGCGCGCACAGCATCGTTGTCGCGCAGGGCCGCAATGATCCGCCGGTGTTCGGCGATCGAGGCCTTCATGCGGGCGGGCTCGGTGATCGGGATCGGCTGGCGCTGCGTCTCCGTCAGTTGTTCGCGGACCACCTGGTAGAGGGCGCGCATCATGGCGTTGCTGCAGGCCGATGCGATGATCGCGTGGAATTCGAGATCTGCCTCGACATTGGCGAGCAGATCCTGCTTCGCCCAGCAATCCTCCATTTGCTTAGTCGCCGCTTCCATCGCCTGCAGTTGGTTGCCGGTCAGGCGCCCGGCGGCCAACGCCGCGATATTGCCTTCGAGCATGATGCGGGTCTGGAAGACATCGAAGACCGAGTAGCTGTCGGAGTACCGCCAGGGCGCCATGCCGCTGTTTGCGGCGCCTCCGCGCTCGGCGACGAAGGTTCCGCGGCCGGCTTCGGTCTTGATGAGGCCGAGCGTTTCAAGCGTCAGCAGCGCCTCGCGCAGCGATGCGCGGCTGATGCCGAGCTTGGTGGAGAACTCGCGCTGGGAGGGGATCTTCTCGCCGGCGGCGAGCTCTCCGCTTTGGATCATGTCCTGTATCAGGCGTGCCGCCGATTGCGGTACCAATGTCCTGTTGAGCATTCTTTCCATTCTCTCGGCGTGTCGGGTGAGGCCACCCGGATTGTCCCTGCATTTAAATCCATCAGTCGCTTGCAAATGACAAGAGAGCGTGCTTGATTTGGCCTGACTGGTCAGACCGGTTAGACCAATAGCAAAAATGCGCAATACAAAACAAGGGGAACCTAAATGCGTCGTTTTTCGATTTTGAAGACTGTCATGCTCTCCGGCGTCCTGGCGTTCGCCGGAGCCGCCGCCCATGCCGCCGATCTCTCGGTCGGCGCCAATATCGGTAACGTCCCGTGGGAGTTTCAGGACGAGACCGGCAAGACCGTCGGCTTCGAGGTCGATCTCGTCACCGAGGTCGCCAAGCGACTCAACAAGTCCGTCGAGTTCGTCAACATTCCGTTCAACGGTCTGTTCTCTGCCGTTCAGTCGGGCCGCATCAACATGGCGGTCTCCTCGATCACCATCACCGAGAAGCGCCTGGAATCCGTCAGCTTCGCCCAGCCCTATTATGACAGCGACCAGTCGCTGACCGTCATGGCCGCGAGCGGCATCAAGGACCTGAAGGGCATGAGCGGCAAGGTCGTCGGCGTCGATACCGGCTCGACCGGCGACATGTGGGCGACCAACAATACCGCCAAATACAGCCTCGGCGAAATCCGTCGCTTCGAAGGACTGCAGCCGGCGATGCTCGATCTCGCCGCCGGCCGTATCGACGGCTATATCAGCGATATCCCGGCGCTCCAGTATTACGTCAAGGACAAGCCGGAGATCAAAGTCGTCGAGCGCATTCCGACCGGCGAAAAGTATTCGATCATGTTCAACAAGGGCGACCCGCTTGCCAAGCAGGTCAACGACGTGATCACGACGCTGAAGGGCGAGGGTTTCATCGCCAAGCTGCATGAAACATGGTTCGGCGCCAAGGCCGAAGACACGACCTCGACCGTGAAGGTCGAAGACATGCCTGCCGCAAAATAAGGCCGGATGGTCAAGGATACGGATGACGGGTTCGCCCGTCATCCGCCCCGAAACGGCTGATCGGTTTTTCAATGGATATTTTCACGACTTTCTTCAATCTGGCGGTGCTGGAGCGTTCCTTTCCGCTGCTCCTCTCCGGCCTGTGGATCACGCTCGAGCTTGGCCTCGTCAGCATTGTCGGCGGCCTCATCGGCGGTCTGATCCTCGCACTGCTGCGCCTCTACGGGCATCCGGTGATCCAGGCGCTTGCCAAGGTCTATATCGACATCTTCCGCTCGATCCCGCTGCTCGTCCTGCTGATCGTCATCTACTATGCCCTGCCGTTCGTCGGCATCCGGCTCTCGCCCTTCGTCTCGGCAGTCAGCGCGCTGACGCTGGTCTCGACGGCTTACACGGCCGAGATCTTCCGCGCCGGCATCGAGGCCATTCCGCGCGGCCAGTTCGAGGCATCGGAGGCGCTCGGCCTTTCCTACCGGCACATGATGGCAGAGATCATTCTGCCGCAGGCGGTCAAGATCGTCATCCCGCCGCTCACCAACAACTGCATCAACGTCATGAAGGATACCGCGCTGGCGTCCGTGGTGGCGATGCCTGATCTTCTCAAGCAGGCAACCCAGGCTCAGGCGCTGACGGCCAATCCTTCGCCGCTGATCGGCGCCGCGGTCATCTACATCGCCTTCCTCTGGCCGATGGTCATCATCGTCGCCCGGCTCGAAAAACGCTTCAGTGCGGGGAGGCGCAGATGAAAACCATCGTCAACATCCAGAAGCTCGACAAATCCTACGGCGATTTCCAGGTGCTGCACGGCATCGACCTGTCGATTGCCGAAGGCGAGGTGGTCTGCGTCATCGGCCCATCGGGCTCGGGCAAATCCACCCTGATCCGCTGCATCAATCACCTGGAAAGCTTCTCCAGCGAAAGCCGCATCGAAGTCGACGGCATCAAGGTCGAGCGCGGCCGCAACCTTGCCCGGGTGCGGGCCGAGGTCGGCATGGTCTTCCAGTCGTTCAACCTCTTCCCGCATCTGAGCGTCCTGAAGAACATCATGATCGCCCCGATGCGCGTGCGCGGCACGCCGCCTGACGAAGCGGCGCGCAAGGCGAGGGACCTGCTTGCACGCGTTGGTATCACCGAGCAGGCCGACAAGTATCCCGAGCAGCTGTCCGGCGGCCAGCAGCAGCGCGTAGCGATTGCCCGGGCGCTTGCGATGGAACCGCGCGTCCTGCTGTTCGACGAGCCGACATCGGCGCTCGACCCGGAAATGGTCGGCGAAGTTCTCGATGTCATGCGCAAGCTTGCCGGTACCGGTGTGACCATGATCGTCGTCACCCACGAGATGGGCTTTGCCCGGCAGGTCGCCGACCGCGTGATCTTCATGGATGGCGGCCGCATCGTCGAGGCCGGCACGCCGGCCGAGATTTTCGACAATCCGCGCGAGGAACGCACGCGAAGCTTCCTGCGCGCCGTTCTCAATCACTGACAAGAAAAGACAAGGTTCCGGAGGACCCAATGGAAACGCAACCCCAACTCGACATCGATTTCGTCCGGAGCCAGTTTCCCGGCCTCGATCATGGCTGGGTGTTTTTCGATAATGCCGGCGGCTCGCAGATCCTGAAACGCGCCGTCGAGCGGATCAACACGTTCCTCTACGACAAGAACGTCCAGATCGGCGGCAGCTACGATGTTTCGCAGCAGGCGGCCAAGGCGTTGATGGACAGCCGCATCGCGGCGACCCATCTGGTCAATGCCGCGCGGCCGGAAGAGATCGTCTTCGGCAGCTCGACGACGGTGCTGCTTCAGAACCTGGCGCGCTCGATGCGCAGCCAGCTTGCGGCCGGCGACGAGATCATCGTGACGATTTCCGATCACGAGTCGAATATCGGCCCCTGGGACGGGCTGCGCGACATGGGCGTCGTCATCAAGTTCTGGCCGCTCGATACCACGACCTACGAACTCGATATTGCCGAGCTCAAGCCGCTGCTGACCGAGAAGACCAAGCTCGTCTGCGTGACGCACGTCTCGAACATTCTGGGCGCGATCAACCCGATCGCAGAAATCGCCGAGGTCGTCCACGCCCATGGGGCGCGCATCTGCGTCGACGCGGTCGCCTATGCGCCGCATCGCGCCGTCGACGTGCAGGCCATGGATGTCGATTACTACGTCTTCAGCTTCTACAAGACCTATGGTCCGCATTACGCGATGATGTACGGAAAGTACGAGCATCTCTTGGAGCTCGATCCGCTTTACCACTTCTTCTATGGCCGCGACAAAGTGCCGGGCAAGCTGGAGCCGGGCAATCCGAACTATGAGCTTGCCTATGCGGTGACCGGCATTGTCGACTATCTCTGCGAACTCGGCACGAAAGCCGGTTCGAAGGGCTCGCCGCGCGAACAGATCCTGGCCGCCTTCGAAGCAATCACCGTGCAGGAAAACGCGCTGACCGAACGTCTGCTATCCTATCTGCGCAGCCGCAACGACTGCCGCATCATTGGCGAGACCGCCAACCGCAACGGCAGGCGCATTCCGACGATCAGCTTCGTTTTCGAAGGCCGGAATTCGGAAGATATCTGCAAGGCGATGGACGCCTACAAGATCGCCATCCGCTTTGGCGATTTTCATGCGCGCCGCCTCGGCGATCATGTCGGCCTGCCGCAATATAACGGCGCCGTGCGCGTTTCCATGGTTCACTACAACACCATCGGTGAGGTCGACCGGCTGATCGCCGCGCTCGATGAGGTCCTCGCCGATCAGAAGAGGGGCGCTGCCTGAATGCATTTCGACACGATCATCAAGAACGGCACCGTCGTTACCGCCAGCGATACGTTTCAAAGCGATGTCGGCATTCGCGACGGGAAGATTGCGGCACTTGCGGCCTCTCTTGATGGCGCGGACGAAATTATCGATGCCTCAGGCCTCTATGTGATGCCGGGCGGGATCGACAGCCATGTCCATCTCGCCCAGCCATCAGGCGACGACATCGTCATGGCCGACGACTTCGCGAGCGGCACGCTCTCGGCAGCCTTCGGCGGCAACACCACGGTTCTGACCTTCTGCATGCAGGAGAAGGGCACGACGCTGCGTGAATCGCTGAAGGCCTATCATGCGAAGGCCGAGGGCGAGTGCTATATCGACGTGTCGTTTCATCTCGTTGTTACCGACCCGACATCCTACGTGCTCGGCCAGGAGCTGCCGGCGCTCGTCGAGGATGGCTATACCTCGCTCAAGGTTTTCATGACCTATGAGAACCTCCGCCTGCGGGACGACCAGATCCTCGATACGCTGGATAGTGCCAGGCAATCCGGCGCGCTGGTCATGGTTCACTGCGAGAATGAGGATGCGATCCGCTATCTCATCGGCAAGCACGAGCAGAACGGCGAGCTCGCGCCGAAATTCCACGCACTGAGCAGGCCGGCCGCCGCCGAGCGCGAGGCGACGCATCGCGCCCTGTCGCTCGCCGAAATCGTCGGAACGCCGATCGTTATCGTCCATGTCTCGAACCGGCAGGCGATGGAGGAAATCGAGCGTGCCCGCAAGCGGGGCAGCAAGGTGGCGGGCGAGACCTGCCCGCAATATCTGCTTCTGACCGCCGATGATCTCGATGCCGCCGAACTCGAAGGCGCGAAATTCGTCTGCTCGCCGCCGCCGCGCGACAAGGAAAGCCAGGAGGCCTGCTGGGAAGGGCTGCAGAGCGGCACGTTTGAGCTCTTTTCCTCCGACCATTGCCCCTTCCGCTACGACGATGACAGCGGCAAGCTGAACGAGAAAGGCAAACGGCATTTCCGCTGGATCCCGAACGGCATCCCAGGCGTCGAAACGCGGCTCCCCATCCTGTTTTCCGAAGGCGTCAGCAAGGGCCGCATCGACATCAACCGCTTCGTCGCTCTGTCATCGACGAACCACGCGAAGCAATATGGCCTCTATCCGCAGAAAGGCACGATCGCGATCGGCTCCGACGCCGATATCGCGCTATGGGATCCGCAGAAGCAGGTGACGATAACCAACGATATCCTGCACCATGGGGCAGACTATACGCCCTATGATGGTCTCGATGTCCGCGGCTGGCCGGTCAGGGTGCTCCTGCGCGGCAAGACGATCGTCGACGGCCCGTCCTCGACCGGCACGCTGGGGCAGGGCGCCTATCTCAAGCGCAAGCGGTCTAGCTAAACGCTGCCTATTTCAGCGGAGCTTGCGGCGCCAACCGCCGCAAGCTCCGTTTCGATTCCGTCATGCCCCGCGCAGGTGGGCAATATCCTTCATCGCCTTGTCCGCGGCTTCGAGCGCCTGGTCGATATCATCGGCCTGGTGGGCGCTGCAAAGGAACATGTTGTGCTTCGGATGCAGGTAGATGCCATAGCGGAGCGCGGCGGCGCAGAAGGCGTTGGCGATCTGCAGGTCCGGGTCGTCCTGGAAGCGCAGCATCGGCATCTGGACGGGTCCGGTCTGGTGCAGAACGAAGCCGTGCCCTTTGGCGATCGAGGCAAAGCCGTCGCGGAAGCGGGCGCCCATCGCTTCGATATGAGCGAGCGCGTCGGTTTCCTTCAGGATGCCGATGGTCTTGATGCTGGCCGCCATCGAGGCGGAGCCATACCAGAAGGAACCCGTCGTGAAGATCTTCGAGGCGCCGTCCAGCATCCGGCGGCTTCCGGCGACGGCGGCGAGCGGCCAGCCGTTGGCGATCGCCTTCGAATAGGCGCCGAGATCCGGCTTGACGCCGTGCTTGGCCCAGCTGCCCCTGACATCGAGGCGGAAGCCGGCGCGGACGTCGTCGAGGATGAGGGCGGCACCCGTCTTGTCGCAGATGCTGCGCGCATGCCTGAGGAAGGCCGGATCAGGCATTTCCTGATCGCGGTTCAGGTCGTGGCGGAAGGCGGTGAGCAGGATGGCGGCGAGATCGTCTCCGGCTGCGGCGACCGCCTCGTCTAGGCTCGCGGCATCATTGTAATCGAAGAGAATGACATGGGCGCGGTCTTCGGTGGTGACGCCGACGACCGAGGGCGAGCACCACGGCACCGCTCCGTGATAGGAGCCGCGTGCGACCAGGATCTTGCGCTTGCCGGTCGTGGCACGGGCGACCGTGACGCAGGTGGTCGTGGCGTCGGTGCCGTTCTTCTGGAAGAGCGCCCAGTCGGCGTAATCGATCGTATCGACGAAGAGCTCGGCGAGCTCGACCATCTTTTCCGTTGGGCCGTTATTGATGTCGCCATTGGCGATTTCGGCGAGCGCGGCCGCATCGACTTCGGCGTTCTTGTAGCCGAGGAGGTTCGGACCCCAGGCGCACATGAAGTCGATATATTCATTGCCTTCCGCGTCCCAGACGCGGCAGCCGTCGGATTTCGAGAAGAACTGCGGATAGCCGGGGCCGATCGCGCGGGTTGCCATATGGCCCCACATGCCGTTCGGGACGACCTTGCTTGCGCGCGCAAGCAGCTCGCTGTCGCGGCTGTTGTTCAAGCTATGCTCCATTTCATTCTCCCTGCATTGTCATGGCGCCGGGGGCGCGGATCGCTTTGATGACGTGATTGAGTTCTGGCGGGCGGGTGTTGGTGAAGAGGCAGGTCACGAGGCGCGCACGGGTTGGCGGCCGTAAGTCTTGTAGCGCTCCTTGACCTCCACGAGATCGTCCGGCGTCAGCACCACCGGCTGCGAGAAGGAGCGGCAGAGGATGTACTGGCGCGCCAGCGTCTCCAGCTTCACCGTGCGCCCGAAGGCTTCCGCGACCGTTGCGCCGACCGCGACCATGCCGTGGTTGGCAAGCAGGCAGGCCGTCCGTCCCTCGATCGCCTCGACGGTGACGCCGGCGAGCTCCGGCGAGCCGAAGGCCGCATATTTCGAGCAGCGGATATCGTCGCCGCCGAAGCCGGCAATCATGTAGTGGAAAGCCGGAAGCGGCTCGCGGGCGCAGGAAAGCGCGACGCAATTATCCGGATGCGCATGGACGATCGCCTGAACTTCCGGGCGGGCCTTGTAGATCGCGGCATGCAGCGCCCATTCGCTCGAGGGCGTCATCTCGCCGGACCAGGCGCCGTCGAGATCCATCTCGACGATCATCTCGTTGCGCAGCGACTTCGAGGGAACGCCGGTCGGCGTGATCAGCATGCCCTTATCCGTCCTGACGCTTATATTGCCGGAGGTGCCTGCATTCAGGCGAAGCGCCTCTGCTTCTCTCGATGCGTCGACGAGCGACTGGCGAAGGTGTTCGGACGTTTCAGTCATGGATCAGCCTTTCGGGGGCCAGCGGGTTAGAATGGGTTCCTCGACGATTGGGCGGCGCATATCGTCCAGCGCCGAAGCGAAGAGGTCGAGGCTGCCGAGCTTGCCGGATTTCAGCATCAGCGCGATCGCGACGGGTTGGGTGGCGACGGCCCGGGAGAACCCGGGCTCGCGATAAGGGCCGGGCTGCATGTCGCTGATCCCAAGAGCCCTGACGATGGCGCCCGATGTCTCGCCGCCGGCGACGACAAGACGGCGCACGCCGAGGCCCAGAACAATCGCCTTGGCGATCTCCGAGAGGATTTCCTCGGCGCGGGCAGCGATTTCAAGGCGGCCGTGCTCCGCCTGCAGAGCGTCGATGCGTTCCTGCGGCAGCGCGGTACTGATCGCGAAGCTGCGTCCATCGGCGATCGCAGCGGCTGCGAACTGGCGGGCCTCTGCGATGAGGTCATGGCCCGTATAGGCGCGGGCGATATCGAGTGTGCAGGCCGGATTGCTGCGCGCGAACTCCGTCAGCTGGGCAGCGCTTTGCGGCGCGACACTGCCGACGAGCACTGCGCCCGGCCCATCGACACCGGCGAGCCGGATCGTCGAGGGCTCGCTCGCCAATCCCTGCTCCAGCCAGACCGGAGGCAGATGCGCGGCGACCGAGGAGTTGCCGGTCAGCAGGCGCATATCGGCGGCGGCGCGGGCGAGTGCGGCCAGATGATGCTCGTAGAGCGTATCGGCGATGAACAGCGATTTCCCAGACCGTTCCGCCTGGTCATGGATACTGGCGCGGATCGCTTCCGGCCCCTTGTCGACCACCGTGTAATCGACAAGCCCGACGGAGCGGCGGCTCTGCGCCTGCAGGACGCGGGCAAGGTTCGAATCCGTCATCGGCGTCAGCGGATCGAAACGCTTGGGGGATTCTCCGAGAAGCTCGGCGCCGCCGAACATGTGCCCCTGGAAGACGGTTCTGCGCGTCTCGCAAAGGGCGGGAACAAAGAGCGCCTTGCCGATCCCGAGCCGCTCCATGATCGCCTCGGCGCAGGGGCCGATATTGCCTGCCGGCGTGGAGTCGAAGGTGGCGCAATATTTGAAGAATATCTGCCGGGCACCGTGATCGAGAAGGATATCCAGGGCGCTCATGGCCAACTGGACGGCCTGATCGACCGGAATGACCCGCGACTTGAGCGCGATGATATGCGCCATCTCGACCTTCGCCGGCCGGCCGGTGCCGACGGAGAGCGAAGTGGGGATGCCGCGTGCGACCAGCATGGAGGCGAGTTCGAGGCCGCCGGTCAGGTCGTCGGCAATGACGCCGAGGAGCAGCGGGTGCGTATTTTCTCCTGCAGCCATCACGCCACCGCCTTGTCTGCTTCGATATCGGGGAAGTGGCACGCGACCTGATGGCCCTGTTCGATGTCGGCGAGTTCGGGAACGGCGCTCGCACAGACGTCCTGCGCTTTCCAGCACCGCGTCCTGAACGGGCAGCCGGAGGGAACGTTCAGTGGGCTCGGCACATCGCCTTTCAAAGTGATCCGCTGGCGTTCGCGTTCGATATCAGGATCGGGCAGTGGCACGGCTGACAGCAGCGCCTTGGAATAGGGGTGCGCCGGCCGCTCATAGATATTCGCGGCCTCGCCGATCTCGACGACCCGACCGAGATACATGACGGCGACGCGGTCCGAGACGTGGCGCACGACCGCAAGATCGTGGGCGATGAACACGTAGGAAATGCCGAGCTTCTGCTGCAATTCGTCGAGCAGGTTGAGAACGCCTGCCTGAACCGAAACGTCGAGCGCCGAGACCGGTTCGTCGAGCACCAGGATTTCCGGGTTAAGGGCGAGCGCACGGGCGATCCCGACGCGCTGTCGCTGGCCGCCCGAAAGCTCATGCGGGAAACGGTCGCCGTGCTCCGGCGCCAGGCGCACAAGGTCCAGCAACTCGGCAGCCCGCTCCAGTGCCGGCTTGCCGGTCATGCCGATTAGGCGCAGCGGCTCGGCGATGATGTCACGGATGCGCATACGGGGATGAAGCGAGGCGAGCGGGTCCTGGAAGACGATCTGCAGGTGGCGGCGGAACTGCCGCATCTCGTCGGCCGAGAGCGTCGAGAGGTCGGTGCCCTTGAAGCGGACTTCGCCCGAAGTGGGCTCGACAAGCCTCAGCAGGCAACGGCCGAGCGTCGATTTCCCGCAGCCGGATTCGCCGACGAGCCCGAGCGTTTCGCCCTTCAGGAGATCGAAGGAGACGCCGCCGACGGCCTTGACTTCGCGAACGGACTGCCAGCCGAAGAGGCCGCCCTTGACCGGGAAGTTCTTGGTGACGGCGCGAACGGTCAGGACCGTTTCGGGCGCGCCGGATTCTGGTTTGCTGGCAGGCTTCATGAGTGCCTCACGCTTGGGATCGGTTGCTCGGAGGCGATGGTCTGAAGCTCGGCGGCGAAATGGCAGGCGCTCATGACGCCATCGGCTTGCCGGAGCGCCGGCTCCTGCGACCGGCAGATGTCCTTTGCCATCGAACAGCGCGGATGGAACGGACAGCCCTGCGGACGGGTGCTGAGCAGCGGCGGGCTGCCTGGGATCGGCTGGAGCGCGCCTTCCTTGCCGCTGATGGTCGGCAGACAGGAGAGAAGCCCGCGCGTATAGGGATGGCGCGAGTTGTAGAAAATCTCGCGAACCGGTCCCTTCTCCATCACCTTGCCGGCATACATGACGATGACGGTATCCGCCGCCCCGGCAACGACGCCGAGATCGTGGGTGATCAGCACCAGCCCCATCGAGAATTGCTTCTGCAGGTCCTTGAGGACTTCGAGGATCTGCGCCTGCACGGTGACGTCGAGCGCCGTCGTCGGTTCGTCGGCGATCAGCACTTCGGGATTGTTGGCGACCGCCATGGCGATCATCACGCGCTGGCGCATGCCACCCGAAAACTCGTGAACATACTGGTTGGCGCGCACCTCCGGCTGCGGGACGGAGACGAGCGTCAGGAGCTCGATCGCCTTCTGCCTGGCGGCCGACGCCGACATGCCGGGATTGTGGAGGCGCACCGCCTCGGCGATCAGCTTGCCAACGGTGATGACGGGGTTCAGCGCCGTCATGGGATCCTGGAAGACGAGGCCGATCTTGCTGCCGCGCAGCCGCTGCATGCGGCGCTCGGGAGCGCCGATGAGTTCCTCGCCGCGCAGCTTGATCGAGCCCGAGACTTTCGACTGCGTCGGGGCGAGGCCCATGACGGCGCGCATGGTGATCGACTTGCCGGAGCCGGACTCGCCGACGATGCCGACGACCTTGCCGGCTTCGGCGACGAAATCGACACCGCGGACGATCTCGACGCCGTTGCGCAGCGTTACCTTGAGATCGTTGACTTCAAGCAATGGTTCGGTGTTGGCCATCGATCAGTGCTCCCTGGGATCGAGGATGTCGCGCAGGGCGTCACCGATGAAATTGAACCCGAGGCCGAGCGACAGGATCGCGATGCCGGGACCGAAGGCGACCCACCAGGAATAGAAATGCGCCGCGCCATCGGAGATCATCGCCCCCCATTCGGGGCTCGGCGGCTGGGCGCCGAGGCCGATGAAGCTCAGCGATGCGGCGAGCAGAACGACCTGGCCAAAATCCATGGTGGCGCTGATGATCGTCGGCGTCCAGGAGAGCGGCAGGATGTGCTTGGTGAGCAGCCGGAAGGACGTGGCGCCGCTGGCGCGTGCCGCCTCGATATGGTCGCGCGAGATGACATCGAGCACCTGTCCGCGCATCAGCCGGGCATAGACCGGCCACCACACGGCGATCACGGCGATCGCGGCATTCTGCAGGCCGGGGCCAAGCGAGGCTGCGACGGCCATGGCGAGCAGAACCGGCGGAAAGGCGAGCGTGACGTCGACGAGACGCATGATCAGCCCGTCGACCCAGCCGCCGAAGAAGCCGGCAATGGCGCCGAGTACCGAGCCGATGGCCACGGAACAGACCACGACGACGACAGAGATGGCGATCGAATAGCGCGCACCGTAGAGCGTGCGCGTCAGCACGTCACGGCCGAGCGCGTCGGTGCCGAGCCAGTGCTGAAGGGAGGGTTCCAGCAGTTTCCGGCCGACGATCTTCAGCGGATCGTAGACGCTCCAGATATCGATCGTCAGCGCGACGAAGACCCAGAAGAAGACGATGGCGAGGCCGATCGTCAGGACCGGGCGTGTCGTGATGACCGAGAACCGCTGTGTTGAGGTGCTTATCGACAGAGACATCGGATCATCCCAACTTCAGGCGAGGATTGGCGAAGGCATAGGCCACGTCGGTGACCAGGTTCGTCAGCAGGAAGGCGGATGCGCCGATGAGAGAGACGCCGATGATCGCCGGGTAATCGAGCGTGCGGGCGGAATCGACGGCATAGGAGCCGATGCCCGGCCAGGCGAAGACCGCTTCGGTCAGCACCGCACCGGTGATCAGGTAGGCGAAGGAGTAACCGATGATCGTCAGTGTCGGGATCATCGCGTTGGGAAGCGCGTGGCGCAGCAGCGTGCGCGCCTCGCCAGCGCCCTTGGCCCGGGCGGCGAGAATGTAGTCCTGCCCGAGCGCATCAAGCATGCTGGCGCGCACCAGGCGGGAGATGATGCCCGTGACCGACCAGCCGAGCACGAAGGCGGGCAGGACGAGATGCTCCAGCGCATTGAAGAAGGTGGCGAACTGGCCGGCGATCAGCGCGTCGATCGTGTACATTCCCGTGACGAATTCCGGTGCGACGGCGCGCGCATCAAGGCGTCCCGGTCCGGGAATGACGCCGAACTTGACGGTGAAAAGATAGAGGAAGAGCAGGCCGGACCAGAAGACCGGGACCGTCGAGCCGAACAGCGCGAAAAAGCGCGCCAGATAATCGGCAGGCCGGTCGCGGAACCGGGAGGCGACGACGCCGAGCGCGATACCGCTGAGGGTGCCGAACAGCATGGCGAAGATGACGAGCTCGAGCGTCGCGGGCAGGCGCTCGGCGATATCGGTCAGGACCGGGCGGCGCGTGCGGAACGAGATGCCGAGATCGCCGGAAACGAGATTCTTGATGTAGACGGCATATTGTTCGGGAACGCTCCGGTCGAGGCCCCATCGCTGCTTGGCGGCGGCGACGACTTCAGGATTGTTCATCTGCCGCTCGCTGACGAGAGCAGAAAGCGGGTCTGCCTGGGTGAAGTGCGACAGCAGGAAGGCGACCGTTGCCACGCCGAGCAGCAAGAGGGGAATGGAGATCAGCCTTCGAAGAACATACCGGGTCATCTGACGGAAACTTTCCTGTTACTATCCGCCGCGGGTTGGGCCTGCGGCGGCCGTACCGTTTCTCTGCAAGCGGCATTCTACTGCTACAGCCGCGCCTGCCCAATCGGCTGCGCAAGATGCGCTTCCGCGAAGGGTTCGATCCGGGCCAGACGGCTCTGGTTGCCGGAGGCTGATGGCCTCCGGCAAAGCGGCAGCAGATGGTCAGCCGTTGCTTAGTCGGCCTTGATGTCCGAGAGGACGATGTTGCAGCAGGCCGAGAAGCGCAGGCCGGAGACGCCCTTGCGGGAAACCAGCACCGCATCGGGAGCGACGATCGGCACGATCACATGGTCGGTGGCCATGGTCTCGCCGAGCTTGCCGAACAGTTCGGCGCTCTTGTCGCCACCGGCAGAGAGAGCTTCCGCCAGGATCTTCGGCGTTTCCGGATTGGCAAGTGCCGGGTCGGCCTTGCCGCCGGCGCGCTTGTACCAGACGGTACCGTCCATCATCGCGAAATACTGGACGTATTGCGAAGAGCCGTAATAGTCAGGGGCGAAGAAGACGGCGGTCAGCGGAATGCCGTCGCTGTTGATCTTCTCGCGCCAGACCGAGAATTCGACCGGCTTGAGCTCGAGCTTGATGTTGATCTCGGCCAGATCCTGCTGGATCTTCTGCATCATCAGCGAGTAGTCGACGCCGTACTGGTTGACGTTCGGGTAGGTCGCGTCGAGCGTGAAGCCGTCGGTCACGCCTTCTTCGGCCATCAGCTTCTTGGCCTTCTCGACGTCATATTTTGGCGCCTCGCCAGTTCCGCTGCCGGGGAAGCCGGTCGGGATCGGCGAGCTCAGGCGCTTGCCCTTGCCGTCGACGGTCAGGTCGATGATGCCGTCATAGTCGATGGCGCTGGCAATCGCTTCGCGGATCTTGGCATTCAGCGGGTGCGGCAGGTTCTTGGCGCCGGGGCTGATGGCGATATAGACCATGTTGAAGAACGGCTTGGTATCGACGATGATATCAGGATTGGTGATGTTCTTCGCCGTGGTCGGATCGACCTGCGTGGCGATATCGGCGCTGCCGCTTTCTAGCAGCTGCGTCTGGCTGACGGCATCCTTGGTCTGCAGGAAGACGAATTCGCCGACGGCAGGCTTCTTGGCCCAGTAGTTCTCGTTGCGCTTCAGGCGCAGTTCGTGGTCCGGGCTGTAGTTCGACAGAACGTAAGGGCCGGCGCCTGCCGAATTGGCGAGCAGCCACTGTTCGGCGGTGTCCTTGGCGCTCGCATCGGCTCCGGCATCGCCGCCGTGCTGCATGACGAGATCGGAATTGATGATGCCGGCATAGGGGGCCGTCAGCGATCCCACGAATTCGGAGTTTGCCGCCGAGAGCGTCACGACGACGGTTGCAGCGTCCGGGGCTTCGATCGAGGTGACGTTGTCGAGAAGGTAGGCCATGCCGCCCTTCATGTTCTTCAGGCGCTCGAGCGTCCACTTGACGTCCTTGGCCTCGACGGCGGAACCGTCGGAAAATTTCGCGGCCGGATCGAGCTTGAAGGTGATGACCTTCTGGTCGGCGCTCGCGCTCCATTCCTTGGCGAGCGACGGCACGAGCTTGTTGTCGGGCGAGAGATCGACGAGGCGGTCATAGACCGAGCTCAGGTAGATTTGACAGGTGTCGCAGAAGGCCCTGGAGGGGTCGAGCGAGTTGAGGTCCATGTCGCGGGCAATCACGACGGGCTTGCCTGCATCCTGCGCAAAACCTGCGGTGGGGGCGGCGAGAACCGACGCAAAAAGCGCGGCCGCAATCGCCGTCGCGCCCGCATATCGGCGCTTGTTGGTAAAATGAAATTCCGGCATTTTGAGTAACATTGAATATACTCCCGTTCCACCACTGAGGCTTTGTGCGCGCCGATCTTTGTTGCGTTTTGTGGTCTGCGCAGGTGGATAATGGCACCGATCTTTTCGGACCAAATTGACAATCGCGAACCATATCGTGCAATAAACGAATACAAATGTCGCTTTATTCATCATGTTTCTGTGATGCCTGCGGTTAGGAAAATGGACGCTACCAGCAGCCTTGTGAGCACGCTTCCGGATGGTGCCGAACGCCGGAGATCGATTGCCGTAATCGTGGGTAGAGAGCCCTCGCTCCATAGTATTCTTGTGGCTGTCGAGCCGTTCCGCGCTGCCAACCGGGTGGGCAAGGCGCAGCTCTTCAGCATCGATTTCATGCCCGGCGATCCGCGCGATACGCCGAGCAGCATGGACATCGCCGTGCCGCGAACGGCGACCTTCGACGACCCCAAGAAATACGATCTGATCCTGCTGATGTTCACCTATACGGTGGCAGATGAGGCCAAGGGAAAGCTGTTTCGCTGGCTGCGGCGGCAGGCGGCGGGCGGGGCACATCTCTGCGGCATGGATACCGGGCCGCTGGTGCTTGCCGAGGCCGGATTGCTGAACGGCTACACCGCTACGGGACACTGGACCGGCATGGCGTCACTGAAGGAGCTGGCGCCCAGCGGCACGATCGTCGAGCAGCTCTATGTCATAGACCGCAACCGCTCGACCTGTGCCGGACAGGCATCGAGCCTCGATTGCTCGATGGCGCTGCTCCGGCGTATGTGCGGCGACACGCTCTATCATCTCGTCTGCAACGAGCTCGTCTATACCGCGCCGCGCGCTGCCGAGACGCGCCAGCGCGAGATCGTCAACGGCCAGTCCTGGCTTGCCAATCCGATCCTGCTGAAAGCGCAGCGCATCATGCAGGAAACGGTCGAGGATCCGCTCGATATGGATGGTGTGGCAGAGCGCTGCGGGGTTTCGGCGCGGGAGCTTCAATATCTCTTCAAGCGCTATCTCAATACCAACCCGAAGAAGATGTATATGGCCTTCCGTCTGCAGCACGCGAAGGAGCTGTTGCTCTATAGCTCGATGAGCATCCGCGAGACCGGGCTCGCCAGCGGCTTTGCGACGCCGTCAGCCTATTACCGTGCCTTCCACGCCGTTTATCAGAAGAGCCCGCAGGAATATCGCGGCGATTTCGCCAAGAACCGCTCGGCAATGTACGGCCGCAATCTCTACTGACGCTCTTCGCTCTCCAGCATCTCCCAGCCGCCGGACAGAAGGTCGCTATGTTCTCCAAGACCCGGGGAGCGGCGTGATGTGTCGAGCGAGGCGTCCGAGAAGACGATCGGCGTGCGGATGCCGGGCGCGCCGTCGTTTTCGACCACCATGCCACGATGCAGGATCTGCGGGTCGGTGAAGACATCGGTGAGGTCGTTGATCGGACCGGCGGGTACGCCTGCGCGTTCCAGACCGGAAAGCAGCTGATCGCGGGTGACGCGCCTGGTCTGCAGCTCCAGAATCTCGGTCAGGGCGGCGCGGTTGTGAACGCGGCTCGGATTGGATGTGAAGCGCGGATCCGCGGCGAGCTCGGGAACGCCCAGGATCGCTGCGAGCTTGGCAAACTGGCTGTCGTTCCCGCAGGCGATGATGACGTCGCCATCGGCGACCGGAAAGACCTGGTAGGGGGCGATATTCGGATGGGCATTGCCGAGACGCTTCGGCGAGACGCCGGAGGCAAGATAGTTCATGCCCTGGTTGGCGAGCACCCCGACCGTGCTGTCGAACAGCGCCATGTCGATATGCTGGCCAACGCCGGTTCTCTCGCGCAGGGCCAGCGCAGCCTGGATGGCGATGACGGAATAGAGGCCGGTGAAGATATCGGCAAAGGCAACGCCGATCTTCTGCGGTTGGCCCTCGGGCTCGCCGGTCAGATGCATGATCCCGGCCATGCCCTGGACGATGAAATCGTAGCCGGCGCGCGAGGCATAGGGGCCGGACTGGCCGAAGCCGGTGATCGAGCAATAGATCAGCCGCGGATTGATCTCCTTCAGCGCCGCATAATCCAGCCCGAACCTGGCAAGGCCGCCGACCTTGAAGTTCTCGATCAGCACATCGGCGCCGCGGATCAGCTCTTTGATATGTTCGAGATCGCCGGGTGCATTGAAATCGGCGGTGACGCTGCGCTTGCCGCGATTGCAGGCGTGGAAATAGGCGGCCGTCGTTTCCTGGCCGGCTTCGACGAAGGGAGGCCCCCAGCGTCTGGTGTCGTCACCCTCTGGGGATTCGATCTTGATGACGCTGGCGCCGAGATCGGCAAGCGTCTGTCCGGCCCAGGGGCCGGCCAGAATGCGTGCGAGTTCGACCACTCGTATTCCGCTGAGGGGCGTTGCCATGTCTGTGTGGCTCAGAAGAAGGCCTGGATGTCCGTCTGGGCGCGGCCGAGGATCAGCGCATGGACGTCATGCGTGCCCTCGTAGGTGTTGACCGTCTCCAGGTTTTGCGAATGGCGCATGACGTGGAATTCGATCTGGATGCCGTTGCCGCCGTGCATGTCGCGGGCCTGGCGGGCGATATCCAGCGCCTTGCCGCAATTGTTGCGCTTGACGATGGAGATCATTTCCGGGGCCATCCTGTGCTGGTCCATCAGCTGGCCGACGCGGAGCGACCCCTGCAGGCCGAGCGCGATTTCCGTCTGCATGTCGGCGAGCTTCTTCTGGTAAAGCTGCATGCCGGCGAGCGGCTTGCCGAACTGCTTGCGGTCGAGGCCGTATTGGCGGGCGCGGAACCAGCAGTCTTCGGCCGCTCCCATGACGCCCCAGGAAATGCCGTAGCGGGCGCGGTTGAGGCAGCCGAACGGACCCTTCAGGCCAGAAACGTTGGGCAGCAGCGCATCTTCGCCGACTTCGACGCCGTCGAGCACGATCTCGCCGGTGATCGAGGCGCGCAGCGACAGTTTGCCGCCGATCTTCGGCGCCGAAAGACCCTTCATGCCTTTTTCGAGCACGAAACCGCGGATCTCGTTGTTATGCGCTTCCGACTTTGCCCAGACGACGAAGACATCGGCGATCGGCGCGTTGGAAATCCACATCTTGGAACCGCGCAGGCGATAACCGCCCTCGATCTTTTCGGCGCGGGTCTTCATGCCGCCCGGATCAGAACCTGCATCCGGCTCGGTCAGGCCGAAGCAGCCGATCAGATCGCCCGAGACGAGGCCCGGCAGATACTTCTTCTTCTGTTCGTCGGAGCCGTAGGCATAGATCGGGTAGATGACCAGCGAAGACTGGACGCTCATCATCGAACGGTAGCCTGAGTCGATGCGTTCGATTTCGCGGGCGACAAGGCCGTAGGCGACGTAGGTGGCGTTGGCCGCACCGTATTCTTCCGGCAGCGTGACGCCGAGGAGGCCGGTCTGGCCCATCAGCTTGAAGAGGCCGGCATCGGTCTGTTCGTCGAGATAGGCTTCCTGGACGCGCGGCAGCAGCTCGGCCTTGGCGAAGGCGGCCGCCGAGTCGCGGATCATCCGCTCATCTTCGGAGAGCTGTTCGTCGAGCAGGAAGGGATCGCTCCAGGTGAAAGCGCTGGAGGACTTGCGGGCGGTATTGGGAGAACTGGACAAAAGCGATCCTCGCGGCAAACGACGTGATACCATTCGAGTTTATGCATTTATCAATTGCGCGCTAGCCACGAAAACCATAATTACACATAAGTTGATGTATGGTATGCATAGGCTAGAGATGCGCCAGAGACGATTTCTTCCCCATATCAGCCATCTCTCGGCCTTCGAGGCGGTGCTGCGGAACGGCTCTACGGCCGCGGCCGCCCGGGAGCTGAACCTGACGCAGAGCACGGTCAGCCGGCTGATCCAGACGCTGGAACAGCAGCTCGGCCGGGCGCTGTTCGAACGGCACAAGCAGCGTCTCGTGCCGACCGAGGCGGCGCAGGCCTATGGCCGCGACATTACCCGCGCACTCGACCTGATCCAGCGCGGCAGCATGGAATTCTCGGCTAATCCTGGCGGCGGCACGCTGACGCTAGCGATCCTGCCGGCTTTCGGCACCCGCTGGCTGGCGCCGCGGCTCGGCGGCTTCCTGAAGGATCACCCTGGGATCAACGTCAATCTGGCGACGCGCCTCAAGCGCTTCAATTTCGCCGCCGAAGGCTTTGACGCCGCAATCCATTTCGGCACTGCCGACTGGCGCGAAGCTGATCATCTCAAGCTCTTCGACGAGCGCCTGACGGCCTGCATTTCACCATCGCTGCTGCAGGAAAGGCCGGTCGGCAAGCCCGAGGATGTGCTCGACCTGCCGCTGCTGCAGCTGGAGACCCGCACCAGCGCCTGGGCGATCTGGTTCGCAGCGCAGGGCATCAAGCCGCGCGGCGTCACCGGCATGCTCTTCGACCAGTTCGCCACCATGACCCAGGCCGCCATCGCCGGCCTCGGCGTGGCGCTGCTGCCGGATTATCTGGCGAAGGACGAAATCCAGGCCGGCCGGCTCCTGCCGCTCCTCAAGCCGTCCCTCACCGGCACCGGAACCTATTGGCTCGCCTGGCCCCAATCGCGCGCCAGCTACCCGCCGCTCGTGTCGTTTCGCTCATGGCTGGCGAAGATAGTGGACGAGAGCCCTTGGGGCATCGCGGACTAGCCTTAAGCCACCGCCAGCTTCCGCTGTGCCGACAGTGCCCGGATGCAGGTCAGCGCCAGGATGATCACCGGCAGGCAGACGAGGTAGGAGGAGCGGATGCCGAAATGTTCGGCGACGAAGCCGAGGAGTGGCGGGGCGAGGAAGAACACCACGAAGGACATCTGCGCGAGGGCCGCGACGTTGAGATGCGAGGCGCGGTCGCGGCGCTGGGCAGCCGCCGAGACTGCAAGCGGGTAGACCGCGCTGCAGCCTGAGCCCATCAGGGCGAAGCCGAGGAGTGCCACATATTCATGCGGTGCCAGCCAGACGGCGGCGAGGCCTGCGGCCGACACCAGAAGCAGCACGAAGGCGACGTTTCGCGAGCCGAAGCGGTCGACGAACGGGTCGGCGAAAAGGCGGGTGACGGCCATGAAGAAGGTGAACAGCGTCAGGCCGAGACCACCGATGAAGGGCACGGACTGGAAGACGTCGCGCATGTAGATCGCCGACCAGTCGATGCCGGCACCCTCGACGAGGAAGGCCGCGATACCGATGGCGCAAAGCGGCAACAAGCCGCGCGTCGGCAGCGCGATGTGGCCGGCATCCGCATGTTCGGCCGTCTGGCGCACCGGCGCGTTCTGCATGCCTGAAATGGCTATGGTGCCGACCACGAGGACGAAGGCGAAGGTCAGGCCGAGATGCATATGGACCGAGACTTCGGCCTGGCGAAGAGCCGCCGATACCAGCGCGGTGACGAAGAAGCCCAGGCTCCAGAAGCCGTGGGCGCGGTTCATCACGCCCTTGCCGAGCCTTGCCTCGACGCGGTCGATCTCGACATTGAGATTGATCTCCAGCGCGCCGGCCAGCAGGCCTTCGCAGAAGAGGATCGCGAAGACGAGGGGCGCGCTGCCCGCCCAGGGAACGAGCGCCAGCAAAGCGGAGGTCCCGAGAACGGTCAGGAATGCGGTCTTGCGGGCGCCGAAGCGGGCGATCAGCGGCGAGGAGAAGGTCAACGACACCAGCGCGCCGATCGCCGCACCAATCAGCGTCAGCCCGAGTTCCGATTTATCGACCCGCAGGCTCTCCTGCAGGTCGGGCAGGCGTGATAGCATCGCGCCCATGGAGACGGCGAACAGGAAGAAGCAGATGTAGATCCGCTGCTGCGGCTGGATTGACATGATGCCTCGCGGTCTTCGGCTGATGGTTGCGCCCGCTTCAGGGCGTACAAAGAGAAGTCGTCAGTAGCACAGGAAACCGGATCGGTGGAAGGCCGCTAACATATTGCTAAAATTTGAAAATCCGTGTTGCTTTCATGCTACGGTCTTCGGCGCTGCAGTCACCGCTCTCCTGTCGTTCTTCACGCCCGTCATCGGCATCCGCACCGCGGTTGCGCAGGAGAGCGCACAGATCTGCGAGAGAAAGCCGTTCGAGCAGCAGTCCTATATCGTCTGCTCGCCGGACGCCGCCAAGGGCAGTTTACAGCTCTTCTGGAAAGGCGCCGATGGTCAGCCCTACCGGACCTTCTCGCAGCTGGCGGACAGTTTGACGGCGAAAGGGAAGACGCTGGTCTTCGCGATCAATGCCGGCATGTATCAGCCGGATTTCACGCCGCTCGGTCTCTATGTCGAGAACGGGCAGGAACTTCGCCCGGCCGAGACGGGCACCAGGACGAGCGAGCCGGGCACCAGGACGGGCGAGCCAGGCAAGATCCCGAATTTCTACAAGCAGCCGAATGGCGTTCTCTATTGGGGCTCAGCCGGGGCTGGCATCCTTTCGACTGGAGACTTCATCAAGCAGAAGCCGGCTGCGGAATTCGCGACGCAATCCGGTCCGATGCTGGTGATCGACAATAGGCTGCATCCGGCTTTGATCCCCGGTTCGTCTGACCGCACGCGGCGGAGCGGCGTGGGTGTCTGTGACGGCGGCAAGGTCCGCTTTGCGATCAGCGAAGACAGCGTGAACTTCCACGATTTCGCCCGCTTTTTCCGCGATGGCCTGCATTGCCCGAACGCTCTCTTCCTCGATGGCGGCAATGGCAGCGGCCTCTTCAATCCGGCGCTCGGCCGCAATGACTATTCCTGGCACGGCGGATATGGGCCGATCGCTGGATTTGTTCAGTAAGCGATCCAGATAATGACCTTCAGAGCCCCGCATTCCGGCCAATAAATGCACAGGCGTGCAAAAAGTGCATTTTTGTCATTGCCGTGTCACGCGGCAGCGATAGCTACCTCCCGAAAGGCTCGCCGGGGAGCAGCCTGCAGAAGAGGAAAAAGGTCATGAACAGACGCGAATTTCTTATCACTTCGTCGGCCGCAGCGGGCCTCCTGGCAATGCCGCGCTTTGCTTCTGCAGCCGGAGAGACGATCGATCTCTATAGCGGTTCCGATGCTCAACATCATCGATTTCTGGTCGAACGTCGTGGTTCCGGCCTTTTCAAAGGCTCATCCCGAGCTGGCGATCAAGGTCACCGATGCCGGCGACAATACCGGTCTTCGCGCCATCGCCGACCGCGGCCTCGCTGCTCTGAAGAGCAAGACCGATCCGCAGGCCGACATTTTCGAGCATTTCGACCCGCGCCTTCCGGCTGGCGGCATCGATGCCGGCCTCTGGGTCAAGTTCTCGGCCGAGAACATCGAGGGCTTCGATCACGTCAACCCGCTGAGCGTCGATAGCGAATATTCGCTTCCCTACCGCGGCTCGCAGGTTCTGCTCGCTTACGACACGACCAAGCTCGACCCGAAGAACGCGCCGAAGACCTGGGAACAGCTGACGGCCTGGATCAAGGCGAACCCGGGCCAGTTCATCTATAACCGTCCTGACAAGGGCGGTTCCGGCGGCAATTTCGTTCGCCGCGCCATCCATGAAGCCAATGGCCGCGACCCGAAGAAGTTCACCGTCGACAACTTCACCGCCGACTATGCCAACCAGACGCTGACGCCGGCCTGGAAGATCCTCACGGATCTTGCGCCGTCGCTCTACGAAAAGGGCGCCTATACCGCCGGCAATACCCAGTCTATCCAGCTTCTGGCACAGGGCGTCGTCACCATGACCCCCGTATGGTCCGACCAAATCCTGCAGGCGATCGCGCAGGGCGTTCTGCCCGAGACGACCGGCCTCGTTCAGCTGAGCGATCTCGCGCTCTGCGGCGGCTTCTCGCGCATGACCGTCTTCTCGAACGGCGCTCACAAGGATGCCGCGCTGAAGCTCGCGGCCTTCCTGCTCACCAAGGAGATGCAGGAAGCGATCATCACCGAGATCGGTGGCTTCCCGGGCGTTTCCTGGGATCACATCTCGGACGAACTGCGCAAGAAATACGCTGACGTCATCCCGACGACCATTCCGGTCTTCCCGAGCGGCGATTGGGAAACCAACATCAATGACGGCTGGTACCGCAACGTCGCTCCGAACATCAGCCGCACCTGATGCGCAGACGGATACCGGTACAATCGCCGGCGCGTGAAGGCGCGCCGGCCAAGAGTGCCTCGGCGGGGCTGCTTTTGGTCGCCCTGCCGGTTCTGCTTCTCGGCTGGCTGATCGTCTACCCGATCATCTCGGCGGTCATGGGCACGATCTTCGTGCGCCAGGCGGATGGAAGCTCTCAGTTTTCGCTCGCCTCCTACCAGTTCTTCTTTACCGATAGCTACAGCCTCGCCAATCTCTGGGTCACGCTCTGGACGACCTTCGTCTGCGGCCTGCTGCTCGTCGTCATCGGCTTGCCGATCGCTCTCTACCTGCGTTTCTCGCAGGGACGGCTTGCCGGCTATGTCCAGGGGCTGGCGATCTTTCCGATGTTCGTGCCGTCGATCATCCTGTCCTACGCGCTGATCCGCACCATCGGCCCGAACGGCACGGTTGATATCCTGTTGAATGCCGTCGGCCTGCCGAAGCTGCCGTCGCCTTATCTGACGCCCTGGGGACCGGTGATCGGCCTCGTCTGGGACAACCTGCCGCTGACCGTGCTGATGCTGACGGCCGGCCTCAGCAGCATCTCGAAAAGCTCGATCGAGGCCGCACGCGACGTTGGCGCCAAGCCTTTCCGCGTCTTCATATCGATCATCATGCCGCGCATGGGCAATTCGTTGCTGGTCACCGCATCCTTCGCCGTTCTCGGCATCTTCTCGTCCTTCACGCTGCCTTACGTGCTCGGTCCCGCTTCGCCGGAGATGATGGGGCCGTTCATGCAGCGCACCTTCTCCGACATGAACGATCCGCTGAACGCGCTGACGCAGGCCGTCATCTCTTTCGCCTTCTGCCTCATCTTCGGTATCTTCTACGTGCGTTCGATTGCCAGGAACCGGGAGGGCCGCCGATGACGCCGGTTGAAAACACCGCTTCACGCGCCGGGATCGACTGGATCGGCATCTGCTTCGCAGTCCTTCTGACGCTGTTCATCGCATTGCCGCTCGTCGTCGTCGGCACTTGGGCCTTTACCGAGGTTTGGCGCTATCCCTCGGTCATTCCGCAGCAGTTCGGCCTGCGCTTCTGGCACCAGACGCTGTCGCGCGCCGATGTCTGGGATGCGCTGACGCTGAGCCTGCGGCTGACGGCGACGGTCACCGTCCTTTCGGCGATCATTTGCCTTCCTGCTGCCTATGCGTTCGCACGGATGAAGTTTCCGGGCCGCAACATCCTCTTCCTGTCCTTCCTGGCGTCGCACGCCTTTCCGAAATTCGGCCTGCTGGTCGCGATCGCCGGCATTTTCCTGCAGCTGGGGCTGATCAGCACCTTCTGGGGCGTCGTGCTGATCCAGTTGGTCGGCACGTTGATGCTGATGATCTGGATTCCCGTCGCGGCCTTTCAGAATGTCGATCGCCGGATGGAAGAGGCAGCGCGGGATGCGGGCGCCACGCCGCTTCGGGTCTTTTGGTCGATCACCCTGCCGCAGGCGGGACCGACGATCGCCGCCGCTCTGCTTCTGACCTTCGTCGGCACCTTTTATGAAACCGAGGGCGCCTGGCTGATAGGCGCGCCCGAGATCCGCACCATGCCGGTGCTGATGATCACCTTCATCAACAACCAGATCGTCGTTCAATATGGCGCCGTGCTTTCGGTGATGCTCTGGGTGCCGTCGTTCATCGCCTTGATGTTTGCCCGCCGCGTCGTCGGAACAGGTGCATTCGCCCGGGGCTTCGGTGCATAATATGATTGGGTTCTGCCCGAAGAGAGGCTGCTAATGGCACGTTTGACGATCAACGGCGTTTCGAAGAGCTTCGGTACGTCTTTCGCCGTGCGCGATTTCTCGCTCGATGTCGAGGATGGCGAGCTGGTCTGCCTTCTCGGCCCCTCCGGCTCCGGCAAGTCGACGTTGCTGCGCATGATCGGCGGCTTCGAGCGCCCGACAGGCGGTTCGATCCTGATCGACGCCAAGGATGTCACCGGCCTCCCGCCGGAAAAGCGCCCGACCGGCATGGTGTTCCAGAGCCATGCGCTCTGGACGCATATGGACGTGTTCAACAACATCGCCTTCGGCCTGAAGCTGCGGCATTTGCCAAAAGCGGAAATCCGCGACCGCGTCGAAGGCGCGCTCGAACTCGTCGGTCTTTCGAATTACGGCAAGCGCCAGACGACCCAGCTTTCCGGCGGGCAGCAGCAGCGCGTCGCGCTGGCGCGTTCGCTGGTGCTGGAGCCGAAGATATTGCTGCTCGACGAGCCCTTCGCCAGCCTCGATCAGCATCTGCGCGAGCGGTTGCGCGAAGAGGTCAAGGATATCCAGCAGCGGTTCGGCATCACCACGCTGTTCGTCACTCACGGGCAGGATGAGGCGCTGGCGCTCGCCGATCGCATCGTCGTCATGCGCGACGGCGGCACGGAGCAGATCGCGCCGCCCGATGTCATCTATCGCGAACCGCAGACCGCCTTTGTCGCGGGCTTCATCGGCTCGATGAATTTCGTCCGCACGACCATCAGGAACGGGATCAGCGAGCATCCGGCCTTTCCGCTCACTGTTCCTGTCAGCGACGGTGAGGTGGAGATCGCCTTCCGGCCCGAGGCGCTTTCGCTTTCGCCTTCCGAGAAGAAGGCCGCATCGGTGCATCGGACGATCGATTTCGGCACCCACAAGCTTGTCGATATCGATCTCGCCGACGGCAGCCGTCTGAAATCGATGACCGCGCCCGATACCAATTGGCCGAAGGGCAGTTTTGTCGAGCCGAAAGTTGCAGCCTACTTCGCATTCCGCGATAACGGCCTCGTCTATCAATCGCCGCAAGCCGGCCATCAGGGACAGAGGCAAGTATTCGGTCATGTCTGACACCAAGGGCGTAGCAATCAAGACGGACGGGCATCTCACCTGGCTGAAGTGGCACCGCGGCCACCGGCAGGCCGGTGATATCTCCTTCACGCGCCAGCGGATCGCCGAGGGCATGGCGCTTGGCGCGAGCGTCGAGATCGATCTCGTCTGCTTTGCGGGCGACGGCTTTGCCGTCCTGCATGACGACGTGCTGCATCCAGCGACGACGGGGGAGGGCGCTGTCGCCGATGCCTCGCCCGACTATCTCCGCAGCCTCTATCTTCGCGACCACAAAGGCCAGCCGACCGGCAATCCGGTCATGCTGATCGACGATCTCGGACGCTTGCTCGAGGAGATCGATTGCCATCCGGAGGCGGTGCTGCAGCTCGATCTCAAGGAGTATTCCGTCCGCATCAGCGAAGCTGATGTCGCCGCGTTTGCCAAGGCGATCGCGCCGGTGGCGAAATCGGTCATTCTTTCAGGAGGTGATGCGGTGGCTGTCGAGCGTTTGTCGCGCGCCGTCCCGGCCATGCCCGTCGGCTACGATCCCTGCCATGACGGCGCCATCGAGCGTCTCATGGAAAGCCGCGATTTCGCGGGCTTCGTCGCCGGCGCAATTGAAGCATCGCCGAAGGCAACGATGATCTATCTGCATCACAAGCTGGTGCTATTTGCCGATGCGGCGGGCTTCGACATGATCGGCGCCTTCCACCAGGCGGGCCGGACGATCGACGCCTATACGATCAATCGCGCCATTCCCGATGTCCTGCCGGATGTTCGCCGCCTGCTGGCGCTGAAGGCCGACCAGATCACCACCGATGACCCGGTTGGCCTCGAGGCATTGATCGCGTCCAGTCACTAGCCTTCGCGCAAGCCGTCCACGAGCCAGGAATGGACCGCGGTGTTTGCCGCGAGGATATCGCCATTCGGCGTTACCGGGCCGCCCGAGAAGGCGGAAACATTGCCGCCCGCTTCTTCGACAAGCAAGGCCGATGCGCCATAGTCATGCAGTGACAGGCCATCTTCGAAGAAGCCATCGAGGCGGCCGCAGGCGACATAGGCGATGGAGAGTGCTGCCGAGCCCAGCCGTCTCACACCGGCCGTCTGATCCATCAGCCGCTGCAGGGCCGACAGATAGGTTTCCTTCTTCACCGCCTTGACCTGGCCGGGAACAGGAAGACCGGCACCGATCAGGACGTTCTCGATGTCTCCATTGTCGATGCAGCTGATCTTCTCGCCGTTGAGATAGGCGCCGCGGCCCGCTTCGGCGCTGAAGAGTTCGTCGAGCATCGCGTCATAGACCACGCCGGCGACGACCTTGCCATGTTCGGCAATCGAGATCGTCATGCCGAAATGCGGAATGCCCCAGGCATAGTTCGTGGTGCCGTCGATCGGATCGATGTAGATGACAGGCGTATCCGGCCCGGCCTGACGGTTGCCGACCGCTTCCTCGCCCTGGATCGCATAATCCGGGAAGGCCTTCACCATCTCATCGACGATGATGCGCTCCACGGCGACATCGATTTCCGTTTGATAATCGCGCGGCGCCTTGGCGAGCATCTCGGTAATGCGGCGGCGCTTGAGCGAGGATCTGGCGAGCTCACCCGCCTTGAGGACGGCGCTTGCGAGCAGCTGAAGGCGTTCTGAGGCGCCTGGCGGGAGGCGATGTTCGGCACTGGGAGATGTCATGGGAACCTGTGGGGAAGGATTCTATTCCATTTGCATGCCGACCCATTGCAGAGGGACATGACAGTTTTGCGACCCTAAAGCCGAAATGCCTTAAGGTCATGATCTCATTTGGAACTGAAGCCTTCGCAGTCAAGCGCCGGCATGCCTATCCAATGCCGAATGCTGCCTGTGATACCGGCGTACTCATCTCGCGGCGGCGATGTTTTGCCGTTCTGCCGCGGGCGGTCAGTAACCGGTCCATTTCCACCTTCGAGCAAGCAAACCTGGCGAGCAGCCGCTCTGCCTCGGCGGGCTCGATTCCATATTGGAGGCCCAGCGTGCGGATGGAATAGGGTTCGGTCATTGCCTTGGTCATTTGTGTACTCCTTCGAAGGAGAGAACCGCGAGGGCACGGCTACCGTTCCGTCAACAAATGCGACCCATTGTAACCGAGCGTCAGGCCGGTCGTTTCTTTCTGCGTTTCTCCACCACGACGGACCCTGCCAGCAGTTTGCCGATATCAGCGGCGGGCAGCGGCCGGGCGAAGAGAAAGCCCTGGAATGCGTCGCAACCCGTCTCCGCCAGAAACGCCGCCTGCGCCTCGGTCTCGACGCCTTCGGCGATCACTTCGAGATCGAGCGTATGTCCAAGCGCAACGATCGCCGAGGTGATCGCCATATCCCCAGGATCGCCGGGAATGTCCGTGATGAACGAGCGGTCGATCTTGATACGCGACAGCGGAAAGAGCTTCAGGGTGCTGAGGCTCGAATAGCCGGTTCCGAAATCATCGATCGACAGGCTGACGCCGAGCCGCTTCAGCTCGCGCATGCGGGCGATCGCTCCGTCGACGTCTTCCATGATCAGGCTCTCGGTCAGTTCGAGCTCGAGAAGCGCCGGGTCGAGGCCCGAGGCGGAGAGCGCTGCCGCGACTTTCGCGGGAAGCGACGGCTCGCGGAACTGCCGTGCAGACACGTTAACCGCCATGCGCACCGCGGGCAGGCCGCTATCCAACCACGCCCGCAGCTGGCGGCAGGCCTTGTCGAGTACGATTTCGCCGAGTTCGACGATCAGCCCGGTCTCTTCGGCAAGCGGAATGAACTCAGCCGGCGAGATCAGCCCCGCCTGCGGATGCTGCCAGCGCAGCAGCGCCTCGATGCCCGAAATCTCGCCGCTGGCGATATGCTTCTGCGGCTGGAAATGCAGCAGGAATTGATCGTCAGTCACGGCGCGGCGAAGATCGTCGATGCGCAGCAGCTTGTGGCGGGCTGCCTCGGCCATTTCAGGTGTGAAGAGCTGGATTGCATTGCGGCCGGCATCCTTGGCGCGGTAGAGCGCCATATCGGCATTGGCGACAAGCTCGCTCGCCACCCGCCCATGCTCCCTGGACGAGGCGACGCCGATGCTGCAGGTCACCCTGATCTCGACGCCGTCGATGTTGCAGGGACGGGCGATCGCATCGGCAATCTTGCGCAGCCGCGGCAACGGATCGTTGCCGCTCGCTTCGATCACGACGATGAACTCGTCGCCGCCGATCCGCGATACCAGCCCCTTGCTGCCGATTTCCGCCGTGATGCGCGCAGCAACGATCTTCAGAAGCTCATCGCCTGCCGCGTGGCCGAGGCTGTCATTGACCAGCTTGAAATTGTCGAGATCGATGAAGGCGACGCAGACCGCATTCTCGTCGACCTCGAGGAGATCGCCGAGCTTGCGGTCGAGCAGCGTGCGGTTCGGCAGGCCGGTCAGCGCATCGTGTTCTGCGAGAAAGGCGATCCGGGCGGTGTCGCGATGGCGGTCGATCGCAATGCCGATGGTCTGGGCGACGCCGGCCAGAAACTCCGAAAGCCCGGCTTCCCCCAGGCATTCTCTCTCCGATACCAACAGACTTCCGTGACTGCTGCCGTCGCGGCAGGCAATCTGGAATTCCATTCGCGGGACGTCGATACCGGCCTCCTCGACTCCGTCCAGAACGATGCTGACCGATCGCCCAGGAAGCAGCCGCTCCAGCAACAGCTGCGCGTCCTTCAGGAAGGAATTGAGCTCGACGCCGCGCGCCACATCCTGCAGCAGCCGCGTTTGCGCCGCCATCAGCTCTTCGGCACGCTTGCGCGCCGTGATATCGCGCGAGGCGCCGACGACGCCGATGATTGCGCCGGTGCGGTCGCGCAGCGGCACGCGCGACATCATCAGCCAGCCTTCGCCCTTCATGCGGCGTTCCTCGACACCGAGATCGGAGCTTCCGGTCTCGATGACGCGCTGCTCGACCGCATCGATATCCTCGGCATGGGTGTGTGGATGGATCTCGCCATCCGTCATTCCGATCAGCTGGCCGACGGTCTCGAAGCCGTTGTTCAGCACCACCGCGCGGTTGGCGAAGAGGAAACGCCCCTGCCTGTCCTTTGCATAGATGAAGTCGGGCACATGATTGATCATCGCCTCCAGCCATTCATAGCGTTCGACGAGCTCGGCATGCTGGCCGCGCAGCGCGGCAATCATGTTTTCGAGGTCGCCGGCGGGGTCGAATGCCGGTGCTGGAGAGGGTGCCGCTTGCTTTGTCATTGCCGGGGTCTCACTGATTTCGACCGGACGATAAAGACAACCTCTTATGCAACCATGAAGGAAATCCGTCCTTTTTGGCGTGTATGGCTGCGTACAAATGTCGCCTCTACGGGACACCCGCTCGCCTGCTTCGAACGATGCCGCCAGCGCCGCCCGCAGTCGCAAACGATCTCGCGCCCGGTTCATCTTCCATCCTATAATCGGCGGACCAGGCTGCCGGACGGACTTTCCCATGCGTGAAAACAGAGCGAATTCCCTGAAGCTGAAAATCGGCTTCCTGCTTGCGAAGAATTTTACGCTCAGCGCCTTCTCGCTCTTCGTCGATACGCTGCGGCTCGGCAGCGACCAGCGCGACAATTCCGGGCGGATCGCCTGCGACTGGCTTGTCATGAGCGCCGACAAGCATTTCGTGACCTCGAGCTCTGGTGTGCAGGTGCCGCCGAATGCGCCGCTCAAGCCGCCGACGGATTTCGACTACATCGTCGTGGTCGGCGGGCGGATCAACGAGAAGGTGGAGGTGCTCGACAGCCAGGCCGTCGCCTATGTCGTCAACGCCTCGCATGCAGGGGTACCGATCATCGGCCTCTGCACCGGAAGCTTCATCCTCGCCGAGGCCGGGCTTCTGCAGGGCAAGCGGGCCTGTGTCAGCTGGCTGCATCATGGCGATTTCCGCGAGCGTTTTCCTGAGATCTCGGTCACCTCGCACGAGCTCTTCGTCGAAGACGGCAGGGTAATCACCTGCGCCGGCGGCAGCAGTGCCGCCGATCTTGCTGCCTTCCTGCTCAATCGGCATGTCGGCGAATTCGCCGAGAAGAACGCCCTCGAAATCCTGCAGATCGCCCGCCGCCGCGACGCCAAGGAAATGCAGCCGCGCAATCCGCTCGGGCGCGGCACGATCGACGATGCGCGGGTCGAGAAAGCGCTGCTGACCATGGAGCAGCATGTCGAAGACCTGCTGGATATCGAGGATATCGCCGCGCAGAGCGGCTTGTCGCGGCGCCAGCTGGAGCGTTCCTTCCGCACCGCGCTCGGCGTCTCCCCGGCATCGGCCTATCTGACGGTGAGGCTCGATGAGGCAATGCGTCTCGTCAAGACCACCAAGATCCCACTCGCCGAGGTCGCGATTCTCGCCGGGTTCCAGAACTCCTCGCATTTCATCAAGAAGTTCCGCCAGCGCTTCGACATGCCGCCGGCGACGGTGCGCAAGAACCTGAAGCTCAGCGGTCTTCTGAGCTGACGCCTGAACGGCCGCCACAGTATCGCGCGCTGCGTTGCTTCAAACCGGTATGGAAAGCCTCAGTAGCGCGTGCTGCGGTGCGGTATCGGCACAGTGCCGCCGCTCGCTTTCATTTCGGGGCGCTGCGGCGTTAACGGCACGTTGGCAAGACAATGTCGCGCTGGTCTCGCGCCATCCATTAGCGCTCGCCTTTCTGCAATCAATGCCTCAACCTTCGTTTGTAGTCGCGCTGGAATGCGCGAAGAACGGCTGAAAGCCGATCCCAAGCGGCCAGCCAGAATCCACCGAAGGAGCTGAGATGACCACTTCTATCGTGAACGCCGTCGGCAGACCCCTCTATTACAGCGGCTCATCGACCGCATGGTTCTCCGCAACCAAGGCCGGCCCGGTCCAGACGGGCGCGGCGGGCAATGACTCCATGTGGGGCGACAGCGCCGTAAAAGTCTCCATGCAGGGCGGCACCGGCGATGACATCTATTACCTCTATTCCGCCAAGAACACCGCGGTGGAGCAGGCCGATTCCGGCACGGATACGATCAATACCTGGATGGACTACACGCTGCCCGAAAACTTCGAGAACCTGACGGTGACGGGCAACGGCCGCTATGCCTTCGGCAATGACGGCGACAATATCATCTCCGGCGCCTCAGGCAGCCAGACGATCGATGGCGGCGCGGGCAACGATGTGCTGATCGGCGGCGGCGGGGCGGATACCTTCGTCTTCAACCACGGTAGTGGCAGCGATCTGATCACCGATTTCGGCGCCGACGACGTGATCCGGATGGACAGCTTCTCGTCCTTTGCCGATCTCGTCGCGCATTCGACGCAGGAGGGCGCCGATGTCCGCATCGACACCGGCAACGGCGAGAGCCTGGTTCTCGCCAATGCCGATATCGATCAGCTGAGCGCCGCCCAATTCCAGCTGACGCTCGACCGCTCGCATCTTTCGCTCTCGTTCAACGACGACTTCGACAGCCTGTCGCTGAGAGATGGCGATCAGGGCACTTGGGATGCCAAGTTCTGGTGGGCGCCGGAGCGCGGCGGAACCCTGAGCGGCAACGGCGAGCAGCAATGGTACATCAACCCATCCTACGAACCGACGGCATCCGCCGATCCCTTCAGCGTCAACGACGGCATCCTGACGATCTCCGCAAACCCGGCATCGGCGGCCTTGCAGCAGAAGATCGACGGCTACGACTACACTTCGGGCCTCCTCAACACCCATTCCTCCTTCTCGCAGACCTACGGCTATTTCGAAATCCGCGCCGACATGCCGGATGATCAGGGTGTCTGGCCAGCCTTCTGGCTGCTGCCGGAAGACGGCTCATGGCCGCCAGAGCTCGATGTCGTGGAAATGCGCGGCCAGGATCCGAACACGGTCAACGTGACGGTCCATAGCGACGACGGCGGCTCGCACATCATCGATTCAACGCCGGTGAAAGTCGCAAGTACCGAAGGCTTTCACAACTACGGCGTCCTCTGGGACGAGGACCACATCACCTGGTATTTCGACGACGTCGCCGTCGCCCAGGCAGATACCCCCGACGACATGCACGACCCGATGTACATGCTCGTCAACCTCGCCGTCGGCGGCGCCGCAGGCTCACCCGCAGATGGTCTGGCGGGAGGCTCGGAGATGAACATCGATTATATCCGAGCCTATGAACTGACCGACAACACGGTGCCACCGGAGCCGGCGGTGGAGTTTTATGTGTAGGTGATCAGCACCAGCCTCTAAGCGCGGGACGGCTTTCGCCATGCTGCGAGCGCCGTCTCGACGCTGAAGGCGATCTGCAGCAGGCGGTGGTCGGCGCCGAGCGGTGCCGTCAGCTGCAGGCCGAGCGGCAGGTGGCCGTCCATGCCGGAGGGAATGCTGATAGAGGGCTGGCCGGTCATGTTGGCAAAGCCGCTGGAGAGCATTTCGCCTTCCTCGCCATCCTCGGTGAATTCAGGATCCTCGACCGGGGACGGGAAGGGCACGCTCGGACCGATCAGCACATCCACATCACCGAAAGCCGCTTCGACGGCATTGCGCAGTTAGGCACGGAAACCCTGGGCGCGCAGATAATCGACGGCTTTCGCCTCGAAACCGGCTTTGACCTGCGCCCGGGTGCGCGGTGCATAGCCCGCCGGATTTTCGGCGTGGAGCGGTGCGTGGATGACGGAGGCTTCGGGCAGGATGATGCGGCGCAGTTCGGAATTGGCGCGGGCGAGTTCCGAAATGTCGATCGGCTTGACGATGGCTCCGGCCGCGGCGAGACGATCGAGCGCCCAGACAAGATTGGCGGCGACCGCCGGTGTCAGCTCGGGGCTCTCGCAGTGAAAGCGCACCGCGCCGATCCGGATGCCTGATACCGATGGCGGGGTCAGCGGCAGGGGAGTGGCGCTCAGCGCTTCGAGCAGTAGCGCCGTATCGGCGACATCGCGGGCGAGCGGCCCTGCATGGTCGAGCGTCCAGGACAGCGGGAAGACGCCGTCGAGCGGCACGAGGCCGAAGCTCGGCTTCAGTCCGGCAATGCCGCAATAGGAGGCGGGGATGCGGATCGAGCCGCCGGTATCCGTGCCGATCGCCAGCGGCACGATGCCCGCGGCAACCAGCGCCGCCGACCCGCCGCTGGAGCCGCCGGAGGTGCGTCCGGTATCATGCGGATTGTTGGTCTGTCCGATATCGGGATGGGCAATGCCATAGGCGTATTCGAGCAGGTTCGCCTTGCAGAAGATGATCGCGCCGGCCTGCCTCAGCCGCTGTACCAGCAGAGCGTCCGCGTCTGCGATCACAGGTGCGCGCACCTTGCTGCCATAGCCGGTTGGCGCGCCTTCGACCTCGATCAGGTCCTTGATCGCAACAGGAATGCCATGCAGCGGACCGCGATCGTTGCCGGCGCGCAGCTCTTCCGCTGCCCGCCCGGCTTCTGCCAGTGCCGATGCGTCCAGCCGGTGGGCGACGGCGTTGAGGCTGGGTTCGAGCGCCTCAAGCCGCTGAAGCGCGGCGGTGACGACATCGACTGGCGACAGCGTGCCGGCGCGATAGGCGCGCCCGAGTTCGCTCACGCTCATAAAGGCGGTTTCATCGGTAGCCATCGCCCGCTCCTCCAGGAAGAACGTTCCGCCGCCGATCAGCGGCGGAACGCGGTGTTCAGCTCTATGCCTCAGTTCTTGACGGTGTCTTCCAGGAAGAAGCGGCCGAGCGGGTTCTGGTAGAAGTTCTCGACATTCTTGCGCGCCACGTTGATGTAGGGGCTGTAGTAGAGGTCGATCCAGTTGACGTCGTCCTTCGCCGTCTTCTGCAGGTCGACATACATCTGCTCGCGCTTCTTCGGGTCGAGTTCAAGGCGGGCCTTGGCGACCAGTTCCTTCACAGCCTCGTTCTTGTAGTTGGTCGAGTAGTTGTTGTTGGAGTCATGGCCGAGCACGAAGGTGGTCTTCTGGTCCGGGTCGAGGATATCGTTGGTCCAGTAATTGACCGAGATGTCATAATCGCCGGCCACCGTCATGTCCCATTCCTGGCTCGGATCGACCTTCTGCAGGTTGGCGGTGATGCCGGCCTTGGCGAGCTGCTGCTGCACGAGAACCGCGGTCTGCTCGTCCACTTCGTCGCCGGCGCGGATGAGGTAGTTCAGCGTCAGGTTGGAAACGCCGGCGTCGGCCAGCATCTTCTTTGCCTTTTCAGGATCATAGGGGCGCTGCAGGTTGTCGGCGTAATAGTAGAGGGCGCCCTTCGGGATATAGGAATTGGCAACGGTACCCTGGCCGAAGGTCACGGCATCGACGATCGCCTTCTTGTCGATGGCGAGATCGAGCGCCTGCCGAACCTCCTTCTTGCCGAGATCTCCATGGGCATGGTTGATCAGGAGGTGATCTTCGCGGGTCGACGGATCGATGAGGACGTTGAGGTTCGGATCCTTCTTCATCTCCTCGACGCGCGAGAAGGGCACGAAGATCGCCGCATCGAGCTGGCCAGCCTGGACGTTCAGCATGCGGGTGTTGTCGTCGGGAACCGAGATCCACTCGACGCCGTCGAGCTTGACGCGGTCGGCCTGCCAGAAATTCGGGTTCTTCTTCAGGATGATACGGTCGCCGCGGCGCCATTCATCGACGGTGAAAGCACCGGATCCGATCGGCTTTTCGGCATAGGCGTCAGGCCCCAGCGATTCCATGCCTGCCTTGGAGATGACCGAGGCGTTCGGCAGTGCCAGCGTCGACAGGAACGGCGCCGATGGGTTTTTGAGCTTGATCGTCAGCGTATGCGGATCGGTGGCGACGGCGGTGTCAATCACCTTGTAGCTGTCGCTCCAGAGCGATGCCGGATCGTCGCGGATGCGCAGCAGGCTGAAGGCGGCGTCTTCGGCCGTCAGCGGCGATCCGTCGGAGAACTTGGCGTCGCGGATCTTGAAGACATAGGTGAGGCCGTCTTCCGAGGTGGTCCAGCTTTCGGCAAGGCCGGGCTCCAGCTTGGTGCCGGTCTTGTCGACGCGCACCAGCACGTCATAGACGTTGGAGAACACCCAGTTGTCGATGTTCTGCGCCGTCTTGATCGGATCGAAGGTCGTCGAGTCCTCGCGGCGGCCGATGGTCAGGACGCCGGCTGCTTCGGCATAGCTTGCCGTCAGCGAGAGGCCGGCGATGAATGCGGCAAGTCCGATTGATTTCCACCTGTTGGTCATGTGCTGTTCCCTTCTTTGTTATGGTATGCGTTTGGCAGGCTGAGCCGGTATCGACGGCATGTCTTCACCGAGGCCAGAGCCGCCGAGAAGCGGCCGGTCGGGATCGATGTCGGGAATGGCGGCAATGAGCGCCGCGGTATAGGGATGCTTCGGCCGCGAGAAGACCTCTTCGGAGAGCCCCTCCTCGACGATTTCGCCGTGATACATGACGACGACGCGTTCGCAGAGATTGCGAACGATCGCCAGGTCGTGGGCGATGAACATCAGCGTCAGGTTCATCTTCGCCGTCAGTTCGCGGAACAGCGCGATGATCTGCGCCTGGATCGTCACGTCGAGCGCCGCAACGCATTCGTCAGCGATAACAAGCTTCGGATCGACGGCCAGCGCCCGGGCGATACCGGCGCGCTGGCACTGGCCGCCGCTCATGCTGCGCGGTTTGCGGTTGGCGAATTCACGCTCCAGCCCGACGAGATCGAGCAGTTCGCCGATCCGTGCCGGAATGCCGGCGGCCGGCACCTTGCCCTGAACCTTCAGCACTTCACCGAGCATCTGGCCGATGGTGAGCCGCGGGTTCAGCGCATTATAGGGATCCTGGAAGACCATGGCCGCTTCGCGTCTCAGCTTCGCAAGGCCGGCGGTTTGCTGCTGCGCCAGATCGATGCCGTCGAAGGAAACGTGGCCTGCGGAAATCGGGGTCAGGCCCAAGATGGCCCGCGCCAGTGTGCTCTTGCCGCTGCCGGACTCGCCGACGATGCCGATTGTCTCGCCGGGCATGACGCGCAGGCTCACACCGGCAACGGCACTCACGGTCTTGGTGCTCGCCTTGAACAGGCTGCCGCCGGTCTTGAAGCGCACATGGAGATCGTCGATTTCGAGCAGCGGGCGAACGGCTGTCTCGGCTGGCGCGATCACGACTACGGGCGGTGCCGCCTCATCGGGCATCGAGGGGTGGCTGTTGATCAGGTTGATCGTGTAGGGATCCTGCGGGCGCGACAGGATCGTCCGCTTCGGCCCCTGTTCCAGGAGCTTGCCGTTGCGCATCACCGCGATGCGGTCGCAGGTCTGGGCGACGATGCCGAGATCGTGGGTGATGAGGATGATCGACAGCCCGCGCTTGTCGCGGATATCCATCAGGAGCTTCAGGATCTGCGCCTGGATCGTGACGTCGAGGGCCGTCGTCGGTTCGTCGGCGATCAGAATCTTGGGGTTACACGATAGTGCCACACCAATCATGGCGCGCTGGCGCATGCCGCCGGAAAACTCGTGCGGATAGCTGTCATATTGCCTGGTGGGATCGGGAAAGCCGACCTGCGTCAGGATTTCGACGGCGGCGGCCCGTGCCTCTCTTGCGCCCAGTCCCTGATGATAGCGGATGCCCTCGGCGATCTGGTCGCCGATCCGCATGACGGGGTCGAGATGGCTGGTCGGGTTCTGGAAGATCATGCCGATCTCGCCGCCGCGGACCTCCAGCATTTCGGCATCGCTGACGGCGGTGAGATCGCGGCCTTCGAGAAGGACCGTGCCCTGCTCGATCTTGATCAGCGACGACGGCATCAGCCGCACCAGCGAGCGGCAGAGCAGGCTCTTGCCCGAGCCGCTTTCGCCGACGAGGCCAAGGATCTCGCCCTTGGTGAGATCGAGCGCGACATTGTCGATCAGCGTTCGCGTCCCGCCGTCGAGATGGACCTTGACCGTCAGGTCGCGGACCAACATCTGCGCGCGGATCAGGCGGGCATAGGAGACCCAGCCGACCAGCGCCATGGCGATATAGAAGCTGCTCAGTCCCGGTCCGAGAATGGCGATGATCGACAGCATCAGCACCAGGAACGGGAAGGCGAGGATGATATCGACAATGCGCATGAAGATGGCATCGACGATGCCGCCGAAGAAGCCGGCGATGGTGCCGACAGTCGTGCCGATCAGAAACGGGAAAAGCACGCCGATGACGGCGATCTGCAAGTCGATGCGCGTGCCCCAGATGACACGCGAGAGGATGTCACGGCCGAAATTGTCGGTGCCGAACAGATGCGCCAGTGACGGCGACTGCAGCCGGGCGTCGGCGTTCTGCAGGATAGGGTCATAGGGCGCGATGATGGGTGCGCCGATCGCCAGCAGCAGGAAGAACAGCAGCATGCCGGCGCCGATGACCAGCGTCAGGCGGCGGCCGAAGAAACGGCGCCAGGCAATTGGCGCGGGAGAGAAGGTGCCGACGCTCATAGCTTCACTCTCGGATCGACGGCGACGGTGACGATGTCAGCCAGGAAATTGACGAGAACGGTGGCGCAGGCGAATGTCATGGCGACGCCCTGAACCACCATATAGTCGCGCGAGAAGATGGCGCGCACCAGAAGCTGGCCCATGCCGGGCAGGGCGAAGACGCTTTCGACCACCACGGTGCCGCCGATCAGCCACCCGATATTGACGGCGAGCAGATTGATCGTCGGTACCAGCGAATTCGGCAGCACATGGCGCCAGAAGACGATGCTTTCAGGCATGCCGCGGGCGCGAGCAGCCGTTGCCACATCGGATTTCAGGGCTTCGATCATCGCCGAGCGCAGGCTGCGGGTCAGCACCGTCGAGAGCGACAGCGCCACGGTGAGGCTTGGCAGGATCAGATGCGAGAGTTTGTCGCCGAGCGTGGTCCCGTAGCCGGAGACCGGTAGAATGCCGAGTTCGACGCTGAAGAGGATGATCAGCATCAGGCCGAGCCAGAATGGCGGAAAGCCGATGCCGAAGGTGGAGATGACGCGCACCGCATGGTCGGGAGCGCGGCCGGCATTTCGCGCCGCAATCGCCGACATCGGCACGGCGATCAGGATCGACAGGATGACGCTTGTGAGAACCAGCGCGATGGTCGGCTCGATGCGGGTGGCGATCAGCGGCAGGACGTCGATCTTGTAGAGGATCGACTTGCCCATCTCGCCATTCGCGAGGTTCTTCAGGAAGTAGAAATATTGCAGCCACATCGGCTGGTCGAGGCCGTATTGGGCGCGGATATTGGCAAGAGCGGTCGGTGTGGCGCGGGTGCCGAGAATATTGCGGGCCGGGTCTCCGGGGATCAGGCGCACGAGGATGAAAGTGATAACGCTAATGCCGAAAATAACAGGCAGAAACTGAAATGGACGGGTCAATATGAATTTATAACGATGCATGGCGGCGCTGGCCCCCCTGTCTTCGCCGGGCTTCGATCTCGCTACACTGCATCAGCTTGCCCCATGCCGCGACAGGAAATCGATCAGCGCCGGATAATAATCCTGCGGGTTCTCGTAGAAGGGCATGTGGCTGGCATTGGCGAAGACCTTGAGTTCGGCATTCGGCAGAGCCAGTTTCATCCTGAGCGCGCAGGCCGGCGTCAGTTCGTCGTGTTCGCCGGTGGTAATCAGTACCGGGACAGTCACGCGCGGCAGGTCGGGAATGCGGTTCCAGTCCTTCAGATTGCCGATATAGAGAAACTCGTTCGGCCCCTGCATGGTCTCGTAGGGACCCATGTTCCAGTCGTCGAGCGAGCGACGCACGGGGGCGGGCCATTCCGGCAGGCGGCAGACGTGGCGATAATTGAGGATCGTCACGGCGGCCAGATATTCCGGATGATTGTAGGTGCCCTGCGCCTCATGCTTCTGCATCATCGACACCGTTTCCGGACCGAGCGCGGCGCGCAGCCGCTCCAGTTCCAAGATCAGATGCGGCATGTCGGCGACGGTATCTTCGAGAATGAGCGTCTGGAGGTTTTCGGGATAGGTCAGCGCATAGTCGATCGCCAGCCAGCCGCCCCAGGAATGGCCGAGCATATGGACCTTGCCGAGGCCGAGCGCCTTGCGCACGGTCTCCGTCTCCTCGACATAGCGGCCGATCGTCCACAGCGAGGCGTCGGTCGGGCGGTCCGAAGCGCCGGTGCCGAGCTGGTCGAAGGCGACGACGCGGTAGCCCTTGTCGATCAGACAGGAATGGGCTTCGCGCAGATAATCGCAGGGCAGGCCGGGGCCGCCATTCAGGCAGAAAACCGTTTCGCTTCCGCTGCCGAAGCTGTAGGCTACGACCTTGTGGCCGTCGACCTCGATTTCATGTCGCGCCTCAGGCTCGATTTCACGCCACATTGACCGCTCCGGCAGAAGATTTCGCTTGCTCAATAATTGGGCATGGCTAAATTTTTATCTTAAACCGCAGTCTTTGCCAGCTATAAGAAGTGATAGGTGGTGAGCCACCGATGGAGCCTGCCATGCTTGACGAGATCGGCACGATCAGACGGCAATTCTCAGCCCACCAGACGCTGGAGGGGCGGATCGACCAGGTTTTCGAGGCCATGAAGGCACTCGGTTTCGAGGCCCTGATCTACGACTATACGCCGGTGCCTTACGATCTCGACGGCGAGGTAATGATCCCGTCGCTGCTGAAGCTGCGCAACATTTCCGAAGACATGCGGGAATATTGGTTCGACCGCGGCTATTTTCGTATAGACCCGGTGCAGCAGGTGGCGCTGCGGACGTCGGCGCCGTTCTACTGGAACTATGACGCAGACGCCGACACGCCGATCAGCCGCTTCATGAGCGCCGATACGGCGCCTGTGACCCGCTTTCTCAACGAACGCGACATGTCGACGGGTGTAACCGTGCCGGTCCATATGCCGGGCGGCGACTATGCGACGGTGACCGGCATCCGCTTTGGCGCCAATGGCGATTTCGAGCAGCATGCGCTGCGCTATATCGCCGATTTCAATCTCCTGGCGCATGTCTTCCACGAGGCCGCCTTCTCGCTCTTCGATGCCGAGGCCCGCAGCGTCGGCAAGATCCGCCTGACGGAGCGCGAGCGCGAATGCCTGCGCTATTCCGCCGAAGGCCTTTCGGCCAAGGAGATATCGAGGATCATCGACCGGTCGGTGCCGACTGTGGTGATGCATCTCAATGCCGCGGCCAAGAAGCTCGGCGCCCGTAACCGCACGCAGGCGGTCGTGCGCGCCACGCATTACCGGCTTCTCGACGATCGTCCATCCTATAACTTCTGATAGCTGCCTTCGGCTTTGCGCCGCCGCTATGCTTTTTCCATCATTGCCCCACGATGGAGACGCCAGTGGCCGCCGTTCAGACGACAGAAGCCTATCTGCCCTTTCGCGATTACCGCACCTGGTATCGCATCACCGGTTCACTGGATTCGGGAAAGCTGCCGCTCGTTGTTGCTCATGGCGGTCCCGGCTGCACGCACGATTATGTCGATTCCTTCAAGGGTATCGCCGCGCTCGATGGCCGTGCCGTCATCCATTACGACCAGCTCGGCAACGGACATTCGACGCGGCTCCCTGAGAAGGGGCCGGATTTCTGGACGCCGGCGCTGTTCCTCGAAGAGCTCGATACGCTCCTGAAGCATCTCGGCATTCAGGACCGCTACGCCTTTCTCGGCCAGTCCTGGGGCGGGATGCTCGGCGCCGAACATGCGGTGCGCCAGCCGAAGGGCCTGAAGGCCCTCGTCATCGCCAATTCGCCCGCCAACATGCATACGTGGGTCGCGGAGGCCAATCGCCTGCGCAAAGAGCTGCCGCAGGATGTGCAGGACACGCTGCTGAAGCACGAAGAAGCCGGAACGATCACCGATCCCGAATATATCACCGCCTCGCGTGTCTTCTACGACCGGCATGTCTGCCGCGTCACGCCCTGGCCGGACGATGTGGCGCGCACTTTCTCGGCTATGGACGAGGACAATACCGTCTACCGCAACATGAACGGCCCGACGGAATTCCACGTCATCGGCACGATGAAGGACTGGACAATCGAGGACCGGCTGCCGCTGATCGAGGCGCCGACGCTGCTGATCTCCGGCAAACACGACGAGGCGACGCCGCTCGTGGTCAAGCCCTATGTCGACCGGGTCAAGGGCTGCGAATGGGTGCTCTTCGAGCATTCCAGCCATATGCCGCATGTCGAGGAAAAGGAGCTTTGCCTCGCCACCGTCTCCGGCTTCCTGTCGAAATACGATTGACGATCACGCGGTGAGATCGTCGACCTTGCGTGCGAGGTCGGCGATATAGGCCGTGGTCGACAGATCCGATCCCGTCGCATCCATCAGCAGCTGGCTCGCGCTCTTCGAGCGGCCGAACTGGTGGACGTTGCCGTTCAGCCAGGTCTTCAGCGGCAGGTAATCGCCGCTCTCAAGCCCGTCGGCGATGGCGCGCTCCTTGCAGGCGGCGGCGAAGAACTGCGAGGACATGATGTTGCCGATCGTATAGGTCGGGAAAGAGCCGACCATGCCGGAGGACCAGTGAACGTCCTGCAGCACGCCGAGCGTATCGGAGGGCACATGGAGGCCGAGATAGGATTTGATCTTCTCCCGCCAGATCGCCGGCAGCTCACTCACCCGGATGTCGCCCGCCATCAGCCCTGCCTCGATTTCGGAGCGAAGCATGATGTGCATGTCGTAGGTCAGTTCATCGGCCTCGACGCGGATGAAGCCGGGGCGGGCGGCGTTGACGGCCCGCCAGAAATCCTCGGGCGTGACGTCCGAGAGCTGGTCGGGGAAGGTCTTCTGCAGGTCGGCGAAATTCAGCTCCCAGAAGCGGCGCGACCGGCCGACGCGGTTCTCCCAGAGGCGCGATTGCGATTCATGGGTGCCGAAGCTGGTGCCGCCGACGGCGTAGAGATTGACGAAATCGGTGGTGAAGACCGAGCGGCTGAATTCCTCCGATATACCCTGCTCGTACATGCCGTGACCGGCCTCGTGCCAAACGGCAAACAGGCCGCCCGGCAGCCAGGTCTCGCGGAAGCGGCCGGTGATGCGCACATCCGAGCGGGTGAAGGAAATCTCGAAAGGATGGACGGTGTCGTCCAGGCGGCCGCGGTTGAAGTCGTAGCCGAAGCGGCTGGAGATCAGGCTGGAGAAGGCGCGCTGTTTCTCGACCGGATAGGCCCGGTCGAGAATTTCGGAGCGAACGCTCGCTTCTTTGGCCCGGGCGAGCAGCGGAAGCAGGCCGCCGCGCAGCTCTCCGTAGATCGCCTGTAGCCGCGACCAGGTCATACCGGGCTCGTAAGTGCCGACAAGCGCGTCATAAGGATGCTCGGCATAGCCGATCGCTGCAGCGATCTCGCGCTGCATCTCCATCGTCCGTTCCAGCATCGGCGCGAAGGCCGCAAAATCATTGGCGGCACGCGCCTTGCTCCAGGCCGCCTGGGCAACGGTGTTCAGCTCGGCCGCGTCGCTGACCAGCTTTGCCGGAATGCGTGACAGGGTGCCGATCGCTTCGGCGGCCTGCTCGACGGCAAGCCTGCGGCTGTCGCCGGGTGCGGCGCCCGCGAGTTCGGCCCGCGCATCCTCGATGGCGCGCTGAAGGCTGTCGCCGGTCGCGAGATCGCGGGCGAGGCCGACCAGCGTGGCGATCTGCTTGCCGCGGGCATCGACACCGCCCGGAGGCATCATCGTGCGGGCATCCCAGGTCAGCAGGTTCACGGCGCAAAGCACATCGTTGATCCGGGCGATCTCAGCTTCAAAACTGGCGTAGGTCATTGTCTCAAATCCTCATTGCGCCGTAGGAGCGCCGAAATCCTCGATGTGGCAAGCGGCGAGCTGGCCGTGGCCGCGCGGCGTCAGAAGCGGGCGTTCGATCCGGCAGCGGTCGAAAGCATGTGGACAGCGGCTGGCGAAGGCGCAGCCGGGCGGAACGTCGAGCGGGCTCGGCAACTCGCCGCGGGCGGCAACCGTTCGGCTGCGGCGCGACGGGTCGAGTTCCGGTGCGGCATCGAGCAGCGCCTTGGAATAGGGGTGGCGCGGCGCGGTGAAGAGGGCTTCCGAGGTGCTGACCTCGACGACCTGGCCAAGATACATGACCGCGACGCGATGCGAGATGTGCCGCACCAGTCTGAGATCATGGGCGACGAAGACGACAGTCAGATGCAGCTGTTCCTGTAGTTGGAGCAACAGGTTGACGACCTGCGCCTGCACCGAGACGTCGAGCGCCGAGACCAGTTCATCCGCCACGATCACATCGGGCTCGACCGCAAGCGCCCGGGCAATGCCGATGCGCTGCCGCTGGCCGCCGGAGAACTCGTGCGGATAGCGCGCCGCGGCGTCCTGCGGCAGCAGCACCAGGTCCAGGAGTTCGGCGATCCGGTTCGGGATCTCGGCCTTTGGCCGCATTCTGTGGACGGAGAGTGCTTCGCCAAGGATCTGCTGCACCGTCATGCGCGGATTGAGCGAGCCGTAGGGATCCTGAAAGATCATCTGGACCCGCCGGTTGAAGGCACGGCGTTCGCCGCCGCGCAGGCGCGCGATATCCTCGCCCTCGAAGCGGATCGCCCCGCCATCCGGTTCGTGAAGCCGTACGAGACAGCGCGCCAGCGTGGACTTGCCGCAGCCGGATTCCCCGACGATGCCGAGCGTCTCTCCGCGATGAATTTCCAGCGTCACATCACGCAGCGCCTGGACGGCGAGCGGCGGCTTGCCCTGCAGGCGCCGCGTCAGTGAATAGGGGCCGGCAAAACGCTTCGAGATGCCGTCAATGGAGAGGATGGGGAGGGTCGCGTTCAAAGGATCGCCTCCGCCGCGGCCACCTGGCTGTGATGGAAACATGCGGCCGCCCGCCCTGGAGCGCCCACCGTTTCCAGCGGCGGCCGTTCCTTCAGACAGCGCTCGGTCGCAAAGCTGCAACGCGGATGAAAGGCGCATCCTTCGGGCAGGTTGGTGAGGCTTGGCGGCGTTCCCTCGATGGACTGGAGCACGGTGCGGGCCGCACCCGAGCGCGGCACGGAACCGAGCAGCCCGCGCGTGTAGGGATGGTGCGGCTGGCGGAAGACATCGGCGACCGTCCCGGTCTCGACGATCCTTCCAGCATACATCACGGCCATCCGGTCGCAGGTGGCGGCAACCACGCCGAGATCGTGGGTGACGAGCACGACGCTCATCGACAGACGGTCGCGCAGGTCAAGCAGCAGTTTCAGGATCTGGTCCTGGATGGTGACGTCGAGCGCCGTTGTCGGTTCGTCGGCGAGCAGCAGCTTGGGCGAGCAGGCGAGCGCGATGGCGATCATGGCGCGCTGGCGCATGCCGCCGGAAAACTGGTGCGGATATTCCTGCAGACGCCGCTCGGCGGCGGGAATGCCGACGATGTTCATCAGTTCAAGGGCGCGCGCCTTGCGGTCGCGGGCATTGAGTGTCGTATGGGCAACGAGGTTCTCCTCGATCTGCACGCCGACAGGCAGAACCGGATTGAGCGCCGTCATCGGCTCCTGGAAGATCATCGCGATCTCGCCGCCGCGCACCTTGCGCAGCTCCTCCGCCGGCATGGCGACCAGATCGCGCCCGCGCCATTCGACACGGCCGCTGACATGGCCGGGCTCGCGGATCAGCCGCATGATCGAGCGCAGCGTGACGCTCTTGCCGGAGCCGGATTCGCCGACAAGGCCGACGACTTCACCCGGCGCGACGTCGAAATCGACATCGGCGGCGGCGATCGCCTGGCCGCGCGGCGTATCGAAGGTCGTCGTCAGGCCGCGCACGATCAGTCCGCTGTTTTCGCTGGCTGCGCCCATCATCGTCTGACCCTCAACAGTTCGGCGACACCGTCCCCGGCCAGGCTGAAGCCTAGACCGGTGAGAACGATCGCAACGCCCGGGAAGACCGAAATCCACCAGGCGGTGTTCATGAAGTTCTTGCCGTCGGCGATCTGCACGCCCCATTCGGCCGCGGGCGGCTGGGCGCCGAGGCCGAGATAGCCGAGGCTCGAGCCGAGCAGGATGGCGAGCGCCATGTCGGTCATCCAGTAGACGATCGCCGGGGTGATGGCGTTCGGCAGCAGATGGCGGAAGACGATGCGCAGCGGCGCGTACCCCATCACCTTGCCGGCATCGGCATAATCGAGCCGCTTCTGCACTTTGATCTCGGCGGCGACCAGCCGGGCATAGAAGACCCAACCGACAACGCCGACGGCGACATACATGTTGCCGAGGCCGGGGCCGAGCACGGAGACGATGGCGATGACCAGCACGAGGAAGGGGAAGGTGATCGTCGCATCGACGATACGCCCGAAGATCGCCTCCCAGATGCCACCGGCATAACCGATGAAGGCGCCGACGATGGTGCCGAAGATAAAGGGCCCGATCGTCGCGAAGACGGCGATTTGCATGTCGAGCGTATAGGCATGGATGACGCGCGATAGTACATCGCGGCCGAAACTGTCGGTGCCGAAGGGATGCGCCGCGCTTGGCGGCTTCAGCAGCGCGTTGTAGTCGAAGGTGGTTGGATCGTAGGGGGCAAACAGCGACGGCCAGATCGCCACGATCAGGCTGAGGCCGAGAATGATGCCGCCCCAAATAAGCGAGCGGGGTGGCTTGCGCCACTGGACGAGGCTGTGAGCGGCTTTGGCCGCCGGCGCGCTCATCGGGCAATCCTCGGGTCGAGCCAGGCCTGGACGATATCGGTGACCAGGAAGGTCAGCGAAACCAGGATGGCCAGCGCGATGGTCAGGCCCTGAAGGACCGGGTAGTCGCGGCCATAGATGCTGTCGATCAGCAGGCGTCCGGCGCCGGGAACGGCAAAGACCGTTTCGGTAATCACGGCGCCGCCGAACAGCGAGCCGATCTGCAGACCGAACAACGTCACCGTGGAGATCAGCGCGTTGCGCAGGATGTGTCGGATCAGGATGACGCGCGACCGGAGGCCTTTGGCGGTGGCGAAATCGACATATTCGGCATTCATGACGCCTATGATCGAGGCGCGCAGATTGCGCATCAGCACGGCGGCGAAGCTCAGCGCCAGTGTCAGAGCCGGCAGGAAGAGGTGGTATAGCCGGTCGCCGAAACTGTCGCCGTAGCCGCCGACCGGGAAGAGCTTCAGCTGTGCGGCAAACACCGTCAGAAGCACGATGCCAACATAAAAGACCGGCATCGAAAGCCCGACCTGAAAGGTGCCGCGGATGATGCTGTCGGGCAGTTGCTCGCGCTTGAGCGCTGCAACGAAGGCAAGCGGCACGGAAAGGGCCAGCGCGATCACCGCCGACATCAAGGTCAGCATCAGGGTGACGGGCAGGCGCTGCAGGATCAGCGACATGACCGAAACCTTGAGGCCGATAGAATTGCCGAGATCGCCGGTCACGATGCGTTCGACATAATAGAGAAACTGGACGGGAAGCGGCTGGTCGAGACCGAGCTGGCTATTGATGCGTTCGACATCGGCATCGAGGGCGCGATCGCCGAGCATGGCGCTGGCGGGGTCGCCGGGCAGCAGGCGCACGAGAACGAAAGTGACGATGAGAATGAAGATCACCGTCGGGATCATCTGCAGTATGCGGCGGATAATAAAACTGAAAAGGGGCAATAGCCGCTCCTGGTCTTCCTCTGGTCGAAAAAGGCCGCGGGCCTCGCTGTGAGGCCCGCGCAGCAGGCTGGGGTCAGGTGTTACTTGTCCTTCCAGGTCTTGGCGAAGATATTGTTGCCAAGCGGGATCTGCAGGAAGCCGTGAACCTTCTTGCTCAGAGCGACCGGATAGGGCGTCTCGTAGAGCGGCACGATCGGACCCTGATCGTTGTAGATCTCCTGCATCTTTGCATATTGATCGGCGCGCTTCTTCGGATCCATCTCCTTCTGCGACGCCTCGAAGAGCTGGTCGGCTTCGTCGTTCTTCCAGCCGCTATGCAGCGCGTCGATCGTCTTGGAATAGACGAAGTAGGAGGTGATTTCGTTCGGGTCGGCGATATCGTCGGTCCAGGCCGCGTTGCGCATCACGAACGTGCCGTCGCGATATTGCTGGGTGCGGGTCGGGTTGTCGACCTGTTGCAGCTCGAGCTTGATGCCGATCTGCGCCCACATCTGCTGCAGCGCCGTGGAGATGCCGACTTCGTCCTGGTTGCCGGCAAGCACGAGAATGCTGGTCGAGAAGCCGTTTTCGAAGCCCGCTTCCTTCATCAGGCTCTTCGCCTTCTCGATGTCGTAGGGATAGAGCGGCTTGTCGCCGACATGCAGCGGCGTTGCCGTCGACATGTAGGACGTCTGCGGCGTGCCGACGCCATGGGTGACGATCTGGATGATCGCGTCCTTGTTGACGGCATAGTTCATCGCCTGGCGCACCTTGACGTTGGACAGCGGATTGTCCTTGCCGCCAAGCTGCGGGCGCACGTTCAGGGTAATGTATTCGACGCGGGTCGACGGGAAGAGCTCCATGTCGAGATTGCCGGCCGACTTCAGCTCTTCGACGCGAGAATAGGGAATGAATTCGGCGCCATCAATTTCGCCAGAGGTCAGCTTGAGAATGCGGGTGGCATCATCCGGGATGAGCTCGAAGTCGATCCCGTCGAGATAAGGCAGCGGTTTGCCGTCCTCACCCTTGCCCCAGTAATATTCGTTGCGCACCAGCTTCATGCTGGAGCCGCGATCCCAGGATTTCAGCATGAACGGGCCGGAGCCGACGGGATGCTCGGCGAACGCCTTGGCCTTTTCCTCCTCCGTGGCACCCGGCGATGCCTCGAATGTCTTCTCGGGCAGGATGCCGGTGTTGAAGACGGTGAGCGCTGCCAGAATGGCTGGATCGGGATGCTTGAGCTTGATGATGACGGTCTTGTCGCCTTCGGTCGTCACGTCATCGATGGACTCGATCATGAAACCCCAGATGCCGTTGTCCTTCTTGGAGGCGCGCTTCAGCGACCAGGCGACGTCGCCGGGGGTGATCGGGGAGCCATCGGAGAACTTGATGCCGTCGCGCAGCGTCAGCGTCACGCTCATGCCGTCGTCGGCAAGCTTGTAGGCGCTGGCGAGACCCGGCTGCACGCCCTTGCCGTCATCGGTCGGCAGAAGCAGCGTGTCGTAGAGGTTGGACAGGATCCAGATATCGACATTGGCGTCGTTCAGCACCGGATCGAGAAACAGGCTGTCGGCATAACGGCCGTAGACCAGCGTGCCGCCCCGCTCCAGGGCAAATGCAGACACACCGGTGCTCAATAGAACTGCAGCGGCAATGGCCGCCCGAGCGATCATTCTCATGGCATTCCCCTTTTATATTTGGTCTGACTGTTATTATTGGCTATAACGATTTCACGCCAAAAAATGACTGTCAACCAGTTTTTATCTAGCAACCCTAAGACGCTTCGCTTGCCTGCAAGCGGATTTCGAGCTAACCGTTATATATAAATAGAACAGCTAGCCGAACGGGTTTCATGGACTTCTTCATCGACCGGGATTTGCCAGTTCCGCTGCGCACGCAGCTTCAGGGCCTTATCGAATACGGTATCGCCTGCGGTGAACTGGCGCCCGGCGAAGCGCTGCCATCAGTCCGGGATCTGGCGGAAAAGGTCGGCGTGGCGCCGATGACGGTGAGTCAGGTCTATGCCGATCTCAAGGCCGCTGGGCTGATCGATACGCGTCCCGGCTCCGGCACCTTCGTCAGCGACAGCCACCAGGCGCGGCTTGCGGCGCGCGCCGATACCACCGATCTGCATCTCCATATCGACCAGTTGATCGACGAGAGCCAGCGGCTCGGCATCCGCACCGCCGACCTCGTCTCGCTCGTCAATGCGCGGGCCTTCTACCGGGACAGCATCGGTCCGCGGCTGCGGATCGTCATGATCGGCATCTTCCAGGATGCGACGGCGAGTTACGCCCGCTTCATCGCCGCCCGTCTCGGCCGCGAGGTAACGGTGGAGCCGCTGACGGTCGCCTCGATCGAGCGCGATCCGGCCGCCAAGGCGCGTGCCAATTCCGCCGACCTTGCCGTGACCTTCGCCAACCGCCATCGCGAAGTGGCGACGCTGGTTGCCAATACCAAGGTGGTGACGATCAGCTTCACGCCATCGGAGGAGACGCGCCGGGCGCTGGCCTCACTGGATTCGCTTGCCTCGATCGCCGTCGTCTCCCGCTTCCCGGATTTCCTGCCGATCATGAAGAGCGGCGTGCAGCGCTTCGCCCCGCATGTCAGCGAAATTACCGCCACGACGCTGGAGGCCAATGACCTCGAAGAGCTGCTCTCGAAGGTCTCGGTCGTTATCTACGCATCCGGCGCCGAGAGCGTCACCGGCCTGCTGCCCGAGGGCGTGCAGGCGATCGAATACCGCCATGCTCCTGATACCGCCGATATCGAACGGGTGATCGTGCCGATCATCCGTGCTGCGGGCGTGCAGGCGCAGGGCGAGGAAAGCCCGAAACGGAACGAAGCCGACGCGAAGGTCTAGGAAAGGCAGATGTGATGAGAGTATCGGAAACCAACTGGCAGCAGATCGAAGCCTATCTGAAGACCGATGACCGGGCGATCCTGCCGCTCGGCAGCACCGAGCAGCATGCCGGCCTGTCGCTTTCGGTCGATTCCATCCTGTCCGAGAAGGTGGCGGCCGATGCGGCGGCACCGCTCGGCATTCCGGTCTTCCCGGTCGTCGCATACGGCATCACGCCGTATTTCCTCTCATATCCCGGCACGATCAGCATCCGGCAGGAGACCTATATCCGGCTGGTGCGTGACATCCTCGACGGGCTGAGGCTGCAGGGTTTCCGCCGCATCCTCATCGTCAACGGTCACGGAGGCAATCAGCCGGCGGGCAGCATGGCGATCGAGTGGATGGCAGACAATCCCGACACGGCCGTCAAGTTCCACAACTGGTGGAACTCGCCGAAGACCTTCGCCAAGGTGCAGGAAATCGATACGGTCGCCTCGCATGCCTCCTGGATGGAGAACTTCCCCTGGACGCGTCTTGAAGGTGTCAAGCAGCCGACGCAGCAGAAGCCGATGATCGATCTTGCCCGCATGCGGGTGATGTCACCCGATGCCGTGAAGGCCTATCTCGGCGACGGCAATTTCGGCGGCTATTACGAGCGGCCTGATGAGGAAATGCAGGCAATCTGGGATGTGGCGGTCGAAGAGACGCGCGCGCTTCTCGAAGGAGGCTGGGCGTGAGCGATCCGATCCTGATCTGGGGCGCGGGCGCCATCGGAGGCACGCTCGGCGCCGCCTTCATCCGGGCCGGCCATGAGGTGATCTTCGTCGATAACGTCAAGGACCACGTCGATGCCATCAATACGAAGGGGCTGAAGATCGTCGGCCCGATCTTCGAGGATGTGGTCCAGGCGAAGGCCTGCCTGCCCGAAGATCTCAAGGGCACCTACAGCCGGACATTCCTCTGCGTGAAGGCGCATCACACCGAGGCGGCGGCCAAGATGCTGGTGGAGCATCTCGCCTCCGACGGCTATGTTGTCTCGGCGCAGAACGGTCTCAACGAGCGGGTGATCGCGCGGATCACCGGCGAAAACCGGGTCATCGGCTGCTTCGTCAATTTCGGCGCCGATTATCTGGAGCCGGGTGTCGTCCAATATAGCGGTCACGGCGCCGTGGTGATCGGCGAGCTCGACGGGCGGTTTACGGACCGGGCCGAAGATATCTACGACCTGATGAAGCAGTTCGAGCCCAAGGCGCTGATCACCAACAATATCTGGGGTTTCCTCTGGGGCAAACTGATCTACGGCGCGCTGCTCTTCGGCACGGCTCTCACCAATGACAGCATCGCCGACGTTCTGGACGATCCGGTCGCGAGGCCGGTGCTGCGCAAGCTGGCGCTTGAAGTGGCAACGGTTGCTGCCATCAACAACATTCGCCCGGAAGCCTTTGACGGTTTCGATCCGGCAGCCTTCGGGCCGTTGGCGACGCCGGAGCAGACCAGCAAGTCCTTCGACGACATGTCGGTGCACAACCGCAAATCGGTGAAATCGCATTCCGGCATCTGGCGCGATCTCGCGGTGCGCAAGCGCAAGACCGAGGTCGATGCGCAGGTGCTGCCGGTGGTCGAGATCGGCAAGGAATCGCGGGTGCCGACACCGCTTGCTGCCCGGGTCATCGAGATGATCCACGAGATCGAGGACGGCAAGCGGCCGCTTTCGATGGAGAATATCGAAGAGCTTGCGAGGCTGGCATGAACATTTCCTTCGAGGGAAAGACGGTGATCGTGACCGGGGCAGCGCATGGCTTCGGCCGCTCGATTGCCGAGGGGTTTGCGAGCCGCGGCGCGCGGGTCCATGTCTGCGATGTCAACGTGGCGGGGTTGGCGGAGACGGTAAAGCTCTGCGGTGACAGGACGAGCGCCCATGTGCTTGATGTCGGCAATCGCACCGATGTCCAGGCACTGGTGCCTGGGTTCGGCGATGTCGATATTCTCGTCAACAATGCCGGCGGCGTGCGTGGCCAGGTCGGCCGGCCGATCGAGGACATATCCGAGAGCGACTGGCAGACGATCTTCGACGTCAATCTGTCCGGCGCCTTCTTCATGTCGCAGGCGGTCTCGCCTGTCATGAAGAGGCGCAAATCCGGCCGCATCATCAATATTTCGAGCGGCGCCGGTCTCGGTATTTCGCTGACGGGCATTCAGGCCTATGCCAGCGCCAAGGCCGGGCAGATCGGCCTGACGCGGCAGCTCGCCCATGAACTCGGCCCCTGGGGCATCACCGTCAACAACGTCGCGCCCGGCTTCGTCCGCTCCAACCCGACCACCGAGCGGCAGTGGGATGCTATGGGCGAGGAAGGGCAGGCGCGGCTGTTGCAGAACATTGCACTGAAGCGCCTCGGCGTGCCTGAAGATATTGCCGCCATGGTGATGTTCTTCGCCTCCGATTATGCCGGCTGGGTTTCCGGCCAGGTCATCAGCGTGGATGGCGGCAAATGAGCGTCGAGGTCTATCTGGAAGAGAATTATCCGGCAGCCCTCGAAGACCTGAAGGCCTTCTGCCGGATCCCGAGCGTCAGCACCGATCCGGCCTTCATCGATGGGATAAATCAGGCGGCCGCCTTCGTGGTGGAGCGGCTGCGGAAAGCGGGCTTCGCTTCGGTGGAGATGCTGCAAACCGGCGGCCATCCGGCCGTCTATGGCGAGATCATCGCCGATCCCAAACTGCCGACCTTCCTTGTCTACGGTCACTACGATGTCCAGCCTCCGGACCCGCTGGAGAAATGGCAGACCCCGCCCTTCGAGCCCAACGAGCGCGATGGCAGGCTCTATGCCCGCGGCGTCTCGGACGACAAGGGGCCGTTGCTGATCCCGATCCTCGTCGCCGAAGCCTTCATGCGCGTCGAGGGCAGGTTGCCGGTCAATCTGAAGGTGCTGATCGAGGGCGAGGAGGAATCCGGCAGCCCGCATTTTGCGTCGACGCTGGAAAAGTATCGCGAGAAGCTCCGCTGCGATCTGGTGCTCTCGGCCGATGGCGCCATGTGGCGGCCGGACAAGCCATCGATCACCGTCGCAAGCCGCGGTCTGGCTGCCCTCGATATCACCGTGACGGGCGCGGCCAAGGATCTGCATTCCGGCCGCCACGGCGGCAGCGCACCGAACCCTATTTCTGCGCTTTCGGCGCTGCTCGCTTCGATGCATGGCCCGGATGGCCGGGTGAGCGTCGAAGGTTTTCTCGATGGTGCGACACCGCCCGATCCACGCATCCTGACAGCGATCGACGCCTCGAATTTCGACAGTGCCGCCTATTACCGCGAGATCGGCGTTGCCGGTGGCGATCCGATCGATACCGGCCGCGAACTGCTGATCCGCCAGTGGCTGGAGCCGACGCTGGAGTTCAACGGCATCTGGGGCGGCTATCAGGGTAAGGGCACCAAGACGGTCATCCCGAATACCGCTGGCGCCAAGATTACCTGTCGCCTTGTTGCCGGACAAAAGCCGGATACGGTTATCGCTGCGATCACCCGCCACCTGCAGCAGCGCCTGCCGAAGGGTTTCCAGCTCGAAATCCATCGCCATGGGCCGGGCAGCGAGGCCGATTTCGTCGATCCTGATCTGCCGGCGCTGAAGATTTCGGAAGAGGTGCTTGGCGAGTTGCTCGGACAGAAGCCGCTGCGCGTTGCCATGGGCGCCACGATCCCGATCGGCAGCGCCTTCCGCCAGCATCTCGGCTGTGCGGCGATCTTCTTCTCATTCTCGACGGCGGATGAGGATTACCACGCACCGAACGAATTCTTCCGGCTGTCGAATTTCAAGCTGGGCATGCGCGCCTGGACCATGCTGCTGCGGCGGCTCGCCGCCGCCTGAGACGATCTAGTGATGGAGGACAAGCGATGACCGCCCTGCCAGCCTTGAGAACCGGAAAGCCCCGATCCGAATTCGGCCATATCAAGCCGACGGCGGAACTCGAAATCCCCTATGCAATCATCGAAGGAGCCGAGGCGGGGCCATGCCTGCTGGTCACCGCGGGCGTCCATGGCTCGGAATACTGCTCGATCGAGGCGGCTGTGCGGCTGATGAAGACGCGGCCGGAGGAGATCAGGGGCACGCTGCTCGTCTTGCCGGTCCTCAATGTCGAGGCCTTTCACCGGCGCAACATCTACATCATGCCGCAGGACGGCAAGAACCTGAACCGGATGTTCCCCGGCAAGCCTGACGGCACGACCAGCGAGCAGCTTGCCCACTGGCTGGTCACAGAAGTCTTCCCGAAGGCCGATGCCTATATCGATTGCCATGGCGGCGATCTCGACGAGGGCCTCGAACCCTTCACGATCTTCCCGGCCGGTTGCGAGAAATCGCAGGCGCTTGCTGCCGCATTCGGCATCAAGATCGCGGTCGCAGCCGGCGGTTCGGGCTATACGGTCGATGCCTCCCATAAGCTCGGCATTCCCAGCATCCTGCCGGAGGTCAGCGGCAACGGTCTCTGGGGCGAGGCGACGGTGACGCAGATGACCGACGGTATCCGCCGGGTGATGCAGCAGATCGGCATGCTCCCGGGCACGGCCCCGGTAACAAAGCTTGACGTCGTGACCATGTGGGTACCAACAGCATCCGTCAAAGGTCTCTGGTATCCGGCAAAGGATCTCGGCGACCCAGTGATCGCAGGCGAGGTGCTTGGCGAAATCAGGAACGTCTTCGGCGAAACGCTGGCCACCATCCGCTCGGAAAAAGCAGGCTTCATTCTCTACCGGCTGACCAGCCTGTCGGTGAACGAGAAGGAAGCGCTGCTGGGCGTCGGGACACCGGTCTGACGCCCGCGCATCACGGAACCGTCACGCGAGATTAAATTTTCGTCATATATCGCGATATATCTTGATTGCCGATATATCGGGACGATAGGTTCCGCCGCATGACCGGCCGAGACCTGCATTTCTCCGATGATGCCCGCCCTGAAGACGAGCGGGAGGATCACCCCGGGCGCCATCCGCGCGGCGGGCGTGGGCGGCGGCTGTTCGACTATGGGGATCTGCGTCTTCTCATCCTGGCAATGATCGTCGAGCGTCCGGCGCACGGCTATGAACTGATCAAGGCGATCGAGGAGCGTCTCGGCGGCAGCTATTCGCCAAGCCCCGGCGTCATCTATCCAACGCTCTCCTGGCTCGACGATATGGGCTACGCCTCCATCACGCTCGAAGACGGCGGCCGCAAGCTCTACCGGCCGACGGCGGAAGGGCGGCTCTTCGTCGATGCGAATAGAAAGCAGATCGACGATATCCTGGCGCGCGCTGTCATCGCCGGTGAGCGTGGTCCGCCGCGCGATGCGCCCGATGAGGTGGTGCGCGGCATGCAAAACATCAAAATGGCCTTGCGGATGAAATTGCGGCAAGGCGCCGTCACCAAAGAGACGATCAGCGCTGTCGCCGAGGCTCTCGATGAGGCAGCCCGCAAGATCGAGCAGAGCTGAGAGCTTGCCGTGCCGCCTGCGCTTTGACGAGCTGCGGCGGGGTGCGGACGAAACCGATTTCGCGGTCCGCCGTTATAGCGGCGGCCGCCATTGCAAATCACGAACTGCCTGCATTGCCTCCCAAGCGATCGCCAGGCGACACAGGAGCCTTGAATGCCTATCGCCAAGACCAGATGGCTTGCGAACCTTGGTTATGCCACCGCGCTCACGCTTGCGCTCGCATCCTGCAACGAGCAGGCGCCGCAGCAGCAGAAAGCCGCCGCCGATGCCAAGCCGCAGGTGAGCGCCGTGACGCTGCGTCCGCAATCGGTGACGATCACCGCCGAAGTGCCGGGCCGCACCGCCGCATCGCTGATCGCCGAGGTCCGCCCCCAGGTCGGCGGCATCATCCGCGCCCGTAATTTCAAGGAGGGCAGCGAGGTCAATGCCGGCGACGTTCTCTACGAAATCGAGCCGAGCCCCTACCAGGCAGCCTTTGACAGCTCCGTCGCCACGTTGCAGAAGGCCGAGGGTGCAGTTCCAAGCGCTCAGGCGAAGGTCGATCGCTACCAGGGCCTGACATCACAGGCCGCGGTCAGCAAGCAGGACCTCGACGACGCCCGCTCGACGCTGGCGCAGGCTCTTGCTGATGTCGCCTCGGCGCGCGCTGCCCTCGAGACCGCGCGCATTAATCTTGGCTATACGAAGATCCGTGCGCCGATCGGTGGCCGCATCGACGCATCGGCTGTCACGGTCGGTGCACTCGTCACCGCCGAGCAGACGACGGCGCTCGCGACCATCAACCAGCTCGACCCGATCAATGTCGACGTCACGCAATCGAGCACCAATCTTCTCGCCCTGCGCAAGTCGATCGCGGAGGGACGCATCAAGACGACGGGCGACAATGTCTCTGTCAACGTCAAGCTCGAGGACGGCTCGAAATACGACAAACCCGGCAAGTTCGAATTCCTCGAATCCTCCGTCTCGCAGACGCTCGGCACCGTGACGGCGCGCGCGACCTTCCCCAATCCGGACCGGCTGCTGCTGCCCGGCATGTATGTGCGCGCGACGATCGAAGAGGGCGTGGCGCCCAACAGCTTCCTTGTGCCGCAGCGTGCGGTCACCCGCGACACCAAGGGCGATCCGACGGCAATGTTCGTTTCCACGGACGGCAAGGTGCAGCGGCGGACGCTCAGCGTTCAGCGCAGCATCGGCAACAGCTGGCTGGTGGCCGGCGGCATCAATGATGGCGACCGCGTCATCGTCGAGGGCATCCAGCGCGTCAGGGACGGCCAGGATGTCAAGGTCGACGACGTGACGCTCGACGACGCGACCGGCGAGATCAAGCAGGCCGATGCGGCCGAGGCTGCCCCGGTCAAGGAAGCGGCGAACACGCCCGTAACGAAGTGAGGTAAGCCCGTGTCCCGGTTCTTTATTGCCAGGCCGGTCTTTGCCTGGGTCATCGCCATCGTCATCATGCTTGCCGGCATCCTGTCGATCACGACACTGTCGATCTCGCAATATCCGCAGATCGCCCCGACCACCGTGCGCATTTCCGGCACCTATCCGGGTGCCGACGCCGAAACGGTCGAAAATTCCGTCACCAAGGTCATCGAACAGGGCATGACCGGGATCGACAATCTCGACTACATGACCTCGACCTCGCAATCGACCGGTCAGGCCTCGATCTCGCTGACCTTCACCAGCGCCGCCAACCCCGACGTTGCGCAGATGCAGGTGCAGAACAAGCTGCAGCTCGTCGAGGCGCAGCTGCCGCAGAGCGTCCAGAACACCGGTCTGACGGTAACGAAGTCGACGTCGAACTTCCTGATGGTCATCGGCTTCGTCTCGATGGACGGCAAGCTGACGTCGACCGACCTGGCCGACTACGTCAACAGCTCGCTGAACGACACGCTGAAGCGCGTTCCCGGCGTCGGCGACACGCAGCTCTTCGGCTCCGGTTACGCGATGCGCATCTGGGTCGATCCGGACAAGCTCGCGAAATACTCGCTGATGGTCAGCGATGTGACGAACGCGATCGAGGCGCAGAATACCCAGGTCGCAGCCGGCCAGCTCGGCGCGCTGCCGCAGCGCAAGGGCCAGCAGCTCAATGCGACGGTGACGGCAAAGAGCCGCCTGCAGACGCCCGAGCAGTTTCAGAACATCATCCTGAAGAGCGCCAGCAGCGGTTCGCTGGTGCGGCTGAACGACGTCGCGACCGTCGAGCTCGGCGCCGAGAGCTATTCGAGCTTCTCGACCTATAACGGCAATCCGGCCGCCGGCCTCGCGATCAATCTCGCCTCCGGCGCCAACGCCATTGACACGGCCGAGGCCGTGCAGTCGACGGTCGAGACGCTGCGCGGCACCCTGCCGCCGAATGTCGAGGTCGTCTATCCCTATGACACGACGCCCTTCGTAAAGCTGTCGATCGAAGACGTGGTGAAGACGCTCGTTGAAGCGATTGTCCTCGTCTTCATCGTCATGTTCGTCTTCCTGCAGAGTTTTCGCGCGACGCTTATTCCGACGCTCGCGGTTCCGGTCGTGCTGCTCGGCACCTTCGGCGTGCTCGCCTTCTTTGGCTACTCGATCAATACGCTGACGATGTTCGGCATGGTGCTGGCGATCGGTCTTCTGGTCGATGACGCGATCGTCGTCGTCGAGAATGTCGAGCGCGTGATGGAGGAAGAGGGACTTTCGCCGCGCGAGGCGACCATCAAGTCGATGGAGGAAATCACCGGTGCGCTGATTGGTATCGCCACCGTGTTGTCGGCGGTGTTCATCCCGATGGCCTTCTTCTCAGGCTCGGTCGGCGTCATCTACCGGCAGTTCTCGGTGACGATCGTGTCGGCCATGCTGCTCTCGGTCGTCGTCGCCCTGATCCTGACGCCGGCGCTTTGCGCCACGATCCTGAAAAAGCCAAAGCATGGCGCCAAGAGCCGCGGCGTCTTCGGCTTCTTCAACCGCAATTTCGATCGCGGCACTCGCGGTTACCAGCGCAGCGTCAGCGGCATCATCCGCCGGTCCGGCATCTTCATCGCCATGTTCCTGCTGATTGCCGTCGCGACCGGCTATCTCTTCACGCGGCTGCCGAGCTCGTTCCTGCCGGATGAAGACCAGGGCATCCTGATCACCAGCGTCCAGCTGCCTGTCGGCGCCACGGCGGACCGCACACAGAAGGTGCTGAAACAGGTGACGGACCACTATCTCAACGATGAGAAGGACTACGTCACCGGCGTCATGGCCGTCGTCGGCTTCGGCTTCGGCGGGCAGGGGCAGAATGTCGGCCTCGCCTTCGTGAAGCTCAAGGATTTCGATCAGCGAACGACGCCGCAGGCGAAGGCTCAGGCCATTGCGCAGCGGGCGATGGGAGCATTCTCGAAGATCAAGGACGCCAATGTCTTCGCTCTGTCGCCGCCGGCCATCCCTGGCTTCGGCAACAATGCCGGCTTCGATTTCTATCTGAAGGACATGAACGGCGCCGGCCACCAGCAGCTCATCCAGGTCCGCAACCAGCTCCTCGCGGCTGCCGGCAAGAGCAACAAGCTCGTCGGCACGCGCCCGAACGGCCAGGAGGATTCGCCGCAATATTCCGTCGATATCGACCAGGAAAAGGCGAGTGCGCTCAACCTCAACCTCTCGGATATCGACACGACGCTGTCGACCGCCTGGGGCGGCAATTACGTCAACGACTTCATCGACCGCGGCCGCGTCAAGAAGGTCTATGTCCAGGCCGACAAGGCGTTCCGCATGCAGCCGGAGGATTTCGACCGGTGGTATGTGAAGAATTCCGATGGCGAGATGGTGCCGTTCTCGGCCTTCGCCGACGGCCACTGGAAGTTCGGCTCGCCGCGCCTGGAGCGCTACAACGGCTCGTCCGCCGTCGAAATCCAGGGGGCTGCGGCGCCGGGCGTTTCGTCGGGTGACGCGATGAACGAGATCGACGCGATCGTCGGCCAGTTGCCGGGTGGCTTCACGCATGAGTGGACCGGCCTTTCGGCGCAGGAACGTCTCTCCGGCAACCAGGCAGCACAGCTCTACGCGATCTCGATCCTCGTCGTCTTCCTGGCGCTTGCAGCCCTCTATGAAAGCTGGGCGATCCCGTTTGCGGTCATGCTCTCCGTTCCGATCGGCGTCTTCGGCGCGCTCGCCGCGGCGCTGCTCTTCGGCCAGAACAACGACGTTTACTTCAAGGTGGGCCTGCTGACGACGATCGGCCTTGCGGCGAAGAATGCGATCCTGATCGTCGAGTTCGCGATCGATCAGCAGAAGTCCGGCAAGGATCTGGTTACCGCCACCGTCGAGGCGGCGCGCCAGCGCCTGCGGCCGATCCTGATGACCTCGCTTGCCTTCATCCTCGGCGTCTTGCCGCTGGCGGTCGCAAGCGGCGCGGGCTCGGGCAGCCAGAACTCGATCGGTATCGGCGTCATGGGCGGCATGATTTCGGCCACCGTCATCGGCGTCTTCTTCATCCCGCTGCTCTTCGTCACCGTCCGTCGCGTGTTCAAGGCGCGGCCGGTGGAAGAGGAGCCCGGCGAGGCCGTCGCCGAGGCGAAGTGATATCAGGGCCTGAGGCGCGCATCGCTGCGCCTCAGGCCAGTCTTTCAGATGTAGCCGGAATGCTCGCCGAACGGCACGTCTTCTTCATCAAGATTGCCGGTGCCGATGCGCTCGCTCTCGCCCGACAGCTTCTCGGCGGCGTCGGTCTGCTCCGCGCTTTCGGAGTGATGCAGATCGAGATGGCGGCTGTCGGCGTCTTCGGCATTACTTTCCGGATGCGGGTGCTCGCCTGACTTCCTGCGGTCCTCAAGCCCCTCGTCGATTTCCGCCTGACGGCGCGCCGCCCATGCGATCTCGGGTTCTGCCACCGAAATGCTGTGTTCGATGCGTGTTGCGATCGGCGCCGCGGATGCGGAAATCTTCGATATTTTCTCGACCAAATGCGCCTCCGCCAACCGCTGATATCAGGACTATGCCGGAATCGGCACCGATCCGCCAGAGAGTGGCCGGATAGCGATTGAGCTTCAGGCGCTCTGCGGCTATTGGCTCAGGCAACATCTCCCTTTCGAAGGTCTTCACGTGAACATTGAATTTCTGGTCACCCATTCCGGCGGCTTCCATGCCGACGAGCTGATGTCGAGCGTCGTGCTGACGAAGCTGTTTCCTGCAGCCAGGATCGTGCGGTCGCGCAGCCCGGAATGGCTTGCACCGGCAGCCGATCGCATCGTCTATGACGTCGGCGGCGCCTTCGATCCCGAGCTTCGCATCTTCGACCATCATCAGCGCGGCGCGCCGGTGCGCGAAGACGGCCGGCCGTTCAGCTCGTTCGGCCTGATCTGGCGGCAGTACGGCATGGATTATCTTGCAGCACTCGGCGTTCCCGCCGAACGGGCGGCTGCGGTTCATGCGGCTTTCGACCGGAAATTCGTGCTGCCTATCGATCTCGTCGATAACGGCGCCATCGACCCGTCGATCGCCGGCGAACTCGCCGGTCTGACGCTGCCTGCGCTTTTCGACACGCTGAAGCCGTCTTTCGATGCGCGCGGCGAGGATGCCGACGAGCGGGCTTTCCATGCGGCGCTCGCCGTAGCGGCGATCTTCGTTGAAGGCGGCATCCGTGTTCAGGATGCCAAGCTTCGCGCCGAGGCGCTGGTGCTGGAAGCGATCAAGACGACGGGCGACAACCGCGTTCTGGAACTGCCGATGGGCATGCCCTTCCGTCCGGCGATCATCAAGGCGGGCGCGGAACATCTGCTCTTCGTCGTCCATCCCCGCGAAAACGACTGGTGCGTTACCGGGATCCGCCGTGCCGACGAGGGTTTCGAGCTGCGCGCCGATCTGCCGGCTGCATGGGCGGGACTTTCGAATGCGGAGCTGGAAAAGGCGTCCGGCGTTGTCGGCGCTACCTTCTGCCACAAGGGCCGGTTCATCGCCGCGGCGAAGACCCGTGAGGCGGCTCTGGAACTGGCACGTCTTGCCGTCGAAGACGTCACCTCGGCCTGAAGAGAGGCTGACGTCCCGGTGGGACGTCAGCGATTTCAGAATTAACGGCCGATAACCGGGCAGCCGCGCACATTGGCGAAGCTGATTTCATCCTGTCCGCGGCGCGTCCAGCCCTGGACGATGACGCGGCGCGGCGTGATGTCGACGACGCGTGCACGGCGGAAGCCGAAATCACGGGCCTTGTCTTCAGCCCAGCGCGGATCGCAGCCGCGCGGCGGGCGGCCGTAACCTGGCGGGGGCGGCGGAGGGCGGCGCCAATCCGGCTGCGGCGCAAAACGCGGCGGCGGCGGACGGTCATAGGGATCGTAATATTGCGCGGAAGCGATGCTCGACGTCGAGACGACGCCAGCCACTGCCAGAAGCAGGCCGAGGCCGATTTTCGTAAGATTTGTCATTCAATGATTCTCGTTTTGGGGCAGACAGGCGAAGCTAAAGTAGCGCATCGTGGCGAACTGATGGCCACGCACGAAGCCGCATGCTTTTCAGTGCGGCAGCCTGAAAGTCAATCGATGACGCCTTTGCGCAGGGCGGCCGCAACGAGCGCGGTGTCCTTGTAAACAGCAAAAATGTCCTTCAGCGCGTCGATATGGGTGCGCACCGTGTGCACGGAGCAGCCGAGAATCATGGCGATCTCCTGCGCGGTCTTGCCGGCGCTCATCAGCTCGAGGATTTCCTTCTCGCGTTTTGTGACCTGGATCGACATACCCTTTAATATGGTACGCCAGCGGCCGGATTGCACGGCCTGATCGCGCAAATGCGATCAGATTTCATGTTGCGCGAAAATCCCGGTCGCCTCGCTTGAAAATCGGACGGCGCGGGCAATCTCCTCCTGACGCGAGGAGATAGGAACATGAACGTATTGATTGTCGAAGACGAGGGCTTCATCGCCCTCGAATTGGAACGAATAACCACCGAAAGCGGCCACCGCGCCCTTGGTCCGGCGGCGACCATCGAACAGGCGCTGGCCTTTGCGCCGCGAGCGGATGTGGCGCTTGTGGATGTGGGCTTATCCGATGGAACGAGCGGAACGCAGCTGGCGCGCCGTCTGATCGACCGTTTCGGCATCAGCGTCATCTTCGTGACGGGTGCGCCGCAGGCTGTATCGCAAGGTTTTGATGGTGCCTTCGCCGTTGTCGGCAAACCGTTCAGTGACGAGCGGATCGCCACCGCGCTGCAGGCGGCAGAAGACTGGCGGCGCGGGCATCCGGCTCGGGCGTCTGCGCTCTAGTCTCAATCGCGTGAACGCCTGAACAAACTGAATTGCGTAAGGTTTGATCCGGGCGGGCAGGGCCCCGCTCGGGTGAGGACCATGACATATTCAACTTCAGGCATCCCAATTCAGCGTTACAAGGCGTCGCTGCGCGCCATTCGCCGGGCGCTGCTGGTTGCCAGTGATTTCGGCAACACCGTCTGGCGCGTTTCCGCGCAATAGGAGTCTGCAGCCGGGCTTTGCCGCCCGGCTGCATCAGCTTCAATTGTAGTTCATGGCATCGAGATCGGCGATCAGGCCGGGGCCGGATGGGTGCCAGTCAAGCTTTTCCCGTGTCCTGGCGCTGGAGGCCGGGAAGTCCATGCCGGCGAACATCGCCATCCATCCGAAATAGCCGGCTGCCTCTTCTGCCGTCAGCGATTTGACCGGCATGCCGAGGCCGCGGCCGAGCGCTTCGGCGATGGTGCGGGCATCGATGCCTTCCTCGGCGACGGCATTGTAGCGCGCGCCGCGCTCGCCCCGTTCGGCGGCGAGGCGATAGAGGCGCGCGACATCCGAGACATGGCCGGCCGGCCAGCGGTTGCGACCGTCGCCGAGATAGGCGGCAAAGCCTTTGTCGCGGGCGATCTCGATCAGTGGCGTGATCAGGCCCTGCTTTCGCGTGTCATGCACCTGCGGCAGCCGGACCACCGAGACGTTGACGCCCTTTTCGAGCAGCTTTTGACCGGCAAGCTCGGAGGCGATGCGCGGGTTGGGATGGCTGGTGTTGAAGACGTCTTCGCTTGCCAGTTCGCCGAATTCGGCATTGCCCATGCCGGTCCCCGATGTGATCAGCAACGGGCGGTCGGAGCCTTCGAGCGCGTCGCCCAAGGCCGCGATCACGCGACCGTCCTTCTCGCAATTTGCGACGAAGCGCGAGAAATCGTGGTCGAAGGCCGTATGGATGACGCCGTCGGATTCGAGCGCGCCGCGGCGCAGGCTGTCGGGTTCTTCCAGCGTGCCGAAATAGGCAGTTGCCCCGGCGGCTTCGAGCGCCCGCGCCCCATCATCGGACCGCGTCAGGCCGACGACGTCGTGGCCGACACTGATGAGTTCCGGCACGATAGCCGAGCCGATGAAGCCGGTTGCTCCTGTCAAGAAAATGCGCACAGCATGTCTCCTCATGTTTGATCTGCACCCATTATCGGCTACTATCCATCCTGTTAAAGTAGTGACTTTATCCTAGTATAATCGCTAACAGGATCGCCATGCCGATCAACAATGCAGGCTCGCTCGCGGCCTTTCTGAAGGATCGCCGCACCCGGCTCGACCCGGCCTCTTTCGGCTTTTCCGGCCGCCGGCGCACGCCGGGATTGCGCCGCGAGGAGGTGGCGCAGCGCGCCAATATCAGCCCCACATGGTACACCTGGCTTGAGCAGGGACGCGGCGGCGCGCCGTCTGCCGACGTCCTGAACCGGATCGCGGCCGGGTTGATGCTGACCGAGCCGGAGCGCGAACATCTCTTCATGCTCGGCCTCGGCCGCCCGCCTGAAGTGCGCTACACGCCCGTCGAAGGTGTGACGCCGCGGCTGCAGCGGCTGCTGGACTCGCTCGATTCCAGCCCCGCCTTCATCAAGACGGCGATGTGGGATGTGGTCGCCTGGAACCGTGCTGCCGCCGTTGTCCTGACCGATTACAGCACGATCCCGCCGGAGCAGCGCAACATCCTCCGGCTGATCTTCTCCAATCCTGCGATCCGCGCCAAGCAGCACGATTGGCAGACGCTCGCCGGCTTCGTCGTCGCGGCATTTCGCGCCGATGTGGCGCGCGCCGGGGCGGGCTCGGAAGTCAGCCGTCTGGTGGAAGAGCTTTCGGCCTCCAGCCCCGATTTCGCCCATCACTGGAAGGAGAATGACGTCCGCATCCATGGTGACGGGGTCAAGCGGTTGCAGCATCCGAAGCTCGGTCCGATCGAGCTCGAATATTCCGCCTTTTCCGTCGATGGCCGGCCGGATCTCGGGCTGGTGATCTATCACCCTGTTGATCCCGCCACCGCGGACCGGATTCGCAAGCTCGCCAACGGGCAGGAGTGAGCGGCGCAAAAATGCGGCACCCGTGTCGGGTGACGCCGGCGCCAGTCGTCCTTGTCTGGAATAGAGGAGGACGCAATGCTCACATTGCCACGCCAGACTGAACGCGGCCCGCAGCGCTATGTCGCGGTGCGCCGCAAGGTTACGATGCCTTTCGGAGACGCCGTCGGCCCGGCCTTCGGAGAATTGTTCGCCGCATTCGCGAATGCCGGCGTCGCCGCCGATGGAATGGAGTTCATCAAATATAACCTGATCGACATGCCTGACCTCGAGATCGAGATAGGGATGACGACGGATGCGGCCATCCCGCTGTCCGGCGCCTTGATGGAAGGCGAGTTGCCGGGTGGGCGCTATATCGAGACGACCTATACCGGCCCCTATGACGATCTTTATGAGGTCACGGCGATGCTGATCGGTTGGGCAAAAGAGCGCGGCATTCGCTGGGATATGGAGGAAACGTCGGAGGGAGATCGTTTCGCAGCCCGGCTGGAACACTATCACAACAACCCCGTCGATGAGCCCGATCCGGCGAAGCTGCGCACCACCTTGCTGTTCAAGCTCGCCAGCGGCTAGGATCATATCCGGGATCGCCAAGGCTCTGAACTTTCGCCGTTATCGGGCGTTTCCCGAACGCTTTTCGAATCGAGGAAACCTGATGAAGCCGCATGTGACCTGCCTGATGATGTCTTCCATAGACGGTGGCCTGCACCCGAGCACCTGGACCGACAATCCCGATGCCGGGCGCAAGGAGTGGTCGTCGATCTATGAGGAAACGCATGAGGCGCTGCGGGGCGATGCCTGGCTCGTCGGTCGCGTCACCATGGCCGAGATGGCGAAGGGGTCGCCTCATCCGCCGGCTGTTGCCGGCGACGTCAAGCGTCCGTTCCATTTCGCCCGGAAGGATGCGCCGGTCTATGCGATCGGTGTCGATCCCGGCGCGAAGCTGCATTTCAAGGCGCCTGACATCGGCGGTGACCATGTCGTCGTGCTGCTCGGCAGTGGCGTCAGCGACAGCCATCTGGCCGAGCTGGCGGGCGACGGCGTTTCCTACATCGTCTCCGATAGTCCGACGATCGATCTCAGGGCGGCGCTTCAGACGCTGCATAGCGAGCTCGGCATCGAGCGCCTGCTGCTCGAGGGCGGGGCGGGCATCAATGGCAGCTTCCTTGCGGAGGGGCTGGTCGACGAGATCTATCTGCTGGTGGCGCCTGCTATCGACGCCACCGGCGGACAGGCAATCATCGCCTTTGAAGGCGGGCTGAAAGGGAAGGCGCAGCTATCGCTGCAATCGGCCGAAGCGCGCGATCACGGCGTAGTCGCACTGCGCTACAAGGTGCAATCACCCGGCTGAGCGTCAGCTCTCGGTGATCCGCCGCTCCTCGTCGGTGCCGACGGAGAGCTGCTTCCAGTCGAGATCTTCCTGGAGCTCGAGATATTGCGTCGGGCCGATCTGGTCGGCATCGCGCAATTCTTCGAGACGTTGGCGCTGGGCGATGACGACCGCCATCGCCAGATTGCGGCGGCGGTCGGAGGGTGTTCGGTCGGGCTCTCGGGACGCTCGGGCGTGATGATCCTTGTATACGATGCGCAAGGCGTCGGCTTCGGCGCCGGTTTCCGGTTCCAGCCGGGAAAGTGCTGCCTCGGCTAGCGATTTGCGGGCGGCCTCCAGCTCTTCCTGCACCTCGCCCTGACGGCCGAGCTTCAGGAAGTGGATCATTGGCGCCAGCGTTGCACCCTGGATCACGAGCGTCGCCAGTACTACCGAGAAGGCGGTGAGGACGACGAGATCGCGATCCGGAAAATCGGCGGGCAGGGCAAAGGCGGTCGCGAGCGTGACCAGACCGCGCATGCCGGCCCAGCCGACCAGCAGCGTCTCGCCGCGATTGAAGGGCGCCAGCACATGGCCGCGCCGGTGGCGGTGGACGACGAGCGCATGGAACAGGAAGGCCATCGCCAGCCGTGTCGCGATAATCGCGACGACGACGATCGCGGCGAAGCTGACCGCACGCTCCAGATCCGCCGCCGACATCGCCGCAACGATGCGCCGCGCCTGCAGGCCCATCAGCAGGAAGGCGACAACGTTGAGCAGAAAGACGACCGTTGTCCAGACGGCGAAGGAATGGACGCGCATCCGCGGCGAATCCTCGACCGTCGCCAGCGTCGCGATCGTCATGGCGCTGGCGACTGTGGCAAGCACGGCGGAGAGATGCAGGTGCTCGGCAATCAGCCAAGTGGCGAAGGCATAGACGAATTGCAGAAGCGTGCCGCCGACTGTGTTTTCGGTGACCGGCCTGAGGCGCGAGACGAGAAAGCCGAAGGCAATGCCGAAGAGGATGCCGCCCGGCGCTGCAAAGCCGATCCGCAAGGCAGTTTCCGTATCGAGCCCGCCGCGCGCCTGAACCGTCAGCGCCGCGCCGAACAGCAAGAGCGCCGTCGCATCGTTGAACAGGCTCTCGCCCTTGAGCAGCGCATCGACGCGCCGCGCCACCGGCAGGTTGGAGAGCACGGCGGTCGCGGCAGCCGCATCCGGCGGTGCCACGATGGCGCCGAGCGTCACGGCGACTGCAAGCGGCAGGCCGATCGTGAAGGCATTGATGGTGACGACGACGCCTGTCGTGACCAGGATCGCGACGACGGCATAGAGAAACAGCGGCAGCAGCATGCGCTTGGCCGCGCCGAGCGGGAAATCATAGGCGGAATCGATCAGCACGGGGGCGATGAACAATGCCAGCGCCGTCGGCGGATCGATGGGGATCGTCGGGGCGCCCGGCAGCATCGCGACGCCGACGCCGGCAGCGGCCAGGATGCCCGGATAGGGCAGGCGCATGCGCCGCGTGACCTGCAAGAGCAGGATGGCAACCGCAAGCAGGGCGACGAGCGTTTCGAAGAAGGTCATGGCGCATAGTAGCAGCGTTTTGGCTGCGTTGAAGCCGGTCGCCTTCCTATGTAAAGTTTGCACCATATCAAGGCGATGGCATCTCGCAGAAGCGGAGCGGCGATGGATTACGATGTGGCGATTGTCGGTGCAGGGGCTGCGGGGATCGCTGCGGCGCGGACGCTCGTGGCCGCCGGCCGCTCCGTCGTGCTGCTGGAGGCGAGCGACCGCGCCGGGGGGCGTGCCTGGACGATCGAGCTTGCCGGCATGCCGCTCGATATGGGCTGTGGCTGGCTGCACTCCGCCGAGCGCAATCCGCTGGTGACGATCGGCAAGCAAGCCAATTTCACCATCGAGCAGGGGCCGACGGCCTGGAAGACGCAATGGCGTGACCTCGGTTTTCCGCCCGCCGACCAGGCGGCGGCGGAGGCGGCCTGGAATGCGCTGGACGAGCGCTTGAAGTCGGATCCTCCGGCGAGTGACCGGGCCTCCGATGCTCTTGAGCCGGGCGGGCGATGGCATGCCTATTGCAACTCGCTCAGCGGCTATATGAACGGCGCGGCGCTCGACCGGCTGTCGATCACCGATTTCCTCGCCTATGACAATGCCGCCTCCAATGCGAACTGGCGGGTGCATGAAGGCTATGGAAGCCTGATTGCGGCGGCCATGCCGAAGGCCGAGCTTCGGCTCTCGACGCCGGTCCGCCGCATTCTCCTCGAAGGGCAGGGTGTCAGGCTGGAAACGGGTAGAGGTGCGATCGCGGCCCGTGCGGCAATCGTCACGGTCTCGACCAATGTGATGGCGGGCGGGGCGATCGGCTTTGAGGGCGGAGCTGACGACCACCTCCATGCCGCAAGCCAGCTGCCGCTTGGTCTCGCCGACAAGCTGTTTTTCGAACTCAAGGGAAATCACGGTTTTGAGGCGGAAACCCATCTGCTTGGCGATCCCCAGAACCCGGAGACCGGCAGCTACTATATCCGTCCGCTGGGGCGGCCCGTGCTCGAAGGCTTCTTCGGCGGAATGGGTGCGGTGGTCATCGAGCGCACCGGTCTCCTCGATGCCTTCGCCTTCGCGCTGGAGCAGCTTTCTTCGCTGCTCGGAAGCGGCATCCGCAAACATCTGCTGCCGCTTGCGGCATCGTCCTGGTGCCGGACGGATTGGATCGGCGGCTCCTATAGCCACGCCCTGCCCGGGCAGGCGAGCCAAAGGCAGGTGCTGGCGCGGCCGGTCGGCGAACGGCTGTTCTTTGCCGGCGAGGCAACGCACCGCACGGATTTTTCGACGGCGCATGGTGCATGGGAAAGCGGCATCCGCGCCGCTCGCGAGGCCGGTGAGATACTCGGCCATTCTGCCCTGAAATGAGAGGCGGCGGGCTGCGCACCCGCCGCGCCAGTGCTTACTTGCCTGCCTCTTTCGCAGCGTCTTCAATCGCTTCCGCGACTTTCTGCGCCTGCGATGCGAAGACGGTGTGGCTCGCCTTGATCTCCGTCACCTTGCTCCCGGCGCGCTTGGCCATGTCCCGCTCCAGGTCGGGATTGATGGAGCGATCCTCTGTCGCAACGACGGTCCAGCTCTTCTTCGCGCGCCAGGCGGGATCGGCGATCTTGGCGGTAAAGGCTTCCTTGGCGGCGAAGACCTGGGACTTTGCCATGAAGGCTGCCTCGTCCTTCGGCAGGTCGGCGGCAAAGTCGGCGGCGAAGGCCGCGGGATCGAGGTAGAGATACTTGCCGTCCTTGGTCTCCCTGATGTTCATGCCGCCCGCCGGTTTCGAGCTTGCGAGGCCGATCAGGCTTTCGCCCTTGTCCGGCTGGAAGGCCGCGACATAGACAAGGCCCGCGACATCGGACCGGTTTCCTGCTTGGGTGATGACCATGCCACCATAGCTGTGGCCGACGAGGAGGGATGGACCGCTCTGCAGGTCGAGGACGCGGTTGGTGGCGGCGACGTCGTCGGCGAGCGAAGTTATCGGCTCCTGGACGATGGTGACGTTGAAGCCGCGCTTTTCGAGGATCTCGGTGGCCTTCTGCCAGCCCGATCCGTCAGCGAGAGCGCCGTGGACGATGACGATATTCTTGATCTCGGCCGCCTGGGCGGTGAAGGCGGCGGCGCTGATTGCGAAGGCGAGAGCGACGGTGGAGAGCGTGCGATTGGTCATGGAAGAAACTCCTTTTCTGGGTTGGGAAATGCGGATTGATGGTCAGCCGAAGGTGAAGGCGTAGGCGGCGACGCCGGGATCGAGGAAGCGGATCTCGAAGTTGCGGGCCTCGACCTCGCCGCTCTGGCGGACCAGCTGGTAGAGCTTTGTCGACGTGACGATGCCGTTGCCGCTTTCGTCGGTATCGGTGCCATGATTGGCGCCCGGCGCCTTGCCGTCGACCGTCACCTGGAAGCGAACCGGCTTGCCGTCAGCGCCGGGTCCGAGAACGAGATGCAGGTCGCGGGCGCTGAAGCGGTAACTGATGCCGCCATCGGCGGCATCAAGGCTGGCGGCTTCCGGCCCCACGGTCCAGCGCCCTGAAAGACTCCATTCGTTCAGGCCGAGGGAGCCTGCGCTGTAGTCGCGCGGGGTGTCCGCTGCGAGACCGCCGGGGGACGCGAAATTCGAGGCCTGCTGGTAGCCGATATAGGTCTCGCCGGAGCGGACATGACGCAGGTCCGGGCTTGCCTCGGCGCCCTTCGCATCGGGTGTCACAATGGCGCTCGAAGCCATCTGGCTTCCGGCCTCGTGCAGCAGGTCCTGGATAGCCTTTTCGGTCTGGCGGTAGTTGCCCTCGCCGAAATGGGTGTAGCGGATCTGCCCATTGGCATCGATCAGATAGTGAGCTGGCCAGTAGTTGTTCTGGAAGGCGCGCCAGATCTTGTAGTCGTTGTCGATGGCGACGGGATACTTGATACCGAAGTCGCCAACCGCCTTGCGGACATTGTCGATGTTCTTCTCGAAGGCGAATTCCGGAGCGTGGACGCCGATGACGACGAGGCCCTTGTCCGCGTACTTCTCTGCCCAGGCGCGGACATAAGGCGTGGTGCGGATACAGTTGATGCAGGAATAGGTCCAGAAATCCACGAGCACGACCTTGCCGCGAAGTGCTTCCTTGGTGAGCGGCCCGGAATTCAGCCACTGCACGGCGCCATCGAGCGACGGGGCAGGGCCTTCGACCGGCAGATCGCTCTTGAACGGTTGCCCGGTGTCGGCGACGGTATCGATCATGGCGCCGTTGCTGGCAACTTCGGGACCAGACTGCGGCTTGACGTGCAGACGGTCGAGGACGGCCTGTTCCAGAGTGGTGGTGCTGGCATAGGAGAAGCGCGACAGCAGGCTGGTATCGAGGCCGAGCGCAATGACGGTGACACCGGCGAGAACGGCAGCACCCAGCGCCTGGCGGATCCGTTCGCTGACGCCGAGCGATCGCTTCATGGCAGCAAAGACACGACCACCAACGAGAAGCGCTGTGGCGAGCGAGCTGGCCGCCCCGGCGGCATAGGCGAGCAACAGAAAGGTCGTCTGCAGATTGGCGCCCTGGAGGGCAGCACCCGTCAGTACCAGGCCGAGGATCGGTCCGGCGCAGGGCGCCCAGAGCAGGCCCGTCGCAACACCGAGAAGCAGTGAGCTTGCCGGAGAGGCGGTGGCGCCATTGCCCGAGGCATTGAGCAGCCTGTTGCCGAGATCGACGACGGGCTGGGTGATGCCGCCGGCAACGCGCGGCGAGAGCAGGCTGACGCCGAAGATGGCGAGCAGCAACAGTGCGGCAAGCCGGCCATATTCATTGGCGTTGATCGCCCAGCTGCCGCCGACGGCCGCGAGTGTGGCGACCAGCGCAAAGGTGCCGGCCATGCCTGCCAGCATCGGCAGCGTGCTTCGGAAGAAGGGCTGGCCCGCGCGGGCGAAGACGAAGGGGAGGATGGGGAGGATGCAGGGGCTGAGGATCGTCAGCGCGCCTCCGAGATAGGCAATGATGAGAAGCGTCATGGTCGGTTCCTTCCGCTTGGTTGCTCGTGGCCTTTGCCAGCGATGCCGCGAAACTGAAGGGGCGACGTATCCCGGATGTGTCTGATATCCGGCAGAAATGTACCGCAATGTAGCGGGCTGCAGCGAATTGTATCGGAATGTATCTGCAGGCCTCCACGCTACAAAGGCATGCATAAAACCGTCGTTCGCGACACATCGGGGATACATCCGGACTATCTTTTGCTCATCATCAACAGTTCAGGAGATGGAGAGAAAACAATGTCCGAGGAAATCAACCACCAGCGCCGCCGCTTCTTTGGTGTAGCCGCAATGACCGTCGCAGCCGTCGAGTTCGGTATCGGCAGTGTCGCAAGTGCTGCGCAGGCCGCAGCGCCGGTTTCCGCCGCCGTCAAGGCAGGCGGCAACAGCTTTTCAGCCTTGAAGCAGATCCGCGCCGGCGTGCTTGATATCGGCTATGCCGAGGAAGGTCCCGCCGATGGTCCGGCCGTCCTCCTGCTGCATGGCTGGCCCTATGACATCTACAGTTTCGCCGATGTGGCGCCCCGTCTTGCCGCCAAGGGCTACCGGGTGATCATTCCCTATCTGCGCGGCTACGGCACCACCCGTTTCGTTTCGGAAAAGACCAAGCGCAACGGCCAGCAGGCCGCACTCGCCGCCGACATGATCGCGCTGATGGATGCGCTTCATGTCGAGAAGGCTGTCGTCGGCGGTTATGATTGGGGTGGCCGCACCGTCAATATCATGGCGGCTCTCTGGCCGGAGCGCTGCAAGGCGATGGTCTCGGTCAGCGGCTATCTGATCGGCAGCCAGGAAGCGAACAAGAAGCCGCTTCCGCCGAAGGCCGAGCTTGCCTGGTGGTATCAGTTCTATTTCGCCACCGAGCGCGGCCGTCAGGGTTACGACGCCAATCGCCGCGAGTTCTCGAAGCTGATCTGGCATACCGCATCGCCGACCTGGAATTTCGACGACGAAACCTTCAACCGCTCGGCCGACGCTTTCGACAATCCCGATCATGTGGCGATCGTGATCCACAATTACCGCTGGCGCCTCGGACTGGTGAAGGGCGAGGCAAAGTACGATGCCTATGAGGCCGTGCTCGCCAAGGGTCCGGTCATCTCGATCCCGACCATCACCATGGAAGGCGACGCCAATGGTGCGCCGCATCCGGAACCCTCGGCCTATGCCGCGAAGTTCTCGGGACGCTACGAACACCGCACGATCTCGGGCGGTATCGGTCACAATCTGCCGCAGGAGGCCCCGGAAGCCTTCGCGCAGGCGATCCTGGATGTTGATCGTTTCTAGATCGAATATAGGGTGTCACGAATCCCGCACCATCCTGCTGCCCGAGACGTCAGCCGGACGGTGCGGATTGCCCGCATTGGAGGTTGCTGAAAGCGCCATGGAGCATGTCGACCATATCCTGATCGTCGATGACGACAGGGAAATCCGCGAGCTCGTTTCGAGCTATCTGAAGAAGAACGGGCTGCGCGCCACCGCCGTTGCCGACGGGCGCCAGATGCGGAGCTTTCTCGAAGCCAATGCGGTCGATCTGATCATCCTCGACGTGATGATGCCGGGGGACGACGGCCTCGTGTTGTGCCGCGAACTGCGCGCCGGCAAGCACAAGGCGACGCCGATCCTGATGCTGACGGCGCGCAGCGACGAGATGGACCGCATCCTCGGGCTTGAAATGGGCGCCGACGATTATCTGCCGAAGCCTTTCGCGGCGCGGGAGCTGCTGGCGCGCATCAAGGCCGTTCTGCGCCGCACGCGCATGCTGCCGCCGAATTTCCAGGTGAGCGAGGCCGGCCAGATGCTGAGCTTCGGCGAATGGCGTCTGGATACGGTGGCGCGCCACCTGCTGGACAAGGAGGGCACGACGATTGCGCTCAGCGGCGCCGAGTACCGGCTCCTGCGCGTCTTTATCGATCATCCTCAGCGGGTTCTCAACCGTGATCAGCTGCTGAACCTCACGCAGGGGCGCGATGCCGAGCTCTTCGACCGGTCGATCGACCTGCTCGTCAGCCGCCTGCGGCAGCGGCTTGGCGACGATGCGCGCGAGCCGATCTATATCAAGACGGTGCGCAGCGAGGGCTATGTCTTCTCCGTTCCGATCGAGATTTCGGAGTTGCGGCAATGAGCGCGGTGGCCCTTGCAACGTTCGGCCGCGTCTGGCCGAGTACGCTGCGCTCGCGCATTGCCATCATCCTGCTTCTCGGCCTCGCGATCGCCTATGGCCTGTCGTTCAGCGTGCTCTATGCCGAGCGCATGATGTCGGCAAAGGCGGTCATGCTCGGCACACTGGAGAGCGACGTTGCTACATCGATCGCCGTGCTCGACCGGTTGCCGGCGGATCAGCGGGCGGATCTGACCGATCCCCTGAGCCGCGGCAACTATCGTTTCGTGCTCGGCCCGGGCCTGCCGGGTGTTCCCGATCATTCAACACGCGGCGGCGAGATTGCGGCGACCATCAGCGATGCGATCGGTCATCGCTTTCCGATCCGCATGGAAGCGATCCCCGGCGACGTCACGCGCCTGCAGGCGCATCTGACGTTGACCGACGGCACGCCGCTGACGATCGACATCACGCCGAGGGGCATCATGCCGCTGGCGGGGTGGCTGCCTTATGTCTTCGTCGTACAGATGCTGCTCATCGTTCTCCTGACCTGGCTTGCCGTTCGCCAGGCGACACGGCCGCTCGCCGATCTGGCTGCCGCCGCCGATGCCCTTGATCCGAACAAGAAGGGCGAGGTGATGAGTGACAGCGGCCCCAGCGAGGTGGCGCATGCCGCACGCGCCTTCAACGCAATGCGAGACCGCATTGCCCACTATCTCGAAGAGCGCGTGCAGATCCTCGCAGCGATTTCGCATGATCTGCAGACGCCGATCACCCGCATGCGGCTACGCGCCGACATGGCGGACGAATCTCCGGAACGGACCAAGCTGCTGCACGATATCGGCGAGATCGAGCGGTTGGTTCAGGATGGGATCGCCTATGCCCGCAGCTCGCATGGAAACGGTGAAAAATTCTCCCGCATCGACCTCGCGTCCTTCATCGAGAGCCTTTGCTACGACTATCAGGATACGGGAAAGCCCGTGTCCGTCCTTGGACTGGTCAGTGGCACCGCCTCTACCAAGCCGCATGCGCTGCGCCGCATCCTGTCGAATTTCATCGACAATGCCCTGAAATTCGGCGGCACGGCCGAGGTGAGCGTCGAGCGCCGAGAAGAGGGGGCGATCGCCATCACCGTCATGGATCGCGGCCCGGGCATTCCCGGCGATCAGATCGAGGCGGCCATGCAGCCCTTCTTCCGCCTGGAGCAATCGCGAAACCGCGAGACCGGTGGCTCCGGTCTCGGGCTTGCGATCGCGCAGCAGCTGACGGCGGCAATCGGCGGGACGATGCGCCTCTATAACCGCGACGGCGGTGGCCTCGCGGCCGAGCTGGTGATCCACTGAAAAGCGAGCCGCTTGTTGTAGCGGCTCGTATCACTTCTGGCGCCTGCTAAGCTTCGTTACAAATCCCGTACATTCGGGAAACATGCCGGATACGTCGCCGGGTCAAAACACTCCCCGTCAACTGAAGCCGCGTCGCGCGGCAGAAACCAAGGAGTGTCACATGACCACGATCGAAAAGGTTCTCTATACCGGCAAGACACACACCACCGGTGGCCGCGAGGGTGCCGCCCAGAGCAGCGACCGCGCACTGGATGTCAAGCTCTCGCCTCCCGGCAGCGGCCGTCCGGGCACCAATCCGGAGCAGCTCTTCGCCGCCGGCTGGTCGGCCTGCTTCATCGGCGCGATCGGCCTTGCCGCCGGCAAGCGTAAGATCCGTCTTCCGGCGGAGACAGCCGTCGACGCCGAAGTCGATCTCGGCCAGACCGACGGCGCCTATTTCCTACAGGCCCGCCTGAATGTCAGTCTTCCCGGTATCGACGCCGAGCTGGCACGCGAACTTGTCGAGGAAGCGCACCAGACCTGCCCCTATTCGAAGGCGACACGCGGCAACATCAATGTCGAGCTGAATATCGTCTGATCGCCAGTACGAACAAACGGGACGAGGCTTTTGCCTCGTCCCTGGAGCATCCCATGAAATTCATCATCATCGGCATCCTGACAGCCAATGTTTTCGCCGCATCCTGCATCTACGACGCGGCCTCCAACGAGCCTTCGCCGGTTGCGGGACTTGTCGCCGTCGCACAGACGATTGCGGCTCAGCCGGCGGGCAGCAGGTTCTTGAAATAGATCGACAGAAGCTGCGTCTGCGAGGAAATCCCGAGCTTGCGGTAGACGTTGCGGCGGTGGACCTTCACCGTGCCTGTCGAGATATTGAGCTTCAGTCCGATCGACTCGGATGAATGGCCCTGCAGCACAAGATCGACGATCGCGGTTTCGCGGCTCGTCAGATTGAGGTCCCGCCATACGGTATCGGCCGGGGCAAGGTTCGGGTTGCCGCCGGTCTTGCGGTGTTTCTTTCCGCCGGCTGTAAGTTGTGCGTCGAAGCGCGGGGCGAGGCCCGCCCAGTAGTGCCGCACCATATTGGCGATCAGCGGCTCGGCTTTCTTCAGCGTCGCGAAATCGGCCGGCGGAAAGGCGCCGGTCTTCTCGCGCCGCATCAGCGACAGGACGATGGTTATGTCCTTGTCGGCATTGATGAAAAAACCGATCTCTTCGGCGAGCCCCGTCTGAACGTAATAGGTGCGGTAATATTCGCTGGAAAAGAAGCGGTCCGGCGCCAGTTCGCGCATCCTAAGCACGCCTTCGCGCCGCTCCCGGGCCGTATGGTAGAAGGGATCAAGCAGGTAGGGACCGGCCTGGTAGAGCGTGACGAAGACCACATGCTCTTCGGCATCGAAGGTGGAGTAGAGGTCGATCGGCCGTTCCTTGCCGCGATAGGCGAAGACCACGACGTAGTCGAAGCGCACCAGCGCCGCCATCATCTGCCGGAAGGTTTCGCCGAACTCGGCATCGCCCATGGCAGGCCTGCCGACCGTGGCGTTGAAGGCGCCGAACAAGGCTTCCAGATCGGTGCTCATGTGACGGTCTCCCTCTGCCGCCGGCGCAAAATTCTGCGCATCCCCATATACACCTTCCACGAAGCTTTATCCGCTTAAATACCTCTCTCGGGGTATATACCGCGCCGGAAGCTCAGGCTTACTCTTTCCTTAACGACGGTGGCAATAAGGCAGCAAAGACTGCCAATTCCAAACCAACCGCAGGGAACAGACGTGGCATCCGCTTCGACGAACGATATCGAATTCCGTTCTGTCACCAAGAACTATGGCGCTGTGACCGCCGTGACGGACATCAATCTCAATGTGCCCAAGGGTGCCTTCCTGGCGCTGCTTGGCCCTTCCGGCTGCGGCAAGACGACATGCCTGCGCATGATCGGCGGCTTCGAGCAGCCGAGCGAGGGCACGGTGCTGATCGACGGGCGCGAAATGAACGGCGTCCCGGCCTACCGCCGCCCCGTGAATATGGTGTTCCAGCACTATGCGCTGTTTCCGCATTTCAATGTCGAGCAGAATGTCGCCTATGGGCTGAAGCAGATGCGCCCGAAGATCGCGGCGCGCGAGATCGACCGCCGGGTGGCCGAAGCGCTGGAAATGGTGCGTCTCGGCGGCTTTGCGAAGCGCCGTATCCACGAAATGTCGGGCGGCCAGCAGCAGCGCGTGGCGCTGGCGCGCGCCATCGTCAACCGCCCGTCCGTCCTGCTGCTCGACGAGCCGCTTGCCGCCCTCGATAAGAAGCTGCGCTCGGCGATGCAGATCGAGCTGCAGACGCTGCAGCGCGAACTCGGCATCACCTTCGTGCTCGTCACCCACGACCAGGAAGAAGCGCTGTCGATGGCCGATATCGTCTGCGTCATGAGCGCCGGGCAGATCCGCCAGCTCGGCTCGCCGCAGGAAGTCTACGACCGTCCGGCCGATCTCTTCGTCGCCGATTTCGTCGGCAAGACCAACCGGATCGCCGCGACGATGGAGGCCGATGGCACGACGCTGCGGCTCGCCGACGGCTCGGCGATCGCATCCGGCAAGCAGCTTGCGCCGGGCCAGGCGATCGCCGCCCTTCGTCCCGAGGCGATCCGGCTAACACGCGGGCAGGCTATCGGCGGCGCCGCGTTCAGGGGCACGGTCACGCACCGGATCTTCCTGGGCTCCTCGGCGGAATACGCCGTCAGCGTTCCGGGCCTCGGCGATTTCCTGATCACCGCCGACCGCCGCAGCATGAACGAGAGCGATCTCGTGGAGCCGGGCGAGGAGGTATTCCTCGGCTTCGACCCATCCACCATCCATGTCTTTCCAGCATCGAATGCATAAACCAAAACAAGGGAACAGCATCATGAGCAAGGATTATAAGGACAATCTTCCGATCTCCGCCGAAGGCTTCATGGACGAGTTCATGCGGCTCAAGCGTGGCTCCGTCAGCCGCCGCCACTTCCTCGGCATCACCGGCCTCGGTCTCGCCACCGCCGTCATGTCGCGCTTCCCGGGCGCCTTGTCGACGCCTGCCTATGCCGCCGGCGAGCTCGGCACGCAGATGTCGATCGCCACATGGCCGAACTACCACGATCCGGCAACCTTCGAGAATTTCAAGGCCGCTACCGGCGTTGCCGTCGAGGTCAACGTCTTCGGCTCGAACGAGGAAATGCTGGCGAAGCTGCAGGCCGGCGCTTCCGGCTGGTCGCTTTTCGTCCCAACCAACTACACGATCTCGACCCATCACAAGCTCGGCCTGATCGACGAACTCGATCTTTCCAAGATTCCGAATTTCAGCCAGGCGAGCGAAAGCCCGCGCTTCACCAAGGAAGGCCAGATCGACGGCAAGACCTATGCCGTGCCGAAGAACTGGGGTACGACGGGCTTCTCGGTGAACACCTCGAAGATCAAGACCAAGCTCTCGAGCTGGAAGGACTTCTTCGAGATCGCCCAGACCGAGGGCGACGGCCGCACGATGGTGCATGACTATCAGCTGACGACGATCGGCAGCGCGCTGGTTTCGCTCGGCTACGATTTTAATTCGATCAAGGCCGACGAGCTTGCCAAGGCCGAGGAGCTGCTGATCAAGGTCAAGCCGCATCTCTTCGCCATCAATTCCGACTACCAGCCGTCGATGCGCTCCACCGATGCGTGGCTGACGATGTGCTGGACCAATGACGGCGCGCAGCTGAACCGCGACATGCCGGAGCTTGCCTATGTGCTCGGCACCGATGGCGGCGAGATCTGGACCGATTATTACGCGATCCCGAAGGACGCGCCGAACAAGGCGGCCGGCTATGCGCTCCTCAACTATCTGATGGATCCGCAGAACGCCGTGAAGGAGCACATCGCCAACGGTGCGCCGACCACCGACAACCGCGTCATCGCGCTGCTGCCGAAGGACATCACCTCCAACAAGATCGTCTATCCGGACGAAGCGGCACTGACGCCGCTGGAATTCGGCGCCGCCGTGACGCTTACCGATCCGGGCCGTGCCGAACTGATGGCGCGCTTCAAGTCGGCCTAATCTTCGTTGAGAGCTCCGGTCCCTTCACGGGGACCGGAGCCCGACGCTGCGGAAACAGACGTATGTCCCTGACCCTTGCCACGAAACGGCGCCTTGTCACTGCTGCCCTTGTCGGGCCGGCAAGCATCTGGCTGTTCGTCTTTCTCGTCCTGCCCTTCATCGCCATCATCGTCTTCGCCTTCGGCGAGCGGGCGCCGGAGGGCGGGTATCAGGCGGCGTTCACCTTCGCCCAGTTCGCCAATCTCGGCTCGCGCTCGGCGGCCTTCGTCAACACGCTGATTCTGGCGCCGATCGGGGCTGCTGCCTGCCTGCTGGTAGCCTATCCGGTCGCCTATTACCTTGCCGTCAAGGCAAGCCCGAAGCGGCGTCTGCTGCTCGTCTCGCTTGTTGTCGTGCCGTTCTGGACCAGCCTTCTCGTGCGCACCTATGCGTGGATGTACCTGCTCGGCGCCCGCGGAATCCCACATCTTCTGGAGTTCGTCGGTATCGAGAATGTCCGGCTGATCAATACGCCCGGCGCGGTGCTGCTCGGCATCGTCTATGGCTATCTGCCGCTGATGATCATGCCGATCTATGTCTCGCTCGAGAAGCTCGACCGGCGCCTGCTCGAGGCCTCTGCCGATCTCGGCGCCAAGCCCGTCTCGACCTTCTTCGGGATAACCCTGCCCCTGTCGCTGCCGGGGGTGATGACCGGCGTGGCGCTGGTGACGATCCTGCTACTCGGCGAATACCTCATTCCGCAGCTTCTCGGCGGCGGCAAGGTGTTCTTCATCGGCAATGCGCTCGTCGATCTCTTCCTGCAGTCCCGCAACTGGCCGTTCGGGTCGGCGATTGCGGTGACCCTGGTCGCCGTCGTCGTCGTCATTCTGCTGGTCGCCATGCGTATTGCCTGGCGCGTGGCCGGTACCCGTCAGGTGGATCTCGTCTGATGCGCGCGCTGGTCACCTTCGTCTATCTCTTCCTCTACACGCCGATCGCGCTCGTCGTGCTGTTCTCGTTCAACTCCGGCCGCAACGCCAGCGAGTTCGTCGGCTTCTCGACGGAGTGGTATGGCCGGGCGCTCTCCAATACCTTCCTGATGGAAGCGCTGCAGAACAGCCTGATCATCGCCTTCACCAGCGCCGGGCTTGCGGCGATCTTCGGAACCATGGCGGCGATCGGCATGGAACGGCTGGGCGCCCGAATGCGCGCGGTTTTCGACGGGCTGTTTGCCGCGGCGATCGTCGTGCCCGGTGTGGTCATCGGCATCGCGACGCTGGTGGCACTCGTCGAGGTCTTCGGTTTCGTCAATCCCGTCATCGCCGCCATCTGGCCGGGTGACCAGCCGCCGAAGCTGGCGCTCGGCTACGGTTCGATCATCGCCGCGCACGGCCTCTTCACCATGGCGCTGGTGACGATGATCGTCAAAGCCCGCATCGCCAGCCTTGGCCGGGATATCGTCGAGGCGTCGAGCGATCTTTATGCAACGCCGCTCACCACCTTCCGCCAGATCGTGCTGCCGCAGATCATGCCGTCGATCCTTGCCGGCTTCCTGCTCGCCTTCACCTTCTCCTTCGACGATTTCATCATCGCCTTCTTCGTCGCCGGATCGAATACGACGCTGCCGATCTACGTCTTCGCGTCGATCCGCCGCGGCGTCACGCCGGAGATCAACGCGATCGCGACGATGGTGCTGATCGCCTCGCTCGCCCTCATCCTCATCGCGCGCTTCCTGATGCGCGAAAAGACAACGACAAACTGACCGGGGAAATGCCATGATACTTAGGGATCGCGTTGCAATCGTCACCGGGGCGGGCTCCGGCATCGGCCGGGCAGGGGCGCTGATCATGGCCCGCGAGGGCGCCCATGTGATCGCCGCCGATATCGATTTCATGAATGCGGAGGAGACGGTCAGCCAGATCGCCGAGGCCGGCGGCAGCGCCGAAAGCCTGGTGGTCGACGTCACGGATGACAAGGCGCTGGAAAGCGGCATTGCCGCCGTCGTCCTGCGCCACGGCCGCATCGACATTCTCCACAATCATGCCGGCGCGCAGGTGGCAGGCGATCTGGAGCAGGTGACCATCGACGGGTTCGACCGGTCCTGGGGACTGAATGTGCGGGCGCATTTCATGGCTTCGCGGCTGGTGATGCCGATCATGAAGAAGGCCGGCAAGGGCGTCATCCTCAACACCTCATCCTCCTCGGGCGTGCTCTACGACCGCGAGATGATCGCCTATACGACGACGAAACACGCGGTCATCGCCATGACCCGGCAGATGGCCGGCGACTACGCCAAATTCGGCATCCGCGTGAATGCGCTCTGCCCGGGTTGGGTCGATACGCCGTTCAACGAGCCCTTCATCGCGCAGATGGGCGGACGCGGCGCCATCGAGAGCTACATTGCCGACAAGGTGCCGCTCGGCCGCTGGGCCGATGTCTCGGAGATCGCCGAGCCGATCCTCTTCCTCGTCTCCGACCGGTCATCCTACATGACCGGCCAGATCCTCGTCGTCGATGGCGGCGAGACGGTGGTGTAGCGGGACGCTAGGCCCGCTCGGGGATCAGCGGCGGAACCTGGATGATTCCCGGCTTGTTCGAGCCTGATTCGATGAGCTCGAAGACCTTGGTCAGCATACCCGGCACATCCTGGCGCACCATCTCGATGCCGTTGCCGAGCAAGGTGACGAAGGGATCCCAGTCGAAACAGCCGAGCACGAGACTGCGGTCGTCGAGGTGGCCGGAGCGGCGAATCCAGCGAATGACGCCTTCAAGCGAGATGGTCGAATTGACGAACATGCCGCGCGCCAGCGCATTGCCCTTCATGGCGAGATCATCCAGCGCTTTCTCAGCTTTCTCAGGGGCATAGCCGCAGGCGAGGATGTGATCTTCCGCGACCGCGACGCCAAGATCGGCATGCGCCTGGCGGAAGCCGCGGATACGCTCGGCGGTATTGTGATCGCTGCCGCGGCCGCCGATGAAGAGCAGCGGTTCCTTCTTGCCGAGCCGCTCCTCGCAATTCATCAGGATGCGGCGGGTGAGCTCGCGCGCGCCGGCGAAATTGTCGGAGATGACGGATGGTGCAAGGGCGCCCGGAAGGTCGAGATTGAGGCTGCGCACACCGGCGGCGGCGCACATTTCCGTGATTTTATCGGGGTCCGTCGCACCCGTCGCGATCAGGCATTCGACTTGGTAGGAGAGCATGGTGCGCGCCGCCTCGATCTCCAGTTCCGGATCGCGCCGCGTGCAGGTGATGATCGGGAAAAGGCCTCGCGCACGTGCCATGTCTTCGAACAGTTCGACGATCGAGCCGAAGTAGCGGTTATCATATTTCGGCACGAGCATGCCGATGATGTGCGACTTTTCGCGCCTTAGAAGGCTTGCCTGCATGTTCAGCGCATAGCCCTGTTCCTCGGCGATTTTCATGATCTTTTCGGCAAGCTGCGTGCTGATCCGGCGCTTCTTCCAATTGCCATTGAGAACGGCGCTGACGGCGCTGGCGGAGGTCCCTGCGAGCTCCGCCAGATCGTAGATCGTCGTCCTCTTGGCCTGCTTTACGTGATTCAAAATTTGCTTCTCCATTTCGACGTAACTTGACACCAATCGAGAGAAGTGGCAATTCTTGCTTCATCGATTGAGCAAGCTTGCGCAATCGATGTTACAAGCTGGCCTCGTTGCCGGCGCAGGGAGGTATTTCTAAGAAGCTGCGGACTCCGGGTCCTTTCGCAGGGGTGTTTCGCTTTGCCTTTCGTGGGGCGGCGGGGACGGTGGCGAATGCGCGGTAACCGTGGCGACTGGCAGCAATGCCTGGGCCTGTTTTCGAACACACCAAGGAGGAGAAAATGAACTATCGCAATTTGCTTTTGGCCTCGGCGACCGTCGTCATGGGCTTTGCCGGTGCGGCGTCCGCACAGGAGGCGTCCACCGTTGCCTTCCTGATGCCCGACCAGGCATCGACGCGCTACGAGCAGCATGACTTCCCGGGCTTCAAGGCCGAAATGGAAAAGCTCTGCGCCAAGTGCACCGTCGTCTATCAAAACGCCAATGCCGATGCCTCGCTTCAGCAGCAGCAGTTCAATTCGGTGATCGCCCAGGGCGCCAAGGTGATCGTGCTTGACCCGGTCGATTCCGCCGCCGCTGCCGGTCTCGTCGAGATCGCCCAGTCGCAGGGCGTCAAGGTCATCGCCTATGACCGCCCGATCCCGGACAAGCCGGCCGACTTCTACGTTTCCTTCGATAACGAAGGTATCGGCTACGCGATCGCCAAGTCGCTGGTCGAGCACCTGAAGAAGGAAGGCGTTGCCGATGGCGCAGGCGTTCTGCAGATCAACGGTTCGCCGACCGATGCCGCTGCCGGCCTCATCCGCGACGGCATTCATCGCGGTCTGAAGGAATCCGCCTACAAGACGCTCGCCGAATACGACACGCCGGAATGGGCGCCGCCGAAGGCTCAGGAATGGGCTGCCGGCCAGATCACCCGCTTCGGCGCCGACATCAAGGGCGTCGTGGCCGCCAATGACGGCACCGGCGGTGGCGCAATTGCCGCATTCAAGGCTGCTGGCGTCAAGCCGGTTCCGCCGATCACCGGCAATGACGCAACGATCGCTGCGCTGCAGCTGATCATTTCAGGCGATCAGTACAACACGATCTCGAAGCCTTCCGAAATCGTTGCGGCAGCGGCTGCCAAGGTGGCCGTGCAGATGCTGAAGGGTGAAACGCCTGAAGCGAAGACGACGCTCTACAAGACGCCGTCCGAACTGTTCATTCCTGCTGTCGTGACGCAGGAAAACATCAAGGCTGAAATCTTCGACAAGAAGATCCAGACGGCTGATCAGATCTGCACCGGCGAATATGCCGACGGCTGCAAGAAACTCGGCATCACCAACTAAATCTGCCTATAGTGTCCGGCCGCGATCGCCGCGGCCGGACGTTTCCCGGGCAAGAAGGGCTTCAGCCAATGGTTACCGTTAAGGGTATGCCGGAGAAGGGACAGACGATCCTCCGGCTCAGCAATGTTTCCAAGAATTTCGGCGCGGTTTCGGCGCTGACCGATATCGACCTCGAGGTCAAGGCAGGCGAGGTCGTGGCGCTGGTCGGCGACAACGGCGCCGGCAAATCGACGCTCGTCAAGGTTCTCGCCGGCGTGCATCAGCCGTCGTCGGGCAGTATCGAATTCTGCGGCCAGAACGTCACGCTCGACAGTCCCGGCAAGGCGCTCGAGCTCGGCATCGCCACGGTCTTCCAGGATCTGGCACTCTGCGAAAATCTCGATGTCGTCGCCAATCTTTTCCTCGGCCACGAACCGTCGCCCTGGAGCCTCGACGAGGTGGCGATGGAAGTGCGCGCCTGGACGCTGCTCCGCGAACTCGCCGCCCGCATCCCCTCGGTACGTGAGCCGATCGCCTCGCTCTCCGGCGGTCAGCGCCAGACGGTCGCGATCGCCCGCTCGCTGCTACTCGACCCGAAGATCATCATGCTCGACGAGCCGACCGCCGCACTCGGCGTGGCGCAGACGGCCGAAGTGCTGAACCTAATCGAGCGGGTGCGCGAGCGCGGCCTCGGCGTCATCATCATCAGCCACAACATGGAAGACGTGCGCGCCGTCGCGGACCGCATCGTCGTTCTCCGTCTCGGCCGCAACAACGGCGTCTTCACGCCCGATGCGTCCAACCAGGAACTCGTCGCCTCCATCACCGGCGCGACGGAAAACTCCGTATCCCGGCGCCTCGAGCGCAAGAGCAGCACGGCCCAGGAAAACAGCGGGAGCCCGGCATGAGCCAGAAACCATCCACGGCAGCACCGGCTGCCGCACTCGACCGCAGCGATGAGCGCGTCCGTCACGACGACAGCATCGGCGCCATGATCAAGGCCTTTTTCGATCGTGTCCGTTCGGGCGATCTCGGCATGCTGCCGGTTGTTGTCGGCTTGATCGTCATCTCGACGGTCTTCTCGATCCTCAACCCCGTCTTCCTCGCCCCGAACAACCTCGTCAACCTGCTGTTCGACTGTGCGACGGTCGGCGTCATCTCGCTCGGCATCGTCTGCGTGCTGATGCTCGGCGAAATCGACCTCTCGGTCGGGTCGATGAGCGGCCTTTCCTCGGCAATTCTCGGAGTTCTCTGGGTCAATACCGGCTGGCCGCTGCCGCTCGCTATTGCCGTCGCGATCGTTGCCGGTATCGTCGTCGGTTCGCTCTACGCCGTGCTCTATAACAGGCTGGGAATGCCGAGCTTCGTCGCGACGCTGGCCGGTCTGCTGGCACTGCTCGGTATGCAGCTTTATATCCTCGGCCCGACGGGCAGCATCAATCTGCCCTTCGCTTCGTCGCTCGTGCGCTTCGGCCAGATCCTGGTGATGCCGGCATGGCTTTCGCATCTGCTCGCGCTGCTGCCCGGTCTGATCTTGATTGTCAACGGCTTGCGCAAGCGCCAGCAGCGCCAGTCCGTCAATCTTTCGCAGGCGCCGCTCGGCGCGCTGGTCGTCAAGGCGGTGGTCCTGACCGCCGCGCTGGAATTTGCCGCCTATTATCTCAATCTCGGCCGCGGCGTGCCGTGGATGTTCGGCCTGTTCGTCGCGATCGCCGTCATCCTCAACTACGCGCTGACGCGCACGCAATGGGGCCGCTCGATGTTTGCCGTCGGCGGTAATCGCGAGGCGGCGCGCCGTGCCGGCATCAACGTGCGCCGGATCTATCTCAGCGCCTTCGTGCTCTGCTCGACACTGGCAACGATCGGCGGCATCCTGTCCGCCTCGCGTCTTGCCTCGTCCAGCCAGCAGGCGGGCACCGGCGACGTCAACCTGAACGCCATCGCGGCTGCCGTCATCGGCGGTACCAGCCTCTTCGGCGGCCGCGGCAGCGCCTATTCCGCACTGCTCGGCATCATCGTCATCCAGGCCATTTCCAACGGCCTGACGCTTCTCAATCTCAGCTCGTCGCTGCGCTACATGATCACCGGCGCCGTTCTTGCAATCGCCGTCATCGTCGACTCGCTTGCCCGCCGCTCACGTGTCAGCCACGGCCGCGCCTGATCCGCATTTTATGAAGGAGTATTTGCCATGACTGGATTGATGAAGGGCAAGGTTGCCGCCATCACGGGTGCTGCATCGGGTATCGGGCTGGAATGCGCCCGCACCCTGCATGCAGAAGGCGCCACCGTCGTGCTCGTCGACCGCGCCAAGGACAAGCTCGAAGCGCTCTGCAAGGAGATCGGCGAGGGCGCCCTGCCTCTCGTGGTCGATCTGCTCGACGGCAAGCAGGTTTCCGGCATGCTGCCGCGCATCCTGGAGATTGCCGGGCGGCTCGACATCTTCCATGCCAATGCCGGCGCCTATATCGGCGGACAGGTGGCCGAGGGCGATCCCGACGCGTGGGACCGGATGCTGAACCTCAACATCAACGCCGCCTTCCGTTCGGTTCATGCGGTCCTGCCGCACATGATCGAGCAGAAGTCGGGCGACATCCTGTTTACGAGCTCGATCGCCGGCATGGTGCCCGTCGTCTGGGAGCCGATCTACACGGCCTCGAAATTCGCGGTACAGGCCTTCGTTCATTCCACCCGCCGCCAGGTGGCGCCGCATGGCGTGCGCGTCGGCGCGGTTCTGCCGGGTCCGGTGGTGACGGCTCTGCTCGACGACTGGCCGAAGGCCAAGCTCGACGAGGCGCTTGCCAATGGCAGCCTGATGCAGCCGAAGGAAGTGGCCGACGCCGTGCTCTTCATGCTGTCGCGTCCGCGCAACGTGACGATCCGCGATCTGGTGATTTTGCCGAACAGCGTCGATCTCTGAACATCGCAAGGCCCGCTCAAGGGCCGCGATCGACCCTGTTCCGCCTGACCGAAACGAGAGACCATGAGCGACACATCTCACACGCCACAAGCGGGTGCCAAACACGTCATCGGCGTCGATGTCGGCACCGGCAGTGCCCGCGCCGGACTGTTCGACCTCACCGGCCGGATGCTGGCTTCCGCCAAGCGGGACATCACGCTGTTCCATGAGCCGGGCTCGATGGTCGAGCAGTCGAGCACGGAGATCTGGACGGCGGTCTGTGCCTCCGTGCGCGAAGCCGTGTCGCTGGCCGCTGTCGATCCGGCTTCCGTCGTCGGTCTCGGCTTCGATGCCACTTGCTCGCTCGTCGTGTTAGGTGAGGGCGGCAAGCCGCTCGCCGTCGGCCCCTCCGAAAATCCCGAGCGGGACATTATCGTCTGGATGGACCACCGCGCCGTTCCGCAGGCGGAGCGGATCAACGCGCTGGGTCACGACGTGCTCCGCTATGTCGGCGGCAAAATCTCTCCTGAAATGGAGACGCCGAAGCTTCTCTGGCTGAAGGAAAACCGCCCCGAGATTTTCGACAGGGCCTGGCAGTTCTTCGATCTCGCCGATTTCCTGACATGGCGGGCGACCGGCGACCTCTCGCGCTCGACCTGCACCGTCACCTGCAAATGGACCTATCTGGCGCATGAGAAGCGCTGGGATGCTGGCTATTTCGAAGAGATCGGCCTCGGCGCTCTGGCTGACGAGAACTTCCTCCGCATCGGCCAGTCGATCGTCGAACCCGGTTCGCCGCTTGGCCATGGATTGACGGCCGCAGCGGCAGAAGAGCTTGGATTGCCTGTCGGTACCGCTGTCGCTGCAGGGCTGATAGACGCCCATGCCGGCGGCATCGGCACGGTCGGGATCGGCGGAGGCCCGCAGGCCAATCTCGCCTATGTCTTCGGCACCTCCTCCTGCACCATGACATCGACCTCGGAGCCGGCTTTCGTGCCAGGCGTTTGGGGACCGTATTATTCCGCCATGGTCCCGGGGCTCTGGCTCAACGAAGGCGGCCAGAGTGCTGCGGGTGCCGCGATCGACCAGCTTCTCTCCTTCCACCCGGCCGCAGCCGAAGCGAAGGAACGCGCCAGGAGCGCCGGTGTGCCGCTCCCCGTCTTCCTGGCGGATCAGGCGGCCGGAAAGGTTTCTTCCGCATCGGATGCCGTCACGCTCGCCAAGGGGCTCCACGTCGTCCCGGAATTCCTCGGCAACCGCGCGCCCTTCGCCGATCCGCATGCGCGGGCCGTCATCACCGGTCTCGGCATGGAACGGGATCTCGACAATCTGGTCTCGCTCTACATCGCCGGCCTCTGCGGCATTGGCTATGGCCTCAGGCAGATTGTCGATACGCAGGCCGCCACAGGCGTCAGCGTCGAGAATATCGTCATCAGCGGCGGAGCGGGCCAGCATGACTTCGTGCGCCAGCTGCTCGCCGATGCCAGCGGCAAGCCCGTCATCGCCACCAAGGCGGACGAGCCGGTGCTGTTGGGGGCGGCGATCCTGGGTTCGGTCGCGGCAGGGCTGTTTAGCGATGTCCGCGAGGCAATGACCGGACTGACGGCCGTCGATACGACTTTTGCTCCCGCCGATGGCGCCCATGCAGCCACGCATACGGCTCGCTATGAAGGGTTCAAGACACTGCAGAGCGTCGCCAGCAAGCTTCGGCAGTATTGATGGCAAGTATTTCGCCGAATACTGCGAATAAAGGCGCGCCTAAATTAGCGAATAAATAACGGAATAAACCGAAGATGCTCCGCGATCAGCTGGAGCATCTTGCGATGACACGGCAGTTTGGCAGACGATCGATGCTGACGGGGCTGGCGGCGGTAGCCGCAGCCGCTGCCTTTCCGCGTGCGGCAGCCACGGCATGGAGCCCTGCTATGTCCGGTTTGAACGCCCATCTCGCGCCGCAGGGCCGGTACTTCGGCACGGCAGTCAGGATCGACCAGCTGCGCGAGCGTTCAGCTTTGCGCAACGCGGTGCTGCAGAATTGCGGCGCGGTGACGCCGGAGATCGATCTGAAATGGGCAGCGCTCGAATGGAACCGCGGCGCCTATAATTTCCAGCCGGTCGACGAGCTGATCGGCATGGCAACCGAAAGCGGCATCGCGGTGCACGGCCACACGCTGCTCTGGGGCCAAAGTGTACCGCCCTGGGCGATGGAACATATGGCCGCCAATCCGGGCGACTGGTCCGTCATCTCGACTTACATGCAGGCAGTGCTCTCGCATTTCGGCGGCAGGATAGGCCGTTGGGATCTGCTGAACGAGGTCGTCGACACCGCCGAGAGCGACAGTCTTCGCCGCAACATCTTCTACAAGACTTTCGGCCCCGACTATGTCGAGCGAGCGCTGGCGGAAGCCCGCCAGCATGCGCCGCAGGCGAAGTTCCTGATCAACGAGTACAGTCTCGAGTATGACAATCCTGTCGATGCGGCGCGCCGCGTTGCGGTGCTGCGGCTCCTGGAGCGATTGAAGCGGGCAGGGCTGCCTTTTGACGGCCTCGGTGTTCAGGCGCATCTCGATCTCACCAAGGGCAGGGTGAAGCGCAGCACGATCAAGCCGTTTCTGGAGGCGGCGGCCGATCTGGGGCTGGAGATATTCGTCTCGGAGCTGGATATTCAGGAAGCCGATCTCAGTGTGCCCAAGGCGGTGCGTGACCGGAAGGTGTCGGACGAGGTTCGCCGCTATCTGGACATCGTGCTTGAAGTTCCCGCGGTCAAAGGCATCACCTCCTGGGGGCTTTCGGACGGTCTTTCCTGGCTCAATTCGGACGAATACAAGCGTCGTGACGTCAAGGGTGCCGCGACATCGAGCAATCGCGGTCTGCCCTTCGATAACGACATGCGGCCGAAGGAGCTCTATTACGCGATGAACACCGCTTTCTCCGAGGCGAGCATCGGCTGAAAGGGGAGCCGGCGGACCGGCTCCCGCAGGCGTCAGACCATCAGCTTGCTGCTGCTGAGTTCGGCCATGCTGACCGCCGTCTTGTCTACCGGCTTCTTGGCTGTCTTGACCCATTCGATCAATTCGGCCATCCCTTCCTCGAAGTCGCGCTGCGGCGTTACACCGAAGACATCGCGAATCTTGCTGATGTCTGCGAAGCAGTGGCGGATGTCGCCGACGCGGTACTTCTGGAGGATATCGGGAGCGATATTCTTCTGCAGCAGGCGGGCGAGCGTCCGGGCAATGTCATTGACGGTGATCGACTTGCCGCTGCCGACGTTGAACACGTCCCAGACCCGCTTGTCGCTTTCCAGGATCGTCGCGAATGCATTGGCAACGTCCATGACATGGACGAAGTCGCGCTTCTGCTCGCCGTCTTCGAAAACCAGCGGAGGCTGGTCGTTGAGAAGGCGGGAGATGAAGATGGCGGCGACGCCGGTATAGGGGTTGCTGAGTGCCTGGCGCGATCCATAGGCGTTGAACAGGCGGAGCGCCGATGTCGGGATATTCAGCGCGCGGCCGACGGAGAGGAACATCTCCTCATGGTCGCGCTTGTTGACGGCATAGATCGAGGCCGGCTGAAGCAGCTTCTTCTCAGTCGTGGGGATCGGGATGAGCTTGGCGCCATCGCCGGTAAAGAGCTCCCAGCTGCGTTCGGCCAGCTGCTCATGGCTGCGCAGCTCGGGCGCTGTGCTGTCACCGGTGCCTTCGATCTCGTATTCGCCTTCGCCATAGATCGACATCGAGGAGGCGACGACCATGCGCTTGATCGGATGGTTGCCGGAGGCATCAAGCGGCATTCTCGAGAGAACTTCGAGGATGACGGCTGCTGCCATCGTGTTGTTGCGGGTATATTCGACGATGTTGGTCATGCTCTGACCGACGCCGACCGAGGCCGCCAGATGGGCGAGGTGGGTGATGCCCGTCAGGCTCGCTTCGAAGACGCCGTCATCGAGGATGTTGCCCTTGATGCGGCGGGCCTTCTTGTTGAGATAGACCGGCCAGCCCTGCGCGTCCTTTTCGGCATCGCCGTGGACCTGATCCAGCAGGCAATCGAGAACGGTGACTTCGAAGCCGCGCCCGAGGAGATAATCGACAAGGTGCGATCCGATGAAGCCGGCGCCACCTGTTACCAGTACATGTCCTTTCGTCATTTTCCCTACTCCTTACATTGAGGTTGATTGCGGGTCATTCAGCCGCGATTTGCGTCATGATCAGGTCTTCGTTTGCATTGGTCTTGACCGTGCGCTCCCAGACGAGGCCCTGATCCTTGATGTACATGCGCAGCCCGATGTAGAGCGGGATGAGCCAGATCAGCCACCAGACCATCAGCGATACCGGATTGATGCGCACGAGGTACCAGACCCTCGTCCAGACGCTCTCGGCGACCAGTTTGCTGCGCGTCCAGACGCTGATGTAGAGACGCAGCAGCAGCAGCGAGAACATGCTGAGATTGAGGATCGGGAAGATGGCGGCCTCGGCGGGCAAATTGCCCTGTCCACTGAAATACTGCCACATCGCCCATATCCCGATCGGTATGCCGATGGTGTTGATCGACATCGACAGGCACGGCAGGAAGTTCAGCCAGGCGCGGAATTTCTGCCAACGGGTCATGCCCATCGAGGTCAGCGGCGAGGTCAGGCTCTGGAAGAAGCCGCAGACCCAGCGCTTGCGCTGCGTGATGCCGTGCATCAGCGTCGAGGGCACTTCCTCGATCAGCGGGTTTTCGATGACGCCGAGTTTGCGGCCGTTGGTCCAGAACCGCATGCCGACCTCGGGATCCTCGATGGTGATCCACGGGTGGAAGCCGCCGAGTTCGATCAGGTCCGAGGCGCGGAAGAACAGACCCTTGCCCAGCACCCAATAGGGCTGACGGCCATTGGCTGTCAGATGCGGGTAGGTGAGCCCGTCCCAGGACATGTGATCGGCGGCATGCCAGGTCGCCGCCATGCTCTCGTTGAGATTGCCGGCGATGTTCTGTGCCTGCAGAACATCGTATTTCTTCATGCCGGCGGCACCGGCCAGGAAGTGATCGGCAGGCGGGCAGCTGTCGGCATCGATATAGTTGACCAGGAAGTCCTCGCGGCCCTCGAACTTCTTGGCGACGTTGTAGAAGGCATAGACCAGCTGGCGGGTCTTTTTCGGCGGCAGGTCGCGATTGTAGGCGCGGTGCCCCTCATGCCACCAATAGGCCTTCCGCGTGGAGTCCCAGCCGTCCCAGACCGCCTGCCAGCTCGGATGCGTGGTCGGCGGCACCTCGACGATTTCGAGGAAGGAGAATTCCTGCTTGAGACGGCGGAGCGAAGCCACCGTCTCGTAGTCGTTCTCGTTGGGGATCGCCACGACCTTGTAGCGATGCTTCGGGTAGCGAAGCTGCGAGAGCGAGGTGAAGGTCGTGCGCATCGTTCCTTCCAGCTCGCGCAGAACCGGATAGAAGAGAACGATGAAGGGGCATTCGTCCTCCGTCACCGCATCGATGTCTGCCTGCGTCACCATGTTCGTCGGCAGGCTGGCGAAGAAGAAGTTCAGCCCGAGGCTGAGGCTGTAGGCGATCTGCACCACGAAGAAGAGCGTGAGCAGGGCATACTGGCCTGAAATCGAGATCATATCCATCGTACGCTAAACCTTTGATTGGATATAGATATTACACTGCAGCAGGCTGTGGTGCCGGGCGCACCGAACCATTGGCCGCCGGATGCTCCCGCTCGACGCGGCCTGCATTCTTGGGCTTCAGGAGGCGCGGGGTGACCTGGATCGATGCGGTCTCGGTGCGGCGCGGCGAGCCGATCCGGTGAAGCTCGAAGCCGGCAGCTTCGACCTTGCGGCTATCGAGGATGTTGCGCAGGTCGACGATGACAGGATGACTGACCAGCGAGCCGAGGCGGGCAAAGTCGAGCCCCTGGAATTCCTTCCACTCGGTCGCGACAACGATGCCATCGGCGCCGGCGACGCAGTCATAGGCGTTCTCGGCATAATCGACATTTTGCAGATAGTGACGCGCCTGCTCCATGCCTTCCGGATCGTAGGCGCGAACGCGGGCACCCATCTTCTGCAGGGCGGCGATGATGTTGAGCGACGGCGCCTCGCGCATATCGTCGGTATTGGCCTTGAAGGTAAGGCCAAGGATGGCGATCGTCTTGCCGCGCACCTGATTGCCGAGCGCCGTGATGACGCGCCGGCCGATACCACGCTTTCTGGCGTCGTTGGCGGCAATCGAGCTCTCGACAACGCGTAGGCTGACGGAATGGCTCTGCGCGGTTGCCAGCAATGCCAGCGAGTCCTTCGGGAAGCAGGAGCCGCCATAGCCTGGACCCGGGTTCAGGAAGGCGCGGCCGATACGGGTGTCCTGGCCGATCCCGTTTGCGACTTCCGAGACGTCGGCGGAGACCGCCTCGCAGAAATCGGCGATCTCGTTGATGAAGGAGATCTTGATGGCGAGGAAAGCGTTTGCTGCATACTTGATGACTTCAGCGGCATTGCGGCCGGTATAGAGGATTGGAGCGCCGGTGGCGCGAAGCGGCTCGTAGAGCATCTTCATCTTCTCGGTCGCCCAGGGAACATCGCAGCCGACGACGACGCGATCCGGGCTCATGAAGTCATCGATGGCGCTGCCTTCCTTCAGGAATTCCGGATTGGACACGGCGGCGAAGACGAGATCGGGACGCGAGGTGCGGATGATCGCTTCGACGGCATCGCCGGTGCCGACAGGCACGGTCGACTTGGTGACGACGACGAGGCCGTCTTCGGCGCTGAGCGCGATCTCGGAAGCGACGGCATAAACGCTCGTCAGATCCGCTTCGCTGCCGCCCTGGCGGGTCGGCGTGCCGACGGCGATGAAAGCGAAATCGGCGCCTTTGAGCGATGACTTGAGATCGGTCGAGAAGGTCAGCCTGCTCTCATCGATATTGGTCTTGATCAGGGCGTCGAGACCGGGCTCGAAGATCGGCACGCCGCCGGAGTTCAGGAGGTTGATCTTCTGCGCGTTGCTATCGACGCAGACGACGGAATGACCGATGGCGGAAAAGCACGCACCGGAAACCAGGCCCACGTAGCCGGAGCCAACAATTATGACTTTCATGTTTCACCTATGATCTGATGGTTATTCAGCAGCGCTGATGGCGGCGGCGGGCTGCCGTCTGAGTTCGCCGTCGAAATATTCGATGGTCTTGAGCAGTCCCTCGCGGAGGCTCACTTCAGGGCGCCAGCCGAGAAGCTCGCTCGCCTTGCTGATATCGGGCTTGCGGCGCTTGGGATCGTCGACCGGAAGCGGCAGGCGGACGATCGGCGAGCGGGAGCCGGTGATCTCGAGGACGAGATGCGCGAGCTCTTCCATGGTGAATTCGCCGGGATTGCCGAGATTGACCGGCGTGTCGGCGAGTTCGCTGCGCATCAGGAGGTCGAAGCCGCGGATCAGGTCGTCGACATAGCAGAAGGAGCGCGTCTGGCTGCCATCGCCATAGACGGTCAGCGGCTGGCCGAGCAGCGCCTGAATGACGAAATTCGAGACGACGCGGCCATCGTCCGGCTGCATTCGCGGGCCGTAGGTGTTGAAGATGCGGACCATGCGGACGGTGACGCCGCGGGTCTTGCCGAAATCGGTAAACAGCGTCTCGGCGAAGCGTTTTCCCTCGTCGTAGCAGGAGCGTGGGCCAACGGTGTTGACGTTGCCCCAGTAGTGTTCCGGCTGCGGGTGGATTTCGGGATCGCCGTAGATTTCCGAGGTGGAGGCGTGGAAGACGCGGGCGCCGTCGCGTTCGGCGCGGCGCAGCACATTCCAGGCGCCCTTGCAATTGATCATCGCGGTCGCGACGGGATCGGCCTGATAATGTACGGGTGACGCCGGGCAGGCGAGATTGTAGATCTCCGCGAATTTCGGCAAGGTATCGGGCAGTTCGTCGGTGACGTCATGCTGCACGACGCTCAGGCGGTTGCTGAACTGGAGTCTGGAGAGATTGGACGCACGGCCGGTGTGGAAATTGTCGAGGCAATAAACGTGATTGCCGCGGGAAACGAGCAGATCTGCAAGATGAGATCCGAGGAAACCGGCTCCGCCGGTTATCAGGATATTTGCGCCCTCGAGAGCGGGACGCAGCGACCCGGTCGCATGATTAAACTCTATCACCTTAGGACTCCATACAATATCGCTCCGAAGAACAAGGCTCTTCAGCAAGCAGTTGATAGATTGTTCTTGAGGCTTCCCCCTTATTCTTGTTGTTAACGGTCCATTAATATAGCTTTTTCGAAAATACAATTACACGTGATAACCGCAAATTGCGTTTTTAATCTTCTGAACGCCTTATTTCTGTGAAAAGCAGAAGCCGTTACCTGAGGAAATACAATGCCAGAGTTGTCGAGGCGGGGCTTCTTAAGGAATATTGCAACCGGAGCTATGGGCGCAATTGCAGCCGCTTCATCCTTAAAGCCAGCCTACTCATCCCAAAGGAGTAGGCCTATCCCTTTCGGGTCAGCCGCCCGTACCCAATTCATCGAAGCGGACGGGCAATACCGGGATTCTCTCCTGCAATATTGCAGCCGCCTGACGCCGGAGATCGAGTTCAAATGGGACCAGATCGAGCCGCGGCAAGGGCAGTTCGCGTTCGAAGCAGCAGATACGGTGGCGAATTTCGCCAGGGATCACGGCAAGGAGATCTATGGCCATACGCTGCTCTGGCACCGCAGCATGCCGCCCTGGCTGCCTGACCATCTCCGCGAGACCCGCGACTGGAGCACCGTCACGGGTCATATCGGCCGGATGGTCGGCCGCTACGCGGGTGTCCGCTATTGGGACGTCGTCAACGAGCCGATCGATACGGGGTTCCGGGACGACGGCCTCAGGCCATCCGTCTTCCTGGACTGTTTTGGTGCCGATTACATCGCGATGGCACTTCAGGCGGCGCGGGCGGCATCACCGGGTGCTGAGTTGCTGATCAACGAGTATGGGCTCGAATATGATCTGACCGTGGAGCACGACCGGCGCTTTCACTTCCTGCGGCTGCTCGAACGGCTGAAGATGGGTGGCGTCCCGATCGGTGGCATCGGGCTGCAGGCCCATCTCGACCTGCGCAAGGGGCCGGTGTCGCAGGCTGCCATTTCGAGCTTCTTGAAGGAGATCCGTAATCTCGGTCTTTTCGTCTTCGTCACCGAGCTCGATGTCACCGAAGCCGACTATGTCATGTCAGCGGTAGAGCGCGATGCGAAAGTCGGGGCCGAGGTGGCGCGCTATCTCGATGTGGTCTGCGATTTCGAGGATCTGCGCGGCGTCGCCACCTGGGGGCTGACGGATCGCTATTCCTGGCTTGGGCTACCGCCCGAAGAGGTCGAGGCCTACAAGCAGCATGGCTACTGGCGCGACGGAACCTCGCCCGGCTTCAACCGTGGCCTGCCGCTCGATACCGACCTGCGGCCAAAACCGTTTCTCGATGCGCTCAAGGCGCACGGCGTAGGACAGTTCTGAACCATCTCAGCCGGCATTCTCCATCCTGCGGGCAGCGGCCGTCTCCAGGACCGCCTGTGTCACCTGCGCCGGTTGCGGCCGGCCGAAGGCGTATCCCTGCAGCGTATCGGCGCCAAGCCCGGCCAGCAGGCGGGCGTGATCCAGCGTCTCGACACCCTCGGCGACGACCTCGATCTCGAGCGTGCGGGCAATGTCGATCAGCGAGCCGATCAGCCGCCGCTGTGTCTCGCTCTTCAGGATCGGCAGCACGAGATGGCGGTCGATCTTGACGCGATTGGGCCTGAGCTCGAGCAGGCCGAGCAGCGAAGCATGGCCGGAACCAAGATCGTCGATCTCGATATCGATGCCGAGCTGGCGGATGCGCTCGATATTGCGCTTCACCTGCTCGCTCAGCGTATCCAGGAAGATGGTCTCGATGAATTCGAAGCTGATTTGCCCGGGTGCAATACCGAGCGCGCTGACCTTGCCGGGCAGCGACGGATCGCCGAGGCGGGCGGCCGAGAGGTTGACCGACACCGTCGGAACCTTGATCCCCGCCATCGACCAGCGATTGATATCGAAGAGCACGCGGCGGAAGACAGCGTCATCGACGGCGTCCATCAGGCCGTTAGCGGCAGCAAGCTCAAGGAAATCGCCCGGCATGCGCAAGCCCTTCGGGCTCTCCCAGCGGGCAAGCGCTTCGAGACCGCAGATCGCATAATCGCTGGCGCGGACCTTTACCTGATAGAAGGGCACGATCTCGCCGATGTGCAGGCCGCTGCGCAACTCCTGCAGCATCTGTTTTTCGGCGTTGCGCTTCTCGGCAAGTGCCGGCGTAAACAGCTGGTCGCGATTGCGGCCGTTCTTCTTCGCCTCGTAGAGCGCGATGTCGGAAGACGTCAGCAGCGCGGCAACATCGGCGCCGCTCGCATGGGCGTAGCCGATCGAGCATTCCACGGTGAAAGGCTCGCCATCGATAAAGACCGGCTTCTGCAGATCTTGGCGGATTCTCGCAACGATCTCGCGCATTCGATCCGGCTCAGGCGAAAGCGACAGAACCGCAAACTCGTCACCGCCAAGGCGCGCTGCAATCTCGCCACCGGCGATCCCCGAAGCAAGCACGGAACCGACATGCCGCAACACCGTATCGCCGCCGCCATGGCCGAAGCGGTCGTTGATCTCCTTGAACCGGTCGATATCGATATGACAGAGCGAGGCAACGGGTTCGGACGCTTGCAGCAGGCGCGCAAAGGCATCGTCGAAGGCGCGGCGATTCAATAGGCTCGTGAGAGAATCGTGATCGGCTGCATAGCGTGCTTCCGCCCGGCTCTGCTCGGCCGCTTCGCGCTGCTTGGCGAGCTGCTGGTTGCGCAATGCGTCCTCGGTCACATCCCATTCGGCGCCGATGAAGCAGGGCTCGCCCTGGCCGTCCACGAAGTACTGTGCTCGTGATCGGATATGGCGGATCTCGCCATCCGGGCGGATGATACGAAACTCCGAGGCATAGTCGCTCTTGTTGGCAATGGCCGCCTTGAAGATCGTGCTGGCACCCGGACAGTCGTCGGGATGCACGCTCTCCAGCCAGATGACGTCGTGTTCGCCCTTGGCAACGCCGTAAATGCGCTGCAGCTGATCGTCCCACCGGGTCTGGTTCTTGGCGATATTGTGCTGCCAGATCCCGATGCCGGATGCCTCAAGCGCAATGCCGAGCTGCCTGACCAGGTCTTCAAGCTCGTTGTTCGTCCACGTTAATTTATTGCCCACTGACGCGTGCCCGCCCCTCTTTGGCGAGCATTATGCCGGGGACTCCTTAGTAAAGGCTGAAGCCTGCACTTGGGCGTTGCTTGGTGCGACGTTCTGACACTTGCCGCGCGAGCACATTTCTACGGTCGATTGCATCGGATCGACTCGAATATTCAAAGAGTTGATCTTTGCCGCCGATACGCAGCGAAATCCCCATCACAAATCGTTTGAAACTTCGGCGCCGCTTTCTAGGTCCCTTGGGGTGAAGTTTCAAAAACCGTCATCGCATAAGGAGAACGCTTATGCAATTCACCATCAATGGCGAGCCGATCGATGTCACTGCGGATATCCGCACGTCGGTGCTCGATCTCTTGCGAAACTATGCCGGCCTCATGGGCACCAAGAAGGGCTGCGACCAGGGGGCGTGCGGCGCCTGCACCGTGCTTGTCGACGGGGAGCGCATCAACTCCTGTCTGGCGCTCGCCGTCCAGTATCAGGGGCGCAGCATCACTACGGTCGAGGGCCTGGCCAAAAATGGCGATCTTCACCCGCTGCAGAAGGCGTTCATCGAACATGACGGTTTCCAATGCGGCTATTGCACGCCGGGACAGCTCTGTTCCGCCATCGGCATGGCCGCGGAAATCAGCCGCGGCGTGCCGAGCGCCATCACCCCGGATCTGGCTGCTGAGCAGATCGCTCTGACGGAAACTGAATTGCGCGAGCGCATGAGCGGCAATCTCTGTCGATGCGGAGCCTATAACGGCATCGTCGAGGCAATCGCCGAGACCTATTCCGGCCAGACCGCCGCCGAGACGAAGGCGAGGGCACGCGCATGAACCTCTTCACCTATGAGAAGGCATCCACCCCATCCACCGCGATCGAGCTCTCCGGAAAGAGCAGCGCCGCCAGATATCTCGGCGGCGGCACCAATCTCGTCGACCTGATGCGGGAGACAGTCGAATGTCCTGAGACGCTCATCGACGTCACCGCACTTGCCGATGGCATCGATCAGACCGGCGATGGCACGCTGATGATCGGCGGCGCGGTCAAGAACACGGCGCTTGCGGCCGATATGCGGGTGCGATCTGCCTATCCGGTGCTGTCGCGTGCGCTTCTCTCCGGCGCCAGCGCGCAGATCCGCAACATGGCGACCGTCGCTGGCAATATCCTGCAGAGAACGCGCTGCCGTTATTTCTACGACAACGCCTCTCACTGCAACAAACGCGAACCGGGTGCCGGTTGCGACGCGATCGGCGGCTTCAATCGCTATCATGCCGTTCTCGGGGCCTCCTCATCCTGCGTGGCGACACATCCCTCCGATATGTGCATCGCGCTTGTGGCGCTCGATGCCGTGGTTCATGTCGAGGGGCCGTCGGGACGGCGCGCGATCCCGCTTGCGGAACTTCACCGGCTGCCGGGCGATCGTCCTGATGTCGAAACCGAATTGCAGCCCCGGGAGCTGATCACGGCGGTGGAGATTCCGCAGCTATCCTTCGGCCGGCGTTCCGCCTATCGCAAGGTGCGCGACCGGGCCAGCTATGCCTTCGCGCTCGCCTCAGTGGCGGCAGCGCTCGACATCGATGATGCCGGCAACATCCGCGATGTCAGGCTGGCGCTTGGCGGCGTCGCGCCCAAGCCGTGGCGTGCTTCGAAAGCGGAGGCGGCGCTGAGAGGGCAACCGGCCACGGAACAGACCTTCCGGGCCGCGGCAGAGGCTGAGCTCTCATCCGCAAAGGCGCTTCGCGACAACGGCTTCAAGATCGAGCTCGCCACGCGAACGATCGTTGCCGTCCTCAACGAATTGAAGGGAGAGGGCGCATGAGCACCCAGCCGGAAACCACCACCGCAAAATCCGGCCGCTGGCAGCCCGCCGTGACATCGGATCCGATGTTGCGCCGGCATGGAGCGCTCGGGCGCCCGGTTTCGCGTATCGACGGACCGCTGAAGGTTCAGGGTGGCGCCCGCTATGCGGCCGAGTATCCCTATGAGGACATCTGCTATGCGGCCTTGAGTTTCAGCACGATTGCGCGCGGGCGCATTCTGTCGATTGAGACGGTGGCAGCAGAAAAGGCGCCGGGCGTCATTCTCGTCATGACTTATCACAACGCCCCGCGGATGAAGGCGCCATCGCTGATGATGTCGTCGCCGACGGCCGCAGGCGCCAGCGACCTGCCGGTGATGCAGAACGACGAGATACACTGGAACGGCCAGCCGGTGGCCTGTGTGCTTGCCGAAACGCAGGAGCAGGCGGATTATGCGGCAAGCCTGATCAAGACCGAATACGCGGCCTTGCCGGCTGTCACCTCGTTCGAGGAGGCGAAGAAGACACCGAGGCAGCTTGAAACACTGCTCGGCCAGCCGCCGATCCTGGAGATCGGTGACGCCGAGGCCGCTCTCAAACGTGCTGAAGTCAGCGTCGACCAGATCTACCGGACGCCGAGGCATAATCACAACGCCATCGAGCTGCATGCGGCGACCGTCGCCTGGGATGGCGATCACCTGCGAATGCACGATGCCAGCCAGCTTCTGGATCTGACTGCCGGGCAGCTCGCCGACATCTTCGGGATCGATCCGCAGAATGTGCACGTCACCTCGCCCTATGTCGGCGGCGGGTTTGGCGGGAAATGCCTGTGGGATCACCAGATCCTTGCCTGTGCGGCAGCGAAGCTCGCCGGGCGGCCGGTGCGCATCATGCTCTCCCGCGAAGGCGTCTTCCGTCTTGTCGGCGGGCGCACTGTCACCGAGCAGCGTGTCGCGCTCGGCGCCAAGGCGGATGGGACGCTCGACGCCCTGATCCACACCGGCATCGTCGCGATGACGCTGCACAATTCCTGTCCGGAGCAGTTCACCTTCCCGGCCCGTCATATGTATGCGGCCGGATCCTTCAGGCTCGCGCAGGAAGTGGCCGATATGGATATGCTCGCCAACACCTTCATGCGCGCACCCGGCGAATCCGTCGGCACCTTCGCGCTGGAATCGGCAATCGACGAGCTGGCGGAAAAGCTTAAGCTCGACCCAATCGAACTCCGCCGCCGCATCGAGCCCAAAAGGGACCCGACCAGCGGCAAGCCCTTTTCATCGCGCCGCCTCATTGAATGCTACGAGAAGGGTGCCGAGAAATTCGGCTGGAGCGGGCGCAGCATGGTGCCGCGCCAGAAGCGCGACGGCGAATGGCTGATCGGCATGGGATGCGCAACCGCGACCTATCCCTATCACCGCTTCCCCGGCGGCGCCGTGAGGATGCGGCTGACGGCCGAGGGCAAAGTAACGGTTTCCACTGCTGTCCACGATATGGGCATGGGCACGGCAACCGCCCAGGCCGAGCATATCGCGCTCCGTCTCGGCATCCCCTTCGAGGACGTGACCTTCGACTATGGCGACAGCACCCTGCCGCGCGGCGTGATCGCTGGCGGCTCGACGCAGACGGCGTCGATCGCAGGTGCGGTGATCGCGGCCACGGAGATCTTCGTCGACGAGCTGTTAAAGCTCGCCGGAAACGACTCGCCGCTTGCCGGGCTGTCGCTTGCCGAGGTCGAGCCGAGAGACGGCGGGATCGGCCATCGCGACGAGAAAGGACGCTTCGAATCCTATCAGTCGATCCTGCGCCGCGCGGGGAGGGACGAGCTTGTCGTTCAGGGTGAAGCACCGCCACCGGCGGAAATGGAGGCCTTCTCCATGCACTCCTACGGCGCGCAATTCTGCGAAGTCAGGGTCAGCGAAATCACCGGCGAGACGCGCATATCGCGCTTCCTGGGCTCCTTCGACGCCGGAGTGATCCTCAACGCCAAGACGGCGATCAGCCAGTTCAAGGGCGGCATCATCATGGGGATCGGACTGGCGCTGACCGAAGAGACCAATTTCGACGAACGCTTTGGCCGCGTCGTCAACGCATCGCTCGCCGAATATCACGTGCCGGTGCAGATGGACGTCCCCGAGATCGACATCATCTACACGAACGAGCCCGACCCGCAGGCGCCGATGGGCGCCCGCGGCATCGGCGAAATCGGCATCACCGGCGTCGCCGCCGCCATCGCAAATGCCGTCTACAACGCCACCGGAAAACGCATCCGCGATCTGCCGATCACCCTGGACAAGCTGCTATAAGCAGCTTGTCCAGGCTTTTTACAGGCCAAGCGCCTTGATGTGATCGATCGAGCGTTTGGCGAAGCGGCGCCAGTCCGAAGGATTGTCGTGTTCGGTGACGATGTGCTCGGCCGCCGTTTGGCGGAAGAGCGGTACGAGGCCTCCCCAGTTGATGATGCCGTCGCCGGTCGCAGCCCAGCCGTCGTCCCCGGTTGTTCCAGCAGGCGCCATGTCCTTCATCTGTATGGCGATGATGCGGTCCGCAAATTTTCTGAGCTCGGCCGGGGGATTGGCGCCCGCGCGGGTGATCCAGCCGCAATCGATCTCGAACCAGAGGTCCGGGCCGCCGCCTTCGAAGATGAGGTCGATAGGCCGCGATCCATCGGCGAGTGGGCGATACTCGAAATCGTGATTGTGCCAGGCGACTTTCAACCCGTGAGGTGCCGCGCGTTCGGCGCCCGCCGCGAGCCTCTCGCCCAGCCCCCGCCAGTAGTCCGCGGTCGTATCGCGCTCTTCCGGGGCCACGTAAGGCGGGATCATTACCGTGGCTCCGATCGTCAGGGCAATGTCGATAAAGCGGTTCGGCTCGTCGATGAGGCCAGCCAGCGGCATGTGAAAGCAATGACACGCGAGACCGGCATCATCGAGCGCCTGCCGGAACGTGCGTGGATCGGCCTCATAGGCCGGGAGCCAGGGCTCGATCGCATCGTAGCCGAAGGCCTTGAGCTCAGGGAATTGTGCGTAGAGCGGCGGAAAATTGCGGGAAGAATAAAGCTGATAGGAGATCGGATAGGTCATGGCTTCCTCCTCTTGCGCGGCGCCGCGGTCAGACGCGCCCAGTCGTGCTTTCGCGGACGATCAGATCGGGATCGATCATCGTCACCCGGGGTTCTGGAAGTGTGTCCCCCGCATTGATCAGCCGCATCAGGCGATCGACGGCGAGTTGGGTGACGACATCGACGGCATAGTTGACGCTGGAAATCGGGGTCGCTGCATGCTCGGCAAACTCGATATTGTCGAAGCCGACGATAGCCACGTCGCGGGGCACGGAAATTCCATTCTTCTGGCTCCAGCGCAAGGCGCCAAGTGCCAGCGAGTCGTTTGCTGCAAAGATGCCGGTTGGGCGTGGTGCGATGCTCATCAGTGTGTCCGTCGCCCAATAGCCCTTCATCACGGTATGGCCCTGCGGGTCCGCGGCTAAAGCCGGGTCGAATCCGATGCCAGCCTCTTCTAGAGCCTGCAGATATCCCTCACACTTCTCGAGATTGCCGAGCGGGTTGGCGCTATCGATGATCGCGATACGGCGATGACCGGTCTCGATCAGGTGACGCGTTGCCTTGTAGGCACCGCGGCGCTCGTTGACACAGACACCATCGACGCCGGAATCCGGATCGCCGACGAGGAGAACAACGGGATAGTTCGACTGCCTCAAGCGCCGGATATGGTCAAGGCGCCGGTGGCTGCGTGGATAGACAAGCATGCCGTCGACCTGCCGTGAGCGGAACATCTCAAGTGCGCGAATCTCCTCACCGAAATCGTTGTTGGATGTTGCAAACAACGTGCCGTAGCCTCGCTCGGCGAGCGCCAATTCGATCGCCTGTGCGGTGCGCGTCAGCGTCGGGTTGGTGATGTCGGTCAGGATCAGGCCGATCGTCTTCGTCTCGCGATTGACGAGAGACTTGGCGATATGGTTCGGCAGATAATTGAGCTCGGCCGCCGCATCCCGGATCAGCTGCCGCGTTTCCTCGGGAATGCGCGGGCTTTCCCTTAGCGCCAACGAGACCGTGTTGACGGAGAAGCCCGTTTTGCCGGCGATGTCTTTGAGGCGGACGGTTGATCGCGTCATCGGTTCATATCTGCATTTGTAACACTCCGCTTCCATTAGCGCTGCCGCAAAGAAAGCGGAAGGGAGCCGCAGTGCATGACCGCGGCCCCGCCCGATTATTTACCTTCGGCGTGAAGCCGCTTGATGCCCTGATACTGAAGGCAATCCGGATGCATCTCCATTAGTTCGATGCGGTTGCCATCCGGATCCTCGATCCAAGCCTGCCGATTACCGTCGAGGCCGGCCTTGATCTCCGCCGTCAGCTTTATGCCGGCCGCCTTGATGCGGCCGGCGGTCGCATCAAGATCGTCGATCGTGAAGCACATGTGGTTGACGCCATTGGCATTCCAGCCCGGCGCCCTTTCGTTCTCTGCGCCGGGGAAGATTTCAAGATAGTGTTCGTCAGTGATCCGGAGATAGACGAGCCAGGTCGAGCCATCATCGTTCTTCAGCCGAAGCATTTCCGGAAATCCAAGTTTCTCACGGTAGAAATCAAGCGAGGCGTCGAGATCCTTCACCTTGATCGCAACGTGGCCGTAGCCGGTAATTCCAAGCATAAATCCTCCTCCCGGCAACGTTGCCATTGCCGCTCATTCGCTCCATGGAGCAATTTAGTTTAACGTTAATACGAGCGTAAGAATTGCCGTGATCGCTGCGGCTTGTCAATGGGGTCCAGTCAATCCCACTTCGGTCCCCAATCCGGATTGATGACGCGCAGGTTGCGGTCGACGGTCTCGATTGCGGCGACCTCCTCGACCGAAAGCGTGAGTTTCGACGCCTGGAAATTCGAACGGATACGCTCCGGCTTGCCGGACGTGGGGATTGCACAGTAGCCTTTGGTAAACTCGAAGGCGAGGGCGATCTGCTCGACGCTCGCGTCGTGTCTCGCCGCGATGGCTTCTATGACCGGGTCGCCACGCAAGGCGCCACGGGCGATAGGCAAGTAGCAAGTGACGGAAATTCCCTTTTCCATGCAATGCTTTGCAAGCCTCTTGTTCTGCAGGTGCGGATTAAGTTCGAACTGGTTGTTGGCGACCTTGCCGTCGCCCAGAATCGCGGCAGCCTGCTCCAGAAGGCCGATCGTGAAATTCGAGACGCCGATCAATCGCGTCAGGCCGCGTGCCTGCGCTTCAGCAAGCTGCGGCAGATAGACCTCCGGCGAAATTCGCCCGTGCGGCGCCGGCCAATGGATAAGCGTCAGATCCATCTGCTCAAGTTTCGTCGCCTCTAGGCTGCGCTCGAGGGAGGGGATAAGCTGCCCTTCGCCAAGGTTGTCGGTCGAAATCTTAGTAGTGATGAACACATCCTGGCGCGGTAGGCCGGACTCCCGAAACGCCTTTCCGGTCTCCGTTTCGGTGTCGTAAGTCTGCGCCGTGTCCAAATGGCGGTAACCGGTCTCAAGGGCAAAAAGGATCGCAGTAACGCCGTCAGCGCCCGTCCGCCCATAAGTTCCGAAGCCGATCTGTGGAATACCCCATTGTTTTCTCATCGTTTATTCCTCCTCCCTGAAGGTCGCGTCAGCTGCCTTATGATCCGTGCTGTGCACAGGTTGCCGCCACGCAAACCAAAAACAGCTGTTGACCTAATGCGATTTTTGAACATAGTTTAACGATAATACAAGCTCGAATTCGAGCGAAGGGGGTGTGGGAGCGCCGCCTTGGGGAGGACAGAGATGCAACTACGCTGGAGCCGCGTGGCGCCCCAGCTGGCTCTCGCGCCGGCTGTTGCCGTCACCATGGTTGCTTTCATCGGAGCGATCGGCTGGACCGTCTGGCTGTCGTTTACTCGCAGCCGCCGCATGCCCGAATATGAAATCGACTGGACAGACTGGACGCGCCAATACGCCCGGTTGTTCAATGATGGCGGCTGGGCGATCTCGCTGCAGAATCTGATCATTCTCGGCCTCGGCAGCGCGCTCGCCATCGTTTTCGGCTTCGTGCTCGCGGCGATGATCGACAGGGAATGGCGCGGAGAAAGCTTCTTTCGCACCGTCTTTCTTTATCCGCTCGCCGTCTCGCTGATCGTCACGGGTGCTGCCTGGCGCTGGATTTTCAATCCGCAGCTCGGTCTTGAGAATTTCCTGCACGGACTTGGCTTTACCTCCGTCAGCTTCAACTGGCTGGCGAGCCCGGATACGGCGATGTACGCCATCATTCTCGCCTCGATCTGGCAGAGTTCCGGCTTCTACATGGCACTGATGCTGGCCGGTTTGAAGTCGATCAACACGGAGATCTGGAGTGCGGCGCGGCTCGATGGCGTCAGCTTCTGGCGTCTCTATATCGAGATCATCATCCCGATGATGAAGTTTACCTTCATCACCTGCGCCATCCTGCTCTCGCTCGGTGTGATCAAGGCTTATGACGTCGTGGTCGCCATGACAAACGGCGGTCCTGGCAACTCTACTTGGGTTCCCGCCTATTTCACGATCAACGCGCTCTCGGCAAAGAGCAATATCGGCTATGCCTCAGCGGCGGCGATCACAATGCTTGTCATCACGGCACTGATCTTCCTGCCGCTGGTGCTGATTACGGCATGGCAGCAGCGCCGTGTGAATGGCGGTGGCGCATGACGATGATCACCCAGGCTGCAACGCTCGAAGACGCGGCCAATGCATTGCCGACACAGCGCGGCCCCTTCTTTCCGCGCAAGAAGAAGCGGATCGCTGGCCGTTCGATCGCAATTCTCGTTTTCCTGACGATCTGCGCGCTGTTCTTCTGCGTGCCGCTCTATGTCGTGGTCGTCACGTCTTTCAAGACAATGGACCAGATCCGCGAGGGCGCGATCTTTTCGCTGCCGCATGTCTGGACACTGGAGGCCTGGGATCACGCGTGGAACAAGGCCTGCTCGGGCATCAATTGCAATGGTCTGAAAGTCGGTTTCTGGAACTCGGTTCTGATCCTCTTTCCGTCGCTGATCCTGTCGATCGCGCTGTCAATCGTCACCGGTTATGCGCTGGCGCTCTGGAATGTTCGCTGGGCGAATGCGTTCCTGTTCCTGCTGTTCATCTGCGCCTTCGTGCCATTCCAGGTCATCATGTATCCCCTGATCCGCATCACCGCGTCGATCGGGATTTACGGTACGCTCTGGGGCATCGCCGCCGTCCATGCGGTTCTCGCGATGCCGGTGTTGACGCTCATCTTCCGCAACTACTACAAGGACATACCGCAGGAGATCATCCGCGCCGCGATCATCGATTCAGGCTCGTTCTGGCGCATCTTCATCGAGATCATTTTGCCGATGTCCGGCAATATTCTGATCGTCGTCCTCATCCTGCAGATCACGTCAATCTGGAACGACTACCTGATTGGCGTGACTTTCGGTGGGCTGGGAACGCAGCCGATGACGGTCATCCTTGCCAATCTGATCACGGTTTCGACCGGCGTCGTCGCCTATAACGACAACATGGCAGCGGCGCTGCTGACCGCTATTCCACCCCTCGTCATCTATTTCCTCGTCGGCAAATTCTTCGTTCAGGGAATTACCGCCGGCGCGATCAAGGGTTGATCCATGCCGCGTGTTTCATTCGAACATATTGTCAAATCCTTTGGTTCGCTGACCATTCTCAACGACCTCAATCTTGCGGTTGACGACGGTGATTTCCTGGTACTGCTCGGCCCCTCCGGCTGTGGCAAGACCACGCTTCTCAATCTGCTGGCGGGCCTGCTTGAGGTCAGCGACGGGCGGATCATGATCGGCGAGCGGGATGTGACCGATCTCGATCCGAAGGATCGCGGGCTCGCGATGGTCTTCCAATCCTATGCGCTCTATCCGACGAAGACCGTCTACGGGAACCTGAAGTTCGGCCTCGCAGCCAGCCGCCTCGACAGGCAGGAAGTCGAGCAGCGGATTGCTACAGCGGCAAAACTCCTGCAGATCGAACCGCTTCTCAATCGCAAGCCCGGCCAGTTGTCAGGCGGCCAGCGTCAACGCGTGGCGATCGGCCGGGCGCTTGTGAAGCAGGCGGATGTCATTCTCTTCGACGAGCCGCTTTCCAATCTCGACGCCAAGCTGCGGACAGAGATGCGGCTCGAGATCAAGAAGCTACACGACACGCTGAAGCCGACCATCGTTTACGTCACTCATGACCAGATCGAGGCGATGACGATGGCAACGCGGATCGCCGTCATGGATGGCGGTGTCATCCAGCAATTCGGTACGCCGGATGAGATCTACGAGCGTCCTGCAAATCTCTTCGTTGCCGGCTTCATCGGCGCGCCGGCAATGAACCTGCGTCCGGCGCGGTTGAAGATCGATGGGCCTTGCGTCAAGGCGAAGTTTGATACCGGCGACTTGATCGATCTGGCGGGCTATCCGTTTTCGGCCCCGCCGCAGGATGGTGCTGAAGTCATCGTCGGATTGCGCCCGGAACATTTCGTCGTCGCCGATCAGCCGCTCGCCAATGCGGCGGCCAGCTTCGCGCTGCCGCTTCGCCAGGCTGAGCGTACGGGCTCGGATGCTACTGCCTATCTCGGTTTCGGCGCCGCACTTCTTGCCTTGCGTGTCGATCCCGATCGTGCGGCGGGACTTGCAGCCGGGCAGTCGGTTCGCGCCGAATTTCCACGCGGAAAGGCCAATATCTTCGACGCTCGCACCGGGCGGCGGATGTGAATGCATAAACGATGGGAGGAATGGAAATGATGAACAGGATTATTGCCGGCATCACTGCCGCCATGCTTGCAGGCGCCGCCCCCCTGGGCGCACACGCCACAGAATTGGTGATCTACCACACTTGGTCGGCTCCGCCGGAGGTGGCCGCATTGAACGTGCTCAAGAAGCATTTCGAGGCGAAGGGCCATAAATGGACGGATATCGCCATCCCGCATGACACCGGCTCGAACGTCAACCTGATGAATCTCGTCGCAGGCGGCAATCCGCCGAACGTCTTCATGGAATCCAACCCAGGCGTTTATCGCGATTTGTCAAAGCAGGGCTTCGGTCGCCCGCTGACAGATTTCTTCAAAGATCAGGGCTATCCCGATAAGTATCCAGACGCTGTCGCTCATTCGATGGTCGTCGATGGCCAGGTCATGAAGGTGCCGACCGCGCTGCATATCGATGGCATGGTCTATTACAACATGGACGTCGCCAAGAAGGTTGGCGTCGATCCGACGGCTTGGAAGACGCTCGACGACATGTTCGCAGACTTCGATAAGGTCAAGTCGGCTGGTGTCATCCCGCTCGCCGTTGGCGGTCAGCAGTGGCAAGTTGGATACCTCACCCATGCTCTGGCGGCGACGATCGGCGGTCAGGATTTCTTCAACAAAATCTACGGCGAAAAGCCCGATCCTGCGGTGTTCGACACGCCCGAGTTCCGCAAGGTCTTCGAATATCTTCGGAAATTCCAGCAGGCAGCGGACGAGGGTTCGGCCAATCGCGAGTGGAATCTGACGACCAACCTCGTGATCACCGGCAAGGCTCTGATGCAGATCCACGGCGACTGGATGAAGGGCGAATGGCTTGCTGCCGGAAAGACAGCAGGCAAGGACTTCGGTTGTATCCAAATCCCCGGCGCCAAGGCCGTAGTCGCGAGCGTCGACAGCTGGGGCCTCCTCGGCGGCCAGCCTGAGGACAAGGATAAGGCGGAACTGGATTTCGCATCCGTCGTGATCGACCCGAATGTCCAGGCAAAGTTCGCCAAGGCAAAGGGATCGACGCCTGTTCGCCTCGACGCGCCGCAGGATAGTCTCGACGCCTGCTCCAAGGAGGTCCTGCACATCGTCGCCGACCCCAAGCATCAGGTGCAGAATCCGCACAGCATCAGCGATGCCGACTGGGAAAATTCGATATGGGAAGTGGTCTTCAACTTTTGGAGCGATCCCAACATGAGCATTGATGATGCGATCTCCAAGGTGAAGGACAACTACCAGACTATCCTTGGCTAATCGATCCCTCCCAGAGGGCGGCCGCTCAAAAGATCGGCCGCTCCCGCGACCTTGCTCCTTCAAAGGATTGAGACATGGACAAACGCTTGCTTGACGAAGATGCGGTGATGCAGATCTGCTTCGTCACCGACGACGTGCAAAAATCCGCGGCCTGGTTTTCCGACCTGACGGGCAAGCCCGTCCCGGCCGAAGGTAAAGCCGCAGATCCGGACGAGGCGCAAGCTATCTATGATGGAAAGCCAGCGGAAGTTGGCTGCCGCATCATCATGTTCAAGTTCGGCAATATCGACGTTGAGTTTCTGCAGCCGGGGCCGGAAAAGAGCGCTTGGCGCGATCTTCTGGAAGAGAAGGGGCCGGGCTGCCACCATATCGCCTTCAGAACCCGGAACCTGACCAATCGCAACCGCTACCTGGAAGACAAGGGGCACCGGCTGCTACAGCGCGGCGAGTTTGACGGCGGACACGGGCGCTATGCCTATTACGACACCGTCAAGGACCTCGGCGTGATGGTCGAATTGCTGGAATTCGACAGCGACAAGGAACGCCAGCCCGTTTGATGTAGCCAATCCGCTATCGTGGCAGGCGTTTAAGTATCTGACAGTTCCGCTACGGCAGTTGCCGGGGAGGGGCGTGAGACGCTAATGATATGCGCATGTTGGATAATATCGATGAGCGTCTCGGCGCACGGGTGAGAATTGAGCGGGAACTGCGCGGCTGGTCGCTGACGGAGCTGGCGAAGCGGTCGAGCGTGTCGCGGGCGATGATCCATAAGGTCGAGCGTGGCGAGGCGAGCCCGACAGCGATGCTTCTGGCGCGGCTTGCGGGTGCGTTCGAGATGAGCATGTCGACGCTGATGGTGCGTGCCGAGATGCAGGAGGGAATGCTGCTGCGCAAGGGTGAGCAGCCCGTCTGGATCGATCCGGTGACCGGCTATGCGCGCCGCCATGTCTCGCCGCGGTCTGCGACCCCGATCGATGTCATCAATATCGATTTCCCGCCCGGCAAGGAATCGTCCTTCCCTGCGGCGTCCTATATCAATCGCAAGCACATCATCTGGATGCTCGATGGCGAACTGGTCTTCCTCGAAGGCGAGGCGCGCCATGAGATGAAGGAAGGCGACTGCCTGGAACTCGGGCCGCCGAACGACTGCACTTTCCGCAACGAGAGCAACCGGCCCTGCCGCTACGCGGTGATCGTGCTACGCGATTCATGATCGAGCGGTCCTGATTCTCTGGGCTGCCTGAAGGCGGAGCATGTCTATCCGCAACTTTCTTTTGTGTTCCGTACTCTTATAGTGACGGCTTTGCGTCGCCAGGCGAAGCCTTTCTGCCCGCGTCCTGGCGTGCTTGTGCAGTGCTGCGGGCGTTCTGCGGCGTGACCACACCTTTCAGAAAATTCTTTGACATAGATCAATCGCTCATCATAGTGACACACAAAGTCCAATATGGTGGACAGATAGAGCGAACATTTACGAGGGGGAGCCAATAAATGCCTCGCCAAATCCATCTCAACGCATTCGATATGTTTTGCCCGGGTCACATCCAGCAGGGGATGTGGACGCATCCGCGGGATCAGTCGGCGCGCGTCAATGATCTACAATATTGGACGGAATACGCCCGCAAGCTCGAGGCCGGCCTGTTCGACGGCATCTTCTTTGCCGATGTGGTCGGCGTCTATGACGTCTATGGCGGCAGCCCGGACGCGGCGGTGCGCGGCGGTGTGCAACTGCCGGCCAACGATCCGACCATCGTCATCCCGGCAATGGCCGCGGTCACCAAGAATCTCGGCTTCGGCGTCACCTGCAACCTGACCTACGAGCAGCCCTTCCTGTTTGCCCGGCGCATGTCGACGCTCGATCATCTGACCGGTGGGCGCATCGGCTGGAACATCGTCACCGGCTACCTCGACAGCGCGGCGCGCGCCATCGGCCTGCAGGGCCAGGTCGCCCATGACGACCGCTACGATCTCGCCGACGAATATATGTCGCTGGTCTACAAGCTGTGGGAAGGCTCCTGGGATGACGACGCCGTCGTCATGGATCGCGCCAACGCGGTCTTTGCCGATCCGAGCAAGGTGCGCGTCATCCATCACGAGGGGCCGCAATACAAGGTCGATGCGATGCATCTCTGCACGCCGTCGCCGCAGCGTACGCCGGTTCTCTATCAGGCAGGTTCTTCGCCGCGTGGCCGCGAGTTTGCCGCGACCCATGCAGAGTGCGTCTTCGTCAACGGCCAGAAGAAGGAAGATGTTCGCGGCATCACCGACGACATCAAGGCGCGCGCCGTCGCCAAGGGCCGCTCGGCCGAGGATCTCAAGGTGTTCCTCGGCGCAACACTGGTGCTCGGCAAGACTTCAGCCGAAGCGCAGGAGAAATTCGAGGAATACAAGCGCTATGTCAGCTCCGAAGCGGCACTGGTGCATGCCGCCGCCTCGCTCGGCATCGACTTCTCGAAATATGACATCGACGAGCCGATCGAGACCGGCAAGAGCCAGGCGATCACCTCGAATGTCGAGATCATGAACAAGGCTGCAGGGCCGAAATGGACGCGCCGCAAGCTCCTGGAGCAGATGGTGCTCGGCAGCCGCCAGGCGCCCTGGGTTGGCTCGGCTGAGGAAGTGGCGGACACCCTTATCGGCTGGAGCGAGGAAACCGGCGTGGCGGGCTTCAACCTGTCACGCACGGTCGCCCCCGAAAGCATCGACGATGTCGTCAACCTGCTGATCCCGGTGCTTCAGGAGAAGGGCGCCTACAAGACCAGCTATGCCGACGGCACCTATCGCGACAAGCTGTTTGGCCATGCGCGCCTGCCGTCGACGCATTCGGCCGCGCAATATCGCGGCGGCGCAGCCGCCCGCTAAGGCTTGCAGGGATCTGGAGGAGGATTGAACGTGGTCGACAAATCCGCGTATCGCGATGCCATGGCCGGCCTGGCGGCCGCCGTCAACATCATCACGTCGAATGGCGAAGCCGGTCTCGCGGGCTGCACGGTCTCGGCCGTCTGCTCGGTGACCGACGAGCCGCCGACATTGCTCGTCTGCATCAACCGTTCGAGCGCCAATAACGAGATCATCCGCAAGAACGGCAATCTCTGCGTCAACGTGCTCTCGGCCGAACAGAAGACGGTCGCCATGCAGTTTGCGACCAAGGGCCTTTCGATCAGCGAGCGCGCTGGCCTGCGCCAGCTGGGGCACTCTCGAAACCGGCGCTCCGGCGCTGGACGGCGCGGTCTGCGCCATCGATTGCGAGGTCGATTCCGTGTCCGAAGTCGGCACGCACACCGTTTTCTACTGCCGCGTGAAGGCGGTCCGCAACCAGCTCGACCGTGACGGGCTGATCTATTTCGGCCGCGACTTCCACCGAGTCGGCAAGCCGGTCCCGGCTGCCGAGGCGAGGGCCTGATCCGATGAGCGGGCGAACGACACCCCCCGGCGCCAACCCGCTCGCCGCGCCAGGCACTGGCAGGGCTCTATCGTTGGCACTGATCCTCGCCGCGCAGGTGGCGGCGATGAGCGTCTGGTTCTCTTCGAGCGCGGCAATCGCCGGCATCAAGCAGCATTATACGATCGGCGCCTCGCAAGAGGCGCTGCTGACGACGGCTGTTCAGATCGGCTTTGTCGCCGGGACCATCGTCTCGGCCCTGCTGTCGCTCGCCGACCGTTTCGACCCAAGGCGGCTGTTTGCGCTCTGCGCCGCGATCGCCGCGGTTGCGACCGCCTGCCTGATCTTCCTGCCGCCGACCGGCGGCGCGGTGATCCTGCTGCGCTTTCTGACCGGTGTCTGCATGGCGGGCGTCTATCCCGTCGGCATGCGGATGGCGGCGACCTGGGCCAATCGCGATATCGGCCTGCTCATCGGCCTGCTGGTCGGGGCGCTGACGCTGGGTTCGGCAAGCCCGCATCTCTTGGCTGCGACCGGCGGTGTCGAGTGGCGGGCAATCTATGGCGTTGCCTCGGCTTCTGCTCTTGCAGCAGCGGTGCTGATCGGCTTCGTCAAGCTCGGCCCGAACATCCGCCGCGCCAGCGCGGTCGACATGAGCAAGATCGCTCAGAGCTGGCGTCGCACGTCGCTGAGGCGGGTCAATCTCGGCTATCTCGGCCACATGTGGGAGCTCTACGCCATGTGGGCTTGGCTGCCGGTCTTCCTGCACCAGTCCTTCGCTGATCGCGGCATGGAGAATTCGGATGCGAAGGCGGCATGGCTGACCTTCGCGGCCGTCGCGGTCGGCGCAGTCGGGTCCTGGCTCGGCGGCATGTTCGCGGATCGCCGGGGGCGTACCTTTGTGACGATCACGGCCATGGCCGCAAGCGGCATCTGCGCAGCGCTGATCGGCTGGCTCTATGCCGCGCCGCTCGCCGTGCTGATCCCGGTCGCGATCATCTGGGGCATCACCGTGATCGCCGATTCCGCGCAGTTTTCGGCCTCGATCGCCGAGCTTGCCGAACCAAGCTCGGTCGGAACGCTGCTGACGGCGCAGACCTGCGCGGGATTTTTGCTGACCATGGCCAGCATTCATCTGGTGCCCGAAGTGCGGGATCTCTTCGGCTGGCCCGGAGCCTTCACCATGCTGGCAATCGGCCCCTTCGCCGGCTGTATCGCCATGTGGCGATTGCGGCGGGATCCGGAGGCCAGGCTGCTCGCCGGCGGGCGGCGCTAGAGGCCAAACACGACATCACAGGAATTACCGAACCATCTCTCAGGAGGAGAGGGGTGCGGGAGCAATCCGCCGGAAGAGCGGGATAATCGACCAGTCGCTTCATAGAGGATGGAACATATGCGACCCATACATTTACTTAGTCTGATACCGATCTGCGGGGTTCTCGTTGCCCCGTTCTTTTTGAACCAAGTGAAGCCGTTCATTCTGGGCATGCCCTTCATGCTCGGATGGTATTCGCTGATGCTGGTGGCGACTTCGATCGTCATGGCCTGCATCTATTTCTCCGACAAGGCATCCGGCGCCCATGCCAGCGATGCAGCTGAAGGAGAGCGGAAGTGAACAGCGCCCTTTTCTTCATTTTCGGCATCCTCATCGTCGCCCTGGCGCTCGGCCTTCGTGCCCGCCGCGGCAAGGACATGAACCTCGAGCAGTGGACCGTTGGTGGCCGCGGCTTCGGCGCCATGATCATCTTCCTGCTGATGGCAGGCGAGATCTACACGACCTTCGTCTTCCTTGGGCGGCAGTGGCTATGCCTATGGCAAGGGCGCGCCGGCCTATTACATGCTGGGCTATGGCAGCCTGTGCTTCGTGCTTTCCTATTGGCTGCTGCCGCCGATCTGGCGCTATGCCAAGGAGCGCAAGCTCATCTCGCAGCCGGATTTCTTCGCAGCCAAGTATGAGAGCCGGTCCTTCGGTGTTCTCGTCGCCGTCGTCGGCGTCGTGGCGCTGATCCCCTATCTCATCCTGCAGCTCAAGGGCCTCGGCATTATCATCAACGTCGCCTCCTATTCGGCGATCTCGTCGACGCAGGGCATCTGGATCGGCGCCGTCATCGTTGCCGCCTATGTCTTCGTCTCCGGCATCCATGGCTCGGCCTGGACCTCCGTCGTCAAGGACATCCTGGTGATGTCGGTCGCCGTGTTCCTCGGCCTCTACCTGCCATACCACTATTATGGCGGCATCGGCGCGATGTTCGAGGCGATCGATCAGGCAAAGCCCGGCTTCCTGGCGTTGCCGGAAAGTGGCCAGAGCTCGACCTGGCTGGTCTCCACCGTGCTGCTTTCGACCCTTGGCTTCTACATGTGGCCGCATATGTTCACCGCAACCTTCGCTGCGAAGCGGGAAGATGCGCTGCGCAAGAACGCCTATGTGCTGCCGATCTACCAGCTGATGCTGCTGTTCATCTTCTTCGTCGGCTTTGCCACCGTGCTCCAGGTTCCTGGCCTGCAGGGCGGCGATATCGACCTGGCGCTGTTCAAGATCTCGCTGCAGACCTTCGACCCCTGGTTCGTCGGCGTCATCGGCGCTGCCGGTGTTCTGACAGCACTTGTGCCGGGTTCGATGATCCTGGTGACGGCGGCGACGCTGGTCGCCAACAACATCTATCGCCCGCTGCGTCCGCAGGCGAACGACGCCCATGTCGGCTTCGTCGCCAAGCTGATGGCGCCCTGCGTCATGCTGGTTGCGGTCTATTTCACGCTTGGCGGCGGCGATACGATCGTTGCGCTGCTGCTGATGGCTTATGCCTTCGTCACGCAGCTCTTCCCGGTCCTGCTGGCGAGCCTGATGCGCAACAACCCGGTGACGCGCACGGCTGCCTTCGCCAGCGTCATCGTCGGTGAGGCGACCGTTGCTTGGGTCACGCTGACGAAGAGCACTGTTGCGGCGCTCTTCCCGTTCCTGCCGGCGCCGCTGGCTGATCTCAATGTCGGCATCGTCGCGCTCGTCCTGAACGTCGTCACGCTCGTCGTCGTCACGCTCCTGACCCGCAATCTGCAAGGCAGCCAGACGACGCGCGTCAAACAGGCCTGATCGAACGGCCGCGGGGTTTGCGCCCCGCGGTCTTTTGCCTTTCCGGCGGCCATGCGCCGCCGTCTCTTTTCAATTCCATTTTCTGACGGTTTTGCCATGACGATTTCCTTCGATCCCGATCGCATCGAACTTCCCCTCGGCCACTGGATCGGCGACAGGCTTGTCTCTGGCGCACCGGAGATCGAACTGCTGCGCCCGTCCGACGCCGTCAGCTATGCGCGCTGTCCGGTCGCCAGTGCCGATATCGTCGATCAGGCCGTCTCGACGGCAAAGAGCGCACTGAGATCGAGCGGCTGGGCTACATGGCGTCCGCGCCTGCGCGCCGAGGCGCTGCATCGCTGGGCCGATCTGATTATCGCCGAGCGCGAAAAGCTCGGGCGGCTGGAATCCCTTTCCTCGGCGCGTCCAATCGCGCAGTCCGTATCGATCGATGTCGCGGTGACAGCCGAGCAGATCCGCTTCTTCGCCGAAATGGCCGACAAGGAGGGCGGAGACGTCGTGCCGACGGACGGCAACCATCTCGGCATGATCCTCAGCGAGCCCTATGGCGTGGTCGGCGCCATTACCCCGTGGAACGTGCCGCTCTCGATGGCCGGCTGGAAGATGGGACCGGCGCTCGCGGCAGGCAACGCAATCGTGCTGAAACCGTCCGAGTTGACGCCATTCTCGACACTCTATCTCGCGGAACTCGCTGTACGCGCCGGTATCCCGGCCGGTATCGTCAATGTCGTGCTCGGGGACGGTCCGACGACCGGCGCCAGCATCGTCGCGCATCCCGATATCGCCAAGGTAAGCTTCACCGGGTCGACCGTTGCGGGTGGCGCGATCATGAAGACGATCGCCTCGTCGCAGATCAAGCCGGTGACGCTGGAGCTTGGCGGCAAGAGCCCGCAAGTGGTCTTCGCGTCGGCCGATCTCAAGAAAGCCGCCGGCTGCATCGCGCGCAGCATTCTCCTGAACGCCGGGCAGACCTGCGTCGCCGGTACGCGGGTGATCGCCGACCGGCGCATCGCGGAGCCACTGCTGGCAGCGCTCACGGAGGCGATGTCCACGCATCGCGCCGGGCCGACCTGGGACGCCGAAAGCGACTATTCGCCGGTCATCTCCGAACGCCAGCTGCAGCGCATCGAAACCATCGTCGATGCCTCGATTACCGGTGGCGCGGAGTGCGTCATCGGCGGCAGGCGAATGGAACGGCAGGGCTATTTCTACGAGCCGACGATCCTTGCCAACCTCGCCGCGAATTCTCCGGCGCTCGCCGAGGAGATCTTCGGCCCGGTGCTGACGCTGCAGACTTTCGACGACGAAGAGGAAGCCTTCGCGCTCAGCGATCACCCCTCCTACGGCCTTGCCGCCGGTGTCTACACGACGGACCTGTCGCAGGGGTTGAGAGCGGCGAAGCGGATCGAGGCGGGCACTATCTGGGTCAACCGCTACGGCCGCTCGCGCGACCACATCCTGCCGACCGGCGGCTACAAGAGCTCCGGCATCGGCAAGGATCTCGGCAAGGAGGCCTACAAGTCGAACCGCCGCCAGAAGAGCGTGCTGATCGAGCTTTAGGGGAGGGGCGAGGATGACGGCGGATGTGCAGGAGATATTGGCCCGGCTGATCGGTTTTCCGTCGGTCGTCGGCACACCCAATGCGGCAATCGTTTCCTATGTCAGGGACTATCTTCAGTCCTTCGGTGCGAGCGTGCATATCCTTCCCGGCCCGGAAGGCGACCGGTCCAACTTGTTCGCCAGTTTCGGCCCTGTGGAGCGGCCGGGACTGATCCTGTCGGGCCATATGGACGTCGTTCCGGCGGAAGGTCAGACATGGTCGTCCGATCCCTTCACGCTCCGCGCCGAGCGAAACCGTCTATACGGACGGGGAACGAGCGACATGAAGGGATTTCTCGCGGCAGCGATGTCGCTCGTTCCCGAAATAGCCGCCATGCGCCTCGACCGCCCCCTGCATTTCGCCTTCTCCTACGACGAGGAAGCGGGCTGCCGCGGGGTGCCGCATATGATCGCCGCGATACCGGCGCTCTGCGCCTTGCCGTCCGGCAGCATCGTCGGCGAACCGAGCGGTATGGCGCCAATCCTTTCACACAAGGGCAAGGCGGCGATGCGCATCTCGATCAGGGGAACGGCAGGCCATTCCTCGCGCCCCGATCTCGGCCGCAATGCGATCCACGCGCTCGCCGGCGTGTTGTCGGAAGCCGTCCGGCAATCGGAGCGGCTGGAACAGGCCGAGCAGAACATGCTCTTCGCGCCGCCCTATTCGACACTTCAGGCTGGAATCGTCAGCGGCGGCATGGCGCTGAATGTCATCCCGGAACATGCGCGGCTCGACATCGAGGTACGCGCCGTACCGGGCATCGAGCCCTCCGCGCTTTTGCAGCCTGTGCTGGCCGCGGCACGCGCGCTCCAGGCGAGGGGCTTCGAGGTGACGACGGAAACGATCTCCGATTATCCCGGCATGGCGCTCCCGGCCGGTAGCCCGCTCGCTGCGCTGGTCGGTGATGCCTCGGGCGTGACAGCCGTCCCGGCGGTGAGCTACGGAACCGAGGCCGGCCTCTTCGAGCGCGCCGGCATTCCCGCAATTATCTGCGGCCCCGGCGACATCGCCCGCGCTCATAAGGCCGACGAATTCATTCTGATGTCGGAACTCGAAGACTGCCGCCGCATGCTTCTCAACGTCGCCGCCAGCCTGCAGGGCTGAACGCTTTTTCGCGCCACCATGCGGGTCGGCGCGCCATCGCCAATTCATGAACCAATTCTTTCGTCACCGCCCTTGACGGCGAAAGATTCTTACGGAATGCTAAGATGTCAGACCAATTTAAGGTCGGCTGCCTGATAAAGAAAAATGGGGAACCATGAAGGCAAATGTGGGCGACAGACCGGTGATCAGGCCGCTTCCGGCGATCGATCGTGCGCGTCAGGTGACTGAGGCGCTGGCGCATTACGTCGAGGATGCAAAGCTGAAGGCGGGCGACCGGCTTCCGGCCGAGCGCGAGCTGATGTCTGCCCTTGCTGTCGGACGTTCGACCATTCGCGAAGCCATCCGCCACTTCCAAGCACTCGGCGTCATCGAGACCCGGAAGGGCAGCGGAACCTATCTACTGAAACCGGTTTCGAAGGCGACTATTCACGTTCCGCTCTCGTTCGAGGGCGCCAATCTGCGCGATGCATTGTTGCAGACGCTGGAAGTGCGCCGCGGCATTGAGTGCGAGGCGGCAATGGTCGCAGCGCGCAAGCGCACGGCTGAGGATGTCGTCAACATCGAGACCAAGCTGAACGAGATGGAGCGCGTCCATATCGCCAAGGGAACGTCAGGCCCCGAGGATCTCGCCTTCCACATGGCCGTCTATGACGCCACGCACAATCCGATGTTCGGCCAGCTTCTGGAACAGATGCGCGAGACCTTCGTGCGCTTCTGGTCGCATCCTTTCGACCGGCAGGACTTTGCCCGCCGCTCGTTTCCCTTTCACCGCACGCTTTTCAACGCCATCGCCGCTCAGGACCCCGAAGCGGCGCGCTGCGAAACATTGAAAATCCTCGACGTCGTCGAGGAAGACATCAAGGAAATGTCCAAATGACTGACGGCTCCGAACCGTTCGATTTCGCTTCGCTGATCACCGCCCATGACGACGGCAATTTCGCCGAGGCCGTGGTGCCGCCGATCTTCCAGACGTCGCTTTTCACCTTCTCCGGCTACGACGACATGATCGCCTCCTATCGCGGCGAGAAGGTACGGCCGATCTATACGCGCGGCCTCAACCCGACGGTGCGCATGTTCGAGGAAATGCTGGCGAAGCTTGAAGGCGCCGAAGACGCGCTCGGTTTTGCGAGCGGCATGGCGGCAATCTCGTCCGCCGTCCTGAGCTTTGTCGAGCCGGGCGACCGCATCGTCGCCGTCAAGCATGTCTATCCCGATGCCTTCCGCCTGTTCGGCACCATCCTGAAGCGGATGAAGGTCGAGGTCACCTATGTCGACGGCCGCGACGAGGAGGAAGTCGCCAAGGCGCTTCCGGGCGCCAAGGTCTTCTACATGGAAAGCCCGACGAGCTGGGTGATGGAAGCCCATGATGTCGGCGCGCTGGCGGCGCTTGCCAAGAAGCATGGCGTCGTCACCATGATCGACAACAGCTGGGCAAGCCCGATCTTCCAGCGGCCGATCACGCTGGGCGTCGATATCGTCATCCATTCGGCCTCGAAATATCTCGGCGGCCATAGCGATGTCGTCGCCGGCGTCGTTGCCGGTTCGAAGGAGATGATCGCCCGCATCAAGGCCGAGGCCTATCCCTATCTCGGCGGCAAGCTTTCGCCCTTCGATGCCTGGCTTTTGATCCGCGGCCTGCGCACCCTGCCGATCCGCATGAAGGCGCACCAGACCGCGGCGATGACCATTGCCCAGCGCCTGCAGGCGCTCGATTGCGTCGAGCAGGTCTGCCATCCGGGCCTCGCCAACCGCCTGCCTGCGGGCCTGAACGGCACGTCGGGCCTCTTCTCCTTCATCTTCCGCGAAGGCGTGGACATCCGCACCTTCGCCGATCACCTCAAGCTCTTCAAACTGGGCGTGAGCTGGGGTGGACATGAAAGCCTGATCGTACCGGGCGAGGTCGTGCTTCAGCAGAAGGCACAGCCGAATTCCGCGCATGCCTTTGGCATTCATCCGCGGTCCGTACGCCTCCATGTCGGCCTCGAAGGAACCGAGGCCTTGTGGACGGATATCGAAGAGGCGATCGCCGCCGCTTCGTGACGACAATAGTGAGAGAAACACCTTCAACAAAAGGGGAACTGAGCATGAAAAGACTGATAACCGCTACGCTCTTCGCCACCATGATGGCAGGAACGGCCTTCGCCGACACGACGCTGAAACTCGTCGAAGTCATCACCAGCCCGGAGCGCACCGAGACGCTGAAGTCGATCGTCGGCAAGTTCGAGGCCGCCAATCCGGGCACCAAGGTCGAGATCATCTCGCTGCCCTGGAACGAAGCCTTCCAGAAGTTCGCAACCATGGTTTCGGCCGGCGATACGCCTGACGTCATGGAAATGCCGGACACCTGGCTGTCGCTCTACGGCAATAACGGCATGCTCGAAAGCCTCGAGCCCTATCTCGCCAAGTGGGAACACACCAAGGACCTGACGCCCCGCGCCCTGGAGCTCGGCCGCGACGTCAAGAACACCGCATACATGCTGCCCTACGGCTTCTATCTGCGCGCCATGTTCTACAACAAGAAGCTGCTCGCCGAAGCCGGCGTCAAGGAGCCGCCGAAGACGATGGAGGAGTTCACCAAGGCTTCCGAAGCCGTCTCCAAGATCTCCGGCAAATACGGCTACTGCATGCGCGGCGGCCCGGGCGGACTGAACGGCTGGATGATCTTCGCCGCCTCGATGGCCGGCTCCAACAAGTATTTCAACGACGATGGCACCTCGACCATGAACAGCGAAGGCTGGGCCAAGGGTCTGGAATGGATGGTCGATCTCTACAAGAAGGGCTATGCGCCGAAGGATAGCGTCAACTGGGGCTTCAACGAAGTCGTGGCCGGCTTCTACTCCGGCACCTGCGCCTTCCTCGACCAGGATCCGGACGCGCTCATCGCCATTGCCGAGCGCATGAAGGCCGAAGACTTCGGCGTCATCCCGCTGCCGAAGGGTCCGGATGGCAAGTCCTTCCCGACCATCGGCTATGCCGGCTGGTCGATGTTCACGACGAGCCAGAACAAGGATCTCTCCTGGAAGCTGATCGAAACCCTCGAAAGCCCGGATGGCAATATCGAGTGGAACAAGAAGATCGGCGCTCTGCCGGCCTATACGGCAGCCGAGAAGGATCCGTTCTACGCCGGTGACCAGTTCAAGGGCTGGTTCCAGGAACTGGCCGACAAGGACACCGTCCCGACCGTCATGCCGACCTACCTCGAAGAATTCGCCTTCTTCAAGGACTCGCTGGCGATCAAGACCTCGCAGCAGGCTCTCCTCGGCGACATCTCGCCGAAAGACCTTGCCGACCAGTGGGCTGATTACCTGACCAAGGCTCAGCAGAAGCATCTGGCGAAGTAAATCGGGCGGGCTCCGAACCCGGAGCCCCCTCATCCGCCTGCCGGCACCTTCTCCCCGCTGGGGAGAAGGGGTTTTGCGGCAACCTATCCATTCCCTTCTCCCCCTCGGGGAGAAGGTGGCCCGTAGGGCCGGATGAGGGGGCTGCATATGCCAAGGCTATTAGACAAGAACACGGAAAGCCGACCACCGATGACTATGACCGCCGATACGCTCGACAGGCGCCGCGACCGCAGGCCGTGGCTGAAGCGTCTCGCCGATGCCTCGGAACCCTATCTCTATAGCGCCCCTTCGCTGATCCTCATCATCGGGGTGATGATGGTTCCGCTGGTGATCGGGATCTCCTATGCGTTCCGCGACATCCAGCTCCTCAATCCGTTCTCCGGCGGCTTCATCGGGCTCGAGCATTTCCGCGACCTTTCCAAGGACGCCGCCTTCTACGGCGCGCTCAAGAATACGCTGTGGTGGACCGGTGCTTCCGTCATCCTGCAGTTCGTCTTCGGCCTCATCCTGGCGCTGCTGCTCGACAAGCCGTTCTGGGGCAGGGGCATCGTCCAGGCGCTGGTCTTCCTGCCCTGGGCGGTGCCGTCCTTCCTGGCCGGTCTCAACTGGGCCTGGCTCTTCAATCCGGTGATCGGCCCGATCCCGCACTGGCTCTACGCGATGGGCCTGATGAGCGAGCCGGGCAATATTCTCTCCGACCCGCAATATGCGATGTGGGGACCGATCATCGCCAATGTCTGGTGGGGCATTCCGTTCTTCGCGATCACGCTGCTCGCAGCCCTCCAGGCGATCCCGCGCGATCTCTACGAGGCCGCCTCGATCGATGGCGCCGGCTGGTTCCAGCGTTTCGGCTCGATCACCCTGCCGTTCCTGGCGCCGACGATCGCCATCACCGTGCTGCTGCGCACCGTCTGGATCTCGAATTTCGCCGACCTGATCGTCGTCATGACCGGCGGCGGCCCGGCGGACCGCACGCAGATCGTCGCGAGCTACATCTTCACCCAGGCCTTCAAGCGGTTGGATTTCGGTTATGCCTCGGCGATCGCGCTGGTGCTGCTCGCGCTTCTGCTTGCCTATTCCATGCTGATCATCCTGCTGCGGCAGACCCTGCTGAACAAGGATTGAGACCATGAAGCGATCCGTCATCCCCACTATCGCGCATCGTCTGGCAATCCTTTGCTACATCCTGTTTGCGCTCTTCCCGCTCTTTTGGCTCCTGAAGGTTTCGGTGACGCCGAACGACCTTCTCTATTCCGAGGGCGTTCGCATGTGGCCGTCGCGCACGACCTGGGAGCACTATTCCTTCGTCCTGCAGCACAGCGCCTTTCCGACCTTCTTCAAGAACAGCCTGATCGTGTCGGCCTCGACGGCGATCACGGTTACGATCTGCGCTTCGCTCTCAGGCTATGCGCTGTCGCGCTTCAACTTCCGGGCCAAATACTGGATCGTGGCGCTGATGCTGCTGACCCAGATGTTCCCCCTCGTCATGCTCGTCGCGCCGATCTTCAAGATTCTGACGCCGCTGCATCTGACAAACAGCCTGACGGGTCTGGTGATCGTCTACACCGCCTTCAACGTGCCCTTCGCAACCTTCCTGATGCAGTCCTTCTTCGACGGCATTCCGAAGGATCTGGAAGAGGCGGCGATGATCGATGGCGCGACGCAGTTCACGGCGTTCCGGCAGATCATCCTGCCGCTGACGCTACCGGGGATCGCGGCCACGCTCGGCTTCGTCTTCACGGCGGCATGGAGCGAGCTGCTCTTCGCGCTGATGCTGATCAACGGCAATGACGCGGCGACCTTCCCGGTCGGGCTTCTCACCTTCGTTTCGAAATTCTCCGTGGATTTCGGGCAGATGATGGCGGCGGGCGTCATGGCGCTCATTCCGGCCGGTCTCTTCTTCCTGCTCATCCAACGTTATCTTGTGCAGGGCCTGACGGCCGGCGCGGTCAAGGGTTAAACACATGGCATCGATCGATATCCAGAACGTCAAGAAGGCCTATGGCCATGTGCAGGTGTTGCACGATGTCGACCTCAAGATCGGCGACGGCGAATTCGTCGTTCTCGTCGGCCCGTCCGGCTGCGGCAAGTCCACGCTGCTGCGCATGATCGCCGGTCTCGAGGACATATCCGGCGGCGAGATCCGCATCGGCGGCAATCGCGTCAACGATCTGCACCCGAAGGACCGCGACATCGCCATGGTGTTCCAGTCCTACGCGCTCTATCCGCATATGAACGTCGCGGGCAACATGAGCTACAGCCTCAAGCTCCGGAAGACGGCGAAGGAAAAGATCGCCAGCGCCGTGGGTTCGGCCGCGTCGAAGCTCGGCCTTGATCCGCTGCTGGAACGCCGCCCGAAGGCTTTGTCCGGCGGCCAGCGCCAGCGCGTCGCCATGGGGCGCGCCATCGTTCGCCAGCCGAAGGCCTTCCTGTTCGACGAGCCGCTGTCGAACCTCGATGCGCGCCTGCGCGAGCAGATGCGCGCCGAGATCAAGAAGCTGCATGGCGATCTGAAGGCAACCTCGATCTACGTCACCCACGACCAGATCGAAGCCATGACGCTCGCCGACCGCATCGTCGCCATGCATGGCGGCGTCGTGCAGCAGGTCGGCAGCCCGCTGGAGCTCTACGACCGTCCGGCAAACCTGTTCGTCGCCGGCTTCATCGGCTCTCCGGGCATGAACTTCCTCGACGCGACCTATGAGAATGGCGGCGTGAAGCTGAAGGACGGCACGATCGTCCCGCTTTCCGCACCGCTGTCCGTCGCCAATGGCGCGAAGGTCACGCTCGGCATCCGCCCCGAGCATGTCGTCATGTCATCCGATGGCAATGGCATGAGCGCCGATGTCGAACTCATCGAACCGACCGGCTTCGGCATCATCCTGCATCTGTCGCTGCACGGCCTGCCGTTCAAGGTCTTCACGCTGAACCGCGACGCGCTGTCGGCCGGCCCGAAGGTCAACGTCACCTTCCCGGCACAGCACCTGCATGTCTTCGACGAAGCGGGCAACCGGGCGAGCTAACTCGCCCGGCAAGAGGGGATTAGCTCCGCAGACCCGGCGCTTCCTGGCCGGTGCGCTCGACATATTCGGTATAGCCGCCGCCATACTGGTGGATGCCGTCAGGGGTCAGTTCCAGGACGCGGTTGGAGAGTGCGGCCAGGAAGTGGCGGTCGTGCGAGACGAAGAGCATGGTGCCTTCGTATTCGGCGAGCGCCTTGATCAGCATTTCCTTGGTGTCGAGGTCGAGATGGTTGGTCGGCTCGTCAAGGACCAGCAGGTTCGGCGGGTCGAACAGCATCTTGGCCATGACCAGGCGGGCCTTTTCGCCGCCCGAGAGCACGCGGCACTTTTTCTCGACGTCGTCACCCGAGAAGCCGAAGCAGCCTGCCAACGCGCGAAGCGGTGCCTGGCCGGCGAGCGGGAAGGAATCCTCCAGCCATTCGAGGACCGTGCGCTCGCCATCGAGCAGGTCCATGGCGTGCTGGGCGAAATAGCCCATCTTGACGCTGGCGCCGAGCGCGACGCTGCCCTGATCGGGGTCAGTCGAACCGGCGACGAGCTTCAGGAGCGTCGACTTGCCGGCGCCGTTGACGCCCATGATGCACCAGCGCTCCTTGCGGCGGACCATGAAGTCCAGGCCTTCGTAGATGCTGCGGCTGCCGTATTTCTTGTGAACGTTCTTGATGTTGATGACGTCTTCGCCCGAGCGCGGTGCCGGCAGGAATTCGAAGGCGACCGTCTGGCGGCGGCGCGGCGGCTCGACGCGTTCGATCTTGTCGAGCTTCTTGACGCGGCTCTGCACTTGCGCCGCGTGTGACGCGCGGGCCTTGAAGCGCTCGATGAACTTGATTTCCTTGGCGAGCATCGCCTGCTGGCGCTCGAACTGCGCCTGCTGCTGCTTCTCGTTCTGCGCCCGCTGGTTTTCGTAGAAGGCGTAGTCGCCCGAGTAGCTGTTGAGCGAACCGGCGTCGATCTCGATGATCTTGGTGACGATGCGGTTGAGGAATTCGCGGTCGTGCGAGGTCATCAGCAGCGCGCCGTCGAAATTCTTCAGGAAGTCTTCGAGCCAGATCAGGCTTTCGAGATCGAGATGGTTCGACGGTTCGTCGAGCAGCATCACGTCGGGACGCATCAGCAGGATGCGGGCGAGTGCCACGCGCATCTTCCAGCCGCCGGACAACTTGCCGACATCGCCGTCCATCATTTCCTGCGTGAAGCTCAGACCGTCGAGCACTTCGCGGGCGCGGCCTTCCAGCGCGTAGCCGTCGAGCTCTTCGTAGCGGGCTTGCACTTCGCCGTAGCGCTCGATGATCGCGTCCATCTCGTCCATGCGGTCGGGGTCGGACATGGCGGCTTCGAGATCGCGCAGTTCGGCGGCGACTTCGCTGACGGGGCCGGCGCCTTCCATGACTTCGGCAACGGCGCTGCGGCCGGACATCTCGCCGACATCCTGGTTGAAATAGCCGACGGTCATGCCCTTCTCGACGGAGATCTGACCTTCATCCGGCGTCTCGTCGCCGGTGATCATGCGGAACAGCGTCGTCTTGCCGGCGCCGTTCGGTCCGACGAGGCCGATCTTCTCGCCCTTGTTGAGCGCGGCGGATGCCTCGAGATAGAGAATGCGGTGGCTGTTCTGCTTGCTGATATTTTCGATGCGGATCATGGGAAAGCGGGTACCTGATAAGAAGCTGCGGCGCGCTTATCATGCGCCGCAGCATTTGTCGCGGTTTTCCTTCGTCAGGAGCCTTAGAAGACCTGGCGAAGGATGATGAAGAGCACGAAGGCGATGGCGATCGAGGCCGGCAGCGTCAGCACCCATGCCATCAGCATGTTGCGGACCGTCGACCATTGGAGCCCCGAGCCATTGGCGGCCATGGTGCCGGCAACGCCTGACGATAGAACGTGCGTCGTGGAAACAGGCAGGCCAAAATGGTCGGCCGCGCCGATCGTCGCCATGGCGACGATTTCGGCAGCAGCGCCCTGACCATAGGTCAGATGCGTCTTGCCGATCTTCTCGCCGACGGTCACGACAATGCGCTTCCAGCCGACCATCGTGCCGAGCCCGAGCGCCAGCGCCACGGCGACCTTCACCCAGAGCGGGATGAACTTCGTCGCGTTGTCGACGGCCTTGTGGTAGTTGGTGACAGCCTGCAGGTCCGTTGCGTCCATCGGCAGGAGCTTCTGCTTGTCGATCAGCTTCAGCGATTCACCGATGAGATAGATGTCGTTGCGCACATTGCCGACGAGATTGGTGGGAACCGCTTCCAGCGTCGGGAAGGCGGCGACTTCGGCGCTCGTCTGGTGGATATATTGCTGCAGGGCAGGCGTCGTCGCGTCCGTCCAGGTCTTTGTCTTCACCGCATTGCTGACCTCGGCCTTGTAGTCGGTCACGGTCACGCCGGGCTTCACATATTTGCCGAGCGCGGTTTCGACCTGGGCCGAGGCCTGCTTGTAGGCCTCGAGGTAGTTGACATCGGGCGTCCGGTTCAGCGCGAAGGCCGTCGGCACGAGGCCGATCAGGATGAGCATGATCAGGCCCATGCCCTTCTGCCCGTCGTTGGAGCCATGGGCGAAGCTCACGCCCGTGCAGGTGAAGATCAGGATTGCCCGGATCCAGAGCGGCGGTGGCTGGTTGCCCTTCGGCTCCTCATAGAGCTCCTTCTTGCGCACAAGGAACTTCATGACGAGGAGAAGCACGGCCGAGAGAGCGAAGCCGATCAGCGGAGAAATCAGCAGCGACAGGCCGATATTGGTCGCCTGCGACCAGTCGACGCCGCTGGTCGCGCTTCCCGCCGGGGCGAGAAACTGGTTGGCGAGGCCGACGCCGATGATCGAGCCAACGAGCGTGTGCGAGCTGGAGGAGGGCAGGCCGAGATACCAGGTGCCGAGGTTCCAGAAGATCGCGGCGATCAACAGCGCAAAGACCATCGCAAGGCCCGATCCCGAGCCGACCTGCAGGATGAGCTCGACCGGCAGTAGTGCCAGAATCCCGAAGGCGACGGCGCCCGTCGATGTCAGCACGCCGAGGAAGTTGAAGAAGCCGGACCAGATGACGGCGAGCTCGGCGGGCATCGAGCGCGTGTAGATGACGGTGGCGACAGCATTTGCAGTGTCATGGAAGCCGTTGACGAACTCGAAGCCGAGCGCAATCAGCAGCGCCAGGCCAAGCAGGATCCACGGAACCGCGGAGGCTTCGGTCAGATCGCGGCCGAGCGCATAGGCGACATATCCAAGGCCGCAAAGAAGAATGACGAGAAAGACCGGCACGAACCACTTGCCTGCACTCGACGAATGCAGCGGGTGCTTACCGGACTCAGGCAACAGGTGATCGGGGGCAATATCAGCCATGTCCTTGTCCTTTCATGGAAAAGCAACCAAAACTACGTCCGCCCCGTGAACCTTGCGTGACACAACTTTGCGGTATCTCCGGCGGCCTTCCTCGCGCGGCTCGCATTGTCACATTACTGTCGTCAAACCCTGTTGATGTGGCGCCGATCAGAGGGACAGGACCATGACTCAGGAAGAAATCGACCAGCTCCGCCGCATCAAGGATGAGATTGCAGACAGTTTCGACGAGGAACTGGAAATGCAGATGGAGGAGGACCGGCTGGACGAGCTGGTCGCCGAAAACATGCCTGGCGGCCTTGAGGATGTGCTCGACCGCAAGACCTATTTCCGCGAACTCTTCCGCCTCCAGCACGAGCTGGTGAAGCTGCAGGACTGGGTGCAGCACAAGAAGCTGAAGGTCGTCGTGCTTTTCGAAGGCCGCGATTCAGCCGGCAAGGGCGGCGCGATCAAGCGCGTCACGCAGCGTCTGAACCCGCGTGTCTGCCGCGTCGTCGCACTTCCGGCGCCGACCGAGCGTGAGCGGAACCAGTGGTATTTCCAGCGCTACGTGCCGCATCTGCCGTCGGCGGGCGAAATGGCGCTCTTCGACCGCAGCTGGTACAACCGTGCCGGCGTCGAGCGTGTGATGGGTTTCTGCACCAAGGATGAACTCGACGAGTTCTTCCGCTCCGTTCCCGAATTCGAGCGCATGCTCGTCCGCTCCGGCATCATCCTCGTCAAATACTGGTTCTCGATCACCGACGAGGAGCAGGAATTCCGCTTCCGCATGCGCATCCAGGATCCGCTGAAGCAGTGGAAGCTGTCGCCGATGGACCTCGAAAGCCGCGTGCATTGGGAAGAATACACCAAGGCCAAGGAAGAGATGCTGGAATATACCCACATCCCCGAGGCGCCGTGGTGGGTCGTTCAGGCCGTCGACAAGAAGCGCGCCCGCCTCAACATGATCAACCACCTCTTGAAGCAGATCCCCTATGAGGACGTGCCGAAGGATCACGTCGTCCTGCCGCCGCGCGTGCGTCACGACGATTACTCGCGCGTTCCGGTTCCGCCGGACATGTATGTTCCGGAAGTCTACTGAATGTGAGAGCGGGCGGCCTTGCCGCCCGCAGGCGTTGCGGATGCTCGGGACAGGCCCGAGCATGACGGCGTAAAGGGGTCAGCCCCTCCTGAACAGCTTCCAGCGCGTCGGCCGGAAAGCGATATGCTTGCTGTCGAGGACCTCGGTGTGCGAGGGCGGAACTTCCAGCTCGATATGCTGATGCGCGGTACCGATATCGATCTCGATATGCCGTGTTCCCGCAACGCGGCGGCTGGAGGCCAGCTTGCCGGGAATGCCGCCGCGGTTTGCGTCCAGCAGTTCGATGTCGTGCGGGCGGAAATAGAGCTGCGCTTCGCCATCCGGCTCGCCATCTGCCTTCAGGCCGAGCGTGCGGCCCTCGAACAGGATATCGCCATTGGCGATCTTCACATTCAGACAGTTGGATTGGCCGACGAAGCCGAAGACGAACGGTGAGTTTGGCCGGTCGTAGACTTCATCAGGCGTGCCGACCTGCTCGATCGCGCCCTGGCTCATGACGACAACGCGGTCGGCGAGCTCCATCGCCTCGTCCTGGTCGTGGGTGACGAAGACGGTCGTATGGCCGGTGCGGTCATGGATTTCGCGAAGCCATTTGCGCAGGTCCTTGCGAACCTGGGCGTCGAGCGCGCCGAAGGGCTCGTCGAGCAGCAGCACGTTCGGCTCGACCGCCATGGCGCGGGCGAGCGCCACGCGCTGGCGCTGGCCGCCGGATAGCTGCGCCGGATAACGCTTCTCAAGGCCGGAAAGCTGCACGAGGTCGAGCAGCTCGAGCGCCCGCTTGCGGATCTCGGCCTTCGGCGGACGGCGCGCGCCGCTGCGGACCTTGAGGCCGAAGGCGACATTGTCGAGCACCGTCATGTGGCGGAACAGCGCGTAGTGCTGGAAGACGAAGCCGATATTGCGCTGCTGTACCGTCTTCTTCGAGGCATCCTCGTCGCCGAAGAACACCTTGCCGTCAGTCGGGCTTTCGAGACCTGCAATCAAACGCAGCAGCGTCGTCTTGCCGGAACCGGAAGGACCGAGCAGCGCGATCAGCTCGCCCGAGCGGATATCGAGCGAAACGTCGTGGAGCGCCGGAAACCGGTCGAATTCCTTGCGTATGTTTTGAACGCGAACTTCCATTCTCAATCCTTCAGTGCCGCCGGCTGGCGGCGATTTCCGCGCTGTATCGCATTTCGAGCAGCGTCTTCAAAACAAGGGTCACAAGGGCAAGCAGGGCAAGCAAGGTCGCGACGGCGAATGCGCCGGTGAAATTATACTCGTTGTAGAGGATTTCCACCTGCAGCGGCATGGTGTTGGTCTGGCCGCGGATATGGCCGGAGACGACCGAGACGGCGCCAAATTCGCCCATGGCGCGCGCGTTGCAGAGCAGCACGCCGTAGAGCAGACCCCACTTGATATTCGGCAGCGTGACATGCCAGAAGGTCTGCCAGCCGCTGGCGCCGAGCGACAGCGCCGCCTCTTCATCCGCTGTCCCCTGTTCCTGCATCAGCGGGATCAGCTCGCGGGCAACGAAGGGAAAGGTGACAAACATGGTGGCGAGCACCAGACCCGGAACGGCGAAGAGGATCTTGATGCTGTGGGCATCGAGCCATTTGCCGAGATAAGTATTGGCGCCGAACAGCAGCACGAAGACCAGGCCCGAAATAACCGGCGAGACCGAGAAGGGCAGGTCGATCAGCGTCGTCAGGAACGCCTTGCCCTTGAACTCGAACTTGGCGATCGCCCAGGCGGCGGCAACGCCGAAGACCAGGTTCAGCGGCACGCTGATGCCGGCGACGATCAGCGTCAGCCGGATCGCCGAGAAGGTTTCCGCATCCTGCAGCGCCTCGAAAAAGGCGACGACGCCCTTGCGGAAGGCTTCGACGAAGACGGCCGCCAGCGGCAGGAAGACCATCAGGAGCAGGAAGAGCAGCGACAGGAAGATCAAGCTCCAGCGCGCCAACCGGCTTTCGGTGACGACGGAGCGGACTTTGGGAGCGGCGGTGGCCGTATCAAGCGCCATGTCCGTACCTCCGTCTGCGCCAGCTCTGGATCAGGTTGATGACGAGCAGCATGGTGAACGAGATGATGAGCATGACGGCGGCGATCGCCGTGGCGGCCGCGTAATTATACTCTTCGAGCTTGATGACGATCAGAAGCGGCGCGATCTCGGACTTGAACGGCAGGTTGCCGGCAATGAAGATGACCGAGCCGTACTCGCCGACGCCGCGCGCAAAGGCGAGCGCAAAGCCCGTCAGCACCGCCGGCGCAAGGCCGGGCAGCAGGACGCGGGTGATCGTCTGGAAACGGTTGGCGCCGAGCGTCGCCGCAGCTTCCTCCACTTCCCTGTCGATTTCTTCCATAACCGGCTGGACCGTGCGCACCACGAAGGGCAGGCCGACGAAGATGAGGGCGACGACGATACCGGCGGGGGTGAAGGCGATCTTGATACCGAGCGGCGTGAGGAATTGGCCGATCCAGCCGTTCGGTGCATAGAGCGTCGTCAGCGCGATACCGGCCACTGCCGTCGGCAGCGCGAAGGGAAGATCGACCATGGCGTCGATGATGCGCTTGCCGGGAAAGCGGTAGCGTACCAGAACCCAGGCGAGGATGACGCCGAAGACGGCATTGATGCAGGCGGCGACAAAGGCGCCGCCGAAGCTGATGCGAAGCGCATTGACCGTACGCGGATCGAGCGCGATCGACAGGAATTTCTCCCAGCCGAGCTCGCTCGAGCGCCATGCAAGGCCCGATAGCGGGATAAGGATCAGAAGGGTGAGCCAGGTCAAGGTTAAGCCGAGCGCCATTCCGAAACCCGGAATGACACTCGGCCGCTTGAACCGCCACCGCGCGTGGCTATGTGCGTTCATGAACTCTATTATTGGGCCGGCTTGTAGATCTGGTCAAATACCCCGCCGTCGGCGAAGAACTTGGGCTGAGCTTCCTTCCAGCCGCCGAAGTCGTCGATGGTGGCGAGCTTCAGGTCGGGGAACCGGGCGATGTCGGCCTTGTCGGCGGCTTCCGGCTTGATCGGACGGTAATAGTGCTTGGCCGCAATCTTCTGGCCTTCGTCCGAATAGAGGTAGTTGAGGTAAGCTTCGGCAACCTTGCGGGTGCCCTTCTTGTCGACATTGCCGTCAACGATCGCGACCGGCGGATCGGCGCGGATGGAGAAGCTCGGGGTGACGATCTCGAACTGGTCGGGGCCGAGTTCTTCGAGCGAGAGATAGGCTTCGTTTTCCCAGGCAAGCAGAACGTCGCCGAGACCGCGCTGGACGAAGGTGGTGGTGGCGCCGCGCGCACCGGTATCGAGAACCGGAACATGCTGCAGAAGCTGCGTCACATATTCCTGTGCCTTGCCTTCATCGCCACCATTTGCCTGCTTGGCCCATGCCCAGGCCGCCAGGAAGTTCCAGCGGGCGCCGCCCGAGGTCTTCGGGTTCGGGGTGATGACCTGGACGTCGTCCTTGACGAGATCGCCCCAGTCCTTGATGCCCTTCGGATTGCCCTTGCGCACCAAGAAGACGATCGTCGAGGTGTAAGGCGTCGAGTTGTTCGGGAACTTGGTCTTCCAGTCCGTCGGGATCTTGCCGGTCGCCTTGGCGATGGCGTCGATATCGCCTTCGAGAGCGAGCGTCACGACATCGGCTTCGAGACCGTCGATAACCGAGCGGGCCTGGGCGCCGGAGCCGCCATGGGAGGCCTGGATGGTGACCGCTTCACCGGTATCCTTCTGCCACTTGGCAGCGAAGGCGGCGTTGAAATCCTTATACAATTCACGCGTCGGGTCGTAGGACACATTGAGAAGCTGCTGGTCGGCAAATGCCGGCGCAACGGCGCCGATTGCTACGCTGCCGGCGAAGACCGCGGCGGCGAGAAGCCGTGTGATCCGAGTTGACTGCATGAAAACCTCCTTCGTTTCTGCGTAAACTCTATCAACTTGGTCGTATAATGAAACGAAAGTTCTTCCGTTTAAAGAGCTGCTTTCTGGAATGTCGTTTCATTTACATTCCGTTTCTGAAACGGACTTACCGGGCGCGACCTGTGGGGCGGCCATCCCTCTCTGTGTGCTAATAATGGCACACGGTATGAGATAGGTGTTGGCCAACTGAAACAAATACGGTCATTCGCCCGATCGCTTCCTACATGAGGCCTTGCCGACTGCAACTGCGGCATTGCCCCACCCTGTCGAAGGGATCGATCGACATGCATATCAAGACCGTCCTGTTTGCCTCCGCCGCGGCCCTTGCCGCCGTTTCCGGCGCCCACGCTGCCGACGCCATCGTAGCGGCCGAACCTGAGCCCGTGGAATATGTCCGCGTCTGCGATGCCTATGGCAGCAGGTATTTCTACATTCCGGGTACTGAGACCTGCCTCGCGATCGGCGGTTACCTCAGAAGCGAAGTCCGCTTCGGCGATGCGGCCAACAATGACGAGGACTGGAGCTTCTTCAACCGCGCCCAGGTGACCTTTAGCTCGAAGAGCGATACGGAATATGGCACGCTGACCGGTGTCATCACCTACCGCATCGAATATCAGGGTGGTGAAAGCGATCCGACGCTCGATGAGGGCTATATCGAGCTCGCGGGCTTCCGCTTCGGCAAGCAATATAGCTGGTGGGATGACGATGCGACCGGCGAGACCGACATTCTCGCCAGCAACGAGACGACGATGAACTCGATCCGCTATCAGTATGAGAGCGGCGACTTTGCTGCCGGCATCTCGCTCGACGAGGTCGGTACCAACTACATCCACTCGGAACCCGGTTCTTTCGGCGGCAACGATCTCGGCATCGCCAGCCAGGTCTCCGGCAAGTTCGGCGCCGTGACCGGCTACCTGCTCGCAGGCTATGACACCGATGAGAACAACGTCGCGATCCGCGCCATCGTCTATGCCGATCTCGGCCCCGGCACTCTCGGCCTTTATGGCGTCTGGACGAGCGGCATCAACTATTATTACGAGGCATCCGAATGGACCGTCGGCGCCCAGTACGAATACAAGCTTACCGACAAGTGGGCGGTGACGCCGGGCTTCCAATATTTCGGCAACGTGATTGCCGATGCCGATGACGACGGCGTTGCCGATGGCGGTGGCTACAGCAACCGCGATGCCTGGGCGGCCGGCGTGACCGTCGATTACAAGGTCGTCGAGGATCTGAAGGCCAAGCTCAGCCTGCAATATCGCGACGAAGACGACGGCGATGACGGCATCTTCGGCTTTATGCGTCTGCAGCGGGACTTCTAACTAGGGGCGCGAGTCCGCGATGAAGTCGGAATAGAGCTCGTCGGCACTGCGCGCCTTGCGCATCGATTCCAGCACGCCAGGCGCTTGCAGCCGCCGGGCGATGGCGGCCAGCACATTGAGATATTCGCCGCGATTGTTTTCGCCGAAGAGCAGCATGAAGGCGATATCGGTCTTGATGTCGTCGATCGCCTCGAAATCGAGGGGATGGGCGAAGCGGATGAGCAATCCGCGCGGGCTCGTCATGCCGGGGATCGCCGCATGCGGAACGGCGATGCCGTTGCCGATCCCCGTCGAGCCGAGGCTTTCGCGGCTTTCGAGCGCGCGGATGATCGGCTGCTCCTCGATCGCGAAGGCCTTGCCGGCCTTTTCCGCCATGGCCTGCAGGGCGCGCCACTTGGTTGCTGCGGAAACGCCGATGAAGGTGTGTTCCGGCAGGATGATATCAGCGAGATTCATGTCATTTCCATAGATGTTCGCAGAAGCGGCGGGACCACTCAGTCCGGTTCCCGAAGCCGGTAGCCGACCCCGGTCTCTGTCGTAATATAGTGCGGCTGGTCCGGAACCTGCTCGACCTTTTGCCGCAGCTGCCGGACATAGACGCGCAGATACTGCACATCGGCTGCCGGTCCCCAGACCTGCTTCAGCAGGAACTGGTGGGTCAGCACCTTGCCGGCATGCTGGGCGAGCACGCGCAGGATATCGTATTCCTTCGGCGACAGCTTGATCTCCTTGCCGTCGACCTTGACGATGCGCTTGACGATATCGATCGACAGCCCGCCGGTCTGGAAGATCGCCTTCTCACCCTGCTGCTGCAGCCGGTGGCGGAGGGCCACGCGAATGCGGGCGCCGAGTTCGGCAATGCCGAAGGGCTTCGTGACATAGTCGTCGGCGCCGGTTTCCAGCGCCTTGACGATGCCGGCTTCATCGGTGCGGCTGGAGAGGATGACGACGGGCATGGTCAGCCCGTCGTCGCGCCATTCCTGCAGCAGGTCGTGACCCGGCGTATCCGGCAGGCCGAGATCGAGCACGACGAGATCCGGCAGGTCGTCGACCACGGATTCGCGCGCGGCCAGCGCATTGGCTGCCTCGTGCACTTCATATCCCTGCGCCGTCAGACCGACGCGCAGCAGCTTGCGGATGGGGGGCTCGTCGTCGACGACGAGGATCTTGATGGGCGAACCGCTCATTTGAGTTCATCCAGTTTCGGAATGTCGTTGGTTCCCGGAAGCCGGATGGTGAAGACGGCGCCAGAGCGGTCCGTCCTGTTTCCGGCGGTGATTGTGCCGCCCATCGCCTCGATGAAGCCGCGGCAGATGGAAAGCCCGAGCCCGGTTCCGGCGCGCACCTGGTCGCCTTTGCGGACACGGTAGAACGTATCGAAGATGCGGTCGAGATCGCCTTCTGGAATGCCGGGGCCTTCGTCGGAGATTTCGAGCGCAACACTGAAGGCATCGGCAGAGCCGCGGATGCGGATCGTCGAGCCTTCGGGTGCATATTTGGCGGCGTTGTCGAGCAGATTGAAGAGCACCTGCTCGAAAAGCACCGGATCGACCTTCACCATCGGAAGATCACCGGGGATGTTCATCTCCGTCCGGTGGCGTTCGAGGATCTTGGCGGCACGGCGCAGCGCGCTTCCCGCGATATCGCCGGCATAGTGCAATGCATAATTCGGCTCCATGGCGCCGGATTCGATCTTGGTCATGTCGAGCAGATTGGCAATGAAACGGTTGAGCCGCTCGGATTCGTCGACCACGGTCGAGAGGAGATCGTTGCGGTCTTCCTCCGGCATCGAGCTCAGATAGTCGCGCAGCGTCCCCGCCGCGCCGAGAATGGCGGCCAATGGCGTCTTCAGGTCGTGCGAGATCGAGGTCAGCAGCGCCGAGCGCAGCCGGTCGGCTTCGGCCGCCAGCTTGGCGCGATCGACATCGGCGACGAGCTGGACGCGCTCGATGGCGAGTGCTGCCTGATCGGCGAGCGCATCGAGCAGCCGCTGCTGCTCCGGCGTCAGCAGCGGGCCGTCGCGCCGGTCGCTGTCGAGGCCGATCACGCCGACGGCGGTGCGGCCGGTCCGCAGCGGCACGTAGAGACGCTTAGCGCCGGGCAGGGTATCGGCGCCGCGCCCGGCCGCATGATTGTGCTCCCAGGCCCAGCGCGCGGCGGCGATATCGGCGTCATCGAGCGTATCGTCTGGCGGATAGCCGGCCTTGACGGCAATGCCGCCGTCTTCGGGCAACAGCAGCACGACGCGGACCTTCAGCATCGAGGCGATCTGGAAGGCGGTCGCCCAGAGCACGTCGTCGAGCGTGCCGGTTCCAGCGAGCTTCTTGGAAAAGAGATAGAGATCTTCGGTGGTGCGCGCCCTCTGCCGCGCGGCGGCGGCCTGCCGCTGCACTGTTGCGGTGAGGTTCGAGGCGATGATGGCGACGCCGAGGAAGAAGAATAGCGCCAGCACGCTTTCAGGGTCGCTGATCGTCAGCGTGTAGCGCGGCGGCAGGAAGAAGAAATTGAAGGCGAGGGCGCTGATGATGCAGGTATAGAGGGCCGGGCGCAGCCCATGGAGAACCGCCGAAGTGAGCACCGCCATCAGGAAGACGAGGGCGAGGTTGCGGACATCGAGCACCTGATCGAGCACGACGCCGACGCCAAGCGCGATCGCCACATAGGCGGTCGCCAGCACATAGGCCCGCAGGTCGAACAGCGGCGCCGTCACGGCGGCCTTGACGCCGCGCTGCGCGGTCTGGTCCTTCTCGTTGCCCGATATGACATGGACGCTGATATCGCCGGCCTGGCGGATCAACTGGTCGGTCGCCGAGGGCTGCAGCCATTCGCGCCATGTCGGCTTCTTCGGCGAGCCGATGACGATGTGGGTGACATTGTTGGCGCTGGCATGACGCAGCAGCTCTTCGGTGACTTCGCGTCCGGGCAGCGTCAGCGCCTCGCCGCCGAGCTGGCCGGCAAGCCGGAGCGTCGCGGCGATCGTGTCGCGCTGCTCTTCCGAAAGGCTGATCGAGCGGTTCGTCTCGATATAGACGGCCGACCAGGGCGCGCGCAGCCGCGAGGCCATGCGGGCGGCATAGCGCACCAGCGAGGCGGACCGCGGATGATGGTCGATCGAGACAAGCACGCGCTCGCCGGCGGCCCAGGGGCCGGGGATCGCATGCGCCTGCATATGGGTCAGCAACTGGTCATCGACGCGTTGCGCCGTCTTGCGCAAGGCGAGTTCGCGCAGCGCCGTGAGGTTGCCCGGCGTGAAATAGTTGGTGAGCGCCCGCTCGGCGGTGCGCGCCACATAAACCTTGCCGTCATGGAGCCGCTTGATCAGGTCATCAGGGGTCAGGTCGATGATCTCGATGTCGTCGGCCATGTCGATCACCGAGTCCGGCACCGTCTCGCGCACCCGGATGCGGGTGATCTGCGAGACGACGTCGTTCAGGCTCTCGACATGCTGGATATTGAGCGTCGTGTAGACATCGACGCCGCGGTCGAGCAGCTCCTTGACGTCGAGGTAACGCTTCGGATGGCGGCTGCCCTGGGCATTGGTATGCGCCAGTTCGTCGACGAGAACGAGATCGGGTTTCCGCGCCAGGATGCCGTCGAGATCCATCTCCTCCAGTTCCTGGCCGCGATAGGCGACCTTGACGCGGGGGACGATCTCGAAACCGGCCAGCAGCGCCTGGGTTTCCTTGCGCCCATGCGTCTCGACGACACCGATCACCACATCCATGCCGTCAGCGATCTTGGCGCGGCCGGAGATCAGCATCTCGTAGGTCTTGCCGACGCCGGGGGCGGCGCCGAGGAAGATTTTCAGACGGCCGCGCGTTTCCGCCCGTGCCTTCTCAAGAAGCGCATCGGGCGACGGCCTGCCGGCCTGGTCGCGGTTGTCGTCTGGCATTCGGCTTTGTCTTTCTAAAAAGGCATCATTCGGGGTTGCGCAAACCTGCCTTCCCTCATTCCTGTGCTTGTCACAGGAATCCAGCCACGCGAAGTCTTTCGCGTGAAAGGAGTCTCCCGCGCCGCAGACGCGGCGCTGCTGGATCCCTGTGACAAGCACAGGGATGAGGGAGGAAAGGGAGTGCCAAACCCGTCAACTCACTGATTCATAGGTGCATCAAGCGCCATATTCAACGCAAGCACATTGACGACTGGCTCACCCAGGAACCCAAGCTCTCGCGCCTCGACACTGGCATCCACCAGTGCCTTGACCTTGACCTCATCCATCCCCCGCGCCTTGGCAACGCGCGCCACCTGGAAATAGGCGGCCTCCGGCGAGATATGCGGATCGAGACCGCTGCCCGAAGCCGTCACAAGGTCGATCGGAACGTCGGCATTGGGATTGCTGGCCTTGGCGGCTTCGTAATCGGTCTTGACGCGGTCGATCAGCTTCTGGCTGGTCGGGCCGAGGTTGGAGCCGGAGGAGGCGGCGGCGTTGTAGCCGTCGCCGGCGGCCGAGGGGCGGCCGTGGAAATATTTGTCGCTGGTGAAGGCCTGGCCGATCAGCGAGGAGCCGATGACGGTGCCGTCCTTCTCGATCAGGCTGCCATTCGCCTGTTTCGGGAAGAGCGCCTGGGCCGCACCCGTCATGGCGATCGGGTAGAGGAGACCGGTGATCGCCGTGGTGGCGACGATCATGACGATTGCGGGACGAAGTTCTTTCAACATGGATTGTACTCCTTAAGCGAGACCGATGGCCGTGATGACCATGTCGATCGCCTTGATGCCGATGAACGGGACGACGATGCCGCCGAGGCCGTAGATTAGGAGATTGCGGGAGAGCAGCGCGCCTGCGCCGATCGCCCGGTATTTGACGCCCTTCAGCGACAGCGGGATCAGCGCGACGATGATCAGCGCGTTGAAGATGATCGCCGAGAGGATGGCGCTCTGCGGGGTTGCGAGGCCCATGATGTTCAGGACGCCGAGCTGCGGGTAGAAGGTCAGGAACATCGCCGGGATGATGGCGAAATACTTGGCGATGTCGTTGGCGATCGAGAAGGTCGTCAGCGCCCCGCGGGTCATCAGCAGCTGCTTGCCGATCTCGACGATCTCGATGAGCTTCGTCGGGTCCGAGTCGAGGTCGACCATGTTGCCGGCCTCGCGGGCTGCGACCGTGCCGGTGTTCATGGCGACGCCGACATCCGCCTGGGCGAGCGCCGGGGCGTCGTTGGTGCCGTCGCCGCACATGGCGACAAGCTTGCCCTTGGCCTGTTCCTCGCGGATCAGCGACAGCTTGTTCTCCGGCGTTGCCTGGGCCAGGAAGTCGTCGACACCGGCTTCGGCGGCGATGGCGGCCGCGGTCATCGGGTTGTCGCCGGTGATCATGACAGTGCGGATGCCCATGCGGCGGAGCTCCGCAAAGCGCTCGCGGATGCCGCCCTTGACGATATCCTTCAGCTGGATGACGCCGAGCAGCTTGCCGTCACGGGCAACTGCGAGCGGCGTGCCACCGGCCTTGGCGATCTCGTCGGCGATCGCCTGCAGCTCACGGATCACATCGGTCTCAGGACGCAGCGCGATCGCGGCATTGCCGTTCGACGGCGCATTGTTGGCACCGACATAGGCAAGCACGGCGTCAACGGCGCCCTTGCGGATCGAGGAGCCGCCGACATCGACGCCGCTCATCCGGGTCTGCGCGGTGAAGGGCACGAAGGTCGCCTGCAGGCTGCCCATGTCGCGGCCGCGGATCGCATATTTCTCCTTGGCGAGCACGACGATGGAGCGGCCTTCCGGCGTCTCGTCGGCAAGCGAAGCGAGCTGGGCCGCATCGGCCAGTTCCTGCTCGGTGATGCCGCGGACCGGGCGGAAGCTGGTGGCCTGACGGTTGCCGAGGGTGATCGTGCCCGTCTTGTCGAGCAGCAGCGTATCGACGTCACCGGCAGCCTCGACAGCGCGGCCGGACATGGCGAGCACGTTGAAGCGGACGAGGCGGTCCATACCGGCAATGCCGATCGCCGAAAGAAGCGCGCCGATCGTGGTCGGGATGAGTGTCACGAAGAGCGCGACCAGAACGATGATCGGGATCGAGCCACCGGCATAGGCGGCAAAGCTCGGGATCGTCGCGGTGGCGAGAACGAAGATCAGCGTCATGCCTGCGAGCAGGATGTTGAGGGCGATTTCGTTCGGGGTCTTCTGGCGCTCGGCACCTTCGACCAGCGCGATCATCCGGTCGATGAAGGTGGAGCCGGCAGCCGCGGTGATGCGGACGCGGATCACATCCGACAGAACCTGCGTGCCGCCGGTGACGGCCGAGCGGTCGCCGCCGGATTCGCGGATGACGGGGGCGGACTCGCCGGTGATCGCGGCTTCGTTGACCGAGGCCACACCTTCGACAACTTCGCCGTCCGACGGGATGATGTCGCCGGCTTCGACGAGGACGAGATCTCCGACCTTCAGGCTGGTGCCCGGCACCATGCGGTAGCCGGAGCCGTTATTGGCGGTCAGAAGCTTGGCCTGGGTTTCGGTGCGGGCCTTGCGCAGAGAATCCGCCTGCGCCTTGCCGCGGCCTTCGGCGACGGCTTCGGCGAAATTGGCGAAAAGCACGGTGAACCAGAGCCAGAGATTGATCTGGAACGAGAAGCCGAGATTGCCGCCGCCGGTCGCGACGTCGCGGAGAAAGAGGACGGTGGTCAGCGCTGAGACCGTCGCCACCACGAACATCACCGGGTTCTTGGCCAGGGTGCGCGGGTTGAGCTTGGTAAAGGCGGCGCCGATCGCCGGGATGAGAATGCGACTATCGAGGATACTCGCGGATTTTGCCTGGCTCATAAGAGACTCCAGCTTGAAAGAGTAAGGCGGAACCGGTCTGTCCGGTCAGCCATGAAACAGTCTGAGAACGGCGGCCACGACGAGGACGGCCGCGAGCAACACAAGGATCGCGTCGGTCGCGCGCAGGGTCTTGCGTGCCCCACGCTCCGGCTGACCGAAGCGTGGGTGGATCGACTTGCGGAAGGCGTGACGGATGATCATCGGCGCGCCTCAGAAGGTCTGGCCCGCGGTCATCACCAGATGCTCGACGACAGGACCGAGTGCCAGTGCCGGCATGAAGGTGAGGCCGCCGACGATCAGGATCGTGCCGACGAGCAGGCCGACGAACAGAGGACCGTCGGTCGGGAAGGTGCCGGCAGAGGCCGGAACGGTCTTCTTGGCGACCAGCGAGCCTGCGATCGCAAGGGCAGGGATGATGACCAGGAAGCGGCCCATCAGCATGCCGATGCCGAGTGTCACGTTGTACCAAGGCGTATTGCCGGTCAGGCCGCCGAAGGCGGAGCCGTTGTTGGCCGCAGCCGAGGTATAGGCGTAGAGGATCTCCGAGAAGCCATGCGGACCTGCGGTGCCGACGGAAGCGACCGCCGAGGGCAGCACGCTGGCGATGGCGACGAAGACCAGCATGGCGAGCGGCAGGCAGAGAATGGCGAGCACGGCCATCTTCATCTCCTTCGCCTCGATCTTCTTGCCGAGATATTCAGGCGTACGGCCAACCATCAGGCCCGCAACGAAGATGGCGATGATAATGAAGAGAATGATGCCGTAGAAGCCCGCACCGACACCGCCGACGATGACTTCGCCGAGCTGCATGTTGATGAGCGGGATAAGGCCGCCGAGCGCCGTGAAGGAGCCATGCATGGCATTGACCGCGCCGCAGGAGGCCGCCGTGGTGATGACCGCGAAGAGCGAGGACATGGCGATGCCGAAGCGGACTTCCTTGCCTTCCATGTTGCCGCCGCCGAGACCGAAGGCATGCATCAGCGGGTTACCCGCAGCTTCCGCCCAATAGGTGATGGCAACGCCGACGATGAACAGCAGGCCCATCGAGGCAAGGACCGCCCAGCCCTGGCGCTGGTTGCCGACCATGCGGCCGAAGACGTTGGTGAAGGCCGCGCCGATCGCGAAGATCGACAGCATCTGGATCATGTTCGAGATGTTGTCGGGGTTCTCGAAGGGATGGGCCGAGTTGGCATTGAAGAAGCCGCCGCCATTGGTGCCGAGCATCTTGATGGCAAGCTGCGAGGCGACCGGGCCGAGCGCGATCGTCTGTTTGGCGCCTTCGAGCGTCGCCGCATCGACATAGGGGCCGAGCGTCTGCGGAACGCCGAGCCAGACATAGATGAGCGTCAGCACGATGCAGAAGGGCAGCAGGACGTAGAGCGTTGCGCGGATCATATCGACCCAGAAATTGCCGATCGCCTTGCCCGAAGCGCGCGAGAACGCGCGGATCAGACCCATGGCAATGGCCATGCCGGTTGCGGCAGAAACAAAGTTCTGCACCGTGAAGCCCATCATCTGTGTCAGATACGACATGGTGCTTTCGCCGCCGTAGTTCTGCCAGTTGGTGTTGGTGACGAAGCTGACGGCGCTGTTGAAGGACAGCTCCGGCCCGACGGCCGCCATGCCCGCGGGATTATAAGGCAGGACCGCCTGCAGCCGCATCAGTGCATAAAGGACGAGAACGCCGAAGAGATTGAAGAGCAGCATCGCGAATGCATAGGAGGTCCAATGCTGCTCCTCGCGTTCGCTGGTGCCGGCAAGCGCGTAAAGTCCCCGTTCCACCGGAACGAGGACCGGCGAGAGAAGCGTGCGCTCGCCCGAGAAGACGCGCGTCATGTAGCCGCCGAGCGGTTTGACGAGCGCAATGAGGATCCCGCAGAAGACGAGGATCTGTAGCCATCCGTTGAGTGTCATGGGAGGAACTTTCGAGTACCCGGCAGCTGATCAGAAGCGCTCGGGTCGGATAAGGGCGTAGGTGAGATAGACGGTGAGAAACACGGTCACGGCGCCGCTCAGGATATAGTCGAGGGTCATAGCCATCTCTCCTGTCACAGCCGGTCGCAGGCGCGCGTATAGGCAAAGCACAGTCCGAAAAAGACGATCGCAGTGCCGAGCAAAATGAGATCCATCATCGATGTTGACTCCTGATGTTCTGGTTGGAGTCAGACAAGACAAGGGCGCCAATCCGGCGGATCGGCACCTTTAGACTTTCTGGCATGGAGAGGATCTTGCGATCTCTCGAGCCTGAATATCTGCCGACGCGCATAAAGGTTCGAGACGCGCGAGAAGGCGCCGATATAAAAATCTTATAAATGCCTTTATACGGTGAGACGTGAGCATTTCATCGATTGATGAGCAAAAGCTGAATTGCGGCGATTGAAATCCGCACGGCCGCAGTCTTATAGTCTGCACCAACGGCGCGGCTGAATCGTAAGCGCCACAGGGAAGGAAACTGCCATGACCAAAGTCCCTGCTCTCGTTCTGGAGCGCCAGCATGAGCTTGCGCTTCGCGATATCGATCTGCCGATGGAAACAGGCCCGGGTCAGGTGAAGATCAAGATCCATACGGTCGGCGTCTGCGGTTCCGACGTTCACTATTATACGCATGGCAAGATCGGCCCCTTTGTCGTCAACGAGCCGATGGTGCTTGGCCATGAGGCGGCGGGGACTGTCATCGAGGTCGGCGAAGGCGTCACGCATCTGAAGGTCGGCGACCGCGTCTGCATGGAGCCTGGCATTCCCGATCCGAACTCCAAGGCGAGCCGTCTCGGGATGTATAATGTCGATCCGGCCGTGACCTTCTGGGCGACGCCGCCGGTTCATGGCGTGCTGACGCCCGAAGTCGTCCACCCCGCGAACTATACGTTCAAGCTGCCTGACAATGTCAGCTTCGCCGAAGGCGCAATGGTCGAGCCTTTCGCCGTCGGCATGCAGGCGGCCTCGAAGGCGAAGATTGCGCCGGGCGACACGGCCGTCGTCCTCGGTGCCGGTCCGATCGGCACGATGGTGGCGATTGCGGCACTTGCTGGCGGTTGCTCGCGCGCCATCGTCGCCGATCTGGCGCAGCCGAAGCTCGATATCGCCGCGCAGTATCAGGGCGTCATCCCGGTCAATATCCGCGAGAAGAACCTCGCACAGGAAGTAGCCCGGCTGACCGATGGCTGGGGTGCCGATGTGATCTTTGAATGCTCCGGCTCGCCGAAGGCCTGGGAAACGATCATGGACCTGCCACGCCCGGGCGGCGTCATCGTCGCCGTCGGCCTGCCGGTCAATCCTGTCGGTTTCGATGTCTCGACCGCTTCGACCAAGGAAATCCGCATCGAGACGGTCTTCCGCTACGCGCATCAATACGAGCGTTCGATCGCACTGCTCGGCTCCGGCCGCGTCGACCTGAAGCCGCTGATCTCGGAGACTTTCACGTTCGAAGATTCCATCAAGGCCTTCGATCGTGCCGTCGAGGCGCGCCCTGACGATGTGAAGCTGCAGATCGTTCTCGGCTAAGCTTGAAGCCGGCGGATGGCTCAGCCGTTCGCCGGAAATTCCACGATCGCGGTGCCATAAGGCGCGAGCACAACAGCGACGCCTTCGGCAACGGTCGCAGAGATATCGACGCTCAATTCCTGAGCCGTGATGTTGGCGAGGCAAAGGGCATTGCCCGCGGCCTTCTCGGCAATGAAGCCGAGAACCTGCGACGGTGCTGATGACCGGCATTCATGCCAGCGAAGCCCGGCCATGCCGGCAAGCGCCTTGACCGTGTGAAACAGCGGACGAACGGCGCCCGGTTCCGAAGGCTCGTTCTCGCCGGCGATCAGGCCGAATGGTCCTGTTAGCGCCGAAAGCGTCAGGCATTCGAGATCCGCATCAATCACCTGCGCCGCATAGGCGAGCGCAAAGGCTTCGGCGAAGCGGCCGTTGTGGCGCGGATCGGTATTGGCCATCGGGATGCGCTTACCGCCGGGATTGTCCATCGTCCGGCTGCCATAGGGGTTCTGGCGCATCGGGATGGTCGAAGGGCCGACGCGATAGGGCTTCTTGCCATAGATCGCACGCACCGAGCGGGTGATGAAGGGCAGGGCCTCCAGCGTCTGCATGACGCTGAGATCATCGGCGGCATGGACGATCGGGTTGGTGCAGTGGGTGACGAAATCGAGATTTTCGGGCGGGACGCGCTTGCGGTTCAGCTCGGTGAAATAGCTGAGCATGCCGCCGCCGAGGCGGGCATTCGGGAAGGCGGCGAGTGCTGCGGCATAGACCTCTTCCAGCGGCGGGCATTCGGGCCACTTGCTGCCGGGCGGCGTCGACTGTCGATCGACGGCGGGCGAGACGACGACGGCATCGGGGGAGAAACCGGCCGCCGCCATCTCAGCCGCGATCGCGGCGGCTTCCTCTGCCGGTGACGCCTTGCAGGGCAGGGCGATTTCCAGCGTCGTGCTGCCGCGATGGATCCTTGTCAGCGCCGCGAAATCGGCGAAGGCTGCGGGGCCATGGCCCGCGAGCGGATCGAAATGAAATAGCAGTTCCTGCGGGCCGATTTCGGCGAGGTGCGCGGCAGTCGCGAGTGTGGCCTTGGCTTCTTCGGGTGTCACGATCAGGCCGATCGAGGGCATCACGCCGGTCTTTTCGCCCTTGGCAATGGTCACCGGCTTCGCTTCGGTCGCCGGTGATGCGGCACGCGGCCTGCTGTCGGCAATGGAAAGGACAATCCGCTGGGTCTGCCGCTCGTTTGCCGGGATCTGGTAGGGCCAGGGCAGGGCGAGCGGGCGCACATAGGTCTTGTAGGAGGCGTCGGACCAGTTGCGCTGGTCTTCCATCTCGAATGTATCGCCTTCCATCAGACACTTGGCGCTGACGCCCGGCATGACGCTATGGCTGATCGCCCGCATGTCCATGAACGGCTGCCAGGGATCGATCTGATCCGGGAAGCGCGTCTCGACGATACGGCCGTCGACATGCTCGACACTTGCCGGGGTGCCCGCGATACCGACGATCGGGTGCAGGATGCAGAAGCCGCAGCGGTTGGTTTCAAAGCCGCTTGGTGACAAGGCTTCAGCAGCAAAGGTCAGCTCGCTCTCCCTTGCCTCGATCTGCACGGCAATCGCCAACCTGCTGGCATCGGGGCCGTCGCAATAGGCGGTGTAGCCGATCGAGAAGCTGTCGCGGTCCTGCCTGACCGCGAGATTTTCGATCCGCGGGCTGTAGGTGCCCCAGTCGCGGTCACGCACGAGATAGGAAATTGCCCGGAGCACGTCGATACCGTCATAGCGGATCGAGCGCAGATTGCCGTTTGCCAGGTCGGCGGAGAGCCGCCCGGCCGTCAGCGTGACGGGACGCTCTTCGGCCTCCTGCGTGCCATAGAGGGCGAAGGCGTCGGTCGTCATTTCAGCATTGCCTCCACATCGACGGTCTTGCCGGTCGCAGCACTTTCATAGGCCGCCTCGACAAGCGCGAAGGTCTTCAGATTGTCGGCGCCCGATGTCGCGGGCTCGCCGCCGTTCTTCAGCCGCTCGACCCAATGATCCTGGATGGCATAGACGCTTTCCTGAATGTTGTGCCAGGGGCGGGAGGCCCAGGAGAGCAGCTGCGGCGAGGCGTCGGAAACGATGGTGCCGCTCGCATTTGAGACCTCAAGCCGGTAACCCGCCGAAAGCCGTATCGTCCCATCCGTGCCGTCGAGCTCGATCAGGGTTTCTGGGAAATTCTCGGTGCCGAGCTTGGTGGCGTAGCTGACGTCTACAACAGAGGTCGCGCCGCTCTCGTGATCGAGAAGGATCGTCGCCACGTCCTCGCCCTTGATCTTCGGATTGACCCGCTTGGTGCGCGCCGTCAGCGTCTTGACATCGCCGAGAATGAAGCGGGCGATATCGAGCGTGTGGATGCCGAGATCCTCGATGATGAAGCGTTCGCCCTCGGCGAGATAGGGCTGGCCGGAGAAGACGTCGTAACCCGAACGGAAAGAGAAGCGGCCCCAGAAGGGCGTGCCGATCGCCTTGCTGTCGAGAAGGCGGCGCACCGCCTGGATCGGCGTCTGCCAGCGGAAATTCTCGTGCACCATCAGCGAAATGCCGGCTCCGCGGCAGGCCGCTACCATCGCCTTGGCATCGGCCAGCGACAGCGCGAAAGGCTTCTGGCAGATCACGGGTACTTTGTGCCTTGCTGCCATCTCGACCAGCGGGCGGTGGCTCGGAACGGTCGTTGCGATATCGACGAAGTCGAAGCCGCCGGCGGCGAAGAGCTCGGCCGCATCGGAATAGCGGCGCTCAATGCCGAACTGGTCGCCGACCGCCTTCAGCCGGGCCGGATCGCGGTCGCAGATCGCCACGATCGCAGCGCCCTCGACATCGCGCCATGCATGCATCTGGTTGACTGCGAAAAAGCCGCAGCCGATCAGGGCACCCTTCAATCCGGTCATATCAACCTGCCTTTGCCATCTGCATGAGGGTAACGCGCTGCTGCAAGCGGCGCTGTGCCTGGTCGACGACGACGGCGATGATGATGACGAGGCCCTTGATGACCATCTGCCAGAAGGACGACACGCCCATCATCACCAGTCCGTCCGACAGGATGCCGATGACGAAGGCGCCGATGATGGTGCCGCCGATGGTGCCGCGTCCGCCCGACATCGAGGTGCCACCGAGAACGGCTGCCGCGATGGCGTTCAATTCGAAGCTTTCGCCGGTCGCCGGATGCGCTGCCATCAGTTCGGAGGAGATGACGACCCCGACGATCGCGGCGCACAGGCCGGAGAACATGTAGACGAAGATCTTCACGAGATCGACCCGGATACCGGACATGCGCGCTGCCCGCTCATTGCCGCCGACCGCGAAGATGTGGCGGCCGATCGGGGTGGAGCGTGCGACATAAGAGGCGACGAGCGCCAGTACGATCAGGATCCAGATCGATACCGGCAGGCCGAGAATGCGGCCGGCGCCGAAGAAATCGAATCCCGTCGTCGCATATTCGGGACGGCCGACGAGGTTCGGGAAGGTCTGGCCGTCGGAGGAGAGCAGCGCCAGGCCGCGGGCGATATAGAGCGTGCCGAGCGTCGCAATGAAGGGCGCGACATTGAGCTTGGTGATCAGCAGGCCGTTGATAAGGCCGATGATGAGGCCGACGGCGAGCGTGATCAGCACGATCTCGAAAAGATTGAAGAAGATCGTGTAACCGATCGGCAGTTCGATGCCGTAGAGGATCAGGCCACCGGCGACCATGCCGCAGAGGCCGACGATCGAGCCGACCGAAAGGTCGATGCCGCCGGTGATGATGACGAAGGTCATGCCCATGGCAAGAAAGGCGTTCAGCGCCACATGCTTCGACATCAGGATCATGTTCGCGGTCGAGGTGAAGTTCGGCGCGAAGATCGCAAAGAAGATGATGACGGCAAAGAGCGCGATGAAGGTTCTGAGCTTCATCAGCGTCAGAAGTGCGGAGCCGTTGGCGCCCTTTGGCGCGAGTGTCGTTGTTGCCGCCGTCATGACGCGATTTTCCCCTGGTGTCCGTGTCCCTTGGCCGAAGCCGCGATAATGGCATCTTCCGTCGCTTCGTCGCGATCGAAGACCGCGATCAGCCGGCCGTTGCTCAAGACGGCGATGCGATCGGAAAGCGCCATGACCTCTTCGAGGTCAGAAGTCGAAAACAGGATGGCGAGCCCGTTGGCCGCCAGCCTCCGCATGGTTCTGAAGACATCGGCCTTGGCGCCGACGTCGATGCCGCGGCTCGGCTCGTCCATCAACAGAACCTTCGGATTGGTCATCAGCGCCTTGCCGATGACGACCTTCTGCTGGTTGCCGCCCGACATCGAGGTGACCTCGAAATCCGGATTGGGAGCCTTGATCGAGAGATCCCTGATCGCCTCGGCGATGGCATTCTTCTCGGCGGCCGCGCTGATATGGAAGAAGCGAGCGAAGCGGCCGAGGCTTGCGAGCGTGAGATTGCTGGCGATTGAGAGAACCTGCACCAGGCCCTCGCGCTGGCGATCCTCAGGGATCAGCGCAAGGCCGCGGCGGATGCGGCGCGTCGTATCGCGGGCGCGCACTTCCTCGCCGTCGATGAAGATCTTGCCGGTGGAATGCATGTGGCGGCCGATGACGCATTCGAAGAATTCGCTGCGTCCGGCGCCCATCAGGCCGTAGATGCCGAGAATTTCGCCCGATTTCACAGAGAGCGAAACGTGATCGACGGCGAGCCCGCCGGTCGGGCGGGGGAAAGAGATGTCCTCGGCGCGGAACATTTCGCCGCCGAGCGCGTGATTGTCGGCCTTGGCAAAATCCTTGGCGTCGGAGCCGATCATCGAGCGGACGATCCAGCGGGTGTCGATATCCTTGACCATCGCCTGGCCGGTGATCTGGCCGTCGCGCAGAACGGTGATGTAGTCGCCGATCCGCATCAGCTCTTCGAGGCGGTGGGAGATGTAGACGATCGCCACGCCCTGCGCCTTCAGCTCGGCGATGACCTTGAAGAGGATCTCGACTTCGGCCGCCGAAAGCGCCGAGGTCGGCTCGTCCATGATCAGGATGCGGGCGTCGAGCGACATCGCCTTGGCAATCTCGACCAGCTGCTGCTGGCCGATCGGCAGGTCTTCGACCATAGTCTCGGCGTCGATCCCGGCGTCGAGGCGCTTCAGGAAGCCGTTGGCCTTCTCGACCTGCGCCTTGTGATCGATGCCGAGCACGCCGCGGGTGATTTCGCGGGTGGCGAAGATGTTTTCGGCAACCGTCATGTTGGCGAAGAGGTTGAGCTCCTGGAAGATCATGCCGATGCCGTGCGCCTGCGCGTCGGCCGGGCTGTCGAAGGAGACCTGTTCGCCATCGAGGATGATCTTGCCGAGCGTCGGACGCTCGACGCCGGCGATGATCTTCATCAGCGTCGACTTGCCGGCGCCATTTTCGCCGACGAGCACATTGACCGCGCCGCGGCGCAATTCGAGATTGGCGCGCTTGACGGCAACGATACCCGAATAGACTTTCGAGACGTCGTCGAGGCGCAGGATGATATCGTTCTTGGCGGCGGCATCCGTCATGGCGCCACCGTCAGTTCCGATGGGGTGATAAGCGGCAGGTCGCTACCGGATGGCAGCGGGAAGGCGCCGACGACCGTGACGGTCTTGCCGGTGATCCCGTCACGCGGAATGGCTGACAAGAAGGCGGTATTGGCCTTCTCGTTGAAGGCCTTGCCGAACTGGGCCCATTCGATCTGGTTCTTGAACTCGTTGAAATTGACGAAGTCCAGCGTATCGCGCAGCGCAGTGCCGCGCAGCGCCGGGCCGATCTGCACTTTTGCATCCGCCTTGCCGTCGCCATCAACGTCGACGTCGAGTGTCGCGGCGCGGGATTGCGTATCGGCAGCCACGACCTTGCCGGTGAATTTCACCGCATAGGTCCAGGGCGAGCTCGCCTGCTTCTTCGGGTTTCCGTATTTCTCGCCGGCCTGATCGGCACCAGCAGCGACCGCCGCCACGACATCCTTCAGCTCACCGGCGCGCTTTTCGAAATAGGGCACTGCCTGCGACTGCCAGATCGCCTCGACCTTGGCATTCGGATCGAATGCATCCTTTGCAGCCGCCGCGGCCTTTTCCTCGGCAGTCGGCGTCTTGATGATCTTGCAGCCAGGCAAAGCCGCCGCCACGAGAGCGGCGATCAGGGCGCCCCTGATCCTCAACATGCTGTGAACCTCGAAATGATGTGAAATAGACCGCAGAGGGTGCGGTCTCCCGAACCCTCTGCCGCTGTTTTATGCCGATTACTTCGCCAGAGCGAAGGTTTCGAGCTTGGAAGCGTTGTCAGCGTTGATGAGAACGCAATCCATCAGCTGCTTTTCTTCCTTCGGCGTCGTCTTGTTCTTGATGTAGGCGTCAGCCTGCTCGACGGCCATCTGTGCCTGAGCGTATGCCGGCTGCAGAACGGTCGCCTTGATGCCGCCTGCCTTGATCGAGTCGCGAACGTCGTTCGAACCGTCGAAGCCGACGACGATCACGTCCTTGCGGCCGGCAGCCTGCAGAGCGGCAATCGCGCCCATGGCCATCGTGTCGTTGCCGGAGATGACGCCCTTGATATCAGGGTTGGCCTGAAGGATGGTTTCCATCTTCGAATAGGCTTCCGTCTGGCTCCAGTTGGCCGACTGCTTGGCAACCAGCTTCAGATCCGGATAGTCGTCGATGACGTCATGATAGCCCTGCGAGCGGATGCCGGCATTGGTGTCGGATTCCTTGCCGACGAGCTCGACATAATTGCCCTTCTCGCCCATCAGCTTGACGAATTCCTGCGCGCCGAGCTGGGCGCCCTGGTAGTTGTTGGACACGATCTGGGCGACGGCAACGCCGGTGGCGTTGATTTCGCGGTCGATCAGGAAGGACGGGATACCGGCGTCCTTAGCCTTCTTGACGGCGGCGACGGAGGCGTCGGCGCCGGCGTTGTCGAGGATGATGGCCTTGGCGCCGCGGCCGATCGCCGTGTCGATCATCTCAGACTGCTTGTTGGCATCGTCGTCATGGGTCATGACGAGCGCTTCGTAGCCGAGTTCCTTGGCCTTGGCTTCGGCGCCGACGGCTTCAGCCTTGAAGAACGGGTTGTCATGGGCCGGCGTGATGATGGCGATCAGGTCTGCCGAAAATGCCGGCATGGCAACGCCGAGCGAAAGCGCGCCGGCGAAGGCAGCAAGGGTCAGTCTACGTGTAAAAGTCATGGTTTCTCCTCCCGAGTTTGACGCATGGGCCGGACCACCCCGGCCCGACCAGAATTCATGCGATATTCCATTGCCGGACCGTCTCTTGGACTCCCCACCGGGCCGGCGATGCGGCAAGACCTTAGCCTTGCCGCGGCATTGTCAGGTGATGCGCCGGATGCTTTCGGCGATCTCCTGAGGTTCGAAGACCTTCTTCCAGTCGTCGCGCATCAGCGCGGGGATGCCGAACTCGATCGCCTTGTTGCAGGCATCCGAGAACACGCCGTCGACTTCCTTGAAGATGACGGCGCCAAGCACGTTCATGTGGCCGAGCAGGAAGTCGCGGGCGGCTTCCGCCGGAACGCCGCGGGCAACGCATTCGTCCATTGCCTGGCGCATGACGACGAGCAGCGAGGCGCAGACCGTTTCCGAAAGGCCCGGCTCCAGCATCGCCATCTGATCGACGGTGACGCGGTGCGAGCGCATGACCGGCGCCCAGATGACCTTGGCGATTTCCTCGCCGAGCGCGTAGGCGCTTTCCGGACCCTGCATCAGCGCCGAGACGATGTGCTGCTTGGCGAACAGGCCGCCGAAGTGGTCCTTCTTCGCCTGCATGTCGGTCTCGTCGTTGAAGATCGGCGGATGGCAGGGGTGGGTCACGAAATAGGTGAGATCGGCGCGCTCCGGCAGATGTCCGGCGAAGGGGGCGGCGGCGTCGAGAGCGACGACCATCGTGCCCGGCTTCAGCTTGTCGACGATACCGGCTGCGACCTTGCCGATCGCCGTATCGGGCACCGCGAGAATGACGACCTCGGCACCGGCAAGACCTTCATCGGGACCGACGCAATCGATACCGAGATCGTTCTTGAGGCGTGCCTTGCCGGCGTCGCTGACCTCCACATGGCGGACATCGAAGCGGGAACCTTTGAGATTTTTGGCGAGCCGGTAGCCCATTTTGCCACCAGCGCCGAAGAGGGCAATTGCAGTCATGTTTCCTCGCCTTTCGATTTTTCTATCAGCTAGCTTAACTGGTATGATGAGTCAATCACTATAGCAGTTGATATCAACATTTCCCTGGCCGTCAGGCCCTGCGTCCGTCGCGAATCTGCGCGAAATAACCGTCCAAGCCCACTTGGCCGCCCTTCAGCGCGATCTGCAGGCCGTTGGTCGGGGCATACGCGCCGTGCGCCGTGCAGAGCGGCGAGCCCGGCGTCTGCGGCAAAGGCAGCAGCGTCGTCAGCGCCTCGACCCGCAATTCGCTCAGCGCGTGGCTCGACGTGTCGCCGCCGGCGATGACGGCGCGCGTCAGCTTCTCGGCCTCCACGAGACGGCGCAGGATGATACCGAGGCGGATGCCCAGGCGATGGCGCGCTTCGGGGATGCGGTCGATCTCGGTGCCGCGATCGGCCGAGGGGCCGAGGGCAGTGTGCAGGATGACGCTGCGGCCGGATTTCAGCGCCGACAGGCCAGAGGCGACAGCACTCTCGATCGCCGCATCGCCGCTTTCGCCAACCAGCGCCACGGGGTCGACGGGAATGGCGTCGAAGCCGTTTTCCGTCGCATTGCGGATCTGCCGTTCCGTCGTCGGCGAGACACTGCCGGAGACGACGGCAAGACGCTCCACCGCGCCGGGCAGGGGAAACTCGACCTTGCCCGATGTCAGCCCTTCGCGTTCCCAGGCATGGAGCAGGGCGTATTGAATACCCGATGATCCCGCAACGAAGAGACCGCGATCACCGCGCAGGCGCCAGACCTGCTCTCCGGCAACAGCCTGCGAAGCCGGTCCATCGACATCGGCGAGCAGGATGCCGGGTTTGTCGGCGAGAAGCGCATCGATACCGGTGGTGGCGTCGCCGGCCGTCATCGCCAAGTCGGCAAGCCGGATCGGCAAACTGGTCTGCGCGGCAAGATGGATCGTCAGATCCGCCTCGGCCATCGGCGTCACCGGATGACGGCTCATCACCGGGTGGCGGTCGATGCGGTAGACCTTGCCCTGATAGGCGGCGAAGAGATGCCCGAAGGCCGTATAGCGCTTCAATTGCGGCGCGCCGACGATGACGGGCACGCAGTCCTGCGCGAAAGTCTCGCGGCCGATCTCGATCGCCTTGCCGATATTGCCGATTGCAGGGCTGGAATCGAAGGTCGAGCAGACCTTGTAATGGCAGATCGCCGCGTCGAGGCTCTTCAGCCAGGTAAAGGCAGGGCCGAGATTATCGGACATCCATTGCGGCGTCTGGCTGCGGCTGGTCCCGGCGATGCCGATCGCCTGGCAATCGGCGAATTTGGCGAGCGTTTCGGCACTCGGGATGCCCAGGAACAGGGCCGTCTTCACGCCATTCGAAGCAAGCGCCTCCATGACATCGGTGGAGCCGGTGAAGTCGTCGCCGTAATAGCTGAGGAGCAGCTTACTCATGACTCTCACGCGCCCTTGCCGTCAGCGAATTTGGCAATCGATGCGGCGAGTTCCGGATGGTCCTTGGCATACGTATCGAGCGGGATATCGGCGACCGCCGCCTGCCAGGCCTGCTGCACGGCGCGCACGCCGGCTGCCGGTCCGCCCGGGTGGCTGACGATGCCGCCGCCGCAGAGGTAGAGGAGGTCGGTCGTCCGGCCGGTGCGCTGGTAGGTCTCCGGCGCCTGACCACCCCACTGGCCGGAGCCTGCCACCGGAAGCGGGCAATCAGTCTTGTCGAACAACGGTGTGCTGACCGCCTTGAAGGATTCGACGAAGCTTTCGTCCGGCTCCCAGTATTTCACGCGGATGCCGTTGATCTGAAACTGGTCGACGCCGAGCAGGCGCCAGAACTGCTGGTAAACCCTGAAATCCATACCGGTTGCGGGGTTGCGGGTCAGGATATCCCAGCCGTTGCGATGCGCATGCAGCACCAGACCGGAGCGCTTCCGCAGGAAGCTCATCCCACCGAAGCCGATCGAATTGATATTGACCACGGCGCAATTGCCGCCCGCCTTCAGGACAAGGTCGTGATTGCGCATCATCTCGTCCGGATCGGCATGCGAGATGCCGAAGGCATACATGACCTTCTTGCCGGTCTTCTGCTCATGATCGAGGATCAGCGGCATGATCGCCTCGACGCGATCCCTAAGCGGCGAGTAGGCCGGGCTCATCAGCTTCTCGTCGTCCTTGATGAAATCGACGCCAGACTGGATCAGTTCGCCGACGAGCTCCGCCGTCTCGTGTGGACGCAGACCCAGCGCCGGCTTGACGATGGTGCCGATGATCGGGCGGCCCTCGACGCCGGTCAGCCTGCGGCTGCCGGGTAGGCCGAATTGCGGGCCGGGATGCGCGTCCTTGAATTCCGGGGGCAGCTTCAGATCGACGATGCGGATGCCGGTCATGCCCTTAATCGAATAGACGCCGCCGATGGCGATCGTCATCAGCGCCGAAAGGTCGGTGCCGATCGCATCGAGCGGGAAGGCGATATCGACATCGGCGCGGCGAAGCGGACCGTGGCCTTCGGCAACCTCGGGCCAGCCCGGCGTCTTCGCCTCCTCGAGGGGACGAATCGCCAGCACCCGGGCCGCAACTCGGGCCTTCAGCTCCTCGGTCTCGCCGGGAACCGGAACGAATGTGCCCGTCGACTGGTCGCTGGCGATCTTCTCCGCCATGGCCTCGATGCTGCCAGGGGTTTCGATGCGGTAGGTCAGGGTGATCATGCTCACGTCGGTAATGCTCCTCCGGCCAAGCCCAGCATCTTGGCGTCACTCATTAACTGGTATAATGAGTATTCCAATTTGCGCAATCGGAAAGTTTCGACTCGAGCGCAAATGAGCCCATCGCGGCCTTTGTCGCGGCGGCGCAAAATGCTAAAGGGAGGGGAGTTTGAGCCAGCGAGACATCATGACCCAACCAATCGAGCAGATCGTTCGCCGGAAGCTTTCCGACGAGGTTTTCGACAGGCTCGAACGCATGATCACCTCGGGCGAACTGAAGCCCGGTGACGAAATGCCCTCCGAACGCGTGCTGATGGAGCGTTTCGGCGTCGGCCGGCCCGCGATCCGCGAAGCCATGCAGTCGCTGGCAGGCATGGGGCTCGTCAACATTTCCCACGGCGAGCGCGCCAAGGTTCTGAAGCTGACGGCGAAATCGATCTTCCAGCAGGTCGATCTGACGGCGAAGATCATGCTGTCCCAGTCGGCAGACAGCCTGGAGAACCTGAAGAGCGCCCGTATCTTTTTCGAGCGCGGCATGGCGCGAGAGGCCGCCCAGAGGGCGAGCGAGGCCGATATCGCCGAATTGAAGCGGATCATCGAGCGCCAGCGCGAATCGCTTGGAAACGCGGAGGATTTCATCTCCGCCGACATGCAGTTCCATACCCGCATCGCGCAGATATCGGGCAACCCGATCTTCGCCGCCGTCAGCGAGGCGATGCTCGCATGGCTGCGCGAATATCACACGGAAATGCTGATCTGGACCGGCAAGGAGAAATTCACGCTGGTCGAGCACGAAGAGATCGTCGAACGGCTTGCGGCCCATGATGCCGACGGTGCAGAATCGGCGGTGCTGAAACATCTCGAACGCTCGAGGGCGCTCTACACGAAATAGGCAGGCCGTCCGCCTGGGAAGAGGGGCGGCGGCATGCATCGAAGGAGGATCGATGACGGTCAAGAAGATCATCAATAACGGCGCCGATGCCGTTGACGAAATGCTGGCGGGCATTCTCGCCGCCCATCCCAATCACCTGAAGCGCGTCGAAGGCACGGCCCGTTCGGTCGTCGCGGTCGATGGTCCGCGCCAGGGCAAGGTCGGCCTGGTGATCGGCGGCGGCTCGGGCCACGAGCCGAGCTTCGTAGGCTTCGTCGGCCGCGGTCTCGCCGATGGCGCGGCGATCGGCAATGTCTTCGCCTCGCCGCCGCCGGATCCGGTCCTCGAATGCGCCAAGGCCGTCAATGGCGGCGCCGGCGTGCTCTTCATGTACGGCAACTATGCTGGCGACGTGATGAATTTCGACATGGCGGCAGAAATGGCGGCGATGGAAGACATCGAAGTCCGCACCGTGCTGACGACCGACGACGTAGCCTCTGCTCCCCGCGACCGGAGGGCCGATCGCCGGGGCGTTGCCGGTAATGTCTTCGTCTTCAAGATCGCCGGTGCCGCCGCCGACCGGATGATGGATATCGATGCCTGCGAGGCGGCTGCCCGCAAGGCCAACGACCGGACCTTCACGATGGGCGTGGCGCTCGGCCCTTGCTCCCTGCCGCAGACGCGCAAGCCGAATTTCGAACTCGGCGAAAACGAGATGGAAATCGGCATGGGCATCCATGGCGAGCCCGGAGTCGAGCGCGGTCCGCTGAAGAGCGCCAACGAGATCACCGACCAGCTGCTCGACAAGATTTTGCCGGAAATGAACGCCGCGCGTGGCGACCGCGTCGCCGTGCTGGTCAACGGTCTCGGCGCGACGCCGCTGATGGAACTCTACATCATGATGGCCCGCGTCAAGGAGCGGCTGGATGGCGAGGGGCTGGTGATCCACTCGACGCTGGTCGGCAATTATTGCAGCTCGCTCGACATGATGGGCGCCTCGGTGACGCTGATGCATCTCGACCACGAGCTGCAGACCCTTCTCGACCATCCCTGCGATTGCGCCATGTTCCGGAGCGGCCGCTGATGGCTGAAATCACCGCACAGGACCTGCGCGCCATGTTCTCGGCGATCGCCGCGACCATTGCCGAAAACCGCGACCGCCTCAGCGAACTCGACGGCGTCATCGGCGATGCCGACCACGGCATTACCATGGAACTCGGCTTCTCCACCGTGAAGACGGCCCTTGCCGCCAGCGAAGCCGAAACCGATCTCGGTGCCATCTTCAACCTCGCCGCCAAATCCTTCCTCAATGCCGTCGGTGCGTCGTCAGGCCCGCTCTACGCCACAGCCTTCATGCGCGCCGGAGCGGTGCTGAAGGGCAAGGCGGCGGCCGGCGACGAGGACATGGTCAAGGCTTTCGCCGCCATGGCCAAGGGCATAGAGGACCGCGGCAAGGCGGTGCCAGGCGAGAAAACCATGGTCGACGCCTGGCGGCCTGCGGCAGATGCGGCGGAAGCGGAGTTTGCGAAGGGCGCGGCGCTGGCGGTTTGCCTCAAGGCTGCAGCGGATGCGGCGACTGCCGGAGCGGAGGCGACGAAGTCGATGCTGGCGACCAAGGGCAGAGCGGCGCGACTGGGCGAGCGGGTGCTTGGGCATGCCGACCCGGGTGCGGTTTCGGCGGCGCTGGTTGTTGCGACGATGGCGGAGAGTTTGGGGTAGGGACCGTAAAGGCGCCATGCACTACACGGCGTTCCGGCCGCTTTATGCACCAAGCCCACATCTCCTCACTTACTGTGCTTGCCACAGGGATGAAGAAAGAACTGCGCCCGGAGCCCCCTCATCCGCCCCTCGTCGTCCCTTCTCCCCGCTGGGGAGAAGGGACGACGAGGGGGCGGCTCGCGCCACGCCGGGTGGGCAGGGTGAGGGGGCTACGGGTACAACAGTTCCATCGGATCAGGCCAAGAACCTTAGCCTACCGGCCCACCCAAAAACTCACCGAGCGTTATACTTCGCGTCCAGTTCGTCCATCGCCTTCACATTCCCGGCAGACCGGCCGTTCTCATCGAACGTCTGGGCCAGAAACGCATCGGCAATCGACTTCGCCAGTTCCGTACCGATAACGCGGGCGCCCATGGTGATGATCTGGGCGTTGTTGGAGAGGGCTGCGCGCTCAGCGGAGTAGGTGTCGTGGGTGAGTGCGGCGCGGATGCCCGGTACCTTGTTGGCCGAGATGCAGACGCCGATGCCGGTGCCGCAGACGAGGATCGCCTTGTCGTAGGTGCCGTCGAGCACGCCCGATGCGACGCGGTCGGAGAGGTTGGCGTAGAAGGGGTCGGCACCGCCGTTGGTGCGCGACACTTCGTGCACCTCGAAACGGTCCTTCAGATGATCGGCCAGAACCTTGGCGAGGCCTTCGCCGGCGCTGTCTCCTGCAATGGCAAGCTTCATTGTCGTTCTCCTTAGAGTTTGGCGGCGCATTTTGCGAGAATGTCGAGGTAGCCTTCGACATTCCAGGCCGAACGGCCGATGAAGAGCCCGTCGATATGCGGGCTCGAAATCAGTTCTTCGCAGTTTCCGGGGTTGACCGATCCGCCGTAGAGGCAGGGGATCTTGTGGCCGAGGATCTCTTTGGCGACCGCGATGATCTCGGCCTGACGGGCATCGGCATAGTCGGCTGATGCCGGGATGCCGTTTTCGCCGATCGCCCAGACGGGCTCGTAGGCGAGCAGGATTTCGGCGGCTTTCTGGTCATTCGAGAGCTTCGAAAGCGCGCCGCGCACCTGTATCGCTAGAAAGTCGGCGGCCTTGCCGCTTTCGCGGTCGGCCAGGGTTTCGCCGATGCAGATCAACGGGATCAGGCCGTGGCGGACGGCGGCTTCGGTCTTCAGGCCGACGGTCTCGTCTGTCTCGCCGAAATGCTCGCGGCGCTCGGAATGGCCGAGTTCGACGATATCGAGGTTGCAATCCTTCAGCATCACCGGCGAGACCTCACCGGTCCAGGCGCCCTGATCGGCCCAATGCATGTTCTGGGCGCCGACCTTGACGGAGGTCTCAGCGAGCATCGCCTTGACTTCGCGCACGGCGGTGAAGGGCGGGATGACGAACCGCTGGATGCGCGGATCGCGGGCGGCATCGGCCGCTTTCAGGCCGCGGGCAAACTGCTGCGCCTCGGCGAGCGTCTTGTTCATCTTCCAGCTGGTGCCAACCCAGAAGCGCGGCTTTTCGGTCATGTCGGGTCCTGTTCCGATGCAATGGTGAGCGTTATGCCCGCCTGTACGAATTCCTCGATGACAGCCGCGTCCGGCGCGCTGTCGGTGATCACGGCGTCGAAATCGGCCAGATCGGCCATGACATGCAGCGCCGTGTGGCCGATGCGCTGGTGATTGACCAGCAGGCAAGACCTTGCCGAAGACGCCATCATCGCCCGCTTGGTGCGGACGGCGTTGTCGTCCATGTGATAGGCGCGCCTGCCGCTGACGGCGGGTGTCGAGATGAAGGCGATATCGGCCCTGAGCTTCGACAGCGCCTCTTCGGTGACGACGCCGAGATAGGCGTTGAACTTCGCCGAATAGATGCCGCCAAGCGCAATCAGCGTGATGCCTGTTTCTGCCTTCAGCCGCTCCATGATCGCCGCATTGTTGGTGATCACGGTCAAAGGCCGCTTCTGCAGCAGCATTTCGCCGAGCACTGCCGCCATCGACCCGTCATTGACCATCACGGTCATCCCGGGCTCGACCATTTCAAGCGCGCTCTTGGCCATCGCGACCTTGGCTTCGTGGCCCTGGCGCTCGCGGATGCGGAAGTCGCTCTCGAACTGCGTTCCGGCGTCGATCGTCGCGCCGCCTCGCACCTTTCGAAGCACGCCCGCCTGCTCGAGATCGTCGAGGTCACGATGGATCGTCATCTTCGAGACGATGAAGCGGTTGGCAAGATCGTCGAGGTCGACGGTCTTGTTCTCGACGAGCAGATTGACGATCAGCTGCTGCCGTTCCTCGCGCTTCATTCCGGTCTCCACCCATCTCCTGATGTTAAGATAACGGATAAATCGTGATAATCAACATTATTCATGTTATTTTGCGATCAATTCTTGTTGCCGATCACGTCATTTCAACAGTGTCTGCGCCGTGCGTTCATCGGTGATCAGGCCGTAAAGGCGGTGACTTTTCAGGATGGCGCGGATGGCCGGAACCTTCGACTGCCCGCCGGCAAGCGCCACGAGCCGCTCATTCTTCGTTTTCGGGAAGGAGGCCGAGAGTGTCCGCGCCGTCAGCGCCGTATCCAGCATGTCGCCATCTGCATTGAAGAAATGCCCGAGGATTTCGCCGACGCCGCCGGCAGTCGCGATATCGTCGATCTCGCTCGGCTCGACCATACCCGAGAGCACCAGCTGCGCATCGGCATCGACAGTGCCGAGGCCGACGAGCTTCAGGTCGGCATTGTTGGCGAGGTCGAAGACCTCCTTGACGGCGCGCTGCGCTTTCAGCACCTCGCGGTCGTCTCCTGTATTGGCGAAGAACGGGACGGGCATCACATAGGCCTGCGTTCCCGTCTTTTCGGCGATGCGATGCATCACGTCATAGGGGTTGGCGCCATAGTTGCGCGTAAGACCACCGAGCAGCGAGACGAAGCGCAGGTTCTTGGCGCCGACGCGCGGCATGTACTGGACGGCGGCTGACAGCGTGCGGCCGTGGCCGAGGCCGATGACCTTGTTGTCGCCGCGCTCGATCTCACGCTTCAGGTAGCCAGCGCCGGCATGGCCGAGGGCGCGAAGCGGCAGGCCTTCCTCGCCGAGATCGGGTGCGACCTCGCAATATTGCAGGCCGTAGCGCTCCGAAAGGCGGGACTCGAGCTCGACGCATTCGACGATATCGCCGTCGATCGTCACCTTGACGACGCCATCGGCGACGGCGCGGGCAATCAGCCGGTGCGCCTTGACCGAGGGCACGCCGAGACGGCGGGCGACATCGGATTGCGTCAGGCCTCCGGCGTAATGCAGCCAGGCAGCGCGCACCGCAAGCGTATCATCGGCGTCCGTCATCGCCGCTCCCTTTCAAAATAAGTCCTGCAACGATTCCGTTGCGATATCTGCAGCCTTTTAAGGATCTCCGCCTCAGATGTTCAAGTCGTCGATGCCGGTGTCGATATAGGGCGCCCAGAAGGCGACGCTCTCGGCAATCTGCGGGATCACTTCGCGGTCATTCGGCTCACGCTCCTTGAAGGAGAGCTCAAGGCAGATCTCGTTATCAACAGCCCCGCCTTCGGCGAAAGCTTTGAGAAGCGGCGCCGGCTGGATCCGGCCCTTGGCGTTGAAATCCGCGGTGAACGGCCGGTGGCCGCCCTTGTCCATCAGGCTCTGCTTGATGTGGATGATCGGGGACACCGGCGGCACGGCGCGCGCCCAGGCATAGGGGTCAAAATCGTCAGGGTTGGCGGAGGTGACGTCGCCGTGGTCGATATCGGCCATCATCCACATCGGGATCGCCATGTTTGCCGCCGTCAGCCGCTCCTGCAGCGACAGGCAGGCGGCGATCGTCTCGCCGAATTCACGGCCGATGCTCATCGGCTCCCAGAACACATAGGAAAGACCGGCGGCGCGGCCATGCTCGGCCACTTCGGCCCAGCAGTCGATGGCGATCTTGATCAGTTCCTCGCGCTTCGCCGGATCGTCGAAATCCCGGTAAGTGAAGATCGCAAACTGAGTACCGACGGAATCGCCGCCGAGATCGGCGGTGATATCGGCGAAGGTCTTGAACCAGTCGACATAGTAGCGGCGCACATCGGCGTCCGGATGGCCGAAATGGTTGAGGCGGCCATAGGGGCCGGTCATGCCGGAGGTGACGCGAACGCCGGTGCGCCGCAGCGCCGAATTCATGCTGCGGGTGAGGCGGCGGATCACGGGCGCTTGCCAGCTCGGATTGATGAACTCATGGGTCAGCTGCAGGTCGCGGATCTTCAGGTCGCGCGCCACGGTATCGATCAGGTCGTCGGGGTCGGCAAAGCGGTTGACCAGCGGATTGGTGTTCAGCGAAAGCGTCAGCGGCATCGTGACCTCCTTCAGGCAGCGGCAAGGCGGGAGGAGACGAACCAGTCTGCAAAGGCGGCACGCTCCGCTTCGCTCATATGCAGGTAATGCTTGGTCCGGCGGTAGAGGATATCCTCGGCTGTTTCGGCCCATTCCGTGGCCACGAGATAACGCGCTTCCGCCTCGTAGAACTGCCCGCCGAAATGGCGGCCGAGGCCTTCGAGACCGGTGGCGCCTGCGACGACATTCTTCGTACGGGCGCCGTAGAGGCGGCCATAGTGATGGACGAGCTTGCGCGGCATCCAGGGATAGGCATCGCGCAGGCTGTTGGCGAAGGTCTCGTAGTCGGCGTTGGGGATTTCCCCGCCGGGGAGCGGCGCCGATTGCGTCCAGTCGCCGCCCATGGCCGGGAAGATGTGCTTGAGGCGATGCAGGCCGCGCTCGGCCAGCTCGCGGAAGGTGGTGATCTTGCCGCCGAAGACGTTGAGCAGCGGCGCGCCGCCCGTCTCGTCGAGATCGAAGACATAGTCGCGGGTGACGGCGGACGGATTGCCCTTGCCGTCGTCGAAAAGCGGGCGCACGCCGGAAAAGCTGTGCAGCACGTCCTGCCGGCGGAGCTTCTCCTTGAAGTAGCGGTTGACGGCCTTCAGCAGGTAATCGATCTCGGCCTCGTCGGCGGAGACGTCCTCGGCACGGCCCTCATAGGCGATATCGGTCGTACCGATCAGCGCCTTGTCGCCCTCGTAGGGGTTGATGAAGATGACGCGCTTGTCATGGTTTTGCACGAGATAGGCATTCGAGCCTGCCCAGAATTTCGGAACGATGATGTGACTGCCCTTGACGAGGCGGACATTGCGCGAGGAGTTCGAGCCGGCGACACGGTTGATGATGTCGCTAACCCAGGGGCCGGCGCAGTTGACGAGACATTTGGCGCGGAAGGTGCGCGTCTCGCCGCTGGTGCTGTTCTTCGTGGTGATGGTCCAGGCGCCGTTTTCTCGCCGGGCCGAGACGGCGGGCGAGCGGGTCAGCACGAGCGCGCCCTTTTCGGCGGCGCTGACGGCGTTGAGCACGACGAGGCGGGCGTCATCCACCCAGCAATCGGAATATTCGAAACCGCGGGTATATTGGTCGAGGATCGGCGTGCCCTCGGGGTCGCGCAGCAGATTGAGGGTGCGTGTGCCCGGCAGCTTCTTGCGGCCGCCGAGGTGGTCGTAGAGGAAGAGGCCGAGCCGGACGAGCCAGGCCGGGCGATCCTGCGGGCTGTGGGGCAGGACGAAGCGCATCGGCCAGATGATATGCGGAGCGGCATTCAGCAGCACTTCGCGCTCGATCAGTGCTTCGCGCACCAGACGGAACTCGTAATATTCGAGATAGCGAAGGCCGCCATGCACGAGCTTGCCGGAACGCGACGACGTGCCCTGCGCCAGGTCGTCCTTTTCGCAGAGCGCCACCTTCAGCCCGCGGCCGGCCGCATCGCGGGCGATGCCCGCGCCATTGATGCCGCCGCCGATGACGAAGAGGTCGAGGGTTTCCGGTTCGGTCATGTCATGCTCCTTCGATGCTTCTGCATCAGAACTTGAGTTACGCGCCTGGCGTCGCAGCAGTGGCGAGCTTGTCCCAGGCGGGCGCCATGGCCTGACGCACGTCCGTGTAGGCGGAGAAAAGGCGATCGAAGCGCGCGGCTTCGGCGGTGTCGGGCACTTCGGGCTCGCCGAGCAGCGGCGTCACCCAGTCGGCAATGCAGTCGTCCATCGTGGCGTAGACGCCGACGGCGACCGCAGCCATCATCGCCACACCGGCAGCACCGGTCTCTTCGCGCCGGGACTGGCGGATCGGCGCGTTGACGGCTGATGACAGCGAGCGGCGCAGGCCGAGCGAGCGGGTTGCGCCGCCTGTGATGCGCAGCTCTTCCGGCATCGCTCCCATCGCCGCGTAGCAATCGTGGGTCGCAAGGCCGAGGCCCTCGACGACGGAGCGGACGAGATCCGGAAAGCCGTGACGGGTGGAGAGGCCGGTGAAGCCGGCCCGGGCATTAGCGTTGACGAAGGGCCCGCGCTCGCCGGCCTCCGAAATATAGGGGTGGTAGAGCACCGATCCCGGCTTGCTTTCGGCAAACCAGCCGTCGATCCGGGCGATCAGATCTGCATGCGAAACGGTCTTCCCGGCGTCCGCCATCAGGTAAGAGGCAATTTCCAGGATCCAGTCGATATTGATCGTCGAGCCCATGTTGGTCTGGACCTGGGTGACGATGCCGGGGATCGGCAGGGCGATGACATAGCCGGTGCCTTCGCTGTTGAGATGAACGTCGGCCACCGCCTTGGCGCGCATGTGGACGCCGGTGGAGCCGATCGTCGAGCAGGCGGCATTGCGCCCGCTGCTGCGCACACCGGCGCCAAGCGCCGTCATCACCATGTCGACATAGCCGAGGCAAACGGGCGTTCCTGCAAGCAGTCCGCAGGCCTTGGCGGCCTCCGCCGTCAGGGGATGGCTGACTTCCGTGCCGTCGATGATCTCAGGCAGAAGATTGCGGCGACGATCGAGGCCAAGCGCATCGATGACGACGCTGTCGTATTGGCGCGTGCGGAAATTGCCGAACGTGAAGCTTGCTTCGGAGGGGTCGGTGGCGCGGATGCCGGTGAGATTGAGATAGAGCCAGTCCTTGCAGTGCAGGGCGGCTTCGCTTCGATCGAGCAGTTCCGGCGCGACCTTGTCCATATGGGCGAGCTGAGCGCCCTGCTGGCAGGTGTTGAGGCCGGTGCCGGTCGCTTCGAAGCGGGCGCGGTTGTCTACTCCGCCGGCCAGTCTGGTGACCGTCGAGGCGGCACGGGCATCGAGCCACAGCCAGGCGTCGGTCACGGGCGCGTTGCCGCGGCCAACGAGCCAGGTGCCGTCGCCCTGTCCAGTGACTGCGACCGCGGCAGTGCGCGCGGCGAGATCGGCGACCTTTTCGCCGAGACCGCGCAATGCGCTGGCGCAATCCATCCAGGTCTGCGCGAGGGATTGCGTTGCCGAACCATCGTCGCCGGTCGCGTATTTGTTACGCACGGAAGCGGTTGCGATCTGCTGGCCTGCGAGATCGAACGCCACCGCCTTGATCACGGATGTTCCGGCGTCGATCCCGATGATGATGTTCTGGGTCGATGTCATTGCAGACTATCTCGCCAATGCTGCGAACGCCGCGACGGGCAATACGCGCGTCCAATCCATCTCAAGTCCTCCCGATCGGCCTTTCACGAGGGAACAATCCCCCAGCCGCATCATTTGATCCGCATGCCGCCAGCGGCAAGCCGCGGCCTCTGCAAATGCCGGATCGAATATTTGCCGAAACCTCCCATAGGCCTCATCGCAAAACATAACATAAAGATATCACATTGCCAGCAAGATTTTTCTGGTCATGAAAAATTTTTCAGATAAAATGGATGACATAGGAATTTAGAGCGTCGGCTCCGGCCAAGTCTCGATGAGCGCACGATCAGCCAGCATATAGCTGATAGAAATTCTTATTTTTCATTTATATACAGATACTTACTGAACGTCACGACTTTGGGCTTTTTGTGCGCCTGCCACATCAGTTTGCTGCGATGCAGCGCGATAAAAACCATGTGAGAGTCTGATTAGGCAAGCATGTACTGATAAAAGGGCCGTTGACATCTGTTAAAATTCATAACATTGTTTCCGGCATAAATAACACAGTTCTATCACGGAAGCTCACTTCCGGATGGAGATTGCAGGTTCCGGCGATTGGAGGAGACAGGCGCCGGCTCTCTGAGGAGGCTTCCAATGCTGATTTTCATCGCGCCCTGCGTCGTCGCGGACTGCCCGCCGGTTCTTCAGCCGGCCAGCCGTCGTGCCGCGGCACGGCTCCGATCGTAATCGCACCCAGCCCCTCCGCTTCACCATCTCCTGGACAAAGGCCGTCACGACATGAGTACACAGCCCGATTATGCAGCCCCCAAGCCCGGCAGCGGCAATCTGAAGCTCATCGTCAGCGCCGCATTCGCGGTCGTCGTCATCGGCGCCATGGCGCTCGACACCACGGTCGTGAAGATCGGCTCGGCAAACGATGTCCGGCAGCAGGCCTTTTCGCCTGAGACTTTCGGCACAGAGCAGTTCCCGAAGATCCAGGCCAATGTCGAGCAGCGCGCCGTCGCAGCCGCCGAACTGGCAACCGCGATCGCCGCGAACAAGAAGGCGGCGAGCGAGAAATACGGCACGGCAACGAGCACCGGCCCGGTCATTCCCGTGACGCTGACCGGCACCTTCGGCGCCCGCAAGTCGAACACCAATGAAATGAAGATCGACGGATTGCCTCCCGAGACGGTGGTCCGTGTCCAGACCGGTCCCGCGGTCAACGGCACGGACCTCCGCGATGCCACCGGCGAGATCGAATTCGGCCAGTTCACCAACCAGATCCAGTATCAGGATGCCGGATCGGCCATCAACAACGAGATGAAGAAGACCGTGCTTTCCGGTCTCGATCCGGATCAGCTGGACGGTAAAACCGCGACCGTCGTCGGCGTCTTTAAGCTCATCAACCCGAAGAACTGGCTGATCACGCCGGTGAAGGTCGAGGTCAAATGAGCCAGCCGCTGCGCAATCCCGGAACCCAGGGCGAGGTTGTGCTCGCCGCCCGAAACATCGCCAAGTCCTATGGCAATGTTCACGCGCTCAAGGGCGTGAACTTCGATATTCATCGCGGCCAGGTGACGACGCTGTTCGGCGAGAACGGTGCCGGCAAGTCGACGCTGATGAAGATCCTCTCGGGCGTGGTGCAGCCGACCTCCGGCGAAATCGTTCTCGACGGTTCGCCGATCAGCTTCGCATCCTCGACCCATGCCCGCGAGTGCGGCATCTCGATCATCCACCAGGAACTGAGTCTCGCCCCCAATCTGAGCGTTCGCGACAACATCTTCATGGGCCGCGAGATCATCACGGGCGGCATGGTCGATTTCGCCGAGGAAGAGCGCCAGACCCGGGCGCTGATGGAAGAGCTCGAAGAGGACATCGATCCGCTGACGCGTGTCGAGGACCTTCGCCTCGGCCAGCAGCAGATCGTCGAGATCGCCCGCGCGCTCTCGGTCAATTCCCGCATCCTGATCATGGACGAGCCGACCTCGGCGCTGAGCGCCACCGAAGTCGAAGTTCTCTTCAAGGTCATCCACGACCTGACAGGCCGCGGCGTCTCGATCGTCTATATCTCGCATCACCTCGAAGAGGCGCTGCAGATCACCAACCACGCCGTCGTCCTGCGCGACGGCACGATGACTGCCTATGCCGAGCGCAAGGATATCGACCTCGAATGGATCGTCCGCAACATGGTGGGCGACAATTTCGATCTCGGCAGCCCGCCCGAAGGACACCAGTTCGGCGAAGTGGCGCTGTCGATCGAGGGCCTGACCGTTCCCGGTCCCTCGGGTGCCGCCTATAACGCTGTCGATCGCATGTCGCTGAAGGTGCGGGCCGGCGAGGTGGTCTGCATCTACGGACTGATGGGGGCAGGGCGCACCGAGCTTCTGGAATGCGTCGCCGGGCGGCTGCGCTCCAGCGGCGGCCGCGTTCTGCTCGAAGGGCAGGATGTCGGCGCCCTCAGCATTGCCGGGCGTATCGAAAGCGGCCTCGTCCTCGTTCCCGAAGACCGCCAGCGCGACGGCCTAGTGCAGACCATGACCGTCGGCTCCAATCTGTCGCTTGCCAGCATCGGCGCCTTCACCAAGGGCCTCTTCACATCCGGCCGCCGCGAACGCGATCTCGTCACCGAGTCGATCCGCCGCGTGCACGTCAAGACCGATGGCGGCGAGGCGGCAATCGGCTCGCTCTCCGGCGGCAACCAGCAGAAGGTCGTAATCGGCAAGATGCTGGCGACGGAACCGAAGGTCATCCTGCTCGACGAACCGAGCCGCGGCATCGATATCGGCGCCAAGGCCGAAGTTTTCAAGCTGCTCGCTGAGCGCGCCAAGCAGGGCCTCGCGGTCATCTATTCGACCTCGGAAGTCAACGAATGCCTCAGCATCGCGCATCGCATCATCGTCATGCACCGCGGCCGCATTTCGGCAGAGTTCAGCTCTGACGTCACCAAGGAAAAGATCATGGCCGCCTCCGGCGAATCCATGGTCGCGCACTAGCCCGGAATTATGGAGCACTGATTATGTCAGTCACAAACGTCACCGAGAAGAAGTCAGTTTCGAACGGGCAGAAGCGGAACACCAATATCGTGCGCCTGATCCTGGAAGGACGCGCGTTCTTCGCGCTGATCGTCATCATCGCGGTCTTCTCCTTCCTGTCTCCCTATTACTTCAGCCTCAACAACTTCCTGATCATGGCCTCGCATGTGGCGATCTTCGGGATCCTGGCGATCGGCATGCTGCTGGTCATCCTGAACGGCGGCATCGACCTTTCGGTCGGCTCAACGCTGGGGCTTGCAGGCTGCATCGCCGGCTTCCTGATGCAGGGCGTCACACTCAGCTATTTCGGCGTCATCCTCTATCCGCCGGTCTGGGCCGTCGTGGTGCTGACCTGCGCGCTCGGCGCCGTGGTCGGCGCGGTCAACGGCGTGCTTGTCGCCTATCTCAAGGTGCCCGCCTTCGTCGCCTCGCTCGGCGTCCTCTACGTCGCTCGCGGCATCGCCCTCCTGATGACCAACGGCCTGACCTACAACAATCTCGGCGGCCGTCCGGAACTCGGCAATACCGGCTTCGACTGGCTCGGCTTCAACCGTCTCGGCGGCGTACCGATCGGCGTCATCGTTCTCGCGGTCCTCGCCATCGTCTGCGGTATCGTGCTCAGCCGTACTGCCTTCGGCCGCTGGCTCTATGCATCGGGTGGCAACGAGCGCGCTGCCGACCTTTCGGGCGTTCCGGTCAAGCGTGTGAAGATCATCGTCTATGTGCTTTCGGGCGTCTGCGCCGCAATCGCCGGCCTGGTTCTGTCCTCGCAGCTGACCTCCGCAGGTCCGACGGCGGGCACCACCTACGAACTGACGGCGATCGCAGCTGTCGTCATCGGCGGCGCGGCGCTGACGGGCGGACGCGGCACGGTGCGCGGCACCATGCTCGGCGCCTTCGTCATCGGCTTCCTGTCGGATGGCCTCGTGATCATCGGCGTCTCCGCCTACTGGCAGACCGTCTTTACCGGTGCGGTGATCGTTCTCGCCGTCCTGATGAACAGCATCCAATACGGCCGCCGGGTCAAATCGTCCTGACGGCTGAAACCGAACTTATCCACGACGGCAGGCCTCTGGCGCAAAGGCCGATTGGGGAAAGCACCGCCGGATCATCGGCACCAACTGAGCTCACTAATGGGAGAGAGACTATGTTTAAGAAAGGCATGCGCATTCTTCTGGCCGCCGCGGCTGTCGCACCGATCCTCGTCAGCACCGCCTGGGCAGCAGGCCAGATGACGATCATCGTCAACGACCCGTCCAACCCCTACTGGCTGACGGAAGGCAACGTTGCCAAGGCAACCGCTGAGAAGCTCGGCTACACGGCTTCGGTCAGCGCGCACAAGGGTGACACCAACACAGAGAGCAACCTGATCGACACGGCCATCACCAACAAGTCGGTCGCGATCATTCTCGACCCGGCAAACGCTGACGGCTCCGTTGGCGCGGTGAAGAAGGCTGTTGCCGCCGGTATCCCGGTTATCCTGGTCAACGCTGAAATCAACCAGGAAGGCCTGGCGAAGGCGCAGCTCGTTTCCAACAACGCCCAGGGCGCGGCCCTCGGTGCGCAGCAGTGGGTCGAAGCTGTCGGCGACAAGGGCAACTATGCCGAACTGTTCGGCGCTCCCTCCGACAACAACGCCGCAACGCGCTCGAACGGCTATGAAACCGTGCTGTCGCAGTACCCGGACCTGAAGAAGGTTGCCAAGGAAGTTGCCGATTGGGACCGCACCAAGGGTCACAACAAGATGCAGTCCATGCTGCAGGCAAATCCTGACATCGTCGGCGTCATCTCCGGCAACGACGAAATGGCTCTCGGCGCCATCGCAGCACTGAAGGAAGCCGGCAAGCTCGCCAACATCAAGGTCGGCGGCTTCGATGGCTCGCCGGATGCTGTTGCCGCGATCAAGGCCGGCGAACTGCAGTACACCGTCCTCCAGCCGGTGGCGATCTTCTCCGAAGAAGCCGTCAAGCAGGCCGACAATGTCATCAAGAACGGTAGCACCGGCGCCAAGAGCGAAAAGCAGCTCTTCGATTGCCTGCTGATCACCAAGGACAATGTCGACAAGTACACCGGTCCGTTCGTTCTCGAGCAGTAATCGGTCGAGGCGCCCGCAAGGGCGCTCTCCAGGCCGGGCGGCATCCACCCGCCCGGCTCCCCGCATGCCTGAAACGGTTGCCCGCGGTATAAGCCGCCCGTTCCGTTTCGCCATTTTGCCTTGGCACGGCAATCACTGTACGAAGCTGGTATCCAGAATTCAGCGACAGGGGTGACCCGTGACACAGAAGACCAGCCAGGGCGAAGATCTGTTGGAGCAGCTTACGAGCGACAGCCGGCAGACGCGCCAGATCGCGCGCCGCCGCATGATCGCAGAGGCCGTGATGAGTGAAGGCTCGATGCGGATTGAAGACCTGACCGACCGTTTCGGTATCAGCCTGATGACGGCGCATCGCGATGTCGATGAACTCGTCAGCCGCGGGCTGTTTCGCAAAACGCGCGGCATCGTAACGGCCGCCGCCACCAATCTCATCGAATCAAGCGACGTTTACCGCTCCAACCGCCAGGCGAGCGAAAAGAAGCTGATCGCCGAGGCGGCGATGCAATTCGTCGAGCCCGGCCAGGCGATCTTCTTCGACGATTCCACCACCGTTCTGCAGATGGCGACGCATCTGCCGTCCAGGGTTCCCGTCACGGCGATCACCAATTCGCTGACGTTGATGAATGCGCTGACCGGCATGCACGACGTGACGCTGCTGGCGCTGGGCGGGCAATATTACAACTGGTGCAACGCCTTCATGGGCCGCATGACAATCAGCGAAATCAAAGGCTTGCGCGCGGACGTTGCCTTCATTTCGATGTCGGCGATCAGCGACGGCACGGTGCTGCATCAATCGCCGGAGACCGTCGATACCAAGCGCGCCATGTTCGACTGTTCCGTCAAACGTATCCTGCTTGCCGATCACACCAAGTTCGAACGGCGGGCACTTCACAGTTTCGCAGCACTGGACGAGTTCGATGTCGTCATCGTCGACGACAAGACCAATCCCGTGCATATCGACCGCATGCGGTCCAAGGATATCAACGTGGTGGTTGCCCGGGGTGCCCAAGGGCGCTCGTAAGGTGGCTTGCCCGTTGCACAAACGAGGTAAGGGCGAATGCCGAGTCTGCTCGGGATCGATAGTGGCCTGACGGTCACCAAGGCCGTCATTTTCGATATCGACGGCACGCCGCTCGCAGTCAGCAGGCGCCGCGTCACTCAGTTCATGCCGAAGGCGCGCCATATCGAGCGCGATATGAACGAGCTCTGGACGGCGACCGCCGATGCCATCCGCGAGGCGATTGCGCTGAGCGGCAGGCCGGCGAACGACATCCAGGCGATTTCCGCCACGGCGCATGGCGATGGCATCTATCTCCTCGATCACGACCAGAAGCCGCTCGGCCGCGCCGTTCTCTCGCTCGACAGCCGGGCAGGGGAGATCGTCGATCGATGGGAGGGCGAGGTGGCGGATGCCTCGATCGAGCTCACCGGCCAGATTCCGCATGTCTCGGCGCCCTCGGCACTGCTCGCCTGGATTCGTGAAAACGAGCCGGAGCGGTTTCAGCAGATCGGCCACTTCATCAGCTGCAAGGACTGGCTGCGCTTCTGCCTCACCGAGATCATCGGCACCGACCGTACCGAGGCCAGCACCTCCTTCACCAATGTGCGCACGCAGGATTATAGCCAGGACGCGCTGAAGCTCTTCGGTCTCGAAGCGCTCGTTCACGCCCTGCCGCCGGCCTCCCGCTCCGACCAGATCGTCGGGCGGGTAACACGCGAGGCGGCGCTACGGACCGGCCTTGCCGAATGCACGCCGGTCGTCGCCGGATTGCATGATGTCACCGCCTCGGCGCTAGGCGCTGGGGGATACGGGCAGGGCGTCGTCGCCGTCATCGCCGGGACCTATTCGATCAACGAGACGCTGTCTTCCGAGCCGCGCGTCGACAGGCGGTGGTTCTGCCGCAACGGCATTGCGCCCGGCATCTGGAACAGCATGTCGATCTCGCCGGCCTCGACCGCGAATTACGACTGGTTTCTCGATACGCTCTGCGCCGGCGAGCGGGCACAGGGCGGCGCGATCCACGCGCTGCTGGCGCCGGAAATCGACGCGGCCTTCGAGCGCCCGTCGACCGCGCTCTTCCACCCCTATCTCTTCGGTTCGCCCTATGGCGCCGCAGCCAGCGCGAGCTTCTTCGGTCTTGGCGGCTGGCACGATCGCGGCGACATGCTGCGCGCCGTCCTCGAAGGTATCGCCTTCAATCACCGTATCCATGTCGATGCGCTGCGCGATGGTTTTTCCTTCGATCGGGCGCGGCTCGCAGGCGGCGTGTCGCGCAATCCGACCGTGGTGCAGATGTTTGCCGACGTGCTCGGCATGCCCGTGACTGTGACCGAGACCGATGAGGCAGCGGCCTGGGGTGCGGCGCTTTGCGCCGGATCGGGCGCCGGAATCTATGCCGATCCGCAAGCCGATCCCCGTGACATAGCAAGCATCGCCAGGACCTGCGAACCGGATGCGGTACGCAGCGCCGATTACGAGAAGCGCTACCAGGTGTTCCGCGAAATCGCCGAGGCGATGACGCCGCTCTGGCCAAAGATTGCCGGCCTCGCACCCGTAAACGCGGCAAACTGACAAGACGAATGCCGGTGCTCCCACCGGCGATTTAGGATACGACCATGACAGCCGACATGCAGCAGCGCTTCTCAAACCTTGGAGAGGGCGATATCGACGTCCTGATCATCGGGGCGGGCATCAATGGCGCCGGACTTTTCCGCGATCTCTCGGCGCAGGGCGTCAATTGCCTGATCATCGACAAGGGCGATTTCGGCTCCGGCACCAGCGCCGCACCCTCGCGCCTCATCCATGGCGGCCTGAAATATCTGGAGACCGGCGAATTCGGCCTCGTGGCGCAATCGACGCTGGAGCGCAATCTGCTTCTCAAAAACGCGCCGCATTGCGTCGAGCCGCTGCCGACCTTCATACCGGTCTTCTCCTGGACGCGCGGCATTTGGGCGGCCTTGCGCACGCTGTTTGGCTCGAAGACGGCACCGCGCAGCCGCGGGGCCGTGCTGATCAAGATCGGCCTCGGCCTCTACGATTTCTTCGGCTCGCGCGATCGCGTCATGCCGAAGCACCGGTTGATCTTGAAGCGGCAGGCGCGCAAGGAAATGCCGCATGTCACGCCAGCGATCGTCGCGGGCGGCATCTATTACGACGCCAAGATTAGCCGCCCGGAGCGGCTTGTCTATGAGCTGGTCAAGGATGGCTGCGATGCCAATCCGAAAAGTCTGGCCGCCAATTTCACGACACTGGATTCCGTCGAGGAGGGCCGGCTGACATTCCGGCAGGCTGACGGGTCGAGCTTCGCCGTGAAGCCGAAGCTTGTGGTCAATGCGGCTGGCCCCTGGATCGATCACGTCAATACCGCGCTGGGCGCACCGTCACACCTGATCGGCGGCACCAAGGGATCGCATATCCTGCTCGATCACCCTGAACTCGTTCGCAGCCTGAACGGCCACATGATCTATTTCGAGGCCGACGACGGCCGCATCTGTCTCGTCTACAGTTATCTCGGTCTGGCGCTGGTCGGCTCGACCGATATTCCGGCGGATGACCCAGACAACGTCCTCTGCGAGGAGCCGGAGACCGACTATTTCCTCGAAAGCGTCCGCTCGCTGCTGCCGACGCTGCGTTTCGACCGCGACCAGATCGTCTACAGCTATAGCGGCATCCGCCCGCTGCCCGCCTCGGATGCGACGGCACCGGGCCTGATCAGCCGCGATCATTCCGCACCGGTGAAGGAACCTGAAGGCAATCGCCCGTTCCCGATCGTCTCGCTGGTCGGCGGCAAGTGGACGACGTTCCGCGGCTTTGCCGAAGAAGTCGCCGATACCGTTATCTCCCGCCTGCAGCGCGACCGCCGGGAATCGACGCGCTATCTGGCGATCGGCGGCGGCAAGGGCTTTCCTGCCGATGGTGAGAAGCGTGGACACTGGATCAAGGATCTCGCATCGAAGGGCAACGTTTCTATCGAACGCGCCGACGAATTGCTGGGCCGCTACGGCACGACGGCTGCGCCGATCCTCACATTCGCTTCGGTTCATTCCGACGAGACGAGACTGACAGGCGCCCCGCGCCAAAGCTTCCGGGAGATTGACTGGATCGCCAGAAACGAGCTTGTCGTCCACCTCGCCGATATCGTGCTTCGCCGCACGACGCTGGCGATCGAGGGGCGGCTGACGATCGAGGGGCTGAGAGAAATCGCCGATATTGCCGCCGCAGCTCTCGGCTGGGATGCGGCGCGGACGGAAAGCGAGATCGCCGAAGACGTCACCGGTCAGTTGAGCCGCTTCCACGGCCAGACGCTGACGAGCACTGCTCCGGCTGCCGGCCGCGAGAAAACCCCGCGCCCGGCTTCAGGCTGACTTTGCTCAAGAGCCAACGCGCCGGTGCCATTTCCGGCGCGCGCTTCATCCGATCAGAGCGCGGCGACCGCCAGGTTGCTGCGTGCCTCGAGGATCGCCCTGCAGGCGTTAGCCGCTTCCTGGCCCTTGATCACGAAGTGGTTCATGAAGAACTCGATATGGGCTTCGCTTTCCTGGAAGTGATGCGGCGTCAGCACTGCGGAGAGAACCGGGATGCTGGTATCCAGCTGCACGCGCATCAGGCCATCGAGAACGGTGCCCGCCACGAAATCGTGCCGGTAGATACCGCCATCGACGACGAAGGCGCAGCCGAGGACCGCGGCATATTTGCCGGTGCGGGCGAGCGTCTGCGCGTGAAGCGGGATTTCAAGGGCGCCGGGAACGTCGAAGATCTCGACATCGGCGGCATTGCCGCCTTGCGCCTGCCACGTCGAAACGAAGGAATTCACGCACTGGTCGACGATACCGGCATGCCAGCGGGCACGCACGACGGCGATCTTGATGCCCTGGGGTTTGGTTGCGATAGTCATGTCTCTGCCTTTCAAGGGTGCCATTTCTGGCGGTTGCGTCGAGCCGCGAAGCGGCCCAATTCTCCCTTGGGCGAACAGCACTGCGCACCTCTCGCGCGGAAAGGTGCTGCCTGCATGCTCTCTTCCATCCGGACTATACCGTCGGCTCCGGCCTCTCACCGGATCTGCTGACCTTCCATTTGCGGAAGCGCTCGCGGGCTCCGGGTTTCCCCGATACCGCCGGTGGGGAATTGCACCCCGCCCTGAGAACAGCGCGAGATAAATCCAATTTCAGCAAGGATGCAAGTCCGGAAACGGCGTCAGATGACCTGTTTGGTCAAACAGGCTTGAGATCGCCGATGATCGTCGGAATGAGCTCCGATACGGTCGGATGGATCGGCACCGACCATTGCAGGACCGGATAGGTCGTCCCGGCATTCATGGCGTCGATGATCCCGTGGATCGCCTCGTCGCCCTCGATGCCGAGGAAGGCGGCGCCAAGGATTTCCTGGGTTTCCGCATCCGCGACGATCTTCATGAAGCCCTTGGTCTCGCCGCGTTCATTGGCGCGGCCGACACGGGTCATCGGCCGTTTCGAGACGGCGACCTTGCGGCCGGAAGAGCGCGCCTGCTTCTCCGTCATCCCGGCACGGCCGAGCGGCGGATCGATATAGAGCGCGTAGGCCGGAATGCGGCTCGAAACCTTTCGGTCGCCGCCATCAAGCAGATTGGCGGCCGCGATCTCGAAGTCGTTATAGGACGTATGCGTGAAGGCGCCGTGGCCGTTGCAGTCGCCGAGCGCATAGATGCCCTCGACATTGGTCATCAGCCGGTCGTCGACGGTGATGAAGCCGCGTTTGTCGGTCACGATACCCGCCTTGTCGAGGCCGAGATCGCCGGTATTCGGCGTGCGGCCGGTGGCGACGAGCACATGGCTGGCATTGATATCCGGCTTGCCGGAAATCGAGACGGCGATACCGTCACCCGCCTTGGCGAAAGCGATGTTCTCCGCTCCGGTATGAACGGCGATGCCTTCGGAGGTGATGATTTCCTCGATCGCATCGGAGATATCCTCGTCCTCGCGGGACGCGAGTTTCGGGCCGCGCTCGATGACGGTCACCTCGGAGCCGAAGCGGCGATACATCTGTGCGAATTCCAAGCCGATATAGCTGCCGCCGATCACCAGGAGATGGCGGGGCAGGGTATCGAGCTGGATGATCGAGGTGCTGGTCAGGTAATCGACATCGGCGAGGCCCGGAAAATCCGGAATGGTCGGCCGGGCGCCGACATTCAGGAAGATCTGCGGCGCAGTCAGCACCTCGCCATTGACCTCGACGGTCCTGGCGCCGGTGAATGTCGCGTGGCCATAGATCACCTCCATGGTCTTCATGCCGGAGAACCAGCCGGTCAGCCCGTTGCGGGCGTTCATCGTCACGGTTTCGGCGCGCTTGCGCACCACCTTCATGTCGATCCCGATCGGACCCGAAATCTTGACGCCATAGTCGCTGCCGGTGCGTGCCACATGCGCGGCGCGCGCACTCGCGACCAGCGTCTTGGTCGGCATGCAGCCGGCATTGACGCAGGTGCCGCCGAGATATTTGCGCTCGATCAGCGCCACCTTCATGCCCTTCTCGGCCATGCGGGCGGCAAGAAAGGGGCCGGCCTGACCGGCCCCGATGAAGATGGCGTCATAGGTCTTCATGCGACGGCCGAGATGATGAGGCCGGCGCCGACGATGGCGACCGCGTCTTCGATGAGGGCAGCCGGCGTATCCTTGCCGAAGATGGCCGCGAGCTTGCCGCGGGCAGCGGCACCGCCCAGCGTTCCAACGACCGCGCCGACCACACCGGCAATCAGGCCGCCTACGAGCGAACCGCCGGAAGCGCCGATCGTGGCGCCGGTCAGCGCACCCATGATGATACGGGCGCCGAACTGCATCGGCACCTTGCGGCTCGGCGTCGTCGGCAGCTGGTCGGTGATCAGCTCGACGGCGGCGAGCACCGTGAAGATCCACGGTGTCCACTTGTAGCCCATGAAGGAAAGCGGGGTCTGCGATACGTCGAACCAGCCAAGCGCCGCGCCCCAGGCGACGGCGGCAGGTGCTGTCATGGCCCGAAGGCCGGCAATGATCCCAATCAAAAATGCAAGAAATAGAAGCATGCGAGGGTCCCCTTCCTCTGCGGATGCCGAAACGGCAAAGCCAGCGTGGCACAAAGCTCTACCGGTTGCAATTGGGGGTAAACGGCTCTACCGGCCGAGTGCCTGCAGCGCCTCTTCGGCGGCGCGAAGCCCGCTTTGATAGGCGCCGTGGGCCGTCGAAAAATCCGTCTGGTGCGTTGCTTCGCCGGCAAAAAATACCCTACCGTCATAGGGCTTTGCCAGCTCGAGGCGGGCATTGGCCTGGCCGGGCAGGGCGTGGCTGTAGCCACCGCGGATCGAGGGCGTATTCGTCCACTCCGAGGCGGCGAGCGGGCGCAACTCTTTGCGGATACCTGAGCCGAAGATCGCCGCCAGTTCATCCATTGCATGCGGGAAAGCACCGTCCGGATCGGTTGCGACGGCGCGGGCTCCGGCTCCGCCGAGAAAGACCTCGATCACGGGTTTGCCGAAGGGGCGGATATAATAGGTGCCGGTCTTCGGATCGCGCGGATTGCCGAGGACATGGCTCTCGGCTTCGAAGCTGTTGCCGCCGGTTATTTCGAAATAGAGCTTCTCGTTATTGCCGAGCGGCAGTTTTGCCGCTGCCTCGCGCCACGGATCGAGCGGCGAGGGCATCCGGATAAAGCCACCCGCAAGCACATTGGTGGAGACGGCGATGATGACAGCCTTCGACCTCACAGCGCCCTGCGCTGTCTGCACAGTCACCCGGCTTCCATCGAGCGCAATCGACTGCACCGGCGTCCCGACATGCAGTTCCACCGACGCCGGCATGGTCGAGGCGACAAGCGCGCCGTAGCCGGTCTCGACCCGCCAGTTATACTCCGTCGAGGCCTCGTCATAGGCGGCATAGTCTTTCGCGGAAATTCGCTCCAGCTCGTCGCCGCTGATATAGCCGCTCAGCGCCTGCAGATAAGCGAGCCACGGTTCTCCGGGCTCCACCACGTCGATGGCGCAATCGCTTGGCGGCGGCGCATCGGCGACACGTTCGCTCCAGCGGGCAAAGGCGGCGCGGGCGGCCTCACGATCGGCCTGCGGAAAGCCGAAGTCGCGATCCTGCCGGTGCCAGGCGCTTGGCTTGCGATCGACTGAAATCCCGGCTTCCTCGGCAATCCGCGTCCAGGGATTGCGGTCGCCGGAATGCAGCCAGCCGCAACCGAGATCGATCGCGGCGACAGAAGTCTGCAACGTCCAGGCACGGCCGCCGATGCGGGGCAGGGCTTCGAAGACGGAAACCGAGAGGCCGCTTGCCGCAAGCCTTCTTGCTGCGCCGACGCCCGCGGCGCCCGCTCCGATGATGGCAATATCCGGTTCTGAATTCATGGGGCAAATAGACTCGAACGATGCCTCATCATGCGCCTTCTGTCAGGCAGCAGGCAAGCCGCCTGACGGCCTCGCCGGTACGCCAAACTATCAGCCGCTCTTGCGCCCGGCCTGCACGGCAAAGGGCGGAATGAACCGGGCATCCGGCCAGGTCACGGCCTCGCGCAGGAAATCGATCACGGCGCGTACGCGCGGCGCCTGTTTCAGGTCCTGATGACAGGTGATCCAGTAGCTGCGGGTCAGATCCACCTCGTCGGGCAGCACGCGCTCGAGCTCCGGATAGCGGCTGGCGAAGAAATACGGGAGGACGCACAGCCCCAGCCCGTTACGCGTCGCCGTCAGCTGCGCGAAAATGCTGGAGCTCTGGAATTGCGGCCGGATGCGCGGGTGGACGTCGCCGAGGTAGTCGAGGCCCGGGGCAAAGATCATCTCCTCGATATAGCTGATGAACGGATGCGACAGCAGATCTTCGCGGCTCAAGACCGGGGCGCTGGCGTCGAGATAATCCCGCGATCCATAGACCTGCAGATGATAGTCGGTGAGCTTCTCGGCATAGTAGGGGCCGCCCTTCGGTTCATCGAGCACGACGCTGATATCCGCCTCCTTGCGCGACAGCGACATGATCTGCTGGATCGTGACAAGCTCGAGCGACAGATGCGGATGCCGCTCCGCAAATTGCGGCAGCACGGTCGCAAAGAAGAAATTGGCAAAGCCTTCAGGCGCGCTGAGGCGCACGACACCGCGCTGCGCCATCGCACCGGTGGCAAGATCGGCGCGCAGCCGCTCCGTCTCCTGCTCCATCTTCTCGGCGGTCTCGACGAACCGGTTGCCCATCGCCGTCAGCACGTATCCGCGCGGATTACGCTCGAACAGCTTCACCTTCAGCGCAAATTCCAGCCGGTCGATCCGCCGCGACACCGTCGCGTGACTGGTCCGCAACTGCCGCGCCGCCGTCGACAGCTGCCCGGTTCTGGCCACCGCTAGAAAAAACTGCAGGTCGTCCCAAGTAAACTGCGAGGAATTGGTCATTCGGCTCCGTATCGGTCTTAGCCTTTGGTCTAATGCCGGCTGCGGCGGCGTGCTGCCACGAGGCCGGATTCAGTGCTTTTGGTACGGTTCTGTGCAAAAATGAACAGATACTGTTTGGAATTATTTGTAAACGCTTGGTTGCCTCATCGGAAAAATTCCGTGATCGTGGGCGTTGAGTGGCTGTCTTGAGGAGGACGGCTCGTCAAATTTGAACAGACTCGCAATCTGCCAATCTCTGGGAGGAGAGACATATGCGAAAGAGCTTCATTGCATCCGTTGCATTTCTTTTGGCAAGCAGCACGGCCGTCTTCGCGCAGAGCGCGACGGTTTCCGACGGCAAGGTCAAGATCGGCATTCTGAACGATCAGTCCGGCGTCTATGCGGATTTCGGCGGCAAGTCTTCGGTCGAGGCCGCCAAGATGGCGGTCGAGGATTTCGGCGGCAAGGTGCTCGACATGCCGATCGAGATCGTCGATGCCGACCACCAGAACAAGCCCGACGTCGCCTCGAACATTGCCCGCCAGTGGTATGACACCGAGCAAGTGGATGCGATCATGGAGCTGACGACATCCTCGGTGGCGCTTGCCGTCCAGGCCGTCGCCAAGGAAAAGAAAAAGATTGATATCGTTACCGGTGCTGCGACCACCGACTTGACCGGCAAGGCCTGCAGCCCCTACGGCTTCCACTGGGCCTATGACACACATGCTCTCGCAGTCGGCACCGGCGGCGCGCTCGTCAAGCAGGGCGGCGACAGCTGGTTCTTCCTGACCGCCGACTATGCCTTCGGCTATTCGCTGGAGCAGCAGACCGGCGACTTCGTCAAGGCGAATGGCGGCACGATCGTCGGCTCGGTGCGCCACCCGCTGTCGAGCCAGGATTTCTCGTCCTTCCTGCTGCAGGCGCAGTCTTCTGGCGCCAAGGTCATCGGCCTTGCCAATGCCGGGCTCGATACCGCGAACGCCATCAAGCAGGCGGCCGAATTCGGTATCGTCCAGGGAGGCCAGCGGCTTGCGGCTCTGCTCTTCACGCTCGCTGAAGTGCATGGTCTCGGCCTTGAGGCGGCGCAGGGTCTGACGCTGACCGAAGGCTATTACTGGAACCTCGACGACAAGAGCCGCGAATTCGGCAAGAAGTTCTTCGACCGCACCGGCAAGATGCCGAACATGATCCATGCCGGCACCTATTCCGCCGTGCTGCAATATCTGAAGGCCGTGCAGAAGGCCGGCACAGACGAGACGGAAGCCGTTGCCAAGCAGCTGCATGAAATGCCCGTCGACGACGTCTTCGGCCGCGGCGGCACAGTCGGCGCCAACGGCCGCATGATCCACGACATGTATCTGCTGCAGGTCAAGAAGCCTGAGGAGAGCAAGGAGGCGTGGGATTACTACAACGTGCTCGCCACCATTCCCGGCAAGGAAGCCTACATCGATCCCGCCAAGAGCGGCTGCGATCTGGTGAAGTGATCCATGGCGGTTTCCGCACCAGTGACTGACACGAAGCCGCGGGTGGTTCTTTCCGCCCGCGGTCTGAGACGGGATTTTGGCGGCTTCACCGCGGTGAAGAATGTCGATCTCGATATCCATGATGCCAGTGTCCACGCGCTGATCGGCCCGAACGGGGCGGGAAAGACCACGGTCTTCAACCTGCTCACCAAGTTCCTGCAGCCGACGGCGGGCACGATTACGCTGATGGGTACCGATATCACCAAGACGCCCCCCGACCGGGTGGCGCGCATGGGGCTCGTGCGCTCCTTCCAGATTTCGGCGGTCTTTCCGCATCTTTCCGTGCTCGACAATGTGCGCGTCGCGCTGCAGCGCCCGAACAATCTGTCGACGCAGTTCTGGCGGCCGCTTTCGGCGCTCGATCAGCTGACCGGCCGGGCCGAGCAACTGCTAGCGAGCGTCGGTCTTTCCAAGGAGCGCGACGCGATCGCCGCCGATCTTTCCTATGGCCGCAAGCGCGTGCTGGAGATCGCCACGACGCTGGCGCTCGATCCCAAGGTGCTGCTGCTCGACGAGCCGATGGCCGGCATGGGGCAGGAGGATGTCAGCGTCGTTTCCGCCATCATCCGCGACGTCGCCCGTGACCGCGCCGTGCTGATGGTCGAGCACAATCTCTCTGTCGTCGCCAATATCTGCCAGCATGTCACCGTGCTGCAGCGAGGCGAGATCCTCGCCGAGGGCGATTACGCGACGGTCAGCCAGGATCCGCGCGTCCGCCAGGCCTATATGGGCTCGGAGGAGGGCTGATGGCGGCGCTGCTCGAAATTCAGGGGCTGAACGCCTGGTACGGCGAAAGCCACATCCTGCACGGCATCGACATGACGGTCGGCGAGGGCGAGACAATCACCATCCTCGGCCGCAACGGCGTCGGCAAGACGACGACGCTGCGCACCATCACCGGCATCGTCCGTGCCCGAAAGGGAAAGATCAGCTTTGCCGGAACCGACATGATGCAGGTGCCGCTGCACAAGACAGCGCATAAGGGCATCGGCTTCGTTCCCGAGGAGCGCGGCATTTTCTCGACGCTGACCGTCTCCGAAAACCTGCTGCTGCCGCCCGTCGTCGCCGAAGGCGGGATGACGATCGACGAGATATACGAGCTCTTTCCGAACCTCTATGAGCGGCGTGCAAGCTCCGGCACCAAGCTTTCCGGCGGCGAACAGCAGATGCTGGCGATCGCCCGTGTGCTGCGCACCGGCGTGAAGATGCTGCTGCTCGACGAGCCGACCGAGGGCTTGGCGCCCGTCATCGTCCAGCGCATCGGCGAGGTGCTGAAGACGCTGAAACAGCGCGGCATGACGATCCTGCTCGTCGAGCAGAACTTCCGCTTCGCCAGCCGCATCGCCGACCGCTTCTATCTGATGGATCATGGGCAGGTGGTGTCGGAATTCCCGGTCGGCGAACTGCCGCAGCGGATGGATACGCTGCACAAGGTTTTGGGGGTTTAGGGTATGGTTGCGTTCCTGATCAAGACCCCTCCCCAACCCCTCCCCACAAGGGGGAGGGGCTTACTTCGCCGCACCGCCGACATCCGATTGACGCGAGCGTGCGCCGCGAGTCTTCTCCCCCCTCGTGGGGGAGATGGCCGGCAGGCCAGAGAGGGCATTTCATCCCACAGAAATGAGGAGATCGCCCCATGACCATGATCTTCGGCATCCCCCTCCAGGCATTCCTCGGCCAGCTGCTGATCGGTCTGATCAACGGCTCCTTCTACGCGCTGCTCAGCCTCGGCCTCGCCATCATCTTCGGCCTGCTGCGGGTCATCAACTTCGCCCATGGCGCGCAATACATGCTCGGCGCCTTCGTCGCCTATCTGATGCTCGCCTATGGCGGTATCGGCTATTGGCCGGCGCTGATCCTGGCGCCTGTCATCGTCGGCCTGTTCGGGGCCGTCATCGAGCGGTTGTTCCTGCGGCGGCTCTATGATCTCGATCCGCTCTACGGCCTGCTCTTCACCTTCGGCATGGCGCTGGCGATCGAGGGGACGTTCCGCTATCTCTACGGCTCCTCCGGCCAGCCCTATGCGACGCCAGCAGCACTCGCCGGCGGCACGAATCTCGGCTTCATGTTCCTGCCGATCTATCGCGGCTGGGTGGTCATCGTCTCGCTGGTGATCTGCATCGGCACATGGCTGTTGATCGAGAAGACCAAGCTCGGCGCCTATCTGCGTGCCGCCACCGAAAACACGACGCTGGTGCAGGTCTTCGGCGTCAACGTTCCACTGCTGTTGACCCTGACCTACGCGCTCGGCGCCGGTCTGGCGGCCTTTGCCGGTGTGCTCGCGGCGCCGATCTACCAGGTCTCGCCGCTGATGGGCTCGAACATCATCATCGTCGTCTTTGCCGTCGTGGTCGTCGGCGGCATGGGCTCGATCATGGGGGCGATCATCACAGGTTATGTGCTCGGTATCGCCGAGGGCCTGACCAAGGTTTTCTATCCTGAGGCGTCGAATATCGTGATCTTCGTGATCATGGCGATCGTCCTTCTCATCCGGCCTGCGGGCCTCTTCGGCCGGGATGCGTGACATGACTGACATCACCGAAACCATCCGCACGGAAAAGAGCCGCACCGCACTATCGGTCCAGGCCGGGTTCCTGGTCATCGGCCTGCTGCTTCTGCTGCTGGCGCCGTTTTTCTTCTACCCGATCTTCCTGATGAAGCTGCTGTGCTTCGCGCTCTTTGCCTGTGCCTTCAACCTGCTGCTCGGCTATACCGGGCTGCTTTCCTTTGGCCACGCGACCTTCTTCGGCGGTGCAGCCTATTTCACCGCCTATACGGTGAAGGAATGGGGCCTGCCGCCGGAGCTCGGCATTCTCGTCGGTGTCGCGGGCGCGGCGTTCCTCGGGCTGGTGATGGGCTACATAGCGATCCGCCGGCAGGGCATCTACTTCGCGATGATCACGCTGGCGCTGTCGCAGATGTTCTTCTTCTTTTGCCTGCAGGCGGAGTTCACCGAGGGCGAGGACGGCATCCAGTCTGTCCCGCGCGGGCATCTTCTCGGCTTCATCGACCTGAACGACTCGACGAACATGTATTTCTTCGTGCTCGCCGTCTTCATAATCGGCCTCCTGATCATCTGGCGCTTCATCAATTCGCCCTTCGGGATGATCCTGAAATCGATCCGTGAAAACGAGCAGCGCGCCGTATCGCTCGGCTATTCCGTGGCGCGCTACAAGCTCGGTGCCTTCGTGATGTCGGCGGCGCTTGCCGGACTTGCGGGGGCGGTCAAATCGCTCGTCTTCCAATTCGCGACGCTGACCGATGTCGCCTGGCAGATGTCGGGCGAAGTGATCCTGATGACGCTGCTCGGCGGCATCGGCACGCTGATCGGGCCGATCTTCGGAGCCGGGCTCGTGGTGACGCTGCAGAACTATCTCGCAACCTCGGAATTCCCTGTCACGATCATCACCGGTGTCGTCTTCATGGTCTGCGTGCTGATTTTCCGCCGTGGTATTATCGGTGAGTTCTACGCGTCGCGGATCGGCCGCAAGCTGGGCTTTGTCTATCGCCGCTGAGCGGCCGGTGCTGAAGATGGATCGCTACGACTATATCATCATCGGCGCTGGCAGCGCGGGCTGCGTGCTCGCCAACCGCCTGTCTGAGGACCGCAACAACCGCGTCCTGCTGCTGGAGGCCGGTGGCAACGACAACTACCACTGGATCCATATTCCGGTCGGCTATCTCTACTGCATCAACAACCCGCGCACCGACTGGTGCTTCACGACGGCGCCCGAGGACGGGCTGAATGGCCGGGCGCTCAACTATCCGCGCGGTAAGGTGCTCGGCGGCTGCTCGTCGATCAACGGCATGATTTATATGCGCGGCCAGGCCCGCGACTACGATCTCTGGCGGCAGATGGGCTGCCCCGGCTGGAGCTGGGACGACGTGCTGCCCTTCTTCCGCAAGTCGGAGGATCACTACCGCGGCAAGAACGAGATGCACGGTGCTGGTGGCGAATGGCGGGTCGAGAAGGCGCGCGTCAAATGGGCGGTCCTCGATGCCTTCCAGCAGGCGGCGAAGGAAGCGGGCATTCCCGTCACCGAGGATTTCAATCGCGGGACCAACGAGGGCTCCGGCTATTTCGACGTCAACCAGCGCTCCGGCATCCGCTGGAATGCCACCAAGGCTTTTCTCCGCCCGGCGATGAAGCGCGGCAATCTCAAGGTCATGACCAAGGCGCAGGTGCGCCGGCTGCTGATCGAGGATGGCGTGGTCACCGGCGTCGATTTCCAGCATGGCGGCACGCCCAGGCAGGCCTATGCGTCGAAGGAGACGATTCTCTCCGCCGGATCGATCGGTACGCCGCATATACTAGAGCTATCGGGCATCGGCCGCGGCGACGTGCTGCAGAATGCAGGCATCGACGTTGTCAGCGAAGTGAGGGGTGTCGGCGAGAACCTGCAGGATCACCTGCAGCTGCGGCTGGCCTACAAGGTAACCGGTGTTCCGACGCTGAACGAGAAGGCGACGAAGCTGATCGGCAAGGCGGCGATCGGGCTTGAATATCTCGTGCGCCGCTCCGGGCCGATGGCGATGGCGCCGAGCCAGCTCGGCATCTTCACCCGTTCGGGGCCGGACAAGGAGACGCCCGATCTGCAATATCACGTGCAGCCGGTCTCTCTCGACAAGTTCGGCGATCCCGTCCACGCCTTCCCGGCTATCACGGCGAGCGTCTGCAATTTGCGGCCGGAAAGCCGCGGTTCGGTGCACCTGTCGAGCCCGGATTTCGCCATGCAGCCGACGATCGCGCCAAAATACCTCTCGACGGAACGCGATCGCGACATAGCTGTCAGATCGATAAAGCTGACGCGGCGGATCGTGGCGCAGCCGTCCTTCGCACGCTTCAGCCCGGAAGAGTTCAAGCCCGGCCCGTCCTACCGGAGCGATGAGGAGCTGGCGCAGGCGGCGGGCGACATCGGCACGACGATCTTCCATCCCGTCGGCACTTGCCGGATGGGCGGCGATCGCGAGAGCGTCGTCGATCCGCGGCTGAAGATGCGGGCGCTAGGGCGGCTCCGGATCGCCGATGCCTCGATCATGCCGTCGATCACGTCGGGAAACACCAATTCGCCTGTGATCATGATCGCCGAAAAAGCGGCGGCCATGATCCTCGAAGACAACAGATAGGAGACACCAGTGGCACGGATCGCGTTCATCGGCCTCGGTAATATGGGCGGCCCGATGGCTGCCAATCTCGTCAAGGCGGGCCATCAGGTGACCGGTTTCGACCTCGCAGCGACGGTGCTGAAGGCGGCGGAAGAGAGCGGCGTGAAGCCCGCCAGCCATGCCAGCCAGGCCGTCAAGGATGCCGAGATCATCGTCACCATGCTGCCGCAGGGAAAGCATGTGCTGACCGCCTGGGCCGATATCCTGCAATCAGCGGCAGAGGGATCTCTGGTCATCGACTGCTCGACCATCGATGTCGAGAGTTCGCGCAAGGCGCATGATCTCGCCAAGGCGGCGGGCTGCCTTTCGCTCGATGCGCCGGTCTCCGGCGGCACCGGCGGGGCGACGGCGGGAACGCTGACCTTCATGGCAGGCGGATCAGACGAGAGCTTCGCCAAGGCAAAGCCGATCCTTGAGGCAATGGGCAAGAAGATCGTCCATTGCGGCGAGGCGGGAGCGGGGCAGGCCGCCAAGATCTGCAACAACATGATCCTTGGCATTTCAATGATCGGCGTCTGCGAGGCCTTCGTGCTTGCCGAAAAGCTCGGTCTCTCGCATCAGGCGCTCTTCGATGTCGCCTCGACCTCGTCGGGCCAGTGCTGGTCGATCAATACCTATTGCCCGGTTCCGGGGCCGGTGCCGACATCGCCTGCCAATAATGACTACAAGCCGGGCTTTGCTGCGGCCCTTATGCTGAAGGACTTGCGGCTGTCGCAGGAGGCAGCACTGTCGAGCGGCGCATCGACACCGCTCGGCGCCGAGGCGGCGCAGCTTTATGCCTTGTTCGAAAAGCTCGGCAATGGCGGAAAGGACTTTTCCGCCATCATCGAGATGTTCCGCAACAGGGACTGATTACTGCGTCAGCGACAGGTGCATCCTGGCATCGCCGAGCGTCGTGTCGAGCTCGCCGCCCGAGGCAAGCTCGATCGCGCCGCAGAGTGAGCCGGTGGTGATGACTGCGCCGGAACGCAGCGAGCTGTCCGGCCGGAACGTGTCGTTGGCATAATCGGCCAGCCAGGTGAGCACATCGACCTTCACATGCTGGGCCGTCGCATCATAGATCGGCTGGCCGTTCAGTGTCACCTTCAGCGGCGTGCCGGTGCAGGTATCGAGGATCGACCGCGGCAGCGCCGGACCGAGCACATAGCCGAGATTGGCAAGGCGGTCTGCGAGGAAGAGCAGCGGAGAAATCTTGTTGCCCTCGGCGACCGCGGTCCACGACAGCTCGACGCCGAGATAGGCATCAGCAACGGCATCCGCGATCTCGGCGCGGGTGTATTTGCCGCCGCTGCGGATCGGCAGATCCTTGCCGAGGCGCACCGCGATCTCCGCTTCGTACTTCATGCCCGCGACCCAGGGGAGCTTCGCGCCCGATACGGCTTCGACATAGGGATGCAGCGGCGCCGTTACCGGCTGATTGTCCGCCGGCATCGCGACCTTCCAGGCATTGCTGCGAATGCCTTCCTCGGCCGAAAGGAAATTCTGCGCATCCATGGCCTGGCGATGGTCGCCGGGCAGCGGGAACTCCGCGGTGGAGGCCTGCTTGCCGGCGTTGCGAAGGCTGCGAAGCTTGGCCGCAAGGGCGCGCGGATCGAAGGCTGAATCTGTCATGGTATTTCCTCCACCTGATGTGTGCGCGCAAACTAAACGCCTGAGATAGATGGGGTAAAGCGCGGCCTTGGAAAGACTGTTATTCCGTCAGCGCATACCAAGCGGCGCGATAGGCCACGAGCCCGGCGATATCGGACGGCGCGAAACGCGTCTCCTTGGTCGGCGCCGGCTTGACGCCGGTCAGCAGCGAAGCGCCCTGGCTGGTGCCGGTCGAGCCGGGAAGCGCGATGACCTCACGCTGCGTCAGCGCTGCCATGAGCTTGAGATAAAGACCGTTCGTCGAGAACGGTCCCTCGACGATCACCGGCCCCTTGGCGCCGATCAGATCAAGGCAGGCTTGGCTCATCAGCGCGAGATAGAGGCACGCGGCGGCATAGCGCTCGGCAGAGCCCGCTGCATCGGCGTTGATCCATTGCCTTTCCCGTCCGGGGAAGGGGCCGGAGCCCGGCGCCACGTTGGGCAGCAGCATGATCTTGCCGGAAATGACGGATGGCAGGGCAGCGATCGCATCGTCCTCGGAAACCTTGCCGATCTCGGCCGAAAGTATTTCGAACTCACGCCCGCCCATGAAGCGCGAGGAGGGGACCGCGCGGCCATAGGCATCGACATTGGCGAGCGCATCGCGCTTCGCATCGAGATGTTCCAGATCACCACCGACGCCGAAATTGACGACCCAGGTGCCGGTCGAGACGACGGCGAAGGGCGCTTCGCGGGCAACCAGATGCGGCAGCAGCGAGGCGTTGGAATCGTGGATGCCACAATAGACCGGAACCGAGATGCCGATCTCCTTGGCAATATCAGGCAGCAGTGGGCCGAGCGCATCGAACGCCGAGCGGATCGGTGCCATCAGATCGCGAATGCCGAGTGTATCGACCAGTGTCGAATACTGCCCGGTCTTCGGGTTCCACAGATCTGTATGGCAGCCGAGCGATGTCGCTTCGTTGGCGGCAACGCCGGTCAGTCGCGCCGCCCAGTATTGCGGGTAGGTGACGATCGCGGCGACCTTCGCGAAGTCATCCGGAAAAGCCGTCTTCTGATAATGCAGCTGGGCGCCGATATTCAGGCCCATCGTCTGGCGCGGCGAATAAGTCTCGCTGAAGGGCGGGCGGAGCGCCGTATAGGCGTCGCGGATTGCGACGGGATATTCGTGTTCGTAGTCGAGCACCGGCATGGCGAGATTGCCACCAGCATCGAGAAGGGCCGCCGATGCACCATGGGTGGTGATCGAGATTGCCTCGAAACCCGGCTCCTTCGCAAAGCGCCTGAAGGCGTCGAGCATGAAGGACCAGAGCGCTTCGACATCGTAATGCGGATAGACCCCGTCCTTGAGAACGGTATTCGCCATCCTGGCGGCAGCGATCTCGCCGCCGGTTTCGGCGTCGAGGACGACGACCTTGGCGTTGGTCTTGCCGATATCGAGAACGGCGATGCGGCGATAGCTGCTCATGGCATATGGAAGACGGTGACGAGATCGCTTTGGACGGGCGAATTGTCGGGGTTGGTCGCCATGATGTCGGCCATATGCGACCACCACTTCTTCATCACCGGATGTTCCGGCAGGCTCGCCATCGTATGATCGGCCGGGCGCGTCAGCACGCCGAACAGCGTGTTGGTCTCGCGGTCGAGATGGATCGAGTAATCGCTGGCGCCGGATTTATGCAGGAGATCAACCAGTTCCGGCCAGATCTCGTCATGCCGCTTGATGTATTCGGCTTCCATGCCCGGATTGAGCTTCATCTTGAAGGCGTGTTTCTGCATGGTCATTTGGAGCTCATCAGCTTGATGCGGCGGGCGATGATCGGGATGGCGATGGTGATGATCAGGAGCAGGCCGATGAAGATCGACATGACGATGCCGGGAACATTGAGCAAGCCAAGGCCGAAGGTCACCAGACCCATGACGAAGGCGGCGATAACGACGCCGCCGATCGTGCCGGAGCCGCCGAGGATCGATACGCCGCCGAGCACCACCATGGTCACCACTTCGAGCTCCCATCCCTGGGCGATCGAGGGGCGCGTCGAGCCGAGGCGCGAGGTCAGGCAGACGGCTGCGATGCCGCTCATCACGCCTGTCAGCACGAAAAGGATGAACTTGATGCGCTCGACCGGGATGCCGGAGAAGCGGGCGGCGAACTCGTTATTGCCGATCGTGTAGATCTGGCGGCCGAAATTCGTGGCATGAAGCAGGATCGCGAAGGCAATCGCCAGCACGATGAACAGCACGAATTCGAACGAAAACACCCAGAAGACATAGCCCTGGCCGAAATAGGCGAAATCGGCCGGATACTTGCCGTAGGCCTGGTCGCCGAGCACGATATAGGAAATGCCGCGGAACAGGCTCATCGTGCCGATGGTCACGACGATCGACGGCAGTTTCATTACCGAAACGAGGAAGCCGTTGAAGATGCCGCAGAGGAGGCCGGTTCCGATGCCGATCAGCACGATGACGGGCGTTCCGAAGCCTGCCTGAACGGCTGCGCCCATCGCCGTCGAGGCAAGCGCGATGATGGCGGCGACGGAGAGGTCGATTTCACCGGCGATGACGAGCAGCGCCATGGCAAAGGCGATCATCGCCTTTTCGGTGAAGTTGAAGGTCGCATCCGAGAGGTTCCAGGCATCGAGGAAATAGGGTGACGCCACGGAATTGAAGATGAAGATCAGCACGGCGACGCCGAAGAGCAGGACTTCCCAGCTCGACATGATGCGGCGCAATGGCGTGCCCAGACGATCGGGAATGACGCGCTTTTCAGGCGCTGCTGACGAAACGGTGCTCATGCTGCCACCTCTGCTGCTGCCTTGTCCCGCAGGATGATGCGACCGCGATTGCGTTCGCGGCGGGCGTTGAAGACGACGGCGAGGATGATGACCGTCCCCGAGATCGCCATCTGCGTGAAGGGCGAGATGCCGATAACGGGAAGGGCGTTCTTGATGACGCCGAGGAACAGCGCGCCGAGCACCGTGCCGATGACCGAGCCGACGCCACCAGCAATCGAGATGCCGCCGATGACGCAGGCCGCGACGCTGTCGAGCTCGAAACCGTTGGCGATATCGACATAGGCTACGGCATAGCGCGAGACCCAGAGATAGCTGGAAAGGCCCGCCAGCGCGCCCGAGAGCACGAAGGCGAGGAACTTCGTCCAGCCGGTATCGATCCCGGCATAGACGGCAGCCGTCGGATTGCCGCCGGTCGCATAGGCCGAGCGGCCGAACTGCGTGTATTTCAGGAGCATGTACATCAAGAGCACGATGATGATGCCGACCCAGCTCAAGACCGGCAGGCCGAGGATCGGCTCGCGCGGGACGGAGAGGAAAGTCGGCGTCATCTGATGGGCGTTCACCCAGGCGCCGCCGGAGAGGACGAAGGCCATGCCGCGATAGATCGTCAGCGTACCCAGCGTCACCACGATCGGCGGTATTTCGAGCGCCCAGACGAGGAAGCCGTTGATGGCGCCGAGTGCGGCGCCGATCGCGATCGCCGCGACGATCAGCACAATCAATGGGATGCCGGGATAGGCGGCGTTCAGCATGGCGATCGCCATGCCGGTAAAGGCAAGGTTGGCGGCGACCGAGAGGTCGATCGATTTCGTCAGGATGACGGTCATCTGCGCCAGCGCCAGGATGATCAGGATCGAAGTATCGTTGAAGATGCCGGCGAGGTTCGACGGCGTCGCGAAATCGGACGCGCGCGTCGAGAAGATGCCGATCATCACGACTATGATGACGAAAAGCAGGGTTTCGCGTTTTCTGATCAGTCTTGCCATGCTTTTACCTCACGCATTTCCGGTCGCCGCGCGCACCAGCACTTCCGGCGAGAGTTTGTCGCGGTCGTAGAGGCCGGCCGAAAGGCCTTCCTTCATCACCAGCACACGATCGGACATGCCGATAATCTCCGGCAGTTCCGAAGAGATCATGATGATCGACAGGCCCTCGGCCGCAAGCTCGCTGATGAAGCCATGGACGGCGGCCTTGGAGCCGATATCGATGCCCTTGGTCGGCTCGTCGAGAATGATGACCTTCGGCATGGTGGCCAGCCACTTGCCGATGACGACCTTCTGCTGGTTGCCGCCCGAAAGCGTGCCGACGGGCACTGAGAGCGCGGCCGCGCGGAGATCCAGCCGCTCGGCATATTTGCGGGCGAGGGCGAATTCTTCCGCGGCCTTCAGGAAGCCCTTGCGCGAGGTTCGCGTCAGCGACGGCAGGGTCATGTTCTGATAGATCGGCATCGGCAGCGCCAGGCCATGGCGGCCGCGTTCTTCGGGCACATAGACGATACCGGCGCGGATCGCATCGAGCGGCGAATTGATCGACAGTTCCTTGCCTTCCAGTGTCAGGCGGCCGGAGAGCGGCTTGGTGATGCCGAACAGCGATTGGCCGAGCTCCGAGCGGCCGGCGCCGATCAGGCCGTAGACGCCGAGGATTTCGCCCTTGCGGAGCGTGAAGGAAATGTCGCGGAATTCTGTACGGTGACAGTATTTCTCGACGCTCATGACCGGAGCGCCGATCGCCACGTCGATCTTCGGGAAGGCGTTCTCGACGTCGCGGCCGACCATCATCTTGACGATCGTATCCTGCGGCGTCTCCTTGAGACGCCCGGCACCGACCGCCTTGCCGTCGCGAAAGACGGCGAAATTGTCGGCGATCTCGTAGAGCTCGTCGAACTTGTGGCTGATGAAGAGGATCGCCTTGCCCTTGGCCTTCAGGCCCTGGACGATGCGGAAGAGATCGTCGATCTCCTTGCGCGAAAGGGCGGCCGTCGGCTCGTCCATGATGACGATCCGGGCCTCGATCGACAGCGCACGGGCGATCGCCACCAGATGGCGCTGCGCGATCGAGAGGTCCTTGAGGCGGATCGTCGGATCGATATTGCTTTCCAGCGAGATCAGCAGCTCCCTCGAGCGCTCGTTCATCGCCTTCCAGTCGATGGTGCGGAAGCGGGTTTTCGGCGCATGGCCGAGAAAGATGTTTTCGGCAACCGTCAGCTCGTCGAAGAGCACGGTTTCCTGGTGGATGGCGGTGACGCCTGCGTCGATCGCGGCCTGCGCGCTCGTAAAGCTGACAGTCTGCCCATCGACGATGATCTCGCCTTCGTTCGGGCGGTAGATGCCGGTGAGGATCTTGACCAGCGTCGATTTGCCGGCGCCGTTTTCTCCGATGAGCGCCGTGACCTTGCCCGGATAGAGCGCAATGCTGACATTATCGAGCGCCTTCACGCCCGGGAATATCTGCGAAATGCCGCGCATTTCGAGAATGGCGGGCGCGTCATCGGGCCTTGTGGCCTGGACTGGTTCTTGAAGGGCAGTCGTCATCAGCAAAACCATGAAGAAAGAGAAGCCCGGCGGCATGGTGCCGCCGGGTGTCCGGATGTTTCCGAAAGATCAGAAGACCTTGGAGAACTGGTCGATGTTCGAAGCGTTGTAGACGAACGGATCGGACATGGCGGCTTCGCCCTTGTCGTCGATCTTGATTTTGCCCATGCGGCCGGCTTCGATTTCCGTGCCCGGCTTGCCGTCGGCATCACCCTTGACGAGGTGATAGGCGATCTGCGTTGCGGAATAGCCGAGGTCGATCGGGTTCCAGATCGCGAATTCCTTGGTCGCGCCAGACTTGATCGCGCCGGCCATTTCGGACGGCAGGCCGAGACCCGTCACGTAGACCTTGCCGACGAGGCCCTTGTCTTCGACAACCTTGGAAGCGGCGAGAACGCCGACCGTCGTCGGAGCGACGATGACCTTGACGTTCGGGTTGGACTTCAGGAGGCCTTCAGCTTCGCGGTAGGACTTGTCGGAGAGGTCATCGCCGTACACCGTGGTGACAAGGTTCAGGCCAGCGAAGTCCTTCAGCTGCTTCTTCATCTGGTCGATCCAGATGTTCTGGTTCGTCGAGGTCGTCGTTGCCGACAGGATGGCGAAATCGCCCTTGCCGCCTTCGAGGTGATCCTTGACGAGCGTCAGGCACATCTTGCCGATCAGCTCGTTGGACGACGGGTTCAGCTGCAGGATACGGCCTTCAGGTGCAACGCCGGAGTCCCAGGAGATGACCTTGATGCCGCGCTGTGCGGCCTTCTTGAGGGCCGGAACGACAGCGTCCGGATCGTTTGCCGAGATGGCGATCGCATCGACGCCCTGGGCGATCAGCGAGTTGATGACTTCGATCTGGCCTTCTGCGGTCGTCGAGGTCGGGCCGGTGTAAATCACTTCCACGCCGCCGAGTTCCTTGGCTGCTTCCTGCGCGCCCTTGTTGGCGGCGTCGAAGAAGCCGTTGCCCAGCGACTTCACGACGAGACCGATCTTGATGTCCTTGGCGCTGGCCGAGCCGGCCATCACGGCGACGGCAAATGCCACGCCGATTGCAAGTTTCTTTGCTAGTTTCATGCTTTCATCCTCCCACGTTGATTAAGTCTAACGACATCCGGCCGGCGCCCCTCAGGCGACCGACGAGGAATCCTCCCTTGCCGCCTGTGCGGCTGCGCTCGCGATCACGAGCTTGATACCTGCATCCTCGATCATGCGGACGGCCTCCTCCGGGATGCCATCGTCCGTGATGATCGTCGAAACGCGCTCGAGCGGGCACAGAATGAGGCTCGAGCGGCGGCGGAACTTGCTTGAATCGACCATGACGACGAGCTCGTCTGCCTGATGCATCAGCTTCTGTTCGCTTTGAATGATCTGCGCATCGGCTTCCATGATGCCGTGCGGGCCGACGCCCTGGGCACCGAAGAAGAAGCGGCGTGCATAGAAATGACGGATCGCGTCATTGTCGAAAGGCGACAGGATCAGGCTCTGCTCGCGATAGATCACGCCGCCCGGAACCGTCACCGTATTCTTCGAGTGCTTCACCAGATGTTCGGCGATCGCGAAGGAATTGGTCATCACCTGCATCCGGTGGCCGGACATGAAGTGAACCATCTGGAATGTCGTCGTGCCGCCGTTGATGATGATGGCGTCGCCGGGGTCGCAGAGATCAACGGCTGCGCGGGCAATTGCGCGTTTCTTATCGATATTGACTGATTCTGACACCCGGAACGGACGGCCTGCCAGATTGCCCAACTGCGGCGGGTGAACGGCCTCGGCGCCACCGCGCACGCGGCGGATCTTGCCCTGCACATGAAGGGCCGCAATGTCACGACGGATCGTGGCCTCGGAAGCCTCGGTCAGTTCAGCGATATCCTGAATCGTGACGACCGACTTTTCCTGTACCGCGCTCATGATGATGCGATGGCGTTCGCGTTCGTGCATTGGTTCCTCCGTGTCACATTTATTTCGTATCGGTTAAAAGCTGTCAATCAAAAACGATCAAGAAATTTCATACTGCGCTGCACAATAACTGTTTTTGATCGTTTTCGATTGACAACGCGCATTTTGATGAGCGATACCCGTCACGACAAGAGCGTGGATCTTTCTGCGCACAAGAACTCACATGGGAGGATGACATGGCGGCCAACGTCCGGCTTCTTGATAACCGTTGGGATGACAGTTACGCGGCGAAACTCGATGAGCCCGGCAAGCTGCTCTACCGCTCCAACCTCCTCGGCGCCGACAAGCGCATCACCAATTACGGCGGCGGCAACACCTCTGCGAAGGTGATGGAAACCGATCCGCTCAATGGCGAAAAGGTCAAGGTTCTCTGGGTGAAGGGCTCCGGCGGCGACGTCGGCACCATCAAGCTCGATGGCTTCGCGACACTCTATCAGGACAAGCTCGACTCGCTGAAGAGCATCTACAAGGGTGTCGAGGACGAAGACCGCATGGTCGGCTTCCTGCCGCATTGCACCTTCAACCTGAACTCCCGCGCTGCCTCGATCGATACGCCGCTGCACGGCTTCGTGCCGTTCACCCATGTCGATCACATGCATCCGGACGCGATCATCGCGATTGCCGCCTCCAAGAATTCCAGGGAATTGACGCAGCAGATCTTCGGCGCTGACATCGGCTGGCTGCCCTGGCGCCGTCCGGGCTTCCAGCTCGGCCTCGATCTCGAAGCCTTCGTCAAGGCCAACCCGAATGCCAAGGGCGTCGTCCTCGAAAGCCACGGCCTCTTCACCTGGGCGAACGATGCCAAGGCCTGCTACGAGCTGACGCTCGATATCATCAACAAGGCAATCGAGTGGTTCGCGCAGCAGACCGAAGGAAAGACGATCTTCGGCGGCGCGTCGACCGAGAGCCTGCCGGTTGCCGAGCGCCGCGCCATTGCTGCCCGCCTGATGCCGGAAATCCGCGGCCGCATCGGCAAGCAGGAGCGCAAGCTCGGTCATTTCGATGATCAGGACGCCGTGCTAGAATTCGTCAATTCGAAGAACCTGCGCCCGCTCGGCGCGCTCGGCACCAGCTGCCCCGACCATTTCCTGCGCACCAAGATCCGACCGCTGATCGTCGAATTCGATCCGGCAAAGCCCGATGTCGATGCCATCATCGCCGGTCTCGATGCGGCGCTGGAAGCCTACCGCGCCGACTACGCCCGCTATTACAATGACTGCAAGCACGACAATTCGCCCGCCATGCGCGATGCGAACCCGGTCATCTTCCTGGTGCCCGGCGTCGGCATGCTCTCCTTTGCCCGCGACAAGGCAACGGCCCGCATCGCCAGCGAGTTCTACGTCAACGCCATCAATGTCATGCGCGGCGCTTCGACGGTTTCCGAATATCAGGGCCTGCCGGAGCAGGAAGCCTTCGATATCGAATACTGGCTGCTTGAAGAAGCCAAGCTGCAGCGCATGCCGAAGCCGAAGAGCCTGGCCGGCAAGGTTGCCTTCGTCACCGGCGGCGCCGGTGGCATCGGCCGCGCAACGGCGGCCCGTCTGATGGGCGAGGGTGCCTGCGTGGTGCTCGCCGATATCGACGCCGAAGCGCTCTCTGCCGCCGAAGCCGATTTCGCCAAGAAGTACAGCGCCGACGCGGTTCGCAGCGTCAAGCTCGATGTCACCCGAGAAGATGCGGTCATCTCGGCCTTCGCCGAATCCTGCGTCGAATTCGGCGGTGTCGATATCCTCGTGTCCAATGCCGGCATCGCCTCCTCGGCGCCGATCGAAAGCACCGAGCTTTCGATGTGGAACAAGAACATCGATATTCTCGCGACCGGCTACTTCCTGGTATCGCGCGAAGCCTTCCGGCTGTTCCGCAAGCAGAACCTCGGCGGCAATGTCGTCTTCGTCGCCTCGAAGAACGGCCTTGCCTCGTCGCCGAATGCCGCCGCCTATTGCACGGCCAAGGCTGCCGAGATCCATCTCGCACGCTGCCTTGCGCTCGAAGGCGCGGAAGCCGGCATTCGCGTCAACACGGTCAACCCGGATGCGGTTCTGCGCGGCTCGAAGATCTGGAACGGCGAGTGGCGCGAACAGCGCGCGGCCTCCTCGAAGATCGAGGTGGACGATCTCGAGGAACATTACCGCAAGCGTTCGATGCTGAAGCTCAACGTCTTCCCGGAAGATATCGCCGAAGCCATCTACTTCCTGGCGTCCGATCTGTCGGCCAAGTCGACCGGCAACATCATCAACGTCGACGCCGGCAACGCACAGAGCTTCCCGCGGTAAGGCATGAGGTTCCCTTCTCCCCAGCGGGGAGAAGATGCCCGTCAGGGCAGATGAGGGGGATGCCGAGCAACGCGAGGCGTGCCTTGAGCGAATTGCGAAAGGCCAGAAGTGACGGTGCGGGTAGCCCCCTCATCCGACCCTTCGGGCCACCTTCTCCCCGAGGGGAGAAGGGAGGAATCGAGATCGGGAGGAAATCATGACTGAACAGAAGATCGCGCGGGATGTAATCGCGCAGCAGAACGACAAGCGCGCGGCCGCGCTGAAAGACGACTACGACGCGCTCGGCGCTACGCTTGCGCGCCGCGGCATCGATATCGAGAACGTCACCCGCAAGGTGTCCGAATTCTTCGTCGCCGTTCCCTCCTGGGGCGTCGGCACGGGCGGCACGCGCTTTGCACGCTTCCCCGGAACCGGTGAGCCGCGCGGCATCTTCGACAAGCTCGACGATTGCTCCGTCATCAACGAGCTGACGCGGGCGACGCCGAATGTCTCGCTGCATATTCCGTGGGACAAGGCCGATGCCAAGGAGCTGCGCGCCAAGGGCGATGCGCTCGGTCTCGGCTTCGATGCGATGAATTCCAACACCTTCTCGGACGCACCCGGCCAGAAGCATTCCTACAAATACGGTTCGCTCAGCCACACGGATGCGGCAACCCGCGCCCAGGCGGTCGAGCACAATCTCGAATGCATCGAGATCGGCAAGTCGATCGGCTCCAAGGCGCTGACCGTCTGGATCGGCGACGGCTCGAACTTCCCTGGCCAGAGCAATTTCACGAGGGCCTTCGAGCGCTATCTCTCCTCAATGGGCGACATCTACAAGGCGCTGCCGGACGACTGGAAGCTGTTCTCCGAGCACAAGATGTACGAGCCGGCCTTCTACTCGACCATCGTGCAGGATTGGGGCACCAACTACCTGATCGCCCAGACTCTCGGCCCCAAGGCGCAGTGCCTCGTCGACCTCGGCCACCACGCGCCGAACACCAATATCGAGATGATCGTCGCCCGGCTGATCCAGTTCGGAAAGCTCGGCGGCTTCCATTTCAACGACTCGAAATACGGCGACGATGACCTGGATGCCGGCTCGATCGAGCCCTACCGCCTGTTCCTCGTCTTCAACGAGCTTGTCGATGCCGAACAGCGCGGCGTCAACGACTTCAATCCGGCCCATATGATCGACCAGTCGCATAACGTCACCGATCCGATCGAGAGCCTGATCAACAGCGCCAACGAAATCCGACGCGCCTATGCCCAGGCCCTGCTCGTCGATCGCAAGGCGCTCGCCGGCTATCAGGATGAGAACGACGCGCTGATGGCGACCGAAACGCTGAAGCGCGCCTATCGCGCCGATGTCGAGCCGATCCTCGCCGAAGCCCGCCGCCGCGCCGGCGGCGCGATCGACCCGGTCGCGACCTACCGCGCCAGCGGCTACCGCAAGAAGGTATCGGCCGAGCGCCCGGCTTCGGCCGCAGGCGGTGGCGGCATCATCTAGGAAAGACTAGCCTCCCAAGGCTCGGCCGCTGCAGATCGATGCGGCGGCCGGAAGATTTCTAGAAAATAAGTTCAATATATCCGTCTAAGCCATTGAATATATTTCGACAAAGCGGAGCAGGCAAAAACGAAAAACTTTAAGACAATTTATCAAAAATGGCTGTTAAGCAGCTGTTTTTGAAGGCTTTATTCGTGATAAATGGCGTACGCTCTTACCCGGCAGGCTGCGCCTGTGGGTATTTTTCTGGAGCGCCGCGGTCTCCAGCGAGGCTGCGCTGGCCGAGAGCGACGATTGCCGCGGCTTCCAAGGCCTGCCGGCGATAGGCGATCAGTCCGGACAGGTAATGCTCGACATCGTCGATGCGCACCCGGAAGGCGTGATGGCGGATGAAGAATGAGCCTGCGATCCGTGCAGGGTTCTTCATGAACATTGCCAGTTCCGGCCAGAAGTGACCGTTCAGCAGATAGAGGGCCCGGCGTTCGAGGGCCGCGCCGAAACGGCTCCGGTCGATATCTCCGAGCAGATGCGCGTGTTCTCGATCACCTTCCAGCCGGGTCATCACCTGCCGAGACGCCATCATCAGCTCCAGCAGGGTGGGGAAGGTGGTGATCCGTTTGGCGACGAAATCCAGGTGACCGGCGACATTGGCAATCGCGAAGCGGTAGTAGTCCTCCCGCGGGCAATGGCGGGTGAGTTCGTTGGCGGCATAAGCCAGCCAGTGATCGTGATGCCTCTCATTGCCGGCTGCGATAAAATGCGAGAAGGCCCTCTGGGCCGCTGTCAGCAACGCCCTGTCTCCGGTGAGATCGTAAAGGCGCATCAACGCGAAGGCAGCCTCGCCCTCGTAATAGATCGTCCGGAACGCATCCTTGGTGGCGAGTGATGGGAAATGGAGAACGTGACGGAATGCGCCGCTCTCCGCGTCCTGCATGAAAGAGATCCCGGCTGCGAGCCGCGACATCAGCCCGTGATCAGCATCGCCGCTTTCCACCTCAGCCAGCTTGGCAAGCGCAAGGATCGCCAGCGCATTGCCACCCAGCTTGATCTCGGAATTCGCCTCGACCAGAAACGCGGCAGCGCGCCCGTCCGGCAAATCCGTGCGGACGATGAAATCTTCTCTCATGCGGGTCAGGGAACGCTCGATCGCGTCGCGCAACGACTGGCTGCGCGTGACTTCGTAAGCCTCGATCATCGCGTAAGTCGCGCTGGCTTGTCTGAGCGTATTGTAGCTATCGATGGTCCGGTCGAAGCATGGATGCAGGCCGTAGACGAAACGCCCGTCCGCACCGACCTGATCGGCGAGAAAATTGGATCCGGCCGCAATCAGCGAATTGAGCAACGGGATGCTCAGCGCATCGATAATACGTCGGCCGGCATTGCGGCCCGTCGGATAGAGATCGTGCAAGACACCATCGAAGAAGGCGCCCTTGCTGGTGAAGAGATGCACTGGCGTATCGTCACCAAAGGCAGGCAGGGGAGTGCGGGGGAAGCGGCTTTGAAAATAGGCGCGGAAGTTGCCCTCGTTGAATTCGGCCGTCGGATTATGATTGCCGCCATAGAGCATCGCATTGGCGTTCAGCTCCTGCTCAAGGAGGGCACGCTCGAAATTCTCATCGAAGCTGATGCCGAGCCGGAAATAGTTCCGCTTGGTGCCTGCGAGCATGCGGTGAAGCTCAGCAAAAGTCGTTGCATCGACGGCCATCGGCCAATCGATGCGGAGCCAGAAGTTCTCACCCGTTTGCTGCTCCGCAAGCTCGCGTATCGCCGCGACCCCGGCCTGCCAAACGGCGTCGAACGTTGCGCCACGCACCATCCGGACCGCCGCGCGCTCCTTGCCGGAGGAGAAGGAGATGAACAGCACGAAGGCAGGGTATGGGTGTTGAAGCTCCTGGCAGCCTCGCCGCACCTGCTCGCGCAGCGCCGCGAGATCGGCGTCGGAGATGAGCCCCATCATGCCTCAACGCTCTCGCATGGCTTCACGCGCCTTGTTGAAGGGCTTGATCAGATAATCGAGCACGCTCTTCTCGCCTGTATGGATGTCGACGGTTGCGATCATGCCCGGCGAGATCGGGAATTGCTTGCCGGCCGCGTTGCTCAGCGCATCCTTCTCGGTCTTCACGAAGACGCGATAATAGTAGATCTCGGGATCCACCTCGTCCTGGATCGTATCCGGCGAGATCGTCACGACCTTGCCCTCCAGGCCGCCATAGATTGCGTAGTCATAGGCGGTGATTTTCACCGTCGCCCGCTGATCCGGGTGCACGAAGGCAATATCGCGCGGTGACATGCGCGCTTCGATCATCAACTGATCGCCGAGCGGTATGATATCCATCAGCTTGCCGTTCGGCGGCACGACGCCGCCGATTGTCGAGACCTCGATATTCTTGACGATGCCGCGCACCGGCGAGCGCAGCGTCAGGCGCGCTAGGCTGTCGGAACGGCCCTTGATCACCGAGCGCAGCGAGGCGACGTCGGCATTCGCCTTTGAAAGCTGCTCGCGGGCCTCGACGACATATTGCGTCGTCGCCTCGACCTTCTTGAGCTCGAGTTCCGCCTGTTCGCGCTTCAGCCTGATGATCTCGACGCTGCTTGCCGCCCCCATCTCGCTCAGGCCTTCGTTGACGCTGAGTTCCTGGCGGCTGAGCGCCAGGGACTCGTCTAGCCATTTCAGCGTCTGTTTCAGGTTTCCAAGCCGCGCATCGTAGAGCTTGGTTTCGGTGGCAATCAGATCGGGATCGCTTTTCAGCTCGTCGGGAAAGACAAGCGGGGTCTGATTGACCTCTGCCGTCAGCCGCGCCGAGCTCGCCAGCGCTGCACGATATTTGGCCGTCGATTCACCGACATCGGATTCGGTCAGCGTCGGGTCGAGCTGTGCCAACAGCTGCCCGGCCTCGACGATCTGGTTCTCCTGAACCTTCAGCGTCGAGACGATACCGCCCTCCAGCGATTGAATGACCTGCTCGCGGCGGATCGGCACAACCTTGCCGTCGCCGGTCGAGACCTCGTCGAGAACAGCGAAATTCGCCCAGCCGATCGCCACGATGAGGAGCAGCAGGAAGAGCTTGACGACGCGCGTTGCCTTGGAGAGGCGGACGGCATCTTCGCCGCCGAAATGCCAGCTATCGTCGATGGCGCGGGAAAAGGAGGTGCTCATGGGCTGCTCCGCTCCTGAACAGGACGTTGCTCGAAGGCTCGCTCGAGGCGCTCGCGCTGGGCGATCGCCGTCTCTGGTGTCTGCGGCGGCGGTTCGCCTCTGAGAGCCCGCAACGCCTGCTCCTTCGGCGCGTCGAGCACGATCCGGCCCTGATCGAGCGCCACGACACGCTCGATCAGGTCGAGAACCCGCATCCGGTGCGTGGCGATCACCACCGTCTTGCCGCGGCACCAGGCGGAAAACCGCCGGATGAAGAGCCGCTCGGTCGCTTCGTCCATCGAGGCCGTCGGCTCGTCGAGGAGAACGACGGATGGGTTGCGGATCAGGAGCCGTGACAGGAGCAGCGCCTGCTGCTGGCCGCCGGAAAGACCTCGCCCGCCTTCATCGATCAGGTGATCGAGCCCCTTCGGCATCATGCGGATGAAGTCGTCGGCGCCGGTCATCTGGAGGGCATCAAGCAGCGCCTGCTGGGAGGCGCTTTGCGCACCGAGCAGGATGTTTTCGCGTATTGTGCCGTGAAACAGCCGCGAGTTCTGCGTCAGCAAACCGACTTCGCGGCGGAGATCGTTGGGATCGATCTGCTCCATGGCGAGATTGTCGATCAGCACCTCGCCGGAGGCGGGCTCGATCTGCCCTGACAAGGCCTGAAGCAAGGTCGATTTTCCCGCGCCGTTCTTCCCGAGCAGGGCAATCGTCTCGCCGGCATCGATCTTCAGTTCCGCCACCGAAAGCGCCGGCTTGCCGACGGGCTGGCCGTAATAATAGAGCGTATTGCTGAGCTGGTACTGCCCGAGCAGCGAGCCAACCGAGAGCCGCGTTTCCGCCGGCGGATGATCGACCGGCATCTTCATGATCGTATTGAGGCTCTGCAGCCCGAGCTTGGCATGCTGAAACCGGCTCAAGACCTGCGTCAGCTGCGCCATCGGCGCCATCATCCGCGAACCGAGGATCGAGCAGGCGACCAGAGAACCGGTGCTCATATCGCCCTTCATGACGATCGGCGCGCCGCAGAAGACGATGACGGCAAAGACGCTGGTCTGGATGCTGTGCCCCCAGCCGGTGAGGATGCTGGTGATGTAGCGCAGCCGGACCTGAGCATCGGCACTCGCCGTATTGAAGGTGTTCCACTTCTCCTGAAACACGCTTTCGGCCTGCAGCGCCTTGATATCCTCGATGCCCTGTACCGCCTCGACCAGCATGGCATTGCGCAGCGACGCCTCGCGCATCGCCTGGCCGGCGCATGCCCGCAGGCGGCGCTGGGCGAGCAATCCGGGAGCGATCATCAGCAGCAGCGCCACCGCGGGGATGACCGCAAGCCATCCGCCGATCAGCGCCATCAGCGCCAGGAAGAGGAAGAAGAAGGGGAGATCGGCGATCGCCGCGACGGTCGTCGAGGTAAAGAGATCGCGGACCTGTTCGAGATCGCGCAGCTGCGCGATGAAGGTTCCGGTCGCCTTCGGCCGGTTCTGGTTGCGCACCCGTAGTGCATGACCGAAGACCACGTCCGAAATCTTGATATCGGCGCGTTTTCCGAGCACGTCGATGATCAGCGTCCTCACCTTGCGCATGATGAAATCGAAGACCACGGCAAGCATCACACCGATGAACAGCACGACCAGCGTGCTCATCGAATTGGCGGGGACGACGCGGTCATAGACCTGCATCGAGAAGATCACGCCGGTCACCGAAAGAGCGTTGGCGATCAGCGAGGCAAGCAGCACATAGCCGTAGGGGCGAAGATCATTGAGCGCCAGCTTGCGGAACCAGCCATGCGTATCGGGCGCGATATAGGCATCCACCCGTTCGTCGGTCCGTGTGCGGGCGTCGCGCGCGATCAGCAGATGAGCAATACCATCCTGCAGATAGGATGTCTCGATCCACGTCCACTGGCCGTTATCCTCGGCAAAGGTGATCTTGGCCTCGCCATCCCTGATCTCGGTGATCAGGCCAACCGCGCCGCCCTTCAATTCCAAAAGTAACGGCAGGCGCCGGCCAGTGATGCCGCTGACCACCGGTTCAACCGGCTTCACATCCAGGCCGAAGCGGCGGGCGAGCTTCTCGATGCGGCGCAACGGCGACGCCGTCTCCTGCATGATCGGCAGATAGCTGTTGGCAGACCGGGAATGCGTGATGCCGTAATGCTGCGCAAGCCTGCCGACAATCTCGATCCAGCGCAGGCCGCGCGGATCATCTGCTGTGTTCGGTGCGACTGCGGCCGTGGCCCCGCTTCGCTGTTCGAATGCTGCGGGAGTGTCGTCTGCAAGAGCCATCGGCGATCTCCTAAACGTCACACGACAGGAAGCTTATGCGTGGTCAGATCGTCATCCGGCTTGATCGGCTCGAACGGATCGATCGTCACAGTCGCCGCGGTCTCGACAGGGACCGCGACCTCGTGCGTCTCCACAGCTACCGGCGCCGCCGATCCCGTGTCTGTTGCCGGGGTATCGTGCGAGATGGCCGAGAGGCCGCTGAGATCGATCTCCTGACCACCCTGATCCGGCACCAGCCCCGCCGTCTCGTCGCCGGTGGCGTGATTGGCTGAATCGCCGGTATCATGGGTGGAGCTATCGGTGCGTTCGGCCGTCGCATGCGTCGTGGCGCTGCTTGCGTCCACCGCATCGGTATCGGCAAAAGCAAGGGTCGAGATGCTGGATGCCGCAGCCGTGGCCGAAGATGCGTCGTGGATATCGACATCGATGCTCAGATCGGCGGTCAGCGCATTGCCGGTATCGGGGTCGAAGACCGTCACCGTGAAATGATCCGTACCGCCCGCCGTGACGCCGGTATCCGGCGTGTAGGTGTAGCTGCCGTCGGCATGGATCAGCAGCGTGCCGAAATCACCGGTGACGCTGACGCTGCCATTGACCATCGCGTGCGCATGGCCGTCGAAATTGACCGAGCCGACCTGGAGGTCATCGACGCTGCCGGTCGCTGAACTGGCGATGAAATTGCCGGTCGCCTTTTCTCCGACGCTGACATTGACCTGTTCCGTCAGATCCGTTGCCACCACCGATATGTCGCGTGTCAGGGCGACGCCGATATTGACCCCGGCGTCGGGAACCAGCGTTGCGCGGTAGGTGCCGGCCGGTATGTCGTCGAGGCTGATCACGGCATGGGTGCTGCCCAGACCGAGCAGATCGAGATCGAGGATGCCGTTGTGCACCTGATTGCCGAGATCGCCCGGACGCACCCACGCGCCATTCTGGAAGCGCTCGATGATGACTGTGTAGCTGCTCAGCAGGCCGATCTGCAGCGCGCCCGATATCCCGAGATCGAGGGCGACATGATTGTTTGCCCCACCGAGATTGAAGTTCACCACCGGCTGGTTTGCCGAGCCGAGGTTGACGCTTGCAAGATTTCCGATGTTGAGCCCGAGCAGATCGAACTGCGTATCGGATGCGGTGGAGGGCCTCGCTTCGGGGATATCCGTCACGCTGCGATCGAGCGTCGCTGTGGCGCTGGCATCGGTGAGCTGGAAGTCGAGCCCTGGCGCGAGAATGCTGCCGGGAAGCGAGATATTGCCGGCGGTATCCCTGAGCTCGATCTCCAGAGCGCCGCCATCGACCTGCGCCGGCGACAGGCCGATGCTAAAGGTGCCGTCGGCGTGAACCACGCCGGTACCGACGACATTGCCATCGGTATCAACGACGGTGACCGTGGTTCCAGCCTCGCCCATGCCCGTTAGCTCGGTGCCCGATGCATTGACGGAAAGACCTGTCGGCGCATCCGGTGGCAGCAGGTCCGGCGTCAGGATCGAACCGGGATCGGAGATATTGTGTGCGGCATCTTCGAGCACCACCGTCAGCGCGCCGCCATTGGCCTGTGCGGGGGACAGAGTGACGCTGAAGGCACCGCCTGCGGCCACGATCGCCGTACCGACGGCGACGCCGAGGGCGTTATAGACCGTCGCCGTCGCACCTGCTTCGCCCTGGCCGGTGAGCAGGGTGCCGGTAGCGTTGACCGTAAGCCCGGTGGGCGCGGCCGGATCGACGAGATCGGGGGTAGCCGCGGTGCCGGGATCGGAGATGTTTCCAGCGATATCCTTCTGCACCACCTGCAGATCACCGCCATCGATCTGCGCCGGGGAGAGGCCGATCGTGAAGGTGCCATTTGCGGCGACGATGCCGGTGCCGACAACAGTACCGGCAGCATTGGTCACGGTAACGGTTGCACCGACTTCGCCTTCGCCGGTCAGCGACGTCCCGGTTCCGCTGACGCCGAGCTCAGTCGGCGCGTCCGGGGCAGTGGTATCAGTGGTGGCTGTGTTTGCCGGATCGGAGTCGTTTCCAGCCGCATCAGAAAGCACGACGGAAAGGTTGCCGCCATCGGCCTGCGCGGGCGAGAGCGCCACATTGAAGACGCCGTTGGCGCCGACCGTGCCGGTGCCGACTTCGATACCGGCAGCATTGGTGACGGTGACGAGCGCGCCGGGCTCGCCTCTGCCCATCAGCGTTGCCCCGCCATCGTCGACGGAGAGATTGGTCGCCGCATCGGGCGGCGTCAGGTCGGGCGTCTCGGCAAAGCCCGGCTGCGATGTTCCGCCGGCCCCGGTCAGCACGACCTTCAGGTCGCTGCCATCGATCTGTGCCGGAGCAAGCGGGATATTGAAGGTGCCATTGCCGCCGACCATGCCCGTGGCGATGACCGTGCCGTCGGCGCGCGAAACCGTGACCGTGCTCCCGGCGAGGCCATCGCCGGTCAAGGCCGTTCCCTCGGCATTGACGATCAGATTGTCCGGTGCGGGCGGGGCATCAGGATCGGGCGCAAGCACGGTAGCCGCCGTGGAGTCATTCCCTGCGGCATCCTCCTGCGTGACACTGAGCGTCTGCCCGTCGAGCTGCGCCTGCGAGAGCGCAACGCTGAAGGCGCCGTTGGCACCGACGAGGGCAGTGCCAAGCACGGTGCCGGAACCATTGGTCACTGTGACCGTGGCACCAACTTCGCCGACACCGGTGAGCTGCAGCCCACTGGCGCTGACCAGCAGACTGGTCGGCGGCTCCGGCGGCTGAATATCCGTCAGCGGCAAAGCCGTTGCCTGCGAGGCATTGCCCGCCGCATCCGCCTGGACGATCTGCAGGGTGCCGCCCGCGGTTTGCGCCGGGCTGAGATTGATCGAGAAGCTGCCGTCGGCCGCAACGAGCCCGGTGCCGACGGTGACCCCATCGGCATCCTTGACGGTGATGGTCGCGCCGGCCTCGCCGTCGCCGGTCAGCACCGTCCGGGCGCCGTTGATCGCGACGTCGAGAGGAGCATCAGGAGCCGCGAGATCAGGTGTCGTTATCGAGGCTGTCTCGGACTGGTTGCCGGCGGGGTCGTCGAGCCTGACCGTGAGGTCATCGCCATTGGCCTGAGCCGGATTGAGCGGGATTGTGAAAGTACCGTCAGTACCGACCGTACCGGTCGCCACCTCAGTGCCGGCTTCATTGGTGACGATCACCGTCGCCCCAGCTTCGCCGCGGCCGGTGAGCACGGTGCCGGTGGGATTCAGCGAGAGATTGGTCGGCGCGTCGGGCTCCAGCAGGTCGGTCGACGGCACCTGTTCGGGCGCCGAGGCATTGCCATCGGCGTCGGTCAGAGTAACGTTGAGATTGCCGCCATCCGTCTGCGGCGGCGCCAGTGCGACGGTGAAATTGCCGTCGGTGCCAACTGTTGCCGTGCCGATGGGATCGCCACCGGCGTTGGTGACCGTAACGGTCGAGCCGGGCTCCCCCTTGCCGGTGAGACTGCCGCCATCGGCCGCGACGGCGAGATCGGTCGGTGCGTCAGGAGCGAGGAGATCGGGCGATGCGACGGTGGCTGCGGCGGATTGATTGCCCTGAGTATCCGTCAAACGGACTTCCAGGTCGCCGCCATCGGTCTGCGCCGGGGAGAGGCCGATCGTGAAGGATCCATCGGGCCCAACCGTCGCGGTGCCGATTACGGTACCCGCGGCATTGGTCACAGTCGCCGTTGCTCCGGGTTCGCCCTGGCCGGTGAGCACCGTGCCGGCATCATTGACATCGAGACCGGCGACGGCCGCGGGCGGCGTCGCATCCACTGTCGCGGCCGTGCCCGGCTCTGACGTGTTGCCGGCCGTGTCCTGAAGGGTGACCTCCAGTGGCCGCCCGTCGGCCTGCTGCGGGCTCAGCGGAACGGTGAAAGTGCCGCCCGCGCCAACGAGCGCGGTGCCGACGAGAACGCCGTCAGCGGTCGTGACCTTGACCGTCGTTCCGGCCTCGCCGCGGCCGGTGAGCACGGAGCCGGCGGGATTGACGACGAGATCGATCGGCGCATCGGGGGCGAGGTGATCCTGCGTCGGCGTCGAGGCGGCTTCCGACGTATGGCCGGCAGCATCCGAGAGAGTGACCTGCAGATTGCCGCCATCCGCCTGCGCGGGTGCCAGCGCTATGTTGAAGGACCCATCCGGCGCCACAATGCCGGTGCCGACGACATCGCCGGCAGCATTCTTGACGCTGACAGTCGCGCCGGGCTCGCCACGCCCGGTCAGCGAGACGCCGGTGTCATCGACATGCAAATTGGTCGGAGCATCGGGCCCGATCAGATCGGGCGAGAGCACGATGCCGGGCTGCGACGTGCCATTGGCATCCGTCAGCACGACATGCAGCTCCCCGCCATTCGTCTGCGCGGGATTGAGCGTCACCGAGAAGGTGCCGTCTCCAAGAACGGTACCGGTACCGACCGTATCACCGGCGGCATTGGTCACCTTGACCTGAGCGCCCCCAGTGCCTTCGCCGGTCAAACCCGTCCCTTGCGCGTTGATGACGAGACCGGTCGGAGCGGCCGGGGCATCGGCATCCGGCGCGAGGACCGAGCCCGGATCGGATGTGTTGCCCGCGGCATCCTTCAGCACGACGCTCAGGGGCACGCCGTCGCTCTGCGCCGGGTCGATGGTCACGCTGAAGGTGCCGTCGGGATTGACCGTATTGGTACCGAGCACCGTGCCGGCGGCGTTGGTGACCGTGACGGTCGTCCCGGCCTCGCCGTGGCCGGTCACGACCGTTCCGGCATCGTTGACGAGCAGACTGGTCGGCGTACCCGGCGCCTCGGTGTCGGTGATCGTCAGACCCTGCGGTGTGGAGGAATTGCCGGCCGCATCCTTCAGCACGACGTCGATCTCGCCGCCATTTGCCTGCGGCGGCGCCAGCGATACGGTGAATGTCCCATTGTTTCCGACCGTTGCCGTGCCGATCGTGACGCCATTCGCATCGGTGACCGTGACGGTAGCGCCGGCTTCGCCGCGGCCGGTGAGCGTTGCGCCGCCATTGCTGACGGCAAGCTCGGTCGCGGCTTCCGGCGCCGCGAGATCGGGCGTCGTGACGTTTGCCGCCACAGAGACGTTATGCGCCGCATCCTCCAGGGTGACGGAGAGTGCGCTGCCATCTGTCTGCGCCGGATCGAGAGCGATGGAGAAGGCGCCGTTCGGGCCGACTGTGCCCGTCCCGACCACATCGCCATTCGCATCCTTCACCGTGACGGTGGCACCGGCTTCACCCAGCCCGCTCAGCAGCAATCCGGATGCGTTGACCGTCAGATTGGTGGCGGCTGAAGGTGGATCGGTATCCGCATCGGAGTCGGAATCTGCGTCGGCATCCGCGTCCGCATCGGCATCAGCGTCCGCATCGGCATCGGCATCCGCATCGGCGTCGGCGTCTGCGTCAGCATCCGCGTCGGCATCCGCATCTGCATCTGCATCAGAATCGGTGTCGTCATCCGAGCTGCCGCCGCCACCCCCGCCGGCGGCGAGCGCGACACCGCCCGCGGCAAGAGCAAGAGGCAGCGCGATGCCGAGGAGGGATCCCGCGCCGGCACCACCAGCCGCCGCCCCGGCGCCGACGAGCTGGTCGACTGCGCCTGCGGGCGTAAAGGTGATATCGCCGGCTGCATCGGCATAGTCGCCCATCCAGACGTTTCCGGAGGAATCCTCGAGAACGAGTTCGCTCTGCTCGCCACCCTGGCTGTGATAGAAGCCCTGGACGTCGACTTCCTGGCCGTTCTGCAGATGGATGATGAGGTCGTCGCCGACGCGCGCAGTGGAGGCGATGTCACTGGGCGACAGGGCAAGCTTTACGGTGCTCGGCCTTTCGAGGACGATCTTGTCCTCCGCCACGGTTTCTGTCTTACCGCTCACCTTGTCCGAGACGATTGCGACCATCGATAGGCTCCTCAACAGCTTGGCGCCGCGTCATGCGGCCCCGGTCCACCACCGCCTTGGCGGATGATGGCGTTCAAACATGTTGCCCTTGAGCGTTTTGCAGCCGCCTCCCACAGCGACGGACACCTGCTGCTCCATCGCCGCTTTGATGTCCACGTATGGTCAAAAACTGCCACAACCAGCGGAAGCTTCAACCGCCAGTCGGTGCCGGATTTCACTTAAAATTTAGGATCGGTGAAAGTTGCTGCTCAGTTTGAGAGCATTCCGTACCGAAATGGTACAATCTGCAGCCGTGTCTGCGGCGACTGTCTTGCCGCAAAGACCCGCTTTGAGCCACTTTCGCCCTTGATATCAAGGCGATCGGCCGTCCGGAGCCGGATTGTTTCAAAAAAATTCGCAGGGAATTTCAATACGTCAGCTCAGATCGGCTTGGCGGAAGCGACTTTCTTAATGTTAGCGCTTTCATTACTCACTCCCGGTGGCGTGAGCCCAAAGACCTCTCTTAGTCGGCCTGATGCATAAGCACATTCTACATTCAACTTATAGAGGTCGAAACGCGTGTTGATTTCATCGAAGCGCGCCGAGTGAAGCTCCTGATCGGCATTCAACACATCGAGTAGGGTACGGGTGCCGAGATCGAGAAACTGCTTCTGATAGAGATCGCGTGTTTCGCGCATCATCGGCTGGCGCGACGCCAGCGATTTCTGCAGCGCCTCGAGGCTGATGACCTGGGCGCTCGATTCATTCCAGCTCTTCTGCACGTCGAAGAGCGCGGCGGCGACTGCCGCTTCCGATGACTGCGCCGCATATTTCGCGGCGTTCTGGCGGGCCTGGAACGAGCCGCCGTTATAGAGGTCGCCCTTGATCTTCAGACCGACGACATAGTCGGGATCCTCGTTGCTGTCCCACATGTTGAATTCGCCGGATGCCTCGAGCGCCAGCGTCGGCAGCATCTCGGCACGGGCGAGCTTGACGCGGGCATCGGCCTCGCGCTTGCGGGATTTGGCAGCGACGACGGCCGGAACGATCTCGAAGATCGGCGCCGCCCCGGCGCAGGCCGTCTGCAGCTTCAAGGGCATCGATGCGCCGAGCTGCACGGGCGAGGTGGCGCCCACCAGCGCATTCAGGGCGCTTGCCCAGCGCTGCTTCTGCGCGCCGATCTCGATCGCCCGCGATTCAGCCGATTGCACCCGGGCCTCGGCCTGCAGCTTGTCGGAGCGCGTGCTTGCGCCCTGATCGGTGCGTGCGGCCACAAGCTTCCCGATCGCCTGGACGTCGCCGATCTGATCGTTGGCGACGACAGCGAGCTTTTCGGCCCGTAGCACCTCGACGGATGCCAGCGCCGTCTCCCGGATGACATCGTCGACGCTCGCCAGGAACTCGGCCTTGCGCGCATCCTCAAGCGCCGATTCCGCCTCGACGCGCCCGGAGACCTTGCCGAAATCGTAGATCATCTGCGTCGCCGTCAGATTGAAGCGCGGCGCCCAGTCTCCGCGATCGTTGTTCTCGGCTCCGAGATTCACGCCGCCGCCAACCGAAGGCAGATAGCCGGACTTCGCATCGGCGATCAGCTCGCCCTGTTCCTTGATCTTGCCCGCAGCCTCGCGAATTGCCGGATGCCAGTTGATTGCGCGGCGAACAGCCGATTCCACATCCGTCACCGGCTCCAGCGAACGGCCGGTCGTGGCTGGCGGCGGCGATGACACCGTGCTGTTGCCAGTCGAGATCGACCCGGTCGTACGCGGGTCCGTTGCCGGCGGCTTCTGGGCGCAGGAGGCTTGGGCAAGGGCAATCGCAGCGAGGAGGCTGAGGGCCAGCGGCCGGCGACCTGAATGCATTCCGGGAGCTCCATCAACTGGAGATCAAAATTGCAACCGGCCCACGCATTACCAACGGCTGGCGATGAATCCACGCACTTGGATGACGCAACTATAGGTGATTCGTCAATTTCTGCAAAAGCTTAGCGAAGGCCTCGTTCTGCGATCGAGCGCAACTGACGGGCGACTGGAGCGTGCGGACCGATTTTATCCATCCGCTATCGCGCATTTTCTAATGAAACTTCCAGTCGCCGCACCCCTATCAGAGCCAGACGGCCCGGTGCTTGTCGACGAATTCTGCGAGCGTCATCGGCGCCCGGCCGGTTATCCGCTCGACAAAATCGCTGGTGCCCGCCATCAGCCCGTCACGATGCATTTCGGCAATCGCCTTGATGTGCTGCGTCAGGAACGGGATGTCCTGGCCGGCGACTTCGAGGACCCATTGCTCGCCGGTAATCGTCTCGTAGCGTACCGTCTTGCCGAGCGCAGTGCCGACGGTCTCCGCGATCTCGGGCGGCGTCAGCTCAACAGGACCGGTCAGCGGATAGGTCTTGCCAGCGTGACCGGTGGGATCGGCAAGAATGGCGGCGATGACGGCGCCCTGATCTTCGGCGGCGATCGGTGCGAAGCGGCCAGTCGGCTCGAAGGCCACGGCGTAGCGGCCCTCGCGGATCATCTTGCGCATGTAGAGCAGCCATTCGCAGAAGGCGGTCGGATGCAGATGGGCGACCGGCGTTCCCGCCCGGTCGAAGATGCGTTCCGCCAGCCAGTGCTGCTGCGCCGAGTCGCTCGGCGCGTCGGAGCGCGCAGTCTTCTGTGACATGTTGACGATGAATTCCGCGCTGGCTTCCAAGGCCGCCTGTGCGAAATGCGCCGTGGCCTGCACCAGGCCCGGCCGCATCGGATAGACGAAATAGGCACGCTTGATCCCGTCGAAAGCCCGGCGGACGGCACGGAAATCCAGAAGATCAGCGACCACGACCTCAGCGCCAAGAGCCTTGAGCTGCCCAGATCGGCCATCCTCCTTGTGCGCCAATGCCCTGACGCCGAAGCCTTTCTCCAGGAGGATTTTCGCGGCGGCGCTGCCCGTCGCGCCGGTAGCGCCGCCGATCAGGATGGTGGGTTGCATGAAATTGATCTCCGTAAGTGAAATGATGCCGGCTCGTCTGCCTGCGCACCAACCTAGCTCCTGGCGAACACGTGGCTATGGGCGTAAATGCCAACTTTGATATGACTCACGCCAATGCGGCTCGGCCATCGTACCAGTCAGGCAGGGGAGAGTTGCGCCGCCTCTAGCCATTTCCAGCGAAAGCGCATAGTGTCGTAAAAGATAATATCGAGGTCATTCACGCCATGCGCATTGCCGTCCTCGCCCTGGAAGGGCTATTCGATTCCGGGCTCACGGTCACGCTCGACGCCTTTGCCACCGCAAACTCGCTGTCGGGAAAGCTGCTCGGCGGGACGCCGCGTTTCGATGTCACCGTCGTCGGCGTACGCAAGAAGGTCACCTCGGCGCAGGGGCTGATCATTCCGGTGAAGCCGATCACACCGGATCTGAAACCCGACTGGATCATCGTGCCCGCCCTCAGGGCAACAACGCCCGAGACATTGCTGCCATCGCTGCAACGGCCGGACGTTCGCCAGGCCAAGGCCCAACTTCTGCAATGGCATCAGGAAGGTGCGCAAGTCGGCTCGTCCTGCATCGGAACGTTCCTGATTGCGGATGCCGGTCTTCTCGACGGACGGGAAGCGACGACGTCATGGTCACTCGCGCCGTTCTTCCGCCAGCGCTATCCGAAGGTTCTGCTCGATGAGACCCGTATGCTCGTTCCCTCGGCAATCGGCGTCACGGCCGGTGCCGCCATGGGGCATCTCGATCTCGCCCTTTGGCTGATCCGCAAGGCCAGCCCGGAATTGGCGTCGCTGGTATCGCGTTATCTTCTCGCAGATATCCGCTCGTCACAGGCCTTCTACATCATTCCCAATCATCTGGCGCAGGCCGACCCGCTGATTTCGCATTTCGAACGATGGTCGCGCGATCACCTGCAGGAAGGCTTCTCGCTGCAGGACGCCGCCAAGGCGCTCGGCACCAGCACCCGTTCGCTTCAGCGGCGCTGCCAGGCGGTTCTCGGCAAGTCGCCGCTCGCCTATTTCCAGGATCTCCGGGTCGAGCGGGCACAGGCGCTCCTTCATGGCAGCGGTATGGATGTGGAAGCCATCGCCACCGAGGTCGGCTATGTCGACGGCGCGACGTTGCGTACACTGCTGCGAGACCGGTTGGGGCGAGGGGTCCGTGAACTCCGGGCCGACCTGCGTTGAGTTTGCGGCTCACATTTAAAGCCAGAAAAGGCAACGATTAGCCGGGCCCGGCTCAACAATCACGAAATGCTTATCGGCAAAGATGCGCCCGCCCGGTTGCGAAAAAGCCATAATTGTTCCACCTACATCATTGTTTCGAAACGCGGCACCCAGAGTTGGATCAGAGCGGAATGCGCATACACTACGGATTATTCGGTCTTTTCCTTGCAGTTGCGCCGTCCGCGTATGCCCTGGAAGCTGCCCCGCCTGTCCTTGAGCCGCTGAAGCAGCAGGGCCAGGCAGCCCAGATGAGCGCGCAATTTCTGACGCGCTACAGCTACCGGCCGGTTCCGCTCGACGATGATCTCTCGGCCAAGATCATGGATAGCTACATCAAGGCGCTCGATCCCGACCGGACGATTTTCCTGCAGACGGACATCGACAAATTCATGGCCGACAAGGGCAAGATCGATGATGCGATCGCCCAGCAGAACCTGCAGATCCCGTTCTCGATCTTCAATACCTATGAGAAGCGGGTCGTCGACCGCATGAATTATGCGCGCGGCCTCCTCAAGCAGAATTTCGATTTCAACGCGCACGAGGATTTCGCCGTGCTGCGCGACAAGGCGCCGTGGCCGAAATCCGAGGCGGAGGCCGATGATCTCTGGCGCAAGCGCGTCAAGAGCGACTGGCTGCGCCTGAAGCTCGGCGGCAAGGATGACGCGGCGATCCGCGATACGCTCGACAAGCGCTACGAGAATACGCTGGAGCGCGCTTACAAATACAAGAGCGAAGACGTCTTCCAGACGTTCATGGACGCCTATGCGACCTCGGTCGATCCGCACACCGATTATTTCGGCGCGGCCGCTTCCGCCGATTTTGATATTTCGATGAAGCTCTCCCTGGTCGGCATCGGCGCGGTGCTGCAGGAGCGCGACGACTATACGACGATCCGCGAGCTCGTTCCCGGCGGTCCGGCGCAACTGTCCGGCAAGCTTGCCGTGGGCGACCGTATCGTCGGCGTAGGGCAGGGGGAAAAGGGTCCGATCAAGGACGTGATGGGCACGCGCCTCGACGAGGTCGTGCAGATGATCCGCGGCGAGAAGGATTCCGTCGTGCGGCTCGATATCCTGCCGGCTGAGGCCGGCGCGGAGGGCAGCCATCACATCATCAGCCTGGTGCGCGACAAGATCAGTCTCGAAAAGCAGGCTGCCCGCAAGGACATTCTCACAGTCAAGGACGGCGATGCCACCCGCAAGGTCGGCGTCATCACGCTGCCGGCCTTCTACGAGGATTTTGAAGCGCGCCGGAAGGGCGACAAGGATTACAAGAGCGCCAGCCGCGATGTCGCGAAGCTTCTGCTTGAGCTGAAGCAGGAGGGCGTCGATAGCGTCCTGCTCGACATCCGCAACAATGGCGGCGGCTCGCTCAGCGAAGCGATCGACCTGACAGGCCTCTTCATCGGCAACGGCCCGGTCGTGCAGCAACGCGGCAGCGACGGCAAGGTGGCCGTACAGAAGGCCGACTTCAAGGCTCCGGTCTGGAGCGGCCCGCTTGGCGTGCTGATCAATCGCGGCTCGGCTTCGGCTTCCGAAATCTTTGCAGCGGCCATTCAGGACTACGGCCGTGGCGTGATCATCGGCGAGCAGAGCTTCGGCAAGGGCACGGTACAGACCGTGGTCGACCTCGACGAGATGGCCAATAACAGCAAGCCGAAATTCGGCGAACTGAAGGTCACCATCGCGCAGTTCTTCCGCATCAATGGCGGCACGACGCAGCTGCGTGGCGTAACCCCCGATATCAGCCTGCCTGGTCTTTCGGACCCGTCGACCTTCGGCGAGACCAGCTACGACAACGCGCTGCCCTGGACGCAGATCAAGGCCGCGAAATATTCGCCGGAAGGTGACGTCACGGCGATGCTGCCGGAATTGCTGAGCCGCCACGACGCGCGGGTGAAGAACGATCCTGATTACAAGAGCCTGCTGGAAGACATTGCCGACCTGAAGGCGCAGCGCGAGAAGGGCACCATTTCGCTGAACGAGGCCGAGCGCCGCAAGGAGCTGGCAGCGCGTGAGGCCCGGCTGAAGTCCCGCGCAGCGGTGACCGGTGGCGACGATCCCGATGCAGACGACGGCCTGCAGTCGAACGAGCGCAGCCTGAGCGCCGATCTCGCGATCGAAAATGCCCGCAAGAAGGCAAAGGACGTGCTCTTGACCGAAGCTGCCGCCATCGTCTCCGACGAAGCGGATCTGCTGCAGGCGTCGCCGAAGGCCGCTCAGAAGTAAATGAAACGGCGCCGGTGGAAAACCACCGGCGCCGCTTCCAACTCAGACGCCGAGCGCCTCGCACGCCACCTTGGCAATCGTCTCGGCGCCGATTTTCAGCGCGGCTTCATCGACCCGGAATTGCGGATGGTGCAGCGGGTATATCGAGCCGTCGGTCTCGTTGCGAATGCCGAGCCTGAAATAGACCGATGGCCGCTTCTCGCTGTAAAAGCCGAAATCATCCGCCGCAGTCCAGCCGGGCGCCGCAATCGAAGTGCCGTTCCCAAAGAGCTGATCCGCTGCCGACGAAACGATCTGCGCCAGCGCCGCGTCATTGACGACCGGCGGCTCTCCCTCGATCAGCTTGAACTCGACCGTTGCGCGGTGGGCGGCGGCAAGCCCCTGCAGGATTTCATGAACCCGCTCGCGGGCCCGAAGCCGGGTAGCCGGGCTGCCGCTGCGGATCGTTCCCTTCAGGCGCACGGTATCGGCAATGACGTTATAGGCGCCGCCGCCCTCGATACCGGTGATCGACACGACCAGGGGATCATAGGCATCCGTTTCCCGAGCAACGATCTTCTGCAGTTCCGAGACCATGGCGCAGGCCGCGGCAATCGCATCGACTCCTTCCGCCGGTTTCGCGGCATGCGCGGATGTGCCCCTGACGATGACATCGAAAATATCGCTCGCCAGCGTATAGGGTCCGCCGGAGACCGAGATTTTGCCGGTCTCGGTATAGGGATCGACATGGATGCCGATCGCCGCGTCGATATCGTCAAGCAGGCCTTCCTCCACGATACGCCGCCCGCCGAGCGGCTCTGCCTCTTCGGCCGGTTGGAAGATGAAGCGGACCGTCCCGGCAAAGCTGTCGCGATGCCGGTGCAAGTGAGTGGCCGCTGCAAAGACCATCGCCGCATGCGCATCGTGCCCGCAGGCATGCATGACACCGGGTTTCGCCGAGGAAAACACAACGCCCGAGCGCTCCTCAATCGGCAGCGCATCGATATCGGCGCGCACCGCGACCTTGCGGTTGGAGAAGCCGCCGGTACCGGCGATATCGACCGAAAGGCCGTAACCCGCGACATCACGGATATCAGCCAGTCCTTCGGCCTCCAGCTGCGCGCGAAGATAGGCCTGGGTTTCGGCTTCCTCGTTGGAAAGCTCGGGATTGGCGTGGAGGTGCCGGCGCACGGCAATCATCCGCGCGACAAGCTCGGCAGGCAGTTGATCAGGCCCTGGCATGGATTTCTCTCGGCAGGTTGGTCAGCGTCTCGGCGCCGGTCGCGGTCACCAGAATGGTCTCGCTGACCTCGATGCCCCATCCATCCATCCACATGCCCAGAATGGAGTGGATGACATTGCCGGGCTGCAGCACGCTCTTGTCGCCGGGGCGAAGGCTGATCGTGTGCTCGCCCCAGTCCGGCGGGTAGGCGACGCCAATCGAATAGCCGATGCGCGACTCCTTCTTCAAACCATAGCGCTCGATGACCTTGCGCCAGGCGAGCTCGACATCTTCGGCCAGCACACCCGGCCGGATCGACGACAGGACCGCCTCCATGCCCTCCAGCACCGCCTTTGCCGTCTCGGTCACCTGAGGTGATGCCTTGCCAAGCTGCATGGTGCGCGCCAGACCCGCCGTATAGCGGCGGCAGACACCGGCAAGCTCGAGCGCAATCGTCTCGTCCTTGCCGAAACGGCGGTCGCTCCACATGATGTGCGGCGCCGAGGCATTCTCGCCGCCGAGGATGGTCGGGGGCAGGGCAGTGATATCGCCTGCATAGTCGGCACTTCCGGCCACCTGCGCGGCCTGGATCTTGGCGATCGCATCGCATTCGCGCACACCCGGCGCAATCGCATCATAGGCCGCCGTCACAGCCGCTTCCGCCAGACGCGATGCCTTCCTGAGATAGCCAATTTCGGCTGGGCTCTTCACAGAGCGTATCCAGTTGACGAGGAGATCGGCATCGACGAACGTCGCGTTCGGCAACCCGGCAACGAGGCGCGCATGCGCCTTCGGCGAATAGTAATAGGCCTCCAGCTCGATACCGATCCGCCGTCCGCCCCAGCCTTTCGAGACGATCCATTGGGCGATCCAGTCCATCGGATGACGATCGGCCTGCTGCACATAAGGCTCCGGGAAGCCGACGACGTTCTCCGGCTTCATCCAGGCCGTCAGCAAGCCGCCCGCCGCATCCATGGCGCGCCCGAGCCAGACCGGCTCGGCGCCGTCTTCGACCGGCACCAGCACCGTCTGCGGCGTATAGAAAGACCAGCCGTCGTAACCGGTGATGTAATGCTGGTTCGCGACGTCGTTGATCACCAGAAGCTCAAGCTCGCGCCTGCGCATCTCGACGCGGATCTTTGTGAGCCGCTCTTGGTATTCCTGCCGTTCGAACGGTAGCTGGATCATTCTTGCCCCTCTCTATGCCTGCCGTAGCGCTGCCTCGCGCACCATACCCGATGACAAGAGCTTGGCACCTGAGCCGCAAATTTTTGGTCTAAAATAGTGGCGCCGCATAGACGATCTCTCTTTTCGCGCCGACGCTTCTTGAGAAGGTGGAAACCAAAGGCTACCGTTCGAGACCTTCAAGACGCAGAGAGAATCTCCCATGGAAAACCGCTCCTACTATTCCCCGCCAGGCGGACTTCCGCCGCAGACCGATCTGCTCTCCGGCAAGGCCGTGTTCACGACGGCATATGCGGTTATCCCGAAGGGCGTGATGACCGATATCGTCACCAGCTATCTGCCGCACTGGACGAAGACCCGCGCCTGGATCATCGCCCGCCCGATGACCGGTTTCTCCGAGACCTTCTCACAATATATCATGGAAGTGGAACCCGGCGGCGGCAGCGCAAAGCCGGAATCCGAGTCCCGCGCCGAAACGGCAATCTTCGTCGTGGCGGGCACACTGGCCATCGGCCATGAAGGACGCGTCCATCACCTGAACGCCGGCTCCTTCGCCTTCCTGCCTGCCGGAAGCGCCTGGACGCTGCAGAACGACGGCGCCGATGCCGCGACCTTCCACTGGATCCGCAAGGCCTTCCAGCCCGTCGAGGGAGTGGAGCCGCCGCCCGCGATCTTCACCCACGAAGACGAACACCCGCCGGGCGCGATGCCGGGCACCGAAGGCAAGTGGGCAACGACCCGCTTCATCGACCCCGCCGATATCCGCTACGACATGCATGTCACCATCGTGACCTTCGAGCCGGGCGCCGTGATACCCTTCATGGAAACCCACGTCATGGAACACGGCCTCTACGTCCTCGAAGGCCGCGCCGTCTACCGCCTCAACCAGGACTGGGTGGAAGTCGAAGCCGGCGACTTCATGTGGCTGCGCGCCTTCTGCCCGCAAGCCTGCTACGCCGGCGGCCCGGGCAAATTCAGGTACTTGCTCTACAAGGACGTCAACCGGCATGCGCCGCTTTGGTAGAAGCGAAGCGTAAAGGGTTTGGGGCTATTTGATGAATGAGGTGAATGTGGGCCTCTAAGCACAGACTACAGTTGATGTTTTTAAACATCGGCTCAATCCGTCATGTGGTTCCATAACGTATGTTATGCGATCTTTTGATGTAGCCGCAAAGTTAGAATGTCCTGTTTCTGCAAAGTTGGAATGTCACACTCCCCGGGTCTGAAGGATGCGTGGGAGATTGCAGATGGGATTGATAGCGATGAGCGAGCGCGATCTGCAGCGGATTGAGATTTTATCGAAGGTGGCCGCTGGCCGGATGACGACGGTGTCAGCGGCGCATGTGCTTGACCTGAGCGAGCGCCAGGTGCGCCGACTTCTGGAACGGATACGGATTGGCGGCGCGGCATCGATCCGCCACAAGGCGATTGGCCGGCCATCGAACAACCGGATCAGCGACGGCGTTCGGGACTATGCGATGACGCTGGTTCGCGAACGTTATGCGGATTTCGGTCCGACCTTGGCGACGGAGAAGTTGGCTGAGCGCGATGGCTTGCGGGTGTCGCGCGAGACGGTGCGCGGTTGGATGTCGGAGGCCGGACTGTGGTTATCACGCAAGCAGCGGCGGACGTTTCATCAGCCACGGCTTCGACGCGAGGCTTATGGCGAGTTGGTGCAGATCGACGGATCGGAGCATCGCTGGTTCGAGGATCGCGGGCCGCCTTGCTCGCTGCTGGTGTTTGTCGACGATGCGACCGGCAGGCTGATGCAACTGCGTTTCGTGCGCTCGGAAAGTGCCTTCACCTATTTCGAGGCGCTGGAACTCTATCTCCAGCGTCACGGCGCGCCGATTGCCTTTTATTCGGACAAGCATTCGGTGTTCCGGGTGGCGAAGAAGGATGCCAAAGGTGGCCAGGGCATGACCCAGTTCGGGCGTGCACTTTGCGAGTTAAACATCGAGATTCTATGCGCAAATTCGAGCCAGGCCAAGGGTCGTGTCGAACGCATGAACCGGACGCTGCAGGACCGCCTGGTCAAGGAGCTCAGGCTTTGCGGCATCGACAGCATGGAGGCCGGCAACGCGTTTTTGCCGGACTTCATGGAGGACTACAATGCGCGTTTTGCGGTTACCCCTGCCCGGTCTGATGATCTGCATCGGCCGCTGAATCTGGCGCCAGATCGGTTGACGGAGATCCTGTGCAAACGCGAGCAGCGCTATGTTGGATCGCAGCTGACGTTTTCGTTCGAGCGCCAGCGGATCATGCTGGAGGAGACCGATGTGACGCGTGGGCTGGTGGGGCGCTATGTCGAGACCTATGCCTATGCCGACGGTCGTCTGGATGTGCGGTGGAAAGGCTACTCCCTGCCCTACACGGTGTTCGACAAGGACCAGCGGGTGACGCATGCCGCGATCACCGAGAACAAGCGGTTGGGTGATGTTCTGGCCTATATCAAGGAGCGCCAGGAGCAGCAGGACAAGCCGAAGGTGAAGAGCAGCAGTGACAAGAATGGCTACGTCAAACGGGCTCGCGGACCTGGCCGGCGGAAGGATTTCATGAACGATCCGGCAGTGATCGCACGGCGCCAGAAAGCACTGTCGCGACAGCAGGCTGCGGAGTGAGGCGTGTCAAAGCTAAAGCCGAAGAGGTGTATTTACCACCCGCCCCGATCTGATCTTGCAACCGGGATCAGCCGCTCAGATCGGGGCTGACCGTTGTGCCGTGTGATGACCACGCGGACATTTCTACCTTGCAAACCGCCGGACATTCCAACTCTCCCGCCACATTTGATGGGCGTTGGTACATTCTATTTCGTAAAGCGACAGTTGTGCCAGTTAGAGATGCGACGGTCTCGCTTGGCCGCCGTACTCTCCGCAGTATCACCGTCCATGTCGGCCGTCGACGATACCGGCGCCTGTTGCCGGCGGCTAGAGGAAGCGTTGCGGATGGAATGGTTTGGGGGCCGCAAAGGTTTCTTCACCAACCATCTGCTCCGCCAAGAGCCGCCCGCCGGCTGGCCCGAGCGTGAGGCCGTGATGCGCATGGCCGAAATTGAACCAGAGACCCGCATGGCGTGGCGCCGGGCCGATGACCGGGCGCATGTCCGGGAGGCACGGACGAAGGCCGAGCCAGGGCGTTGCCTCCACCTGATCACCAAGCGGAAAGAGTGCGCGTGCCATCGTCTCGGCCCGGCCGAGCTGGATTGTGTTGACTGGTGCATCGGGTGCAGCGAACTCGATACCGGTCGTCAAGCGAATGCCCCGGGCCATCGGTGCCAGAACGTAGCCGGCTTCTTCGTCAACGACCGAATGGCCGAGTGGCTGGCCGCCGCTCTGGGCGTAGTGCCGGTGATAGCCCCGCTTGACGGCCATCGGCAGAGCGTAACCGAACTTTCGAAAGATCAGGCCGGATTGCGGGCCGAGGGCAACGACGACCTCCCTCGCCTCCAGGATCGAGCCGTCTTCTGCCGCCAGTGACCAACCGTTCTTCTCCTCGCACAGCATCGCCGCATCAGCGCGGACGATCCTGCCGCCCGAGGCAGTGAAGGCTCTCGCATAGGCGGCTGTCAGCGCTTGCGGATCGGTCACGGTTTTCGGATCGAGCCAGTGAATGGCGCCGGCGATTTCCGTGTCTGTTGCCGCGAAAGCCGGTTCGAGCGCCTGAAACGCCGGACCATCGAGGATCCTGATCGCCAGTCCATATTTCGATAGACTTGCGGCCTCCGCCCGGGCGGCATCAAACCGCCGGGTGTCCTTGTAAAAAGAGATCCAGCCGTCAGAGCGGATGAGGCGAGACGCCCCTGCCCGCTCGATCAGCTTGTCATGTTCGCTGATACTGGCCTCGACCAGAGGCAGAAGCGCGCGGGTCGATATCTCCAGATTGGCAGGTGAGGAATGCCACCAGTAACGTGCCAGCCAGGGCGCGATCCGGGGCAGATAGAAAGGGTCGTAGCGGACGTCGGACGCGCGGTTCAGCGCGTATTTTGCGATCGTCGTAAATTGCCGCGGAAAGGCGTAAGGGATGACCGAGGAGCGCTCGATCAGCCCCGCATTGCCGTAGCTGGTCCCGCCGCCCGGCTCACCGCGGTCGGCAAGCACGACCGAGCGGCCGCGATCCTGGAGATGTATGGCCGCACTCACGCCGACGATGCCGGCACCGAGAACGAGGATGTCTGTTTTCATCGGATAGCTGACAGGGTTGGCGCAGAGGCTTTTGGACCTCTGCGCGACTGGATCGCCAGGCGATCAGTAGATGTCGAAGGGGAAATATTTTCTGGTGATTTCCTGGTACTTGCCGTTGGCGACGAGCGCATCGATTGCCTTGTTGAAGCGCTCCTTCAGCTCGGTGTCGCCCTGGCGAATGCCGATGCCGGCTTGCGTTTCGGTACCGGGAACGTCGCCAAGCAGCTTGCAGCAATCCTTGCCGGCCTTGTTCAGCCAGTCCACGACAACGAATTTGTCGGAAATCAAAGCGTCCATGCGGCCATTCTGCAGATCGGCGACCGCTTCGTCCTGGGTCGGATACATTTTCGCTTCGGCACCACCCTTGGCATAGTGGTCGTTGAGATAGTCAGCCTGCGTCGTCGATGCCTGGGCGCCGACGATCTTGCCCTTCATGTCTTCGACCGAAACGCCTTTGAGGTCGCTATCCTTCGGCACCGCAACAGCAAGCGGCGTCGTATAGTATTTGTTGGTGAAATCGATCTGCTTCTTGCGTTCGTCGGTGATGCTCATCGATGCGATGATCGCGTCGTATTTCTTCGCGAGAAGTCCCGGGATGATGCCGTCCCAGTCCTGGGCGACAATCGTGCACTTGGCTTTCATCTCCTGGCAAAGCGCATTCGCCATGTCGACATCGAGACCCTCGAGGCTGCCGTCCGATTTGACATAGTTGAACGGAGGATAGGCGCCCTCGGTTGCAATGCGGATCGTGTCGTCCGCGCGGGCAAGATGTGCTGCCGCCAGCAAGGCTGCGGCAGCCAGGAGGATGGTCTTTTTCATTGCTGTTCCCTTTTTGGATTATTCGCCTGCTGAGTGTAGCAATTCCGACCTGCTTCACAACCCTGAACAGGCCATGGCGTGCGCCGCCGGGCGAAGCCGCGCTTCGGCTACGGCTGCGAAGTCCGATATACGGCTACTCCGGAAGATGAGACGCGATGCGCTCCTCAAGCGCAAGCAGGCCCAAAAAGACGGCGATCGAAAGCAGCAGGCCAAGCGTTGCGTCGGACGCGTAATGCGCGCCGACGGCCACCCGAAGTCCGGCTGTCGCAACCGAAGCCAGGATGACGGGAGGTGCTATCCAGATGCGGTAGCGGGGTGGCAACACGAAGAGAACGCATATCAGCCAGCCTGCGCCGGATGCTTCCCCGGATACGAACGAGCAGTTTCGTTCGCAGGCTCCATTGAACGATCCCGCCGGCATGAATTGGAGCTTGCCGCCAAAGAGATCGGTATCAAACGGACGCGGCCGGCCGGAATGCGTCTTGAGGAACAGATTGGTGATCAACCCGGTTCCGATGCCGAGGCTGAGGAGGGATATCCAAAGCCGCTGTACCGGCATCCGATAGCGAAGCATCGGCGAGTATCCCGCAACCAGCAACGCAATCACGACCGCCGCGGCAGCCAGATAGGGCAGCGCATAGAGAAGCCACCGAAGGGTCGTGATCCACGCAACCTTGCTGAGTGTGAAATGTCCGCATTGCGGCACCGTGGCTCGGTCCATACAGAGCGCAGAACTGAAGAAACTCTGCGAAATCCTGACATCGATCATCGGCCATGCATGGAATATCGCCAGCAACAGAAACCAGAACGCCGTCAGAACGAGGAAGGAATCGAGATAGGTCCGTTGGCGGGAGACAGCATGTAGGGTGGTCATCGCGGCGCTCTTCATGGAAATGAGACGTCGCCGCCATATTCCGGTTGCGCCTGACAGGAACCTGAACGGATCCCGCTGAATTCTTTACGGATCCGTAAAAATCCAAACCCTGCGAGCGGGACCTGTTTCGAGCGTAGCAATGTTGATGCCGCGGACCGAAGCACTTCCAGGCTCCAACGTCCCATTTGCGCCAGGACTTCCTCGAAGCCGAGCAGATCGGCCTGGAGCCGAGATCTCGCCCGCTACGAAGGCTGCCTCTCGTTCAGCGGGAAAGCCCGGTTGTTTCACGCTGATCCTGGTCGGCCGTCATGTAGATGACGATCAGGATGATCGCTCCAAGAAAAGCGAAGCTTGTGTAGATCGTCCCAAAACCAAGGCCACCATATTCACTCGGCTGCGATAGCAGATCGCCGAACGAAGCGCCGAGCGGGCGGGTGAAGATATATGCCAGCCAGAACGCCGCGACGCCGTTCACCTTGAGGATGAAGTACGCCGCAGCAATCGCCACGATCAGTGCCAGAAAGATCAATGCGGTCGTCAGATACCCGAAGTCGAACTTCTCGGCCACCAGATCGCCCGCGGCCGTTCCGAGCGCGAATGTGAACAGGATTGCCAGCCAATAGAAGCCTTCGCGGCGGTTGGTGAAAATCGTGTGGATCGAAAGCGTTCGCTCCGTCAGATGCCATCCGAGGAACGTGGCGCCGAGCGCGACCGTGAAGAAGATCGTCGATGCCTCCAGTGAAACGCCGAAATTGTCCGTGAGGTTGTCGGTCACCAACGTCCCGACGACGCTGATAAGAACCACGGCGGCCCAGTAGGCGGCAGGCACATAGCGCTTCTGTGCAAATTGTGCTCCGACCACGACGACGAGGACGATGGTCATGATGATGGACGTCAGCGTCAGGCCGAGGCCGAGATTGACGGCCAGGTAGTCGGCTGCGGTCTCTCCCATGGTGACCGCCATGAGTTTGATGAGCCAGAAATCGACGGTCACCTCGGGCACGCGATTTTCCGGCCCGGCAAGCTGCTGGTTTGCCATGGTCATGGTCTATCCTCCGCTCACTTGCCGATGATCTGCATGGCTTCGGTGAGGAACTTGTCCGCACGCGTGTCGTCGTCGGCATTGCACCTTTCGACCGCCTTGGTCTCGAGTTCCTCGACCTTTTTCATGTCGGCGTCTGAAAGCTTTGCGGACGCTTTCGCAGCACGCATGTCCTTCAGCATGTCTTCGCAGGGTACGGCAGCGTGAACGGGCACGGCGATTGCGATGAGCCCGAGAGCCACGACGGAGTTCAAAGCGGCGGCGGCTACAATTGTCTTCATGATTTTGGTCCTCTCGCTGGAGCGGTTTTGATGCAGCAGGATTGCAGCGAGGGGGACGATATTGACCGGGACATACAAGCGCCTTGCCGGAACCATACCATTTGGTAAGGCCGCGACTTTACGAAACCGTATGTTGTAGGATGCGCATCATCGCGGTTACATTTTCGCTCGAACATCAATCTGGTGAAAACCTCAAATGCGCCTTCTCCTGGTCGAGGACGATCGCAAGACGTCGGAATACGTGGCCAAGGGCTTCGCAGAGGCAGGGCATGTCTGCGATGTCCTCGCCGATGGACGCGACGGGCTCTTCCAGGCTCAGCGTGAGGCCTACGACGTGATCGTCGTAGACCGGATGCTGCCCGGCCTCGACGGCCTGTCGCTCGTCCGGTCTCTGCGCGCAGCCCGCGTCGGCACCCCTGCCCTGTTCCTGACCTCCATCGGCGGCGTCGACGATCGCGTCGAGGGACTAGAGGCAGGCGGCGATGACTATCTGGTCAAGCCATTTGCATTCTCCGAGCTGCTTGCGCGGGTAAACGCGCTCGCCCGGCGCCCGCCGGTTCAGGAGCAGAAGACAGTGCTGAGGGTCGCAGATCTCGAACTGGATCTGATCCGCCGCGAGGCCCGCCGCGCCGGTCAGGCGATTGAGCTTCAGCCGCGGGAATTCACCCTCCTGGAAGTGTTGATGCGCGGCGAAGGACGGGTGCTGACCAAGACCATGCTGCTCGAACGCGTCTGGGATTTTCATTTCGATCCCAAGACCAGCGTGGTCGAGACCCATGTCAGCCGGCTGCGCGCCAAGATCGACAAGCCGTTCCAGACGCAGCTCCTCCATACGGTGAGGAACACCGGATATAGCCTGCATGCGCCTCGCTAGCCTGCGCCGTAGCACGCCCTTCCGACTGGCCATGACCTTTGGGGTGCTGTTCATCCTGACGTTCGTCGTCAGCGGCGCCGTCATGTATCACATGCTGCGCACGGGCCTCGCCCATGAGATGGATGCGTCTCTTCAGGAGATGAATTCCGTCATTGCGTCGACCTATGCGCCCGATGACATGGAAGATCTGATCGCGACGCTGAACAGCTACGTCAATCTGCAGACGACCAAGGACGGGCTCTATTCGCTTGTCGATGCGAGGGGGAACAGGCTCGCGGGCAACTTCACAGCGATCAAGATGCCGCCGGGCGTCTACACCATCAATCCGGAAGACATCGGCCAGCCCGGTTCCGGCAGATTCAGGATCCAAGTCACCGAACTTGGACCGAACCTCCTGGTGGTCGGAGAAAGTTTCTCCGACATGGATGACCTCTTGAAGATCGTGCTGGTGAGCCTTGGCTGGGCGGCCCTGCTGGTTGTTGTCGCGGCGCTGGGCGGCGGCATCTTTCTGGCAGCCAGAGCCCAACACCGCCTTGATGCGGTCGCCCGCACGATGCTCGACGTTTCCAACGGGTGGCTCGAGAGCCGGATTCCGCTCAAGGGAAAAAGCGATGACCTCGATCTCGTGGCGATGCAGATCAACAGCGCTCTCGACCGCCTTTCGGGCTTGGTCGAGGGGATGCGCCAGGTCAGTGCCGATATCGCCCATGAACTCAAGACGCCGCTCAATCGCCTGAAGATGACGCTCGGCGATGCGATTGAGGGTGCCGCCGGCGGTCGCGATGTCGGCTCGCTTTTGGCCGATGCGCGCGCCGAAAGCGACCAGATCAACGCGACTTTCGAGGCCCTGCTGCGCATCTCGCAGATCGAAGCCGGTGCGCGCCGGCAGCGCTTCCAGAAAGTCGACCTTGCCGGGATCCTGACCTTCGTCGAGGAGGTCTATGCCAGCGTGGCCGAAGACAATGGCCAGATGCTCGAGTTGCTCCCCTCGCCTTCGGTCGAGATTATGGGTGACCGAGAACTCCTCACCCAGATGGTGGTCAATCTCGTCGAGAATGCCATCACCCATTGTCCCGAAGGGACACGGATCGGCATGGCTCTGCTGCAGGCCGACGGCGAGACGGTTCTTCGCGTGGTCGATAACGGAGCGGGTATCCCTTCGGACGAACGAGACAATGTGTTCAGGCGCCTCTACCGCATGGACAAGAGCCGAACGACATCAGGAAGCGGACTTGGCCTCACCCTCGTAAGGGCCATTGCCGATCTACATTTTGCGCATATCGAGCTTGGCGACAATCGCCCGGGACTGGCAGTTGCCGTGTCGTTTCCAGATCCGCCGCCATCGGCCGGATAGAAGGTTGCTGGCCCTCGGCGTCACAAATCTGACATTCAGGTGGCCGTCAGGAAATCACATCATCAGCTTCGCAACACGCCATGCTGCGAGACACGATGAAGAACCACGCCAAGCTATCCATTGCCGTCGGAACCGTTCTCTCCATCGGGGGAGCTCTCGGCGGCTATGCTGCTTACCTGCAGGCCGTTGGAAATTTCCATACTGTCATCGAGGGGCAGCTTTACCGTTCTGCGCAGCCGACCCCGGCGCAGCTCGACGCCTACGTCAAAGATCACGGCATCAAAACGATCATCAATCTGCGTGGTGAAAAGCAGAATGCCGCCTGGTACCAGGCGGAAATCAGAACCGCCGCCGAACTCGGCGTCGAGCATATCGATTTTGCAATGTCGGCCTCCCGGAAGCTGACACCGGACCGCGCCGACGAGATCGTGGCGATCATGGCGGCAGCGCCCAAACCGATCCTTGTCCACTGCCAGTCGGGATCCGACCGCACCGGGCTCGTCTCGGCGATCTATACCGACAGGATCGCTGGTGAAGGTGAGGACAGAGCCGAGAGGCAACTATCCTTCTACTATGGCCACGTCGCGCTCCCCTTGATTTCGGCTGCCTGGCCGATGGATGCAAGCTGGGAAGATCTCGAAGCGCATTTCGAGCGCAAGGGCTGACCAGCGGATCGCTTTCCGGATGAAAGCGCCAGCAAAGCGCGGCCCTTTCAGCGTCCCGGCCAAAGATTGCGGAAAAGAAGGCTCGAGCGCGCGATAAAACGCGACACCTCATAAAACGCCCGCCACGGCAAGACGGTCAGGTAGTGGCGAGCGGGCAGCTTGAAGCGCTTGAGACCGTTCTGGATCAGTGAGCCGCGCTCCGCGCTCTGGCGTATCGGCTGCGGATCGACGAACAGGCCCCGCAGGCCAGAAAGATGCTCGAGATCGAAGGCCAGATCATAGGGCAGCCGCATCGGAACGAGTTCGTCGACGATCCATCTCGCCGCCTTGCGATTGATGAGATAGGCACCGGATCCCTTTTCCCTCGTCAAAGACACGGCAAGCCTACGGCAGCGGGTGAGGCGCTGAAGTTTGAACTTCTTTCCTTGATTGACGGTCGACAGCCGGAGGATGTCCCATTTCCGCTGTTCGTCGAGCGCGGCACCGAGCACCTCCACGATATCCTCCTCGAATATCAGGTCGTCCTCGAGGATCAGTGCGTGTCCGGCGTCCGACTGGAGCATTCGCCGCGCACATTCGACGTGGCTGAGAAAGCAGCCGATCTCGTAGGGATTCGGCATGCGCCCGTGACGCAGGCGATATCCCGCCTCGTCGAAACCTGGCACCGGAAACGCAAGGTCGCGGCCGTCGATTGCAGAGACGCGTTCGAACTCCAGTCCCTTGGTGTGGATCCGCGCTTCCATCCGCAGACGCCGCTCCGGCGAGCGATCCAGGTTGATCAGATAGACTGAAAGCCTAGCATTAAGTGTGGCGCTCAGGTCGCCGCGGTCTGCCGTGGCGGCGGTGTGCATGTTCATGGGAAGCCTCGAAGTGCAATGATCAGGCCCGAACGTTGCGCTTCGAATTTCACCGGCTGCTGACCGCAGCCATACGGATTTGTAAGGTCAGGGCACTCGCTCTTACCGATCCGTAAAGTTCGGGACAGGAAACCCCAAACTTAACGTTGCAGCCTCCTCACCGGCCCAATAACGGGCACTAGAAGGAGAAGAAAATGAACCGTTACCGCTCATTCAAGACCGCCATGGCGGCGATGATTACTGCTGGCGCCATCGGGTTTGCCGTCCCGACGCCCGGCCAGGCAGCCGACCAGCAGAACGGCAAGGACGATCGCGCCGAATATTCCAAACTGTCGACGGCGAAGATCAGCCTCTCCCAGGCCATTGATGCTGCGGAAAAGAAGTTCGGCGGTAAGGCCGTCAACGCCGCGCTCGACAACGAGCAGGCGAACGCTGCCTTCGAGGTCGAACTCATGACGGGCAACGGCTCTCAGACCGTTGCAGTCGATGGCATCAGCGGCGCGGCGACCGCGGCGCCCGACCAGCACGACAACGGCGGCGAAGACGTCGAATAACTCCCCTCCTTGCGGCTGCGGGGGCGATGGCACCGTGGCCGCTCATCAGCTTGCCCGGACCCCGCAATGACACTTCCCATGTTTCCGCTACTCCTCGAAATCCACTATCGATGCGCCGATAGCCCCGACAACCAGTGGATCGTTCTGGACGCGGCGTTCGCCGAGGCTGAGTTGGAGCTTCTGCAGACCGGCATCGAACAAGGTTTCATCGCGTGCGATACCAACGCCGATGGTGCCGATGTCGCCGATTACTACCGGCTATCCCTCACCGAGCGGGCCAGAAGGCAATTTGGTCTTCCGAAGCCAGCTGTTCAAACCGGTCTCCTGCGCCAGCTGGCACGTCGTCTCTTTGCGCGATCTGACAAGCTTGGAGGCTGACGCGATTGCCCTTGAGGCGTGCGGCGCTCAACATGCAGAGGCGCCATTCGTCCGACTTGCCTTTCGAGACCTATCGCTTGCCGGCTTTGCGCGCAGCGCGCCAAAGGCTTTCCAACAAGATCAGGATGCAGCCGATCAGGAGCATGACCCCACCTGCTAGAGCCTCGAGATGAGCATACTTGACGGCCGCGGTGACGATGAGGATGAGACCGAGCGCCAAGATGGCAAGGGCGCCGTCGTCGACGAACATGCCGGCGACTTCCTCGAACGCGATCTTGAAAAGGTGCTTCATCGCACAGCCCCTTCGTCCGCGAAGCGATGCTGGCGAAGGCCTTTCACGGCAAGCGAGGAGAAAGCAGCAAGCGCCGCAAAGATAGGGATCAGCGACAGATCGGCACCGGGCCACCGAGCGCCGATGCCCTCTCCGGTCCAGAAAATCCCGAAGGCGCTGAGAAGCAGGCCAACGACAAACTTCAGGCTGTTTTCCGGAACCGACGACAACGGCTTATGGACGAACAGCCCGACGATCAGGACCAGAATACAGGCTGCGGCAGCGCCGATGCTGGCATACCCCATCATTCCCTGCCCTGCTCCGGTGGCGATCACGATGAAGACGACCTCGATGCCTTCAAGCAGGACAGCCTTGAAGGCGGCAATACCTGCTAGCAGATTGGCTCGCTGGTCGGCCGAGTGCCGGCGAAGGCTCTCGCTCTCCTTTGCGAAGGCCTTTTCCTCGTCATGAAGCGCAATGTAGCCGGAGGCTCGAAGAATAGCTTTGCGGAGCCAGCGCAGGCCGAAAAGGATCAGAAGCGTGCCAATGGCAAACTGCAGCGCTTCGATCGGGATGAGACCAAGCAGCGGCCCGAGAGTTATCGTCAAAAGGCCGAGGACGACAAGGGCAGCACCGGTCCCGATGAACGCCGGCTTCCAGCTCTGCGTCACACCGACGGCAAGAATGATCGTGAATGCTTCGACCACCTCGACCAGCGAGCCGAGGAATGCAGCACTGATCGTTGAGGCAATGCTTGTGACGGATGTCATTTCGACTCGTGCCCTAGAGTAATCTTGAAGACCGGCGTCTGCACTTCGACGCTGGCGATGCGCGCCACAGCGCACCTATTCACGAAGGCTGACGATCACCTGAACGCGCTCGCAATGATCGCCGCGACGGGCGCTGTTTGTCTCCAGCCGATCAGCTTGATCCCTCAGCAAACGCCGACGCCGGCAAACTCGATCCTCCTTTGAGGGCCTGAACTCACAAATCGAGCTCTCTGCGCAGCGTCTCCAGCCGCTCCATCGCGATCACACCGTCCGCAATGCTTGGCGCCGGAGTTGACGCACCGGCGAGTGCAGGAACGACGTCGGCCAGCAGTGAGTGGTAGCCTTTCGGGTCCTCGTTGGCGGCGGCCGTAAAATTCGGCTTCCACGTCAGAGTGTCGCTATCGTCCTTGAGCGTCGCAGCCAGATCGTCGATCTTGAATGGAGGATTCCTGTGCCATTTGATCTCGATCACGTCGTCGACTTCGATGCGCTGGTGATCGCTCATCAGCTCGATACGCTCCACCGGCGTTCCGCGGGACTGAATGGTTCCCATCGCGATGTTGCCGATCGCGCCGCATTCGAATTCGAACCCGACATGGAAGAGTACGCGGCCGGGCGTCTTCTCGACCTTGCGGGCCGAGATCGTCCGTACGGGCGACACGAGGAATGAGACGAGGTCCATATAGTGGACGCAGTGGTGCAGGAAGAAGCCAGTGTAATCGACGTTTCCGGCGAAGTATCCGGGCGCCGTCATGTAATAGCCGGTCAGTCCCATCACCTCGCCGAAACGGCCGGACCTCACGATGTTCGCGGCCATCCGGTTGCCGATCGAGTATCGCTTCATGAACCCCAGCAGCAGCGGCTTCTTCGCCTTCTCGGAGGCGGCCAGCAGTTCGCGTGCACCTGCGGCACTTCCGGATGGCGGCTTTTCCATGAAGACGGGCAGGCCCCTCTCAAGTGCCGCCTTGCCGAAGGCCAGATGCTGGTCCGGGCCGACCGCCATGCCGATGGCGTCGAGGCCAGGCGTGCGCAGCAGATCTTCGACGTCGGTCACGAGATTGGTGACACCGAACTGGCGGCCAGCGCTCTTCAGGCGCGCGCCGTCGATATCGCACAGTCCGACCAGCTGGACGTCATGACGGACGAGCTGCGGGAGAAGCATTTGGGTTGCGTGGATGCCGCAACCGATCCAACCGATTTTCATAGTCATCGACGATATTCCGTAAGCAGGAGGTGGGATTTCATGAAGGCGCTCGATGCCGAGAGGCGATCGCTCTCGTCCTCGTGCGGCGCGCGCCACTGGGCAAAGGGCACGCCGAAGCGGTCGTCGGTGCGCCGGAAAGGCTCGAGCGATATCGGGCCGGTATAGCCAACCGCGTGCAGCGCCCGGCAGACTTCGACCCAGTCGGTCATGCCGGTGCCGGGGAAGCCGCGATGATTTTCGTTCGCCTGGAAATGCACGATGCGATCGCCACCGAGCCGGATAGCCTCGGCCAGAGAGCTCTCCTCCATGTGCATGTGGAACGTGTCCAGCATAAGCTTCACGGCAGGATGATCGACAGCGTCGAGCAGTTCCATCGCCTGCTGCGTCGTGCAAAGGACGTCGCTTTCGAACCGGTTGAGCGGCTCGACCGCCAGGGTAACGCCGGCATTCCGGGCATACTCCCCTGCTTCCTTCAAACCTCTGACGCAGCGATCCTTGCGCGCCAGCCGCTCGGTTTCTTCGACAGGCTGCGGCGGCCGGCCGGCAAAGACCAGCGGGTTGCCGGTCAGCGGGCCGCCGACGATCTTGGCTCCCAGCCCCGCGGCGCAATCGACCGTGTACTTGAGATATTCGACACCGGACCGATGAGCCTGGATCTCCGCCGATGCGAGATTGCGCTGAAGGTTGACGCGGGCTGCGAGCACCACGCCGAGCCCGGCATCATCAAGAGCCTTGCGTGTCTCCTTGATGTCGAGCTCGCCGACCTCGGGAACGAGAAGCTCAACGAAATCAAACCCGTGTTCCCGCATCTTCGTAAACAGCGGAAAGTGCTCGGCTGTAAAGGGCCGCGCATATTGCATCGAAATCAACCCGATCGGGTTCATCTGCCATTCCTTTTTAAGAGCGAGGTTCGAACTGCCGAACCCGATTGAAAATCGATAGACGTCAGCCTTTGACCGCCCCCTGGGTCAGCCCGCCGATGAGGCGCCGTTGCACGAGAAGGAAGAGGATGGTCGCCGGCATGGCGCCGACGACGGCACCCGCCGCGAGCAGACCCCATTCGATCTGGTATTCTCCGATCAGGGTCTGGATCGCCACGGTGACGGGGCGCACGTTGCGGCCGCCGAGCGTCAGGGCGTAGAGATATTCGTTCCAGGCGGTGATGAAGATATAGATGCCGGTCGAGATGATCCCCGGCATGGTCAGCGGCAGCACCACCTTCCGCAACGCCGTCAGCCGTGAGGCGCCATCGGTCATCGCCGCTTCGTCGAGGCTCTTCGGGATCGCCCCGATGTAGCTCGTCAGCATCCAGACGGCAAAAGGAATGGCAACGGTCGCGTTGGCGAGGATCAGGCCGAGATGCGTGTCCAATATTCCGAACTTTCTCATCAGCACGAATAGCGGAAGAATGAGGAGCACGATCGGGAACATGTTGATCAGCAGGAACTGGAGCATCAACAGTTTCCGGCCGGGGAAGCGAAAGCGCGAAAAGGCATAGGCCGCGGTGACCGAGACGATCAAGCCGACGACGACGGTCCCGCCGGCGATGATCAGGCTGTCCATCATGTTCTTCAGGAACGACGTCTGCTCGAAAAGCCTGACGTAGTTGTCGGCACTCCATCCGGCCGGCGAAAGCGACACTCCGCTGGCGTTGAGCGCCGCGGTAGGTGTCATGGACGTCAGGATCATCCAGGCGAAGGGTGCCATTGCGAAGATTACCAGCAACGCGACCGGCAGGTCGGTCGTCAGGATACGCCGAAGGGTTCCGGGCTTTTTCACTTCTGCACCTCCCGCATCGTCCGGGCCAGATAGATGGCGACGAACGCCCCGAGGAAAATGGTGAAGGTCACGGCGATCGACGTTCCGTAGCCGAAATCAAGATTCTGGCGCGCCTTGATGAAGGCATAGAGAGGCAGCGTATACGTCGCGTAGCCCGGGCCGCCGCCGGTCATGACGAAGATCACGTCCATCGAATTGGCAACCCAGATCACCCTGAGCAACCCGGCAGTCGCCAGAACCGGCGCGATACCGGGCAAGGTAATGTGCAGGAACTGACGCCAGGGCGACGCGCCGTCGATCGACGCGGCCTCGTATTGGCTTTTCGGAATGCCCTGCAGGCCAGCGAGGATCATCACCGCGAAGAACGGAAATCCCTGCCAGGTCAGAGTGGCGATGATCGCGTAGATCGCAACATTGGGGTCGGCAAGCCACGGAACCGCTGCCTTGACGATCGAGAGATAGATCAGGATGTCGTTGAGAACGCCGGTATTCGGATCGTAGATCCAGCGCCACATGAGCGCGATGACAACACTCGGCAGAGCCCAGGGAATGATGATCAAAGCGCGCGCGAGACCACGCCACGGAAATTCGCGATTGAGCAGCAGCGCCGTCAGCAGGCCGAGCCCCATCTGCAGCGGCACCGTCAGACCGATCCAGATGATCGTGTTCCAGAGCGCCGCCCAGAAGACCGGGTCGCTGAACAGCTTCACATAGTTTGCGAAGCCGACGAACTTGCTGGCATTCGGCCTGAAGAGCACGAGATCGTAGAAGCTCGTCCACACCGCCTGGATCATCGGCATGAAGACGATGACGATCGTGACGAAGACGGCCGGCGCCAGGAGCATGTAGGGAAGGATGCGTTCCGAACGCCATTGAATTCGGCTTCGGCGCATCGGGGTAGAGGTCGTCGATAAAGACATGATCGGCTCCGGGGACGAACTGCGGTGGACGGCCCCGGAGCAAACCGGAGCCGTCGCCCATGGACTACTCGGCAAAAAGCGTCTGCAACTGTTCCATCATCTGCTTTGCAGTGATCTGTCCGGTGAGAGCCTGCTGCGTGTTCGTCTGCCACGCCGTGTTGACGAACTCGGTCACGGCCGACGTCTGCGGCAGCACCTTGGCGAAGGGCAGCGACTGCACCGTCGCATCGACAAAGCGGCGCTCATGCAGTTTCCAGTTCGCCGAACCACTCTTGGTCACGGTCATCTGGCCGGTCGCACTGTTGAACGCGACATTGTTTTCGCCCTCGGCGAGGAAGGAGATCCACTTCCATGCCGCATCCTTCACGGCCGATGACGAGAAGATCGCCAGGGATTCGTCGCCATAGGATGTCCACTGTCCCTTGCCGCACTTCGGCACCGGCACGGCCGATACCTTGTCACCCAGCGCCGCCACGAGATCCTTGGAGGAGCCGATGTGATGGATGGTCATTGCCGTCTTGCCGGATTTGAAAGCCGCGATGATTTCCTGGAAGCCGTCGTTCGGTGCCGAGGGCGGAATGACCTTGTCCTTCTGGAAGAGATCGACGAGCCACTGGTTGGCAGCGATCGCTTCAGGGGTCGTCAGACCGCCCGGCTTCAGCTCGGCGCCCTGCGACATGACGAACGAGCCCCACTGGTCCCATCCACCCTTACCGCCACGCAGCCCGAAGCCGTAGGTATCCGGTGCCTTCGTCAGCTTGATCGCGTCGTCCCTGAATTCCTCGCAGGTGGTCGGCGGCTTCAGGCCTGCGGCCTGAAAGAGGTCCGTGCGATAATAGAGATAGAGAACGACATACTGGATCGGCAGGTAATACTGCTGGCCGTCAGGTCCCTTGTTCAGCTCGAGCAGGTTGTCGAGCAGATCGGCCTTGCCCTTCCAGGCGTCGATCCGATCGCCGAGCGGCTCCAGCGCGCCCATCTCGACGAGCCGCGGCTGTGCGAACAGCTTCACCATCGCGGCGTCAGGCGCGTTGCCGCCCACGATCGAGGTGTAGAGATTGTCGTAATAGCTGTTCCACGGAACGTTTTCCGCTTCGATCTTGATATCAGGGTTTGCCGTTTCGAACTTCTTCACCAGGTCCGACATCGGGTTGGCGGGATTGTCGAAATGGTACCAGAAGCGGACGGTCTCCGCCGCCATGGCGTGACTAAAGGCGGCCGAAGCTGCCAGGGCGGCGCCGAGCGCCAAAGTCTTCAGAATTTTCATGCCTTCCTCCTCCTATTTTAACACTATTGGCGGCCGGTCAGCCGCCTTGCTGCATTGCCCGCCGCATGAAGCGCCTCCCGCGCCGCGGCCAGTTCACGAGTGTTCTGCAAGAACCCGTGCATGACGCCCGGGACGATTTGCAGTTCGTCGTCACGGCCGAGCGCCCGAAGGCGCCGGCCAAGCTCAAGTGTGTCGGAGAGCAGCGGATCGACGGCCGCCGCCATGAGATAAAGCGGAGGCAACGACGCCAAGGCGGCATCGTCAGCCATCAGCGGGCAAGCCAGGGGATTGCCGTCAATCGCCTGCTCGCCGGCATAAAAGCTCCAGTAGCGCTGCATTTTCGGCCGCGTCAGGCCTGGACCATTCTCGAACCGGATATAGGACGGGGTCTCGAACGATCGGGCGTAATTTCCATAGAACAACAGGGCGCCATCGGCCTTGGCTCCGCCGGCTGCCTGCTCGTGAAGCATCGCGGCCAATGCGAGGTTCGCCCCGGCCGAGTCACCCGAGATCAGAACTGGCCCGCTCCTGACGCCAGCCTCCTTCGTCGCGGCAAAGACGCTTCGCAGCGCCGAGACGACGTCCTTGAGCCCGGCAGGAAACGGATCTTCCGGCGCCAGCCGGTAATCCGGCAGAACCACAGGCATACCACTCTCGACAGCGAGCACCCGTGCACAACGTTCGTGCGTTTCGGGTGAACAGAAAGCGAAGCCGCCACCGTGGATGAAAAGAATGACACCGGGGCGAGCGCCTTGCGGCACCAGCACCTTGAGACGGGTCCGCGCCGCGCCCATGGCCGCGTCTTCGTCCACCCAGACATCGCCAGCGAAATCCATTGCCGGCATCTCGGTGTTGCATCGCGCGTTGGCGGCGAGCGATTGAGCGCGCCCTTCCGCAGGCGGCAGCGTCGTCGGATCTGGCAGAGCACCGAGTTCCAGGTAAACCGCCTCTATCAAGGCGATCGATTCCTCGGACAGTTCTCCCGACATATCCACGGACGCGCTCACTGCGTCGCCTCCGGAAACACCTCGGGACCAAGATCGACAATCGTCGCGATGTGATGCTGCATCGCCTTGGTGGCGCGAAGCGCATCGCCGCTTTCGATGCAGTCGATGATGCTGCGATGGCGCCCTGCCGTTGCCTCAAGGTCCCGGGCTGCCGGGCTGCGGGATATCTTGAAGCGGTGATTGTGAACGAGGCAGCGATGCAAGATCGGGTCGAGGGCCGGAAGGTTTGCATCTTCGAAAATACGGCGATGGAAATCCCTATCGAAGGCGGCAAGCTCCAGTTCATCACCGGCCTTTGCGGCCGACATCATCTTGTCGAACAGCTCGTTCAGATCCCGGATCAACGTCCGGCTCGGCGCCCGCATCACGCGCGCCATGCCGTTTCCTTCGATCTGCTGTCGAAGGCGAAACATTTCGATCGCCTCGTCTTCGGTGCATTCCGAGACCTGCGTGCCCCGCCGCCCCTTTCGCAACACGAGACCTTCTTCCTGAAGCTGCAGCAGCGCTTCGCGAACGGTGCCCTGGCTGCATTGGAAGTGCGCGGCCAGATCCAGTTCGGTGAGCCCTGTGCCGGGCTCCAGCACACCGAGCATGATGTCGCGCTTCAGAGCATCGAAGGCCGCCCCCGCCTTTGCGGGCCTGCTCGCTGTCTGCCTGGGAGGAAAATATGCCATGTGCCGGTCCGAACGGTTGCCAATCCAATCAACTATCATTATCGATATTGATCTCGATAATGAGCGTCAAGTCAGAAATTTCGATCTGGGAGGAACATGTGGCCGGAATCGAACTGAAAAGAATCCAGAAGTCGTACGGTTCGCTGAAGGTCATTCACGACATCGACGTGGACATCAGAAGCGGAGAATTCCTTGTGCTGGTCGGGCCATCCGGCTGCGGGAAATCCACGCTGCTGCGGATGATCGCCGGCTTGGAGGAGATATCCGGTGGCGACCTGATCATCGACGGCGCGCGCGTGAACGAGCTGGCGCCGGCCGAGCGCAATATTGCCATGGTGTTCCAGGACTACGCGCTCTATCCGCATATGACAGTCCGCGAAAACATGTCCTTCGGCCTGAAAATGCGGGGCGAGAAGGACGATCAGATATCGGGCCGGGTGGGACAGGCAGCCGATGTGCTGAAGATCGCCGATTATCTCGAGCGGCGTCCCGGCCAGCTCTCCGGAGGACAACGCCAGCGCGTTGCCATGGGCCGGGCGATCGTCAGGGAGCCTGCCGCGTTTTTGTTCGACGAGCCGCTATCCAACCTCGATGCAGCGCTTCGTGTCGAAATGCGGCTCGAAATCGCAAAGCTGCACAACCGCATGAAAGCAACGACCGTCTATGTCACGCATGACCAGGTCGAGGCGATGACACTGGCGGATCGCATCGTCGTCATGAACGGCGGCGTCGTCGAGCAGATCGGCCGGCCGCTCGATCTCTACCACAAGCCCTCCAGCCTGTTCGTCGCCCGCTTCATCGGCAGCCCGACCATGAATACGATACCTGCGACGCTCACAGCCGACAGCGCCGGCATCCAGATCCTCGGCCGGCATCTGCCGCTTCAGACTCCCATTGCGTCGGGCGCCTCGACCCGGGACATCGTGCTCGGCGTTCGGCCCGAAGATCTCACCCAATGTTCCGCGGATGCCGCTTGGTTCAGCGGCGAGCTTATGGTTGCCGAGCGACTGGGCAGCCAGACTTACGGCTACGTCGAAATTGGCCACTCGAAAATGTTGAGCGTCGAATTTCCGAGAAACAGCGACCTGACTGTCGGCGACACGATGCATTTCCGCTGCACAAGCGGGAACATTCATCTCTTCGATGCGAGCAGCGGCAGGAGATTGTCCTGATCGGATGCGTGAAGGGATGGCAATCAACCCACGGCCGCAGAAAGGTCAACCAGGATCGCCGGAGGCAACTCGCTGGCCAAATGGTTGAAATTTGCGCCAGATGAACAGCCTCAACCACCCAGCCACTAGCTGCCGCTATCTCGCGCCAAGACGAAATCGTGCTCGACATCCCAGAATTTGTCGGCGAATTCGAGAACCCTGGCCCTGCCGGCGTCCTCCTTCAGGCGAAATTCCGCCAGCAGGCTTTCTTTGACCCCGAACACCGCATCCGAGTGGATGTAGGGATCGTCTGGATCGAAGATGTGGGTCGTCAGGGTTTCGAAGCCATCGGCCTTGATGATGTAGTGCAGATGCGCCGGACGGTAGGGATGGCGGCCGAGTTGAGCGAGCAGCTGCCCCACGGGTCCGTCATCCGGAATCGGGTAGAATTTCGGCTTAACGGCGCGGAACCAGTAATGACCGTCAGCGCCCGTGCGGAAGATGCCCCGGAGATTGAAGTCCGGCTGGATGCCCTTCTGCTGGACGTCGTAGAAACCCTCGTCATTCGCCTGCCAGACGTCGATCACGGCATTCTCGATCGGCTTTCCGTCGGTGTCGAGGATACGGCCGCTGATGACCATGTCCTCGCCCTTCTGATCGAGGCAGATATTGGCGCCCATCGGTAGTTCCGGTGCGTCAGCGACATGGAAAGGCCCGAGCACGGTGCTTTCCGAAGCGCCTGAAGGCTTGCGGTTGTTGATGGCGTCCACCAGCATCGAAACGCCGAGCACGTCCGACAGCAGGATGAACTCCTGGCGCCAGTCGGTGCAGGTGTGGCCAGTGCGGGTGAGGAACATGATCGCCTCCATCCACTCGTCCTGCGTCGGCTCCAGTTCCTTGACCGCCTCGTGCAGCTTGCGCGTCACGACCTCCATCACCTGCTTCAGCCGCTCGCACTTGGCGTTGACGTTCCGGCTGGTGACCACCTCGACCGAGCTTGCCTCGGTGAAATATCCCTTTTCGTCGCTGCTCATTTCTGCCTCACCGGTCCAGAACGGTCTTGAGAACGCGGCGCAATTCGCCTTCGGCATCGGGTACCGCTGCCTCGGCGCGCCACGCGACATGGTGATCCGGACGCACCAAGAGAGCGCCGGAGTCCCGGATTTCACGTGCTCGCGCCCAATCGCCGGTCAGATCTTGCCAGACCTGCCGCGGTCCGATCTTGTGTACGTTGATCTGGATACCGAATTCCTTGGCAACGGCCTTTGCCGCAGCCTGCCATCCGTCCCCGCCGATGCCGGTCAGGATGGTAAACACCCCATGCCCCGTCAGGTCGAGGCTCGATATCTTCTCGCCGTTCTGGCCGAACAGCCAGACATGCGGCAGGCGGGCGCCCGGCCAGGATGTCGGCTGGAAATGAAGCTCGGCGTCCTTCTCGAATTTCGGTTCGGGCTGATCGTCCTTGACGACGGCATTCGAGGCATAGCGGTGGTTCATTTCGACGCCATGCGCATCAAATTCATAAACCTTGGAGGCGATCGCTTCGCGGATGGCGGCGCGCTGGCGCTCGGCGTCGTCAGTGTCGTTGCAGCGTGCGTCCATATTCTGCTGCATCTTGACCGGATCGACGGAATCCAGAAGGCCGAGGGATTTGAAGATCGGGCCGAATTCCTCGATCGACTTGTTGGCGCGCGTAACGATCTGCTTGGCAACAGGCGCCCGCTCGGCCTGATAGCTGTCGAGCAGACCTGCTCCCGCCTGCCCCTTGAGCACCATCGCAAGCTTCCAGGCGAGGTTGAAACCGTCCTGGATCGAGGTGTTGGACCCGAGCCCGTTCGACGGCGGATGGCGGTGCACGGCATCGCCCATGCAGAAGACCCTGCCCTTCGACAGCGTCGTCGCGTACATGTTGTTGACCGTCCAGGTCGAGACCGATTTGATCTTCGGGGCGAGATCGGGAACGCCGACGAGTTCGCGCACCACCTTGGTTGCGAATGCGTCATCGACCTGTGGCGCCGGCTGGTTGATGTCGTAGCCCCAGACGATCAGCCATTCGTTCCAGGGACGAACCATGCGCACGAGGCCCATGCCGATGCCGCCGACATCGGCGCCTGGCTGCAGCACCCAGTAGAGAACCGACGGACGATGCGCGACATAACGCGAAAGGTCGGCCTCGAAGAGGATGTTCATCGAACCGGCAACACCCATCTTGCCCTCGAAGGTCAAGCCAGCATGCTCCGCAACCTTGGAATTGCCGCCATCGGCGCCGATCAGAAACTTGGAACGGATCGTCAGTTCCTTGCCGGTCAGGCGGTCGAGGCAGGTGGTCGTCACGCCCTCCCCGTCCTGAACATGGCTCAGATATTCCGTCGACATGCGCGACTGGGCGCCGCGCGAACACGCCGTCTTGAAGAGCAACGGCTCCATATAGGTCTGCGGCAGGTCATTCATGCGCCCCGGCGAGGTCAGGATGTGCTCGGCCTGCGACAGCGGGTGGTTGCCCCAGCTCTGCATGCGGCCGATCTCCTCGCCCGCAACCGCCGTACAGAAGACGTTCTGGCCCATCAGCTCCTGCTCGGTCGCAAAGAGATAGGCCTCGTCCTCCACGTCACGGCCGAGATCGCGCAGGACCTCCATTGTCCGTTGGTTGGTGATATGCGCGCGCGGCGTGGTCGCCAGCCAGCGATAGCGGTTGATGACCAGGGGCTCGACACCGTAGGTCGCAAGCAGAGCCGCCGTTGCAGAACCCGCAGGTCCGGTTCCGATGATCAAGACGTCGGTGGTTATATCAGCCATTCGGCCCTCCCATTGTGTCGAATGATGCAGGTCCGCCCTTCAGCAGGCGGCGGACCGGAAATAGCTCCCAGCCGGTGCGCCGGGAAATGAGCCCCGAGCCCCTGGGGCGCAAAAAGCATGGTGACGATCGCCAATGCTCCGAGCGCCAGCAGATACCAGGAGCCGTAGCTCGAGAAGGCATTCTGCAGTGCAAAGAAGACGACAACGCCGAGAAGCGGCCCCTCGATCGTACCGATGCCGCCGATCACGACGATGAAGACGACGTAGGCGGTCCAGTCGGTCAGCGAGAAGGCCGCGTCCGGAGATATCCGTGCTTTCTGAAGATAGATCAGAGCGCCGACCATGCCTGTGACGAATGCGGTCAGCAGATAGATCGCCGACTTCAACCTGAGCGCATCGACGCCGAGTGCACGGGCAGCGGTTTCGTTGTCGCGGACGGCGGCAAGGCCAAGCCCGTGCTTGCTGCGCAACAGCTTGTAGATCAGCGTGATGGTGGCGACGGCGAGCGCCAGTGCCAGCCAATAGGCGAGCGCATCTGCGGCCGCGGCGGGCCGCATGCCGAACCAGTCGCCGAGGGCGGAAAGTCCCAGCATATCGCGTGTGGCATCGCGCGGCAGCGATGTGCCGGTTCCACCCCCAAGCGCCTTCCACTGCGCAAGCAGCAACCGCCCGACTTCGGCAATCACCCAGGTGCCGATCGCAAAATAGGGACCGTAGAGGCGGAAGGAGAAGAAGGCGGTCGGAATGGCAACCAGTGCTGCCAGCAGGCCGGCAAGCGGGATGGCGATCAGGGGATCGACACCCGCCAGGATGACTAGGCCGAACAGCGCGTAGGCGCCGCATCCGACGAAGAGCTGTTGCCCGACCGAAATGAGACCCGCATAGCCGGCCAGCAAATTCCAGCTCTGCGCCAGCGTCAGCATCGTCAGGATGAAGAAGAGGTCCTGGACAACACCGCGCGATACGGCAAAAGGCGCAGCCGCCATCAGCACGACCACGGCGATGGCTGCGATGGAAAAGAGGCCAGACAGCTTCGTCCGCGTCTCGATCCTCCATGCGCCCTTTGCGTTGATGTCATCTGTCATCGTGTTGAAACCTGTCGTCATGACGCGCCTCAATCCACTGCTCTCGGGAAAAGGCCGCGTGGCCGGAAGAGAAGCACGAGAAGGAAGGCGATATGCCCGGAAAGGATCTGCCATTCGGGATTGATCGAAGCGCCGACCGTCTGCGCCACGCCGAGGATGACGCCGCCCGCCAGCGTTCCCCAGAGCGATCCGAGACCGCCGATGATCACCGCTTCGAAGGCGTAGATGAGCCGGGACGGGCCGGAGGTCGGGTCGAAATTGGCGCGCGTCCCGAGATAGAGCGCAGCGACGGTGACGATCATCATCGCAAGACCTGTGGCGATCGCGAAGATCGAGTTCGGCCGGATCCCCATCAAGCGGGCGGTGACGACGTCATCGGATGTCGCCCGGAAGGCGCGTCCGAGAGCCGTGCGGTAGATCAGCTGATTGAGCGCCACGATGACGGCGACGGCCGACGCGAAGGTCAGCAGCGGCATGAGGCCGGCGTTTATTCCGGCAAGCTGGATCGACGCGGTCTCGAGCGCGCCGGCCGAAACACGCTTGCTGTCGGCAGTGAATGTTTCCAGAAGCCCGTTCTGGATAACGATCGAGAGACCGAAAGTGACGAGCAGCGGCGGCAGGATATCCTTGCCCAGCGTACGGTTCAGCAGATGATATTGCAGCAGCCAGCCGAGCCCGAACATCAGCGGAGCGGCAATGACCGCCGCCACGAACGGATCGAGCCCCAGCGTCGAGACGATCAGCAGGATCAGAAAGGCGGCCAGCACGATCAGATCGCCATGGGCGAGATTGACGAGGCGCATGATGCCGAAGACCAGGCTGAGGCCGGCGGCAAACAGCGCATAGAGGCCGCCGAGCAGCACGCCTTGCAGGAGCGTATCAAGCCAGCTCATGGGTACCAGCTCCAAAATAGGCGGCGTGGATAGCGGCCCGGTCGAGTTCCGCGGGGCATCCGGTGAGAGTGATACGGCCCTCCATCATGCAGTAGACGCGGTCGGCGACCTTCAGCGCCTGCGCGATATCCTGCTCGACGATGACGATCGCCGCGCCCGATGCGCGGATCTTCGAGAAGGCGCCGTAGATGTCCTTGATGACAACAGGCGCAAGACCGAGGCTGAGTTCGTCGCAAAGCAGCACTTCCGGATTTGACATCAAGGCACGGCCGATCGCCACCATCTGCTGCTGCCCACCGGAAAGCGCAGTTGCCGGATTACGCCTTCTCTCCTTCAGGATCGGGAAAAGCGCATAGATCGTTTCCAGCGACCAGTAGCCGGGCGCTCTTTTGCCATAGCTGCCGATCTGCAGATTTTCTTCAACGCTCAGGGATGGAAACAACTTGCGGCCCTCGGGCACCAAGGCGATCCCGCGGCAGACGACATCGGCGGCATCAAGTGCACCGATCGGCTGCCCGCGATGATGGATCATCGCCGGCGCATTGGAAATCACGCCTGCAATCGAGCGCATCAAAGTCGATTTTCCGGCACCATTGGCGCCGATCACGGCAATGGTCTCGCCCGCCTGGAGTTCGAGATCGACACCGAAGATCGCCTGGAAATCGCCGTAGAAGGCCGTGAGCCCCCGGGTTTCAAGAAGGTTCGCCATCACACCTCCATTCCGAGATAGATCTCGCGCACTTCGCGGGACGCCATAATCGCGTCGGGTTCACCGATGCCGATCACCCGGCCGAAATTGAGGACCAGCAGACGCTCGGCGACTGCCGTCAGCGCGTGCAGAACATGTTCGATCCAGATAATCGTCACGCCGCGGCCATGGACCCGCTTGATCGTTGCGACCAGCTGCTGGCACTCACCGTCGGTCAGGCCACCGGCAATCTCGTCGAGCAATAGAAGCTTCGGCTTGGTGGCAAGCGCCCGGGCAAGCTCAAGACGTTTACGCTCCAGAAGCGTCAGCGACGCCGCAAGCGCGTTGGCTTTTCCGATCAAGCCTGTTTCCACGAGAATATCGGCGCAAAATGCCGCCACGTCGCCCTCGCTGGCCCGCGAGCCGAAGGCGCCAGCGACGAGCAGATTTTCATAGACGGTGAGCCTCTCGAAAGGCTGCGGGATCTGGAAGGTGCGGCCCATGCCCGCAAGGCAACGCTGCATGGGCGGAACGGTTGTCACATCCTTTCCGTCAAAGACGATCGACCCTGAGGCGACCGGAAGGTTGCCGTTGATCAGGTTGAACAGCGTCGATTTCCCGGCGCCGTTCGGCCCGATGACGCCGAGCGCCTCGCCCTCTTTCGCCGAAAATCCGATGTCTTCGGCAACGACGAGCGCGCCGAAGGACTTCGAGACACCTTTGAGTTCCAGTATGGACATGGATCACCTCCACTCGCCCCCACCCGGCAGATCAGCCAGGTGGGTCGAGCCAGTTACGCCAGCGCTTCGAGCTTGCCGCCGAGCGGCACGTTGGGCGAAAGGCTGTTTTCGACGACGACCAGCTCGTAGCCGCCACCAGATTTGAGACGCCACTGCCCGCCGACAAGCGGTGTCTTGGCGACGTTCTTCTGCGCAAAGGGCGGAAGCTTGTCGCTGCCCCAAGCGACTGGACCGACAATCGTATCGAGCTTGGTTTCACCGATCGCCTTGGCAACGGCATCGCCGTCAGCGGTATCTTCAGCCCGCTTCATGACGTCGACTGCGAGCTCGAACAGCGCATGTGCAAAGCCGATCGGCTGCGTCCACGGGCGGCCGGTCGCCTTGGTAAAGGCGTCTGCAACGGCAGCCGCGCTATCGCCCGTCAGAGACGACTTGAACGGATGGCTCGGCGTCCACCAGACTTCGGTCGACAGGTTGTGACCCGCGTCACCCAGCGCTTCCACGGTCTGCGGGAAAAGCAGCGCCTTGCCGATCGAGGCGATCTTCGGCTTGAGGCCCTGCTGCTTTGCCTGGTTCCAGAACGTCGTCAGATCCGGCGGGATCATGACGCCGGTCAGGATATCGGTATTCGCCTGCTTGAAGGCGTTGATCTGCGCCGAGAAGTCGTCGGTCAGGTTCTGGTAGCGGCCGGTATCCGTCAGGCCGTAGCCCAGTTTTTCGAGAACCGGCGGGAAGCCGACAACCTTGTCACCCCAGGCGTTGCCGTCTCCATCATTGGGGAAGAGGCCGCCGATCTTCTTGTTTGTCTCGATCTGTCCCCACATGCCGGTAAAGACGGCAATGATATCCTCGAGGCCCCAGAAGAAGTGATAGGCATAGTCGAACGGCTTCCATGATGCCGGGTCGCCCGGATTGCCTTGCTGGCCGATGAACCACGGCTGCCAGGGCGCGACGGTCGAGATGCAGGGCATCTGCTCGCCTTCGCAGGTTGTCGAAACCGGGTTGGTGGTCTCCGGCGTCGACGAGACCAGCATCAGGTTGATCTCGTCGTTGACGATCAGCTCCTTGGCAACCTCGGCTGCACGGTTCGGATTGGACTGGCTGTCCTTGACGACGACCTCGTAGTTCAGCCCCTGCTTCTTCGTCGTCGCCAGAAAGGCGTCGATGACGAACTTGTCTGCTTCGCCGAAAGCCGCAAGCGGCCCTGTCTGAGGGCTGACATAGCCGAGCTTGATCGCCTTGTCCTGAGCGATGGCCGGTGCTGCTAGCCCCGACGTCGCGATGATCGCACCGCCAGCTGCCGTCGTCTTCAGAAAATCGCGTCTCGTAAACATGTGACCTCCCATAGTCCCCTCTCCTCCCAAAGAGCGCGCTCCACTGCGCGATAAAATTCACTCGGTTGGCCGGCGGCCCTCCCAGGCATTCTGCAAAAGCTGTCTGATGGAACCGCGATCGATTGGCTGCGGGTTCCAATAGGGGTTCTCGACCGCGATCCCCGCCGCCTTGTCGAGATCGGCCTCCGTCAGGCCTAAATCCCGCAGCGAGAGCGGCGCACCGATGGATTTGGCGAAATCCCAGAGCCCGCCGCCGACGGACCCTCCGAAAATCTCGGCAACGGGGGCAAGCTCATTGGCCGCCGCCTTCGCATTAAAGCCCGCGGTATGTGGCAGCATGATCGCATGCGTCTCGGCATGCGGCGTATCGAAGGAGCCACCGAGCGTGTGGCAGATCTTGTGATGCAGCGCCATCCCGACCGCCCCGAGCACGGTTCCGCACAACCATGCGCCATAGAGAGCGTCGCTGCGCGCCTGCGCATTTCCGGGCGCCTTGACGATTTCGGGAAGACTGCGCGCGAAGGCCCGCAACCCCTCGACCGCCATCAGACTGGAGATCGGGTTGCGATCCTGCGCATAAAGGCCTTCGACAGCATGCGCCATCGCGTTCAGGCCGCTCGTGACACTCATCGCAGCGGGCAATCCATGCGTCAGCAGCGGATCGTAGATCACCACTTCCGGCAGGATTTTCGCGTCCTTTACCGTCGTCTTCCGGCCGCCTTCGGTCTGGCCGAGAATGGATGTGACCTCGGACCCGGCATAGGTCGTCGGCACGACGATCTGCAGAAGGTCGCTCCGGTAGGCGATTGCCTTGCCAAGGCCGGTGGTCGAGCCGCCGCCGAGCGAGACGACGCAGTCAGCGCGCGTCTCCGCCACAACTTTCATCGCCGCCTCGGTCACCTCGACCGGCGTATGCATGACGGCGCCGGCGAAGACACCGCAGGCGAGATCACCGATATCATGGGCGAGCGCCTCGGCATCCGGCTTCTGATGCGGAGTGGAGAGAACCAGCGCACGCGTCGCGCCCGACTTCATGATCCAATCCCGCACGCTATCCCGGCTTCCGTCTCCGAAGACGATGCGGGCGGGGCTGCCTGCATAGGAAAACCTAGTGCTCATGCCGCTCTCCCGGGCTTGGAACGCACCATCACGAATGTCAGCGCGACGGCCTTTCCCCTCCGGCCATCGATATCAGCCGGATCGAAACTATGAACGAGCTCGGGGCGAACACCGAAAAGCGCATCTTCCGCCAGCAACGGATCGCTCGCGTCATAGACATGCGTCGTGATCGTCTCGAAGCCTTCGGCGCGGATCACGAAGTGGAGGTTGGCAGGCCGATGCAGTGGAAACCCCGCCGCCGAAAGCAACCGGCCGACAGGGCCATCTCCCGGCACGCCGTAACCCGAGGGCACGACGGAGCGATAGGCAACCCGTCCGTCGCTGCCGGTGCGAAACAGTCCGCGAAGGTTATGTTCGGGCTGCAGGTCCGGCTGCTGGTTTTCGTAAAAACCTTGGTCATTCGCCTGCCAGGTGACGACCGCTGCGCCTGGGATCGGCAAGCCATCGAGATCCTCGACACGAACCGAGACAGCCAGGGGCTCGCCGATACCGTCAAGCGATATCGAGGCTCCGGCCCGGCGCTCCGGCGCATCGTCGCGGAAAAAGGGGCCACGAATGGTATTGGGCGTCGCCCCTTTCGGCCTGCGGGAATTGATCGCTTCGACGAGAGCCGAAGCGCCCGTCAGATCCGACAGCAGCACCCACTCCTGGCGGCGCTCGTCGGAGGCGTGTCCGACATCCGTCAGGAACGCGATGACCTTGCGCCAGTCTTCCTGCGTCGGCCTGAATTGCTTGATGAGGTCATGGACATGGGCAACGGCGGCGGCGAGCAGCTGCGCGATGTCAGCATCCTTCTGACCGGCCAGCCGCTCGGCAAACACCTCTGACGATGTTGCCTCGCTGAAGGTCAGCGTCGGAATATGGCCCGCCATGCTTTTCCTCCTCATCGCCTGTGGGTGACGAGAACATTAACAGCGCCTCCGGGGCCAGTTGATGATTTTGTTGCCGATCATTATAACGGATCGTTATGAAGATAGATGAAAGACACCTGATCCAGCTTGCAGCAGTCGTGAAAACCGGAGGCGTTACCGAGGGGGCAGCGCTGCTGGGCCTGGCGCAGTCGGCGGTATCGAGAACGCTCTCGATGCTCGAAAAGCGCGTCGGCGAGCCCCTGTTCATCAAGGGACGGCGCCCGTTGCAGCCAACGGCCTTTGGCCTGGCGCTGGCCGAGCACGGCTTCGTCATGCTTGCCGCATCCCGCAAGGCCTCAGACCTCGTGGAAAGCTTCCGTATCGGCAATAGCGGCGTCGTTCGCGTGGGCGGCACGCCCTTTTTCATGGACTCCCTGATCGCCGGGCTTTGCGCCGAGTTCCAGGCCACGCATCCCGATGTGCGCATCGATCAGAGCTACGGCTATTTCCCAGATTTGCGCGCCGGATTGAAAGCCGACCAGATCGACATCGCCATCTGCCCGATCGATATTCTCGACGAAGGTTCGGGGCTGGAGTTCCAGCAGATCCTGCCCGGCCGCAACGTCATCGCCTGCGGGCTCACGCATCCCCTCCTTCTGAAGAGAAAATTGCAGCCGAGCCAGCTTCTGAGCTATCCTTGGGTCGCACCGCCTCCGGGCAGCCCGCTGCTTGCCGACCTCCGCGCACTGCTCCTGTCCTTCGGCGGCACCGAAATCAAGGTGCGCTACTCCGGTGGCTCCTTGATGGGCGTCATCAACTATCTCAAAGCCTCGGATGCGCTGACCGTCATACCGCACAGCGTCGTCTTCGCACAGCGCAAGGAAAGATCGATCACCGCGCTGCCGATCAACATCCCGCATCCGGAACGAGCACTTGCCATCCTCAAGCGCGTCGATGCCCCGCGCACACCGGCCGTCGAACAATTCGCCACCTATATCCGCTCCGGCTTCCAGACGCTTCGCCACCTGATCAAGCGGCACGAGGAGGCTGTCATCTGGGGGCAATAGCAACGGGAAATTTGATCGCGTCAACTGGCGGTGCCAGATGGCGAATCCGACGCCGCATCACCAAGCTAGCCACCGAGCGAGTGCCTGAGATCGACATCCCTTGGCTCCAAGGCAGACAGCGATACCTCGACCTTGCGTTTGCCCACCATAACACTCACTTCGGCATCACGCATGCCAAGCAGCCTGATATGCGTGGGCTGCCCATTCTCCCAAGACAAGTTGATGACGATCCCATCGCGGATTCTAAGACCCGAGACCGATCCGCCCTGCCACTCGCTGGGCAATGCCGGCAGCAGCCTCAGCTGCCCCGGTTTTGATTGAACCAACATCTCAAGGATGCCCGCCGCGCCGCCGAAATTGCCGTCGATCTGGAAGGGGGGGTGGGCGTCGAAGAGGTTGGTGTAGGTCCTCTCGGGGCTGAGGAGAAGCTTGACGACGTCGAGGGCGTGGTTGCCGTCGCGCAGCCGCGCCCAGAGATTGATGCGCCAGCCGATGCCCCAGCCGGTGGCGTCGTCGCCGCGGATTTCCAGCGAGCGGCGGGCGGCGGCGGCGAGGTCCGGGGTCCTTTCCATATCGATCTGCCAGCTCGGATAGAGGCCGTAGAGATGCGAGACATGGCGGTGGTGGATCTCCGGCACGTCCATATCCCAGTCCTCAAGCCATTCCTGCAGCTGGCCGGCGGCGCCGATACGGTCGGGCGCAACGCGCGGCAGGATATCGTCGATCTCCGATACGAGAGCCGCCTCCCCGCCGGTAGAGACGGCGAGCGGACGCAGGAGCGTCAGGAAATCGCGGATCAGCTGGTTGTCCATTGCCGGACCGGCGCAGATCGAAGCGCCGTGCGGGTGGATATTCTCCGGCGAAAGCGATGGGTTGGTGACGAGATAGTCCGTGCCGGGCAGCGGCACGAGCACGTCGAAGATGAACTGCGCGGCGCCTTTCGCTACGGCGAACAGGCGCTTTCGGGTGGTCTCGGGATCATCGAGGTAATCGCAGACATCGAGAAGCTGCGCCATCAGCCAGATACCGCCGGTCGGCCAGAGGCCCCATTGCGCGCCGTCGATCGGGCCTGTCGCACGCCAGAGATCGGTGTTGTGATGCATCACCCAGCCGCGCGCGTGGTAATGCACCATCGCCATCTCCCGGCCGGTTTCGGCCAAATCTTCTGCCATGGCGATCAGCGGCTCGATGCATTCGGTCAGATTGGCGGGCGCCGCCAGCCAGTAATTCATCTGCAGATTGATATTGGCGGTGTATTTGCTGCCCCATGGCGGATCGGTCTGGTCGTTCCAGATGCCCTGAAGATTGGCGGGCTGGGTGCCCGGCCGCGACGAGGCGATCATCAGGTAGCGGCCGAACTGGACATAGAGCGCCGCCAGAGCCGGATCATGCCCATTGGCGAATTCGGCGACGCGCTGATCGGTCGGCAGGCCTGCGGCAGGCGAAGAGCCGAGATCGATGGAGAAGCCGCCATAAAGCCGCTGATGCTCGGCGACATGGTCGCGATGAAGATCGGCGTAAGCGCGGTGGGATGCCCGATCGAGCCTCTCTTCGAGATCCTGATCGGGGTTGCCGGAGACGTCGTCATAACGCCTGAAGTTGGTGGCGGCGTCGAGCAGGATAATGAGCTCGTCCGCGGCCTCGACATCGATACCTCCAGGCGCTGCTTTAAGCTCGCCGCCGCTATTGATCACCCTTATGCCGAAAGTGAAGCGCAAGACAGAGGCTATGCCGGACTCCGACGTGCCGGTGCCTGATACGATCAGTTGCTGGGGCTCGATCTTGCTCAGCGCGCTGCGCTGCGGGCTGTCGATCGCGATCCTCCCGTTGATCGCCCCCTTCCTATCGGCGGAAATTCGCATTACCAGGATATCATCCACCGGAGAAACGAAGGTCTCGCGGCGGAAGCTGACGCCATCGACCGTGTATGAGGCCACCGCGGTCGCCGTTGCGAGATCGAGGCTTCGGCGGTAGCCGGAGACATCTTGCCCATGGGGCAGCTCGATCCGGAGATCGCCGACCGGCTGATAGGACATCTGCTTGATCGGCCGCGCCATCAGATGCGCCTCGGCCATGGCTTCGGCCTCGGCATAGCGCCCCGCAAAGATCAGCTCCCTCACCTGCTGCAGGTAAGCGTAGGCGTCAGGATTGACCGGCTGATAGGGGCCGCCGGCCCAGAAAGTCGATTCGTTGATCTGCAGCCGCTCGTGATGCGGATCGCCGAAGACCATGGCGCCCAGCCTGCCATTGCCGAGCGGCAGGGCGTCCGTCCAGAGGCGGGCCGGCGTGTCGTACCAGAGAATATCGTCGTTCATGATCACTCCGCCGGAATGGCGTTTGCAGGTTGGGTGTCACGGATGCGCTGGCCATCTGCGCCGAAGAGCAGCGCCTTGCGCGCCGGGAAGGCCGCGGTCACCGTCTCGCCGGGACGGCGCGATGTCTCGGAGCGGTCCTCGACGATGACGGGTTGCCCTGAGGACAGGGTGCCGTAGATGAAGCGCGTCCCGCCGAGATTTTCGACGACGTCGACCTTCACCTCGATCGCCCCGCCGGCACCCTCCTGCCCTGTGAAATGTTCCGGCCGGATGCCGACCTTGACGGGAACGTCGCGGCCGCCAGCATGCATCAGATCCGGGCGGAAGCTCGCGCCGCAATCGAGCCTGACGAGCCCGTCCGCGCCAAGCGTTCCCTCCAGGAAGTTCATGCGCGGCGAGCCGATGAAACCGGCGACGAAGAGGTTGTCCGGATCGGCATAGAGCATGTCGGGCGTCCCCATCTGCTCGATCTTGCCGGAGCGCATGACGACGATCTTGTCGGCAAGCGTCATCGCTTCCGTCTGGTCGTGGGTGACATAGATCATCGTTGCGCCGATGCGGCGATGCAGCTTGGCGATCTCGACGCGCATCGAGACCCTGAGTTCCGCGTCGAGGTTGGAGAGCGGCTCGTCGAACAGGAAGACTTCGGGATTGCGGACGATCGCCCGGCCGATTGCGACGCGCTGGCGCTGGCCGCCGGAAAGCTGGGCAGGCTTGCGTTTCATCAGCGGCTCGATCTGCAGCGTTGCGGCCGCGGCGGCGACGCTGCGCGCAATCTCGTCCTTCGCCATGCCGGCCATGCGGAGCGAAAAGCCGATATTCTGCTCAACGGTCATATGCGGATAGAGCGCGTAATTCTGGAAGACCATGGCCACTCCGCGCTCGATCGGGTCGGCCTCGTTCATCCGCCGCCCATTGATCTTGAGGTCGCCGCCGGTGATTTTTTCCAGACCGGCGATCATCCGCAGCAGCGTCGATTTTCCGCATCCGGACGGGCCGACGAAAACGGTGAACGAGCCGTCATCGATGTTCAGGTTCAGGCCGCCGATGGCTTCGAAACTGCCATAGGACTTGTCGATATTCTGCAGTTCAACGCTGGCCAAAGCTTCCTCCCTTTAACCGCTTGGCGGGCAGCGCGCGTCAGGTCACCCTGCGCGTCGAGCCTCGCAGGATGATGTCGCATTCCAGAACGACGCTGCGCGTCGCCCCGCCCGCCGGTTCCGCCAGGCGCTCGACGAGAATGTCGGTAATCGTCTCGGCGATGCTGGCGACCGGCTGCGCCACGGCGGTGATGCCCGCTTCGTAGAGCCGGAAAACGGCGACGTCGTCGAAGCTTGCCAGCGACACATCGTCCGGCACATGGCGGCCGTTTTCCTTCAGCCAGCTGAGCGCGCCGACCGCCATGCCGTAGTTGGCGGAAAAGATCGCGGTCGGCGGGGTCTCCACCGACATCAGCCGCTTGGTCGCCTCGTAGCCGCCGTCCATCCGCCAGTTGCCGCGTACGGCAAGCGCCGGATCGGGCGCGATCCCCCGTTCGCGCAGCGCCTGTTCGTAGCCTGCCAGGCGCTCGATACCGGATGAATTGCGCGGATCGCCAGTCAGGATGCCGATGCGGCGGTGGCCGAGATCGATCAGGTGGCTGACCAGCCGGTAGCTCGCCTTGTGGTTCTCGACCATCACCCGGTCTGCCGCGAGGCCTCGGACGTCGTTGTTGTAGAAGATGATCGGGATATCATGATTGATGAGATCGTCGACGCGGTCATAGACCTCGGCCGTGCCGTCCATGATGAGCGCATCGACGCGTTGGGCGGCAAAGAAATCGAGCGCTTCGGCCACGACGCGCGGATCGCCGCCGTGGCAATAGGTCAGGAGCGCCCGCCCCGTCCGGCGCACGGAATTTGCCAGATGCTCCAGCATGCGCGCATGGAACTCGTCGAAGGTCGGCACCAGGAAGCCGATCATGTGCGTCAGGTCGGTGCGGATCGACGCAGCGGCGGCATTGCGCTTGTAACCGAGATCCTGGATCGCCCGTTCGATCTGTTCGCGGTTCGAGCGGCGGATCGTCTGGCCATTGAGATAGCGCGACACGGTGCCGACCGCGACGTCTGCCACCTTGGCAACGTCGATGATCGTCGCTCCGCGCTTTCTCCCAGCTGTGTGATCCGTCTCGTCCATTTCAAGCCAACCCCTGCACGTCTATCGCCAAAACGGCGCCCCAATAACGCCATTTCGTCATATAACCCAGCGCCTTGCCGCCCACCAGCGTAAGCGGCGGAGGCGCCGGGTGCGGCCGTCCGGCGACGGCCGTCTCAATCAGGCGCCTTCGAAGACCACGGCGCTGTGGATGTGGAGGCGCGGCACGGTGATGCTGACGGCGCCATCGGCGGCAGCATGCCAGGCGAGCTCCTCGCCGGTCATCGCGTCGAACACCCGCTTCGGCTTCTCAGGCAGGCGCACCGTCGCGTTGACCGGGCCGATCGCCGGAATGTCCTCGATCATCTCCATCACCCGCGTCGAACCGTCGTCACCGCGAACAGCCTTGCCGCGGATCTGCGGCGGCCCGTAGAGAAGGTGCAAGACATGGCGATTGTGCTCGACCTGGCGTGTCAACGTTGCGCGGCCCGAAGACGGAAGGTCGGTGACCATGGCCGGGTTCGGAACGAGGCGGTCGAGAAGACCGCGAACGACATATTTGTAGAGAGGCTGCCCCATGGCCCGGTAGAGCCGGAAGATCGGATAGGCGATATAGGCCGCGCCGCGATGTTCGGTGACGGCGGCACCCAGCATATCGGCATCCGGATTGTCGGGCGCGTGCTGATGCGAGCAGAAGTGCTTGTAGGAGCGATTGAAATAGGACGGATAGATACCGGCAAGCACCGTCGCGCCGGTTGAGCGCACGGTCTCCGCCTCGTCGTAGAAAACAAAGGCTGTTTCGGGCATCGACGCGTCGAGCACCTTGTCGGCCTTCACATAGCTCGGCTTGAAGGACACCGGTTCGGGCTGGCGCTCGATGCCGAAATCGACGGCAAAGCGGCCGTCTTCGCCCAGGCCCGAGCGCCAGGAGGCGATGAGCTTGCCGCCATTGGAAAGGTAGGTCTTCAGCCGGGCCGCGAGGGCGGCATCGACAGTAATTTCGTCGGGCAGGATCAGCAGCCGATATTGCTCGAAACGGGCTGAGGTATCAATGACATCGAAGGGACGCTTCAACTCCTGCAGCATCTGCGCGGTGCCATCGTCGCTCGGATGGTTGCGAGCACCCTCAGGGCTCATATGCTCGGCGGAAAGGATGGCGATCTCGGAGATCTGCCTGGCTCCTTCCAGGAACGGTTCCATCTTCTCGACGCGCCGGTAGGCGGGTGCGATCGAGGCATAGGTATCGGGATTGATCGCACCGTTCGGATGCAGCTGATCGCCGACCAGGCATTTGGAACCGAGCGCGATCATCTGGGCGCATTCATATTCCAGGGCGTCGGGATGCTTGAAGCCGCCGAACTCGCCCCAGGATGTGTGGAACTTTCCGGTATGGGCGAGAAAGTCCATGCCGAGCGTTGCCGCATAGCGCGCGCTCGAGGGGAAGTGGTCGTAGCCCCAGCCACCCGTCGGCAGGCTTTCGAGTTCGAGATGCGAATAGGTTCCGAAGCGCTCCGGCCCCTGCTTGTGAATGTGGCCGCAATTGTAGAACACCCTCAGGCCCGGGAATTCTTCGAACAGCGCCTTGCTGGTCTCGCGGCGGAACTGCTCGTTGACGGCCTCATCATTCTTCAGCCGATCGGCAGGATTCTCAGGATCGAGGCCCTCGCATTGCATGCGCCCGACACAGGCGGCGCAGACGCAATCGGGCGTCAGGATGATGTCGAAGAACAGTCCCTGCGTCGGATAGATCTGGGCGACTTCGCGTGCCTGATCGAGAATGTATTTCCTCAGGCCCTCGTGGTTGAGGCAGAGGGTGTGCCAAGCCGGGCTCAGCTGCTTGCCGGCGGAGGGATCGCCGGGAAGCGCGTGCTGGTAGCGGTTGGATGCGCTCATCGCACGCCATTCCGGATGCTCGCGCGCCGTCAGCTCATCCCACTGCACCGAGATATAGATCGGGCTTTCGATATCGGCGGCAGAGAGAGCCTTCACCATATCGCCGAGCAGATCCGGCCGCGCCAGATGCGGATGCGGCTTGCCGACCTTGGTCGGATAGTAGGACCAGCCGTGATGGCACTTGGCGAAGATCGTGATCGAATCCACATGCGCCGCCTTCAGCGTCGAGACGAAAGCCTCCGGATCGAAATCCGAGCCGATGCCCGGAATATGCTCCGAGGTGTGGAAATCGAGATGGATCTGGCGGTAGCGGAGCGGCTTGTTGGTGAGTTTCGGCATGGTTCTATTCCTTTGCGCCGGTGCGGGTCTGCGAGCCGGCGGCGAACTGACGTTGGAAGACGAGGAAAACGACAAGCGGGACGATGGTGGTGATGATGGCGGCCACCGATCTCTGGTCCCAGTTGATTTCGTAGCTGCCCGAAATGCGGGCGAGCAGCACCGGAAGCGGAACATCGCTGCGCAGGAAGAGCATCGGCAAAAGCAGCGCATTCCACGTCCACAGGAACTGCAGGATGCCGACCGCAAAGATCGGCGACAGGCTGTTCGGCAGCACCACATGGCGGAAGGTCGCGAGCGGTCCGCAGCCGTCGATCCGAGCGGCCTCGACGAGCTCCCGCGGAAAGTCCTCGAAGAAGTTTTTGACGAGGAAGATCGACCAGGCAAAGGACAGGCCGACATAGGGGATCAGCACCGAGAAGATGCTGTCGATCAGCCCGAGATCGCGCCACAGCGTGAAGAGCGGGATGATCACCACCTGCTGCGGCAGTACGAAAGCATTGATGATCAGGATGAGCAGCAGGCGCCTGAACGGAAAATTCAGGAAGTGGAAGGCATAGGCGGCAGCCGGCGTCAGTAGCATCGTCAGCGCCGTTGCGATCGCCGCGGTCTTCATCGTCACCCACATAGAGGGTGCCAGCGGATACTTGTCCCAGACCTTGCGCCAGGCATCGAGCGTGAAATCGAAGCTCTCGAAGTGCCACCATCCGAGCGACACGCCTTGCGGTGGTCGCAGAGAGGTAACGACGATGCCGAGGATCGGGATCACCCAGATACAGGCGACGATGCCGACGGCGATAATGATCCAGCGGGGTGCCTTGCCAATCATCGCGCACCCGCCGTCCGCTGGATGATCGCGGGAATGGAGACGATGAGAACGGCGAGCAGCAGGATGACGGTGGCGGCCGCCCCGTAGCCCAATTTGAACTGGGTCATGGACTCGCGGTACATGAAATAGCCGACCGTCTCCGTGGAACGCACCGGCCCGCCGCCGGTCAGGATGTAGATGATATCGAAAGCGCGCAGCGCGCCGAGCAGGTTGATGAAGATGGCGACGCGGACGCCCGGCATCGACAGCGGCATCATGATGTGGCGCATGGTCGAGACCGGCTTGGCGCCATCCATATAGGCCGCCTCCAGAACCGATTTCGGGATCGCCTGGATGGCGGCAAAGATCAGCATCAGCGGCAGGCCGACACCGCTCCAGGAGGCGGCGATGATCAGCGCCCAGAGCGCGGTATTGGCGTCACCGAGCCAGGCATGGGAAAAGCCCTGGAAGCCAAGTAGCTGGATCAGCGAATTGAGCAGCCCCCTGGCATCCGGCCGGTAGATGCCGAGCCACATATAGCCGGACACCGCCTCCGATATGCCGAAAGCCGCAAAGATCATCACCCGGAACGGCAAGGTTTCGCGCGGCGCAAAGGCGCACATCATCGCCAGAACCCAGCCGATCCCCACCGAAATCACCGTCGTCCCGATCGTGAAGATCAGCGTCGTCAGCAGCGTATGGCGGAAAGCCGCGTCAGCGAAAAGCTTTGCGTAGTTCCCGAAGCCGATGAAGGCCGGCTTTCTGAGCCCCTGGATATCCCAGAAGCTCAGCCGGATCGTTTCCGCCAGCGGATAGACGACGGCGATCGCAAAAAGCACGATCACCGGTGCGATCAGGATGAGTGCGGCGGGCGTGTCCCTGAGCAGACGCCGGCGGCCCTGGATGCCAGCCAGCGGAGAACCCTGCATCACGCCCGCCGCTCCCCGGACAGGGGAAGCGGAGGAGCCCAGCATCAGTAAGACCCTTGGGCCTTGGCCTCGATGGCGGCGAGCACCGTGTCGATATTCGCCTCCGACGGATCCTGCAGGAATTTCTGCAGCTGGACGCGATATTCGTCGACGAGGTCGCCGGGCAGCAGATCGCCGAGCACGAATTGCAGCTTTGAGCTCGCGACCGCTTCCGTCGCCACCTTCTGGGCTTCGCCATAGAGCGACTTGTCGACATTGCTGCTCGGCGAGGCATAGCCGGCCTTGGCGAGAATATTGGCGGCTTCGGCGCTGGTCCAATAGTCTAGGAATGCGTCCGCGGCCTTCGGGTTGGCGCCATTTGCCGTGACCAAGAGTTCCTTGGCATCGACACTCGAGGTGTCGTCATGGCCCATGCCGAGTGCGGGGAACTGGAAGAGACTGTAATCCTTGCCTTCGACGAGCTTGTAGTCGTTCTTGGCGCGGTTGTTCATCCACATGCCGATCAGCAGGTAGTTCTTGGCATTGGCCTGGAAGATCTGGTCGGCTTCGCCATCCCAGTCATTGGCGAGCATGCCGTTGGTGGCGCCGCAGCAGCCTGCCTGCAGCATCTGGCTGTATTTCGTCAGCGCGGTCTTCACCACTGGATCGGTCCAGGGGATCTGATGCGCGGCGAGCTTCGCAGCCGTCTCGACGCCGGCCGTCCTTAAGAGCAGTGTTTCGAACCACTCGGCATGCGCCCAGTATTTGCCGGGGATGGCGACCGGTGCCGAGAAACCGGCGGCCGTCAGCTTCGCGAAGGTTGCGACGAATTCGTCCCAGGTCTTCGGCGGCGCGGTGATGCCGGCCTTGGCGAGATGTTCCTTCTTGTACCAGATGCCGGAACGGTCGCCGAATGTGTAGGTCAGGCCGTAGGTCTTGCCATCGATGGCGCCGAGGTCTTTCCAGGACTGGCTGATGACCTTGTCCCAGCCGAAGCTCTTCCACTGGTCGTCGACAGGCCGGAGCATGCCTGCATCCAGCAGCTCCTTGCGGAAGGCGGGCCAAGTGTTGATCAGCACATCGACCACCTCGCCGCCCATCAGCGCCGTGCGGATACCGCCGCGCATGTCGCCTTGGCCGGTGATCAGCACTTCGCGGATCTTCACATCGGGATATTTCTTCAGGAACCCGGCCTGAACCGTCTTCATCATGTCGGCTTCGGAACCGCCGAGCCAATTGAGCACGACAAGCTCTCCGCTGACGGCCTCCTGCGCCCGGGCACCGCCCGTCATCGCTACTAGGGCCGCACTCCCTGCCCCTGCAAGCAGGGTGCGGCGGCTGATTTCAGGCATAAATCTACTGCTGCTGGTCATGTCACGTCCTCCCAAACGTTGACTGTCGCATTCGGCATTCAATTTAGTTGAAACGTTATCATCTAAATCGATGGTCGCAAGTGTTTTTTGTCGATAATCAAACGATACACCGTAGGTAATTGGAAAGATTGGAAAAATTTGCGGGATTGCGGGGAGTGGCATCGGCTAGGACGATGGCAGCACTAGCTCCCCTGCCCCAACGACATCAGCGTGGCGGCCGAAATTCTTCTGGTCGCGGTAGCCTACCGGGCCAGACAAAAAAGCGTGCGGCTCAGCTGAGCCGCCGCATGGATCCAAATTCAGTCATAAACCGTGCTGACGAGGCGTTGGCATGCAGCAACGACACCGTCCGGATCCATAAGCAGCGCACCGCCGACAAGATACATGATGTCGTTGCCATAGGCTGCGCGCATCTCGCCTACCCGATCGAGCGTCATGCCGCCGCCCGGAGCCGGCGCGATGGTTTTCAGGCCACCCATTTCTGCCGCGCAGGCAGTCGAGATCGACAGGCACTCCTCACGGCTGAAGCCGAAACGGCCACCGAAATTCGGATAGATGACGGCATCAGCCCCCATCAGCCTGTGAAGTGTCCCGAAGAAAGTACGATGCGTGAAGCCGCAATCGGGTGACACGATGTTGGCGCCGGAGAAGGCCGGATGAGAGACGATCGGGAGCGTGAAATCCCGATCGGCGGCGAGTGTGCGGATGATATCGTAGCCGGCAAGAGCCGGTGCGATCATGACGCCGCCTGCCCCCGCTTCCTGCGCCTCTTTGGCTCGGTCGACGATTGCCGTCGCGGGTCCCGTGATATTCGGAACGAAGCTCGTCCTGCCGCCGGTCTTGGCGTTGGCCTCGCCGACAGCCGCGACACAGGCCTTCAAACGTTCGCTGAACGGAGAGGTCCGTTGGTCGACGAGACCGTGATCGTCCTTGACGAAATGCACACCGCCAATCGCGAAGTCATGGGCCAGACTGGCCAGCTCCTTTGTCGACAAACCGACCGGTTTGATCGCCGACATGAGCAGAGGCGTCTCGCCTATTCCGGCGCGCGCCCGCAAGCCGGCAATGCCGTGGCGCGGTCCCCCGCAGAGATCGAGAATGCCGGATGAGAGACCGATATCTTCCACCTTGAGACCAGGCTTGATGGAGCTGTTGCCGAAGACGATGTTGAGGAACTGCAGAAAATCGCCGCCAACATCATCCTCGGAATAGGAGATGGTCGCCAGAAAACCCGACCGCCCGTCTCTCACCTGTTCGAGGCCCTCCAGGCGGCCGAGGATCACATCCTCGACATAGCCCTTCGGGACCGCAGCACGAGGGATCTCGACGGTTTGCTCAAGCGCGATGTCGAGCGCCCGGGCTTTTGCCTCCGCAGCGTCTGCCCCACGGATGAAATAGCTGACGGTAAAGCGCTCAGTCATCAAAGCGCCTCTGCCTTCTGCGCCGAATGAACGTGATCGAGGCGCACCTCCATCAGCTCTTCCTCGCCGATATCGAGCTTCTTGCCGAGAAGCTCCTCTATCGCGGAGACGAGGGCGCCGGCGTCGAGACCATATTTCTTCATGAGATACGGCTTGGAGGCGCCATGTGCAAAGGTGTCGTTCAGACCAAGCCGCCTCAGCCGGATGCCAAGTCCTTCCTCGGCGAGGATTTCGGCCACCAGTGAGCCGAGGCCGCCTGTCACCAGGTGATTTTCCAGCGTGACGATGCCCTTCTTGCCGCGCGCGGCCTTGAGCAGCCCTGCCCTGTCGAAAGGTTTCAACGTCGAGACATGCAGATGATGAACGCCGATCTTGCGATCGGTCAGCGGTCCAATCGCGCGGAGCGCTTCTTCGGTGCAGACACCAGAGCTCACCACGAGAATGTCATCTCCCTCGGAAAGCCTGCGCAGCTTGTTGAATTCGAACGGCGTGGAGAAGAGCCTCGGCACTTCCCCGCGCAGCACGCGCACATAGACCGGGCCATCGATGGCGTCAGCGACCTCCAGCACGGTTTCGACTTCGGTCGCGTCGCCAGTTTCCAGCACGGTCATGTTCGGCACTGCGCGCATCACCGAAATGTCTTCGATCGCCTGATGGGTGATGCCGCCGGGCGTCGTGATCCCCGGAAGGAAGCCCATGAGGCGCACTTTGCGATTGGAATAGGCGATGGAATTGATCAGCTGATCATAGGGACGGCGATAGAGAAACACCGAAAACGTATGAAGAAACGGGCGATGGCCCTGCATGGCGAGGCCGGCGGCGAACGACAGCATGTTCTGCTCGGCCATGCCAAGCGAGAGAAACTGCTCCGGGTGCCGGTCTCTGAAACCATCGACCTCACAGGAAGAGGTCAGGTCCGCCGAAAGGCATAGCACCTCGGGTCGCGTGACGGCGAAGGCCTCGAACGCCTTGGCATAAGGACGATTGACAATCTCGACCATCATCAGGCCCTCTCTGCTGCGTTCATGTCGATGCCGAGTTCGGCGGCAAGGGCTGTCTGCATTTCCAACCGCTCGTCCGCACTCTTGAACCGCACGTAATGCAGGCGCGGGAAGCGCTTCTTCAGGAAGTTCATGCCCTGATAGGGTGACGTGTTGGCGAGGATCACCAGCGGCTTCCCGGTTTCGGCACTGGCCGCCGCTTCCCGAAGCGCATTGAGGTCGTGGCCATCGACCGAACGGCATGTGACGCCGAAGGAGCTCACTCGTGTGGCAAGATCGCCGAGATCGAGCACGGAGGACATCGCACCGTCGCATTGCTGCCGGTTCACGTCGACGATCACCCGGATATTGTCGATCTGGTGATAAGACATGGCCGCGAGGCACTCCCAGGTCTGTCCCTCCTGGAATTCCCCGTCCGACATATAGACCCAGACCTTACCGGGTTCGCCCTTTTTCGATCGCGCCCAAGCGACACCCGAGGCCATGGAAAGCCCCTGCGCCAGCGAGCCGGTCGTTACTTCCATCCCGGGGCTATGCTCGGCGCCGATCATCTCGACCGACCCGCCGTCCTTGTTGAAGTGGTCGAGTGCATGCTCGTCCATGCGGCCGGTCTCGATCAGGGCCGAGTAGATGACCAGCGCATAATGCGCGGGCGAAATGAAAAAGCGATCGAACTCCGGCGCGAACGGGCCGTGGTAGCCAGCACCGGTGAATGCGTCGGGATTATGTGCCGACGGTACGCCTGCGAATGGCAGTGGCACCTTGGGAAGCGTGGGCGCGCCGAGCGTCAGAAATTCGTTATAGAGCAGCGCAAGGCTCTCTGCGGCAGAACAGGCCTGGCTCAGATAGCCGCCATTGTTTGCCATCGTATGGAAGAAGACCCGGCGCCGGATTCCGAGCGCGATGTCTTCCGTGGATTTATGGTTGGATAGGGTCATCGTCTCAGTTCCGTTCGGGGAAAAGTGCTTTCAGACCTTCCGGCGAAGGCGTTGCGATGCCGCGCTCGGTTATCAGGCCGGTGATCAGACGAGCAGGCGTAACGTCGAAGGCCGGGTTGGCGGCGGGGCTTCCTTCGGGCGAAATGCGCACGCTCGATATCGAGCCGTCTGCCGCCTTTCCCTGAACGAAGCTGACTTCGTCGGCAGAGCGCTCCTCGATCGGGATTTCCTTGATGCCGTCATGCACCGTCCAATCGATCGTCGGCGACGGCAGGGCGACATAGAAGGGTACGCCGTTGTCGCGCGCCGCAAGCGCCTTGAGGTAGGTTCCGACCTTGTTGCAGACATCTCCGTTCGCCGTCGTGCGGTCGGTGCCGACGATGACCATGTCGACATCGCCGTGCTGCATCAGATGGCCGCCGGCATTGTCGACGATCAGCGTATGCGGCACGCCATGGCCATTCATCTCCCAGGCCGTGAGATAGGCGCCCTGGTTCCGCGGCCGGGTTTCGTCAACATAGACGTGAACCGGAATGCCTTCCTCGACGGCCATATAGATCGGCGCGGTCGCGGTACCGTAGTCAACGGTCGCAAGCCAGCCAGCATTACAGTGGGTGAGGACGCGCACCGGTTCGCCAGGCTTCTTGCCTGCCGCGATCTTCCGAATGATATCCAGGCCATTGGCGCCGATCGCGCGATTGAGCTGAACATCCTCTTCCGCAATTTCGGCAGCGCGCTTGTAGGCGGCCTCAGCCCGTTCGCTTTCCGGCAAGGGCCGCAGGTGATCGCGCATCGCATTCAGCGCCCAGCGCAGATTGATGGCGGTCGGGCGCGTTTCGTTGAGCTCTTCCCAGACAGCATCGAGATGCTTGTCCGAGGGGTCAACCGCCATGGCGATCGCAACGCCGTAGGCGGCCGTCACGCCGATCAACGGCGCGCCGCGAACCCACATGTCGCGTATGGCGACCGCGACCTCGGCGACGGTCTTCAGCGTAACGACACGAAACTCGTGCGGCAGCCAGCGCTGGTCGATGATATCGACGGCGCGGCCGTCGTCGTTGAGCCATATAGTGTGGTAATGGCGTTCTCCGACTTTCACGCGATAGTCTCCTTTTCTAGCCGCTCCACCGTCTCGCGAATGTCGCGGAGACTGTGGATACGTTGCCGGTTGACGGCGATGTGGCGCCCGAACGTCAGTGCCTTGCTTTCGCAATGCGCGCGGCGGTCGAGGTCGGCGATGGTTTCAAAATCGGCGTTGTGAGCAAGGCCGAGGATGCGGCGGTGGATTTCGATGCCGGCAAAGCCCAGCATTTCACCCCATATTTCGCTGATGACGAGGTTCAACGCCTGCTCGGCAGCGAGTGCATCATTGCGGTTCTCGAAGACGCTCGCTTGATAGAGGATGCCCTTGCGCTCGGTGCGCCACAGGTTCGAAAACTCGGCGCGGAATGTTTCCCAGAGCGTGTCGATCGTATCGAGCAGGTAGGCGCGCATGCTGTCGCGCGCGCCCGGCGCGGTCTCGTGACCGGACTGTGAGAAATAGCTCATCCAGAAATTGGCGATCAGCATGCCGACATCGAAGCTGATCGGTCCGTAGAAAGCGAATTCCGGATCGATGACGCGTGTCTCGTCATCGGTCACCATCACGGAACCGGTATGCAGGTCACCGTGGCAGAGCGTTTCCGCCTTGGCCGAGAAGATGTGCTTCAGGCGTTGTGCCTCCACCTTCAGGTCGCGGTCGGCGCGAAGCTCCGCAACAAGGGGATCGAGCTGTGGCGTCGTGTGACGGTTGAGCGCTGCCTCGAAGTAAGGGTCCGAGAACACGAGGTTCTCCGTGATGTCGCAAAGCTCGACATTGTCACTGAACAGCGCGACGTCAGCCTTCTTGTCACGCGTCGGCATATGAAGATCCGAGCCGCGGAAGAGCGTGCGGGCGACGAACAGCCCGAGATCGCGGCCGATCTTCGGCAGCTCGCGCCCATCGATCAGCGCGCGGCGCAGGATGACGTGCGGCGTCAGGAACTCCATGACGATGATGGCCTGCGCCTCGTCGAAGAGAAGGACCTCCGGCACCATGCCGGGATCACGCGCGCCCTGGCGTTTCAGCGCATGATATTCGAAGAACGAGCGCTTGAGCGGCAGCGGCCAGCTCTCGCCGACCAGGCGCACATAGGGCAACGCCTGCTTGACGATCACTGTGCCTTTCTCGCCGGTGACGATGAACACCAGGTTGAGGTTACCGTCACCGACCTCATGGACCCGCCACCGGCCGCAATCGTCACCGATTCTTTGCGTGATCGCAGCGTTGCCGCCGAGCCGTACCGGCAATGACTCTATACTCAACGCCTCAAAGACGTGGCTATCCATATGATCTCCTCCTGAACATGGGGCCGCCTCCTCTGCCTGCCACCATGCCCTCTTTGCCCACAGCTAAGGCATCATTCTGTCAAATGTCAACAGCCTTGACATTTGACGAGATGCTGTCCTAACTTGGGATCAATGGGAGGAGAAAATGAGCGAACAAGCATTGTTTCGCATTGAGGGCGTGCGCAAATCCTTCGGTCCGGTACCGGTTCTGCAGGGTGTGGACTTCGACCTCAAAGCAGGCGCAGTGACGGTATTGATGGGCGCCAACGGCGCCGGCAAATCCACGCTCGTCCGCATTCTTTCCGGGGTCTACATGCGAGACGCGGGCACGATCACGCTGGCTGCGACCGCTTTCGATCCGGCGACGCCGGCTGAAGCGATCCGCGCTGGCGTCGTCACCGTTCACCAGAACATCAATGACGGCGTCGTTGCCGATCTCGACGTGGCGACCAACCTCACGCTCGACCGGCTGAACGGACGCGGGGCGCGGCTGTTCTTCAATCCGCGCAGGGTGCGGCGCGAGGCTGCCGTGGTCGCGTCCCGCATGGGGCTCGCGATCGATCTGGGCGCCAATATCAACGACCTGACGCTTGCCGACCGGCAGATGGTGGCAATCGCACGCGCCATGGCGCACGAGCCAAAAGTGCTGATCCTTGACGAGCCGACGTCGTCACTTTCCAGCGCCGAGGCGAACCGGCTGTTTGATCTCGTCGACCGCCTGAAGGCGCGCGGCGTCGCCATTCTCTACATTTCGCATCGCATGTCGGATATCCGCCGGCTTGCCGATAGCATCGTGACGCTGCGCGATGGCCGTATCACCGGCCGCTTCGAAGGGCCGGAGCTCGATTACGAAAGCGCAGTCAACGCCATGCTTGGCCGCAAGGTTTCCGCCGGCGCCGTCGCCGTACGCGATGCCGGAGCTCCCGTGTTCAGCGCTCGCGGCCTCAAGCTTTCCGACCAGACGCGCCCCTTCGACTTTGATCTGGGTGACGGCGAAATCGTCGCGGTCACCGGCCTTGTCGGCGTCGGCAAGACGGCGCTCGCTGAAACGCTGTTTGGCGAGCGTGCGCCGTCAGCCGGTGAGATGACGCTGGATGGTGCGCGCTATGCGCCGAAGACGACGGGACAGGCGATCGCCCGGGGCGTCTTCCTCGTCGCCAAGGACCGCGCGATGAGCGGCATCGTGCCGGATTTCAACATCTACGAGAATATCAGCCTGCCCTTCCTGCGCCGTCTCTCGTTCCTCGGCATCGCCAGCCGCAGGGCAGAAAGGGCCAAGGCACGCCAGCAGATTTCATCGCTCGGCGTCGTCTGCCGCAGCGAACGCGACGAGATGCAGACTTTGTCGGGCGGCAACCAGCAAAAGGTCATGGTCGGGCGTTGGCTTTCCGAAGCCTCCCGCCTTCTCATTCTCGACGAGCCTTTCCAGGGGGTCGATATCGCAGCTCGCCGCGATATCGGCGAGAAGCTCAGGGCGTCGGCGGCCGGACGGGCCACCATTCTTTTTCTGACAGAGCTCGACGAAGCCTTTGAAGTCGCCGACCGCATTTTCGTGATGTCGGAACAAACCATCGTCGGCGAGCATCGCAATGCCGACATCGATGTCGATCGGCTGCTCTCTGAGTTCGCCGGGCAATTCTATCAACAGGTCAGCGCATGATGATGAGTGAAGAGAGCAAATCCACCGGCGCCGTTGCTCCGCCAGCCCTGAACATCCGTGAGGCCGCAATCAAATACGGCTTCCTCGTGCTGCTCGCCGGCATGGTGCTCTATTTCTCGCTGGTGACCGGCGGTTTTGCCTCGCCGCAAAGCGCGGTCTTCATCCTGCAATCCGTGTCGATCACGGGCATCCTGGCGCTCGGCGTTACCGCGACGCTCGTCGTCGGCGGCTTCGACCTCTCGATCGGCTCGGTCGCCACCACAGCAATGATGGCGTCGTCCTACGTGATGGTCGTCATGGGTGGCGATGCGGTGACCGCCACACTCGCGTGCCTTGCCGTCGGCGTTCTCGTCGGCCTGATCAACGGTATCATCATCGTCTACATGCGCGTTCCCGATCTTCTCGCGACGCTCGGAATGATGTTCCTGCTGCTCGGCCTCCAGCGCATCCCGACCGAGGGACGCTCGATCGCGACAGGCATGACGCTGCCGGACGGTTCGACGGCGACCGGCGCCTTCAGCCCCGGTTTCCTCGCGCTCGGCCGCCACCGTTTCGATCTGATCTTGCCCAATCTCGTGCCGGTTTCCGTGGTGGTGCTGATCGTGCTCGCCATCGTCATCTGGTTCTTTCTTCAATACACGCGCTTCGGCCGCATGATGTACGCGGTCGGTTCCAACGAGCGCGCCGCAAGCCTGGCCGGTGCGCCAGTCAATGCCTACAAGATCTGGGCCTACATCATCTCCGGCGTCTTCGCTTCCATCGGCGGCATCCTGCTTGCAGCCCGCCTCGGCCGCGGCGACATCGCCTCGGGCAACAATCTGCTCCTGGATGCCGTCGCCGCAGCCCTGATCGGCTTTGCCGTGCTTGGCGCGGCCAAACCGAATGCCTTCGGCACTGCCGTCGGCGCGCTCTTCGTCGGCATCCTGCTGCAGGGCCTGACGATGATGAACGCTCCCTATTACACCCAGGACTTCGTCAAGGGCGCCGTCCTCGTCGTCGCCCTGATTTTCACCTTTGCGCTCTCGAAAAGAGGCAAACGCTGAGGCGGGAGGCCTCAGCGGATAACCAAAGTTCACCAGTGGAGGAGACTGACATGAATTTTACACGCAGAACCCTGGGCAAGCTGACGCTCGGGCTGATGGCCGCGGCCTCGTTTGCCGCGCCGTCCTTTGCAGCTGACATGCCGAAGCCGTTCGACAAGCCGGGCGACGTGAAGATCGCGCTCGTGCGCTATCTTTCGACCGGCGACTTCTTCCAGTCCTATCTCGCGGGCGTCGAAGCGCAGGCCAAGGCACTCGGCGTCCAGCTCCAGGTCTTCGACAGCCGCCAGGATGCTGCCCTCCAGGCCGATATGGTCGACCAGGCGATTGCACTCGGCGTGCAGGGCATCATCATTCAGCACGGCCTGACGGAATCCATGAAGGAAGCAGCCCAGCGGGCCGTCGACGCCGGCATCAAGGTCGTTGCCTTCGACGTCAATGTCGAGAACCCGAAGATCCCGCAGGTCGAACAGTCCGACCGAGACCTCGCCCGCCTCGCGCTTGAGCAGGCGATCAAGGATAACGGCGAGAGCTTCAAGGCGGGTTACGTCTATGTCGCCGGCATCGCGCCGCTCGACCGCCGCGACGAGACCTGGAAGGAATTCAAGGGCAAGTATTCGGGCATCAACGAAGCTGCCCAGTTCGGCACGATGGACAACCCGATTGCCAACTCGGTCGCCAACCAGGCGCGCTCGGTGATTTCGGCCAATCCTGATATCACTGTGATGTTCGCCCCTTACGACGAATTCGCCAAGGGCGTGAAGATCGCCGTGGACGAAGCCGGCCTCTCTTCCAACGTGAAGATTTATTCGGCCGATATATCAACCTCCGACATCGCCGCCATGCGCGAGCCGGGCTCCGCCTGGGCGGCGACAGCGGCGACCAACCCGGCCGTGGTCGGCCAAGTCTCGGTACGTTCGCTCGCCATGCTGCTGGCCGGCGAAGATCCGGGCAAGCAGGTCATCGTCCCGCCGACGCTGATCACCCAGAAGGATCTCAACGACCAGGACATTCAGAACATGGAAGAGCTCGGCACGAAACTGCCGCAGTTCGCCCATGCCGATGTCGCCATGCCTGCCTGGATGCCGAAGCCCTGATTTTTTGAAGGGTAGAATGGAAAGGGGCGGCTCGCTGAGCCGCCCCTTTTTTTCTTGCCCCGCAGAGAAAGCGGGGCCGCCGTTTGTATCAAAGATCAGCGCATCGCAGCAGCGATATTGCCACCGTCGACCGTCGTCACATCGGCGGTCGTGCGCTCGGCAAGTGCCTGATGGACAAAAGCACGGGCGACGTCTTCTGCCGTTACTTCGAGGCCGAGCAGGTTGCCGCCCATGTAATCCTTGACGGAGACGCCGCGCGCCGCGGCCCGGTTGGCGATCATCTCGTCGTTGAGCAGGCCGGAGCGGATACGGTCGGCATTGACGGCATTCACGCGGATGTTGTCGGCGCCATGCTCCAGTGCATATTGCCGGGAGAGGAACAGCGTCGCGGCCTTCGGCAGCCCGTACGCGCCGAACTTGGCGCCGGGGTTGACCGCCTGCTTGGAGGCGTTGAACAGCAGCACGCCGCCTGTCCCCTGCTCCTTCATGATCCGCACGGCATTCTGCGCCACTGTCTGGTGGGCGAAGAAGTTCAATTCGAAGCTCTTGCGCAGGACGGCGTCGTCCATCGTGGCAATCGGGCTTTCCCAGGCGGCACCGGCGTTGGAGACGACGATATCGACGCCGCCGAAGGTGGCGACGGCCTTGTCGAAGGCTGCCCGCACGGAACTGGAATCGGTGATATCGCAGGCGATGCCGATCGAATTATTGCCGGCGGCTTTGGCGACCGCCGCGGCCTTTTCGCCATCGAGATCAAGCGCCACGACATGGGCGCCCTCAGCCGCGAACGCCTTGACGACAGCCGCACCGATAGCTCCCGCCCCGCCGGTGACGATGGCGACCTGTCCCGTGAACGGCTTCGGCTTGGCGCCGGCAAGCTTGGCCTGCTCGAGCGACCAGTATTCGAGATCGAAGAGATCCGGGCGGCTTACCGGTTCGAAGCGTCCCACGGATTCGGCATCGCGCGCAGCCTCGATCCACATCTCGCCGACATCAACAGCGATCGTCGCGTCCTTGAAGGTCCGCCCATGACCGAACATGCCTAGGCCTGGCACCAGCGTCAGACGTGGCATCGGGTCGAGCATGATGCGCTTGACGTCGTCGCGCGCATCGTTGCTGCGGAAATATTCCGTATAGCCGGCAGCAAAAGCGGCGACGTGGCTGTCGATTACATCGCGATAGCTTGCGAGGTCGTCCCTGGCAGGCGCCGGCAGTACCATCGGACCGGTCTTGATGCGGATCGAGAGATCGGGGGTCGAGACACCGCGCGCCGCCATATCCGGCAGTTCAGCGGCATTCACGAAAGCGAGAATGGCCGGCGATGTGCGGAAGACGCTCACCATCCGGTCATAACGCCCCTCGCCTTTGTCGACGGCAACGGCGCCGCGCAGCATGGGGGCGATGTCGTCAGGGCTTGCGAGAGACGACGGCAGGGCGGCCGGCGTGAAGACGTTGCGGCCGTTGTCCTTCACGTAATCCTCGGCGACCGTGACGTAATGGATCATCCGGTCATAGGCTTCCTTCGCGCTCTCGCCGAAGGTGAAGATGCCGTGCTTGTCGAGGATCAGGCCTTCGACCGTCGGGTCCCGCTCGAACACTTCGACAGCCGCCTTGGCGAGCGCGAAACCGGGCATGATATAGGGCACGAAGCCCATCTTCTTGCCGAAGAGCTCAGCGCTCATCTCCCGGCTCCTTGCCTGGTCGGCTATGGCGAGCATGGCAGTCGAATGGGTGTGGTCGACAAACTTGTGCGGCAGGAAGGCATGAAGCAGCGCTTCCACCGACGGGTTGGGCGCACCTGGATCGATGAGATTGGCACGCAGCAGCGTCACCATGTCCTCGTCGCCGAGACTGGCGAGTTTGCGGCTCTTCAGCAGCGCGCCGATCCTGACGGCCGGCAGGCCAGCGGGCTCGATTGTTCCCATGTCCCAGCCGCTGCCCTTGACGCAAAGCACAGCATGGGTGTCGCCGACGAGATCGGTCATTTCCGTTTTCACGGAGGTGTTTCCACCGCCATGCAGAACCAGCCGCGGCTCGCCGCCGAGCAGTCGTGTCGTATAGGTGCGCATCGCCAGATCGCGGTTCACGCCCTTGGCGGCATAGTCTGCGACGACCTTTTCGGCGTCATCGTCGCGCCAGAGATTTTCCATTATTTCATCCTCCCGATAAACCGGCCCAGCCGGCATCGGCGGACCCGAACCTGTGGGCGTCAGGGCGTGCCCGAACCCTTGCCAAGCCCCTCGCGGCTCCAATGCTCCAGCACGCGCCGCGCCATCGACGTCGTGACGATGAGGTGCGAGGCGAAGCCGCCCTTCAGGGCCGCGACCAGCGATTCAAACTTGTTGTCTTCCTGAACGACGAGCATGCGCTTCTTGATCGAGCGGATGGATGTCAGATCGGCGGACATGCAGCGCCGGTTATGGGAGCAATCCATCCAGCGGCCGTCCCGATCGATGAGCTGCCCGGCAATGACCCCGGCCGCACCCTTGGCGCCCATCTCATCCATTTCCCCAGCCGAAAGCGCGCCGCACTTGACGAGATGGCTGTCCTTCTCGATGCCACCCACCGAATAGAGCGCCAGATCGCAATCGGAAATCGTTGCGAGCTGCTCACGAATGACCGGCTCAGCACGAAGCTCCTCGGCAAGCCGTTCCGAGGAAAGCACGAGCGGCGCATAGAGATTGATCCCCTCGGCATTGAGCCTGCGGGCGATTTCCGTCGTGCACTGGTCGGGCCGATAGGAATAGGGCGCACCGAGATTGCCGCAGAGTTGAACGACGGTCACGCCGCGCAGATCGGCAAAGGGCATGACGTCGGCGATATGATAGACCGTGCGGCCCCAGGCAACGCCGATGCGGTCACCCTTGTTGATCAGTTCGAGAAATACGGATGCCGCGACGACCGGCATCTCGGCCTCCGCATTCATGGCCTGCCGGTCCTCCGGCACGATCCAGACCGTATTGAGGCCAACTGCGTCCTCCAGTTCCCGCGCAAGGACATCGTCCGTAAAGAGTTCGGAGGAGGTGGTGATCGTGACGATCCCCATCTCGCGCGCCCGCCTCAGGTAGGTGGCGATTGATGCGCGGGAGATTTCCAGGCGCTGGGCAACCTCGTCCTGACGCAGGCCATGCGTGTAATAGAGCCAAGCGGCCTTATGGATTATTGGATCGGTAGATCGAACTGGCATTTTTCATCTCAGGAAACGATACCTGACATTATTCATCAGCACTGACAAAAGTCAACGCTGGAGTGAAACCCTTGCAAGGTTGATGCAAGAGCGCCCTCTATCATCGCATTTTTATGGCGGAAATTCATGCAGCACCGATCGGCGTCGCGAGGCCGATCGGTCGGCCAATCATCAAGCCAACAGAATCAAATCGATATTCATCGCATAGGACGCCGCAGCATCGGCCATCAGCAGACCGCCGGCGTCGGCGAGCAGTGGCAGAAGATCGACCGGCAGGTCATCGGCCTGCTTTCCGAGCGGCCAGATCCAGGGGCATGTGCCGGCGTCAACCAGGGCGCCTGCGGAGTGATAGCGGTGTTCGCGGTGGCCGGTCGTGCCGCTGAGGAAGATCCAGGGGCGGTGGAGGCGCGCTTTTGCGGCGGCGAGCGCGAAGTTCAGCGCGAGGCGGTTGTTGCATGGGCCTTTCTGGATGCGCCCGTTGACGATCGCCACGGCTCCGTCGATGGTGCCTGCGCCTTCGGCAAGTTCGAGCAGTTTCGATGCTGAAAATGATGCGTCGTCAGCTATGGCCGAATGCGTTACCAGCACGGTCTGGAAATATTGGAAGGCGGCGCTGCGGACGGCGTCGAGGCAGGCGAGCTGCGCCATTCTGGGGTGGAAGTGGACGTTGCCCGATCCGGCAAGGCTCAATGCGTTGATGCCGGTGGCGAAGAGGTCCTTCGCCAGCGATCGCATTTCGATGATCAGGCGGGCCGAGTTTTGAGCGGTCGTCATGGCACTCCCCTTCCCGCATATTGATCATTCGGACGGCTGGATCAGGATCGCCCTGAAGTCGTTGACGTTGGTGCCGGTTGGTCCGGGGACGAAGAGATCGCCGAGCACATTGAAGGCGGACCAGCTGTCGTTGTCGGCCAGGAGATCGGCGGCATCCATCTGGCTGCGGAGAAGACGGTCGACGGTGGTTCCATCGGCGAAGGCACCCGCGTTGTCTTCCGAGCCGTCGATGCCGTCGGTATCGGCGGCCAGCGCCGAGATGCCGTTCAATCCGGCAATGCCGCGGGCGAAGGAGAGCAGGAATTCCCCATTGCGCCCGCCCCTCCCCGTCCCCTTGATCGTCACCGTCGTCTCGCCGCCCGAGAGCAGCACGACGGGTTTGGAAAACGGCCGGTCGCGGCGGGCGATTTCGGCGGCGATCGCCGCATGCATGCGGCCGATTTCGGAGGCCTCTCCCTCGATTGCATCGGAAAGGATCACCGCTTCGATACCGGCGTTGCGGGCAGCCTTTGCTGCCGCTTCCAGGGAAACGCAGGCGGACGCTACCAGATGCACTTCGTTTCCTGCGAAGCAGGCGCTGTCCGGCCGCGGCGCCGGGTCCCTGCCCTCGCGGATATGGCGCATCACCGCTTCGGGGAGATCGAGGCGGTAGCGATCGATCAGCCGCAAGACATCGGCGGCTGTGCTTCTATCCGGGATGGTCGGTCCCGAGGCGACGAGGGCGAGGTTGTCGCCGGGAATGTCGGAAACGACGAGAGAGATGACGCGGGCCGGATGGGCGAGTGCCGCCAGTCTGCCGCCCTTGATGCGCGAGACCTGCTTGCGGACGGCGTTCATCGCATCGATCGGCGCGCCTGAGGCCAGCAGCGCCTTGTTGACGGCGATTTCGTCGACGAGCGTCAGGTCTCCGGCAGGTGCCGGAAGCAGTGCGGAGCCGCCGCCGCAGATGAGGGCGACGACGAGATCGTCCCCGGTCAGGCCGCTGACCACCGCCATCAGCTTGGCGGAAGCGGCAAGGCCGTTCTCGTCCGGTACTGGATGGGCGGCTTCGAGGATTTCGATGCGTTCACAGTCCACGGCGTAGCCGTAGCGGGTGACGACGACGCCGGAGAGCGGGCCATCCCACAGCCGTTCGAAGGCGCGAGCCATCTGTGCTGCGCCCTTGCCGGCGCCGATGACCACAGTGCGGCCTTTCGGCTTGTCAGGCAGGCAACCGGCCAGCGCCTTGTCCGGATCGGCCGCTGCGACGGCGGCGCGGAAGAGGCCTTCCAGAAAAGCGCGGGGATCGGCGATCGGCGGCATGGAGCTCTCCTGCTGTTGAACGGCTGGCCGGAATTGTCCTCCGGCCAGCCTCATCCTCACGCGACGGCGTGGTTGGCCATCCGCTCCAGCGCGGTGACCAGACCGGAATGGTCGAGGCCACTGTCGCCATTGGCGGCGCACTGGTTGAAGAGTTCCTGCGTCGCCGCGGTGTTGGGCAGCGAGATGCCGAGCGTCTTGGCGCCCTGCAGCGCGAGGTTCAGGTCCTTCTGGTGCAGCGCGATGCGGAAGCCCGGCTCGAAGGTGCGGTTGATCATCCGCTCGCCGTGAACCTCAAGGATGCGCGAGGAAGCAAAGCCGCCCATCAGCGCCGAGCGCACGCGGGCCGGATCGGCGCCGGCCTTCGACGCGAAGACCAGCGCTTCGGAGACCGCCTCGATCGTCAGCGCGACAATGATCTGGTTGGCAACCTTGGTAACCTGGCCGTCGCCGCAATCGCCGACCAGCGTGATGTTCTTGCCCATCAGTTGCAGGAGCGGCAGCGCGCGGTCGAAGCTTTCCTGCGAACCGCCGGCCATGATCGACAGCGATGCGTTTCGCGCGCCGACCTCGCCGCCCGAGACCGGCGCATCGATATATTCGGCGCCAGTCTCGCGCACCTTGCGGGCGAACTCCTTGGTCTCGATCGGCGAGATCGAGCTCATGTCGATGACGAGCTTGCCAGCCGATAGGCCGTAGGAAACGCCGTTCTCGCCGAAGAGAACGTCCTTCACCTCAGGCGTATCGGGCAGCATCAGGATGATCGTGTCGACGCTTTCAGCGAGCGCCTTCGGCGTCTCGACGAATTGCAGGCCGTTGTCGAGCAGTTCCTGGCGCGGCGGAATGGCGAATTTCGAGGTGACAATGGTGTGGCCTGCATTCTGCAGGTGGCGGGCCATGGGCGTACCCATGATGCCGAGGCCGATAAATCCGATTGTTGCCATGGTGTTAGCTCCTGATCTTGAGAATGTCTGCGCTGGCTGGCGCTCGCGAGGCTGCGGTGAACCAGCCGAGCCCGGCCTCGGTCGTCGTGCGCGGCTTGTATTCGCAGCCGATCCAGCCGTCATAGCCGAGGGCGCCCAGCTGTTCGAAAACGAAGGGATAGGCGATCTCGCCGGTGCCCGGTTCGTGCCGGCCGGGATTATCGGCGAGCTGGATATGGGCGATCTTCGCCTGATGCTTGGTGAAGGTGCCGATCAGTTCCCCCTGGGTCCGCTGCTGGTGATAGAGGTCGTACTGGATGAACAGGTTGTCGCTGCCGACTTCGGCGATCAGCGAAGCCGCCTGATCCGGCGTATTGAGATAGAAGCCCGGGATATCGAAGCGGTTGATCGGCTCGATGAGCAGCCGGATCCCGTGCTTGCCGAGTTCTGCGGCGGCGTATTTCAGGTTGGCGACGAAGGTCGTCCGCAGCACCTCGTGCGGCAGGCCGACGGGCGCGATGCCGGAGAGGCAATTGATCTGCGGGCAGCCGAGCACAGTGGCGTAGTCGATGGCTTCGGCAACGCCACGGCGGAACTCGTCGATCCTGTCAGGCAGAATGGCGATGCCACGCTCGCCGCCCGCCCAGTTACCGGCCGGCAGATTGTGCAGCACCTGCGTCAGGCCGTGGAGGTCGAGCGCGGCGCGCAGTGCGGCTTTGTCGAACTCGTAGGGGAACAGGTATTCAACGCCTTCGAAGCCGGCCTTCGCGGCAAGCGCAAAGCGCTCCATGAAGGGCACCTCGTTGAAGAGCATGGTCAGATTGGCGGCAAATTTCGGCATTGTGTTCTCCTCCTAGTCCAGCAGCGCCAGCGTCGCGGTCGGGGCGTCCTCGCCGCGCTCGGCAAGGTCCTCGAACTCAATGACTGCATCGATATCGACGCCCATGGCAATATTGGTGACGCGTTCGAGGATGAACTCGATGACGACGGGCACCTGATGCTCGTCCATCAGCCGCTTGGCGTTGGCGAATGCCTCCTGGAATTCGTTGGGGCTGCGAACGCGGATCGCTTTACAGCCCAGCCCCTCGGCAACCGCGACATGGTCGACGCCGTAGCCGGGTTCGGCCGTGCCGGAGGCATTGATGTTCTCGAAGGCCAGGCTGACCTCGAAATCCATGTTGAAGCCGCGCTGGGCCTGGCGGATGAGGCCGAGATAGGAGTTGTTCACGACCACATGCAGGTAGGGCAGCTTGTGCTGCGCGCCGACGGCGAGTTCCTCGATCATGAACTGGAAATCGTAGTCGCCGGAGAGCGCAACGATCGGCCTGTCAGGATCGGCGGCACGCACGCCAAGGGCGGCGGGCAGCGTCCAGCCGAGCGGGCCTGCCTGGCCGCAATTGATCCAGTTGCGCGGCTTGTAGACATGCAGGAACTGGGCACCGGCGATCTGGCTGAGCCCGATCGTCGAGACGTAGCAGGTATCGCGGCCGAAGGCCTTGTTCATCTCTTCGTAGACGCGCTGCGGCTTCAGCGGCGTCTGGTCGAAATGCGTCTTGCGCAGCATCGTGCGCTTGCGGTCGCGGCACTCGTCAGCCCATGCCGACCAGTCGGCGAGCTTGCCGGCGGCCTTCCATTCGGTGGCAACGTCGAGCAGCAGCTTCAGCGCTGCACCGGCATCCGAGACAATGCCGAAATCGGGAGCGAAGACGCGGCCGATCTGCGTCGGCTCGATATCGATATGCACGAAGGTGCGGTCCTTGGTGTAAGTCGCGACATTGCCGGTATGGCGGTTGGCCCAGCGGTTGCCGATGCCGAGCACGAAGTCGGAGGCGAGCAGCGAGGCGTTGCCGTAACGGTGCGATGTCTGCAGTCCGCACATGCCGGCCATCAGCGGATGATCGTCGGGGATCGCGCCCCAACCCATCAGCGTCGGGATGACGGGGACGCCGGTAATCTCCGCGAATTCGATCAGCAGATCGGAGGCATCGGCGTTGATGATGCCGCCACCGGCGACGATCAGCGGGCGGTGAGCCTCGTTCAGCATCGTCAGGGCCTTCTCGGCCTGGGCGCGGGTGGCCTGTGGCTTGTAGGCGCCGAGCGAGGCATAGGTGTCGATGTCGAACTCGATCTCGGCCAGCTGAACGTCAACCGGCAGATCGATCAGAACAGGCCCGGGGCGACCGGAGCGCATGATATGGAACGCTTTCTGGAAGACGAAGGGAACCAGCGCCGGCTCCATGACCGTGACCGCCCATTTGGTGACGGGGGCAGCGATCTTGGAGATATCAACCGCCTGGAAATCCTCCTTGTCGAGGCGGGCGCGCGGCGCCTGTCCGGTGATGCAGAGGATCGGGATCGAGTCGGCCGAGGCCGAGTAGAGGCCGGTGATCATGTCGGTTCCGGCCGGGCCTGACGTCCCGATGCAGACGCCGATATTGCCGGCGCTGGCGCGGGTGTAACCTTCCGCCATATGGCTTGCGCCCTCGACATGCCGCGCCAGGATGTGGCGGACCGAGCCGCGCGCCTTCAGCGCCGAATAGAATGGATTGATCGCAGCGCCCGGAACGCCGAAGGCGCAATCGACGCCTTCCTTCTCCAGAACCAGTACCGCTGCATCGACAGCTCGCATTCTTGCCATTGGATAATCCTCCGTATCTGGAGAATGAGGCTAACGCATCCTGCACACGGCGCAATTCAAAAATGGAAATCAATACCATCATGTGGAAATAAACATTTTCAAGGAATCTGGAACAATCGATTCCGTCCGTGTATGTCATGACAGTGCGAAGGCAGGGGAGCACGGCATGGCGGAGCATCAGGAAAAAGGGAGAGGCAGACCGGGGCGAAAGCCGTCCGAGAACGCTGCTCCCTCCTCGGTCCAGGTGCTCGACCGCAGCCTGAAGCTTCTGGAACTGGTGGCAGAGGCCGAAGGCGCTGTCCTGACCGATCTTGCCGAGCAATCCGGCATGGCGCCCTCCACCGTGCACCGGCTGCTGACGTCGCTCGCGCAGCACGGCATGGTCACGCATGATGGCGAGACCGGTGCCTGGACGATCGGCGTCAAGGCTTTCGAGATCGGCACGGCCTATCTGCGCTTCCGCAAGCTCGGCACGATCAGCCGTCCGTTCCTCAAGCAGCTGATGGATGAATGCGGCGAAACCGCCAATATCGCGATCGAAGATGACGGCGACGTGGTCTTCATCTCGCAGGTGGAAAGCCACGCCCCGATGCGCGCCTTCTTCCGGCCAGGACGGCGCGGACCGATCCATGCCTCGGGCATCGGCAAGGCCATTCTCTCGACATGGACGGATGAGCGGATCGAGGCGCTGCTCTTAGGCAAGCCGCTGCAGCATTTCACCGGCAAGACGCGCGACAGCCTGCCGACGCTGCTTGGCGATATCGCGGAGATTCGCGCCCGCGGCTGGTCCATCGACGATGAGGAGCACACGCTCGGCATGCGCTGCGTCGCCGCGCCGATCTTCGACGAATATGGCGAGGCCGTTGCCGGCATATCAATTTCAGGTCCGGCCGTGCGGCTGCCTGATGAGAAGATCGCGGCGATTGGCCCGCTGGTGAAGAGCGTGGCCGAAGCCCTGACCAAGGCGATGGGCGGACGCTCGAAACGGGCCTGAGCCCAAATGCAAAGCGCCGGCCTCGCGGAGGGGCCGGCGACGGGATTCTGATCGAGAGATCAGGCGGTTTCGAGCTGTCTGTCGGCCATCGCGCGCCGGGCCTTCTTCATAGCTTTACCGGCAACATAGACCTCGGCGATGCAGCGGTCGTCGCCCATCGTCTGCAGGATAAAGAGCTCCTCGATCAGCGACCGCGCTGTCCGCATCCGGTATTCCATCGCCGGCTTGGCACGGGAATCGAGGATGACGATATCGGCCGTCACACCCGGTTCCAGCGAACCGATCTCCTGCTCGAGACCAAGCGCCACGGCATTGCCGCGCGTCATCCGGTAAAAGGAGTTGAGCGGCGTCAGCCGCTGACCCCGCAGGTGAAGCACTTTATAGGCCTCGTCCATGGTCTCCAGCATCGAAAAGCTGGTGCCGGCGCCGACATCGGTCGCGACCGACCAGCAGGCGCCGAGCCTGTCGAAGCGGGCGCTGTCGAACAGGCCGGATCCCAGGAAGAGGTTCGATGTCGGGCAGAAGACGCCGACCGCACCACTCTCGGCAAGCACCGAGATTTCCCGGTCGCTCATGTGGATGCAGTGGCCGAGCAGTGTGCGCTCGTTCAACAGGCCGTAGCGCGCATAGATATCCGTATAGTCCTTTGCCGCCGGATAGAGCGAGGTGGCGAAGGCGATCTCATCGAGGTTTTCGGAGAGATGAGTCTGGACATAGCAATCCGGATGCTCGGAAACCAACGCCTTGCTCATCTCCATCTGCTCCGGCGTCGAGGTGATGGCGAAGCGCGGGCTGATCGCGTAGCGGGCGCGGCCCCGGCCATGCCATTTCTCGATCAGCCGCTTGGTTTCGTCATAACCACGCTCAGGCGTATCGCGCAGCGCTTCGGGCGCATTGCGGTCCATCATCACCTTACCGCCGATGACGCCCATGCCGCGCTGTTCGGCGGCGGAGAAATAGGCATCGACGCTCTCCGGATGGACCGAGCAATAGGCGACGGCGGTCGTCGTGCCATTCGAAAGCAGCTCGTCCATGAAGCGGCCGGCGACCTCTGCCGCATGCGCGGGGCGGGCAAACTTCTGCTCCTCGACGAAGATATAGGTGTTCAGCCATTCCAGCAGCTGCGCGCCATAGGAGGCGATCGCCTGCGTCTGCGGGAAATGCAGATGCGTGTCGATGAAACCGGGCAGGATCAGGTTCGGCCGGTGATCCTCGACCTTGATATCGGCGGCGGCGAGTTTCCTAACATCGGCGTAGACGCCCGAAGTGACGATCTTGCCGCCGCGTACCAGAACCGCACCATCTTCGAAATAACGATAGGAGGCATCGTCATCGATGCCCTGCGGCTCGGAGATGAAAGTCAGCACGCGGCCGCGGATCAGAATATCGGTCATTGGGTCTTCTCTCCGTTGATGGCGCTCTCGTACCAGGACACAAGCAGACGCCGTTCGTCGTCGGTGATCTGAGTGACATTCGCGGGCGGCATGGCATGTGAGCGGCCCGCCTGCAGGTAGATCTCGCGCGCATGGGCGGCGATGTCGCGGTCAGTTTCCAGGGTCACGCCCTTCGGCGGCTTGATCAACCCTTCCCACCCGGGCTCCTGCGCGTGGCACATGGAACAGCGCCCGAGCACGGTGTCGCGCACTTTCGGGAAGGCCTCGGCGGTGACGAAAGGCTGCTGGGCTGCCGAGATCTTCGCCTCCGCCGCATCCCCCGTCAGGATCTTCGGAACCGTCGACAGCCACATGATGCAGATGAAGATGATGACGGTGATGATCCAGGTCCAAGTCGGATTGCCGGCATCGGCATGGCGGGTGTTGAAGTAGTGGCGGATGGTGACGCCCATCAGGAACACCAGCGAGGCGATGATCCAGTTGAACTCGGTGCCGAATGCCAGCGGATAGTGGTTCGACAGCATCAGGAACAGGACGGGCAGCGTCAGGTAGTTGTTATGCGTCGAGCGCTGCTTGGCGATCTTGCCGTATTTGGGATCCGGTGTGCGCCCGGCCAGCAGGTCGGCAACGACGATCTTCTGGTTCGGAATGATGATGAAAAAGACGTTGGCCGACATGATCGTCGCCGTGAAGGCGCCGAGATGCAGGAAGGCGGCGCGGCCTGTGAACAGATGCGTATAGCCCCAGGCGACGAAAACCAGGATGAAATAGAGCGCCACCATCAGCCGCGTATTGTCGTTGCCGAAGGGCGACTTGCAGATCAGGTCGTAGATGATCCAGCCGCCGGCGATCGTTCCGAGCGAGATGGCAATGGCCACCGGCTTGGACACGTCGAGCACGTGAGGATCGATCATATAGAGATCCGCCCCGGCATAATAGACGAGACAGAGCATGCCGAAGCCGGAAAGCCAGGTGACATAGCTCTCCCATTTGAACCAGACGAGGTGGTCGGGCATGTTGGCCGGCGCCACCAGATATTTCTGGATGTGGTAGAAACCGCCGCCGTGAACCTGCCATTCCTCGCCGAAGGCGCCGGGCGGCAGGTCGGGGCGTTTCTTCAGACCGAGATCGAGCGCCACGAAATAGAAGGAAGAGCCGATCCAGGCGATTGCCGTTATCACATGCAGCCAGCGGACGGCGAATGTCACCCAATCCCAGGCGATGGCATATTCGTACATGGAGACCTCCCAGTTATCGGGAACGGTTCTGCCATCGCGCGACTTCCCCGGAAATCCCGTGAAATCCTCGAACACTTTCAAAAAAATCTATAAGATCGCGGCCGCTGTCCCATGAAATGATGTGGTAGAAAGCGCTATGTCCTATCTCGACAACATCCGCGTCTTCGTTCGCGTGATCGAACTCGGTACGCTTTCCGCCGCAGGGCGCGACCAGCGCGTGACGCCTGCTGTCGCCAGCAACCGCATCAAGGAGCTGGAAAGCCATCTCGGCGTCCGGCTCTTCAACCGCACGACGCGAAAGCTTTCGCCGACGGAGCATGGCCGCGTCTTCTATGACGGGGCGGTGAAGATCATCGAAGCCGTCAACGAGGCGGAGGGCGCCATTGCCGACCTGTCCCGCAATCCGAAGGGGTCGCTGCGCATCACCGCGCCGCTCGGTATCGGCCGTCGGCTGATTGCCTCGGGCATCCCCGAGTTCCACGACAAATATCCCGATATCGAGGTGCGGGTGCGCCTCTCGGACCATAATGTCGACATCCTCGCCGAAGGCGTCGATGTCGCCTTCAAGCTCGGCGTTCTCGAGGATTCGAACCTTCGCATGCGCGGCATCCTCAATTGCCAGCGCGTGCTCTGCGCCTCGCCCGACTATATCGAGCGCCGCGGCATGCCCGGGAATGCGGATGCGCTGATCTCGGACAAACACGACTGTCTGCTGCTGCGCTATCCGGGCTCGAAGGAATATTTCTGGACGCTCCTGACGGCCGAAGGCCTGCGCAAGTTCGAAGTCGGCGGCCCTTATGACAGCGATGATGGCGACGTGCTTACGCAATGGGCGCTCGAGGGACGCGGCATCATCAACAAGCCGCTCTTCGAGGTGAAGGCCGATCTGAAAGAAGGACGGCTGGTGGAGATTCTGAAGGACAGCCCGCCCGCCTCCGTGCAGCTTGCCGCCCTCTATCCGCACAAGCGCTTCCAGGATCCGAAGGTCCGGCTGATGATCGATTTCATGGCCGACCGCTGTCAGCGGCTGATCGGCAAGCTGCTGGATGACGAACCCGCCGAGACCGAAGGCGCCTGAGCACGCCTTGCCGACCAGCTCAGCGCCGCCGTCATAATCTCGGCGGCGGCGAGCGTTGCAATGACGGCCGGTCGCTTGTCCTTCACGACGGTTCCGCCGATCGGGCAAACGAGCTTGTCGAACAATTCGGGATGACCAACCTCGCGCGACAGCCAGCTGCGGAAGGTCGCCCGCTTGGTCGATGAGCCGATCATGCCGACATAGGCGGCATCGGGGCGGCTCAGCGCTTCGGCGGTGATCAGGAAATCCAGCGCATGGTCATGGGTCAGGATCACGAAACTGCTGCCGGCCGGGGCGTCGTGGACGACCGCCTCCGGTATCGCCGTCAGGCAGGTCTCGATCCGCGGCACGGTCGAGGCGGCCAGCTCATCTTCGCGTGTATCCACGAGAATGACGCGCAGGGGCGCGAGCGACAGCGCCATGGCCAGCGCATCGCCGACATGGCCCGCTCCGAACACATAGACATGCGGGCGCGCAGCAATCTCCCGGTCGCTGCGCGCGACGAGATCACGCGCAAGGCGAGCATCGACCGCCGTCAGCGCGAGGTTGACCCGGCCGCCGCAGCACTGGCCGATCTCCGGGCCGAGCGGCACGTTCATCGTGCCTGCGGCCGTCTGCAGCCGCAGCGCCCGGCGCGCCTGATCGATCGCCATATGCTCAAGCTGGCCCCCGCCGATCGTCGAGAAAATCGCCCGCTCAGAAACCAGCATCCAGGCATCGGTATCGCGCGGCGTCGAACCCGCCGCACCCACGACCTCGATCAGGATCGAGGCCGGTTCGCGGCGCAGGAAATCCCGGATGTCTTCACGCGCGGCAGGCATGCGCTCACTCCCTGTTCGCCGCTTTGAGGCGCTCGATCGCCATCAGCACCCGTTCGGGCGTTGCCGGTGCGTCGAGACGCGGGCAGATCCTGTGATCCGCAACGCTGGCAACCGCGTCCGAAAGAGCATGCAGCACGGAAAGGCCGAGCGGAAGGGGCGGCTCGCCGACGGCCTTCGAACGATGTACGGTCGGCTCGTAGGCCTGCGACCAGTCGGTCAGCGCGACGTTGAAAATCTTCGGCCGGTCTGAGGCGAGCGGAATCTTGTAGGTCGATGGCGCGTGAGTGCGAAGCCGCCCCTTGCCGTCCCACCACAACTCCTCGGTCGTCAGCCAGCCCATGCCCTGGACGAAACCGCCCTCGATCTGGCCGATATCGATGATCGGGTTCAGCGAGCGGCCGGTATCGTGGAGGATATCGGTGCGCTCGACGACATATTCGCCGGTCAGCGTATCGATCGAAACCTCCGAGCAGGCAGCGCCATAGGCATAGTAATAAAAGGCATGGCCACGGCCCTTGGCGCGGTCCCAATGGATTTTCGGGGTCTTGTAGAAGCCTGCGGCGGAGAGCTGGACGCGGGCCATATAGGCCTTCTTGACCAGATCGTTGAAGGCGATCTCGTTCGCGCCGATCCTGACACGGTTGGGCAGGAAGATCACCTGATCGGCGGGCACCTGATAGGTCTCGGCGGCAAAGGCAATCAGCCGGTCCTTGATCTGCCGTGCCGCATTCTGCGCCGCCATGCCGTTCAGGTCGGCACCCGAGGAAGCAGCGGTCGGCGAGGTGTTCGGCACTTTCGCGGTCGTCGTCGCGGTGATCTTTACCCGGTCGAGATCGATCTGGAACTCCTCGGCCACGACCTGCGCGACCTTCAGATGAAGCCCCTGCCCCATCTCCGTGCCGCCATGGTTCATGTGCACGGAGCCATCGGTATAGACGTGCACCAGCGCACCCGCCTGGTTCGATTCCGTCTTGGTGAAGGAGATGCCGAACTTGACGGGCGTCAGTGCGATGCCACGCTTGACGACACGGTTCCGGGCATTGAACTCTTGGATCGCCCGGCGGCGGCCGGCATAGTCGGCGCTCTCCTCAAGTTCAGCGACGATCCGCTGGATGATGCAATCCTCGACCTTCTGGTGATAGGGCGTGAGATTGCGCTCACCCTCGACACCCATGGCGTCGTAGAAATTCAGCTTGCGGATTTCGAGCGGATCCTTGCCGACGGCAAAGGCCACCTCATCAATGACGCGCTCGGCGCCGACCATACCCTGCGGTCCGCCGAAGCCGCGGAAGGCGGTGTTGGAGACCGTATTCGTATAGAGCGGCGCGGATTTCGCATGCACGGCCGGGAAGAAATAGGCGTTGTCGCAGTGGAACAATGCGCGGTCGCCGACCGGGCCGGAGAGATCGGCGGAGAAGCCGGCACGCAGCGCGAAAGTATAGTCGATCGCCAGGATCCGGCCTTCCTCGTCGAAGCCGACGTCGTAGTCGATCGCGAAGTCGTGCCGCTTTCCCGTCGCGGTCATGTCCTCGTCGCGGTCTAGGCGGAGCTTGACCGGACGGCCGAGCTTCTTGGCCGCGATCGCGGCAAGCGCCGCACATTGGTTTGCCTGCGTTTCCTTGCCGCCGAAGCCGCCGCCCATGCGGCGCACCTCGATCGTCACGGCGTTGCTCGGCACGCCGAGCGCATGGGCAACCATATGCTGGGTCTCGCTCGGCCCCTGGGTGGAGCAATAGACGATGATCTCGTCATCCTCGCCGGGAAGCGCCAGCGACACCTGTCCCTCGAGATAGAAATGGTCCTGGCCGCCAAGGCGCATACGGCCCTTGACCCGGCGCGGCGCACTCTCGAGCCCAGCCGCCGCATCGCCGCGCTTCAGCGTCAGCGGCGTCACGACCTGGCGATGGGTTGATACGTCAAGGTCCCATATGTCGATCTCGGCCGGCAGCTCCTCATAGGTGATCTTTGCAAGGCGGGCTGCGCGGCGCGCCTGCTCGCGCGTTTCGGCAATGACGCAGAAAATCGGCTGGCCGTGAAACTCGACCTTGCCGACGGCAAGTACCGGATCATCGTTCATATAGGACGGCGAGATGTCGTTGACCCCCGGCACATCCTCATGGGTCAGCACCGCGACGACGCCGGGTGCGGCAGCGACGGCCGAGAGATCGACTTCCTTCAGGATGCCATGGGCAACATTCGACAGGCCAAGCCCGGCATGCAGCGTGCCGGCGGGTTCGGCGATATCGTCGATGTAGATCGCTGTACCGGCAACGTGCTTGTGCGCGGAATCATGGCGCGGGCTGGTATGGACGCCGCCGGTGATCGTTTCGGCCTTGATGTCGGCAGTGTGCTTGTTCATGGCTCACGCAGCCTCGTATCTGGACACCTGCGCCTGTTCGGCGCCCGATGTCGTTTCCAGGTAGAATCTGAGAAGAAGGTTTTTCGCCACCAACGCCCGGTATTCGGCGGTGGCGCGCATGTCGCTCAGCGGCGCATAATCCTCCGCATAGCGTTCCATCGCGCGTTCAACGGTGGTCTCGTTCCAGGGCTGCCCGAGCAGCGCCTCCTCTACGGCAAAAGCCCGTTTCGGCGTCGCGGCCATGCCCCCATAGGCGATGCGGATGCCCGCGACCGTGCCATCGTTCAAAAGCTTCAGAGAGAAGGCCGCGAGCGTCGCCGTGATATCCTCGTCGCGCCGCTTCGTCACTTTGTAGACCGCGAATGTCTCATCGGCCGCAGGCACCGGCACATGCACGGCCTCGACGAATTCGCCGGGCTGGCGATCCTGCTTGCCATAGGCGATGAAGAAGTCCTGCAGCGGGATCGTGCGGCGCTCGGCACCCTTGCGCAGGGTGAGTGTCGCACCCAGCGCAATCAGCGGCGGCGGCGTGTCGCCGATGGGCGAGCCGTTGGCGATGTTGCCACCGATCGTGCCCATGTTGCGCACCTGCTGGCCGCCGATGCGGTTCAGCAGTTCGCCGAGCGCCGGAATATGCTGCGACAGCGTTTCGATCGCCTCGGAATAGGTGACCCCGGCGCCGATCGAGATCAGACCATCTTTCACCGAGACCGTCTTCAGTTCCTGAAGCCCCGCAATGAAGATGACCGGAGAAATTCGGCGCATATGCTTGGTGACCCAGAGCCCGACATCGGTGGAACCGGCTACGACGGTAGCGGCCGGCGACGTCTCGAAAATCGCGGCGAAGTCGTCGAGATCTGTCGGCACAATCAGCTTTCCGCCGCCATTCTCGATTTCGACGCGCGCACCGTCCCGCAGCGCCTGCAATCGCGCGATCATCGTTGCGCGCTCGACGAGCAGCGGATCTCTGGTCGTCCCAGCATAGCTGGAGATGGCGCGCGCGGCACGGAGGATCGGCTCATAACCGGTGCAGCGACAGAGATTGCCCTGAAGGGCGATCTCGATCTGGCGGTCGGACGGCTCCGGCGTCTGCATCCAGAGCCCGTAGAGCGACATGACGAAGCCCGGCGTGCAGAAGCCGCATTGCGAGCCGTGATAATCGACCATCGCCTGCTGCACCGGATGCAATCGTCCGTCACGGCCGGAGAGATGCTCGACCGTCAACACATGGCAGCCATCCAGCGATCCCAGGAAGCGGATGCAGGCATTGACGCTCTCATAGACGAGCCCGCCCGCCGGCGTCAGCCGCCCGACGAGCACGGTGCAGGCGCCACAATCGCCCTCGGCACAGCCTTCCTTTGTACCTTTCAGCGAGCGCGACAGGCGCAGCCAGTCGAGCAGTGTCTGGTCCGGCGCGACATCGGAGAGGGCAATGTCCTGACCGTTGAGAATGAACCGCAGCTCCGGGCGGATGGTGACAGCGGTCATGACTAGCTCCCGCGGTAGGTGGAATAGCTGAAGGGCGAGACGAGCAGCGGCACGTGGTAGTGGGCGCGCTCATCGGCGATCGCAAAGCGGATCGGGATGATGTCGAGGAACTCGGCCGTGCCATCCGTGCCCCGGAAATAATCGCCGGCGTGGAACCTCAGCTCATAGGTCCCGGCCCGCATCGCTTCGGCCGACAGCAGCGGCTGATCGCAGCGGCCATCGTCGTTGGTGTTGACCGACTTCAGCCGATGCGCCGTCTCGTCCTCGATGCGGTAGAGGTCGATGCGCAGCCTGTCGGCGGGTTTTCCGCGCACCGTATCCAGAACATGGGTCGTGAGCCGGCCGGCTCCTGTTGCATGAGACTGCATGATTTCTCCCGAGCGTAGCACTCCTGTCTCCAATATCGGACAGGGCCATTCCCCTGAAAAGCAGCGAGATCCTTCGAGACTTTCAAGTTTTAGAGGGGGAATGGCGGGCAGGATTGGGCTTTACAAAGCCGCCATCAGGGAAACCGGAACGCAAAAAGCCGGGCCGTCCCCTCGAACGGCCCGGTTCTATGTGGCTCTCGCGGCTAAGCGAAGAAGGCGAAGCGCACCACGAAGAGCGCCGCGACGATCTGCGTCGCCGGATGCAGGACCGACCAGCGGCCGGTGCCGACCTTCAGCACGACGTAGCTGATGAAGCCGAAAGCGAGACCATTCGCGATCGAGTAGGTGAAGGGCATGGCAAGCGCCGTCAGGGCTGCCGGTGCGGCTTCGGTCAGGTCGTCCCAATCGATCTCGGTGAGCTCGCGCATCATCAGGCCGGCGACATAGAGCAGAGCCGGCGCCGTGGCGTAGCTCGGCACGGAGGCGGCGAGCGGCGAGATGAAGAGCGCTGCCAGGAACAACACGGCGATAGCCAGTGCCGTCAGGCCGGTGCGGCCGCCCGCCTGCACGCCGGAGGCGCTTTCGACATACGCAGTCGTGCTGCTGGTGCCCATCAGCGAGCCTGCGACGATCGCGGCACTATCGGCGAGCAGCGCCCGGCTCAGACGGTTCGGCCTGCCCTCTTCGATCAGCTTCGCGCGCTTGGCAACGCCGATCAGCGTGCCGGTGGCATCGAACACCTCTACGAGCACGAAGACGAGGATGACGTGGACCAGGCCGCCATGCAGCGCTCCGACGATATCGAGCTGCATGAATGTCGGCAGCATCGACGGCGGCATCGAGACGATGCCCTTGAACTCGCTGACGCCAAAAATCCAGGAGAGGACGGTAACGGCGAGAATGCCGATCAGGATTGCGCCGCGCACCTTCAGCGCATCGAGCACGGCAATCACGAAGAAGCCGAAGATCGCCAGCAGCGGACCGGTTTCGCGCAGATTGCCGAGACCAACGAGTGTCGCCGGGTTGTCGACGACGATATTGGCGCTCTTCAGCGCGATGATCGCCAGGAACAGACCGATACCGGCGGCGATCGCGCTTCTCAGCGAATGCGGGATGCCATCGATCAGCCAGCGCCGCACGCCTGTCACGGTCAGGAGCACGAAGATCATGCCCGAGATGAAGACGGCACCGAGCGCCTGCTGCCAGGTAAAGCCCAGGGCGGCGACCACGGTGAAGGCGAAGAAGGCATTGAGCCCCATGCCCGGCGCCATGCCGATCGGCCAGTTGGCCACCAGCGCCATAACGATCGAGCCGAGTGCCGCTGCCAGACAGGTGGCAACGAAGATCGCATCGCGATCCATGCCGGTGCTCGACAGGATATCGGGGTTGACGAAGATGATATAGGACATCGTCAGGAACGTCGTGACGCCCGCGATGAGTTCGGTGCGCACGGTCGTACCGTGCTCCTGCAATTTGAAAAGCCGTTCGAACATAATTCCTCCCGAGGCGAGCGCTCCCGGCGCTGCCCTATGTCATGGGGCCGCCTGCATCTCCTCCGGATACAGGCGCAAGAAACCCGAAATCCGGAATTTTCCTGCTGAGAAGGATTGTGCTTTGCCTGAAAGCGCTGCGCTAGATCAGGATTTCCCCGAAAAAATGCAAAAGACTTTCAAATTTTAGCAACTGTTTCGGCGCGCTTTATTCTGCTCTTCAAGGTCGCAGAGCGGCTGGCCAGACCGCCTCAAACGGCCGCTCTGCAACGCTGCTCGGCCCGTTTCTGCCCCGATATCGTCGGGCACCCATCGATATATGCACAATAGTTCGCGGAGTGCAAAGTGACCAAGCCTACCTACTTCTCGCCACGTGGCGGCAATCCTGCCCAGACCGAGCTCTTGTCCGGCCGCGCCGTCTTCACGGAAGCCTACGCAGTCATCCCCAAGGGCGTGATGATGGATATCGTCACCAGTTACCTGCCCTTCTGGGAGAAGACGCGCCTCTGGGTGATTGCGCGCCCGCTTTCCGGTTTCGCTGAAACTTTCTCGCAATATATCATGGAAGTCGCCCCCGGCGGCGGCAGCGACCAGCCGGAGGCCGATCCGATGGCTGAAGGCGTGCTGTTCGTCGTCGAGGGGGAGATTAGCGTAGAGCTCGCGGGAGCAACTCATGTGCTCCGTCCCGGCGGATATGCCTTCCTGCCGCCCTCCTGCGGCTGGCAGTTGCGAAACCGTGGCGAGGAAACTGCACGCTTCCACTGGATCCGCAAAACCTATGAGAAGGTGGAAGGTCTCGGCATTCCCGAACCCATCTTCACCAACGAACAGGACATCGCGCCCTCTCCGATGGCGGGCACCGAGGGACGGTGGGCGACCACGCGTTTCGTCGATCCGCTCGATCTGCGCCACGACATGCACGTGACGATCGTCACATTCGAGCCGGGTGCGATCATTCCCTTCATGGAAACCCATGTCATGGAGCACGGCCTTTATGTGCTTGAAGGCAAGGCGGTCTACCGGCTCAATCAGGACTGGGTAGAGGTCGAAGCCGGAGACTTCATGTGGCTGCGCGCCTTCTGCCCGCAGGCCTGCTATGCCGGCGGACCCGGCAAGTTCCGCTACCTCCTCTACAAGGATGTGAACCGGCACATGAAGCTCGGGCGGTAACAATCAACCAGCAGATCGTTGCCCGGCCGTTAAAACTTATTAAACCATCATCTATAAGCTAGGCGGGATCGACTAACCCGCGCCGAACGAATAGTGCCGCGAAACTGCCAGGAGAATGCGCCGTGTCCAGAAGGTTTTCACTCCTTGGCTTTGCCGGTCTGGCGGTTCTCTCGATCGCGGCTTCCGCACAGGCAGCCCCGTCCGGCGCCACGATGCCGATCCCGAACTGGCTGATGGAGCATGTCGGCGTCGACGACGGGCAGATCGCCCTGCCCGTCCTCCAGCGCGCGCGCAGTCTCTATTTCTCGAAGGTGGCCGAAGGCAAAGTCCGGAACGGCTGCTATTTCGCAATGGACGCTACGCGGCCGAACGACCCGGGCGACCAGTCGAGCGGCCGGTTCTATGTGATCTGCGAGGGCGACATGTCGTTCAGCGTCATCTCTTCCGGTCACGGTGGCGGGCGCAATCTTCAAGGTGTGGCGAATTTCTCCAACGGCCGGGAATGCGCCAAGAATTTCGGCAACGCGCTGGATTCCAACCTGACCGCGGGGGGCGCCTATCTGACGAGCGAGATCAAGACCTCCTTCAAAGGCTATTACCGCACCAGTGCCGACCGGCAGGCGGCCTTCATCCGCTCCTTCGTGCAGTTCGACGGGATCGGTGAGACCGCCAATGCCAGACAGCGGGCGATCGGTGGCCATGCGGCTGCCCTCGTTTCCGGCATCTGCATGCAGAAGAAACCCGACAGCCCCTATGCCAACAGCCAGGGCTATACGCCGCTCGGCAAGCTCGTGACCTATGCGGGCGGTCGCAGCGACGGCTGCACCAGCTGGTCGCCATCCGATGCGCCGAAGGTTCTGTCCATGGTCGATGGCAACCCGACGACGCTCTACATCTACCCGGATTCCAGCGACATCAAAGCCGTGGCGCAAGCCGTCGCAGCCGGCCAATCGCCGGTCACCAACGGCAGCTACTGGAACGCCTCCTGCCTGAAAGCCATCGGCTCTCCGAAGTTCTGGCCGAAGGAAAAGCTCGAGCCGATCATCGCCCAGTACAAGGCCGATCATCCGCCGCAGCCGTCGCGCCCCGTGCCGATGTGCGACAGCACGACCAACTGATCCGAAGCGCGATCATTCGCAGAGAATAGCCTCTTCGAAAAAAAAGAGGGCGCTCGACCAGAAGGGAGCGCCCGTACCAAATCTTCGGCGTCAGTTGCGGCGGAGGCCGAAGCTTGGTTGAGAACAATGTGACCCGAGTCGCAGGCCGAGCGCAAGCCGCAACGGAACAAGAGAAGAACACTTCGGCTTTACCGGCCTGATGGCTGCACAGGTTTTCCACCACTTGTCCACAGGCCAAGCTCTTGAAATAGCGCTATTCTCTGTTGCCGCAGGAACGTTTTGCTGCGGCTCTTCGGCCACGCGCCGTCAGACTTTCATCGGATTGATACCGTCATGTGTCTTGGAGGCGTATCATGTCCTCCTCCTTGAGCGCCAGGCGGCGGGTCGCTCGGAGACAGGGAGCGGCCGGCGCCATCGTTGGCCGCTCCCCGCAATTGCCGCCAACGGCGCTTCATATGCCACTCTTTCATCTGGCGTAAATGACCTCAAGATTGGCATTTATGCCGATAGGCCTCGGCCTCGCGCCCGGCTATAAATCGGCATCCTGGCCGATGTTTGGCACCTCGCCAGCACGGCCGCATGATGGCGACAGGAAGATCAGGCGATGGCCGAAAACCAATCCATTCAGCAATATTACGATCGCGGCAGCCTCAGGGAGCGTCTGGAAGCAGCGCTCGCGGCCGATGGCCTTGATGGCCGCGTGCTGGCGCCTGAGGATCTCGCGCCGCTCGACCAGTTTCATTCGCGCGGCCTGGCGGCGACGGTCGAGCTTGCCGATGCGCTCGATATCGAGGGCTCGGCAGCGGTGCTCGATATCGGTTCGGGTCTCGGCGGACCGTCGCGCTATCTCGCGGCGCGGTTCGGCTGCAAGGTGACGGGCATCGATCTCAGCCCGTCCTTCGTCGATGCGGCGAGCTTCCTGGCGGAGCGGACCGGCCTTTCCGGAAAGGTTGCCTACAAGCAGGCAAATGCGCTTGCCCTGCCGTTCGACGACGGCATGTTCGATCTCGCCTGGACGCAGCATGTCGCGATGAACATCGCGGATCGCGCCGGCTTCTACCGCGAGGCGTTGCGTGTCCTGCGGCCCGGCGGGAAGCTGGCGATCTATGACGTCGTCGCCGGCGAAGTCACTCCCATGCATTTCCCGGTGCCATGGGCCGAGCAACCGGCGATGAGTTTTGTCGTGACCGCCGATGAGATGCGAGACGCGCTGGTTTCGCAGGGCTTCAGAGTCACGTCGTGGACGGATTGCACGGAAGCCGGTGCGGACTGGTTCGAGGCGCGCCAGCGCGCGCAGGCAGCAGCGGCGAAACCTCCGGCACTCGGCCTTCACGTCGTCATGGGCAGCGAGTTCGGCATTGCCGGCCGCAATCTCGGGCGCAATCTGCGCGAAGGCAGGGCCGGCCTCATTCAGGCGATTGCGCAAAAGCCCTGATCGCATTACCGGCAAGAATGAAGAATATTGACGGAGACAATTTCATGTCAGATCGCATCACCGGGGCCGCCTTGATCGGCAATAGCGACGTGGCTCCCGGCCAGAAGACGTTGATCGCGTATAATCCCGCGACATCGGCAACCCTTACGCCCGAATTCCGCAACTCCTCGGAGGAAGACGTCGCCCGCGCCTGCGACCTCGCCTGGAATGCGTTCGACCGCTACCGCCAGCTACCGATCGCAACACGCGCCGCTTTCCTGGACGCAATCGCCGAAGAGATCGACGCCTCGCAGGCGCCCATCCTCGAACGCGCGGGTGCGGAAAGCGGCCTGCCGGAAGGTCGGCTGAAAGGCGAATTTGCACGCACATTGAACCAGTTGCGCCTCTTTGCTCAGACTGTGCGCGATGGCGAATGGCTCGATCTACGCATCGATAGCGCCCTGCCGGATCGCCAGCCGCTGGCGCGCCCGGATCTGCGCATGCGCCAGATCCCGCTTGGCCCCGTGGCGGTTTTCGGATCGAGCAACTTTCCGCTCGCCTTCTCGGTTGCGGGCGGAGACACCGCGTCGGCGCTGGCTGCCGGATGCCCTGTCGTCGTCAAGGGACATCCCGCACATCTCGGCACCGGTGAACTTGTCGCCCGCGCCATCCGCAGCGCCGCAGAAAGGACGGGAATGCCGGAAGGCGTTTTCTCCTATCTCCCCGGCGAAATCGCCACCGGCACGGCACTGGTCAAGAACCCGAAGATCAAGGCGGTCGGTTTCACCGGATCACGGCGCGGCGGCCTTGCGCTGGTGGCGCTGGCTTCGGCCCGCCCCGAGCCAATCCCCGTCTATGCCGAAATGAGCAGCGTCAATCCCGTCTTCGTCATGCCGCAGGCGATCGAGAAGCGCGCTGCAGCGATCGCCAAGGGCTATGCCGCATCGCTGACACTCGGTGCCGGCCAATATTGCACCAGTCCGGGCCTGATGTTCGTGCAGCAGAGTGCCGGGCTTTCGGCTTTCCTTCAGACGCTCGAGGCCGAGCTCCGCGAACACCAGCCGGCACCGATGCTGACGAGCGGCATTCATGCAGCTTACGAGGCCGGGCGTGATGCGCTTGCCGCTCACGACGGCGTGTCGGCGGCTGCCGAAAGCCAGCCGCCCGCAGGGCCGAACCGCGGCCGCGCGGCGGTGTTCAAGACCGATGTGAAGAGCTTCCTCGCCAATCCGGAGCTGAGCCAGGAAATCTTCGGATCAGCCTCGCTGCTGATCGTCTGCGACAGCGTCGATGAAATGCGGGACGCCGCCGAACAGCTCGAGGGACAGCTGACGGCGACGCTGCATCTCGAGCCCGAGGACGTCGCTGCAGCCGGACCGCTCATTCCGGTTCTTGAGCGGCGCGCCGGGCGCATCCTTGCCAATGGCTGGCCGACGGGCGTCGAAGTCTCTCATGCCATGGTCCACGGTGGCCCCTTCCCGGCGACATCGGACAGCAGCACGACCTCGGTCGGCACGCTCGCGATCCGGCGCTTCCTGCGGCCGGTCTGCTACCAGGATATGCCGCAGGCGCTCCTCCCCGCCGAGTTGCAGCCCGGCACGCTTGAAGCCCTTCCGCATCTCGTCGACGGGAAGCGCTAACCTGCGAGACTGGGAGCTACCGGTTGACATTAAAAAACAACGATAGATCGTATTTTAGCAGTTCCGGAAACGAGATTTGTGGTCTCTGCGCCTACCCTGAGTATTCCAACCTCATTGGCGCCGATATGCTCGAACTGCAAAACAAAGTTCTCGAACGGATCGCCAAGGGCGAGCCGCTCACCGAAACATTGGAAACATTGTGCCGTCTGGTGGAAGCCCGCCTGCCGGGCATTCAATGTTCGGTCCTTCGCGTTGAAAACGGCGTGCTGCACCCGCTCGCAGCCCCCTCCCTGCCGAAGCATTACAGCGATGCACTCAACAATCTGGAGATCGGCCCGCTTGCCGGTTCCTGTGGCACCGCCGCCTATTATGGCGTCCCCGTCATCGTTACGGATATCGCAAGCGACGCGCGCTGGGCCAAATACAGGGCGCTTGCCCTGCCGCTCGGGCTCCTAGGCTGCTGGTCGACGCCTGTTATCAGCGGCGGCAAGGTCATCGCCACTTTCGCCCTCTATTTCGGCAACGGCCGTCATCCCGAGGGCCATGACAAGGAAGTCATCGAGACCTGCACGCATCTTTGCGCAATCGCGATCGAACGCGACGAGCGCACCCGGGAAAGGGAGCGCCTCACCTATACAGATGCGCTGACGGGACAGGCCAATCGGGCGCGCTTCAACGAAGTGCTGCACGGCCTGCAGGCCGCAAACAGCGACTTCGGCCTGCTGCTTGCCGATATCGACAATCTCAAACTGGTCAACGACACATTCGGCCATGGCGCGGGCGACGCGCTGATCCAGACGGTGGCGCGGCGCATCGCTGCCGTCGTCCCCAGGGATCGGACCTTCCGGCTCGGTGGCGACGAATTTGCCGTGATCTTCGACGGCATCGGCATTGATGAGCTGACCGAGCACTGCAACGCCATACTCCGTGAAATCAAGCGCCCGGCGCAGTGCGACAGGCATGTCGTCTTCCCGTCGGTGACCGCGGGCGGCGCCATCTCCGGCAACGGCGACGCGCGCCAGAACGCCGATATCGCGCTCTATCACGGCAAGTCGCGCTATCGCGGCCAATTCACCGCCTATTTTCCCGGCATGGGCACGGCGCTGACACGCAGGTTCCGCGCAATTCGCGATGTCGGCATTGCGCTCGCCGAAGGACGGATCGAGGCGCATTACCAGCCGATCGTTCGCCTCGACACGAAGGAGATCGTCGGCTTCGAAGCGCTTTGCCGGATGCGGACGGCCTCGGGCGATGTCGTTGCCGCGGCGCATTTCCATGAGGCGATGCTGGATGGCGATATCGCATTGCAGATCACCGAGCTCATGCTCGTGACCGTCGCCGCCGACATGCGCCGCTGGCTCGATCTCGGCCTGCCGCTGCAACACGTCGGCCTGAATCTGTCAGCCGCAGACTTCCACACCGGCAATCTCCAGGCAAAGCTGCAGGAGCATTTCACCGCAAAGGGCGTGCCGCTGGAACATGTAATCCTGGAGGTGACCGAGTCCGTCTATCTCGACCCCCGCGACCACATGATCGGCGAGGAGATCAGCGCCTTCCGGGAGCAGGGGCTGCGCGTCGCGCTCGACGACTTCGGCACAGGTTATGCCTCCCTCACCCACCTGCTTACCGTCCCCGTCGATATCATCAAGATCGACAAATCCTTCGTCGATCGGCTCATCCACGAGGAGCCGGGCGCCGCTATCGTCGAAGGCCTTGTCGGCATCGCCGGAAAACTCGGCATCCGCGTCGTTGCCGAAGGCATCGAGACCGAAAGCCAGGTCTCGGATCTCGTTGCGATGGGATGCGTGCTCGGCCAGGGCTTCCTGTTCTCGCGCGCCGTCGACTTCGATACGGCAACCGAGCTGCTCAGGACAAAAGGGCAGAGACCATCGGCAGAGGCCGGCGCGCTGACGCGCGTCGGTGTCTGAGGGGCTCTTGCGCGGCGGGCTGGCTTATAGGAAGTCGTCGCGGCGCGGCGTGAAGGTGTCGATCAACAGGCCGGGCGCCAGCGCCACGACGCCGTGGACGAGGTTCGGCGCGACGATGAAGCTGCTGCCCTGCTCCAGCCGGGTCGTCTTGCCGTCGACGGTGACGTCGAACGCGCCCTCGGCGACATAGCTCGCCTGCGTATGCGGATGGGAATGCGGCGCGCCGACTGCACCTTCCTCGAAGCGGAAGGCGACCAGCATCATTTCGGGTCTCTGGCTCAGAACGGCGCGGCGATTGCCGGGGGCGACCTCGGTCCAGACCGTGTCTTCGGGAAGGGAGAAAAATGACATCATGATCCTTTCATCGGGCTAGCCATCCGCCGTCGACGGGAAGGATGGCGCCATGCACATAATCGGAAGCGGGAGCGGAAAGGAAGATCGCCGCACCCACCATATCGTCCGGCCGCGCCCAGCGGCCCGCCGGAATTCGCTTCAGGATATCGGCGCTGCGCTCTGCATCGGCACGCAGCGCCTCGGTATTGTTGGTCTCGACATAGCCGGGCGCAATCGCATTGACGTTGATGCCCCGGCCTGCCCATTCGTTCGCCATCAACCGCGTCAGGCCGGCAAGGCCGCTCTTTGCGGCCGTGTATGAGGGAACGCGGATACCCCCTTGAAAAGACAGGAGCGAGGCGATGTTGATGATCTTCGCGGGCTGTCCACGCGCGATCGCGTTCTTCGCGAAGGATTGGCAGAGGAAGAAGGCCGATTTCAGATTGGTGTCGATGACCGCGTCCCAATCCTCTTCGGTGAAATCCAGGGCGTCGGACCGGCGGATGATGCCGGCATTGTTGACGAGGATATCGGGAGACGCTCCGGCCGCAACGGCCTGTTCGACGACGGCGCGTGCGGCCTCTATTTTTGAGAGATCGGCCGCGATGGTGTGAAAGCTGCGGCCGTGGCCGCGCACCAGTGCTTCCGTTTCCGTCATTGCCGAGCGCCCGACGCCGATGATGTCGGCGCCGGCGCTTGCAAGGCCGGCTGCGATCGCCTGGCCGATGCCGGTATTGGCGCCGGTGACGACGGCGCATCGGCCGCTCAGATCGAAACCGGTCACCGCAGCGCGTCCATCGGAACCTTGTCCATATCGGTAAAGCTCATGTTGTCACCGGCCATCGCCCAGATGAAGGCGTAGCGGCCGGTACCGGCGCCCGAATGGATCGACCAACCCGGCGAGAGGACCGCGTCTTGGTTCTTCAGGACGACGTGCCGGGTTTCGCTCGGTTCTCCCATGAAGTGGAAGATGCGCGTCTGCTCCTGCATGCCGAAATAGAGATAGACCTCCATCCGTCTGTCATGGACATGCGCCGGCATCGTGTTCCAGACCGAACCCGGCTCGAACATCGTCAGCCCGACGAGAAGCTGGCAGCTGTCGCAGACATCGGGATGCACATACTGGTTGATGGTGCGCGCGTTGGATTCTTCCGCAGAACCGAGCGCCACCTTGCGCGCCATATCGCGGGTGATGAGGACCGTCGGGCAGGCGCGATGGGCAGGTGCGCTCAGCAGATAGAAGAGCGCCGGCTCGCGGGCATCCCGGCTTTCGAAGCGAAGGGCTGACGCCCCCATGCCGATATAGAGCGCCTCCTGGAAACCGAGTTCGTACGTCTTTTCCCCAACCGTGACGCTACCGGCACCGCCGATATTGACGATCGCCGCCTCGCGGCGATCGAGAAAGGCATCCGTTCCGGTTTCGGGAACGCGGGAGATCTCGAGGGTTTCCCGGACGGGAGAAACGCCGCCGACGATCATCCGGTCGAGATGGCTGTAGGTGAGGTTGATCTCGCCGGGGCGGAACAGGTTTTCGATGACGAAGCCTTCACGCAGCCCCTGCGTATTGCGGCGCGCGGCTTCCTCAGGCCCGACGACCTGGCGGGTTTTGACAGATAGGGTCATTCATTTGCCTCTTGTCTTGAACATCTGCGTCAGCTCAGCACGACATATTCGGTCAACTGCCCGACGGTCGTGTCGGCCTTTTCGACGTCGAATACCTTCGTTCCGTGGCTCATGATCACGAAGCGATCGCAGACCTGGTAGGCATGGTAGAGATTGTGGGTGACGAGCACGCTGGAGACATTTTCCGCCTTCAGCTTCAGCACCTGGTTAAGCAGCGCTTCCGTTTCGCGAACGGAGAGAGCCGAGGTCGGCTCGTCGAGCAGCAGGACGCGCTTCTTGAAATAGACGGCGCGGGCGATTGCCACCGCCTGCTTCTGGCCGCCGGAAAGATTGCCGACGAGCGTATCGGGCGAGTCGATGCCGGCGATATGGACGGCGTTCTTCAGCACTTCCATGGCAATCTCGCGCATCTCTGCCTGCTTGAGAAAACCGAAACGATCGGTCAATTCGCGGCCCATGAAGATGTTGCGCGTGATCGAGAGGGAATCGACCAGCGCCGTATGCTGGTAGATCGTCTCGATGCCGGCGTCGGCGGAATCCGAACGGCAAGTGAAGAGCGTCCGCCTGCCGTCGACTGTCAGATATCCATCGGTCGGCTTGTGGATGCCGGAGATCAGGTTGACCGTCGTCGATTTCCCTGCGCCGTTGTCGCCGAGCAGGCCCACCACTTCGCCTTCGCCGATATGGAAGCTCAGGTTGCTGAGCGCCGTCAGCGCGCCAAAACTCTTGGAGATATTGTGGAGTTCGAGAAGATTGGGTTTCGACATCACGCAAGCCCCCGCCGCTCGATGAGATGGTTGAATATTGCCGCCAGCACGATGAGCGTCGCGATGAACATGTCGAGATAGAAGCCCGGCGCTCTCAGGAGCAGCAGCACATCGGTGATGGTGTGGATGAGGAGCACGCCGAGGAAGATTCCGATGATCGATCCCCGGCCGCCGCGCAGCGACAGGCCGCCGATGACGCAGGCTGCGATCGCCTGCAGTTCAAGACCGGCGCCCTGTCCCGGCTGAACGCTGCCGACGCGCGTCGTTGCCAGGATCCCGGCAACGGCCGCCATGCCACCGGCGATCGCAAATCCGATCAGCTTGACGCGGCCGGTATTGATGCCGATCGCTTCCGCTGCGCCGCGATTGCCACCGGTCGCAAACACGTGGTTGCCGAAGCGGTGGCTGTGCAGCAGCAGATGGAAGGCTGCGACCAGCAGGATGATCCAGATGAAGGCCGCATTGATGCCGAAAAGGCTGCCCGAGAAAAGGCTCGTGAAGGCGGCTTCCGGATCGAAGCGGACCTGAACAGCGCCGTTATAGAGCAGCACGGCGCCCCGCCAGAACAGCAGGCCGCCAAGCGTCACGATGAATGATGGCAGCCCGAAGCGCAGCGTGATCTGGCCGTTCAGAAGCCCGATCATCACGCCCGCCAGAATGCCAATCGGCGCGGCGATGAAGGCGCTGATGCCGAGATTGACGAGGCTTGCCATCAGGATGGCGGTAAAGGTGTAGACGGAGCCGATCGACAGATCGAACTCACCCGATATCATCAACACGCCTGCGCCGAGCGCCAGGCAGCCGAGCACCGGGATCGCCTTCATCAGGATCGTCAGGTTCTGCGGCGACAGGTAGCGAAAGTCATCGGGATAGAGCAATGCGCCAACGATACAGACGATCTGCAGCGTCATGAAGACGAGGAAGATTGCGCCTGCGGGCTTGCCCATGATCTGTTTGAGGATCGATTGTTTTTGGGTCCGCGACCGGGGCGCGGCACTCTCTGCAAGGATAGGTGTCACGGTCTGGTACTCGATTTTTGGGAGAGCGGGGAACCGGCCGTAAAGGCGGTTCCCCCTGTCTGTCGCTTAGCGGTAGCTGCCGATCAGCGGCTTGACCGAGCTGATGCGCGACTTGTCGAGGAAGGCGCCCTGGCCGGTGTCGACGTCGGTCGGCGTCAGGCCGTATTTCTTGGCGAGTGCGATCTGGGCGATCGGATAGTAACCCTGCAGGTAAGGCTGCTGGTCCATGGTGGCGAACATCGCGCCGGATTCGACCGCGTTGACGATCTCGACCGCGAGGTCGAAGCCGCCGAACGGGATCTTGGCGCCTGCATCCTTGATAGCGCCTGCCCCGACGGTCGAGGTGACCGAGCCGGTGCCGAACAGCGCCTTGACGTTAGGGTTGGCGACCAGGAACTGGGCGATGATGTTCTGCGCCTCGGCCGGGTCCAGTCCGGCGCGTACGGTCTCGACCTTGATGCCGGCTTCCTTCATCGACTTTTCGATACCGCCGCCGCGCGCGACCGCGAAGCTCGCCTCGGGGATTTCGCGCGGATTGAAGACGACGTCGCCGGACTTCAGGCCGAACTCCTTGATCATGCGATTTCCGAGCTCGTAGCCCGATGCAAACTCATCCATGCCGACATAGGCCTGGCGGCAATTGCCCTTGGCGCCTTCGAGGTCGTCATTGTTGAAGCCGATGACGATGATGCCAGCTTTGACGGCCGCGCAGATGCTGCTGTCGAACGCATCCGAAGAGGAGATCGCCACGGCGATGCCGTCGACCCCGCTTGCCGTCGCGCTCTCGATCAGGTCGTTCTGGCGAACCGGATCGTTGTTGGCATATTGCACGTCGAGATCGACGCCGAACTGTGCCGCTGCATCTTGTGCGCCCTTCACCACGGGGTTAAAGAACTGCACACTCGGATCAAGATAGATGATCATCGTCGCCTTGACGTCTGCGGCAAGCGCCGTCGACGAGGCCATGGCGGCAAAGCCCGCGGCAAGCACCGCGGCTTTAAGATTGGTCAGTTTCATTTGCGTATCCTCCCTTTGGATGTGCAATACGGGTCGAAAGACCCAATTCTCGGCTGGCGAGCTCCGACCAAAGATCGCGCCAGCCGAGATTTCCCCCATCAAGCCCTTCCGCTCTCCTGCCTTGGCGAAAGGGCCTGCTTAATCGTCAGGCGAACCAGGGCGCCGGGCGCCCGAGCGTCACGTGGATGCCCTTGAACTGCGAATATTCGTCGAAGCCGTAGCGGCCGAGCTCGCGGCCGAGGCCGCTTTTCTTGTAGCCGCCGATCGGAAGCTCCGGCGTGCCGTCGATGACGCTGTTGATCCAGCAGCGGCCGGCCCTGATGCGGCGGATACTCTGCAGCGCGGTTTCGAGATCCTTGGTCCAGACGGAGGCCGAGAGCCCGTAGTCGCTGGCATTCGCCATCGCCACTGCCTCGTCGGCCGTCTTGAAGGTCAGCGTCGAGAGCACAGGCCCGAAGATTTCTTCGCGGGCAATCGACATATCGGGGGTGACGCCTGCAAAGACCGTCGGCGCATAATAGAGACCGGCCCCCTCGCCTGCCCGCGCGCCGCCGAGCAGCAGTTCGGCGCCTTCCTTGACGCCCGCTTCGACATAGGAGTGAACCTTGGCGGCGTGGGCCTCCGAGATCATTGCGCCGATCTTGGTGCGCTCGTTCAGCGGATCGCCGAAGGTGACCTTGCGCGAGATATCGAGCAGCCGCTCCATCAGCGCATCGCGGATACCTTCCTGGACGAGAAGACGGCTGCCGGAAATGCAGCACTGCCCGGCATTGTGATAGACGCCGTAGGCGATGCCATCGGCGGCAGCTTCCAGATCGGCATCCGCAAAGACGATCTGCGGACCCTTGCCGCCAAGCTCCAGGCCGACACGCTTGACGCTGCGCGCTGCAATCTCGCCAAGCTTGGTACCGACGCGCACCGAGCCGGTGAATGCCACCATATCGGTGCCGGGATCTTCGGCAAGCACCTGACCAGCCGGATCGCCATAGCCGGTGACGACATTGAAAACGCCGTCGGGAATGCCGGCTTCTCGCGCCAGCTCCGCCATGCGGATCGAGGTGCCCGAGGTAAATTCGGAGGGCTTCAGGACGACGGTGCAGCCGGCGCCGATCGCCCAGGGAACGCGCTCGGAGGCGATGATGAAGGGGAAATTCCAGGGCGTGATGATGCCGACGACGCCGACCGGTTCGCGAAGCACGAGGCCGAGGCGGTCATCGCCGATATTGTTGTGAGACTGCCCTTCGAGCGCACGAGCCTGACCTGCCGCATAAGACCAGAGATCGGCGCAGAAGCCGATTTCGCCGCGCGCCTGCGCGATCGGCTTGCCGACTTCCAGGCTTTCGATCAATGCCAGCTCTTCCTGCTTCTGCAGGATGAGATCGGCAACCTTGAACATCAGGCGGGAGCGCTCGGCGCCTGACATCCGCGGCCACGGGCCGGTATCGAAGGCGCGGCGTGCAGCGGCGATCGCCTGCCTGACGTCATCGGCTGATGCGTCCGGCCATGTGCCGACCACCACACCCGCATGCCCAGGGCTGACGCGATCGATCGTCTTGCCCGACGATGCGTCGACAGACTTGCCATCGACAAGCATCTGATAGCGGGATTTAATGTGGAGACGCGGATCACTGGAATCGGGCGTGATGAAGTTCGACATTTTAGACAACAATGCTTCCTCAAGGCCGGACGCAAGCTGCCGGCCCCTCCCTATTTGCCCGGCTTTTGCACCGCCGGATTTATGTTGCGTTTGAATTGTATGGTACTGTATGGTGGTTTTAAATGGATGTCAACGCATGACGGCGGCACGAGATATGCACCTCGAAACTTTAAAGGTTGAGACCGGCGAAACCGCCGCAGCACAGGTGGAGCGGGATCTACGCGAGCTGATCATTCAGCTGGAACTCGCCCCCGGCATGCGGCTTTCGGAACAGGAAATTGCCACCCGCATGGGTGTATCGCGCCAGCCGGTGCGAGAAGCGCTGATCGCGCTCGGCAAATCCAAGCTCGTCGATATCCGCCCCAATCGCGGGACCGTCGTCGTCCGCATCTCGGCGCGGCAGATGATGGAAGCCCGCTTCGTGCGTGAGGCGCTGGAGACGGCGGTTGCCCGCCGCGCCAGCGAAAGCTTCGACACCTGGACGCGGCGGCGGATCGACACGATCCTCACGCGCCAGCGCGCCGCCATGGAGGCGCAGGACCACAACGCCTTCCGCCGCGAGGACGAGCAGTTTCACATCGCGATCGCCGAGGGCGCGGGCTGCAGCCTCGCTTGGAACGCCATCTCCGACATCAAGGCGCATATGGACCGCGTCTGCAACCTGCAGCTCCGCCACCCGGATTCGATGCTGCGGCTGATCGCCGAGCATGAGGCAATCATCACCGCGATCGATACGCGCAATCCCGACGCCGCCGATGCCGCCATGCGCGCGCATCTGAATGGCATTCTTTCGGACCTGCCGCAGATCGAAGCGGACCATCCAGATCTCTTCGAATAGCGCGGATCCGGCACTCCGCCGTCTCGCCCTTGAGTTAAATCGATATTTATGCGGCAAACCTAATTCGAGCCGCGGTTACCGCTTTTCTTCTCAAATCTCCCTTTGTAGCGTCCTCCCACCTTGGGAATGGAGCAGAGATGGGATCGTCGTCGGATTTCAATGCAGAACTACACGCACGCCCGTCGATCTATTTCGATGGACCGGCTTTCGTCGAGCACGTCGCCATCATGCCGGGCGAAGGCAGTGCGGCGAGCCATATGGGATTTCACGACACCCTGTCGAATGAAGCGGATGTCGCAGTCCGCGTCGAGCGCCACACCGAATTCGTAACGGTGACGCGGCTTCGCAAGCTCTCAACCGACGCCGCCGAATGGCCGGCTTCCGAACTATCGGATGCCGAGGTGCTGGAACTGACTGGCATTGCATCGCCAAAACAGATCTGCCGGGTGGCGATCCTAGTCGTCGACGAAACCGCCGAGGACCTCCCGCCGCATCTGGCTAGGTTCGGCTTCGGCGACACCGCGGCCTCCTTCATCGGCGGCGGCTCCGCGCTCGTCTGCTCCGATTTCAAGGTGCGACAGGATGGTTCCAGCCGCATCCTACTCTTCAACAGGGATCTGAACGCTCATCGACTCGGCCGGATGGTCCGGCGCATTTTCGAGATCGAGACTTACCGGGCGATGGCTCTGCTCGGCCTGCCGGTCGCTCATCGTCTGGCCCCGATGATCGGCGCCTATGACCGGAAGCTGATCGAGCTGACGAACCGCAATCTGCTGATCCCGGCAGACGAACACAAGGAACTGCTGGCCGATATCACGGTACTCTCCTCGCAGATCATCTCGGCAGCCGCCGAGACCCGGAACAGGTTCAGCGCCACCGGCGCCTACACGACTATTGTCGAGGAACGCATCGCGCTGCTGCGCGAAACCCATGTGCCCGGCTTCCAGCGCTACGGCACCTTCGTGGCGCGCCGCTTCAAGCCCGCCGTCCGCACCTGTCAGGCGACGGCACTGCGGCTGGAACAGCTGTCACAGGCGACCACCCACCTGATCGACCTTCTGCAGACGCGCATTCAGGTGGAGATCGAGCACCAGAACGCCGTGCAGATCCAGGCCATGGCCGAACGGGCGGCGACACAGGTGAAGATCCAGCGCGCCGTCGAGGGCTTCTCGATCATCGCGATTAGTTACTACCTGCTCAGCCTGCTGAAGGTCGTGTTCGAAACCGCAGACCATGCGGGATATCACGTCGATCCCTTGGTGATGCTGGTCTCGATCCCGATCGTCATCGGCACGGTCTGCCTGACGATCCTGCGCGTCAAGCATGCATTGAGTTCGGAGCACTAGGGAGCGGACTGCCCTACTCCCTGATCGCCGCGGCGAGATAGCGGGTGAGCTCGGCAGCGGATCTCTCCTTTGCCAGCCCCGCGGCCTGCCCGGACCACATGCTTGAGAAATCGGAGCTGCCCGTCTTTTCGGCGGCCGTGCGCAACGGGATCAGGGCGCCACCGGCTGTCGGGAACGCCGGAGCGATATCCGAGAGCGGGCCGATCTCACGCATCAGACGATTCATGAAGCCGCGGGCCGGCCGCCCCGTGAAGACATTGGTCAGCGCCGTCTTGTCCGCGCCCCCGGCGCGCAGCGCCTGGCGGTGAAACTCCGTGACCTTTGCTTCCGGTGTCAGCAGATAGGCCGTGCCCACCTGGACGGCGGATGCGCCGAGCTCGAAGGCGGCGCGCACACCGCGCTGATCGGCAATGCCGCCAGCGGCGATCACCGGCACCGAGACGGCATCGGCGATCTGCGGGACGAGCGCGAAAGTCCCGACCTGGGTTGCCATATCCATACTCAGGAAGTTGCCGCGATGACCACCCGCCTCGTATCCCATGGCGATGACGGCATCGACGCCCCGCTCTTCGAGCCAGCGCGCCTCGGCTACCGTGGTGGCAGAAGCGATGATCCTGGCATTCGTCGCCCTCACCCTTGCAAGCAGCGCGTCGCCCGGAAGCCCGAAATGGAAGCTGACGACCTCGGGACGATACTCCTCGACAATCTCGCAGAAAGCCGCGTCGAACGGCGCGCGATTGGACGATGGAACAGCATCGGCCGGATCGAGACCGAGCTCGACGTAGTAGGCAGACAGCGCCGCCCGCCACAGCATCTGTGCGGAGGGGTCCGGCGCAGGAGCGGCATGCGCGAAGAAGTTCACGTTGACAGGCTTTCGCGTCGCGGCGCGGATCTGGTCGAGCGCGCTTCGCATCTGTTCGATCGTCAGCATCGCCCCGGGCAGCGAGCCCAGACCGCCGGCCTCGCTCGTCGCGATCACCATCTCCGGCGTCGTGGCTCCCGCCATCGGCGCCTGGATGATCGGGAGATCTATGCCGAAGAGATCGGTGATGCGGCTGTCTTTCCGGGATTCCATGGTCACGACTTCCTTTTCTCTGGCGCCCGCCGGCAACCCTATTCGGATTTGGCGTCTTGTTCAGCCTGCTTCCGGCGAAATTCCGGAGTGGTCACCCCGCCGACGCCCCAGTTTTCCAATTCGACCTCGTCGATGACGACAAATGTCGAAGCATGCGGCTTGCCCATCACTTCGAAAAGCAGATCGCTGACGCCCTTGATCAGCTTCTTCTTCTGCTCAGGCGTCGTAGCCTGCGCGCCCGGCGTCGTTCCTTCGCGCGTCACCTTGATATTCACATAAGGCATGGTTCTTACCTTCGCTATGCCGGTCGTCTGATCCGACGCGGCGGTTGATGAACGTGGAGAGCTGCCCGCGCAGAACGCGGGCAAGCGTGAGTTACCAGCGTCCGGCGTGCTGGCCGCCATCGACATTGATGGTTTCGCCGGTCAGGAAGCGGGCGCGCTCGAGATAGAGCACGGCATCGACGACATCGCCGATCTCGCCCATGCGGCCGACCGGATGCAGGCCCTTGAGGAATTCATGGGTTTCGGCGGGATGCATCGGCGTCTTGATGATGCCGGGTGCCACGGCATTCACCCGCACGCCACGCTTTGCATATTCGATCGCCAGACCGCGGGTGACAGCATCAAGGCCGCCCTTTGTCAGCAGGGCGAGACCCGACGGCACGTCGGAGAGAGCCTGATGAACAAGCGTCGTGGTGATCTGAACGATATGCCGCGCCGCGATGCTTTTCCAGATGGGGCAGCGCCAGCTGCGTGATATGGAAGAAGCCCTCGATATTGACATTCAGCACATTGGCGAGCTCGTCCGTCGTATAGTCGACGAAGGGCTTGCCGATGAAGACGCCGGCATTGTTGATCAGCGTATCGATGCGGCCAAAGCGCTCGATAGCGGTATCGACGAGTGTTTGCGCGACGGCGCGCTCGCCGATATCACCGGGTACCGCGACGATGCCGGTGTCGGCGGATTGCATGATGTTGCGGGAATTGGCGACGACGGCATAGCCTGCCTCGCGATAGGCCTTGACGATACCGGCACCCAGGCCCTGCGAGGCGCCGGTGACGATGACGACTTTCTGTTCGCTGCTCATGATGATTTCCTTCCTTGTCCGGCCGCTGACTGCGGTCAGCCGGCGGGCTGATTGTCTTGCCCACCAGAGGTAGGCTGGTGACTTCTTGTGTGAAATTGGCTATTGGTTCTCAGTGGCTGAGAAAAAACGCACAGAGCCTGATTGGCAGGATATCCGCGTCTTCCTGGCGCTCGGGCGGCATCGCAGCCTCTCGGCGGCGGCCCGCACCCTGTCGGTCAATCACGCGACCATCGCGCGGCGGATCCGCTCGCTCGAGGCGACGCTCGGCGAGAAGCTGGTCGAGAGACGGCCGGATGGTTACGTCCTGACAGCAGCGGGCACGCAGGCGCTCGCGGTTGCCAGCGACATGGAAACGGCAGTTCAGACGCTGGTACGCGGCGGCACTGATGGCGCACCCCGGGGGCTGGTTCGCATCAATGCCCCTCCGGCGCTTGCGCAGGGTTTCCTTACGGAGCGCCTGGCCGAAATCCCGCTTCAGTTTCCCGGGCTGGACATCGATCTCGCTACCGATCTTCGCTCGGTGAGCCTTGAGCGTCATGAAACAGACATTGCCATTCGTCTCGGCCGGCCTCAGGATGGAGACCTGATGGCAAAACTGCTGCTGCCGATGGCGTTCGGCTTCTACGGCACGCCGGCCATCTGCCAAGAGGTGGAGGAAGGTGCTGCGCCGAAATTCATCGGGTTTGACGAGACGAATTCCTATCTGCCGGAAGCCGCATGGCTTGCCCGGGAGTTCCCGAATGAACGGCTGGTGTTTCGCGCCAACAATCAGGTCGCGCAGGCAACCGCCGCCAGATCGGGCGCCGGATTGGCGCTTCTGCCCCACTATATCGGACGCGCCGAGCGCTCCCTCAGGCTCTGCCGGCTCGAGCCGGTTCCGCCGCCGCGCGAAATCTGGCTGCTCACACGGCGCCAGGATCGAAAGGAGACGCCGATCCGGGCGGTCTGCGATTTCATCGCCCGGAAGTTTGCTGAGGAGCGAACGCTTTTCGAGGCGTGAGACTGACGAAGATCAACATGGGAGGAAGAAAATGGCCGAACCAGACCGTTGGCGCCACATGGCAAGCGCACCGAGAGACGGCAGCCGGATCCTGGTGACGATCCGCGCGGTCGAACAGGGGCCTGCCGAGGTCGATCTTGCCTATTGGTCGAATGGCGACCGGTTTGGCGCCGAGGGCTGGCGGGCATCCGATTCCTCGCCGGGGCAGATCATCGAATATGCCGAACCGGAACTGAAGTGTTGGATGCCGCTTCCAACGGTGGACGTGAGCCGCGCCGCGATGCCCACACCCTGGGAAGGCGAGGACGAACAGAATCTCGACGGCTCCGGGATCTGAGAGCCAAAAAGATAGCGGCGGCGTAACGCTTTGAGTGGTTTTTGCGGGCTGATTGCGATCGGCGGCGCGTGGCGCTTCATCTTTTTGCTCGAAGCGTGCATAATGTCATGAAATTATGCCCATCAAAACGAGACAATTTATGCGCCGCCAAGCCAATCCTTTCGCCACCGATCCGACTCCTGCGACAAAGCCGGTTGTGTGGCGGCCGAGCGTGGCGAAGCAGAAGGGCGAGACGAAGCATGCGGCTCTGACCGAGCGGATCATCGCCGATATCGATTCCGGCATCCTGAAGCCGATGGACCGGATGCCAACGCATCGCGACCTGGCGCGGGAACTCGGCCTGTCGGTCCAGACCGTCAGCCTCTCCTACAAGGAAGCGGAAAGGCTCGGTTATCTCAGCGGCGAGATCGGCCGCGGAACCTTCGTCAAGGCGCGCGTGACCGATCGCGCCGGTCGGATGATGCTCGATCACAGCCAGAATGAGGTTCTCGACCTCTCGATCATCCGCGCTGTCTATCTCGATGCCCATGAGGATGCTTCCCGCGAGATTTTTCGCGAGCTTGCCGAGAGCGATATTGCGAGCTTCATGCGGCCCTGCCGGCCGATCGCCGGGCTCGACCGGCATCGCGAAACGGCCCGGCTCTGGCTGCAGTCCATGGGTGTTAGCGCCGGCGCCGACCGCATCCTCGTTACCAACGGAGCAGCGCACAGCATCTTCCTCGCCCTGAGCTGCATCATCCGCTCCGGCGATGTCGTGCTGTGCGAAAACCTCACCGATCACGGCATCATCGGGCTCTCCAATATCCTCGGCTTCAGCCTGAAGGGATTGCCGACCGATGCGGAGGGTATCTTGCCCGATGCGCTGGAAGCGGCCTGCGCCGTCGGCAGCGTCAGGGCGCTGGTGCTCATTCCGACGCTCAACAACCCGACGAGCCACGTCGCCGGTGCCGAGCGCCGGCGAGCGATCGCCGAGATTGCACAGCGCTACGGCATCTTCGTCATCGAGGACGAGGTCTACAGGCCGATGATCGAGGAGGACCTGCCCTCCATTGCCGAACTACTTCCCGATCTCGGCTTCTTCGCCACAAGCTTCACCAAGACGGTGCTGACCGGCCTGCGGGTCGGCTACCTCGTCGTCCCGCCCGCCTATTCGATCCGCGCTGCCTCTATCCTGCGGGTGTCCAGCTGGAGCGGCACCTATCTGACGGCCGAGATCGCCACGCGCTGGGTCGAGAATGGCACGGCGCAGGAATTGCTGGCGATACAGCGCGATGAGGCGCGGACGCGCCAGGGCATCGCCGCCGAAATTCTCGGCGACCATTTCGCCTCCAGTCACCCGCTGTCGCTCTGCGCCTGGCTGAGAGTGCCGCAGCACTGGACCGAAGACGGGCTGGTGCGCTCGCTTGCCAATCAGAATGTTGCGGTCACACCATCGGAGCCCTTCATTGCCGGCCCCGCCCACGGCGGCGGCATCCGGATCTGCCTTGGCGGGCGGATGAGCCACGCCACGCTCCGGAAGGCGCTGACGACAGTGCGCCAGGCGTTCGAACAGCTGCCGCCCGTCTACGACGTCGGCTCCATCGGCTGATGTCCAGTTCAGGACAATCATTGAATCATTACAATATAATAATTGACATGATTTTACTTCGCTCTCAACATGACAATCATGAAGAGCGAGCCGAGATCAACAGAAAACGAGACGCTGCCGGTCAGCCTGGCTGACATCGAGCGCGCTGCCGATCGCATCCGCGGACGGGTGACGCGGACGCCGCTCGTTTACTCTCCTTCCCTTTCCAGGAGGGCGCACCAGCCTGTCCATCTCAAGCTCGAGACCCATCAGCCGATCGGCGCCTTCAAGCTGCGCGGCGCGACGAATGCCATTCTCGCGCTCGATCCTGCAGTCCGCGAGCGCGGCCTCGTCACCGCCTCGACCGGCAATCACGGCCGCGCCGTCGCCCATGCCGCGCAGGCGCTCGGCATTCCCGCAACGGTCTGCATGTCATCGCTGGTACCAGCCAACAAGGTCGAGGCCATCAGGGCGCTCGGCGCGGAAATCCGCATTGTCGGCGTCTCGCAGGACGATGCGCAGGATGAGGTCGAGCGGCTGGTCGAAAGCCGCGGCCTGACGCCGATCCCGCCGTTTGATCATGCTGACGTCGTTGCCGGTCAGGGCACGATCGGCCTCGAAATCGTCGAGGACCTGCCTGATCTCGCGACGGTTCTCATCCCCCTTTCCGGCGGCGGCTTGGCTGGTGGCATCGCTGTCGCGGTCAAAGCGCTGAAGCCGCAGGCACGGATCATCGGCATCTCGATGGAGCGCGGCGCCGCCATGCATGCATCGATTACCGCCGGCAGGCCCGTTGCGGTCCGCGAAGAGGAGACGCTGGCGGATTCACTCGGCGGCGGCATCGGCCTTTCAAACCGTGTGACTTTCCCGCTGTGCCGCGATCTGCTCGATGAGATCGTGCTGCTGACGGAGGAGGAGATCGCCGCGGGAATCCGTCATGCCTCGCATGAAGAAGGCGAGATCGTCGAGGGCGCCGGAGCGGTCGGCATTGCCGCCATTCTCGCGGGCAAGGTGGAGCTCACCGGCCCCACGGCCGTCATCCTATCGGGCGGCAATATCGACGCCAGGGTTCACCGGCACATTATCGAGGGAGGTGCTGCATGAGCCGCATCCGCATCCTGACGGAAAGAGACCTGCGCGCCGCCGTCAGCCTTGATATCTCGGCCGTCGACTGCGTCGAGCAGGCCTTCCTGGCGCTGGCGACGCAGCCGGTGGCGATGCCGCCGATCCTGCGGCTCGACATTCCTGAATTCCGCGGTGAAGTCGACGTCAAGACGGCCTATGCGCCGGGTTTCGATGGCTTCGCGATCAAGGTCAGCCCCGGCTTCTTCGACAATCCGAAGCTCGGCCTGCCGAGCCTCAACGGGCTGATGATCCTGTTCAGTGCCAAGACGGGGCTCGTCGAAGCCCTGCTTCTCGACAACGGCTATCTGACCGACGTGCGCACCGCCGCAGCCGGCGCGGTCGCCGCCCGGCATCTGTCGCGCAACGAGGCGTCCGTCGCCACGATCTTCGGCGCCGGCATGCAGGCGCAGCTGCAGCTCTCGGCACTGATGCTGGTGCGCCCGATCAAATCGGCGCGCATCTGGGCGCGCGATCATGCAAAGGCAGAAAAGCTCGCGGCCGAATGCGCGCGGCAATTAGGCATCGACGTTACCGCCTTCTCCGATCCGCGCGAGGCGATACGCGGCAGCGACATTGTCGTCACGACGACACCGGCCGAAAAGCCCATCCTGATGGCCGATTGGCTGGAACCTGGCCAGCACCTGACCGCGATGGGATCGGACTCCGAACACAAGAACGAGATCGATCCGGCCGTTTTCGCCCGCGCCACCTACATTGCCGACCGCCTGTCGCAGACGCGCATTCTCGGCGAACTGCACCACGCCATCAGGGCAGGCGCCGCAACGCCGGAACAGCAATTCGCCGAGCTCGGTGCGGTGATCGCCGGTACGGCGAAGGGTCGCGTCAGCGCCGGGGACACAACCTTTGCCGACCTGACCGGGACCGGCGTGCAGGACACTGCGATCGCCAATCTGGCCGTCAGCCGCGCAATAGCGGCAGGCAGCGGTCAGACAATCGAAAACAAAAGAGAAATGGGAGATGCCGCGTGAGCGTGACGCTGAACTTTACGCGTGAGGAATATGCCGAGCGCCTGTCCAAGACCCGTCATGCCATGGAGAAGGCCGGGATCGATCTGCTTGTCGTCACCGACCCGTCCAACATGCACTGGCTCACCGGCTACGATGGCTGGTCCTTCTATGTGCATCAATGCGTTCTGGTGCCGCCATCAGGCGAGCCGATCTGGTACGGCCGCAAGCAGGATGCCAATGGCGCCAAGCGCACCGCGTACCTGCACCACGACAACATCATCGGCTACCCGGACCACTATGTGCAGTCGACCGAGCGCCACCCGATGGATCTGCTCTCGCAGATCATCGACGAGCGCAAATGGTCGGGGCTGACCGTCGGCGTCGAGATGGACAATTATTATTTCTCGGCGGCAGCCTACGCCTCGCTGCAGAAAAACCTGCCGAACGCCCGCTTCAAGGACGCAGCCGGCCTCGTTAACTGGCAGCGCGCCGTCAAGAGCCCGACCGAACTCGACTATATGCGCAAGGCCGGCAAGATCGTCGAGCTGATGCACAAGCGCATCGTCGAGGTCGTCGAGCCGGGCATGCGCAAATGCGATCTCGTGGCCGAGATCTACGATGCGGGCATCAGGGGAACGCCGGAGTTCGGCGGCGATTACCCGGCAATCGTACCGCTTCTGCCGTCGGGCGCCGACGCTTCGGCGCCCCACCTCACCTGGGACGACAAGCCGATGCGTATTGGCGAGGGCACGTTCTTCGAGATCGCCGGCGCCTACAAGCGCTATCATTGCCCGCTGTCGCGCACCGTCTCTCTCGGCAAGCCGACGCAGCCCTTTCTCGACGCCGAGAAGGCGACCCTCGAAGGCATGGAAGCCGGGCTTGCCGCGGCCAAGCCGGGCAACACCTGCGAGGACATCGCCAATGCCTTCTTTGCCGTGCTGAAAAAATACGGGATCATCAAGGATAACCGCACGGGTTATCCGATCGGGCTCTCCTATCCGCCGGATTGGGGCGAGCGCACCATGAGCCTGCGCCCCGGCGACCGGACGGAATTGAAGCCCGGCATGACCTTCCACTTCATGACCGGCCTCTGGCTCGAGGATATGGGACTGGAAATCACCGAAAGCATCGCGATTACCGAGACCGGCGTCGAATGCCTGTCGAATGTGCCGCGCCAGCTGTTTGTGAAGGGTTGAGGCAATGCTGACCAGCGCCGCGCTCCGTCCCTCGCCAATCACCCCTTCCGTCGATTTCGACGCGAAGGGCGTGCAGCACGGACATCTGCGCCTGCCCTATAGCCGCGATGACAGCGCCTGGGGCTCGGTGATGATCCCGATCTGCGTCATTGCCAATGGCGAAGGCCCGACCGCGCTCCTGACCGGGGCAAACCATGGCGACGAATATGAGGGGCCGGCGGCACTTTTCGAACTGGCGCAGACGCTTGATCCCGCCGCGATCAACGGACGCGTCATCATCGTTCCGGCGCTCAATTATCCCGCGTTTCGTGCCGGCACACGGACCTCGCCGATCGACCGGGGCAATCTGAACCGCAGCTTTCCGGGCCGTCCGGATGGCACGGTGACGGAGAAGATCGCCGACTACGTCACGCGTCATCTCATACCGCTCGCCGATATCGTCCTCGACTTCCACTCCGGTGGCAGGACACTGGATTTCCTGCCCTATGCCGCAGCCCACGAACTGCCGGACAAGGATCAGGAAGCGCGCTGCTTCGATGCCGTCGCCGCCTTCGCCGCCCCCTTCTCGATGAAGATGCTGGAGATCGATGCGGTCGGCATGCTCGACACAACTGTCGAGGAGATGGGCAAGGTCTTCGTCACCACCGAACTCGGCGGTGCGGGTACTGCGACGGCGCGGTCGATCGAGATTGCCCGCAAAGGCAGCCTCAATCTGCTGCGGCATGCGGGAATCCTTTCGGGTGAACCGAATGCAGCGCCCACTCGTTGGTTGGATATGCCATCGAGCGATTGCTTCACCTTTGCGCAGGATGAGGGACTGATCGCCTTTGCCGCCGATCTCGGCGATGCGGTCAGGACAGGCGAGATCATCGCCCGTGTCTACCCCGTCGGCAAAACCGGCATTGCGCCAATCGAATACCGCGCCGCCATGGATGGCGTGCTCGCGGCGCGCCACGTACCCGGCCTGATCAAGGCCGGCGACTGCCTTTCCGTGATCGCCACGATCACGGAGGAGACCTAACCGTAGAGAACCCGCGAGATCCGAAAACGGACAGCAAAACCCTAACCAGAGGAGAATTCGCATGCCAATCAAGACAATCGCCGGCCTTTCCGGCCTTGCACTGATGCTGGGCGTAACGTCTGCCAGCGCACTGACACTCGAGGAGGTCAAGCAGCAGCGTTACATCCGCGCTGCGACCGCCAATGAAGTCCCCTATTCCTACATGCAGCCCGATGGCACCTCTGCCGGCATCGGTCCCGATGTCGCCAGCGCCGTGCTGAAATCCATGGGGATCGAAGAGATCAACTGGACGGTCACGCCATTCGGCACGCTGATCCCGGGCCTGAAAGCCAAGCGCTTCGATTTTGCCGCGGCCGAGCAGAACATCTCGCCGGAACGTTGCAAGCAGGTCGCCTTCACCGAGCCGAACTCGTCCTATGGCGAAGGCCTGCTCGTCAAGAAGGGCAATCCGAAGGGCCTGAAGACCTATGCCGACATCGCCAAGGACCCGTCGCTGACGGTGGCCGTCGTCTCCGGCGCCAACAATGTCGACTTCCTGCGCGCCGTCGGCGTCAAGGATGAGCAGATCGTCTTCATTCCGGCCAATGCCGATGCTATCCCGACCGTGCAGAGCCGCACCGACGCCTATGCGGCGACCGAACTGACCGTTGCCGCACTCGCCAAGGGCCAGGCCCAGGTCGAGCAGGTCGCGCCGTTCACCGACCCGATCGTCAAGGATGCGCCGGTTCGCAATTATGGTGGCTTTGCCTTCCGCCCGGAAGACAAGGAACTGCGCGACGCCTTCAACGCCGCCCTCGTCAAGTTCCGCACGACGGATGAGTACAAGGCGATCCTCACCAAGTACGGCCTGTCCGCACAGAGTATCGCTGCAGCGGCCGACAAGAAGGTCGACGACCTCTGCGCCGGCAAGTAACGGCAGAAGGCGCCCGATCCGATCGGTCGGGCGCCGCTCCTAACGATCAGGAGACTTCCGTATGGACTGGACAGCCTACCTGCCAATGCTCTGGCATGGTGCATTCATCACGATGACGATCACGCTGGCGTCGATTGCCGTCGGCGCGGTGCTCGCTTTCATTTTTGGCATCCTGCGCGTCGAGGGAGGACCGATCCTCTCGGCTGTCGCGCTGTGTTATACAGAGGTGTTCCGCGGCACCTCGCTCTTCGTTCAGCTTTTCTGGTTTTACTACGCGCTGCCGCTCGTCGGCCTGAGCTTCGATCCGATCACCACGGGCATCCTGGTGCTGGCGGCCCATGCCGGCGGATATGGCGCCGAGATCGTGCGCGGGGCGCTGTCATCCGTGTCTGTGCAGCAGCTGGAAGCTGCGCGCGCCCTGAATTTCAGCCGCTTCCAGACGCTGTTTCGCATCTCGCTGCCGCAGGCGATCGTCGAGATGATGCCGGCCTTCGGCAATCTGGCGATCGAGACGCTCAAGCTCTCGTCGCTCGTGTCGCTGATATCGATTGCCGATCTCACCTTCGCGGCCCAATCGATCCGCAACATCACACTGGATAGCGCCAGCATCTATTCGATCACGCTCCTCTGCTACTTCGCCATGTCGCTGGTGCTGATGGTGGCGATCCGGGTGATCGAGCATTTCGTGCGGCGCGGCCACGCCTTCCCGCAGATGCCCCGTTCGTGAGGATATGTTCACATGATGTATGGATACGAATGGGATACGACGACCTGGCTCACCTATACGAGCTCGATCCTGCCGATCATCCTGATCGGCCTGACGGTGACGTTGAAGGCAGCGGCGGCAGGCTTTGCCATCGCGCTCGTTCTCGGCCTCGTCTTCGCGCTGCTGCGCCGCAGTCGCGTGATCGCGATCTCCTGGACGACTGCCTTCGTCGTTGAATTCCTGCGCGACACGCCGCTTCTGGTGCAGCTCTTCTTTCTCTATTACGTGCTGCCCGATTTCGGCGTCGTGCTTCCGGCCTTCCTCACCGGTGCCATCGCCCTTGGCCTGCAATATGCCGCCTACACATCCGAGGTCTATCGTGGCGGCATCGAGGCCGTCGCCCGCGGCCAGTGGGAAGCGGCGACGGCGCTCAATCTGACGCGCATGCAGGCCTATCGCGACATCATCATCCCGCAGGCCATCCCACGGATCGTGCCGGCCATGGGCAATTATCTCGTCGCCATGATCAAGGAAACGCCGGTCCTTTCCGTCGTTACCGTCATGGAAATGATGGGCCTTGCCAACATGATCGGCGAACGCACCTTCGAATATCTCGTGCCGCTGACCCTCGTCGGCCTGATCTTCCTCCTCCTGACGCTGATCTGCTCGGCCGGTCTCCACCGCCTCCAGAAAGCCCTTCCGAAAGCAGGAATCCCCTTGCGATGACCGAGAACAACAATCCGCCTATCATCGAATTTTCCAACGTCGCCAAGCGCTTCGGCCCGCTGACGGTACTCGACGACTTCAATTTCACAGTCAGGAAAGGCGAGAAGGTGACGCTGATCGGCCCGTCCGGGTCGGGAAAGTCCACCGTGCTGCGCATCCTAATGACGCTCGAACCGTTCCAAGACGGCAAGCTGACGCTGCAGGACATGTCCTATCACGAGCCAAACGGCAAAGGCCCTTTCAAGGCCTCGGAAAGCCATCTGCGCCAGATCCGCAACCATGTCGGCATGGTGTTCCAGAGCTTCAATCTGTTCCCGCATATGACGGTGCTGCGCAATATCGTCGAGGCGCCGCTGCGGGTGCTCGGCATTGCGCGGGCCGAGGCCGAGGCGCGGGCGCTGCAGCTGCTCGACATGGTCGGGCTTGCCGACAAGAAGGATTTCTATCCCTCACAGCTCTCCGGCGGACAGCAGCAGCGCGTGGCGATCGCCCGGGCGCTGGCGATGCGCCCGCGAGTGCTTCTCTTTGACGAGCCGACCTCAGCGCTTGATCCGCAACTCGTCGGTGAAGTGCTCTCCGTCATCCGCGGCCTGGCGCACGAGCACGACCTGACCATGCTGCTCGTCACCCATGAAATGCGCTTCGCCCGGGAAGTTTCGGACCGGGTCTGCTTCTTCGACAAGGGCCGAATCTGCGAGCAAGGCGCGCCCGAGGAGATATTCGGCGCACCGCGCGAACAGCGCACGCGGGAATTCCTGTCGTCGGTTCTGGCTTGATGAAAAGGCCCGGAGGCTAAGCTCCGGGCCTTTGAAATTGGGCAACCATCTTTCTAGCGGGTGCGTGTCGTTTCGAAGAGGAACCAGACGCGCCTCTCGGTCTCGTCGATCCAGTTCTCGATCAGGCTGGTCGTTGCGTGATCATTATGCTCGGAGGTCAGGTTGTGCACCTCCCGGAACATCTCGACGAGCCGCTTGTTGTCGTCCCTGAGCTCGGCCAGCATGTCGTCGGGCGTCACGTAATCCGCGTCATTGTCCGAAAGCCGCTGCAGGCGGGACACCTGGCCGATCGACTTCAGCGTCGTTCCGCCGATCTTGCGGACCCGCTCGGCGATATCGTCGGTCATCGCGAAGATCTGCTCGGCCTGCTCATCGAGCATCAGATGATAGTCGCGGAAATGCGGGCCGGACATGTGCCAATGGAAGTTCTTGGTCTTCAAATACAGAGTGAAGACATCGGCAAGGATCGCGGTCATCGCCGCCGATATGTCGGTGATGGCATTCGATTTCAGGTCTGAAGGCGTTTTGAGCGACGGCGCAGGACGTTTTTCCACTGTCTAACCCTCCGTGGAGCAGCAAGTAACTCCGCTCAAGGTACCGCTCGCCCCGTTCGCTTCAATAAGTGCGACAAAATTTCGGCCGGTCTGCTCAGCGCCAGCAGATCAGGCGCCCCTCCCGATGCCGATCCGAGCACTGACACCTCTGGCGTAAACCATGCTAAAGTTGGCGTTTACGCCGATAGTGGTTGATGCCGCCGATCGCTAGTTTCCCTCTCGCAACTCAACGCTTTCTGCGGAGAAAAATCATGAAAGTTCTAGCTATCGGATCGATCATCAAGCCCGTCACCGACGAGCAGCGCCGCGAGATCATGCCGAAGGAAGTGCCGGCAACGCTGCAGCACTATCTCAATGGCAAGATCGAGCAGTTCTGGGCCCGCCAGGATGCCCCGGGCGTCATCTTCCTGATGAACGTGGATTCCATCGAGCAGGCGAAGGCCGAAGTCGAAGGCCTTCCGCTGGTGACCGGCGGCTTTGCTTCCTACCAGTTCATTCCGGTCGGCCCGCTGGCGCCGCTCGGCCTGCTCATTCAGGGCAAGTAACTGCAGCCTGGTTCCGGCGGCCATTCTCCCACTTGGCCGCCGGCGCCACTGCCTTGCCGTGACATATCTTCAAAACGGATCATTCTTTGATGGACAGACGACTTCTCGTTCTTGCCCTTGGCATGTTTGCGCTCGGCACCGACAGTTTCGTCGTTGCCGGCGTGCTGCCTGAAATCGCCCGCGACTTCAATGTCAGCATCGGCGCTGCCGGGCAGATGACAACGATCTATGCGGCCACGATCGCGGTTCTGGCGCCTGTCATTGCGGCGGCCGCGGCACATATGCCCCGCAACAGGCTGCTGCTTGCCGGCCTCGGCATCTTCGTCATCGCCAATCTCGCAACGGCGCTCTCGCCCAATTTCGAAATGGCGCTTGCCACCCGCGCACTCGCCGGTCTCGGCGCTGCCATGTTCGCCCCGACGGCAACCGGTTCGGCCGCGTCGATCGTGGCACCCGAGAAGCGCGGCTTTGCGCTTTCGGTCGTCGCCACCGGCATGACCGTCTCGACCGCCCTTGGCGCGCCGATCGGCACATTGATCGGCGGTCTCGGTGACTGGCACTGGACGATGGTCTTCGTCTCGGCACTGGCGGCCATCGCAGGCGCCGGCGTGCTTGTCTTCCTGCCGCATATTCCGATGCCGCCCGCCGTCTCGCTCGGCAAACGTCTGGCGCCGCTCGCCGATGCCAGGATCGGTCTGGCGCTGACCACGACCTTCCTGTTCTTCAGCGCCGCCTTTACCATCTACACCTATTTCTCGATCGTCTTCGGCCGCACGATCGGTGGCGACACGGCGATCCTCGCCGGGCTTCTGGTGCTCTGGGGCGCGGCCGGAACGGTCTCCAACCTGCTTGCCGGGCGGCTGATCGACGCGATCGGTTCGCGGAAAGTGCTGATCACGATGCTCGGTATGGTGCTTGTGAACTTCCTGCTTCTGCAGTGGAGCGGCGCCAGCCTCTGGACTGCCGTGCCCGCCGTCCTGCTATGGGGCGCCTGTGGCTGGGGCAGCACCGTGCCGCAGCAGCACCGCATCGTCGGCATCGCGCCGCAGATTGCGCCGATCGTGCTCGGCCTCAACAACTCTGCGGTCTTTCTCGGAACCACCGCGGCTGGCATCATCGGCGCAACGGCCATCGACATCGTCGGCAGCCAAAATCTCGGCTTCGTCGCCGCAGGTCTGGTCGCCGCCGCATTGATTGCCTCCGAGCTCACCGACCGGGCGATTGCCGCTTCGCGCAGCCGCAGCGCACCCGATCAGCGCCAGAAGGCGGCCTGAGGCGAAACCTCTGCAATACAGAAAGGTCTGACAATGCTCGACTTGATCAAATCCTCCATCGAGGCCCACGGCGGCCTCGACAGATGGCAGCGCATCCGAAAGATCACCGCGACGATGACGCCGGATGGTCTGGCGCTGAAGGCCCGCGGACAGGAGGCCTTTGCGAAAAGGCCGACGCGGGTGACAATCGATACGCGCCTGCAGAAGACGACCTTCGATCCATTTCTGGCACCAGAACAGATCGGCATCTACGAACCCTTCCGGACTGCCGTCGAAAGCGCCGCAGGCGCGACGCTCGAATGGCTGGACAATCCACGCCAGTCATTCACGCCGAATGTGCCATGGAGCGCTTCGCAGCTCGTCTATTTCGCCGGATACGCGATGTGGACCTACCTGACACTGCCATTCTCGCTGCTGACCGATGGCGTCAGCTGCGAAGAGATCGAACCGTGGCACGAGGACGGCGAAGTCTGGCGGGCCATAAAAGTCCGGTTCCCGGCTTCCTACGTCACGCATTCCACCGAACAAGTGCTCTACTTCGACAGCAACGCCCTGATCCGGCGTCAGGACTATTCGGTGGAGATCGCGGGCGGCGGGACCGCCGCTCACTATTCCTATGATCACCAAACGTTCGGAGGACTTGTCTTCCCGACCCGCCGCCGCATCTATCTGCGTGGCGGCGACGGACAACCCGACAGAAACGTCATCCTGATGGCCGCCGACTTCGAGAATTTCGAGTTCGTCCGCGAGGAACAGGGCGTCCCCCAAGGCTGGAACGCGGTGACCTGTGACTAGCAGCCTTCACGCCTTCGCGCGGCGCACCGCGTCGGCGATCGTGACTTTCTTCGGGATGAGCTGGAGTTCGAAGAAGGTGTCGGCGATCGCCTGCTGCTGGGCCACGACGGTATCGTCGAGGCTCTTCACGCCATAGGACTGGCGCTCCAGCGCCTTGACGAGCACCGGCTCGGGAATGCCGACCAGCGGCGAGAGTTCCTTGGCGGCGGCGGAAACGTCGGCCTTGGCCCATTCGTCGATCTCGGCGATCGCGGCAATGACCGTATCGACGGCTTCGGCATGGCCGTCGACCAGCGTCTTGGTGCCGAGATAGAATTGGTGGTTGGGGACGATGCCCTCGCCGTTTCTGAGCTCGCGCGCTTCGATCGCCTCTTCTGCCGCGGCCTGGAACGGATCCCATATCACCCAGGCATCGACGGCGCCCTGCTCGAAGGCCGCACGGCCATCGGCCGGGGCGAGGAAGGAGGGCTCGATATCGGCATAGGTGAGGCCCGCTTCCTCAAGCGCCTTGACCAGCAGGTAGTGGACGTTGGAGCCCTTGTTGAAGGCGACCTTCTTGCCCTTCAGATCGGCAACCGCCTTGATCGGGCTGTCCTTCGCAACGAGGATCGCTTCGCCGCGCGGCGCGGGCGGTTCATGGGCCACGTAGACCAGCGGCGCGCTGGCCGCTTGGGCGAAGATCGGCGGCGTCTCGCCGGTGGAGCCGAAATCGACGGCGCCGGCATTCAGCGCCTCGAGCAGCTGCGGCCCGCCGGGAAACTCCGTCCATTCGACCGAATAGCCGATCGCCTGCAGCTTGCCCTCCAGGCTGCCCTTCCCCTTCAAGAGCACCAGCGTGCCGTATTTCTGATAGCCGATGCGCACGACCTTGTCGGCTGCGGCGGCCGTACCGGCTTTGATGAATGGCAGGGTAGCGGCAGCGCCTGCGAGTGCAGCCGTAAAAGCGCGTCTTGAAATGTCCATGATAGCCCTCCGAAAGATCTCGTCGAGCAAAGTAATTTATGTCTACAGATTTACTAGAATAACTATGCTGTTCTCATAGGCTCTGAGGAATTTGATTTTCCTGCGGCGTTGTCGAACCGTGTTGCCTATACTCAGGACAGCGAAAATCGGCCGCTGGTGCGGCTTGCGACAGTGAAAGAGTTCAGCGCTCCATCTGGCACCAGGCCGCCAGGAGCGGACGGGCGGTGCAGCGCATGGCGACGGTGTGACCGGCTTCGTTATAGAAAGCGGAGCCCGGCGTGGCCTGCTGCCAGCCGCGGTCGTCGCAGAGGAATTCGCAATCGGAGAGCGCCAGGAACACGCGGGCGCGATACTGCACGTGATCTGGGAAGCGGCTGTAGGGCTCCATGATCGTCAGGCCGAGCGTCACGTCTTCCCGCTCTTCGAGACCGGATGCACCGGCGATGATCGCATGTGCATGCGCGGTCTCGATATTCATGCTGGCGAAGGGGCCGGTCTTGCTGGAGACCCAGTCGAGGTTCTTGGCGACGTCATTGATGGCGGCCGCCACCTCGGCGAAGGCCTTGCCCTTGGACGCGATCTGGCGCAGCGCGAATTGCAGTTGCGGCACCAGCTTCAGCGGTGTTGCGGGACGGGTCGAGACCGCGCCCGGCTGCTGCAGCAGGTGGAAGATCTTGCCGGCGACGAATTTTTCCATCATCGGCGTGCCATCGGCAAGCATCAGGCTGCCGATCGCGCCGATCAGGCGCTGCACCTCGGCCGGCCTGCGGGCGCGGCTCGCCGGGTAGGCCTCCTCGGTTCTGGTTCCTCGGTGCAAGAGGAGATCGGCATCTCTCCTCAGCTTGGATTTCGACATCGGGTATATTCCGGAGCGCCTCGCGCCACCCAAAGGCGGCGCAACCTGAGCGCAAATAGTTTCGCGAAGGCATCGGATCAACACCAATGCGAAAGCGCGGTCAAGACGGCTGACGAAAACTCCTGCGGAGCATCAGCCTTTCGCCGGCGCGCGCCGGCTCGACCGCAGGTCGCCCGCCGTATGCCAGACGACGGCCGCGACGATCACGGCGCCGCCAAGGAGCGTCGCGAGCGGCGGCTGCTCGGCGAAGAACAGCCAGACCCAGAAGGGCGTCAGCACGATTTCCATCGTGCCGATGAGCGCCGCCTCGGCCGGCGGCATGCGCCGGGCACCGGCCAGGAACAGGACCAGCGCAATCGAGAAGTTCGTGGCACCGAAGGCGGCCAGCACCACCCAGTTATAGGCATCGATCGAGCCGACCGAACCGAAGGGCGAGAAGATCGCCAGCGTCAAGAAGGCGCTGACGATGGTCGGCGGCAGGCTCGGCACGCCGGGGCTGATGCGCGGGATGACGATGATCAGCGCGAAGGAGGCGGTCATCCCCAGCGCCAGCAGATCGCCGAAGCCGGTTCCGCCGCCGATCGACGAGGCAACGATGATGATGACGCCGAGAAGGCAGGCGCCACCGGCAATCATCGTGCGGCCGCCGACCCGCTCCTTGAGTAGCACCCAGCCGAGGAGTGCGGCGATGAAGGGAGCCGTCGCATAGATGACGGCGACATTGGCAACGCTCGTGGTATAGAGCGCGCCGATGAAGCAGGCCTGACAGAAGGTCTGGCAGGCGATCATCGCGATGCCCGAGGGATGAAAGATCGAGGCCCACTGCTTTCTCGACAATCCGCCTTCGAGGAAGAAGCTCGGTATCAAGAGAAACAATCCGCCGAACAGCGAACGCCAGGCGATCGTCGTCCATGCGTCGATGGATAAAAGCCGTGAATAGATGCCGCTCGCGCTCCAAGCCAGCGTGGCGGCAACTACCAGAATGACGCCCTTTTCGTGCTCGCTCAGGCCGAGCGGGCGGACGTCTGTATGGAGTGACATTGGTTTTCCCGAACCAGAGGTCTGATTTGCTCTGTTTGCTACCGTTCTTGACATTAAGCAAACGAATAGTTGAGATAGCTGCCATCTGATTTTTTTGTGGCTTGAGAATGCGTCAACCCATCGAAAGCGATCTTCTGCGCACCTTCCTTGTCGTCGTCGAGACGTCGAATTTTTCGTCGGCTGCGCAGGCGATCGGCCGGACGCAATCGGCCGTCAGCGCACAGATCAAGAAGCTCGAGGAAACGATCGGCGAGACGCTGTTCGAGCGCGGCGCCCGCGGCGTCGTGCCGACGCGCTGGGGGCTGCAACTTCTCCCCTACGCACAGCGCGTCATCGATCTCCTGGATGAGGCGGCGGCGACGATCCGCACCAAGGAGCTGGACGGCCCCGTTCGTATCGGCATCCCCGAGGAATACAGCCAGACGGTACTGCCGGCAGCGCTTGCGGCATTCGCCGTCCGCCACCCGGCCGTCGAGGTGACTGTTTCCTGCGATTACACCGTGCGGAACCTCGCGGCACTGGAGCGAGACGAACTCGATCTCGCCGTCGTCTTCGACTGGGGCAACCAGTCGAGCGGCGAGGTTCTCTGTATCGATCCGACCGTATGGGTGACGTCGCAGGTCCACCGCCTGCACGATCTCGACCCGATGCCGATCGCCATCTACAGGAATTCGAACTGGTGCCGGGATTTCGCCCTGCGATCCCTCGACCAGATGGGGCGGCGCTACCGCATCGCCTTCATCGCCGACACCAGCTCGGGCCTGCAGAATGCCGTCGTGGCCGGGCTTGCGGTGACGACGCTGTCGCGCAGCCATATTCCGCCGGGCTGCCGGGAACTGACGGCCGATGACGGCTTTGCGCCGGTCGATACGTCCAAGGTCGTGCTGCGGCGCAACCCCTATCACTCGACCGAAGCTGTGCGCGAACTGGCCGACATGGTGCGCGACGCCTTCAAGCCGATCGGCTATCAGGCGCTGGTGTAACCGGGCGGCGCAGGCGCCTGCGGGTGTCGGACGGGCTTTCCGAAAAGCTGGCGCGATAGCTGCGGGCAAAGGCGGAGGCCGAGTTGAAGCCGGTGGCGGCGGCGATATCGGCAAAGGAAGCCTTGGTCTCGATGACCTTGCGCCGCGCCGCGTTCAGCCTCAGCGCCAGATAGTGCACATGCGGCGGCGCGCCGATGCTCTCCTGGAACAATCCCTGCAGATGACGGGCGCTGACGCCGACGCGTTTGGCGATGCGGCTGAGCATCACCGGCTGTTCGATATGCTCTTCCATCAGCCGCACGGCCGACGCCACACGCGGATCGCGCATGCTGAGGCCCGCGGCAGAGGGCGAAAGCTGGCTTTCGTTGTGGAACGACACCTGCTCGTAGCTGAACAGACGGCTGACCTCGAGCGCCAGCGAATAGCCCTGCCGCTGGCGGATGATCTCGAGCATCAGGTCGACCGTCGGCAGCGGCCCTGCCGTGGTCAGCCGCTTTCCGTCGATGACGAAGCGGTCCTTGACGGCCTTCACCTGCGGATAAGCCAGCGAAAAATCCTCGAAATCTTCCCAGTGGATCGTTGCCGTTAGACGATCGAGAAGGCTGGATTCGGCGAGCAGCCATGTGCCGGATTCGATGCCAGCGATGACGCTGCGATGGCGCGCTGCCTGCGAGAGCTGCATTTTCAGCGCGGCCGTGGCGCTCTGCCGCCAGTTGTAGCTCGCGAGAACGAAGAGCGGTGCATCCTCCCGCACGGCGCTGAATGCCCCGGCGGCGGGCACCGGAATGCCGCTCGTCGTCAGCACCGGGGCGCCATCAGGCGTCAGCAGCCGCCAGCGATAGATCTCGCTACCGGCAATGCGGTTTGCGCCGCGCATCGGCTCGATGACGGAGGCGAGCAGGATGAGGTTCGTCTCCGGCAGGACGAGAAGATCGAGATCGAGGCGGTCGTTCGAGCGAGTGAGCATGAAGTCTCCAGATTGCCGATACTGTATCAATCGCTTCCGTTAATGCAAAGCATGGACGTCCCGATTGCCGCGTAATGGGTGCAATACGAGGGAGAACACGATGCCTCTTGCGATGAACCGCGATGTCTTCATCACCTGCGCCGTCACCGGCTCCGGTGACACGGTTTCCAAATCCAGCCACGTTCCCATTACTCCCAAGCAGATCGCGGATTCCGCGATCGACGCCGCCAAGGCTGGGGCGGCCGTTGTTCACTGTCACGTTCGCGATCCGGAGACGGGCGCCGCCAGCCGCCGCAACGATCTCTACCGCGAAGTGACGGACCGCATTCGCTCCGCCGATGTCGATGTCGTCTTGAACCTGACAGCCGGCATGGGCGGCGACCTGATCTTCGGCGATGTCGAAAGGCCGCTGCCGCTTAACCCCGCCGGAACCGACATGGCCGGCGCCAGCGAGCGTGTCAGCCATATCGCCGAATGCCTGCCGGAGATCTGCACGCTCGACTGCGGCACGATGAATTTCAGTCTCGGCGACTACGTCATGACCAACACGCCCTCGATGCTGCGGGCGATGGCGAAGAAGATGACCGATCTCGGCGTGCGCCCCGAGATCGAGGCCTTCGATACGGGCCATCTCTGGTTCGCAAAGCAGCTCGTTGAAGAGGGGCTGATCGAGGATCCGGTGCTGATCCAGCTCTGCATGGGCATTCCGTGGGGTGCGCCGGATGATCTCAACACCTTCATGGCGATGGTCAACAACGTGCCGAAGAACTGGACCTTCTCGGCCTTTTCGATCGGCCGCAATGCGCTGGCCTACCCGGCTGCCGCGGTGCTTGCCGGCGGCAATGTGCGCGTCGGCCTCGAAGACAATCTCTATGCCGGCAAGGGCCTGCTCGCCACCAACGCGCAGCTGGTCGAGAAGGCCGTGCAGGTCATTGAAGGCATGGGCGCGCGCATCATCGGGCCTGATGCCGTTCGTGAAAAACTGAAGCTCAGGAAGCGTTGAGGGCTGCATGATCAAGATCAACAAGGCAGCCTGTGTCGGCGGCGGCGTCATCGGTGGCGGATGGATCGCCAGGTTCCTGCTTGCCGGTATCGATGTCGACGTGTTCGACCCGCATCCGGAAGCGAGCCGTATCGTCGGCGAGGTGATCGCCAATGCCGAGCGCGCCTACGCGATGCTGACCGGCGCACCCCTCCCCCCGCGCGGCAAGCTCACCTTCTGCAAGACGCTGGAAGAAGCCGTCGTCGATGCCGACTGGATCCAGGAGAGTGTGCCGGAAAGGCTCGATCTCAAGCGCAACGTGCTGACCCAGATCGACGCCGCCTGCCGCCCCGACGCGCTGATCGGCTCCTCGACTTCGGGCCTGCTGCCGACCGACCTGCAGCGCGACATGCAGTTTCCCGACCGCCTCTTCGTCGCCCACCCATATAATCCGGTCTATCTGCTGCCGCTCGTCGAGATCGTCGGCGGCGAGAAGACCAGCCATGCGACCATCAAGGCGGCGATGGAAAAGCTGCCGCCGATCGGCATGAAGGGCGTACATATCGCCAAGGAAATCGAGGCCTTCGTCGGCGACCGTCTTCTGGAAGCGTTGTGGCGCGAGGCACTGTGGCTGATCCACGACGACATCTGCACGGTCGAGACGCTCGACGATGTCATCCGCTATTCCTTCGGCCTGCGCTGGGCGCAGATGGGCCTGTTCCAGACCTACCGGATCGCCGGCGGCGAAGCGGGCATGCGCCACTTTCTGGCGCAGTTCGGCCCCTGCCTCGCCTGGCCCTGGACGAAGCTCACCGATGTCGTCGATCTCGACGACGCGCTCGTCGAAAAGATCGGCCAGCAGTCCGATGATCAGGCCGAGGGCCGGTCGATCCGCGAGCTGGAACGCATTCGCGATGAAAACCTGACCGGCATCCTGCAGGGGCTGAAAGCCGGCGACGGCGGCAAGGGCTGGGGCGCCGGCAAGCTGTTGAAGGACTTCGAGCATTCGCTCTGGGCGGGCGCGAAACCGGCGGAGCAGCCGAAGACCTCAGGCCCGTTGCGGCTGGTCGATACCAAGGTCAGCCCCGCATGGGTCGATTACAACGGCCACATGACCGAACACCGCTACCTGCAGGTCTTCGGCGACACCACGGATGCGCTGCTGCGGCTGATCGGTGCCGGTCTTGCCTATGTCGAGGCCGGGCACAGCTACTACACCGTCGAGACCCATATCCGGCATCTCGGCGAGGCCAAGCTTGGCCAGGCGATCTATGCGACCTGCCAGCTGCTGTCGGTCGATGACAAGCGGCTCCACGTCTTCCACAGCATCTGCGATGCGGCAAGCGGCGAGGTGCTCGCGACCGGCGAGCAGATGCTGCTGCATGTCGACTCGAAGGCCGGTAAGGCTGTTCCGGCGCCGCCGGAAATCCTGGCGGAGGCGAAGGCGATCGCCGAAGCCCACGCCTCGCTCCCCGCCCCGGATGGCGCCGGCCGTCATGTCGGGCAGAGAAAGCAGGGATGAGACGATGATCTGGCTGCCGGCCTCCATTTCCGAAAGCAGACCCCGCAAGGCTGTGCCTTGCGGGGCTTCGGAATGGGCGGCCAGCAGCAGCACAGAAATCACTCAATACAACCAGAGAGATAGGCGCCGATCCTCATCTGCAGGATCAGCCTCTTGCTATTCCACTTCAGCACGGCTTGTAACCGTCAATGCAAAATCGCCCTTCGGGCGAGCATATGCTCGATATGTCGCAGACGATGTATATGATGTCGTTTCACCGGCCCCCCGGCCGGTCAAAGTGGCCCTTAATTCGATCTCATGCATATTCATCGCCGGGGCAGCTCTCGAAGGCTCCCCCGCAGAAAGAGCGGAGGTAGCCTAGGTTGAACGGACGTAGCTTGACCACCTTTGAGCTGCTGACTTCCCTGCCCTCCGCCGCAGCCAAAACGCATGCGGCCCGCTGTCGTCTCGCCATCGCGGGCGCCATCCTGACCCAGAATTCCGATCTTCAGGAAACAAGCCGGACAAAAACAACCGCCGGCATTCCCGATCGCCGCGCCATCAAGCTGGCGCCCAAACCCACGCGCAATCGTCGAACCGAGAAAGGAAGATAAGGGCGGCACCAACCGCGACGTTTTCCCGAACGAACATGGACCTGGCACCGGAAGAGGAAACCGGTTCTGCGGTCCACTTGCCAATTCTTCAATCGAGACAAGAAGGAACAGGGGAATGAACGACTACACAAAATATCTCGCAAGCCGCGTTACCGCAGGCGGGCTGAACCGCCGCGAATTTCTGGGACGCGCCATGGCTGCCGGCCTGACGCTTGCCGTCGCCGACAAGCTCTTCACCGAAAGCGCCGAAGCCGCCGAACCGAAGCGCGGCGGCCATCTGAAGCTCGGCCTTGAAGGTGGCGCTGCCACCGACTCCAAGGACCCGGCGAAGTTTCTCTCGCAATTCATGTTCTGCGTCGGCCGCTGCTGGGGCGACATGCTGGTCGAATCCGATCCGCTGACCGGTGCCGCCGTTCCATCGCTGGCCGAATCCTGGGAACCGTCGAAGGACGCCGCCACCTGGACCTTCAAGATCCGCAAGGGCGTGAAGTTCCACAACGGCAAGGAACTGACGATTGACGACGTCGTCGCAACCCTGAAGCGCCACACCGACAAGAAGTCGGAATCCGGCGCGCTCGGCGTTCTCGGCTCGATCAAGGACGTCAAGGCCGATGGCGGCAACGTCGTCCTGACGCTGACCGAAGGCAATGCGGACATGCCGCTGCTGCTGACGGACTATCACCTCGTCATCCAGCCGAATGGCGGCAATGACGATCCGCTCGCCTCCATCGGTACCGGCCCCTATAAGCTCACGAGCTTCGAGCCCGGCGTTCGCGCCACGTTCGAGAAGAATGCCGACGACTGGCGTTCGGACCGCGGCTATGTCGATTCCATCGAGATCATCGGCATGAACGACGCGACCGCCCGTATCGCCGCGCTTTCTTCGGGCCAGGTGCACTATATCAACCGCGTCGATCCGAAGACCGTCGACCTCCTGAAGCGCGCGCCGACCGTCGAGATTCTTTCGACCTCGGGCCGCGGCCACTACGTCTTCATCATGCATTGCGACAAGGCGCCGTTCGACAATAACGACCTGCGGCTTGCCCTGAAATACGCCATGGACCGCGAGACGATGGTCAAGAAGATCCTCGGCGGCTACGGCAAGGTTGGTAACGACTTCCCGATCAACAATACCTACGCCCTCTTCCCCGAAGGGATCGAGCAGCGCGCCTACGATCCCGACAAGGCGGCCTTCCATTACAAGAAGTCCGGCCACAGCGGCTCGGTACTGCTGCGCACCTCCGAAGTCGCCTTCCCGGGCGGCGTCGATGCCGCCGTTCTCTACCAGGAAAGCTGCAAGAAGGCGGGCATCGAGATCGAGGTCAAGCGCGAACCTGGCGACGGCTACTGGACCAACGTCTGGAACGTCCAGCCCTTCTCGACCTCCTACTGGGGCGGCCGCCCGACGCAGGACCAGATGTATTCCACGGCCTATCTCTCGACGGCCGACTGGAACGACACGCGGTTCAAGCGCCCCGACTTCGACAAGCTGCTCCTTGAAGCACGCTCGGAACTCGACGAGACCAAGCGCAAGGACATGTACCGCACCATGGCGATGATGGTGCGCGATGAAGGCGGCCTGATCCTGCCGATGTTCAACGATTTCGTGAACGCCTGCTCGAAGCAGGTGAAGGGTTATGTCCACGATATCGGCAACGACATGTCGAACGGCTATGTCGCCACCCGCGTCTGGCTCGATGCCTGACGGCCGGGGGCTTCCCCGCCATCTCTGACTGAACCAGGACCGCAAGCTCAAGGCTTGCGGTCCCCCTGACGTTTCAGCGCGAGGCCTTCGCCATGCCCAGTTCATCGACCGGCAACCCTTTGCCGGGTCTCAGATTCCGACAGCGCTTTCCGCTGCTCGCCCTCATCATCGAGCGTTTCGTGCTCTCGCTCGTCCTGCTCTTTGCCGTATCGATCCTGATCTTCGGCGGCCTCGAAGCGCTGCCCGGCGATTTCGCGACGACCTATCTCGGCCAGTCGGCAACGCCGCAGGCAGTTGCCAACATCCGCCAGGATCTCGGCCTCGACCGGCCGGTGACGACCCGCTACGTCGAGTGGCTCGGCAATGCCGTCCAGGGCGATTTCGGCACTTCATGGGCCAGCAAGAACTCGGTCAGCGAGCAGATCGGCAAGCGCTTGGGCAACTCGCTGTTCCTGGCCGGCTTCGCCGCTCTCATCTCGGTGCCGCTGGCCGTCGCGCTCGGCATGCTCTCGGTGCATTTCCGAAATCGGATGCCGGACAAGATCATCAATGTCATCTCGCTTGCAGCGATCTCGTTGCCCGAGTTCTTCATCGGTTACCTGCTGATCATGTTCTTCGCCGTGAAGCTCGGCGTCGCGACCTTCCCCGCAACGGTCTATGACAGCATGGGGTTCGTCGAGCGGCTGAAGGCGATCGCGCTGCCGACGGCAACTCTCGTGCTCGTCGTTCTCGCCCACATGATGCGCATGACCCGGGCTGCAATCCTCTCCGTCATGTCGTCGGCCTATATGGAGACCGCCGAACTCAAGGGCCTCGGCGCCTTCCGCTCGATCGTCAAGCATGCCGCACCCAATGCGCTGGCGCCGATCATCAACGTCGTGGCGCTCAACCTCGCCTATCTCGTCGTCGGCGTCGTCGTGGTCGAGGTGGTCTTCGTCTATCCCGGCATGGGCCAGTACATGGTCGATGCCGTCACCGTGCGCGACATGCCCGTCGTCCAGGCCTGCGGCCTGATCTTCGCCGCTGTCTACATCTTCCTGAACATGATTGCCGACATTCTGGCGATCGTTGCCAACCCGAGACTGAGGCATCCGCGATGAGATTGAGAGATATCCCCATCACCGCCTGGGTCGGCATCATCGGCATCGTCATTGCCTTCATCTTCGCGATCTTCGCACCCTGGATCGCCCCCTATGGCGAAACGGAAGTCGTCGGCAATGTCTGGCAGGTCGCCGACAACCAGTATTTCTTCGGCCTCGACAATCTCGGCCGCGATATCCTTTCGCGGCTGATCTACGGCGCCCGCACCACGCTCTTCGTGGCGCTCGGCGCAACGCTGATCTCGTTCTCGCTCGGCATCCTCCTGAGCTTCACGGCCGCCGTATCGCGCGGGATCATCGACACCGTGTTCTCACGCTTCAACGACCTGATGATGTCGATCCCGACGCTGATCTTCGCGCTGGTGGTTCTCGCCGTGCTGCCGCAGAATATCGTCATCCTGATCCTGGTCATGGCAATCCTCGATTCCACCCGCGTCTACCGCCTCGGCCGCGCCGTGGCGCTCGATGTCGCGGTCATGGAATTCGTCGAAGCCGCCAAGCTGCGTGGCGAAGGCAAACTCTGGATCATTTTCCGCGAAATCCTGCCGAACACGCTTTCGCCGCTGCTGGCCGAATTCGGCCTGCGCTTCGCCTTCTCCATCCTCTTTCTCTCCACCCTCTCCTTCCTCGGCCTCGGCATCCAGCCGCCGGCCGCCGACTGGGGCGGCATGGTCAAGGACAACAAGGACGGGATCATCTTCGGGATTTCCGCAGCGCTGGTTCCGGGCACGGCGATCGCCGCTCTCGCGGTCTGCGTCAATCTCGTTGTGGACTGGCTTTTGAAACGCACATCCAGCCTCAAGGGAGGACGCGGCGATGCCTGAGCTTCTTTCAGTTCGCAATCTGAAGATCGAGGCCACCAGCTATCCGCCGGGCGAGCCGCCGAAGCGGGTGACGATCGTCGATGGCGTCTCCTTCGACCTGCAGAAGGGCAAGGTTCTCGGCCTGATCGGCGAATCCGGCGCCGGCAAATCGACGATCGGCCTTTCGGCGCTCGCCTATGGCCGCGGCGGCGCCGAGATCACCGGCGGCGAAGTGCTGCTCGACGGCGAAAACATCCTGGCGCTCGGCAAGGGCGGCATCAGACAGATCCGCGGCGCCCGCGTCTGCTACGTCGCGCAGTCGGCGGCTGCCGCCTTCAACCCGGCCCACAAGCTCGGCGATCAGGTGATCGAAGCCTCCGTCAAGCATGGCCTGATGACCAAGGAGGAGGCGCGCAAGCGCGCGCTTTATCTCTTCCAGGTGCTGGGTCTTCCGAGCCCCGAAACCTTTGGCGACCGCTTTCCGCATCAGGTCTCCGGCGGCCAGCTGCAGCGTGCCATGACGGCGATGGCGCTCTGCTCCAATCCGTCGCTGATCGTCTTCGACGAGCCGACGACAGCGCTCGACGTGACGACCCAGATCGACGTGCTTGCGGCCATCAAGCACGCGATCGAGGAGACGCATACGGCGGCCCTCTACATCACCCACGACCTTGCCGTCGTCGCCCAGATCTCCGACGACATCATGGTTCTCCGCCACGGCAAGACCGTGGAATATGGCAGCGTGCAGCAGATCATCGAGGCGCCGGCGCAGGACTATACGCGCGCCCTGGTGAACGTCCGGCAGGCGGCGCGCGACGAAGCGCCGGATCAATCCGGCGCGTTGCTGAAGGTCGAGAATATCAGCGCCGAATATTCCAACGGTTTCAAGGTTCTGCACGGGGTTTCTCTTCACGTGCCGAAAGGACAGACGCTCGCCGTCGTCGGTGAATCCGGTTCGGGGAAATCCACCCTTGCGCGGGTGATCACCGGACTGCTTCCGCCGAACGAAGGCAAGATCATCTTCGATGGCAAGCCGCTGACGCCGAGCCTTCGCAACCGCCCCAACGACGATCTGCGGCGAATTCAGCTGATCTACCAGATGGCTGATACCGCCATGAACCCGCGCCAGACGGTGCGCGATATCATCGGCCGTCCGCTGACCTTCTATTACGGCCTGCGCGGGGCGAAGAAGACGGCGCGTGTCAAGGAGCTGCTCGACCAGATCGAGATGGGCAACGGCTTCATCGACCGCTATCCGGCCGAGCTTTCCGGCGGCCAGAAGCAACGGGTGGCGATCGCCAGGGCACTTGCGGCAAAGCCGGAGCTCATACTCTGCGACGAGCCGACCTCGGCACTCGACCCGCTGGTCGCCGAGGGCATCCTGAAGCTTCTGATGCGGCTTCAGGAGGAAGAGCAGCTCTCCTACATCTTCATCACCCACGATATCGCGATCGTCCGGGCGATTGCCGATAGCGTTGCGGTGATGCACCGTGGCAAGCTGGTGCGGTTCGGACCGAAATCGAAAGCGCTTTCGCCGCCCTTCGACGACTACACCGACCTGCTTCTGAAATCGGTGCCGGAGATGGAAATCGGCTGGCTGGAGCGTGTGCTGGCGACGCGTCGGATGGAAAGCGCCGGCAACTGAGATTTCGGGGCGGCGCAAGCCGCCTCGTTCCCATGAGAGTGCATGAAGGAAGAGACATGACCCCGCGCGGCTTCACGACGATCGAGAACCAATGGATCACGCTCAAGGATGGGACGCGGCTTGCCGCCCGCATCTGGATGCCGGATGGGGCGGAGAGCGATCCCGTTCCCGCGGTTTTCGAATTCCTGCCCTACCGCAAGCGAGATGGGACCTGCCTGCGTGACGAGTCGACCTATCCGGTCTTTGCAGCCGCAGGGATTGCCGGTGTGCGTGTAGACATTCGTGGCTCCGGCGAATCCGACGGTGTCATCGACGGGGAATATACCGAGCTCGAGCTTGCCAATGCCTGCGAACTGATCGCCTGGATTGCGGCGCAGCCCTGGTCGAACGGCTCCGTCGGGATGATGGGTATTTCCTGGGGCGGCTTCAACAGCCTGCAGGTGGCGGCGCTGCGTCCGCCGGCTCTGAAGGCGGTCATTTCCATCGCCTCCACGGTCGATCGCTATAACGACGACATTCACTACAAGAACGGCTGCCATCTCTCGGCGCAGCTCTCCTGGGCCGCGACCATGCTCGGCTATCAGTCGCGGTCGCCCGATCCCGCCCTTGTCGGCGCGCGCTGGAAGGAGATGTGGCTGGAGCGGCTGGAACACGAACCCTTCTTCATGGAAGAGTGGCTGAGCCACCAGCGCCGCGACGAATTCTGGCAGCATGGCTCGATCTCCGAGGATTTCTCCAAGGTCGAGATTCCGGCGCTCGTGATCGCCGGCTGGGCCGACGGCTATCGCAACACCCCGCTGATGGCGGTCGAGGGGCTGGGCGACAAGGCGAAGGCTCTGATCGGCCCCTGGGTGCACAAATACCCGCACTTCGCCTGGCCGAAACCGCGCACCGATTTTCACGGCGAGGCGATCGCCTGGTGGAACAAGTGGCTGCGCGGCGAGGACAACGGCATCGACCGGCTCCCTCAAACGCGCGCCTATATTCTCGACGCCATCCGCCCTGCCCCGCGCCGCGATTTCGATCCCGGCTTCTGGGTCGCCAAGGGCGCCTGGTCGAAGCCGGAGATGCAGTGCTTCTATATCGAGCAATTCGGCAAGCTGACCGAGGGCATGCCGATCCCGCAGGCGCCGGAACATGCCGTCTATCTGCGCTCGCCACTCGATACCGGCACGTCGTCGGGCGAATATTTCACGTTGAAGCCGGATGCGGAGATGGCGCTCGACCAGCGCTCAGACGATGCGGGCTCGCTAACCTTCGAGACTGTGCCGCTTGCTGCTGATCACGATTATCTCGGCCGCCCGGTGCTGACGCTCGCTCTGCGCACGCAGGCAAGGACCGGCAATCTCTGCGCCCGTCTCGTCGATGTGCATCCCGATGGAACGGCGACCCGCGTCGCCTTCGGAGTGATCAATCTCACCCATCGCAACGGCAATGCGGAGCCCGAGGCGCTGACATCAGGTGAGAAGGTCTCGATCCGCCTTGAGCTCGATGCCTGCGGCTATCGCTTCCGCAAGGGGCACCGGATCAGGCTGGCGATCTCGACCGCCTATTGGCCGATGATCCTGCCGCCGCCCGAGGATGCCGGCGTCGAGATCGACATCGCCTCGCTCGGCCTCGGCCTGCCGCTGCTCGGCGCGCATGAGAAGATTGCGATCCCCGAGCCTGAAAACCCCGATCCGTTGCCGAAATATATCGAGCATGCGCCTGGCGTCACCAAGCGGCAGGTCCTGAAGGACCTCTCGGCCAATCGCACCGACTACCGCATCCACGAGGATACCGGGCTGTTCGAACATCCGGATACCGGCCTCTCGACCCGGCAGTTGCGCGACGAGGTCTGGTCGATCACGCCGGGCGATCCCCTGTCGATGACCGGCATTTCGACCTGGACCTGCGACATGCGCCGCCCGGATTGGTTCGTACGGACGATTGCGACGGCAAAGATCGCTTGCACCGCCAGCGACTGGATCATCAGCGCCGTGGTGACTGCCTATGAAGGTGACGCACAGGTCTTCGAAAAGGTGTTTGCGGAGATGCGCATCCCCCGCGACCTGATGTGAACGTCAGCCCGCCGCAAACCGGCGGACGGCCTCGCAGACGGCGCGAAAGCCTTGCTTGGCGCCCTCGCTCATATGGCGGGCGCGCAGCCAGGCGTGAACCATCTGCGGCTCCTCACGGAACCAGACCTCGATTCCCGCTTGCGCCAGCCGCGCCGCATAGTGGCGGGCATCGTCACGCAAGGGATCGAAGGCCGCCCCGGTGATATAGGCGGACGGCAGGCCCCTGACATCCTTGGCGGCGAGCGCACCGGCAACGGGATCACCGGCCGGAGCCTGGAGCACTTCGCGGTAGTAGGCGACATCGGCTGTCGTCAGCCCCGGCGCATCGGCCATCTCGATATAGGAACCCGTCGTCAGATCGCCGCCGAGCGCCGGATAGATCAGCACCTGACCTGCAATGCCCGCGATCCCCTTGTCCCGAGCCCGCAGGGCGAGCCCGGCTGCAAGATTTCCGCCGGCGCTGTCGCCGATCAGGACGATGGGATTGCCGCCTGCAGCCAGCGCTTCCAGCACGGCAAAGCAATCATCGGTCTGCGCTGGCCAGCGATGCTCGGGGGCCAGCCGGTAGTCGACGGCAACGAGCTCTGCGCCCGCGAAATCGGCGATCTCGGCGCAAATCGCATGATGACTCTCCAGCGAGCCGACCACGAAGCCGCCGCCGTGAAGATAAAGGAGCAGCGTTGGCGTCGTGACCTTCGCAGGGCGATAGCGCCGAGTCGGGACATTGCGAATACGGCTATCTGCGGATGTCAGACCATCGGGGAGCGGCGGGCTGAAGCGGGCGCAAAGGGCATCATATTGCGCTCGCTGCGCCTCGATCGATTGCGAAACGGCGTCATCCGAATAGACGCTGCTGCAGATTTCGAGAAACTCAAGAATGCCCTTCTCTTCGGGGATCGGGCGCGTGACGGTCATGATGCAATCCATGCGGTTCGGCGACATCATGCACGATAGGATTTGCCGCAGAGCCTATGCAAGCGCATTGACGCCATCGGCGCGCTGGAACCCGCCAGAGCGGCGATTACCCACGCCGCGCCGAGCGCTCCAAAGCTTCGCCGTCACGCGCAGGTTGCGGCTTCTCCGTCAGGCCGACCAATTGGCGCAGCGGGCTCGGCAGTTGGTCGACGGCAACGGCGAAAGCGATCGAGATGACAGCGGTTGCGGCAGCGACGAGTGCAAAGCTCTGGATCGCAGGAAGATCGAGCGGCAGGACATAGTAGAGCGCTCCGACGGTCACCGTCTGGTGGACGATATAGAGCGGGAAGACCAGCCGGTTCATCGTCACCAGCCGCTCGCTCGGCTGATTGAGATAGCGCGCCGCAAAACCGATCAGGGTCAAAATCATGCTCCAGGCGAGCAGGAAGACGCTGGTCTTGAAGAGCAGGGTTTCGTTGACGTCGTAGCTGCCGATCGCCTGCTCCGGCGCAACTGTCCAGGATGCCAGGTAGAGCCAGATGGTGGTCGCAAGCGCAATCCCGCCACTGACATAGCGGCGCGCAATCAGCGTGCCGATCAGCGCCCGGTGATGGCGGGAAATCAGGAAACCGAGGCCGAACCAACTGGCCCAGACGGCAAACCACGCGCCGTCATTATAGAGCGCATTGGTCTCACGCGGATAGATCGGCGACAGCGCGAGATTGAGGCCGAGCGGCAGCAGGAAGAAGAGGTAGATGGCGCCCGTTTTGGCGACGCGCTCGAACCAGGCGAAGATCGGATTTCCCGGCCGCAGCAGATATTGGAAGATCGGATAGCAGATCACCGACATCACCAGCAGATAGGCGACGAACCACATATGCGCCCAGGTGAAATTACCGGTCGGATATTTTCCCTCGGTGAAATAGCGCGTCAGCCAGAATTCGAGGAAGGAGCCGGTATAGCCGTTCTCATACATCCGCTCGTACCAGACCTGCGGCACGACGATGACGGCCATGGCAAAGAGCAGCGGGATGAGCAGGCGCACCGTGCGCTTGTAGATGAAGGTCAGCCCCTGCTCCGGCTTGAAGGTGAAGGCGACGCCCATGCCGGAGATGAAGAACAGAAGCGCAAGGCGCCAGGCACGCGGGAAATCCATGACCAGCGACAAGCCGCGGCTGGTATTCTCGCTATGCAGCAACCAGCCCATATCGGGGAAAAAGGCAGCCGAGGAATGATAAAGGATCAGCAGGCCGAAGGCGAAGACCCTCAGGCGATCGACATAGTAAAGTCTCTCTCTCATCGCAGACGACGGATCCCCACGCAGCACCATCATCCGACCTCTCTACGCCCCAGACGTTAAGGATCGCTGCCGAAACTTCGTAAACTGCTGCTTTATTAGCGGATTGAGTGGGCGGCGATTGCCTGCACCTAAGTCAACAGGCCGCGAAGATCGCGGCGGCCATCGACGACGCGAACGATCTGAACGCGTTCAACCGGCATGTCATCGTCATCAGGGATGGTTTCGTAGAGGATCAGAAACGGCGCATCGACCAGCATCCGCGCACCCGGTCCGATCTCCGGGTGGCGCGCTCCCATACGCGGCTGTTCGGCCAGCAGCTTCGCCTTGCGTTCAAAACTGTCGAAGAAGCGCTCGGCCGCCTGGGGTTGCTCCAAGCCGATACGCACGTAGATGTCGCGCACATCTTTGAGAGCCTGCGGCAGCCAGACCAGATCAACCGGCATTTTTGCGAGCCGCGCTCAACTCCCGGCGTGCTTCATCACGCAGCGTCTCGAAGTCAACCGAGACAGGCTCTCCGCTGGCCTTGCCCTCAGCCCAGAGGCGCCGCAGACGTTCGATGTCGCCTTTCCGGCTCTCCCACTTTGCGGACCAGTCCCGCATCGCCTCGCGGATGACTTCGCTGCTGCTCGCATAGGCGCCACTGCTGACGGCGTCTCTCAGCAACTCCGCCTGCTGCGGCGTCATTGAAACGCTGATTTTCTCGACATTGGCCATGAAGCATCCTCCATCTTGGTAGTAGAAATTACCACCACAAGGACAATTTGCCAAGAACGCCCTCCGTTGGAATGCGACAGCGACCACCACAATTTCGTTCTCGCCATCGGCCAACATTTGCGTGAGAGAAAACCTTTTCTCACTTGACACGACACTTGGTAAAAGGTTTTCTCACCGCAAAGCTTAGGAGGAAGAGCTGAATATCTCGGGAGGAAAACGCGGGCGGATTACCATTCATGACGTGGCTGCGGCCGCGGGCGTCAGCATATCGACGGCATCGAAGGCGTTGAACGATACCGGCCGCATGGGCGCCGAGACCCGCGAGCGGGTGAAGCGCATCGCGGCGGAGATTGGGTTCAGGCCGAATGCTCTGGCGCGCGGCCTTCTGAGCAAGCGCAGTTTCACCATCGGGCTGCTGACGAACGACACTTACGGCCGTTTTACGCTGCCTGTCATGGCCGGTGTTTCGGAGGCACTGGTCGACCACGGCGTCTCGGTTTTCCTCTGCGCGATCGAGGATGATCCGGCGCTCGGTCAGATCCATGTCGATGCGATGCTCGACAAGCAGGTGGACGGCATCATCGCGACAGGAAAGCGTCTGGACAGACGGTTGCCAGTCGATCTGTCGAACCTGAACGTGCCCGTCGTCTACGCCTTCACCGAAGGTGCGCCTGACAGCGTCACGTTCAGTTCCGATGATGGGCATGGCGCGCGGCTCGCGACGGAGTGGCTGCGGAAACTTGGGCGCAGACGGATCGCCCATATTACCGGGCCGGAGGATTTCGTCTCGGTTCGCGAGCGCGCCAATGCCTATCGCGAGGTGGCAGGCGACGCTGTGCCGGTTCTCTTCGGCGTCTGGTCGGAGAGCTGGGGGCATGATGCGGTGGCGAGGCTGTGGAGTGCAGCGGGTTCCAAACCCGACGGCATCTTCTGCGGCAACGACCAGATCGCCCGTGGTGTCATCGATGCGTTGCGCGAGCGCGGCATCAAGGTGCCGCAGGATGTGTCGGTGGTCGGCTTCGACAATTGGGAGATTGTCGCAGCACAGACCCGGCCGCCGCTGACGACGGTAGATATGGAGCTGAAGGAGCTCGGGCGCCAGGCGGGATTGACGATCCTGTCGCTTGCGGAGGGGCGCCCGGTGGAGCCCGGCGTACGGAAATTGCCGTGCCGTCTCGTCGTGCGGCAGACATGCGGGGGCGACGCCCTCGGGATTTAGAAACGGCGCGAAGGAGACGCGCCATATTGGGAGGAGTGCCATGATGAAGCGTCTGTTGGTGGCAACGAGCATTGCCACCCTTAGCCTCGTATCGACAGCCTCGGCTGCCGAAAAGATTGAAATGTGGGTCCGTTCCGGCATCGGTGACGCCTTCAAGAAGGTCGTTGAAGCCTATAATTCCAGTCATGAAAACCAGGTCGTCGCCACCGAAGTGCCGTTCAGCGAACTGGTGCAGAAATATGCGACGGCGATCGCCGGCGGTCAGGCGCCCGATGCGCTGTCGATGGACCTGATCTATACGCCGGCCTTTGCCGCGGCCGGCCAGCTCGAAGACCTCTCGGACTGGGCAAAGAGCCTGCCCTACTTCAACTCGCTGTCGCCGTCGCATGTCCGCCTCGGCACTTATGACGGCAAGATCTACGGCCTGCCGCTCTCGGTCGAGACCTCGGTCTTTGCCTGGAACAAGGACCTCTACAAGAAGGCCGGGCTCGATCCCGAAAAGGCGCCCACCACCTGGGAAGAGATTTCGGCCAATGCCGAGAAGATCCGCAAGCTCGGCGACGACACCTACGGCTTCTATTTCTCCGGTGGCGGCTGTGGCGGCTGCATGATCTTCACCTTCACGCCGCTCGTCTGGGGTGCGGGTGCGGATATCCTCTCGGAAGACGGCAAGACCGCGACACTCGATACGCCGCAGATGCGCAAGGCCGTCGGCTTCTATCGTGACATGGTCAAGAAGGACCTGGTTCCTGCAGGTGCGGCCAGCGACAACGGCTCGAACTTCTTGAGCTTCACCAACGGCAAGATCGGCCAGCAGTCGCTCGGCGCCTTCGCGATCGGCACGCTTGTCACCAGCCATCCCGATATCAATTTCGGCGTGACGCTGATCCCCGGCGTCGATGGCAAGCCGTCGTCCTTTGCCGGTGGCGATAACTTCGTCATCACCAAGGGCACGAAGAAGATCGATGCGGTGAAGGAGTTCCTCGAATATATCTATTCGATGGACGGCCAGAAGGTCATGGCCAAGTATGGCAGCCTTCCGACCCGCGGCGACATTGCCGATCAGGTGCTTGCCGGACTCGACCCGCGCATGCAGGTCGGCCTGAAGGCGATCTCGATCGCCAAGACGCCCTATACGCTGCAGTTCAACGACCTGATCAACAGCGCCAATGGCCCCTGGGCGACCTTCACCAATGCAGCGATCTTCGGTGACGACGAAGACGGAGCCTTCTCGAGCGCCCAGTCCGAGATGCAGTCGATCATAGACAGCGGCCAATAATCTCTCCCGGCCGCGGCCGGGGAGCAGTGGCAGCTCTCCGGCCGATCCATTCCATGCAGCAATGAAAGATGCGGAGCATTTCGATGACCGTTTCAGGTCCCCAGCGCCCTGCCGGCAGCCGCAAGAGGCGGCGCAGATCGCAATGGCGCGGGCTTCTCTATATCGCGCCGGCCATGGCGCTCGTCATCGTCTTCTTCGTGATGCCGGTAATCTTCACCGGCTGGATGAGCCTGCATAACTGGCCGCTGATGGGCGCCCAGCGCTGGATCGGCTTTGCCAACTATACCCGCATGTTCAATGACAGCCGCTTCATGGCGGCGCTGAATTTCACCGCCTATTACACCGTCATCGTCACCATCGCGATCTTTGCCGTCGCCTTCCCGCTGGCGATCTTCCTCGAGAAGGAGCGGCGCTTCGTCAGCACCTACAGGACGATCATCTTCCTGCCCGTTGTCGTCGGTCTCGCGACCGCCTCCCTGCTCTGGGTCTGGCTTGCCAATGTCGATAGCGGCTTTTTCGGCCCGGCGCTGCGGGCGCTCGGCCTTGTCGAGCGCAGCCCGAATATCATGGCGAGCTTCGATACGGCCTTCGCCACCATCATCGTCATGGTCGTCTGGAAGATTGCCGGTTTCACGATGATCATCCTGCTGACCGGCCTGCAGGCGATCCCCTCCGAACTCACGGAAGCCGCGCGCATTGATGGCGCCGGGCGCTGGCAGCGTTTCCGGCATCTGACACTGCCGCTGATGCGCCGCACGATCGCGCTGGCGCTGGTCGTCTCGGTCACCGGCTCGGTTCTCGCCTTCGACCAGTTTTACATCATGACCTCGGGCGGACCGCAGAACAAGATGATCTCGGTGGTCTACTACATCTTCAACCAGTCATTCGTGTCCTTCAATCTCGGCTATGGCGCAGCGCTTTCGATCGCGCTCTTGGCGATCCTTGTGGCGATCTCCATCGTCCAGCTGTGGCTGCTCAGGGTCGGGGAGGAACGCGCATGATCTCCTCGAGAGAACGCCGCGCCCGCAAGCGCTTCCGGTCGCAATCGGCCTATCACGTCACCGGCATTGCCGTGTCGGTCTTCTTCCTGGCGCCCTTCGTCATCGCGCTCCTCTCATCCTTCCGTCACGGCACGGAGGCAAGCCTGCCGCCGCTGCCGCCATGGCCGACGACGGGCGTCAGCTTCGATGCCTATGCCCTGCTCGATACGTTCGGCGCCGGCATCTGGCAGCACATGATCAACTCGCTCTTCGTGTCGCTCGCCACCGTGGTGCTGACGGTCGCCGTCAGCCTGCTCGCCGGCTATGGCTTCTCGCGCTACCGCTTCCCGCTGAAGAACGTGCTTTTCGTGCTGATCATCGCCACGCTGATGATCCCGTTCCAGTCGATCCTGACGCCGCTCTTCATCATTCTCGCCAAGCTCGGCCTCAACAATTCGCTGCTCGGCCTGACGCTCGTCTATGTGACGCTGCAGCTCCCCTTCTCGGTCTTCATGATGCGCAACGCTTTCGATGCCGTGCCGAAGGAGATCGAGGAAGCGGCACGGATCGACGGTGCACGCGATCTGAAACTGCTGATCAGGGTGCTGCTGCCCCTCGTCCTGCCAGGTGTGGCGACTGTCGCGATCTTCGCCTTCCTCAACGCCTGGAACGAGTTCCTTGCCGCCCTCGTGCTGCTCTCCAGCAACGAGAAATACACGCTGCCCGTTCTGATGACGGCGGTGCGCGCCGGGCGCCTCGGCGCCATCAACTGGGGTGCGGTTCAGGCCGGTGTGGTCGTCATGACGATCCCCTGCCTGATCGTCTTCCTGCTTCTGCAACGCTACTACATGCGCGGGCTGATGGCCGGCGCGGTGAAATGATGATCTTTCAACGAAATGGATGAAGCCATGAACAAGCTGAAGAGAGACCGCCAGTTCCGCCCCCTGCCCGTCCCGAGCGTCGAGCTCGCCGGCCTTTTCGGCGATCGCCAGGATGCGATCTGCGATTCAACGGCCGAAACGCTGCTCGACCGCTGCGTCGAGGCCGGCATGATCCAGGCGATCGACGTCAGCCAGCCGAGCCCCGGCGTCGTCATCCCGATCGGCCCCTGGGGCGGGTCGACGCAGATGTTCTGGGACAGCGACCTCGGCAAGTCGATCGAGACCGTGGCCTATTCGCTCTATCGCCGCGCCAATCCGAAGCTTGAGGCGCGCGTCGACGAAATCATCGACATGTACGAGAAACTGCAGGACAAGGACGGCTATCTGAACGCCTGGTTCCAGCGCGTGCAGCCCGGCCGCCGCTGGACGAACCTGCGCGACCATCACGAGCTCTATTGCGCCGGACATCTGATCGAGGGTGCGGTCGCCTATTACCAGGCAACCGGCAAGCGCAAGCTGCTCGATATCATGTGCCGCTATGCGGATTACCTGATCACCGTCTTCGGCCATGGCCCGGGCAAGCTTGCCGGCTATTGCGGCCATGAGGAAGTCGAACTTGCGCTGGTGAAGCTGGCGCGCGTCACCGGCGAGAAGAAATATCTCGACCTCTCGAAGTTCTTCGTCGACGAGCGCGGACAGGAGCCGCATTTCTTCACCGAGGAAGCGGTGCGCGACGGCCGCAGTGCGGCCGATTTCCACCAGAAGACCTATGAATATGGCCAGGCGCATGTGCCGGTGCGCGATCAGAAAAAGGTCGTCGGCCATGCCGTGCGCGCCATGTATCTCTATGCCGGCATGGCCGACATCGCCACCGAGTATAATGACGATACGCTGACCTCGGCACTCGAAACGCTCTGGGACGACCTGACGACGAAGCAGATGTATGTGACGGGCGGCATCGGCCCGGCGGCGTCCAACGAAGGCTTCACCGACTATTACGACCTGCCGAACGAAAGCGCCTACGCCGAGACCTGCGCCTCCGTCGGTCTGGTCTTCTGGGCCAACCGCATGCTCGGTCGCGGCCCGAACCGGCGCTATGCCGATATCATGGAGCAAGCGCTTTATAACGGCGCGATGGCCGGTCTCTCGCTCGACGGCAAGACGTTCTTCTACGAGAACCCGCTGGAAAGCGCCGGCAAGCATCACCGCTGGATCTGGCACCATTGCCCCTGCTGCCCGCCGAATATCGCCCGCCTGCTGGCCTCCGTCGGCTCCTATATGTACGCCGTGGCGGAAGACGAAATCGCCGTGCATCTCTATGGAGAAAGCAAGGCCCGTTTCGAGCTTTCGGGCGCCAAGGTCGAGCTGGCGCAGACGACCCGCTACCCCTGGGATGGTGCGATCCATTTCGACCTCAATCTCGACCGTCCGGCCCGCTTTGCCTTGTCGCTACGTATTCCGGAGTGGGCCGAAGGCTCCACGCTTTCGGTCAATGGCGAGAGCATCGACGTCGAATCCGTCTCAACGGACGGTTATGCGCGGATTGAGCGCGACTGGAAGAGTGGCGATGCGGTCGATCTCGCCATTCCGCTTGCAGCGCGCAAGCTCTTCGCCAACCCGCTTGTCCGCCAGGATGCCGGCCGCACCGCACTGATGCGCGGGCCTCTGGTCTATTGCGTCGAGGAGACCGACAATGGCGCCGGGCTGAACGGTATTTCGCTTTCGGCAGATCCGTCGAAGGCGAAGGTTTCCGAGATTGCGGGGTTGCGCGGTGCCGTCGCTCTCGACCTGCCCGTCAGCCGCGATGCTTCGGATTGGGGCGCCGATCTCTACCGGACCGCGCCGCCCTCCGCGAAACCGGCCACCGCCCGCTTCGTGCCCTACCCCTTCTGGGACAACCGCGAGCCGGGCGAAATGCTCGTCTGGGTCCGTGCCGGCGAGGCCCGCGGTGAATAAGATGGCGGATACAGGCGTCGTGCTTGCCGGAGTTCGCAAGAGCTTCGGCAGCCTGGATGTGATCCATGGCATCGACCTGACGATATCGGAGGGATCCTTCGTGGTCTTCGTCGGCCCCTCGGGATGCGGGAAGTCGACTCTGCTGCGCATGATCGCCGGGCTGGAAGACGTCACCGATGGCGAGATCGAGATCAAGGGGCGCAACGTCACCGATCTCGACCCTTCGGATCGCGGCATTGCCATGGTGTTTCAGTCCTATGCGCTCTATCCGCATATGAGCGTGCGCGAGAACCTCGCCTTCGGGCTAAGGATGGCGCGCACGCAAGCGGGGGAGATCGAGGCGCGCGTCAAGGCCGCCTCGGCGATCCTGAAGATCGACCACCTTCTCGACCGCCGCCCCGGCCAGCTATCGGGCGGCCAGCGGCAGCGCGTGGCGATCGGCCGGGCGATCGTGCGCAAGCCCGATGTCTTCCTCTTCGACGAACCGCTGTCGAATCTCGATGCCGAGCTGCGCGTCTCCATGCGCATCGAGATCGCCCGTCTGCATCGCGAGCTCGGCAACACCATGATCTACGTGACGCACGACCAGACCGAGGCGATGACGCTGGCCGACCAGATCGTCGTGCTGCGCGACGGGCGCATCGAACAATCGGGCATGCCGCGCGAGATCTACGAGCGCCCGGCCAACACCTTCGTCGCCGGTTTCATCGGCTCGCCGCGGATGAACCTGCTCGACGCCATGTGGCAGGGAGCGGGCCGGGTTTCGGCTGGCGGACAGGCGGTCCAATCAGGTCTCGCCGGGAACGCGCTGGTATCGGGCGCCAAGGTGAAATTGGGGATCCGGCCTGAGCATCTGACCGTCAGCACCACCGGCACGGACGGGCTGGAGGCGACGGTCGACTTCGCCGAATATCTCGGCGGCACGCAATATCTCTATTGCCAGCTGCCCGACGGCCAGCCGGTCACCGTCGAATATCGCTCGGCGGCGGAGATCAACACCGGAGACCGGATTTTTCTCAGCGCCGCTCCCGCGGATATCCGATTGTTCGATGAAGGCGGCCTCGCCGTCGCCTGATTGGCTCCAGTATCAACGAGAGCCTATTTCGTAGGCTTTTGTTGATACTGCCCATTTTTATAGCCATCCGCTTGCCAGCATTGCTGCACTGCGTCATAAATGCTGCATGAGCCGCTTCGACCTGACGATCCTTGTCATCGATGAAAACGCCATCCGCTCCTCGATCATCGAAGAGGGATTGCGGGAGGCAGGGCATATGCGCGTCACCGTCATCCATGAGGTGCAGGGCGTGGCGCGGATCATCGAGACGCTGAAACCCGATGTCATCATCATCGACATCGAGAATCCGAACCGGGACATGATGGAACATCTCTTCCAGCTGACCCGCTCGATCAGCCGCCCGATCGCCATGTTCGTCGATCGCTCCGATACCGCCTCGATCGAGGCCGCCGTGGAAGCCGGCGTCTCCGCCTACATCGTCGACGGGCTGAAAAAGGAGCGCGTCAAGCCGATCCTCGACATGGCTGTCAGCCGCTTCAATGCCTTCAGCCGCTTGCAACGGGAACTCGCCGACGCCAAATCAGCGCTGGAGGAGCGAAAGGTGATCGAGCGGGCCAAGGGCATCATGATGCGGATGCGGGGCCTTTCGGAAGAGGAAGCCTTTGCGTTGCTTCGCCAGACGGCAATGAACGAGAAAAAGAAAATGTCCGAAATCGCGCAAAGTGTCGTGACGGCTGCGGGGCTGCTGATGTGAGCCCGACCCGCGATGCAATAAGCGCCTGGAGGACGCTGGAGTGAATGCCTTGACCAAGATTGCCAGCGGCAGCGCCCGCATCGCCTCTCCCGCCCTGTCGAACGGCGAGGGACCGAGAGTTCTGCGCGCCGGTTTCATCCCGCTTGTCGATGCATCGGTGCTGATCGCCGCCGCCGAATTCGGCTTTGCCGCCAAGGAAGGGATCGCACTCGAACTGGTGAAGGATGTGTCCTGGGCGAACGTCCGCGATCGCCTGGCTTTCCGGCAGTTCGACATTGCCCACATGCTCTCGCCGATGCCGGTTGCCGCCATGCTCGGCCTCGGCTCCAATCCATCGCCGACCATCACGCCCTTCTCGCTCGGCCGCGGTGGAAATGCGATCACGCTTTCGACGCGGCTTTTTGAACGCATGCAGCAGGTCGCGGGCACCGGGGAAACCGCAGGCGCGATGGAGAATGCCAAGGCGCTTGCCGCCGTGCTTGCCGATATGCGGGCACGCGGCGAATCGATGCCGACTCTCGGCATGACCTATCCCTTCTCCTCGCATAATTACGAGTTCCGCTACTGGCTCGCCGCCGGCGGCATCGATCCCGATCATGACGTCAAGCTCGTCGTCGTCCCGCCGCCGCTGACATCGGATGCGCTTGCCGCAGGCGCGATCGACGGCTTCTGCGTCGGCGCGCCCTGGAACATGGTCGCCTCCGAGCGCGGCGTCGGCCGCATCGTCGCCGCCAAGCAGGATATCTGGCCGTCGGCGCCGGAAAAGATCCTCGGCATGCGGCCGGATTGGGCAGAGAGCCATCCAGAAACCGTCTCGCGGCTGATCGTTGCACTCGATGCGGCCGCGCGCTGGTGCGACGACGCGGCAAACCATGACGCGCTCGCTGACGTCCTTGCCGATCCGCGCTACATCGCGGCGCCCGTCGAGATCATCCGCCACGTGCTTGCCGGTGAGTTCAGCCTCGACGCCAAGGGCAATCGCCGCGTCATCGAGAACTATTTCCAGTTCCACGGCCAGTTCGCCAACTATCCGCGCCCGAGCCAGGCGCTCTGGATCTACAGCCAGATGATCCGCTGGGGCCAGGCCGAGCCCAGCCTGGCGCTGGCGCGCGCCGCCGCTTCCGCCTATCGGCCGGACCTCTACCGCGCCGCACTCGGCGACGATTGCACGCCTGAGGATGCCGATATTCGCATTGAGGGAGACCGCGATGGCGAGCGCTTCATGGACGGCCGCATCTTCGATCCGGGCGACTTCGCTGCCTACATCAACGGCTTCGAAGTGAAGAGCGCATCGATCGCCATCCGGCAGCCGGACGAGGGCTGAGGGTCTGCCGCGCTGCACAAATTGCTGGCAGCGCGGTCCGCTTCCATCCAGGCATTCGCATAAAAGATGCGCAGAATTTTAGAACGCATAAAAATTCACCTGCCATCATTTCAACGCAGAATACCAAACGCTTTCAATCAATTGACGGCAGCGACCTGAAACTGGCACGGCCTTTGCAAGGCTAATAGCGCCCGGATCAACGGCGATCCGGGCAGATGAGCGCGCGATAGGCGCTTGCAAGAGACATCGACGTCGCAAGGTTTTTGCTGTCCGGGACCCTCCCTTCCCGCAGACGCAATCTCCGAGCGGCGTTTTTTTGTGCCCAAAATCCGGCGACCACTCGACAATAAGGGGAACTGCGCATGACCAAGATCCTCACCGGCAGCTTCAGCCGCCGCAATCTTCTGAAGACGACAGCGACGGCAGCCCTGATCGGCGCGGTCCGCTCGGCCTTCCCGTCCGGCGCCTTTGCGGCGGCTGCAGCACCTGAAGTGACGGGCGCCAAGCTCGGCTTCATCGCACTGACGGATGCCGCGCCGCTGATCGTCGCCAAGGAGAAGGGCATCTTCGAAAAGCACGGCATGCCCGATGTCGACGTCGCCAAGCAGGCATCCTGGGGCGCCACCCGTGACAATCTCGTGCTCGGAGGCGCGGCGAACGGCATCGATGGCGCCCACATCCTCTCGCCGCTGCCCTACCTGATGCAGGCCGGCAAGGTGACGCAGAACAACCAGCCGGTGGCAATGTCGATCCTGGCGCGGCTGAACTACGACAGCCAGGGCATCTCGGTCGCCAAGGAATATGCCGAAACCGGCGTGCAGCTCGACGCTTCCAAGCTGAAGGCCGCATTCGAGAAGAAGAAGGCTGCGGGCGGCGAAGTGAAGGTGGCGATGACCTTCCCCGGCGGCACGCACGATCTCTGGGTCCGCTACTGGCTCGCCGCAGGTGGCATCGATCCCGACAAGGACGTTTCGACCATCGTCGTCCCGCCGCCGCAGATGGTGGCGAACATGAAGGTCGGCAACATGGACGTCTTCTGTGTCGGCGAGCCCTGGAACGAGCAGCTTGTCAATCAGGGCATCGGCTTCACCGCGGCGACCACCGGCGAGCTCTGGAAGGGCCACCCGGAAAAGGCGCTCGCCATGCGCACCGAGTGGATCGAGAAGAACCCGAACGCCGCCAAGGCCCTGCTGATGGCCGTGATGGAAGCCCAGCAATGGTGCGACAGCATGGACAACAAGGAAGAGATGGCGACGATCCTCGGCAAGCGCCAGTGGTTCAACGTGCCGCCAAAGGACGTGCTCGGCCGCCTCAAGGGCGACATCAACTACGGCAATGGCCGCGTCGCCCACGGCACCGATCTCTACATGAAATTCTGGGCAGGCGGCGTCTCCTACCCGTTCAAGAGCCACGACACCTGGTTCATGGCCGAGAACATCCGCTGGGGCAAGTTCGCGCCCGACACCGACATCAAGGCGCTGGTCGACAAGGTCAACCGCGAAGATATCTGGCGCCAGGCCGCCAAGGATCTCGGCGTCGCCGCCGCCGATATTCCGGCCTCTTCCTCGCGCGGCAAGGAGACCTTCTTCGATGGCAAGGTCTTCGATCCCGAGAACCCCTCCGCCTATCTCGACAGCCTTGCCATCAAGGCCGCGTCCTAGTTCCCCGCCTCCGGCGCGTGACGGGCGCGCCGGCCTTTTCTTGCCTTAAGGAGCGATCGCATGTCAGCCCTCGCAAAGAATGAACCGATTACCCCAGCGCAGCCTGCCCCCAAGACGGCGAACGTGGTGCGCCTGACCAAGGCGCCTTCGCGCCGCGTCAATGTCCGGCAGCTTGCGACAGCCGCCGCCCGCAATGTCGTGCCGCCGCTCGTCGTGCTCGCATTGATGCTTGGCGTCTGGCAGATCCTCTGTTCGTCGCCGACGGCCTCCCTGCCCTCGCCGCATCAGGTCTGGCAGGAAAGCTACGATCTGATCGCCTTCCCGTTCTTCAACTACGGCTCGCAGGATATCGGCCTCGGCTGGCGCGTGCTGGTTTCGCTGCAGCGCGTCGCCTACGGCTTCGGACTTGCCGCCGTCGCCGGCATCGTCATGGGCGCGATCATCGGCCAGTCGGTCTGGGCGATGCGCGGCCTCGACCCGATCTTCCAGGTGCTGCGCACCGTGCCGCCGCTTGCCTGGCTGCCGCTGTCGCTCGCGGCTTTCCAGGACAGCAATCCTTCGGCGATCTTCGTGATCTTCATCACCTCGATCTGGCCCGTCATCATCAATACCGCCGTCGGCGTGCGCAACATCCCGCAGGATTACCGCAACGTGGCGCAGGTTCTGCGGCTGAACCAGATCGAGTTCTTCTTCAAGATCATGCTGCCTTCGGCTGCCCCCTACATCTTCACCGGCCTGCGCATCGGCGTCGGTCTCTCATGGCTGGCGATCGTCGCCGCCGAGATGCTGACCGGCGGTGTCGGTATCGGCTTCTTCATCTGGGATGCGTGGAACTCGTCGCGCCTGCCCGACATCATCGTCGCGCTCGCCTATATCGGCGTCGTCGGCTTCGCCCTCGACAAGCTCGTGGCGGCAGCCGGCCGGCTGATCACCCGCGGCGCTTCGGCAAATTGAGGAGATCAGAGATGACCGCTTATTTGAAGCTCGACCATATCGACAAGCATTTCGATCGCGGCGGCGTTCGTGCCGAAGTCCTGAAGGGGATCAACCTGACGATCGCCAAGGGCGAATTCGTCTCGATCATCGGCCATTCCGGCTGCGGCAAGTCCACGCTGCTCAACCTGATCGCCGGACTGACGCCCGTCTCCTCGGGCGCCGTCCTGCTGGAAAACCGTGAGGTGAACGCGCCGGGGCCGGAACGCGCCGTCGTCTTTCAGAACCATTCGCTGCTTCCCTGGCTCTCCGTGTACGAGAACGTCAACCTCGCCGTCTCCAAGGTCTTCGGCAGCAGCAAGACGAAGGCGGAGCGCCATGACTGGGTGATGGCCAATCTGGACCTCGTGCAGATGGCTCACGCGAAGGACAAGCGCCCCGCCGAGATTTCCGGTGGCATGAAACAGCGCGTCGGCATCGCCAGAGCGCTTGCGATGGAACCGAAGATCCTGCTGCTCGACGAGCCCTTCGGCGCGCTCGATGCGCTAACCCGCGCCCATCTGCAGGATGCCGTCATGGAAATCCATGCCCGGCTCGGCAACACGATGGTGATGATCACCCACGATGTCGACGAAGCGGTGCTTCTCTCGGACCGGATCGTAATGATGACCAACGGCCCGGCGGCCAAGATCGGCGAAGTCCTCGACGTGCCGATCTCGCGCCCACGCAACCGCATCGAGCTCGCCTCCGACCGAACCTACCTCAAATGCCGCGAGGCCGTGCTGAAGTTCCTCTACGAACGTCACCGCTTCGTCGAAGCTGCGGAGTAACACCATGACCGAGAAACTCGTCATCATCGGCAATGGCATGGCGCCGGGGCGCATGCTGGAGCATCTCTTCGAACAGGCGCCCGGCCGCTACGCCGTCACGATCTTCAACGCCGAGCCGCGCGTCAATTACGACCGCATCATGCTCTCGCCCGTTCTCTCCGGCGAGAAGACCTACGAGCAGATCGTCATCCACGGCGACGGCTGGTACATCGACCACGGGATCACGCTCTACAAGGGCCACAAGATCGTCGCCATCGACCGTACTGCAAAGACCGTGACCTCCGATCACGGCGTCACCGAAAGCTACGACAAGCTGGTCATCGCCACCGGCTCCGTGCCCTTCATCATTCCCGTTCCCGGCAAGGACCTGGCTGGCGTTATCACCTATCGCGATCTCGACGACGTGCAGGCCATGCTGCTTGCCGCCCAGTCGCGTGAAAAGGCCGTGGTCATCGGCGGCGGCTTGCTCGGTCTCGAGGCGGCTGCCGGTCTTGCCCAGCGCGGCATGGACGTCACCGTTCTCCATGTCATGCCGACGCTGATGGAGCGCCAGCTCGATCCGGCGGCGGGTTACCTGCTGCAGAAGGCCGTCGAGGAACGCGGCATCAAGGTCATCTGCAAAGCCAATACCAAGGCGATTGTCGGCGATGGCAAGGTGGAGGGCATCGAACTCGACAACGGCACGATCATTCCGGCAACGCTGGTGGTCATGGCGGTCGGCATCCGCCCGAATGTCAATCTCGCCAAGGATGCCGGCCTCGTAGTCAACCGCGGCATCGTCGTCGATGCCGGGATGCAGACCTCGGATGGCGATATCTATTCGGTCGGCGAATGCGCCGAAGTGGGCGGCATGGTCTATGGCTTGGTCGCGCCGCTTTACGAGATGGCGCGGGTCGCCGCCTCACATCTGGCGGGCGACAGCAAGCCCGCCTTCGTCCATTCCGATACGCCGACAAAGCTGAAGGTGACCGGCATCGAGCTCTTCTCGCTCGGCGACTTTGCCGATGGCGACGACCGCGAGGAAATCGTCCTGCGCGACGCGACTGCAGGGGTCTACAAACGCCTCGTCATCAAGGAAAACCGGATCATCGGCACGGTGCTCTACGGCGAGACCGCCGACGGCGCCTGGTTCAACGATCTGAAGAAGAAGGCGACCGACATCTCGCAGATGCGCGATACGCTGATCTTCGGCCAGGCCTATCAGGGAGGGTCGCCGCTGGACCCTATGGCGGCCGTTGCAGCCTTGCCGGATGATGCGGAAATCTGCGGTTGCAACGGCGTCTGCAAGGGAAAGATCACATCGACGATCAGCGCCAAGGGGCTGACCTCGCTGGACGATGTGCGCGCACACACGAAGGCGTCGGCCTCCTGCGGCTCCTGCACCGGCCTCGTCGAACAGCTGATGTCGCTGACGCTCGGCGATGCCTATAACACAGCCGCCGTCACGCCGATGTGCACCTGCACGGAGCTCGGCCATGACGATGTGCGCCGCCTGATCAAGGCAAAGAAGCTGAAGACCATTCCTGCTGTCATGCAGGAGCTGGAATGGAAGACCTCCTGCGGCTGCGCCAAGTGCCGCCCGGCGCTGAACTACTATCTGGTCGCCGACTGGCCGGATGAATATGCCGACGACTACCAGTCGCGGTTCATCAACGAGCGTGTCCACGCCAACATCCAGAAGGACGGCACCTATTCAGTCGTGCCGCGCATGTGGGGCGGCGTGACGAACGCAAACGAGCTGCGGGCCATCGCCGATGTCGTCGACAAGTTCGAGATACCGATGGTCAAGGTCACCGGCGGCCAGCGCATCGATTTGCTCGGCATCGAGAAGGAAGACCTTCCCGCCGTCTGGGCCGATCTCGGCAAGGCCGGTTTCATCTCTGGCCAGGCCTATGCCAAGGGGCTGCGCACCGTGAAGACCTGCGTCGGTTCCGACTGGTGCCGCTTCGGCACGCAGGATTCGACCGGCCTCGGCATCCGCATCGAGAAATTCATGTGGGGCTCCTGGACGCCGGCAAAGCTGAAGCTGGCGGTTTCAGGGTGTCCGCGAAACTGCGCCGAGGCGACCTGCAAGGATATCGGCGTGATCTGCGTCGACAGCGGTTTCGAGATCCATTTCGCCGGTGCTGCCGGTCTCGACATCAAGGGCACCGAGGTACTCGGCCTCGTCAAAACAGAGGACGAAGCGCTGGAGCATATCGTGGCGCTGACGCAGATGTATCGCGAGCAGGGCCGCTATCTCGAGCGCATCTACAAATGGGCCAAGCGCATCGGCCTCGACGAAATCCGCCGGCAGATCATGGAGGATACCGAGAAGCGCACCGGCTATTACGAGCGCTTCGTCTTCTCGCAGAAATTTGCCCAGGTCGACCCCTGGTCGGAGCGCGTCTCCGGCAAGGACAAGCACGAGTTCAAGCCGATGGCGACCGTCGGCTTCAGCGAAGCGGCGGAGTGAGGAGATGGGTATGAACTGGATCTCGATCGGCGATATCTCGGACATCCCGCTGCGCGGCGCGCGCTGCGTGAAGACCCCGCAGGGAAAGATCGCCGTCTTCCGCACGGCCGAAAACGAGGTCTTCGCAATCGAAGACCACTGCCCGCACAAGGGCGGACCGCTCTCGCAGGGCATCGTTCACGGCAAGGCGGTCACCTGCCCGCTGCACAACTGGGTGATCTCGCTGGAAACCGGCAAGGCGCTTGGGGCCGATGACGGGGTGGTGCGGACGATCCCTGTGCGGAATGAGGATGGGGCGCTATTTATCGCGTTCGAGAGTTTGATGATGGCGGCGGAGTGATCAGACGGATGCGTTCGGAGCTACTCCCCTCTGCCTTGCCAGGCATCTCCCCCACAAGGGGGGAGATTGGCTGGGCGGACCCGCTCGCCTCAACCTTCATTGTTTGGGGAGACACGTGCCACGAGTCGATCTCCCCCCTTGTGGGGGAGATGTCCGGCAGGACAGAGGGGGGTAGCGCCACGCACCACAGCATGAGGGCAAGCCCCCATGCCCACTGAAACCAAAACCACCTGCCCCTATTGCGGCGTCGGCTGCGGCGTCATCGCCAAGGTCGACGACACCGGATCGGTCTCCGTCAAAGGCGACCCCGATCATCCGGCCAATTTCGGCCGCCTCTGTTCCAAGGGCTCGGCGCTTGCCGAGACCATCGACCTCGACGGCCGCCTACTCCATCCTGAAGTCAACGGCGAGCGGACCAGCTGGAACACCGCCCTCGACCTCGTCGCAACGAAATTCTCGGAAGCCATCGCCGAACACGGCCCTGATGCCGTGGCCTTCTACGTCTCCGGCCAGCTGCTGACAGAGGACTACTACGTCGCCAACAAGCTGATGAAGGGCTTTATCGGCTCCGGCAATATCGACACTAATTCCCGCCTCTGCATGTCGTCCTCAGTCGCCGGCCATCGCCGCGCCTTCGGATCGGATACTGTTCCCGGCACCTATGAGGATCTCGAGCTTGCCGATCTCGTCATCCTGACGGGCTCAAACCTCGCCTGGTGCCATCCCGTTCTCTACCAGCGGCTCGCCGCCGCCAAGGCGGCCCGGCCCGGCATGAAAATCGTCGTCATCGATCCGCGCCGGACGATGACATCGGACATAGCCGATCTGCATCTGGCGATCCGTCCGGATGGCGATGTGGCGCTGTTTACCGGCCTGCTCGCGCATCTGGCGACCAGCCCGGCGATCGATCAGAACTACATCGGCGCCTATACGGCGGGCTTTGCCGAAGCCTTTGCGGCCGCGGCGGTTCTCAGCTGGGATGAGCTTCTGGAGCGTACCGGCCTTCCCGCCATGCAGCTACGCGAATTCTTCCGGCTGTTCGAGACGGTGGAGAAAACCGTCACCTGCTACAGCCAAGGGGTCAATCAATCGGTATCGGGCACCGACAAGGTCAACGCCATCCTGAACTGCCATCTGGCGACCGGGCGGATCGGCCGGCCCGGCATGGGACCGTTCTCGCTGACCGGTCAGCCGAACGCCATGGGCGGGCGCGAAGTCGGCGGGCTTGCCAATATGCTGGCCGCGCATATGGCAATCGAGAACGCTGAGGATCGCGACCGAGTGCAGCGTTTCTGGTCTTCGCCCGCCATTGCCGCGAAGCCCGGCCTGAAGGCGGTCGACATGTTCAGGGCTGTCGCCGAAGGCCGCATCAAGGCGCTCTGGATCATGGCGACCAATCCCGTCGTATCCATGCCCGACGCCGATGCCGTCGAGGCGGCGATCGCCGCTTGCCCCTTCGTTGTCGTATCCGATATCGTTGGGAACACGGACACGACGCGTCATGCCGATGTCCTCCTGCCCTCGCTCGGATGGGGCGAGAAGGATGGTACGGTCACCAATTCCGAGCGCCGCATCTCGCGCCAGCGCCCCTTCCTGCCGGCTCCTGGCGAAGCGCGTGCCGACTGGTGGCAGCTTGCCGAAGTCGCACGGCGCATGGGCCACGAGGCGGCGTTCGGTTTTGCCGATCCGGCAGCGATCTTTGCCGAGCATGCCGCCCTCTCGGCCTTCGAAAATAGCGGCAACCGTGATTTCGATATCGGCGCCTACGCCGGCATCGATGACGCGGCCTATCACGCGCTGCACCCTTTCCAATGGCCGGCACCGCTGGCGGATGCTCCAGTTCCGCCCGGCGGCAAACGCTTCTTCGCCGATGGTGGCTTCTTCCATCCCGACCAGCGGGCCTGCTTCATCGCCGTAAACCTTCCGGAAACGGACAGGACGAGCGCGGACTATCCGCTGACACTGAACACCGGCCGCATCCGCGACCAGTGGCACACCATGACGCGCACCGGAAAGAGCGCCCGCCTTTCCGCCCATATCGCCGAACCCTTCGCTGAAATCCATCCGCGAGACGCCATGGAACTCGGTATCCGTGGCGCCGGTCTGGTCGAGATCGAGAGCCCTCATGGCACGGCGGTCGTCCGCGCGCTGATCAGCGAGCGCCAGGCACGCGGCAGTATCTTCGTGCCTATGCATTGGAACGGCCAATTCTCCGCCCGTGCCCGCATTGATGCAGCCGTGGCACCCGTTGTCGATCCTGTCTCCGGCCAGCCTGCCTCGAAAAACGTCGCCGTCAGGGCACGGCCGCTCAAGGCAGAGCATTATGGCTTTGCCGTTTCCGCCGCGAGGCCCGAGGACCTTGATTGCGATTACTGGGCTCTCGCGAAGGCCGAAGGCGGATGGCGGCTGGAATTCGCATCCTGCACCGGGATTTCCGACTGGGCGAACTGGTGCCGCAAGCATCTCGGCATTCCTGCTGGTGTCGAGCCGCTCGGCTATTGCGACGGCGCGACCGGCGAAACACGGCTCGCCTTCTTTGACGGCACGCGGCTGCTCGCCGCCCTCTTCGTCGCTCCCGAACCGGTCGCTGTTGCCCGCGCCTGGGCTGTGCAGCAGCTAACCGCCTCGCACGGCGATCTGCGCAAGCGCTTTGCGATCGCGGCCGGGCGGCCGGGATCGGACCAGCCGGATCCCGGCGCGACCGTCTGCTCGTGCTTCGGCGTCGGCGTCAACCAGATCACCGGCGCGATCCGCAATGGCTGCCATACGGTCGAGGCGATCGGCAAGGCGCTCAATGCCGGCACCAATTGCGGTTCCTGCCGCGCCGAAATCCGCACCATCATCGACGGTTGCCTCGCTGCGGCCGCCGAGTAGCGGGGGGCCAATCACCGATCAGAAACTGTAGTTCCGTCTGCCCTCGCGAAGTGCTAAACCATGCGCATATAGGCGTATGATTTCGCTTTCTTTTTGCATTCCACGGGAGGATGGCGAGCGGATGGAAATTGCGGCCCCGAAGATCCAGCTGAATTACGGCGCCGAGCCGGGCATTCGCTTTGCGGTGCTACTCGACGGCAAGGGCGGCTGTCGCGAGATCGGTGCCTCCGGTCTGCGCGACTGGAAGCCTGCCGATGGCATTCTCTGGGTTCACCTGGAACGCGATCACGTTGCCGCGGCCGCCTGGGTTGCCGAGCGTGGCGGCCTAGATCCGCTGGTGACGGATGCCCTGCTGGAAGACGAATCCCGCCCGCGTGTCGAGCCTGTCGACGACGGTTTGCTGATCATCCTGCGCGGCGTCTGCGCGGCACCACCCGAAGAGGCCGAAGACGCGCCCGTCGATCTCGATCTCGTGCCGCTGCATGCCTGGGTGGATGAAAACCGTGTCGTCACCCTGCGCGACAGCGGGCACTATATCACGGCGCTGCGCGACATCCGCCAGGCGCTGGAAAAGGGCAAGGGGCCGAAGCGCACCGGCGAACTTCTGGCACTCGTCAGCGACAAGCTTGTCAGAGACTTGGAGCCTGTTCTTGACCAGATGGACGAGGAAGTCGATGAGCTCGACGAGTTGATCTTTCACGGCGAAGCCGCCGAAGTGCGCGAGCGTCTCAAGCTGCTGCGCCGCCGCGCTGTTCAGCTGCGGCGCTACCTCGCTCCGCAGCGTGACGCGCTGAACCGTATCGAGCACGACGATGCGCCCTGGCTTGCCGAGCGCGACAAGCTCCGGATGCGCGAGGTCATCGACAAGCTGATGCGCTTCATCGAATATCTCGACGCGATCCGCGACCGCACCGGCATCCTGCATGACGACCTGTCGACCGTGATCAGCGAGCGCATCGCCCGCAATTCCAACAGGCTTGCCGCCCTTGCGGCGCTGCTCTTGCCGCCGAGCGTGGTGGCCGGCCTCTTCGGCATGAATGTCGGCGGCATTCCCGGGGTCAACGACACCTGGGCCTTCATCATCATCGTCGCCTTCGTGGCGGCGACTTCGGTGGCGACGCTCTACGTGCTGAAGCGCATCAACTGGCTTTGAGTGCCGGGCGCGGAACCGGTGGGTGATGGACAGCGTTCTGTCCCAATTCCGCTCAGGGGGATTGAGATCATGCGTCGTCAAGCACGTCTTATTGCAGTTCTTGCCGGTCTCTGTGCCGCCGCTCCGGCCGCCGCCGACGAGGCGGGGTTCCTGCAGCCGCTCAGCGGCAGCTGGACAGGCACCGGCAAGGTGCTCAGAAAGATCGGCAGCTCGCCGATCAATGTTTCCTGCAAATTCAATATAGATGCGCCGGGAGCGTCGATCTCGATGCGAGGCAATTGCCGGGGTCTTCTGGTGGTCAACCGGGCGATCTCCGCTGACCTCTCGGCGCGCGGCACGCGCTACTCCGGCAACTATACCGGCCCGTCCGGCTCGCCGTCGCAGCTCTCGGGCAGCCGCCAGGGGGATGTGATCAATCTCGCTGTGCGCTGGGCGCGGCTCGTCAACGGCGACCGCAATGCCAACATGACGATCCGCAAGCGCGGCAACAACCAGCTGCTGATCCAGACGATCGACAAGGATCAGGCGTCGGGCAAGTCGGTGACCACAAGCGAGATCAGCCTGCGCCGGCAGTGACGGTTCAGGCCGTGCGGCGCTTCTTCTGCTGCTCGGCGCGCGTTGCCGAGAGAGCCCGTGCCTGATGGCGCTGGACGAGCGCCGTCTGCACCGTTGCCTGGAAATCGAGAACGCGATCGCGCACGGCGTCTTCCGACAGGCCGCACTGGCCGAGCTCGTCCGCCAGACGGCGGCATTCGGCCTTCCAGAATGTCACGGCTGCCTCGCCATGCAGGTTATCGAGCGTCTCGGCACAGCGATCGACATCGCCTGCCTTGGTCACGTCACGCACGATCAAAAGTTCGCTGTTCTTGAGAGCGGCCAGAAGCGCCGCAGGAGAGGCATCCATCGAATCATCCCGTTTTGTCAGCACAATCGTTAGACCGGCGATGGTTAACGACTGCTTGCGCACAGGAAGACAGCGATTTCGATCGCCGGATTGACGGCGGCAAAATGCGCTTCCATTGTCGCGCTTCGCTCATGAAATGATTTGCAAGCCCGGAAAGATCATGAAGTTAGACGCCATCGACCTCAGAATTCTCGATGCGATTCAGCGGGATGGCCGCATTACCAAACTTGCTTTGGCAGAAAAGGCCGGCCTTTCGCCGACGCCCTGCTGGATGCGGCTGCGCAAGCTCGAGAAGGCAGGGATCGTCACCGGCTATCACGCACGCATCGCACTGCGCAAAATCGCCCCGGTCGCCAGCGTCATGGTCGAGGTCACGCTTGCCAACCACCGGCAGAGCGATTTCGAGCGCTTCGAGCGGGCGATCGCCGGTATCCCCGAAATCGTCGGCTGCTGGTCCGTCGGCGGCGGGGTCGATTACTTCCTGCGGATCGCCGCCCCCGATATCGATGCCTACCAGCGGCTGATCGATGGGCTGCTCGACCGCGAACTCGGGATCGAACGCTATTTCACCTACATCGTCACCAAGACGGTCAAGGACGAGACCGTGCTGCCAGTCGCCGCTCTGGTACAGCCGGGCGAAACCTCGAACGATGCATAGAGAGATCATGCGGCCCGGCCCTCAGCCTTAGACAATCTCTCTGTTTGAAGCGCCCTCAAAGGACAAAATCTCGCCTCCTCCCGTGAAAGACTTCGGTGTCGGTAACGAGGAGACAGGACATGACCGCGGTTTTTGCCCGCCCCGATTTTCATCAGGCGCTTTCGCGTCTCAAGGACAGGCATCTGCTGCGCGACCTCGCCTATTGCGACGGCCGCTGGACGTCCGCTGCCGATAACAAGAGCTTCGAGGTCACCGACCCGGCAAGCGGCGCGACCGTCGCCTGGGTCGCAAGCCTCGGCGCCGTTGAGACCACCGCGGCCATCGATGCCGCCTCGCGGGCGCTGCCCGCCTGGCGCGGACTGCTGCCGCAGGAGCGCGCACGCATTCTCAGAAAATGGTACGATCTGATGCTCGCCGCCAAGGACGATCTGGCGCTGATCATGACGCTCGAGCAGGGCAAGCCGCTCGCCGAGTCTCTCGGAGAGATCGGCTATGCCGCATCCTTCGTCGAGTGGTATGCCGAGGAAGGCAAACGGCTGAATGCCGAGAATGTCACGAGCCATCTCCCGGGCGCCGAAATGATCGTGCGCCGCGAGGCGCTCGGCGTCACCGCGATCGTCACCCCCTGGAATTTCCCCTCTGCCATGGTCACCCGCAAGGCGGCCGCGGCACTTGCCGCAGGCTGCACCGTCGTTGCCCACCCCTCCTCCGAAACGCCGCTCTCGGCACTGGCTCTCGCCGAACTCGGCGAGCGTGCCGGTATTCCCGCCGGCGTCTTCAACGTCGTCACGGGCGATGCAGCAACCATCGTCGGGCGCCTTTGCGAGGACCACCGCGTGCGTGCCGTCAGCTTCACCGGCTCGACCGGCATCGGCCGGCTGATTGCGGCACAATGCGCGCCGACGATGAAGCGGCTGGTGATGGAACTCGGCGGCCACGCGCCGCTGATCATCTTCGAGGACGCCGATATCGAGCAGGCGGTGAAGATCGCCATCGACGCCAAGTTCGCGACGTCGGGGCAGGATTGCCTCGCCGCCAACCGGATCTTCGTGCATCGCTCGATCGCCCCGCGTTTCGAACAGGCTTTCGCATCGCGCATCCGCCAGCTGAAGGTCGGCGACGGCTTCTCGGCAGATGCGGAGATCGGTCCCCTCATGCATGAGCGGGCTGTCGCCAAGGTAGAGGAACAGGTCGAGGACGCCGTGAAGCGTGGTGCCAAGCTCATCACCGGCGGCAAGCGCCACAAGGCCGGCAAACTGTTCTACGAGCCGACCCTGCTTTCGAACATTCCGGCCGACGCGCTGATCATGCACGAGGAAACCTTCGGCCCGGTCGCTGGGATCACGGTCTTCGATACCGAAGAGGAAGTCGTCGCCAAGGCGAACGATACCGAATACGGCCTCGTCGCCTATGTCGTGACCGCCAATGGCGCACGCCAGATGCGGCTCGGCCGGGCGCTGGAATACGGCATGGTCGCCATCAACCGGGTGAAGATCACCGGCGGCCCGATACCCTTCGGCGGCTGGAAGCAATCCGGCATCGGCCGCGAGGGCTCGCGCCACGGCATCGAGGCCTTCACCGAGCTCAAATATCTCTGCATCGACACTGCCGCGTAAGCGGCCCTCCCAATCCAGACATCAAGGACATCAGCCATGCTCGACAGAAGCAACGAACTCAACGCCTGGGACCGCGACCACTTCTTCCACCCCTCGACGCATATGGGCATGCATGCCCGCGGCGAGACGCCGACGCGCGTCATTTCCTCGGGTGAAGGCGCCTACATCACCGATACCAACGGCCGCACCAGCCTGGATGCGTTTGCCGGTCTCTATTGCGTCAATGTCGGATACGGCCGACAGAAGATCGCCGATGCGATCGCCAACCAGGCGAAGAACCTCGCCTATTACCACGCCTATGTCGGCCACGGCACGGAAGCCTCGATCACGCTGTCGAAGATGATCATCGACCGGGCGCCTGAAGGCATGAGCCGCGTCTATTTCGGCCTGTCGGGTTCGGATGCCAACGAGACCAACATCAAGCTGATCTGGTACTACAACAACATCCTCGGCCGCCCGGAGAAGAAGAAGATCATCTCGCGCTGGCGCGGCTACCACGGTTCCGGCGTCATGACCGGCTCGCTGACCGGGCTCGAACTCTTCCACAAGGCCTTCGACCTGCCGCGCGCACCGGTTCTGCATACGGAAGCGCCCTATTACTTCCGCCGCCCTGACCGCTCGATGGACGAGGAACAGTTCTCGCAATATTGCGCCGACAAGCTGGAAGAGATGATCCTTGCTGAAGGCCCGGATACGGTTGCGGCCTTCATCGGCGAGCCTATCCTCGGCACCGGCGGTATCGTGCCGCCGCCGAAGGGCTACTGGCAGAAGATCCAGGCGGTTCTCGACAAGTATGACGTGATGCTCGTCGCCGACGAAGTCGTCACCGGCTTCGGCCGCCTCGGCACCATGTTCGGCTCCGACCACTACGGCATGAAGCCGGGCCTGATCACCATCGCCAAGGGCCTGACCTCGGCCTACGCGCCGCTCTCCGGCACCATCGTTTCCGACAAGGTCTGGCAGGTGCTGGTCCAGGGCTCCGACCAGATGGGGGCCATCGGCCACGGCTGGACCTATGCGGCGCACCCGATCTGCGCGGCGGCCGGCATCGCCAATCTCGAACTGATCGACGAGCTCGATCTCGTGAAGAATGCCGGCGAGACCGGCGCGTACTTCCGCAGCGAACTCGCCAAGGCCGTCGGCTCTCACAAGCATGTCGGCGAAGTGCGCGGCGACGGCCTGATGGCGGCGATCGAATTCGTCGAGGACAAGGACGACCGCAAATTCTTCGACGTCTCCCGCAAGGTCGGCCCGCAGATTGCCGCTGCCCTTCTCGAGCGCGGCGTCATCGGCCGCGCCATGCCGCAGGGCGACATCCTGGGCTTCGCACCGCCGCTCTGCCTGACCCGCGAGGAGGCCGATATCGTCGTCAAGGCGGCAGCCGGCGCCATCGACACGGTCTTCAAGTCTCTCTGAGCTTGATTGAGCCCGCAGCGCGCGGGCTCCCCTTCGAGAGCGCGGAACCAACTGCGCTCTCGAAAGTTGCTTATTCAGAAGGGAGCACGAAGATGCTGACACTTGAAGAAGCAATGCTGGTATCTGCAGATCGCGTCGAGCACTGCCGCGGCGAAGTGGAACTTGACGCCGTCGATCTGATCGATCGTTTCGAGGCAGCCGGCTTTTCGCGCAAGGAAGTGCTGGTGGCGCTGACCGAGATCCTCACCGAGGAATTTTCCAACCTTCCCGACCTGCCGCGTTTCCATTGAGGGACTGGCCGGAGAGTTCGTCAGGCGGTAGAACGTCCTGATGGACAGCCGCTTTCTCATCACCGGCCCCGATGATGCCGGAACCACCATCCTACTCGCCCACGGCGCGGGTGCGCCGATGGATTCCAAGTCGATGAACGCTGCCGCGGCAGCACTCGCCGATGCCGGTTTCCGCGTCGCCCGTTTCGAATTCGGCTATATGGCGGCGCGCCGTACCTCGGATCAGCGAAAGCCGCCGCCGAAGGCCGAAACGCTGCAGCCGGAATATCGCGATGCTGTTGCGGCGCTCGGAGCCAAGGGCAAGCTGGTGATCGGCGGCAAGTCGATGGGCGGGCGGGTTGCCAGCATGCTGGCCGACGAGCTTCATGCCGCCGGGGAGATCGCCGGTTTCCTCTGCCTCGGCTATCCCTTCCATCCGCCGGAAAAACCGGCGCAGCTGCGCACCGCGCATCTGGAAAACCTGCATACCCCGGCGCTGATCGTCCAGGGCACCCGCGATCCTTTCGGCACCCGGCCGGAGGTCGAGGGTTACACACTTTCCAAGGCGATCCGCATACTCTGGCTCGAAGATGGCGACCACGATCTGGTGCCGCGCAAGAAGCTCTCAGGCTTCTCGGCCGCCGATCATCTGCAGACGCTGGGCCGCGAAGTCTCCGCCTGGGCGGCGAACCTGAAATAACTGCGGAAAAAGAAAAAGGCGCTCGACCCAAAGGGGAGCGCCTTTTCTTTATTGCCCGGACGGCGAAAGCTCAGCGGACCAGAGGTCAGCCGCGCAGGCCATCGATACGGGTGGTGAGCGCTAGATAGCGTCACGGTTTTGGAATTTCAAGAGGGTCTATTCGCCTTTGCGCGGATTCTTCGCAATGCATAGAGCTGTTGCCCAAAGGACACCCGCCTCCCGGTAAAGCAGGGAGGCGGGCGTACTAGGAAGCCGGTACGCAATACTTCAACCGGCTGTGTGGCCACGGCCGGAGAATGCCTTGAAATATCAAGGATTCAAGCGAATGCTGATATGGTGGTTACGGGGTAAGCTTAACGAGGCCCGGGAGATGCCTTCGCCAAGCGCCTTATGAGATTTGGCGCGATATGACATGGTCTGTTTGACTCACGCGGCGTAAGTCAAAACGGCGGCAGCAATAACGATCATTGTTACGCTTACCAGACCTATCAGACCGTAATTTGGTGCAGCGTTCATGCTGTCCCTCCTGTTTGATAGTGGGACAGATTTTCCATCAACGTGTGCCACCTGGTAAAGAACGCAAAACGAGTATCGCATTTCTTGGTATAGGCCAGGTTAATGCAAGAAAGCCCGCATGTTAGCGCGGGCCTTTATCATCGTTTCCAAGCTTTTTACTGCGCACAATCGGGCGCCATCGTGCCGGCAGCATCGCCGCTATTGTTCTGCTGTCCGGCGCACGGGATAGACGGAGGAATGGCCCGGTTGACGCCACCCGGATTGATGGTCCGGCCACCCTTGTTGAGATCGACGGTGCCGGGGTTGATGGTGCTGTTGGTGATCCCGGGATCGGTTGTAGTTCGGCCGGTCGTGCCGCCGCCGATATTGGGGCTGATCGACTGGTGCGATCCGGTCATGCCACCGCCGGATGCACCGCCCGGGGGGCTGACCGTCGTCTGGGCAAGCGCCGCGGATGCCATTGAGGCGGCGATGAGCGATGCCGTGATGAGCGATTTCAACATCTTGAAAACTCCTCTGATGTCATCAGGCTAACCGGCGACCGCGAGGATTGTTCGTTCACAAGGCAGTGAGCCCGCCTCAGAGCTCCAGATGCAGGGCACCGCCTTCGGCCGGAACCGCACTGCAGATCAGCGCTTCGCCCGCTTCGACGGGATAGCTCGGCTCCGTGATATAGCTGACATCTCCCTTGACGATCCGCGTTTTGCAATCGCCGCAATTGCCGGCGCGGCAGCCATAGGCGGGCGTCAGCCCGCGCGCTTCGGCAAATTCCAGCAGCGATCCGTCACCCGGCTTCCAGCGTGCTTCCTTGGCCGACTGCGTGAAGATCACCCGCGACGGCTCGGTGGCCGCCGGTTTCGAGGGCACTGCTGCTGCAGCGGCCGGTTTGGCATCCCGCTTCAGCGCCGAGGGACCGAAGGCTTCCGCATGGATACGCTCTTCCGCAACGTTCAACCCACGCAAGCCATCGTGCACCGACTGCATGAAGGCGGCCGGGCCGCAGAGATAGAAATCATAATCGCCGAACGGCAGATGTGCCTTCAACAGATCCATATCGATCCGGCCTGCAGCGTCATAGCTGCCCTCGTCGCCGGAGGCGGGAGTGCTCAGCACCCGGATATCATGGACGGTGCCCTGGCTGCTCTCGACCAGTTCGGCGATCTCGCGATCGAAGGCACGTTCGGCGCGCGTCCGTGACGAGCGGAACAGCCAGATCGGGCGGCGGTGGCGCGTGCGGTCGCCTTCATGAACGACGTGACGCAGCATCGACAAAAGCGGCGTGATGCCGATGCCGGCGGCCAGCAGCACGGCTGGCCGCTTGCGCTCCATGGCCTCGATCGTGAAGGCGCCGCCGGGCGCCATCGCCTCGATCTCGTCGCCCGGCTGCAGCGCGTGAAGCCGTTGCGATGCCCTGCCCTCGCGTTTGACGCTCAGCCGGTAATAGCCGTCTGATGGCGCGCTTGAGATCGTATAGCTGCGGCGCAGCGCCTCATCGCCATCGGTGATCTTCACCGGCAGATGCTGACCGGCCAGATGCGGGATCAAAGCGTCGCCATCGACGGGCGCCAGATAGAGGGAGCGGATCGTCTCGCTCTCGTCGACGGTCTTCTCGACACGGAACGCCCGCCATGCCCTGGCCTTGGCCGCCGCCTTCAGGCGGCGGTCGGCCTCGACCCAGCTGCCGGTCATCAGGCTGCTCGGCGAGAAGCCGTTTTCGGCGAAGGTCCAGCACAGCGGCAAGGCATCCGGCCGCTGCACGACCTTCTGCGGTTTGACGCGCCACAACCGTTCCGCCCCCTCGAAGGCGGCAATCTCCGGCGAGTCGAGAATGACCTCGACGCTGCCCGTCAGTTGCAGCACGGTACCGGTCTCGTGATCGACGAAGACCAGACCGGCGCGCGGGTTGACGATGAAGTTGCCGAGCGTGCTGAAGAACAGGTTGCCGTTGAAGTCAGGCACGGTGAGGCTGCCATCGGCTTCGATCCGCACGAAGCCCGGCTTGCCGCCGCGATGCGAGACATCGACCTGCCGCCCTTCATCGGGACGATCGGCATAGGAGGCGACGAAGAATGTGTCGGCCTCTTCGATGATTTTGCGCGCTGGCGCATCCAGCCCGTCGGAGGCGATTGCCGTCGAGGAAGACGGTGCGGCCGGATCGCGGACGAACTCGAAATAACGGTTCTGGATGTAGCGCGGGCAGTTGCCGAAGCTCTGGCCGACGCCGACATCGAAGCGGTCGTCGCTGCTGCGGCTGACCGTGCCGTTCAGACGGTTGCGGCGGCGGGTGATGAGGTCCACGCCGACGAGGCCGATCGGATCGCCATCTTCCATGCCGCGCTCTGCCGGATCGCTTGCGTCGCGGCCGGCTTCGACGGTCAGCGTCAACGGATCGGGCGAATGCATGAAACCCGGCTTTCCGGCGCGGATCGTCGCCCAGGGCCAACCATCGGGATCGACACTGCCAATCGCGATGAAGGGCAGCAGCGGGTAGAATTCGCGATGCTGGTCGAGCAGGAAGGTGCGCAGCACCCGGCGGCCGACAGGTTCCATCTGTTCGGCGACGCCAACGCTCCGCTGCAACTCGATTTCGCCCTCATGCCAGGGCGAAGCTGGTTTTTCGACGCCATCAAGCATTGGTGCCTCCTGTGAGAAAAGCGGCCGGACAATTCCGGCCGCAGCCTGCGATCAGGCAGCAAGACCGGCTGCGGTCTTGCGGAACTCGACGAAGCCCGGCAGGGCTTCGATCCGTGCCAGCCAGTTGCGCACTTCCTGGTAGGGCGTCAGATCGACATTCCCTTCCGGTGCGTTGACGATGTAGCTGTAGAGAGCGATGTCAGCGATCGTCGGCCGGTCGCCGATGATGAAGCGGTGTTTTTCGAGCTCGGCATCGATCAGCGTCAGGATGCGATGCGCACGGGCGATCACTTCTTCAGGACGGAAGTTCGCGCCGAAGACGGTGATCAGACGGGCCGCGGCCGGGCCGTAGGCAATCTCGCCTGCAGCTACGGCAAGCCACTTCTGCACCTTGGCAACCGACGGCAGGTCATCCGGCAGCCAGTCCTTGCGGCCAAGCTTCTTGGCGACATAGACGAGGATCGCAGTGGAGTCGTTGACGATCACGCCATCGTCGTCGAGCACCGGCACCTGGCCGAACGGATTGATCTTCAGATATTCCGGCGACTTGTGCTCGCCATTGGGGATATCGACTTCGATGAGCTCCGCCTTGACGCCGAGGAGCGAGAGAAAGAGCACGGCGCGATGCGCATGGCCGGAGAGCGGGAAATGATAGAGTTTCATGGCGGGGTTCCTTTTGCAGCGGGTTGAAGCGGTTGGCCCTGATGACCTGCGAAGAAACCTAGTGATTTCCGATTTCCTGTAGTAGATAGTGATTTCGATAATCATCCTCTCATTTTTCGGAAGGCAAAATGGATCGTCTCGATGCGATGAGCGTGCTTCTGGCGGTGGTGGAAAACGGCAGCCTCTCCGCAGCCTCGCGCGCCCTGCATTCGCCACTGCCGACGGTCAGCCGCAAGATCTCGGAGCTTGAGGCGCATCTCGGCATACGGTTGATCAGGCGCACCAATCGCCGGATCTCGCTGACGGAAGCAGGCGAAGGCTATGTGAGCGCGGCGCGCGAGATCCTGGGTCGCGTCGAGGAAGCGGAGCGGCGCGCCTCGGGCGAGTACCTCTCCCCCAAGGGCGATCTGACGATGACGGCGCCGATCGTTTTCGGACGGCTGCATGTGCTGCCTGTGATCACCGACTTCCTGAAGGCATTCCCTGACATCAACATGCGGCTAACGATGAGCGACCGGCCGGTCAGCCTGGCGGACGAGCATATCGATGTGGCGTTGCGTATCCGCACTCTCTCGGAAAACAATCTGATCGCCACCCGGCTCGGCAGTATTCGCCGGACGATCTATGCCAGCCCCGATTACCTCCGGCGGCACGGCCGCCCGGCGCATCCGCGCGAGCTTGTCGATCACGCCTGCGTTTCCTTCGAGGGCATCTTTTCGGCGCAGTTCTGGGCGCTGCGGGAAAACGATCAGGAGATCGCCGCGCCGATCCACCCACGGCTGTCGGTCAACACGGCGGAAGCCGCCGTCGATGCCGCGGTGGCGGGACTCGGGATTACCCGGGTCCTCTCCTACCAGGCAAAACGCGCCGTCGAAGGCGGCTTGCTGGTACCGCTGCTGGAAGAGTTCGAGCAGCAGCCTTCGCCTGTCCATCTCGTGCATCTGTCGCAGGGCGTATTGCCGCTGAAGCTCAGGGTATTCCTGGATTTCGCCGCGCCGCGACTGCGTGCCGTCCTGCGCTGACGGCACAAAACGCCGTTCACCTTGGCGCCGTCACGGTCTATACCGGTCTTCCCCACAGGCAATCACCGGATGACCCCATGACCAGCTCCGTTCTCGACCGCTTCCTGCGCTACGCCGTCATCGACACGCAGTCCGACCCGACATCGAAGAGCCAGCCCTCGACCGAAAAGCAGAAGAATCTCGGGCGCGTGCTGGTCGAGGAACTGCTGGAGATCGGCCTTTCGGACGCGCATCTGGATGAACATGGCTACGTCTACGCGACGATCCCGGCCAACACGGAAAAGAGCGTTCCGGTCATCTGCTTCTGTTCGCATATGGACACGGCGCCCGATTTCACCGGCACCAATGTCAAGCCGCAGATCGTCCACAGCTATCAGGGCGGCGACATTACGCTGACCGGCGATACGCAACAAGTGATCCGCGTCGCCGACCATCCGACGCTGAAGGATCAGATCGGCAACGACATTATCACCACCGATGGTACGACGCTGCTCGGCGCCGACGACAAGGCCGGCCTAGCCGAGATCATGACGGCGGCGAAGGTTCTGGTCGACAATCCCTCGATCAAGCACGGGACCATCAAGATCCTCTTCACGCCCGACGAGGAAATCGGCCGCGGCGTCGAGAAGGTCGACCTGAAGAAGCTCGGCGCCGAATTTGCCTATACGATCGACGGCTCGACCGCCGGCGAGATCGAGGACGAGACCTTCTCGGCCGATGGCGTCGAGATCTCGATCCAGGGCGTTGCGATGCATCCGGGTTTCGCCAAGGGCAAGATGGAGAATGCCATCAAGATCGCCGGCGAGATCGTCGCCAAGCTGCCGAAGCATATCGCCCCCGAGACCACATCCGGGCGCGAAGGCTTCATCCACCCGACCGGCGTGACGGGATCGATGGAAAAGGCCGAGCTCGGCTTCATCATCCGCGATTTCGTCGATGAGGGCCTTGCCGAGAAGGAAGCCCTGCTCGAAGGGATCGTCAAGGATGTCATCGCCGCCTACCCCGGCTCTTCCTACACGTTCAAGGTCAAGCACCAGTACCGCAACATGAAGTCAGTGCTCGACCGGAATCCGGAGATCGTCGAACACGCAATCGAGGCGATCCGCCGTGCCGGGATGAATCCGGTGCGCGGCAGCATCCGCGGCGGCACCGATGGGTCGCGCCTCTCCTTCATGGGACTGCCCACCGCCAACATTTTCGACGGTGGCCATGCCTTCCACTCGCCGCTCGAATGGGTCAGCATCCAGGACATGGAAAAGGCCGTGGCGACGATCGTCGAAACAGCAAAGATCTGGGAAGAGCGGGCCTGAGGGCCCGCCAAACCGCTAACTCAATCCGAAAGCTGGATTTTCGCTCTTTGCACAGCTGAGCAATATTTCGCGCCCCTAAGATCGTTTTAGGCCCCCGCAAACATTCGTTTGACATTCGGTTCGTCTTCACTTCTAGTCTCTCAAGTTTCGGTTTGCCGGGGAGGGTAATCGAAACTGATGGCACGCACGGGAGGGGAATGTGGGCCAAACACTGCACGACCTATTCGTGATCGGCGGAGGCATCAACGGCTGCGGGATCGCCCGTGATGCGGCGGGGCGCGGCTATTCGGTGGCGCTGGCGGAGATGAACGACTTCGCCTCCGGCACCTCGTCGGGCGCCACCAAGCTGATCCATGGCGGGCTCCGCTATCTCGAACATTACGAGTTCCGTCTCGTGCGGGAATCGCTGATGGAGCGCGAAGTGCTCTGGGCGATGGCGCCGCACATCATCTGGCCGATGCGCTTCGTCCTGCCCTATCACAAGGGCGGCATCCGCCCGGCCTGGCTGATCCGGCTGGGGCTGTTCCTCTACGATCACCTCGGCGGCCGCAAGCTCCTGCCGCCGACATCAGTGCTCGACATGCGCCGCGATCCGGCAGCAAAGCCGCTGAAGGCGCTGTTTACGAAAGCCTTCGAATATTCCGACGGCTGGGTCGACGATGCCCGCATGGTGGTGCTGAACGCCCGGGATGCCGCCGACAAGGGCGCGCTGATCATGCCGAGGACCAAAGTGGTGTCGGCGCGGCGTGAGAACGGTCTCTGGATCATCGAGACGGTGGATACGCTCTCGGGCCGCAGCGAAACGCATCAGGCCCGCATGCTGGTCAATGCCGCCGGTCCCTGGGTCGATCACGTCATCCGCGCCGCCTTCGGCCAGAACGAGGCGCGCCATGTCCGGCTCGTCCAGGGCAGCCATATCATCGTCAGGAAGAAGTTCGACGGTCCCAAAGCCTATTTCTTCCAGAACCCCGACAACCGCATCATCTTCGCCATTCCCTATGAGGACGACTTCACCCTGATCGGCACCACCGACCGGGATTATGGTGGAGATCCCAAGGATGTCAGGATATCCGCTGAAGAGACGGATTACCTCTGCAAGGCGGCCTCGGAGTATTTCAAGGAGCCGGTCACGGCAGACGATATCGTCTGGACCTACTCCGCCGTTCGCCCGCTCTTCGACGACGGCGCCTCGAAGGCGCAGGAGGCGACGCGCGACTATGTGCTGAAGCTTGAAGGAAAAGACGGCAGCGAGGCGAATGCAGCGCCGCTCCTCAACGTCTTCGGCGGCAAGCTCACCACCTACCGGCGTCTGTCGGAGCATGCGCTGGAGAAGATCGGCGAGGCGATCGGTATCAAGGGTTCGCCCTGGACGGCGAAGAGCCATCTGCCGGGCGGGGACTTTCCGGCGCAGGGTTACGAGGCAGAGGTTGCCAGGCTGCAGGCGGCCTATCCGTTCCTGGCGCCGGCCCATGCGCGGCGGCTGACGCGCCGCTACGGCACCAAGGCCACCATCCTGCTCGGCAAGGCGGCTTCGACCGCCGATCTCGGGCGGCATTTCGGGTCGGATCTCTATGAGGCCGAAGTCCGCTATCTCATGCAGCATGAATGGGCCTTCACCGCAGAGGATGTCCTCTGGAGGCGGAGCAAGGCCGGACTACACATGACGACGGAACAGATGCAGACATTGGAGGAGTACATCGCCGCCCTGCCCGCACAGCTCGCCGGATAGGAACGGCATGTGGTCCCCGTCTTGAGGAGGCACGGGAACCGGAATGCTCGAACTGCGCAATGCCGCCAAGATGGTGGGGGGTGAATACCATATTCACCCGACCGATCTGACACTCGAACGGGGATCGCTGAACGTCCTGCTTGGACCGACGCTCTCCGGCAAGACATCGCTGATGCGGCTGATGGCCGGGCTCGACCGCCCGACCAGCGGATCGGTTCATTTCGACGGCGCCGACGTCACCGGCGTGCGGGTCCAGAAGCGCAATGTCGCGATGGTCTACCAGCAGTTCATCAACTACCCGGCATTGTCGGTCTACGAGAACATCGCCTCGCCGATGCGCATTGCCGGTCGCGATGCAAAGACCATCGACATCGAGGTGCGCAAGGCCGCCGATCTGATGAAGCTGACGCCTTATCTCGACCGTACGCCGCTCAATCTCTCCGGCGGCCAGCAGCAGCGCACGGCGCTTGCCCGCGCCCTCGTCAAGAATGCCAGCCTCGTGCTGCTCGACGAGCCGCTCGCTAATCTCGATTACAAGCTGCGCGAAGAGCTTCGCGAGGAACTGCCGCGCATCTTCGCAGCCTCCGGGGCGATCTTCGTCTACGCGACGACCGAACCTTCCGAGGCCCTGCTTCTCGGCGGCAATACCGCGACGTTGAACGAAGGCCGGGTCACGCAATTCGGCAAGACGATCGACGTCTATCGCCGCCCCGTCGATCTCGTCACCGCCAAGACCTTCGCCGACCCGCCGCTGAACTTCATCGATGTCGTCAAGAGCGGCCCGATCCTGCGGCACGCAAGCGGCGTCGAGTTCGCCGCGCCGGCACATCTTTCCGGCATGGCCGACGGCGCCGCGACCGTCGCTTTCCACCCGCACCATCTGGCGCTGGCCGCACAGACGCAGGCATCGCCGAAGCTGATCGCAAAGACGCAGATCTCCGAGATCACGGGATCGGAAAGCTTCGTGCATGTCGATTTCAACGGCGTGCGCTGGGTGATGCTGGCACATGGCATCCACGACATCGATCCGGATACCGAAATCGCTGTCTATCTCGACACCCGCCACCTCATGGCCTTCGGGCCGGATGGCCGGGCGATCGCAACCGGCAACCAGGCGGCTTAGGAGGCTCACATGGCACGCATCACGCTCGACCATATCCGCCACGCCTACGGCCCCAATCCGCGGTCCGAAAAGGACTATTCGCTGAAGGAGGTCGATCACGAATGGGCCGATGGCGGCGCCTATGCGCTGCTCGGCCCGTCCGGCTGCGGAAAGACGACGCTTCTCAACATCATATCAGGACTTCTTCAGCCATCGCATGGCCGCATCCTGTTCGACGGCAAGGACGTCACCGACCTCTCGACACAGGCGCGCAACATCGCGCAGGTGTTCCAGTTTCCCGTCATCTACGACACGATGACGGTCTACGACAATCTGGCCTTTCCGCTGCGCAACCGCGGCGTCGCCGAGCCAGAGGTTGATCGCCGCGTACGCGAAATCCTCGAGATGATCGACCTCTCCGATTGGGCCAAGCGCAAGGCGCAGCGGCTGACGGCCGACCAGAAGCAGAAGATTTCGCTCGGCCGCGGCCTCGTGCGAAACGACGTCAACGCCATCCTCTTCGACGAGCCGCTGACCGTCATCGATCCGCATATGAAATGGGTGCTTCGCTCGCAGCTGAAGCGGCTGCACAAGCAGTTCGGCTTCACCATGGTCTATGTCACGCACGACCAGACGGAGGCGCTCACCTTCGCCGAAAAGGTCGCCGTCATGTATGACGGCGAGATCGTCCAGATCGGCACGCCGGCCGAGCTCTTCGAGCGGCCGAGCCACACCTTCGTCGGCTATTTCATCGGTTCGCCCGGTATGAACGTGATGCCCGCCAAGGTCTCCGGAAATGTCGTCAATGTCGGGCAGGAAGCGATCAGCCTCGACTACGCGCCGAATACGTCAGGCGCCGCCAAGGTCGAGCTCGGCATCCGTCCTGAATTCATCCGCCTCGGGCGCGAGGGCATGCCGGTCTCGATCTCCAAGGTCGAGGATATCGGCCGCCAGAAGATCGTGCGCGCCCGCTTCGCCGATCAGCCGCTGGCGATCGTCGTCCCCGAGGATGCCGAAATTCCTGAGGACGCGCGGGTCCGTTTCGATCCCGCGGCGATCAGCATCTACGCCAATTCCTGGCGCGTCGGCAGGGAGGGCTGAACATGGAAAAGACCTGGAACAACAAAGCCTGGTTTCTGGTTCTGCCGGTGCTGGTGCTCGTCGCCTTCTCGGCCGTCATCCCGCTGATGACCGTCGTCAACTACTCGGTGCAGGATACGTTCGGGAACAACGAGTTCTTCTGGGCGGGCACCGACTGGTTCGTGCAGACGCTGGAATCGGACCGCTTCTGGGCGGCGCTGCAGCGCAACCTCGCCTTCTCGCTGATCATCCTCGCAATCGAGATCCCGCTCGGCATCTTCATCGCGCTCAACATGCCGAAGAAGGGTCTCGGCGTTCCCGTCTGCCTCGTCTTGATGTCGCTGCCGCTGCTCATTCCGTGGAACGTCGTCGGCACCATCTGGCAGGTCTTTGGCCGCGTCGATATCGGCCTGCTTGGCCATACGCTGGAAGCGATCGGTCTTGACTACAATTATGTTCGCGATCCCGTAGATGCCTGGATCACCGTCATCGTCATGGATGTCTGGCACTGGACGAGCCTCGTCGTGCTGCTCTGCTATGCCGGCCTCGTCTCGATCCCGGATGCCTATTACCAGGCCGCCAAGATCGACGGCGCCTCGCGCTGGTCCGTCTTCCGTTACATTCAGCTGCCGAAAATGAAGCGGGTGCTGCTGATCGCCGTGCTGCTGCGCTTCATGGACAGCTTCATGATCTATACCGAACCCTTTGTCGTCACAGGCGGCGGTCCCGGCAATTCGACGACTTTCCTGTCGATCGACCTCGTGAAGATGGCCGTCGGCCAGTTCGATCTCGGCCCCGCTGCGGCGATGTCGATCATCTACTTCCTGATCATCCTGCTGCTGTCGTGGATCTTCTACACGGTCATGACCAGCAGCGACGCCAACAGCTGAGAAAGGAGAGGACCATGGCTCAGACAATGAAATACAAGCCCGCCGGAAACTTCTCCTGGGTGGTTTCGACGCTCTACATCGTCTTCCTGCTGCTGCCGATCTACTGGCTCGTCAACATGAGCTTCAAGGAGAATTCGGAGATCACCGGCGCCTTCTCGCTCTGGCCGCAGAACCCGACGCTCGCCAACTACACGGTCATCTTCACCGATCCGTCCTGGTATAACGGCTATATCAACTCGATCATCTATGTCGTTATGAACACGGTGATTTCGGTTCTGGCCGCCCTGCCCGCGGCCTACGCCTTCTCGCGCTACCGCTTCCTCGGCGACAAGCATCTGTTCTTCTGGCTTCTGACCAACCGCATGGCGCCGCCCGCGGTCTTCGCGCTGCCCTTCTTCCAGCTCTATTCGGCCTTCGGGCTGATTGACACGCATATCGCGGTGGCGCTGGCGCATTGCCTGTTCAACGTGCCGCTGGCGGTCTGGATCCTCGAAGGCTTCATGTCCGGCGTACCGAAGGAGATCGACGAGACGGCCTATATCGACGGCTATTCCTTCCCGCGTTTCTTCGTGAAGATCTTCATGCCGCTGATCGCCAGTGGCGTCGGCGTCGCCGCCTTCTTCTGCTTCATGTTCTCGTGGGTGGAGCTGCTGCTGGCCCGCACGCTGACGACGACGGCCGCCAAGCCGATCTCGGCGATCATGACGCGCACCGTTTCGGCAGCAGGCATGGACTGGGGCGTGCTGGCTGCGGCCGGCGTGCTGACCATCGTGCCCGGCGCCCTCGTCATCTATTTCGTCCGCAACTACATCGCCAAGGGCTTTGCCCTGGGCCGCGTCTGAGGAGGAGACGACCATGACCTTTTCCTGGATGGCCTGGACGCTGCCGACGGCGCTGTTCTTCCTGACGATCCTGATGCTGCTCGTCGGCATGAGCGTCTGGGAATATTTCGTGCCTGGCGGCTCGCCGCGCACCGGTCTGCTGCGCTTCGAGACGACGCGCGGCGACCGTCTCTTCATTTCGCTGCTCGGGGCAGCGTTCATTCATCTGGCATGGCTGGGTCTTGTCGGACCCGGCCTGTGGTGGGCTCTTGGCATCTCCGTGATCTACGCCATCGGCGTGTTCCGATACGTGTGATGCCAAGGTGAGACAGATGGCCGGGGGTACTGGCCGCCTGAGACGTGAAGACTGCAATCGCAAACCCTGGGAGGATATTATGCGACGGCATCTACTAGCGACGACAGCAGGCATTTTGCTGGCAATGACGGGCTCTGCCTATGCCGGTATGGACGAGGCGAAAACCTTCCTCGACAAGGAGATCGGCGATCTATCGTCGCTCCCGCGCGCCGACCAGGAAAAGGAAATGCAGTGGTTCATCGACGCTGCCAAGCCCTTCTCCGGGATGGACATCAAGGTCGTTTCCGAAACCCTGACGACCCACGAATATGAATCCAAGGTGCTGGCGCCCGCCTTCACGGCGATCACCGGCATCAAGATCACCCACGACCTGATCGGCGAAGGCGATGTCGTCGAAAAGCTGCAGACGCAGATGCAGTCGGGCGAGAATATCTACGACGCCTATGTCAACGACTCGGACCTGATCGGCACCCATTGGCGCTACCAGCAGGCCCGCTCGCTGACCGACTGGATGGCGAACGAAGGCAAGGACGTCACCAATCCCGGTCTCGACATCGACGACTTCATCGGCACCAAGTTCACGACCGCGCCGGACAAGAAGCTATACCAGCTTCCCGACCAGCAGTTCGCGAACCTCTACTGGTTCCGTTACGACTGGTTCAACGACGAGAAGAACAAGGCCGACTTCAAGGCGAAGTACGGCTATGATCTCGGCGTCCCGGTCAACTGGTCGGCCTATGAGGACATCGCCGAATTCTTCACCGGCCGCGACATCGGCGGCAAGAAGGTCTTCGGCCACATGGACTACGGCAAGAAGGACCCGTCGCTCGGCTGGCGCTTCACCGACGCCTGGCTGTCGATGGCCGGCAACGGTGACAAGGGCCTCCCGAACGGCCTTCCGGTCGACGAATGGGGCATCAAGGTCGACGAGAACTCCCGTCCCGTCGGTTCGTGCGTCGCCCGCGGCGGCGATACCAACGGCCCGGCCGCCGTCTACTCGATCCAGAAATATCTGGATTGGTTGAAGGCTTACGCACCGCCGGCAGCGCAGGGCATGAACTTCTCCGAATCCGGCCCAGTTCCGGCGCAGGGCGAAGTGGCTCAGCAGATCTTCTGGTACACGGCCTTTACGGCTGATGCCGTCGAGCCGGGCCTGCCCGTCGTCAACGAGGACGGCACGCCGAAATGGCGCATGGCGCCCTCACCGCACGGCGTCTACTGGAAGGACGGCATGAAGCTCGGCTATCAGGACGTCGGTTCCTGGACGTTGATGAAGTCGACCCCCGATGACCGCGCCAAGGCCGCCTGGCTCTACGCGCAGTTCGTGACGTCGAAGACCGTGGACGTGAAGAAGAGCCATGTCGGCCTGACCTTCATCCGCGAGTCGACCATTCGCGACAAGAGCTTCACGGAGCGCGCTCCCAAGCTCGGCGGCTTGATCGAGTTCTATCGCTCGCCCGCCCGCGTCCAGTGGTCGCCGACCGGCACTAACGTTCCTGACTATCCGAAGCTCGCACAGCTCTGGTGGCAGGCCGTCGGTGACGCCTCTTCCGGGGCCAAGACCGCGCAGGAAGCCATGGATTCGCTTTGCTCCGAGCAGGAAAAGGTGCTGCAGCGCCTCGAACGCGCCAAGGTTCAGGGTGACATCGGGCCGAAGCTCGCCGAGGAGCACGATCTCGAATACTGGAACAAGGATGCCGTCGCCAAGGGCAACCTCGCTCCGCAGCTGAAGATCGAAAACGAGAAGGAAAAGCCGGTCACGATCAATTACGACGAGCTCGTCAAGAGCTGGCAGTCCAACTGATCATGACCGTGCGGGCCGGGGGAGACGAGGCTCCCGGCCTGCTTCATCAACGCTGCAGGATGTGCTGGCGGACCAGCTCCTTCAGCTTCTCGACATTTCCGGCCGCGATCGCATCGATCATCTGATGATGCTCGCGGCCGGATTGTTCGACCCGGGCGCGCGTGCGCCATTGCGAGACCGGTGCTGAAGACGTTCTCTGCCGGATCTCGGTGATGAGATCGACGAGTTCGATATTGCCGCCGAGCGTCAGCAGCTGGCGGTGAAAGGCCAGATTGGCTTCGTAGAGCTCCAGCATCGTTCCGTTCAGCACCATCAGATCGAAGTGATCGGCAAGCTTCCTGAGCTTTGCGATCTCGTCGGCCGCGGCGTTCGAAACGATCGTTGCCGCGATCGCGGTTTCCAGGATGATGCGGATTTCGCTGACTTCCTGGGCGCGGCGGCCATCCGGCTCATAGACGTGGTAGCCGCGGTTTGGGACATGCTCGACAAGGCGCTTCTGCGCCAGACGGTCAAGCGCGCGGCGCACTTCCGGGCGCGTGCACTTATAGCGGCGCTCGAGATCGATCTGCTTCAGCCAGGTGCCGGGCAAGAGAACGCCGGCCAGAATGTCCTGCAGGATGAAGTCCGTCACGTCGCGCGCGCTGGCCGATTCCGGCTCTTCTTCCATCACGACGTCAGCCATTTCCAATCCCCTTTTTCATCACCGATAACACGCCTGTTTCAAATTCTGTAGGCGTGGCAACCGTTTGAGTTCGTCCAAAATTTATTCATGCCCATGGATTGCGCAAAGATTTTTTGTAACCTAAATTGGCGCCAATTTTGGATACTATGCGAAACGAAGCCGTTTTGAAAGCCATGAAAAACACCGAAGCCGTCTGGGACATCGTCGAAGCCAAGAGCGAAGCCTTCGCCGCATTGAGCGATCGCATCTGGGATATGCCGGAGACGAATTACGAAGAGTATCGCTCCGCCGAAGAGCACGCCCGCCAGCTGGAAGCCGAGGGGTTCAGGGTCGAGCGCGGCATTGCCGGCCTGCCGACGGCTGTGATGGGTGAAGCCGGCGAAGACGGTCCGGTTATTGCCATTCTCGGCGAATTCGACGCCCTGCCCGGCCTGAGCCAGGTTGCCGGCCTAGCGGAAAAGCAGGAAGCAGTTACCAACGGCAACGGCCACGGCTGCGGGCACAACATGCTCGGCGCCGGCTCCATGCTGGCGGCTTCCGCCGTCAAGGATTTCCTGGCCGAGAACGGACTGAAGGGCCGCATCCGCTATTACGGCTGCCCGGCCGAAGAAGGCGGCTCGTCGAAGGGCTTCATGGTGCGCGCCGGCGTCTTCGATGATGTCGATATCGCCATCTGCTGGCATCCGGCAGCCTTTGCCGGCGTCAACAATCCGGTCTCGCTCGCCTGCAACGAGCTGAACTTCCATTTCAGCGGCCGCGCCTCGCATGCCTCGGCCACCCCGCACCTCGGCCGCAGCGCGCTGGATGCCGTCGAACTGATGAATGTCGGCGTCAACTATATGCGCGAGCACATGCCGTCGAGCGCGCGCATCCACTATGCCGTGACCGATACCGGCGGTTCCGCCCCGAATGTCGTGCAGGCCAAGGCAACGGTACGCTACCTCGTGCGCGCCCGCAACCTCCCCGAACTGCTGTCGCTGGTCGCCCGCGTCAAGAAGGTTGCCGAGGGTGCAGCGCTGATGACCGAGACCACGGTGCGCAGCGAAGTGATCAGCGGCGACGCCAATCTCGTCGGCAACGTGCCGCTCGAGGACCTGATGTTTGCCAATCTCCAGCGCCTCGGCGCACCCGTCTTCGACGATGCCGACCGCGAGACGGCCCGCAAGTTCCAGGCGACGATGAGCCCCGAGGACATCGCCTCGTCCTACGCCCGGTTCGGCCTGAAGCCGAAGAAGGACCAGCCGCTCTGCGAGGAAATCTTCCCGCTTTATGCCGGCGACAGCTCCATCGTCGGCTCGACCGATGTCGGCAGCGTCAGCTGGGTGGTTCCGACCGTGCAGATGCGCGGTGCCACCTACGCGATCGGCACGCCCGGCCATTCCTGGCAGCTCGTTGCCCAGGGCAAACTTCCGGCTGCCCACAAGGGCACGGAACACGCGGCGAAGGTCATGGCGAGCACCGCCATCGACCTGATCCGCAATCCCGATCTCATCGAGGCGGCCAAGGCGGACCTGAAGGGCCGCCTCGATGGGACGCCATTCGTCAATCCGATCCCTGACGACGTGCAGCCGCCGCTTCCCGAAAGGCAGGCGTCATGAACCAGCCGGGCATCCTCGAGCTTATCAGCTTCGGCCCCGACGGATGGGGCAAGGCGCTGCTTGCAGGCGCGTGGATGACCATTCTGATCGCGCTCGCAGGCTATTCGACCGGCGCCGTGATCGGTTCCTTCGGCGCATGGGCGAAAATATCGGGTGGCCGCGGCCTGAAGATCGCGGCTGATACCTATACGACAGTCCTTCGCGGCATCCCGGATCTGCTCGTCATCTACCTCTTCTATTTCGGCGGCAGCGCGGCGGTGACCGCGATCGGCAAGCTGTTCGGCGCCGAGGGCTTTCTCGGTTTTCCGGGCTTTCTGGCCGGCTCGCTTGCCGTCGGCGTCACCTCCGGCGCCCAGTTCACCGAAGTCTTCCGCGGCGCCTTCAAGGCGGTCCATCCCGGTGAAATCGAAGCGGCGATCGCCTGCGGCATGGGCCGCGCCCTGCGCTTCCGCCGCATCGTCGCGCCGTTGACGCTGCGCCATGCGCTCCCCGGCCTCGGCAACGTCTGGCAGGTGGTGCTGAAGGAATCCGCCCTCGTTTCCATCACCGGCGTCGCGGAGTTGCTGCGCCAGACGCAGATCGCCGCCGGCTCGACCGGCCTGCCCTTCGATTTCTACGTTATCGCCGGGGCGATCTACCTCGTCATCTCCACCGGCTCCGGCCTGTTTCTACGGCGTGCCGAAAAGCACTTTTCGCGTGGCGTGAGGAGAGGCTGATGGACTGGCAATTTCTGTTTGAAACCTTCGTCAGCCTGGTTTCAGCCATTCCGCTGACCGTCGAGCTTGCTGCCACCTCGATTGCGCTCGGCGCCGTCCTGGCGCTGGCCATCGCGCTCTGCCGCCTTTCCGGCAACAAGGCGCTCGAGTGGTTCGCCCGCAGCTATGTCTTCGTCTTCCGCGGCACGCCGCTGCTCGTCCAGATCTTCCTGCTCTACTACGGCCTCGGCCAGTTCCCGGCCGTTCGCCACAGCATCTTCTGGCCGTTCCTGCGCGAGCCCTATTGGTGCGCCGTGCTGGCGCTCACCATGAATACTGCCGCCTATGCCAGCGAAATCATCCGCGGCGGCCTGCTTTCGGTTCCCTTCGGCCAGATCGAAGCGGCCCGCGCCTGCGGCATGCCACGGCTGATGCAGTTCCGGCGCATCGTCATGCCGCTCGCCATTCGCCAGGCACTGCCGGGCTATAGCAACGAGATGATCTCAATGGTGAAGGCGACCTCGCTCGCCTCGATCATCACGCTGATGGAAGTGACCGGCGTCGCAGCCCGCATCATTTCGGAGACCTACCGGGCAATCGAGGTCTTCATCGTTGCCGGTGCCATCTATCTGGCGATCAACTTCCTGCTGACGCGCCTCGTTCATCTCCTCGAATATTGGCTGAGCCCGCATCTGCGCCAGCCCGTTCCCTATCATCCGGCAGTGAAAGCTGCGCCTGTACTTGAAGGAGACGCCCGATGACCGCGGCAACCGCTCTCAGCGTCAAGAACCTGCACAAGAGCTTCGGCAATGTCGAAGTGCTGAAGGGCATTTCGCTCGATGCCCATGAGGGCGACGTCGTCTCGATCCTCGGCTCGTCGGGCTCCGGCAAGTCGACTTTCCTGCGCTGCATCAATCTCCTGGAGACGCCGAATTCCGGCGAAGTGACGGTGGCCGGCGAGACGATCCGTATGACGCCCGACGCCAAAGGCGGCAGCCGCCCGGCCGACCGCAAGCAGGTCGACCGCATCCGCTCGCAGCTCGGCATGGTGTTCCAGAGCTTCAATCTCTGGTCCCACAAGACCGTGCTCGAAAACGTCATCGAGGCACCCGTTCACGTGCAGGGGCGCAACCGCGCCGAATGCATCGAGGAAGCCGAGGCGCTGCTTGCCAAGGTCGGCATTGCCGAGAAGCGCAATTTCTATCCGGCCCACCTTTCCGGCGGCCAGCAGCAGCGCGCCGCGATCGCCCGCGCACTCGCCATGCGCCCCAAGGTGATGCTGTTCGACGAGCCGACTTCGGCACTCGATCCCGAGCTTGTCGGCGAAGTGCTGCGCGTCATGCGCGCGCTCGCCGAGGAAGGCCGCACGATGCTGGTCGTCACCCACGAGATGGGCTTTGCCCGCGACGTCTCCAGCCGCGTCGTCTTCCTGCATCAGGGCGTCGTCGAGGAAGACGGCCGCCCGCAGGACGTCTTTGCCAATTCGCGCTCGGAACGCTTCCGGCAGTTCATCAGCAAATAATCTCTCAGCCCAAACCAAGAAAAGGGGAGCTAAAATGACAATTCTTTTGCGGGTTCTGACCGCAGCAGCCACAACGGCGGTTATTGCTACCGCAGGCATCGCCCATGCCGACGACAAGAAGTGGACGACGGTGACGATCGCCACCGAAGGTGCGTTCAAGCCTTACAACTTCACCAAGCCGGACGGCACGCTTGACGGCTACGAGATCGAGCTCACCAAGTATCTGTGCGCCCACATGAAGGTCGAGTGCAAGGTCGTCGTCCAGAACTTCGACGGCATGATCCCGGGCCTGAATGCCGGCAAGTTCGACGCCATCATCTCCGGCATGTCGGCGACCGCCAAGCGCGAGGAAGTGATCGCCTTCAGCGATTCCTACGGCTCCACCGGCCAGGCTTTCGCCACCTCGAAGGAAAGCGATCTGGCAGGCCTGCCTGAAAAGGGCCAGGTCTTCTCGCTCGCCAGCGACGAGGCTGGTGCCGCCGCCGAGATCGACAAGATCAAGCCGGCGCTGCAGGGCAAGACGATCGGTGTGCAGACCGCTTCCACCGCCGCCGCCTTCGTCGACAAGTACCTGAAGGGCGTCGTCGAAGTGCGCGAGTACAAGACAACGGAAGAGCATGATCTCGACCTCAAGGCAGGCCGCGTCGATCTGGTGATGGCCTCGATGGCCTATCTCACCACCGCTTCGCAGAAGCCTGGCAACGAAGACATGACGACGACGGGTCCGCGCTTCCAGGGCGGCTTCCTCGGTCGCGGCAGCTCGGTCGGTCTGCGTAAGGACGATACCGCGCTGAAGGCGATGTTCAACGAAGCAATCGCCGCCGCCAAGGCAGACGGCACGATCAAGACGCTGTCGGAAAAGTGGTTCGGCTTCGACGTTACGCCGAAGTGAGGCCCTGACGCTTTGCATTCTCAGAACCCGGCGACGCGCAGCCTCGCCGGGTTTTCTTGTTTTCAGCACAATCTGTAGTGACAGCGCGATGCTGTCATACTATAAGTCCCTGCAGCGACTCATGAAGGAGGATCGTCACGATGCGAAATCTCGGCACAACACAACGCTGAACAGCGGTGCCGATTGGGCTCGTCTGTTCGGCCCGCTTCCCATCCTACGATCCTGACAGATACTGCCCTGGAGGGCACTCATGTTTCGTCGCTTCTTCTCTTACTATGCGCGTTACAAGCGCTTGTTTTTCCTTGATTTCGGCTGCGCCGTCATTGCCGGCCTCCTGGAACTCGGCTTTCCGCTTGCCGTCAAGCTCTTCGTCGACGAGCTGCTTCCCGGCCGTGACTGGGGGCTGATCGCCGCCGTCGCGGCTGCACTTCTCACGGTCTATGCCGTCAATACCGGCCTGATGGCTGTGGTCAACTATTGGGGTCATGCGCTCGGCATCTCGATCGAGTCGGACATGCGCCGCCAGGCCTTCGATCACATCCAGAAGCTGTCGTTCAGCTATTTCGACAACAACAAGACCGGCCATCTGATCACCCACGTCACCAAGGATCTCGAAGAGGTGGGCGAAGTCGCCCATCACGGTCCCGAGGACGTGTTCATCGCCATCATGACCTTCATCGGCGCCTTCATCCTGATGTTCACAGTGCATTGGAAGCTGGCGCTGCTGACGACGACGATCGTGCCGTTCATGACCTGGCTCGTCAGCCGCTACGGTGCCAAGATGACGGTCACCTGGCGCAACCTGTTCCGCAAAGTCGGCGACTTCAACACCCGCGTTCAGGAAAGCGTCGGCGGCATCCGCGTCGTCAAGGCCTTCGGCAACGAAGGCTATGAGAGCGAGCTCTTCGCCCTCAATAACGAGGGCTACCGCGAGACCAAGCTCAGCGCCTATCGCTATATGACGGCGAGCATTGCGCTCAGCTATCTCAGCACCCGGCTGGTGCAGCTGGTCATCATGGTTGCCGGCACCTTCTACGTCGTCAATGGCGAGCTGACCTATGGCGGCTTCGTCGGCTTCCTGCTGCTCGTCAACGTCTTCTTCCACCCGATCGACAAGATCACCTCGGTGCTCGAAATGTATCCGAAGGGGATTGCCGGCTTTAAGCGCTTCATCTCGCTGATCGACACCGAGCCGGATCTTGCCGACCGTCCGGATGCCGTCACCGTCAGATCGCTGCACGGCGATATCGCCTACAAGGACGTCTCCTTCGGCTATTCCGATCACGGCAAGGTGCTGGACAAGCTGAACCTGACGATCTCTGCAGGCGAGACCGTCGCCTTCGTCGGCCCTTCGGGCGCCGGCAAGACGACGATCTGCTCGCTGCTGCCGCGCTTCTACGATGTGACATCGGGCGCCATCACCATCGATGGCATCGATATCCGCGACATGACGCAGGCCTCGCTGCGCAGCCAGATCGGCATCGTGCAGCAGGATGTCTTCCTGTTCGGCTCGACCATCCGTGAGAATATCGCCTATGGCCGTCTCGGCGCATCGGATGCGGACATCATGGAAGCGCTCAGGCGCTCGTCGCTCGACGAGTTCGTGCGTTCGCTGCCGGCAGGCCTGGATACGCCGACCGGCGAGCGTGGCGTCAAGCTCTCGGGCGGCCAGAAGCAGCGCCTGGCGATTGCCCGTATCTTCCTGAAGAACCCGCCAATCCTGACCCTCGACGAAGCGACTTCGGCGCTGGATACGGCAACGGAATATGCGATCCAGCAGGCGCTTTCGGAACTGTCGGAAGGACGCACGACACTGGTCGTCGCCCACCGCCTGGCCACCATCCGCAATGCCGACCGCATCGTGGTGATGGGTCCCCGCGGCATCGAGGAGCAAGGCACGCATGCCGAGCTTCTCGCCCGCAACGGCGCCTATTCCCGCCTGCACAACGCCCAGTTCGGCGCGGTCGCCTGACGAAACGCCCGGCGCGCTTCAGGACATCTGCTGCCTGAAGCGCGCCGGCGGCACCCCACGCCTTGCCTTGAATGCCTTGCCGAAGGCCGCCTCCGAGTCATAGCCGACCTCGGCGGCGATGTCGGCGACCGTTCGGCGGGTGCGGATCAACAGGTCGCTGGCGAGCGTCATCCTGAGATCGGTCACGAAGCCCGCCACCGTCATCCCCGACGTTTCCTTGAACTGTCTGGCATAGGTGGCGCGCGACATAGCGCTGAGCGAGGCCAGCCGGTCGATCGTCCAATCCTCAGCCGGGTTCGCGATCACAGCCTTCAATGCCCGCGAGAAGCGGGGATTGGCGATCAGCGCCAGGAGACCCGCGGTGCCGAGCGCGGCCGTATTCTGCGCCCTCAGCGCCATCGTCAGCAGCGCCAGACAGATCGCCGTCGCGATCGTCAGCGCGCCGGCTTCCTGATGCATCGCCTCGTCGCGCAGGATGCCGACGAGCAGCTTCAGCGTCTCCTCCGATTGCGCTCCGGCAAGCGAGGCATGAAAGACATCCGGCAAGGTATCGAGCAGCAACGACGACCCCGTAGCCGAATCGAAATGCCCGCAGAGTAGATCCACATCGGGCACTCCCTCCCCGTTCTCGCGCACCGGCAGCATGCCGTCATGTATCAACCGCACCGGGCGCGGCCCGGCACCGCTCTCCCGGCCGACAATCAGATGCGCCTCGCCGCGCGGCAGCATGAGGAAATCCCCTGCGGTCAGCTCGACCACCCGCCGGTCGGGAAGCCGCAGGCGGCAGCTGCCGGACAGGACCACATGAAACGGGATGACGCCGCGGCCGGCCGGTTCGTGGTCGATCTCGAAGGCGCCCTCAAGGCGGCAGCGAATGTCCAGACTGGTGCGAAGCCCGGCAAGATCGATAAGGCGGCTGAGAATATCCATGAGACGATCGCGCTAGAAATTGAACTTCTGAAGCATTCATCGGATCGAACGAAAAGTCCATATTTCATCTCAACAGACAGCGAGAGAGCTGCTGCAGCTGATGGAAAGGCAAAGTCATGTTGAACTGGAAAGAATATCGTAGCCAGCTGATCGCCCGGATCGGTGAATTCGGCAAGACCGTTCCGGAGACGGTGAAGGGCTACCAGACGCTCTCGACCGCCGGGCAGAAGACGAATTACCTGGATGCGAAGCATCGCGAGCTGATCGCTCTCGCAGTCGCCGTCACGGTGCGTTGCGATGGCTGTATCGCCGTCCATACGACCGAGGCCCTGAAGCAGGGCGCGACCAAGGAGGAAATCTCCGAAGCGCTCGGTGTTGCGGTGGCTATCAATGCCGGCGCCGCCATGGTCTATTCTGCCCGCGTTCTCGACGCCGCCGAGGCGATCGCCAAGTAAGTGCATTCGACGATGCGGGAGGCGCGCCGCCTTCCGCTCCCCTGATGAAGCGAGGTCATGGCAATGCAAGCTGCAGACATTCCGGCAAGGACCGGTTTTCAGATGCCGCGCGTCCCGGCATCCTTCTTCGGCATGGTGCTCGGCATTGCCGGGCTCGGCAATAGCTGGCGGGCGGCCGCCTCCGTCTGGGGCCTGCCGGCCGCACCGGGCGAGATCCTCAGCCTGCTGGCAGTCGCCGTCTGGTTCGTCGTCAGCGTTCTCTACGGCCTGAAGTGGCTGAACGCCCGCGGCGAAGCGCTGGCGGAGCTGGAGCATGCGGTGCAATGCTGCTTCGTCGGCCTCGCCGGTGTCGCGACCATGCTCGCAGGGCTCGCGCTGCTGCCCTATTCGCGGCCGGCGAGCGAAATCCTCTTTGCCGCCGGCTTCGTCTTCACCTTCGCCTTCGCCCTGTGGCGGACCGGGGCCTTGTGGCAGGGCGGCCGCGACGCCACCACGACGACACCGGTCCTCTACCTGCCGACGGTCGCAGGTTCCTTCGTCAGCGCTATCGTTCTCGGTGCGCTCGGCTTTCAGGAGCTCGGTCAGCTCGCCTTCGGCGCCGGTTTCTTCGCCTGGCTGGCGATCGACTCGGTCTTGCTGCACCGGTTGCTGACGGCACCGGAACTTGCGGTACAGCTGCGCCCGACGCTCGGCATCCAGCTTGCCCCTCCGGCCGTCGGCAGCGTCGCCTATCTCAGCGTCAATGGCGGAATGCCGGATATGCTGCTTCATGCGATGCTGGGTTACGCCATCCTCGAGGCCGCCATCCTGTTGCGCCTGCTGCCCTGGATCACCAAGCAGCCCTTCGCCGGTTCCTACTGGGCCTTCACCTTCGGCGCCACGGCTCTGGCGACAGCCGCCATCCGCGTCGCAAGCCACAGCAGCGATGCGGCTCTCCAGGGCCTTGCCGTAGTGATCTTCATCGCCGTCAACGCCATCGTCGGCTTTATCGCGATTGGCACGCTCTGGCTCATCGCCCGCGGCAAGCTTCTGCCTGCCGCACAGCCGAAGGCCAGCTGACGCATCGAACTGTCGCAGATCTGCGACAGTTCCCCTGCGGCATGGAATGGGCTGCTTAATTAAGCAGAATTGCAATGAGACGGTATTTGCCCCAGACTGCGGTCTACGTTCCGTGGGAGGAGCAGATGCACGAATTCACAGCGCATGCCGACCATGTCTATACGTGGGCGCAGCAGAACTCTGCCGCCGCCAGCTCCCCGATCGTCGCCTCCTGGCGCCGCTGCATGGACAAGCATCAGCTGACCCCTGAAGAGAAGCGCGCACCGGTGCGCCTGACCGAGCAGGAATTCCGCCTCGCCCGCGAACAATCCGAGCAGTTGATCCGCGACGCCAGCGACGAGCTCGACAAACTGTTCCTGACGGTCGGCAAGGCGGGATGCTGCCTGCTTCTGACCTGCCGCGAGGGCGTCGCCTTGGAGCGGCGCGGCGCGAGCGCCGACGACAAGGAATTCAACGACCTCGGCCTCTGGACCGGCTCGGTCTGGACCGAAGCGAGCATCGGCACCAACGGCATCGGCACGGCGCTCGCCGACGAGCGCTCCGTCTCGATCTTTCGCGACCAGCACTTCCTGTCCTCGAATATCAAGCTCAGCTGCACCACGGCGCCAATCCGCGACCATCGCGGCCAGCTGGCCGCCGCGCTCGACATCTCCACCTGCCGCGACGACGTCAACGAGATGACCCTGTCGATCCTCGCGCAGGCTGTGCGCGACGCGGCGATGCGCATCGAGCTCAACATCTTCCGCAGCGCCTTTGCCGGTTCGCGCTTCCTGATGGTGCCCTCCGGCACCAATTCGGCGGCAGCCCTGCTTGCCGTCGACCGGCACGACCTCGTGCTCGGTGCCACCCGCGCTGCACGGCTGGCACTCAAACTCGACGACCGCCGGATCGCCGCCGGCATCCCGGCCGCCGATGCGCTACAGGAAAGCCGCCCGGCTGACGGCGAGGAAGCGTTGATGGATGCCGAGCGCGCCGCTCTCCTCAGGGCGCTGACACGCACCAACGGCAATGTCTCGCAGGCGGCTGCCAATCTCGGCATGAGCCGCGCCACGCTTCACCGCAAGATGAAGCGGTTGAACCTCCACTGAGGGCTCCCGCCTGTCGCAGCGCTGCGACAGTGTGCAGTGCGGCATTGCTCCGGGCGGGTATTTCGAAAAGCAAAAGACGAGCAGATTTCCTCCACCGGTTCGCTCCTGAACCAGGCATCATCAAGGGAGGATGACATGCTGCATCAGAAAATCGTCGAGTCGCCGTTCAAGCTCAAATACGGCAACTATATCGGCGGCGAGTGGCGCGAGCCGATCGGCGGCAAATATTTCGACAACATCACGCCGGTCACCGGCGGCAAGCTCTGCGAAATCCCGCGCTCCGACGAGAAGGATATCAACGCGGCCGTCGACGCCGCCCATGCGGCCAAGGACAAGTGGGGCCGCACGGCACCCGGCGAACGCTCCAATATCCTGATGAAGATCGCCCAGCGCATGGAAGACAAGCTGGAGCTTCTGGCACAGGCCGAAACCTGGGACAACGGCAAGCCGATCCGCGAAACCATGGCGGCCGACATTCCGTTGGCGATCGACCATTTCCGCTACTTCGCCTCCTGCATCCGCGCCCAGGAAGGCTCGATCGGCGAGATCGACAATGACACGGTCGCCTATCACTTCCACGAGCCGCTCGGCGTCGTCGGCCAGATCATTCCCTGGAACTTCCCGATCCTGATGGCGGCCTGGAAGCTTGCGCCGGCGCTTGCCGCCGGCAACTGCGTCGTGCTGAAGCCCGCCGAACAGACCCCGGCGTCGATCCTCGTCTGGGCCGAACTGGTCGGCGACCTGCTGCCGCCGGGCGTGCTCAACATCGTCAACGGCTTCGGCCTCGAAGCCGGCAAGCCGCTGGCGACAAGCCCGCGGATCGCCAAGATCGCCTTTACCGGCGAGACCTCGACCGGCCGGTTGATCATGCAATATGCCAGCCAGAACCTCATCCCCGTCACGCTGGAACTCGGCGGCAAGTCGCCGAACATCTTCTTTGCCGACGTGATGGCCGAGGATGACGACTTCCTCGACAAGGCGCTGGAAGGCTTCGCGATGTTCGCGCTGAACCAGGGCGAAGTCTGCACCTGCCCGAGCCGCGCCCTCGTTCAGGAGTCGATCTATGACCGCTTCATGGAAAAAGCCGTCAAGCGCGTGGAAGCCATCAAGCAGGGCAACCCGCTCGATAGCGCGACGATGATCGGCGCCCAGGCATCGAGCGAGCAGCTGGAAAAGATCCTCGCCTATCTCGATATCGGCAGGCAGGAAGGCGCTCAGGTGCTGACCGGCGGCGCCCGCAACGATCTCGGCGGCGAGCTCGCCAGCGGCTATTACGTCAAGCCGACGATCTTCAAGGGCCACAACAAGATGCGGGTCTTCCAGGAAGAGATCTTCGGCCCGGTCGTCTCCGTCACCACCTTCAAGGACGAGAAGGAAGCGCTCGAGATCGCCAACGACACGCTCTACGGCCTCGGCGCCGGCGTCTGGACCCGCGACGGCAACCGCGCCTACCGCTTCGGCCGCGAAATCCAGGCCGGCCGCGTCTGGACCAATTGCTACCACGCCTACCCTGCTCACGCGGCCTTCGGTGGCTACAAGCAATCGGGCATCGGCCGCGAGACCCACAAGATGATGCTCGACCACTACCAGCAGACCAAGAACATGCTGGTGAGCTACAGCCCGAAGGCGCTTGGGTTCTTTTGAGAAGGACGTCGGCGGGAGGGGCGAAGTCCCCTCCCCAACCCCTCCCCACAAGGGGGAGGGGCTTAGGTTCAGGCGCCGCCTCATCCCTCAGCGGCATCCGCGCGGATGAGAGGTTAATGTGAGGCGATACGCGTGCAGCAAACTAGCCCCTCCCCCTTGTGGGGAGGGGTTGGGGAGGGGTTTTCCCTCCTCATCCACGGGAGGAACAACATGGAAGAAACAATCAACGGCGAACCGCGCGTGCTTGCGACCGACGCCGCAATCGACCTGATCGGCGAAATCCGCGCCGATCATCCGGATATCCTGTTTCATCAATCCGGCGGCTGCTGCGATGGTTCATCGCCGATGTGCTATCCGGCTGATGAGTTCCGGGTGGGGGAAACAGATGTCAAACTCGGCGAGATCGCCGGCGTCCCGGTCTATATCAGCGGCAGCCAGTTCGAAGCCTGGAAGCATACGCAGCTTATCATCGACGTGGTGCCCGGCCGCGGCGGGATGTTCTCGCTCGACAACGGACGCGAGAAGCGCTTCCTCACCCGCTCGCGCATCTTCGGCGGCGGCGAAGCCTGCGCCATCCCGGATATCGGCCGACGCGCTATTTGAACGACAGATCGAGCACGCGGCCTTCGAACAGGCGGTCGCGGGAGCCTTCGAGATGGGTCTGCATCAGGTTGCGCGCATCATCGGCGCGGCCTTCGGCGACCGCCCGGTAGATCTCGTTATGCTCGTCGTAGACCTGCTCCAGCCCCTGGCGCGGGCCGAGCAGCGACAGGCCGTGCAGATGCATGCCGACGGCGATATGCGGCTTCAGCGCATCGAGCGAGGCGGTGTAATAGTGATTGTTAGCGGCCTCGGCGACAGCGCGATGGAAGACGAAGTCGGCGTCGCTGCGGTGCAGCTGATGGCTCGTCGCTTCCCGGAGATCGGAGAGTGCCGAGGCGATCTTCTGGATCGCCTGTTCGTCGCGCCGCTTGGCGGCGAAAAAGGCAGCGGCCGGCTCGATCGTCAGGCGGAATTCATAGCAGCGCTGGATATCGGCGATCGTCTTGACCGGCGAATAGGCAAGCTGCGTCGTCGGCGAACCATGGGCGCTGACGAAGGTGCCGGCGCCCTGGCGGGCGTAGACGGTGCCCTGCTCGCGAAGCTTGGCGAGCGCGTCACGCACGATCGGCCTGGAGACGCCGAGCATCGATGCGAGTTCATGCTCGCCCGGCAGGCGTGAATCCGGCGGATAGTTGCCGGCGCGGATGCGCTCGAGGATCTGGTCGAAGACGCGGTCGACGAGTTTCACCGCCTTGCCACGCTCGGGCTTTGCAGCCGGACCGTTACCCGCATTCAGCGATGCGCCATTTGCTTCATCCACACCCATTCTCCCCGCCGGTACCATGCTCAAGCCGCCTGATTCCGTGGAACCAGTCTTAGCAGACTCTCGGTATTGCCGAAGCCCCCAGACTTGACCGCGCACCGGAAATGCCGCCCGTCGGCGGCCGTTACGTCAAACCACGGCACACCTGCCTCGATTTCTCCCTTCGGCATCAGCGTCTTGATGCCGAGTTCGCGGAAGACCGCAAGCGCCGTGTCACCACCGCCGACCATCAGCATGTCCGGCCTGGTATCATCGATCACCGATTTTACACCGCCTGCGAAGCAGCGGGCAACCGTTGCGCCCTCACCGGCGATTTCGCCGGTGCAGCGCAGAAGCAGCGGCAGCGCCAGCCCCTCGCCACATTCGACGCTGCCCATCGGCGCATCGATGACGGCGCGCAGCGCACCTGCGGCTTCGAGGCGGTTCATCTGGGCCGCCGTGATCGGGTCGCGGGACCCGAAGGCAAAAAGCGTCCGGCGCGATGCCTGAAAGGCCAGCGGATGCCCACCGGCACGGCCGATCTTGCGGGCGAGCGCCGAGCCAAGACCACGGGCTCCGACGGCCAGCACGCTGTTCCAGTCATTGCCAAGGGCGATATCGTCGAGATCGAAATCGCTCTCGGCGTCGGCGACCACGACATCCATATCGCGGCCGGTAAAGAGATCGGCGACGGCAATCGGCTTTTCGACGCCGCGGCCGACGACGAAGCCGCGATAGGTGGTGCGGTCCTGGTCGGGAATGGCGGGAGCCACGACGATCCTGGCAAGACCGAGCGCGTCTGCGAGTGCAGCACTTTCGGCCGCCACATTGCCCTTCAGCCGGGAGTCGATCTTCTTGAGAACGATCGCTGGCTGCCTTGCGCTCAAAGCGTCTGCCGCCCGGCGCACGCGGCGCGCCGCATCGTCTTCCGGCAATGCGCGCGAAGCGGTGTTGATGACGACGACATCTGTCCCCGCCGCAAGCGCCTCATCGGCCGTCTCGACATCGATCGCCACCGCCACCGAAAGACCGGCGTCCACGAAGGGCGTGCCGGTATCCAGCGCTCCCGTCAGGTCGTCGGCAATGATGGCGGCTTTCAACGTCATGCAGTCTGTCCCGTGTTGACGGCGTGGCAGGCAACCAAGTGGCCGGGCTTTGCTTCCTTCCACTCCGGAATGACTTTCGAACAGACGTCCATGGCGACAGGGCAGCGCGTGTGGAAACGGCAACCGGTCGGCGGATTGAGCGGGCTTGGAACGTCGCCCTGCAGGATCTGCCGCTGGCGGGTGCGCTCATGCTCCGGATCGGTTTCCGGAACGGCCGAAAGCAGCGCCTTCGTATAGGGATGCAGCGGATTGTCGAACAGTTCTTCGCGGCTCGCGAGCTCGGCGAGACGACCGAGATACATGACGCCGACGCGCGTGCTGATGTGTCGGACAACGGCCAGATCGTGGGCGATGAAGAGATAGGTCAGCCCGTATTTTTCCTGCAGGTCGAGCAGCAGGTTGATGATCTGCGCCTGGATCGACACGTCGAGCGCCGAAATCGCCTCGTCGCAGACGATGAATTTCGGCTGGCAGGCGAGTGCGCGGGCGATGACCACGCGCTGGCGCTGGCCGCCGGAGAGCTCGTGGGGATAGCGCTGCGCAAAGCGCGTCGGCAGGCCGACATCGGTCAGCAGCGCATCGACCTTGCTCTTCAGCTCCGCCTTGGTGGCGAGCTTGTGGAACAGGATCGGCTCGCCGATCGCTTCGCCGATCGTCATGCGCGGGTTGAGCGTCGAATACGGGTCCTGGAAGACGATCTGCAGGTCGCGCCGGAAGGGGCGCATCTGCTTTTCATCGAGCGTCGCGATATCCTGGCCCTTGTAGACCACCCTGCCGGATGTCGCCTTGTAGAGGTTGAGGATCGTGAAGCCGGTCGTCGACTTGCCGCAGCCGGATTCGCCGACGAGCGACAGCGTCTCGCCTTCCATGATGTCGAGATTGACATTGTCGAGCGCATAGACAGTCGCCGAGCGCTCGCCGAAGGCGCCGAGCTTGACGTGGAAATGCTTGACGAGGTTTTCGACTTTCAGAAGCGGTTGGGCACCCATCACGCGGCCTCCTGCATTTTCTGGACGACGAAACATGCGGCGCGATGATTGCCGGCGCCCGCAACAGGCTCGAGCTTCGGCACGCGCTCGTGACAGACGGCTTCGGCGAGCGGGCAGCGCGGTGCGAAGGGGCAACCCTTCGGGCGGCGGCCGGGCTCCGGCGGCGTTCCGCCGATCGAGGAGAGACGGCTTGCCGGGGAGTCCGAGAGCTTCGGGATAGAGGACAGCAGACCGCGCGTGTAGGGATGGCTCGGGCGCGCATAGAGTTCGTCGACCGGCGCATCCTCGACAACGGTACCGGCATAGAGCACGGCAACGCGATCGACGAGGCCGGCGATCAGCGCCAGATCGTGGGTGATCCAGACGACCGACATGCCGAGCTTGGCGCGCAGGTCCTTCACCAGATCGACGATCTGGGCCTGGATCGTCACGTCGAGCGCCGTGGTCGGCTCGTCGGCGATCAGGAGTTTCGGATTGCAGGCAAGGCCGATCGCGATCATCACGCGCTGGCGCATGCCGCCCGAAAGCTCGTGCGGATAGGCCATCAGCCGCTCTTCGGGACCGGGAATGCCGACGAGGCGCAGCAGTTCCACGGCGCGGGTCCGCGCTTCCGCCTTGCTCATCTTGCGATGATAGATCAGCGGTTCGCAGATCTGGTCGCCGACGCGCATCACCGGGTTGAGCGAGGTCATCGGGTCCTGGAAGACGAAGCCGATATCGCCGCCGCGCACCTTGCGCAGGTCGCCATTCGACATCTTCTGCAGGTCGCGTCCGTCGAAATGCGCAGTCCCCTTGGTGACCTTGATCTTGTTCGGCAGCAGCCGCATCAGGCTCAACATGGTCAGGCTCTTGCCGCAGCCGGATTCGCCGACGACGCCGAGCGTTTCGCCCTTGTTGACGTAGAGGTCGATGCCATCGACGACGACGGCGGGACCGCGGCGGGTGTCGATCTCGACCGTCAGGTCGCGAACATCGAGAAGGCGTTCAGATGTCTTCGTGTTCATCACTTGCTGCCCCGCGGGTTGAGCGCGTCGTTGAGACCGTCGCCGAGGAAACTGAAGGCTACCGAAGCGAGGCCGAGCACGGCCGCCGGAGCGGCGAGAAGATGCGGATAGTGCTGCCAGACGCGCAGACCATCCGAGATCATGTTACCCCAGCTGGGGGTCGGCGGATTGACGCCGACGCCGAGGAAGGAGAATGCGCTTTCCAGAACCATCGCCGTGCCGAGACCGGCACTGACCGAGACGATGAGCGGGCCGAGCGCATTCGGAATGACATAGCGCTTGATGATCACCCAGTTGGAGAGACCGAGCGCCTGGGCGGCCGTGATATAGGGACGGCTGCGGATCGACAGCACCTGGGCGCGGACGAGACGCGCATAGGGCGGCCAGGAGATCAGCGCCATGGAACCGAAGACCAGGAGGAAGTCGACCCAGATCGTCTGGCGATAGAAGGGATTGAGAGTCGCCTGATACTGCGCCTCCATCCAGTTGGTGATCGGCGACTTCAGCGAGGCGTTGATGACGACGACGAGCAGCAGGTTCGGCACGGACATGGTGACATCCGTCAGCCACATGATGACGCGGTCGAACGGGTTGCCGAAGAAGCCGGCGATGGCGCCGAGCGTCAGGCCGATCATCACGGCAATGAAGGTGACGATGACGGCGACGAGGAAGGCGGTGCGCGTGCCGAAGACGACGCGGCTGAAGACATCGCGGCCGAGATCGTCGGTACCGAAGAGATGCGCCAGCGACGGTGCGGCATTGCGGGCCTGCAGATCCTGCGTCAGGTAATCATAGGGCGTGAGATACGGCCCGAAGATTGCCGCGAAGGCGAGGATCAGCACCACGATGAGGCCGAAGACGGCAAGCTTGTTGCGCTTCAGGCGGTACCAGGCGTCGCGCCACAGGTTGACCGGCAGTTCGTCGGCGGTTTCGATTGTCGAGAGAGGGATGGCGGACATGGTCAGCGGCTCCTTCTTGCGTCGTTGGCACGCGGGTCAAGCATCGGGTAGAGCACATCGACGAGCAGGTTCGAGATCATCACCAGGAAGGATCCGATAAGCGTGATGGCGAGGATGACCGGATAGTCGGAATTCGTCAGCGCCTGGACCGTGAGGCGGCCGAGACCCGGCAGGCCGAAGACCAGCTCCACGAAGATCGCACCATTGACGATGGTGATCATGATGAGGCCGAGCTGGGTGACGACGGGCGTCAGCACCGGGCGCAGGATATGCTTGATCGCAACCACCAGCTCCGGCACGCCCTTGGCGCGGGCCGTGCGGACGAAATCCTCCGACAGCACTTCGATGACGGCGGCGCGCGTCTGGCGCACGATCAGCGCGATCGGCTGGAAGGAAAGCACGATGAGCGGCAGGATGATGCGCACGTCGAAGACGCCGCCCCAGCCATAGGGCACCTTGATCATCGGCAGGAGCACGATAAGGCCGACCATCAGCAGCGGACCGGCGACATAGGCCGGGATCGCCCAGAGGAACAGGGCCGTACCGGTGATCGTGTAGTCGACGCGGGAATTCTGGTTCAGCGCTGCCAGCATGCCGAGCGGGATCGCCACGACAGCCGTCAGGATGATGGAACAGAGCGCCAGCTTGAAGGAAACCGGGGCAGCGGCCGAAACCATCGCCCAGACCGAACGGCCCGAGGTCAGCGAATTGCCGAACTGGCCATGCAGCAGGTTCCAGATGTAATAGCCGAACTGCTCGATGAAGGGTTTGTTGAGGCCCGCGCTTTCGCGGATGGCTTCGATGCGCTCCGGATTATAGGCGACGTCGCCCGGCGCACGAAGAAAGATCAGCTTGATCGGATCGCCGGCGCCGTAGAAGGCCATCGCATAGACGGCGAGCATCACGACCAGAACCGACGGAATCCAGATGGCAAATCGCGTTAGTACATAGCGAAGCAAGGCCACCTCCCACCTGTTATCAGGCGCGTTTACCGCAAACTGCGCGGACCGCGCCTACTCTTCTTGAAACTTGCGCGAAGACCTTGCGGCCTTCGCGCGGTTGCTTGAGGGCTGGAGAGACCGGCTTTACCGTCTCAATCAGCCGACCGATACGTCCCAGGGAGCGACGACCTGCCAGTCGAGGTTCTTCTCCATGCCCTTGACGTCCTTAGTTGCCCAGCGGGACATGGCCTGAGAATACCACGGAATGAACGCCCAATCGTCGCGGAATGCCTTCTGGGCATCCTGAGCGAGCTTGACGCGATCTGGATCGTCGGCAGCCTTGGTTGCTGCCTCTGCCAGAGCCGCATCCACCTTGTCGTTCTTGTAACCGCCGAGCTTGTTCTGGGCGTTGGACGAGGTGGAAGCGATGCAGCCCGCGAGATAGGACACGGCATCCGGAACGCGGGTGCCGACGTCGTCGCGGAAGATCTGGACCGAGTTCTGGTCCGGACCGGCATAAGAGTCCTGCTGCGGCTTCATGTCGACGGCGGTGATGCCGAGGTTCTGGCGCCACTGCTCGGCGATGAACTGGGCAGCCGCCTGAATGGCCGGAGCCGAGATGCCGACGAACATGATCTTCGGCAGGCGATCGGGACCGCCGTAGCTCGATTCAGCAAGCAGCTTCTTGGCGCCTTCGGGATCGTACGGATAGGGCTCGAAGCCGGAATTGTCGGCGCCCGGAACCGAGTTCAGGATCTGGTCTGCCTTCTTGTGCGGACCATCCGGATAGGATGCCTTGAAGAGACCGTCGCGATCGATCGCCATGATCAGCGCCTGGCGAACCTTCGGATCGTCCATCGGCGCACGCTTGACGTTGAACCAGAAGTGCTGGCTGGTCGGGATAATCGGGCCGGCGGAGAATTCCGGACCGAGATCCTGGATGATCGTCGAAGTGACGAGCTCGGTATGGGCGTTGTATTCGCCCGATTTGATGAGCTGCGTTGCCGTGACGTTATCTTCGATCGAGGCGATCTCGATGCGGGCGAGCTTCGGCTTCGTGCCGAAGAAGTTCTCGTTCGGCTCGAAGGTCAGCGTGCCGGCATCGATATCGATGGCAGTCAGCTTGAACGGGCCGGAATAGACGGCGCTGTTATCCGGCTTGTACCAGTCAGCCACTTCCTCGCCATCGCTGCCCTTCGACTGCGAAGCCTTGGTGATCGGGATGATGTGGTTGGCAAGGCGCATGAAGAAGATCGGATCGGCTTCCGTCAGCGTGACGACGACGGTACCTTCGTCAGGCGTCGCGACACCGGAGATCTCGGTGGCCGAGCCGCCGGCGACATCCTTGTAGCCTTCGACCTTGCCCATGACCTGATCGGCGCGCTGGCTCTTGGTGTTGGGGCGGGAGGCGACTTCCCAGGAACCCTTGACGTCAGCCGCGGTGATCTTGCTGCCGTCGGAGAAGACGGCCTTCGGGTCGATCTTGAAGGTCCAGACCTTCTTGTCCGGCGATTCCCAGCTGGTGAAGACGTAGGGGTTGAGCTTGCCTTCGGCGTCGAAATACATCGGCGAGGCCCACCAGAAGGAATTCCAGCGGAACGTACGGCCACCGCCGCGCAGCGGCGACCAATCCTGGTCGAAAGCCGGGTTGATGGCCTTCAGCACCTGACCTTCCTGGGCCATGACGATGCGGGCGCTCATGCCGAACAGCGTGAAGCCGACGCCGGCGGCGAGGCCGAGCTTCAGCGCATCGCGGCGCGACACCGTGGAAGCATTCTTGTCATTACGGTCTGCCATACATTCCTCCCATGGGCAAAACAGCGCGTACTCGAAAACCCTCCCCGAGCCGGACGCTTTACAATGCCCCAGAGATTTGCGCGATAATGTAAATCTGTCAATCCAAATTTACAGATTTCAACTTCCAAACTTTGGACAAAAATTTTTACCATTTAATTTCAATAGGATAAAATACGCATGTCATTCTGACGCAGCTTGTAAGATTGACAACAACTTATCATTTCGAGGAAAAGTCACGCACTGATATAGCCAGGAGCAGCCTTGCGCTGCAGAGGAGGATGCGTTGAGCAATCACAAGATCACGGGCGTTTTCAGCGCCGCTACGACACCCCTGAACGCCGACGGCAGCCCGGATGTCGGCCTGTTTACCGAGCACTGCAAGCGCCTGATCGAGGAAGGCTGCCATGGCGTCGCCCTGCTCGGCACGACCGGCGAAGCCAACTCCTTCTCGATGGGCGAACGCCGCATGCTGCTCGAAGCCGCACTGAAGGCCGGCATCTCGCCGGACAAGCTGCTGCCGGGCACCGGCGTTGCCGCCATTCCTGAAACGATCGAGCTCACCAAGCATGCGCTGTCGCTCGGCGTCACCAAGGTCGTAATGCTGCCGCCCTTCTACTACAAGGGCGTTTCCGACGACGGCCTGTTCAACGCCTATTCGGCGATCCTCGAAGGCGTCAATGACAGCCGCCTGCAGGTGATCCTCTATCACATCCCGCAGGTCTCGGGCATTCCGCTCTCCGTGCCGCTGATCGGCCGCCTCGTCGAAGCCTTCCCTGACACCATCGTCGGCATCAAGGAATCTGCAGGCGATTTCAACAACATGCAGGCGATCATCGCGGCATATCCGGGCTTCTCCGTGCTCTGCGGCGCCGATCCGCTGCTGCTGCCGCTGCTGAAGGCCGGCGGTGCAGGCTGCATCACGGCAACATCCAACCTCGTCGCCGACTCGCTGCGCACCGTTTACGACCACGTCCATGACGAAGCGCAGACGGCAAAGGTCGATGCGGCGCAGGCCCGTATCAACGGCTACCGCACGCTTTCCAATTCCTACGTGCAGATCCCGACCATCAAGGCGATGGTTGGCCTGAAGACCGGCAATGCCGGCTGGAAGCGCACGCGCCCGCCGCTCGTAGCCCTCACCGACGCGGAATATGCCGCACTTGCCGAAGGTTACGCACAGCTGCCGTAAGGAGGATGCCATGAGCTTCACCGCGCTCCCGCCGGAAGCCGTGCCGGCGCTGATGACCGGCAAGATCGCCCCGAACCCGGCCCAGCCGGGCCGGGCCGATGCCTATCTGCCCTCCCCCTGCATCCAGAACCACGCTGCCAATCTGGCTTTCCTGCCGGATGGCACGCTGACCTGCGTCTGGTTCGGCGGCACGATGGAAGGAATGGGCGACATTTCCGTTTACATGTCCCGGCTGGCGCCCGGCGCGGATCGTTGGTCCGAAGCGGAAAAACTCTCTGACGATCCGGCGAAATCCGAACAGAACCCGTTGATTTTCAATGCACCGGACGGAAAAATCTGGCTGCTTTACACCTCGCAGACATCTGGCGACCAGGACGGCTCAGTTGTAAAGTGCCGGATCTCCGAAGATGGCGGCAAGACGTTCGGCGCCGTCCGCCTTCTCTGCGATCTGCCGGGCACTTTCGTGCGCCAGCCTGTCATCGTCAATTCCGCGGGTAACTGGCTGCTGCCGGCGTTCCGCTGTGTCAGCTTGCCCGGCCAGCGCTGGAGCGGCGATGCCGATACTGCAGGCGTTCTGGTCTCGCGGGATCAGGGCCGGAGCTGGACGATGGTCGATGTGCCGGAGAGCCTCGGCGCCGTGCATATGAACATCATCCCGCTGAACGGAAGCAAAATGGTCGCCTTCTTCCGCAACCGTTTTTCCGAACATGTCCTGTCATCGGAATCCGGGGATAATGGCGAGAGCTGGTCGGCACCGAAGCCGGTCAACCTGCCGAACAACAACTCCTCGATCCAGGCAACCAAGCTTGGAGACGGCCGCATTGCCATGGCTTACAACCACAGCAACGCCGAGACATCGGATGCCCGCCGCGAGTCGCTCTATGACGAGATCGAAAGCGACAAGGGCGAAGCAAAGGCTGCGGAAACACCGGTTGCGACACGCCGCAAGGCCGTCTGGGGCGTTCCGCGTGCGCCTCTGAGCCTGGCGATCTCGACGAATGGCGGCCGGAGCTTCGATTCCCACATCGATCTCGACACCGGCGACGGCTACTGCCTCAGCAACAATTCCAAGGACTCGCTCAACCGCGAATTCTCCTATCCCTCGATCACCGAGGGGCCGGATGGGACGCTGCACATCGCCTACACCTACTATCGCCGGGCTATCAAATATGTTCGCCTGCCAAGTGATGTGGCGATCTGAGGCCCTGAACGACAGGATTTCGCGCCATTTGGCGCGAAATCCTTGATTGTATTTACAAGTGAATGCGGCGCGTCTGCTGCCTCAGCAACAATAGCGACACTAGGGAATAGAACGCCTCTATCGCTCTAAAAACAACAAGAAATCAATGCATTATCGAGTGTATCCAGACGGCCGACCGATAGCTACCGCATAGGTTTTCTGCGAATTTGCTCAAAAACCATCGCCCGCCTTATTGCCAGAAACATACAGTTGATATAACAACTTTACATCAATAGCGGCTTTGGCCGTAATCATGGAGGAGCCGTGTCATGGTCAGTCTGGATTCGCCTATCACGGTTGTCAGGCCTGAAATCATCGAGTTTGGCGTCGGCACGGCGGGCAAGCTCGGCAAATGGGCCGCCGCCAAGGGCTATGCCCGCACGCTTGTCATCTCGGATGCGTTCAACGCCTCGCGCGTCGATGTGCTCGAACTTCCGGGCCATGTCTCGGTCTTCGCCGATGTCACGCCCGAGCCCGATATTCCCAATCTCGACAAGGTGCTGGAGGCCGCAAACGCCGCGCAGGCCGAGCTGATCGTCGGTTTCGGCGGCGGCAGCGCCATGGATCTTGCCAAGCTCGCCGCGGTTCTCGCCGGCTCGTCGCAGACCCTCCACGAGGTCGTCGGCCCGCACAAGGTCACCGGTCCGCGCAAGGTCGCGCTGGCGCAGGTGCCGACGACATCAGGCACCGGTAGCGAAGCCGGGACCCGGGCCCTCGTCACTGATCCCAAGACGATGGCGAAGCTCGCGGTCGAAAGCCTTTACATGTTGGCCGATATCGCGGTCATCGATCCGGCGCTGACCTTCACCGTCCCCGCCCGCACGACGGCCGCCACCGGCGTCGATGCCATGGCCCATTGCGTCGAGGCCTTCACCAACCGCAAGGCCCACCCGATGATCGACATCTACGCGATCGAAGGTGCTCGCCTCGTCGGCAAGTATCTTGCCCGCGCCGTCAAGGACGGTTCGGATGCGGAAGCCCGCGCCGGTCTTTCGCTTGCATCGCTCTATGGCGGCTTCTGCCTCGGCCCGGTAAATACGGCCGGCGGCCATGCGCTGGCCTATCCGCTCGGCACCCGCTGGCACGTTGCGCATGGCGCCGCCAATGCGCTGATCTTCCCGCATGTCCTGGCCTTCAACACGCCGTCGGTGCCGGAAAAGACCCGCGCCGTCATGGCCGCGCTCGGCTATCAGACGTCGGATGATGTCCGCTCGGTCTTCGATGCCGCCTATGCCTTCTGCGCCGATCTCGGCATCGAGATGAAGCTTTCGGGTCTCGGCGTCCCCGCCGACGATCTGGATGCGATGGCGGACGATGCCTTTGCCATCCGCCGCCTGCTCGACAACAATCCGCGCGATCTCGCCCGCGATGATATCCGCGCCATTTATCAAGCTGCTTTTTAAGGGAATTTGACCGATGACGAAAAATGCAAAAGTGGCCGTGACGCTCGGCGATCCCGCAGGCGTCGGCCCCGAAGTAATCGTCAAGGCGCTGGCGGCCATGCCCGCCGGCGAGCGCAAGGATTTCGTCATCGTCGGCAACACGGAAGCGCTTGTTCGCGCCGACCGCGCCACCGGAAGCGGCCTGCGCTTCGGCTCCGCCGCTTCGGAAGACGGTTCGACCATCGCAGTCGATGAAGTCGAACTCGGCGCGCCCCTGCCCGAGATCGGCAAGGTCAGCCCGGTCGCCGGCGACGCCTCGGTGAAATACATCAGCCGCGCCGTCGATCTCGCCATGTCCGGCGAAGCCGATGTCATCGTCACCGCACCGATCAACAAGGAAGCGATGAACCTCGCCGGCCATCATTTCGACGGCCACACCGGTCTGCTCGCGCATCTGACGGGTTCGAAGAGCTCCTTCATGCTGCTCGCCTCCGAGCGGCTGAACACCATCCACGTTTCCACCCACGTTTCGCTGCGCGGCGCCATCGAACGCGCCAAGACCGAGCGCGTGCTGGCGACGATCGAGGCCGGTCATAACCACTTCATGCGTCTCGGGATGAAGCCGCGCATCGCGGTCGCCGGCATCAATCCGCATTGCGGCGAAAACGGCCTGTTCGGCACCGAGGATGCCGAGTTCCTGGCGCCTGCCGTCGAGCTGGCGCGGGCCAAGGGCATCGATGTCGTCGGCCCGATCTCCGCCGATACGGTATTCGCCCGCGCCTATAACGGCGCCTTCGATCTGGTCATCGCCCAGTATCACGATCAGGGCCATATCCCGATCAAGCTCGTGGCCTTCGAGACCGCCGTGAACGTATCGCTCGGCCTGCCGATCGACCGCGTCTCGGTCGACCACGGCACGGCCTTCGATATTGCCGGAACCGGCAAGGCCAATCACGTCAACATGCTCTCGGCCATCGCTTACGCCCGGCTGATGGCGCGCTCGCCGCGCAAGGCCGCATAGCGGATCGGGTGGCGCCAGCGCGCCGCTCTGCCGGGGGAAAATGAGGAGGCAGGCATGCAGAGAACCGTACTCGTTCTCGGAGGAGAACTCGCGCCCGAAGGCCGGGATGTGCTGGAGAAGGAAGGCGTCAAGGTCGTCCAGACTAAGCCCTATATCGACCGCCAGACGGTGATCGGCCTGATGCGGGAACATCAACCGGACGGCGCCATCATCCGCCTGCTTGCCGATGTTCTTGGCTCCGAGGAAATGAATGCGGGCGGGCGTCTGCGCCACATCGCCAAGCATGGCGTCGGTACCAACGATATCGACGTCAAGGCAGCCACCGAGCTCGGCATTCCCGTCTCGATGACGACGGGGAGCAACGGCATCTCCGTTGCCGAACACGCGCTGGCGCTGATCATGGCGCTGGTCAAGGATTTCTCCCGCCAAGATGCGCTGATCCGCTCCGGAACCTGGGACAAGGGCCAGTATCACGGCCGCGAGCTGCGCGGTCAGCGCCTCGGCATCGTCGGCTTCGGCTTCATCGGCCAGACGCTGGGCAAGATGGCGAAGGCGCTCGGCATGGAGGTCTCCGCCTTCGATCCGCATACGCCCACCGAGGCCTTCGACGGCTTTACCCGCGAGACCGATCTCGACAAGCTTCTGTCGACATCAGATATCGTCAGCCTGCATTGCCCGCTGACGCCTGAGACGCGCGACCTGATTGACGCGCGCCGCATCGGACTGATGAAGCGCGGCGCCTTCCTCGTTAACACCGCGCGCGGCGAAGTCGTCGACGAGACGGCGCTGGTCGAAGCGCTCCAGAGCGGCCATCTCGCCGGAGCGGGCCTCGACAGCTTTGCCATCGAGCCGCCGGAAAAGGACAACCCACTCTTCTCGCTGCCCAACACCATCGTCACGCCGCATGTCGCGGGCGTTACGCTCGATGCGAAGCGCGCCATGTCGGTCATATCGGCCGAACATGTGCTGGCGACGCTGCGGGGCGAGACGCTGCATCCGCGTTTCCTCGCCCGCTGACCTTTCAACGATCCGGAGGCTCCCATGGCCGATACGACTGAGACCCTCTATCAGGCAGACAAGCTGCGCGCTTTCGCGACATCGCTGTTTGCGGCGGCCGGCCTCGAAGACGACAAGGCCGAAGCCGTCTCCCGCTTTCTGGTCGAAGCCGACCTTCTCGGCCATACGACGCACGGCCTGGCGCTCGCCGGCTGGTACCTGCAAAGCATCGCCGACGGCGTCATGAAGGTATCCGGCGCGCCCGATGTCATCTCCGACCGCGGCCCGGCGATCGCCTGGAACGGCAAGCGCCTGCCCGGCGCATGGCTGACATCGGAAGCCGTCAAGCTCGCCAGCGATCGCGCCGCACAATACGGCACCGCGACCGTTGCAATCGCCGACAGTCACCATATCGGCTGCCTTGCGGCATACCTGACGCTCGCCACGGACCGCGGTTACATGGTCAGCATCGCGAGCTCCAGCCCGTCCGGCGCCCAGGTCGCGCCCTTCGGCGGCACGCGCGGCATCTATACGCCGAACCCGGTCGCCCACGGCATCCCGACGCCTGGCGATCCGATCCTCATCGACATCAGCGCCTCGATCACCACGGTGAACATGGCCCAGCGGCTCATCCGCGAAGGCAGGCAATACGAGCACGACTGGCTGCTCGACGAAAACGGCAACCCGAGCCGCGATCCTCGCGTCATCGAGCGCGGCGGTACGCTGCTGCCGACCGGCGGCCTCGATCACGGCCAGAAGGGTTACGGCATGGCCCTGCATGTCGAAGCCTTCACGCAGGGTCTTGCCGGCTATGGCCGCGTCGATTCTCCGAAGGGTACCAATGCCGCCGTCACCGTGCAGGTCTTCGATCCCGAAGCCTTCGGCGGCCGGGAAGCGTTTCTCCGCCAGACCGGCTGGCTCGCTGACGCCTGCCACAACAACCCGCCCCGCCCCGGCGTCGCCCGCGTGCGGTTGCCCGGCGAAAACGGCCTCGCCCGCAAGCGCAAGGCGCTGACGGATGGCGTCGCCCTCTTCCCGGGGATCATGGCTTCGCTGAAGCCGCATGCCGAGCGGCTGGGTGTTGCGCTGCCCGCTTAAAACGTCAGCTGCACCTTGCAGGCGGCGGTTCGGTCACCTGCCAGCACGAAGGCGGCATCGGCCTGCTCCAGCGGCATGCTGTGGCTGATGATCGGGCGGACGTCGATGGCGCGGCTGGAGATCAGCGCGACCGCGGTCGCGAATTCCTCGTGGAAGCGTTGCGTGCCGTGGATATGCAGCTCCTTGGCGACGATGGCGTTCAGGGGCACGGGTACCTCGCCCGACACGCCGACCTGGACGATCGTGCCGCGCGGTTTTACGGTGGCGATCGCGCTGCGGATGGCCGGCGCCGCCGCCGAGCATTCGAAGACCAGGTCGAAATAGCCCTTATTTGCCTCGAATTCCGTCAGTGCCGAAGCCCCGGCGGAGACATTGATTGCCCGCGTCGCGCCCATCGCGGTCGCCCGCTGCAGCGCCGCATCAGCAAGGTCGGTGACGACGATTTCCTCGGCGCCGTGGTGCCTGACAGCTGCAACCATCAGCGAGCCGATCGGGCCTGCGCCAGTCACAAGGACGCGCTTGCCCCGGATTTCGCCTGCCCGTGAAGCGGCATGCAGGCAGACGGAGAGCGGCTCGCTGCAGGCAGCTTCCGCCGCACTCGTTCCCGGCGCAACCTCGAAGCATTGCTTCTCTGGCACGACGAACCATTCGCGGAACATGCCCTGTTCATGCGGCAGGCGCATGGCGCTGCCCATGAAGCGCATTTCCAGGCAGTGGATCGGCATCGCCTTCCGGCAGTATTCGCAATGGCCACAGGGCTGGCTCGGATTGACGGCAACGAGCGTGCCGGGCTTCAGCTTTACATCTGCGCCCACCTGCTCGACGACACCCGCCGCCTCATGGCCGGGGATGATCGGCTCGCGGACCCTCACCGGCCCGAAGCCGCCATCCTGGTAATAGTGCAGGTCGGAGCCGCAGATGCCTGCGGCCGCCATTTTCAGCAGCACTTCCCCCGGTCCGGGCGACGGAACGGCCCCATTTTCGATCCTGAGATCACCCTTGCCGTAAAGGCGCGCGAGACGTGTCTGCATCTGTTCCTCCTACCGTATCAAACCGAGCTGCTGCGGCAACCAGAGAGATATGGAAGGGACAAAGGTGATCAAGATCAATGCGACGAAGAGCGGCACCAGCCAGGGCAGAATGGCGATTGTCGTGCGCTCGACCGACAGTTTGGCGACCCGCGACAGCACGAAAAGCACCATGCCGAGCGGCGGATGCAGCAGCCCGATCATCAGGTTGAGCGTCATGATCAGGCCGAACTGAACCGGATCGATGCCGAACTTGGCGACGATCGGCAGCAGGATCGGCACGAGAATGGTAATCGCCGCGATCGTATCGAGGAAGCAGCCGACGAACAGCATCAGCAGATTTACCAGGATCAGGAAAACCCATTTGTTGTCGGTGATCGACAGGATCGCATCCGAGAGCAGCTGGGCCGCCTGGCTGACCGTCAGCAACCACGCGAAGACCGAGGCCGCCGTGACGATGAAGAGAACCGAAGCGGTCGTCTCGATCGTATCGAAGCTTGCCTTGGCTAGCGTCGAGAAGGTCATCGTCCGGTAGCGCACCAGACCGAGGAACAGCGACCAGAGAACGGCGGCGACGGCTGCCTCAGTCGGCGTGAACCAGCCCATCGTCATGCCGCCGATCAGGATGACCGGCGTCATCAGCGCCATGACGGCGGAGAAGCCGAAATACCAGTCGAGGCCGAGAAGTACCAACAGGGCAATACCGGCTGCGGCATTCATCGAAAGGCCGGCAAGCATCATCAGATATATCGACAGCGGCACCAGCAGTACGACGACGATTTCCATGCCCGCCGACACCAGCTGCTTGACGTCGAAGGGCGCATCCGCGCCCCAGCGCTTGCGGTAGGCGAAAGCGGCGACCGTCACCATCATCAACAGCGTCATGACGATGCCGGGCAGGATGCCGGCCATGAACAGCGCGCCGATCGAGACATTGGCCATCATGCCGTAGATGACGAAGGGCAGAGACGGCGGGAAGATCGGGCCGAGCGTCGCTGACGCCGCGGTAACGCCGACGGCGGCTTCAACCGGATAGCCATGATCCTTCATCGCCTTGATCTCGATGGTGCCGATGCCCGCGGCATCGGCGAGCGCCGTGCCGGACATGCCGGAAAAGATCACCGAGCCGATAATATTGACCTGCGCCAGACCGCCCTTCATCCAGCCGACGAGCGCCACCGCGAAAGAATAGATGCGGCCGGTGACACCTGCCGAGTTCATCAGGTTGCCGGCAAGGATGAAAAAGGGAACCGCAAGCAGCGGAAAACTCTCAACGCCGGCGATCATGCGCTGGGCGACGATGATATCCGGGGCGACGCCATAGAGAACGATGTAGAGCACCGATGCGACGGCCATCGAGATGGCGACGGGAACGCCGATCACCATCAGCAGCAGAAACGAGCCAAGAAGCAGCAGCATTGGATCAACCCTCGACAGTCTGGAATTCTTCGGGGCGCTCGAGAACCGAGTAGCCGCGGCGCATATTGGCGATGAAGACGATGACGGCGCGGATCAGCATCAGCACGAAGGCGATCAGCACGCTGTAGAAGACGATGTTGCGGGGCAGATCGATGGTGACCATCTGCTCGTCGGCGACGATGCCGACATAGCGCCACATCAGGTAGCAGCCATAGGCCAGGAAGCCGATGCGGACGATATCGACGAAGGTGGCGAGCACGCGCGCCAGGCCGGCCGGCATATAGTGATAGAAGACATCGACCTGGATGTGCCGTGACGTCCGCACGCACATGACGGCCCCGAGAAAGACGACGCCGATCAGGCAGTTGATGGCGATTTCCTCGGTCCAGGCGTAGCTGTCGTTCAGCACATAGCGGGTGAAGAACTGCAGGAAGACGCAGCCAGCCATCAGCCAGAAGATGATCAGCGTGATCCAGTCCTCGATCGCATAATCGGAGATATTGGCGGTCGGCGCATGGCCTTCGAATTCGTGACCGATCTCTTCGGCGGTCACCGGCGTATGGATTTCTTGCGTCATGGGCGGCGTTGGTCCCCTGCGGAAAGAATGAGCGCGGCGCCCGAAAGCGCCGCACCGCGGGTTTTACTGGATCGCGCGGATCGCTTCCCAATCGGCCTTTTCGTAGCCGAAGTCCTCGAACTTCACCTTCTCCATGACTGTTTTCTCGAAGTCGGCCTTGTCGATCTCGGCGACATTCAGGCCCTTTTCCTTGAAGGTGGCGATCAGGCTGTTTTCCTTGCCTTCGATCGTCTTGGTGGTGCGCTCGGCAGCTTCCTGCATGACGTCACCGAAGATCTTCTTGTCCTCGTCGGAGAGGCTCGCCCACAGCGTCTTCGAGATCACCGTGTTGAGATGGTCGACGATGTGGCCGGTCAGGATGATGTTCTTCTGCACCTCGTAGAACTTCTTCGCCTCGATCGTCGTCAGCGGGTTTTCCTGCGCTTCGACCGTGCCGTTCTGCAGGGCGAGATAGACTTCCGCGAAGGCGATCGGCGTCGTGTTGGCGCCGCAGGCGCGCGGCATGGCGAGATAGGCCGGCACGTCAGGCACGCGGATCTTCAACCCGGCCATATCAGCGCATTTGGCGATCGGCTTGTTGGAGGTCGTGTGACGGGTGCCATAGTAGCTGACGGCGGCGATGTGATTGCCGGTCTTGTCTTCATAACCCTTGGCAAGGCGCTTGAAGACGTCGCTCTTGGTATAGGCGATCAGGTGTTCCGGGCTGCGGAAGATATAGGGGAAATAGGTGACGCCGATCGGCTTGTAGTCGCGGGCGGCGAAGCTCGAACCGGAGATGATGATATCGACGGTGCCGAGCTTCAGGCCCTGGTTGATATCGGCTTCCTTGCCGAGCTGCGAGGCCGGGAAGACATCGATCTTGTAGCGGCCATTGGTGCGCTTGTTGATCTCGCCTGCGGCCCAGACCGATTCCGTATGGAAGGGTTCCGACGTCTCGTAGACATGGGCCCATTTCAGGACCGTCTGCGCATGCGCAATTGCCGTCGACGCCATGATCGCCGCCGCGGTGCAAAGGATTGTTGCCAATTTCATCTTCATCGCTCTCTCCTCCCGAGCTCTGGTTTAAGTGACTGCATTTCCTTTCTTCGGACCGGCCGGATGGCCGCGCCCCTCCTCTCCCGGAAACTCCTCCCCGAAGCTTTCGGAAAATCTCTTCTGCGACATGGCAAGATGCGCCCGCATCGCGGCCTTCGCGGCATCAGGATCGCCGGCGGCGATCGCGTCGCGAATGGCCTGATGCTCCTCAAGGGCGCTGAGCCAGGTGGCCGGCCCCTCGAAATGGCTCGCGAGCTTTTCGAAATAGGGCGTCATGCGCATGTCGAACATTTCGCCGGTGACGCGGATCAGCGCCGCATTGCGGACGATCGCGGCAATGCCGGTGTGGAAGGCGCGGTCTGCGGCGATCACGGCGCTGGGGTCGCCGACCAGGCCACGCATGCTGTTCAAGGCATCGTCGAGCGCTGCGATATCGGCTGGAGTTGCGGTCTTCGCCGCTTCTTCGGCAATGGCGCACTCGATGACGGCGCGGGCCTGCAGCAACTCGAACGGGCCTTCGACCGGCTCCGGCTCGGTGGCGGCAGCCGCGACGCCGTGCTGGCGCACGACATAGATGCCGGACCCCATGCGTATATTGACGAGACCCTCGACCTCGAGAACGATCAGTGCCTCGCGCACCGTCGGGCGCGAGACGGACAGCTGCTCGGCGAGGTCGCGCTCGGCCGGCAAGCGTTGCCCGACGGCAAGCTCGCCGCTGGTTATCATCAAACGAATCTGGTCCGCCACCTGCCTGTACAGGCGGCGTGATTCAACTGCCGAAAACATTTGGCCTCCCCGGCGCGCTTCTCCTCAAGCACACGACTGGTCAACTGGCCTGACCAATTAACTCATGCGTAGCATCGGGCTGGTTGTGCGTCAATGCGCCGCATGAAATCAGGCCGGGTAGTCCACACCGTATTGTGCGGAAAGCGTGCGGAAACTGTCAGCGGTCGCCGGATCGAGTTCGACGCCGCGCTCGGCACGCTCCCTGGCAACGGCCCATTCCCGGTCACCGGGTGCCATGACCTTGAAGCCGTCGCGCGCGGGCGAACTCCTGAGCGTCTCGACGTAGCGCTTCATTCCCGCGTCGAAGGTCTCGAGATCGAGAAAGGCCTCAGGGTTGAGCGCGATGACGAAGGCGCCGAGGCCACGCGGCGTCGAAAAATCCGGGCCGGGCATCGGCGCGATGTCGAAGCTGAGCTTCATACCCGTCAGCACGGCGCTGAGGATTTCGGAAATGCCGGCGAGACCGGCACCCTTGAAGCCGAATTCACCGCCGAGCGGCGCCAGCATGTCGGCAATATCAGGGTCGCGGGTATCATAGCCGCGCTCGTCGGAGGCAACGCCGGCCGGCAGGTCGCGGCCGAGGCTGCGATAGAGCTGCACGCGATTATAGGGCACGGCGCTGGTCGCCATGTCGAACAGCCAGGGATCGCTGCCCCTGACGGGTACAGCGCAGGCGATCGGGTTGGTTCCGTGGAAGCGCATCGCCCCGTCATGCAGGCGAACGAAGCTGTCGGAATTGCAGAAGGCGAAGCCGATAAGGCCATGACCGGCCGCCGTCATCGCATAGGCTCCGGCCGGTCCGAAATGCGAAGAATTGCGCACCGCGACGGCGCCGATGCCGAAATCGACGGCCAGACGCGAGGCATGCGCCATCGCCGTATAGGTCGCGAGCGCCCCATGGGCATTATCGGCATCGAGCGAAGCGATGGCGCCGAGGTTGCTGGCGACGGCGATCTGCGGACGCGGATTGAGGCGGCCCTCGGTCAGCCCCTTCACGTAATGGCCGAGGAGACGGACGCCGTGGCTATCGATGCCATGGCGGATGCCGTGCATCATCGCCCGCGTCGCGGCATCGGCGGTCGCCTCGTCGGTCCCGGCGGCAAGAAAGACCTTGCGGCAAAACCTGTCGATCGAAGCGAGCGGCGTCGGGCCGCCGCGGGAGGAAGTCGTGTCATGGGGCATGCCGCTCTATCCGTTCCTGTCACGCATCCCGACAGAACTAGGCGAGCTTCCGCTCGCCGTAAAGCGGCTGAGATGGGATCAGACGCCGATCACCACCGGCCTTGCGCTGAGCCTTGCGATGATCGCCCGGAACTCCGCCACCATCGCCAGCGCAGCGGCGGCAACGGCTGGAGAGAGATGTTCGGAGCGGCTGGCCGCCCGGCCGATTTTCAGCAGGCCGCGAAGCTCGGCACGCTCATCGCACAATTGCGGAAAGCGCTCGACGAGAAGGCAAGGAAGAACATCGAGATCGTCTCGGAGGGATGGCGGCGCATCCTGCTCGAGTTGCAGCAACGCTCGAAGCTCGGCCTCAAGCTCTGCCGCCGCGCGGGCGATCTGTGCGATCACATCTGACATCATGCTCACTCCCCCTTTGGGAGCGGCGTTGGATACCGAATCGCCGCTCAACCAGGGCGGGTTATCTTACCATTCAAGAGCCGGCGATATCCCGCTTTTTGGGGATGCCGGTCGGATTTGCACAGAAATGATACCGGGTGCTTCTCAACCTGACGTAACGGCAGTCAGCTGTGCTCGGCAAAAGCCTCGAGCTCCGGATCGAAATCGACGTCGACAACATTGTTGAAGACGGCAGTCGCCAGCATGATCCCGGCGAAGGCAACGAGATCGACCAGAACCTTGGCCGGATAGCGCCCCTTCAACGCCTCCCAGATCTCGGCAGGGATGGCATTGGAATCGGCGACGATCGCGGTTCCGAAGCGGGCGAGCAGCTGCTCGTTATCGGACAGCGTCAGCGCATCGGGGTCGAACCCGGCATTGATCAGCGCCCGGCGGAAGAAGGTAATGGCGATCTTCGATTTGCTGGCTTTCGAGATCGCATGCGAGAATATCCAGATCTCCCGGTCGTTGACGGCGGGGTTGAGCTCGGCGCGCAGCGTGAACCATTCGGCATAGATACGGTGGGCGGCGGGCGAATGCAGCAGCGTGCGCTTCATATTCGTCATCCGGCCGCGAATCTTGACCTCCTCGTCATGCGCCTCGCGGATTTCCGCCGATGCCGTTTCGTAGTCGATCTGGGGAATGTGGCTCATTGCATCGCACTCGTGGTTTTCATCATTGCTGCCGATGGGATAGCAGCCCAGGCCGTCAAACTCCATGGCGCATTTCCGCTCTTGCCTCGACGGCCGAACGGCGGGCACAATCGGCGCAACGGAGGACCACGAATGAGCCATGACCACCACGACCACCCCCATCGCCATGATGACGGCCCTGTCGACTGGCGCGAGCACGGCGTCAAAGTCATTCCCGGCAATTCGCTCGATCCGAACACGGCGCAAACCCCGGGCATGAACCGCGCCACTGCGATCAACAATGCCCGCGCCGGTGCCGAGAAGATCTGGGCAGGCACGGTCGTAATCCACGCCAACGCCAAGACCGGCGCCCATCATCACGGCGATCTCGAAAGCATCATCTATGTGGTCAAGGGCAAGGCGCGCATGCGCTGGGGCGAGCACCTGGAATTCGTCGCCGAGGCCGGCCCCGGCGATTTCATCTATGTGCCGCCCTTCGTGCCGCACCAGGAAATCAATGCCAGCCGCGACGAGACGCTGGAATGCGTGCTGGTGCGCTCCGGCCAGGAGCCCGTCGTCGTCAATCTCGACATCGAGCCGGTCGAAAAGCCCGAACAGGTCGCCTGGATCGACCCGATCCACAAGGCTTAAGAACGGGCGTTAACCGGTTTTACCGCCTATCTTTTTCAGCCCCTTGCCGGTTTGCATTCGCCCTATACTTATTGGCGTGTTCATGGACAGTTTCCGAGAGGAAACCCGGGTCGGTCGAGATGCATCAAAACAGCATGAGCGGGCATTCCTTTCTGAAAAAGGGAAGCGAGGCCGCTGACATCATTGCCAATTTCGATTGGTCCAAGACCTCGCTCGGCCCGATCGGCGAGTGGTCGCCGACCCTGAAAAGCGTTTGCAGCCTCATCCTCCATTCCCCGGTGCCGATCGTCACCCTCTGGAACGAGGATGGCGTGATGATCTACAACGACGCCTATTCCGCTTTTGCCGGACGCCGCCACCCGGAGCTTTTCGGCTCGAAGGTGCGCGAGGGCTGGCCGGAGGTCGCCGATTTCAACGATCATGTGATGAAGGTCGGCCTGGCCGGCGGCACGCTCGCCTACGAGGATCAGGAACTCATCCTCTATCGCGGCGGCAGCGGCGAGCCCGAGCGGCTCTGGACGAAGCTCGATTACTCGCCGATCTGCGACGAGAGCGGCACGCCGGTTGCCGTCATGGCGATCGTCGTCGAGACCACCGCAAAGGTGAAGGCAGAGCAGCAGCTGCGCGCCGAGAAGACCCGTCTGCAGAAGATGTTCGAACAGGCCCCCGGTTTCGTCGCGACGATGAGCGGCCCGGAGCATCGCTTCGAAATCGCCAATGCCGCCTACCAGCAGCTCGTCGGCCATCGCGATGTCGTCGGCAAGACGATCCGCGAGGCACTGCCCGAAGTCGAGGAGCAGGGTTTCGTGGCGCTGCTCGACCAAGTGCGCCGCACGGGCATCCCCTATATCGGCTCCGAACAGCTGGTGAAGCTGCAGCAGAAGCCGGATGCGGAGCTCATCGAGCGCTATCTCGATTTCATCTATCAGCCGCTCCTTGGCGAAGATGCCCGCGTCTCCGGCATCTTCGTACAGGGCTATGACGTGACCGAGCGAAAAGAGGCGGAGGATGCCGCGCGCGAGAGCGAGTCCCGCTTCCGGCTGGTCGCCGAGAATGCGCCGGTCATGCTCTGGATGAGCGACGACCAGATGCGCTGCCTCTATCTGAACGCCGCGATGCGCCAGTTCTGGGGCGTGGGCGAAGCCGATGTCTCGGCCTTCGACTGGAACGCCACGATCCACCCTGATGACGTCGCTCCGCTGATGGCCTTCGTCAGCAAGGCGGTTGCCAAACGCGAGGCCTTCGGCGTCGAGGCCCGCTATCGCAATTCGGACGGCGAATACCGGTTGCTGCATACCGACGCCCGGCCGCGCTTCGATGTGCGCGGCGAATTCCTGGGCATGATCGGCGTCAACAGCGATATCACCGACGCGCGCAGCGAGGAGACGCGGCGCATGGCGCTGATCGACCTCGCAGACTGCATTCGCCAGACCACCGAACCCGCCGAAATTGCTTATGCCGCCGCCGAGATCCTCGGCAAGGCGCTGCATGTGACGCGCGCCGGCTATGGCACGATCGATCCGATTGCCGAAACGGTGACGATCGAGCGCGACTGGAATGTGCCGGGCAATCCAAGCATCGCGGGCACGCTGCATTTTCGCGAATACGGCACCTATATCGACGACCTCAAGCGCAACGAAACCGTCGTCTTTGCCGATGTCGACAAGGACCCGCGTACGGCCGCGACCTCCTATGCGCTGAAGGGCATCGGCGTCCATTCGGCCGTCACCGTGCCGCTGACAGAAGAGGGCCAGATCGCCGCCGTCCTTTTCCTCAACAATGCGGTACCCCGCGAATGGCCGGAGGTCGAGCTCGATTTCATCCGCGACTTTGCCGAGCGCACCCGCACCGCTGTCGAGCGCCGCCGGGCCGAACAGGCGCTGCAGGAACTCGCCTCGTCGCTGGAGAAGAAGGTCGCAGAACGCAGCGCCGAACTTGATCGCGTCTGGCGCAATTCCGGCGACATCCTCGTCGTCATGCGTCCCGATGGCGAAGTCCGCGCCATCAATCCGGCCTGGTCCGATCTGCTCGGCCACCGGCGCAAGGAAGTTGCCGGTCATCGGCTCTGCGAGTTCCTCGTCGACGGCGATCCGCCGCTCTTCGATGCGGCGCTAAAGCAGGCTGTATCGGGCGAGGAGATGCAGGGGCTGGAACTCAGCCTCAACCACAAGAACGGCGGCCAACGCACTGTTTCCTGGCGCTTTTCCTTCGAAAGCAACATGGTCTTCGCCTATGGCCGCGATGTCACCGCCGAGAAGGAACAGGCAGCCGCGCTGCGCGATGCCGAAGAGCTGATCCGCCAGACGCAGAAGATGGAGGCGATCGGCCAGCTGACGGGCGGCGTCGCCCACGATTTCAACAACTTGCTGCAGGTCGTTGCCGGCAATCTTTACCTCTTGAGCAAGGATGTCGGCAGCAACGAGCGCGCCCAGAAGCGCATCGAGCACGCGCTCGCCGGCGTCAACCGCGGCTCGAAGCTCGCCAGCCAGCTGCTCGCCTTCGGCCGCCGCCAGCCGCTGGAGCCGAAGGTGGTCAATGTCGGCCGCTTCGTTGCCAATATGGGCGAGATGCTGCGCCGGACGATCGGCGAGGCCATCGAGATCGAGACGATCCGCGCCGGTGGCCTGTGGAACACCTTCGTCGATCCGGTGCAGATCGAGAACGCCATCCTCAATCTGGCGATCAATGCGCGCGACGCGATGGACGGCAGCGGCAAGCTGACGATCGAGGTCGGCAATGCCTCCATCGACGACGACTATGCCCGCAAGCATGTCGACGTGGCGCCCGGCCAATATGTCATGCTGGCGGTCAGCGACACCGGCTCCGGCATGCCGGCGGATATCATCACCAAGGTGTTCGAGCCCTTCTTCTCCACCAAGCCGGTGGGCAAGGGAACAGGCCTCGGCCTGTCGATGGTCTACGGCTTCGTCAAGCAATCCGGCGGGCACGTGAAGATCTATTCCGAGATCGGTCAGGGCACGACCGTGCGCCTGTATCTGCCGCGCACGCTGGAGGAGGAAGACCTGCTTGCCGAGGGCGATCATGGCCCGGCTACCGGCGGCAAGGAGACGATCCTGGTCGCCGAGGACGACGAGGAGGTGCGCGCCACCGTCGTCGAGATGCTGGCCGATCTCGGCTACCGTATTCTCAAGGCGAAAGATGCCGCGAGCGCTCTGACCGTCATCGAAAGCGGGATCGCGATCGACCTCCTGTTTACCGACGTCGTCATGCCCGGCCCGCTCAAAAGCTCGGAGCTGGCGCGCAAGGCGAAGGAACGGCTGCCGGAGATCGCCGTGCTTTTCACATCCGGCTATACCGAAAACTCGATCGTCCATGGCGGGCGGCTGGATGCCGGCGTTGATCTTCTCTCGAAGCCCTATAGCCGCGATGCGCTTGCCCGCAAGATCCGCCATGTGCTGAACAACCAGCGCCAGCGCAACATGGCGAAGGCCTCCCACCATGAGCGCCGGACCTCGCCTCAAGAAGCACCGGCAGAGGCGACAGCCCTGCGCATTCTCTATGTCGAGGACGATGCCTTCATCCGCATGGATACGTCGGAAATGCTGCAGCAATCCGGCCATGCCGTCAGCGAAGCGAGCAGCGCCGAGGAAGCCCTGCCGAAGCTCGGCCCCGGCAGCTTCGATATCCTGCTGACCGATGTCGGCTTGCCTGGTATCTCGGGCGCTGAGCTCGCAAAGCAGGCCCGGGCGATCGACCCCGGGCTCGCGGTGATCTTCGCCACCGGCAATTCATCGGTCGCCGGATTCGAGGCGGATGCCGGCGCCATCGTGCTGGTCAAACCCTATAGTCAGGCCGATCTCACGGCTGCCGTCCTGAAGCAGACGCGCTCGCGGTAGTGAGCGCGCCGCGATTCTTTCTCAGGCCTTTTGCAGCCTCCAGGTCCTGATTTCGAAAGGCATGATATCGGCTGCGCCTTTGCGTTCCATCGGTTCTTCGAGAATATTCAGCGGTCCGGATGCCTTCCAGCCCGACGGCAGCGACAGAGAAAGCTTGCCGCGGCGCCCTGCCGGTTCGTAGAGGCGAAGCACAAGCCCCTCGCCTTCTTCCGCAGACTTCAGCCCCGAGAAAGCAACCGGGGTCCCCTCCACCGAGACGGGAGACAGCGTGCCCACGGCCAGCCCGCTGGCCTCCACCGTCATCAGCGGCTGGTTGAGGTCGAGCGCCTCGTCGAGCACCCGGCCCTCATGCCATGCCCCTTCATGCGGCAACAGCGCATAGGTGAACTTCTGCGATCCCTCGTCGGCGAGCGGATCGGGATAGACCGGAGCACGCACGATGCTCATGCCGATGACGTTGCCGCGGGCGCTGTGGCCGTATTTGGCATTGTTGAGCAGCGCGACGCCGAAGCCCGGCTCGCTGATATCGACGAAGCGGTGAGCCGCCGCCTCGAACATCGCCTGCTCCCAGGAGGTGTTCGTATGCGTCGCGCGCTCGACAACGCCATAGGCGCATTCGAACGTCGCCGTACGGGCGCTGACGGCAACGGGGTTTAGCGTGCGCAGCAGCGTGCGGCGGTCGTGCCAGTCGATCTCGGTCTCGATATCGAGCCGCTTTCCATTGGCCGTCAGCACATAAGTATTGGTGACGCGCGAGTTCCGGTAACGGTGGACGACGCGGATCGACGCTCGCGATGGACCGCTCTCGACCAGCTCGATGCTCTCAGGCGTCTCCAGGCGGATGGCCTTCGCCGTATAGTCGACGTCCACGTCCCAGGCATCCCAGTTGCGCGGTTTGTCGGCCGGATAGACCCAGAGCTGGTTCGCCGAACCATCGATGGCCTCGCGGCCGCTCGCCTTGTGAACCAGACTCGTAACCGAACCATCCTTGCCGATGACGACAGCAAGATGGTCGTTCTCCAGCCCCTGCTTGGTCGCCTTCAAGGCGCCGGCCGCCTTCAGGCCATTGCGATCAAAGACCGCGACGGAGAGCGGCGCGACGATATCGGCAGACGAGATGACCGTGCCATCGGGAAGCGTCGCATTCAGCGGCCGCGGCGACAGTGACGGATTGACGGCAACGAGAGCGGAGGACACGCCACCCTTCGGCAACACGCCGGCGAGCGCATTGAGACCCGCAGCCTGTTCCTGGCGCGCATTACCGATGACGCCGTCGAGCTCGTGCTCGGCATCGGCGTAGACCTCGCGAATGCTCGACCCCGGCAGGATGTCATGGAACTCGTTCTTCAGCACCACGCGCCAATCGCTTTCGAGGCTGCGCGGCTTCTCCGCCCCCAGCATATGGGCGAGCGAGGCGATGGTTTCGGCGGTGATCAGGGCACGCTCGGCCTGGCGATGCTTGCGCTTGACGCCGCTCTGCGTCGTCAGCGTCGCGCGGTGCAGTTCGAGATAGATCTCCCCGTCCCAGACCGGAAGCTGCTTTTCGCCTGCGGCCTGATGCGCTCGCTTATAGAAGTCTTCGACCCGTCCCCAGCGCGCCTGCGGGATCGCCGGAAAGTCGCGAAGCTGCACTTCGCGCTCGACCATTTCAGGCGTCACGCCACCACCGCCATCGCCATAACCAACAGCAAGCAGCGACGTATCGTGCTGCGTCTTGCCGAGGAAATTCTTCCAGGTCGGCACGAAGCAATCCGGCTGCACGAAGCCGTTATAGCCATGCATCGGATTGTCAAAGGTGTGGGTCAGCACCTGGCTGCCATCCAGCCCCTTCCACCAGAAGAGATCCGACGGGATATGGTTCGTCTCACTCCAGTTGACCTTGATCGTAAAGAAGCTGTCAATGCCGCCGAGCCTGAGGATCTGGGGCAAGGCGCCTGAAAAGCCGAAGCAATCCGGCAGCCAGCAGACGGTGTGGCGGGTGCCGAACATCTTCTCGAAATAGCGCTGGCCGTACAGCACCTGGCGCGCCAGGCTTTCGCCTGTCGGCATATTGGTGTCGGGCTCGACCCACATGCCACCGACCGTCTCCCACTTGCCTTCGGCGACCTTTTCCTTGATCCGTTCCAGCAGTTCCGGATCGTCTTCTTCCATCTGCGCGTAATAATGCGCGGTCGACTGGTTGAAGCGGAAATCGGCGGAACGCTCCATCAGCGACAGTGCTGTATTGAAGGTCCGCCGCATCTTCCGACGCGTCTCGCGATAGGGCCAGAGCCAGGCGAGATCGATATGGGCATGGCCGGTCAGAAGCAGCTCACCGTTCGGCGGGAAGCGCTTCTGCAGCTCCTTCAGCCGGGCCAGCAGCGCATCATGGGCCGATTGCGCCAGACCGCTCTGCTCGTCATCGAGCCCGGCGGGGTCGGCCTGCAGCTCCGGCAGCTCCCAGATCTTCTGCTGCATGACGGCGCCCGACGTGCGCGACACATAGGCTGCAGTATCCGAGGGCCAATCGAGCGAAGCGAGCGCCTGCTCGGCCGCTTCGAGCAAATAGGGAACCGCCTCATGCTCGCCGAGGACGCCAGCGGCCTCGGCGATCTGCCGCAACAGCAGATGCAAGCGGTGCACCGGCTCGTCGAGCCAGATCAGCCGCGCCCTGTTCAGCCGCGGCGCCCGGTTCGGTTCGCCGAAGGGGAAGCGCGCGACGCTTTCCGTCGTGATCGAAAACACCCGGTCCTTGACCGGAAATTCCTGGTGATAGGGATCGAGACCGAAGGTCTCGGCTTTCCCGCCTGCATAGTTCAGCGTGATCAGGCTCTCGCCGCCAAGATCGAGCTGCAGGCGGATCTTGTCGAGCGGCCAGTCGGCCGGCGCCTTTGCCGAAGCCTGGAAATGCACCGTGCCGTTGCGATGCGGCCAGTCCTGACGATGGGCGATCGGCTCACCATCGAAGGTCCAGCCATCGATCGAAACACTGCGCCTGTCGCGCCAATGGGCGAGCTCGGCGGTGCGGGCCTTCAGGCTGTCTAGGCGTTGGGCAATGGTCAGAGACATGGCGTGTCCTATCGGAAATGTCAGCAACGGATCAGCGGGGAGAACGGGGGATCACGCGCAAAAAAGCGCGCCGCGCATCCGTCTCCTCCATCGGATCGCGCCACGCCTCTTAGATTAAGTAACTTTGTTTTCACGTCAAGGACGGATGAGATCGGTTATGGGAGATTTGCGCGAGTGGTGGCATCCGACGCCTCACGGACCTGCGCCTATTCGCGGTCGAACACTCTGCTGTAAGCCCGCTTGCCAGAGAACGAACGACAACTAGCTTTCAGCCAATCTACATTTCCGGGAGAAGCCGTCCCATGCAAAGCCAACGCAAGAGCCTGTTTCTCTCACTCGCTCTTGTCGCAGCAGGCATCCTTGCGTTCTTTCTTTTCCTCTTCTTGACCGGGGCATGACCCGGACGAGACGCCGCTGACGCTGGCGGAATGGATGCTGGCGGGGACGCTGATTGCACCGGGGTTCGCCTATCTCCTCCGATGGAGAGCGCAGAAGGATCGCTAGCTTCGCTCGATAACTGAGCCGCTACACACCGGGCGGCAGAGTCCCCCGGCTCGAAACCTCATATCCCAATCCGCGGAGCGCGCGGACGAGCGCCTGCGGTCCCTTGGTTTCCTCCACCCTCGTCTCGCCGACGCCTTCCCAGTAGCGGCGCTGCCAGTTGGAGAAGACCGCCTCGAATGCCCTGTAGTCGGCATCGGACATCGGGAAGGGTTCAGGAAAGTGGGCGACGTAGAGTGCGCCTGAATTCATCGATTCCCACTCGATGACGATCGTTCTCAATGCGGCGTCCTCCGGGACTGTGGTTTTGGTGACAATGCCAGCTGTTTCTGGAGGTCGTCCAGCATTGGCCGCTGTCCCTTGAGCATCTTTTCCGCCGCCTGTTCAAGCGAAAGCCATCCGGCGCGGTCAACCTCGGGAAAGCGCTTCCTTTTGCCGGATTTCGGTGGCCACTCGATTTCGAATTCTGTGCTCTCGATATGATCGGCATCGAGATCGGCTTCGAGATCGGCTTCGACCGACCAGGCGACGACGATCTTGCCGCCCGGCTGCTTGTATTCGCCGAGCAGGCGGAAGTCGCCTTCGATGACGACACCAAGTTCTTCGCGCGTTTCACGGATCGCCGCCTCGAGGTCCTCCTCTCCTGCTTCGACGATACCTTTCGGGATCGACCAGGCGCCCTCGTCCTTTCGCGCCCAGAAGGGGCCGCCGGGATGGGCGAGCAGCACTTCGGGGCCGCCGGCGGCGGCGCGATGGATGAGTAGGCCTGCGCTACGCACCGCCATCGGATACGCCCTTCACTTCTGGCAGAGCTTGGACATGTTGCGTTCGAGGCCGCGGCGCAGCGCGCCGGAGATCTCGTCCTTGAGGCTTTTGACCACGTCGCCGAGATTGCCGCCGGTATCGGTGATCTCGATCGAGCTCTCGGTGGTCTTGCAGGTCGCGAGATCGACATGGACGCTGACATCGGCGGTCGCCGAGAAGCCGCCCTGGATCATGGCATTGTCGGAGGTCTTGCAGGCGAGCGTGCCGCGAACCTTGGCGTCGGCAAGGTTGCCGTTCACCGATAGCTGCAGCTGGTCGATCTTCACATAGTCGAGCTTGTCGACCCCGATCTCGACGCTGACCCCGAAACTCGATGCCTTGGCCTTCAGCGATCGGCAGGGCTGGGCTTCGCCGATGGCGCGCTCCAGCGCATTTGCGGCACTTGCCGGAACGGGGATGGTCATCGGTGCGATCAAGGCCGCGGCGGCAAGCATGTTCATCGATCTGCGCATTGCATTCTCCTCGCAGCAGCGGCCGTTTTGTGAGGCCGCCGTCCTCATCTAGGATTCGCAGGCGCTTGTGCCATAAGCAAGGCGCCAATTGCCCGCATGCAAAGACTTGGAATTCTTCGGCAGGAAATCAGATACTTACGACAGGGTGGGCGTTACTTTCATCACTTTCTCGGCTAAAGAGCAGTGAAGCGCTCAAGGAAGTCGGTCATGCGGTATCTTCGATCAGGGCCGCGGCGTCAGGCCCAGGAGACGGGCGTTGCGCGGGGCAAAACGGTGGGGTTGCGATCCGGAGAGATCGCCGACCGGAATATCCGCGTCATCCTGGAGGCGATCCGGCGGCATGGGCCGCTGACGCGCATGGAGCTTGGCCAGCATTCCGGCCTGACCGGCCCCGGCATCACCAATATCCTGCGCCGCCTTGGCGAAGAAGGACTGGTCATCTCGAACCGGCGCAATGGCGCCGGCGGAGGTCCGACCGCGACGGAATTCGCGCTGCGGCCGGAAGGCGCGTATTCAATCGGCATCCGGGTGCGCGCCCGCCGCAGCGAGGCGGTGTTGATCGATCTCAGCGGCCAGGTCCACGACCGCATCTATTTCTCTCTCGATCCGGCGGCCCCCACGGCATCTGTCAGCGAGGCCATCGGATCGATGATCGAGCGCCATGCCGATCTGCCGGTCGTCGGCGTCGGCATTGCCTCAAACATCTGGAGCGAGGCTCAGAGCGAAGAGCTCGCCGCTCTATCCGGCCTGCCAAGGCCGGAGACGGAAAACGAATGCACCGCGGGCCTGCTCGCCGAGCGCACGATCGGCACGCCGGCGCCTGCGGGCGGCCTAGCGATGATCGTGCTCGATGACGACGTGCAGGCGGGATTTCTGGTTCGCGGCGTTCCCTATTCCGGCGTTCACGGCCGCGCCGGCGGTATCGGCGAGATGCGGACCGGGCCGGATAACGTTTCGCTGAACAAGGTCGCCGGTTTCGGCTCGCTTTGCGCTGCCGTCGGCAAGGAAGACTGCGCGCGGCTCCTGTCAGGCGAGGATATTTCCTCGCCGGAGCTGGCGCAATGGATCCGCGATGTGGCGAGCCACCTGCTCGATCCGATCATCGGCATTGCCGGTTTCGTCGCGCCTAGCGTCATCATGATCGGCAGCGACCTGCCGCGCGGCGTGATCGAGGCGCTGATCCATCAGCTGTCGGTGGAGCGCCGCGATACCTCGAAGCGCCCCTTCCTGACACCCTGGATCTCGCCGATGAAACCGGCAAGCTTCAGCGGCGGCGGCGTTGCGCTGGGGGCAGCACTCCTGCCCTTCCTCAACACGCTGCTGCCGCCGGTCTCGGGCTGATCTCAGGCCAGTGCCTCGTCCGTATGGCTGAGGTCGGAAGCGAGTGCCTTGTCCAGAACCTTCTGGATATTGGCAGCCCGCCGGAAGGACGGCTCCTGCGTCTTGCCGGCGCGAACCGCCTGCACGAAACGCTGGTAGTTGGTCTCGACAGGATCGAAGGGAACATCGCGCCAGGTCGCGGTGTGGACGTCCTCGCCGAGGCAGGTGCGCAGCGTCGACTTGCCGGTGTCGTAGATCATCTCGATCGATCCGGTCTCGCCATAGACGCGAAGGCGCAGCTGGTCCATCTGGCCGGCGGCGGTGCGGGTTGCCTGGATGGTACCGATTGCACCGGTGGTGAAATCGACATTCATCGTGAAGCTGTCATTGGCGTCGAGGTCGTACTCCCCGATCTTGTGGCCCGGGGCCTTGTTGAAGGTCTTCAGCCGGGCAAAGACATGCGCCACGTCGAGACCGGAGCCATAAGAGGCGAAGTCGACGATATGGATGCCGATATCGCCGAGCGCCCCGTTCGAGCCGTGTTTCTTGCTGAGGCGCCAGAGCCATTTGCTCTCGCTCTTCCAGTCGCCCCAGTGGCGGCCGACCAGCCAGCTCTGCAGATGCGAAGCCTCGACATGCCTGACCTCGCCGATCTCGCCGGCGAGCACCATCTGCCTGCCCTTCTGCAGTGCCGGCGAGTTGCGGTAGGTGAAATTCACCATGCCAACCTTGCCGGATTTCTCGATCGCCTCGGTCATCTCCATTGCCTTGGTGGCGTCGGTCGCCAGCGGCTTCTCGCAGAAGACGTGTTTGCCGGCGGCAATCGCCTGCAGCGTCGTCGGGTGGTGAATGCGATCGGGCGTCACGTTCGCCACCGCATCGAATTCGCCCCAGGTAAGCGCGTCCTCGAGCGAGCTGAACTGATGGGCGATACCGTGTTCGCTGCAGAAAGCCGCCAGCCGCTCGGGCACGACATCGACACCGCCGACGACGCTGACGCCTTCGATCTCCTTGAACCGCATGGCGTGCTGATTGGCCATTCCGCCAGTGCCGAGAATGAGTAATCGCATTCTATCCTCCATAGATATCGGGTGCGGCTGCCGCCACGGCAGCCGGGCAAAACACATCCTTTGCGTGTTGCGGATCTCCGCAAAACGCCTTGTCGATCTCGTTGGAAAGTGCGGTTCAGCCCGCCTAGCTTGTATTGAATGTCGCCAGCATCTCATTCCTCCCAAGTCTGGCTTGACATCAAATCAAAGTAACTTAATCTAATTAATGCAGCATGGAATTGAGGAGAGGTCAACTGACCACCAGGCTGTATCCGTTGAAAATGGGGAGGAGACCCATCATGAAGAGAGCGTTCGTCAGCGCATTAGCGCTGAGCACAATGTTATTTTCAGTGCCTGCCGCATTTGCCCAAGAACTGGCGACCAAGGACCGCATCGGCGCTGCCGATGCCCCGAAGACGCTCATCGTGCGGTTGACTAACGATAGTCCCAACAATGCCGACCCGGCGATTGCCGAAGGCTACCAGAAGCTGTTCGTCGAGTTCATCAAGAAGCATCCCGACTGGAAGCTGCAGATGCAGTTCATGTCGGCCGATATCGGCACCGAACAGGCCAAGATGCTGGAGCAGGCGAAGGCCGGCAACGCGCCCGATTGCGCCGCCGTCGACTCCTTCGTGCTGTCGCAGTTCATGGTCAACAAGGTCCTCGCCGACTTCACGCCCTATTTCTCGAAGGAAGAAATCGACGACCTCTTCCCCTTCATCCGCAGCGGCATCACCGACAAGGATCAGACGATCCGCGCCTGGTGGTGGGACACCGATCTGCGCGTCCTCTATCGCAACAAGTCGATCGTGGCTGATGCACCCCAGACCTGGGACGACCTGAAGAAGGCCGGCATCGCGTCCGTTGGCGAAGGCATGGAAGGTATCCTCTTCAATGCCGGCCGTTATGAAGGCTCGACCTTCGACTGGCTCGCGAACTACTGGGCGCTCGGCGGCAAGCTCGTCGACGATTCCGGAAAACCCGTCTTCGGCGAAGGCGACAACAAGGAGAAATTCCTCAAGGCCCTCAACTATTACAAGGACCTCGTCGATTCAGGCGCTGCGCCGAAGCGTGTCACCACGATCGGCAATTACGACGACCTGAACGCCGCAGCTGCGGCGGGCACCACGGCGCTCTTCATCGGCGGCAACTGGCAATACGCGCAGCTGAAGGCAACGCTCGACGAGGACGAGTTCAAGAACTGGACCTTCTCGCCGATCCCGGGCCCGACCGCCGATCAGCGCTCGACCGGCACAGGCGGCTGGACGATCGCGTCCTTTGCCAAGGACAAGGACAAGGTCGAGATGTGCGCCAACCTCGCCCGCGAGGTCTATATGGGGCCGGCCAACGCGCTGCAGCAGCAGCTGCCGACGCGCAAGTCGCTGTTCACGAAGTACGATGTCTTCGCGACCGAAGCCAACAAGACCTTCGCCGATGCCCTGGTGAATGGCCAGGCTCGCCCCGGTGCGCCGATCTATCCGGAGATCTCCAACCAGATCCAGATCATGATGGGCGACGTGCTGTCCGGCACCAAGAAGCCCGAAGATGCTCTGAACGCCGCGTTCAACGCGACGCTGGAGGCCTACAAGCGTCTCTAACGATTTGAGATCGCGGCGGCGCCCATGACGGGCGCCGCCGGTCCCGTCAAACCCGGATAGAGAAGCCCAATGAGCCCCATCGCCATCGAGGCTGCCAGCCCGCCTCACAGCAGATCGTTCATGCGCCGTTTCGCCGGGGCGCCCCTGCCCTGGATCATGCCCGTCATCATCGTCATCGGCATTTTCTATCTTTACCCGGTGATCGACGTCTTCCGGCTGTCCTTCACCAATGCGACGCTGATCGGCGATAACCAGGAATATACGTTCGGCTCGATCACCAACGCGCTGAGTTCGCCGCAGCTGCCCGATATCATGTGGGCCACCCTCGTCTTCGTCGGCGGCAGCGTCGTCGGCCAACAGATTCTCGGGATTGCCGTCGCGGTCGTCGTCGTTCGCGGCGAAAAGCGCGGCTTGTTCGGCACCACTATTCTCAGAACCACCGCCCTCGTCGCCTGGGTCGTGCCCGGAATTGCCGGTGGTATCATCTGGCAGATGCTGTTTTCCGAAGCGCCATACGGCGCGCTGAACAGTATCCTGCGGATGATGCATCTGCCCGTTGTCGCCTGGCTTTCGGATCCGTCGATCGCGCCATGGTCGGCGCTGATCTCCAACATCTGGCGCGGCACGGCCTTCTCGATGGTCGTCATGTATGCGGCGCTGAAGGCGATCGATCCCTCGCTCTACGAAGCGGCCGAAGTCGATGGCGCGACGGGCACTCAGCAGTTCTTCTTCGTCACGATTCCGCAGCTGCGCGCCGCGATCCTCGTCAACATGATCCTGATCACGATCATGACGCTCAACACCTTCGACGCGATCATCACGCTGACAGGAGGCGGCCCCGGCCGCGCGACCGAGGTGATCTCGCTGTATGTCTTCAACATCGTCTTCAGAAATTACGATCTGTCGGGAGGCAGCGTGCTGTCGGTGCTGATGCTGATCATCAGCCTCGGGCTTGCCTTCGTCTATGCGTCGTTCCTGCCGAAGGAGGAAGAGCAATGAGCAGCAGGCGCACCGGCACCCGTCTCGGCGACTTTCTGAGCTATCTGTTCATGCTGGCGATGTTCGTCTTCTTCGCTGGCCCCCTCAGCTATCTCCTGTCGATGGCGCTTCGCGACCGGCGGGAAATCTATCGCGGCGTCGCCCGCTACATCCCGCACAATCCGACGATGGAGAACTTCATCACGGTTCTCAACAATAGCTACTTTCCCATCTACCTCTGGAACGGCCTGAAGCTCGCCGCCCTCAGCGGGCTCGGGGTGCTGATCGTCGCGCTGCCTGCGGCCTATGCCTTCTCGCGCTTCCAGTTCCGCGGCAAGGGCCTGTCGATGATGGGTCTTCTGCTCTTCCAGATGATCTCGCCGCTGGTCATCATGGTTCCGCTCTACCGCTACATGAACAAGCTCGGCCTGCTCGACACGCATTTCGCCGTGGTCATGGTCTATATCGCGCTCGGCGTGCCGCTCGCGACATGGCTATTGAAGAGCACCGTCGACGGCATTCCGCGCAGCCTCGACGAGGCGGCGATGATCGATGGCTGCAATCGCTTCTCGGTCTTCTGGCGGATCGTCCTGCCGCTCTCGGCGCCGGGCATCGCGTCCGTCTTCATCATCACCGTCATTGCGGGCTGGTCGCAGTTCCTCGTGCCATTTCTGCTGCTGACGCAAAACAACTTGATGCCGATCGGCGTCGGGATCTTTAACTTCCGTGGCATGCAGACCGACTCGTCCATCCAGCTGCTCGCCGCCGCCTGCCTGATCTCCGTCGTACCGGCGATCGTGGCTTTCCTCTCGCTCCAGCGATTGATCCTGGGCGCGATGACAAGCGGCGCGGTGAAGGGATGAGAGCGGCTCTAATGTCGATGGAAGACGAAGGATCGCGATCATGAACCAGACCCCTGATGTCACGCTCTCCCCCGATCTCAGCGGGGCCAATGTCGAGGATGCGGGCGAGCATAACCGCGCGGTCGTGCTGCGCTGCATCCACCGGCAGGCGCCGATTTCGCGGGCGGAGATCGCCAGACAGACGGGCTTCACCAAGCCGGCGATCGCCCGCATCGTCGACCGCCTGCTCGACGAGGGGCTGATCATCGAGGCGCGGCGCCGCCACGGTTTGCGTGGCCAGCCGGCAATCGAGCTCGAGATCAATCCGGACGCCTTCTTCGCGATCGGCATCAATATCGACCGTGACCATCTGACCATCCTTGCAGTCGATGCCGTCGGCAATGTCCGCGCCCGCGTCCATCACGAGAAGCGCTACATCCTGCCGGCCGAATTCATGCAGCTGTCGGCGGACGCGATATCGCATTTCCAGCGCAGCCGCCTGATCGACGACGCGCATCTGGCCGGCATCGGCCTGGCGATGCCCGACTGGCTCGGCGAAATCGCCTTTCCCGGCCGGCCAGCCGACTACTGGGAATGGATGGAATTCGATGTGCGCGCCGCTCTCGAGGAGCTGACGCAGCATCCTGTTTTCATCGAGAACGAAACCAACGCTGCCGCACTGGCCGAACTCGATTACGGGCTCGGCGCCGAGAGCCTGAGCTTCCTTTATATCGCCGTCAACGCCTGCCCCGGCGGCGGTCTCGTTCTCGATGGCAACGGCCATCGCGGCGCCATGGGCCTCAGCGGTGAAATCGGCTGGGTGCCGATCGCCGACGGCAAGGACGAAAGCACACAGAAGGTTCGCCTGCTCGGCGAAATCTTCTCGCTCTTCTGCCTCTATCAGTTCCTGGCCGAGCATGGGATCAAGGTCAGCGTGCCCCAGGATCTCCTGACGCTCGATGCCCGCGGCAAGCGGCTGGTCTCGCAGTGGCTTAAGGAGATGAGCGCGCACCTCGCGGTCGCCGTCCGCCATGTCGGCATGATCGTCGATCCCGATGCCATCCTGGTCGGCGGGCGGCTGCCGATCCGCATGATCGACGAGCTGTTGCGCTATGTGCATGAGCATCTGGACGCCAGCGACGGCGCCCTGCCCTCGATCCACCGCGCCTCGCTCGGCGAGGATGCCTCGGCGATCGGGGCGGCCGCCATGCCGATGGCCGCCGCCCTGATGCTGGCGTCATCGGATGAGGTTCAACGTACCCGTTCACCGCTGAAATACATGGATCGCCTGAACAATTAGCACGGCCGCTGCGGCGGCGCATGGGAGGATTTTGATGAGGATCGGTTTCTATACGTCGACGTTCAACGACCGGCCGCTTGAAGAAGTGGTGGATTTCGCAGCTTCCGCCGGTTTCGATGCCATCGAGATCGATGTCGGCGGGCACATCAAGACCCCTGACAGGGTGAAGGCCGCCGTCTCGCTTGCCCGCGAGCGCAACCTCTTCGTCTCCTCGATCACCTATTTCGGCAACCAGCTCGACGCCGATAATGCCAAGCGCAAGGATCTGCGCTCGCGCACCGCGGAATTCGCCCAGGCGATCGGCGAAACCGGCGTGCCGGTTTTCGTCATCTTCCCGGGCCGCAATGACGATGCCAGCGACGACGCCAACTACGACGATTTTGCAACCTATGTGAACGGCCTGATCGCCGAGACCGCGTCCAGCGGCCTGACCTTTGCGATCGAGAACTGGCCGGGGCCGAAGGACAATTTCGTCGGCACAACGCCGAAAGGTTACGAGGAGCTGTTCAAGCGCATTCCCGACCGGCGTTTCGGGCTCGAATTCGACCCCTCGCATTTTCTGCGGACGGGTATCGATCCCTATCTGGCGCTGGATGCCGTCAAGGATCGCATCGCCATCCTGCATGCCAAGGACACGGCGGTCGATGCGACCGCGCTGCAGGCCGTCGGTTATCACGGCAAGGGCTGGTGGCAGTACAAGCTGCCGGGTCTTGGCTTGCTCGACTGGTCGAGGTTCCTGAAGCAGGCGCGCAGCTACGGCTTCGACGGCACGATTTCCATCGAGCATGAGGACGCCGCCTATGGCTGGCCGGGCAAGGACCTGGAGGCCCGCAAGGAGGGCGAACGCGTCGGCCTCGGCTATCTCAGAACCGTCTTGGACAAGCTTTGATCGCAGCCTGGGGAGGACGATAATGGCTCATGTTTCAGTCAATAATGCTCGCAAGGACTACGGCGCGTTCAAGGCTATCAAGGGTGTCTCGGTCGATATCCGCGACGGCGAATTCGTCGTCCTCGTCGGCCCGTCCGGCTGCGGAAAGTCGACGCTGCTCAGAATGATCGCCGGGCTCGAAGGCATCACGTCGGGCGAGATCCAGATCGGCAAGCACGTCGTCAACGAGCTGGCGCCGAAGGACCGGGACATCGCCATGGTGTTCCAGAACTACGCGCTCTACCCGCATATGACCGTTGCCAAGAACATGGGCTTTTCGCTGCGGCTGAAGCGCATGCCGCGGGCGGAGATCGACAAGCGGGTCGGCAATGCCGCAAAAATCCTCGGCCTCGAAAGCCTGCTCGAACGCTATCCGAAGCAACTTTCGGGCGGCCAGCGCCAGCGCGTTGCCATGGGCCGGGCGATCGTGCGCGATCCCGCCGTCTTCCTGTTCGACGAGCCGCTTTCCAATCTCGACGCCAAGCTTCGCGTGCAGATGCGCTCCGAGATCAAGGAACTGCACCAGCGGCTGCAGACGACAACGATCTACGTCACCCACGACCAGATCGAAGCGATGACCATGGCCGACAAGATCGTCGTCATGAGAGACGGCCGCATCGAGCAGTCGGGCTCGCCGCTCGACCTCTATGACCGCCCCAACAATCTCTTCGTCGCCGGGTTCATCGGCTCGCCCGCGATGAACTTCATCAAGGGCAGCATGACGGATGCGGGCTTCCGCACCGAGGATGGCATCACCCTGCCGAGCGACCGTCGCCCCGCCGACGCGGTGACCTATGGGATCCGCCCGGAGCATTTGCAGCTCGACCCAAATGGCATCGAGATCACCACCGTCGTCGTCGAGCCCACCGGATCGGAAACACTGGTGATCGCCCGGCTCGGCGCGCAGACGATCAGCTGCGTCTTCCGCGAGCGGATCAGGGCAGCACCCGGCGATGTCCTGAAGGTGGCGCCCATTCACGATGCCGTACATCTCTTCGGCGCCGACGAGCAGCGCATCGTCAGCGGGGAAGCCCGGCTCAACTGATAGGGCGTGACAAGCCGCCGATAATTTGCGATGACCGTGGTGTTGAGAGACAGGGGCGTTCGCCGAAAGGCGGGCTGAGAAGTACCCTTCGAACCTGAACCAGATAATGCTGGCGGAGGGAGTCGCTCGAGGCCCTTCGCTTTCGTTCGTCAGGCCTCCCGCGTCTTGCCCCGCCCCAGAAGGGACGCAAGATGACGACTTCGAGATCACCCGGACAATTGCTGACCGCGCTGCGCGCCGCGCCGCCGCTCGTTCAATGCATTACCAACTATGTCGCGATGAACATCGCCGCCAATGTCGTGCTGGCCGCGGGCGCCTCGCCCGCCATGGTCCATGCCGAAGAGGAAGCCGGTGAATTCGCCGCATTCTCCGGTGCACTGACCATCAATATCGGCACGCTCTCGCCCGCCTGGGTCAGCGGCATGAAACAGGCGGCGAAGGCTGCTGCGCGCAACGGCAAGCCCTGGGTTCTCGACCCCGTGGCGCATTACGCCACGGGCTTTCGCCGCGAAAGCGTCGCCGCACTTCTCGACCTCAACCCGGCGATCATCCGCGGCAATGCATCCGAAATCATCGCGCTGGCCGGCAGCGAAAGCCGCGGCCAGGGCGTCGATAGCCGCGATCCCGTCGAGCAGGCGGAAGGGGCCGCCGGCAGCATCGCGGCGCAATATGGCGCCGTTGTCGCGGTCACCGGCCCGGTCGACTTCGTTACTGACGGCACCCGCGCCGTTCGCATTTCCGGCGGCTCGCCGCTGATGCCGCAGATCACCGCGCTCGGCTGCTCGCTGACCTGCCTGACCGGCGCCTTCGCTGCGATCGCCCCTGACGAGACCTTCGATGCGACGGTTGCCGCTCTCGCAATGTTTGCCGTTGCCGGCGAACAGGCGGCACAGGAAGCCAAGGGCCCTGGCTCCTTCTCCTGGCGTTTCCTCGATGCGCTTGCCGCGCTCGATGGTCCGGCGCTCGACGCCGCAGCAAGGATCAGCCAGGCGTGAAGAGCTTCAACCTCTCCCTTTATCTCGTCCTAGACCCGGAGCTCTGCGCCGGGTACGGGCTTGTCGAGACCGCTCGTGCAGCGGTTGCCGGTGGGGCGACCATCGTGCAGCTGCGCGACAAGACGGCGAGTACCCGGCAGATGATCGAGACGGGCCGGGCACTGCAGCGGGTCCTGTCAGGAAGCGGAGCACTGCTTGTCGTCAATGACGACGTCGAAGCGGCAATCGCGCTCAACGCCGATGGGCTGCATATCGGCCAGGAAGACCTCGGCGCCGCCGAGGCCCGCCGCCGCATCGGGCCTGATATGATTCTCGGCCTCTCCGTCGAGACGCCTGAACTTGCCGCAGCCGTAGATCCCGCGATCGTCGACTATGCGGGGATCGGCCCCGTTTTCGCGACGGCGACCAAGCCGGATCACAAGCAACCGATCGGCATCGCAGGTCTGGAGGAGCTGGTTCGTGTCTGCCCGGTTCGCTCAGTGGCAATCGGCGGCCTGAAGGCGGAACATGTGGAGCCAGTGCTCGCAACGGGCACTGAAGGGCTTGCGGTCGTCTCGGCGATCTGTGGCCAGCCGGATCCACAAGCGGCGACGGCTGCAATCGCCGAACGCATCAGAAAGGCAGGACAATGATCCGCAACGTTCTCTCGATCGCCGGCTCCGACCCATCGGGCGGCGCGGGCATCCAGGCCGACCTCAAGGCATTCTCCGCCCGCGGCACCTATGGCATGGCTGTGCTCACCGCCTTGACTGCGCAGAACACCACCGGCGTCTCGGCAGTGCAGACCGTCTCGCCGGATTTCGTCGCCGAGCAGATCCGCATGGTCTTTGCCGATGTCCGCGTCGATGCCGTCAAGATCGGCATGATAGCCAATGCCGGGATCGCTGAGGCAATTGCCGATGCGCTGCATCCGCATCGCGGCATCCCGCTGGTGCTCGACCCCGTGATGATCGCCAAGGGCGGTGCCGCCCTCCTCGATATCGCCGCGATCGGCGCGCTCACCGACCGTCTTCTGCCGCTGGCAACGATGCTGACCCCAAACCTGCCCGAAGCGGCGGCGCTGCTCGGCGAGGATCATGCCCAAGACCGCGATGCCATGCAGCAGCAGGCGCGCAAACTGCTGGATCGCGGACCGCGCATGGTACTGTTGAAAGGCGGCCATCTCGGCGGCACTGACAGCCCCGATGTGCTGGCAAGCGCGGACCATATCACCTGGTTCGAGGCGCCAAGGGTTCCGACGAAGAATACGCACGGCACCGGCTGCACGCTGTCGAGCGCCTTGGCGGCCGAGCTTGCGAAGGGCAAAACGCCTGAAGCAGCGGTCGCGATCGCCAAGCGCTATCTCGCCGATGCCGTTGCGGTTGCCGATACGCTCACCGTCGGTTCCGGCCACGGCCCGGTGCAGCACTTCCACGCGCTCTGGGACAAGGCCGATCTCTAAGATTCAGACCTTCGGCTTCCTTGTCTGCGGATAGATCGTCTCGCCTTTCGCCAGCATCTCGACGAAGGTGGCGATCTTCCGCTCGCGGCCCGCGGGCGTCTTCATATTGTGCACGCGGAAGGCTAGCGCGAAGCGGTTTTGCGCGCTGAGCGCCGCAAGCATCGCTTGCGCCTTGGGATCGGCATCGATCGCCGCCTGCAGATCGTCGGGGATCTTCAGGTCCTTGCCGCTGCCATAGGCCCGGTCCCATCGCCCATCGGCTTTCGCGGCCTCGACCTCGCGAAGGCCATGCTCGGTCATCCGGCCCTCGTCGACCAGGCGGGCGACATTGTTGACGTTGATCTGGCTCCAGATGCTCTTCCTGCCGCGCGGCGTATAGCGCTGGAGGTAGCTCTTTTCGTCCAGGCTTTTCTTCACCGCATCGATCCAGCCCCAGCAGAGCACAGCGTCGATCGCCTCGACCGGCGTGATCGACGGCAAGCCGGATGCGACCTTGAAGATGCGGATCCAGACCTCGCTTTCGCGGTCGTGATGCACAGCCAGCCAGTCGTAGAAATCCTGCTTCGTCTTGAATTCGCGAACCTTCTGCGGATCGACCTTTATCGGCGCCAACCGTCTGCTCTCCCATGATGCCATGCTGCGGCCATGGTAGCGGCCGCGGCGCAAACGGCAACATCAGGATTTGACCGCGCCCGCCGTCAGGCCGGCGATGATGTGTCTCTGGGCCAGGAAGAAGACGATGACGGTCGGCATGATCGTCAGGGTGATGAAGGCCAGCACCAGCTGCCATTCCGTGCCGAACTCGCCGCGATAGACCATGATGCCGAGCGGCCAGGGATATTTCGATTCCGAATTCAGCATGATCAGCGGCAGAATATAGCTGTTCCAGCTGCCGACGAAGGAGATGATGCTGACGGTGGCGATGATCGGCCGCGACAGCGGCAGCGAGATGTACCAGAAGAAGCGCATGTAGCCGCAGCCATCGACGAAAGCCGCTTGGAACAATTCTTCCGGAAGGTTGCGAAAATAGTTTCTAAAAAGCAGAATGCTCATGCCGAGGCCGAAGGCCACCTGCGGCAGCACCACGCCCCAATAGGTATCCAGCAGTCCTAGATCGCGGATGCGGATGAAGAGCGGCAGGATGGCGGTCGCCGCGGGAAACATCAGGCCGAGCAGGAAGTAGTTCAACAGGAAGGACGAGCCGAAGAAGCGCACATGCGCGAAGGTGAAGGCCGCCATCGACGAGACGATCAGCGTCAGCGACACTGTGAGGACGGCGATGACCAGCGAATTGAAGATCTGCAACCAGTAGCGCTCGCCGAACAGGATATCCGTATAGTTCGACCATTGCCATGTGGCGGGCAGGCCGAACGGATTGACGCGCAGGTCGCCGAGCGTCTTGAAACCGCCGAGCGCCGTGGTCAGCAGCGGGACCAGCACCAGAGCGGCGATGAGCGTCAGCGAGACGTAGAGATAGACCTTCGTCGTCGCGGGCATGCGAATGGTGTCGGTCGTATCAGTCATTGCGCATGAATATCCTTTTGTAGCCGAAGGCGAGCGTGACGCAGATGATGAACAGCACGACGCCGACGGCGCTGCCGAGGCCGACCTGCATGCGCATGACGCCGTAGGTGTAGAGGAAGGTCACCATCGTCTGCGTCGAGTTCGAGGGACCGCCGCCGGTGAGCGGCATGATCATGTCGAAGAGCTGCAGGGAGCCGATGACGGCAAAGAAGATCGAGAGCCTGAGCGTCGAGCCGAGCAGCGGCAGGGTGATGTAGCGGAACTTCTGCCAGCCGGAGGCCCCGTCGATATCGGCCGCTTCGAGCACGTTCTTGTCGACCGATTGCAGGCCGGCGATGAACAGCATCATGTGGAAGCCGAAATACTTCCAGACGACGACGCCGAGCACCGCATAGATCGCCACGTCCTTGTCGGCGAGCACATAGGGATTGGCCATGCCGAAAAAGCCAGCGATCGCGGCAAACAGCCCGTAGTCGCCGTCATAGACGAAGCGCCAGATCAGGCCGGCGGCGACATCGGCGAGAACATAGGGCAGGAAGAAGATCAGCCGGTAGGTGACGACGCCGGGGATGCGATGCGCCAGCATCGTCGACAGCCAGATCGCCAGCGGCACCTGGATGGCGATGGAAACGACGATGATCAGGCCGTTGTTGATCAGCGCCTGGCTGAAGGCGGCATTGCGGAACAGGACCTGGAAATTCTTGAGCGCGATATATTCGGTCGGCGTGCCGTAGCCGTTCCACTTGTAGAGGCTGTACCAGGCCGCCTCGCCCATCGGCATGATGACGAAGAGCGTGAAGAGGATCAGCGCCGGCGGCAGGAAGAGCAGCAGCACCGCCCAGCGGTCATGCGCGATCGAACTGCGGTTCTTTCGGGCGGCCTTGCTAGGCGGCGCGGTCCGAACGCCTGATGAAACGGAAATCTCAGCCATATGTCCTGCCTTCGCATGCGCGTGTCATATCCCGGCGCCGCGCGGCGCCGGGAGTGCTTGCTGGGAGGCTTATTGCTCGAGTTCGAACGCGTCCTGAATCTGCTGGGCACCATCCTTGGAGCTCATCTGGCCCGAGACGATTTCCACCGAGACATCGTTGACGACACGGCCGACGGCAGCGCCGAGATCCTGGTCGAAGAAGTTCTGGTGCCAGGTGGAGCCAGCCAGCTGCTTGGCGGATTCAGCGAGTAGCGGGTTGACGACCCCATCATCGGCGCCGACGGCGACCGGCAGCAGCATGGCGTTCTTCGCCATCTCGCGTTCGTTGTCGGCGTTGGTCAGGTAAGCGAGGAAATCGAGCGCTTCCTTGGATGCCTTCTTGGTGACCGCCCAGCCGTTCAGGCCGCCGAGCGTATCGGTTGCCTTGCCGGCACCGCCTTCGACGGTCGGGAATGCGAAGCGGCCGATATTGTCGGGGGCGAGACCCTTGCCGTCACCGGCATTCTTGCGCTGGTTGGCTTCGGTATTTTCAAAGCCGAGGATCATCGCCGCCTTGCCGTCGCCGAAGACGCCGAGCGCCTGCGGCCAGGTCACGCCGAGATAGCCGGGCTGGAAAGGCTCCAGCTTGCCAAGCTCGGCCAGATCGTCGCCGGCCTTGATGATGGCGGGATCGAGGAAGCCTTCGCCTTCGCCCTTCTTGGCGGCATCGAAGACCTTCTGGCCGCCCTCGCGCATGACGAGGTAGCTCCAGTAGAAATGGATCGGCCACTTCTCGCCACCGCCACCGGCGATCGGCACGACGCCGGCATCCTTCAGCTTCTTCACCGCATCAAGGAAGTTCGCCCAGCTCTTGATATCCTCGGCCTTCACGCCTGCCTTGGCGAAAAGCTCCTTGTTGTAGAAGAAGCTGACCAGGCCGACCTTGTAGGGAACCGCCCAGACCTTGCCGTCAAAGGTCATGCCGTTGACGGAGGCCGGGGTGAACTGGTTGCGCAGCTTGCCACCGTCAGCGTCAAGCGCGGGGGTAACCTCCTGCAGCGCGCCGGTCTCCGACTGCTGCTTCAGGACGCCGCCGCCCCAGGTGTAGAAGAAATCAGGCACGTCGTCCGATTGCAGAAGCGTCGGCAGCTTGGCCTTGAAGGCCTCGTTTTCCAAAAACTGCATCTGGATATCGACATCGGGATGCAGCTCTTCGTATTTCTTGACGATCTCTTCCCACTTCGCCACGAATTTCGGATCAAGCTCCAGATGCAGCCATTTGACGACCGTTTTGGCCGAGGCGGCACCGGCGCCGAGCATCAGCGAGACCCCTGCGGCGGCGGCCAGAAATGCAATGCGCTTGCCGCGAAGGGCCAGGCCCTTGTGCATATACGTCATGATTTTCCTCCCAGGGGAACTGTCCTCACCAATTTTTCCCCAATGCGGAATAATTCAATGGAGCTTGGCCCGATTGTCAACCCGACCGCCTGATTTTTTACCATTCACGCTTGACACCGGGCGGGATGTGCCTGTTATTTAATTCGCACCCCGACGAAATTATATGGCTGTTTCGGCCAGAGATGCGATTGCCCGGCTAGTTTTTCATGAAGACCGCAGACCCCGAATTGATGCGTGCAATCAATCGCTTGAACGTGCTGGACACGATCCGGCGTCACGGGCCGATTTCGCGCGTGGAGATCAGCGAGCGCACCGAGCTTTCGACGACAACCGTCTCGGCGATCACCGCGTCGCTGCTCGACGACGGCCTGATCCTGCCGCGCCACGAAGGCGATATCCGCAACGAGGCGGCGCGCGGCAGACCGCGCGTGATGCTGGAACTGAACCCGGACGCCGCCCGCGTCGTCGGTGCCAAGATCGCCGCCAACCGCATGATCTTCGTTGTCACCGATTTTCGCGGCGACGTGCTCTCGAAGCTGACGCTGCCGATCCGCATCGACCGCCAGCCGATCGCCGTGATCGCCGATCTCGTCGAGGATGGCGTGCGCCGCTGCGTCGTCGATGCCGGACTGTCGCTGGAGGATGTCGATACCGTCTGCCTCGGGCTGCCCGGCGTCATCGAGCACCGCACCGGCCATGTGCGCAGCAGCCCGATCTTCCGCGATGCGAACGTCGATTTCGCAGCCGAGATGACGGCGCGGCTTGGCACCTCGACGATCGTCGAGAGCGACGCGCATGCGATCACGCTTGCCCATCACTGGTTCGGTAGGGCGCGCGATCTCGAAGATATGGTATTGATTTCGCTCGAACAAACGCTCGGGCTGGGGGTGCTGCACGGCAACCAGCTGTTCCGTGGCGCCGGTGGCCTCAGCCACAATCTCGGCGACCTCGTGCTCGGTATGGGACCGCAGGGAACGGTCCGGCTTTCAACGCAGGCGGGCGAGAGCGCCATCCTCGGAGACCAGCAGGCGGACGGACGCTTCGCCGAAGCGATCCGTCTCGGCCGCGGCATGACCCATGCCCAGGCGCTGATCAAGGCCGAGGACAATACGCTGATCGCCTCGGCGATCCGCGCCGGTGAGGCCGTCGGGCTGACGATCGCCAATATCGTCACCCTGTTCGCCCCACCGCGCGTCATCCTCGTCGGCTCCAGTCTGGCGCTCGGCGAACCCTTTCTGAACAGCCTGCGCGATGCCTATGCGGTGGCAATCCCGCCGTCGCTGAAGGGCGTCACCGAACTCGTCTTCGACGATTCCAGCGACGATTTCTGGGCACAGGGTGCTGCCGCCGTCGCGCTTTACGAACTCTATGAATCGCCCTGGAGCACCACGGGGCCGGCGCTTTAGGGCGCTGACGACAGAATATCCATCGGGAGGAAAGCATGGACAAGGTCGGTATCGGCATCATCGGATGCGGCAATATTTCGGGCGCCTATCTGAAGGCGATGGCCTCCTTCCCGATCCTCGATATCAGGGGCGTGGCCGACCTGAACCGCGAACTCGCCGACGCCAAGGCCGCCGAATTCAACGTTCCCGCCAGGAATATCGATGAGCTCTTCGCCGATCCCAAGATCGAGATCATCGTCAATCTGACGGTGCCGAAAGCCCATGTCGCCGTTGCGCTGCAGGCGCTTGAGGCAGGCAAGCACACCTATTCCGAAAAGCCGCTCGGCATTAATTTCGCGGAAGGGAAAAAATTGGCGGAGGCCGCGAAGGCAAAGGGTCTGCGCATCGGCGCGGCACCCGATACCTTCCTCGGCGGCGGCCATCAGACGGCGCGTGCGCTGATCGACAAGGGCGTGATCGGCCAGCCGGTCGGCGGCACCGCCACCTTCATGTGCCCCGGCCACGAGCGCTGGCATCCGAACCCTGCCTTCTATTATGAAGTCGGCGGCGGCCCGATGCTCGATATGGGTCCCTATTACATCACCGACCTCGTCAATCTCTTCGGCCCGGTGGCGCAGGTCGCGGGCTTTGCCGTCTCGCCGCGCAAGGAGCGCGTCGTCACCAGCGAGCCGCGAAGCGGCGAAAAGATCCCGGTTCACGTGCCAACCCATGTCGCCGGTGTCATGGCCTTTGCCAATGGTGCGGTCGTCCAGATCGGCATGAGCTTCGATGTCGCGGGACATAAGCATGTGCCGCTGGAAGTCTACGGCACCGAGGGCACGCTGATCGTGCCGGATCCGAACCACTTCGGCGGCGAGGTGCAGTTCCTCAAGAAGGGCGGCAGCTTCGAGCCGCAGGACCTGAGCTCACCTTACGCCGATGGCAATTACCGCTCGATCGGCGTCGCCGATCTTGCCCATGCCATCCGCTCGAACCGGCCGCACCGCGCCAATGGCAGCCTGGCGCTGCATGTGCTCGAGGTCATGGAAGCCTTCCATACGGCGTCCGAAAGTGGCCGAACGGTCACCATCACCACGGCAACCGAGCGGCCGGCGCCGCTCTCGGAATCGCTCGTCGACGGGCGGCTCGCCAAGTAATTTCAGGAGGAATGGAAATGCGTGAAGCACTGATCGTCTGGGGCGGATGGAGCGGCCACGAGCCGCAGGAATGCGCGGCCATCATCAAGGACATGCTGGAGGAGGACGGCTTCAAGGTCTATGTCGAGCACAGCACCGAAGCCTTCGCCGACCCTTCCGTGCACGACCTCAGCCTCGTCGTGCCGATCGTGACGATGTCGAAGATCGAGAAGGAAGAGATCAAGAATCTCGCGGCCGCCGTCGAAAATGGCGTCGGCATTGCCGGCTATCACGGCGGCGCCGGCGACAGCTTTCGCGAGTGCGTCGAATACCAGTTCATGATCGGCGGCCAGTGGGTTGCCCATCCGGGCAATATCATCGACTACAAGGTCAACATCACCCGCCCGGACGATCCGGTCATGGAGGGGATCACCGATTTCCCCTACACGTCGGAGCAATATTACATGCATGTCGACCCCTCGAACGAGGTGCTGGCGACGACGACCTTTACCGGCGACCACGCCTACTGGATCGATGGAGTCGTCATGCCCGTCGTTTGGAAGCGCAAATATGGCAAGGGCCGGGTCTTCTATTCCTCGCTCGGCCACCAGGCCAAGGAATTCAGCGTGCCGCAGATGAAGACGATCTTCCGCCGTGGTGCCAACTGGGCAGCCAGGTAAATATCTGATCTTTCGCGTTTCTTTGATGGCCCGGCCCTGCGCCGGGCCATTTTCATTGGGCGCGGCACGGCGCGGCCTTCTGTCATCCGCCAGATTCCCTGTTGACAAGACTGATCGAAATCGCGAAGTCTATGTCATTAAAAGGGGATACATTCCGTAATAACGGAATATATGGAGGATCACAGGTGCCCGACCTGCTGGTGAGCTTATATTCGAAAAAGCTCGACGAACTCAAATCAAAGGCGGTTGAAACCGGTGTCAAAATCCGGCCTGCCTTGCCGCCGGAAATGCATGTCGTCACCTCCTGGGTCCGCGAACATTTCAGCGAGAACTGGGCAAGCGAAGTCACCGTCGCCTTTTCCCGCCAGCCGAATGCCTGTCTCATCGCCGTCGAGGACGGAAAGCTGCTCGGCTTTGCCTGCTACGACACGACTGCTCGCGGCTTCTTCGGCCCGACGGGCGTTGCCAGGGAGGCCCGCGGCAAGGGCATCGGCCTGGCGCTGTTTTCCGCCTCCCTGCAGACCATGAAGACCCTCGGTCACGCCTACGCCTTCATCGGCGATGCGGGCCCCGTCGATTTCTACGCCAAGACTGCCGGCGCCGTGCCGATCCCCGCGCCCGACAAGGGCGTTTACGAAGGCATGCTCAGAAGCGCGCCGAAGACCTGACATTTCAAGACCGGAGCATAAAGAGTGTCCAAGACCCCCCTCGCCCTTTTCGTCGGCATGCCGAATCCCACCCTGTCGGACGACGAATTTGCGATGTTTCGCGAAACCAACCCGCTCGGCCTCTTCGTCGGCCGCCGCAACCAGAGAAGAACCCGGAACAGGTCCGTATCCTGATCGACCGCTTCCGCGAAGCCGTCGGCCGCGATGACGCACCTGTCTTTACCGACCAGGAAGGCGGCCGCGTACAGCATCTCGACGCCGGCCCCTGGCCGCTGTTCCGCAGCTTCTGCGCCTTTGCCGAGCTCGCCGGACGTGATTTCGAACTCGGCAAGCGTGCCCTTCGTCTTTCCTCCCAGGCCATGGGGGCGATGATGACGGAACTTGGCCTTTCGAGCGGCTGCTCGCCGGTGCTCGATCTCGTCTTTTCGACGACGAGCGCTGTGATCGGCGCCCGCTCCTTCGGCCCGGATCCGGATTTTATCGCCGCCCTCGGCCGCGAGGTCGTCGATGGCCTGCTCGAAACCGGCAACATGCCTGTCATGAAGCACATCCCGGGCCACGGCCGCGCGACGCTCGATTCCCACAAGGAACGCCCTGTCGTCGACGCCTCCCGCGAAACGCTCGAAGCGACCGATTTCAAGCCTTTCGTGGCGCTGAAGGATACGCCCTGGGCCATGGTCGCCCATGTCGTCTATTCGGCCTATGACAAGGAACTGCCCGCCTCCATCTCGCCGGTCATGCATGACGTGATCCGCAAGGACATGGGCTACGAAGGCGTGCTGATCTCCGACTGCATCTTCATGGAATCGCTGCAGGGCACCATGCCGGAGCGCGTCGCTCAGGTTCTGGATGCCGGCTTCGACATCGCGCTCCACAGCCATGGCGACATCCCGGAAAGCGAAGCGGCCGCCAAGGCCGCCCGCCCGCTGACCGACGCCGCGATCGCCCGCATCGAGGCCGGCAAGGCCCGCCTCGGCAATCTCAAGATCGACGTCCGCGCCGCCCATGCGGAAGTCGAGGACATGTTCAAGACCGTGCTGGCCGCCTGACCAGCACGGATCGCGAAGTAACCAAGCAAGGGGAATAAAGTGAAAAAATACATATTCGCCGCCGCGACAGCTCTGTCACTGCTGTCCGGCACCGCCATGGCGCAAACCGTTTTGACCGCGAACATCGAGCCGGCAACGACCTGGGTGCGCAACTTCAACCCGTTCAACCAGACGTCCTCACGCCAGTCGACGCTCGACTTCATCTACGAGCCGCTGGTCATCTTCAACCGCTTCGACAGCAACAAGCCGGTCTATCGCCTGGCCGAAAGCTTCAAGCAGTCTGATGACCTGAAGACGATCGAATTCAAGCTGCGCGACGGCCTCAAGTGGTCGGACGGCAAGCCGCTGACCTCCGCGGACGTCAAGTTCACATACGAATACCTGAAGAAGTTCCCGGCGCTCGATTTCGTCAGCATCTGGAGTTTCATCACCGGCGTCGAAGCCGTCGACGGCCAGACCGTCCGTTTCACGCTGAAGGACCCGAGCTCGCTCGCCGCCGAGCAGCTGTCGCAGCTGCCGATCGTTCCCGAGCATGTCTGGAAGGACGTTGCCGATCCGGTCACCTTCGCCAACGAGACCCCTGTCGGCAGCGGCCCGCTCACCGAAGTTCCGCGCTTTACCGGCCAGACCTATGACCAGTGCCGCAACCCGAATTACTGGGATGCCGAGCACCTGAAGGTCGACTGCATGCGCTTCCCGCAGCTCGCCGACAACAACCAGATCCTGACGGCGACCGCCGACGGCACGCTGGACTGGGGCGTCTCCTTCATTCCTGACATCGACAACGTCTATGTCTCGAAGGACCCGGACCACTATCACTACTGGTATTCGCCGAGCAGCATGGTTGCCTTCCTGTTCAACCAGGAAACGGCGAACGAAGCCAACAAGAAGGCGTTCAACGACGTCAAGTTCCGCCGCGCGGTCTCCATGGCACTCGACCGCAAGACGATGATCGACGTTGCCGGCTACGGCTACCCGACGCTGAACGAAGACCCGGGCCTGATGGGCGAGCTCTACAAGAGCTGGGCGGACCCGTCCGTGAAGGCCGACTTCGGCAAGTTCGCCGCCTATGACGCCGACGCCGCAAAGGCGCTGCTCGACGAGGCCGGCTACAAGGACAAGGACGGCGACGGCTTCCGCGACAACCCGGATGGTTCGAAAATCTCGTTCACGATCATCGTTCCGAACTCCTGGACCGACTGGATCGACACCGTCAACATCGCCATCGAAGGCATGCAGGCGGTCGGCGTCGACGCCAAGATCGAGACCCCCGAGGAAGCCGTCTGGACCTCGGACCTCATCGAAGGCAAGTTCGACGCGGCGATCAACAGCCTTCCGGCATCGTCCTCGCCCTACTATCCCTACAAGCGCGCCTTCAGCGCTTCGGACAAGGGCAAGACGCGCTTTACGGCACAGCGTTGGTTCAGCCCTGAAGTCGAAGACCTCGTCACCCAGTTCACGCACACTGCCGATCTCGACAAGCAGAAGGAAGCGATGAACAAGGCTCAGCGCATCGTCGCCGAGAACCTGCCGATGATCCCGGTCTTCAACAATCCGAACTGGTATCAGTACAACACCAAGCGCTTCACCGGCTGGTCGACCAAGGAGAACCCCTTCGTCAATCCGTCCATCTCGCGCACCAACCCCGCTCGCCTTCTGAACCTGCTCGCCCTCGAGCCGGTCAAGTAAGCAACGGAGCTTCGGGAGCGGCGCCCCTACGCCGCTCCCGATTTCACGGAGTTTCCATGGCTTTCCTGTTACGCCGCCTGGCCTTCTATCTGGCAGCCTTCATCGCGGCGGCGACGATCAACTTCTTCCTGCCGCGCCTGATGCCGGGTGATCCGGTGCAGATCATGTTCTCCAGCGCCGGCGCCGAATTGCCGCCCGAGAGCCTGAACGCGCTGAAGCTCACCTTCGGCTTCGTCGATGGCCCGCTCTGGCAGCAGTATCTGACCTATCTCGGCAGCATTTTCACCGGCGATCTCGGCCGGTCGATCAAGTATTTCCCGCTGCCGGTCACCTCCGTGCTCGGGCACGCGCTCGTCTGGACCGTCGGCCTGATGGGCAGCGCCACGATCATCAGCTTCACCATCGGCAGCTTCCTCGGCATTCTCGCCGCATGGCGCCGCGGCAGCGCTTTCGACGTCATCGTCTCGGTCGTCGCGATCTTCGCGACCTCGATTCCCGCCGTCGTCACCTCGCTGATCGTCGTTTTCATCTTCGGCTTCACGCTCGGCTGGTTTCCGAACGGCTATGCCGCCGATCCGTCGCTCGATCCGGCCTTCACGCTGCAATATATCGGCAGCGTCCTCTACCATGCCTTCCTGCCGATGATGACGCTCTGCGCCGTCATGACCGGCGGCTTTGCGGTGACCATGCGCAACAACATGATCAACCTGCTTGGCGAAGACTATATCGTCATGGCCCGTGCCAAGGGCCTCTCCGACCGGCATGTGATGATCTGGTATGCGGCCCGCAACGCGCTGCTGCCGACCGTCTCGTCGCTGGCGATCGCCATCGGCACCATCCTCGGCGGCTCGCTGGTCACCGAGGTCGTCTACAACTATCCGGGCATGGGCAACATTCTCTATCAGGCGATCCTGGCGCGCGACTATCCCGTCATCCAGGGCCAGCTGCTGATCATGACCACGACCATGCTGGTCGCCAATTTCATCGTCGATGTCAGCTATGTGCTGCTCGATCCGCGACTGAAGGGAGCGTGACATGAAGACCCTCATTTCCGGGCTCCTGCGCAATCGCAAGGCGCTCGTCGGCGTCGCCATCATCCTGTTCATCATCATCGTCGCCATCGCCGCGCCGCTGATCACGCAATATGACCCGACCGCCCGCACCGGCCGGCCGCACCAGGCGCCGTCGCTCGATCACCTGCTGGGCACGACGCGCATCGGCCAGGACGTGTTCTCGCGGCTGATCTACGGCGCGCGCACCTCGCTCGCCGTCGGCTTCGGCGCCGGCCTGCTGATCACCATCGTCGGCACCGCGCTCGGCATCATCGCCGGCTATCGCGGCGGCAAGACCGATGAAGTCATCAGCTTCTTCACCAATATGGTGCTCGTCGTTCCGAACCTGCCGCTGCTCCTCGTGCTCGCCGCCTTCATCGGCCAGGCCAGCCCGCTCGTCATCGCGCTGATCCTCGGCGGCACCTCCTGGGCCTGGGGCGCGCGTGTCACCCGCGCCGAGACGCTCTCCGTGAAGCAGAAGGATTACGTCAAATCGGCCGAGACCATGGGTGAGCCGCAATGGCGCATCATGATGTTCGAGATCTTCCCGAACGTCATCTCGATCGTCGGCATCAACTTCATCGGCAGCGTCATCTTCGCGATCATCACCGAAGCGACGCTGGAATTCCTCGGCCTCGGTGATCCCAAGGTCGTGTCCTGGGGAACCATGCTCTACAATGCACAGAAGGCATCCGCCCTTTCGGTCGGCGCCTGGTGGGATATCCTGACGCCCTGCTTTGCGCTCGCACTGCTCGGCATCGGCATGTCGCTCCTGAACTTCGCGGTCGATGAAGTCGCCAATCCGCGGCTTCGCACCGGTGGCCAGCTCGGCCGCTGGAAGGCACTGATCCGCACCGGGGAGGGCCGTCTGTGAGCCAGCCGCTTCTCTCGGTCAAGAACCTGACCATCGACTATATCGGCGAGGAAAAGGACTTCCGCGCCGTCGACGATGTGAGCTTCGACGTCGCCCCCGGCGAGGTCTTCGGGCTCGCTGGCGAATCCGGCTGCGGCAAGAGCACTATCGCCTTCGCCATCAGCCGCCTGCACAAGCCGCCGGCGCTGATCCGCAGGGGCAGCGAAATCCTGCTCGCCGGCCGCGACGTGCTCGATCTCGACAAGCAGGCGCTGGCCGATTTCCGCTGGCGCGAAGTCGCCATGGTGTTCCAGAGCGCCATGAACTCGCTGAACCCGGTGCTGCGCATCGAGGACCAGTTCTACGACGTGCTGAAGACGCACAAGGGCATGACCAAGGCGCAGGCGCGCGAGCGCGCCGCGGAGATGCTGAAGCTCGTCGACATCGCCCCGGACCGGATGCGCAACTATCCGCACCAGTTTTCCGGTGGCATGCGCCAGCGCATCGTCATCGCCATCTGCATGGCGCTCGACCCCAAGCTGGTCGTCATGGACGAGCCGACGACGGCGCTCGACGTCGTCGTCCAGCGCGAAATCCTGCAGCGCATCAACGAGCTCCGCCGCCAGTTCGGCTTCTCGGTGCTGTTCATCACCCATGATCTCGGGCTGATGGTGCAGTTCTGCGACCGCATCGGCATCATGCTCGCCGGCAAGCTTGTGGAGCAGAACACGGCCGAAGCGATCTACAAGACGCCGCAGCATGACTATACCAAGAAGCTCTGGGCCTCCTTCCCCTCATTGCATGGAGGCGTGCTCGCATGAGCGAAGCGATCCTCTCTCTCGACAAGGTCAACAAGACCTTCGGCCATGGTAGCTCGACGGTGCATGCCGCCCGCTCGATCTCGTTCTCGCTACATCCCGGCCGCGCATTGGCACTGGTCGGCGAATCCGGCAGCGGCAAGACCACCTGCGCCCGCATGGCGATGCGCGAATATGCGCCGACGACAGGCCAGATCCTCTACAAGGGAAAGCCCGTTGAAGCAGTCGGCCGTGCCGAGCTCGCCGACTACCGGCGCTCGGTGCAGATGATCTTTCAGGATCCGTTCGCCTCCCTGAACCCGGCGCACACGATCGCCTATCACCTGACGCGGCCGCTGAAGCTGCATCGCCCCGATATCAAGGCATCGGCGATCGATGCGACCGTGCGCGAGCTTCTGCAGCGCGTGCGGCTCGATCCCGATATCGTTGCCGCCAAGTATCCGCACGAACTCTCGGGCGGCCAGCGCCAGCGCGTGAACATCGCGCGTGCGCTTGCTGCCAAGCCGGAGATCATCGTCGCCGACGAGCCGACCTCGATGCTCGACGTTTCCGTGCGCCTCGGCGTCCTCAACCTGCTGAACGAGATGAAGCAGCAGATGAATCTCGGCCTTCTCTACATCACCCATGATATCGCCACGGCACGCTATGTCGCCGAGGATATCGCCGTGATGTATTCCGGCCAGATTGTCGAATGGGGACCGACGGCGGATGTCATCGACAATCCGATCCATCCCTATACGCGGCTGCTGCTTTCCGCCGTGCCGGATCCGGATGTGCGCTTCGATGATCCCAAAACGCGGCTGAAGCCGGAAGAGGTCGATGGCATCCGCAAGGCCGCCGCCGCGACGCAGGATACCATCGTCGAGGCATCACCCGGACATTTTGCCCGCAGCCTGTGACTTGCTCGCCTGCCTATGCTAGGGGAGCGGCCGAATAGAAGGCAAACGGCATGCTCCCCTGGATCGAACTCGACAAGGCAACCATTCCCGGCGACGGCGGCGAACTGCGGCTGAAGCAGCGCGGCTCGGAATTCTCCATCATGCTCGGCGCCAACGAGCTGATGAACAGCCGTCTCAGCGGTTCCGAAGAGGCGCTTGCCACCCTCTCCTACGAGCGCATCAAGGGCCGCAAGCGCCCGAAAGTTCTGATCGGCGGTCTCGGCATGGGCTTTACGCTCCGGGCAGCGCTTGCCGTCCTTCCCGATGATGCCGAAGTGGTGGTAGCCGAGCTTGTGCCAGCTGTTGTCGCCTGGGCGCGCGGCCCGATGGCCGAAGTCTTCAAGGGATGTTTAGACGATCCGTGCGTGACGATCTTCGAAGGCGATGTCGGCGAAGCAATCCGCGCCGCGAAGGCCGGGTTCGATGCGATCCTCCTCGATGTCGATAACGGCCCAGATGGCCTGACGCGCAAATCCAACGACCGGCTCTACGATTACGGCGGCATCAACGCCGCCAAGGCCGCACTGCGCGGCGGCGGCGTTCTCGCCGTCTGGTCGTCAGGCCCGGATACGAGCTTTACCCGCCGCCTCAAGGATGGCGGCTTTGCCACCGAAGCGGTCAGCACGCGCGCCGGAAAGGGACGCGGCGCGCGCCATGTCATCTGGCTGGCGGTGAAGCCCGGCCGTTAGCGCTTGAAGCCGTTGCGGGCTGCCGCGATCTCGCGGGCGGCTCCGTTTCGGATCTGCGTGGAATCGCCTGCCGCAATCACCAGATCGCAACCCAGCGTCAGCATTTCGCCGGCGCGAGCGCCGTCGCTGCCAAAAGCGCAGACGAACTTCTTGTGCGCCCGGCAGCGGGCGATCACATGCGACAGCTCCTTGTCGACCTCAGGCGTATCCGGCGCCACCTTGGCTCCATTCGAGAGCGCGATCGACAGGTCCGAAGGACCGACGAAAATGCCGTCGATACCCTCAACGCCGAGAATGTCGTCGACAGCCTCGAGCGCCGCGCGGGTCTCGACCATGGCGATCGTCACCGTCAGGTCGTTGGCCGTCTTCAGGTATTCGGAAGCCGGAATGCCAACATGGTTGAGCGCCAGGCTCGGGCCCCAGCTGCGCTCGCCGAGCGGCGGATATTTGGTGAAGCTGACGAGTGCTTCGGCATCCGCCTTGGAATTGACCATCGGCGCGATGATGCCTGAGAAACCGGCATCGAGAAGCCGCGAGGCGGCCGAGAAGTCGCCGACCGGAATGCGCGCCAGCGCCGGTTTTCCGGCAACCCGCACCTGGGCGACGGTGGCCGCAGCAGTGCCGAGGTCCCACATGCCGTGCTGCATGTCGAGGACGAGGGAGTCGAAGTCCTCCTGCGCCAGATGATTGACCATCAGCGGCGAGGGAATGCCGATCCACGCCGAGACCAGGCCGCCATGGCCGCCCTTCCTGATCTTTGCTGCGAAGCCGTCGATTGGCGATGGGGCGCTCATGTCATGTCTCCTTGCATTTCAAGCGATTGCGCGTTGGCGCGTTTCCAAGAAGTCCTCGATAAAGGCCTTCTGCAAAAGGACGCCGTCCCACTCGTCGGCGAAGAAGGGCGAGTCGTAGATCAGCGTGAAGGGGCCGGCATAACCGGCGGCGCGGCAGGCTTCCAGGCACTTGCCGTAGTCGTCAGCATCGAGCCCAGATGCATTGTAATCGGCCTTGGCGTGGCAAAGCTCGGCGCGGCCCATGATATCGGCGAGACCGGCATATTTCGCAGGCGCCGACCAGTTGCCGAGATCGCCGTTGAGGCCGATCTTGCCTTCGAGACCGTCAAGCAGCCAGTTCATCTGCTCGGGTGCCGGCAGCAGGTCGAACCAGTTCTCGACGACGACGCGGATACCGCTGCCTTCGGCCTGCGCGGCCAGCCATGTCAGGTTCGTCAGCGCGCGCTGCAGGCTCTCTTGCGACGGCTTCTGCTTGCCGGCGATGACGCGCATGTTCTCCGCTCCGAGCGCCTTGGCGATCTCGATCCAGCCGGCAATCCAGCGGATATCGCGCTCGCCGGTTTCGGGATGGCTCGGGTCTCCGTCTTCAACGAGCAGCGTCTGGAACAAGACGCCCGATGCCTTCATCGCGGCGCGGAACTCGGCGAGATAGGCCGGGTCGAGGCTCGGCAGGTGGAAGGAGCAGAGCTCCAGGCGATAGATGCCGCGCTCGGCAAGCTGCTTCGGCAGCTCGATCAGCGAAGCGCCGCCAGCGCCGTACGGCTCCTGGCGGGCCGCACTCTTGGCCGGATCCGGGCTGTAGGAATAGGTCGGCCCGAGCAGGCGGTGCAGCGACCAGGTGGAGACCGCGAAGCGGCCGTTCGGCAATGACGTCATTATCTTACTCCTCCGATTTCAGATAACTTTCGGGCCGTCTCAGAACCCCTCCTGCACCACCGGCTCGATCGCCAGCGCTGCCGAAAGCAGCGCTTCGTCGCAATTGGCAGGCGCCGACAGCAGGAAACCGACGGGCATATCGGCATCGCCGCGGCCGCAGGGCATCGAGACGCCGCACCAGTCGAGGAAATTGCCGAGCAGCGTGTTGCGCAGGGTCTTGCCGTTGGTCGCGATGAACAGATCGTCGTCCTGCTCCAGCGGCGCGATCGGCGGGGCAACGTGGGCGACGGCAGGAAAGGCCAGAAGACGATTGCCGATCAGCGATTCCGAGGCGGCGATCATCTTCGTCCGCGCTTCCAGGATCGCCACGTAATCGGCCATGCTGGTGCGCTCGCCAAGCCGGGTGCGCAACACGACGCGATGGTCCATGCCATCGGCCTCGGGGCCGGAAAGGCGCGCGCGATGAAGAACAAAGGCTTCCGCCGAGGCCAGCGGACCATGTTTCGCCATCAGCGCGATGATCTCGTCGAAGACCGGCATTGCGATCCTGGCGAATTTCACACCGGCGCGCGAAAGCCGTTCGACGCTCGCCTCGAAGGCCGCAACCACGCCCGGTTCGGCACCGTCGAAGACGATGTTCTCGGGAATGACGATCTCCAGGCCGTCAATACCACGGCGGCGGACTTCGGACGCCGTTCGCCCACGCATCGCCGCGTCGATCCAGACGGCATCCTGCACGGTGCGGCAGAGAGGCCCCAGCGAATCCAGGCTCTTGGCCAGCGGGAAGACGCCGCCCATGGCATAGCGGCCACGGGTCGCCTTGTAGCCGGTGATGCCGTTCAGCGCGGCGGGAATGCGAATGGAGCCGCCGGTATCCGTACCCATGGCCACCGGCACGAGGCCCGCTGCGACGGCAGCACCCGCGCCGGACGACGAACCGCCCGGTATGCGCGGCTGGTCCTTGCCGTGGGGATTTTTCGGCGTTCCGTAATGCGGGTTGATGCCGAGGCCGGAGAAGGCGAACTCGCTCATGTTCGTGCGGCCGAGCGCAATCATCCCGGCCTGCTTCAGCGCCATGACGATTGCCGCGTCGTTCTTTGCCGGCGGCGCATCGGCGAGAACCGTCGAGCCTGCCGTCGTCGCCATGCCCTCGATGTCGAAGAGATCCTTCCAGGCGATCGGGATGCCATCGAGCACGCCGAGCGAACGGCCCTGCTTAACGCGCGCGGCCGACGCCTCGGCTTCGGCAAGGGCCCGTTCCTCGGTCAGCGAGATGAAGATCGCCTTATCCGGATAGGATTTGATGCCTGAAAGGATCGATTCCGTCACTTCGACGGGATCCGCTTCACCGCTTTGAATAAGGACAGAAAGCTGCGCAATGGACATTGCGCCATATGATTTGGTCATGGAGAAAATCCGCAATCTCTGCTGGCTCAAAGACCTACCGCGGATCGCCCGTCATCGCCAGTACCGGATCGGGCAATAACGGCTATTGATGTCATTTTCTGAACACTGCGTTTGCCAAGCGACGGCTTAAATTTGATGAGGCGGCTACATAAATGTGTGGCGCACGCGGGCTCCCACCTGCTGTGAGCGGTGGCTCATATCAGGTCTCGCGGCAATATTCGGAGTTCATGCCATGACCAATTTTGACAGTTTTAGCGCCGGCGACGGCGAGCAGGATTATGCCGAACATGTGAAGGCCCAGCGGCTTTCCGGCATAGAGCGGCTCGTTGTCGTCGCAGCGATCGCGCTCCTCGCGATCGTCGGCCTCACCGGCCACTTCACCACACCGGTCGCAACCGATCCGGTGACGACCTCGGCAATCGCCGCGCCGGTCACTTCCGTTCCACACCCTCATCACCATCTCGATTCCTGCCGCGAATACAGCCCCTACGCGGAAAAAGGCTGCTGACGGCAGCGACATGGAAATCCACGCGGCCTCCCATATCTTCCCCGCATAAGGGAGGCGCCCCATGTCCAGTGATCTCAATTTCGATCTCGACCGTTTCATCGACGCGCAGAACGGCATCTACGGCCAGGCTCTGTCGGAGCTGAAGGCCGGCCGCAAGCGATCGCACTGGATGTGGTTCATCTTCCCGCAAATCGCGGGCCTCGGAACATCGTCGATGGCGGAGAAATATGCCATCCGTTCCGCCGAGGAAGCCGCCGCCTATCTGGCCGATCCGATTCTCGGAACGCGGCTGCTTCGCTGTGTCGATGCGATGCTCTCGGTCAATGATCGCAGCGCACACGACATTCTGGGCTCGCCCGACGACCTGAAGTTCCGGTCGTCGCTCACGCTCTTTGCAGCAATCAGCGACCACGGGTCGCCCTTTCACCGGGCGATCGACAAATATTATGCGGGGGAGTTCGACAAACGCACCGTCGAGCTTCTGGACGCCGCCAACTAGCGGCCAGGGGAATGTTCCAGATTGTCGATTTCCTGGGTGACTTCGCTGAGGCGCTGGCGCAGATCGGCTTCGGTGCCGTCTTCGACCTCTTCGTCGCCGAAACAGTCGCGCGCTTCATGAAGCTCGAGCTTGGCTTCCAGCTCGGCGCGCTTGGCATACAGGCGATGGAGGTAAGTGTAGTTCATCTCACTGCCACGGGTTCTTCCTGACCAGGAAGGTAACGCGTCGCCGCCACGGAGGTTCCACGGCGGCGCTGCGCTTTAGCAGTAGGAAGCGATTGCAGCACTGGCCGCCTTGGCAAAATGGCTGCAGCAACCGCCACTGCCCATTGCCTGGCGCGTCACGCGCGCACCTTCGAGAAGAAGCGTGAGCGTATCGGCCAGGAGCTGCGGCTCGCTGGCACCGGCTGCAGCGCAGAGGGCAACGAGGCGGTGGCGCTGATCGGCCTTGTGGCGCTCGATGACGCCATAGGCCGGATGGCCCTCGCCCTTCAACTCGATCGCCGCATTGGCAAGATCGCAGCCCGCCGGCTCGCCGTTCAGACAGTGCGCGCGGCCTTCGACCCAGGCATCGAGCTGAGCGCGCGGATTGCCAGGATGGGCGGTCTCGAGATCACGCCAGATCTGCTCGGCCTTTTCCGATGCCCGCCGCAGGGTTTCACAGATCAGTTCGTCCTTGGAGCCGAAGTGCCTGTAGAGCGTCATCTTGTTGGTGAGCGCCGCATCGGCAATGGCATCGACGCCGATGCCGCGGATGCCGTGCTCGCGGAAAAGCTCCGAAGCGGTCGAAACGATACGTTCCCGCGGGGGAATCTTTTCGTCTGTCATGCCCTGGGAGATTTCATTCGAAGTTTCTGATTTTTTTGAGGACGAAGTCCTTGACATCGATGTGACCGATCGGTAACAAATGCATTGTTACTTACCGGTAACACCGCTGATCGCCAAAGTCAATGCCGAGAGGGCAGGCTGCGACAGCGGAACACGGGCAGCTGCCCACGAAAGGAGGACTTACCATGACACAGAACAGAGACCTGACCATTTCCGAAGCTCTTCGCGACCCGATGATCGCCATGGTGATGCGCGCCGATGGCGTCAAGCTTGAAGACTTCAAGCAACTCCTTGAGACGGCAGCCCGCAAACGCGAGGCCAGTACCTCGAAGGTAGGCAATTTCATCAACGCCATCGCCAACCGGGCAAAAAGCAACCCGCCCTCCGCTTGCTGCTTCGGTTGACCTCCGGGGATGTTCCCTGCCCCCGTGCGAAAGCCGCCGCAATCCCCCATGCGGCGGCTTTTGCTGTTTTTGGCGGTTGCTTGCTGCTCCGATGCGACTGATATAATATGACCAACTAGATGGTCATGAGGGTGCAGCGATGACTCAGGTCAATTTGGCAGACGTGAAGACGCATCTCAGCGAACTCGTCGAGCGCGTCGAGGCAGGCGAGACGGTGCAGATCTTGAAGCGCGGAAAGCCGGTCGCCGAGATCGTCCCTATCAAGAAGCCGCGCAAGCCAATCGATCTGCAGGCTCTTCGCGCGTTACGCCACTCGCAACCGAAACAATCAATGGACGCCGGTACGTTCGTCCGCGACATGCGCGATAGCGAACGATACTGAATGTTTTATCTCGATACGTCAGTCATCGTTGCCGCACTGGTCAATGAAGAGGCAAGCGAACGAGCCAGCGCCTTTCTGTGGGAGTCCGTCAATACAACCCGCGTGGTCGTCAGCGATTGGACACTGACTGAATTTTCGTCGGCCATAGCGCTGAAAATTCGCACGGGACAGCTCAACAGCGACTATCAAGCCGAGATTCAAAACGTCTTCGACGGTTTGGTCATGGAAACGTTCGAGCTCATCCCGGTCGAGCGGCGCCATTTTCTGCTCGCAGCAAAGCTTGCCGCTCAGCGAAACGTCAATCTCAGAGCCAGCGATGCCCTTCATCTGGCAATTTCCGAAGAGACGCGCACGGAACTTGTAACGCTTGACCGCCGCATGGCAGAAGCCAGCGCGGCGCTGGAGATCGCCGCGCGTCTGATCTAGAGCGCCACCAAGTGCCCCGGTGACACTTCCCGGTATTCAAGCGGATTGATCGCATAGTCGACCGGCCGGATGGGGCTCCTGAGCTCGTCATTTGCCGCCGCCCGCTTCTCGCGCCGGCGATCTGGGTCGGGAACGGGCACCGCCGACATCAGCTTCTTCGTATAGTCGTGCTGCGGATTGCCGAAGACGGCGGCGCGGGGGCCGATTTCGACGATCTCGCCGAGATACATGACGGCGACGCGGTGGCTGACGCGCTCGACGACAGCCATGTCGTGGGAGATGAACAGGAAGGCCAGGTTCAGGCTCTGCTGCAGGTCGAGCATCAGGTTGATCACCTGCGCCTTGATCGAGACGTCGAGCGCGGAAACGCTCTCATCGGCAACGATGACTTTCGGCTCCAGGGCAAGCGCGCGGGCGATGCAGATGCGCTGGCGCTGGCCGCCGGAGAACTCGTGCGGGAAGCGGAAGGCCATGTCGGGCGTCAGGCCGACCTTGGTCAGGAGATCGGCGACGCGCTCCTTCGCGTGCTTCGCGGTTCCCATCCTGTGTTCGAGATAGGGTTCGGCAATGGCATCACCAACGCGGATGCGCGGGTTGAGGCTGGCGAAGGGATCCTGGAAGATCATCTGCACAGTCTTGCGCATCTCGCGCATACCGGATTTATCAAGCGACAGCACATCCTTGCCGTCGGCGATGACGGAGCCGCTCTGCGCCTCGATCAGCCGCATGATGGCGCGGCCGGTCGTGGACTTGCCGCAGCCGGATTCGCCGACCAGCGACAGCGTCTCTCCGGCGTGGAGATCGAAGGAGACATTCTCGACGGCATGGACGCGGCCGGTCAGCTTGCCGAACAGGCCGGAATGGATGTCGAAGCGCTTGGTGAGGTTTCTGACCTCCAGAACCGGACGAGCGGTCGAGGCGACGGTATCGGCCGTTTCGACCGGCTTGTCGGATTCCCCGGTCGCAGTGTTGACGACGGGAAAGCGCAGCGGGCGCTCGTAGCCGGTCATCGAGCCCAGAACCGGCACAGCCGAGAGCAGCGCGCGCGTATAAGGGTGCTTGCCGCGATGGAAGATGTCGGCGGTCTCGCCGGTCTCTACCTGCTCGCCGCGATACATGACGACAGTGCGGTCGGCGATTTCGGCGACGACACCCATGTCATGGGTGATGAAGAGAACCGAGGTGCCCTCCTCTTCCTGCAGCATCTTGATGAGGTCGAGAATCTGCCCTTGAATGGTCACGTCGAGCGCCGTCGTCGGCTCGTCGGCGATCAGCAGCTTCGGGCGCGAAGCCAGCGCCATGGCGATCATCACGCGCTGGCGCATGCCGCCGGAGAAGCGGTGCGGATATTCGTCGAAACGCGAAGCGGCCGAGGGGATACGGACCTTCTCGAGCAGCCGTATGGTCTCGGCGCGTGCCTCGGCCCTCGACATCGACCTGTGGCAGAGCAGCGCTTCCGAGATCTGATCACCGATCGTGAAGAGCGGGTTGAGCGAGGTCATCGGCTCCTGGAAGATCATCGCGACATCGTTGCCGCGCACCTTACGCATCTGCTCTTCGGGAAGAGCAAGCAGATCGCGGCCGCTGAGCATGATCTTGCCCTCGATGCGGCTGGAATCGGCCTGCAGCAGACGCATGATCGACAGCGAGGTGACGCTCTTGCCCGAACCACTCTCGCCGACGATCGCCACCGTCTCGCCCGGTGCCACATCGAAGGAGACATCGCGCACCACAGGCTTCCAGGTGCCGTCGACGAGAAACGATGTCGTCAGATTCCGGACGGAGAGAACCGATTCCGTGGCCTGACTTTTCTGAGCTTCCGCGATCATGGTCGTTCCTTCGTTTCTGTTGCTCCCGGCAGGCCCGGCGCTGCGGCAGTCTTAACCCTCCCCCTTGTGGGGAGGGTGGCCGGCAGGCGGGAGGGGTATGGAGACCGCCCCGCCGTCGCTTTTTAATCCGGCCAGCGCAGAGCGCCGTCGAAGCGGTGCTTGCTACGGTTCTCGATCGGCGTCGCGATGATCTCGTTGGAGGCGCGCGCCTTGTCGAGTTCCTCGCCAATACGGCTGGCGACGATCTTTTCCTGGCCCGGATGCAGGTTGCAGGGATCGAGGTAGAAATAGTGATGCTCGACCTCGTGATCGCGCACGATGATCGGCGGCGTGCCGCGCGCCAGCGCATCGGCGAGATCCCAGGCGGTGATGTGGGCCTCATCGGCCTTGATGATGACGCGCATGCGGTCGAGCGGGTTGTTGGTCGGGTCGGGCTCGATCAGGGCAGTGACGCCCGGACGGCCGTCGAGCGTCTGCTTCCAGAGATTGAGATAACCCGTCTCGCGCTCGCGGATGCCGGCGTGATCGCGCTTCTCCCAGGCTTCCAGAGCCGCCATGACGCCGAAGATGCTCTCCTTGCCGACTTTCATGCCGCGGCCGATGCCCATGTTCTGCAGGAAGACGTTGCGCACCAGCTCCTTCTTGCCGGCGACGATGCCCGAGGTCGGGCCGCCCAGGAACTTGTGGCCGGAATAAAGCGCGATATCGGCGCCCTGCTCAAGGAAGATCTTCAGATCATATTCCGAAGCGGCATCGACGATGACGGGCACGCCCTTGGCATGGGCGATCTCAACGAATTCCTTGAGGTTCAGCAGGCCGTAATCGACGACATGATGCGAGACCACATACACAGCTGCGGCGGTCTTTTCGGTGATCGCATTTTCCATGTGAAAGCGATGCGTCGAGGTGGCCTGCCCGACGAGCACGACCTTGCCACCGGCCAGACGGATCGCCTGATCGACGGGCGCGCCGTAGCTGACGACGTGGCCCATCTGCACGAGAACTTCGTTCTTGTCGGTGATGACTTCAGGAAGCTTTTCGATCGCCAGCAGATTGTTGCCGGTGATGGTGCCGGCGACCGCCAGCGAAATGCCTGCCGAGCAGGACGCAGTGACGAAACCGGCCTCGCCGCCCGTCAGCCGGGCGATCACGGCGCTCGCCTTGCGCTGCAGATCGTTGACCTCGACGAATTGCGGCAGGATCGACGACATGGCGGCGATCGCCTCGGGAACGACGATCGATGCGCCGAGGCTGGTCATGGTGCCGGAAACGTTGATGACCGGGCGAAGGCCGATCGACGGGCGGATGTCATCAGACATTGTTGTCTCCAATTTCGAGTGCCTGGTCACATGGGGTGTTGCGATTTGCCTCAGTGACGGCTATGCCATAGTAATGTAATAAACTCGCATCTGCATACGAGGGACGTGGAATTGGACGGCAAGACATCATCTCCGGTTTACTCCGAAGACAACACCTCCGCCGAAGAGACCGGCAGCGAAAAGACCGCACGCCGCTCGCGCGTGAGCGGCATCGACCGTGCTCTGCAGGTGATTGATTACCTTTACGAAACCGGATCGCCGGCGGGTGTCTACGCGATCGCCAAGGCGGTCAAGGCGCCGCTGTCGACGGTCTATGTGATCGTCGACGATCTGGTCGAGAAGAACATGCTGACGCGCAATACGGACGGATCCGTCTGGCTTGGACCGCGGCTCTACCACTACGGCCTCGCCTATGCCCGCTCGCTGGATTTCATGAGCGTTGCCACCCATGAAATGCACGATCTCTGCCGAGAAGCCGGCGAGACCGTGCAGGTCTGCGGCCGCGACGGCGATTACATGCTGGTGCTCGCCATGGCCGACGGCCCGAGCCATTTCCAGGTGGCATCGCGCGTCGGAACGCGCGTGCCGCTGAACTGGACGGCATCCGGTCGCCTGCTGGCAGGCCACCTGCCGGAGGCCGAGCGTGTCGAACTCTTCAAGCGCTGCGCCAAGACCTCGCCGACGGGACGCGCCGAGATGGATGCCGAAGTGCTGTCGAGCTCGGCGGGCGCCGCTTTCGACGCGCGCCTGTCGATCCAGGCCGGTGAATCGGACTATGCGGTTGCCTGCATAGCCTCGCCGATCTGCGACCGTGACGGCGAGTGCGTTGCGACCATCTCCATCGTCCTTCCCGAACAGAAGGCCTTTTCGGACGAGAACCGCTACACGGCGCATGTGCGCGCGTCGGCGGAACGCATCGAAAAGATCATGGGCTGGCGCAACCACTGACGTCTCCCTTCAGTCCCTGAGCGCGACGATCGCTTCGATCTCGACGGTGATATTGCCGGGAAGCGAGCCGAAGCCGACAGCCGAACGGGCATGCTGGCCGGCTTCCTCGCCGAAAACATCGTTGAAGAGGTCGGAGCAGCCGTTGATGACGCTCGGATGATCGAGGAAGTCCGGCACGGCATTGACCATGCCGAGCAGCTTGACGACGCGCTTGACGCGCGAGAGATCGCCCAGCGCATCCTGCATGACGGCGAGCAGGTTGATGCCTGTCAGCCGCGCATGCTTGTAGGCGTCCTCGACGCCGACAGTGCCGCCGACCTTGCCGGTGTGCAGAAAGCCATCGGCTTCCCGCGGCCCCTGGCCGGAGAGATAGAGAATATTGCCCTCGATGACATGCGTCACGAAGTTGGCGATCGGCGGCGGCGCCGGCGGCAGGGCGATGCCGAGCGCGGCCAGCCTTTCGGCAGGCGTGCCCGAGATCTTGGCGGTAGCTGGAGACGTGTTCACGTAGGCTCCTGTCATGCGATTTCTGTTTTCTTCTCTTAGCGGTAGGAATAGCCGTGGCTGTGACGAACCAGCCTGCGGGCGCGGGGGATGTAACGGCTGGCGGTGATCGCCTCGCTGCCGATGACGGCGTAGCGCGGCTCGAACAGCTTATTGAGCACTGAGACGTCGCCGTTGGAATCGGTCGCCTCGATGTCGGAATCGATCAGGTCGAAGATGGTGAAGTCGGCGCGCTGGCCAACGGCCAGGCGGTTTTCCATCGACAGCTTGATGACCGATGCCGGGTGATGGGTGACGGCTTCCACGACCTTGTCGAAGGGCATGCCGACCGAGAGCAGCTTCGACATCGTCGTCGCCAGATCCCAGACCGGGAAGTTCATCGAGTGGCCGTGCAGGTCGGTCGAGATCGAGAACGGCAACAGGCCGCGATTGATCGCCGCTTCCGCCACTTTGAAGGAGAAGGAGGCGCCGCCATGGCCGATATCGAGGCGGATGCCCTCGCCGGCGCAGCGTTCGGCCAGATTGAAGAGATCCTCGTCTTCCATGATGCTCGAACCCGCCTTGCCGTTGAAGCAATGGGTAACGACGTCGCCGGGACCGAGAATTTCCAGGACTTCGTCATAGAGCGCCGGCGGCTCGCCGACATGGACCATCATCGGGATCTTCAGGATCTTGGCGATCTTCTTGCCGAGCTTGACGGGGGTCACGCCCCAGGAGCCGGTGATGACGTGGCTGGCGCGCACCTTCAGGCCGACGATATGCTCGCTGTTTTCGGCATAGCATTCGAGGATGCGATCGAGATCGATATCCTTGATGTCACGCAGTTCGGTCACGCGGTTGCAGGCGACGAGGCCGATGGACCCGAGATTCAGGAACGCCTTGATGCGCTCTCTGGATGGCTCGATGATGTATTCGCGGAAACCGTGGAAATTGGCTTCGCCGGCCGATCCCGCATCGACGAGCGTGGTAACACCGCGCTCGGCGCCGCATTCCGACGGGCGGATCGAGATATCGGTGCCGCCATGCCAGATATGGACGTGCAGATCGACCCAGCCGGGCGAAATCCAGGCGCCCTTGCCATCGACGCGCGCCACATCATCGCCAACGGCGAGCTGCTGGCCGATCTTGGCGATCTTGCCCTCGCCATCGACAAGGATATCGACAGCACCAGTAGGCGTATCGGCACCGAATGCCATCGGCTTCACATTGGTGAGGAGGAGCGGCTTGGCCGCTTTATCACCGGTCATTTACAAGTCCTTTCGAAGTTTGGGATCGAGCATGTCGCGCAGACCGTCGCCGACCATCTGGAGCGAGAGCACGGAGAGAATGATGGCGACACCCGGAAACAGCGTCATCCAGTCGGCCTGGCCGATATATTGGCGGCCGGCCGCAATCATGGTTCCCCAGGTCGGGATTTCCGGGCTGACACCGAGGCCGAGGAAGGAGAGCCCGGCCTCGGCGAGCATGGCGCTGGCAAACAGGAAGGTCGCCTGCACCAGGATCGGCGACAGGAGGTTCCTCAGCACATGGCGCGTCATGATGTGGAAGGTCGAGATGCCAAGCGCCTGGGCCGCCTCGACATAGGGCAGCTCGCGGATGACAAGCGTCGAGGCGCGCACGATACGGGCGAGACGCGGCGCATAGACGATAGACAGCGCGACGATGACGGTGGTCAGCGACGGGCCGAGTGCAGCGACGAGAGCGATTGCCAGAAGAATGTCGGGGAATGCCATCATCGCATCGATCAGGCGGGCGATCGGCGTATCAAGCTTCTTGAAGAAGCCCGCGAGCAAGCCGAGCGTCACGCCGATCACCGCCGAGAGCGCCACGACCGCGGCACCAACCAGCAGCGACAGCCGTCCCGCAAAGATGGTGCGCGACAGCACATCGCGGCCGAACTCGTCGGTGCCGAAGAAATAGGTTCCGCTCGGCGGCTTCAGCCGATTGACGATCGAGAGCTTCGATGGCGAATAGGGCGCGACCCACGGCGCGAAGATCGCCAGCAGCACGAAGATGACGAGGATGAGGACGCCGAAGGCGACCGTCTTGCGCTTCAGGAAGCGGCGGATGAACTTGCGGCCTTCGCTTTCGGCCGGCTTGATCGCGATATCGCTCATCAGTAGCGCACCCTCGGATCGACCAGCAAATAGAGCATGTCGATCGCAAAATTGATCAGGACGTAGAGCGCGGCTATGACAAGCAGTGCGCCCTGGATGACCGGATAGTCGCGGCGAAGAACGGCCGAGACGACGAGATTGCCGACGCCGGGGAGACCGAAGACGGTCTCGGTCACCACTGCGCCGGAGATCAGGACGGCAGCCGTCAGGCCGAGCACGGTCAGGATCGGGATCAGCGCGTTCTTCAGCGCATGCTTGAGGATCACCTTGCGCTCGATCAGGCCCTTGGCGCGCGCCGTGCGGATGTAATCGTCGCCGAGCACATCCAGCATCGACGCGCGGGTAAAGCGCAGGATCAGCGCCGATGAGACGATGCCGAGCGCAAAGGCGGGCAGCGTCAGGTGATACATCCGGTCGAGGAAGGTCGAGCCGGGACCACCGTAGCCAGAGACCGGGAACATGCCGAAACGGACGGCGAAGATCTGCATCAGGATCAGACCGAGCCAGAAGCTCGGGATGCTTGCCGCAAACATCGCAAGCGTCGTCGCCGCCTGGTCGACGAAGGAGCCGCGCCGGTAAGCTGCGTAGATGCCGATCGGCAGGGCGATGATGCTGGCAATGGCAAGCGAGAAGATCGTCAGGAAGAAGGTCGGTTCGGCACGATCGAGAAGTGCCGAGGTGACCGGCATGTTCAGGAAGATCGACTGGCCGAGATCGCCCCTCAGGAGCTGACCGACATAATAGATGTATTGGACGCCGAGAGACCGGTCGAGGCCGAGGCTGGCGCGCAGATCGGCAATATCCTGCGACGTCGCATCGGGACCGAGCATCACAGCCGCCGGATCGCCCGGCGTGACGCGCACGATGACGAAGACGATCGTGACGACGAGGAACATCACGACGATCATGCCCGCAAGGCGCTGGAGGATGTAGCGTATCATGGATCCGTCTCTGTGCCGCCAGGCACGATGGAAGAAGGATACCGGCGCGAACGCACCGGTATCCTGCGATGGGTCGTTACTTCTTGATGGACGCGTTCCAGAAGTACGGCCACGGAGCCGGATCGACGCCTTCGAGCTTGTTCGACTTCGCCGAAACAGCGTTGAAATCACCGATCTTCATGTAGGGCAGCTCGTCATACATCGCCTTCTGGACATCGGCCCAGAGCGCGATGCGCTTCTGCGGATCGACTTCCGAGGTGAAGGCATCGACGGTCGCCTTGCGTGCCGGCGTATCCCACCAGCCGGGCGAGCTCGGCGACAGCGAGCCGATCAGCGCCGGTTCGGGCAGGAACGGGCTGTGGGTGATGTAGATATCCCAGAGCTTCGGATCGGTGCGGCGCTGTGTCAGCGTTGCCCAGTCGACGACCTGCAGGTCGACGGTGAAGCCCGCCATCTTCAGGTATTCGGCGGCAACCTGCGCCATCTTGTAATGGAACTCGTACTGGCGGCTCGTCAGGATGCGGATCGGCTCGCCATTGTAGCCGGCCGCCTTGGCGGCGGTGGCAGCGCCTTCCGGATCGGCGACATTGTAATTGCCCTCGACGCCGGCATCGGTATTCCAGGCGAAGGGCTTCGGATAGATATCGCCGTCAAGCGTGTAGAAATCCGTGCTGCCGAAGGCCGCTGCCAGCATGTCTTCCATGCTGAGCGCCTGGCGGATCGCCTTGCGGACCTCGACATTCTTGGCAATGCCTTCCTTCGTATTGAAGACGAAGACCGGATAGCCGAAGGGCTTCAGGATGACCGGCTGCGAGGCGCTCGATCCCTTCAGCTTGTCGAAAGACTCGACAGGGATAGAGTCGACATAATCATACTGTCCAGAGACGGCAGCCTCGACGCGGGTATTGGCATCCGGAACCGGCACGAAGCGGATTTCGTCGAGATACTGGTGACGCGCGCCGCCGTAGCCATTGCTCTCGCCATCACGCGACTTGTAGCCGTCGAAGCGCACGAGCTGGATATACTGGTCCGCCTTGCGCTCCTTGAGCATGTAGGGGCCGGTACCGATGAATTCCTTCATCGGCTCGTCCTGCTTTTCAGACGGAATGATGATGGCGGCGGAATTGTTGAAGGCCAGCAGCGATGTCAGCGGCGCATAGGGCTGCTTCAGCGTGATCTTGACGGTCGCCGGATCGACGGCGGCGATGGAATCGATGAAGCCCGCGACCTGCTTGCCGCGCGAAGCGATCTTCGTCCAGCGATTGAGCGAGGCGACGACGTCATCGGAGGCCATGTCGGTGTTGTTGTGGAACTTGATGCCGGTGCGCAGCTTGATCGTGTAGGTCTTACCGTCGGCGCTGATTTCCGGCAGGCTCTCGGCCAGCAGCGGCGTGACGTTCCAGCTCTTGTCGAACGTATAGAGCGTTTCGAAAATGTGCTGCGTGACGATGCCGACCAGATCGGCGGTCGAGGACATCGGGTCGAGCGTCGGCGGCTCGCCGATCGTCGCGACGTTGATGACGCCACCCTTTTCCTGAGCCATCATCGTTGTCGGCAGAGCGACCAGCGCAGTGCCGAGAAGGAAAGCGACAAGAGTCTTCATTTCATGCTCCCGGTTTGTTGTTCCGCAATTATGTTATATCAGGTTTTATAATAGAATATCTGCGGAAGTGGTCCTGTCAACCGGGAAAGTGGCTCTATGAGCAGAAATGAAAAGAGTCCGCTTATGGACGGAGATGCCGGGCATCGCCCCTCTTGCGCCGAGGGGAGCGCCATGCGATTGCGCGGCAGCATTTGAAGGCGGACCAGCTATGACACCATCCCGATATTCCGATTTTGCCGAGGACATGAAGGCCCGTTTGGCCGATCTTCACGAGCGCGGAGACCGCTACCAGACCTTCGATCTGCATGTGGAGCTCGCCATGGGCTCAAATCTGCTCGTCTATGAAATGCGCAAGCAGAAGGGGCAGATCGATACGATGGCCTATGCCCGCACGGCCGATGGCGACCGACCGGTTTCGCCCGCGGCCGCCTATGAGCGCGTCCTGTCGTTTCTGGCGATGCAGCACCATATCGCGCTGTCGGGCGAGCCGATGATCAAGCTGCACGAGGACTATCCGCATGCAGTGATCAATGTCGAACTGCGAGCGAAGGGCGCGCCGTCGAAAAGCTCCACCAGGATGATCCTCGTCGGCGTCGACGATGCCGAAGATGCCGGGCGCTATGTGGCGGCGAGCGGAGAGCCGCGCGGGGTCGTCAGCAGCAGGCCCTATGCCTCGAAGCGGCTCTGGGAATGGAAATGAGACGCCCGCGCGCGATGGCCCGGCCACGCAGCGCATAGAAAACCGAAGAGCGGATCTTGCCGATCCGCTCTTCGAGAACATGCAGATGCTTCAGCCGATCTCAGAATTCGACCTTCACGCCCGCATTTGCCGACCAGGAGTTGACCTCGCTGGTATAGGTCCCGAGCGTTACGCCGCTGTAGAGCGTCGTCTGCGGGTTGACCTGCAATTCACCCGACAGTCCGAAACGGCCGCCGACAAGGTTGCGGTCGCTGATGGCGGAGACCATGAAGTCCGTGCCGCTCAGGCTGGCGTTCAGGCCGGAAGCCCCGAGGTTCAGCGTATCGACGAGGGCAGCGCTCAGCGAGACATTCGCCACCATGCCGTTCGTCAGCTTCGTCTGGTTGGTCAGCTTGCCTTCCAGAATGCCTTCGAGCGTGTGTGAAGTACGGTCGTCGTAGGAGATGTTCTGCGTCGAGCCGGTTTCGGAATAACCCTGATAGAAGCCTGCCGTGTAGCGCAGCCGTGCCGCCGGGGTGAAGGTCCAGCCCGGAGCGACCTCATGCTTCTGCGAGATGGCGATCTCCGGCGAGACGTACCAGCCGGCAAAAGAGCCGCGGGCCGGATCGGAGCCGAAGATCTCGCGGCGGCTGTCATTCTCGATGCCACCAGCCACCAGCGAGCTATCGAGCGTCACGCCGCTGAAATCGTTGCGCATGTAGACGCCGCCGAAGCCGGTATTGCCGGCCGTCTGGCCGGAGCCGTCGTCGGCGCGGTTGATGATGCGGCCGTAACCGGCGAGCACGCCGAAGCGGCCGTCGTCGAACTGGCGGTCGACACCGGCGGCAACGCCGTAATTGCTGGAGCGCGTGTCGTTATCGTTGTCGAAGGTCTGGCCGCCGAAGGCGCGCATCCAGAACAGGTTGCCGAAGCGGTCGACAGCCGTGCCCTCGCCAAGCTTCTGAACGGCGGCTGCCGAACCCGTCGGCTTCTTTTCCTCGGCATAGCCGAGAGCGCTGGTGCCCGACGATTCGCTACCGCCGCCTGCAGAAGAACCGACATCGATATTGAGGATCGAGCCGATGACATTGCCGACGGAATTCGTATAGCCGCGAACTGCCGCATCCATCGATGAAGCGCCGGGATCGACGACCTCGAGCCTGCCGTTGTTGCTATTCGAATCCACCGAGACGATCAGCGACTGGCGGGAGTTGTTCAGGCTGATCTGGTTGAGCGCCGTCTCGTAATTGTCGACGGCGAGAGAATAGCTGCCGGAACCGAAGTTCGTAGCGTTGTTCTCGGTGGAGTCATAATCCACCGCGCCCTTGATGACCGAGCCCGGCAGAAGGTTCAGCGTGTTTCCGTCAGAGCTAAACCGGATGGAGTTCACGCCGCCGGAGATCGTGCCGCTATTGGTGATGGTTGTGGAACTGGAGGCGAGAATACCGTACGTGCCGCCGGAAATCGTGCCGCTATTGTCAATGGTCATAGCGCCACCGTTCGCGGAAATGATCGCGTTCAGGTCGGCCGAGATTGTGCCGCTGTTGCTGATCGAGGCGGAAGTATTGGATGTTGAGATCACCCCCGTCTGTCCAGTGATCGTGCCGCTGTTCACCAGCAAAAAATCCCCGGTAGAGGCCGCATATACGCCTTGGAAGTCGCCCGCGATCCGACCGCTATTGTTTACGCTGATTTCATCGGAGTAACCTATAGCCAGGGCCTGCACGCCGGCAATCGAACCGCTATTGGCAATCCTTAGAGTTTCTCCGTCATAAGCCTGAACACCACCATCAATCACACCGGAGTTTGCGAGATCGAGGCTGGTGTCGCTGGACCAAATGCCATAGCTGTAGCCGGAAATCGTCCCGGTATTGGTCACCCTCGCAACAGACTCGTCGCCATTCAGGAAGAGACCGTAATAGTCGCCGGAAATCTTGCCGCTGTTGACGATCGTGGCGTTGTCGACACGTTGAAGGCTTACGCCGTAAAGATAGCTGATGCCGCCGGCTGCGTAGATATTGCCGCTGTTCTCGAGCGAAAATTCTGCTTGTACGTCTTCAGCATAGATCCCGTTCTGGGCACCGGAGATCGTTCCGCTGTTCTGAATGGAAATGCTTTGCCCGTTGATGTCGGCAAGGTTGATTCCGGAATTCGTTTCGCCCGAAATCGTGCCGATATTGGTGATGGCGATCGTTGAATCATCCCATCCGCCCGAGTCGATATTCAGGCCGTTGTAAGCGCCCGAGATCGTACCGCTGTTCGAAATGACCCCGCCCTCGATGCGATAGAGATCGATGCCTGTGCCGGCGACGCTCGAAATCGTGCCGCTATTGTCGACCGCGATATTTCCAACGACATAGGCGTACAAACCGGCGCTGCTACCAGCGTAATGACTACCGAAATTGTCAGCCCCCGTACTGGCAATCGTGCCGCTATTGTTGATCGAAAAGTCGCCGACATATCCAAAGCCGACACCGAAATCATGGCCGCTGATCGTACCGGCATTGTTGATCACCGTCCCATCAGCGGTCTCATTGCTACCGGGCAGGGTCTGAACGGCAATACCGGCCGAGACAGACTGATCGGAACCCGAAATCGTGGCGCCGGCGGCGTTGGTAATGGTGTTGTTGCTCGACGCCTCGATCTCGATACCGATCTCATCGCCAGAAATCTGCCCGCCGGCCAGGTTATTAATCGAGATACCGTCGGAAGCGGGAGCGACGTAGACCGCAGTCTCAGGCGAAGAGATCGTACCCGAATTCTCGACGGTACAGTCAGTCTGGCCGGCAATGACATTGCCGGATACAACGCAATCCGCCGCCATCGCGCCATTGACCGGCATCGTCGCGAAAAGCGCGACAGACGAAACGCCTGCGAGGAAGACCGCCGTCAAAGCGCGATTTCGTCCACCTGGCATCACCTGGCCGCCTGCGGTCAGAGTTGATTTGCTCATTTAAAAAGTCCTCTGTCGCGGGCGAAATTCAGGGCCCGCAGTCCTGTCCAATCGAGTCGGCGCCCCGGTGAACGCCTTGTATGAAAAAGCAAATCTCATGGCGGCCCGGCTTCGACAACGGATGCGTCAAAAATGGACGGTGGCGCCTCATGACGCCTCCGCCCTGACCGCCAAAGCCCTGGAAAAGGCGTCGTCCAGAATGGATAGTTTGGTCGCCTGCGTTTGCGCATACTGCCTGCGGAAATCGTGCGAGATCCAGAGAGGCGAGCGCCCGCGCAAGCCGCTCCAGCCGACGCCTCCCGCAGCCTCGGCCGCCGAAAGCTTGCGGCTGACATGCGCGCGCGACAGACCGGCGAAGCTCGCGAGAAAGGAGATGGAGGTGATATCCGTCTCGTATCGATCGAATGTCGCAGGGATCGTCAGGTCGATGCCGCCAAAGAGCCGGTCCATGATCAGGCCACCGGCATCGACACGCGAAAACGTGGCATAGAGCGGGCCCGAGTTGCGGATCCCCGGAGCCGCCAGCAGGCCGTCGGCCACATCCGGCTGCATCTGCAACAGCAGGCTGTCCGCATCGGCGCGGAACAGGCCGGCGCGGCTGCCGCCGTCGATGACATCAAGCGCTTCGAAATGCAGGCCATACCAATGGGCGAGCATGCCGATGACTTTCGGCGACGGTACGAACCGGTGATGGCCGCCGGGCCGGCGCAGCGTCACCAGCCGGACGAAATCGTATTTCAGCGCCTCGTCGATGAAGGCATGCACGGTGTTGCGGCTGGCGATCGCGTAGCGGTCCGACATCTCCACCAGAACGGGCCGCGTCAGACCGCGGCCGATGCCACCCGTCCTGAAATGCGCCCCGAGCGCCGCGTGGCAGAGCAGCCAGCGCTGTTCGGTCGCAAACAGCGCGGCAATGCGCGGCTCCGCCTGATGTGTCGCGACGAAAGCCTGCGCCAGGCGCTGCAGCGCCTCGGAAAAGACCGGATCGAAGGGATCGAGGGCCGCCATTGCTAGGCGATCATGCCGGACGACGTCCGGCTCAAGCGCCCGCGCTGCAGAAGAATTGTAATGCAGGCCCATCATCCCTTCGCGTCTTCGTTTGAGACCGCCAGGCGATTTGCGCGGGCGGCGACCCGCCGCTCCGTTAAAGGCGTTCGCTGCCGGCAAGGTCGATGCAGTTGATAGGCGAGCCACTGCGGGACGTCCTGAATAGGACTGGCAGTGTTCTGAAAAACTTCTGAATTTTTCTGAATGCACCACAGGAGCGGAACTCTCCCGATGATGGCCGCCAGTACGAGTTGACGGCTGAGCTCCACCTTTCCTATGTAGGGGCTCATGTCGCGGCCGCTTCACGGTAGGATCGGGTGTTTCGTTTTACTGAATTTGCTTTCGATCCACATCGTGCCGAGCTCCTGCGCCCCGACGGACAGACGATCCGCCTGCGGCCGCAGGCGAGCGCGCTGCTGCAGTTTTTCATCGACAACAACAAGCGCATCCTCAGCAAACATGACCTGATGGAAGCGGGCTGGCCCGGCATTCACGTCGCCGAAGACAGCCTGTTTCAATGCATCCGGGAAATCCGCAAGGCACTCGGAGACGAGGCGCGGCAGACGCTGAGGGTCGTCTCGCGCCGCGGCTATATTCTCTCGGCGACCGCGATCTCCGATGGGCTGGAAACAGCACCCGATGGCGGCGATGCGGATCGGCTCCCCTCCCCGCGTAGAGCAGCCTCCAGGCCTTTCGTCTCGCGGACAAAGCTTCTATCAGGCGCCTTCATCGTCATAGCGGCGCTGGCAGGACTGACCTATCACTTCATCGCAAGCGACCAGACGCAGCCGTCGTCGCCACCCGTGATCGACATCCTACCGATCGCCGATCTGACCGACGATCCGCAGAGCGGGCCGATGATCCGCGGCATCACCAATCAATTGCTGGACGGGCTCGCCCGCACCGGCGGCGTGCAGGTGAGACCGCCGGAACCCGCGTCCACGGGCGGCGATAATCCTCACCCCGGCTTCCAGCTACAGCAAGAGCTTGAACGCAGCGCTCAGGCATGGACCCTCAGAACCCGGATCATCGATGCCTCGACCCGCGAAATTCGCTTCTCCAGCGAAGCTGCGCTTGACGCTGATGTTACCGATGAGGCGCTCGGCCAGACCCGGCTTGCGGCGAGCGCCGGTTACGCCATCGCCACCTGGCTCGACCAGCAGAGGGAAGCTCCTTTCAGAAGGAGCCCTGACGCCGCCAACGCGGCGATCGAGCAGGCGATCAGCTCGATCAACCAGACGACCAAGGAGCGGTTCGCGACCGCGCGATCGATCCTCGAAACCTATCTCGCCCAGCAGCCCGACAATGTCGATCTACAGGTCGCGCTTGCCGCCCTGCATCTGCGCGGCATCCAGCTCTCATGGTACGGCGAGGCAGAGAAGGCAAAAAAGGAAGAGGATGCCCGCGCGCTGATCGAGAACGCGCTGAAGAGCCGCCCGATGTCGGCCAATGTGCTCGGCACCTATTGCCGGTTTCTCGCGGCGACGAACGCGTTTTCCGAGGCATTGGTCGCCTGCGCGCGTGACCTGGACCTCAATCCGTGGGACGGCGGAGCGCTCTTCAATCTGGGGCTGACGCAGATCCAGCTCGGCCGCTTCGAGGATGCGCTCTCGACCTTCCAGCGGGCCGACCGATTCAATACGCCCGATGTCTCCCGCTGGACCTGGCTGCTTGGCGCCGGCTGGGCAAATGTGATGCTCGAGCGCGACGAGGAAGCCCTGACCTGGCTGCAGCGTGCCATCGCCATCACCCCGGGCACCGGGCGGGCGCATATGCTGCTCGCCGTCGCCTATCAAAGGCTCGGCCGGACGGCGGATGCGAAGAATGCGCTTGCCCAAGCTCTCAAGCTCCGCCCGGGCTCGACCGCCAGCAACATCTCGCTTCCTGCGGAAAATGTCAGCCAGATCTATCTCGACAAGCGCCAGGAGATCAGCAACATCCTCATCGAACTCGGGCTGCCGCCTGGCTGAAATTGCGGGATTTTGATCTCGATCAAGGAAGCGGGTGCCTGAGCAGCTAGGTTTGTCTCGCGGGCCGGGAGCGCCCGCGTCAAGTGGGGCAACTTGACAGAGGCTTGGCCGGTCCAGGGGCATGGCGCCGGGCAAGCCTCCGCGTCCCCGCTCTCCTTCCCTGCACAACGCGGAAACGATGAAGCGGCGCAATCGCCTGCTTCACCGCCCTACATGATCGCAAGCTCGGCTTCCGCCTTCGGCATTTCCACGCGCAGCTGATCCCGGTAGCCGCCAAGCCCGAGGGCTTCGACGAGGGTGCGGACGGCCTTGCGTTTCAGGTCGGATTCCACCTGTCCCTCCAGCGTCACCTGCCCGTTACGCACGGAGACCTGCACCTTCTGCGGCGTCAGGCCGAGATCGGAACGCAGCCGCGTGCGCACCGCGAGACGGATCGCCTCGTCCTCGCGCGGCAGCGCCGTTGTCGAGGCGTCGAGGATCATGCCGAGGATATCGCTGCGGCTGACGATGCCGACCAACCTGCCGTCTTCGACGATCGGCAGCCGCTTGATACGATGCGCCTGCAGGCTTTCGGCAATATCGGCCACTTCGCTGTCCGGACGGGCAACGATGACATCCTCAGACATCACATCCCTGACCGACCAGCCGTGGCTGGCGATATAGCGTTCGAGATCGGTCTCGGACATCACTTCCGCAGTCCGCGCCATGCGTGGCGAAACGCGGATCTCCCGGCGCAGCAGCAGATCGCCCTCGGTCAGCATGCCGCAAACCCGGCCCTCGTCATCGACGACAGGAAGACCGCTGACCCGCTTCTGCATCATGACGGCCACGGCGTGACGGATGCCGACTGCCGGGCTGATCGACACCACGTCTGTGGTCATAATGTCCTTTGCCTGCATGCCGGTGCCTCACTCGCCCTGAATATCGATGGCGTCGAGGTTAGCGGGCGTCGGAAGGCACCGCTTTGATCTCTGTCAAATGCGCGCATTGGCCGCGCGCTATTGCGGCCTGCCGGTGAAGACATAGCCGACGCCGCGCACCGACTGGATCAGCGCCGGTTCCTTGGGGTCGGTTTCGATCTTCTTGCGCAGCCGAACGATCTGGGCGTCGATTGCCCGGTCGAAGGCTTCGAGATTGCGGTTTCTGGTCTGATCCATCAGCGTTTCGCGCGACAGAACCCGGCCGCGATTGCGCACGAAGACGAGCAGCATGTCGAATTCGCCCGTCGTCAGCGCCACGTCGTCCCCGCCGGGAGAGGTCAGCCGCCGCCGGGCGACATCGAGCCGCCAGCCATCGAACTGCAGCACTTCCTCTTCGCCACCCGCCGGCCGAACGGTCTGATCGGCAGGCACGCGGCGCCGGAGCACGGTGCGCAGCCGCGCCAGCAGTTCGCGCAGGTGGAAGGGCTTGGCGATATAATCGTCGGCACCGATCTCGAGGCCGACCACCTTGTCGGTGACGTCGTCCTGACCGGTCAGCATCAGCACGGGCACATCGGACGTGGCGCGCAGCTCCTTCAGCAGCTCCAGCCCGTTCTCGCCATTGGGCAGAACAAGGTCGAGGAAGATCGCGGCATAGCTGCCCTTGGCAAGCTCGGAGCGCATCGCGGCACCGTTGCCGACGGCGCTGACCCTGTATCCGTTATCCTCGAAATACCGAACGAGCATCTGCCTGATCCGGGCGTCGTCGTCGACTACCAGAATGCGATCTGCTTCCATGTCACCCGTTCGTCCCGCTTCCATGCTTTCCATCAGAGATAACGCAGGTTTAGCGGCGGCGCTACCATGCGCGCGACAGCGATTGCGACCATGGACAGAAAAGGTTGCTTAGGCCGGCGGATTGGCATCGTCATCGGCAATCGCCCGCCAGGCGGCCCCTTCGAGATCCTCATACTGGCCGCTCTTCAGCGACCAGAGAAAAGCAGCAAGTCCGATGCCGCCCATGAAAAGCGCGATCGGGATCAGATAGATCAGCATGTTCATGCGGCTCGGGCCTCCGCCCGGGCAGCGGCAGGCGCGGGCCGGTCGTTTGCGGCCGCGCCCTTTCCGAAGGCGTTGAGCCGCAGCGCGTTGGAGACCACGATGATCGACGAGGTCGACATCGCCACCGCCGCGATCAGCGGTGTCGCCAGACCCGCAAGCGCGATCGGCACGGCCAGCACGTTATAGCCGATCGCCAACGCGAAATTCTGGCGGATCAGCGCCGCCGACCGGCGGGCGACGGCGATCGCAACAGGCACGGCATCCAGCCGGTCGTTGAAGAACACCAGATCCGCCGCCTGCCGGCCGATATCGGAAGCGGTGGCCGGGGCCATCGAGACATGCGCGGCGGCAAGCGCCGGCGCGTCATTGATGCCATCGCCGACCATGAAGACGCGGTGGCTGTTGCCATTCAGCGCCTGGCATTCCCCGACCTTTTCTCCCGGTGTCAGCCCCCCAAGCGCGTGTCCGATACCGAGCGCACGCGCCGTGTTGTCGACGACGCTCTGCCGGTCGCCGGAGAGGATTGCCGTCGCGAACCCCGCCTTGCGGAGCTCAGTGACGGCTTCGGCTGCGCCCGGCCGCAGCGTGTCGTCGAAGAAGAAGCGGGCAATCGCCTGGCCATCCCTGGAGAAGACCACCTCGGAATAGGGACCTTCGTTGGTGAGCGGTGCCTCGGTACCACCGCAGGCGAAGGCTTCGCTGCCGAGCCGGTAGAGCGCACCCGCATGGCGCGCTTCGAGGCCACCTCCCGGAATTTCCATGATCTGCTCGAAGGCCGCGGCATCGGAAGTGCCGGTGCGTGCCAGGGCCTGCGACAGCGGGTGGCGTGAATGGCCCGCCAAAGCCGCCGCCCTTACGATATCGGCCGGATCAGTGGCGTTGGCGGCAACAAGCCGCGGCCTGCCGATCGTCAGCGTACCCGTCTTGTCGAAAGCGACGGTGTCGATCTCCGCCAGACGCTCAAGCGCCGATCCATCCTTGACCATGATGCCGCGGCGGAAGAGTTCGCCGGCGGCCACGACCTGGACGACGGGAACGGCGAGGCCGAGCGCGCAGGGGCAGGTGATGATCAGCACCGCGACGGCAACCAGCATCGCCTGTTTCCAGTCGCCGCCGATGAAGCCCCAACCAAGGAAGGACGCGAGCGCCAGGAGGTGGACGACGGGCGAATAGAGCGCGGCCGCCCGGTCGGCGATCCGCCGGTAGCGGGCCCGGCCGCCTTCGGCCGCTTCCATCAAGCCGATGATTTCGGCGAGCAGTGAATCCCGCGCAAGGCGCGTGGCGCGAACCGCCAGCGAGCCGGTGAGGTTCATCGAACCGGAACTGACCGGCTGGCCGGTCCGAACCGAGACCGGGCTGCTCTCGCCCGTTACGATCGACAGGTCGAGATCGCTTTGACCGGACACGACAACACCGTCGACAGGGATACGGTCGCCTGCGGCAACGGCGATTTCGTCACCAACAGAAATTTCCTCGACCGCCACATAGCGGTGCGATCCATCCGGCTGGATCAGCAATGCACCGCGCGGCGCGATCCGCGCCAGACCGTTGATCGCAGCCCGCGCCTTCTCGCGCATGACGTGATCCAGCGTCCGGCCGATCAGCAGGAAGAACAAGAGCGAAACCGTGGCGTCGAACCAGGCATGTTCGCCATGATGCATGGTTTCCCAGAGCGAGACGAAATAGGAGAGCGTGACCGCCAGCGAGATCGGCACGTCCATATTTGTGCGGCTATGCCTCAGGGCGTTCCAGGCCGACTGGAAGAAGAAGCGGCCCGAATAGATCAGCGCCGGGGCGGCAATCATCGCCGAAATCCAGTGGAACATGTCGCGCGTCGCCGCATCGGCGCCCGACCAGACGGAGACCGAGAGCAGCATGATATTGGTTGCCGCAAAGCCGGCGACGCCGACGGCAAGCAGCAGCTGGTTGCGGGTCTTGTCGCACTCGCTAGCAAGCGGCGCGTAGAGATGCGCGCGGTATCCCGCGCCTCCGACCGCCGTGATGATCTGCGTGGGATCAGCGGCCCTGCCCCCGGCCTTCTCGGTATAGACGCAGGTGACGCGGCGCGCGGTCAGGTTGACGCGCGCCTTGCTGACGAAGGGCAGCGCCGTCAACGCCTTCTCGATCGTCGAAATGCAGGCGCCGCAGTGGACATCGGGCACGCTGAGATCGAGCTGGTGCAGCCCGCCGCCGAGCGGATGGCTGGCGAGCGCGATCTCCTCGGCACTGAAGGCCGTGGTGCTCATCGCCATCACCCCGTCGGCATCGATCGCGCAGCAGGTCATCGCACGAACTCCGCGGTATCGAAGCGGATCGCCTCATGCATGACGAGGCTGCCGCCCTTCTTCGAAATGAACTCGACAATCCAGTCACCCGCCGGGACATGGCGATCGGTCTCGAAGGCGCCCTCGCCGCGATTATCCAGCGCAACGGAAAAGTCCTCGTGGTCGCCGACCGGCCGCTTGAAATTGGCCGTGACGGTATCGACGGCGGCCGGCGATCCATCCGGATTGGCGATCCGGTAGATGAAGCGCTCATCCCTGAGCGAGATATGTCCTGCAATGCCCGAGGCGGTCATCGCCTTCATCTCGGCGGCGCGCTGATTGAACTCCTGGCTGGCAACATAGGTGTTCTCGACCACGAGCCCGCTCCAGCTCGACGACGCGAACCAGGCCATGGTGACATTGACACTGATGACCACTGCGAAGAACGAGGTGATGACGAGCAGCATGTGGCGGCCGGTGAAGCCTTGGACACGGGTGGTCATTGCGGATCTCCAGGGGCGTTGAATGCTGCCCGATAGGTCGCCCGGTCGGTGCCGCCGGGCTCCTCGATGGTGAAGAGGAACTCATCGACGGCTGCCGCCGTCGGCCTGCGGGTGATGAAGACCTTGACCGTCGTCGCCGCGTCCGGTGCCGCGTCGAGCGTGAAGCTGCGGGCATCGTCCCTGCCGATTTCGGGGATGCGCATCGTGGCGCCGTCGAGACCCGACAGCGTCAGCGCGATCCGCCGCGGCTGCGGCACCATGTTGAGGATGCGGATCGTGTAGCCGTTGCGGATCGAGCCGTCGCTTTCCATGACGAATTGCGGATTGCGGTCGTGAACGACGTTGAGCTCCAGACGCCCGCGCATCGACAGATGGACCAGCATGCCGATGCCGATCGCCGCCCAGACGGCGGCGTAGAAGACGACGCGGGGGCGGAAGATGATGCGCCAGTCGAAATGCCGGATGCCATCGATGAAGGAGCCGTCGGCATTGCGCACCTTGACGGGCTGCACCGCCGTTCGGCCGCCATCGGTGGCGATCGCCATATTGGCGGAATATTCGCTGAGCGTCGCATAGGCGATCAGGCCGCGCGGCTTTCCGATCTTGTCCATCACCCCGTCGCAGGCGTCGATACAGAGGGCGCAGGTAATGCACTCCATCTGCTGGCCGTCGCGAATGTCGATGCCCATGGGACAGACAGCGACGCAGGCATTGCAATCGACACAATCGCCAACCGCGAGGCCATCGGCCTGCGCCTTCTTGCTGTGACGCGAGCGCTGCTCGCCGCGCCAGTCGTTATAGGTCACGACCAGCGAATTCTCGTCCAGCATGGCGCCCTGGATACGCGGCCACGGGCACATGTAGGTGCAGACCTGCTCACGCAGCAAGCCGCCGAAGACATAGGTGGTGGAGGTCAGGATGGCGACCGTCGCATAGGCGACCGCGGGCGCCGCGCCGGTTGCCAGCGCGACGGCCAGAGACGGCGCGTCGGCGAAATAGAAGATCCAGGCGCCGCCGGTGGCGACGCCAATCACCAGCCAGATCGAGTGTTTCAAGACACGCTTGCGGAGCTTGCCGAGACTCCAGGGAGCGGCATCGAGCTTGATCCGGGCGTTGCGGTCGCCTTCGATGGCGCGCTCGACGACAAGGAAGAGATCGACCCAGACCGTCTGCGGACAGGCATAACCGCACCAGGCGCGGCCGACCGCCGAGGTGACGAGAAACAACCCGAACCCTGCCATGACGAGGAGCCCGGCGACGTAATAGAATTCCTGCGGCCAGATCTCGATGAAGAAGAAATAGAAGCGGCGCGAGGCGAGATCGACAAGGATCGCCTGATCGGGGGCGTAGGCTCCGCGATCCCAGCGAATCCAGGGCGCCAGATAATAGATGCCGAGAGTGATCAGCATCACGATCCACTTGAAACGGCGAAACTGCCCCTCGGCACGCTTCGGGAAAATCTTCTTGCGCGCCGCATAGAGTGGCTGACGGTTGCGCCGCGCATTCACGGGCTCGACATCGAGCCGCTCCACGCTCTTGGGATCGGGTGCGGTGAAAAGGTTCATAAGTAATGTCTTTCGCGTTCGATACGCCTGTTCTCCTCCTCGAACCGCCAAGCGTCCTTGATAAAGATCAACAAGCGCGAGCGGTCGGCAGCCGCAAAAGGACAGGCCGCGCTTCGAGGCGAAGGCGCGGCCCGGAGGAACTGCGGGGGAGAAAACGCCGCTTGGGGTGTCCTCTCCTTTTTTCTAGCGGCGCGACGGCTCGTCATCCTTGAGGGAGGTCAAACTGACGATCGCGCTGCCGATCTTTTCCGGCTCGTCGCCCTTGCAGCCGGGCGGCAGGGATTTGGCGCGCACGGAAACACGGGAATGCACGACCGAGCGCGGCATGCCGTAAAGCCCGAGAAGCGGATTGTGCCCGTGCGCCGTCATATCCCTCTCCTACTGACCGCCGCCGAGTGCGTGGACGAAGACCGTCAGTTCCTTGACCGTGGTATCGCCGAGACGCGCCGACCATGCCGGCATGACGCCGTGTTTCGGTGCGGTGACCTGGCGGATGATCGCCTCCTCGCCGCGGCCCTTCAGCCAGATCGCATCGGCGAGATCGGGTGCCCCCATCTCGGCCTTGCCCTTGGCATCCTCGCCATGGCAGGCGGCGCAATTGTCGAGGAAGATCTGCTTACCGGCCTGAGCCAGCGCCGGATCCGAAGGCGTATTCGTCAGACCCCAGACATAGGCCGCGACCTCCTTCGTCTGGTCCTTGTTGAGGATATCGCCGAAGGCCGGCATTTCCGAAACATGCGTATCGGGATCTTCCTCGAAGCGGATCCCGTGGGCGATCGTCGTCTGGATCGATTGCAGGTCACCGCCCCAGAGCCAGTCGTCGTCGTTCAGGTTGGGAAAACCCGGGCCGCCGCTGGCGCCCGATCCGTGACAGGGGGCGCAATTGACCTTGAAGGCCGAGGCACCGCCGGCGATCGCGAATTCGCGCAGCGCCGGATCGGCATCGATCTCCTCGACGCTCTTTGCCGCGATCATCTCGTGGAACTTCGCCTGACCGGCCTTGGCCTGATCGAGATCCTCCTGCAGTTCGGCGCGGCTGGAGTAACCAAAGTAGCCCTTCGTCGCCGAGGTGATCATCGGGATCGCCGGATAGACGACGACGTAGCCGATCGCCCAGAGGATCGTCACGTAGAAGGTCAAGACCCACCATCGCGGCATCGGATTGTTCAGTTCGCGGATGCCGTCCCATTCGTGTCCTGTGGTTTCGACGCCACTGATTTCATCAATATGTTTTTCCGACATCTCAATCATCCTTCAGGGGAATGTCAGCGGCCTCCCTGGCCGTCTTTTTGCTGCCGGGGCGGAGCGTGTAGACGACGGCGCCAACGAAGAACGCCGCCATCGCCAGAAGCCCCCAACTGTCGGCGAAGTGCCGCATTGCCGTGTATGTTTCCATGGGATCACCTCACCGGTAGCCGGTCGCATCGTCGTAGGTCGAGAAATCGACCAGCGTACCGAGCATCTGCAGATAGGCGACGAGAGCGTCCATTTCGGAGAGCTTCTGCGGGTCGCCGTCGAAATCGCCGACCTTGGCCTTCGGATAGCGCTGCAGCAGCGCCGAGGTGTCGGCGTTCGGATCGGCCTGCGCCTTCATGTCGGCTTCGGCATTGGCGATCATGTCGTCGCTATAGGGAACGCCGACATCCTCGTTGGCCTTGAGGTCCATGCCGATATCCTTGACCGTCACCGGCTCCTCTTTGAGGAAGGCGTATTTCGGCATGATCGATTCCGGCACCACGGCTCTCGGGTCGGAGAGGTGCTGGACGTGCCACTCGTTCGAATAGCGGCCGCCGACGCGCGCCAGGTCCGGCCCGGTGCGCTTCGAGCCCCACTGGAACGGATGGTCGTACATGGATTCCGCCGCCAGCGAGTAATGGCCGTAGCGCTCCACCTCATCGCGGAACGGCCGGATCATCTGGCTGTGGCAGAGATAGCAGCCTTCGCGGATGTAGATGTTGCGCCCCGCAAGCTCGAGCGGCGTGTAGGGACGCATGCCCTCCACCTTCTCGATGGTGTTCTGAAGGTAGAAGAGCGGTGCGATTTCTACGATGCCGCCGATCGAGACGACGAGCAGCGAGCCGACCAGAAGCAGGGTCGCGTTCTTTTCGAGGATCTTATGTTTGTCCAGTATCGATGCCATGTCTCACCTCACTCGGCAGGCTGTGCCTGGGGCACGTAAGCGGTCGGAATTGCGGCTTCGTCGCGCAGGCGTCCCCGGATGGTCATGAAGACGTTCCAGGCCATCACCAGGCCACCGGCCAGGTAGAGCACGCCACCCAGCGTGCGCAGCACGTAGTAGGGGAACATCGCCGAGACGGTTTCTGCGAAGGAATAGACGAGGAAGCCCTGCGAATTGTATTCGCGCCACATCAGACCCTGCTGGATGCCGGCGACCCAGAGCACGGCGGCGTAGACGACGATGCCGAGCGTGGCGAGCCAGAAGTGCCAGTTGACCATTCTGAGGCTGTAGAGACGTTCGCGGCCCCAGAGCTTCGGCGTCAGGTAATAGATGGCACCGAAGGTGATCATGCCGACCCAGCCGAGCGCACCCGAATGCACGTGGCCGATGGTCCATTCCGTATAGTGGCTGAGCGAATTGACCGTCTTGACCGACATCATCGGTCCCTCGAAGGTCGACATGCCGTAGAAGGCGATGGCGACGATCATCATGCGGATGATCGGATCGGTGCGGATCTTGTCCCAGGCGCCCGAAAGCGTCATCAGGCCGTTGATCATGCCACCCCAGGACGGCATCCAGAGCATGATCGAGAAGACCATGCCGAGCGTCTGCGCCCAGTCGGGCAGCGCCGTATAATGAAGGTGATGCGGACCGGCCCAGATATACATGAAGATCAGGGCCCAGAAGTGGATGATCGACAGGCGGTAGGAATAGACAGGGCGGTTGGCCTGCTTCGGAACGAAGTAATACATCATGCCCAGGAAGCCGGCCGTCAGGAAGAAACCGACGGCGTTGTGCCCGTACCACCACTGCGTCAGCGCATCCTGCACGCCCGAGAAGACCGAATAGCTCTTCGAACCCAGGAACGAGACCGGCACCGCCAGATTGTTGACGACATGCAGCATGGCGATGGTAACGATGAAGCCGAGATAGAACCAGTTGGCCACATAGATGTGCGGTTCCTTGCGCCTCAGGATCGTGCCCAGGAAGACGGCGAGATAGGCGACCCAGACGATCGTCAGCCAGACATCGACATACCATTCCGGCTCCGCATATTCGCGGGCCTGGGTAATGCCGAGAACATAGCCGGTCGCCGCCATGACGATGAAGAGCTGGTAACCCCAGAACACAAACCAGGCGAGACTGCCGCCGAAGAGACGGGCATGGCAGGTGCGCTGCACGACATAGAAGGAGGTCATGATCAGCGCATTGCCGCCGAAGGCGAAGACGACGGCCGAGGTGTGAACCGGGCGCAGCCGGCCAAAATTCAGGTAGGGCGCCAGATTGAGATCGGGACAGGCGAGCTGCGCGGCGATGATGACGCCGACGAGAAAGCCGACGACGCCCCAGAAGACGGTGGCGATCAGGCCGTAGCGGATGACCTCGTCGAAATAGCCTGAAGGCTCGACCTTGGGGACCCGGCCCGCCGGCGAGAAATCGACGCGCCGCAGCAGGATGACGGTCCCGGCAAAGAGGCAGAGACACAGGATGCCCATATGGACGGCGAAGAGGTGGTCGTGGGCGAAGGCGGCTCCCAGCAAGGCCAGGAAGGCTGCGACCGCGACCAGCACGGTCTCGGTTGAATAGTTCATGATGTCGTCCCCAGTGCGCAGCCGGCCGCATCAGGGCCGACTCTCTCGTACTTTCAGGGAAGGACTGTCACGGCGACGTGAGCGGCTCCTTGATCTACGTCAATGAGCTCAGGCAGCGACGATCCGGCGGATCGGCTGTTACCAACTGTTACACAGTCTCACCATTTGAAACGCTGCGCTCATCGCTGTGTGACTGAGCGCCTTTCTATTGTCCCCATTGCAGAACGAGGGGACTTCGCAATGCTGATGCAGAACCAACAGGCCTTTGAGCATGCCGAGACGGCAACCAACGCGGCGAAGCTCGGACATTCGCTCGCTTCGCTCTTCGATCTCTCGCCGATCGAGACCGTACCGGCGGGCAAGGCTCTCTGCTGGGAAGGCGATGCGGCAAAGCACCTCTTTCAGGTGGTCGAAGGTGTGGTCCGCCTGCAGCGCATCATCGGCGAAGGCCGCCGCGTCATCACCGCCTTCCACTTTGCCGGCGACCTGATCGGCGCCTTCCTGCAGGGCGATTTCCTGTTCACGGCGGAAGCCGTCACCGATTGCAAGATCCGCCGCGTCGCCCGCAAGACCTTCCAGGAGAATGTTGCGAAATGTGACGCGCTGCGCCCGGAATATATCGCGCTTCTCTGTCATGAGACGGCGGCCGCCCACGAGCAGATGGTGCTCCTGTCGAAGAAGAATGCCGAGGAGCGGCTCTGCAGCTTCATCGTCGAGCTGGCGCGCCGGCCCGGCGGCCAGCCGCGCCAGGGACTGCTGCGCGTGCCGATGAACCGCCAGGATATCGCCGACTATCTCGGCCTGACGATCGAGACCGTATCGCGCACCATCACCAAGCTTTCCTCGCGCGGTGTCATCGCCCCGGAGGGGCGCCACGACCTGCGGATCGTCAGCATGGGCAAGCTTGTTCAGCTTTCGGGCAATGCTGATGATTTTACGGACAAAAGCTGCCATAGGGTCAGTGTTCACTGATCGCGCAGGAGCGCCCATGCCTCACCGGCTAATTTCGCCCAGAACCGCATCGCCACAGGAGCTGGACGCGCTTGTGCATGTGCTCGATGGAGCCGATATCATCGTTCACCGGCTCGAGGGCACGATCACCCATTGGTCGATCGGCTGCGAGAACATGTATGGCTGGGCGCGCGAGGAAGCCGTCGGCGAGATGGTCGATGCGCTGCTCGCGACGCAATATCCCGAACCGGTCGAGACCATCCGCGCCCATCTCAAATCCCGCGGTTTCTGGCAGGGCGAGATCATCCACCGCCACAAGAGCGGCCACGATATTCACGTCGCGACGCGCTGCGTTCTCGTCAACCTCTCGGACGGCGACCCGGCCGTCATTCAGGCCAATAGCGACATCAGCGCGCTGAAGAAGGCCGAGGAGGCCGTGCGTTCGCGCGAGGCACATCTGAGCTCGATCCTCGACACCGTGCCCGATGCTATGGTCGTCATCGACCAGAAGGGCAGCGTGCTCTCCTTCAGCAAGGCGGCCGAGCAGCTGTTCGGGATGACCTCGGACAAGATCTGCGGCAGAAATGTCAGCGATCTCATGCCCTCGCCCTATCGCAGCGCCCATGACGGCTATATCGGCCGCTATCTGGAAACCGGCGAAAAACGCATCATCGGCTACGGCCGCGTCGTCACTGGCCAGCGCGCCGACGGCTCGCAATTTCCGATGGAGCTGCATGTCGGCGAAGCCACAGCCAATGGCGAGCGCATCTTCACCGGTTTCGTGCGTGATCTGACGAGTCGCTTCCGCATCGAAGAAGACCTTCGCCAGGCCCAGAAGATGGAAGCCGTGGGCCAGCTCACCGGCGGCCTCGCCCATGACTTCAACAATCTCCTGACCGTTATCAGCGGCAATCTCGAAATGATCGAGGACAAGCTGCAGCCGGGCCCGCTGCGCGACATGCTGCGCGAGGCCCAGGATGCGGCGACTGATGGCGCCAAGCTCACCGGCCAGCTGCTCGCCTTCGGACGGCGCCAGCCGCTGAACCCGAAACATGCCGATCTCGGCCAGCTGCTCTCCGGCTTTTCGGATCTGCTGCGCCGCACGCTCGGCGAGGACATCAAGCTCTCGACCGTGCTCTCGGGCTCGGATTTCAATGTGCTGGTCGATAGTTCACAGCTGCAGAATGCGGTCCTCAACATCGCGCTCAATGCCCGCGACGCCATGCCGAAGGGCGGCAGCCTGACGACAGAGATCTCGCGCGTGCATCTCGATGCCGATTACGCCAAGATGTTTCCCGAGGTCCGCAGCGGCAATTTCGTGCTGATCTCGATGACCGATACCGGATCGGGCATGACCGACGAGGTGAAGAAGCGGGCAATCGAGCCGTTCTTCACCACCAAGGAAGTTGGCTCCGGGACCGGCCTCGGCCTCAGCATGGTTTATGGCTTCGTCAAGCAATCGGGCGGCCACCTGCAGATCTACAGCGAGGCGGACCGCGGCACGACGATCCGCATCTATCTACCGGCGCTCACCGGCCCGAAGCCGAGCGCTCTGGAACAGGAAGGAGCGGCCAGCGAAAGCCCGCTTCCCGGCGGCGACGAGCATATCCTCGTCGTCGAGGACGATATCCGCGTCCGCCGCGTCGCCGTCGCGCGACTGGCCACCATGGGATACCGGGTGCTTGAAGCCGACAATGGCAGGCAGGCGCTGGAAATCCTGAAGGAAAGCCCGGAAGTCGCCCTGCTCTTCACCGACATCGTCATGCCGGGCGGCATGACCGGCGACGAGGTAGCGCGCGAGGCGCGGGAACTGCGCCCCGATATCGCGGTGCTGTTCACGTCGGGCTATTCCGAACCCGCGCTTGCCGCCAACGACACGATTTCCGGTGCCCGCTGGCTGCGCAAGCCCTACACGGCGCGCGAACTCGCGGCCCAGATCCGTGAGCTGCTCGACGCCGATTAAACGGCGCGCGATCCCTCCAGTTTGACCGGCATCAAAGAGCATCGCCCTCCTCCGTCGTAGAACTGTTCCGCGGCCAAATGGCCGCGCAAACAGGAGACGTCAGATGAATTTGAAATACGGTCTGATCGCGGCAACATGCGCCATGCTCGCATCGGCTGCGCCGCTGATGGCGGCCGATCACCAGGTCCAGATGCTCAACAAAGGCACCGATGGCGCAATGGTCTTCGAGCCCGATTTCATCAAGATCGCGCCCGGCGACACCGTGACCTTCGTTCCGACCGACAAGAGCCACAACGTCGAGACCTTCAAGGGCCTGATCCCGGATGGCGCAGCGGAATTCAAGTCGAAGCCGAGCGAGCAGTTCCAGGCAAAGTTCGACATCCCCGGCGCCTATGTCGTCAAGTGCACGCCGCACTTTGCGATGGGCATGGTGGCCCTGATCCAGGTCGGCGACAACCCGGCCAATCTCGACGCCATCAAGGCCGCCAAGGTTCCGAACCTCGCGCGCAAGCGTCTCGATGGCGAGCTGGCCAGATTGGCTCAGTAGCACTGACGATTTGAGGTATGCGGGCTGCAATCCCTGGATGCAGCTCGCCGCCGGCTCCCGGCGATATATGTTGCCTAGCTAATATTTTGTGGCATGCTCGATGGAAGTCCCGTTCGATGTTGGGTTCCATGGGTGGAAGAGCGGCCGAGGACACCATGACGGTGTCCGTTCATCGCAAGTCTGCAGCCTGTTACACGCCACCCATGCCTGTCGGCAGCGGTCTTGGCGCGGCAAAAACCAATGGCGAACTTCCTGGCAGGCATCTGATCGCCGACTTCAGCGGCGCCAGACGGCTCGGCGACGTCGCGCATATTGAGGCGGCTTTCCGGGCGGCCGTAAAGGCCGCGGGTGCGACGCTGCTCGGCATGAACTTTCACGTCTTCGATCCCGGCGGCGGCGTGACAGGAACCGTCTCGCTCGCCGAAAGCCACATGTCCATCCACACCTGGCCCGAACATGCCTATGCGGCACTCGATATCTTCATGTGCGGTGCCTGCGATCCGCTGAATGCCTTGCCGACGCTGGTCGAGGCGCTCTCCCCCGCCCTGGTGGAATTGCGCCAGATCATTCGCGCGGAGGCGGCGGATCTCTGATGGCGATGGTCATAGCCGACGATCCGGAAAAGAGCGCGCTTGAAGCACTGCCGGCGGTATCGCGTCCCTATCCCCTGCCGGAATTGCCGCCGGACCGTGTCTTCGTGGAAGGGCTGGATACGAGCGTGCCGCCGAGGAGCGGCAGTGTCTTCGTTCTTGAGGACGCCGATATCTTCGACGAGTACCATTACCGCGCCCAATCCATCGTCTGCTCCTTTCGAACGCCGTTTCAGAACGTGACGATCGCCGATACCTACAGTTTCGGCCGCGCCCTGTTCCTCGACGGCGCCATCCAGAGTGCCGAGGACGACGAGGCGCTTTATCATGAAATGCTCGTGCATCCGGCCATGCTGATGCATGACAATCCGAGCCACGTCCTGATCATCGGCGGCGGTGAGGGCGCGACATTGCGCGAGGTGCTTGCCTATCGCGATGTCACGCGCGCCGTGATGGTCGATATCGACCGCGACGTCGTCGATTGCTGTCGCGAACATCTCGGCACCTGGAACTACGGCGCCTTCACGGATCCACGCGCCGAACTGCACTACTGCGACGGCCGGGAATACGTGGAAACCACCGACGAGCTCTTCGACGTCATCATCATCGACGTCGTGGACATGCTGGACAATGGCCCGGCCCAGCACCTCTATACCAAGGAATTCTACCGGTCCCTGCGCGGCTGTCTGCGCGATGGCGGCATCCTGGTGGTGCAGGCGCTCGAATTCTCGTCCTGCAATTACAAGGGCCATACGGCGCTGCGCCGGACCCTTGAGACGGCCTTTACGAAGGTCAGCAGCTATCAGGTGCCGATCCCCTCTTTCCTGGCCATGTGGGGCTTCCTTCTCGCCTCCGACTGGCTCGACGCCGAAGAGGAGAGTGCTGCCCGCGCCTCGATCAGCTGATCGACACGAGGCTTGGCGATGATTGGCTCGATCACGCGACGGGCGCCTTCATTATGTCCCGCTTCTGCTTCGACAAGGAGACCGATTTTCTGCTCCGCATCGGCGGCCCCGTGCTCGAGGACGGCGTCGCCTTCATACCGCCTCCCGACGTCCACATGGTCGATGACGGGATGCGTCAGCTTCCCGCGCTGACGGACGAATAGCCGATGACGGCAAACGGCGCCCAGCATTGCCGGCTTTTCCTGCTTCCAGCCGACGAAGCCGGCCGCGCCGGCGCGGCCCTCCTCTGCAGCCTCTCCTATCCGCGTGCGGTATCGCTGCATGCGCTGATCGCGCCGCTGGAAGGCGAAGCCGTCCCCGTCTTCCCGCCCGCCGATGCCGAACAGCTTGATATCGTCTTGCTGCCGAGCGGCTCGCAAACGTCCTTCGCTTTGCAGGAGTCGGCAGCGGACTGGCTTCGGAACACCGTTGCGCAGGGGCGCTTCGAAAACCTGTCCGCCGACCTGAAGCTCCGACAGGGGCAGATCAGCATCCGCGGCCAGCAGGTCGTCATCCAGTCTGCACCGGAGCTCTTCAGGGATATGCTTGCGGGCGTCGGCGCATTCGGCTGGCTGTGGCTGAATATCGAAGATATCGAACGCGCGTTCGAGACGGCCTGGGATCAGCAGCACGATGATGCCGCACTCCTCGAGCGCTCCTCGTACAGCCGCAGGATCAGCAGCAGCCTGGCCGCCAAGGTGGCCGAAACGGCGCGCCTGCGGCAGTGGTTCCTGAAGAGCACGCTGCTTCTGGAGCGCGGCGATCGCGGCCTCCCGCCAGCCTCGCGCCGCAGCTTCTTCGAGCTTTGCCAGCAGATGGATTTCGGGCGGCGGCTCCAGCTGATCGGCGAGGTGATCGAGGCGCGAGAGACGCTCTACGGGACTGCGGCCGAGCGTAGTTTCGAATACCGGCTGTTCTTCGTGTCATGCATCATCGAGGCGGCCATCCTGGCCGGCATCCTGATCGAAATCGCAATCATGCTCTACGATCTCTGAGGAGGGACAGATGAGGTTTGGATTGTTCCTGGCCGCGATGGCGGCCACAGCAGCATCGGCACTGGCCCAGGACGCATTTCTTACCGGGGCGCAGATCAAGACCGCCTTCGCCGGCAAGACGGTATCGGGAACGGAAGATGGCTCGGCCTATCAGGAAAAGCTCCTTGCCAACGGCTCCATTCAGGGGCGATCCAATCTCGACGGAAGCTATACCGGCGAATGGGAAGTCGATGGCAATGAGATCTGCTTCTATTACGACGATGATGATGACGACGAAGACGATGATTGCTCGCGGGTCGTGCTGAAGGGCGCCAGCGTCATATTCGTCGACGATGACGGCTCCCGTTCAAGGGCGACCCTGCGCTAGAGGCCCGCAATTGTCCACCGCTGGATCCATGTCACGCCGATGTCACGCGACGGCTGCGGGGCGTTGTGGTTAGCTTCTTTTCGAGGGGCTGGGGGCCGCTCATTTCAAGGGCTTCGCCGGTGTTCCAGTAGCGAAGTCCCTGTTCAAGAGACCCGCCGGATACGGCGGGTCTTTCAGCATATGGAGGGGCCAGACGTGACCAAGCTGCACATTTCGTTCGGCATAGCTTTCCTCGTGGCGCTGACATCGATGATCATCTCGCTGACAAGCTCGCCTTTGCCGTTCTAAGCACCACCGAAAACGAAAATGGCACGGATTTCTCCGTGCCATCCAGATCTGCGAAAACAGTTCCCGCTCAGTGATTGTCGCGCGGCACACCCTTGGTCTGGGCGATGCGCTGATACTTGACCGCGGGTTCGAGAACGGCACCGGTTTCCAGCTGGCCGACGACGGAGCGCTGGATTTCCTGCCACGGCGTCTGGTGGTCCGGATAGCGGTAGCCGCCATCCGCCTTCAGCGCGGAGTGGCGCTCGGCCAGTTCGCTCTCGGAAATCAGGATATCGGCACGTCCGCGGCCGACGTCGATGCGCACCTTGTCGCCGGTCTTCAGAACTGCGAGACCGCCGCCGGCGGCCGCTTCCGGCGAAGCGTTGAGGATCGACGGGCTGCCCGATGTGCCGGACTGGCGACCATCACCGATGCAGGGCAGCGACGAGACGCCCTGCTTCAGCAGATAATCCGGCGCGCGCATGTTGACGACCTCAGCCGCACCCGGATAGCCGATCGGACCGGCGCCGCGCATGAAGAGGATCGTGTGCGCGTCGATCGAAAGCGACGGATCGTCGATGCGCTTGTGGTAATCCTCCGGACCATCGAAAACCACGGCGCGGCCTTCGAAGGCCTCCGGATCGCTCGGGTTCGAGAGATAGCGGTCGCGGAACTCCGGCGAGATGACGCTGGTCTTCATGATCGCCGAGGAGAACAGGTTGCCGCGCAGCACGCGGAAACCGGCGCGCGGCTTCAGCGGTGCGTCGAAGCGACGGATGACCTTCTCGTCCTGGATCGACTGCCCGCGACAGTTCTCGCCGATCGACTTGCCGTTGACCGTCAGCGCCTCTTCCTGGATGAGGCCCTGCCCCATCAGCTCGTTGACCACGGCAGGCACGCCGCCGGCGTGATAATAGTCTTCGCCGAGATATTCGCCGGCCGGCTGCAGGTTGACGAGCAGCGGCACCTCTTCGCCATAGGTCTGCCAGTCATCGACGGTCAGCTCGACGCCGATGTGGCGGGCCAGCGCATTGAGATGGATCGGCGCATTGGTCGAGCCGCCGATTGCCGAGTTGACGCGGATGGCGTTGATGAAGGCATCCTTGGTGAGGATATCCGACGGCTTCAGGTCTTCTCGGACCATGTCGACGATGCGCAGGCCGGTGCGATAGGAAATTTCCTGGCGGTCGCGATAGGGCGCCGGAATGGCGGCCGAACCAGGCAGCTGCATACCGAGCGCTTCGGCAAGCGAGTTCATCGTCGTCGCCGTGCCCATCGTGTTGCAATAACCGGTGGAGGGCGCCGAGGAGGCGACGAGTTTGACGAAGCCCTGGTAGTCGATCTCGCCCTTGGCGAGCAGTTCGCGGGCCTTCCAGACGATGGTGCCGGAGCCGGTGCGCTCGCCGCGGAACCAGCCATTCAGCATCGGGCCGACCGAAAGCGCGATCGCCGGAATGTTGACGGTGGCCGCCGCCATCAGACAGGCCGGCGTGGTCTTGTCGCAGCCGATCGTCAGCACAACGCCGTCGAGCGGATAGCCATAGAGCACTTCGACGAGGCCGAGATAGGCAAGGTTGCGGTCGAGGCCGGCGGTCGGGCGCTTGCCGGTTTCCTGGATCGGATGAACCGGGAATTCGATGGCGATGCCACCGGCTTCGCGAATACCTTCGCGGAGGCGATTGGCGAGCTCGAGATGGTGGCGGTTGCAGGGGGAGAGGTCCGATCCCGTCTGGGCAATGCCGATGATCGGCTTGTCCGACTGCAGCTCTTCCTGGCTGAGGCCGAAATTCATGTAGCGTTCGAGATAGAGCGCCGTCATGTCGGCATTGTCAGGATTGTCGAACCAGGCGCGGGAACGAAGGCGGGGCTTGCTGTCGTGTTGGGTCATCGCACTATCCACGTTGTTTATTGACATGCAAATATCCTAAGGCAGAGAGATTGTATAATACCGTTCTCCTATTCTGACTTAGGAAAAGCGAATATCAGAGGCCATGATGACACGTCTCGATGCCTTCAAGTTAAAGCATTTGCGCATGCTCGTCGCGCTGGAAGAGCATGGGAAGGTGGGCAGGGTCGCGGCGATGTTCGGCCTGTCGCAGCCATCGCTGTCGCGCACGCTGTTCGAGCTCGAATCGCTTGCCGGATACCGGCTGTTCGACCGGCACAATCGCGGCACGACGCTGACCGCCGAGGGCAAGGTGCTGGCGCGCTATGCCCGGACGCTGCTGTCGGAAGCGGCACGCGCCGAATACGACATGAAGGTTATCGCGTCGGGCAAACGCGGCAGCGTCAGCATCGGCACGGTAATGACCCCGGCTTCGGATGTCATCGTCCCGGCGCTGAACGATGCCCAAGCGGAGTATCAGGATCTCGACATCAACATCTCGCATGGCAGTAGCGATGCCCTGCTGGCACAGCTCAATGCCGGCAGCCTCGACTTCGCGATCTGCCGCCTGCCCGAAAACGCCAACCGGGCGATGTTCGATTATGAGCCGATCGGCGAGGAGACCTTTCGCATCGTCGTGGCGGCGAACCATCCGCTGGCGAAGAAATCGGCAGTCGAGGAAACAGATCTCGAAGGCCTCGACTGGGTGCTGCAGCCTGAGGGTTCCTACCTCCGGGACGTGATCGACGACTACCACCGCACGCATGTCATCGTGCCCCGCAGCGTGATTTCCACCTCATCGGTGCTGATGACCATCCTGCTCGTCAGAAGCGGCGGCCGCGTCGGCATGTTCGCCACGACGGTGGCGGAAATGCTCGATCAACATCACCTGCTGAAGGCGCTGCCGCTGAATGCCCGGATCGACATACCAGGCTTCGGTCTGGTGCAGCTGAAGGGCAAGGAGTTGTCGCCTCAGGCCAAAGGTGTGCTGGAGGCGTTGCGGCAGAAGGCGAGTGAGCGGAAGACGTGGGTTTGAGAGGGAATGTCTTCGCCCGGAGCCCCCTAGAAAAACCGCCCCAAAGCACGCGCCGTCGAGATATCGTTGACCACCCGGCGAACGCCGCGCACGCTGGCCGCCGTTGCACCGGCCGCCTCCCGCGTGCCGGAACTGCCCAACCGGCCCTTGAGCGTGACGACGCCGCTCGCGACGGTCGCCCTCACTGCCTCGTGGCTCAGGCCGAGTTCCAGCTGCAGCCGGTTGCGGACGGCGACCGAGAGGGCGTCGTCACCGATCGGGATGATATCATTGACGAACATCGCAGCAGCCTCCGGTTCTCACTGACGGCATCCTCCGCCCGGTGGCCGCCGCCTGCCTTGACCTAGATCAACCGGTGCGCGGCATTCACGTTCGTGTCAGCTTCGTCAGGCACGGAGGAGGGCCAACAGCCGGGAGCCGTTCATGCCGAAGACAAGCTATTCCCTCACCCAGCGCGTCCTTCATTGGAGCATGGCGCTGCTGATCTTCTTCAATCTGCTGTTCCCTGACGGCATGAACCGCTGGCACCATCTGCATAGGAGCGGCCAGCCGATCTCGCCCGACGATATCGCCGGCGCCAATATCCACGCCTATATCGGCATCCTGATCCTGGTGCTCGCGGCACTTCGCCTGATCGTGCGGGCGCTCTCCGGCGCCCCGGCCGAAGCCGAGGGATCACCGGCCGTGCTGCATCTCGTGGCGCGGGCAACCCACGCCGCGCTCTATCTGCTGCTCTTCGCCATGCCGCTGTCCGGCATTGCCGCCTATTACTTCGGGATCGACAGCCTCGGCTCGCTGCATGGCGGCCCGGTCAAGATGCTGCTCTGGGTGCTGATCTCGCTGCATGTGCTCGGCGCCTTCGCCCAGCACTTTTATTGGCGGACGAACGCGCTGCGCCGCATGACGATCGGCTGAAACCGGTCAGACGCCGTCGGCCTCGAGTTCCCGGTGCCGGACCGGCCGTTGCTCCGCCTTCGCCGCAGCCATACGGATATCGCAGAGCATCTGCCGTTCGAGCTTGATCTGCCGGCGCATCGGGCCGGAAAAGAGCCGCAGCGCCTGCCCTACGGCACCGGGTGAAAGCTGGCTGCGTCCCGCCGCAAGTCCCGTCAACGCCGCGATCGCCTGCTGTGCCGCATCGAGCTCGGCCGCGCGGCAGGCGGCGCGCAATTCCCGGAGGTTTGCGATTTCGGCTGCCTTGGCGATCAAGGGCAGCGCGGAGCAGATCAGCCGCTCTTCCAGCCGATGGGTTTCTGCCAGCAGCGGCCCGAGTTCGCGGGCCATCGTCACGCAGAGCGCATTGTCGACATGGCACGGCAGGAAGTCGGCGATCGCCTCCAGAAAATCGCACCAGGAGAGCAGTTTCGTATGGCACGCCTCCAGTTCCTCAAGCCCGCCCGGCATCACATCAGTCATCGCTACCCCCAATCAGAACGGCCGGGCAATGCCACGGCCTCCCGTCGGCGATAGACGCAGATGCGAGACCTTTCCTTGAGAGAGATCAACAAGCAAGGATTTGTTGGGCGGGATTACTTCGCCTTGAAGTCGACGAGCAGCGACTTGAGCTCGATCTCGCGCACGCGGCGCGCGGCCTCTTCGGGCTCGACCCAGGCAAGCACGCGCTGGCCACGCTCCTTGAAATCATCGACCTGTTCGAGAACCTCGACCGGATAGATATCGACGATGCAGGGGGCGACGTCGCCGTTGTCGAGCCATTTCAGATAGGTGTAGCGGCCGATCGGTTTCTTGCCGACGGTGCCGCGAACGCCCGCCTCTTCCCAGGCTTCCGTGGCGGCGGCCTCGTAGGGCTTCTTTTTCTTCATCGGCCAGCCCTTGGGAATAACCCAGCGGCCGCTGGCGCGCGAAGTCAGGATCAGGACTTCGATACCGTTAGGCCCGCGACGGAAACAGAGCGCGCCATATTGCTGCTTGAAGGCGCCGGTAAACAGCTTGTCGGGCTTGGCGGCCAACTGCTGCAGCAGCGTCTTCGGCCTTTCCGGTGGCGGCTTGCGCTCTTTCTTCTTGGGCACCATCAGCAGCGGCTGGTTCAGCCATTCGCCGCGATGCGCATATGAAGAGATAAAGTTCATGCCTGCTCCGCCGGAACGACTCAGCCGCCCGCTTCTCCGCCGCCTATGCGGCACCGGGACAAATTGCAGCCCAAGAGCAAAAGGGCAAGTGCGACCTGCAGACACTATGAGATTTTGATACCGGAGCCTCCCACCACGAATGGAATGCTTACGTGCTTGGGTCCATCTCTGGCGCAGCATGTCCGGCGGCCAAACGGCCCGCCCTTCACCCGATCACAAAACTGAAAATGGAAATGACGATGCGCCTGCAACAGCGGCCGTTCACGGTCGAGATCAAGAAGAAGCGCCCGCTTGCAAAGCCGGCACCCGCGCTGCCCGTATCGAGCATCAAGCACGGGAAGCCCGCTTGATGGTCAGCCGCAGCCTACCGCACGAATATTTCGTTCTAACGCCTGCGCAGAAGACCGGGCCTGTTATCGGCCATCTCGACCGTCGGCCGATCGCTGCGGCGGTCATCGACAGGGATGGCGGGCGCTACCGTTTCGTCGGCATTGCCGCCCGCGATCGCCGCGGCCGGCTCGACGTGACGGCGCTAAAGCCGGGCGAATGGATCGTCGCTCCCGATCTCGTCTATGCCGAAGCGGCCTAGCTACGCTGCCTTGCTATGCGTGCGGCCGGGCGCGCCGAAATAGGCATCGAAGGCGGATGCCACGGCGCGTACCATGAAGCGGGCGTCCCCGGAAACGGAGAGGCGCCCCTCCGACAAGGTCGCGACGCCATCGCGGAGCAATTGCTCCAGCCGCTCGTTGCGCTCGGTCAGGAAAGCGTGGTTATAGCCGGCCGTTTCGCAGAGGCCGGCGATGTCGACCTGGAAATCGCACATCAGCCGCTCGATCACCTTTGCGCGCAGCTTGTCTTCGTCGCTCAGCCGATAACCCTTGGCGGTCGGCAGGATGCCGGAAGCGATGCGCTCGCCATAGCGGCCAAGCGGCACCTCGTTTTGCACATAGCCGCCGGGAAGCCGCCCGATCGATGAGGCGCCGAGACCGATCAAGGTCTCGCAGTCGTCGGTCGTATAACCCTGAAAATTGCGGCGCAACGTTCCCGATGCAGCAGCGACGGCCAATTGGTCGTGCGGCAGGGCGAAGTGATCGAGGCCGATCTGGACATAGCCGGCCTCAACCAGCGCCTCGGCGATCGCTTCCGCCTGGGCGTTGCGCTGCGGCGCATCCGGCAGCACCGCCTCGTCGATCAGCCGCTGATGCTTCTTGAACGACGGCACGTGCGCATAGCCGAATACCGCGAGGCGCTCGGGGCGGAGTTCGACAGCCATCTTCACCGTCTCAAGACAGGAAGCGACCGTCTGATGCGGCAGCCCGTAGATCAGGTCGAAATTGATGCTCTCGGTCCCGTTTGCACGCAGGCCTTCGACCGCCGCCCTGGTCTGCTCAAAGGTCTGGATGCGGTTGATCGCGTGCTGCACCGCCGGGTCGAAGCTTTGGACGCCGAGGCTGGCGCGGTCGACGCCGTTTTCGCCGAGCGCGGCGACCATTTCCGCGGTGAGCGTCCGCGGATCGATCTCGATGGCGACGCTGCTTCCTGCTTCGAAGCGGAAGGCGCTGCGCAGCTTCTTCATCAGCGCTGCGAAGGCATCCGGGCGGATGATCGTCGGTGTGCCGCCACCGAAATGGACGTTCTTCACCCCAAGCCCGTTGCCGGCCGCCTGCGACACCAGTTCGATCTCCTCGGCGAGAATGTCGAGGTAGTCAGCCACCGGACCGTCCTGGCGGGTCACCGACGTATGGCAACCGCAATACCAGCACATCGCCCGGCAGAACGGGATGTGCAGGTAAAGCGACACGGGATCCGATGGGCTGAGCGCCGCCAGTCCCGCCGCGTAATCCTCTGGTCCGACAGCGGCTGAAAAGGTGGGCGCGGTCGGGTAGCTGGTGTAGCGCGGCAGGCGGGCTTCGCCATATTTGGCGACAAGGGCGTTGGACATCGTGGCTTCCTTCACAAGCAATCCCGCCCTTATGGCGCCCCGGCGAACGCATCTCCTTGTTCTAGATCAATGAACCGACCGCCATACCGAGCGCCCTGCGACTTTGATGCAGATCAAAGCGCGTGGCCGCCCGCGCGATAGCATTGCCGCGTTGCGGACCGGTGCGCGAAGGAGAGACCGTTCAATGCGATACGCCATCATCGCCGCCCGGTTCGAGGAGCGGGCAAAGTCCGGACGCATCGAGATCCACGACGGCGCGCAGGCACGAACGGTTATCGTCACCCGCCGCGCGCTTCTCAGCATCGCCTCGCCGCCGCGGGCGAACGAGGCCCGATTGCTCCAGAACCTCGATGTCTTCTGCGAGATCGCCTTGAGCCCTGAAATAGCGCCCGACCAGAAGGGCGAGGTCACCATCACCGCCAAGCACGTCAGGACATGGCGGGGCACCCCGGTTGACGAGCCCGTCTGGAGCTGGCGCGAAAGCCAGCCACCCTCAGCGGATCGAAGCGCTTTCCCGCAATCTCTATAAAGACGCTGGCGCAGGCGGCGGGCCTGAAGGATATTGCCGAAGATGACCTTGCTGACCTTCTCTCTCGGCGTTCTCGCGCTGCTGATCATGCCCGGCCCGACCAACGCGGTCCTCGCCATGGCGTCGGCAGGCATCACGGCTACCCGGTTGCTGTCGCTGCTTGGGGCGGTGCTCGCGGCCTATCTGATCGTCATCATTCCGGTCTCGGGGATTGCCGGACCCTACCTGCAGGCGCATCCCGGCGTCGCCCAGAGCGTTCGCATCGTCTCGGCGATCTGGGTGCTGTCACTGGCGCTGAAACTTTGGAAAGCCGATCCCGACGCCGGCGCCACCACGGTCGGGCCGCGGCATCTCTTCGTCACGACGCTCCTGAACCCCAAGGCGATCATCATCGGCCTGACGATGGTGCCCGCCGTTCAGGCGCCGTTTGCGCTCGCGATCCTGAGCTTTGCCGCCTGTGTCACACTGACATCGGCAATCTGGATCGGGCTCGGGTGGCTGATTACCGGAAACGGCAGCGGTATGCCCCTCTTGGCGCAGCGTTGCGGCTCCGCCGTCCTGATGGCCTTTTCGATCACGCTTGCGGTCAGCGCCGTAGCCTGACCTACGATTTCTTCTTCGCCGTCGAAGTCCGAACGACGAGCGGGCCGTCGACCTTGATCGTCATCGGCCGCAGCGACTTTTCGTGCACGGCCATGTCGATCAGCGTCTCGGCCGCCTTCTGGCCCATTTCATAGTTGGGCAGAACCAGCGTCGAGAGCGGCGGATGGGTGTAGCGCGCCAGCTCCTGGTCGTCATAGCCCATGACCGAAAGGTCCTCCGGCACGCGAAAACCCTTCTCGGCCGCCGCCTCCATCACGCCAATCGCCATCAGATCGTTGCCGCAGAAGATCGCCGTCGGCGGGTTCGGCATGGAGAGCAGATCGAGGCCGGCCTCGTAGCCGCGCAGCGGCAGCCAGTCGCCATCGCGCACCAGCGTCTCGTCGAAAGCGACATCGACCGTGGCGAGCGCCTGCTTGTATCCCTTGAGGCGATCCACCGCGGCATCCATCCACGGTTCGCCATTGATGAAACCGATGCGCCGGTGGCCGAGCGAGGTCAGATGCGCCGTGGCGGCAAAGCCGCCCGCCACTTCGCCTGGCACGATCGCCATATGCTGTCGCGGCTCGGCATAGCAGTTGAGCAGCACGGTCGGAATGTTCTTGAGCAGGTCCGGCACCTTCACCTTGCGGGTGAAGATCGTAGCGTAGATGACGCCGACGATCGTCGGATCGCGCAGGATCGAGCGCAGCACTGCGTCTTCGAGATCCGGATTGGAGCGCGTCGCATGCGCCGAGGTCAGGAAGCCCTGCTCGAAGGCGTAGTCGCGCACGCCGTCGAGGCTGACGACCGGATGCGGGCTGGTGGAGATTTCATCAACGACGAAGGCAATCGTATCCTTCTCGATTCGGGTATCCGGTTGAGCTTCATGACGGACACCAGGTAATTTATAACCAATTTTATGAGCAGCCTCCAAAACCTTGGCCTGGGTCTCCGGAGAGATGCGCGATCCCGACATTTCATTGAGTACGAGCGACACGCTGGACTGCGAAACACCCGCAATACGGGCAACATCGGTCATTGTAGGCCGCCCAGCCTCACCGCGGCGCCCTGTTTCCCCGCCGCGGCCATTCTTCTTCGCCATCCAAATATCCTCCCGATGATTTGCTGCAGCGCAAACCAAAATTTGTGCAATAGCTCATAAAATGACGCTTGACTTGCTAATATTATTAGCTGCAAGATTAGCTCATGTGAAGCAGTTATTGCTCACTGCCGGTTGGGAAGATACCGGAAAATTCGGGAGGAGAAACTGAGATGTCCGCATTCTCACGTCGCACATTCATGCTCGCTGCAACCGCACTCGGCGCCGTCGCCGTTGCCGGCAGCGTTGCCATGGCAGAAGTCCCTGCGCTGAAGCACAAGGACAAGTACAAGGTCGGCTTCGCGCAGACCGAATCCAACAATCCGTGGCGTATCGCCCAGACCGAAAGCATGAAGGCGGAAGCTGCAAAGCTCGGCTATCAGCTGGTCTATACCGATGCTGCCGGTTCCGCTGCAAAGCAGGTCGCGGACGTCAACTCGATGATCGCCCAGGGCGTCGACCTGATCTTCCTGTCGCCGCGCGAAGAAAAGCCGCTGATCCCGGCCGTCAAGGCCGCCGAAAAGGCCGGCATTCCCGTCATCCTGCTCGACCGCAGCGTCGATCCGAAGCTCGCAAAGCCCGGCAAGGACTACCTGACCTTCATCGGCTCCGACTTCATCAAGGAAGGCCAGCGCGTTGCCGAATGGCTGGCGAAGAATGCCAACGGCAAGAAGAAGATCATCGAACTCGAAGGCACGACTGGTTCCTCGCCGGCCAACGACCGCAAGAAGGGCTTCGATGACGCCATCAAGGCCGCCGGCGGCTTCGAGATCGTCGCTTCGCAGTCCGGCGACTTCGCCCGCGACAAGGGCCGCCAGGTTGCTGAAGCCCTGCTTCAGGCCCATCCGGATGCCGATATCATCTACGCGCACAATGACGAAATGGCGATCGGCGCCATCTCGGCCATCGAGGCAGCCGGCAAGGTGCCTGGCAAGGATATCCTCGTGCTGTCGATCGACGGCGGCAAGGAAGCTGTCGGCCTCGTGGCAGATGGCAAGATCGGCGCTGTCGTAGAGTGCAACCCGCGTTTCGGGCCGAAGGCTTTCGAAACGATGGCGCGCTACGCCAAGGGCGAAAAGATCGAGCCGTGGGTCATCAACGAAGACAAGTTCTATGATGCCTCCAACGCCAAGGCCGAGCTCTCCAGCGCATACTAAGCTCCCAAAGTGACCGCTCCGGCCGGTTCGGCAAATGCCGTTCCGGCCGGCTTTTCTTCTATAGATGATGGAGTGGTCGACATGCTTCTGTCGATGCAGGGTATCTCCAAGTCCTTTGCGGGGATTGCTGCGCTCCGCTCGGCTTCCCTCGATATTGCCGAGGGCGAGATCATGGCGCTCGTCGGCCAGAACGGCGCGGGAAAATCGACGCTGATCAAGATCCTCACCGGCGCCTACCAGCGCGACGAGGGATCGATCCGCTTCAATGGTGAGGACGTCGCCTTCTCGACGCCGGCCGAAAGCCAGGCCGCCGGGATCGCGACGATCTACCAGGAAATCAATCTGGCGCCGCAGCGCTCGGTCGCCGAGAACATCTATCTGTCGCGCGAGCCGAAGAAATTCGGCTTCCTCGACCGCCGCGCCATGCGCGAAGGCGCCCGCAAGGTGCTCGCCACCTTCAATCTCGACATCGACGTCGATCTTCCGGTTTCCCGCTTCAGCGCCGCAACGCGCCAGATGGTTTCGATCGCCCGCGCCGTCACCCAGAACGCGCGGCTGCTGATCATGGACGAACCGACCTCTTCGCTCGACGAGCGCGAAGTCGCCGTGCTTTTCGAGACGATCCGCACGCTTCAGAAAAGTGGCGTCGCGGTCATCTTCATCGGTCACCGCCTCGACGAGCTCTATGCCATCTGTGACCGCGTCACCATCATGCGCGACGGACAGACGGTTGCCGTCAGCGCCATGAAGGACATCCCCAAGATGGAGCTCGTGCGCCACATGCTCGGCCGCGAGCTTGCGGCCTTCGAGGCGCTGAGCCGCGATGCCGACAATGCGATCGAACGCCCAGTGCGTCTCGAGCTCGAAGGCGCCGGCTCCGGCCTGCGTGTGCGCGATGTCGATCTGCTGATCCGCGAAGGCGAGATTTCGGGGCTCGCCGGCCTTCTCGGCTCCGGCCGCACGGAAACGGCGCGCATCATCTTCGGCGTCGACAAGTTGGAACGCGGCAGCCTGCGCTTCGGCGGCACCGACCGCAACTATGCCGAACCGGCCGCGGCGATTGCCGACGGCATCGGCCTGGTGTCAGAAGACCGCAAGGTGGATGGCATCGTGCCCGACATGAGCATCCGCGAGAACATGACGCTGGCGCTGCTGCCGAAGCTGAAGAGGGCGGGCATCGTCGATCGCGCCCGCCAGGACGAGATCGTCGCGCGCTTCATCAAGTCGCTCGGCGTCAAATGCGCCTCGCCGGATCAGCCGATCAAGGAACTGTCGGGCGGCAACCAGCAGAAGGTGCTGCTGGCCCGCTGGCTCTGCACCGATCCGCGCGTGCTGATCGTCGACGAGCCGACGCGCGGCATCGATATCGGCGCCAAGTCCGAAATCCTGCGCCTGCTGCGCAATCTCGCAGACGAAGGCCTCAGCGTGCTGATGATCTCGTCGGAGCTGGAGGAGCTGCTTGCCGCGGCCGACCGTGTGACCGTGTTAAGCGATGGAGCATCGGTGGCGGTCCTTCCGCGCCGGGAGCTTTCCGAACAGAGTCTTCTCGCCGCGATGGCGCATCAGGTAGATTGATATGACGATGACGGACACTTCCCTCAAAGCCGCCGCGCCACCCCGGCCTTCCGCCCTGCAGATCGCCAGCCGCTACGGCACGTTCGCGGCCTTCCTGCTGCTGATCGCCGTCAACGTCGCGATCACCCCGAACTTCCTCTCGTGGCAGACGCTGAACGTCAACCTGACCCAGGTCGCCACCATCGTCATCGTCGCGACCGGCATGACGCTGGTGATCGCGACCGGTGGCATCGATCTCTCCGTCGGCTCGCTGATGGCGATATCGGGTGCTGTCGCGCCGATGATCTTTCTCGGCACGCTCGTGCCGATCGACAATGCGGCGCTCGCCGTCGGCCTCGCCTTTGTGCTGCCGGTGATCGTCGCCATGCTCTTCGGCTGGTTCAACGGCTTTCTTGTCACGCATTTCTCGATCCAACCGATCGTCGCGACGCTGGTGCTCTTCATTGCCGGGCGCGGCATCGCCCAGGTGATGACCAACGGCAATCTGCAGGTCTTCAAGAATCCGGCCTTCCAGTGGATCGCCATGGGCAATGTCGCGGGCATCCCGGCCCAGGTGCTGCTGATGGTCGTCATCGCCGCGCTCGCCTATTGCCTGATCCGCTTCACCGTCATCGGCCGCCAGATCATCGCCGTTGGCGGTAACGAGAAGGCGGCGCGCCTGACCGGCATTCCGGTCAAGCGGGTGAAGACGCTGGTCTATGTGATCAGCGGCGCGCTGGCCGGCATTGCCGGGCTGGTGGTCGTGGCGCGAAATTCCGCCAGCGACGCCAATCTCGTCGGCATGGGCATGGAGCTCGATGCGATCGCGGCGGTCGCGGTCGGCGGCTCGCTGCTGACGGGCGGGCGCGCCAATATCTTCGGCACGCTTCTCGGCGCCTTCGTCATTCAGCTGGTGCGCTACACGCTGCTTGCCAATGGCGTTCCCGATGCCGCAGCCCTTGTCGTCAAGGCCGGCCTGATCGTCGTCGCCGTCTTCATCCAGCAGCGCGCCGACAAGACCTGAGGACAACAAGATGCTTTCCGCTCTCATCCGACCCTTCGCTCCGAAATCCTCAGGCGATCTTGCGCGTCTCGGCGTGCTGATCGCGCTCGCGGCACTGATCCTGTTCGGCGCGCTTCGCTATGACAATTTCCTCTCGCCTTTCAATATCCTGAGCTTCCTGCGCTACAACTCGATGTTCGCGCTGATCGCGCTCGGCATGGCCTTCGTGATCATGACCGGCGGCATCGACCTCTCGGTGGGGGGCGTTGCGGCACTCGCAAGCGTCGTCTCGGCGCTGGCATCGCCCTATGGCTGGGCAGCCGGGCTTGCCGCCGGCATTGGAGCAGGTCTCGTCGTCGGCATGCTCAACGGCTTCGTCATTTCCAAGATGCGGATCCAGCCCTTTATAGCGACGCTTGCCGCGATGCTGGCTGCCTATGGCACGGCACTGCTCCTCGCCGACAATCAATCCGTTTCCGTCGACTACGACACCGCCTTCGTCTCGATCGGCCAGGACGATTTCCTCGGCTTCCCGATCCCCGGCTGGATCGCGCTTGCGGCCTATGTTGCCGGCTGGATCTTCCTCGAGCGACGCCCCTCCGGCCGCCATATCCTGGCGATCGGCGACGGCGAGCAGACGGCAGCGCTGATGGGCCTGAAAGTCAACCGCACGCTCTTTGCGATCTACGCGCTCTCAGGCGCACTCGCGGGCCTTGCCGGCGTCATCCTCGCCGCACAGTTCGGCGCGGGGCAACCGACCGAAGGTGTCGGCTGGGAGCTCTTTGCGATCGCCTCGGTCGTCGTCGGCGGCACGCTTCTGACGGGCGGCTCCGGATCGGTCGGCGCCACGCTCGCAGGCGCGCTGCTGCTCGGCATGGTCTTCAACGTGCTGAACTTCGAAAACGGCCTCGGCTGGATCTCGCTGTCCGCCTATTGGCAATCGGTGATCCGCGGCGCCTTCCTGCTCGTCGTCGTCATCCTGCAGGCAAGGCTGACCGCGAAGTCGGCCGCCTAGGAGACCGAAAGACCGCCATCGACAGGCAGCGAAACGCCGTTGACCATCGCGGCGCCGTCGCTCAGCAGGAAGAGGATCGCTTCGGCCACCTCGTCCGGGTCAAGGAAGCGGCCGAGCGGGATGCGCGCCTTGACCGGATCGGCCTTCGCCGGATCGCTCCAAGCGAGTTCGCCCATCGGCGTCAGCGTCACGGTCGGGTTAACGCTGTTGACGCGGATGCCCGACGGGCCAAGCTCCGCCGCCATCACCCTGGTCATCGCATCGAGCGCCGCCTTCGAGGCGCAATAGGCCGTGTGATTGACGACACCGCGCCTTGCCGCGTCGCTCGACACATTGACGATCGCGCCCTTGATACCGCGCGCCAGCCAGTCCTTCACGACGATCTGCGACAGAACCATCGGCGCGACGGTGTTGACACCAAGTACCCGGTTGAATTCCGAGAGATCGCTGTCGACGAAACTCTGCAATGTCGTCGTGCCCGCGCAATTGACCAGCAGGTCGATGGGGAGAGCAGGCTTCACGATTGCCTCGATCTGATCGATCGCCCCGAGATCGGCGCAAACTGTCTCGCAGCCGGTTTCCGTCTTGAGGGAAGCGAGGTCATCGGCACTGCGGCTGAGCGCCACGACCCGCGCCCCGCGTGATGCCAGCATCACGGCGGTTGCCCGCCCGATCCCCTTGCCTGCTCCCGTCACCAGAACGCGCCGTCCACTCCAGTTCATGCTCTTCCTCCGGATCATTTTCGATCGGGATCATGAAGGCTTGGGAAAGCGAAATCCACCTCATTCGCGCTTTCGCCGGAGAGAATTGCGCTGCCCGATCAATCCTTTCCGGCAGGACGCGCAGCCGCGGATTTAGAGGCCCGAAACCGCCTCGCTGGGGATCATCCAAATATTGCTATTGACTAATTGATACGTAGCAATAATTTGTTGCTACGTATCAATTAGGGTTTTCTTGCGTGAGCGGGCGACGAATTACGCAGAAAGAAGTTGCAGAAAGAGCCGGCGTTGCGCAGGCCACGGTGTCGCTCGTCCTGAATGGCGGACGCGACAGGGTGACCCCCGAAACGGCCGAGCGCATCGAGGCGGCAATTTCCGAGCTCGGATACCAGCCGAACCGCTTCGCGCAGGCGCTGCGCACCAAGCGGACCTATGTCATTGCCTGCGTCGTTCCCGATCTCGCCAACCCCTTCTACCCTTCGCTGGTCGTTGCCGTGCAGAAGGTGGCGCGCGCCGCCGGCTACGAAGTCGTGACGATCGATACCGAGGGCGAGCTTGCCAACGAGCGCCAGGTCATTCTCGCCGCGCAGCAGGGCCGCTTCGACGGCGTCGTCGGCGTTTTCTTCAAGACCAGCGCGCGCGATCTGGCGCCGCTCGGCAAAAGCGGCGTTCCCGTCGTGCGCATCGAGGTCAGCCGCAAGACGGGCGGGCCGCTGCCGATCGACAATCTCTTCATCGACAATGTCGCCGCCGCCCGGGCGCTAACGCTTCACCTTCTGGAACTCGGCCACCGCTCGATTGCCATGATCGCAGCACCCGGCGGGCCGCAGCAGGTACGTCTGCAGGGCTATCTCGAGGCGATGGCGACGATGGGCGCGGAGCCGATCGTGCTCGAAGCGGCGCATTTCACCCTGGAGGCCGGGCGCGAAGTCGCCGATCGGCTGATCGAAAGCGGCCGCTCGGTCAGCGCCGTCATTGCCGCAAACGACCTGATGGCGATCGGCGTCATGCAGGGTCTCTCGGTAAACGGCCTCTCTGTGCCCGGGGATGTCTCGGTTGCAGGCTTCGACGACATCCTGGCAGCAGCGCTCGTGACCCCGCCGCTGACGACCGTTGCGCAATTTCAGGACCGGATCGGCGCCCGCGCCGCCGAAAAGCTCGTCGAGCGCCTGGGAGGCGATGCCTCCGCACCGGGCGAGGCGGAGGAAATGGCATACCAAATCATCATCCGCGCTTCGGTCGCCCCGTTTTCGGCGCGGCCGGACCAAACGCATCCAGTAAGGGAGGAAATATCATGATCAGGCTGAAGCTCTTAGCCGCCACCGCATTGATCGCCAGCGCCGCACAGATGGCCGCCGCACAGGAGAAAGTTTCCTGGTGGTACGAGCAGGCGACGCCCGACCAGCAGAAGCTGATCCAGCAGAACATCGTCGAGCCCTTCGCCAAGGCGAACCCGGATTACAGCCTCGTCATCGACTATCGCGGCAACGAGCTCGACAAGCAGCTGCGCGTCGCGATGCTCTCCGGCAACGGCCCCGACGTCGTTTATACCGCCGGTCCGAGCTATGTCGCGCCGATGGCCCAGTCCGGCCAGCTGATGCCGCTCGACGACTATGCCGCCAAGTACAAGTGGGAAGACCGCATCCTGCCGGTGTTCCTGAAGATGGGCGAGTATAACGGCAAGATCTACGCGCTGCCCAAGACCTACGAAACCGTCGGCCTGTTCTACAACAAGACGCTGTTTGCCCAGAAGAACTGGCAGCCGCCGAAGACGCTGGACGAGCTGGAAACCGTGGCCGACGCCATGCTGAAGGACGGCATCACGCCGTTCGCGGCCGGCAACGCCGACTGGCGCGGCGCAAACGAGTGGTTCGTGACGCTGGCGCTCAACTCCGTCGCTGGCCCCGAGAACCTCAACAAGGCGCTCCGCGGCGAGATGCCCTGGACGGCTGAACCCTTCGTCAAATCGATCGATCGCCTGAATTCCTGGTGGCAGAAGGGCTACTTCGGCAAAAACTACTTCTCGATCGCCAGCGGCGAGCAGGCCGCCGATGCCATGGCGTCGGGCAAGGCCGGCATGATGCCGACGGGCACCTGGCAGTTCCAGAACGTCGACACCTACGGCAAGAAGGCCGGCAGCGAAGCAGGCTTCGTCGGCTTCCCGAGCGCTTCGGGCGACCCCGTCTTCCCGCTCGGCATCGGCTCGACCTTCTCGATCGCCACCAAGGCCAAGAACCCGGATGGCGCGGCAGCAGCGATCAACTACGTCTTCTCGCCCGAAGTCTACGGCACGATGAACTCGGCCTGGCAAGGTGAGTGGAACATCCCGCTGAAGGACATCTCCAACGTCAAGATGGCAAGCGAAGTCACGCCGCTCTTCACCGAGACGATGAAGACCCTCTCTTCCGAGGTCAACGACGGCAAATACGGCTACACGACCTGGACCTTCCTGCCGCCGGCGACCGACAGCTATGTCATCAACGGCATCGAGGAAGTGTGGTTGAAGAAGACGACCACCGCCGACTTCCTCGCCAAGATGGACGCATCCTTCCAGAAGGAAATGAAGGCCGGAAAGGCGCCCGCCGTCCCGGCCCGCTGATCATAACGACCGTGAGGGTGCGGTTCGCGCGCCCTCACCCCCCCGCTCGCGCCATCTGGCGCCCGGCGGCCCGATTGCCTCGAAAGGTAGATAATGCACCGACTTTACGTCTTGCCGACATTGATCATCAATGTCGTCATCATCGCCATTCCGGCGCTGCTGACGGTGGCTCTCGCCTTCTTTGAGTGGGACGGGATCAGTACGCCAGTTTTCGTCGGGCTCGACAATTTCCGCGCCCTCTGGGACGACAGCGTCTTCTGGACGGCGCTGACCAACAACATCGTCTGGACGCTGATCTTCCTGACGGTGCCGATCGCCATGGGGCTGCTTGCGGCGACCATGATGCTTGTCGTGCGCCGCGGCTCGAACTTCTTCCAGGTCATCTATTTCCTGCCCGTCATCATCGCGACGGCGATCACCGGCCGCGTCTGGCAGGGCATGATCTATTCGCCGGTCACCGGCGTCACCGGCCTTCTGCAGCGCCTCGGCCTCGACATCGCCAACCCGCTGACCGAGACGTCGAGCGCGCTCTATGGAATCGCCGTCGTCGACCTCTGGCACTGGTGGGGCTTCCTCTGCGTCATCTTCTTTGCCGCGCTGCGCCAGGTCCCGGCCGAGCAGATCGAGGCATCACGCATCGAGGGCGCCACCTTCTTCCAGACGATCCGTTACGTGCTGCTGCCGGGCATCATGCCGACGATCACGCTGATGATGATCATGACCGTCATCTGGTCGTTCCTGGTCTTCGACTTCGTCTACATCCTGACGCAGGGCGGCCCTGCCTATTCCTCCGAGGTCCTCTCCACCTTCGCCTATCGCTCGGCCTTCTACGACCTCGCAGTCGGCAAGGCGGCAGCGATCTCCGTGGTCATCAGCCTCTTCGGCCTCGCCGCCACGATCTTCTATATCCGCGCTCAAGCGACGGAGTTCGAACAATGAACATTTCCGAAAGCCGCCTCACCTTCGCGATCGTCTACATCACGCTCTCGGTGCTGCTGATCATCACGCTGTTTCCGATTGCGCTGACGGTTCTCAACGCGCTGAAACCGTCCGCGGAGATCGTCCAGAACCCGTTGGCGATGCCTTCGGTGATCCGCTGGGACAACTTCACCCGCGCCTGGACGGACGCCAATTTCGGCACGACGCTGGTCAACTCCGCCGTCCTGACCGGGCTGACGATCATTCTCGTCTGCTCGACGGGCTCGCTGACGGCCTATGTCCTGGCGCGCCAGAAGATCAAGCGCTGGAAGGTCCTGACGTTCTATCTACTGGCCAGCACCACCGCGCCGATCCAGCTCTTCCTCTTTCCGCTCTATTTCGGCTTTGCCCGTTTCGGGCTGATCAACAACCCGATCGCCGTCGCCTTCATCTATACGGCCGTCTATTCGCCCTTCGCGATCATGCTGCTGCGCACCTATTTCCTCGCGGTTCCCAAGGAACTCGAGGAAGCGGCGCTGATCGACGGCGCAACCCATTGGCAGGTCTTCCGCCGCGTCTTCCTGCCGATCGTTTCGCCCGGCATCCTGACAGTGGCGCTGATCATCGGCCTCTATTCGTGGAACGAGTTCCTGATCGCAACGACCTTCCTGCAGGAGCAGGACAGGCTCACCGCTGTCGTCTCCTTCTTCCTGCTCTCAGGCCAATACTCGTCCGACTGGGGTGAGATCATGGCCGCCGCCCTCATCATCATTCTTCCCATCGTAATCCTCTTCGTCCTGCTGCAGCGCCACTTCATCGAAGGAATGGCCGGCGGCTCGGTGAAGGGCTGACAAGGAGTTTCGCATGCCAATCCCCGCAGATTACACCAACCGCGTCTATGCCGGCGTTCTCGGCAAGCTGATCGGCGTCTATCTCGGCCGCCCCTTCGAGAACTGGCGCTACAAGGACATCCTGGAGAAGCTCGGTCCGATCACCTATTACGTCCACGACCGGCTCGGCGATCCGCTCGTCGTCACCGACGACGACGTTGCCGGCACCTTCACTTTCCCGCGCGCCCTCGACGATTACGGCATTTCGCCGGATCTCTCGGCCGAAGACATCGGCAAGGCCTGGCTGAACTACATCATCGAAGAGCGCTCGATCCTCTGGTGGGGTGGCGCCGGCAATTCGACTGAACACACCGCCTGGCTCAACCTGCAGCGCGGTATCCCGGCACCGGCATCCGGCTCGATCGAGGTCAACGGCGCGACCGTCGCCGAGCAGATCGGCGCGCAGATCTTCATCGACGGCTGGGCTCTCGTTTCCCCCGGCAACCCGGCGCAGGCCGCCAAGCTGGCGCGCGCTGCCGGTTCCGTCAGCCATGACGGCGAAGCCGTCAACGCCGCAGTGCTCTGGGCAGCGATGGAGGCGGAAGCCTTCGTCAGCAAGGATGTGAACCACCTGCTCGACACCGGCCTTGCCCATATCCCGAAGGACAGCCTGATCGCCAAGCTGATCGGCGATATCCGCAACTGGACCTCCGGCAATGAGGACTGGGAAGCGACGCGCCAGAAGATCGAGGACAATTACGGCTACGACAAATATCCGGGCAACTGCCATGTCGTGCCGAACCACGCGCTGATGATCATGGCGCTGCTGCATGCGCCGCACGATTTCCAGCGCGGCCAGATGATCGTCAACACCTCGGGATGGGATACCGATTGCAACGCCGGCAACCTCGGCTGCCTGCACGGGATCATGCTCGGTCTCGACGGTCTCGATGCCGGGCCGGACTGGCGCGGCCCCGTTGCCGACCGCCTCTACATGTCGACCGCCGATGGCGGCCGCTCGATCTCCGATGCCGCCGATATCTCGCTGTGGCTTGCCAATCTCGGCCGCAAGCTCGCGGGCGAGATGGCAAAGCCGGCGCCGAAGAACGGCGCGAAATTTCACTTCGCGCTGCCGGGCTCCGTCCAGGGCTTCCGCCCACAGGCCGGCCAGACGGCGCTCGACGGCCTCAAGGTCACCGGCACCGGTTCGGCTCTGGCGATCGACTATCTGGCGCTGGCGCCGGGCCGCGAGGCTGCGGCGACCACGCCGGTCTTCACGCCACACGAAGTCACCAAGATGCGAACCTACGATCTGGTCGCCAGCCCGCGTATCCACGCCGGTCAGACGCTGCGCGCCACGCTTTCGGCAGAAGCCGGAAACAGCGGCACGGTCGAGGCCAAGCTCCGCATCCGCCACTATGACGGCAGCGACAACCTCGTCGATATCGACATGCCCGCCGGCAAGCTTCTCGGTCCCGGCGGTTCGGCGACGCTCGAATGGACGGTTCCATCGACCGGCCACCAGCCGATCGCCGAAATCGGCGTCGTGCTGAGTGCCCCGCAGGGCCGTGCCAACGGCCGCGTGCTCGTCGATACCGTCACCTGGGACGGTTGCCCGGATGTCACCTTCCGTCGTCCCGAAGACGGCGGCGATTTCTGGCGCCGTGCCTGGGTCAGCAACGTGCACTTCTTCTCGAAGAATTTCCCGCAGGATTTCCGCATCAGCCAGAACCGCGGCGAGGGCATGATCTTGCAGGGCACGCGCGACTGGACGGATTACGCGATCGAAGCCGACATGATGCTGCATCTCGGCGATCACGGCGGCCTGGTGATCCGCGCCGAAGGCCAACGCCGCTACTATGCGGCCCAGGTGACGCGTCAGGGGCAGCTGCAGATCGTCTGCCGCAAGGACGAAAAGCAGACCGTGCTCGCCTCCGCGCCGCTTCGCGTCGAGTTCGAGACGCGCTTCACGATGAAGTTCTCGGCCAAGGGCGGCAAACTTTCGGTGAAGGTCGGCGATACCGTGGTCGAGGCCAATAACCAGACCTTTGCCGGCGGTTCCGCCGGCCTGATCATCCACGAGGGCGCCCTGTCGGCCACGCGCATCCATATCGGCGCGGCATAAGGAGGACTTCATGGCAAGCGTCACGATCGACAAGGTCGCCAAGCGTTTCGGCAGCGCCGAGGTCATCCACGGCATCGACGCGGCGATCGGCGACGGCGAATTCGTCGTCCTCGTCGGGCCGTCGGGCTGCGGCAAGTCCACCCTTTTACGGATGATCGCCGGGCTGGAGGACATTTCGGGCGGCACGATCTCGATCGGCGGAAAGGTGGTCAACACCCTGCCGCCGAAGAGCCGCGACATCTCGATGGTCTTCCAGAACTATGCGCTCTACCCGCATATGACCGTCGAGGAAAACATGGCTTTCTCGCTGACGCTTGCCGGCGCCAGCAAGGCTGAGAAGCAGAAGAAGGTGCGTGAAGCCGCCGAGATTCTCGGTCTGGAAAGCCTGCTACAGCGCAAGCCGAAGGCGCTTTCCGGCGGCCAGCGCCAGCGCGTCGCCATGGGCCGCTCGATCGTCCGCAATCCGCAGGTCTTCCTGTTCGACGAGCCGCTCTCCAATCTTGACGCCAAGCTGCGCGTCCAGATGCGCGGCGAGATCAAGAGCCTGCACCGGCGCTTGGGAACGACGATGGTCTATGTGACGCATGACCAGGTCGAGGCGATGACCATGGCAGACCGTATCGTCGTCATGCAGGCCGGGCGCATCGAGCAGATCGGCACGCCGCTGGAGCTTTATGACCGGCCGGCCAATGCCTTCGTCGCGCAGTTCATCGGCTCGCCGTCGATGAACCTGTTCCCGGCAACAGTATCCGCCGGACAGCTGGTGCTGCAGGGCGGGCACGCTTCCGGTCTCACTGCGCCGGCCGCTGTGAAAGACGGCCAGAAGCTGCTCATCGGCAAGCGCCCGGAGGAAATCGCCCTCGGCCCGGAAGGGTCGCTCGAGGCCACCGTCGAGAATATCGAGCCGACCGGTTCCGAAACCTTCCTTGAGCTGAAGCTCGGCAGCCAGCTGGTCTCGGCGGTTCTGCGCGAGCGGCCTTGGTTCGAGGTCGGCAGCAGCCAGAAACTGTCGCTATCGAAGGGTGCGATCCATGTCTTCGATGCCGATAGCGGCCAGCGGATCGGCTGACGGCGTCAGCGGCGCCCGTCGCCGGGGATCGCCGAGGTGATCAGCAGATCAGCGTCATATTGTTTGATATAGACGCCCGGAAGCTCGATCTTGGCGAGGATCAGCGGCGGATCAGGATCCTGCGGCGGCAACAGGCCGCCCTGGGCCCAGATCGCCTTCAGCTGGTCGCGCGGGACCGGGGCGAGATTGACGTCGATATCGGTCAGCGTTCCCGGCACGCGATAGGGACAGCGTCGCTTCGAGCAGTTCGCCGCCGAGGAGAACTGCCAGAGGAAATATTGCTGCCAGTTTCCCATCGGGAAGACGCCATCGACGCCGGGCTTGTAACGCGCATACCAGATCGGCAGCCGTGACAGGATGCGGTAGGTCTGCCGGTAGGCGGCGATATAGCGGGCGGTCACATGATTGGTGTAGAGGATCGGATAGCGGCCCGTCCGGGCGCGGATATGCCCCGCGAAGATCTGCGCATCAGCCAGCGACATATATTGATCGCCGTCGAGCCCTTCGAGGTCGAGCACCATCAGATCGTCGGGGCCGGGCTCCGCATAGTCGAGGAAATGGTTTGCCTGGTCGATCGGATTGCCGGGCCGCGCCAGATGGTAGGCGCCCCATAGCAGCCCGCTCTGCTTGGCGATGAATTTGCGCGTCTGGTAGAGCTCGCGGCTTACCGCATATTTGCGCCACATCGTCTTGCAATGGGCGGTCGTGTCGCCGCGATGTTCGCCGCTGCAATCGAACACTTCAGGCAGGCCGTCCGATGCCTTGGAGATCACGCCGGCGATCCGCTTGTCGGTGAGCAGAGCCTGCCAGTCGATCGGGTTCATCTCATAGGCGTCGACGACAAGTGCCGCGCCGGGGTTGTTCCAGGGAGCCGGATCGCGGGCGCAGGCTCCGGAAGCGGCCAGCCAGAAGCAGGCCGCGGTCAGATATGCAAACATCGATATATGCGACAGCCGCATCGATCGCCCTCTGCCTCGCACCATGTTTATATTAGCTGATTCTTGCGCGAAGCTGCGCAAGGCGTGACGCATCGAGGCTGGCGGGTAGAACGCCTACCACTTTCGGCCAGATTGCCGATCGAGCCCCGCGCGAGCATATCCAACTGGCTATGGTGGGCAGGACAGATGACCGCCACCAAAGGCGGGGCCCGTTGAACCGGAATTCGGCGGGCCTCACTTCCTCAGCGCCCGAGCGCAACACGCGAATTGCGCACCGTCCATCCAGGCGATCGCCCCCACATCCCGACATGCCACGAAAATTGCGTCACGGCAGTGTCACGCGACAGGCCAAATGCTTTGTGGTTATGTCCCGGCGCCGAGGGGCTGTGGGGGCCGCTCTCAATCCGAAAATCCGATGACGGGCTCGCCTTCGTATCGCGTGGCGGGCTCAAGACTTTTTTGTCGTGGCAGGGCAGTGCAGCGTGAGGAGGCACATATGTCCAGTACCAACGCCTTCATTACGGAACTGATCCGGGCTGCAAACCAGATCGACAGATTGAGCCATACCGATGCCCGGGGACTGATCCTCAGGGCCGTCACGATGATCCGCGACATGCGCACGCGGGTCGGCATGCCGAACAACAGCAGCTATGATACCGTGTTCGATCTCCTGAAGATCGCGTCGTCGCCGGAGCGGCACCAGCTTTCGGAACTCGCCCGGGCGCTGCTGATGGCGGCAGACATGCTGCGTACCCTCTATCTCGTGGTGGATAGCAGCCCCGAGATCACCGTGGCCGGGATCACGCAATCCCGGTGATGCCTCAGCGCTTATCTGCATAGTCGCTGCGGACGATGCCGTGGCGCTGCAGCTTGTCGTAGAAGGTCTTGCGGGGAATGCCGAGCGCCGCAATCGTCTGCTGCACATTGCCGCCGAAGAAGGTCAGCGTCTCCCGGATGATGCCGGCCTCGTAGCGGTCCAGCCGCTCCGGGAGCGGTGTGCCCTCGCCGGTAACCGGTTCGATCTCCGTAACCGGCTCCGGCGGCTGCATGCCGAGCACCGCGCGTTCGGCGAAATGGGAGAGCTCGCGGACATTGCCCGGCCAGTCATGTTCCTTCAGATGCCGGGCAATGGCGGGTGTCAGCGATGGGATATCGCGCTCGAAGCGGCGGGCGGCGCGTTCGGCGAAATAGGTGAAGAGCAGCGGGATATCATCGCGCCGTTCGCGAAGCGGAGGAATCGCCAGCGTCACGACATTCAGCCGGTAATAGAGATCCTCGCGAAAGCTCTGGCGCTGCGAGGGATCGCCGAGATCGACCTTGGCGGCGGCGACGACGCGCAGGTCGACCGGGCGGACCTCATTGGTGCCAAGCGGCGTCACCTGCCGCATCTCCAGGACGCGCAGCATCTGCACCTGTGTCGAAAGCGGCATGCTCTCGATCTCGTCGAGAAACAGCGTGCCGCCGCTCGAATGCTCTATGCGCCCGACGCGCTTCTTCTGCGCGCCGGTAAAGGCGCCCGGCTCATGGCCGAAGAGCTCGCTTTCGATGATCTGCTCCGGCAGCGCGCCGCAGTTCAGCGCCACGAAATTGCCCTTGGCGCGGCGACTCCAGCCATGCAGCAGGCTCGCGACCACTTCCTTGCCGCTGCCGGTCTCGCCGGTGACGAGCACGTCGACATCGGTATCGGCGATCTGCCGCAGCATATGGCGCAGCCGTTCGATGACAGGCGTCTGGCCGATCAGCGGCATGCCCTGCTCAGCCTGCTGCGCCGCCTCCCGAAGGCTGCGATTTTCGATAACGAGCGCCCGCTTTTCGGCCGCCCGGCGCACGCATTGAACGAGACGCTCGGTCGCGAAGGGCTTGGCGATGAAATCATAGACGCCGTCCTGGATCGCCTTGACGGCCATCGGGATATCGCCGTGGCCGGTCATCAGGATGACCGGCAGTTCGTGATCCATCTGGCGGATGCGCTGAAACAGCTGCAAGCCGTCAAGGCCGGGCATCCTGATATCGGAGACGACCACGCCAGAGAAATTCCGGTCGAGCCTGCCGAGCGCCTCGGCGGCCGACGAAAAACGGCTGACCTCGAAGCCCGCGAGTTCCAGCGTCTGGCCGGTCGCGCGCAGCAGATCCTTGTCGTCGTCGATCAGGAAGACCGGAGTTGCGCTGCTCATGTCGAAGCCTTCTTGAGGTGGACGATGAAACGGGTGCCGGCCGGGCCGCTCTCGACCTCGATACTGCCGCCATAGTCCGAAACGATATCCTTGGAGATGACGAGGCCGAGGCCGAGGCCCTTTTCCTTGGAGGAGTTGAAGGGTTCGAACAGCGCCTCGAGAATATCGGAAGCAATGCCCGGTCCGTTATCGGCAACCGCTATGGCGATATCCTCGTTGGCGGCGGTCACGGCGACATCCACGCGTCCGCCATCCTGCGCCTCCACGGCTTCCAGCGCATTCTGGAAGAGGTTGATGAAAACCTGTTCCAGCCGCAGCCGGTTGCCCATCACTCTCAGCCCTTCGGTGACGGGGGCGACAGCGAGCATATCCAGCCTGCCGGTGAAGCGGCTGCGGAGTAGCATCAAGGCACCCTCGATCACCTCGCCGACAGCGACCGGCTCGGCCACCGCCCGGCCCCGCCGCGCAAGCGCCTTCAGATCCTCGGTGATGGTGCCGATCCGCTCGGTCAAACCGGCGATGAGCTCGAGATTTTCGATTACCGGCGCCACCTGCTGACGTTCCAGATAGACCTTCGAATTGTCAGCATAGGCACGGATCGTCGCGACGGGCTGGTTGATCTCGTGAGCAACGCCGGCGGCGACCTGGCCGAGAATGGCAAGCCGGTTGGCCTGGACGAGATCCTGCTGCACGGCCTGCAGGCGCGCATCGGTCTCGCGATGCCTGACGATTTCGGCCTGCAGATTATCGCGCGTCTCGCTGAGATCGCGGGTCCGCTCGGTCACACGCCGCTCCAGCTCCTCCCGCGCCGCCTCCTGGCGCACGATGGTCATCAATGCCGCCTCGCGGCGGCGCAGCCAGATGGCCGCAATGGCGATCGCCGTCAACAGCACCAGTGCCGCGACCAGCAGAGCCTCGCGGATGGCCGCGGCCACCGGAATTTCGACCGGCAACAGGTACTCGAAAGTCCAGCTCGTCGAGGGCACCGGCGTCATGATCTTGAGGTAGGTGGCGGCGCGGCCGCCGGGAAGAATGGCGCGGATCAGCCCGGCATCGGCGCCGAACGCCTTCTCCACTTGAAACGGCAGCGGCAGGAGCGGCGCATCGCCAAACTGCAGGCTTTCGCGGATCGCCGTGAGGCCATCGGGCGACAGCGCCTCCGTCGTCATGAAACGCCAGGAGGGAATGCTGGTGATCAGTACGACATTGTGATTGTCGACGACGAAGGCCGGGCGTTGCGTATCGCTCCAGTCGCTCTCCAGCTGGTCGAATTCCATCTTGACGACGACGACGCCGAGCGGCGCAGAGGCCGGCCCGATGCGGTGCGAAATATAGAGGCCGGGACGCTTGCTGACCGAGCCGAGTGCAAAATGCTCGGCCATGCCCTCGCGCATACCGCGGGTGAAATAGTTGCGGAACGTGTAGTCGTTGCCGACGAAACTGGTCGCCTCGTGCCAGTTGCTCGCCGACACCGCGATGCCGTCGGCGCCGACGACATAGATCACCGCGGCGTTGGTGCCGTTGACCAGATCCTCGAGCTTGCGGCTCAGCGCATCCTTCTTCTCCGGCCCCGGCGTCGTCAGCGCATCCTCGACATCGCGGTCGCGCGACAGCAGCAACGGCAGCGCTCGGGGCCGCTCCAGCACGGCCTGCAGCAGCGCCACTTTCAGGTTGGCATCGGTGCGCCCCTGCTGCTCCAGCGCGGCGAGCGCGGCCGAACGGCCGTAGATCGCGGCGGCAGTCAGCGCGGCTGCCGCGATCAAGGCCGAGATCAGCGCGAAGGCAATCCACGTCCGGCGAATGCCGAGCCGCAGGCGCGCTTCTTCAGTCCGTGGGAGTGCGAGAGACATCGCGAATACTGAGCATAAATCCGCACTTTCTTCAAATCAAATCGTGCGGAATTACGCACAATGTCTAGCTGCACGTTTCATAGCCAGACAGACAACGTAACAAAAACATGACGTTACCTGTCAGTGTCGAGTTTGGCACGCCGATTGCTGTTCCCTTAGCGATGAAACGCAATTCGCCCGGGAGAGCCAGGATTCCCTGGTTGGGCGACATGGAGGATAACATGGACATTGCACACCAGGACACGCAGCCGCGTGCACCACTGCCGTTCTACCGGCATCTCTACGTACAGGTCATCGCCGCCATCGTGGCCGGCATCCTGCTCGGTCACTTCTATCCGGATACCGGCACTGCACTGAAGCCGCTCGGCGATGCCTTTATCAAGCTCGTGAAGATGATCATCGCACCTGTCATCTTCCTGACCGTCGCCACCGGCATTGCCGGCATGTCGGATCTGAAGAAGGTCGGCCGCGTCGCCGGCAAGGCGATGATCTACTTCCTCGTGTTCTCGACGCTGGCGCTTGCCGTCGGCATGTTGATCGCCAACGTTCTGCAGCCGGGCGCCGGCATGCATATCTCGGCCGCCTCGCTCGACGCCAATGCCGTCTCCAGCTACGCCAGCAAGGCGCATGACGCGACGATCACCGGCTTCCTGATGAACATCATTCCGGATACCATCGTCGGTGCCTTCGCGCAGGGCGATATCCTGCAGGTGCTGTTCTTCTCGGTCCTCTTCGGTATCGCGCTCGGCATGGTCGGCGACCGTGGCAAGCCGGTGCTCGATTTCCTCAACGCCCTGACCGCCCCGATCTTCCGCCTCGTCGCCATCCTGATGAAGGCCGCTCCGATCGGCGCATTCGGTGCCATGGCCTTCACCATCGGCAAATACGGCATCGGCTCGATCGCCAATCTCGCCTTCCTGATCGGCACCTTCTATGTGACGTCGCTGCTCTTCGTCATCGTCGTGCTCGGCGCCGTTGCCAAGTATAACGGTTTCTCGATTTTCGCGCTGATCCGCTACATCAAGGAAGAGCTGCTGCTGGTTCTCGGCACCTCCTCGTCGGAAGCTGCCCTTCCCGGCCTGATGCAGAAGATGGAACGCGCCGGCTGCAAGCGCTCGGTCGTCGGTCTCGTCATCCCGACCGGCTACTCGTTCAATCTCGACGGTACCAACATCTACATGACGCTGGCGGCCCTCTTCATCGCCCAGGCAACGGATACGCCGCTGAGCTTCGGCGATCAGATCCTGCTGCTGCTCGTCGCGATGCTGAGCTCCAAGGGTGCCGCAGGCATCACCGGCGCCGGCTTCATCACGCTCGCCGCCACGCTCTCCGTCGTTCCCTCGGTGCCGGTTGCCGGCATGGCGCTGATCCTCGGCATCGACCGCTTCATGTCGGAATGCCGCGCGCTCACCAACTTCGTCGGCAATGCCGTTGCCACGATCGTTGTCGCCCGCTGGGAAAACGAACTGGACACGAAGATGCTCGCCAGCGCCCTTTCCGGCCAGATACCCGAAGAGCAAGTTCCTGCCCTGCAGGCGGCCAAATAGTTCCTCCCAAGGAAAGAGACCGCGGTCTCCGGAAGGCCCGCCGCTTGCGGCGGGCCTTTTTCGTTCCGGCCTATGCCGTCGTCAGGCCTGGCTGATGCTGAAGGAGATCAAAGCCCTCATCGATGTAATGCGTAAGCGGCTGCGCTGCGCCTGCCTGCCGCCAGTTCTCCTTGGCGAAGCGAAGGGTTCCCATGGCGATGATCGCCGCCAGCCGCAAGCCCGGCCGTCTGGCCGCGTCCGGCCATAGTTCGCACATCGCGTCTGCCAGCACATCTTCCATCTGAATGTGCAGCGCATCCTTGCGGAGCCTCAGTGTTTCCGTCGATCGCAGGATCCGGTCGGCGAGAATGGATTCCTTGCTCTCATATCTCGAGGCCAGAATGAGAAATGTCTTGCGAGCAGCCTCAAGCGGCGGCTGTTCCGGCGACTGCGCCAGAAATGTGGGCCGCAGCATGTCGGGGATGTCACCGCTTTCGTGGGCGAGAAGAACGTCCTCTTTCGACTTCAAGTACGAGAAGAACGTCCGGCGCGATATTCCCGACGCCGCCGCGATGGCATCCAGCGTCGTGGCCTCATAGCCGTTTTCCATGAACAGTTTCAGGCCGGTCTTGGCGATGCGGTCGAGTGTCGACCTGCGTTTGCGCTCGCGCAAGCCGATGGGGGCGGTGTCAGCGGTTTCCATGACGACCACTCTTACCGCAAAAAAGGCGCCTGCCAAACTTGCACTCAGTGCGATATTTATTTTGCACTGAGTGCAATTACCTTAGCGGAGAACAGCAGGATGACATCGCCCAAAGTTTGGTTCATCACCGGCGCGGCCCGGGGATTCGGACTTGTCTGGACCGAGGCCGCTCTGCGGCGCGGTGACAAGGTCGCCGCCACCGCGCGCGACACCACATCGCTCAACGATCTCGCGGCCACCTATGGCGACGCGGTCCTCATCCTGCCGCTCGATGTCACAGATCGCAGCGCCGTCTTCGACGCGGTCGGCAAGGCGCATAGCCACTTCGGACGCCTCGACGTCGTGGTCAGCAATGCAGGCTACGGCTATTTCGGCGCCATTGAGGAGATCGAGCCTGAACAGGCCAGGGTCAATTTCGACACCAACCTCTTCGGCACGCTCTGGCCCATGCAAGCCGTCTTGCCGATCCTGGCGCGCGCAGGCCAGCGGTCACATCATAACGGTATCGAGCATCGGCGGCGTGATCGGCTTCCCGACGGGCGGGACCTATACGGCAACCAAATTTGCGATCGAGGCCATGTCGGAAGGTCTGGCTGCGGAGGTCGAGGCATTCGGCATCAACGTCACGATCCTCGAGCCCGGCCACTTCACCACGGGTTTCGGCTCATCGGCCCGCTCTGCGCCGGCCATCGAGGTCTATAATCCGATACGCCAAGCCATTCGCGCCTCGTTCAAGCCTGAGCATTTTGGCGACCCGGAAGCAACCAGCGCAGCACTCTTCCAAGCGGTCGACGCCGATAAACCGCCACTACGCCTGGCGCTCGGCACGGGAACTATCACGAAGTTCAGATCGGTCTACGAGGCGCGACTGAGTAACTGGGCTCAGTGGGAAACCGTCACCAATGCTGCTCAGGGCCGCCCCGGCGCCTAGATCGCACACGCCCCGGCGATCGCTTGACGGTTTCCGGGGCGTGGCGTTCTCTACGGGTCGTTATCTCAAGTTGTGAGAGTGGAAAATGAAGCTGTTATTGCTAGGCGCGACGGGGCTTGTCGGCAACAAGGCATTGGAGTTGGCGCTTGCCAACGCCGCAATGTCCGAGGTCATTGCGCCGGCAAGAACGCCGCTCCCCGCCCGCGACCGGTTGCTGAACCCCGTCGCAGAGCGTCTGGAGGAGCTTGTTCAAAGCTCCATCTCCCACCAGCCGGACGCGGTCTTGTGCGCTCTCGGCACGACGCAAGCCAAAGCCGGCTCGAAGGAGGCGTTTCGCTACGTCGACCACGAACTGCCGATTGCGTTCGGCAAGGCTGCGTTTGACGCCGGTATCAAAACCTATGCCCTCGTGTCCGCCATGGGCGCTTCTGCGACATCCGTCAACTTCTACACGCGGACGAAAGGCGAGGTCGAACGGGACATCCAGAAGATCGGGTTTCAATCGCTGACGATCTGCAGGCCAAGCCTGATCGGCGGCGACCGGAAGGAAACGCGGCGGGCGGAAAGAGCGGCGCTGGCATTGGTCCGGCTTCTGGCGCCGGTTTTGCCGAACAAATTCCATCTCAATCCGGCAGAAGCGATTGCCGCTGCCACGCTCGATGCGGTCATCGCCGCAAAGCCCGGCAACCACTTCATCTATGCCGAGCAAATGCACTGAAAAAGCCTATGCCGTCGTCAGTTTTTCGATCTGCTGCAGATTGACGATCGCCTTGATTGGCAGGTGGTCCGAGGCGACGCGGGAGAGCGGCGTGTCGTGGGCCTCGACCGTCGTCAGCACGCCCTTTCGGTTCGCCATGATCCGGTCGAGCGCCAGGACAGGCAGGCGCGCCGGGAAACTGGGAACGGCGGGCGGTTGCGGGCCGAAGGCCGACTGAAAGGTGTTGAGCGAGGAGCGGTCGCCCAACCGCCACTCGTTGAGATCGCCGAGCAGGATGGTCGGCATCTCGTGGCGGTCGTTCATCAATTCGACCAGCATCTGCGCCTGGCGCGCGCGCGAATGGCGCAGCAGCCCGAAATGGGCGGCGATGATGCGCAAGGCGCCGCCGCGTTCGAGTTCGATTTCGGCAACGAGGGCTCCGCGCGGCTCCAGTCCCGGCAGAACGATCTGGTGGACGTCGCGGACAAGCCCCTTCTTGAACAGCACAACATTGCCGTGCCAGCCATGCGCCTTCGCCATGCCGGAGACCGGCACCGGGATCAGCCCGGTCTCGCGCTCCAGGCGGGACAGATCGAGAATGCCGGTGCGCTCCCCGAAACGGGTATCGGCCTCCTGCAGCGCGATGACATCGGCATCAATCTCGTGGATGACGCGGCTCGTACGCTCAGGATCGAAGCGGCGGTCGACGCCGACGCATTTATGGACGTTGTAGGAGGCGATCAGCGTGCCCTCGGCGCGCGGACGCGCCTCGGCAAGCGCAGCGTCCAGCCGCTTCTTCCTGTTGCGGATCGAAGCGAGGATGTTAGCGGGGAGGCTGTCTTTTCTGGCATGCATCGGAGTGGGCATGGCTCCGTTGATCGAAAGTGGCTCTGGAAGGGATTATAGGCAGCACGCCGCGGGCGGCCATAGCTTGGATCAAGAAAATCAGAGATAGGGCGAACCGAGCCACAGCACCTTTTCGACCAGCCGCACATAGAAAGGTCTCGACCGCAGCCCCTCGAGCGTGACGGGCGTTGCCGTGCGCAGGAGTTCCTCGAGATGTTCGTCGATCTCGGCGGCAAATCCCTCGTTGAAGACTTCGAGATCGATCTCGAAATTCAGCCGCAGCGATCTGGGATCGATATTCGACGAGCCGACATAGGCCCAGGCGCCATCGACCGTCAGCAGCTTCGAATGGCTAAAGCTGCCAGTCGCCCGCCAAATGCGGCAGTAATTCTTGAGGATCTGGTCGAACTGCGCCGTCATTGCCCTGTCGACCAACATCAGATTGTTGACGGCGGGTACGACGATATCGACCTCGACGCCGCGACGCGCCGCCGTGACCAACGCGCTGATCAGCTCCCGATCCGGCAGAAAATAGGGCGACATGATGCGGATCGACTTGCGCGCCACGGAGAAGGCGCCCATCAGCATCTTGTGATTGGTCTCGACGCTGCGGTCAGGACCGGAGGCGACGACGCGCATGAAAACGGGATCGCCGGGTTCGCGCTCCGGCGTCTCGATCCGCCAGGGCTCTCCGTTCAGGAGTTCGCCGGTCGCAAAGCGCCAGTCTTCGGCGGCCACGTCGAAGAGATCGGCGACGGCGGGGCCGGTCACCGAGAAATGCGTGTCGCGGGCATAGCCCTCGCCCGATATCTCCTCGCTGAACCCCTCGCGGATGTTCATGCCGCCGGTCAGCGCCATCCGGCCGTCGACGATGACGATCTTGCGGTGGGTGCGCAGATTGGCATAGGGCAGCCGGAGGCCCATGATGACATTGCCGTTGAAGACCGAGACGGTGACGCCGCCTTCCGAGAGATAGCCGAGAATGCTCGGCACCGAGTAGCGCGCGCCAACCGCGTCGATCAGCACGCGAACCTCGACGCCGCGCTTGACCGCCGCGATCAACGCATCGGCGATCCTGAGGCCGATCTTGTCGCGATCGAAGATGTAGGTTTCCAGAAGGACGCTGCGCGCGGCGCCATCGATCGCCGTCTTCATGGCGCGATAGGCATCGTCGCCATTCTCCAACATGTCGATCGTGTTGCCCGTCGTCAGCGGATTGCGTGCGACGCGATCGCCGAGCGTCTGCAGCGCGGCGAAACGGTAGCCGAATCCGCCGATGACCGTCTCGGCGTCGGCATCGAAAGTCTCGAGTTCATCGAGTTCATCCTCGGGCAACAGCGCGTCGCGCCGCAGGCTGAGCGACTTGCGGCGAATGCGGTTCACACCCGCGATCGCATAAAGCACGGCGCCGACGATTGGCGACAGGATAATGACGCCGACCCAGCCGATCGCGGCGCGCACCTCTTCCTTGGTCATGGCAGCATGAATCGCCGCCGCTGCTCCCATGGCGATCGATATGACGAAGAGAATATGCGGCCAGTAAGTCGATATGAGATAGAACATCGGCTCGAAATATAGACGTAAAGTGGCGGCGTTCAATTCGCCGCCCTTCGCGTCCTGCGCGAATTTTTCATTAGGGATCAGGCGATCGCGAAAACAACCGTGTTCTGCGCATAGAGCCCGCTATCCGGCGGCGCGCCGTAGATCGACCGGCCGCTGGTGGCGGGTAGCGTCAACGGCTCTCCCGAAAGGTTGGCGCGCAGCTGCAGCACCGCACCCTCCATATGCCAATCGATCGCCAGGCCGCCGTCCGTGGTCTCCAACGCCTTCGCATACACCCGGCCGGTCTCCTTGATCAGCGGAACGATATGCAGCTGGCGGAGACGGGCAAGCTCGCGCACGAGATCTCTCCGGCGCCGGCCTTCCGGGCTTTCGGCGCGCTGCCATTGCAGCTTCGAGCCGTCGAAGGTCGACCGTGCATTCGGGTCCGGCAGCTCATCCTTCGAGCGGCCGTCCTTCAACCCGCCAAAACCTTCCGCCTCGGCCATGCGCCCCTTGCGGACGATCTCGCCGAGTTCTCCGGTATAGTCGCAGAAGAAATAGAAGGGCTGGCTCTCGCCATAGTCTTCGCCCATGAACAGGAAGGGTATCTGCGGCGACAGCATCATGATGGCGGTCAGCGCCTCGACCGTCTCTTGCGGGGCAAGGCTGACGAGACGCTCGCCGAAGGCGCGGTTGCCGATCTGGTCGTGGTTCTGCAGGAAGTTGATGAAGGCTTCCGGCGGCAGGTAGACGCGCTCGCCGTCAGGCAGCACAGGCGGATCGGCACGGTCCGGATAGACAAAGCCGTGCTGCAGGGCGAGCCGAGTCTTCTGCCAGAGCTCTCCGGCAAAGGCGGTGTAGTGACCATCAGCCTCGCCGGTCGCGATGATATGGGCGACGTGATGGAAGTCGTCGTTCCACTCCGCAGTGAACGCCTTGACGCCGCCGCGGGTGTCGCGTTCGAGAAGGCTCACCAGGTTTCGCTGGTCCTCGATGACCAGATGCACTTTGCGATCGGCAAAGGCAGCCCGTACCTCCTGTGCCAGCTCGTCCAAAACATGGCGGGCCGACGTGTCATGGATCTGCTCGACGGCATCGAGCCTCAGGCCATCCAGCCGGAAATCGCCGATCCAGTAGAGCGCATTGTCGATGAAATAGCGGCGCACCGCCGGTTGGCTGAAATCGATGGCATCGCCCCAGGGCGTCGCCCGGTCGGTGCGAAAGAACTCCGGCGCATAGCTGTGGAGATAATTCCCTTCCGGGCCGAAGTGATTATAGACGACATCGAGCAGCACCATGATGCCCTCGGCATGCGCGGCATCGATGAAGGCGCGGAACTCATCCGGCGTGCCATAGGCGGGATGCGGCGCATAATGCAGCACGCCGTCATAGCCCCAGCCGCGCTGACCCGCAAATTGCGCCACCGGCATGATCTCGATTGCGGTAATCCCTGCCGCCGCGAGATCGGCGAGATGTTCGGCAGCACCGGCGAGAGTGCCTGCTTGCGTGAAGGTGCCGATATGGATTTCGCTGATGACGGCCTCTTCCCAGTCGCGGCCCGTCCAGCTGTCGGAGCGCCAGCGGTAGTCGGAGGAAGCGACAAGCGACAATCCGTGGACGTCGCCCCTTTGGCGGCGGGCGGCTGGGTCGGGTACTGCGCGGCCATCCCCGGTGACGAAGGCATAGGCGTCGCCCGCTCTCACGTCGGCGATCGCCGCCTCGAACCAGCCATCCTCGAAACGCACCATCGGCATATCGCGTCCATTGAGGCGCAGCGAGACCTCGGCCTCTCCCGGCGCCCACAGACGAAAGCGCATGCCGCCATCGATTGCTTGCGGCCCCCAGGCCATCCTGCGCTTTCCCGTCTTCTGCATGCCTACCCCGCTTGATCTGATGCGACGGGTCTTGAACTGCCGGGAGCGGCCGCTTGTTCCCTGCGGCGTTGGCGTTTCTGCGCGGGATGCGCGAACGCCGTTTTATTCGGCAGAAAAGTACAAACCACTGAATATTAAAGAGGCTTCACTGCCCATTTATGTTGCAGCGCAAACAATGTTTTGCAGTGTGTCAAAATTCTTCTTGAAACTGCATGATTCCTCTGGAACCATCCCACCTAGTCTAGCGTTTGACTGCGGCATGTTGTGACGGGAGATCAGCGATGGCAGAAACTCGCGAAGAGTGGATCAAGAAGCGTGCATATGCTCTCTGGGAAGAAGAGGGCCATCCGACGGGGCGCGATTCAATTCATTGGGAGCAGGCAAGGAAAGAGCGTGAGACGCTCGAAACCTCTGCGGCCTCCAAGGACGGCACCGAAGTAAAGACCAGGGCAAAGCGGACCGCAACGACCGGCACCAAGACCAATGGCGCCGTCAAAGCTGCAGCCGCTCCGAAGAAGACGGCAAGCCGCAAGTCTGCCTGAAGGCAGACGAAGCAGCATGCCAGTCGGCGACGCGCAGACGCGATGAAAACCGCGTCCGCTGTTTCATGTCATATATCTGAATTACTTGCGTTTTATGGTGTGATTCACGGGCGGCTCGCGCCCCGGGGGGATAATTCCAGGAAAATGGCGTCAACAGCGGGGCAGCTTCAAAAAATTGCCGTGAAATGGCCACGAATGGCGGAACCAAAGATCGCCTCGAATGTTTATGGCGAGAATGGGAGAACCGCTATGAACAAAGGCTATTTCGACGTCATCCTCGTGTCCCTGATTGTAGCCAGCTGCTACATGTTCGTCGTTCCGGTGTGAGGGGAAATGCTGGTCCTGACGATCGCCGCTCTCGCCTATCTGATCCTGGCTCTCGGGCTGGTGCTTGCGATCGACAACATGGTCGGTTTCGTCTTTCCTGAACGCCGCACCACATCGGGCCGCTTCTTCGATATCGCCAAGGCGATCGCTGCGGCGCAGCGCTTCAATCGCAAGTAAAATTCTTCCACCCGGCAGTTATTCGCCTCAGCGAATAAACGCGTGTTAAGCTTATTTTCCGCAAGCCCTTTCCCTATACGTGCGACCCTCTATTTTAGCTGCAATTGGGCAGCATCGCGCCGCGTCTTCGCGGCTTGGCACGGAAGTGAAATGAATGACGGGGCAGACTGAAGGCGATTGGCCGAAAGGTGGCGGCGAAATCGGCAAGATGCTCCGGGATCCAGCATTCCACGCCTCGGGCATAGGGCCTGTCGATCAGTGGCCTGCCTCGCTGCGCTACTACGCCGACGCAATGCTGAATTCCCGCCATGCGAAGTTCGTGGCTTGGGGACCCGACCTCGCCTTCATCTACAACGATGCCTATGTGCCCGTTTTCGCGGAGCGCCACCCGCAGGCGCTCGGCCGTCCGTTCCGTGAGGTCTGGAGCGATATCTGGCAGCAGTTCGAACCGATCGTGAAGGCCACGCTGAGCGGCCAGGCACAGCTTTTCGAGGAACTTTTGGTCCCGATGCGGCGCGCCGGCAAGGTCGCCGATACCTGGTTCACCTTCTCCTACACGCCACTGCGCGATGAAACCGGCTCGATAGCCGGTATTCTCTGCGCCACCATGGAAGTCTCGGCGCAGGTGATGGCCAAGCGGCGCGAGCGGCGCGCGCTGGATGAGTTGCGGATCAAGTCCGACGCATTGTCGATCGTCAACGCCGCCGGTGCGGCGATCACCGCCGAACTCAATGTCGAGCGGCTGACGCAGACTGCCGTCGATGCCGGCGTGGCGCTGACCGGCGCGGAATTCGGCGCTTTCTTCTACAATGTCGATGACGGCGAAGGCGGCAGCTACATGCTCTACGCGCTGTCGGGCGTCGACCGGAAGAATTTCGAGCGCTTTCCGATGCCGCGCAACACCAAGGTCTTCGCACCGACGTTCAGCGGCGAGGGCGTGGTGCGCTCCGACGATATCCTGCAAGATCCGCGCTACGGCAAGAACGCGCCGCATCAGGGAATGCCGAAGGGGCATCTGCCAGTGCGCAGCTATCTCGCCGTGCCGGTCAAATCCCGTGACGGAAGCGTGATCGGCGGCCTGTTTTTCGGTCACGCCCAGCCCGGACGGTTCAACGATGCGGCCGAGGCAAGTCTCGTTAGCCTCGCCGGTCAGGCCGCTGTTGCCATCGACAATGCGCGGCTCGTTCGCGCTCAGGAGATGGAGATCAACCAGCGCCGTAATGTCGAGGAGCAGCTGCGCCGCCTCAACGAGACGCTCGAGGTGCGCGTCGCTGCCGAGATCGCCGAGCGCCAGCAGGCCGAGGCCGCCCTGCAGCAGGCCCAGAAGATGGAATCGATCGGCAAGCTCACCGGCGGCGTGGCGCACGACTTCAACAATCTATTGCAGGTCATTTCAGGCAATCTGCAGCTACTCGGCAAGGATGTCTCCAGCAATACCCGCGCCAAGGAGCGTATCTCCAATGCGCTGACCGCTGTCGATCGCGGATCGCGGCTGGCGAGCCAGCTTCTCGCCTTCGGCCGCCGCCAGCCGCTGGAGCCGAAAGTCATCAATGTCGGCCGCTTCGTCGCCGGCATGGACGACATGCTGCGACGCGCGCTCGGCGAAGAAATCGAGGTCGAGACCGTCGTCTCCGGCGGGCTCTGGAATACGTTTGCCGATCCGATCCAGATCGAGAATGCGCTGCTGAACCTCGCGATCAACGCTCGCGATGCGATGGACGGTTCCGGCAAGCTGACGATCGAAGTCGGCAATGCCTTCCTCGACGATTCCTATAGCCGCACGCATCCCGAGGTCGTGCCCGGGCAATATGTCGTGCTCGCAGTGACCGACACCGGTTCGGGCATGACCGCCGACGTGATCGAGCAGGCTTTCGAGCCGTTCTTCTCCACCAAGCCGGAGGGCAAAGGCACCGGCCTTGGTCTTTCGATGGTCTACGGTTTCGTCAAGCAATCCGGCGGCCACGTGAAGATCTACAGCGAGGTCGGAGAGGGCACGACGATCAAGCTCTACTTGCCGCGCTCCTTCCAGAGCGAAGACAGGATTGCGAGCATTGAGACGGTTCCGGCCGTCGGCGGCACCGAAACCATCCTGGTCGCCGAGGACGATGAGGGCGTGCGCGCCACCGTCGTCGAGATGCTGACCGATCTCGGCTATTACGTTCTGAAGTCGCGCGATGCGCAGAGCGCGCTCACCGTCATCGAAAGCGGTGTCCACATCGATCTGCTGTTCACAGACGTCGTCATGCCCGGAACGCTGAAGAGCCCGGAGCTTGCCCGCATGGCGCGCGAGCGGCTGCCGCATATCGGCGTGCTCTATACGTCGGGATATACAGAGAACTCGATCGTCCACGGCGGACGGCTGGATCCGGGCCTCGAACTGCTCTCCAAACCCTATACGCGCGAAGCGCTCGCCCGGAAGATCCGCCATGTGCTTGCCAATCAGGCGCAGCGCCGGCAGGGGCATGCAGCGGCCTCCGCCGCTCCCGGTACGCCGCCGCGCGAAATCATTCAGGAAAAGCTGAAGCTGCTTCTCGTCGAGGACGACGCCTTCATCCGCATGGATACCGCCGAGATCCTGCAGGACCTCGGCTATGAGGTGATCGAGGCGGAAAGCGGCGAGCGCGGCGTGGAGATTCTGGCAGCCGCGGCGATCGATATCATCGTCGCCGACGTCGGCTTGCCCGGTATGTCCGGCCCGGCCTTCGCGGCCAAGGCGCGGGCGGCCTTCCCCTCGGTCGGGATCGTCTTTGCGACCGGCAACAGCAGCCTGCCGGAAGCGGCCCGCTTTACCGGCTCGGTGCTTTTGACCAAGCCGTTCAGCAGCACCGCTCTCGACAAGGCCGTCAAGACCGCCGCGTTGCAGCGCCCGATTGCCTGAGGCTTCAGAAACCATCGAGCTTATGGCTGCCGCTGTTGAACTCCGGATATTTGCGGACGATATCGTCCGTGCTGGTGCAGCTGTCGTCGCGGGCGACGAGCTCCACGGATAGCGCATCGCCGCTGCCCAACTCTCCGCCCGGATGATAGACGGGAATGCGCGCACCGCTGGCGCTGATCAGGACGGCATCGCTGCCGAAACCGCGCTGCAGCAGCCAGTCGCGTGGCGCGAGCAGCCGTACGCTGATCTCAAAGGACCGGCCTGTGCCCTTCCTTACCTTGAGGCTGTAGGCAACAGGCGACAGCTGGCCATTCAGATCGATCTTGCCGTTTCCATCGGCTTCGCTGATGTGGTTATCCATCTCTCTGCTCCTTCCTGTTTGGTCATCAGGTTTGCAGGACTTGCCCCCAAAAACAGGGTTAACGCGGCTTTTGTTCCGTTTACGTAAGAATCGTTCTGCGGCGCAAAAAGAGCGGAACCTTTCAGGTTCCGAACGGTTGGAATCTCTTTGCACGAAGAGGAGGCAGCCATGCCCAGAGGCGATAAATCGGCCTATACCGACAGGCAGAAGCGCAAGGCAGAACACATCGAAGAAGGCTACGAAGACCGCGGCGTCTCCCGCAAGGAAGCCGAACGCCGAGCCTGGGCCACCGTCAACAAGGAAGAAGGCGGCGGTAACAAATCCGGCTCCGGACGCGGCAAGAAGGATACCCACGTCTCCTCCGAGAAGGGTGGCCGGATCGGCGGCAAGGCGTCGGCATCCCGCCCGGCGGCAGAGCGTTCGGCGTCTGCCAAGAAGGCCGCAGCGACCCGCAAGCGCAACGAGCAGCACGCTCATCATTGAGGCACGAGCCGCGCCCGTTGACGGATAGGGAAGCCGCCACATTTCATGGGGTGGAACAGGATGACGCTAGCCGGGGAATTGCATGGCATACGAGCTCTATTACTGGGACGGAATACAGGGGCGCGGCGAGTTCGTGCGCCTGGCGCTTGAGGAAGCTGGCGCCAGCTACATCGACGTGACGCGCGAATCCGGCAGTGATCGCGGCACCGGTGCAATGATGAAGATCATGGAAGATAGCGCAAGCGCCGACATCCCCTTCGCGCCGCCCTTTCTGAAGGATGGCGATCTGATCGTCTCGCATGTCGCCAATATCCTCTTCTATCTAGGAGCGAAGCTCGACCTGGCGCCGAAGCACGATACAGCACGCTATGTGCTCAACGGCCTGCAGCTGACGATCACCGATTTCGTCGCTGAGGTGCACGACACGCACCACCCGATCGCCACCTCGCTCTACTATGAGGACCAGAAGGAAGAGGCGAAGGCCCGCTCGGCCGAATTCATCAAGGAACGCATCCCGAAGTTCCTCGGCTATTTCGAACGCGTCATCGCCAACAATCCGAAGGGAACGACGCATATCTCGGGCGACAAACTGACCTATGTCGACCTCTCTCTGTTTCAGGTGCTCGAGGGGCTGCGCTACGCTTTCCCGAAGGCGATGAAGGGTTCCGAGAAGCAATTTCCGTTGCTGCAAGCGCTGCATGACATGGTCGAACAGCGGCCGAATATTGCGGCCTACCTGAAATCGGATCGCCGCTTCGCCTTCAACATCAACGGCATCTTCCGCCACTATCCCGAACTCGATCAGGCTGTGTGAGGAGACGAGCCATGCCCCGGCAGACATTCTGGAAAGGCTACCTGAAGCTCTCGCTGGTGACGGCACAGGTATCGCTGACCCCTGCGACGACGGACAGCAATAAGGTGCGGTTCAACGTCCTGAACCGCAACACCAAGAACCGCGTCGAAAGCCGCTATGTCGACAGCGTCACCCATCGGCCGGTTGCGGCCAAGGAGCAGGTGAAGGGCTATCCGCGCGGCGAGGACGATTATGTGCTGCTCGAGGATGCCGAGCTCGATGAGGTCGGCCTTGAGAGCACGCGGACGATCGATATCGACAGCTTCGTGCCGCGCGGCTCGATCGACTGGATCTGGTACGACAAGCCGCATTTCCTGGCGCCTGAAGACAAGGTCGGCACCGAGGCATTCTGCGTCATCCGCGAGGCGATGGCCGCAAACGACGTGGTCGGCATCGCGCGGCTGGTGCTTTACCGCCGCGAGCGCGCCGTGCTTCTGGAGCCGCAGGGCAAGGGCATCGTGCTCTGGACGCTGCATTATGGCGACGAGCTGCGCGAGCCTGCCGGCACCGTCGATATCGACGCCAAGCCGGACGCCAAGGTGCTGGCGATGATGAAGAAACTGGTGAAGGACCAGACGCAGGACTGGAGCCCGGCGATGATGCAGGATCCGGTACAGAAGCGGCTGCAGAGTATCATCCGCGCCAAGTTGAAGACCATGAAGAAGATGGCGCCGGCCAAGAAGGCGCCGCCGGTGAAATCGACCGGCAATGTCGTCAACATCATGGACGCGCTGAAGAAGAGCCTGGCGAAGGAAAGCGGCCAGCCGAAGCGTCATTGAGCGGCCAATTCCGGACCCAAACCGTCGCATTCGGAACGATGCCTGTCTCCATATCCTCTAATCTGTGAGCACAGCCCGCAGCGGGAGGAGCCGCGCGGGATGGCGACATTTTCAACGGAGGAGACGAAAATGAGCAAGAACAGAGGCGTCGTCTATCTAGGACCCGGCAAGGTCGAAGTCCGCGACATCGACGATCCGAAGCTGGAGGCGCCGGATGGCCGCCGCATCGAACACGGCGTCATCCTGAAAGTCATTTCCACCAACATTTGCGGCTCCGACCAGCACATGGTCCGCGGCCGCACGACCGCGATGCCGGGCCTGGTTCTCGGCCATGAAATCACCGGCGAAGTCATCGAAAAGGGCGTCGATGTCGAGATGCTCGAGATCGGCGATATCGTCTCCGTTCCGTTCAACGTCGCCTGCGGCCGCTGCCGCTGCTGCAAATCGCAGGACACCGGCGTCTGCCTGACGGTCAACCCGTCGCGCGCCGGCGGCGCCTACGGCTATGTCGACATGGGCGGCTGGATCGGCGGACAGGCACGCTACGTCACCATCCCCTACGCCGACTTCAACCTCCTGAAGATCCCGGATCGCGACAAGGCGATGGCGAAGATCCGCGACCTGACGATGCTGTCCGACATTCTGCCGACCGGCTTCCATGGCGCGGTCCGCGCCGGTGTCGGCGTCGGCTCGACGGTCTATGTCGCCGGTGCCGGCCCGGTCGGTCTTGCCGCCGCAGCTTCGGCCCGTATCCTCGGCGCTGCCGTCGTCATGATCGGCGACTTCAACAAGGATCGTCTTGCCCATGCCGCCAAGGTCGGCTTCGAGCCGATCGATCTGTCGAAGAGCGACCGTCTCGGCGACATGATCGCCCAGGTCGTCGGCACCAATGAAGTCGATAGCGCAATCGACGCCGTCGGCTTCGAAGCCCGCGGTCACTCCGGCGGCGAGCAGCCGGCGATCGTCCTGAATCAGATGATGGAGATCACCCGCGCCGCAGGCTCGATCGGCATTCCCGGCCTCTACGTCACCGAGGATCCGGGTGCGGTGGACGCGGCCGCCAAGCAGGGCAGCCTGTCGCTGCGCTTCGGCCTCGGCTGGGCCAAGGCACAGTCCTTCCATACCGGCCAGACGCCGGTTCTGAAGTACAATCGCCAGCTCATGCAGGCGATCCTGCACGACCGCCTGCCGATCGCCGATATCGTCAACGCCAAGGTCATCTCGCTCGAAGACGCCGCTCAGGGCTACGAGAGTTTCGACCAGGGCGCGGCGACGAAATTCGTCCTCGACCCGCACGGCGTCGTCTCCAAGGCAGCCTGATTTCGGAAGGGCGGCGCAAGCCGCCCTTTTCATTTCCGCACGCGATTGACCGGCCCAAAGTTTGCCGGTAGCTCTATGGCATGATGATCGCGACGGTTCTCGTAGTGGTGATAGGGCGCATGGGCAGGATGGCGTAGCCATCCGGCGAAAGCACCCATGCGCGGTAAGCAGGCTCCCGGCGGGGCCTTTTTTATTGCCCGGATTCCGGGCAGCGGCCTGCCGGATATCCCTCTTCCCATCACCCGAGAGACCGACCGATGACCGGAAACTCCGCATCCGAACTCGCATGCGCACGCCAACCCAAACCGCGGCTGATCACGCTTGTCCTGCTGACCGCCCTCTCCGTCCTGCCCGTCAACCTGATCCTGCCGTCGCTTCCCGAGATCGCCGCCGACCTGCGAGCCGATCCGGCGTTGGTGGCACTCAGCGTTGCAGCCTATGCCGCGCTGACCGCCTTCGCCGAAATCATCGGCGGCGCCTTGTCCGACCGTTTCGGGCGCAGGCCGGTGGTGCTGGTCTCGCTGTCGATCTTCGTCCTGGCTTCGGCGGGTTGCGCTCTCGCAGGCAATGTCCATGTCTTCCTGCTGTTCCGCACCTTGCAGGCGGCGATTGCCGCTTGCTTTTCCATCGCGCTCGTCATCGTCAAGGAAAGCTGGGGCGGGCAGAGGGCTGCCAGCAAGTTCGGCTATCTCGCCATGGGCTGGGCAGTCGCGCCGATGGTGGGCCCGACAATTGGCGGAGCGGTCAGCGAGCTCTTCGGCTGGCGGGCAAATTTCGTGATGTTCGCCGCGCTCGGCGCAATCATGCTGGCGCTTGCCGCGCATGAAATTCGTGATGAGGCTGGCAAGCAGCGATCGCACGCGCACGGCTATTTCGGATCGTACCGGCTGCTGTTCGGCTCGCCGCGTTTTCTCGTCTATGCCGCCTGCATGGCCTGCTCGATGGGGACGCTTTACGTCTTCCTTGCCGGAGCTCCTCTCGTCATGAACGAGGCGCTCGGCGGATCAAGTGCAAGGCTCGGCCTCTACATGGGGATGGTGCCCGCGGGCTTCATTCTCGGCAGCTATCTCGCCGGACGTTATGCCGGCCGCGTTCCAATCGCCGTCGTACTGATCGCCGGACGGACACTGACATGCACCGGCTTGCTCGGCGGTCTGGCTCTCGCGGTTGCCGGGATCACCGCCCCTCCGGCCTTCTTCGCAGCCTGCATCTTCATCGGCATCGGCAACGGGCTGACCATGCCTGCCGCCAATTCCGGCATATTGGCCATCCAGCCCGATCTGGCAGGAACGGCCGCAGGGCTGGCAGCCGCTGTCAGCGTTGGCGGCGGCGCAGTGATTGCTTCGATTGCCGGACTTCTGCTCGATGACGCCTTGACCGGGCGGGAATTGCTTTGCGTGATCCTGATCCCGGCGACATCGGCACTGCTTGCGGCAGGTCTCGCGGGATTGCTGGACCGCCGGAAGACGGTTGCGGCATGATCCGTGGAAGAGCGGTCCCTAGGACCGCTTCTTCTTTTCGAGCGGCTTTGCCGCTTCGAAGAAATCCGCCCAGGGATCGCGCGACAGCGCGTTGATCCTGGCAGGCGTATTATCGATGGTGAAATAGGCAGGGCCGATTTCGCTTGTCAGTTCGCTCCAGTCTATGGGCATCGAAACCGGTGCGCCTTTGCGGGCGCGGGCCGAATAGGGGGCGACGGCGGTGTTGCCGCGGCCGTTGCGCAGGTAGTCGATGAAGATCTTGCCATTGCGTTCTGCTTTCGTCGCCTTGGCGATGTAGCGGGAGGGGTCGGAGGCTTCCATCGTATCGGCGATCCATTTGGCGAAGGCTTTCACCTCGGTCCAGCCGGCTTTCGGGGCCAGCGGCGCGACGACATGCAGACCCTTGCCGCCCGAGGTCTTGACGAAGGCCGCAAGCCCCTCGCCTTCCATGATCGCCTTGATCTCATGCGCGGCGGAAATGACTGAAGTCCAGGGCACATCGTCGGCCGGATCGAGATCCATGATCACCATGTCGGGCTTTTCCCACTTGGCGGTCGTCGCGCCCCAGGGATGGATTTCCAGCACGGCCGATTGCACCAGCGCGACGAGACCGTCGAAATCTTTGATCCGCAACAGCTTGTCGCCGCCGCGATCCTTGGGATCGGCGATCTCCTCGATATGGGCGTTCATGCCCTTCCAGGCATGTTTCTGGAAGAAGCGCTGCTTGCCCGATATGCCATCCGGCAGACGCAGCAGCGATAGCGGCCGGTTGACGACGAAAGGCTTTATCAGTTCCCAGACATTGGCGTAGTAATCCGCCAAGCCGGCCTTGGTGATGCCTTCGTCGGGCCAGTAGATACGATCGGGATGCGTCAGCGTCACATCCGATACCGGCAGCTCTTTTGCAGCAGTTGCACCCATTTCGCGCCCCACTTCCTTCGCCGCCTTGTCCTCGCGCAAGCCGCGAAAGGCGGCGTGGCGCAGATTACCATCCGCCGACCAGGCACTGAACTCAACCTCGGCCACCAGCTCCGGCTTGACGAAGACCAGCCCGCGGCGCTCATCGGCCGTCAGCCTGCCGTCGAAGGCGCTTTCGGTTTGCTCAAGCTTGGAAAGCTGCCGGTAGAGATCGTGCGACAGCTTGACGGTGTAGCCTGTGCCGACCCGGCCGACATGTTTCAGCTTGCCCTTGTCATAGTAGCCCATCGCAAGCGAGCCGATCGCGCTTTTCATCGATGTCGAGGGAACGTATCCGCCGATGACGAACTCACTGCGTTGAACGCATTTCGACTTCACCCAATCACCGGTTCGGCCCGAGACGTAATGGCTGTGGCGGTCCTTGGAGATCACGCCCTCAAGACCAAGCCGGGAAGCATGATCGAGAACGAGGCCGCCATTCTCGTTGAAATGCTCGCTGTAGCGCAGTTTTGCGCTGCCCGCGGGCAGCAGCTTTTCCAGCAGCGCCTTGCGGTCGATAAGCGCGACATTCTGCAGATCGTGGCCGTCGAGATAGATGAGGTCGAAGGCGTAGTAGGAGAAGCGGTCGCTGCGGCCTTCGCTCAGATCGTGCTGAAGCGCCGAAAAGTCGGAGGCGCCGTTCTCCCGCTCGACGACGAGCTCGCCATCGATCAATGCGCTATCGACAGGCAGCGCGCCGAAGGCGGCGGCGATCTCCTCGCCAAACTTCTCGGTCCAGTCGAGCCCGGTCCGCGTCAGCATCGTCACCTTGCCGTCGCGGATGCGGATCTGCAGGCGGTAGCCGTCGAACTTGATCTCGTGAATCCAGCCGTCTCCTGCCGGCGGGCGCGGCTTCAGCTTGGCAAGCACCGGCTCGACGAAATCCGGCATCGCCACCTTGCATGCGCCCTTCGGCCATTGGTGCACCTGCGGCTGCGCCTTGGCCTTGGCGGCGGGTTTCGCAGCCGTCTTGCGGCCATTCGGCTTGGAGTTCCAGGTGTCATCGGGGTTCTTGGCGACCTGCTCGATCGTCCGTCCGCTCTTGGCGGATTCCGGACGTTTCTTCAGGATGTCCTCGCGGCGGCCGTGGCGGGCCTCCTCGTCTTCACCCTTGATCAGCAGCCAGTTCTCGCGTTTCTCGCCGGGCTTGCCGTGCATCCGCACCAGATGCCAGCGGCCCTTCAGCTTGTCGCCATCAAGCTCGAATTCGATATGGCCCTTGCGATATGCTTTCTTTGCGTCGCCGAGCGGCGCCCAGGTGCCCCGGTCCCAGACGATGACGGTGCCGCCGCCATACTGACCCTTCGGGATCACGCCCTCGAAATCACCGTAGGAGAGCGGATGATCCTCTACATGGACGGCGAGCCGCTTGTCGTCAGGATTGAGGCTCGGGCCGCGCGTCACCGCCCAGCTCTTCAACACCCCATCCATCTCCAGGCGGAAATCGTAGTGCAGGCGCGTCGCATCATGTTTCTGGATGACGAAGCTGTTGCCCTTGCTCTTGCCTTTCGCGCCGCGCGGTTCCGGGGTGACCTTGAAGTCGCGCTTTTGCTGATAGGTTTCGAGCGCCATTGTCAGCTCGCCTTCTTGCGGCGGCCGGATGTGCTAGCGGCTGGTTTACCGGATCCCGATTTGCCGCCGATCTTGGCGCTCTGGCGCAGCGCCTCCATGAGATCGACGACCTTGCCCTCCGGCTTTGGCTTGCGCTTCGGCGGCTCGCGACCCTCGATCTTGGCTTTGACGAGTTCGGTCAGCGCCGCCTCGTAGCGGTCCTCGTATTCGGCCGGATTGAAG
>NZ_JBEPOA010000003.1:0-894935 GCF_040546565.1 Rhizobium sp. OAE497
TAATCGCAAAAAATCGAGTGGCGTCAAGCGGCAGGATAAATCGGCGCAGACAGTCGGGCCGCGCACTGGCATCGCATTTCCAGCGTAAGGCTCGCGAGGTGTCAAGTGGGCCCAGGCCATGGTGGCGATCAGCCTTTCGTCCGGGCGGCAAAACGGGGATCGTTTCAACACCGCTGGCCGCCTGCGGGGTCGGTCATTGTCGGTGGAAGCGCAGGGGTTGGGGTGGCCGGCACGCGGGAGGAATAAGCCTCGCCCTGCACAGGTGGATGCACAGGACGAGGCAGCTGGTTTGGATTGCCCTTCAAACCATAGCCATGATGAACGCTTAAAAGCGGGCTGTCAGCCTGACCCTTAGGATTAATCATAGCGGCTTGGACGCTACGTAAGGTTGGTTGCCGGGCCCGGCAAGCAATGTGGTGCTTCTCAAACCGTCGTCTACCAGCGGCAGATACGCTTATCACTATAGACCCAGCGGTGATGATAACGATGCCGGACAGTGGTCACGCGGCAGCGACGACCAGGGCGGTAGTATTGGCGCGCATGGTGGCGGCGCCAGTCGCGCCGGTCTCGGTCGCCATCCCAGTAGCCTATGTGAAGATCGCCGCCGGTAAGCGTCAGACTGTCGGCCATTCCCGGTGTCGCGGTCGCGATTATCGATGCCAATCCGATCTACCAGCCATCAGTAGCGTTTTCATTTTTCAATACTCCGGTTGGAACGCAGACGGGAAACGAGCGAAAAGACGAGCTGTCGTTCGGCCTCCGAGCAGCAAAACAGGAAACGAGAGCCGACCGCAACTCGCCCCTTGACTCAGGACTGGGTGAAGGATCCGTTTCTCGCTGCTGCACCCTCCGCAGATCGCGCTAGCGCCGGGTGTTCGTTCTGGTCCATTCCTCGTATTCGCCCCGAGCATCATCGTGCAACGGATAGTATCGCTGCAGGGATCCGCCAGCCATCAGCTTCATACGGGAGAATTCTTCCCAGTCATGGTGGGTTTTTGATTCCTGGATCACCTTTGAGGCCATGGCAACGGGGAGCACGACCACCCCGTCATCATCCGCCACGATGATGTCTCCGGGGATCACCGTGACGCCACCACAGGCAATCGGTACGTTCACTGCGTTGGGATAGATGCTCGTCTGAACATGGTAGTTCGGCGTCCAGCCGCGAAGCCACAGCGACAGGTCCAGCTTTTCGACGTTGGGTCTGTCGCGCATGCATCCATCGATAACGATGCCGGCGCCGCCGCGGCCCTTAAAATAGGTCGACATCATATCGCCGAAGACACCCGAGCTCATATCGCCGCGCGCATCGACGACAACCACGTCGCCTTCCTGCACGTGATAGAGGACATGGCGGTGCAACTGCGTCTCCGGATCAGCGTATTCGCCCTCGCTGAAGAGATCAGGCCGCTGGGGCATGAACTGGAGTGTCAATGCCGGTCCGACGATCGATCTGCCTCGCCGCTGCGAAACGGGGCCGACCATGTGCGGATTGCGAAATCCCATGTGCCCAAGCGTTCCCGCTATCGTTGCCGCGCCGATTTCTTCGAGAGCCTCAATCAATTCCTTGGGCGGCCGCGTAATATCCGTTGTCATGGTCATGGGGGCTCCAGTGTTTGGTAATTACCAGTTGGTGACTGAACCGTCGCGGCGCCTCAGATGCGGCGCTTCCCAGAAGCGGAAGCTCTCGGCGGCAATGGCATCCTCATTTACCTCGATGCCGAGCCCGGGCCGTTCGCTGACTGGATAGTCTGCTCCGTCCAGTCTTGGCTGAACTGGAAAGAAGTCCGAATTGTCAAAGCCGAGCCTGGCTTCAGGCGCCCGGGTCTCTAGCCAAGCGAAATTGGCAACAGCGGCTGCAAAATGGATTGTCGCAGCGGTACAGACCGGGCCAAGTGGATTGTGCGGCATCAAATCGACGTAGTGCGCCTCGCTCCAGCCGGCGATTTTCATCGCTTCTGTGAGCCCCCCGACGTTGCAGACGTCAATCCGGTTGAACTGGTGAATGTCGCGCTCGATATACGGCAAGAACTGCCACTTGCTGGCAAATTCTTCACCAATGGCAAAGGGGATATCCGTCATTCTGCGCAAGGATTCATAGGCTGACGGTGTTTCATCGCGTATCGGCTCTTCAAGAAAATCAAGAACACCGCGGCCGAGCTTGTTGCAGAAGCTCGCCGCCTCCGCCACCGATAAGCGGTGGTGATAATCGATACCGAGGACGACGTCATCACCCAATACCTCGCGTGCCTCGTTCAGCATCGATGCCGTTGGGCCAATTGATTCTCTCGGCTCGAAAATATCCTTGCTGTCCTGCCCGGCCGGGAAGAAACGGATTGCCTGCCAGCCTTGTGCCCGCAATTCACGCGCGCGCTCGATGGCGGCAGCCCCCTCGGCCTCGTCACCGGTCGATGCAAAGGTTGGAATGCGCTCGCGCTGCCTGCCGCCGAGCAGTTCATAGACCGGCACGCCAAGGGCCTTGCCCTTGATATCGTGAAGAGCGATATCGATCGCCGACATCGCCGCCTGAAGAACCCGGCCACCTTCAAAATACTGGCTGCGATAGATCTCCTGCCAGATCCGGCCGATCTGCATCGCGTCGCGGCCGATCAGAAATTCGCGATAATGCTCGATCGCTCCCGCGACGGCTTGCTCGCGCCCACTCAAGCCGCTTTCGCCCCAGCCAAAGATCCCTTGATCGGTTTCGACCTTGACCAGCATCTGATTGCGAATGCCCACCCATACTGGATAGGGCTTGATTGCAGTGATCTTGAGTTTTGCCGTCATCGACGCCTCGTGTTGCGCATTCGCCTGCTGTCAATCAGCTCTCAGGGCCATTTCTGTTTCACCGTCGAAGAGATGGATCCGCTCCTGATCGAATTCGAGCCAGATCTGTTCGTCCGGCGCAACCGCGACAGCCGGCGGCACGCTGATATTGACGATCGCGCCGGAGAGGAACGCTTGCACGAAGGTGACGTCTCCCGTCGGCTCTACGGTATAGGCCTTGGCGGGCACGCTTCCCGGAACCGCACTTTTGTGCAGTTTGATGGTCGAGTGGCGCGCACCGAGAACGACTTTCCTCGACTTTGCCTTGTCGACCTTGCGAGCATTTGCTGGGGAGAGTTCCAGATGCCAGCCTTCCGCGCTGGTCAAAACAGCTCTTCCTTGGCCTGTCGATGCTTCGAGGGGCACCAGGCTCATCGCCGGGCTGCCGACAAATCCAGCAACGAACATGTTTACGGGATTGGCAAAGACCTGCGCTGGCGTATCGTATTGCTGGAGATAGCCACCATTCATCACCGCCATTCTGTCTGCCATCGTCACCGCCTCAAGCTGGTCATGCGTCACATAGATGATCGTCGCCTTCAGATCCTGATGAAACCGCTTGATCTCCGAGCGCATTTGAACGCGTAGCTTTGCATCCAGGTTGGAGAGCGGCTCATCCATCAGGAACACGGCAGGGTCGCGAACAAGAGCGCGGCCGAGTGCCACGCGCTGCTGTTGTCCGCCCGACAGCTCCCGCGGCTTGCGTTCGAGCAACTGCGTCATATCGAGGACGCGGGCCGCTTCCCTGACTTTCTTGTCGATCTCGTCCTTCGGCAGTTTTCGCATCTGCAGCGGAAACGCCAGGTTTTTGTAGACGGATTTTTGCGGATAAAGAGCGTAATTCTGGAACACCATTGCGATGTCCCGGTCTTTGGGGTCGAGGTCGTTGACCACACGATCGCCGATGACGATATCGCCAGATGTGACCGACGTCAGCCCCGCCACCAGGTTGAGCGTCGTCGTCTTGCCGCAGCCTGAAGGGCCAACGAGTGCGACGAATTCGCCATCGTTGACCGTCAGCGAAACGCTTTTAACAGCATTGAAGCTGCCATAATTTTTGATCAGATCCTTTAAGACCACATGGGCCACGAGCAACTCCCTAGTGCTTGACGGCGCCCTCTGTCAGCGCGCGGACGAAGTATCGTTGCAGAAGCAGAAACAGGACGACAACCGGTACGCTCATCATGAAGCTGGCCGCCATAAGGCCAGGAAAGTCGGTGGTGTTTTCCGAAAAGAAGCGCTGGATGCCGACAGGCAAGGTCAGCTGCTCGTTTTTCGAAAGGAAGGTATAGGCGTAAATGTACTCGTTCCAGGCGCCGATGAAGGAGTAGATCGCTGTTGCGATGATCCCAGGCGTCGACAGCGGCACAACGATCAGAACGAAGGCCTGAAAGCGTGTCGCCCCGTCAATGCGCGCGGCTTGTTCCAGTTGGATTGGAATGTTGTCGTAGAACCCTTTGAGGAGCCAGATGGCCAGAGGCAAGCCGAAGGTGAGGTAGGTCAGGACGAGGGACCCGTGGGTGTTGACCAGCCCGATTGCCCGCATGAGGATAAAAAGCGGTACGAGAAAAATCACCGCTGGAAACATGTTCCGAAGCAGGACGGCAAAAAACAGAAAGTTCCGTCCAGGAAATGAGAAGCGAGAGAAGGCGTAGGCGGCCGGGACAGCGACGATCACCGACATTATGGTCGTCGCCGTGGAGACGAATAGGCTGTTCCAGAAGAAACGCAGGAAATCCTGGCCGACGCTGTTTTGCGGATCGAGCAGCTTCTGGTAGCTGGCGAGCGTCGGCTGATCCGGCCACCATTGAGGCGGGAACTGCATTGCAGCGAAGCCCGATTTGATTGACGTGAGCAACATCCAAATCATCGGCAAGGCTGTGTAGAGCAGCATGAAGAGCAGGAAGATGCGCCCGCCCCATCGCCATGCATCGACGCGCGTGCGGTGGTGCGGCTTGGGCGCGGCTCGGGTCTGTGCAATCGTGCTCATTCGGCCGCTTCCTTTTTATCGTTGGAGCTGAGCGCGCGGACATAGAAGTAACCGAACGACATCAGAATCAGGAACAGCAGGACCGAATATGCAGATGCGACGCCCCACCGCTGGCGGCCGAAGGCGAGCTCGTAGATGTGGGTGATCCAGATGTGCGACGCGTTCGACGGGCCACCGCCTGTCATGATCCATGGGATGATGAACGAATTGAAGTTGGCGACCGCCAGAAGCAGGATCGTTACGATCGAAACGTTGCCGACATGCGGGAAGGTCACGTGCCAGAACCGCTGCCACGCGTTGGCTCCATCTACTTTTGCTGCGCGCAGCAATTGGTCGGGAACGGTCTGAAGAGCGGCCATCATCATGATCATGGCGAACGGGAACTCGCGCCAGATATTGACGATGATGAGGGAAGGCAGAACGGTATCGACATTGTCGATGAAGTTGGGTGGCCGGTCTGCGAGACCGAGGCCGACCAGAACCGCGCCGATCACGCCGAAGTCTGAATGATAAATCCATTTCCAGATGTAAGACGCGGCGACTGCGCTGATGACCCATGGGATAATCAGGATGGCGCGCATGATCGCTCTGCCTGCAAAGTCGCGATGCAGCGCCAGTGCACAGGCAAACCCGAGAAGGAAGGAGATGAAAGTCGACCCAACCGTCCAGATAAGCGTGTTCTTGGTCACCGTCCAGAACACCGGGCTTTTCAGGATGGCGGTATAATTGTCGATGCCGACAAAGATCTTGTCGCGCAGCTGCAGACCGGGCGGTGTGTTGAAGAAGGACAGTTCGATCGTATAGTATATGGGGTAGGCGATCACGATAAGCATCACCGCGATCGACGGCAGCACATACGCGTAGTCGAAGCGATGATCCCAAACCCTGCGCATCACTCCAGATCTACGGTTATGCCACCGGCCAGTGTTTTCGGCCTTTCCGGTCAAAATCGTCACTATGCAAAGCCCTCATCCGTGGGAAGAAGGCCGGCTTCAGATCGCTCTGCAGCCGGTCCGAGATCAAAGGACCTTGTCTAGAGGCCACCATCCATCAGTTCCTTGACCTTTTTAGCCGCGTCATCTGCGGCCTGGTCAACGGTCATCGCCCCGGTCAGCGCGTTTTGCAGCATGTCGGGCACGATGATGTTCATGATTTCCGGTGACTGCGGAAGTGCTGGGAAGGGAATGCCGTAGGGCAGCATGGACGTCGTCACGTCAAGAAACTTTATCTTTTCCAGCCGGTCTTTCATCCACTTCGTCTTGAAGCCGTTCAGGTTTCCGGGGTTTGATCCCACATAAGCGAGTTTCAGCGACCATTCCGGGCTGCTCCACATGCAGATGATCGCCTTGGCTGCGGGTTCATCGACCGTGCCGCCCTCGACATATTCGGGCTTGAGAATATGGATGTTCGAGCCACCGAAGACCACGGCACGCTTGCCGTCAGGTCCGGTCGGGATCAGGCCGTAACGCATGTTGTCGATAACGGTCTGTGCTTTCTCCTTGTCCGTCGCCGTTGCTTTTTTCTGCAGGTCGAGCATGACGTCGTAATCGGACGGGTGCGAAACCATCATTCCCAGCTGGCCAGCAAGGAATAGCGGCTGATTGTCAGCCTGCTGGTTGGTCAACGCCGAAACGGGAACCGACTTGTCGCGGACATACATGTCATAGGAGGCCTGCAAAGCCGCCTTGCTTTGAGGGCTGGCAAGTTCGACCTCCTTGTAGGTCGGATCGGCGGATGCTTCGTCGAAGACACCACCGCCATAAGCCCATAGTTGCGGCATAAAACGGTATGGCGTATTGCCAGCGTTCTTGCGGGCCACGAGGCCATAGCCCGACACGCCAAGCTTGTCATGGATCTGCTTGGAATATTTGACGACGTCATCCCAGGTGGCTGGCGCCTTGTCGGGATCGAGGCCAGCGCGCTTGAATATGTCGGCATTCCAGATGAATGCCATCGTCTCGTTATTGGTCGGAATGCCATAAGGCACGCCATCCCAACTGACGGCCTTCATTGCGCCGGGCCAGAAGTCCTCGGTCTTGTAGCCGACATCCTCTGGCTTCAAAGGCTGAAGGTAACCCTTGGCAGCGAACTCGACGCCTCCGAGGATTTGCAGGCGGACGGCCATCGGTGCGGCGTTGCCGAGAAGCGCGGTGCGGAACTTGTCGAGAAGATCGTTGTAGGTCAGTCCCTGTTCTTCGAGCTGAATGTTGGGGTAGGTCTTGCGGAACGTCGCGAAGAAGTCCTTGTAATATTGCCGAAGTGAATCGGGATCTCCCTCGAAGATACCCTGGTACCAGAAGGTCAGCCGCCCCTTATAGTCGAGGGGTGTTACCTTGCTGCAGTCCGCTGCGGTATCGAAGTCCTGTGTGCCGGCGATCGACCTTACATAGTCGGGTGACCACTTGCTCAGGTCGACCGATGCGCCCATGGCAGAGGCAGACATCATCGACATCAGCAAAGCGGTTGAGACGGTGCCGCGCAGGACGGCACCTCCGAGTGAAATCCTCGTCATGGGTATCCTCCAGGTTCTCCCGAGCCGCTCGGTCCATGGCGAGCGCTCCTGTCCGCTGGGCCGCCTCCTCAAGCAGTGTATCCCATCAGACGGATTGCACGTTTTCAGATCAGCTAATGTCTGTCAATCGGCAAAATCGTACATTGTTTGAAGCTGATTTGCATGATAGGCGAGTAAGTCGAGTATTGGATGGGGATTATTTTGAACGAGACGAGCGATTTCAGAGCCGGACCACCTGAAGGCATCGATGCCGATGGAGCATCGAGCGAGGGGGCCTCGCTCTACAAAATCATCAGGGACGACATCATCGAGGGCCGGCTGGCGGCAAACGAGCGGCTGGTTGTGACCGATCTCGCCCGGCGCCATGGTACGTCCACCAACCCGGTGCGCGAGGCCTTGCAGCTTTTGCGAGGAGAGGGTTTCGTCACATTCGTGCCGAACCGGGGTGCGCGCGTCCGGCCAATCGATCAGGACTTTGTTCGCGATATTTACGAGATTGGTGTCCTCATTGAACCGGCATTGACACGCTGGTTCGTCACGATGGCAACCGTTGACGACATTGCCGAACTTGAGCGCATTCAGGATCTGATTGAGCAAAACGATTTTGCCGACCCGTTCAAACACAGTGAGTTGGACACGGCTTTTCACACGGTGATGTACCAGAAGCACTATAACCGTCATGCTGCCGAACTCTGGTGGAAGCACCGTGAAGTGCTGCGCGCAGTCGGGCGGCGGTTCAATTTCACGCTTGCCCGCCGGGCCGCCATCCTGAGTGAACACCGTGAGCTCATCGCGCATGTGAAGTCGGGAAACGCCGAGGCGGCAGCTGAACTCATCGCCCGGCACGTCGAGGGCTCTGGCCGTCATCTCCTCGAACACATGCGGGCGCGTAGCGCTCTTCGTGCGGGATAGACAAAGCCCGGGTGTAGACTCTCCTTCATGCCTCCAAGTCAAAGGTACCCCAGATGAAGATTACCAGTGTACGGCCGTGGCTCATCAAGTCGGATGCGTCTTACTGGGGCGAGTTCCTGTTCGTCGAGGTGACGACCGACGACGGGGTGAGCGGCTGGGGAGAGATCACAACGACGACGAAACTCGCCAATCGTGCGCTCTGTACGATCCTGCGCCAGATCGGCCAAGCACTGAAAGGCGAGGATCCGGGGCGCATCGAATACTTGTGGCACAAGATATTCCGCAGCTTCACCTACATGGGCAGCCGAGGTGCGGCAGTCGAATGCGTCAGCGCGATCGACATAGCTCTATGGGATATCCGCGGGAAAGTCATCGGCAAGCCGATCTACGAGCTTCTCGGGGGCCCGGTACGAGACGAGATCGCGCTCTACACCCATCCCAATCAGGCGAAGTTTACCAGCAGAGAGGCCGTCATCCGCGAAATCCGCGACATCGTCGATTCTGGTCACACCGGACTGAAGTTCGATCCTTTCCCCCAACAAGGACGCATCGCCGATGGTAACGCGCGAGAACAGCGAGACGGCTATCTTGACGGCACCATGACCCGAAAGGATGAGCGCGAAGCCGCAGAGCTCACCGCGCTGATCCGTGAGACGGCGGGTCCTGATGTCGACATCTTGATCGACGCCCACGGCCGTTTCGATGTCCCCACTGCCATTCGCCTTTGCCGAAGCCTTGAGGAAGCGGGGCAAATAGACTGGTTTGAGGAGCCTTGCCCACCCGAAAGCCTCAACGCTCTCAAGCAGGTCCGGGAGAAGGTAAGCGCCCCGATTTCGTGGGGCGAGCGCGGCCACACCAAGTGGGACTTCGTTCCGGTTCTCGAAAACAAGCTTGCCGACTACATCATGCCGGACGTCACCTGGACGGGGGGCATTACCGAACTGAAGAAAATCTCAGCTCTTTGCGAAGCTTATTATATCCCGGTCTCCCCGCATGACGCCGCCGGCCCGATCAACGTTGTCGCTGGCGCCCAGGTGATGATGACCGTTCCGAACTTCTACAAACTCGAGACATCGGAGTGGAACCTGGGCAAATACGATCATCTCATCGACCGCCCACTCGATGTCTCAAATGGCAACCTGAAGCTCAGCCCCAAGCCCGGGCTCGGTATCGAGATGAACCGCGACTACCTTCAAGACCACGAGATTGCACTGGACTGACCAACGTTTTCGGCTGTGCCGGCCGCGCGGCGGCCAGCCCTGTCGACAGGAGCGAGGATCAACTTATGAAAGAGGCAGACGGAGCCGAAGACGCGCTCGATCGGGTGAACCAGAATTCCAAGCCCTCGGACCTTCGCATTACCGACATACGGGTTGCCGAAATCGTCGGTGCACCCTTCACCTCTGCGCTTCTCAAGATCTATACGAACCAGGGAATCGTCGGGCTCGGCGAGGTTCGGGACGGGGCGAGCGCCACCTACGCGCTTATGCTGAAGAGCCGCTTGCTTGGCGAAAACCCCTGCGACATCGATCGCCTGTTCCGGCGCATCAAACAGTTCGGCGGACATGGACGGCAAGGCGGCGGTGTATCGGCGGTCGAAATTGCCCTTTGGGATCTTGCCGGCAAGGCCTATGGCGTTCCGGTCTACCAGATGCTCGGCGGTCGCTTCCGGGAGAAGGTACGCGTTTATTGCGACACGGACGCCACCGTGCCGAGCGGCACGGAAACCGGCAAGCGCCTAAAAGAGCGCATGGATCTCGGCTTCACCTTCCTCAAGATGGACCTTGGGCTGATGCAGATCGCCGATGTCCCTGGAGCGGTGGTGTTTCCTGCAGGCTCGCTGGAAGGATATCGCGACAGCCCGACGCGCGGACCGTTGAAGACGGCGGACGAACGCCGTCTTCGCAATGCAGCCTATGACCTGCACAACGTCCAGCATCCATTTACGGGTCTGCACTTTACCGACAAGGGCCTGGACTTGCTTGAGCAATACATCGCCGAGGTTCGCGAAGTCACTGGAATGAATGTACCGCTCGCGATCGACCACATCGGCCATATTTCGATGCAGAACGGCATTCGCCTCGCGCGACGCATCGAGAAATATGTGCCGGCATGGCTCGAGGACGTGATCCCCTGGCAATACGCACAGCAATATCGGCAATTGCAGGATGCTACCACCGTACCGATCTGTACCGGCGAAGACATCTATCTCAAGGAGGGTTTTCAGCCGCTCCTCGACAGTGGCGGTGTTTCGGTCATCCATCCGGATCTTCTGACCAGCGGAGGCATCCTTGAGACCAAGAAGATCGGTGACATGGCCCAGGATCGCGGTGTGGCAATGGCGATCCACATGGCGGAGAGCCCGATCGCGGCGATGGCGGCTGCTCATGTTGCGACAGCGACCGAAAACTTCATGGCCCTTGAATATCATTCGGCCGATGTCGACTGGTGGGACGACATTGTGACGGGCCTACCAAGACCATTGGTGAAGGATGGTTTTATCACTGTGCCCGACAAGCCGGGGCTTGGGATCGACGATGTCGTCGACGAGGTCATCCTGCAGCATTTGCAGCCGGGTGTCGCCGGCATTTGGCAGCCCACTGACCATTGGGATGACGAGTATTCCTGGGATCGTACCTGGAGTTGAAGCGAGAAAACGAAGATGAAGATCACCGACCTGCGCTGCGCTGTTATCGGCAAACACCCCATCGTCCGGATTGTGACCGACGAGGGCCTCTATGGCCTCGGCGAGGTGGAGTTTACCAAGACTTACCTCAAGCCATGGGTATTGCATTTTCGCGACGCTCTGATCGGTGAGGACCCCACCGACGTCGAGAGGGTGATGCTGAAGATCCGCCAGCGCGGCTCGTTCAAGCCATATGGCGCGGCCGTGAGCGCCATTGAGCATGCATTGTGGGATATCGCCGGCAAAGCGGCTGGCGTGCCGGCCTACAAGCTGCTTGGGGGCAAGGTGCGAGACAAGGTGCGCGTCTATAATGGCTCGGTGCGCCGGAAGCGTTCGGGTGATCGGCCGGAGGATTACGCCGCCGACGTCAGATGGATGATGGAGCAGCCGCAGAATTTCTTTATGGTCAAGCAGGGGATCTCGTTCCACTCCAATATGAAGGATACGGTCGAGGAATTTCATTATGGTGTGACGCAGACCAAGGCGGGTTACCACGGCGCGATGGATCAGGGCGTCATCAGCGAGCGCGGCTTCAACCATATGCTCGACTGCGTCATCGCAATGAAGGAAGTGCTTGGGGACAAAGTCAGCCTGGCGCTTGATTGTGGCCCAGGCTGGATGTTGCCGGATGCGATAAAGTTTGCTCGCGCGGTCGAGAAATACAATCTGATGTGGCTGGAGGACATGCTGACAGGCGACTATGTGCCCTGGGTCAATCCTCAGGCCTACAGGGAGCTGACCACCTCTACCTCGACACCGATTCACACCGGCGAGCAGATCTATCTCCGTCACAACTTCAAGGAGCTGATCGAAACGCAAGCCGTTCGTGTCATCGGGCCTGACCCGGCTGATGTCGGAGGTATCGCGGAACTGAAATGGATCACCGAACACGCCTATATGCACTCGATCCTGATGGCCCCACACGGAACGGCAAACGGGCTCCTTGGTCTCGGCGCGTTGATTAATGTGTGCGCGACGCTGCCGGCAAATTATGTTGCCTTCGAATATCCGACCGCCTCGGATCCTTGGTGGGAAGATCTGATCATTGGCTTGCCGGAAGAGATCGTGAAGGACAGCATGGTGGATCTTCTTGAGACGCCAGGCCTCGGTCTCGACATCGACGCGGAGAGCGCGAAGAAATACCTCAAGGAGGAAGATGCAGGATTTTTCGACCTGAACTGAAGCGTCATCAGCGCGAGCAACGACCAGGCGAAAAATAGCCTTCAACGAACGTGTCACCCAAATTTCTCGGCCCCGCTGGCAGGTGTCTGAAGCAGCCAAGTCTCCTGCCGGAAGATGGGTGGGCAGGTGAGCGACTGGTTCATTGCAATGTCTGGCCGCCTTGATCCAAATCATAGAAGGAGGAAAAGATGCTCAAACGGACGCTCGGCCGGCAGGGTCTGGAAGTCTCGGCTATTGGTTTTGGCTGCATGGGTTTGAACCATCACCGCGGTCCCGCGATGCGCTCAAGCGATGCGATCACTTTGATGCGAACGGCATTCGATCGCGGAGTGACCTTCTTCGATACCGCCGAAATCTATGGTCCTTTCACGAACGAGGAGCTCGTAGGGGAGGCTCTCGCACCGATCCGCGACCACGTCGTGATTGCCACAAAATTTGGCTTCAGGGACGGGCGATCAAGCAATGGCCTTGACAGCCGGCCGGAGAGTATCCGTCGGATGGTCGATGCCGCGCTTGTCCGGCTTAGAACCGATCACATCGACCTTCTCTACCAGCACCGTATCGATCCTGACGTTGCGATGGCGGATGTTGCAGGGACGGTCAAGGATTTGATCGACGCCGGTAAAGTCTTGCACTTTGGGCTATCGGAGGCCGACGATGAAGCTATCCGGATAGCTGATGCGGTCCAGCCGGTTGCCGCCGTGCAGAGTGAGTACTCCCTGTGGTGGCGCCACCCCGAGGCGAGCGTTCTTTCGACCGTCGAAGAATTGGGGATCGGGTTCGTAGCCTATAGCCCTCTGGGACGCGGCTTCCTGTCGGGGACGATGGGGGAAAGCACGAACTTCGCGGCCGACAACGATCAGCGCAAGACAAATCCCTATCTCTCAGCTGAAAATCGCGCGGCGAACCAACCGATCATTGATGCGATCAAGGCAATCGCGGAGGAAAAGCGGGCGACCGCTGCACAGGTTGCGATCGGTTGGTTGCTGGCACGGAAGCCATGGATTGTTCCCATTCCCGGAACGACGAAGCTGCAAAGGCTCGACGAAAATCTCGATGCGCTTTCCCTTGAGTTCAGTGAAAGTGATCTGGAGAAAATCGATCGCCTACTTTCGACCATCACGGTTCACGGTGAGCGCTATGCCAGCGCTCCTGCGCCAACGGCCGAACGATAGAGCGCCGGTTCCCGTCGCAGCCTTACAGAGCCATTTCAGGCTGCCATGTCCTGTCGGCAAACGAGACATCTTACGGCGATGAGCCGCCGCCGCTGATCGTCCTATCCAAGTGGGGAAGCGTTACCGTCCGGAGATAATTCTGCAGATGTTTTGAGCCCCGTGCCTGTCACGTTTGCCCAAGCGTCTCTATAACCTCTAAGCCAGGCCGCATAGAGGTCAGGTCGACCTTGATAAGGGTTTGCAGACAGTAAGGCCCCATTTCGCGCGCTCAAACAACCGGCCTGCTCGGCGTCCTTGGTTTCCCTCATCAAGCTCATAAGGATCTCCACAAAAGCAAGATTGATAGAAAAATCTGGTTGATGTCTAACGTCGGTACTTCTCCCGCTGCCAATGTCAAGTGGCAGAGGCCGCGGGATTGGCGTCCAACCGCTGCAGGCCTGATCGTTCGCCAGAGCTTATAAAGTGGGTCTTCAACCATGCGTTGTCCATGATCGATGGCGCCACCGTTGCCATTCTTCGCGGCTTTCAACCCGTCGGCTTCCCGGCATCAAGCGGGGGCAACAGCCAGTTGCCTATCTCGCCGGATCGGAGAAGCTATACGCTGCCTCCAGCTTCCAGGGACCACCTTGGTAGTGCCATAGCTGATACCCAATCATGTTCAATGTCTTCGGCTCAAACTCTTTGCGTAGTTCGTCGAACAACAGGTTGGCCTTTTTCGTGTCGACCCCGTTTTGCACGGTAATGTGCGGCCGCCATGGCCGAAGGTCCTGCGGGCAAAGCCACGACTGAAAGCTGCGTCGCAAGGCAGCGCGAATATTGTTGAGCTCGTCGGAGGCGACCGCGAAGGCGACGCCACGGCCAAGGTGGTATATGCCGGTCGTTGTCACTGTCGCAGGCACGACGTCTGCTGCCAGGGCGGCGAGTGTTGAACGGATGTCTGCGAGGCGGATGTTATCGATTTGATGAAACATCGTCAGATGCGCGCGCAAGAAGTTGCGGGGACTGGGAAAGTGCCTTTTACGCAAGGCTTCAAACGCTGCGAGATCTTCATCGGGGAATGCTGCGGTCAGGATCATAGCATCGAGATAGATTGACGCAGTTAAAATACAAGCAGGGGCATCTCAGAGAAGCGCGCAAAGGCGCTCAGTGCGCTGGTCTGGCCAAACAAGCTACCAGCATCGCTCGGCGGTTGATCGCCGGTGGAGAGATGAACGCCAGGTCGACACCACCATGAGGCTGTCGGGGCACGGCGCCGCCCGCTGCCGGGACCGGAGCGAAGAATGCAGGTAGCCGAGAAGGCAGGCGATCCTTACCACCCACAGACCTCCCTGTGGAATTAGCGCTTTAATGTTGTCACCGATCGCCACGAAACCGAATCTCGGTCGGCGCGTTTTGAGCAGGCAACATGACTGGAGTGGCGGATGGAACGCCTGTCGACAGGATACGACGAGATTGAACGTGAAAAGCAGGGAAACGTCATACCGCGTCCGATCTCTGATCATGGCGTTATCGGTGACCTCGCAACACTGGCCTTGGTCGCCAAGGATGGGACGATCGATTTCATGTGTTGGCCGAACTTTGACAGTCCGACAATCTTCGCGGCGCTCCTCGATCCCGAAAATGGTGGAAACTTCGAAATCTCGCCGAATATCGCTGATGCCAGGGTGGTCCATCAATACCGTCCAGATACCAATGTGCTCATCACCCGTTGGATGGGCCGCTGATGCGAGCGCGGAACTTACTGATTTCATGGCCGTCAACAACGGCGTAGCCGGCACAGCGACGACGCTCGCGCGGCGTCTGAAGATCACGCGCGGCAAGGTCCAGTTCACGATGCGCTGCGCGCCGCGTTTCGACTACGCCCGGCAAAAGATGGGCGCTATCGTGAACGGCAAAGAGGCATCTTGGGAGCCGTCAGCTTCCGTTCAGGGATTTCGTTTGTCGTCCAACACTGGCCTTTCCGCCGATGGCGCCGACGTCGTAGCTGGCGGTCTCCTGATGGCCGGAGAGACGGCAGATTTCATCCTTGCAGCTGTCGATCAGCGTCAAATCGAGATATCGGAGATTGATGGTTTCGAGGACGCCACCATTGCCTATTGGCAGAATTGGGCTTCGCAATCAACCTATCGCGGCCGATGGCGGGAGATGGTCAACAGATCAGCGCTGACGCTGAAGCTGATGACGTCAAGGCGCCACGGCTCTATTGTTGCAGCGGGAACTTTTGGCTTGCCCGAAGCGCCCGGGGGTAGCCGCAATTGGGATTATCGCGCGACATGGATCCGGGATGCATCCTTTACTGTTTACGCCTTGATGCGACTTGGATACCAGCAGGAGGCCGAGGCTTTCAACGGCTGGATCGGCAAGCGCGCTATGAGATGCGGTTCCCGAGGCAAACTTGATATCATGTATGCCGTCGATGGTGGGCAAGTGCCGGAAGAGGTCAGTCTTGACCATCTGCGGGGCTATGGCGGAGCGCGTCCGGTTCGCATCGGCAACAAGGCATCCGAGCAGTTCCAGCTTGATATCTACGGCGAGCTTATGGATGCGATCTATCTCAGCAACAAATACGGTCACGCCATCTCTCATGACGGCTGGCGTGGCGTGCGAGACGTCATCGACTATGTGTGCGAGCATTGGCAGGATGCCGATGCGGGTATCTGGGAAATGCGCCGGGAGCCGCAGCATTTCCTCCATTCCCGGCTGATGTGCTGGGTGGCGGTTGATCGCGCGATACGCCTTGCGAGCAAGCGCTCGCTGGCTGCGCCTTTCGCCAAATGGATCGACGTGCGCAATGATATCTATGAGGACATCTGGGCCAATTTCTGGAATGAGGAAAACGGACATTTTGTTCAAACGAAGAATGGCGATAGCCTCGACGCATCCCTGCTACTGATGCCACTGGTGCGCTTCGTCAGTGCGACAGACCCGCGATGGCTGGCAACTCTTGACGCGATCGGGCGAACCCTTTCTGACGACGGCGTCGTCTATCGCTACAAGAGCGCCGACGGTTTGCGCGGCCGGGAAGGTGCTTTCTCGGCCTGTTCTTTCTGGTATGCAGAATGCCTTGCGCGCGCCGGCGACCTGAAGAAGGCGCGGCAGGTATTCGAGGCGGTCCTCAACTACGCCAACGATCTCGGTCTTTATGCCGAGGAGTTCGATGTCCGCTCTGACTTGATCGGCAATTTTCCGCAAGCTTTCACGCATTTGGCGCTGATCAGCGCAGCCTATTATCTCGACCGTGAGCTTGATCGACGAAACGACCAAGAATGGCGGCCGTAAGCAATGGCGGTTGCGGATCCCGGCGTGCGAGCAGAAATGAATAGCCATCTGTCGAGCGCACGTTCGATAGCAGTGCCGGGCCGACTGGCCGGAGGATCCGGCTTGATCCGTGAGCACGCCACCCTGTCTCGGAGACTGCTGACCGCTCTCGGCGGCCGTCCCTTGCGAGCGACCGTTGCAAGGGAAAAAGGAGATCACGCTCGCCCGCGTGATCTCCAATTAAAACTGCTCCACGCCCCCGCAAAGCAGTCGATGCCAGAGAGGAACTGACAAGCTGAGACTGAGGCGGTTTGGTTAATGCAGCGTTAATGAACGACGACATGATTTTGCCGCTGTGAACAGCGCTGAAAAACAAAAACGGTTCATCGCATGGGTCAGCCGTGCGTCAACTCATGTGCCATCGACGGTTTTGCGAACATCTCTTGCTTCATCAGCACTCAGCGACATTGACCGCATCGACCGACGCGGCGTGCATGGCAATGGCAGGATGACGGGCAACTATTTACCCGTCAGGAACGCGCGCCAGCCTCCAAATGCCGTAATGTCGGCACAGTTGCTCACTGCAGATGCTTCAACGAGGAAGCCCTTAACACTGGACCCATCGGCCAAGGCGATCGTCCCGATCCCTAAGGGGGATGGTATCTCGGCGACGACACTTCCGAACGCCTCAGCAGACAAACGCCAAACCTCCACGTCGATTTCGCCGCCTTCTCCATCACGGATGCGAAGCAGGCCGGGCTTCGAAGGCTTCTGGGATGTCAATTCGAACAATCGGTACGCATCGGATGTCTTTGCGGTGCGCACAAAACGCGCGTCCCTGGATGTGAGTTGGGCATTGAGAGGCATGCCGCTCAGATGAGCTCCGACCACCGCAATTTCAATTTGGCCACGCGCGGGTGGCGCCACAGCAGCGGTCTTTGGAAGCGTCCAGCCGGTAGCACCCAGCGTTAGGCCGCTCGCCTGGTGAAGCCTCCGCGCCACGGCGCCAGCGATGCCGTCCTGGCCAGCTGGCGCAAGCAGCGTCACGCTCGATGGCAGGCCGTCGCGGCGCCGGCCACAGGGTACGGCGATGCCGCAGAGATCGAGCAGATTGACGAAATTCGTGTAGGTGCCCAGCCGCGAGTTCTCGCGGATCGGTTCGGCTTCCAGCTCGGCGACAGTGAAGTGCCGCGGTGCCGTCGGCACGCAGAGCAGATCGACCGAGGCGATGACAGGCGCGAGCTGCTTTTTATAGGCCTGAAGCGCGTAGAGGCCGCGGAAGGCGTCCGAGGCGGAGAGCGTCCTGGCGCCGCCATAAATCTTGCGGGTTACCGGATGGAAGCTCGCTTCCTTCGCATCAAAGAATTCCTTGACGGCGGCATAGCGCTCGGCGACCCAGGCCCCCTCGTAGAGCAAATCGGCGACCTTATAGAAATCGTGGAAGGGCAGTTCGGTGATCGCGTAGCCCATCCCGGCGAGGTCATCGAGGCTCTTGTCAAAAGCTTCAGCCATCGCCTCGTCGCCAAAGAACCGCAGATCGGCACGCGCCGGCACGCCGATTCTCAGAACCGGCGGCAGCGCCTCTAGCGCAAGCGGGCCGTAATCTCTCGAATAAGCGTCGGTTTCATCTGGCGCGGCCGCAGCCGAGAACACGCACCATGCATCGTCGACCGTCAGCGCGAAGACCGAGACGCAATCGAGCGTGCGGCAGGCGGGGACGACGCCCGATGTCGAAAGCGCGCCGAGGCTCGGCTTCAGCCCAACGATGTTGTTGAGGCCGGCGGGAATGCGGCCGGAGCCGGCTGTATCGGTGCCGAGCGCGAAGCTGACGATGCCCTGGGCGGTGGCGACCGCCGATCCGGAAGACGAGCCCCCTGGCACAAGCTTGGGATCGATGGCGTTGCGCGGTATCGGATAGGGCGAGCGGACGCCGACGAGGCCAGTGGCGAACTGATCAAGATTGGTCTTGCCGACGACAATGGCACCGGCCGCCTTCAGCCGGGCAACGACGGTCGCATCCTTTTCGGGCGTATAGGCATAGTCGGGGCAGGCGGCGGTGGTCGGCATGCCCGTGACGTCGATATTATCCTTGACGGCGAAGGGGATGCCCCAGAGCGGCTTTGCCGACGGGTCGAATGTGCCGAGCGCCGATGCTTGGGCGAGCAGATCCGCCTTGCTGGCAATTGAGATGAAGATGCCCGCATCGTTTACCGCCGCGATGCGGGCGAAGACCGCCTCGATCACATCCTCGGCCTTTCCGCCGTCGGCGTAGAAGGCGTGCAGTGAACTGATATCGAAGGCTGGTGCCGTCCTCATGCCATTTCCTCTTCCAAAATCCTCACCGGCCTGTCCCACTGGATCAGGACCACGCATCCGGTATCGCTCCACACCGAATGCTCGGTGCCTTCGGCATTGACGACATAGCTTCCTCGGCCGTAGTCGCCCGCCTCGTCGGATTGCGTGCCATCGAGAACGAAGATCGTCTCCAAGCCCTGGTGGCGGTGCCGGGGGACTGCTGCTCCTGCCTCGTATTTCAAGAGCGCTATCCCCGGCTGGTCCGCCTCGAACCTGCGGATCCAGTGTATCTCCACCCCGTCACGGAATGGCTCGAAGGCCAGTTTATTCCAGCCGCCCAGCGTTAGCATCTCGCGCGTCGTTTCAGGCATCGGCGATTCCTTTCAGAATATCGTCCACATGGGCGGTCCAGCCGACGATCGCGCCCTGGGCGCGGATCATGTCGATTGCCGCCTTTTTGAATTCGGGGAAATAGCTTTCGGTCGCCTCTTCGGCGAGCAGGCACTCGTAACCGCGGTCGTTGGCTTCGCGCATCGTCGTCTGCACACAGACCTCGGTGGTGACGCCGGCAAAGACCAGCTGGCCGATGCCTTTCTCTTTCAGGATGTCGCCGAGCGGCGTGGCATAGAAGGCGCCCTTGCCAGGCTTCTCGATAACGATCTCGCCATCGACGGGTGCAAGCTCAGGGAGAATAGCTGTTCCCGGCTCGCCTGCGATCAGGATGCGGCCCATCGGACCGGCATCGCCGATCCTCAGCGACGGGCTGCCGCGATCGCGCTTTGCCGGCGGCAGATCGGAAAGATCGGGCTTGTGGCATTCCATCGTGTGAATGACCGGCAGTCCCGCCTGGCGGAAGCCTTCTATCAGGCGCTTGACGTCGGGAATGATCCTGGTGATCCGGCTGACATCGTTGCCGAGGCTGGCGCCGAAGCCGCCGGGCTCGGCGAAATCACGCTGCATGTCGATGACGACGAGGGCCAGTTCGCCCGGTCTTGCCGGGAAGGCAAATGGTTCTGCCGCAATGCCGACCATCAGTGATGTCCTGCCATATGGGCGCCGATCACGCCGATGTCGGCACCGCGGGCTGGCGTTTCGTAAACCAGCTTGCCTTCCGAGATGACCATAATGCGATCGGACATTTCCAGGAGCTCGTCCAGATCTTCCGACAGCAGCAGCACCGCCGTTCCGGCGTTGCGCGCCTTCATGATGCGGGCTCGGATATCGGCGACAGCAGAAAAGTCGAGGCCGAAACAGGGATTGGAGACGATCAGGAGATCGACATCGCCGGTCAGCTCGCGGGCAAGCACCGCACGCTGCACGTTGCCGCCCGACAGAGCCGCGATCGGCGAGGCGGACGAGGCGGTCTTCACCTTGAAATCGGCAATCAGATCGGCGGCGCGCTTCTTCATCTGTCCCTTGCTCAGCCAGATAGCATCGCCGCCGCCGTCCTTGAGATCGAAGGTGCGGAAGGCAAGGTTCTCGCTGACGGTCATCTTCGGGGCGCAGGCGTTCTGCAGCGGCTCTTCGGGGATGAAGCGGACGTTGTGCTGGCGCGTTTCCGGCCGGGTGGCGCCGTAGCGGCTGCCCTTGACAGAGACGCTGCCTGCTTCCAGCGGGCGCTGCCCTGCGAGAATTTCTGTCAGTTCCTTCTGGCCGTTGCCGGATATGCCGGCGATCCCGAGGATTTCGCCCGAGCGGACGGTGAGCCTGTCGATCTCGATGGTCTTGAGGCCGGAGCGATCCGGTGCCTTGGCGGCCTCGACGGCAAGCACCATCGGCGCGCTATCGGAAACCGGTGTGCGGGCGTCGAGCTCGGCAAGCTTGACGTCGCCGATCATCATCGCCGCCATATCGGATATCGAGAGCTCGCCGATCTTGCCGCTGCCGACCAGCTTGCCGCGGCGCAGGATCGAGACGGCATCGGCAAACTTGGTCACCTCGTGGAACTTGTGGCTGATCATCAGTACGGTCAGCTCGCCGCGCTCGGTCATAGCGCGCACGAGCCCCAGCATCTCGTCGGCTTCGGCCGGGGTCAGCACCGATGTCGGTTCGTCAAGCACGATGAGGGAGCGGCCGAGATAGAGCTGCTTGACGATCTCAAGCTTCTGCTTTTCGCCGGCCGCCAGCTCGCTGACAGGGCGTTCGAGCGGGATCTTGAACGGCATGCGTTCCATGAAGGCCGCAAGATCACGGCGTTCCTTGGCCCAGTTGATGACTGCGGGCACTTCGGCTCCGCTGATCACCAGGTTTTCGGCGCCGGTTAGCGACGGCACCAGTGTGAAGTGCTGGTAGACCATGCCGAGGCCATAGGCAGCCGCATCCCGGGGCGAGGCGATCGCAGCCTCGCGGCCGCCGACCGATAGCGAGCCCGATGTGGCATGGTAGAAGCCCATGATGCATTTGACGAGGGTCGATTTGCCGGCGCCGTTTTCTCCGAGCAGCGCGTGAAAGCTGCCGGCAGGAATGCTGATCGAGACGTTGTCCAGTGCGGTGAACGACCCGAAGCGCATGGTCATGCCGAGGGTATCGATACCGATGGCCTTGCCGGCCTGGGGAAGGGGCGTGTCGCGAACGATGCTCACTTCAACTCTCCTTTTCAACGATGATGGCGACGGGACCGCCGCCGGAGGGACCCTGGTGTTCGGCCCCGCCGGAGACATAGAGATCGGTCATGCCGAAGACGCCGGCGAGCACGCCGCCGACGAAGGCGCGGGCATGGCGTGTGCCTGATATGTCGGAATCGTCGAGCATGGTGTGGCGCAGACCACCGACCTTTCCCGACGGGTCGGGCTCAGCCTTGGCGAGCACCGCGGTGAGACGGGCACTGGCGGGCAGACGATCGCGTGCCTTTAGCACGGAGGATGTGTCGATCGCATTCTCCATCACGGCATGGTCGATCGCGAAGGGACCGGACCAGCCGTTGCCCATGCCGAGCACGACGATTTCATGGTCAAGCAATTCGACGCCGCCGGAGGTGGATGCGCGGCGAGAGAAGATGGCGTAGCGCGTGCAGATGTCGGCGTCGGCAATCGAACCTGGGTCGGCCTCGCCGAGGGCGACGGCGGCACCGAGGGCGGAGGCACCGCGCGACAGGCCCATCGATTTCAGCGTGTCGCGGGTCGCGACCGCCTCGCCTTCGTTCTCGGCGACGCCAACGCGGGCCAGCGTCAGAAGCGGGCATTTGATCTGGACGAAATGCACGTCCCTCGGGTCATCGATGCCGGCATCGCGCATCGCCGCCTTCACACCGTTGGCGACCATCAGGATCTGCTGGCGGCGCCCGAGATGGTGGAAGGGAAGGACCGGCGTACGTGCGGTGCCGATCGCCAACGCGCGGCCCGCCGGCGCCTCGCTCTTTTCGCGGGAAAAGACCGTCCAGTGCGGCGACAGCGCGCCCTCCGTGCCGCCGGACATGACGAGGCAGACGCCGGTGACGCCATGCCTCGCGAACAGCGCTTCGAAGCTGCGGCTGGCAAAGCCGCGGGTGAAGTCGTTGACGCAGCCATTGCCTTCCGTCTTGCCGAGGATGGCAACGACGCTTTCCGGCCTCAGCCCGGCGGCAAACAGCGCCTCGACGACGGAGACGTCGTCGGGGCCGGCTGCCGCAACGCGATAGACATGGGCACGCATTGAGGACATCAGGGCAGCGCCTCGATCAGAGTGTTCGAATTGGAGACCGAGCCGAACACGCCGCCCTGCATCTTCACCATCTTGATGGCGGCGAGATGATTGCCGTAATCGGTGGCGCCGCAGCAGTCTTCGAGCAGCAGGCATTCGAAGCCGCGGTCGTTGGCTTCGCGCATGGTGGTCGAGACGCAGACATCAGTGGTGATGCCGGTCAGGATGATGTTTTCGATACGCTTCTGGTTGAGGATCAGCTCCAGGTCGGTGGCGCAGAAGGAACCCTTGCCGGGCTTGTCGATGATCGTCTCGCCGGCGACCGGGTACAGTTCGGGGATGATGTCCCAGCCTGTTTCGCCACGGGTGAGAATGCGGCCGCAGGGGCCGGGATCGCCGATGCCGGCGCCGATGCGTTGCGAACGCCAGCGCTTGTTGGCCGGCAGGTCGGCGAGATCGGGCCGGTGGCCCTCGCGGGTATGGATGATGTGATAGCCCTTGGCACGCATGGCTGTAAGCACCGCCTTGATCGGCTCGATCGGTGCCTGGACCAGCGACAGGTCGTAGCCCATGTGATCGACATAGCCGCCCTTGCCGCAGAAATCGGTCTGCATGTCGATGATGATGAGAGCGGTATTGTCGGGTCGCAGCGCGCCATTATACGGCCAGGGATAGGGGTCGGCGGTGATGTAATGCATCTTGGTCTCGACCAGAGTGTCCATCGTCTTGTCCTATTCGGCAGCGGGTTTGAGGGTTTCGCCGTAGCGGCGTGCCGGCGTGTCGAAGCCGCAGGAGGTGCCGTCGGTGACCTTGATCTGGTCTTCCCAGGGCAAGCGGTAGCGGCCGGCGATCAGGTCGTGCATGTAGCTGTAGGGCGCGTCACCGGCGCCACCCGATACCGCGACATAACCGCGATGGCCGAACTGGTAGATGTTGTTTTCGACACCCAGCCGAGACGTGCCTCTCGGACGAGATCGGGACGGACCTCGGCGGTGATGATCTCGTTGACGCGGCCGGATGTGCCGTGAGCGATGATCGTGCCGTCGAAATTGCAGATCATGCCTTCGCCCATGGAATCGAAGGTGCCGTCGGAGCCGCACATGCAGACACTGGCGGTGACCATGAGATTGCAGAAGGCGTTGGACTGGTTGGTGAACTTCCAGCTGTCGCGGATCGGCGCGGTATAGCCCGCCGTGCGGATCATGATCTCGGCGCCCTTGTAGGCGCATTCGCGGGCCATTTCCGGGAACATGCCGTCGTGGCAGATGATCAGCGCAAGCTTCGCGCCCTTCGGGCCGTCGATCACGGGAATGCCAAGATCGCCGGGCTCCCATGGCTCGATCGGGACCCAGGGATGCATCTTGCGATAGTAGAGCTTGAGCTCGCCCTGATCGTCGATGACGATGCCGGAATTGTAGGGCATGCCGCCGGGGTTCAGCTCCATGATCGAGAAGCAGCCCCAGATGGCGTTGTCGCGGCAGGCCTGCTTGAAGGCGGCGACTTCAGGACCGTCGAGGCTGCACATGATATCCGGATTGATGTCCATCGACAGGCCGTGCAGGGCATATTCGGGGAAGACCACGAGATCCATGCCCGGCTGATTGCGTCTCGCCTTGCCGACGAGATAGACGATCACCTGCGTCTGGCGCGCAAGGTCCGCCCTGGTGACGGTGACCGGCAATTGCAGCTGGACGAGGCCGATGCCGACACCGTGCTCCGATTTGTTCAAACCGCCTAGGCCGTTCATGGCTGGGCTCCTTTCTGGTTCATTTCGTCAGTGACAGGGCGCCCGGCGCGCCCGTCAGCGAGCGGTTGGGCGACGAGGTGGCGATCAAGATGGCGAGCGTCAGCACGTAGGGGGCGGCGTAGAAGAGGTAATAGCCCTGCGTGACGCCGACCGACTGCAATGCCGGACCAAGCGCACCGGCGCCGCCGAAGAGCAGTGCCGCAAAGAAGCAGCCGATCGGGTTCCAGCGCGCGAAGATGACGAGCGCGACGGCCATCAGGCCCTGTCCGGAGGAGATCCCCTCGTTCCAGGAGCCGGGATAGTAGAGCGACAGATAGGCGCCGCCGATCGCTGCCAGCGAGCCGCCGGTGGCCGTGGCGAGCAGACGGACGCGGTCCGGATTGATGCCCATGGCACGCGCCGCATCGGTACTGTCGCCGACGACCCGCAGGATCAGTCCGACGCGCATGTTCCGGAACGCCCACCAGAGCAGGAATGCCAACGCGGCGCCGATGACAAACAGCACATTGATGTTCAGGGCGGCCTGTATCTGCGGGCTCGCCGACCAGAAGCCAAGCGGGATGGCCGGCAGGCGCGGGGCAACCGGCTGGATGAACGGCTTGCCGAGGAAGAAGGCGAGGCCAAGCCCGAACTGCATCATGGCGATGCCGATGGCGATATCGTTGACCTTCGGCCATTTACAGATCCAGCCGTGCACCAAGCCGAAGATCGCGCCCGACCCCATCGCGGCGAGTACGCCGAGCCAGGGAGAACCGGTCATGACGGCGATGGCATAGGCGGTCATGGCGCCGAAGACGAGCGTGCCTTCGAGGCCGAGATTGATGCGGCCGGAGCGTTCGGTGATCGTCTCGCCGAGACTGACGAAGATGAAGGGGGTGGAGACGCGGATCGCGCCGGCCAGGATTGCAAGCGGAACACCCCAGATGCCGATGCCTGAACTTTCCATCACTGGTTCCTTTTCCAGAGGTCCGGATTGAAGATCTTGAAGCGGCCGTAGAAGGTCTCGCAGAACAGGATGACGATGAAGAGCGTGCCCTGGAGGACGAGAACCGTGGCGTCCGGCAGGCCCATGCGCCGCTGGATCAGACCGCCCGAGGCATCGATGCCGCCGAGCAGGATGGCAACGGGGATGATGGCCAGCGGATTATGCCGCGCAAGGAAGGCGACGAGGATGCCTGTATAGCCGTAGCCGGCCGCAAGCGAAGCATTGGCGCCGCCCTGGACGGCCGCCACCTCGATCATGCCCGCCAGTCCGGCAAAACTCCCGGCGATCGCGGTGAAGCCGGTGATCAGCCTGCCGACCGGCAGGCCCTGGATCTGGGCGGCGCGGACGTTGCCGCCGGCGATGCGCGCGGCAAAGCCGTAGCTGGTCGCCTCGATCAGCAACCAGGAGAGGATGCAGGCGGCGATGCCGATCGCCAGACCCCAATGGACGTCCATGCCGGGGATCTTGCCGAGCATGTATTCGGCCGGTAACGGCGCGGTGGATGGCTTGTTGAGACTGGCCGGATCGCGCAGCGGTCCCTCGACGAACTGGTTCATCAGGGCAATGGCGATATAGGCGAGCAGCAGCGAGGAGATCGTCTCGTTGACGCCGCGATAGTGGCGCAGGAAGCCGGCAAGGCCGATCCACAAGCCGCCTGCAACCATTGCCGCCAGGCCCATCAGGATCAGCGTCGGCCAGACCGGCGCAAAGCCGACGAGTGGCAGAGCGATCGCCGCCGCTGCGACCCCTCCGAGCACGACAGCGCCTTCGCCGCCGATGATGACGAGGCCGAGACGGGCGGGAAGTGCTACGCAGAGTGCCGTCAGCAGCAGAGGGGAAGCTCGGCTCAGGCAGTTCTGGATCGAAAACCAGCTGCCGAAACCGCCGGTATACATCAGCTGGAAGAGCATCGCCGGCGACTTGCCGATGATGAGGATGAAGAGGGAGAAGAGCGCGAGCCCGATCAGGATGGCCACGAGCCCGATGGCGACGGGCTCGGTGCGCCGCGCCAGCCATTCGATGGCCGGGCGCAGCGAGGCGGGCTTGGCAGGAGCGGCTGTCATTGCGGGATCGTGGGTCTCGACCGTCATGGCACTTCTCCCTTCAATCCATCAGGCGGTGGATCCGACGACGCCCTCGACCAGATAATCCATGCTCTCGAGCTCGATCGCGTCCTCGGCGAAGCTCTTGCCGCCGGCGATCACCTCGTTGCCCTTGTTGTCTTTCATCGGGCCCTTGAAGACCGAGAAGCCGCCCTTCATGATTTCCGCATGCGTCGCTTCGAACGCCTTGCGGCCTGCCTCCGGCACTGCCGGTCCGAGCGGGCTCATCTTGACGAAGCCGTCCTTCAGGCCGCCGCGGACGAAGTTGGCGAGCTTTTCGCCGGCCTGGGCCTTCTTGACGAAGTCGGTGTAGACGTTGCCCCAGGCCCATTCGGCGCCGGTCAGGTATTTTTCAGGAGCCAGCGGGCTCTGGTTGGCGTGATAGCCGCAGACGAAGGCATTGCGGCCAGCCGCCGTCTCGACGACGACCTTCGGGCTATCGACATGGCAGGTGATGACGTCGGCGCCCTGATCGATCAGCGCGTTGGTCGCTTCCGCTTCCTTGACCGCCAGCGACCACTCGCCGGTGAAGATCACTTGGCAGGTGATAGTCGGATCGACGCTGCGGGCGCCGAGCAGGAAGGAATTGATGTTCTGGATGACCTGCGGGATTGGTTTGGCTGCGACGAAGCCGATCTTCTTGCTCTTCGTCGTATGGCCGGCGGCGATACCGTTCAGATACTGGCCCTGGCCGATATAGCCGAAATAGGAGCCGGTATTCTTCGGATGCTTGCCCTCCTGCCAGAGGCCGCCGCAATGGCGGAACTGGATATCCGGATATTTGGCGGCCATGGCCAGCATGTGCGGATCGAAATAGCCGAAGGAGGTCGGGAAGAGCAGCGTTGCGCCGTCGAGGTTGATCATCGATTCCATGGTCTTCTGAACGTCTACGGTCTCGGGGACGTTTTCTTCTTCGACGACGGTGACGCCGGGGATCGCCTTGACGACGGCGGCACCCTCGGCATGCGCCTGGTTGTAGCCGTAGTCATCCTTTGGGCCGACATAGATGAAACCAATGGTCAGAGCATTCTGGGCGAGCGAGCGTGACGCGGTGAGGCCGGTAACGGTTGCGGCGAAGGCGCCGGCAGCAGTAGCAGTCAGAAATTTGCGGCGGTTCATGGGAAGGAGGTCGGTCATTGCAGGCTCCTTGACGGCTGGGCCGATAAAAAGGGTTACGAAAAAGTGTATGCAATGGCCGTGCCAGTTCCTAAGTCATTGAAAAGAGGAGTTGAAAATCGACATTCAGCCGCACCTGATAAAAGTGTATGCACTTTCGTTGGATAAAATGATGATTTTATAATCAAAACAGGTTCCATGGTGAAAATTACGCCTTCTGCGTAACGTCTTTCGAACTTCGATTCGTGGACGAGTTTTTAAATCCCTGAATTATCTAGATATTTGACTATCTCGTAAATCTGTATCATCTGTATGCAGATTGCTGAGAGAAGGCAGGGCGTTGCCGCGGATACGAAAAAGAGAGGTCATTAGAGCCGGTAACACCGTCGAACAGATGGTGAGGGCAGTTGCCGATCTGATTGTGACGGGAGAACTGCTACCGGGCGAAAAGCTCGATGAGGGCTCGCTAGCCGACCGCTTTGCCGTCTCCCGCACACCGGTGCGCGAGGCTTTGCGCGAACTCGGGGCGATGGGGCTGGTTGCCCGCGAGCCCAACCGCAGCGCAGTTGTTGCAAATGTTTCCGGGCACTATCTTCATTCGATGTTCGAGGCGATGGCTGAGCTCGAGCGAATATGCGCCCGGCTTTGTGCCGAGCGTATGAGCGTTGACGAGCGCAGATTGCTCGAGCGCCAACACGAGGGTTCAAAGGTGTTGGTGCATCAGTTTAACGTGGATGAATACGCCGCGCATAACGCCGAATTCCACACCCGCCTCTATCGCGGAGCGCGCAACGATCATATCTTCGAGCTAGCGACTGCAACTCGTGCCAGACTTGCACCTTTTCGCAGCGCCCAGTTCCGCCTGCCTGACCGTTTGGCAAGATCATTTCAAGAGCACGATCTTATCGTCCAGGCAATCCTGAGAGCGGATGGAGCGGCGGCTGGCGATTATGCTTTCCAGCACGTTGAATTGGTCAGTAGCGCAAGCAGCGTCTTCGCAAGGGGCTGATATGTCGATGATGCGTTCTTTTTAGAATGGGTCACGCTGCAACCAGTCCGGTCCAAACAATCCGATAATGCTCTGACGAGCTCACCCCTCGGGTCGGAAGCGAGAGCGCATCAATGCTCCCGGGTCTAGATATCGGGTGAACTGATTGAGGGGACGACACGCGTCCGTCGTCTGCGGTTATCGTAGATAACAAAGCTGCCGAAGCACCGCGTGGACCTCGCGTCCAGGTCCATAATCTTCACGAACCATTGACGGGAGGCCCCTCAAAAACGTGATCAGTGCGATCATCGCGATGCCCCAGAAATAGGCCGCCGTTGATAGAGCGGCCGTGCGCGTGAGATCTCACCAGTGGATGGCTGGATGTCAGAAAAGGTCAGGTCACATCCTTGACTGTAGAAGGCGGTACCACACGTGTTTCACGCGGTTGGCTGCCGCGAGTCCGAAACACGAACTGCGGGAAGAGCTATTCATGATCTCTGTTTTCACAAAGCCATTTGCCGGCTTCCTTTTCGATATGGACGGCACGATCATCAACTCAGCAGCTTCAACTGATCGGGTTTGGGGCAGGTGGGCCGTTCGCCACGGATTAGATCCACATGAGCTTCTTGCGAAAATGCACGGATCGAGGTCGGTTGATACGATCCGGCGATTGAACCTGCCGGGGGTAGATCCCGAACGGGAAGCCGCGGCAATTGAAGCCGAGGAAGCTGATGACATCGAGGACGTGGTTGCCATTCCCGGCGCTCAGACATTCTTAAACAGTCTGCCGGCGCGACGGTGGGCACTGGTGACATCGTCTTCGAAGAAGCTTGTGCTGCGTCGACTGGAGGCTGCACAACTTCCTGTACCTGAGTTTCTCGTAACGGCTGAGGAAGTCGTGCATGGGAAGCCCGATCCCGAAGCCTATCTTCTCGGCGCCGAGAAGCTGGGTGTCAATGCAAGAGATTGCCTGATCTTTGAGGATACGATGCCGGGTCTGAACGCTGGCGAAGCTGCTGGGGGCAACATCCTGTTGATCAGCGCCGTTCATAATCCTCCCCTGGCAAGCAAACACGAGGCGGTCGACGACTTTCGGCAACTGAGAGCGGTTCCTTCCAACGACGGCGCTGTGCTTCGAATCGAAAAAATCACAGGCAGCAGTATTGCCGGTGGGTAAACGTTTGATGGCGGCCAGGCGCTCGACGCTGTCTCATCCGGTGCTCTGGTGTCGTTTTAAATCATGATGATCGCGCCTGACGTGCCGCGACGAAAACCCTTCTTGATCTCCTTTCAAATGGCACGGTGTCAGGCGTGTTGCGTATGAGATACACTTGGAAGCGGCTGTCACCAGCGTCATAGCTGTGCGTCGTAGAGGAGCCCACATGTCAAAGACAAGACTGTTCTCGCCTATCCGTATCGGGTCGCTCAACATGCGAAACCGCATCGTCATCGCGCCTATGTGCCAGTACTCGGCTGCCGACGGCGAAATGACTGACTGGCATCACATTCACCTTGGCCATCTCGCACTCTCGGGCGCGGGCATTCTTACGATCGAGGCGACAGCAGTCTTACCAGAGGGTCGGATAACCTACGGTGACGTCGGCCTATATTCCGATGGCTGTCAGGCCGCGATGGATCGTGTGCTGACCAGTGTCAGACGGTGGTCCAACATGCCTGTTGCGATCCAACTCGGCCATGCTGGCCGCAAGGCCTCGACTGAGAAGCCATGGCTTGGTGGCCATCAGCTGAGCCCAGGCGAAAAGAACGGCTGGAAGACCGCCGCTCCTAGCGCTGTTGCGTTCAAGCCTGAATACGATCCGCCTCAACAACTCGATAGAGACGGACTTAAGCGGGTGCGAGGTGCTTTTGCAGACGCCGCAAGACGTGCTGCCGCTCTCGGGATCGACGCTGTGCAGATCCATGGCGCACATGGCTATCTGCTGCATCAGTTCCTGTCACCACTGTCAAACAAACGCACCGACGAGTACGGCGGCTCGCTTGAGAACCGCATGCGGTTTCCCCTGGAAGTTTTCGATGTGGTCAGAGAGGCTTTCCCTTCCGACAAGCCTGTGACGATGCGCGTGTCGGCGACCGACTGGGCACAGGGGGGGTGGGACAACGCTCAGACCGTCGTTTTCGCCGAGGCGCTGGAGGGGAGAGGGTGCTCGGCAATCCATGTTTCGACCGGCGGGCTCTCGGCTCACCAGCAGATTTCAATCGGTCCAAGCTACCAGGTACCTTTCGCGCGCACCGTCAAACACGCAGTCAAGATACCTGTGATCGCTGTCGGTCTCATTACTGACTTCGAACAGGCGGAAGCCATATTGACAACGGGGGATGCTGATCTCATTGCGATCGCGAGAGCGATCCTCTACGATCCGCGCTGGCCGTGGCACGCTGCCGCGCATTTCGGGGAAACCGTTGATGCGCCCGAACAATATCTTCGCAGCCAGCCTCGTCAGTTCAAGGACCTGTTCGGTACGCCGGCGGGATGATTGCCGTAGGGTATTGCCACTCAGACCTTCGATGAGACCTCGCGGCAACCGAACTAACGCTTCTCCGGTCCCCGCCGTCCCCGCCAGCTGCAAATGTTTTCCCAAGCCAAGGCGATACCGGCTAGCAATAGGAAAACGGTCGGAATAGCGACTATCGGAATGGTCCAGACGCTGAGAGCACCGGTCAACCACCATAGCATCCATACTGCGTCAACCATCAAAAACAAGGCGACAAGAAATGAGATCGCTCTACGCATCACGCCCCATCTGACCATTTACATGAAAGTAGAACTTGGACGGCCTCCATGGGTTCCGGCCTGCGGGCATTGTCTCGGCTGCGATGCTGCGCAGCCAGGATCACGCGGGTGGCTATCGCGCCTGCGTGGGATCTGGCGTCAGCCGAAACGTTCGCCTGTCAAGCGCCCCGCTGTCGGCGGCATCCCGCACGGCGCCAATATTTCAAATTCAGTACCGATGAGGCTCCCTCGAAGCCGATCCGGTGGATCTTCCCTTATCGGTCGCTGCAGTTCAGGAATACAGAAAACCTCGCGCGGGCCTATGACGAGGCAGCGTATTTGGAGACCGTCATATCCCCATTCTCATGTGAACCCTCGCATTGATGACAATGGAACATCATCATCATCTACACGTTCCTCGCCGCCAGCAAAGGAGCAAATGATGATACGAGCAGAACAGATTACCGAGCACATGGAAGTCATCTCTCAGGACGGAGCGCATGTCGGCACGGTCGACCACATGGACGGCGACAGCCGCATCAAGCTTACCAAGACCGACTCCGACGATGGAAAACATCATTTCGTTTCCTTGGAATGGGTGGATCATGTCGATGAGCATGTGCACCTCTCCAAGAGCGAAGCTGATGTTCGCAGCGCATGGTCCGTCGAGGACTGACGACCTACAACGCTTGACGTGAAACAAACCCATGGGGCCGGGCCGTCCGGCTCCTCCTTCAAGCAGCTACGGGAACAGCATGGCAAGGATCGCGATCATCGGCTCGGGACCGACGGGGATCTATACTCTCAAGGGGCTCATCTCGCACCCGGCTGGACTTTCGATCACCGTCTTCGAGGAAAGTCCGGACCCCGGTAAAGGCACTCCTTACCATCCAGCCGTCAACGACAAGGCTATGTTGGCGAATATAGCGAGCATCGAGATTCCGCCGATCATTGACAGCCTCGTAGGCTGGCTCAGATCGCGGTCCAACGAGGAGCTACAGAATCTCGGCATAGCACGCGACGCGATCGGCGAGCGCGAGTTCTATCCCCGCATCGTTCTTGGTGACTACTTTGCTGCGCAGTTTTGGGAGCTGGTCAGGCGTGGCCATGCGGCGGGTCACACGATTGACGTCCGGGGAAGCTGCCGGATCGCCGACATCGCATTGAATGCGCATGATCTAACAGTCACGGCAACAAGCAGCGAGAATTCGCCTTGCCGGTTGAGCTTCGATCATGTTGTGATGGCAACAGGTCATGACTGGCCGCAGGATACGGAAACATCTCCGGGCTATTTTGCCTCTCCATGGCCCGCAGCTGCTATCAAGCGGATCAAGGCCGTCAAGGTCGGCGTTCTTGGAACGTCCCTCAGTGGCATTGACGCCGTGGTTTCGGTGGCGACGGCGCACGGGGTGTTCCTACGGGACGATATGGGGGCGCTGCTGTACCAGCCTTTGCAAGGTCGCGAGGACTTGCACATCACGATGATGTCGAGGAAGGGACTGCTTCCTGAGGCCGATTTCTACTGCCCTATCCCTTACGAGCCATTGGCTATATGTACACCGATGGCGGTCGAGCAGGCAGTACACGATGAACCGGACAGGCTTCTGGACGCTGTGTTCGATCTCTTCAAGCAGGAGCTTGCCCGTGCGGATCCTGATTTTGCTGCACGCATTGGACTGGCCCTTGCGACGGTAGAAGATATTTCCGATCGATACTTCCGCGAACGGACAGCCAGCGACCAGTTCGTATGGGCCGGCCGTGTTCTCGCACAGGCCAAACGGGATAAGATCGAGCGCAACACGGTTCCTTGGCGCTACGCTATCCTGCGCATGCATGAGGTCATTGCACGAGCCGTGCCGCACTTCAGCAACGGCGACCTGGGACGCTTCCATAAATATTTCAAAACGGTCTTCGTCGACGATTATGCGACGGTTCCACATGAATCCATTGAGCGGCTCTTGGCGTTGCACAATGCCGGGAAGCTAGAGGTGATGGCAACGGGTTCTGATTACACGATCGAAAAGACCGACGGTCAGCCGGGAGTCGAGCTGACTATCGCTGCTTCCTCGCCCATCCGTTTCGCGGCCTTCATTGACGCCACCGGGCAACATCCTCTCTCCGCAAAGGACATTCCGTTCGAGAGCCTCCGACGCCAGGACGTCATCCGGCAGGCTCAGACACCGACCAATAGCCTGGGTGGCGACGGGTGCGATCTCAGGCCCACAGGGGGGATCGACGTCGATCAAAGCTTCCGGCCGAAGTTCGAAGCGAACTTGACAAACCAGCTCTACTGCGTATCGGTGCCTTTCCTGTTGCACAAGCTGCCATTCGTCCAGGGCATAACATCTGCAAGCGATATGGGCGAGATCGTTTCTGAATCGATCAGGAGCGCGCTCGGGAAAGTTAGTCAGTTACTGCCATTCCCGGTTTCGACTGAAAGGCTAAATCGATCGCCTACACCGACGACGCCCACCGAGGATACGGTTGCATAGACGCCGAATGCTCGATGCCGCTTTCTGACGATGGTACGAAGCACCTCGGCATCCTCGTCAATTCCTTGTTGGGCGATCATGGTCATGCCGCAACGCTTGGCAACCTCCTTCACCAGCCCGCCGCCCCCAACGCCGACGTGGAACGATTGCCCTACCCAGCCCTGGTCATTGCTTTCAGTGCTGATCACCAGATTGGGCCGGAAGCGGCGTGTGTCGACAAAGCTTTTACCAAGTTCGAGCGATAAAGCGCGTAGGGATGATGTCGTTATGAGGTGAAGCGGGGTGACGTCGTACCTTGGTTTGAGGCAGACCGTCGACCCATTGGTGAGAGACACCATGGTTCCGGCAGCTCGTATGCCGCACCGGAAGCCCATGTGCTCGCTTACCAGTCTATCGAGTTCGCTTCCATGACTGGCCTCGTGCTTTCCAACTGAGACAACCACTGATGTACCTTCAATGCGTGCTGCCATCAGCAAAGCCTTGCGCCAACGAAGGTCGCTTTCGGGAGAGGCGACTTGACCGTTATCGAGGTCAACGAGCAGATGCGTCCTGTCCCCGGCTATGCCCGAGAGGCAGATTTCGCCCGAGGTGAGCTTCTCGCCGCCCAAGCTCGATACCGGATATCTCCAAACTTCTATAACATGGCCAGCCATCAAACCTCTCGCATTTTCGCAGCAACCCATGCCGAGAGCTGCTACGACAAATGCGGACCAGGATAGTTCGTTCCTGCAGTGGCTTTCAAAATGTCCAAAACGTGTCGCAACGGTTGGCGCGCCGGCCTTTGGTGAGCCATGCAAGGCCATGGCGATGCGCACTATTCCGTTACGTTCCTTCTCGCCCTCATGCGGCCGGAAATGACAGCGGCGGCTCCTGTCATCGAACTCTGGTGATCCAATTGCTAAAGCATCGGTCGCTCTACTCAACCGCTGGACACCCAAACGTTCACGGAGAGGGTGCCACGGCATCCCGGATGAAGCCGTTGAACGCTTAATGGCCTGGCCCGACAAGATTGCTGCGAGGCCGCGTGATCTGCGGCGCACTACATTGTTAGCCGCGGCGTGATGATCTGCCCGGCGATTGTCTTGAACACGTCCACCAGCTTGGCGGAATCTTCCATCGCATAGGCTTTCGAACTGTCGGAGGCGCAAGACGCGAGGCCAGCGGCTGTCGGGCCCGTGACGCCGACGGCCACCGTAAAGATCGTGATGCCGGCCGCCTTCGCATTTGTGCAGACGCTGGACATCAACGCATTGGCCTTTGCGGCGTCGGTCCCTGTGTGCTGAAGGTAGTTCGACTTGTTAGGAGACAAAGTGTTGGCGCCATCGGTCATTAAGACAATGAATTTGCTGAGGCCATTACCCTTTGGAAGAGCTTCCTCCATGGGCATTTGCGAAGACAGGGTGTTCCAACCCCACAGGATGCCCGCAGGAATATAGGTCTCGTCCTTAGCAGCCATCTTAGATATCGCCATGCGTAACGAAGTATAGTTGTTGGTCAGCGGCATGACGACCGACCCGCAGGTGGTATTCTGCAGCCCAGTATATTTGGTCGCCGGTTGAACGTCGTTGACGTCGAGCGGACTTGGCCGCGAACCGACGCAGCCGTTCCAGGTATAGTTGAAAGTTTTATCGGAGCAGGTGGTGACGGGCTCGTCATATGTATAGCTGTCGCATTGCTCCTTCTGCCCCGTCGTGGTCACGCCGTCATTCGTAGTGGTGGTCGGAACCATTTTGCAGCCCGACTTGGACAAGAGTTTTTTCGAGGTAGTGCAGGTATTTCTGACCTCAGACGTATCATTAGGTACACTAAGCCAAGGCTGCCCCCGGTTTTCTGTCCCGACGTTAACGTATCGTGAGAACGGCACCAGCGAGAAGCGAGCATTCACATTCGATGCCGTCTCGAAAACCTTAAGCAAGGAGTTCGCTGCCGCCTTCAGATCTGTCAGCTTTTGACCAGACATCGATCCCGTATTGTCGAGCACCATCGAAACCTCGATCTTCTGATAGCCGGAGCGCACTGATTGCGCAGAAACGGCGACCTCGAGGTTGTCTTGGAACAGGATCTGACCGATCGTCAGCGGAACACGGGTCCTGGCGTTCAGGGTAATGTAGTTGGACGCCGAGACCTGGAGATCGTCGACACTGGCAGACTTGGCTAGATCGCCGCTCAGATTGGCAATGAAAACACGGGTTGCTTCTATTTTCATGTTGTCGACCGACGTCGACGGCATTGATGCCGCAGCGAGGACGGCGGCATCCGCTGCAGCTTGCAAATCGGCCTTTCGTGACAGGGCCATGGAGAAGTCAGTCGCCATCCCAGCGGCCCCAATCAGTGGCACGGCGACGATTGCGGTCATAACCGCGAAATTACCTGACTTATCTTTCCAGATCGACATCGTTCACCCCGCAGTTCTAGGTGGTTCAAATTGAAGTGAAAGCGTTTAGCATTTGTTAAGAAGAGATCCGGGTGATCCCGAATGAACGCGAGGAATGGCCGGCCAAGGCGCGCCGACGGAGCGACGCCAGTCGGCGATAACGTCTCCTTGGGCCAGACGGCTAGGACAAAGCAGCCGGTCCAGGAAAGAATGCACCAGTACCAGTTGGTTCGGACGGCGCGTCTGGGGCAGGCGCAAAAGCAAATGGCCCGGGCGCCGGGTGGGGGAGCCGGTCCAGGTCGTCATAGCGTCCCGGGCGGCAAAAGCTCTAGCGGTGGCGGCGGCAAGGGTTCCTGCGATGGGGATGCTGTGAAGGGCCCCGGCAGCCATTTGGCCGGAGTTTGTAATGTGCAAGAAAAGCGAGGGTCACCGTTTCAAACGGTGCTGCTGCACAGCCTTTTTGACCGCCGAGGGTCAGTTACTATGAAGTGGGCGGATGGTGAGGGGCAGGACGCTATCGCACAATGACCTTTGTTCCGGTCTGGACCAGCTCGTACAGCTCCTCCACGTCCTGCCGGTACATCCGAAAGCAGCCACTTGAAGCCTTTGTGCCGATCGAGGACGGATCGTTGGTCCCGTGAATGCGCAACAGACCATCGGCAAGGTAGATCGCGCGCGTTCCCAGCGGGTTTTGGGGGCCAGGGGCGACGACCGCGGGCAGCCGCGGGTTTTTTTCCCGCATGCTTGCGGTCGGTCGCCATTCCGGATGTTCGCGCTTGGCGACCACCCGCGTCGTTCCAAACCACTGTTTTCCCTCCCGTCCGACGGCGATCGGGTAGACGAATTGCTGTCCCTGCGACGTCGTGTAAGTCAGCGTTCTGCGGCGTGTTGAGATTTCGATGGTGCCGCGGCCGATATTGATCGACGGCCGTTGACGCTCCAGCTCTGGCGCCCGATAGCGCGGTTCCCGATACCCGGGTTCAAGATAGCGCTGGTCGTTCTCATCGTAGGGAGGCGGCGGATACGGACTGTACGGGTCGTCGTAGCCATACCCGTCATAATCTCCGTAATCCTGCTGAGGGGGGTAAAACTGCGCATTGGCGTTTCCCGCGAAGAGCGCGCTGCACAAGGCAAAGACGACCATCGATTTCATGTAGAGCCACCGAACGTTTTTCATCGATTGGACCGAATTCTGTGGCAGCACTATGACGACGACTACGCAGTGCGAGCTTTCGAGATGTTGATCCGACCGAGACTGTCTGCATCCTCGGTCTCGAAGGAAATCCGGCGGGCTCGCGAAGTCTCTGCAAGCGCCCAGATTTGCCGTCCCTTTTTAAGGCGAGTTTCAGGAAAGGTGCAAAGAGTAGTGCTAAGTGTTCGTTAATGCCCGCGCTCGAGACACCACGGCTCTGCCTCATCGTCGTCGCCAAAATGTTCGTTTGGAAAAAGCCGACGCTTGCGCATCGCAAGGCGTTTACTCAGCCGATCGGTGGCCGCAGCGGTCTCTTGACCGGCTGATCCTCGTGCACTGCCCGGAGTGATCTCCGTTTTCGGACGTCAGTTCAGCGAGCTGGGTCGACCTTTCTATGCCAGCCGACAGCGGCGCGGATCGAGGCCGCGCTTTAGGCGTCCCAATCAACATCGGAACAACGCCGTTGGATGCAGGTTAGGTTAATGAGCGTTGCGTTTTCCTAACTCAGGATGCGCAGCATGGTAAGTCACGGCAGCTCGCAAGGTCAGAACGTCAACGCTGGCTTGTCGGATTTTCAGGCTCTTACGCTCATGCGCGCAACGACTAATCAGCGGCGTCCATGACGCTGAGGCAGGGAAAGATGCAACGATTTTACCGTGTGGACAGTCAAACAGCACAAGCTTATCCGGGGCATCTCATCGTCGTCTGGGGCGACGTTGAAAGGATAGTTGGTGAAGTGGTTCCTATGGGTCATACTTCCCGCGGCCAAACGGAACCCCTTGAAGCTGCAATCCATAACGCCCTCCTTATAAAACAGCGTGACGCGCTGCCCATTGCGGTGCGAGATGATTTGGGGCTGTGGCCGCCGAGGCTCGGTCAGTTGGTTGTTTGGGATCCATGAGAGTATTGAGAGATCAAGTTAATGATCGCTGTTATAGCTTTCACGCCTGACATTGCCGCGCTTAGCGCTGCCACATCGGCCGCCCTTAGGAAGCCGGCTGCATCAAGATGCGGTGGCAATGTTTCATGGCGTGGTAGGGTGGGGCGCCTTCATGCTGACTCGCTCGCTTTTCACCTCAGGCGGCCAATCTGAGCCATGCAGAAGGGGTGGATGAGCGAGTCATTTCGATCAATACTCTTATTGTCGAGGCTGCTTACTTTTTGCCGCCTGCATCGCCATTCGTATAAGGTACTCAATGAGCTTCTCGCCGTCGCCGCGGACTGCCTTGCACAGACTTCGATTTAGCTGATTTGCCATTTATTCCTCGTGCTCGCAGGCTCGGGAGACGCCACTTTAGCCAGGTGCGGCCTAAAAGGCATGGGCATGCTTTCGCCGCCGGCAGCCAACCTAGGGCACTTTGCTGTCCGTTTCGGCTTAGCCCATCATGGATGTGCCGGGCAATGATCAGTCCGCTGTCTGCTCGTCATCGGCTCAACTCCCCGAGGATTGAGTTCAACTCCCCCTGTCCGGCGATGGAGATGGCTCTCGGCCCAAACCGGAAGCCCTGTAAAACCGGCGGTAGCAACGCAAGGCGCCTCAGGCGATGTTGAACGACGTTCGGGAGCGTTCAACGGCGGCCCGCTTTGTCGGTAACGGATTTCACCGACAGCAAAAGGAAGCGAAACCTAACTTAAAGCTTTCCACGGGGCGCGCGACAGCGGCAAAGGACTATCTACAACAGAAGGAGCATTTCGCCCGGGGTTGGGGCGCCCGCATGGAAAATTTAAGGGCAGACAAAAGAACCGGCGGGTGGCAATTTCCGTACATTCGGCAGAGTGAGAGGTTTGATCGGCCCGGCGACGAACTCCTGGCTCTGCTCTGGCCGGATAGCGGCGCCGTCACGCGAACCCGACGAGAGAAGGGGGCGGCACTAGGCTCTCTCCGCTCCGTCTGGCGGCAGCGTAATCGAGCGCGGCCACGACCTCTGCACCAGAGAGCGGCTTTGCCACCACACCGACTGCACCGGGAAATCCCTTCGAAACGATTTCTGGTGACGCCGTCGCGAATAGCACCGTGACATTCCAGCGCTCTGAGAGCATTTTGCCGATCGCCGTTCCGTCTTCCTCATCAAGATGAATGTCGACTATCGCGACATCGACATGTTCCGCCAGTCGAGCCGCCTCAATAGCATTTCGGGCATGTCCGCAAACCTCGTAACCTCCTGCCATCGCCGCCTCCTCGATGGTCATAGCCATCTCAAGGTCGTCCTCGACGATCAGAACCTTGATAGGTCCTCTAACAGGCTCCATGGCATCACCTCGGTTCTAAGCCCAATGCCATCATTCACGACATCGCAACAACGAGCATGACAGCTCCGAACCAAGAGGATGACAAATAACGTGACGATTGTCCAAAAAGCGAGCCGGAAGCCCTTGGAGAATTGGATACTTTTCCAATCCGTCTTCGGGGAGGGGCTGGTTCCCAGAGAAGTGTCGGTGTGCAGGTATCGGGACATAGTGTTCGGTTCCAGTTGGCGCATGGTGAACGGGCGGTAACCGCGAATGTTCCTCTCCCGACTGGTCACGGCTGCGAATGCCTGAATTGAGTAGTTGCTTATACGCCGACAGGCGTTACGCTTACGAAGGCCCAGCATAGAGGTATTGCATATGGATGCTCTCTCCAGGAAAACGGTCGGTATCGAAGACAGTAAGATATTGGTGACGATCCTCGATCAGTGGTGTGCTGCAAATCCGGCAGCGTCGGGAGGTAGCGAAGCGCGAGCAAAAGCTGAGGAACTTGTAGACTGGTTCGAATTCGGCATTTCGGATGCGAATGAATTGGTTGATCTGTTCCATCGAAAGCATTGGCAGGTTTCGACAATTTGAGAATAGCTCACGTAAGCATCTCCGATGATTTTTCGACGACGGGATGCCAAAACGACAGGCTCTTGAATCGTCTCGTTCCCGGGTTGCGAGTGTCGATAAGGAACATTCCTGGGACAGTCGACACGGCAGGGGATGACGGGCGGCGTCCTTTCAACTTGTCGTCCACGTCGGCCCGGGAAACTGGCCGCAGCGGTCTCGGTAGAGTGCAAGCAAACCGTAACGCCTTCCTGCTAGCGTTTTAGAATGGAAACCCAAATCATCAAGTTCGGCCTCAGCACGCCCACTCTCGTCATCATTCAGGACGAAATGCCGAAATCGCGGGTTATCAACCTCCTGATTGATCACGTCGTCGACGACGAGGACGCGAGGGCAGCCATCGAGCTCGTCTGCGGTTCTCCAGCGGGCCGTTATGATGGCAATGGATGGTCCTTCTGGTTTGCAATGAAGGACGCGATCTTACACTGACAGCGCAACGTGTCTTCCCTCGCGGTTCGAGCGAAAGCCATTGGTTCTCATGCCCCGACTGCTATGACATGCATCAGAAGCTTTCCAGCCCGGACTCGGCAGTGCCAAGATTGCGCGCCGAGCTCATATGGTTTTGAACGTAATGCGAGATGACGCCAGCCCCCCGCTTGGCTGCGAAGATGGGTTGCGAACGCACTCATTTGAGGATGAGACGGGCCGTTTCATTGTGTCCGACAAGCACGGACGGCATCTCCTGCGATATTGGCGAGCGGTGTAAAGCTGTGCACTTCGTCGTGAGTAGCGCAATCTCCTGTGAAAACATTGCCGTAGAGAGCAAAGTGATAGAGGCCTCCCGTTAATAGGGCCGCCTTGATCCCTATCTGGCCTTCATTTCTGTTGAAACGAAGAGTGCCCACTGATGGCCAATCGGAGGGATCGCCTCCGTAGGCAGAAATATATGCGACAACCCAGTTGCTTTGCACGCTTTACCTGGTCAACGAGCGCTTTTACGCTGACTGCCTGGCGCCAGCCCTATCCAACTGTAAGTGTTTGGCATGGTTCGCATCACGATCGCCGGCGTTTGCCGCAATGACGGTCATGTTGGAGGCATCCGGGGCCTGGTCTGAGCGCCGGCCCGCTAACAGAAGGGCGTTGAATGGACGCAGGCAATAAATAGAGGTTACAATCGCGGCGGCCAGCCGTACGCCAGCGCGCAGGATGCGACATTTCGACAACGGCCCTTCGGACCGTCGTGAAACCTGCCTTTGAGCACGCCACTCAGGACCGCCTATCCTTCGTTTCCATCGCTGATGAAGTTCGTATCACTACCGTCGGGTGCCGGATTTGCAATGTCTGTGACAGAGACGGGAACTTCTTGCCGCCGCTTTTGCCGACGGACCTCCGCCGTTGAAGATACAGGGTCGGTTATAGAAGGTTGCGCCTGAACTTGGTCCGGTAGTTCCGTGGCATTGCTATCGGTGCGGATCATAATTTCCTCCTAGTTTTGTTTAAACCCGCACGAGTGCTTCCAGTTCCCAAGCGCCACCGGCCTAAGATGCGGAGTAGAACTAAAAACTAATTGCACATCAAAACGCCCGGGCTGCTTCGGCCAAGGGAAGCTGTTGAGCGCCGGGGGGAAAATGATCAGGCACTGCTGGATCAACGTCGGCCTGGACGTCATACCTGCGACCTACTCCTGCAAGATGATGCCCATCTCGTTCGTATTATCAGCCGATACGATAGGAAGGGTTTGAATCTTATACCGGTCCGAGCCGGTGCGCGGTAAACCGATCAGGCCACCGTCACGAAATCGTGGCTCAGCTTTTGGATCAGGTCCAGGGGGCTCGTATAAGATAGAATTTCAACGTGGTTCAGGTTTGTCGCAGTTTCAAAATTGGAAAGACCGGGTCGGTATGTGAGGCTCACCGGGTTGTCGTCCGAACCTCGACACGCACTGTCGGACGAGAAACTTGCTAGTGTTCTGCCGGCTTAGCTCACGGTGAGCGCAATGACCTTAATATTTCGTCTGAGGCGAGAAGATTGTCGGATATCTGAGCGAAGCGTCGGTAAGGGCGCGCGGCTGGACGCTAGCTGATGCGAGAAGAGGGCTCACGCTGCGATCCGCCCAGCAAAGGATGCCTGAGGCGGAGGACGGATAACGGAAACTCGTGCATAAAACCGAGCCTAATTCCCTGGCCGCTGGGCGAGCTCGACATCTTGTGCTGCAGCAACGCTGATTACGACTAGTCCTTCTAATTTCACCGTGCGCCGGAACTTGGGACCATGCGCTGCGTTCGGCGCGTGAGGAGAGCAAACATGTCTGTTCCAAACGAACCTATCGTCCCGCCACAATCGCCATCACCGATCGACAGACCTCCGCAGGATCCTGATCGTGTTCCCGCAGACGAACCCGTCCGCGATCCGGATCCCGACGAGCCAGCCAGCCCGTTCAGTCACACCACATCGCATTGCCCGACTTGGGGCCTGATCTGCAGGGGCGTTCGCCTGCAGCCGGAAGATTTCCGGCAAACGGCTTGAGTTGCAGAGCCAAATCTGGCGTTGGATTGAACGGCCGCGCGGTGGTCTGGCCAGTGTGAATTGTCTGGGCTGTGAAGCGGTGCGGCAGTGACGCCGCCACACCAGCCGCGGGGGTGGGCGTTCCGCCGCACGTTTGTCCTGACAGATACACCCATAGAGGGTGCTGCCTCGAAGCTGCAGATCTTTTAATGTCGTTTAGACGCCGCATGCGCCCGAACCCGAAAAGAGTGCGATTGCGATTGACAGGCACGATGCCATGCTTCGGACAGCTCGGTCGTTAAAGCGGATGACCGCGACAGGGGCGACCTCGGATGCCCCTGACGCGTGCGGAAACTCCAGAGATATGTTGTTCGGCCAAAGCCCAAGCAGCTTCAACCTGATCAGGGACCGTAGCCCCTGCTGTTAAACCAGTAGGATCCAGTCTTCAGCTGGCGACTTTTTGGTCCGGCGGTGCATCCGAGTGGCTTAATCTCGGACCAAGGTCGGGGGTAGGGAACAGCTAATCGCCTCGCTCGTTCTTTGGCAGCGGTCAGATCAGACCGCGTCCAAGGAGAGGTAAAAATGCTCACGAAAATCTCGATAGCCGCCACCCTGTCCGCAGCGCTCCTGTCAGGCACAGCATTCGCTCAGTCGTCGACCGTCAATGGAGCCGCTGGCGGAGCGGTCACCGGCGCGATCGTCGGCGGCCCGGTCGGCGCAGCCGTGGGTGGCGTTGCAGGCGCCGTGGTCGGCACAGTCATCGATCCGCCGCCGCAGAAGGTGGTGACCTATGTCCAGGAAGCTCCGGCTCCGACCACGCGGGTCGTCGTAAAGGAGAAGGTCGTGGTAGGTCAGCCGCTTCCTGAAACAGTCGTCGTCACGCCCGTGCCGGACAATCCGACCTATTCCTACGCGATCGTTAACGACGAACGGGTCATCGTCGAACCATCTTCGCGCAAAGTTGTCCAGATCATCAATTGACGTTCGGCGGGCGCGGATCTGCCGCGCCCGCCATTTATGTCCCATCAGGAAAACTGCACTATGAAAGCAGTCGCTTCATTGGTCTTTGGCATCGTCTGCGCAGTCGGCGCCGGTATTGTGGGAATTTCAGCAGCTTCTGCTGTGATGTCCAATCCGGAAGGCCAGCATTTAACGACACTCTCCGAGCCTGATCTCTGGACCTCTGAGCCTGTGCGGATAGACGTTGCAAAGCAACAATATGAGCGGGTCGAGGCCGTCTATTCGAGCTACGTGACCGATCACGCTGGTGCCAGGATTGCGACGAAGACCCCGGTCGAACGCAGCTTGGAGGCGGATAGTGTACAGGAAAAGGTGGCCACAGCTGCAGCTCATCGCGACTGGTGCGTGCAACGATATCGCTCATACGATGAGGCCGAAAATACATATCGAAGCTTCAGCGGCGAAACACGGACCTGCGTATCGCCCTTCGCACCGCCATCTGCGGTCGCTCAGAGTGCAGACGAGGATCGGGCCACAGCAAACGTAGCCTGGTGCGCTGCACGCTACCGCTCTTATCGCGCCAAGGATAACACTTATCAGCCCTTCGACGGGCCGCGTCGCGCCTGCGTGCCATCAGCGCGTCAGGAAATAGCAGCAAATTGATGAGCTGTTTCAGAGCAAGGGGATCGCTATGCGGCTTTTGATTGTTGAAGATGAAGTCGACGTGGCTCTCACGATCGAGGATGTGGCCCTAGGCTTAGGGTTTGAAGTGGTTGGAATCGCGACCAACATGCAGGAAGCTCTGGAGATAGCTCCAGAAACGGAGATTGCGCTGGTCGACTTGCGGCTTGCCGATGGCATCACAGGTCCCGCAATCGCCCGCGCGCTTGTCGCCGGCTGGAATATCGGCGTGGTTTTTGTGACCGGCAGTCCTGAACTGAACGAGGAGGTCGATGGTCTGCTGACGATCGAAAAGCCGGCCACTCCGGACGTTGTCAAAGCCGCGCTTCAGGCAGCGGCGAAGTGGAGACGATCTCACGCCCACGCCTGACGCGCGGAGGCCGGCGAAAGGAGGTGGCTTTTCCGGAACTTTGGCGGTGAATCAAAAAGACGTGACACCATTTGCCGTACTGAAGTCGTCCTGCCGCATGAGGAATCCGGGCTGCGGCTCGAACTGGAAGGCCAACGCGTCAGCGACCATTACCAGCCTGTCACACAATCGCTGGATGCGCTGCTTTGAAGATTGATCGGCTTGGAGTCAGCGGCTTTATGTTTCAGGTGGCGCGGGCGAATGCGGTCACGGAGTGGCCACTGCGAGAACTTTTGTCCAACCGTCCAGCTGTTACGCCAATTTTGTCGAAGACGGTTGTCCCGACCGAAATCGATGCCCCGTCCTTCAACCGTTGCAGATGGCGCAGTGCTTCAATCCCTCTACTGATATATCGGAAGGTTCAGGGCGATGACGCCTTCCGGTTCATAAAAACCCTCGATCTCAGCAAGCAACTGTCCCTGTGGCGAACGACTGGCGCTTTACTGCGGAACTTACCGCGGAAACCTTCTCGAAACCCTTGCCTTGAGCGATCCGGCTTCCAGGGAGGCAGGCAACCGCTTAAGCGTCATTCCAAACGTGATCGGCCCCCGTTGCCTCGAACGGCTCAATTCCCAACGCAGCGGTCTCAGGTTAGTCAATTCTCCGGTCTGGACATGCAGCGAGGTGATAAGCGTAGAGGCGACGCAGTCGGGCCCCAATGTTAACCGAGAGCCGGTGCCGGGGTCGCCGGCGGCAGAGCCGAAGTCATTCAGCCGTGCGGCGATCATCGCCACCGATACGCATCACCGATGCCCGGTTGACCAGGGCGCAATCGGCTTTTCTAACCTGTTGTTTCGCCCCCCTAGCAGATGATAGCGATGCGATAGCCCACCCTCCCATCGTCCGATGCGGAAGGTCGACGCTCGTTAACTGCGGTCTTATCTGCCGACAAATCTCGCTGTCGTCGTAGCCGACAACCGAGATATCGTCAGGGACCTTCAGACCCATGTCCAGCAGCGCATTGAGGCAGCCGAGTGCCATCTGATCGTTCTGACAGAAGATTGCCGTTGGCGGCGTCTTCAGGGACATCAGCTGGCGCGTCGCGTCATAGCCTGAGGAGGGCGTCCAGTTTCCGCGCACAACATAATCAGGAACCTCGTCCAAGCGTCGCTCTGAAAGCGCCAGCCGGTAGCCGGCAAGACGAAGACCCGCCGCTTCCATAAACATCTCCCCAGTTATCGTCGCGATCCGCTGGTGGCCACGGTCAAGTAGGGTAGCAGTGGCGCGCCGACCGCCAGCGAGCTCGTCGGGAATGATTGAGGGATACTCGCCCCCCGATGTGTAGCAGTTCAGAAGGACCGCGGGCACTGGGAGCCTGCGCATGGCCGGGCTCAATTCAACCGGCCGGGTGAAGACTGACATGAAGACTATTCCGCCCACACCGGCCGCAAGCAGACGCTCGATAGCCAGTTCTTCATGCCTTTCACGGTCGAGGCTTTGGGCGACAAGTATCGTCACGTCCTGATCCCACGATACGATCCGCGCCCCTTCGATTGCATTGATTGCTTCAGGCGTCGTTGCAAGCTGATCAACGATGAAGCCGACGGAACTTCCACGAAGGTTGTCGAGGCCCGACCGTCTGACCGGCCCTGACACCCCGTAGCCGAGTTCGCGAGCCGCAAGGATGACGCGAGCCTTGAGCTCGGCAGAGATCTGCACCTCGGTGACGTCGTTTAGCACCAGCGATACCGTTGCCTGCGAGCAGCCCGCGGCCTTCGCCACATCTGCCATTGTCACTCGGCGGGGCGATTTGTCTCGTGGTCGTCCGTTCAAAAGCGCACCTAATATTTATTAGCTTGACTGAAACTTATTAGTACCGCTACCGTACCTACAGTTCAAGGAGGATAACACGATGAACGACAGTGCAAAAATTCTCAACGATGCACAGACGCTGCGGACGGATGGCATCGTCGGCTTGAAGGGGGCATTTGCGCCAGAATGGGCCGATCGTATGCGCGAAGACATGATGACGGCTTTTTGGGAAGCGATCCAGCGTCCAGGCGGCGCGGTGGGCCGAGGTCCGCGACGGTGGTATGTCGAGCTACATCCGCAGGCCTTCGGCGGATTTGTCGATCTTATCACCCATCCATGGGTCGTAGCACTTTGCACCGAAGTTCTGGGCCCCAGTTACCAGATTGTCGAAATTGGGCTCGATGTACCGTTTCAGGGAGCGAAGTTCCAGCCGTGGCATCGGGATTTTCCATCCCCACGCGACACGTATGAAGAAAAGAGGATCACCTCGCTCGCTTTCAACCTGACGGGGGTCGACGTGACCGAAGACATGGGGCCGTTCGAAGTTGCTCCAGGCACACAGTATGACGACGGCAGGGAATGGAAGCATGAGATGTTTCCGGATAAATCGCTGTGGGGGCGCTTCAACGAGCGAGCCGTTCGGAAATATCCACGACGTGGTGACATTTCTTGCAGATCGGCACTGACGGTTCATCGCGGCACCGAACATGGCTCGCCCATTGCCCGTCCGGTCATGGTGTTGGGGGTCGACGCGCCAGGGGCGGGTCATGCCGAGATGCATGACATGATGGTGACACGCGATTGGTACGAGGCACTGCCCGACGTTGCGCGAGATCATCTTGTCTGCCGGGTTGTCGATGAGCTCGTCCCGATCACTCAGAAGCACGATATCGAAGGCCTTGTCATGGGGGCCGATCCAACTTGATCGTGATGAAGACCGGGTGTGCTTTACCGCTTGACCGCGCCTCGCATCCTGGGATCGGGCTGTAGCGCTGGATCCCACTGTCGCGACTATCGCGGTCGCTCGGTCTTGATCATCCTAGATCCGTCCGCGTAATCTTCCGTCGGGCGTCAGCATCAACGCAGCGAACTCGGCGCAGGGAAGGGGGCGGGAATAGAGGTAACCTTGGAGATCGGTGCAGCCTGCGGCAATCAGAAAGTCTTGTTGTCCGACAGTTTCGACGCCTTCTGCGGTTGCCGCCTTCCCCAGTTTCCGGCTCAAAGCAATGACGGACGAAACGATGGTGGCTCCCTCCGCCTTGCTTCCGAGCAGCGTCACGAATGAGCGGTCGATTTTGATCCTGTCGATGTTGATCTGGAGCAGGTGGCTAAGGGACGAAAAGCCGGTTCCGAAATCGTCGAGCGCAATTCGGACACCCTGAGAGCGAAGATTTCCCAAGGTTGACTGGACGGCGGCATCAACCTCGAACAGCGCAGCCTCTGTTAACTCAAGTTCAAGACGCGCCGGATCGAAGCCGGTTTCCTCGATGATGGACAGGACCTTGGAATCGAACCCGCGACGACGGAGTTGGGAGGGGGAAACATTGACCGCCACCGTCATCGTCTCGGGCCATGCTCTAGCCTCTTCTGCCGCCCTGCGCAGAACCCATTCGCCAAGCTGGTCTATCAGCCCAGCTTCTTCGGCAAGCGGGATGAACCTGTCGGGAGCAAGAAGCCCAAGCCGGGGATGACGCCACCGGACCAACGCTTCCGCCCCCGATATAGGCTCGCCGCGTGTTGCGCGGTGTACGGACTGGAAGAACAGCTCGAGCTTGCCAGCATCATCTTCCGGCCTCAGATCATTGCAGGCCGAACTTGGCATTTCGGTAAGAACCTTGCGGAGTTCCCTTGTGAGGTTTTCCCTCTCGCTGCCGCGGCTATCCATTGACACGTCATAGGTAACATATTTTCCGCGGCCGCTCGACTTTGCTTCATAGAGAGCGACGTCGGCTCGGCGTAAGGTCTCTCCTCTCTCAGCCGTCCCTTCGACGATACCGACGGCACCAATCGAGCAGCCGATCCGCACGATGACGCCGCCGCCTGCCCGAAGTTCAAAGGGCGCGCTAAGCGTTTTTATGATCTGAAGCAGCAGTTCATTATCGCGTCCGGCGCTAACACCGGGCACAAGCAGTGCGAATTCGTCACCGCCCACTCTTGCAAGCGTATCTGCGTTCCCCAGAAGCTCCTGCATGCGCGCGACTGCCTTGATCAGCAATTCGTCGCCTGCCGGATGCCCGTAGGTGTCGTTGACCTCCTTGAACCTGTCGAGGTCGATGAGGGCGAGAAGGGCTTGGTTGCCATGGTGGCGGAGACCGTCGAGGCAGTGTTTAAAGCGTTCGGAAAATAGCGCTCTGTTTGGCAAGCCGGTGAGCACATCGTGGAGAGACAAGTGGCGTGCATGGTCCTCGCTCTGAGCAAGTTCCAAGAGGCTTTTCCTGAGCCGAACCATGAGGGCAAAGAAAAGGCCGCCGATCAGCACGCCTGCGAACGTCAGAAGCGGGGTCAGCCGCGCCACGACCCGGGATCCAGGCAGGTCAGGGGTCCAGATAATGAAGCCGATCGGTTCATGTGTCGCCGTGGCCTCGATTTGGAAAGCAACTTCGTTCGCCTCTGCATCAGCGGTTCGCGCATATCGAGCACCCGCCAGGCCTTGCTCCCGGCTCAAGGTATCAAGGGTGGGCCCATCCAAGAACCGGAACGCGGCAAGAAGCAACGGCTGGGACGTCCGGGATGCTGCGTCAATGGATGCTATGCCTGCTATCGACGGACGGCCTTCCAGGCGCATCAGATCGACGCGGATCGGTGCGTTTGCAGCGGCTGCTTCTTTTCCATGCAAGACGGTCCTGACCATTGGCAGGAGGAGCGGGCGGATCCATTTGTAACGTCGGGTCGTTTCCGGGTCCGAAGCGAAGGCCAGGTCCCCTGTGGGTGTTATCAAAAACGTCCCGTTGTAGCCGAACACGGTCTTGGACATGGTCGCAAACGCTTGTGCCGTGCCTGCGTCGTCCTCATTGCTCATCGAGGCACTGGCTGAAATAAGTGAGGAGTATCCGGCCGCCATCAGCCTGAGGTCGTTCGAAACACGGTCGACCTGATCCTGCAAGCGGCTGTCGACCAGCTTTCGCTGACGGTCGAGCGCTGCGGCATCGCTTTCTTTTCCTGCCCAGAGGGCTGCAACAAAAACCAGCCCCAGGATCGCCAGCCCACTGATTGCGAGCAAGGCCAGTGTCGCACTTGACGATCGTGTTGCTCTTTTGGCCAGACGTTGTGGAAAATCATATGCGGACAAAGGTACCTCTCCCAGATTTTTCAATTCTGGAGGGCATAGATTACGAAAGGCTTTTCAAGCGACTGCAAATTTAGCCGGTCAGCATGATGAGCTTCTTAAAGGTTTCGTGTTCGACTGTCCGAGTTCTGATGCTCAACCAGATGGATTACACGATGACCAGATCGAACACGTCTTTCCGCTTCAAACTGCTGGCTGTGGCATCGAGCCTGATGCTGAGTGTCGGTGCCGCCCATTCTTCCTCGGCCGCCGAACAGGAAATGGTGCGAGTTGCCGTCGAGGGGGGATTTCCTCCGTTCAATTATCTGGACTCGGAAAACAATCTTCAGGGCTTCGATGTCGATATCGCAAAGGCGTTATGCGAGGCAGCCGCGCTGAAATGCCAGTTCATCGTGCAGGAATGGACAGGTATGATCCCGAACCTGTTGGCGAAGAAATATGACGCCATCATTTCCTCAATGTCCATGAGCGCGGAGCGGCGTCAACAGGTTGCGTTCACCAGCAAATATTACGATAGTCCGTCCGTATTCATCGTGCGCAAAGGCGCCGATATCACCGGCACTTCGCCCGATGATCTGAAAGATTTGCGCCTTGGGGTGACGGCGGCCACATCGCAGGAGTCCTACGCGCGGAAATTCTACCCCGGCGTGGCAACAAGTGTGGTCCATGCGTCACCTGATCTCTACAAGAACCTGGCCGAGGGAAACGTGGATATCATCTTCGAGGACAAGTTGGCGGTGTACGACTGGTTGGCAAATACGAAGGCCGGCAGTTGCTGTGAATTCAAAGGTGAGGACGTCAAAAACGCCGAATATTTCGGCGACGGCGCGGGCATCGCCGTTCGCCCCGACGATGTCACGCTTCTTGCGAAGCTCAATGCCGCGCTGGACAAGATCCAGGCCAATGACGTGTACGATACGATCAACGCAAAATACTTCCCGTTCTCGATCCGATGACCTTGTGCCGGATCCGCATCGCTGGCGACCTCGAAAAAAGGAAAGAGCCTCCAGGTGCCGGCCTCAATAGCAGGGAGGTCGACGTTGGCATCGCGTTGTGCACAAAAAAACCCTGGCAGGCGCCAGGGTTGAAGTCAGGATAACGACTGCGGGAGGGATGTCGCAGTCTGTCAAAAACGCCGGGCATCACCGTTAGTTCCTTCTGAAGAGGTAAGATCGGACGGTTTGCCGGCGACCTCTTCCCCGTCGCCCTGGTTCAAGCTCTCGAAGGGGCGTTGCAGCGCAGCCGTACCTCGCGCGCCCGTTTGGCGAAAATCTCCATTGGCGGGCTCGCTCGTGCTCTCCAATACCGGAAAGACGCTTTCGCGATCATTGGTGGTCGGCAGCAAGGTGCCGTATCGGTGGTCATCCAAGTTGGTCTCCGCTGGTTGTCTAGCAGAAAAAGCCGAGGCAGCGTCGGCAAGGTTGCCGTCCCAGCCGTCCAATCGCCATTGGCCAGCGCGCTCTTCAAGGTCGACAGCACCCTCAACGTCCAGTATGTCCTGCGCCGTCTCATAGTGCGCGTCGTCGACCTCTGCTGACACGAGAAAACCGCCACGTCGCAGACCCTCTGCATACGTGACCCGCTCGTCCTCGGAGATCTTCCAGCCGTCAAGCTTTCGCCAGAAGCTGTTGTCGCCGGTCACTGCGTCATCGACCCTGTCTGCCTCGAAGCCAGGCACGAAGCGGATTGCCTCCATCATCAGGCCGGCCTTCTTCAGGCGCTCTACCGCCTGTTCTGCGTCCTCGCGGGTGTCGAAGAAACCGACGAGCGTGTCTTTTGACTTGTCGGTCGACAGTGCGGGGGTTCTTTCGGTCGATAGGTTCGTCATCTCAACTCTCCTGTAGTAAGCTTTATTTGCCATCGCGATCGGTCGCATGTCGGTGCAACTTTCATGCCGTCCCATTGTTCCATGCAGCGCCGATCGGTCACGACGGGGCGCAGCGCGATAATGTGAACGTGTTGCGGCGTGGGCCATCTTCGCTGGCGTGGGGCCGACCGCTGACGCTGGCTGCAGCGGTTCGATTTGCCTCCTTCAGCTCTGACGACTGCCGGGCCAGAAGGAAGAAAGCAGTTGTCGCATGGTGCCCATGACGATCCCAGCCTCCCGGCTATCACCCTTTGCGAGTGTTTCAGTGATCTTCTTCATTTGCTCGAAGGTTAAATGTGGGGGCAGCGGTGGGACCTCCGGGTCCGTCTTGACCTCGAGCAGCACCGGCCGGTCAGACGACAGCGCCTCATCCCATGCCGGCCCGACATTTTCTGGGCGGTCGACATAGATCCCCTTTAGTCCAATCATTTCCGCAAAGCGATGATACGGGACGTTTGGAATGCTTTGGGACGCTTCGAATTTAGGGTCACCCTCCATGACCCTCTGCTCCCACGTCACCTGATTGAGGTCTTCGTTGTTGAAAACGCAAATCACACACCGAGGGTCGTCCCAGCTCGACCAATATTTCGCAATGGTGATGAGTTCGGACATGTTGTTCATCTGCATCGCGCCGTCCCCCACCAGCCCGATAACGGGCCGGTCGGGATGTGCAAATTTCGCAGCGAGGGCATAGGGCACAGCTGCTCCCATCGATGCGAGCCCTCCCGACAAAGAGGCCATCATGCCGCGACGAATCTTCAAATCCCGCGCATACCAATTGGCACACGATCCGGAGTCGCTGGTGATGATGGCGCCATCAGGCAGCCGGGGTGAAAGTTCCCAGGTGACACGCTGAGGGTTGACCGGGTTGGCATCTGCATGTGCCCGCTCCTCAAGCGTCTTCCACCATTTTGCGACCTTCGCCTCAATACTCTTGCGCCACTCTCCCTCCTTCTGTCTGAGATGTGGTAGAAGTGCTTTGAGGGTTTGCGCAGCGTCCCCCTGCAGATTGGTGTCCATCGGGTAGCGCAATGACAGCATGCTGGGGGTGATATCGATCTGTACCGCTTTCACGCTGCCCTCCTCGGGCAAGAACTCTGAGTAGGGAAAGCCGGAGCCGATCATCAAAAGCGTGTCGCAGTCACGCATCAAATCCCAGGAGGGCTCCGTCCCCAAGAGGCCAATGGATCCGGTGACCCACGGCAAATTGTCTGGCAATGCAGCCTTACCCAGCAGGGCCTTTGCTACACCGGCGTTCAGTCGGTCGGCAACGGCGATAACCTCGTCTGTCGCCGCCAGGGCGCCCGCTCCCACGAGAATGGCTACACGCTCTCCTTGGTTGAGGATATCGGCGGCTTCCTGCAGGTCTTCCAAATGTGGTACGGTGCGAGCCGCCCTGAAACCAATGCCGGAGTGGACCGTGCCGTGCTTGCGAGGGGGCTCTTCATAGGGAAGGTCCTGGAGGTCGTTGGGAAGGATAACTGCCGTGACAGTTCTGTTGGCCTTGGCGATGCGGATTGCCCTATCGATGAGATGTCGCACTTGTGCTGGTGTAGCAGCCTGATGAACAAAATCGCCGGCAACGTCCTTGAAGAGTGAGGCGAGGTCGACTTCCTGTTGATAGTGGCCACCAATTGCAGCGCGGGATTGCTGCCCGACGATGGCCAAAACCGGCTGATGATCAAGCCGGGCATCATATAGGCCGGTGATGAGGTGGGTTGCACCAGGTCCTGATGTCGCTATACAAACTCCGATATCGCCAGTGAATTTTGCATGGGCCGACGCCATGAACGCGGCCATCTCCTCGTGCCTGGTTTGGATGAACTCCATTTTTGCCTTCGCGCGAGCAAGAGCACCGAAGACGCCGTTGATACCGTCCCCCGGATATCCGAACAAGCGACGAACGCCCCATTGGTGCAGCCGTTCCACGATGAAGTCGCCGACAGTCATTGTCATTTTTCAATCTCCAGGACGTATTTCCTTCTGCCAAACCGGGCAGAGAGCGCGATGTTCCATCGCGCGAGGAGGTCACCTGGCGAAGCTGCAGTCGTTCGGCCGCGATAAATTGCTGTCTAAAGTCCGGTAAACGCCGGGTGGACGACCGCTTCTATTATTAGAGCGTCATCGAAACGAGGAATTTCCACTGGCGTCCTGCATCCGGGGAACCGACTGGTTGGTCCGGCCTTTATGTTGCACCGGGTCGAGGCCCAGAGGTGGCCATCGGTCAATTTCCCAATCGCGAGGATATCCTATGCCAATTAAAGCAGTTGCGTTCAACAGCACCCTAAAACCGTCTTCCTCTTCCGAACAGTCGTCGACCGGAAGGCTTCTTGAGCTGATCTCTTCGCAGTTTGAGACGCACGATGTCGAAACCGAGATAATCCACTTGGCCGATTACGACATCAAACCAGGCGTAACCTCTAACGAGGGGGATGGGGACGCCTGGCCGGGTATCAGGGCCAAGGTGCTCGCGGCCGATATCCTTATCATCGGCACACCGATATGGCTCGGTCAGCCTTCCAGCATTTGTAAACGTGCACTGGAGAGGATGGACGCCTTCCTCGAAGAAACAGACGCTCACGGCCGGATGGTCTCCTACGGAAAGGTCGCCGCAGTCGCCGTTGTCGGAAACGAAGACGGCGCCCATCATGTTTCAGCAGAACTCTTCCAGGCTCTAAACGACGTCGGCTTTACCATCCCGGCCAATGCGGTTGCCTATTGGGTTGGCGAGGCGATGGGCTCAACTAACTTTGTCGACCTTGAGGAGATCCCCGGCGCAGTCGACACGATGATTTCTGCTCTGGCCCGAAATACCGCTCATTTGTCGCGCCTGCTAAAGCCAAATCAATATCCAAGCGATAAAAAATAACCGCCTCTGGCTGCAGCATATGGGCGATCCCACCTGTTGGCAGCGGACGTGCAAGCATCGCAGTTGTCGGGCTCTTCCGGAGACAGATTGCTGCGAGCGAGGCGACCGTTACGAAAAGCCCATCTTTTGGGACCTGTTGTTATCGTCTTGCCAGGAAGCGTGATAGGGTTGAGCCAAAGCGATGCCGCCAGAGATAAGGAGCTCAAAAAACCGGTTTGTGCGAACCTGGAGGTCCCTCAAACGGAACTTCCTGATCCAGCCCGCGTTAGTGATATGGATCGTTAACCCTCAACAACGTATCCAGTTGTGCTTTCCGCAACTTTGAAAAAGCCTCACACTCCAGCGTGAGGCTTTTTCTTCTTCGAACGGCGGGGCGATTTCCGCACCGTTCCATTCGCTATTGCAACGGACGTCGCGGGGTGTCCCTGCCTTTGCTCACGCTAGGCAGCCCAACGTCAGCTTGCGGCCGGTGGCAGGACTGGGCAATTCGACCTAGCGCACCAGCGTGGGCGCGAAAAAATGCCGGCAACTCGCCAAACCGGTTTCGCCCTCTCTCTTTTCGAAAAACCTCCGCCGTTGATCAGCTTAAGGCCTCTGGGAACCATTCGCTGATAAAGGTTCATAGATCGCTCTTCGATCATCACCGCAGGGCCTCGCCTGATAACCTCAGACTAAGCGCCGTTGGAAGAAGCGGCGCTCTTTTCCGCAATCCCGATAGACATGCAAAGGCAACGGCCACAACGGCTAGCCGTCGCAACGCCCTGAACGCGCTCGACCCGAGGAAAAAACCCGCTGCCTTCCTGGGGGACAAGCAGCGGGCACAGTCCAGAGAAGAGGATTGCGACAAGCAATCCAGACTCACCAGCCCGTTGAGCTTACAGAATCGGACTGCCGTGAAAAGGCTCCGTCTGAAATCGGACAGTTGAGTTGAAGCCTGCCTGTTGCCAGGATCGGCACCAGATTCAATCTGGACGGCGAGCGAACGTTCCCGGTGACTGGAACATTCGCGACAGCCATTACGTTGACAGCCAAAGGGAGATCGGGATGTCAGACGAAAACACCAAGACCGTCGTCGCAACTTTTCAGACGCGGGAAGCCGCCGACCTTGCCGTTCAGCACATGGTTCAAAAAGCAGGCTTGGACCGAGCCGCCATTTTCCTCGAGGCCGTCGGCCGGTCCAACAGTGCCGGTAAGATCCAGAGCGGTGGTGACACTGCATCGGCAAACCACGAGACGAGGATGGATGCCCCCCTTCGTGGTGAGATCGCCGTCTCGGTCGATCCGAGAAGCGATCAGGCGGCAGTGCTTCACCGCATCTTCGGCGACGCTGGTGCCATCCACGCTGCCGCTCGCTAAAGCAACTCGCTTGGCCATGGCATCCACACCGGACGTCGGGCGAGCTCGTGTTGAAGAAGAGAGATCGAAATCGGAGGTCTCGACGAAAAGAGCCTGCGGGAGAAAAACGCGTGATCAATGATCTGTGGTACAAGAACGCCGTTGTCTATTGTCTGTCGGTCGAGACTTTTATGGATTCAAACGGTGACGGCGTCGGCGACTTTGAGGGCCTGCAGCGCCGGCTTGACTACCTCGCCGGACTGGGCGTCACCGCGATCTGGCTGATGCCATTCCAGACGTCGCCCGGGCGCGACGATGGCTATGATGTCTCCGATTATTATAACGTCGATCCACGCTACGGCACGCTCGGAGATTTCGTCGAATTCACGCATGGCGCAAAACAGCGCGGCATTCGCGTTCTCATTGATCTTGTCGTCAATCACACCTCGGACGAGCATCCCTGGTTCAAGGAGGCGAGAGCCGATAAGAAGTCGCGATACCGCGATTGGTATGTATGGTCGAAGACGAAACCTGCGGCCGCGGACGAGGGGATGGTGTTTCCCGGAGTGCAGACGTCAACGTGGACACGGGACAAGCAATCCGGCGAGTATTATTTCCATCGCTTTTACGAGTTCCAGCCGGATCTCAACACTGCGAACCCCCTTGTCCAGGCAGAGATTTTGAAGATCATGGGCTTCTGGATCCAGCTCGGTGTTTCGGGTTTTCGCATGGACGCGGTGCCCTTTGTTATCTCCGAGAAGGGCGCCGACGTTGCCCAGCCCAAGGAGCAGTTCGACATGCTTCGAACGTTCCGCGAGTTTCTTCAATGGCGAAAGGGAGACAGCGTGATTCTCGCCGAGGCCAATGTTTTGCCGAAGGAAAACATCGAATATTTCGGCGATGACGGCGAGCGAATGCAGATGATGTTCAATTTCCATGTCAACCAGGCACTCTTCTACGCGATGGCAAGCGCAGATACCCGTCCGCTTGTAAAGGCGCTGAAGGATACGGAGAAGCTGCCCAAGACTGGCCAGTGGGGCATCTTCCTACGCAACCACGACGAACTCGATCTCGGGCGACTGACCCAAAGCCAGCGGCAAACCGTGTTCAATGCGTTCGGACCGGACAAGGGCATGCAACTCTACGATCGCGGCATCCGCCGCAGGTTGGCTCCAATGCTGGGGGGAGACATTCGTCGTCTGAAACTCGCTTACAGCCTCATGTACTCGCTGCCAGGGACGCCTGTGCTGCGTTACGGTGATGAGATTGGTATGGGAGACGATCTGACGCTTCCAGAACGGAATTGCGCGCGCACCCCCATGCAATGGTCAAACGAGCCACAAGGCGGTTTCACAAAGAGTGAAAAACCCGTTCTTCCTGTTATCAGCGAGGGGCCTTACGGCTATGGACATGTCAACGTTGCCTTTCAGCGTCGTGACGCCGAATCCATGCTGAACTGGACCGAGCGTATGGTCCGCATGCGCAAAGAAGCGCCTGAGATCGGGTGGGGCACCTGTAGTGCGGTCGACTGCGGCGATCCGGGCGTGCTGATTCTTCGGTACGCATGGAGAGATAACGTTGTGATAGTCATACACAGCTTCCACGACAGGCCGGTTGAAATTGCTTTCCGCCTTCCGCAGGACAATAATGACGGCCCTCTGATCGACATATTGGATGGGCACGACAGCCGTGCTAACCACGACCGACGCCATCATATGGTTCTCGAACCCTATGGCTTCCGCTGGTACCGCGCCGGCGGCCTGGATTACCTTCTCAAGCGCCGGCGAGCGTAATTTAGCTTCCAAGGACGATTGCCCGGGGCAGCGTGTGATCCCCGTTGGTCAGGCAAGTCTACCGTCGAACGGCGCCTGCGGTAAAGAATTGATCGATCAGCAACAGCGCTTATGTGCGACAGGTGGGGTTATTTGTCTGGTTGCCTTCCGCGTTAGACGCACTGCCAGTCAAGATGCGCTGCGCGTCAAACACTTGGACGCTCATGATGTTCGTAGGCACCAAGAAGGCTTTTCTCGGGCCGCTTTGCCAAGCGCTGCTCTCACTTCGGACCGGGGAAAGCGCCGAAATCCCAAGGTTGTATTCCACTGGGTGGTATCACTGCCGGCCCGTTCATACGCTGAAAGATGGAACACCGGTAATGGCTTCACTTTAGCAAGCCACCTGCAGGCAATCCGTCCGGCCCGACTGGCCACAAAAGACATTCCCGTCCAGGCGACACTTGTTTAAGGGAAGGTTCGCCTTCGGCTACCTGTGGGACGTGTCGAGCGGCCGCTATCGGCCGCTCGACGGATGTTTCAACCTTCAGCCGCGGCGGTAACGCTGGCGCTCCGCCTCGATCTGCTCGATCGTATAAGGTTCGGCACTTTCGTCGAAGCGGCTCCAACCTTGTTGCTGATAGCTCGTGCGACGGGATACATAATCGACCGGGCGGGATGCCGACAGGATCGACTGCGCAACTTCGGCTTTGCTGTCCTCGACCTTTGCCGTCACAACGGAGCCGCCACGGCGGATACCTTCAGCATAGAAGTTGGCTTCATCCTCGGGGACACCTTCGCTGATCATCGCGCCGACAATGCCGCCGACCGCGCCGCCGGCCACCGCGCCGGCAACCGCGCCTGCAGCCGTTGCTGCGAGCCATCCCGCAGCAACGACGGGGCCAACACCTGGAATGGCAAGCATGCCGAGGCCGGTAAGCAGGCCACCGGCGCCGCCGGCCACAGCGCCGACGCCAGCACCGGCACCCGCACCTTCGCCTGCGTAAGAACCCTGGCCCTCGACATCAACACCATTCGCCTTGTTCGTCACAATACTGATGTGATCGGAAGGGACACCCGCTTCTTCCAGGGCCGTGACGGCGGACCGGGCATCATCGTAGCTGTCATACAGTCCGGTAACAGTTCTCATTTGATCATCTCCTTCAACGGTCCATTACTTGGCGAGTGTCACGTTGCCCTGAAAATCTAGGGAGACAGCTGCATCAGCGCCGTCTTTTTTGGCTGTTGCGCGCCAGACGCCCTGATCATCGAGCTTCAGTCCCATAACGTCCGAAAAGCCGGCTTCCTCGATACGTGACTTCGCCTGACTTTCCGTGAAACTGTTCTTACCAGCCACAGGCGCGCCGGGATTGTGCTCGGTATTTACGGCCGGGGTCGTCTGAGAGGTCGACGGTGTCTCACTCTGGGCAAAGGCGACCGTCGCCGACAGCAGCATGGCGGCGGTAAACGTCGTAATCTTTTGCATGGAAAGCTCCTGTTGTTGCCAGGACGAAACTTCGAAAAAAGCAACTTGTTCCGACGCTTACATCAAGCTGGGACAACAGTCGCGTAAATGCCCGAGGCGCGAGGCGCTTGCGCAATCACTGCGATGTCAGACAATATCGGGAAACGCCTAGAACTCGTGAGCAGATCGACCGGCAGTGTTCCTACCTGCGTCCCCCGAGGGTCAAACAGGCGCTACCTCAGCCCCAGCGTCGTCGCCGCGATCGATGTCGCGCGATAGCGTCCAGGGTACGCGAACCGACATCTTTGAGCACGTGTTCAAGGCCTCGCCAGAGTTGAACGGTAGTGACTGCGTTCTTGGCATCTGAACCCGACCTCGCAGAGATCAAGCCAATGTGCGGTGGCTCCGCCGCTGCTCCGCAGTCTCAGCGAGGAACCTGAATTTGCTGTCTCGAAAAGACGCTGCAGCAAACGAGAAAGCTATATCTCGAAGGGAACGTGCGCGACAATCGCGCCTGTCGGGTCTCTGATTTCGAACACCAAGCCGTCTAAACCACGGCAACGGCAACCGAGAGCGTCGAGTATCTTGCGACCATCGACCAACGCAGCCGTAATAGCGGCGCCGACATCCGGAAACATGCACCCTACTTCATCGCGGACACGTCGCGACGCCATGTTGACGTCGAAAAAGAACCGGGTGGCGATAGACGTTTCTCCGTTGTTAAATGAGCCCCGCGAGGCGGAGCCGGCGGCGCAGGTGTTCTCAACGCATGCTTCTGGCAGCGTCAGGGAAAATTTTGGAACTGCTAATGGATCCCGTCCGCGATAGCCCGACATGTTGACTATCCTTTCCGGTAACCTGATAGGTGGGCAGCTTCGGCAGCACCTTCAACCGTGAGACATTGCGCGTCCGATTGCGTACAGACGCGCCCCCTAAGTTTTCCCGGGCTTCCACCGTCCTGAATGTCCTTCGCGACTGTCTCGACCATCCCTCGGGAGGGTCGAGACTGTTGATCCGGCCTGTATGATGAGCGGACTGAAAGAGGAGCGCTCGCGAAAACTTCCTTGGAAATGTGGGTGGAGCCTGATGGGCAAAATCAGTCGGTTGATTGAAACCTGACGCAGCAAACGACCGACGAGCGAGCGGGGACCGTCGGCAATCTGGAGAACTGCGCGCTGCGAAGACAACGGCCGTCCGAGTAACACTAGCCTTGGGTAGACCGCTTCAGCGCAAGGGCACCCGCATTAGCGGCTGTCTCCGCAAGACGGGTGGGAGGCTGTAGCAAATCATTACTTTGCATGATAATGCGGTCGTTGATTAAGCAAGATTTGACGCGAGAAGTGATGCACAGGTCTCTGACATATCTCAGCTTTGGCTTTCTGATCTGCGTCGCAATATCGATCTTTCTCATCGTCGTGGTGAGCGAGCACTATCCGGGGCCTCTTGTCGCAGGGGTAGACATGGGCGTCCGCGAAATTGGCATTGGACTTCTATGCGTCGGTGCACTGGGCGCAGCAATCATTGCCGTCCGGCTCGTCCATGCCTTAATTTCCCTCTACTCCAATTCCTGATGTCAAGCCCTTGTGGACCGATGGAAAGGCGGCTTTCCACCGGGAGCGATAACTTTTTCGCTCCGGCTGCGACTGCGCGTCGTTAATGGCGTGGCCCAAGGGCTAGACCTCGGGCGAGTTTTGGGTAAGGTCGCGACAATCGACTTGTCGCGTAACTGATTGGATGCGAAAGCTGTGAGAAGACTGGACACGCGACACAAGATTGCAGCCGTTCATCCCTTCGCGAGCGCTAGGTTCGGTCTCGCCCCAGCCGGCCTTCGGTGTCGTCAAATGGATCGATCGAGGCACCGCTCGCTTTGACTTCGCAATAACTCTATTTCTGATTCAACTGTCATCGAAGTAGCCCTTGGCCTCCATCGACCCAGATCGGAGAACCGGTGATATGTCGCGACCTGTCAGATGCCAAAAACGCGATGACCTCGGCAACGTCTTCACTTCGACCGGGCTTGCCGCCAGTCAGCGGTACCTGTCCTTCAGGCCAGATGACGGGTATGGCTGTATCATCCTTCTGCCGGAGGTTTGTGTTGGAACCAATGTTGGTTTCGATTTCGCCCGGGCAGACGGCATTGATCCTGATGTGGTGACGGGCGAGCTCCAATGATAGCTGCTGAACCATAGCGACCTGTCCCGCTTTCGTGGTCGTGTATGCTGTCGCTCCGGGGGTGGTGAAGGTCCGGGTTCCATTGATCGACGACACAACGATGATCGCGCCACCACCCGATTTCTTCAAAAATGGCACCGTCTGCCTAATCGTTAGAAATGTGCCAGTGAGATTGACAGATATCGTCCTGTTCCATTCGTCGAGCGTAAGACTATCAATCGGCGCCCAGGCACCATTTATTCCCGCGTTGGCAACAACGGCATCAAGCCTGCCATACATGTCTACAAGAGAGGAAACCGCCGTCTCCATCTGCCTCTCGTCAGAAATATCGGCATCGAGCGCAATCGCATTGCCTCCCAGAGCCGCGATATCGTCAACGACGGCAGCGAGTTCGCGGTGAGAGTGACCCAAGGCGCCAATAGAGTAGCCGTCGCGTGCCAAGGTCAAGGAAGCCGCCCGACCTATTCCCGATCCGGCTCCGGTGATCATTGCTACCCGGTTGGTCATGTCTTTTCTCCGCTGACTGTTCCTAAAAACGCGCGAAAGATAAAAACGATGCCGTACGGTTGCGAACAACCATCCTTGTTGCTGATGTCTGAGCTAAGCCGGGGCCGCCGGGCCAAGGATCCTAGTTCCGTAGGAGGCGCGAAGATGAAACAACCCTCTGTTTTCGTGGATTTAGCTGGGAGAGCCGAGACGAGGGCAGCATTCGCGGACATAAGCCCGGCATGACGGAACCCGCTGAGAGTAAGATCCGCTTTTGGAGAAAGGCTGCTGCGGCAAAGCACGCGAGCCAGAGAGGGACGGCGAGACACATAAGACTGGATGAACAGGATCGCTTAAGACGCGCTAAAAGACCGCTCCTTTGGGTCAGTTGTAGGGCAACTTCAAGGGAGCGGTCTGATGCAGCGTTTTTCGACGGCAGCACAGTCACACTACCACGCTCGGGCCGGAGGGCAAGGATTGGTCCGCTACCGTACCGGTCGTCTTGCCCTGCTGTGACATACTGATCGATCGAACTCCATTACAGGTCGCTGGAGTGTCCTGCGTCAGTTGGATTTACGAGGTTTGGCGGCCCTGCTGATGGGCTGCCCGCTCGCCGCACAGAGGTCAAACGTAGTCCGGCGGGAACGACCATAAGAATTGCCTCAGCCGATGCAGTTTTTGCTTCTGCTGCAGACCAAGATCGGCGCTACGCAAATGGGTAGAGGTACTCTGGCACTCGCTCTCTACGAAAGTTCCAAATGGAAAGGGCGCTTCTCGACATCATGTCGGAGCGCCCTTGATCGGGATGGCGACGTTGCGGCGGAAGCCATCGGCCGAGGACTTCATCTGAGCGGATTCGGATGTCCCACGCAAGATCCATGCCCATTCCCTTAACGTCGGGAAGCGGCGTTGCACACAGTTCCTCCACATGTTCTCCACAACCTGTCCACAGCGCAAGCCTCTGGAAAGGCTACGGCAAAGGGCTTCTCCGAGATTCTGTGCGTAGAGCTATATGATAGGGACGACGACGCCGCGAAAAAGCTGCGAAAATGAGTTTCCGTTCTGAGCCATATAGCTTTATGTTCGCCGCGCTTTCCTGAGCGCAGGCGGCGGACCTTGGAGAGCCGCGGCGGCGAGCATTCGTTGCTCCCGCCGCATCGTTTAGCCGGGGAGCAATGGGTAGCAGGCAAGGTCAGGACTTTCGTCGAAAGCGGAACGCACGACCGCGGGAGTGGTATCTGCCCGCATAAAGCGATCGTGACACTCGATGACATCGACGTGCCGCTGGTAAAAGTTGAGGCCTCCCGCTCCAGCATGTCGATTTTTGGTGCGGCTTGCCCCTTGATTATTTGATCCCTATGCATTGCTACTCAACCGGCGTGATCGAAGTCGTCGCAATGTTGGTCTTGCCTGTCTGTCAAAACACGCGCTAGCAGTCGTCGCGACGCCGGTTCACGTCGCCTATCGCGTTCCGAAGCCTGGTGCCTGCAGCATGCGGACAATCGCGTCATATGTGTAGGGCTTGGGAATAAATGACACGCCGCTCGCAAGGTCAAAAGCACCAAGTCTAACATGGCCAGAAGTGACGATGACGCGAGTCTGCGGCGAGCGGGCTCGCACCAGGGAGGTGAGCCCCAGTCCATCCGTCGTTCCCGGCATATTCACATCGGTGAATACAGCGTCAAAATCATTCCGTTGAAGAAGGACGAGAGCCTCGTCAGCGTTGCCCGCCTCAAGGACCTCGAAGCCGGCGTCTTCCAGGGCCTCGACGGTAGCAAACCGTATCAGCGGCTCGTCGTCGACCACCAGAACGCGCCTCACTTGCTCCCGCAGCGCCTCGTAGGGGACCTCCAGCCGCCTTTTGCGGTGTTCCCATTCTTCGGCCGCTTTGGCCCAATGCTCGCGATCTTTCCCATTTGGACAACCTTCAGATTGCCATATCTCGTGAGCTCTGATGCTGATCCAGTTATATTGGCTATGTTCCATCATGTCCTCCGATGCTAAAAAACGCGGCCTCGCGCTCGGGGTTCCGGACGGCTACAAGTATTCAACGAAACTCGCCCGTGATTAATTCTCATCAGCTTGCCGGATGATAGCGGGGTCAAATCGACCGAGGACGAGGCTGATCGTGGTTCTCCGGATATTTGAGAGAGTGGGGGAGCAGTACACGACGGCAGTCGTTCTCAATCCTGATGAAAGTTATTGCAATGGATCAAGTCGTAGCAATCTCTGAAGAAACCGGCCTTGGACAGGCGCTTCTGCGCGAGGCCGATCGTCTTGGGATCGGATACGGAGTTGTCCGAGAGGCATGGCAGCGGCTCTGGGATGAGGACGAATTGCCGACCTGCGGCCTCCAAGAGTTGCCCACTGTTCTTTTGACAGCGGCCCGCGAGAGAAACTTGCGGAGTTCGTCAATCGCTGGCGCGAACGCGCATAAAGAAGGGAAGGCAGGCCTGTAGCTCAATGGTGAGTGCCGTCGGCTCATAACCGATTGATTGCAGGTTCGAGCCCTGCCGGGGGACCCATCGCTCAAGGTCGAATTTAGCTCCATGCTAATCAAATGCGGCCAAACGCTGGCAGACAATTGCCCGCATCTGCGCCGCCCGTTCAGCGCCGACTGAACCGTCTGTCAGCGGGTCCGGCAGAGCAAGCTCATCTCACGCCGCGCGCAAGGGTCGCCGCCAGTTCATCCATGGCCGTGTCCGCCGCCGCCACCGGAATACCCGCCGTCGCTGCAAACCGCCGGAAATCCGCTCTTTTCAGCCGTTCGTCCTTGCCGCTGATTTTCAGCGCCATATGGTCATTCTGAAGGTTCGGAAACACCCCCTTGTTACAGCGTCATAGAGCGGCGCCATACGGACCGAGCTAAAATCTCCTCTGCCTGGTTCCGCAATTTTCAGGACGGCCATGTTCTTCAGGTGCTATCGCCGTCCGCGATCAACCACGCAAATAGGGTCCGATGCAAGGCCAGCAGCAAATCGGTGACGGCGTCGGTGGAGAGGGGACGCACTGCTGCCCCAATCCGCTCCATGGTGCCTGTGGCTTTGTCTTCCGCCCGCACGCCCAGAACGGATGTCATGTCCTCGAGCGCAATACGGCGCTTTTCGTTAGGAACGCACTATGTAACTTTGGCGTATTTCAGATACGGAAAAGTTACACCATTTCGCCTGGAGATCAAAGATTGCTGTCAATCGCGTATCTACAATACGCGATAGTGACGCCCCTCACCATTTTCAGCCGGCCCGGAACAGCGATTGCGCGTTCCGTGTCGGCTCTAGCCATGCAGGGACTATGCAGTAAAATCGATGATGTACGATCCTATAGGCAGCTCGTTGGGGCCGGAACAAGCACATCTGGGCCACTGGAACCTGACTTGAGCGTTCTGTCGGCACCGGGTCGTAAACGTTCGCCGAAGACCTGCTCATATGAATCGGTGCGCAAAACGAAGAGTAAAAGCATTACCGACGCGTACGCCGACGCGACGGACCTGGATCGACATTCTCATGTTGCTGGGCATCATATCTCCTGCGCAAAGTCGCTAACGGGGATGGTCGGCAATTTCTCTCTGAATGTACCCTTGAACAGGTTCCACTCACGAAGGACGTTGCCGCGGGGCGGAAATCAAGTCACCCTTTGCCTAGGCGGCCGCTCGGCCGATAGCTCTCCTCAATGGTGAACTATTCTTGGCAGGAGCAACAAGCGCCCTCCAGCATTTCACTTTAAAGCAATTCCTTTCGCGGCCAACCCCGCCTTGAGACCGTCGATGATTGCGTGCCTGGTTTCCGTCCATTCACCCGTGGATGCCCAGTATTCGATCTTGAGAGTGATCTTGTCGGCACTGAGATCGTCCGCAAAAACGCGAGGTGGCGGATCGGAGCGCACGCGCTTATCTGACGAGATGATGTCCAGAATCAGCCTCTTGACCATGTTGCCGTCAGCGTCATTCCCAATCGCGACGGACATCTCCTGGCGTCTGTCCTTTTCCCTGCTATGGTTTATGATGGGTGTGTTCCATAGCGTCGAATTCGGAGCGAGCAGGTACAGGCCGTCAGCGTTTCTGAGCTCCGTTGCAAAGAGGCCGATCTCTCGAACCAGGCCCTTCACACTGGACGTCTCGATGTATTCGCCTACGCGGAACGGCCGTAGTACTAGCAGCATGATCCCGGCCGCAATGTTTTGCAGCGTACCCTGGAGCGCCAATCCGATTGCCAAGCCTGCGGCGCCTAGAGCGGCGACGATGGATGCTGTCTGCACCCCGAACTGGCCGAGAACCATGACGAACACCAAGATCAGCAATCCGTAGTGAAGAACGCTCTCAAAGAAACGAGCGAGCGTTTCATCAATCCCGTGGATTCGAGATAGACCCTTATAGGCCCATCGGCTTAAAAAGCCGGACAGAATCCAGCCGCCGACCAGAAGGACCACTGCGCCTGCCAAAGCCAATCCGTAGTGAATGAGCAATGCTCCGATCTGCGCTAGCGCTGTTGGATTAGAAGTAACGGCCTCTGTGGTATGATTTTCCATGCAAATGTCCCGTCTTTTGGAAGCTGACGATAAAGAGCGTCCTCCATTCAGCAATGTCGGCACAGCGTGGGTGGTTCCATCAAAACAGCGGCTTGCGGTACCGCGCGTTGACGCGCCGAGGCGACGCTGTTCGAACAGCGCGTACCCAGTCCATGCTTTGACCATGTCACGCCGTTGTCACGCGACACCGCCGCGCTTTTGAGCATGATGTGGTGAGCACACTGTTTTTGGAACCGGACATGAAGCTTTCGAAAATGACCGAAGTTTATCAGCGCGGCGGCCGCGAAGAACTGATCATCGCCATAGAAATCTTTTCGGCCACAACAAAGGCAGAGATGCTTTTTGACCTGGATACCAGCCCCGCGAGCAACGCCCTTCGAAGGCGTTACCCGATCCCGGCTGAGCCGCAACCGAGCGTCGAGGATTGTTGTTATTAATATCTTCAAGATTGACCTGGTCGCGTCCGTCTTCACGACGTCAAATAGACCTCTCAAAAACCAATCGCCTAACGACATACCGCCGGCGGTCGGCCCCTGCCTTGCCACGGGCTCGTTTTCCGGCCATCAGGTCGCATATAAAATTGCCCAGGGGTTGCAGGACGTATTTGTTCCCGTTATGTTTCGGTTTTCCGGAGCGCCTGCGTTTGAAATCCTCCATATCGCTTTACCGAGATCAGAGACGGCTGGCAGAGACGAAAATGCGTGCGCTCTCGCACAACGATCCGTTACGTGCGAAGTATGTGGCCTGGATCGCGGACCTGCTCGGGCGGGAGGCCACCGCTGCCGACAGCGCCTTGGCCAGTTCGGCTGGAAACACAGCGCCGATGCGAAACGCGGCGGCAGCGCCTGAATCGGTCGTGAGAGTCGAAGTTCCCGCAACCGAAACATCGGGGACTTCCAACCATGAGATGACATCGCTAACCGTTGCAGAGGCTTGCCGCAAGGCTCGGCGTGAGAACCAGCTTCTCCGGCAAATGCTGGCGCGGTACGACCGGTCTTAGCGACCCTAAGGCCGGTCATGCGAACCGGCCACCGCAATGACGTGGCGTATGGAAATTTCGTTCAGGCCCGCTGCCAGGACGCCAGGAAGCGGCATCGGGATGCCGCCGGATGTCGCGTCTACGGGGGCGGCGTATCCTAGCGCGGGCCATTCGATCCTTCTTTCGATGCCTGTTGGGACGCTTTCTTCAGCCCACGAGCCGCTTCCTTGGCAAGCTCCTCCCGGTTCCGATCGGCAACTGCGGGATCGCTTCGCTCAGCATCGCTCGTCTTGTCGTTTTCCTTGCTCATGAGTCTTCCCTTGGGTGATTGGGGAAGCGGCGGTCTGCCTTGGAAGAGCAATAGCCGTCGCTGCTGACCTAAGCACGCCGCCGACCTTTAGTTCCCAGATTTTGAGGCCGGTATGGGCAAGGTAAGACAATAGGCAATCACAGCTTCCGAGCCACTGCGGTTCCCGAAAATCCGAGGAGCTCAGGACTTCCGGAACGCGCCACTCACGTCCTTCGGCGCAGCCTCAGACCTTGTCGCCTCTGGTCCGGTTCGTTTCGAGGGTGCAGATCCACTGCTCGATCACCATGCCGTCGGCAAAGCTGATGCGAATATCGTTAGTTCGTGGGCGGCATCGAGGTCACGGCACCTCTTGTCGGAAGCCCCCACGCTCCCATCTTCGGCGTGAGGCACGGGAGTGAGTGATGGAAAGTTGGCTTGGCAGTGTTGGCGTCCATATCGATCTTCTGCGTAATCTCGGTGTCCTCGTGGTCGCATACGCCCTAGCTCTTCCGATCGCATGGGATCGGGAACGCAACGAGCGAAGCGCCGGGCTTAGGACCTTTCCTCTCGTTGCACTTGCGGCCTGTGGCTTCATCCAGGCCGCTGAGACGGTCACCCGCGAAAATGCGGAGGCAACAGCGCGGATTGTCGAGGGCATTATCAATGGCGTGGGTTTCATTGGCGGAGGTGCAATTCTGGTGGGCAAGGCCAGCATTAGGGGAACTGCAACAGCCGCCAGCCTGTGGGCAACGGGTGCCATCGGCGCGGCAGTTGGGCTGGGCGCCTATGAGACTGCGGTCGTCCTCTCGATTGCGACCTTCGCGACATTGCGCTTCATGACGAGCTTCAAGGTGGACGACAGGGACGCAGTCAAAATACCGAAGGACCAGCAGGACGGATAGAATGTTCGCAAGTCGCGACTAAAGCGCAACGCGCTTCGAGTACCGTCAATAAAACAGGGGCAGCGCGAATACCGGACGCATCAGAGATTAAATTGGTGGTTCATTCAGTTCGCTGACCACAAGAGCAACCCTTGGGCGGCGAGATTCCTAGCGATGCCGACCCTGTTTATCGTCCGGTTGGGCTGATGACATCGGCGCCTTTGTCGTGAAGCTCGATGCAGCGGATGAGACGAAGATTTCGACCTCAAAGTTTCCGCCGATCGGAAGATGAAAGCGCCCCGCCGAAGCGGGGCTTTTAGTTACTTGCAGTTTGCCTGCTCCTGCGGCGTCATCGTCGACGGATCGTGGTTTGGCGTTGTTGTCGTGTGAGCGCAATTGTCGCTGTCGGACGAACCGTTATTCGTCCCCGAATTCGTCGATGCGCCTGAATTTGTCGTGGAATTGGTGGCATTGGGGTCGAGGGCGTTCCCGTTGGAGCCATTGGCACCGGGGTTGACGGTCCCATTGTTGCTGGAGCCATTGGTGCCCGTGCCGCTATTCGCGCCAGAGCCAATGGAACCGCTACTCGAGGTGCCGCCAGTAGCGGAGCCGGCGCCACCTGAAGCCTGAGCCATTGCGGATGTTGCAAGGCCGAGCGACAAGACTGATGCGGTGATGATCTTCATAAGCATGATTTTCTCCTTGAGCTTTGTGAAGGACATGGACTCAACCACCGTCGATCGGGCTTGTTCCTGATTTTGGCAGAAAATCGTCAGGATCACAGAAACGTCTCTGAAGCGATCAGGCAGTCCGCCACTTTGATACCGGCGCAGTGCACCTAAACGCTAACCGGACCGGGCAGCTTTGCGATTGAAGCGATCGCGGGCCGGTGCCGGGTTCACCCTACACACAGTCTCCCAAGAATCAGCAGCCACTCGTTTGAAGCGCGCGATTCAGCCGCGGCCGCAATTGTTCTAAAATAGACCGATAATGGATTATACTATTCAATTAGAGAGGTTTTTCTGATTGATTGACGCGGGGGGATACGGGCAGTTTGATGGTGGGGGCAGGAAGAGCGCGGGTGACGATTTGCTAACCGAAAACCATTCAGATACGACAGCTTCAGAAGAACATCACAGGACGTCGCATACATGGCTGATATCGCCGGGATCAAAAAGTCTTTTACGGGCATCGCCGGCTTCGATGATCTGACGCTCGGCGGCCTTCCGACGGGGCGACCTACGCTCGTGTGCGGCACAGCCGGCTGTGGCAAAACCTTGTTTGCCTCAACCTTTCTCCTCAACGGAGCTCGCGACTATGACGAGCCTGGCGTCTTCGTCACCTTCGAGGAACGGCCGGTTGATATCGTTAACAATGTCGCGTCGCTCGGCTTCGATGTGCAGAGCTTGATCGACGCCGACAAGCTCTACATCGAGCATATCGTCGTCGATCCATCCGAACTTGAGGAAATCGGCGACTACGATCTTGAAGGTCTCTTCCTGCGCTTGGAACTAGCGATAGACCAGGTCGGTGCAAAACGCATCGTGCTCGACACGATCGAGAGCCTTTTTTCTGCATTCACCAACCCCGCCATTTTGCGCGCGGAATCCGCCGGCTCTTTGACTGGTTGAAGGACAAGGGCCTGACGACGATCATAACGGGGGAGCGTGGCGACGGGTCACTCACTAGGCAGGGCCTTGAGGAGTATGTTTCGGATTGCGTCATCCTGCTAGACCATCGCGTTCATAACCAAATTTCCACCCGCCGCCTTCGGATCGTCAAATATCGTGGTACCGCCCACGGAACCAACGAAATCCCTTTCCTGATTGATGAAGACGGTTTCAGTGTCCTGCCGGTTAGCACACTGGGCCTGAACCACAAGGTATCGAACGATCGTATATCATCAGGCGTACTAGATCTCGACGCAATGCTGTCGGGAGGAGGGTTTCACCGGGCAACAAGCATTCTCATTAGCGGTGTTGCAGGCTCGGGCAAGAGCTCATTGTCGGCCGCGTTTTGTAACGCCGCCTGTGTGGCCGGCGAGAAAGCCCTCTATTTTTCGTTCGAGGAGTCCGTCTACCAGACCGTCCGTAACATGCGCTCGATCGGCACCGATCTCGCGAAATGGATTGACGCTGGAAGAATGCACTATATCGCTGTGCGGCCAACCTTTTACAGTCTCGAAATGCACCTTGCCATCATGCTGCGCGAGATCAACAAGTTCGATCCCTCTCTTGTTGTCCTCGATCCGATTTCCGCCTTTGTTGGAAGCGGAGATCCGCTTGAGGTCCAATCGATGCTGTTGCGCATGGTCGATTTCCTCAAGTCGCGCGGTACGACCGCTGTCTTCACGCACCTCATGCATTCCCAGGAAGGGGTCACGGAGACGGACGCCGGCCTATCGTCGCTGATGGACGCTTGGATATTGTTGCTCAATCGCGAGGTCGGCGGTGAATTCAACCGCGAGCTCTATCTGCTCAAGGCCCGCGGGACGGCCCATTCTAATCAGGTCCGTGAATTTGTCATGTCAGACAATGGAATCCAGCTTGTGGCGCCATATATCGGCGATGGAAGGGCGTTGACGGGATCCCAGAGGCATGCAGAAGAGGCACGGCTTCGGAAGGCGGAGCTTGAGCGTCGGGCGGACGTTATCCGTCGGGCCGATCGGCTGAAGCAGAAACGCCGCAGGACGCTTGCCCAGATTGAGGCTCTGCAGGCAGAACTTGACGCCGACGAGGCCGAATTGAATTTCGACGCTGAGGCCGAGCGGGTCTATCTCGACCAAGCTGCTTCGGATAGGTCTGATATGGAGAAAAGCCGCCGCGTGGCGGAATGACGATGGAAGATATGGAAGACCAACCTACCGGAACGCCGAAGAAACTCACGCTTTATGTTGCGGGCCAGACCCCGAAGTCGCTGGCTGCGCTCCAGAACCTCGAACGAATCTGCGCCGAGAGCCTTCCGGGCAAGTATGTGATCGAAGTCGTTGATCTGCGAAAGTCGCCGCAGCTTGCCCGTGAGCATGGGATCGTTGCCATTCCGACGCTGGTGCGCGAACTACCAGTTCCTATCCGCAAGATCATCGGCGACCTTTCGAACGCGGAGAAGGTCCTGGTCAGCCTTCAGGTGGAAGGCGAATGACGTCTACTACGGTCTCAAAGGCTGAAAGCCTGAATGCCGACCTTCGCCGGCGCCTCGAGGAGGCGGAAGAGGTCATCCGCGCTATACGCGAGGGGGAAATCGACGCGCTGGTCGTCCGCAATGAAGCGAATGGCGAGGAAGTCTTCACCCTCGAAGGAGGCGTGGAGTCCTATCGCTCTTTCATGGAGGCGATGAACCTCGGCGCTGCGGCTTTCGACAGGTTCGGCAATCTGCTTTACGCCAATAGAGCCCTGACGGACCTTGTCGATGTTGCTCGCGACGCCCTGGACGGGCCGGTGTTGTTCACAGCGCTTGGAGCGAACGGCGCAAAGGCGCTGAGAGACTTGATTTCAGCAGCGCATCCCGCGACGTCGGCCGTCGAGGTCACGCTTGGCAGCGGCGATGGCGCAAAACACCTGCTGATAGCAGCCGGCGAAATGACGCTTGGCACAAATTCCGGTGTTGCCGTCACCTTCACCGATGTTACCGCGCGCATCAACGCCGAAAAGCGTGCCCAGGCTGAGCGGACAGCTCTTGCGATCCTTGCTTCGGCCGTCGAGGCCGTCGTGGTTTGCGACCTCAACGGTGTCGTCACCCACGCCAACGCCTCCGCATCGTCGCTTGCCGGTGCCGATCCGATCGGCTCTACGTTCGACGAGGCATTCGCACTCGATTTTAGAGGAGCGACCGGCTTGATGCAGGGCGGCGATTTTCTTGACGTCGTCGCCAGTGGCCAACCAATTCAGGGCATCGAGGCAATAGCACCGCGCAGCCGTGGCGCAAAGGACGTTCTCGTCAGTGCGTCCGCGCTGATGGTCGGCGAGGGAAGCATTGGGACGGTCGTCACACTCGTCGATCTGTCGCGCCGCAAGGCAGCTGAGAAGCAGCAGCTGCTGCTTATGGGCGAGCTCGATCACCGCGTTAAAAACACGCTGGCACTGGTCGTATCCATTTCTAACCGGACAGCCTCGACCGAGGAGACGATCGATGGTTTTCGCAAGGCATTTTCTGGCCGGATCCACGCACTGGCTGCAACCCACAACGTTCTGGCTGACCGCTCCTGGGCCTCGATCTTTCTTCGCGATATCCTTTCCACCGAGCTGGCACCTTACGTTAACGAGCTCGGCTCGCGACTTGAGATGATCGGCGACGACATCGAAATTCTGCCGCGTGCCGCCATTGCGTTTGGGCTTGTCGTGCATGAGCTCGCGACCAACGCGGTAAAATATGGCGCCCTGGCAATCGAAACCGGCAAGATCGCCGTATCCGTGGCCGCCCGTGACACGTATTTTGAGGTTTCGTGGAAGGAAATTGGTGGGCCTAAGGTCTCGATGCCAACCCGACGCGGTTTTGGAAACACCGTGATTACACGCAGCCTTCAATACTCGGCCAATGGCGGAGCATCGCTCGATTTTGAGACCGACGGCGTGCGCTGTACGATCAGGATTCCAGTTGAGGACGTGGTGCAAGCTTAGCCACATGCCACCCGACACCCAGGCATGTTTCCACGCTGTCGGCGCTTAAAGACGGCGGCGAGAGTATCCAAGCGCATAATCATCATCGCATGCGGTGCGCCAGGCACCTTTTGCTTCGAGCCAAGCCCGTCCTGCAAGGACCTTGCAGCATGAGCGCCGAAGCATATGTTAAAACCGATCTTTGGAAATATGGACATGCGATGCAACATCCCGACGGTGCCTGCCTTTGAACGCTTCCGCCAAGGCTCGCTTTGCACAGCTGGTATTACCGCGACTTGACGAAGGATTTCGTCTAGCGCCTTGGCTAACGGGCAGCGTGACGGATGCATGGATCGGCGCACGAAGGTCTCTTTCAGGTGTACAGGCAGTCGGTCGATCGCTCTCGAGCACGATCACGAATCTTTGAGGGCTCCGTACGATACCGTACATACCGCATGTTTGCGGTCAGCTTCGGCGCGAACTTAAAACGATTCTTAAAGATGCCATGCCTAAATGCTCCGATAACACGGGGGTGGAAATGCGCGTTGTTCTTCGTTTTGTCGTCCTGCTTTTCCTCTTGCCGGTCTCGGCGATCGCTGGCAGCGATGACTGGAAAGTCGACAAGGCAACGAGCCAGGTACGCTATACGACGGATCAAATGTCGTGGAAGGACTTAAAGTCGGGCGACATTCTTCCCAATCACGCCTGGATCTCGACGGGGCCTCGCGGAAAGGCGCGACTGGTAAGGGGCGTGGAAAGCATCGCCTTTCAGCCTAACACGATGGCCGCAATCACCACCAAGCCAGCCGGTTTTTTTGCACCGCGCAAAACGGAAATCGTTCAGCAGGTGGGCGCCCTTGATCTGGAGATCGAAAGGCGAAGCCTGCCCCATACGACGGCGCAGACGCCCTATCTAGCGGCTGTTGTAAAAAGCACAATCTTCCATGTGAGCGTTGGAAGGTCCAAAGCGTCTGTGTCCGTTGATCGAGGCCTCGTGCAGGTGACCGCCTTCGCGAGCGGCCAGCAAGCCAATGTCGGGCCGCGCCGGAGCGCCATTGTCGACCGAAAGACGGGGATGAAAGTCGATGGTGCTGCCTCGCGCCCATCGATAATAGCCGTTACACCGTCCGTCGCGGTCGTGCCTGCGGTGGGAACGACCACCTTCGCCGGCCAGACCGAAGGTTCAGCAGAAGACAAAGAGAAATCGGGCAAGGGATCGCAGGATACGAGCGAGAACACTGCCAACGACAGCGGGGGCAAGTCCGGCAAGGGAAACAATGCCTCGACCAATAGCGGAGGCGGTAAAGACAGCAGCTCTGGCCATGAAAGCAACGGTAATGGTGGAGGCAATGGCAACAGCAGCGGCAAGGGCAATAACGGAAACGGCAGCAATAGCGGCAAAGGCAACAACAAGTGAAAAGCTACGGCGCGACGCTTAGGCGGATCTATGACGCAGTCACTGGCCCGATCGCGCTTCGCGCCGCGCTTATCACCGTCATGCTTGCACTTCCGGTCGTCGCCCCCAGCCTGACCGCGCTAACGGCGCTCAACCAAAGGCTGATCGACAAGCGGTTTCAATGGGCGCCAAGGGAAGCCTCCGGCAAGATTGTATTCATTGCCATCGACAAGCGAACGCTTGACGAGGTCGGCGTCTGGCCTTGGCCTCGCAGCATCTATGCCACGCTTCTGGACAAGTTGATTGCTGCAAATGCAGCAGACATCTTCCTCGATATCGATTTCTCCACCCCCTCCGATGCCGATGACGATAACGCGATCGCATTGGCACTGGAGCGCGCCGGTGGAGGCGTTCTTCTACCGATCTTCCGCCAGCAGATCACCGCGGCCTCGGGAGAGACGGTGGTCACCAGGCCCATCCCCCGGCTCCTGTCCAACGCCTGGCCGGTATTTGCGAACGTCTCCACAGACGCCGACGGCGCGGTGCGCAATTTCGATTTAGGCAGCGCCTTCGAGGGCATTTCAACGCCATCTGCAGCTTCGGCTCTCGGCGCAAGCCCGGAGACCTCAGGGCATCGGCTGATCGACTTTTCGATTGAGCCCGGCAGCGTGCCCACTTACTCACTGGCGGATGTTCTTACCGGCAAGGTAGCAGCCGGTCAGCTTGCTGGACGTTCCATTGTCGTCGGCGCCTCTGCGACCGAACTGAAGGATATCTTTCCGGTCCCGGTGCATGGAGTATTGCCGGGACCTCTTATTCATGTTCTCGCAGCCGAGACGCTGATCCAGGCCCGCCTCCTGACCGAAGTCGATCAAGGGCCATTGGAGCTTCTCCTCGCTGCCGCGCTGATCGTTGCCGTTCTGTCGTCGCGTTCCGTTGGATTGGCCAAGCTTTCGGCGCTCGCCTTGATATTAGGCGCCGTCTGCGAATTGACGGCCTACGCTCTCCAGAAAGATTATGCCATCGTGACAGGGACGACTGTCTCCTGGCTTCTGCTCGCGCTCGCAAGCGGTCTCGCGTTGAACGAACGGGTAGATCTCGGTCAGATGATGGCGACGCTTGCAAACATCGACGCCCGCAACGCCCGCCGCCTCATGCGGCGTATCATTGCCGACAGCTCCGATGGAATTGTTGCCTTCGCTGGCGACATGAAAATCGCAGAAATCAGTGAATCTGCCAAATCGATCCTGAGAGTCGGGGCCGGCGCAAACCTGCTGAGCAGCGCAGAGCAGTCGGTGACGGCGGCGATCCGTGATCTTGCTGTTTTATACGAGGCCGATCCCGGCAGGATCCAAAGCACGATCGTAGAGTTTGTCAGACGCAGGGGTGAAAGCGAAACAAACTATGAAGCGGCGATCACCCTTTCTCCGGTCGAGGAGAAGGGATTTCGAGCGGCACCCTCGTTCGGCGGGTGCGTCATTATCCGCGATGTCACCGCCCGCAAGGCATACGAGGCGAAGCTCAAGTCGATGGCCGAGAAGGACGAGCTAACCGGGCTTTTGAATCGCCGCGAGTTCCTCGCACGCCTTGAAGGACGCGGCGGCGTAGTGGCGGTTCTCGATATCGAACGCTTCTCGGACGTGTGCGCGACTTTGGGCCGCGATGTCGGTGACAAGCTCTTGAAGGCCGTAGCTTCCCGGCTCGCCGCCAGCTTCCCAGGCGATCTGCTGGCGCGAATCGATGGCGACCTGTTCGCGATCCTGAGAGCCGGGGATGATGCCGACCCGGCGTCTCAAGCCGATCTTTTGCTGGCTCTTTTCGAGGAGCCTGTCGTCTTCGACGAGATGTCCGCCACCGTTGTCGTCCGGCTCGGCGTAGCACGCACCGAGCTTGTCGATTCGGCGAGTTCTCTGCGCGCAGCCGAATCCGCGCTTGACATCGCTAAGGAAACGTCAGGGCGCTGGTCGATCTATGATCCGGCCGTCGCGCTCCAACAAGCCCGCTCCAGACGTCTCGAAGCCGACATGAGGGGTGCGCTGCGCGAAGGGCAGTTCTTTCTGCTCTACCAGCCTCAGGTGGACCTGGCGATGGGACATTTCGTCGGCGCGGAAGCACTTTTGCGCTGGCGCCACCCCGAACTCGGCATCGTCCCACCGACGGAGTTCATCCCAATTGCAGAGTCTTCCGGGATAATTTGCGATATCGGCCGCTGGGTGCTGATGCAGGCCTGTGCGGACGCCATGCATTGGCCAACGGGTGCTGTATCGGTCAACATCTCGCCAATTCAGTTCGAACGCGCCGATGTGGAAGGGGAAATTTGCCTTGCTTTGTCCAGGAGTGGGTTGCCGGCGTCACGACTCTGTGTCGAGCTGACCGAATCTGCGTTCCTCGACAATGGCGGCCGATCGCAGGCAAAAATGGCTGCGGTTCGCGCGATCGGTGTTTCCATTGCACTCGACGATTTTGGAACGGGTTATTCCTCTATGAGCTATCTCGCTGATTTGCCGCTCGACAAACTTAAGATCGATCAGTCATTTGTTCGCAGGATGACTGCGGACCACGGGGTCTTCGAGATCGTCAAGGCAATCGTCTCCCTTGCCCATGGGTTGGGGCTGGAGATCGTCGCTGAAGGCGTCGAGGGCACGGCTGAACAAGCGCTTCTTCGCGAGCTCCATTGCGCAACCGGTCAAGGCTATCTCTTTGGCAGGCCCCAGCCACCTGATGAGATGCTCGCAGCTTTTGGCTTCGGGCCTGAGCGCAGATCAGCTTAACCTTGGATAGTCATCATCGAACGAGGTTCGTCAACCGACAGCTGCGAGTCGGGCCAGCGGTTTTGCGACGATCGGCAATGACATGAGGCGGCGATACTCCGCTTCCGGAGTGCCATAGGACTCGCCTGCGAACTGAAGCAATTTTGGTCGATCGCGGATTTCGAGGTGACTTCGAGTGGATCGTATGAGCCTTTCTCCTTCTAATACGTGAATTGCTTCCGTCACTGATGGCCTTCTGGCGCCAAGCATGATGGAGAGATATTCGTGAGTGAGGTCAAAGCCGCTCTTGGACGTACGGTCGTCCACCATCAGCAGCCATCGGGCAAGCCGCGTGCGGATGTCGAACCTGCCGTTGGCGAGAGCGGTATGGCTCACTTGTATGCCAAGGCATCGTGCAAACCGACCTGCAAGAAGATCGAGTTCGGGAGCGTCCTTCAGCACGAGCTTGAAATCGTCGGCGGCTATGGCGAGAGCAAAGCCTTCAATCTGATTGACAAGTTCGTGCGGCGTGCGCTCATCGCCGAGCGCGATCCCGAAGCCTGTCATCCCCTCCCTGCCGATGAGCCCTGTTTCAATCCTGGCGCCACCGCTCCCGACGGCGATGAGTGAACCGACACAATCGAGCGGGAAGTAGACCCGGCTGATCGTCTGATGGGCAACCTCAAGAACAGCCCCCCTTGGCACGTTCATCCTGCTCAGAAGCGGCAAAAGTTCCTTCAGAGTGCGTGCTGGAAGAAGGGCGAGAAGATCGTTTTGTAGTGCCTCCTCGATCGAGACGGTTCTTGGACGCGCAACGTCCGACAAGACAAGCGCCAAACTCTCGACCTCGACGGGTTTGCGCAACACAATTTTGTCAGCGTGGCGGTCGGGTAAGACATCTGGGTCGTAGCCGGTGGCGAAAATGAACGGGATGCCGAGCCGCTCCAGCCTGTCTGCTACGGGGAAGACCATCTCGCCCGACAGATTGATGTCCAATATAGCGGCATCGAGGTCAGTTGCCGCCGCGATCGCCCCCAGAGCCTCTGCAACACCTGGGCATTTCGCAGCGACGATGACATCCATCGCAGCGAGACGCTGCGCCAGCTCGCTCACCATGTAATAATCGTCTTCAACCAGGAGAATACGCTTCCCGGTCAGCGCTTCGCGGCAAGTCATGACCCGGCTCCTACTGTTCGAGACTCCTAGATGGGGCAGGAATCATGGCAGGCAAGGATGGTCTGGACATATCTTCGGTTGTGGGGCTCTCCAAGCGGCGTTGCGTGTTGGCAGCCCTGCCAGTTCTGCAGCCCTGAGGTGGTGCATCTTTTTCAAGCAATCAGCGTTTAACCCTGCAAACCCTCAAACCTTGCGACAGGGAAACGATCATGACCGACATTAGAGCCAAGGGGTTCTCGTCTCGTGCGGAACTGGAACAATATCTCGAGGAACTGGAGGATGATGGTGGTGCGAGCGTCTTGGAAGACGACGACGACGAGGTTTTTCGCGCCGCCCGTAAAGAGCTCGCATGGCTTCGTAAGGAAGTCGCAGATCTCCGCGAGCAACTATCCTTTGGACATCTGCGAAGAAATGCGGTGGACGAACGGGAAAATGGCCGTTCCCTGGCGTGGGTTGCAGCGAGCGTTATCATAACCGCCATGCTGGCCAGGCTTGTGAGCCGCAGGGGCTAGAAGATTGTGGGGACCGGCTGAGCCATGGTCGAGGGGCCCAGGGCATGCAACCGGAAGTTTGGCCGTTCCCGACACTGCCAGTGCCATGGTCAATTTCGAAAATCAACATCAGCGGCTGGAACGAGCGCGCGTCCATCGCGTTTCGTCCTAACATAGAAGGAGAAAACACCGATGGATTGGAACCGCGTCGAAGGCAATTGGAAGCAGATGAAGGGCAAGGTCAAGGAACAGTGGGGAAAACTTACTGACGATGATCTTGACGTAATCGATGGAAAGCGCGACCAGCTCGAAGGTAAGATCCAGGAACGCTATGGTTACGAGAAGGATCGTGCCAACAAGGACGTTGACGCCTGGTATGGCCGTCAGACCTGGTAAAAGCTCCAGGACTTTCTAGTCGCCGGCCCTTGTGCCGGCGACTTTTGTTTAGACGATTGGAGCCAGCTGTATCGATAATCATGCTCGTTGCCAGCTGATGTTGCTGCTTTTCCTGCTTCGACGTGTGCAAGTGATCATTTAACTTCGTCGTCAACGCCGTCGACCGCCGTGGCTTTAGCCGTCACAGCCGAACCGTTCGCTGCGATGACGAATTCGATTAGCGCCCTTGACGCATTCGTCGATCGCGTCCGTGGAACGAGTTTGTTGCTACACCGTTTCGTGATCAATTCGGTTGAAACGCACGGAGTTTGATGATGGCACGCGAGAATTTAACTTGCGGGGACGCCGGTTCGACCAGCGCGAGCAAGCCGAAACGCCAATATACCGAGGGCGGCGATCCGAAACATGCGCAAATGCTAACCCGGCCAGACGCGCATGAGACCTCCCACATGGATGAGTACACACTAATGATGAAGCAGGCGATGCAGGGGCGCGCCTAGCAGCCCGTGGCGCACGACGAGCGTCAGCTTCTTTGTCCCAATCTCCTGCTACTTAAACGGCGGGAATGCCAGCGAGACGATCGAAGCGAAGTCCGAAATCAATTTTGGGTGGCTCCGCTAAACACGTCGTTCTCGGACAAGTTTCCCGAACTACACTTCCGAGCGTCCTGGTAGTCCTGTCGACCGTTGCCATTGGACATCCTACAACAAATTCGCCCTGAAACGGAGAAACCCATGGCTAACGATACAAATCCAGCCCCAGCTTCAGACCCGGCCACTGCCGAAGTCGTAACAACTCCCCAAAAAAAGAAACGCACGCCTCGCAAGCCGGCGGTGGTTTCAACGTCCTCACCAGCTGAGAAGACCAGCAGTGCCGCGACCAGCCGCGGCAAAAAGAGATCAGCCGCCAAAGCTGCAGAGGGTAATCCTTTAGCTTTGGCAGCGCCGGCCGGCCGTAAGGGTAAGCCCAAGTCTGAAGCGACCCGAGATTGGTGGACGAAAGCGCACGATCTCTGCGACCGCCCGCCCTGTCGCCTCTGCGGATGAGATGTCCGATTTGCTCAAACTCGAAGAAGAGAACCAGGTGCTGCGCAAGCAACTTGGCGACAAGCTCCGGGCTGAAAATGTAGACCTGCGTAAGAAGCTCGGCGTGAAGTAATCTTCATCTGCGCTTGTTCTGGCGCAGCGTCTCACTTAGCAGCCCGGCCGCACCACGGTCCAGGCTGCTTTTCGTTGGAAGAGCGATAAGACCAGTCGTCCAGCCCTCCTTACTCGCGATAGCCGGGCTTAGACGGGTCCATGATCCGGCCAGATGGCAGAGCGGCGTCTGTCTACAGCCAATCACGTAATCCCTGACCCAAGCGAGACATGGAGATCGGCACGCTTTTATTCGATCCTGCCGTTGTCGCCATCCATTGCCGCGGCAGTTCCTGTGCTCGCATAGCCGTCGCGCCCGTGAAGGGTGGCACGCCGATCCGTTCATGCGCGCATGATGATGCGCAACCTCGTGCGATTGAGCGCAAATCAATCGCGCACCGCCGCACGCGGCCACATCGGCAAACGAACCGCTGCAGGTTCCGGTTCAGGCCATCACCGTTGAACCCTCTCCACATCCAACCGGCTGAACCAAAACCAAAGTCGCGCGTTAGGCGGCTGGACTATTTCTAAAAGGAGATGACAATGAAATCTGCTCTATTCGCTTCCGCAGTGGTCGCTATGGCTTTTTCAGGCTCGGCCGATGCTGCCACAATGCGGCAACACCACGGCTCAAAGCATGTCACACAGGTCGTCGCTGATCAGCCGAAGGAACGCCTCGGCACGCTCCAGTGTGAGGTGGCTGGAGGCATAGGCATGGTCATCGGCTCGAACCGTAAACTGCAGTGCTCCTTCAAACAGCGATCCGGCAAGATTGAACGGTATGTCGGGACGATTGGAAGGCTGGGTGTCGACGTGGGCGTGACCGGCAAGCGTTATTTGAGCTGGCTGGTCGTCAACACCGTGCCCACGCGTGTCGGCGACGGGGCGCTTGCCGGCAGGTATGTCGGAGCATCAGCCGGAGCGTCGGTCGGACTCGGTCTCGGCGCTAACGCCCTGGTCGGTGGCAGCTCAAAGAACTTCGCTTTGCAGCCAATCAGTGCCGAGGGCGGCGTCGGCCTCAATATCGCGGCTGGGATCGCTCAACTCAAGCTTCAAAAAGCTGGCTGAAGCCCCTGAGAAAGAAGTACTGCGCGCGGCCGCCTGCGCGCAGTTTACCTTTCAATTCTATGCTGCCTTAAATCCAAGACGCTGGAACGCGCTCGGGTCAGCACCGGGTTACCGAGACCTTGCTGCGCCATTTGTTTGAGATATCGGATTTGCAACAACTGTCAGCGTGACTTTTCCTTTAACAGAGCCGTCGATCTGTCCCGCCAGCTGGAACCGGAGACTTCAATTCGAGTTAGAGCGAAATGAACGAGATGTTTGCGAAGATCGATGCGATCGATGCGGAGGCGAAACTAGCTTCCGGACTTGTCTACATTCCAGGGCTGGAGAGCGGTATCACGCGAAAGCCTGGGGCCAGCGGATTTCTGTATTACCGACCCGACGGGCGTCGGATAACGGAACCTTCCGAAATAGAGCGCCTAAACGCGTTGGCCATCCCTCCCGCTTATACCAACGTCATCATCTCTACCAACCCGCTCTCCCACCTGCAGGCGATCGGAACAGATGCGCGAGGCCGACGGCAGTATCGGTACCATACCGAGTGGCATGCTGAACGTGGGAAAGCAAAATTCGAGCGGCTCGGCGCGTTCGCCGGCCGCCTTCCCGATCTTCGCGAGAGGGTTGATTTCGATCTTCGATCGCGCGGCCTAAACATGGACAAAGCGCTTGCAACCGTTGTGTGGATGCTCGACAATCTGTACATCCGCATCGGAAATACCGCCTATGCGCAGATGAATAACTCCTTTGGGCTCACCACGCTACGAAGCCGTCATGTGAAGGTCGAGGGCGGAAGCGTGAAGTTTCGTTTTAAGGGAAAATCCGGCAGGGAATGGAACCTTGCCCATAGTGATCGCCGGATCGCAAATGTTGTCAGAAAGCTGCAAGAGCTTCCAGGGCAACACCTGTTCCAGTATGTATGTGATCAAGGCGGATGCCGCCAAATCTCCTCACACGACGTCAACGCATACATCAAGGATATCACCGGCGACGACTTTAGCTCCCGTCAGTTTCGAACATGGGGTGCAACCTGTATGGCGGTGGAGGTTCTGGCATCGCTGGAAGCTGCGACAACGAAGCGGGCGCTCGCACGACAACTCAACGATGCCGTTGATCAGGTTGCTGCCAAACTTGTGAACACCCGTTCGGTCTGCCGCTCGTCCTATATTCACCCGGCGGTGTTCGAAGACTTTCAAGCTGGTACGCTTGGAGACGTCCTAAAACTGACGACTAGAAGCGCGCGGCTGCTGCAGTGGATGGATGAGGAAGAAATCAGGGTGGTGAGATGGCTAAAGAGCAGGGAGGGTGGCACGAGGACCAGCGCCTAAGCTGCGATCCACGGCTGGCGACTTTCCCGGCATTGGCGTCCTCTTTGGCTCTACGACACTGTCAACGACCAAGAGTGGTCCCCCGACCATTGTCGGCGCCGTGCCATGCTCTGGCAATTTCGTCCGTGCAGATCACGACCTGAAGGCCAGGCAGGACTTCCTGCCTGACGCCGATGCGCCGTTGCGAGGATCGCGCAGATTCCAGGCCGTTCGGCCCAAGGCCTCCGCAGCCCACGCGCCTGAGGACACTTCCATTTTGCCATCCGGGATGACGTCCCCGAAGGCCTTGCAGGTAAAAGTCACCGGCACTATTTCTTAGGCGATGACGATGCAGGGCAAAGATTGATGGCAAATCCTTACGAAACGCTCGGCGTCTCACAACACGCGACGCAGAAGGAAATACAGTCCGCATACCGAAAGCTCGCCAAAAAACTGCATCCCGACCTCAATCCGGGTGACGCGTCAGCCGAAGAAAAGTTCAAGGCAGCCTCCGCCGCCTACGCGATCTTAGGGGATGAGGATAAGCGTGCGAGGTTCGATAGGCATGAAATCGACGAGACCGGTGGCGAGCAGGGAAAACGTAGCTACTATCGCGACTATGCATCAGGGGAGCATAGCCGCTCTCGATACCATAATCCCGGTGGGTTTGCCGATTTTGGTGATCGGGACGATATTTTCTCAAGCTTCTTTTCGGGGGCAGGGGGCAGGGGCACCGCACCGTACCCTGGAGACAATACGCACTACCGGCTGGAACTCGAGCTTCGCGAGGCTGCCAATGGCGCCAAGTGCACCGTTTCCCTGCCAGAAGGCGGCACCCTTGAGCTAAAAATCCCGGCAGGGGCTCGCGACGGACAGATCTTGCGCTTGCGGGGAAAGGGCGCCCCTGGGTACAATAACGGACCCGCGGGCGACGCCCTCGTCGAGATCCACGTTCTTCCTGACCGCCAGTTCTCTCTTGAGGGAGATGATGTCAGGATTGACCTGCCGATTTCCCTTCGGGAGGCCGTTCTGGGTGGAAAGGTCGAAGTCGCCACCTTGTCGGGGACGGTGTCCGTGAAGGTTCCGCCATATTCCAGTACAGGCAGAAGGCTTCGTCTCAAAGGCAAGGGGTTTCCCAACAAGCACGGTGGCCATGGTGACCAATATGTCGTCCTGAAAATCGCTCTGCCGGCGACACCGGACGCAGAGTTGACGGACTTCATGACCCGGTGGGAAGCTGGTAAATCCCATAACCCGAGGGGCTTATAGGAGGAGGCGATGAACGATCTTGAGTACTGTCGTATCCTGCAAATCGAAAGTTCAACTCTTCAGATGTGGGTGGAGGAGCGATGGATTATCCCCGGCAGTTCTTCGCAAGCCCGTTCCTATGAGGACGTTGACCTTGCGAGAGGGCGTCTGATCCTCGATCTCATCGAAAGCATGGGCGTCAATCACGCCGGCGTTGATGTGGTCATCGAGCTCGTCGACCAGGTGCACAGCCTGCGTGAGCGGATGCGCTTGCTGATGGACGCGATCGGCAAACAGGATCCTGCGGTCCAAAACGCCCTATGGCAGGCGCTGACCCCAATCCGTTGAGTTGGCGCGGCAATTGCTCAGTCACTCTTGCTCCTGTCGCTCTTATACTCAAACTCCGCACTGGCTGGTCGATCCACGTATCTATGCTTGAAAGCCTCTGCCTTTTCCAAGCGATCGAAGCCAACCGCAACCCAGCGAGATGCAATCATGCTGAAGTTTGCACCGATGACAAAGACATCGGTTTGCGGGAATTCAGCTCCCACATGTCAGCCTGATCAGCGAGCAGCTCGCTGCTGCTCAAGATAAAGGTGAATAGCGCCCGCGGGGCGCTACCAGAGCGGAAAGAGGCTGACGAAAAATCAGATCGGAGTGGCTGGCAGCGTCCGCTTGTGTCCCGAAGCATAATACATTGCCAGCATGCGATTTCTAGAGGTGACGCTGATCTCTCGCCCTTCCAAAAAATCATCGATCTCGTCGTATGTCACCCCGTAGGCATCTTCGTCAGGCTTAAGCGGCGCGTCCGATTCCAGATCGGCCGTTGGTACTTTCAGGACAAGGCTTTCCGGTGCGCCCAAAAACTTGGCGAGTGCCCGAACGCGACGCTTGTTAAGACCAGCCAAGGGGAGCACGTCCGCGGCCCCATCGCCGAACTTTGTATAGAACCCCATCAAAGCTTCCGCAGCATGATCGGTGCCGATAACAAGCCCGCGAGTGGCGCCCGCCAACGCATATTGTGCGATCATACGCTGACGGGCTTTGATGTTCCCCAGGTGGAACTGGTAACGATCGCCATCGACGATCCCCGGAGCGTTGCGACTGATCTCACTCATGATAGCGTCTGACGCCGGCTTGACATCGAGTGTAATGACGCGATCGGGTTGAATAGTCGAGAGACAAGCCTGCGCGTCGGACTTATCGGCCTGATCGCCGTACGGGAGCCGAACCGCGATAAACTCCGCCTGATGTCCGCCGCTCCTGAGCCTGGCGACAGATTTTTGCGCCAGAAGACCTGCCGTCAGTGAGTCGACGCCGCCGCTGATCCCAAGCACGAATGACCGACGCGACGCTGCTATGCAGTAGTCTTCCAGAAATGAACATCTCCGTATTACCTCGTGTTCCGCATCGAAATGTTCATGCACACCAAGGGCTTCGATGATGGATTTCTGTTCAGGCGACACTAAGCACCTCCGGGCCGAGAAACGACGGGACTTACACATCTTGAGGAGGCAAGCGAACGCTAGTAGCCTGTGCCCGCCGAGTGGGATTGACCAATAACTGCAGGTCGAAACCCTTGAACAATCAGGTGAGCTGATAGTTCCGATTCATCGTCTTCGAAAAGCCCTCTGTCCAAAATCGCACGAAAAAAGACGCGACGGAACTTCCTCAACGGATCATGGTTCGTCCTTTCCTGGCCACTCGGCACTGTTGGAAACCGGAGGACGCTTGTGACTTGGGTCCATTTGTGCATCGACATGCAGCGAATGTTCGCGGAACCGACGCCATGGCAGGTTCCTTGGATGGCAAAGATTTCTGGCCAAGTTGTCGAGCTGGCCGGACGGTTTGCTGAACGAACCGTCTTCACCCGCTTCTTAACACCGCAACACGGTTCGCAGATGCCCGGAAGGTGGCATGAGTACTATGCCAAATGGGAGTGCATGACACGTGAAAATCTTCCCGACGAACTGCTGAATCTCTTGCCTGAACTGGGATGCTTCGTGCCGCCGGCAAGAGTTTTCACCAAGACCACATATTCGCCATGGGTGAGCGGTCATCTTCACCAAATTCTGACCCACGAACATGTCGACACTGTTGTCATCACCGGCGGTGAAACCGACGTCTGTGTTCTGGCAGCTGTGCTTGGCGCTGTGGACCTTGGATACCATGTAATCATACCGGCTGACGCGGTTTGCAGCGGAGCCGACAACACTCACGATTCAACCCTCGATTTGCTCGGCTCAAGATTCAGTGTTCAAGTCGAGGTGTCCTCGACCGAGCAAATCCTATCCTCAATGCGTTGATGCGAGGTACGGTCGAGAGCTGTGTTGCCGCACGGTCGCGTGAAAGTCCACACGTTGACGAAAGGATCTGTCCTATCGTCGCCGAGCTGGAGCGGACGCCGCTGAGGGTGGGTTCCCATTGACGCGGTGGAACCATCTCCTTCTGAGCCGGCTAGGCCTTACGACAAAGGAAAGTTCAAAATGTTTGTTTCCTCGCCGGTCAAGATCAGAAGCATTGCGATCCGGTTTGACGGGTCGGATCACTGGCACAAAGCGGTCTCCGTCACAGATCTTGCGGAGCTCCTATTGTCGAGAAGGTGGCCGAGATCATCAGACGACGCGATGTGGCGCACAGCACTCGTCGCCTGCCTCGCTTCCCAACGGAGCGAGGCGAAGGCCGGCAAGGCTCGCAAGGCGTTCATCAAAGCTGCGCTGCGTGCTGCGCTTATCGTCAAGGCCGACACCCGGGTCCATTGATCCTCGCGGCCTTTCGGTACGGCACGTGCGTAGAGACAAGCCGCGCTGATAGCCAGATGCTTGCCGCCACGAACGTGCTCGTTAACCGTGGTCTTGACTTGGACGATCGCATCGCCTTGAGACAGGATCCCCAATGAGGGGTCCGGCACGGAACATCCTGCTCCCTGGTTCATTTCAGAAGCGCTGCAAGCAGTATGGAGGATCAGATGGCTGACGATAGCGTGACAACATATGTCGACCGCCTCTTGCGCGAAGGGTTTGCCGTGGACGTCACGGAAAATAACGTGATCCTCATTCTAGATCCTGCCGACGCTTCAGGCTTGCTGGATGCGCGCGACCCGGCACGCGGAATCGATTTGACGATGCACAAGGATGCCGTCATTGCCTATCTTAGGCAAATTGGTCGGTCGGTGTAGTCGAAGAGTTGCCGACCGTCGCCGGACAAGCTACCAGTTCTCGTTGTGGGGACCTTGACGGTATCTGGGGCATTTTGAACCTCCACCGCGATAGGAATAGCCATGCTGGACAACCTATTTGATACCAATCGAAACGCGGCTTTAAGAAGACCGACGAACCGGCTGGCGAAACCACCGCGCACGCGAAATTCGCTATCGGCTTGACGAGCTCGGCCTGATAAGCTTTTGCAAGACGACCGGGGAAGGGACGCCACGTGGTGACGCCCCGCTGCGTAATTTTGTTATCACGACGCTTGGCAATAAGACCTTCTAGAAGAGAGGCACGGAGGCGTATCAAGACGGTGCTTACCGCCACCACTGAACGCCCCGATGGCGTAGATCGGCCAGTTCGTTCCGAAGAAACTGTCAGCAGGGAGACGGCTGTGAAAATAGAGGGGATCGAAGGGCTTCTTCGAGCTGATGTACAAAAACGTACAATGGGTGGCGGCGACTCAAACGCAGTTTCATATTCTGTCGATGCTTTCGATTTTTCAAAACATGCTACTGGCGCTCTTGCCAGCGGAGGACAGGCTAGCGCTCGCTCCTCTTCTAAAGCGCAGGAAGCTTGCCCGCCACGACCTTCTGTTGAGGGCGCAAGATCATGTGGACAACGTCATCTTCATCGAAGACGGCGTCGTGTCGATTCTCGCCCAGGATCGTCCCGGACTGGACGTTGAAGTTGCAATGATCGGACGGGAGGGCATGATCGGCGCCCAATTGCTCCACGGTGTCTTTACCACTTACATGCCGGTCAAAGTTCGCATTGAAGGATCGGGATACGAGATCGCTGCTCCTGACTTCATCGCATTTTCACGCAAGAGCGCACGGTTTCGAGACCGCATTTGCCGTTATCTTGAATGGCGCCACGTGCAGATGGGAATGATTGCGATGAGCGGGCGCCAAGGTGACATCCCACAAAATATTGCCCGTGTGCTGCTTATGCTACATGATCGCTTGGATGGCGACAGCATCCCCATAACCCATGAAGAGCTTGCGCGCCAAGTTGCCGCTCACCGTCCAGGCGTCACGATAGCCCTGCATCTCCTGGAGGGAGAAAGATTGGTCCGAGCCAATCGTGGCAATATTTTTATCAACGACCGACCGGGCCTGGAAACGCTGGCCGGCGACTTCTACGGCATGCCCGAAAACGCCTGGTTTGAAATATTGGGTGGTCCTTCACCTGGTCCGGTGCTCGCTGACTAAGTCAAGCTGCAATTGCGGCCATTCCCGAGGATGCCCAAGCCGGTCGCTAGCCTCGTTCAAAGGCGTCGCATGGCAGGGAGCTGACAGAAATACTACCCTATCGTCTTCCTTTCCATCCACGCCATACTAAACGTTATTTCGCCCTAGGAAAAAGGACAGCGCCCCTGGCCCTCACTGCGTCTTGGTTGATCTCCTCTGGCTCAGTCGATCCGTGTCGACAAAATCTTCGCTCTTGCCGCTGATGTCGAACGGGCGGCAGCTCGCGCGCGCTTGTCTCGCTCCCTGCCACTGTGGCCATGCCTGAGCGTCTCTGCCGTCCGGTCTATGTGCTAACCCGTCAGCTATTTCCCCTGAACTGAGCCACGGAATCGATTATAGCTCGTTCTCGGCAATGGATCCAAGACAGACGAGTGATGCAGCAGTTCGATTTTTTTCCAGATGAAAGCGAGGCTTCCGCGCTTGGCCCGCGGCGGCGGCGGGCAGTGAATCGGGCCCCCGCTACTAGCCATGACGAACTGGTTCGCCAACTGGAGGCGACTGGTCGCTATCGCGTCTTCAGCAAGCTAGAGCCGAGACCGATAGCGCCGGATCCACGAGCGGGCTTTCCTATGAGGGGCGTCATCGTTGATGCCGAGACGACTGGGCTTAACCATCGCGAAGACGAAGTGATAGAAATTGGCATCGTCAGCTTTTCATTTGACGCGCTCGGAGCAATCGGCGACGTCACTGACGTCTACGGTGCATTGCACCAGCCGACGAAGCCGATCCCGAACGAAATCACCCGGCTCACCGGAATTACTAACGACATGGTGGCCGGCCACATTGTCGACCCCCATCGACTGCGATCGCTGATCGAGCCCGCGGATCTAATCATTGCGCACTTTGCGGCGTTCGACAGGCCATTTCTGGAAGCTTTTTCGCCTGTATTCCACCGAAAGGCCTGGGCCTGTTCGGTGTCGGAGATTGATTGGGCTGCCCGCGGTTTCGATGGTACCAAGCTCGGATACCTGATCGGGCAGGCGGGCTACTTTCACGAGGCTCATCGAGCGGTCGACGACTGCTTCGCGCTGCTGGAGATCCTTGATCGTGGTCACGGTGAAAGCGACAGTTCGCCTTTTTCGGAACTTTACCGGTCGAGCCAGCGCCAGCGCGCGCGTATCATTGCTGAACACAGTCCGTTCGAGATGAAGGATCAATTGAAGAAGCGTGGCTACAAATGGTCTGACGGAAGTGATGGCGGGCCGAAGTCATGGTGGACCGAAGTCGACGAACAGGCTGTGCAAGAGGAGATCAATTATCTCCGCGCGGAGGTTTACGTGTGGGAAGACGCGGACCCGCTCGTGACATACACGACCGCTTTCGACCGTTATAAATAGAATCCGATATCGAGAGGGCCCACCTGACAGGCGTCAGGACATTGGCGGCGGCTATCCGGTCGCTCACAATCCAAAAAAATGCAACCGGATAGCCACCATCGGACGGATGGTGACTCGGATATTGATGATGGCTAATGCTGTCCGGCTGGAGCCGACAGGAGCACTCTAACGGCCCTAAAAAGTCCATTGCATGCGCGGGCGGTCCGAAAGGAAAACTACTCAGCAGCTTGCCGAAGAGAATGTCCTTCAAGTGGCTCGACAAGGGCAATGATGTCGAAATCACTTGTCATGTAATGCTCTTCGGAACCGGGAATCGCTAGGGTCCAGAAATCCGGATCGTCGCCAAAAACCGTCGAGACTTGGACGATTGTTGTCTTCCCCCCGGTGTGCTCCTCGGAACGAGCCCAATAGAAAGCTTCAGGCACCAGACTCTTCATAACGCCTACTCCCCACAACAGCTTGGACTATATCAAAAATTACGAGAATGAATACCCCGACCTACGACAATCCCCAAGCACCCTCGGTTTCTCTCGACACCCAAGCGCTCCCAAGCAGGCCAGCTTCCTTGACACCGCATGGCAAGAGCATGGGGAACATGACTGACAGGAATTGGCAAATGGCGGCGCTGGTCCACATTGAAGACACGGCTTGGGAAGCCCGTTTCAGGTTGCGGCCTGAGGTTCCTCGTCGATGATCTTATCTAGGTGGTCTCATTCGGGTGGATTTCACGACCTGTGGCTCTGGCTCCAGGAGCGACACTATGGCCCCAGGCCAGGAGATTGCTTACGAGCGGATCGTCAGCGTCGAAGACGAGGATGATCCTGCTATGGGAAAATCAATCGAGATTGGATGCGGATCGGCAAAGACTGTTTGAATAATTGAGCTTGCCCGCGCAAATGTCGGCGAGGGGGCGCGGTTCTGTTATCAGTAATTGCGTGATCGACCCGATGGAAGAGAAATTCCCCGACTACCCGGACGGGCGGAATGCTCAGTTCAGCGCAAACATCGGTCATTGGCTGCGGACCCCTTGGAAATGGATTGCTAGCGCCTTTTTTACGTTCGATACTGCGCCTGCATAGTGAACTCTTTGCTAGCTTTTTCAAAGGGTAAACCGAGCGGACCGCCATTGAGAGCCGTGCGCAAGGGCTTATCGCGCTTTAAATCCCCGACCGGGCCTTCCCGATCTCGTCAATTCCTGTCTTCAAGGAACGCGTGTCGGCGCCGTTGGTAGCACTCGGCTCGACGTCTCCTGCACTGGAACCCGCGACTGATGGAAACCGTGAGCAGCGTGGTCGTTACCCGGATCACTTCCATCAAAGAGAGAAAGTTGGCTATGCCTCCCAAGGGCGAAAGTTTCCGATTACGATACAATCCATCCTTGCTGGCCAGCGGCATCATTGACCAGCGTCACGCAGCAGAGACCAGCCGTCAGAGCCGCGGTTGAAACAACGCAAATCGCGATGTCAGACTAGGGTCCGGATCGGCATTAGACTGAGGTCCGTGGTCAGGAACAGCCTGCATTGATGGTGGTTTGTCTGGCAGCCTCAAGTCTCATCGACAAGGCTTTCGCTTCGACATTCAATGGAGGAAACCTACATGTTCAAGACAACCAGCATCGCCTTCGCGGCAGCCCTGCTTGCAAGCACCGCTTTTGCCCAATCGTCCAGTACCGTCGGTACGGGCGGCTCATCGGCTGGCGGAGGAACTTCGAGCAGCACGGTTGGGACCGGCGGAAGTTCGACAGGCGGTGATTGTCCGGCGGGCTCGGCCAACTGCCCGTCTGGAAGCTCCTCGACAGTGGGAACCGGCGGTTCATCTGCCGGCGGCGGAACGTCAAGTAGCACCGTCGGTACGGGTGGCTCTTCGGCTGGATCTGGTTCCGGATCGTCGACGGTGGGCACCGGCGGTTCGTCTGCTGGTGAGGGAGCGTCCAGTAGCTCGGTTGGAACCGGCGGGTCCGCTACGGGCACGGGCGATGCAGGTTCCGCTTCGTCCGTCGGCACAGGGAGCTCGTCGGCCGGCAACGGGGAGAGCGGAAGCTCCGTCGGCACCGGCTCGAGCCAAGCAGGCTCTTCCCATGACAACAACGGTAAGAAAGGCTGCGCGCCGGGTCAGATGAAGAAAAACGGTACCAGCCACTCCTGCTAACTGCAACGGCCGGCGCCTTTGGACGCCGGCCATCTCCGTTGGAGGCACCAAGATGACTTCTACATTCAGAACTCTTATCGCGACCGCGGCTGTGGTCACCGCAAGCTGCGCTGCCGCCGAAGAAATCAAACTTGCCGACGGTACCAGCTGCACCTTGACTGAGGAACACTCTGGGTCGACCGGCATGTCAACCACAGTGACCGCCGGAAATGGCCAGGTAACGGCGTCAACGACAAGCCGGGGCGGTTCGACGAGTTCCTCTTCTGCGTCAACCTCCTCAGCCGGGTCCGGCAGCGTCAACAGTTACTCGAGCGCGAGCGTAACGCGACCAGACGGAACCGTCATCACAAAGCGCTCGGACGGTACCTGCTCCATCATAAAGCCCGGCAAATAGTAGGAGACGATTATGAAAAGGCCAGAATTATTCAGCGCGATCGCACTCTCATTCCTGTTGGCCACCGTGCATGCGACGGCACAGGACTGCAGCGCGGCAGGAACTGTTGCGACCGGTGGGAGCGCAAGCGCCGGTGGAACGTCGGCCAGTTCGCTTGGCACTGCTGGATCATGTCAGACGGACGGCGGCACAAGCTCATCTGTCGGTTCTGGGGGCAGCGCTACGGCAGACGGCGGAAGGGCGATGAGCAAGACCCACGTGAATGACAATGCAGATCGGCTCAAGGCGCAGACGAAATCCCAAGCTGTCGACAAGGGCAGCTTTAGCAAGTCAAGAACCCAAACCACAACGAATGGCGACACGCTTCAGAGCACGACGCGCACCATGTCGCATGAACCGGGACAGAAGCCCGTCAAGAACACAACGCAGCAGAAGATAGTTCTGCCTGAGCAATAAGCCTAGAAAGGATGATCGAATGAACAACTTGATCTGGCTTGTCGGTGCAGTCGTCATTATCCTGGCCATACTGAGCTTTTTGGGACTGCAGTAACACCGCACGCTGAACCTCGGGGCGGCCTTACTTCGGGCGCCCCTCGCCTATTGTGCGAAATCGTACGAAAGCAGAAAGGTGCTGACACCCCGCCCGTCGGCAGATAGGGTACGGCGATAGCTTATCTGCCCATACGGAAGCTGCCCACGTGGAATTTCATACTGTTCTCATTTTGGAGAACGAAGCGTTCATCGCGATGGACATCGAAGAGATCGCCTCATCGCTTGGAGCGAAATCCGTCACAACCTTGGACAACAGAGCTGCGGCGATCACATGGCTCGTGGCGCACAGTCCAGATATTGCAATTGTAGACCCTCTGTTGAACGATGGCGTCTGCAGCGATGTGGCGGCTTTACTATCGGCGAGGGGAGTTCCCTTTGTCGTTTACGCGGGAGCCGAAGTTGTCGGAAAAGGTTCTGAAGCCTTTGCAACGGCTCTGTGGGTTGGGAAACCGGCAACGCCTGAAGCCTTAAGGCAAGCAATGCTCGAGGCAGGCGGCGGACAATCGCTCCGCTGAGGATTCGCGCGGGTTCCCTATATCTCGGTCCACCCCTTAAGGGCTACTCGGATGACCCTGAAGTCGCCGTCGTCAGCACCAGGTGTCGGTAGCACGCAATGGTCCACTCGAGACGCTGGAGTGCTCCCAACGGGAGCCCGGCAATGCTGCCACAGGAGGTGTTGCCCGAACCGTGAAGAGCTCGTGAGGCCGTGCCCCGGCACTGCCGATAAGCCCCGCCGCCGGGCTCCAGCACGAGCACGCTCGGCCGGAGCCTCTCCATGTCTCAGGCAACTGAGTTGGGAGATGCGAAATTCCCCGACGCAGGCGCGGTCTCTTCGAGACCCTCGGTCTGGATGTCTGACGTATCGGCCGACGCGGATGCGTCGGCCGATTCTCCGACAGCAACCCCGAACGTCGCCACCTGCACCATCAACTCCTTGGCCTTCTGTAGCGCGGTCTCATCGTCGAGCTGGCCTGCAGCGACCATCTGTACGACGATGGATTCACCGCCTTCTCCGTTGAACGCCACTCTGAATTTGCCGTCGCTCTGCTCTGAGATGTTCGTACTTGTCACTTCCATATTGTCCTCCTGTTTTTTTGCAATAGTGCAAGATGCTGCCCGATAAAGTGCGATCGCGCCTTTGCAGACGGCTCCGCCCTGTCGGGCGGAGATCACTCAACAGGCGGCGAAGCTTTCCCAAGCTTCAAAGACGGCTCGCGGCCCCACACCCGCAACTTTCCGAGTTCTGATAGAAACTCCGTCGCCGATTTAGGATCACTGAGCGCAATCGTACCCTCATCAAGGGACTGTGAGATACCTGCCTTGTCGAGGAGGGGGAGCGCAGATTGGTCGTAGCCGATATATTTGCAATGCTGGAAGGCGTCTGCAACAAAATCCCGTGCGGTCGCCTCCTTGACAAGGTCATCGATCGCCTGGTGTGAAGCGAGCACGGCGACAGCGTCGAAAAGCACCGAAGGACCGCCATCAATCATATGATGAGCCTTCAACCAGGATCCGTCCGATGCCTTCACCCCGCCGACTTTTGGCGCAATAAGTTCCACGATCGCCTTTTCCTTGCCAGCGGCCTTGATGATTGCCTGAAGCAGCTTCGCATCGGTGCCGTCAGTGACCAGGACTCCGAGCTTTCTACCCTCGAACCGTTTCGGGCCGCGCTTCACGATACTGAGTGCCGGCGAAGGATCGAGGTCCTGACGGGTGGGCAGCGCCGCTTCTGCTGGTTTTGGCATCGCCTGGAACCCCAGCTTTTCTGCCACCGTGGATGCGAGGGTTTCGTCGATGTTGAGTAGGTGAGAGACCATCCGCTCCCGGATCGCCAGCGTCTCGACCTTGCTCAGTTCGAACGTTAGCGCCATGGCGATGTGGCGCTGCTCAGCGCCGGTCTGGCTGACGTAGAACTGCCGCGCCTGACTGTAATGATCGGCAAAGCTTTCTGGACGCAGCCGGACCTTCTGTCCCTGCTCCTCCGCCGAAAAATGCCGATATCCGCGCGCCGGCGATTCCCTTGGCCCTTCGTCGAACGAATTCGGCTGATAGTTGGCGCGGCCGCTTGGATTTCGCATCGCCATATGCCCGTCCTGCTGAAAAGTGTGAAACGGGCACTTGGGCGCATTGATAGGCAGATGCGTGAAGTTCGGTCCGCCTAGCCGCTTAAGCTGGGTGTCGAGATATGAGAAGTTTCGACCCTGTAGGAGCGGGTCGTTGCTGAAGTCAATGCCTGGAGGGACGTTCTGCGTCATGAAGGCAACTTGCTCGGTCTCGGCGAAGAAGTTGTCGGGCATGCGGTCCAGTACCAGGCGGCCAATGGGGCGCACCGGAAGAACCTCCTCCGGAATTATCTTTGTCGGGTCGAGGACATCGAATTCGAAGCTGTCGGCAAAGTTCTGGTCGAAGAGCTGCACGGCAAGCTCCCATTCAGGGAAGTTACCTGACTGGATCGACTGCCACAGGTCGCGACGGTGGTAATCGGGGTCGGCGCCATTGATCTTGACCGCTTCGTTCCAAGCAACGGACTGCAGGCCGAGCTTCGGCTTCCAATGGAATTTGACGAAGGTGGACTGCCCGTCTGCATTGACGAAGCGGAATGTATGAACACCGAAACCTTCCATGAAGCGGAACGAGCGTGGGATGGTCCGGTCCGACATGATCCACATCACCATGTGCATGCTCTCGGGCGTCAGGCTGATAAAATCCCAGAAAGTGTCGTGAGCGGTCTGCGCCTGGGGAAAAGCACGATCCGGTTCCTGCTTTGCAGCATGAACCATATCGGGAAACTTAATTGCATCCTGGATGAAGAACACCGGAATATTGTTTCCGACCAGGTCCCAGTTGCCCTCTTTTGTGTACATCTTGACGGCGAAGCCACGTACATCGCGGGCAAGGTCCGCGGAACCCTTATTGCCGGCGACAGTCGAGAACCGGACAAAAACCGGAGTCTTTTCTCCAGCGCGCTGAAAGAGGTCGGCGCGCGTGATATCAGCGAGCGACTCATAAGTTTCGAAAAAGCCGTGGGCACCATAACCACGTGCGTGGACGACACGTTCGGGAATCCTCTCATGGTCGAAATGGAAGATTTTTTCCCGGAAATGGAAATCGTCGACTAAAAGCGGCCCCCGCGCTCCGACCCGCAGGGAATTCTGATCATCGGCGACGGGAGCGCCCTGCGAGGTCGTCAGCACATCATGACCGTCCTCAGCGAACTGGTGAAGCTCGCCACCGGCTCCGCGATGAAGCTGTTGGTCATGAATGGTCACGGTTGATCCTGAACGGTCGGTTTTCGTGGCGCGCTTGGCCATAGGGTGGTCCTTCGAAAGATGAGCAAATTGGTGGGCCATCTTGAAAGACGGCCCTCGAGGCAATCACTTGGCCGAGGCTGTGCCCATAGCCTTGACATTCGCCTGCGACCCGGCGAGCGCGGTCAGCTTTTCGTCGGTGGCCACTTCCTCCGCGAGGTTTGCTTCAAGGAGCGCAACGGCGTCCTTCAAGCCGAGCTGATTGGCCCATGCAATCAGGGTGCCGTAGCGGGCGATTTCGTAGTGCTCGACTGCCTGGGCCGATGAAATGAGCCCGGCATCGAGGGCGTCAGAACCGTTGTATTCCTCGATAATCTCTTCACCTTCGGCAATAATTCCTTGGATCGCTTCGCAGGTCTTGCCGCGGGCGGGCTTGCCGAGAAATTCGAACACCTGTTCAAGCCGCTCGATTTGGCCTTGAGTTTCATCGCGATGGTGCAGAAATCCGGACTTTCCTTCTTCCGACTGAGCGGCCCGCGCCATTTTCGGCAATGCTTTCAGAATCTGCTTTTCGGCGAAATAAATATCCTTCAACGTGTCGAGAAAAAGGTCGTCGAGGGTCTTTGTCTTTGCCATTGTTAGTCCTCCAGAACTGGCTTCCGCGGCCGCAATCGCCCCGGCCTGAGATTTCGCAGCACCAAACGGCACAGCGCTTCCACAATGTTTGCTCGCTGACGTTGTTCCGGTACTGAAGCGTACAAAGGAATGGAAAGGTGCAGCCAAATACACATGATCTGAGCGCGACAGCGCCACCTCACGTGGCAAACACGCCAATATTGGTGACGCGCTGCTGCACGAAGACAAACAATGGCGCACGCGAGGCACGCCGGGGGGGGCCTTGGCATCAAAAGCTAGTTGGCGGCCTCGATCCGGCTGCCACACAGGAAAGGGGCGGGAGATCGCGATTTTCCGCGTAGAGGCCGCCAAGGCGGCCGGTGCGGCGCTGGATGGGGACTGGTACCGGTCGCCCGGGCGACAGAAACAGCGGCGGCTCTCCGCTGAATTGTCGCTGGGCTCGCAGACACCGCTTCGCTCTTCGTCTTTTGCCTGATGCTTTCGGCGCCGTGCGGAACTATCTGCCTCCGGCAGCGTAGATGTACGAACATCGGCATTGGCAGTGGAACGGCAGACGGAGACATGAAATGACAGACAGCAAAGTCCGACCAACTCTTATAGCTGAAGGCGCCCGCCTGGGAGAAACCGTGCCGCGGGCGGTGATCGATAGAGCGACCGCCTCAGTCGGAATACCGCCCGAGCCGGGCTTTAACGCGGGGGAGGAAATTGACATCATTCGAAAGCGGCTGGAAGACCTGCGTCAGCAGCTTAACGCCGCTTCTGATATGGTAAGAGATGGCGCTCGTCAGGGAGCGCGGCAAGCGGAAGCGGGGGTAAAGCTTTACCCGATGTCTAGCCTTTTGGCCGCAGCCGCAGCAACGGCAGCATTGACGCTCGCAATCGTCGGCCTATCCCCTAGATCGCGCCGCTCGCGTTACGAGAGAGTCTTTGACGATTTACGCGGCCTTTATGACAGCGCTTTTGAACGTCTGTAGCCGAAGTATATTCGGACAGGCGAGACTGCCTGTGTCAAGCAGGGTCGCACCTCCTCAGCATCATCTTTCGGGCTTCTTGGCGTTTCTTGCCGTGAAGATCGATGTGACGTTCGAACCGAAAACCGCGCGAGCGATGGAAGCGTCCTCTAAATCGGACGTTCGGCGTCTCTGTCGCTCCCGAAGGAGCTCCTGGCGCGGCTGGAAGAATGCCGGCCTGTCAAGCGGTGACAGCCCGAATTCTCGTTCGATACGATCAGCCAATTCGAATGCCGCAAGCCCAAGTCGGACGTACTCGCTATTCCGCTTTTCGAAATATTTCTCGTCTGACGTCTGCGTTTGGAGATGATCCAGTGCGTGACTGACGTTTCGCGTTGAATTGGGCATTCTGATGAGAGCTTCTTCCAAATCCGTCCCGAGGATAGACCAATCTATATCCGCGGGAAGTGCGAAAATCGGTTCGTCAGTATGCATGAAGTAGTGCTCCGGATCGTCCTCATCGAACTCCGGCTTGTCGAAGGCAGCCGCGTGGCACGCGATTGCAAAATCATCCAAGAGAAGCAGAGCGCGCAATGCTGTACGCGCCGCAGCAATGGGTGGGCGACCCCAGTTCCAGCCCCCTAGCGCCACTAGCCCGACAGCTATAACCGCAACCAGCGAAGCTCCCGTCAGGAAACCGACAATCAGACCCGAGATTGGAGACGCGAGACTTTCCAAAGAATCCTACCCTATTTTTCCTCAACGATGCATCTGCCCTCTTATCACGAGAGTAGCATGAGTCGGCGAGATGGTCAGTTTGCAACTCAGACATCTGGACAGCAAGGCGGTAGAGCCCCGGGTACGTGATCGCACCAAGCTGGGGCGACGAGGCAAAGGGATGTCATCCCGGACAATCTCTGCCGGCAGAGGCCGGCCCAAGCCTTGTCGCGTTGTCCTCGCCAGGCTGCAAAATTTCCGTCTGCATCACCAAGCAGTCAACGCCGCTTCAGTAAACGCCCCAGAACGAAAGGCCTCAATCTCGATCGAGATGTCCTTCCGCCGCCTTGTGAAGATATTGGGCGCAGATCAGCCATCCCTTGAGTGGTCGCAAAAGCGACATGCATGCCGCAACGGTCAGCGGCAACGTTGACAGCAAGTGCACCCAAATTGGCGGGTTAAAGCTAAACTGAAGCCAAAGCGCAAAACCGAGCGCGGGAACTGCAACAACGCTCATGGCAAAGAACGCGGGGCCGTCGGCGGGGTCTGCGAAATCGTAATCGAGCCCGCAGATTTCGCATGACGGTGCAAGCGACAGGTAACCGCGAAAAAGGTGGCCGCGTTGGCAGCGTGGGCATAACCCCCTCAAGCCCGCATAGATCGATATGGTTGCTATGTCACGATCTGGTTCCATGACCTTCGCCTTTGCTAACGCAAACGAACCGCAGTTGACGGCGATGGTTCCAGCCAGACCAAACGTGAACCAAGACCCTAGTCTATCCGTATGACGTCACGAAACCTGATGACGTCCAGTACGCTTCCCTTCTCGTCAGCGATTTCGAACGACAACCCGTCGATCGGCTCATTATGCAAAACCATTTCGGCAACCATTTCTCGTGCGGCGCGCCGCGCTTCGCATCTCGCGTGGTCTAGGGAGGGCAAATCCATACCTTCTGCGTCCGTTTCCCGCTCCCGGTCGGAGCTGATATTGAAATAGAACATCATCTTGCCACCTCAGGCTCAATAACGGTGAGGGGCCCTTTGCTGTTCCATAAGCTAGCACCTGATCGCGGACACAGCCTCGCTCAGTCAACAGCAGCGCGGACAACAGCTACCGGCAACACTCCTTTCGATCCGTATGGAGCGCCTGCGGTGTCTACGGACATCCGCGCCATGTGAGACCTCGGTCAAACCGGGGGATCAGAGATCCTTCTTGATGCTCAATCGAAGCGCAGCAAAAACAAAATGCGTCGCGCTCGCGCGCGACGCATTGTCTTCATGGGTAGCAACATGAAGGTCGCTCTTTCGGGCCAGACCATCTTGGCTTGCACCAACGACGGGCAGACCGAGTGACGCACCGTAACCACGCTGGCGATCAATGGTTCCCGAGCGAAAGACTTCTTCTGATCCGCGACGTTTACCTTGATCATGTTGTGCTGCATCGATCTTAGGTCTTCGTGCGATCCCATCGCAAAGCCGATGTGGCGACCTTGCCGGACCGCAGGGGCCAACGTCGCATTGTAACAATCGGACGTAAGCACCGAGATAGGCAAGGCAGCTCGAAGATGAACCCGGCGCTACCCACGGCAACGCCGGGTTGTGAATTACTTGTTCAGATCTGTTGCCATCTTGAGGTGATGCTCGAGTGCAGGGCGCGTTTTGGCTGCCCAGGCCTTCAGTTCGGGGTTGTCACCTTCCTCTCCATATCGCTTGAAGAGATCGACGGCATCTTCGTGCACATCCTGCTGATCAGCGTGATACTGCTTTGTGAAATCGTCGCCGTTAAGTTTCTTGAGGTCATCGAGCATGCTTTGCTGTGCCGAACTCATTGCAGCTGGGATGGTGGCCTTCACCTTTCCTCCAGAAACGAGTGCCTTCAACTCGTCCGACGTCTTTGTGTGATCAGCTACCATCTGCTGCGCAAAACTCTTGGTCGCAGCATCCTGTGACTTTTCGGCGGCGAGTTTGCTGGATTCAATTTCGAACATGTCGCTCCCTGCGGCTTCGGTGACGAAGTCTTCGGTTTTGGGGGCGACACCCATTACTGAATTGACGCCCGTCTTTTCTGCTGCCGACTGGGCGAGGACGGGCGAGGCGAACAGGACAGAAAGTCCGGCAATGGCGAGGGCGTGCTTCATCATTTGCTCCTATGTGTCGATATAGCAGTAGCCAAACTTCGAAATGGATCATCTGTTCCAAGGGTCAGCGGTTTCGTGCAGTCAGACAGCCCAGCATATCTCGATTGATCGGAGCAACCTGCGCCGTTGCAGGTTCAAGGCCCATGCGGCCACCTGCGGAAGCGAGGAGCGCGAGCCGAGGACTGCGCACCCTCCGGCTTCAATATCTACGCCCCTTGGGAGGGTCGCGCATATAAACTGTTGAGAGCCTTGCATGGCACGGGGCCGCATACGGGAGGATAGAATGGATACGCCTTCGATCGTTGGCTATTGCGCATCCGCGTGTTCGGTCATTAGCTTTGTGCCCCAGGCCGCAAAGGTCATCCGCACGAGAGACACCGCGGCGATTTCGGGGTGGATGTACGCTCTGACAGTTACCGGTTTCGCGCTGTGGACGGGCTTCGGTGTCCTTCGCGGCGAGCTTCCAATCATTCTGACCAATTCGATTTGCTTCTGCCTATCTGCATTCATCCTGACCATCAAGATGATCGGGCATCGGTAACATGCAGGTTACGTCGGTAAAGCATCATGATGTGTTCGCGAGAAAGGGGAGTTTCGCCGGCTGGCCCGCAAACTACGGCATGTGGTTGTGGGAGAGGGAAGCTCTTGTCATTTTTGCGGTTGGAGTTCTTGGAGACCAAGGCAGGCTACATGCTCGCGACAAGCATAGCGACTGCCTGCCAGTTCAGAGCCGGAGCCTCGACGGAGGTAGGACATGGCGATCGGAACCTTTCTGCGGGATCGTGCCCGGCGGCCGCAGCCTGTCGGCGAACGAACATGTGGATCAATCACTCCGGTCCGGTCCAAGGATAGACCTACTCCCGTCAAGCAGCCAGTCGTCCAGAATCGATTTCCAGGATCCGGAAGTCGTAGTCATGGCAGCCCGCACAGGCATCGATGGAGGCGCTGAAAGCTGGTTCTATGTCAGCCGCGACAGGGGACGAACGTGGAGTGGGCCTCACGCCTTTACTGGCCTGCATCAAACCGGGGTTGCGGCCCGAACTGATCTGATCGCGATCGACCGCAATCATGCACTGTTCATGCTTAGCCGTTCCAAGAGAGACGGCAACGAAGGGCAGTGCATGTGCGTTGAGACGATCGATGGAGGGTTAAGCTTTTCTTGGAAAAGCGATCTTCCATTCGATGGTGACGGCTATGCCATCATGCCCACAAGCGTACTGCCAGATCGTTCCGTTTTGACTGTCGTTCGACGCGGCCGCGGTATCGAGGAGGGCGGATGGCTTGAGGCCTTTCGGTCAATGGACTACGGAAAGACTTGGGAGCCGCTGGGGGTAGCACTGGGCCTGGCGGTAATCCTGGCGCCCCTGGTCGCGATAGGCAGCGGTGAAATATGCCTTGCTCTATGGCTACAGGGGCAGCCCCGCCGGCATAAGAATGAAGCGCACGACGAATGGCACGCATTGGTCGGTGGAAAGCATTATCCGGTCGGATGGCCTGCTGCCTGATCTCGGTTATCCTCGTGCGGTAAGCCGACAGGATGGCAGCGTACTGACCGCTTACTATATGAATCGCGGCGAAGAACGCTTCATATCGTCTTCAACGATTTTCCTTGCCTAAGACCGGGGCGGGTCGTATCGGCGGACACCGGCGCCGGTTGAACAGTCGGAGCGGTCATCGATTGGTGCGGTGAGAGGCGACAAGTATTGGTTTGAGCGCGCGCGGCGCTGTTTATGGAACCAAAGCATCCTGATCGCCGTTGCAGCGCAAACAGGAATGGTTGGCGCGATGACGGGCAGGCAGATATTGACGTACATGCTGATCATAGTTGGTATCAGCGCCGCCGCGTACCTTCTATACGAGACATTCAGCGAATACTCGTTGCGGGAGGTCATCGGTTCCGTTCGAGAGATTCCTGCTCAGAACCTCGCCCTGGCGATGCTCTTTGCCTTCGGTTCATATATTTGCCTGACCGGTTTCGACTGGGCAGGCGTCCGTCATGTTCACAGCGACCTTCCTTACCCGAAGATCGGCTTGGCATCCTTCATCGCGCTGTCGATTGGCCAAAGCGTCGGCTTTTCGGGGCTTAGCAGCGGCGCACTGCGATACCGGTACTACGCGCGTTGGGGATTGAGCACCGAGGATGTCGCCAAAATCGTTCTCCTGTCGGGCGTTACAGTCGGTGTCGGCATGGCAATGCTATCCGGCATCGTTTTGACATTGAACCCTGCAGACGCCAGTGCGGTGCTCGGTCTCAGTGAAGCAGCGGTGAGATCGATTGGCATTGCAAGTATAGTCGCGGTGGCGGCATATCTCCTGCTTGCTTCCTTTCTAAGGACCCCGCTGCACATCCGCTCATGGACATTCCAGATGCCGACGCTACGGATTGCCGCCCTCCAAGTGATCGTCGGGACAGTCAACTTTGCACTGGTCTCCGCATGTTTGCGCGAAGTGATGGCAGTGGGCGGCGATGTCAGCTATCTCAAGGCCGCGACCGCCTTCACCTTGGCTAATATCGCTATTCTCGCCACGCACGCTCCAGGCGGCCTCGGCGTCCTGGAGGCCACAGTCACCCATGTAATGGGAGACCAGGCCTCAATTGGATCACTTGTCGCCTTCCGCGCGATCTATTTCTTCATTCCTTTTTTCATTGGTCTTCCTCTGTCGCTGATTACTGAAGCAGTCTTTCGCGCCAACAAGAGAAATCGAAGCCCGGTGATAGCAGAAATCGAGCGCGCTTCGGCCTGACTGTATTATTCCGACGCCATGCTGGCCTTACGCGCGCGACAGTCGACTCGCTTCGAACCGAGCCAGATTAACCGGTCGCAAACACCGCCACTTTGAAGACTTTGCCAGTCGGTCCGCGAGGTCAGAGGCACTGCGATCCAAAAAGCGGTCGCTGACCCCGCCGCAAACCGGGCATAGAACGAACGCGAAATCTGGTCTTACTGTGCAACCGCTCTGACTTCGATGCTGGAGAGTGCCTCAGTCAAGCCATCATTAGCAGGTTGCTTTTTGGCGCATGAGAGATACCCATTTTGAAATTCAAATGTGCCGGTCTGCTTCAATGTCCGACCGAGGTAGTTCATCACCTCCTCGCGCCGGCTGATACGAGGGTCGGTGATCGGGATCGTTATATCCTGATCGTATACAACGACCGTTTAAGGAATTGTCGTGCCTATCTGCGGTTGCCGAAACCCAGAGGCGCCCGACATGCGGATAGTCCGGTTGATATTCGGCCGGGTAGGCGTGATTGGTAACGTTGCTGTTCGCCTCGCTCAGGCCGGTCAGTACGTTGATCATGACACTCTCTGGAGCAGCCTCGTCTTCGCATCGACAGGTGCGCCGGTCAGATAGATGGTCTCCTCGCGGCTGCCGTCGCTCGTTTTAGTCCGGCCGAGATCGATGGCGATCGACGGGAGAAGAAGCGCCTCGGGCGCCGGCCAGGGGAGGGGGCTTGCCGTCGCGGCCAGTGCCCAGGCTTGAAGATAGGACAGATCCGAGGTGAGAGCCCTCAGCGAATTGGCGCCCATGCCTTCGTTGACGAGATGACGAAGGGTTTCGACGTCCTGGTCGGTCAGTAGCTCTGCGGGCTCGTCGCGCCGCTCGATCGGCAGGACCGCGGCGATCGTATCGAGCTCGCTGGCTCGGCGATCGACGGCACTCATCTCGGCATTCCGTTTTCGTCGTAGAACTCGTCGTGGTTTGAGCTGGCGCCGGGCGGCGCGCTGGCGCGCCCTTCCGCTGCGAGCGCCCGGAAATCATCCATGGTTCCTGCGGCCTTCGGGATCGCGGTCAGCTCCGCGATCGGTATGCCGCCCCGGCAGATCACGAAGACCTCACCACGCAGCGTGCGTTCAATCAGTTCGTTAAACCGCTCGGTAGCCTCGTTCACATCAAATAGGATAGGCATTCATCTTTCCCCTGTCCGAAACGTGACATAAATACTGGAGCGACCACGGGGGTGCCGGCTAACCGGTAACTCGAGTTGCGTGGACCGCCACCGCCCGGGATTACAAAACTTCCGTAAATTCCGTATATTCCGTATATTCCGTAAAAAGGCAGTTCTCACATGACTTCTACAGTTACGGCGGCCACGGTCTCGAAAAATTTCGGCGCCTATCAGGATGCCGCCGTCCGTGACCCGGTGATCATCACCAAAAACGGGCGCCCGAAAACGGTCCTGATCGCTTACGAAGATTACCTGCGGCTGACGAAACGCGAACGGCGCGTCGAACTGACCTCCGCCATTGGCGACGACGACCTTGCTGCGATCGAAGCGTCCGAGATGGATGAGGCGCTCGATCATCTCAATGCTGAGGTCCTGACGGGCAAGCATGCTGCCGACTGAACCAAAAGTCGGCTGGCTCTTTCGCTACTCGTACCTCTGGCATTGGCAGTTTCTCGAAGGTCGCGAAGAGGGCGACAAGGATCGGCCGGTGCTTGTGTTGGCGATGGTTGCGCATGTTGACGACGGCAGACCGGCCGTGCGGGTACTCCGATTTTCCATACCCCACCATCCAACCCTGCGGACGCAATCGAAATTCCGCTGGCAACCAAACAGCGCCTGGGCCTCGATGACGACCGCTCCTGGATCGTCTTGACCGAAAGCAACCGGTTTGTTTGGCCAGGACCGAATATCCGGCCGGCTCAACACTAACACGGGCTACCACGGCCCTTTGCCTCCCGCGCTGTTTGCCGAGGTCAAACGCCGGTTCGTCGAGTTGGCCCGCGCCCAACGTCACCAAGCGGCCGCGCGTAGCGAATAGCTGATTCAGCTTCAATGTTCGATCCCCGGGGCTGTCGAGGCGGCCCGGCGCGTCTCTGCGCCGGCGCGATCTTCAGCGATTTGCGACACGCAAAAAGCCGAGCAATTGCAGCGCTCGCAGGCGCGCCTCGAAAGCAATCACCATCGATAAGGGATACTTATCGATGGTAGACAGTTCCGTTCAATACGCTCATAGCCGACCCCAGGCTTTGTGAATGAGGCCCTGGATTTCGAAATTGACCGCATCCATACATTGACGGCACGATCGTAGGTTTCGCGTGTGAAATTCGAACGATCTAGTTCATAAAGTGTGCGCTTTGCCAGTCCGGCGTCAGAGATGGCTGTGGTGTTCACCATCGGGCTGGTGAGCATCTCCTCTGCCAGGAGCGATTGCATGAAACCCATCATCTGGACTTGTGGCACGTCGGATGGCTCATAGCCGGTGATCAGATAGCGCAGCCAGTCCATCTTGACGTTCGCCCCTGCCCGCTTGATTGTCTTCTTCCCTTATCGAACTGATCTCGGCACTTTAGGCTTTTGAATTTTGCTTGTCGCGCGTCCCGGTAAAAGAAGGGCTACAAGGAAAAGCTATCTTGCGCCACCCCACTCCCTCCACATTCCGAGAAAGGTATGCGCAGATCGGTCCGGCCTCAGGATCGGCAATCATCTAGATGGCGCACCCAGATGGCGTTTTTCGACGATCTGAACGGGTGATGCCCCATGTCCTTTTTGAATGACCATTTCCTGAAGCTTTGGTATATCCAGTCCGCAAAGCAGCCGCGGCCGTGGCAGTACCTAATGCGTCAGGAGGCGTGCATGCTCAACCAAAACATCGATCCTGCGCTTACCAGCGCATGCGATCTTGAGCCCATCCACATCCCGGGGGCAATACAAGCCCATGGCCTCATGCTGGTGTGCGACGCCTCTATGACGTGTATCGGCGTAGCAGGACGGCCCGAAAGGTTTCTTGCGTCTCCCGCGCTCGGTAAATCTCTATCCGAGGTTTTGGGTTTAGATTTAGAGGGGCTCGCCCATAAGCTCCGCGCCGGCGCTCTTTCGGTTCTCGGTCGCATCGAGGCGCCTTGCGGGCCACTCAATGCCGTGGCTTACCGGTCTGGAAACTATCTGGTTGTGGAACTTGATCGAGCAGAACGAGATACCGTACAGGCAGTGCCGTTCCTGGTCGAACTGGACGCCGCTTCCTCAGCCTTCGAGAAGACCAGCAAACTCGAGGAACTCTGCAAGGCCGCCGCTCAAGTCTTTCGGGAGATGACTGGTTTTGGACGCGTGATGGTCTACCAGTTTGTCGACGATGATGCCGGCGTGGTTGTCGGGGAAAGCATCGACAAGGATTCATCGAGTTTCATGAACCATTACTTCCCTGCTTCCGATATTCCCAGACAAGCGAGGGCACTTTATGTTCGCAACCGCGTCAGGGTTATTCCCGATGTCTCTTACGAACCACAGCCCATTCACTCGATCACAACGGACTTACGCGAACTCGATTTGAGCGATTCGACGCTACGAAGCGTATCTCCAGTCCATCTGCAGTATCTGCGCAACATGGGGGTTGCTGCCTCTGCATCCTTCTCAATTATTAAGGACGGGGTTCTCTGGGGGCTGATTGCCTGCCATCATCACGAACCGCGCGAAATTCCGTTGGCCGTGAGGATGGGCGGACAAGCGCTGTCCAACGCGCTGGCCAGGCAAATCCGCGCCAAGGAAGAGGCGGCCCAGTATCGCGAGCGCATTCGAAGCCGCTCGCAGGAAGATACAGTGATCTCCCTTCTTGGTAGTGATCGATCACTTGAAGACTTCTTCAGTGACGGTGGCGCGGAAATCGCCCGTCTTCTCGCGGCCGACGGATTTGCCGCGGTCCAGGGAACCGAGCTCTTTACCTATGGAGCTTGTCCGGATCCGATCGACGTGCGCGAGATCGCGAGCTACGCGCGCGTGCCGGCCGCCACGCAGCCGATCGCAACTGCAAGTCTGTCTCGCCTTTTCGAGGCGGCCATCGCATACCGGGATCGCGCCAGCGGCCTTCTTGCGGTGACGATGTCGACGGAAGTCCCGACAATTCTCATGTGGTTTCGGGCCGAACACGTGGAGGTTCTAAAGTGGGCCGGGAACCCGCATAAGGACGTGCCACTGGAAGCCGGTGCAACGCTGACACCGCGCGCGTCCTTCGAGGAATGGTCCGAGAGCGTCCGGGGAAGGGCGAGGCCGTGGAGTCACGCTGAAGAGGACGTTGCGTCGCGCATTGTCAAGCTTATGCTGGAGCATCGGAATAACCACCGCCTCCGCGAGCTCAATCGCGAGCTGACAACCACTTTGAAGGAAAATGAAAGCCTCCTCGTTCAAAAAGACTTCCTCATGAAGGAAGTCAATCACCGAGTACAGAATTCGCTGCAACTCGTATCAGCATTTCTAGGCATGCAAGGCCGTGCGACCGTTAACGACGAGGTCCGCGTCAGCTTGAACGAGGCTCAGAACCGTTTGAATGCGGTCGCTCTCGTGCATCGTCGGCTTTACCAGGACGGCAGCCTGGAAATCGTCGACCTCTCACGCTATCTCGAGAATCTCTTATCTGACATGTCCACAACGATGGACAGGAAATGGTCAGAAAGCCTCGATGTAGATTTGTCACCCATTCTGGTCTCTACCGATCGCGCAGTCAACATTGGCCTCGTGTTGACGGAACTTGTCATCAATGCACAAAAATATGCCTACGGCGGCGACGCGGGGCCGTTGCTGATCAAACTTGAACAGCACCGGAATTCGTTGCGTCTCATTGTCGCCGACCGCGGGAAGGGCAAGTTACCCAAGGGGAGGAGTGGCTTTGGAACCCGCATGCTTGCTGCGATCATTGATCGCCTTCAAGGGAGCATTGACGAGGAGCCAAATGGTCCAGGGCTGCGCGTTGTGGTGACTGCCCCGGTCAGGGCTCCTTGACAGACATTCAACCGGCGCGATGGATGTCTCAAAACTAGCCGTGCCCCTCGGACGTCCTGGTTGCACCTTGGCTCGGCGTTGAAGGCGCCCGGGTCGAACTTGGGAAGGTCGGGCTTGCATCCGAAGTTTTCTTGGAGCCGGTCCGTTCAACAACCGGTCGAGCTCGCGACACCTCGCATGGTAAAAAGGCCGAATCGGGGTGGACAATTCGCGCCCTTCCATGCGGCAGCTTGCCGGACAAACTCGATCATCGGTCACAAAAAGCAGCAACCATAGTTACAGCGAACAAAATTTTGATCCAGGCGTGACTGGGCACGTACATGCAAGTGGGAAGCGCCGGTGAGAAACAACGATGTTTGCAGGAACGGCATTAAAGCGTATGCCTCGCGTGCACGTGAGGAAGCAGAGCATGGAAGGCCAGGAGCCTGAAAACGATCAGACGAGATTGAAAAGACTGCTGGAGGCGGTGGCGCAGACGCGCGATCCTGCAGCATTTGAGGAGCTTTATAAGCATATTTACCCTCGGTTGCGATCGCATATGCGACGGCTCGCCAAGGATTTCGTGATTGCCGACGAGCTCGCCCAGGAGGTTATGCTTGCGGTATGGCGTAAAGCTGAACAGTACGATCCCGCGCGGGGTCAGGTATCGACTTGGGTCTTTAGGATTGCTCGCAACCTCTATATCGACTCTCTTAGGCGCCGGATGCCTGAGTTGGACGAGAATGATCCTGCCTTCGTCCCGCAAGAGGAGATTGCGGCCGATCGAGCGATTATTAATGCTCAGGACGCGCAGGCGTTGACCAGAGCACTTGGGTCTCTAAAGGATGAGCACCTTGAAGTCCTGCGGCTTTCATATTTCGAGGAAATGCCGCACTCCGCGATTTCTTCATTGCTAGGTATCCCGCTAGGGACAGTGAAATCAAGAATTCGAATGGCATGCGAGAAACTAAGATGGGCACTACAGCAGAGCCGATAATCCGACATCATCTCGAAGACGAGATGCTTATGCTCTATGCCGCCGGCAGGCTGTCCGAAGGCTGGAGTGTTGCTGTTGCGACACACCTTGCGCTTTGTCCCTCATGCCGTGGCCGCGTTGGGGTCTATGAGGCGATAGGCGGACACTTTCTGGACAATGAAGAGCCTATTGAGGACGATGATGCGGTTGCTGAGAGCTGGTCACGCCTAAAAAGCCGTATCGAAAATGAAGAGTTTCCCAACGTTGTGACACTTCGCCGGCCGGCAGGTGACAGGTTGCTACCGCAACCGCTTCGATCGTATGTCGATCGCGCTGGAGGGCTTAAATGGAAGACGCTGGGAACGGGCGGCGCCGCGCAGATGATCGTCCCAACCGAAGATAAAAGTACAACCGTGCGTCTGCTTCGTATCCCTGCAGGCCTGCCGGTCCCGGAGCATACGCATCGTGGCGACGAGCTCACTCTTGTGCTTGCTGGAAGTTTCTCGGACCAATTTGCGACGTTTAGACGTGGCGATGTGGAAATGGCTGATCCCGATGTGTTGCACACTCCGCGAGCCGGGCATGGACAAGACTGCATTTGCCTGGCGGTTACCGACGCACCACTGAAGTTTTCGAGCAGGCTACTGCGCTTGCTGCAGCCCCTCTTGGGTATCTAGACTAGCTCTATCGAACCAGTTGGAGTTCGGGCGGGAGCAATTCGAAAGGCGCGGCTGCATTTCGAAGACAGATTGCCAGGTTGGCCAATTTGTCTTCAGCAATAGCGGGTCTCCCGTGAAGGTTTCGCCGTTTGGAGGCGGCAATCACGTGGTTCGGAACGAAGACCACTCGGCTGGCGTTCTGTCACATAAGTCGCAATTTCCCCCAGGAGCAAAGTGATGACGACAGCCACCCCTGTGCGCTACTCAGCGGATCTCGAACAGATCAACCCTAACGAGCAGGAAGTGGTCTCCGGTCTTAATGACGCCTTCGACGTCATTCTGAAACGGACTGCTGAGGACTATGGCCACGCCGTCCGGTCCGTGCATGCAAAGGCACACGGAATCCTTAAAGCCAAGATGATTGTCAGGGACAACCTACCTGCCGAACTCGCCCAGGGCCTTTTCTCGCGTTCGGGCAACTACGACGTCTATATGCGGATGTCGACGAATGCCGGCGACATTCTGCCCGACGCGATTGCACTTCCGCGCGGACTCGCCATGAAAGTCGTCGGCGTCGAAGGCCCGAGGCTTTCCGATGCGGCCGGCTCGACCCAGGACTTCGTGATGGTCAACGGTCCGGTTTTCCAGGCGCCGAATGCGGAAAAATTCCTCGGCAATCTGAAGATGCTCGCCAAGATAACAGACCGGATGGAAGGGACAAAGGAGGTACTCTCTAGCGTTCTCCAGACGGTCAATAAGGGTCTTGAGGCGGTCGGCATATCCAGCCCGGCCGTGCAGTCGCTCGGAGGTGCTCCGAATGTCGATCCGCTTGGCGAGACCTATTTCAGCGTTACGCCGTTTCGGTACGGCGACTATGTCGCTAAATTCCGGCTGAAGCCCGTATCGGTCGGCCTCACGGAATTGATGGGCCGCGAGATCGATACCAGCGTGAGCGAAAATGCTATCCGCGAGACGGTCCAGGCGGAGATGCGAGATATTCGCGCGCAATGGGAATTTCAGGTTCAGCTCTGTCGCAACATTGAAGATCAACCGATCGAAGACCCGACCGTCGAGTGGGACGAGACGGATGCGCCCTTCGTCACGGTCGCGATCGTTAGCGCCGGGCCGCAGGATAGCTGGAGCGACGAGAAAGTCGATGAGGTCGATGAGCGGATGCGCTTCAGCGTCTGGACGGGCTTGGCCGCCCACCAGCCGCTCGGCAACATCAATCGCGCGCGCAAGGCGCCTTACGAACATTCCGCCCAGTTCCGGCAGGGGTTCAACCGCTGTCCGATCCACGAGCCACGTTGAGCTTATTTCTAATTCGGGTCGCGCACATCGAAAGACCGGAGATACCAGCCATCCGCCAGATTGACGTTCGCGACCGGCTGCAAGGTGAGCAGACTCGCCCCGGCTTCAGGCCAAGCAGCAATCCGCCAACTCTGAAGAAGCAGAAATCCTCGCTCACGGCGCCCCAACCGTTCGCATTTTATTAAACATGTCGGCAAATACTCCGCTTCGAGGGGCAATCTAAATGTGGATACGCGAGTTCCTCTCGTGACCACGGAGCGGAGACTGCCATGTACCAACCTACGGTTCTCATCGTCGAAGATGAATTCCTGATTCGGATGATGCTCGCCGACACCCTTCTCGACGAGGGCTACGATGTGGTCGAGGCTGCCAACGTCCTTGAAGCCGTGGCCGTCCTCGGACGACGGAAGATCGACGCCGTCATCACGGACGTCGACATGCCGGGCGGCCTGAGCGGTCTCGATCTCGCAAGGATGATTTCGACGAGCCACATGAACGTACCCGTCATCGTCGCTTCGGGCGGACATCGGCTCCAATCTGAAGAACTCCCCGGCGACGCCGTATTCATACCTAAGCCATACGGCCTGGACGTCATTACGGCTTTGGTCGGGGACATGACCGTGGGCACGGTACATAAGCTCGTGGGCTAGCAAGGGCACCGATCCTACTTGTCGGGAAGCCGACGTTCAGATCGCGTTGCGGTAGAACAGTTGTCCGTTACGGCCGCCGGGACAAACCCTTAATCGACGCATTACACCTCCTCCCGCGCAAAGAAGACTGTAGGAAGTCATGCAAAATGTCCGCAGCATTTTGAAAAAACACAATGAAAATACGGAAAATGGGAACCCATTCCTATCTGACCTGAAACGCATTCGTAAAATGTTCTAATGCCTAACGCGCAGAAATTGCTTAAATATTACCTGGTGCTTATGGAATGCGTTGCTATTGGCTTTCCCGGCACGATGTAATGCCAGTCGACTTTGTGATCCTTCGACCAGGCGAGGATCGCATTCGAGGTGAATTCCGTGCCGTAGCACATCGGGAATCTTGCTCTGACAGAGCCGGCGGCGCGCGTAGCCGTGTGTAGCGGAGCGCGCCGCCGGCGGTGGTCATGGCCGGTCAACAGGTCTCTAAAGTGAAGTTGTCGAGGCAACACTTTGGAGGCGACAAGCCATGACCAAATATCTTTCTACTCCCACAAACGCCGTGCTGGTAGCGATTGATATGTCGAAGCACCGTCAGGAGGTCCTTATCGAGCGGCCCGAAGGTGGCCGGCGCCGGCGTATGTCGGTGATGGCGACCAAGGATGACTATGATCGCACAGCCGCTCACCAGTCCCTGGATTGCCCGCCAAGCCTCGTCGAAAGGGGGCAGCCTGAGGAGCTGCCCCGCGCTTTTATCGCATCGACTGGAATGCCGCCCGTAGTTCTTCGGCGAACAGCTGCGGCTGTTCCCAGGCGGCGAAATGTCCACCCTTGGCGGCCTGATTGTAGTAGACCAGCGTCGGGTAAGCCTGCTTGCTCCAACTTTCCGGTGCCTTGTAAATTTCCTTGGGAAAGGCCGTGATGGCAACCGGCACCTTGATGTCCCTGGTCTTCTGGGTCTCGGAGCTGAAGTTGTTGTTGTTGTTTTCCCAGTAGAAGCGGGACGACGATGCGCCGACGTTGTTGAGCCAATAGAGGGTGATGTCGTTGAGCATGTCGTCGCGAGATAGCACGCGTTCCGGCACCCCATCGCTATCGCTCCACTGAGCGAATTTTTCATAGATGAAAGACGCCAGACCAGCCGGCGAGTCAGACAGCGAGTATCCGATGGTCTGCGGACGGGTGACCATCATTGCGCCGTATGCAGCGTTCCTGCCAAAGAAAGTGCTCAGGGACTGGTAAGCCTCCTTTTCGTCGGGCGCGAGGGAGGCCGGTGCGGGGTCGCCTGCGTTGATGCCCTTCATCAGTTCGCCAGGGACGGTGGCGGGCATGTTCAGGTGAATGCCGCGAAGGCCTTCAGGGGCTTGGGCGTGCCAGAGCATCGGAAATAACCGATCCATGGTCGCCGCCCTGCGAGACGTAATTCTTGTATCCGAGCCGCTTCATCAGGACGTCCCAGGCCCTGGCGACACGATCCGGACCCCAGCCCAGTTCCGTTGGCTTTCCGGAGAAGCCGTGGCCGGGGATCGAGGGAATCACCACATCGAAGGCATCTTCCGCCCGACCGGCGAACGCGGTGGGATCGGTCAACGGGCCGATGGCCTTGATAAACTCGAATTGGGAGCCGGGCCAACCGTGCGTCAGGAGCAGGGGAAGGGCGTTCGGATGGCGCGAGCGAACATGGATGAACTGGATATCGACGCCGTCAATTGTGGTGATGAATTCCGGAAGGTCGTTCAGCTCCTTTTCAGCCTTCCGCCAATCATAATCGGTGCCCCAGTACCGAACCAGTTCCTGAACGCGTGCGAGCTGGATGCCCTGGGAGATGTCGCGGACGGTTTCCTTGTCCGGCCAACGGGTCTCGGCGATACGCTTGCGCATGTCGTCGAGCTGGGACTGTGGCACATCGATCTTGAAAGGGCGAATACTGTCGTCCGATGTCTTGTCGGCGGACGTCGTAGTGATTGGCTCGGCAGCCTTTGCATCCTGCAGGGCCACCACCGGCAGCAGCATGATCGAGCCCAGCGCAAATGCGAAAGCACGGCCGGTTGTCGAGTTTCGGCGGGACAATGTTCTGATAGCAGTCATGATGCCTCTCCTTGGGTTATGTCGTGGTGACGACACTTGGCGGAGGGGGTGTAGGGAACCGGCGTATCTGGCTTGTTTCTGAAAAATGCGAACTTGTATCGGGAACGTTGGTCACGGCTCTGAGATACGATTTGGTACAAGGTCTCAAAGATTTGAGGCCGTTGAAGTCCACTCCATGGACGAAGGCCTGGATTAGGCGCGAGTTCCGTCGTCAAACAGGCCAAATGCGCCGGGACGATCCTGTTGCTCGCCGTGCTGTCTCCACCTGCGAACGCGCAACAGGTCCGAGCCAGACCGATCTCGACGTAAGCCGAGCGTTGGAAATTGCGGCCAACGGGAATGCCCGTGATGTTGCAGGTTGAGGTCAATGTCACCTCCGCACCAAAGGCTAGTAAGGGGCGAGCATGCCCAAGCACTGCGTCCGCCATCTCCGCATGTCGGAACTCCAGATCCACGCTTGTCCCGAGACGAATGCGAGCTTGCTCTGGCATGGCCGATGATCCGCCGAGCACTGCAAATCTTTTGAACCTGGAACGACTTGTAGGACCTTTGCAGAGAGGAGGCCGGCCCCGGCCCCTATGTCGAACACCGTCAACTTGGCACAGGTCTGCCATTCTTGGTTAACTCCAGGGCGGTCCCGTAGAACTTATCGAAACAGGGGATCAACCGTCGGCGCAGGCTGTCGCACCCTTCGGCGTCACGAGAAAACAGAGTTGATGCTGCAGCGTCGTTCTTAATCATCCCAGGTTCCTCGATATCGTCTTGTTACTGGCCATGTTGTTGCCGGGTGATGCTCGGGTTGAGCGAGTAAGTGGCAGTAGCAATGCCCGTAGAAAGTATATGCCCCCTCATGGCCTTCGTGACTGTCTCGCCGTCGAACACACCACCGAGGCCGAGAGAAGGTACGTCCAGTGCGAACACTTGCAGTACGTACCGATGTGGGCGCTCATCATTCACTGGCGGGCAAGGGCCATCATAACCACCGTACGTCCCAGCCATTTCGGCGTCTGACGCGAGAAAGCTGGAATAGACGTTAGCGCCCCTGCGTCCGTGCGCTGTTTCGCCAACTGGTTTGCCGTGCGGAACCAGGCCCGCGCTTTCAATCCCTTCCGCAAGCGACCGCAGATCGGCGGGAATGTCTACGAGAACCCAATGAAAAACCGACACACGGGGATCATTGCGGTGGATCACGACGCCGGACTTGTTGATTTGGCTGAAGTCCTTCGGCACATCGGGGTCCGTCATCAGTAGGACGTAGGAGCGCGTGCCGCCCGGTCCTGCGGACCAGGTAACTGGTGGGCTGATGTTGTTTCCAGAGACAGTAGACGGCGCGCAAAAGGCGGCCTTGTCGGGCAAACGTCCAGCCTTGCCAAGACCAGGAATCGTGACCTTGAGGCCGATAATGTCGGATGATCCAGCCGCCGTTGTGGCAAACGCTGCAATGAAGGCAGCGCTCATTGTTCGCAGGTAGTGGTGCATAGTGGTTATCCTCACTGTTTCTATTGGTGAGGATACCGATGCGCCTGCGAAAATCTGGACCCGAACCGATCAGCTTTGGGCCGGATTCAGTCAGGCAGCCGCGTTTGTGACCTGTGTAACCGTACCTCTGACGGTGTCGCACCAAAGCGCTGCTGAAAGTGCTTCGAAAAGTGCGAACGAGATTGATAGCCAGTCGCCGCTAGCGCCTCGGCAACGGATGCGTCACGGTCGTTCAAGATGGTGAAGGCAGCTTTCATACGCTCATCTAGCAAAAGGTGCTGAAGCGAATGGCCCTCCGCGCTGAGGCGGCGGCGAAGGGTGGCCTCAGACATCGAGAATTCCGAAGAGACTGCTGCCGTGGTCCACGGGAAGTGCAGGCGGTGGCGAACGAGGAGACGCACAGCCTCCACCACTGAACCATCCACATATTTCGGCGTCAGCGAAATCGCGCCCTGCTCAGCCAGTATCAGCAGCACCTCAAGCAAGCGGTGCTCTGCGACCCTGCGGGAAACTCGCGTTTGATAAGACAGGGCTTCGGCCGCGTGGAGAAGTGCGGAGCAAAGGTCGTCTGTCAGCAGAGGCTCCCGTAATCGTAGCTCCTGGTTCACGAACTGTGGCCACAAGCGTGCGGCCTCTATGATCAGAGCGCGATCAAAGCGCACGAAGAGGGCTCGATAAAAGCCGGATTTATGATCTGGTTCATTGACCACATCGACATGCTCGTTGGCATTGAGAATGAAGGCGTCGCCGCTTCGATAAATTCGGTGCTCGGTACCCGAGACAATGTCCTTAGTACCTTCCAGGAGCACGACGAGCCCCGCCGTAGGCATTACGAGACGGTTTAGCGTCTCGCGTACACGAGTGACGAAAGCGGAGATCACTGGAGGATGGCTTTCTCCCTCAACGGCTATGCGTGTGTCTTGCCTGGCAAGCTTGAGCAGCCTGCCCACGTCAGCTGTCTTGCTTGGCACAATCACTACTGCATCACTCATCGCATCTCCTTCTTCCCGAAGAGATTTACACCCGGGCGAAGGGCGAAGAAAGGGTGGTTCAGAGCGGTTCGGTGGGTTGTGGCGGAACGAATTTTAGGTTCGCGCCGATATTATCGAAGCCTATTGGTGGTTGGCATCCCATCCGCCCCTTGGAAATTTAGCCGCCGTGACACGAACCGTCAGCCGACATATCGTACAGTCTTTCTAGAAGTCTGATGGGTGTAACTCGGTTGTGGATGGAGCAACAATCTACGAGACGCCCCGCGAGTTGGCTATGCTTGTCGGGATGGCCTCGTATGGCGAGACAAAAATCCGTTTGTAACTTTGCCGGCTGGCAAAGATTGGCACGACATCGACCTGTGCCTTTGCGGCATCGATATCTCGGCTTCTCGGCGCGACTTGAATTCAGTGTGAACGGATGACAGCGGACTGGATGGAGCTGAAGATCGTTCGGTGATGTCGGATGTAGCCCTATTGCCGAGGAATTCGCACTGCTTATGCAGGAAGGCCCTGATTAGCCAGGGCCGTCTGATGTAGAGGAACGCCGCCGGTACGGCTATCCTTCGGCGGCCACTGTCATTTGACTGCGGAATTCCCACCATTCGCGTAAAGCGGTGAACCCATAACAAAGCTCGACATGGCAAGGAAGAGGGCGGCATTTGCGATTTCCTCGGGTTGTGAGATCCGTTTGATCGCGTGCAGCCGGGCCGCCCCAACGCCCTGGCAGCAGTAATCCGCCGTGATACCCTTCACCAGACCCATCAGGCCGCCTTGGCAGTGGCACCGGGGAGCCCGACGCTCGTGCCAACAACGCTCGATTTAAAGATGATGCTGCCGCCTCCAGTCTGATGCATCGCCGGAATTTAGATACGGCTAGCAAAGGAAAGCATACGTCAGCGTTGTCGAGACGGTATTCTGCCATTCCGTCAAGTCGACCTCGGCCAGCGGCTTTCGGGGGCCGATGAAAACCGCGTTGTTGAAGGCGATGGCTAACCGTCCGAAGGACTGATGCGCCAGTGCTACCAGCCTGTCATGTTGTCTCCGGCAGGCCGACGTCGCCAGGAACTGCATCAGCTGTCCCTGCTAGAGCACGAATGCTGTCGAACACATGGCCGAGCGCTGCTGTTTTTCTCCGATTAAGCACAACCGCCGCACCCTCGGCGCTGAACAGCAATGCGGCCGCGCGGCCGATACCTGACGATGCACCCGTGACAATAGCTACCTTGTTTACAAGCAACCCACTCGTGGCCTCCATTGTTGAAGGACGAAGGATATCAATGCTGGTGACCCTCGCCGTCACCCGTGTCATGCGGGACCGGAGACGGAGCGCCGCAAATCCTTCAATGACGCTGAGTGAGATTGGTCGACCGGCAGGTCGAACGTATTGTGGCCAGATGTCCTCGAAGACCGTGCGCTTTCGTACGAAATAAAATGAAAGCGGAACGTCTTCGCTGCCTGGTCATTCATCTTCTGAGATCGCGGCTGTGTCAACCGGACGCGACGGGGATGGTGAACGCAGCGGTTTTTCCGGTTTCTCGCTGCGGGCAACGAAACGCCAGGCGAGCACCCAACCTGTCCGACCGCGATCTCTACCTGTTCCTTAGGAAAACCGATTGGGGTGGCTTGTGCAAAGTGTTAAAGAGAATGCAGAAGCTCCGCTTCTTCAGGCGATTGTCGAGTGGTTTAGCTTCTACTCGGTACCTTTCGAAGAAGAGGTAGCAAACGTTCTGTGTGATCGAGCCATTATGCTCTACAACCAAGGTGCCAGCGGTTCAGAAATCACCGAACACCTTCTCACACATTTTGTAGGCTTAGTTTCCACTAAAGCAAACGCGCCTACGTCTTCCGCACTTCATTAAGCGCACGGCGAGCGGCTCAGCGTTGATGTACGAGAAAGGTGGCGTTGCGCACGGTGCGCGAAACGGTCAGGCGCTCGGTCTCGCGCTGGCGCAGAAAGCGTTGAATCGGCGACGATGGCAGCATGATTGTTAATGACACAGCCACCCAATGGCTTCCACTTGTAGAATTCGCTGGGTAACCGCGAAGCGCAAAGCGTTGCTATTACTCACACGGCAGAGCAGGTGTCGTCGGTGAATGGGCTCCCCGTAACAGCTTACCATTCCGTCGCTAACGTTGGCTTCCAATGCCCTCGGGAACCTCCAAGGTCTGGCCAAGTTTTCCCTCTCTAGGATGGAGTTGAAACAATGCTGAATTTAGTCACAGCGGTGATAGCGCTTTCACTTATGACAGCCAGTGTGGCCGGGGCGGAAAGCCTCCCGGACCAAGCTGGTCCCACTCCTGGCCCAAGTTCCTCTTCATCGTCTGTTGAGGGTGACATCACCAACCCGAGCGGTTTCGGCTCGGCCGCTGGTGCCCAGAAAGCTCCGGATGCGACGCCTGAGGACGAGAAGAAAACAAGGTGCGCCGATGTGAGCGGGTCTACAAACGATGAGCAAAAACGGGACTGCGTGCGGTAGCTTCGATACCGTGAATGGCCAAGGTGGACCTCGCCTGACTGGGGGACCGTACGCTGCCCGGCGCTCGAAACAGATTGCGGAGGGCGGTCTCCACGGCTTTGTCAGCCAGCCTTGCGAGACTTCAATTCCTTCTGGACTGACTTTTTCAGAGCATCCATTATGTTGACGACGTTGTCGGACTTTGTTTTGTCATCATCCCGGCTCTTTTCCGCTGTTTTCTTCGATGGCTTCTTAGCCTTCTTCTTCTCGGCGATGAGCTTCAACAAGCTTTCCTGGATTGGGTCGGACACCATCTCTGGCGACCAATTCTTGGTACGCTTCTTGATGACCTTTTCGAGCGCGTTGACACCCTCTGCGTCCGATTTCTTGTCGATACCGGTGAAATATTCGTTCTCAGGCCGAACTTCATCGCCATACCGCAGCGTCCAGACAACGATACCCTCGCCACGTGCCTCCAGTATAACGGCGCGCTCGCGGCGGCCGAGAACCACACGGGAGACACCGACAACATTCTGAGCTTTCATTGCTTCTCTAATAACGGCAAAGGCTTCGTCCCCGATCTTGTCGTTCGCGGTGAGATAGTAGGGGGTATCGAGATAAATCCATTCGATCTTGTCACGCGAAACGAATTTCTCGATATCGATGGTGCGCACGGTCTCTAGCTCGACGGATTCCAGGTCCTCGTCGGTGAGAATGACGTAGTCGTCTTCGCCGCGCTCGTATCCTTTGGCCTCGTCTTCGTCCTTGACCGGTTTGCCCGTCACGCTATCAATGTACTGGGAGACAACACGATTGCCGGTTCTTTCATTGAGGGTATGGAAGCGAACCTTCTCGCTTTCTGACGTCGCGGGCACCATTGCGACAGGGCAAGTAACGAGCGACAGTTTCAGGTAGCCTCTCCAATACGGACGACGCGGAGCCATTGTCAGCTTGCCTTCCTATGTGTGGTTTTGGACTTAGAAGAAGTGGTTGAAGATTTCTTCTTGCCAGAATTTGCGTTGGCTGCTTTCGGCTTCCCTGAGGAACCGCTGCCCATGCCGGCGCTCTCTCTTAAGGCCTTCAGGAGATCGTTGGGCTTCGAAACCTTTACCGGCTTAGGCTTCGGGAGCGATTTGCCCTCGGCCTTGGCCTTTACGAGCGCGGCTAGCGCAGTCTCATATCGGTCGTCAGTCTTGCCGGGATCGAAATCGCCAATTTTGGTTCCGATAATGTGTTTGGCCAAGTCGAGCATCTCCCCTTCGACCTTCACCTTCTCAACGTCCTTAAACGCTTCTTCAGAAGGTCGGACTTCATAGTCAAAATTCAGGGTAGTGGCGATCAACCCGTTTCCGTGCGGCCGAATTAACACGGTTCGCATGCGTCGGAACAAGACCGTCCTCGCGATCGCAGTGGAATTGGTCTTACTTAGTGCGTCTCGAATGCTGGTGAAAGCATCGTTTGCTTCCTCATCCGCCGGGACGAGGAAGTACGGTCTGTCGAAGTACACATCATCGACGTCGCCGCACGGAATGAAGGCCTCGGCTTCGAGCATCTTGTCCGATTCCGGCATCACTGCCGCAACTTCCTCCGGGTCGATCATAATGTACTCACCGTTCCCGGTCTCGAAACCTTTGACCTGCTGGTCACGTTCGACGACTTCTTCGGTTTCGCTGTCAATGAGCTCGCGCTTCAAGCGGTTGCCCGTCTTTCCATTGAGCATGTGGAAACTTATACGTTCCGAGGTCGACGCTGCCGTGTATAGTCCTACTGCGCAAGTCAGCTCGCCAACTTTGAGATGGCCTTTCCATTGAGCACGATGCGCAGTCATGTCGTTCTCCTGTTGATCCAGCTAAATCGTTCTATCGGTCCAGTTGTTCCGACCGCAGTGTGGCCATCTGCGCACCTTTTCTTTATAACGTCGCAAGTCGGGAAAAGATCGGATTGGAACAAGTCGGTCCGATAATTGGTCTGATTGGCCGGGCGCATGATGAGCATCTCTTCCTCGCGCACTGTTGCGCGGCATAATCCCATTCAAATTTACTATCCATTGAGCACCGTACGATGCGTCGGCCCGGTGTTGTTTCGGGATCAACTCCCCCGCGATATTGGCTGCCTGCGTGACGTCGACGATGACGTCGCGGCCTGGTCGTGCCAATCTTTGCCTCTGACCGAACCAGACTTCGTCGTCAAACGTGCCGACGTCAGCTTCGCAATTGATGGCCTTCGCGATGACGCTCCACCGCCCTGGGTGCGCGAGGCAGGGCATGCATATGAGCTGATCGAAAGCGATGCTGTCCCGTACGTCCGGTTGAAAAACGCCAAGGATCTTTTGCGCTACGCACGGCACGAAGCCGCATTGTCGGATCGCATCCGAGTGCTCGCGGCTCTGGATGAGCATTCAAGCCTAACCGTTGCGGAAGCGCTGATGTTATTCCGTGAGACGAGCCCGTCGCGGGCTTAGCCTCGCTCTTCTTATAGCGCTTCATCACCTGGATCTGGACGACAGGTTTATTGGACTGGAAACGATAGTCGCCGTGAACCCCGTTAATTCATTAACACGATCGCAAATTACAGCGCCGCAATCGCGGTGGAGGGATAACTATGCCTATCGATCTCGCAGATTTGGCCATTACGTGGTCGGTCAAGAAGTTCGCACACTACCTTTGCATTTGATCGCTCCCTTGAACGCTCCCCAAGCTTCAAACTGGAAGGCGGCCCGCTGTTTGAGCAGCGCCAGCGCAGGTTCAACTCTCTGGAACCGGGTCAAACGGAAGGGCGGGCTGGTCTGGAATACGTTTGCGGCGCGGCCGTGATCTGATCGGCGCATCGTCGTCTTTAAGGAGCGGCTTTGATTTCGGCGGCTTGCTCATCCTGCTTTATCGCGAGCACCTAGCGGTTGCTGAAAGCTTGGCGTGCGGGAACTTAGTTCTCAGATGATACTTCTATTCCTATCGAAGGAGGACGAAAATGTCAGGAAGCAAAAACAAAACCGTGGCCGCAACCTTTGAAACGCGCGAAGCAGCGGACCTCGCGGTCGAGCATCTGGTGCAAAAGATCGGTATCGAGCGGACAGATGTGTTTGTTCAAGCCGCCGGTCGTCAGAATTCCTCGGGTGTTGAGGCCAGTGGTGGTGATGCTCCGTCCGCAAATGAAGATGGACGAGAAGACGCTACACTTAGTGGCGAGATCGAAGTCTCAGCGGACGTAGCTGATGATAAGATCACGACGCTCCATCGGACGTTTGGCGATCTAGGGGCGCTGCGTGTCACCGCCAAGTAATGTCGAAGCGCTGAAGATTCGAACGCGTCGTTGAATGGAGTAGGTCATGAGCAAGGACCTGAAGAAGGGCGACCATGTCGTCTGGAAAACCAGCCAGGGTGAGACGACTGGGACCGTCGTCAAGAAGCAGACCAGCCCTACAAAAATCAAAGGTCACCAGATAAAAGCGTCCCGATCAGACCCGCAGGTCATCGTCGAGAGTTCGAAGACCGGAGCAAAAGCAGCTCATAAACCGAGCGCGCTCAAGAAGAAATCTTAATTCGAGTGGGGCGAGCTTACCGTTTCCTATCGCAGCGCGATCTAGCAGCGCAATCTCAGGCTTGAAGTAGAGTGTGACGACGGCGCCTGGTTCGGATCGGTCAGTGCAGGGTAGGTCTATTGCTCAAGCCGATGGAAAGTTTGGGGTGTATGCGCGAGCCCACCATCGTCAGTTGCTCGAACGCGTACTCCGCTATCGGCGCGATTGTTCTGCAAGGACCCGCTTCCCGTCTTCAGTCAAAATGAGAGTCGGTTCGCCGTTGAACGCAACCTCCCTCAGGAGAGATTTCTGCTCGAGTGCAGCGATGGCGCCTGACGGGATCCGCCTGTTGCCAACGAGCCAACCTCTATTTGACCGGTACTGACGGCGAAATCTCGCGATAGCCCCCAGGTTGTCGATAGCAGTTTTCGAAATGGACCCACCGTTTGACATGAGAAGGCTCCCAATTGAAGTTCTCTTTCTGTTCATGTGCGCATTCGAGTCATTGCTTTCAAGTGGCCGGTTATGGACGCGCATCGAACCACCGGCCGTGGAACCCTGTGAGCTCGCAAATGTTTGAGAGTACCGCGACATGCGCATGGCCGCCTCCTGCGTGAGCCTCGCTGCAGGTCGTCCAGACCAGAGCCCTCGGACCGCCACAGGACGAGCGCTTTGAAATCAACCGGCTGCGGCCTTGTGGAAAGGCCGCTTCCTGCATAGGTCAGTCAAATCGACTTCTCCTCGAAAGTGGCCAGAGCGAACAATGATCCTCACCCTTGACGCCGTTCGCAAATCATACCCATCCACTGAAGGGCCAATCGAGATCCTGAAAGGGATCAACCTTAGTGTATCGGCCCGTGAGAGCGTCGCTCTTACAGGAGAGTCTGGAAGCGGCAAAAGTACGCTCCTTCATCTGGCAGGCGGTCTCGATCGGGCAGACAGTGGCTCTGTTGTCATGGACGGCGACGATCTGAGCACATTCTCCGAGGACCAGCGGGCCCGATATCGAAGAACCAAGGTCGGCCTTGTATTTCAGCAGTTCAATCTCATTCCGTCCTTGACGGTCGCTGCAAATATATCCTTCCACGCGAAACTGGCGAAGCGACACGACAGCGTCTGGGAAAGGAAGCTGATCGAGGCCCTGGGATTGGAGCAGTACACTACCCGATACCCGGAACAGTTATCTGGAGGACAACAACAGCGCGTTGCGATAGGCCGAACCCTCGCTGCCAAGCCTCGGCTTATCCTTGCCGATGAACCGACCGGCAATCTGGACGAACAAACCGGTGACGCCGTACTTGATTTGATGCTTGATCTGGCGGGAAGCGCTGGATCGGCGCTGCTGCTTGTCACGCATTCGACCCGTTTAGCGGCTCGACTGGATCGTACCGTACTCCTTCGAGGCGGGAAGATTGCCGAATGAGCGTTCAAGCTTTCAGCGCCCTCCTGTCCCACTGGCGTCGGAAACCCTTGCAGCTCCTGACGCTGGTGATGGGTATCGCGCTCGCAACGGCACTGTGGTCCGGTGTGCAAGCGATCAATACCGAGGCAAGGGCAAGTTATGCTCGGGCGGCTTCGGTCTTAGAGCAGGGAGCGCTAGCGCAAATCGTGGCTAACGACGGCACCGGCATCTCCACGGAGATCTATGGGAAGATTCGGCGCTCAGGTCTCAAAGTCTCGCCGGTTATTGAAGGGATAGTGCGCCTTGAGACAGCCCGCATCCGGTTAATCGGCATAGACCCTTTGACCATGCCCCGAGATAGCCAAACGGTCGCCATTGAGAGCGGAAGCGAGCTCACGAGCTTCTTCGATCCGCGCGGGCAGCTTTTGGTGTCCAGCACCACAGCTGAACAGCTCCGTGGCAATACGGATATGAAAGTCCGGATTGACGCGAACGTGCCGGAGGGCGCAGCCTTCGTGGACATCGCTGTCGCAGATCGACTCTTGGACAAGCGCGGTCGGATCGATCGTCTCGTTGTTGCCCCGGAGCAAAGTCTAGCTGCCAGTTCCCTTGGCCAGTTCTCACCCGCGCTCGTTGTCCGCAGATCGGCGGAGCAACCGGATGTCGCGCGATTGACTGATAGTTTCCATCTGAACCTAACCGCTTTTGGTTTCTTGTCCTTTGTCGTCGGTCTTTTCATCGTCTACTCGGCAACAGGTCTTACGTTCGAGCAACGACGCGGCACATTTCGAACGTTGCGATCCCTTGGGATCTCTCTCCGTCAACTGACAGCGATGCTCGTTGTTGAGCTTTCGATGCTCGCTCTGGCATCTGGCGTGATCGGGGTCATACTGGGCTACGTGATTGCGTCGATTCTCATGCCGGGTGTCGCGGCCACCCTTCGAGGACTTTACGGGGCCAATGTCTCCGGGTCGCTCTCGATCCGCCCGGAGTGGTGGCTTGCTGGACTGGGTATAGCGCTTGCTGGGGCGGCGATTTCTTCCGCTCAAAGCCTCTACAGGGTCTGGAAGCTCCCAATTCTCGCCGCGGCGCAACCGCGAGCTTGGGCACGGGCGTCTGCGCGAGGACTGATGATCCAAGCAGGGGTTGGGGGGATACTTCTGTCACTTGCTGGCGCTTTAGCGCTGACCGCATCGGGCCTGGTGGCTGGTTTCGCGGTGTTAGGGTGCCTGTTGCTGGGCGCAGCACTCATGCTTCCGTCAGTTTTAGCAGCCGTATTGATCGGCATGCAGCGTTTGTCACGCAGCGCCATGACCGAATGGTTCTGGGCTGACACGCGTATTCAACTTCCCGGGTTGTCGCTGGCTTTGATGGCACTTTTGCTGGCGCTGTCGGCTAACATCGGCGTTGGCACCATGGTTTCCAGTTTCCGGCTGACGTTTACCGGGTGGCTCGATCAACGTCTCGCCGCCGAGCTTTACGTCACCGCCAAGGATGAAGACGAAGCGGCGAGGTTGCGGGCTTGGCTTCCCTCGCACTCGACCTCCGTCCTGCCAATCTGGAGCACTGAGGGCGATGTTGCAGGGGAGCAGATTCAGGTCTTTGGGGTCGCGGACGACCCGACCTACCACGAGCATTGGCCGCTGATCGCATCACAGGTTGGCGTCTGGGACACGATCGCAAAAGGTGAGGGTGCCCTCGTCAACGAGCAGATGTGGCGGGGCGGGGCGGCGAAATTAGGTGACGCACTAGCCATGCCCGGCGGCTGGAATGCAAAAGTCGTCGGAGTCTTCTCTGACTATGGAAACCCAAACGGGCAGGTCATCATCGGGATTGACGCTTTGACTGCTCATTACCCGCAGGTCGCCAAGCTCCGATATGGCGTGCGTGTTTCTCCTAATAAATCGGGTGATCTGAAGCGACAATTGATCGAGGACTTCGGCCTCCCGGAGACTGCTGTCGTAGATCAAGCCGCGTTGAAGAGGCAATCGCGAGCGATTTTCGACCAGACATTCAAGGTTACTGATGCGCTAAACTTCCTCACCTTGGCCGTAGCCGGTTTCGCCATGTTCTCCAGTCTCCTGACCCTTTCCGCAATCCGGCTTCCCCAACTTGCGCCCGTCTGGGCGATGGGGGTGCGTCGGCGTAATCTAGCTTTATATGAGGTCGCCCGAACGTTGGCGCTGTGGCTAGCTACGTTTATCGCGGCAATACCCGTCGGTCTTGTATTAGCGTGGGTGTTGCTGGCAATTGTGAATGTTGAAGCCTTTGGATGGCGGTTGCCGATGTACGTATTCCCCCTGGACTGGCTGTTGCTTGGTGCAATCGCCTTTCTTGCGGCGCTCGCTTCGGTGTTTCTTCCTGTCCGTCGCCTTGCGACGATAAATCCGGCCGATCTGCTTAGGATTTTTGCCAATGAGCGGTAGAGCAGCTGCTTTGATTTTGGTGGTCGCCGCCATGATGGGTTCAGCGGGAGAAACGCTAGGGCAAGGGTTCGCTGGATTAGGATCGGACGCCCAGGGCTTCGCTATTCCAGAGCGCGGCCATGAACTATCTTTTCCGAGAGATCATGGGGCGCATCCGGAGTATCGCATCGAATGGTGGTACGTCACTGCCAATCTCAAGGGGCAGGACGGCAAGCGATACGGAGCGCAGTGGACACTTTTCCGATCAGCACTCGCCCCGGAAAGCAAGGCTGGCTTCGCTGACCCTCAGATATGGATCGGACATGCCGCTGTCACGACGCCCGACCACCAATACGTCGCGGAGCGGCTCGGCCGTGGCGGCGTGGGCCAAGCGGGGGTCAAGGCTGCGCCCTTCCGCGCCTGGATAGACGAATGGACAATGTCCGCCGTCGACAATTCCAGCTCCGATCCTTTGGCAAACCTCTCACTAAAAGCCGCTGGGCCAGACTTTAATTACGCTTTGAACCTCAAGGCAAACGGTCCGCTTGTGCTCCAGGGCGACAACGGGTTCTCGGTGAAGTCGGCAAGCGGCCAGGCGAGCTACTACTATTCTCAGCCGTTCTATGAAGTCTCCGGAACAATAGAGGTGTCGGGGAAGCCTATCACAGTGAGTGGCAATGCGTGGCTTGACAGGGAGTGGTCCTCGCAACCGCTGGCTTCGAACCAGACGGGGTGGGATTGGTTCTCGCTGCACTTGGCGAGCGGCGAGAAGCTGATGGCTTTTCGTCTCCGCGATGACAAGAACGGGTTTATCTCGGCAAACTGGATCTCTCCTGATGGGCGCACATTGCCGCTGACCGGAGACCAAGTTCGTCTCACCCCACTGCGGACCGCGACGGTCGATGGGAAGCAGGTCCCGGTGTCCTGGCGGATTGAGGTCCCGTCGAAATCGCTTGATGTTCAAACTCAGCCGGTGAACGATCAATCTTGGATGGCTACGTCCACGCCGTACTGGGAAGGCCCTATCTTTTTTGAAGGCTATACCACAGGCGTAGGTTATCTCGAGATGACAGGGTACGAGTAGGCGGTCAGCGAGGTCCGTAACGGCCAGTGTCGAGCCAATAATGGCGATAGACCGGCGGATGCCCCCTGAGGGTACGTTGTGTTTTGGGAAACGGCTGCAGTAGGTCGGGTTCTCGATGCCCGGGGCGCGCCAGATAGTCGCGAGCTGTTCAAATCCGAGTGATCGCCGTATGCGACACTTGCAAAACAAACGATTGCGCGTAAATAGATTGTGCACAATAAAATAGGAGAGTGACCATGTTCAAAGAAGTTTTCACCGCAGCAGCATTGACCGTTGGCTTGGCGTTTGGTGCCCATGCTGCAGATAAGCCCACGGTGGTGCTAGTCCACGGAGCGTTTGCTGACGCCTCTAGCTGGAATGGAGTGATCACTCGGTTGGAGAAGGACGGGTATCCCGTTGTTGCAGTCGCCAATCCGTTGAGAAGCGTGAAGGGCGACGGCGATTACGTCCGCAAGGTACTGGCAGGCCTTAAGACCAACGTGGTTCTCGTAGGCCACTCATACGGTGGGTCGGTCATCAACGAGGCAGCCAAGGGCAGCTCAAACGTGAAGTCATTGGTCTTCGTCGCCGCATTTGCGCCTGACGTTGGCGAAACAGCACTCGCTCTTTCGGGGAAGTTCCCCGGTAGCACGCTGGCACCGACACTCGCAGAGCCCGTTTCCCTGGATGATGGATCGAAAGATCTCCACATCCAGCAGGATAAGTTTCACGACCAGTTTGCCGCTGATGTCTCGGCAAGTGAAGGTAAACTGATGGCTGCTACCCAGCGACCGATCGCCGACAAGGCACTCGGCGAGGCTTCGACTGTCGCAAGCTGGCAGACGGTCCCCTCCTGGTTTGTATACGGTGACGCGGACAAGAACATCCCACCTGAGGCGCTGGGCTGGATGGCAGAACGAGCTCACTCCAAAGAGACGGTCGTGGTGAAGGGCGCGTCCCATGTCGTAATGGTCTCCCACCCTGAGAAGGTAGCGAAAGTCATCGAAGACGCAGCCGCTGGTAAGTGATTGTTATTGGCGGCTGCTCAGGCAGCCGCTTTCAGCTCAACAGGATTTCTTCAACGGAGGCCGGCGGCCCGGGCTTTTGGGTTCGGCGCACGACTTGGGGAAACACTATAGCGCGGGTGGTCGGGGCAGGGCGTCACCCGTCGCGCCTCCCTACTTCGGAAATCCGTCCGTCGTAATGGACGTTACGGTGACGACAGTGCGCTCAAGGATGCGCTTGCTCCTGTCACGGTGCCTGGCACCTTCGAGACAGGCGAATGATCGATCCACCTTTATTGGGCGGATTCCGCCGAGCTGCGGCCGCTGGATGATCCACGGATTGCAATGGCGATCGAGGTTCTGGACCGGACGGGGAAAACGCCGGTGATAGCCCAGGAGGGACGAGATACCAGAAGGATACGCGATCCTGGCACGGCAAGGCTTGGACGGCCGCTCGAATTTAACGCTAGTTTCAATAATGGGTTGCGCATACCGTTGCCGAGGCCATAGCGAACGCATTGCCCAATGCTGAGCAGGTTGCTGATCGCTGGCATCTAATGGAAAATTCCAGTCGAGCCTTCCTCGATACAGTCAGCAAGACGATGCGACAGATCAGGCAGGCGGTCGGCAGCAATGTTGTTGCTCCCAAGCTTCTGACATACGCTGAAAAGCTGCAGTATGAAGGGTATCTACGCCGCCAGGAAACGAACGAGGCGGTTCGTGAGCTGTCGAAGAATGGAACATCAATTCGGCAGATTGTGCGGCAAACCGCCCATAGCCGAAAGCTCTTTCGCGTTTCAAGGGGGCAGCGTCTCGACGTATTCCGAACACGGCCCAGCTCTCTGGATCGCTGGCTGCCTTGGCTCACAACCGCTGAGAAGAAGGGGCACGTAACGCGCTTCGGCACTCTGGCGTGAACTGAAGACGAAGGGCTTTACGGGACAGAGTGGCGTCGTATCGAAATGGGCTCAACGCCGTCGTCTTGCGGAAAAGGCTAATCAGAGCGGGCTCGCCAGAACGCCATCGGCACGTGTCATCGCTCGGCTCATGACCACCGCGCGCGATGACCTTGCAAAGTCCGAAGCGATCCTCGTCGCGGCGATCGAAGTGAACGTCCCGGACCTTGTGGTTGCCCGCACGGTCATCGGGGACTTCCAGTCCATGATCCGCTCGAAGACTGCGCGTAAGCTGGACGAATGGCTGGAAGCTGCCAGGAGCAGCTTGGTCGGATCGTTTGCCGCGGGCATTGGAAAGGACCTCGATGCCGTCAGAAATGCAATTATCTCACCTCGGTCGAACGGCCAAACAGAAGGTCAGATCACACGCTTGATGCTCATCAAGCGCCAGATGTACGGAAGAGCAAAACTCGATCTGCTGCAGGCGCGGTTGATAGGCGCGTCGTAGGGGCTGCACATCAGCAAAAGTGCGTCAGAGCCAACTCTCAGCGCAAATCGACAGCGGCGGGGTATCTGTAAGGGTGCGGGATCGTCATGTCGGTCTCCTGATGTCTTCAGGAGTTTTTGGGAGCCGCCTGCAAGAAAGAAGCGCTGGTTCGGTTCGAAGAGGTCGACAGGTGCCGTTTTTGAGCTAGGGCTTATATCCTATAATTGTAGCGCGTCCTTGAGCCGTACACAAAGTTCCATAAGATAGATTATGCGATCTTTGGATGTAGCCACAAAGTTAGAATGTCCTGTTTCTGCAAAGTTGGAATGTCACACTCCCCGGGTCTGAAGGATGCGTGGGAGATTGCAGATGGGATTGATAGCGATGAGCGAGCGCGATCTGCAGCGGATTGAGATTTATCGAAGGTGGCCGCTGGCCGGATGACTACGGTGTCAGCGGCACACGTTCTTGCCGTGAGTGAGCGCCAGGTGCGTCGGCTTTTGGAGCGGATGCGAACTGGCGGCGCGGCGTCGATCCGACACAAGGCGATCGGCCGACCATCGAACAATCGGATCAGCGACGGGGTTCGCGATTATGCGGTGACGCTGATTCGCGAACGTTATGCGGATTTCGGCCCGACGTTGGCGACGGAGAAGTTGGCTGAGCGCGATGGCTTGCGGGTGTCACGCGAGACGGTGCGCGGTTGGATGTCCGAGGCCGGACTGTGGCTGTCGCGCAAGCAGCGCCGGACGTTTCACCAGCCGCGGCTTCGACGCGAGGCTTATGGCGAGTTGGTGCAGATCGACGGATCGGAGCATCGCTGGTTCGAGGATCGCGGGCCGCCTTGCTCGCTGCTGGTGTTTGTCGACGATGCGACCGGCAGGCTGATGCAGCTGCGTTTCGTGCGCTCGGAAAGTGCCTTCACCTACTTCGAGGCGCTGGAACTCTATCTCCACCGTCACGGCGCGCCGATTGCCTTTTATTCGGACAAGCATTCGGTGTTCCGGGTGGCGAAGAAGGATGCCAAAGGTGGCCAGGGCATGACCCAGTTCGGGCGTGCACTTTGCGAGTTAAACATCGAGATTCTATGCGCAAATTCGAGCCAGGCCAAGGGTCGTGTCGAACGCATGAACCGGACGCTGCAGGACCGCCTGGTCAAGGAGCTCAGGCTTTGCGGCATCGACAGCATGGAGGCCGGCAACGCGTTTTTGCCGGACTTCATGGAGGACTACAATGCGCGTTTTGCGGTTACCCCTGCCCGGTCTGATGATCTGCATCGGCCGCTGAATCTGGCGCCAGATCGGTTGACGGAGATCCTGTGCAAACGCGAGCAGCGCTATGTTGGATCGCAGCTGACGTTTTCGTTCGAGCGCCAGCGGATCATGCTGGAGGAGACCGATGTGACGCGTGGGCTGGTGGGGCGCTATGTCGAGACCTATGCCTATGCCGACGGTCGTCTGGATGTGCGGTGGAAAGGCTACTCCCTGCCCTACACGGTGTTCGACAAGGACCAGCGGGTGACGCATGCCGCGATCACCGAGAACAAGCGGTTGGGTGATGTTCTGGCCTATATCAAGGAGCGCCAGGAGCAGCAGGACAAGCCGAAGGTGAAGAGCAGCAGTGACAAGAATGGCTACGTCAAACGGGCTCGCGGACCTGGCCGGCGGAAGGATTTCATGAACGATCCGGCAGTGATCGCACGGCGCCAGAAAGCACTGTCGCGACAGCAGGCTGCGGAGTGAGGCGTGTCAAAGCTAAAGCCGAAGAGGTGTATTTACCACCCGCCCCGATCTGATCTTGCAACCGGGATCAACCGCTCAGATCGGGGCTGACCGTTGTGCCGTGTGATGACCACGCGGACATTTCTACCTTGCAAACCGCCGGACATTCCAACTCTCCCGCCACATTGGATGTAGCCAGGGTGGGTTCAAGAATGAAGTGCGACTTGCGAATGATACCAATGGGTTGTCACTCGCAAGGAAGCTGCAATGAAACGCACCTACTCCCACATCGACATGGATGAACGACGCAAGATCGCCCGCTGGCGCATGGCGGGCCTGACTGTTGGCGTCATCGCCGAGAAGCTTGGGCGCCATCGCTCGACGATTTTCCGTGAAATCCGGCGTAACATGTTCATCGATGAAGTCGTCCCGGATCTGAACGGCTATTACTGTGTTACGGCGCATGGCATGGCGTGCGAACGGCGCGCTAAATTGCGGAAGCTATCGCGCTTTTCTAATGTCAGGCAGTCCGTCATCGACCGGATCATGCATGGCTGGTCGCCGCAGCAGATCGCCGGCCGAATGCGGCTAGAGCGACATCCTGTCTCGGTGAGCCACGAAACGATCTACAAGTTCGCGTATTCCGCCGATGGTCAGTCGATAAAGTTGTGGCGACATTTGCCCGAACACCGGGCCCGGCGTAGACCGCGTCACGCCAGACGCAAACACGGTCAACGGTTTAGCCCGGAGCTCAACATTCTGCGCCGCCCCGACGCGGTTGCTGATCGAAAGCAATTCGGGCACTGGGAATGCGATCTCATTCAGTTCCGCAAGAAGTTCGGGAAAGCCAATGTGACGTCGCTTGTCGAGCGAGTGAGCCGCTTTGCGATCTTCCTGCGTAACAATGATCGGCAATCCCGGCCGGTCATGGACGGCCTCGTCCAGGCACTGCGAGCCCTGCCCCATCTCGCACGTCGCTCCATCACTTTTGATCGCGGCACGGAGTTCACCGACTGGCCTTACCTCCAGGCGAGCATAGGTACCCAAACCTGGTTCTGCGATCCACAATCGCCATGGCAAAAAGGTACGGTCGAAAATACTAACAGACGAGCCCGCAAATGGCTACCGAGGGAGGTCGATCCGCTCTCCGTCAGCGATGCCGACCTGATCGAGATCTGCAATCGGCTGAACACTACGCCACGCAAATGCCTTGGCTATCGAACGCCAGCAGAGGTCTTTCGAAAGAAACTGCTCGCGCAGATTCGTTATGCTGGTTAGTTTGGACCAGCCCGCAAGTCGCGGTTCAGCATGAACTCACGCGGCTATTTAGTAATGCGACAGTTGGGCCAGTTAGAGATGCGACAGTCTCGCCTCTCGACGCACTGGTCAAAGCCAACGTTGGGAGCAAGGATGACGACTATCAGCCTGGTCGAGACCATGAGCGGTTGGAGTCGTCATGTCCTTTATGATCACCATGTCGCAGAAAGAATTGCATCGCCTTGAGCTTATCCAGAAGATCCGTGACGAACGCCTGACCGTTGTCCAGGCTGCCGAACGGCTCGACCTCAGTCGAAGCCAGGTCCATCGGCTGCTGCAGGCCTATTACCGGGATGGTCCGGCCGGTATGGTCGAAATATGGCTATACCTCCGCTTGGCGGCCCTAGGCTATTGCTATCCCACGAACCGTTATCGTCTGCCAAGCAAGCGCCGATTCCAAGGGCAGTTGGACATGGCGAAGCTATTGGCCAATGCGATTCGCAGCAACACCGTCAACAAATTGAAAGGGAATTTCTACGACATGGATTATCACAGAATTAGGCAGCAACTGCCACCTGTCTCTGTGGCGGTAAACTCTCGGATCAGCGTGTATTCGTATGATTCAGAACGTCACAGACCATGCCGGCGCGGCACCTAGGAGTCGATGGGTTTTGTTGTGATAGGTTCAGGCTGGTGAACTCGGACTGATAATTTGCGCTTTTCACCACAAACATAGATACTTGATGAGTATCCGGGATACGCCTATATTGTCCGCATGTAGGAGTTGTAACCATGTCTGCAAAAGAACGCATCAAGAAGTACCGGGAGACTGGAGGAGCGTCTGATCTCGTGAGGGTGGAGGTTCTCGTTCCCAAAGCACGTAGAGATGAGATCGTGAGTGCAGCGGCTGAATTGCGCTCTGCGCATCGGGATGAAAAGAGTCGTCTTGCGGAATTTATCAGGATTGCGACCGAGAGGTATGGGCTAAGAGTTTTCGATAACATCGACATCGAAAAGCTGAATGATTTACCGCAGAAGGTGCGAGTTGTCGCCAATGCCCTTATGGAGCGCGGCGATGCGAGGGCTTATGCGATGGGACGAAGAATGGTCGTTCAGCTAGGAGACGGGCGCTGATGGCACTAACGCTGATCCAGAAAGAAATCATGGCCTCCATCGCCGGAAACAGGTCTGACACCAGTTACGTTGCTGGCGGCTTGGTTTTGAACATGGATTGGCCACGGATGTCCGATGACATTGACATCTTTCATGATACCGACGAGGAAATTGGTGTCTCGGCGGATACTGATATCGCGAAATTAGAGGCTGACGGTTTCAAAGTATCGATTGAAGTCAACGTTTACGGTTGCGTTGAGGCAAGTGTAATTCGCGACGGAGAACGCACCCTTGTTCAATGGATGAGCGAGACCCGGACACGCTTCTTCCCACTGGTCAGGGATGATGAGTGGGGATCGCGCCTACACCCGTCCGATCTTGCAGTGAACAAGGTGATTGCCGCGTCTACGCGGACGAAGGCTCGGGACTATGTCGATCTGCTGATGATCGAAAACCACATGTGCCCGTTGGGGCCAGTAATTATGGCCGCAGCAGGTAAGCCTCCCTACTTCTCGCCACTGCGTATCGTTGATGAGATTCGTCGTAAAGCGTTGTCCGTCACGAATGAGGACTACACGACGGTTCGCGGCCTACCTTCTGATTGGACTGCCGCAATGATCCGCGACGAGCTTATTATTGCTCTTGATCACGCAGAGAACTACCTGCGCAATGCGCCCCCAGAACTCGTAGGGATTTTGGCCATAGACATTTCCGGCGTTCCGTTGGAGGTCTATGACCTTAGCGCCCCTGGGGTCGGGTATCGAAAAGCGACTTCCGAGCCTGAAGTGATACCAGATTTGCCTGAAGCGGGCAGTCGCTGGGGGAATCTAGCCTAACCTAGCGCACGAGTGGGCAGGGTGTTCTCCTCAGAAGCATGCCGCGAACGAGTGGTGACAGCGCGGCGACATTGACGTCACCCTGCAGTTTGATTTCCGGAAGCATCGTGCAGCTTTGATCCCTACCCGCACAATTCAGATAGAAGCGAGTATCAGCCGGAGACGGAACAATTGCTACTGAGAAAGCTCACATGAGGATTTCGCCGTCAAGTTCAATCATAGTTTCATAGCTTGCCCCTTCGATTTTGTATCGAACCCATGGTCTGAGCCAACTTGGGCGTCAAATCAAGAAGTTCCACGCACTACGGCGCGAGGCACTCGCCGCAGATGCCGCAACCGTCGTCATCGAGAAAGGATCGCGAGCGCCCACAACAGAGACAGGCAAAAGCGCCGTCGCGAACAATGTCGTCGCTCGCCGTAGGCGGAGTAGCCGGTGGCCTCGACCGTGGCGCCGGCCGCATCGGTAAGGGCAACGATGAGGCCGAGGAGATCAGGCGGTGTTTATTGCCAATGAGTGACCCGCTTGGCTGATATCTCCATTGAGAATCAACTCTGGATCGAACTCACTAACAGGCCGATGACATCAATGATCGAATCCCTACGTGAATGTATTTCACAGTTTTGACGAAAGGTGATAGGTTTTCGCTAACGGTGACGGCTTCTCGCAACGGGGGCTAGATCCGGTGACCCAATTTCGCGAGATGACCTATGGGTGAATGGCCTGCGCAGGGCGTGATTGACTTTCACGGAAGAACCCTGCCTGAGCGAGGCGAGCCGGCAGGATATGCCGCGATCATTGCAGCATTTGACCTAGTCATACCCCCGCCGTCGCGGATGGCCGCGATCTCGGAGCGGCACCACCCGAGATCGACCGAAGCGTGGCTCATGCTCACGCCTCGCCATCGTCCAGAGCCGTCCCTTGTCTCTCATCTGGTCTTTGCCTTCAAATATGAAGGCATCGACCTGCAGGTATTAGCTGCACTTTTTCGAGCAGTTCACCCTGAGGCGATCGAGGCGATTATCCGGATGACTCCAACCGGCGCCTTCGCACGACGGATCTGGTTTCTGTACGAATGGCTGACGGGCAACCAGCTCGATGTTCCAGATCCCGGCAAAGTGCGCATGGTCCCGGTTCTCAACGCGGATCAGCAGTATGGTCTCGCGGAGGGCGATCCCTCGCCTCGGCACAAGGTCTTGAACAACCTTCCCGGCACTGCAAATTTCTGTCCGCTCGTTCGAAAAACAGAGTCTCTTGTTGCGTTCTCGCAGAAGGCACTTGGCGCGAGGGCGCGCGAGGCGATGGGCCGGATCCGCCCCGATCTGATAGCGCGCGCCGCAGCATTCATCCTGCTCAACGATTCAAAGTCCTCATTTGCTATTGAAGGTGAGAAGCCGTCAGGGCAAAGAGCGGCGCGTTGGGGGCAGGCCATTTCGCAGGCGGGCGTGAGACCGCTCAGTGTCGAGGAGCTCGATCGTCTTCAGCGGATCGTCATCGGCGATGCTCGTTTCGTGCGTCTCGGGCTCCGAGATGAGGGCGGTTTCATCGGGGTTCATGACCGTGACACGAGCATGCCCATTCCCGATCACATCAGCGCCCGACATGAGGACCTCGGAAGCTTGATTAGCGGTCTCATCGCCTATTCCGATCGCGCGACACGAGGAGCGATGGATCCTGTCGTGGCTGCAGCTTGCCTGGCGTTTGGCTTCGTCTACATCCATCCGTATGTCGATGGCAACGGCCGCCTTCATCGCTGGCTGATTCATCATGCTCTCGCGACAGCATCCTATAGCCCGCCTGGTCTCGTGTTTCCCGTCAGCGCGGCAATCCTGCGAAACATAGACCAGTATAGGGCTGTGCTGGAATCCCGGTCTGCGCCTTTGTTGCCTTACATCGAATGGCGACCCACTGCTGCTGGCAACGTCGAAGTGCTGAACGACACCTCTTCGTTCTACCGGTATTTCGACGCGACAGAGCATGCCGCCTTCCTTTACGGCTGCGTAGAACAGACCGTGGAACATGATTTGCCCGAGGAAGTCCGTTTCCTCCAAGCCTTCGATCTTTTCGCGGCCGGTGTTCAGCAGGTCGTCGACATGCCTATGGCCCAAGCCGAGTTGCTGCACAAATTTCTTGACCAGAATGGGGGTCGCTTGTCGCAGAGGGCCCGCACAAGGGAATTCGCTGCACTCAACGATACGGAGGTCGAGCAGATCGAGGCGCTTTACGCCGGCTCATTCGATCAACCTGCCCAATGATGGCTCAAATGCATGGAGCCAGCTGGCGACCCAATCAAGCCGATCTGGGCTCTTTCCATCGATCTGCGCAGGATTTCGCGATCGTGTCCCGCCGCGTGGTGTAGCTGGTTGATAGCGAAGCCGCTCGCGAGCGCACTCTCCAATGTGCCGTAGGGAGCGGGCGGCGTAGCGGTAGTCACCAGTGATTTCCGGTAGGGTCGGGTTGCTTAGAGCCAACCTGAGGGACACCACCGATGACCGACGACATGATGAACCTGCGCTCGCTCGTTGAGAAGAGTGCTGATGCTGACCTGCCACTGAAGTTTCATCCGGCTGCGATTAGAGCCTCGGCGGTTTTTGATACGCCAAATGGCGGTGTGTTAGCAACCGGCGGAAACGCGAAGCTTCCATATTGCGTAGCGTTGGAGCCGGTTGCGGCGATGATCCCGGCATAGTCCGCCGGGGTTTGGTATCCGAGCGATGAGTGCGGCCGGAAATTGTTATAATCGTCGGCCCATTCTGCGATGGCGCTGCGGGCATGATCGAGCCCGAAGAACAGGCTCTCGTTGAGCAGCTCGTCGCGCATGCGGCCGTTGAAGCTCTCGACATAGCCATTTTGCATCGGTCTTCCCGGCGCGATGTAGTGCCACTCGACCTTGTGATCCTTCGACCAAGCAAGGATGGCATTCGAGGTCAGTTCGGTCCCGTTGTCTGAGACAATCATGCCAGGCTTACCTCGTCGCTCGATAAGCGTCGTCAGTTCTCGCGCGACACGGCGACCTGATATCGATGTGTCCGGGATCGCCGCCAGGCATTCGCGCGTGACATCGTCGACTACATTGAGGATGCGGAAGCGCCTGCCGCAGGCGAATTGATCGTGGACGAAATCCAGAGACCAGCGGGCATTGGCCTTTGCTTCGACGAGGATCGGCGCACGCGTGCCGACGGCACGCCGCCTGGCTTTCCGTTTGCGCACGGAAAGACCTTCCTCGCGATAGAGCCGATAGATGCGATTGACCCCGGAAGGCTCTCCGTCTCGCCGGAGCAGAATGAACAGCCGTCGGTAGCCGAACCGTCGTCGCTCGTTGGCTAGATCGCGCAGCTTCGCTCGCAACTCGACCTCAGGCGGCCGAGAGGATCGATAACGGATCGTCTTTCGATCTGCGGATATGATCTGGCAGGCCCGCCGTTCCGAAAGACCCATGATGGCCTTCAGGTGCGCGACAGCGTCACGCTTGGCGGCAGGCCCTACCATTTTTTTGAAAGAAGCTCGCGGAGTGCGGCTGTATCCAGCATCTGTTCGGCAAGCAGCTTCTTCAGCTTGGCATTCTCGTCCTCCAGAGCCTTGAGACGCTTGGCCTCAGACACTTCCATGCCGCCATATTTGGCTTTCCAGTTATAAAAGGTCGCCTCGGAAATCCCGTGCCTACGGCAAAGATCAGCCGCTTTCGCTCCGGCTTCCTGCTCCTTCAACACTGCAATGATCTGCTCTTCCGTAAATCGCTGCTTCTTCATAAGTCCGTCCTCAATGGGCCGAACTCTAATCCATTCTGGAGGAAATTCTCAGTGGCAGGTCAATGCCGATTTGCTGCGCGAGATGATCGGCTTTGCTGCCGAGAAGCTGATGGCGCTGGAGGTCGGGACGAAGACCGGCGCGGGCTACGGCGAGAAGAACGGCTTCCGACTTGCCCAGCGCAACGGCTACCGCGATCGAGACTGGGAGACACGTGCAGGAACCCTCGAGCTGCGCATTCCCAAGCTTCGTACAGGCAGCTACTTCCCGAGTTTCCTGGAGCCGCGCCGGATGGCTGAGAAGGCCCTGACTGCGGTCATTCAGGAGGCTTACATCCAAGGCGTTTCGACCCGATCCGTCGATGATCTCGTCAAGGCCATGGGCATGAGCGGCATCTCCAAAAGCCAGGTATCCCGGCTCTGCGAGGAGATCGACGAGAAGGTGAAGGCCTTCCTCGACCGTCCCATCGAGGGCGAGTGGCCATACCTCTGGATCGATGCCACCTACCTGAAGGTTCGTCGCGGCGGTCGTATCGTCTCTGTCGCGGTCATCATCGCCGTAGGCGTCAACACTGATGGTCGGCGCGAGGTGCTCGGCATGGAGATTGGCACTTCCGAGGCCGAGGCGATCTGGACCGAGTTTCTGCGAAAGCTGACCAGACGGGGCCTGCGCGGCGTCAAGCTCGTCGTTTCCGATGCGCATGAGGGCATCAAGGCCGCCGTATCGAAGGTGCTCTCCGCCACCTGGCAGAGGTGCAGAGTTCACTTCATGCGCAATGCGCTGGCCCATGCGGGAAAGAGCGGAAGGCGTGTCGTCTCCGCCTTCATCGCCACGGCCTTCGCCCAGGACACCCCGGACGCGGCAAGCACCCAATGGCGCAATGTAGCAGACCAGATCAGGCCGAAGGTGCCGAAACTCGCCACGCTGATGGATAGTGCCGAACAGGATGTGCTAGCCTACATGACCTTTCCCAAGCAGCACTGGGCAAAGCTTCATTCGACAAATCCAATCGAACGTCTCAACGGCGAGATCAAGCGACGCACTGAGGTCGTCGGTATCTTCCCCAACGACGACGCCATCGTCAGGCTGGTCGGCGCATTGCTGCTGGAGCAGAATGACGAGTGGGCCGTTCAGCGATCCCGCTACATGACACTTGAGACAATCGCCACGATGAGCGATGATCCGCTCATCAGCCTGCCTGCCGCAAGCTGAATAATTCCCGGTTCTGTCCGGAAGGCACGGCGACCGCCGAAGCTACACCAATCCATGGGACACGATCGATTTCGCACACTATCGCCATCAGATTCAGTATTGCCATCGCTCTTTGCGCTAGCGGTAGCATCGTCGCTCGAGCTTGCATCCCCGCCATCATCGACAACTGCTTAGTTCTTTGAAACGGGTTCGCCATCTCTGCGAGAGCACGCTGCCGCAGATCTGCGTTCTCGATAAATGTTCACATAGATAGCGACATCAAGCGTGACTCCGGCTTCGTTAAGCGCGGCGACTGAGCGTAGGTGCCTCGCTGAACCCAGTGTCGATCAATCTGATGTTGGAAAGGGCACCCCAACCTCTCGATCAGAGCGCCCTGTTCTGACGCCACGAGGTCTAGAAAGGCGCCAGGCCATCGAACAAAACATCGACGGTTTCCGCAACCACATTCCTATTGAGATCGGTGCGAACGGGAGTTGTTACCGTTATCCACAGAAAGCGAGAGGACAAAACGCCCGCATTTAGGACTTCTCTTCTTCGGTTGGAGTTTTGACGGGCGTTAACGACTACTCCGCCGCTATCGTGTGCAGCTTTGCAGTCGCCTGAATTTCTTCAAAAATCATGCAGCATCAGACTGCGTGATCAGCGTAGCCGGCTGGCCCAACAGGCTGACGAGTTCAACCGCCTTCCGGTCGAACGATACAAAGGTCTCTCCTCCCAACCATGCTCCATCATGTGCGATGACGCCGTCTGCGAAGTCGCCACCAGCTTCGAGCACTGCCAGTCCGGCTTCCACTGCAGGTCGGTTCATCGAAACGGTTCCGGCATCCAGCAGGTCGCGGATCGACAGTGCCACATCTTCTTTTGAGAGCTTGGCACCGCGCCGGAGCACCCACACGAATTCGCATAAGGTTGGCAACGAGATTGCGATGAGCGAAGCACGTTCAAGCATAGCCGCGGCCGCTTGCCCCTGTTGCGGGTCATCCTGCAAGACCGCGCGAGCCAGAACGTTAGTGTCTGCAATGACTTTCACGGTTCGCCGCTCCAGCCCGCAGCGCCGATCTCGTTCATTTCGTCGATGGAGAGAAGCCGTTCGGACTTACCGGCCCATGACGGCCGCCGCCCTGGTCAGCGACGTGATGGAAGCACGTGACGAGCGGCGTCTGCTCCGGTTCCAGAAGCAGATGGCATCTTACAAGCTACTGATCATCGGCGAGCTGGGCTTCGTACCGCTCTCCAAGACCGGTGCGGAGTTGCTGTTCGAGCTGATCTCGCAACGATACGAACGAGGCGCGACACTGATCACCAGCAATCTGCCCTTCGACGAATGGACGGAAACTCTGGGATCAGAGCGCCTCACCGGCGCACTGCTCGACCGCATCACCCACCACGTCAACATTCTCGAGATGAACGGTGACAGCTACCGTCTCGCCCAGAGCCGCGCCAAAAAGGCAAGCTAAAACTCCCTTCAAAAAATCGCCGCGCGGCCTGAGACCCTCGCTCGGGCTACGCCCTCCTGGCGGTCTCAGGCCAGCGCAAGAGTGGCCGACTTTTGCTCCGCCCCTTAGCCGGTTTTTACTCCGCCGTTGACAATCGTTCGTTGCTTCTCGTGTCCCCGCGAAGGCGGAAGCCTGTTGTTCCGTTTTCGGAGTTCTATCTGTTTGTTTTCACGGAGCGGTCACAGTGGTCATTCCCGGTTGTTTGCGAAAATGTTAAAAGTGCTTGGCCCGTCTTAATCGACTTCGATTATGACTGGACGCATCAGTACAGACCGGAATAACGTAAATTTTGAAAAAATTTACGGAATTCCGATTGAGTTCTTTTCCCTGGTCTGTTACGAAATTCCGTGTGGTTTCCTCAAAAGAACGGAATACCGTAATGCGTTATCGGATATTTGAGCGATTGGCTGATCAGATAGCCACCGCGCGCCAAGCGAGGGGCCTGCGTCGGACCGAACTAGCCGCACGTATCGGGCGCAGCCCCGCGCGTCTAACGGAGTTCGAACGGGACTTGACGAGCGGACGTTTGGGCAAAGACCGTTTAACTCTACTTGTCCAGATTTGCGACGCGCTCGATTTGGTGCCTGTAATCGTCCCGCGTCAGCATCTGCATGAGGTTGAAACGCTGCTGGGAACCAATTCAACCTTGCCACCTGTTTCTACACCTCCGAAATCGGTATTCAGCGAGGTGTTCGTGTCACTCAGTGACGAGGATGATGACTGATGGCCAAGACCCCGGCAATTCTCGGCGTCCATCTGCTTCATCAAGGGAAAGCTGTCCGAGTTGGCACGCTCACCCGCAGTGCAGCTGGTGAAACGGCATTTATTGTCGAGGAAGCCTATCTCCGCGATACGGGCCGTCCGATCCTCAGCCTCTCTTGGTTAGAGCCAGCCAGCGAGCAAGGCACAATGGAACGGCTTGCCTATCGCGGCGACAAAATTGGCATATTGGGCACTTTGCCACCCTGGTTCGCCGGCCTATTGCCTGAAGGCGCCTTGCACGATCTTGTATTACACGAAATGGGCGCTGGCGATCATGACCAGTTCGATCTCCTGACGCGGCTCGGTGCGGATTTACCTGGCGCGGTGTTAATCACGCCCGAAACTGAGACACCAACATCGGCTGGCCCGCTAAGGCTTGAACAAGTCGCTGGTTTTGACACCCCCCGTCCTCAGGGCACTGTGAAATTTTCCCTTGCCGGGGTTCAACTGAAATTTGCCGGCCGGATGGACGGAGATCGCTTGACCGTGCCGGCACGGGCGGGCGACGCACGGTGTATCCTGAAAGTCCCGACAGAACGTTTTTCCAATTTACCGGAACTCGAGTTTGCCGGAATGACGCTTGCCCGCTCAATCGGCGTAACGACTGCCGATTTCCGGCTGCTGTCCGTCGAACACGTAACGGATATTCGACCTGAATTCCTAAAGGCTGGCCCCCAAGCGCTTGTTGTCGATCGTTTCGACCGCGGCGCTGACGGTCTGCGTACCCACATGGAAGACATGGCCCAGATCCTTGGCGCGCTTGGCGAGCGCAAATATACGATGGGCACTGGAGAGACGGTGCTTAACATGATCCGACGGTTCAGCACCGATTGGAGGGCCGATGTCCTAGAAGGGTTTCGTCGCATTGTTGCCGACATATTGATCGGCAACGGCGATAACCATCTCAAGAATTGGTCCTTTCTGTTTCCAAGCCCAGGCGAGATCCGCCTGTCGCCAGCCTACGACATCGTCCCGACCGTGCTCTACATCCCCGACGACCAGATGGCGCTGCAGTTCGTCGACACCAGCAACTTTAACACCGTGACGGTTCGCCGCTTCCGTCGCGCGGCAAAGTTCTTAGGCCTTGAAGAAGATTGGATCGAAGCTGAGATTAGCAGGCAAGTCAAACACGCTGTCGAAGTTTGGCAGACCCTTGTCCCGTCCTTGCTCGACGAGAAGCGCGCAGTTCACTTCCTAGACAGGTTGAGAACGCTTACTCTTGTGCAGGAGGTGATCGGCTGAAACTGTTCAGGTCATGAGGTATTGAGGAGAAGACCGGCCGTGAAACGAGACGATCATGCTAGCCCATGTCGTGGCGGGACGCTGTAAGGCGCCGGGCGAGCCTCCATTTTTTCGCCTGCCCTTATTGGCTTTGCGGGACACCCCTGAGGAAGACGAACTTAGCACAAAGGTCTCTCCGCCCAACCACGCTCCGGTCATGTGCAATGACGCCGTCTGCGAAGTCGCGGCCAGCTTCGACTACTGACAATCCGGCCCTAACTGCAGGTTGGTTCATCGAAACGTTTCCGGCATCTAGCAGGTCGCGGATCGACTGTGCCACATCTTCTTTTGAAAGTTGGCACTGCGCCAAAGCACCCACACAAACTCACATACGCTTGGCAACGAGATTGCTATGAGCGAAGCGCGTTCAAGCAGAGCCGCAGCCACTTGCCCCTGTAGCGGGTCATCCTGCAAGACCGCGCGAGCCAAACGTTAGCGTCCGCAATGCGATTCCACGACGTTATCGAGGTCGTAAGCGTTATAAGTCCCCCCGCCCCAAGACCTCCAGAACCTGTTCTGCCGGTCTTTCATGGGCGTAGAACAGTTGTCCGTTGCCGCCGCCGCAAACCTTGAATCGGCGCATTACACCGCCTCCCGCGCAAAGAAGACAACAATCGGTAGCGTAGTCGAACCGTTTGGCCAGCTTGATGCGGGCTCCCAGGCCCTGAAGGAGCTCGGGACTTTGAATTCGCGGCTCTGGTCGTCACCCGTATCATGGAGGCTGCAGCGACGGAATTGCGCAAGATATCAGTAAGGGTCCTGCCGTCCGACATCTTGCCGTCCCATAATTCGATTTGGCATCGCATGTGTTGCACGGGGACGAGATGTCTGTCTCTTCGGCTATAGGTCAAGCAAAAGTCGGCCAGCGTCTGGAAGCGACATGGCCGTCACATCGTTGGGGAGGGGGAAGGTTTCCTGGCCGGGATAAACGACGATGCGCTTCTGCGGCTGGATCTCTTCGCAGGCAAAATAGAACCCCTTTTCGAGTTTTGGCGAAAGACTTCTCTTGATTTCCACTGCCCAAGGCTTCTCACCTGCAGGGGTCAGCAGGAGATCGATTTCGGCGCCGGCCGACGTGCGATAGAAGTTCGCAGCTGTGCCATCAGGTGCTGCCGCGATCAGCGTCTCGATCACGAAGCCTTCCCAGCTAGAACCGACAATCGGATGGCCGAGCAATTGCTCAGTGCTGCCAAGTCCCAGAAGCGCGTGAGCAAGGCCACTATCCCTGACATAGATTTTCGGTGATTTGACCAGTCGCTTGCCGACATTGGCATGCCATGGTTCGAGGCGGCGTACGAGAAGCAGGTCGACGAGAAGATCGAGGTAGGACGCAACGGTTTTTCCATCGACGCCCAGGGAGCGAGCAAGCTCGGCCGCGTTGAGGAGCCCTGACTGGCGATGTGACAGCATTGTCCAGAACCGTCTTAGCGTTTCGGCAGGGATGCGCGGCCCGAGAAGCGGAATATCGCGTTCGAGATAGGTGCGAATGAAATCCCGTCTCCAGCGCAGGCTCCCACGGTCGGTTGCCGCCAGAAAGCTGTCCGGAAAACCACCCCTTAGCCACAGCGTATCAAGTGCGTCGTCCGCGACTTCTAGCCCATCGACAGGTTGCATCTCAAGATAGGCAATACGGCCTGCGAGCGACTCGCCGGATTGCCTGAGAAGATCGATGGAGGCCGATCCGAGAAGCAAAAACTGGCCAGCGCGCCGACCGGCTCGTCGGGTGCGATCGATCAGGCCACGAAGGATCTGAAACACGCCTGGGAGGCGATGAACTTCATCGAGAATGACCAGCTTGTCGTCATGGCCCGACAGATAAAGCTCTGGTTCCGAAAGCTTGGCCCTGTCAGCCTCCGATTCCAGATCGAGATATATAGACGGCCTGGTTCTGCCGACATCGATTGCCAAGGTTGTCTTGCCGACCTGACGAGGTCCGAGCAAAGCCACGGCGGGACTTTCCTCAAGAAGAGCTAAAAGCTTGGATTCAATTCTACGCTCAATCATCATCCTTGCATTTATGGATATAAACTCCACAAATGCAAGGACCAATGCGTGGGTCCAGCTGGAGCTGTCTTGAGACAGGAGCCAGCTTTATCGGCCATCCTCTGCAACGGCGTATGGCGCTTCGTCAGGTTCAGCGGCGAAAGCGCCAACTCGCGCGACGTGAAGTTCTCGCTGGAGCGGACCGCAGCAGAAGGCAATTCCTCTGGCAGAGGTCGGCATGCTCCGCAATGGCAGCGACTGCGCTCATCTGCCGTCCCCGATCCGGTTGCCTTAAAGCCGCATAACAGCGAGGCAGATCCGTCCGATACTGTCCTATCATGCACCGAATGGAACGCCATGGCTGCTGCCAAACTCCATCAAGAGCGCTCGCAAGCCAGGCTGCGACGCTTCACGTGCAGCGATTGGGAGCGGGAACCAACTCTGCTTGCGAGTGCCTCTTTCCGGATATTCGAGAGCGATTTCCACCACTTCGATGAGGTGGACGGTGACATGGTAGCGATGCGGTGCGCTGTCCTTCACGTAGGCGAAGAAGCCGAAAATCGCCTGATCGATCCGACCGATAACGCCCGCTTCCTCAAAGGATTCGCGTTTAGCCGCGACGCCACTGGTTTCGCCTTCGTCTATATGCCCTTTGGGAATGCCCCATCTTCCGTTGCGACGACTGCCGATGAGCAGGATTTCAACCACCCCACCCTCACCCTGTCGGTAGCAGATGGCGCCAGCCTGCGTGATCTCGCGGGACGCTCCGGTCCCGGAAAAGTTTTCGTTCGCTTGCATGGCGTTCCCGAAATTCTTCCTATCTTCATTCGAACAATGACCGCGAAGTCGCGGCGGTCAGGCCGCTTTCCTTGTAATCGCAACCGGAGCATATCTTGTCGTCGGAAACCGAAATCAAGCTTGATCTTTCACAGGATGCCTGCGTCGCCCTCCTCGGATCCGATCTTCTTGGCGAGCCTGACAGAACTCTTCAGCAGCGTTCCACATATTTCGACACGCCCGAGCGCACACTGTGGAAGCAAGGTTATAGTCTTCGCATCCGGAAAGTCGGCGATGCGCGAACTCAAACGGTGAAGGCTACGGGGCCAAGCCGAGCGTTGTTTGCCAGGTCCGAGTGGGAAATACCAGTGGAAGGAGACGAGCCTGTTCTCGATCATACAAGCCCGCTGATCGGCGAGTTTGGCAAGGAACTAAGGCTCGAACCTGTCTTCGACGTCGTCGTCGAAAGGCGCCTCTGGAACGTTGACGAGAACGGATCCCGTATCGAGGTCGTCGGTGACCAGGGCGAGGTGATCTCCGGTGAGCGCCGCTCTCCGATCCGCGAGCTCGAAATTGAGTTGAAAGACGGAAGTCCTGGCGACCTCTTCGCGCTTGCAAGGAAGGTCGATGCGATCGCTGCCTTCAGGTTCGGCGTCATCTCCAAGTCCGAGGGGGGGGTCCTGCTAATCGATGCGCAGAAGACGGTCTTCAAGTCGGAACCAATCTACCTCGACCGCGGAGGGAGTCCCGCCTTTGCCTTCCAGTCGGTCGCACTGTCATGTCTGAGACATTTCCGGTTGAATGAAGACGTTTTTATGCGCGGGGGAAATCCTGAAGCCCTCCACCAGGCGCGGGTGGCCCTTCGGCGTCTGCGCTCGGCGTTTTCATTGTTCAAGCCGATCCTCGAAAACCAGGAGCCGCAATGGCTAAAGGATGAGCTGCGTTGGCTCGCTGGCGTGCTTGGGGAAGCCCGCAATGTCGATGTGCTTCTCGCCAAGGCCGTCGATCCGGATTTCATCTGGAGGCTGAAGACCGCAAGGAAAGCAACGTATCGCGACGCTCTCGACGCGTTGGAATCCTCCAGGACACGTGCGCTCATGCTTGACGTGGTCGAATGGCTCCAATGCGGCGATTACCTCTCGGGCGGCCTCGGGACAGGCGAAGCGTCGGATGCGTCGCAGGCTTTTGCGGCCGGGGTGCTTGAAAAGCAGCGCAAGCGTTTGAAAAAGGACGCGCGCGCGCTAAAGAAGCTGGACGACCAAGATCGGCACGAAATCCGGAAAGATGCGAAGAAGTTCAGATATGCAGCGGAGTTCTTCGCCTCGCTTTTCGATGACAAGCGCAGCGCGCGGCGGCATAGCAAGTTCCTCAAGGCAATGGAAGCCCTGCAGGACCAGCTCGGCGCTCTCAATGATCTCGTCACTGAGCCTGATGTGCTGAACCGACACGGTCTATCGAATCACCCTGCCGCCGACACTGTCATGTATCACGGTGCCAAGGGCAAACTGATCGATGCCGCACAAGACGCGCTCGATGAGGTGCTGGACACGAAGCGCTTTTGGAGGCTTTAGCCGTCAGGCGTCGTCGCCGTCATGTATTGTTTGGACGTAGCCTTAACCTCTTTCGACCTTGGCGTCCGATCAGTCCGGGCTGATGGTTGAGGGCGGTCGGATCGGGTCCTTGGAGGCGTCGTCATTGAAAGCGCGTTCGGCTTCCTCGTTCGCCCTGGTAATCTCTGCAGCCTCTTCTTCGCTGACTTGTTGCCCCTCGCCGGCACGCTTCCAATGATCGTCGTGCTTTCCCTCTGGGCGACCTTCATCCTCCCAAATCTTATAAGCCCGGTCGCGCCTGTCGTTTTCCGTATCCATTCGATGAACTCCTGTTGCGGCTGCCACCATAAGATCTGGAATGGCCGATCGTTCCATTGGAAGGTTCTCAGCCGGTCCGGCGAGCCCTGCCCTGCCGAAGCAACAGGTGATGAAGGTACCGTCAATTAGTGACACGCCTATGAAGCTCGGCGAACGTTCCTGCACGACTGCTGGCATGGCATCCCCCGCCCTTGTACCGCCGCCGACTGTCAAGAAAGTTTCATAAACAATAACTCGATCAGCAGCCGGGTGTCAGGTAGAAGTCCGGCAGCAGAAGGCAACCTGATGAAGGAGAAAGCCATGGCGGAGACAGCTAGCATCGCAAAGACCGTGGCATCGCTCGCCCGGCCAGGCATGAAGCCAAAAGAGCTGATTTCTGCGGTGCGAACAGAACATCCCGAAGCCACGAAAAAGGATATCGCACGCGCTGCGTTCTATGCGGTCATCCTCGCCTCCGAAGAAATGTCGAACCGAGTGGAAGAATTACACGATATCGCAATCGAGACGCGTAACAGCAGTGACGACAGCGCGTTGAATGACCACTGAATGGGTTCCTGGGAACTCTCACACCCATTCTCGGTTGGATCACGAGATTGGCGGTGATTGGATGGTTGCCATAGATAGTCCGACCGCGCCTGCTGCTGAATATCAGCAGATCGGCGCAATATGCATGCGACTACAGGACCACGGCCCCGAAGTGCTGCTGATTACCACACGCGAAACCGGCCGTTGGATGATCCCGAAGGGATGGCCGATCGCCGGCCTCCTCCCGCATGAGGTCGCCGAGCGGGAGGCGTGGGAGGAAGCCGGCGTTATCGGAAAGGTCAAGCGCAGGATCTTTGGCGAGTTCAGGTACGCGAAGATCCTCTCGGACGGTAGCAAGGTCGAGCCGCTGGTGTCGGTTTATGTTATCAAGGTCCGTTGTCGTAAGAAGCGTTTTCCCGAACGGGCGGAACGAGACGTCATATGGATGAATCCCACGGACGCTGCTCTAAAGGTGCAAGTACCCGAACTGCGAACTCTGTTGCAAGATTTCGCTCGCAGTTTGACACTGGGCTCTGACAAAATCTGGTGATGCCTTAGCTAAGCTTCTCGCTAAGCGGCGAACAGAAGGCAGCTTGAAAGAGCGTTGCTGACCTTCTTTTTTTGTGATGGACAAGCCTGGCGGGGACACCGCTCCAACGCGCGACAGAATTTCCGGGTAGACCGGGCAGGTGGACATTCCAACGGCCGTCGGAAGACTTTGCGTTGCGTCTTTCCAACGGAACGCCGGATCTACCCGCGCCAACCGGACGGGCAGCGCGTGCCGGAGCCGCTCGTCGTGTCGGTCGACCTCTCCGACATCAAACCGAGCTGACATGGATTGCTGCTCGGCCTGAACCGGGCGGCGCGCAGACGCTCGGTTTCGCCTCGCGGAGCTTCGCTCTTCCGCTAGAGCGTCGCGAGCTATCTTGTTGGTTCCTTCGCGGACCTTGCGGTCGCCTTGATGCGGTCAGCAAGTTTAAGCCGTCATCGTCTGACCGAACGACAGCGGACGAGTTGCTTGACCGCAGCCCGACGAGCGCCCTTCCTGTAATGACCAGGACTGGGAGGTGCATCGTCGTCGGAGGCCCCGATCAGTCGCGGGAAGTCAATAGTTCGCGAAGACGGTTCTTGTCGGTGACGCCGGCCTGAAACCATCCGAGAAGATCCTTCGCGGCGGCATGCGCCTCGGGACAACCGGAATCGATTGATTTGGCCTCGCAGAATTCTTTCACAAGGCCCTGTACCATCAAGACTTCGTCCGGTCCCAACGGCTGCTTCCCGCCACTGTCGAACGCCTGGAACATCGCACCCTCCTTCGCACGAGCGTCTATGCACGTGAGGGAGCCTACGCCGATCCCACGACATTGCAACGACGTCGCGTGGAACCCACCCGACGTCTGAGCATTTCGGAGGCATGAGACCGTTGTTCCTCGCATTGTCTGAAGCAGTTGTTCGGGTTGCCGGTCACCGTTTCACGGTCGCAGGGGCGTTCGCACTCGTAATGCTGTGGTGCGCGGCTGGCGCGATGTTCGGCCTGCCAACGGAATGGTTCCTGCTTTCAAACATGATCGGCACGAGCGCGGCGCTGTTCGTTCTTTTGATCATGCAGCATTCGCAGAACCGCGACATGGCGGCCTTGCAAGTCAAGGTGGACGAACTCATCCGCTCGAGCGAAGCTGGCAATCACATGATCGGGATCGAGCGGCTTGAGGCCGAGGAGCTTTCCCGGCTTGCACGGGAGCGTCAGGCAGGTGTCTGAACTCGCACGACGCTCCTGCAGCACAAGCACGCTGGCGCCCTCACCCTGCACGTCCCAAAGCGTACTGGAACAAAGCTCGGATGACGGGGCTTCCTTTCGTCGAAGGAAAACCTCTCATGTCCCATAACATTGCTATCCCATCCGCCTACGTCCTGCTCATCCTGTTGCCTGCTCTATCTTCGACGAAACCGGCCAGCCGTTGATCATGACAAACAAACTGCCTTGGCGAGTGAGTACGCCGACCCTTCAAGCGAGTGTTCATCGATAAGCTTTCTTATCGAAATCCTACTTCCCGCTACGCACACCCGGAACAACCGCCCGATTTCGTCCGTGACGAGCTCACCGACAAGTTCGGAGGGCTAGCGATCCAAATCATCGACGAGAGCCTGAAGCAACATTGAGTTCGAGGCCTTCTGAAGCAGACCCGATGGCGATTCATGGACCAACTGGTCCTACGGTAACGAGGCAAACGGCAAGAGCGTGCTCGCTGGCATTCTCGGCCGCTTACGATGACTGCCTATCGTTCTTGTAGGGCTAGTGCTTAAGAAGCATAAAAAGCGCAGCGCACCGAGATCGTGGCGCTGCCCGCTCCAATAACTCATAGTGAGGCGCTGCCTTGGCAAGATTGCCTCTCTCCGGACCTGCACGCTTTTAGCCGGATATCCGATTAACCATTTCCAATATTCTTCTAGTGCCAGTAGTGTCCGAGGTGGGGGAGATAATCTATGGGAAAATCTGACAGTGATGCATTCAATGTGATCGTGCCTTTTGATTTGCAAAAGGCGGATCTACTTTTGCGTACGCTCAGCCACCCGATCCGATACTATATGACGGAACTGATGCTTGAGAGGGAGCGGACCGCCGTCGACTTCCAAGAGATCATCGGCATCACCGAAGGTGCTGCTTTGCAACATCTACGAGTGCTGAAACAGGCCGGCGTCGCCAAAGCGCGGCGGAGAGCCCAGACTTTCTATTATTTTTCGCGATCGGTTGAGGCGGCCACGCTGCTTGCTTGTGTCACGGAAATTACCATGCAGTACTCGTCGGCGACTAAGTCTCGTTGAGTTACTCGTCACCGACCTCGATGCCGCGGCACCAAAGGGACGCGACAATGGTCGACAAGCAAATTTGCATCACTTAACCTGCAGACGGGGATTCGCTGTATCAATCGTTGCCAGATGAGCGAAAAGCTCCTCGGCGGACATTGCGAAAATCAGGACAATGACCCTCCACGGTGGTCCCGACGCTGAAAGAGGCCGCGAATGGTCATCGCTGCAACTCGGTTCGCCGGGATTGCCGCTGCAGATGCCAAATTTTCCATACCGCATTTGAATGACTAGCTCGCCGCAGATCTTTCGCAGAGTGGAAAGCTGTTAGGCGTCGATGGACCACTTCCCGTGCCCGTCATTGGCGTCCCGCGCTCGCTAAGCTCACGCATAGGCTTGAGCGCAGACTGGCGCTACGAAGTGTCGTCGACGAGGGCGCGAGCGAGCTTAAGCGCGTTTTCACGATAAGTGAACGAATGGCTTCTAAAACGGCGCGAGCGATGGAGAGGTTTGATGTGGTCCCTAGCGTTTATCAGTGTCATTATTTGGACAGTCGTATCCGGGCTAGGAGGAGGCGCGGTCGGATCGCTGGCACTTGCCTTAGCAGCTTCATTTGGCGCTGGTGTCATTGGAATTTGTCTCAAGTGGGGCGAGCGGAGCCTATGGATCGGCATAACGGCCGGGCCCGCATTGCTGCTGATCATTCTGCTCTCGGCGGCCATATCAGACCGTATGGCTCGGCGTCTGCAAAACAGGAAGCGTTCTAAATTTTTCACCTGAAGGTTTATGGATCTTTCAGTTGTTCTCGGCGGACAATCACGATCTCTTGGTCTGCCGATGACGGTCGGAGTTACCGTCTTTTTCGATCTAGTGGCCGTCGACATGGCCAATCGACCAGGCCCTTCCTGTTCCGAGCGTTCAGGCTCAACGGGCTTCCGACGAGCGTAGCACGATACCCACTAAACCACCTCACCAGCGTACGTTTCCGCGATCGTCTCCGCGACGCATCAGACGACACAGTGATCCTCTTCAGCATTTCAATTCGGAGGCTTACGGTCGAGGCAAGCCCGTCTCGCATTCACCGATGTCAGTGGACCGCGCAGAATGGCGCTAAATCAACGATAGGATAGTGCTTCGAGGATAGCCTTCCACGACTGGCTGTCCGGCGCCGCTAGGAGGTGACCCTTTGCAACTGTTGGTCGATACGGCTGGCCCGTAGTGGTTGCTGCATAACCACCCGCTTCCGCGTGAATCAATATCCCAGCCGCGTGATCCCATGGGTTCATGCCTTCGTTTAAGCAAAAGCTCATGGCACCCGTTGCCAACATCCGGTATTCCCAGGCTGAACAGCGCCAAGATGTGACGCGGCTAAAGTTCAACACGCCCAACGCAACCGAAGCGCGCGTTTGAGCTTCGAATGCGTGAACTGCTGCAAAACCTTGCATTTCATTTACTGAACCTCCCCCCGCGACCGCCAGCCGCGTGGAAGCTCCATCCGCCCCCACATGCCAAGCGCCCCCGCCGGGTCGGGCAATGAGGAAGTCCCCAAGCACCGGATAGTGTATAATGCCGGCGATGGTTCTACCCCGTGATACGATCGCCAGGATACTGCCGAACATCGGCGAACCGTGTGCGAAATGCCACGTGCCGTCTAACGGATCAACGACGGCGGCTAGGTCGGCTCCGGAGAGACGATCCAACAACGATGGATCTTCTGACACCGCTTCCTCGCCGATTATCACGATGTCGGGCAGCCTCGTCCTCAGCTTTTCAGCAATCAGATGCTCGGACGCAATATCCGCATCAGTTACGATATCGTCAAAGCTTGTCTTGGCACGCTTCGAGTCAGAGGAGACAGATCGGAATCGCGGCAGAATTTCCTCGACCGCTGCATCGCGTAGATAGCTCATAAGCTCTTCAAGTAGCTCTTCAGCAACACTTTCCATACTGCAACGTGTCCAGATCGCTTGCGCGCTTGTCCAGCTAAATGTCTATCGTGATTCCCACCGGAGACAGCCAAATGATATCAGTTTCAACACGCCCACAAGCCCGCTATTTGCCCCACTGCCCCGCCTCCGGTAAACGGCTGTGCTGTTTCACCCAAAAATGATGGTAGACACGGCCACCGCTTCGGTTAACGTGCGTGTAGGCATTGGCTAAGCAGACACCATTGCCAAGAGATTATCGTTAGACTTAATACAGTCCGGCGATGACCTCACCAAAGTCTTTGGCGGTTGCGGCCCTGTCATAGCGGTCTGCGGATCCCGTTGGAGAATGGCTCTCCTACCCTCACCGCGGGTGCGCCGATAGCGCTTTTTGTAGACGCAAAAAGATGCGCCGCACACAGCAGAATACGACGCATCTTCTCGAAGGATCACCGTGGGCTAGCAGGTCGTGTGCACGTCTTAGACAATGCGCCCGCAGTGACCGCATTCGAACTGCTTGTATCAATGAAAGTTTCCAGCCGGCAAAAAAATAACGCCAGTGCAACACTGGCGCTAAGTTGGTCATCCATTGGGAGCGCCTCCCAACGCGGGAAAGGAAAGAAGAATGGCAAGCCAATCTCTCGTCGGGCGACCCCTATTTAACATCGACCGGCAGCTGGAGTTCCCGTCTGCCACCGTACCAACGGCAAATCCTACCGTGGTTGGCACGGCAACAGAAAGCTCACGCGACTGAGACGCGCGCGGCTTATTAGTCGTTTCGTGTTAGAGGATCAGAAAACCGTTTGGCCCCTACGGCGGTCGCCAATGAGATGCTGATTGGCATCCCGGATTAGGCAGACAGGCCGAGATCACTCAATGGATTGCGGCACCGCCAACCGGTCCTTCGACGACCTTACGTATGGTGGAAACTAAGCGAGCGGTCGAGGTGATGATTTCCGTTGCAATGTCCTCATCGCCCTCACCTACCTCGACGGCCATCTCGCCGACCGCGGCTGCTGCATTGGCGACCAAAACTGAGAGGGCGACCCTTTCGCGAGGGACTCGGCGGGCGAACGCCTCCAAGGTGGCACTGAAGTTGAGGAGGACCGCCGTCATCTGCTCGGGCGTCATTCCAAGCGGCTTTAGTGTGTCTGGCAAAACAGTGACTCACATAGGGAGAAATCGCGTCGACGATAAGCGGCTGGTTCATTCGAACTCCGGCGCTCATGGAGGTGATTCTAGCAAGCTAGGGCGAAACATCGTCTGTTCAAGGTCGGCCGCGGATGTCCTCGCCTCCAGCGCCCCAAGCCTGTCACGATGATCGCCAGCCGCGATGTCCTCCCTCCGTCCGTATTAACTGACCCCGTTTGAACACTGCCAATGTTGTCAACTGACGAGCTGTAAACGGGATCTTATCCGCATCATCGCGGGGACCGACCGTGAGGAAGCGGCTACGGCCGGCGACCTATTGGCCGAGCCAGTTGTACTCGGCAATGGATACTTTCCCTGACTTCTTGTCGTAAAGACATATCAGGTTGACCATTTTTTTGGTCTTGGTGTTCCTTTCGCGAAGCAGGATTGCGATTTTTCCCACAGTGTCATCGAAGAGGATCGGTGTAGTCGCTTCCGGGGAAACCATCCGTGACTGCCCGATGCACTTGCCATTGGCCTTTGCAAAGAGGCCGTTCCAAGCTGCGTCACTTGAAGCGTCGGCGATCTGCGCGAGGGAGAGACAGCATACGATGGTGGCGAGTGGAAATTTTAGCATTAGGGTCCTCGTCTCGAATCTGCCAACATTGGCGCGACTTTTCTTGCGAGGAAAAGTGGCATGATCGCGGCCTCATTTGTTGGAAGTTCACGTCGTAAAGGCTTTTGACATCGTTTCGCTTGACGGACATATAGGCATGGCTTTCAAGTGGCCGCTTGCCAGGCAGTCCAAGGAAGGCGCGAATGGAAGCAGGCCTCGACACTATCGTACACATTGCCGGGGACCCGATCAGCCAATTCGTAACGCTGGTGTTGTTGTTGGTCCTGGCGAGGATAATCGTTCAAGGGAAGGCCACTGACCGTTTCCTTATTCACATCGGTTTCTTTGTCCTCCTCACAATCCTACTTGTCGGCCATGACGTCGCACCATGGACGACGGTGATCGACGATGAAGACCTCCCCCACAGGATGTTCATTGGCATTGCGAAGGCGACCTGGTGGGCAGGCGGAGCGATGGTTATCGCAAGCTCGGTTCGCGTCTACCTCATCATCGAGCGTAAACCGCGTGAAGGTCGCCTCCTGCAAGATCTATTGGTTGCCATCATATACATTGGAGCGGCCCTATCCATAATCGCCTTTGTGTTCGACCTTCCCGTGCGGACGCTCATTGCAACATCCGGGGTATTCGCTATCGTCTTAGGGCTGGCTCTGCAAAGCACGTTGAACGACGTGTTCTCTGGCATAGCGCTGAACCTGGGGCGTCCTTACTCGGTTGGTGACTGGATTGAAGTTGAGGGCGGCGTTCGCGGTCAAGTCGTCGAAACCAACTGGCGCTCCACTCACCTTCTTAACGACGCCAATGATCTTGTCATCGTGCCAAACAGCGCGTTGGCCAAGGCAACGCTGACCAACCTGACTGGCGGCGACGCCATCCATGGCTCAAAAGTGGTAATCCGGGCGCTGCCGTCGAAGTCGCCGGCGCTGATCGAAGAGACCATGAGGACGGTGCTGCTGAGCGCCAATTCGATTTTGAAGTCGCCGCCCCCGTCGGTATCCGTTACCGCACTGGACGGTTCCGCTGTTGAAGTTGAGCTCTCGTTCAAGGTTTCGAGCCTTGGGCAAACTGGCGTGGCGAAGAACGAAATCTTCGACCTTGTGTATAGGCACGCGAAGGCGGCGGGGATCCAATTGTCCTTGGCGGCGAACGCATCGGCGGTGATGAACCCTGATCCCGGATCGAAGCACCCGGGAACGCCGTGGAGGCTACTGACGTCCATCCCGCTCTTCTCGACGCTTACCGAGGATGAGATGGAGGCTCTGGCCAACAGCATGGAGCGTCTGGCGTTCAAGAAGGGCGTCGTCATCGCTCCACAAGACGCTTCGATGACATCGTTGATGATCGTTCGCAGTGGCGTCGTCACGATCGAACGCGTCAGTGATCATGGAAGAGAAGAACTCACCCGGCTGGCTCCAGGCGACCTCTTCGGTGAGCGCGGCGTGCTGATGGGAGCGCCCGAGCCGGCAACCATGCGCGCCCTGACATTTGTTGTGGTCTACGAGATCTCCAAAGAACACCTGGCCAGCGTGATGCACCAGCGCCCGTCCTTGGCGGAGGAACTCAGTCAACTTCTGGCAAAACGTGTCGAAACAGAAGAACACTTAAAGATCGATGGGCGCTCTGCGGTTGAAGATCATCCGGTGTCGCTTGCCGCTCGAATACGCCACCTCTTTGGCGTGCAGCAACGGAGCATCCCTTAAGCAAGGGTTCAGACAACCTCGTTGGCGTTCGGGGCTGCCATCGTTGATGGCCGGCCGCAAGCGAGATGTGCTTATGAAAAGCAAACAAGGGGAAGACTTGTGTCACCCGGAAAATTTTCTGATTTCGCTCGGTGCGCTTCTTCCATAGCCTACAACCACCCCACTGCCCCGGGTCGGCCTCTGCGGGAGCCAGCGTCCTACAGTGACGGAAGTCCCGGCGATTATATCGGTGATCGAGAGTCTTGCTCTTGCTGAAATCATAGCGGCATTCGGCGCTGCGTACCATCCCACGCCCACGCCACTATCAAGGTCCAAGATCCCAAACTGGACGATGAAATCCCTACACAGTACGGGATAGTTTTGCGAGCTACACGAGGACTAAAACCGCGTGAGACGCTGGCCGATATTCTCGCAGGAGCGTCTCTTCATAGCGCTCACAGGGACCGTTAACAAACCGTCATACTCGCTGGATTTCGGCGTGCTTGACGCTATCTCACGGCGATGGCCGACACACGTTTTCCAACAGCACTCCATATCGTCGTCACTGTAGCGGTGAATGAGGCCGCCGGCGTGCGAACGACAAGCCCCATCCTTGCCGAAGCTTTGAATACGAACGCTAGTTTCGTGCGAAAACTTGTTTCCACGTTAACGAAGGCGGGCATTTTGGCGTCCAAGGACGGATCGGGCGGCGGTATCGGCCTGGCTAGAAAATCCGAAAAAATCCAACTTATCGAGATCTACAACGCGATACTGCCCGATCAACGATCATGGGCCGCACGCGAAAAAATCCCTTCTTTGTGCGCAGTAACACGTAATATCGGCACCATCAGCGATCAACTCGGCGAGCATGCTGACGCTGCAGTAGCCAGAGTGCTGGGTGGAGTATCCATCGCCGACTGCGTCGCCAAAATCGCGGAACTAGAAACATCCGCTAAAACCGGAATCTAAGCAGACGTTCCTCACTGTGATTGGTGGCAAATTGACAGTCGGCGCGCTTGGAGCCGAATGAAACACCGGTCCGGAGCTTAAGCGACCGGAGGACCAGTCAGTGACGTACAGCCTGTTTAGCTGTTAGCGATGCGATTTTGATCATCAGTTCATCCATTTGGACCGGCTTGCTGAGGCAGGGAACTCGTGCGAAGCGTTTTGGCATGCGGCTGCGATCATAGCCGGTCACGAAGACAAACGGCACTTTCCGATTATATAGAATATCGGCCAGTTCGAATACATTTTCCGAACCGAGCCGGACATCGAGAACCGCAAAATCGACGGCCGCTTTCGCCAAAGCTCCCAAGGAGCCTTGTAGATCTGGATAAGGGCCGATAACGTTCGCGCCATGTTCTTCCATCGCCAATTCGATATCGACGGCCAGTAGATATTCGTCCTCAACGACGAGGACGTTTCGTCCAATGAGATCACTGAACATCATCGACGGTCCCATCCTTTTCTGAGCAGGACATCATACGCTGGTTAAGCAATTTGCGAAAAGAGAGAAGATGGTTTGAAACCGTACAGATATGGAGTACGCGCCATCATGCGGTGCGAATAACTACGGCTTCCGGGACTGTGGCCAAGCCCGTGTGTTCGGATCATGCAGGGTATCAAGAATCATTTTGTGACCCCTTGATACGGCTTTCCCACCATGGGATCGTCTATTTTCCGTGCCGATCCTACCGCCGCAGCCCGGCAAGAAACGAAAAATTATAAATCCCGTGACCATGAGCTCGCATGTCGGCGTTTGCGGTGAACGCGCGCTCCGCTCACCCCAAGTCGGGGCATTACAGTGACTTAAGCTCCACCAGTTCGCGCACTTGGTTGAACACGGAAGCCTCCACGCGTCGTAACCGGCCTATCAGTCTGGCCTCATCGTCGGTCACAAGGACTACCTCGCGTCTTTGCGCTACTTCCCCGCGCACAAAATACTCCATTGGGAGGCCGAACAGCTGGGCAATGTGGTGGAGCGAAGCCGCGGTCACCCGGTTTTCGCCCTGCTCGTATCTCTGGAGCTGCTGGAATGATATTCCTAGCCTCTCCGCAACAATCTTCTGCGATAATCCCGCATTCTTTCGAACTTCCCTTAACCGAACGCCGATCTGCAAATCGATTGCCTTGGTCCCGCTTTTCTTGATCGTTTCCAGTTCCATCAACGTCCCCCGACGATATATGTGTCGTCTATCTAAGGCATCCTGGCATCGTTTCACAAACCAAAAGGGATGCAGAGATGGCCGTCGCGACAATTGGATTAGATATCGCGAAGAACGTTTTTCAAGTCTACGGGGCGGACGAAGCAGGCGAGCAACTGTTCAACAGGAAGATAGCGCGCACGGCAATCCTGACTACTTTCGTAAGCTGCCGCCATGCGTTGTCGCGATGGAGTCTTGTGCGACAGCCCACCATTGGGGCCGCTCGATTGCCGCGCTCGGTCATGAGGTCCGCCTGATCCACCCCACATATGTGAAGCCGTTCGTCAACCGTGACAAGACCGATGCGAACGATGCCGAGGCGATCCACGCAGCATCTTCCAGGAAGTCGATGCGCTTCGTACCGGTCAAGTCGGCAGGTCATCAAGCCTCTACGATGCTGTTCAAAACGCGGGCGCTCCTGGTGCGTCAGCGCGTTCAAGCAGTAAATGCGTTGAGAGCCCACCTAGCCGAATTTGGCATCGTTTCTCGTCCGGGAGCTGCCAATGTTCCCACATTGGTTGCAGCGGTCCGCAACCGAACAAACACCATCTTGCCGCCGCAGGCCAGGGCTGCTCTCAGGATCATTGCGAAGCAGATTGACAGGCTGTCTCAAGATATCGCCGGTCTCGAAAAGGCATTAAAGGCTCATGCGAAGGCTGACGATGAAATGAGGAGGCTCATGACGATCCCAGGGGTGGGACCGATGACCGCCACTGCCGTCAAAGCATTCGTACCGGATGCCAAGATCTTCAAGTCTGCGCGTCACTTCGCTTCATGGACGGGCCTTACTCCCCGAACGCTCTCGAGCGGCGAGCGTACCTGGACTGGCGGCATCACCAAAAGGGGCAACTGCGAACTGAGATCGTTGATCGTCGCGGGAGCTATGTCTGTCGTTCGAAACACCAAAGAGGATGCGCGCAGCTGGGTGGCCTCGTTGAAGCGACGACGTCCCTTCAAAGTTGCGGCGGTCGCCCTTGCCAATAAAATTGCAAGGACAATCTGGGCGCTTCTTGTTAACGGTGGCATTTATAATCCGGAACTGCTGGCATAGCCGGCGCGGCTGGTTAACACGGGCCGCTTAGCTTCGGCCGGAATGCCGATCATCGAATGCACAGCAGGCGAGCAACACCGACGAATACCCTGTGCTTGTGAGCACGCTCGAGTGACGGGTGCGCTTGTCCCGCGTACGTCGCTGAGGCTCATTGCAAGCCCTTGCATGGAAGCCGTACACTTGGTTGCAGCATAAGATGTGAGGTAGCTGGCCGGGCGGATCGCAATGACTTGCGATCCGCCTCTTAGCTTCCTCTGCTCCTCATGAGAATACGGCATTTACCCCCTTGCCTTGTATGACAAGTTTGGATCAGATGCGGGAAAGCTCAATGTATGGAGAGGTCGTATGACACGCCTACTAATTCGCGCTACTTTGGCTCTGTGTGGTTTCATCATTCCAGCCGCCGCCTACGCTCATACCGGAGCGGGTGCTCCATCCGGGTTCGCGCACGGCTTCGCGCATCCGATATCAGGTATTGATCACACTCTTGCGATGGTGCTGGTCGGTCTACTGGCTTTCCAGCTTGGCGGACGAGCTGTTTGGCTCCTGCCGATGGCATTTACCGGTTTGATGATTGTTGGAGGGATCCTGGGCATCGCCGGCGTGAACCTGCCTATGGTGGAAACCGGTATTGCCGTCTCGGTGATCATCCTCGGAGCATCGGTCGCGTTCAGGATCAAGACACCGACGGCTGCAGCAATGGGTGTTGTCGGCCTCTTCGCCTTGTTTCATGGGCACGCTCACGGAGCAGAGATGCCTGGAAGTGTGTCCGGCCTCACCTATGCCATCGGCTTTCTCGCTGCGACTGCATCGCTTCATTTGGTGGGGATCGGAACCGCATTGCTGTTTAGCCAGCTTGATCAACGCCGAGGCGCAATCATTACTCAAGTAGCGGGCAGCGTCGCGGCGCTCGCCGGGGTCGGTCTCGTCCTCGGCATCCTCTAATAACCGACAAGCAAGAGAAACGCTCCCAATCGTCGCAGAGCTAGCGCCGAAACGATAGGCAGGCCGCTGTTCGGACGGGAGCCCAGCTGGACTTTCGGAGGGGTGTTCTTAGCCAGCGTATCGGCTGCATCCTATCAGCGTTGACAGGCCCCATTCTCCAGCGTGGGGCTTTTTTCTCAACTTCTACTGAACCGCCGCCTAGCGCGCTCCACTACACGTTCGGGACCCGCGCGAACAAAAACCCTTTGTCCAGACCTGCGCCTGGTTATGAACGCACCGCGATGGTCATCGCCAGGTCACCGTCATCTGCCAGTCTTGGAACTCGACCGACACTCTGGCGTTACACGATTTCACAAAGAGGAGACGTAGCATGTCGACAGAAAATCGATCGGCCTGCCCATCCCGGTCGGCATCATAACCCCTGAGGATGGCTACCAGCAGCAAACCGAGGTCATACCGGCAAAGGAGCCTGACGACCTAGCCTCAGCCACTATTCGATCCGTTGACGCGCTGTGGCTCGCGCCGATGAAATTCACGCTCGCAGCCACATTGGCAACTGCAGCCCTCTCGCTCAATCCTTTGTTCGCGTTGAAATTATACCAGCCGGGTAAGCCGTTGGCCTAAGGCGTCGAGAGCGTATTTCAGTCGAACCTGTGACCAAGTCGGCACGAAGGCCTTCGCGGCGTTTGCACCCCGCTCTTCGATTGCGGGCTGCAGGTTTGATTTAGGCCGGGGAACATCCCGGCGCCAAGACTGTTTCTGGACGACACCAATGAGGAGGACCAAAAATGTCGAAAGATCTCAGTGTTGGCTTCACTGGCATTCCACGCGAACCCGCGACGGGTGTGCGCAAGGTGGCGAAGAACGCTGTGGACACTGTACGGCGCGAAACGAGCGCCGTTGCGGCAGGGGCAGCCGATCACCCACACACGGCAACTGGGCTCCTGCTCGGCGTAGGAGCATTGGCGTTTATGGCGGGCTTCGTCTTCGGCCGCGGGGCTGCGGATCACACCTCCACTTGGCGATAGCTGGAAGGCTTGCAACAGCCTGCTCGAATATGGCCGACGTACCCGGGTAAAGCCGAACGGCTGACTTGGGCTGAGGTCGGCTGGCAGGGACAAGCAAATGGTTGCCAACGGCACCAAAAAATCTTCAGACGGATAAGGTCTTCCGCTTATGCCAACGCGGCGAAAGGGACGCCAGATTGCTTGTAGGTTAAATAGTCGAGCTCTCCGGTCTGCGCGCGTTGAGCGAAGGCCGGAAGCCGAGCTGGGATTGACGTACCGGCAAAGCGCCGCATAAAACATCCAGATGACATGATGACTATGGGCCTGGTGAAACGGGGTCCAGTCTCTTCAAGGTACCGGTCCTATCTCACAATCGCTTGAAGATTACGCACGTGGCAGCTTCCTGTCTCTCGATATCGAAGGCGACGGTAACAAAGACCAGCGCCCGGTTGAAATCTCCCTGTGCCAGTTCGATGGCGGGCTGTTTACCCGGGAGTGGCACTGGTTGGTCGACCCTGGAAGAGCGATCAGCTACTTTGCGACAAAAAAGCATGGGCTGCGTGACGGCGACGTCAAGGGAGCGCAAGCATTTGCGGAAATCTCACATGAGATTGCCGTGGCCGTGGAAGGACGGGTCTGCGTCGCTCATGATGCGATCGGCGACCTCTTGATGCTTGGCGAGGGCGATGTTCGAACACTGGACCTGCCAAGTCGAATCTTCTGCACCTACCGAATGGCCAAGGCCGCCATCGCTCGCGGCCAGCCGGTCAGCCCCGGGGTGGTGAGCTTGAGCGAATGGCTCGGAATCGGCGAGCCGCCCGAGACGTTGCAGCGGCGCACTGTTCATTCAAGCTCGCTCGACGCGTGGCGGACCGGGCAAATTTTTCTTGCCCTCGCTTTGCAGCTGGCCGGGAACGTCCCGGCAGATCGGCAAGAGATCGACCGCTTCTGTATCGGACAAAAATCTTTGCAGTCCGTCAAAGCAAAACTCGCAAAGCGTCGATCAAAGGCCGTTTGACCGACCGAAAACCGCCCATCGGCGCCAATGCCCCGACGCCGTCACCATTGACCCGTCATCGGCAGCCCTGGCATCGCTACACCCGCCAGCTCGAGTGCATGGTTATCAGTTTGCCGGGCCAGGCTCGATGAGGGACTGTCGTCTTTGGACATGATCCGGTCGGCGAGCTTTCGTCAACCGGCTCATGTTTTTCGGCTTTCCTCACAGCAAACGGGCGCCGCCCGACCTGGATATCACTGAAAATTCCGGCTCTTTACCTTCAGCGTATCGATATGCAGATCCGGAATAAAGATATCTCTTGGCCTGACGGACGGCCTGCGATCCCGTGAATCCGGACTTCCAGGAGATCCGTGGGCGAACTCATCACCCCTGCCCGTCGGCAGCTTGAAGTCGAGATCGCGGTCAGCAAGCCCTGTCAGATCGTCGGAGAGATCGAATAGTTGCTGGGCGACAAGATGGACGACGTCACCTTCGCGCTGAATCCTGCCGTTGATCGCCATCATCGACGATCCCAGCACCACCCGACGCCGCTTCTCGAATAGCGACGGCCAGACGACGACATTGGCAGGGCCGGTTTCGTCTTCGATAGTGATGAACATGACGCCCTTTGCGCTGCCCGGCTTCTGGCGGACAAGAACAAGGCCGGCGGTCATCAGCCATTGACCGTCGCGGGCGCTCATGGCGTCTGAACAGGTGACGATGTTTCGCCTCGCGAGATCGGCCCTCAGGAAGGAGATCGGGTGGTCACGGAGTGTCAGGCCGACATGGCCGTAGTCCTGGATGACATTATGCCCTTCAGTCATTTGGCGCAGATGGACTTCCGGTTCCTGTTGTTCGGCTATCACCGTTGCCTCGCGCTCGGCTGCTGCGGCAAACAACGGCAAGGGCTCGTCGCGTAGCGCCTTAATCGCCCAGAGAGCGTCGCGACGTTCAAGCTCCATTGACGGCAGGAAGGCGTCCGCCTCGGCAAGTTGTTCAAGGGCTTCCGTTGGGACGTTTGAACGTCGCCACAAGTCATCAACACTTTCGAATACCCGGTTCATGCGGGCAGCAACAATGCGTGCCGCGTCGGCGACGGCCAACCCCTTGACCATTCGCATGCCAAGTCTGACCGCATGCCGGCCCGTATTGTTTTCGAGCTCCTCAAGCGTGCAGTCCCAGCGTGAGCGATTGATACAGACGGGCCTGACTTCCACGTTGTGATTTCGGGCGTCTCCGACGATTTGCGCAGGCGCGTAGAAGCCCATGGGCTGGGAGTTCAATAGCGCTGCACAGAAGATATCAGGGAAATGACACTTCACGTAGTTGGAAGCATAAGCGATCAGCGCGAACGACGCCGCGTGGCTTTCAGGGAAGCCATAGCTGCCGAAGCCTTCAAGCTGACTAAAGGTTTTCGCTGCGAATTCAGCTGAGTATCCGTTCTTGATCATGCCTGACACGAGCTTGTCCTTGAAGCGTGAGACGCCGCCCGTAAACTTGAAGGTCGCCATGGATTTTCGAAGCTGGTCGGCTTCGCCACCGGTGAAGCCGGCACAGACCATGGCGACCTTCATTGCCGACTCTTGAAACAGCGGGACGCCCAGCGTCTTGCCGAGGACGGCCTCCAGTTCCGGTGTCGGGTACTCGACCTTTTCCTTGCCTTCTCTCCTGCGGAGGTAAGGATGGACCATATCGCCCTGAATCGGGCCTGGCCGAACGATCGCTACCTGGACGACGAGGTCGTAGAAGGTCCTCGGCTTCATACGCGGCAACATCGCCATTTGCGCGCGGCTCTCAATCTGGAAAGTCCCAAGCGTATCCGCCTCGCGTATCATTGCGTAGGTCGCGGCGTCCTCCTGCGGTATAGAAGCAAGATCCAGGGGTTGGTGTTTATGGTCGCGAATGAGATCGAAGGCCTTCTGCATGCAGGTGAGCATGCCGAGCGCCAGGACGTCGACTTTCATGAACCTCAAGGCTTCAACGTCGTCCTTATCCCATTCGATAATCTGACGATCGGCCATGCTTGCCGGTTCTATGGGAACGAGCTCGTCCAGGCGATCATGGGTGAGGACGAAACCGCCCGGGTGCTGGCCAAGATGACGCGGCGCTCCCATCAACTGCTGGGCGAGCTTGAGGGTCAAAGCCAGCCGGCGGTCCGCGGGATTGAGGTTCAGCTCCCGGATATTGCGATCGGGCACTTCCTCTGACCATGACCACATGCCCGAGGACAACGCCTTGATGACGTCTTCCGGCAAGCCCAGCGCCTTGCCCACATCACGGATCGCGCCTTTGGCCCGGTAGCGCGTGACCGTTGAGCAGAGCGCCGCCTTTTCCTTGCCGTAGGTCTTGTAGATCCACTGGATGACTTGTTCACGCCGCTCATGCTCGAAGTCGACATCGATATCGGGTGGCTCGTCGCGCTCCTTGGATACGAAGCGTTCGAAGAGGAGATCGTTGGTTTCAGGATCGATGCTTGTGACCCCGAGGATGTAGCAGATCGCCGAATTGGCGGCCGATCCCCGGCCCTGACACAGGATGCCCTGGCTCCGCGCGAATTTGACGATGCTGAACACCGTCAGGAAGTACGGCGCATAGCGCATCTCCTTGACGAGATCGAGTTCATGTCGGACGGCTCTAAGAACCTTTTGGGGCAAACCTTCCGGATATCGTTGGGGGATGCACTCCCTGACATAATGCTCTAACGACTGCTGGGCATCCATGCCGGGAACAATGGCCTCCTGCGGGTACTGGTACGTGAGCTCTTCGAGTGAGAACCTGCAGCGCTCGGCAATCTCCGTGGTCCTGGCCAAAGCTTCCGCATAGCGCGGGAAGAGGCGCTCCATTTCGTGTGGCGGCTTAAGGTATCGGTCGGCATGGCGTTCACGCTCGAAACCGAGCTCGTCAATGGTCGTGTTGTTCCGTATACAGGTGACCACGTCCTGCAATTGACGCCGCCCCGGTTTGTGAAACAGCACATCGTTTGTGACGACAGTGCGAACACGGTGCTTGGCCGCCATGTTGGCAATCTCGTGGAGCCGCATCTGGTCGTTCGGCCGACGTCGCAAGGTGAGCGAAACATAGGCTCGGTCGCCGAAGATTTCGGACATCTTCCTAAGGTGGAGCGCGCAAAGCTCGTCCGGCAGATCAGGAACCAAAATGGCGATGAGGCCATCGCTGTAGAGAGCGAGGTCGTCAAGTTGCAGGATACAATTGTCCTTGCCTCCCCTACCCTTGCCGAACGTGATCAGCCGGGTCAGCCGAGAGTAGGCCGCCCTGTCGGTCGGATAGACGAGAATGGATATTGCCTCTTGCAGGTCAAGACGACAGCCGACCACCAGGCGAACACCCGTGGCCCGCGACGCCTCGAGCGCCCGGACGATGCCGGCCAGGGAGTTTCGATCGACAACGCCAAGCGCTTCGATGCCCAACTCCTTTGCCGTCGCAAACAATTCGTCGGCAGAAGAAGCGCCGCGCAGGAACGAGAAATGGGTGGTGACCTGGAGCTCGGCATATCTCATCCGAATATCCCATGCATGAACCATTTGCGATCTCCCGTCTCCGGATCGACACCGTCACCGCTGCGGAATATCCAATATCGCTCTCCCATCTCGTTCTCCACCACGTAGTAATCCCGCACGGCCTCAAGCTCGCTCTCGCAGGTCCACCATTCGCCGAAGACACGCTCGGGACCGTCTGCCTTGCGCACATTATGCTGACGTCCCCTCCAGGTGATGCTGCGCGGTGGATAATCCGGCATGAGGGAAAGCGCCTTGATCTCGTCAGGCTGGTGAAGCAGCCGTATCGGCCGTCGCCAGTGGCCGTCCCAGGTCCCTCGGATATCATCCCCAGCAGGCGCAATCCGTCTGACGCTGCGCTCCGGAACATCCGAGGCGACCGGAGCGATACGGTAAACGCGCTGACCGCGATTGCCCAGGATGTCGATCAAAGGCGCAATGTCTGCCGCCGCCTCCTCTACAAGCGACGACGTCTTCTGTTGCTCTTGGAGTGGTTCGGTCACGACCGCGATGAGCGTCAGCTTCTCGATACCGAAACCTGGCTCGATTTTCTCGGTGCGGTCCTTGAACAATTTCGTCAGCCAGGCCTCGTCGCGAGCGGGCTTGGCAGTTCCTGCCCTTATCGCCTGGAGGGTGCCGTCGGTCTTTTCGACGATCAGGTCTATTTTGCGAGCCCCCAGACCGCGACGTTGGAGCTCGCCGATCAGTTGCTGGATGAGCCGACCCGCATACTTGTTGATCGTTTCGGCGGCTGCGATGGGTTCAGCGAAAGCGCGTGATACGTCGATCCGGTCGGCTTCGCGGATTGGTTCGATCGGTTCGGAGATCCGGCCGAACATCTGGTCGAGGCGCCGGCCGACTTCCGGGCCGAACCGCAGCGCGAGCGGCGCTCTGGCCGTCGCCGACAACTCGCCGATGGTCCGGAACCCGAGCGTCCCGAGATCGGCGACGATCTTCGGGGCAAGCCTTAGCAATGCAACAGGAAGCCTCGCCACCGCATGGAACAGTTCACCGCGGCCAACGATGACCGTTTCACGCCTGATCGATCGAGCACAGGCATGAGCAGCGCCCCAGGTGTCGGCGATTGCCACCCGTGCGTTAAGACCCTTGGCTTTGAACTGGCTTGCGACACGGCTGAGCATTTTCTGCTCGCCGCCTTGCAGATGATCGGCACCCTCGGTGTTCATGACGATACCGTCGTTGCCATCCACGGCGACGACGGGCGAGTAGATGGAAAGCGCCCATAACGCAATCCGTTTGAGAGCTAACTGGTCGCCAACAGGGTCGGCATCCACCAACTTCAGGTCGCGAAAGATCGCCTGCGCTTTGGCAGCCGGCATTCCAGCGGTTACTCCGGCCCTGCGCGCCGCGTGATCGGCGGCAGACACCCAACGTCTGGAACCCGACTTCGCGATAACCGCGATAGCCTGATCAAGCGGAATAGAGGGATCGGCTCTCCGAATCCGATCGGTCGCCAGATCGGGGAAGAATATCGATACGACCCTTGTCATCGCAGGCTCCGATTTCAAACTCAGCACACTCGCCCGCACGCGATCTCATTAATTCCAACAACCACCTTGGCCTGCCGACGCCCTGAACCGGGAGATCAACGCTTGGCAGGACGCTGATCCTCCAGCGCGTCGTTGCCGCTGTTGGCTGACCAAAGTCGTTGGCTTCGATCTGTCGTCGCCACCGCCTTACGGCCAGGGCAATCGTACCCTTTCGTTCTGCAGCCAACTGAAGCCGCCTTGAGGCAGTCATGGGAAGTCGAACGAGTTCGCCTACTACCGCTCCGAGACCACCATAGGCCAGGCATTCCTCCATACTGGCAAGGACATCTTCCTCCTTGTCTCCTTCGACAAAGACAACCCGACCGGGATGCAGACCGGATTGTGCCAGAGCAGGCATGAACAGGTCCGGGCGGGTTAGGCACCATACCACCTGACCGGTGGTTCTAGCTGCGATACCAGCGGCGAACAAAGCTGCCGCCGCCCCGTCGACGGTCCCTGCCCCCCCACCCGCGAATTCATGCAGCGCGCCGCGCGCCAGACCACCGCCTGGCAAGGTCGCGTCGATCTCGGCTACACCGAACGGCAGCGAACCGGCACGTCTTGCGATCCCGCCTTCAAGGGCGGAAATGCGCTCTCGCAGGTCGGCGAGAACGTGCTCGCGGGCAACAGTCATCTGTCACGAATCCTTTCGAAATCGCGTTAAAACATCCGGCTTCATGCCGTGAAAAGTTGATTGTTCCCTTTTTGTTCCTTATCTTGACCGCCGTCAAGATCGCCGATTCCAGGAATCTATTCCTCAAACTGGGTGATGGAAAAGATAAGCGAGGTGAATCAATTCCATAGTGGAAGCTTTCAGCTTAAATGCCGTTATCGAAAAAATTCGCCGTCGGTGCCTTGCCTGTTGAAAACCATGCGGCTAGCTAGCTGCCGCGCGATGAGATGCCCTGCGCCTGGAGAAGAGATGGCCAGAAGACACCACAACCTGGCCGGTGGCGATGGCCCCAGGCTGAAGGACCTGCGTGACGCAGTTATCGTGCTGGAATGCAGGTTCTGTCATCGCAGCGATGGCTTCGAGCGAAAGAGTCTCGTCGCACAATTTGGCGCGGACGCATGTCTGGCAAAGCTGCGCCGTCGACTGGCGATGGGCTGCGAGCGAATGGTCGGTTCCGAAGGCGATCGCTGCCAGACACGGTTTGCAAATCTTGAGCCGTAGACCGCTGGAACATTCACCTTCGTTGCCCGTTGGCTCCCCTAGCAAACAACGGAGGAGCATTTCCATGACCAACGTCTATAACGAAGGCGCGCCGAGCTTCGCAAGCGGTCTAGCCAAGAGCACCCTGACTGCATTCTTCGACAGCCGCAGCGACGCCGAAACCGCCGTCGAAAAGTTGAGGTCTAAAGGCGTCGCAGACGTGCGGCTTATGCCGGGCTACGAAGCCGACGGCGAAGGAGCATCGTCTGCCGCGGAAAGTTCCGGCTTCTGGTCAAGGCTCGGGGACTGGTTCTTCCCGGACGAAGACCGCGACGTCTATGCCGAGGGGTTGCGCCGCGGCGGTTTTCTTGTCTCCGCTTCCGTCGATCAGTCGAATTACGACACGGCGCATGACATTCTCGACGACGCGGGGTCAATAGACCTCGATGAACGCGCCGACCTTTGGCGCACCGAAGGCTGGACGGCAGGCACTGGTTCCCAACAGGCAGCAGCGTCCAAGGAAGACGTCTCCCAGGCGGACGCGGCTGCAGGAAGCGCATCAGGACCTGGCCGTTACACGCGAAGCACCCAAGCGACATCACCGCGAGTGCGGGGATACGACCTGACAGAACTGTCCCGCGACATGGTCGACGACGTCATCCCGACGGGTCATCAGCGCGACGTCTCCGAAGGGGATCGACCTGCCGGAGATCGGCCATCGCAGGATCAGCCTATTGACGACGTCCGGCAAAGCCAGATGCTTCCAGGCAGCCGCTGATCGACCGGCAATCACGGAAGCCGCGTGTGATGCGCGGTTTCACCATGGTTGCCGGAATGAACCGCTTGCATTTGTCCGGAGCAAGGATGACCAACGACCAGCAATTGAAGACGATCGCCTGGTTCGGCTCGCTGCCGCCAGTACTGCCGACGGAGATGGTCGGCCTTTGGCAGGGCGAAGGCATTTCTTCCGGTCATCCCCTCGACGGCGTGCTCGAAAATCTGCAATGGTTCGGCAAAAGGTTTCATGCGGATTTTAGAGCCGACGCCCTCCTGTTCCAGTGGCAGACAGGCCGGCTTATTGCCCTGGAGCCGTCTTTTTTGCCTATCAAACTTGCCCTGCGCTTGGCGGCCGTCGGCCGGACATCTATCGCCCGGAACTGGTTTTCGTACGTGCAAAAGGCATGCCGCGCGCGGGGCACGACGGCGATGGTCGAACTGCGGAAACTCGATGGCGCGCAGACAGCGGCTATGGTCTACGACAGCCAGCCGATCGCCGACTACTTCAAACGGATCTGTGACGACCAGATCGCTGGAATGATGGCCGTCGAGGGCGACGCGCGCCGATACTTCTTCCGTCTCTGGCGCGTGGAGCCCCGAATTATCAGCGGCGGTGACCACAGTAACGGTAGCCCGCGAAACGACTGAGCGCCTTTGTGTGGCTGCAGCACGAGCCTGGCGCCGGACGCTCGCTCCTGCCATGACCGCCCAACCGCTCCTTGCCCGCATCATCCGAAAAGACAGCTGCCATATGGCCTAAGACCGTGAAATGATGCCTGGCGAACCGGAGGATGACGATGCTGGCGTTGACGATCTGCCTGCCGATTGCTTTTGCGATCGTGCTTCTCGCTGCTGTTGTTTTGCGGCTCATTCCAGCTGGGGGAGAGGTCGAGGGCAGACGCGCCAGCAGCGATCCCCGTCGCATCGAAAAAAGTGGTTTGAAAGATAGTGATGTGCAGCGCTCTTGAACGCTGTGGCAGCATCAGGGCGACCTGATGACGGCAAGGCAGGGTCCGCGGAGCCGCCCGATCTCAAGTTCCTCGCTCTGCTCATGCTGCAGGAGAGATCTCCTTCATCATATCGCCGTCGATTGCAGCAAGATGCAGATATTTCAGGGCGAGGAAATTTTTCAAGATTGCGCCGTTGCCTGTCCCGCGTCTGATCGCAGGAGACCCAAGGTGCCCCAACCGGAACGCCGCTCGATCCTGCTTTACCAGCTATTGCAAACGACTTCGAAGACGAACGGCGCCGCTAAGCGTTCGAGGCCGGACAGACGATTGCAAGGACCACCACCAATCTGTATGTCGTAACCGCCTTTCGGATACTGGGATGATGGGGGAGTTCCATGACGCTCCAAAATGATGACGACAGCGTCTACGAGGCGAGGGCGCGGGAAGCAGCGCGACGTATCGTACGCGATGAAGCGGTTCAGTTTGCGGCGTCTGCGGTTAACGGAGACGAGGCTGGCCTGGAAAACAACGCGCATGCTCTCGAGCAGGCAATCATCGCCGCAATCATGGAAGGCGTCGGGAGGCGCTAGGTTTTTTGCAACTTCGCACTAAGCCTTCAGTCTGAGGCGACGGACGGGCTGGAGCGCATCGAATGTTGCCGATCTGAGGCAGGAGCACCAGAATAACGACCATCGGCTGAGGTTGCCAGCACAGCATCTTTCGTCGCAGGAAGTGGAGCCCGATTGAGACAGGGCGAACACCGTGGAGCGTCTTTGACAAGCGATGGCTGCAACGAGGCACACAAGAAAAGCCCCGGCATTGACCGGGGCTGAAGTGAGGTGCCGACTGAGGAACGTGCCAGCGCAGCTATAATGCACGGTGGCGTTGCGGGTTCCACGATTGATGCCGATTGTCATCTTTCGTACAAAGTCGGAATGCCCTTTACGCCGTTGATTGAGGGCTGGCATGATCGACGTCGACGATTCGGGGCGCCCAATGAAAATTCTACACGCTGCAATAATGGCGACACTTGCTGCGGGCACACCGGCGCTTGCAGATGATGGTGTTTTTGACGAGTTACGATTCGGCGCATCTGCGTCTATCCAGGGCGGTGGCGAACATGAAGACGGAATTTTTCCCGAATTTACGCTGTTCTTCGACCCCTTTGGCCATGATCAATCGACGGGTCTGCAAAAGCTTGCTCGCCCTCGAATCCATCTGGGAACCTCCATCGGGACGTCAGGATCTGCAAGTCAGGTCTTCACCGGCTTTTCGTGGACAGCCGATTTTTCTGATAAACTGTTTGCAGAGGCGGGCTTCGGCGGCGTCATCCATACAGGTGACCTCGACAGCAACGACAACGGCCCAGCCCTTGGTTGCCGCCTGCTCTTCCATGAATACATAGGCGCGGGCTTCCGGTTCGACAGTCACTGGAATGTAATAGCACAGGTCGCCCATTCTTCTCACGCCAATCTCTGTGATGGCCCCAACAACGGAATGACACGCGCGGGGCTTCAGCTTGGCTACAAGTTCTGAGGCCCTTGTGACCGCGCATAAGCAGCGATAGCAAAGCAGCTCTTTGAAAAGCTTCGTGGTGACAGAGCAACTCGCTGGACGGCAGGACCTGGCCGCCCTTCTTCGCCTGCGTGTTTCCAAGATCGTAGCCTCATAGCGCAACCCATCAATAAGCTTAGTGGCCGACAGGCACCCCTGGGTACGCTGGCTAGGATTGAACCGAGACCAACTGCCTCAGTGCGTCGTGACGCCCCGAGCCGGTTTGGCGCCGCCAGACACCACAGGCTGCGATGACGCAGCGCTTGCTGATGACTTTTCCTTTTTAATCTTCCCGGTCGTCGCCTTTTTGGCATCTGGCGAAGAGGTCGTCATTTTCGTGGCCCGAGCAGGCTTGAGGGTGCTGGGCTGCGCGTTCTCTGCAATTTCCTGGAAGGCCTGCATCCAATGCTTCAGATCGTCCCCGTGCGGACGACCTTCACGCTCCCATATCTGATAGGCGCGCTGGCGAATCTGGTCTTCGTGCGTAGACATCGTTTAGTCCCCGTTTTGGTGTGCTGAGCCGTAAGATGGGCCCAATCGAACGAATGGCAATAGCCGGTTCCAGATGGCTATAACCAGGAGATCACATGCCGTCAGACATGAGGCTATCGCTCGGGCCGATGTGACTGCGGCCGGCGACGCGCGGCATATTCGAATATGGCGGCGCAAAGCAATGCTGCCGTTGCTGCGATATTCAGAAAATAAAGCGGGACCAGCAGTGCAACGATACTGATTGCCAAGAGGCCAGCGAGACCAGCAAGGTGAGAAAAGGGAAACCGCTCGGCGGCTGCGAGCTTCAGCCAGATGTTCCCGCACAGAAAGAGCACGGGGCCCCCGATGATCGCGCAGGCACTTTTCCAGTCCCCCTGTTCCTCTGGATGCGAAAGCGCAAAGTCTTCGCCAACTGCTGTCAGGATTATGCCCGCGACGATCGGAAGGTGTCCGTAAGTGAACAAACTATGCGCGACCGCCTCAGGCTCGTTGGTTTCCTCCGCCTTCTCTGCCGCCTCCTCCTGGCCGCGGTGGAAGTAAATCCACCACATAGCGACGGTGCTTAGGAATGCGCCGCAGAAAACCATGAACGTCAGATCTGGCCCCATATGCTCGACGGCATTGCGACCCGTGGTCAAGATCGTCTCTCCGAGACAAATGATGACAAAGAGTGCGCAGCGCTCAGCCAGATGTTCTCCGTTGAGGTTCAAGGTCTCTTTGTCGGCTCTGCCAAGCCCCGGAAAAGGAAAGCGCAGGAGCGGCACGCCATATTCGATCGCAAGGGCCAAGCCCCAGACTGCCAGACGCCACTCTGTGGATGCAAATGCGCCAGCCACCCAGAGCGTGCCGGCTATACAGGCCCAGAACGTGATCCGACCGAAGGTCGAGGCGGATTTCGGATCGTGACTGCCAAACGCAACCCAGGCAAACAGCGATCGCCCGACCTGCATCAAGGCGTAGATGGCAGCAAAGGGCAGCGCATGATCGCCAAAGGCTTCGGGAAGCGCGATCGCCATTAGGATGGCTGCGAACATCAGGGCAAAAAGGAGATAGCGGACAGGCTCACTATCGGTGTTGAGGAGATTGGTCACCCAGGTCGTGTTGATCCAGAGCCACCAGATCGCCAAGATGAGCAGCAGGGCCTCACCAACAGCGGTGGACGTAAAATCCTCTGCAAGCGTATGAGAAAGCTGGATCAGGCCGAAGACAAAGACGAGATCAAAAAAAAGCTCCGGAAAGCTGGCTTTCGACTTTTTCGCCTCCCTGTCACGCAGCCAGCGCATCGGTTGCTTCTTCTTGCTCATCGGCACTCCATTGCTCATGGGTCTGCATAGCCGGCCGCGCGGACTGACAGGTCGCCGGCAGCAGGATCGGCGGAGAAAATCAGCGCCCCCTCGCCCGACGAGTTTGCCGGGACATAGTCGAGCGTCGTTTCGGCCGTCTCTGTTATTCCATCAGGCCGGCGCCATTCGCCACGCACGAGCACGGCCGCAGCTGTGGTATCGGCGATGTTTGTGATTTTGAACCGCACCTGTCCCTTGGGGGTAGCGTCAGTGGGCGCAAGTCGGGAGACCACAAAGTCCGGTGGGGATCCAGAGTTCGTTGCCGCTTCATAGCCAACGATGGCGATAAGAATTACAACGAGAAGGCTGCTGGCAACGCCGAGCGCCCATTCAACCGGGTGCGGTTTCGCTGATGGTGTTTTCTTTCGTGCCACTTTTCGTCGTCCTACAAAATCAGGCGTGCGGCCGCTGCACCGATGGAGCACGGAAGCCCAAGGACCACCACGGCCGGGAGAATCGCCGATGCAGATGTTCCGCTGAAGCGTTCGAATATCCAGAGGCAAAAGGCGCTGACCAACAGCGCGATGACATATCCCGGCAATGTGAACCGAACCACGATGTGCCAGGCGGGCACCTTGTCGCCGATCTCATGGCCCCCCTTGAACGAGACAGCGTAGACAAAACCATGCATGACCGCCAGTGAGATGACAATGACGCAAAGAACATGCCATGGGCTCATTTTGAAGGACAGGAGGATCATTTCCTCGGTCGGAGCGACATTCAGGCCGAGAAACAAGGCCCCGAGCGCCATCAAGAACATCTCGCCGCTATAGTCGGCGGGGCCTTCCTGCACCGGATCACCTTCATCGCCTTTGGCACTCTCGTCGCCATTGAGCTGACTTCGGCCCAACAGAGCGCCGATACTGGCTGGTACCGCCTGGAGGGCGATCTTTCCGACAATCTCATAGACAGGCTGGCCAGCCTTAAGCACGCCGACAGCGAGAAGGATCGCCACCGACGACACGATACCAATGGCAAAAGCGATCGCTGCATCACGGCTTGCATCGCGCCACGTCGACGTCTGTTCGAACCCGACGCGGTCCGAAAGGAGGATAAGAAGCGGGACGTTCACAATCAGAAGGAGCAGCAGACGCCAGCGATCCATGTAGAAACCCAGTTCCCACATCTCCATGGTCATGAACATCGGCAGAGCAAAGATCAATGCCCCGGCAAAACCTCGTCCAAGGCCTGCGGTAAACGCCTTGCCATCCCATTCACCGCTTGTTTGCGCTTCCGTCTTCGCTACCGCCATTTTCCTAGAGGTAGGAGGCCAATCGATTTTGGCGAGGAGCAAACCTTAACTCTTCGCATGGATTGACTGCAGGATTGTCATCGCCCTCGCTCCAATTCGCAAGACGCAACCGACGAGCTCAGCGATCTGATCCAAGTCTTGGCCGTCGTCTCGGCCCGGATCTGGGCCACCCCTCGGTCGAACCGTGCCCGACGCTCTTCAGAGATAGCTTCGATGCCCCGTGACACCGCGTCTCTTGAGCCTCGACTCGGCCGCACTGTACAGGCGAGTGAGAGGCCATGCGCGCATTCCGATGGTGAGAAATAAACACTGCCCTGTAGAGGGTCCCGCCTATGGTAATTGAACCAGACAATGTTGTTCTCTGGGACATCGGTGGATGTCCGCAGAGCATTGCACCCAATACTCAGTCACGCTGAACCCTAGATCGCCGAAGTTCGGTTCATTGGAAAAGCTCGGGGCATCTGAAGCATCTTCAGCGCTGGCCCAAATCACAGATAGTGCGATCTACCCGGGAAGGCACGGCCTGCATCAAGATCGAAACTCGTCGTTTGCTTCCCCTCTCACCACGCGTGCCCGCTCTTCGTCCAACCGATCAAGCCAGCTAAGACACAATTGGGTTCCTTCCTCTTTCATTGTGTCACTTGCAAAAAGGCCGTTGTGCCCACCCGGTTGCCTGCCTAAAGTGAATACGTCTGGACCGACATATTCCGAGGAAGAAATGGCAACAGGAACAGTGAAGTTTTTTAACCAGGACAAGGGCTTCGGCTTCATCACCCCGGACGCTGGCGGACCGGATGTCTTTGTCCATGTCAGCGGGCTCAGCGGTCAGGGATCGATCAAGGATGGCGACAAAGTCACTTACGACGTCGGCCAGGACCGTAAGACCGGCAAATCCAAGGCCGAAAATGTCAGACTGGGCTGACTGCTCCTGCCCCGGCCGCGCAGGTGGCCGGGGATCGACGGCTGCATCGTAAGCGGCCCTCGTTCGGCGAAAGGTAGATGGCATCCCAGCCCGTAGACAATTTCTTCGATCGGAGCGCCGTATGGCGGAACCGCCGACCTTCGCGGTCGTTAGATTAACGCGAAAACGGAGGTTCCTACATCATGTCGAACGTCTCGAGGACCGGCAATACCGAAGAGATCAACACCGCGACCAGCCAGGTCGAGTTTGGAAGCTCTGTCGAGAGCAAGGCTCAGATCGAGGACGCGACCGCTGCCGGCGCCGATCTGAGCGCGGAACCTCTTTCCATCTATCGCCTGGAGCCGATTGCGGGTCCAGGCGATCCGAGATGGGCGAACGCACCGGGTCATGGTGTGGTTGTTGTGGCAGCGCGCACCTCCGGTGACGCGCGGATCGTCGCCGCCAGCCGCGAACTTGATTACATGGAGATCGATTCTGCGCCTGCAGAAGACGTCACGACAGCAAATGCCAGCTCCTTCCGCGACGATAAGCTCTACACCGTGATTGAGATCGCTCACGGCCGCACCGACGTGAAGCGCGGTGTTCTGGACGGCCAGATCAGCGTCGACACCATTCGACCAACGCAACGCGACTGATTACGAGGATGGTTTTTACGGCCTGCATTGTCGTTGAACGGCAGGCCCCGCATGCGCCACTCGTCGCGCAAGACCCTCTCAAGATCATCGAGCGCGAACTCATCGAAATTTACCCATAACTGCACCTGCGGCGGCATCGGCGAGGGCGTCGACTGCAGGGTCCAGATGCAAATTTCCGTTCATAGCGCCGCAGCGGAAACAGGATCGACGAGCGCGCACGCGTTTTCATCTCTTCGTCCCGCTGGCTGTACAGCGGCAGGGGCAATCGAGCTGCTATCAGCCTGCTCCTGCGCTTCGACGAAACGTGAGACATCGCCCAGGCGGCGCTCCTTCTTGCTTGCCTTGCTATCGGTTTCTAACATCACTGCTCCTTCGCATAACGAACGCCAGTTTCCTTGCGGAACGTCGCTAAAGATTCTGAAGATCCGGCCCAGGGTCGAAACGACGCTATTCGCACGCTCCGCGGCGATCTTGAGGCCGTGTCGATCGCCCAGCTTAACCATGAAGCTTAGCCGGACTGACCAGAGGTCTTTCCGAGGCTGTCGGCGACGAAGGCACCGCGCACTCCCATTGGAAGCGGAGCGCCAGTTGTCGTGTCTCTCGCCGTCTGATGTTCGAGCTCGGCATTAAGCTCGGCGCCAACGATCAGAATCGTGACAGAAAGCCAGGTCCAGACCAGCAGGCCGATTAGCGCGCCAAGCGCCCCGTATGTCGCCTTGTAGTCTGCGAACCGGTCGAGATAGAGGGAAAAGCAGAGCGACATTGCCACGCAGGCGATCGTCGTCATCGCAGCACCCCAGGTCATCCAGCGCACCTTGGCGGGTTCACGGCTTGGGCCAAAGCGGTAAAGGGCCATGATGCCGCAAAAGAAGATCGCAAGCAGAACCGGCCAGCGTATCATCAGCACGATCTCTTCGGGCACCTCCCCCAGCCACACGTAGGAGAGGACGATCGGCAATCCCGCGACTAACCCGATCATTGCAATGACCACGATCGTAGCGCCAAGCGTAAACGCGAGGCCGGTCAGGTTGCGCCACAAGAAGGTCCGTTTTTCGTCTTCCTCATAGGCGACGTTCATCGCATCAAAAAGCGCTAACGTTCCATTGTGGGCGCTCCACAAAGCGATCGCGAAGCCCGCAAAGAAGGCAATGCCGAGCGATCCGTTCGGCTTTTTCGAAAGCTCCTGGATCTGGTCTGCGACAATGTCGAAGGCACCTGGCGGGAGAAGAACGGCGAGCTCCCGGATATGTTGGGCCATCGTCGCTCGATCCGCCGCAAGCCCGTAAAGTGCGACGACCGCGCCAAGGGCGGGAAAGAGTGCCAAAAACAGATAAAAAGTGACGCCGGCGGCGATCAGACTAACCCTGTCCCTCAAGACTTCTTCGTAGACGCGCCAGAAAACATCGACTAATCCCCGGGCGGGTATCGCCTCAGGCCGTTCGGCATCCCTTCCATGAGGATCTTCGGTCGCGATATTGCGACAGGGATCACCCCGGCTGCTGAGGCGAACTACGAGCCGCGTCGCGGCTAAGGCCATCATCGCGCCGGCGAGAGGGACAAGATATCGTTTGATCGACAGGCCCAAGTTGATCGGCTCCGTATTCTTTCGCGAAGGAACGCTTGCTGGTCTTCAGCGCAACTTTACGAACGTTAGCCCGGCGCTGCCTCGCCACTTTTTTGAAGCTTGGCGAGGCCAATCTCCAATACCTGATCCATCTCGCGTTTCAGCGGACCGTCCGTTGTGTCGTATCGATCGATTCCCGGCGATGACATAACAACGAGATGCTGCAAGGGCGTTATTCGCTCATCGACGACAGCTGCTATCCCGGCGGACCAGGCTTCAGAAAAGAGTTCCGGTGTCCATTGATCACTACTCATCCAGGCCTCCAGGCGACGGGCGGGTTCCTTGTCTCCTCACAAACATTTGTAAAGCCAATCGGTTCCGGCTGGCGTTGCCGAACCCGCAAAGAGTGGACCTCCGGCAAAACATTCAATGCTGTGCAAACGGAAAAAGGCCGGAGATGATCCGGCCTCCCTGTCGTCAGTTACAATCTGTCAGTTGTTGTTTTCGCCGCAGGCCTGATCCTGTGGCGTCGCATCACCCTTGCCGGCCTGGGTCTGGAGAGCGCCCTTGGCGTTCGAGCCGTCCTTACACTTGGTCTGTTCGGTCGTGCTGTTGGTCATCGTCGAGTCTGTGCCCATCGGCTTCATGGTCTTGGTGCCGGAAGAATCGCTGCTTCCAGCGCCGCCGCCGGCATCCTCGTTGGCGTTCTTATCGGTTGCCATGTGATTGGGAACCGGGTTGGACTGCGCGTAGGATACAGACGTTGCCATAGCGAGTGCGACGACGGATGCCGCAATAAGTTTGATACGCATTGGGAATTTCCTCCGTGGGAGTTTTCTGAGTTGGTAACCATTGCCAAACCTACGCAACGATGCCTGGTTCCACCGGCAGCAACAATAAATTCCCAAGTCCTACGGCAGTTGCCTCACTTCCGCCTTGTACTGGTTATCGTCAGAAGTTCTATCGCCGGCTCAGGCTGAGCAAGCGAAACCAAAGGTGTCATGACGCGTTGGTGATCCTTGCTTGGCGAGATCGAAATTGGCTGCCGGGTGGCTTAATCGCGGCCGGCCGTCAGCGATGAGCGGACATGATCTGCGAGCACAGTGTCGGTTGCGAGATGACGCTGAAAATCAGCCTCCTCCATCCGGCCCGACTGATAGGCGTTCAGCACTTCCTGCTGATCAACGGTCAGGGTTGTCAGCCCATCCCGCTCCGGAGGCAGAACGCCCAATTCGGTCAACAAACCATTGAGGCCGTCGCCTTTTTGTTTTGCCATGAGATCCGTCTCCTTTTGAGCGTGGCCGGCTGGCCCCGCCTCGAACGAGTGACTTTTAGCTGTCGCAGACTTGCCAAATGCGAGGTCATCGTCATGATCGTCCTCATCGAGCAGTTCCTGCATCGTTTCGTGATCATCATCGCCGAAGAGCTCGTCCTCCGCCTGCAGCCAATGTCGCTGGTCGGCACCGTCCGGACGCCCCTCGTCCTCCCATATTTCGAAGGCGCGCCGGCGGATTATTTCCTGTCTGTCGACACCCATGACCGCCTCGACCTACATTTGTACCTTGGCATTCTCGCCCATATCCGGCTTGGCGCTGGATACAGCAGCGGCAGCCATCTTGATGTAGCTGACGATGGTGCCTGGACTATCCCAATATTCGGCGAAGTTCGGCGTTACCTTGAGGATGCGGATCGAGGGATCTTCGGGACTATCCCACCATGCCTTGGCGGGGGTTGCCCAGAGATCCCGGATCTTCTCCCGGTCGTTCTGGACCTCCGCGATGCCCGATATCGAGACGTATTTCTGCCCCTTGCTGTCTGCGAAGGCGAGGCAGACGGCCGGGTTACGCTCGATTTCGTCATCCTTGTGGCTGTCGACATCGGTAAGGAAGTAGAAGGCGTTGTCGACCCTTTCGGCATATGCCGACATCGGACGGGCGCGTAGATCGCTTCCCGACTTTGTGGTCAGCATGCAGAAGCCAATTTTCTCTGAAAGGTCCCATACCTTGTGCAGTTCGTCATGATCCGTCATTTAAAAGTCTCCTGACTGTTTTCATTGAATAAAGTGCGGGGGCAGACTATGCCGCCTGCGTCCGAACATGACCTCATTGAACCTTCTCGGTGCCCGACGGTGTGGTGACCTGTGTCGGACCGCCGCCGTTGCCGCTCGGCGAGGGCGAACGATCTGTCTGCTTCGGCGGGGGCGCGCTGCCATCGGCGGCATTATTGTCGAAGGTCCCTTCTCCTGAGGGCTGGGCATTGATGGGGTCATTCGCAGTTGCGGCCGTCGAGGTTTTGTCAGTGTCTATGCTCTCGCCCCACATATCGACACCTACCCAGACGATCATGGCAAGGACCAGGCCACCGATAAGGACCAGGAACACCGGCCTGCCCCATCGGCCCTGCCTTGCCTCAGTCGCCGTTTCGGTCACTCTTTCACTGCTGCGGTGGTTGTTATTCATAGTCTTTCCTTTCGCGGTCGCTTGACGCGGGTAGCAGGCGCGGATCCGAGATCACGAGTTACAAATATGACGCGCCATAAAAGTTCCATGCGAACCGACGCGTCTCAATCCTCAGTGAGGAGAAATGTCTTGATCGCGGCAGCCAGATCTCTTGGATTTTCTTCTGCGACATGATGCCCACTGTCGACCCCGAAGCCGCTGACGTCGCTGGCCCAGTTGCGCCATATCGCGACGGGATCGGTGTAGATTTGTTGCAGGTCGTCGCGAAGTGACCAAAGACAAAGCATTGGGCAGGAAACCTTGCGGCCCGCCTCCCGGTCCTGCTTGTCATGGATATGATCGACGCGGATCCCGGCTCGATAATCCTCGATCATCCCGTGGATTACGGCTGGGTCATGGATGGCCTCACGAATGTCGGCATAGGCCTCAGCCCCCATTACGTCGGGCGACAGCTTGTCGTACCAGGCTTCGGGATCTGCGGAGATGACCCGCTCGGGCTTTCCGGGCTGGGCGAAGAAGAACCAGTGATACCAGTCGCGGGCGAACCGCCAATCGGCGCGTTCGAGATGTTCGAGCACAGGCAGGCCATCGATGATCACGAGCTTTCGCACAATGTCGGGACACATCATGGCCAGCCGGAACGCCGTCAGGCTCCCTCTGTCATGCCCGGCGAGAAAGAAGGACGGAAGACCAAGCTTATCCATCAGCTGGCGAAGCGATCTAGCCTTTTCCATCTTTGACGAATGGATCGAATCGGGCGCGTCCTGCGGTATGTAGGATTTGCCGAAACCAGGCAGATCGGGACAGACGACGGTGAAAAACGGCGCGAGGATTTCGGCGACGGTGCCCCATGTCATGTGCGTGCGGGGATGGCCGTGCAACAGAAGCAAGGGCGGCCCGCTTCCACCAATTCTGAGGCGGATGGCACCGGCATCGACATCTACCGTTTTAAGTTCGAAATTGGAAAACGGCATATCGTCAGCGTTCGCTGATTGACGGCAGATGGAGCTCGACTTCCCGACGTTTTTCTTCATCGAGAGGAGCAACATGCTCCTGCCAGAACCTTTCCGCCTCGGGAGTATCCTCATCCCATGCCCGCGTACTGACGATGTTATCGTCAACCTTGGCGAGCCTGCGGCCGCCGAGCCGGCGGTACTCCTCTGCAAGCTGTTTCGATTGGGTCATCATGGCTGTGCTCCTTTCCTTGCGAAAACACCGAGAAATGATCCAGGTTCCGGCGGACCTGCCATTTTCAGCGTGTTTCGCATCGTCGGAACATTCGGGAGCCTGTGATACTTATAGGATCTCAGTCACGCCCAGGAGGACATCATGCCGTCAATGACACTTGAGGACCTGTCCTCGCACTTGAGGAAAATTGACTTTTGCATGCTCTGCACCAACGCCGGCGCCGGCAGGATTGCCACCCGGCCGATGAGTAACAATGGCGACGTCGAGTATGACGGGGACTCGTGGTTTTTCTCCTACGAAGACACCCACAAGGTCAGCGAGATCGAGGGGATAAATGACGTTTTGCTGACCTTCACCGCTCCCCCAAGCCTGCTGGGCAAACCGGGGATCTTCATCGCGGTTGAGGGAGGCGCTTCCGTCATCCGCGACAAGGCGATGTTCGAGGATCACTGGTCCTCCGGTCTAGAGCGTTGGTTTCCGGAAGGGACCGAGACGCCAGGCCTGGTTCTCATAAAGGTTTCGGCTGCATCTATCCGTTATTGGGACGGTGAAGAAAACGGCGATGTCGTACTGTCTTCCAAGCCGTAGCAACGGCTCGGGATAAGAACTAGCCACACTTCGGGAGGACAGTCAGGTTTCGCCCGCCGCCGTTCGATAGCGAGCTTTTGGCGGCCGAATAGTGGAGAACGGCACAGCTTAGAGCGGGGTTGAAACGAAGCACATCGTTTTGGGAGGTGAGGCCGCCGAGAGGGGATCCTGACATGGACCTCACGGACGACTGAGCCGTAACATGTCAACGGTTGCAGCTATGTCCACCGGCTCTGAACGGTCCAGCTTGCGACAAGAAAATTGCTTCGGCGTTGATCACCGATGCATTGGGACATGACCTCGTCCGGACGGTGATGTTGCGTCCGCGACTGAGGGAGTAGGGCCGCTATCGCCTGGAGTGAGATTTCTTTCTTGTACGGCGGGAACAATGGTAGCGCTGACACGTTATGTCTAGCCGCCGGGCGAAGTGACGCGGATCTAACGAGACCCCGGCTTTTTCGATGCAACCCGGCGGTCCTTGCTCTCTGTTTTCAGCACGCCCAATTTCCCCGATGACTGACGTCGTCGGGGATTTTTATTAGTCGTCTAGGTCATCCGCTGGTTTCGCGAGCGTGCGAGGCTGAGCGTCATAACGAACCTGGTCGCAGTGGATGCAGGTGCCAATCAGCGACAGATTCCCGCCCGAGACGAGCGAACGGGCTTGCCAGATTGTGGATCGATCATATTTCTTGAAAAAAACCAATTGATATCTGGGACCCATAACGTTGCCTGACACTATTTCAACCGGAAATGCAGGCCTTGACATCATTCTCAAAGGCGGCCTGTCGCCACGACGACTTTATCTCCTGGAAGGCGCACCTGGCTCCGGCAAAACGACGCTGGCCTTGCAATTTCTTCGCGAAGGGGTGCGGCGCGGCGAAAAGGCCCTTTACATAACCCTGTCAGAAACGGCTGAAGAGCTTGCGGCCGTTGCTGCATCTCATGGATGGGACAGTGGCGAGTTCGACGTGTTCGAGTTCGACTCCGCTGCCGAAATTTTTGGTGAGGGCCGTGACCAGTCGATCCTACACCCCTGGGAGATGGAGCTCGGCGAGACGATCAGGCTCATCCAAGAAGAGGTGGAGCGGGTTAAGCCTAAGCGCGTCGTGTTCGATAGCTTGTCGGAAATGCGCCTGCTCGCACAGGATCCGCTACGGTATCGCCGGCAAGTGCTCGCTCTCAAGCAGTTCTTCTCGGGACGCGACACAACGGTGATCCTAGTTGATGACATGACCGGCAAAGCCGATGGCCGCGACGCTCATCTGCATAGTCTCTGCCATGGCGTTATAACCCTTGAGCGGCTGACGCTCGACTTCGGCGCCGCGCGGCGGCGACTGCAGGTCCAGAAGCTTCGCGGCATTGATTTCATCGCCGGCTATCACGATTTCACGATCAGGACAGGCGGGCTGCAGATCTATCCAAGACTGATTGCGGCTACTCACCACGGTGAATTTGCCGACGAGGTCACGCCGAGCGGAGTGCAGGGGCTCGACAACCTGCTTGACGGCGGACCTCTTCGCGGCACGAGCACGCTTCTGACCGGCCCCGCTGGCAGCGGCAAGACGACGATCGCGCTGCAATATCTGCATGCGGCCTGCGAGCGGGGTGAACCCTCCACCGTCTATGAGTTCGACGAGCGGATAGGGACATTGATGGCTCGCGCCAAAGCCTTCGGTTTCGATCTGGAGAAGCATATTGCGAATGGCACGCTTTGCGTCGAACAGATCGACCCCGCGGAGATTTCGCCCGGTGAATTTGCATTTCGGGTGCGACGTGAGGTCGAGGAGCGCAAGGCCCGGATGATCGTCATCGACAGCCTGAACGGATATGTCGCTGCCATGCCTCAGGAGCAGCATCTCATCCTGCAGATGCATGAGCTCCTGTCCTACCTCAGTCAGAAAGGCGTTGTGACGCTGCTGATCGATCCTCAAACCGGTCTCGTCGGCGCGATGACGACGAGCCTCAACATATCCTATATTGCAGATGCAGTCGTCTTACTGCGGTTTTTCGAAGCCGAGGGGCGGGTGCGCAAGGCAGTCTCGGTACTCAAGAACCGTGGAGGCGCGCACGAGGATACGATCCGTGAATTGAGGGTCGATGCGGGCGGGATCCGCGTGGGCGAACCCCTGTCCCAGTTCAGGGGCATTCTGACCGGTACGCCCGAGTATCTTGGTATACGGGATCCCTTGATGGAAGATCGAGATCGTGAGCGATAGGTCAGAGACGTCCGAAGGCCGGCGTATCCTGATCTGCGCGCCCTTCGGCAGGGATGCGGATGCGGTCTCATCGATCCTGACGCATAAAGGCTACGAGGCGGTCATCTGCCGCGATCTCGAAGATGTCGCAGGCATGATGAGCGAACAGATCGGCGCGATCCTGCTGACGGAAGAAGCGCTGGCAAGAAATGCCGACACCTTGAAGTCAGCGCTTCAGGCTCAACCCTCCTGGTCTGACGTGCCATTCGTTCTTTTGGCCGCGCCTCGCGCGGCGCGCATGCCCAGCGAACGCTCGTCGCAACTGGCGCTCTTCGATTTGTCGAGCAACAGCGTTGTGCTCGAACGGCCACTCGGAAGCGCCTCTCTTTTCAGTGCGATCGCATCGGCGATGCGGCTGAGGCAGAAACAGTTCCAGATGCGCGATCGCCTGAGGGACCTCGATGAGAGCGAGACGCGGTTACGTCTAGCAACGAGTGCGGCGGGAATCGGGACCTGGGATTATAACCCTGCGACGGGGCCTTGCGTTGGGACGAGCGCTGCAGGGCGATGTTTGGATTGACGTCTGATCGGCAAATTTCCTACGAGGGCACCTTTCTCGCTGGACTTCACCCACAGGACAAGGAGCGCGCCGACAACGCCGTCAAAGCTGCCTTGGAGCCCACAGGGCGCGGCGAATTCGAAGTCGAATACCGCACCATCGGCATTGACGACGGCAAGGAGCGTTGGATCGCTGCAAAGGGAGGCGCAATATTTTCTGGTGCGAGCGCGGTGCGCTTCATCGGAACCGTGATCGATATTACTGAAAGAAAGCGAACGGAAAGCGCTCTTGCGGCATCGGAGGCGGCGCTGCGTGTGGAGCGTGAGGCGCTCGACACCCTGAACCGAACGCTTGAACAGCGGGTTGCCGAGCGCACAGCCGCTCTGGAAAACGAAATGGCGGCTCGCAATCTTGCCGAGGAAGCCCTCCGCCAGTCCCAGAAAATGGAAGCGGTCGGTCAACTGACCGGCGGGATCGCACATGATTTCAACAATATGCTCACCGGTATCATTGGGGGCATCAATATCGCAAAACGCCGCATCGCAAGCGGACGGCTCGAAGACGTCGACAGATTCATGGACGCCGCCGTGGATTCGGCAAATAGGGCGGCAGCTCTGATCGCACGGCTGTTGGCCTTTTCTCGCCGCCAGACGCTGGACTCCAAACCAGTCGAGATCGCGCCGCAGTTGGAAGCAACCAGGGAACTCCTGGAAAGGACATTGCCGGAGAACATACGCGTAGAGATCGACGTCGAGGCCGGGACCGGGGCAGCCTTGGCCGATGTTAACCAGTTGGAAAGCGCATTGCTCAATCTCGCAGTCAACGCGCGCGACGCTATGCCAGACGGCGGTCGATTGAGAGTTGCCGCCAGGCGCTGTGTTGTCGAGGCCTGCGAGCGGAGTTTAGACTTGAAGCCGGGCACCTATGTATTGCTAGCCGTTAGCGATACCGGTATCGGCATGCCGGCCGATGTTGTGAACAAGGTGTTCGAACCGTTCTTCACGACAAAGCCGGTCGGCCAGGGCACCGGCCTCGGCCTCGGCCTGTCGATGATTTACCGTTTTGTTCGTCAATCCGGTGGCCAGGTCCGCATTGATAGCAGGCCGGGACAAGGGACAACGATCGAGCTCTATCTCCCGGCGGCTGACGGGCCAAGCGATGATAAAGGACCGATGGTTCCAGAAGCGGCGCCGGAGGGACGGGGGCAGAGCGTCCTTGTGGTCGAAGATGACGACGCAGTGCGCCTCCTGATCTGCGACGTGCTCGGTGAACTGTCCTATCTCGCCTTCGAGGCGGCCAACGCGGAAGCCGCCATCGGTATTCTGGCCTCTGAAAAAAAGGTCGACCTCATGGTTTCGGATGTCGGCCTTCCTGGGATGAACGGCCGACAGTTGGCGGAAATTGCCCGGCAATATCGGCCGGATCTTCCTATCTTGTTCGTGACAGGCTATGCCGAAAACGCTGCCACAAAGGCAAGTTTTCTTGGGCCCAACATGGCGGTGATCGGCAAGCCTTTCGCCGTCGATGATCTTGCCGGAAAGATCAATGAGATGATGCTGGCCAACAATCCCGGCCGATAGTTTGATCGGCAGAACAGACTAAAGCTCCAAGGACCGCCGCTGTGCGTGCTGCAGCTCCTGCGTGAGCGCGAGTGGACCGCACCTTCGACAGCAGTTCGAGCATGGGGTCGGACCACGCCTCACGGAAATCCCTGCAAGCGGATGGAACCGCGAGCGCTTCCCTCTGTTCTAATCAGAAAGGAGCCTATCATGATCTACGTCGCCTCCCCGCGTTTCAGTCAGGACCCGGCTGCCCGTGCGGCAAACCTCAAGGAATGTCTTGAGACGGCAAGCAAACATCTTGATGAGACATCTCGATCGTCATCTGCGGAGAAAATGGTCGAACTGATCGAATCGGCAGTGCGGGCGGGATGGGAGGAAAATGAGGTCCGTGCCGCGCTATCGGCATCGCCTCAGCCCGGCGCCGAAGCTGCGGACACGCCCTCACCGAACGTGGTGATGTCGTCGTCGATGTAAGTCTGCCCCTATCGGCGGCAATTCAAATGCCTGTGCGGCCGTTCGCGCGCAGCAGGGCGAACACCAACCCACTCGGCCTGAGCCGGAACCCGATCGATGAAGGGTCGGCCGCCCGAGACAACTGCCCTTGCCATCCTTGCTCAGCGGATCGATCATATTTAAGGGCATTGTAAGCGACCGCCGCTGATCGACCGCAATGCCTTTCCCCTGCCCTCGCCTCGACGGAGATACGAGGTATCGTGCGGCAAATTCGGCGATCGCGGCCTTTATAGGAAGCGTCGCCCGGTGTCCTTCTCATTTTTCATTAATCCGGAGAAAGCTTCGGCCTGCAGCAGAGGCCTAGGGATCGTCGACCGAACCGGCCGCTTCGCCAACGGCCTCATCATAGGGTGTTCCCAAATGGCGCCAAGCCTTCTAGGGTGCGGCAGGGGTAGTTGACGGAACCAGAATTGTGACACAGGCACTAGCAAGACTTCAAACGGGCGTTCCCGGCCTAGACGCCGTCCTCGGCGGAGGGCTCGTCATCGGCGCATCATACATCCTGCAAGGCCACCCTGGCGCAGGAAAGACGATCTTCGCCAATCAGATCGCCTTCAAGACAGCCGAGAAGGGCAGCAAGGCGCTCTACGTCACGCTCCTTGCAGAGACGCACGAGCGGCTCTTTCAGGCGCTTGGCACTCTTGAGTTTTTCGACAGTTCACGTCTCGGTATCGACGTCACCTATGTCAGCGTGTTCCAGACCCTGCGTGATGAGGGTCTGTCGGCGGTCGTAAAGCTGATCCGGCAGGAGATCGCCCGTCAGGGCGCCACCCTGCTGGTGTTCGACGGGCTCCTGAATGCGCGTGATCGGGCCGATACGCAGCTTGACGTCAAAACCTTTGTCGCCGAGGTTCAGAGCCAGGCCGCCTTCGTCGGTTGCACGGTTTTATTCCTGACCAGCAGCCGGATCGCCGAAGAAAGCCCGGAGCATACGATGGTCGATGGGGTGATCGATCTTCATAACGAGTTGAGCGGTGTGCGCGCTGTTCGCCGCCTCCAGGTCAAGAAGTCCAGAGGAACCGCAGCACTTGGCGGGCACCATCAGTTCGAGATCACGTCTGATGGCGTGGCGGTATTCCCCCGAGTTGAGGCGCTTCTCGCTCATACGAGCGTGCCTGATCATGCGCCGACTGGATCAGTTTCGTCCGGGACGGGCGGTTTCGACGCATTGGTCGGAGGCGGCTTGCCCGAAGGTTCGGTATCACTCGTCTTCGGACCGTCAGGAAGCGGAAAAACCTCGCTCGGGATCAATTTCCTGTCGCTTGCGACGCAAGAGCAGCCGGCGCTTCATTTCGGCTTCTATGAGACGCCTGCCCGCCTGCGCGGCAAGGCAGCCGCGCTGGGTGTCGATTTCGAAGGGCTGATCAAAAATGGCGCTCTCGAAATGATCTGGAATCCGATGACCGAAAATCTCTTGGACAAGCTCGGACATCGTCTTCTCGACGCCGTGCGTGAGCGCGGCGTGAAAAGGCTGCTGATCGACGGCCTTGGCGGTTTCGAGCGTGGGGCGGTTTATCAACCGCGTATGGTCGAATTTTTCGCAGCTCTGACGAACGAACTGCGTGCGCTCAACGTTACTACAATCACGACCTGGGAACTGCGAGATCTCTTCGGACCCACGGTGACGGCGCCAGGATCGGAGATCTCCAGTCTCCTGGATAATCTGGTAATGCTGCGCCATGTAGAGATCGGATCGCGTTACAAGCGCACTGTTTCGGTCCTGAAGGTCCGTGACCGGGCGTTTGAACCGATCATCCATGAGATCGGATTCGGGCCGGGTGGGATGGAGGTTCGAGCGGCACTTGAACCGGTCGCGGGGGCCGCTACCGGATTGGCGCAGGGGTCGGCTTGACAACAGGGAACTGCCAGGGATGCCGCTGATCGTCATAGCCGAGGATGAATTCCTGCTCGCAGATGTCCTTACAATGATGCTGGAGGACGCGGGCTATGAGGTGGCCTCCGCATCACATGGAAAGGCCGCGCTGACGCTTGTCAAGCAAAAGCTGCCGGCGCTCGTCATAACGGATTTCATGATGCCGCTCATGACCGGTTTGGAGCTCGCTCAAGCTATGCGAGCTGATGCCACTCTTTCGTCCATTCCAATCGTGCTGGTAAGCGGCGCACAGGGAAGCATCGGGCGAGCGCACCCTGAGGTCTTCGATGCCGTCCTTGACAAGCCTTATCGGGAAAAAACGCTGATCGCGACCGTTGCCGGTCTGATCGGCAACAGGTGATAAAAGATCCACCAAACGTTTTCGGAAGAGACAGAGAGCTCTGCTCGTCGTCTAGCCTAGTGATTATGAGCGTCCCGAAGTTTTGAAATGCCGTCAGTGGGCTTTTGATGAGTTCGGCTCGGTATGCTCTGGACTAGCCTGAATGGCTGCGGCCAGTTGTATGGCGTGTCGCACAGCCTCGCGCGTCACCGGCTTTGCCGCGCCGCCGATCGCGTCGCTGGAACCCTTCGGCGCGTCCTGACCGTTCGTCAAATAAACAACCCCAATCCCAAAACCATTGACCAGGCTTTTGGCAATCTCCGGGCCGGTCATTGCGTCGCCAAGACGGATGTCGATGAGGGCAACGTCTGCGAGAGGCGCAAGTTCGAGCGCTTCGGCCAGCGTCGTGGCAATCCCGATCACTTCCCCGCCCTCCTGCAGGATGACCTCCTCGATTTCAAGAAACATCTGAGGCTCGTCTTCAATAACCAGAACGCGCATGCCCACTCTCCCTCATGAAAGACGCCTCTAAACGAGAATAGCACGGGAGCGCCGGAGCGCAGACGATAAGTCAATGCCGGGCTGCCATTGTCCGAAACCGGACATTTTTTGAAAGAAGGCCGCGGCCGTGGGTATCGAGGGAACATGACGGTCAGCCACGGGTTAGAGTTCTAGACTGTTTCGAACAACGACCAAGGAGAAGCAAAATGGGAATGAATTCTCCAAAAGACGGGATGCCCGGCACGACGGACCAGTCGCCGCGTTGGGAAGGACCTAAATCGAACACGCCGCGCGGCTACATGCCAGCCAAGGACGATCCGGATCGCGACCGTGACGCCCTGGGCGAGAACAATCGCGACCCAGAGACTAGAAAGGTCTCCGACGCGCTGAAGACAAAGGAGAACGGTGATGAGTAACGTCGAAAAGGATGCACGCGGACAGTTTGCGAAATCACAAGGTGACCGCAAGGCGTCCGGCGTCCACAGCGCCAAGCCCACTGTCGTGACCGGCTCAGAGGATGCGACAGCTCACAAGCGTCCTCCAGGTTCCAAAAAGCCGGAGAAGGACTGGGACATCAACTATGACCCGTCAGAAATGAACGAGGGACGCTCTCACTGACGCAAGCCGGAGCTCCGCTGTATCAGGAAGCTTGAAGACGGTGATCAAGGTCAGGAAATCAGCGTTCGTTGGACAAGCCGCGTCGCCTTCGAAGATCCACGCGGCGAAAAACGCATGCGAACGTTTATGACGCGATGTGCCAGTGTTCGCCGGAGCGTGGCTGATGCACTCTCCTCCGAGCGACTTCAAGTTCTCGATCTCGTAGCGGTTAGTGCCGTCATCGTGATGATGCCGCTGGTCGTGGTTGACGCGATTTGTCACCGCTTCTAGCGGGAACACCACTTTTGGAACAAAGGACGCCGCTGTTTGTTGGACGCGTGCAAACGTAAAAAGGAGAACGACATGGCCACAGCAAAGACCCTCGACGACCTGTTTCTCGACACTCTCAAGGACATCTATTATGCCGAAAAGCAGATCTTGCGTGCACTTCCGAAAATGGCCCGGGCTGCACAGTCTGAAGATGGCAAGAAAGGTTTTCTGAAGCATCGCGACGAAACTCAAGGCCAGATCGAGCGCCTGGAACAGGTATTCGAGATCATTGGGAAGCCGGCCCGAGGCAAGACCTGCGAGGCGATCCAGGGGATCATTGCAGAAGCAAACGAAATCATCGAGGAATTCGACGGAAGCATTGCTCTCGATGCTGGCCTGATCTCGTCAGCGCAGGCTGTAGAGCATTACGAAATTGCGCGCTACGGCACGCTGATTGCATGGGCCAAGCAGCTCGGGCACAAGCAGGCAGTCACCCTTCTCCAGCAGAACCTTGCGGAGGAGGAGGCAACCGACAAGAAACTGACAGAACTTGCACTGTCAGCGGCGAACGCCAAGGGCACCAAGGCAGCTTGACATCTTGAAGCGCTGCGGCACGGTCGCAGCGCTTCGCACCTCAGGCATTGTCAAGTATCGGCCAGTAGCAGTCGTTCCGGAAATCCGCTGGAATTGGGTCGAGGCGTGACAAGGCGCCTACCACAAATTCAATCTGCATTCGAAAGTGATCAACAGAACGCGGCACCGCAATACCGGTCATGCGCCGCCGTGCCTCCAGCCGATCATAGCCCGAATCTCGCAGCCGACGCGCGCCCTCTCTTCTGACCTGCGCTACATCAACCTGAGCGGCATTGTCTCCATTCACCCACCCATTGGCCGCGAGGCCACCCTCGATCACCCTGAATGCCATCTTCGTTCCACCGTCACCCCGACCCTAACTGGGATCAGAATCCGATTCGACGCAACGGCATCGATAGCGGGGCGGACGATGGTCGATTGACTCTAGCGGCGGTCATTGCTGATTTGCAACAGCTGGCCACAGGTGGGCAGGAACAACTCTCCGGTTCCCTGGTTCGATTGAGCAACTATTCAAGGGTCTGCTAAATGACAAACTACCTCACATTGGAGGCCGGATGCGAGCGTAAGGGTGAACTTGATCGTCAAACTTACCGTCACCAAATCCGCGGATTCATTCGAAACACAAGGTTCGGAAGACGAGGACATGGTCTTTCCTGGCAAGGAGACGGAACCGCCCGTTGTCTTAAGATCGCCGGTAATCATCTCGGCGATGCCAATATTGATCGAGCTTAAGGAAGGTGTCGAGTGGGACGAAAGATGGGATCAACGCGCGTGAAGCTTGTAAACCGGTTTGCACGGCAACGATCAAAGCTTGCACACTGAGCCAAAAGATCTCGGATGCCAAAAGATAACAATCCGCTCGAGCGGATCCCTTGTCGGGCAGGCAGGCTCTCGTCACTGGGTTCCACCGCATCTTCGCGCAGCGGCTGGCAGATCAGTACGGAGTGACCGGTCAAAAGAGCGACAAATAGAATGTACGCAAACGGGGCTGAAGAACCTTCATTCTCCAATTCGATCAAGCAGGGGCGGCAGGTCTGGCAGCTGCCAGCGCGACACTCAGCTGTGCCTGCGTGAATGGTTTCGAGAGCTTCACGACGCGTGGCGCCGTGCCGTCGGGCAGCTCCGCATAGCCTGTGGCAAGAACCAGCGCCACGGACGGGTGCGAAAGGCTGACTGTTCGGATCAGCTCCGCCCCTGTCATATTTGGCATGGCATGATCGGTCAGGATGACGTCCGGAATGAACCCTTCCTTGAGCAACTCGAGCACCTGCCCCGCTGATTCAGCCTGTATGGCCTCGTGGCCCAGATCTTCCAGCATCAGAATAGTGTTCATCAAGACGAGAGCATCGTCATCGACGGCAAGAACAGTCAATTGCGACGGTGATTGGACAAGCGGTTCGCTTGGCAGATGGGACGCCGGCTCGTTCTGATCAGCCGCGACTGGCAACCACAGTTGCGCCGTGCAACCCAGGCCCGGCGCCGACTTCAGATGAAGGGCCCCGCCTGCCTGGGCCATCAGGCCCTGGACCATGGGCAAACCCAGTCCAGTACCTTTGCCAATTCCCTTGGTTGTGAAAAAGGGCGTCGTGGCAAGCTCCAGGGTCTCGTCATCCATGCCGCCTCCTTCATCGGCGACCGAAAGACAGACATAGTGTCCCGATGGCAGTCCCTGGCTGTTGGTACCTGTGAGGCTATGGCGCCCGGCGCTAATCGTGATCGTGCCACCATCGGGCATGGCATCACGCGCATTGACGACCAGATTCAGGAGAGCGTTTTCAAGCTGATTTGCATCCGACAGAACTGCCGGCAGGTCAGGCTCAAATCGGCTCACGATCTCGATCGCCGGACCGATCGAGCGTTCCATCAGTTCCGTCATTCCGCTTACAAGATCAGCGACCTTGACCGGTTCAAGTTTGAGGTCCTGCTTGCGGGAGAATGCCAGCAGCCGCTGCGTGAGAGACGCGCCCCTTCGCGCGCCGACGATGGCGTTGTCAATCAAATCGAGGACACTTTCCCCAGCCAGGGTTCGTTTGCGGGCGATCTCAAGGCTGCCAAGGATTGCCATCAGCAGATTGTTGAAGTCGTGCGCGACCCCGCCGGTCAGCTGACCGACCGCCTCCATCTTCTGCGCCTGAAAGAGCTCCTGCTGTGCACGGGCCAACGCTTCTTCGGCCTGCCGCTTCTCGGTAATATCGCGGGTGATCTTCGCAAAGCCGACAAGGCTGCCGTCATCGGCATGTATGGCATCTATTATGACGTTTGCCCAGAAGCGGCTGCCGTCCTTTCTGATCCTCCAGCCTTCCTTTTCAAAACGGCCTTCGCGCGCGGCTGTTTCAAGGGCCATAGAAGGCAGACCCGCTGCCTTGTCCTCGTCGGTGTAAAAGCGTGAGAAATGCTGCCCGATGATTTCGTCGGGCAGAAAGCCCTTGATGCGCTGAGCGCCAGCGTTCCAGCTGGAAACCAGGCCATCGGGATCGAGCAGATATATCGCATAATCCGTGACACCCTGAACGAGCATGCGGAACTGCTCTTCCTGACGCTTGAGAATCTGTTCGGCCTTCTTGCGCTCAGAAAGATCCCTGGTGATTTTGGCAAAGCCGAGGAGCAATCCGCGACTATCGCGGATCGCATCGATCACGACGTGGGCTGGGAAACGCTCCCCGTTCTTTCTGAGCCTGAAGCCCTCGGCCTCGAAGCGGCCGGTTGTGGCTGCCGTCTCCAGTGCGGTTGCGGGAACGCCGGATGCCCGGTCTTCCGGCGTATAGAAGCGCGAAAAGTGCTCACCGAGGATTTCGTCCTCCTCGTATCCCTTAAAGCGCTTGGCGCCCATGCTCCAACTGTTTACCCGCCCTTGCGGGTCAAGCATATAGATGGCGTAGTCGGTGATAGCATCGACGAGGAGCCTATATCGGCCGTCCAGGTCGCTCCCCTCAAGATCTGTCATGCTGGCAGTCCCAAAATCACTTTGCGCTATGGAGGTTCGGATAACCGCTATGATCTAGTCCAACCAGTTCATCCGGCAAGGCTGTGTACGATTCCGGTCATAAGGACCATATCTACTAGTCGAAGCTGAAGTTGTCCGGAAGCGGCGTAGCAATGCTGCAACAGTTTTCGACATCGGTACTTCGAGATTTGGGAATGTCCGGTCTGTGGGACGGTGCCTCGGCACCGACAGCCCCACGGCGCGCACTCTCGGAACTGAAGATCCATCAGCATGGGACTGGACGGGCTCGCCCGCTATCCGCACTTTGTAGACCACCCGGACCTGTCTCATCGTCGAGAGCTTAAAAGCCATCGAACTTTGCGAGAGAGAGGGCGTTCGATCTTATGCGAAGCGAAATCGGACCGATCTCCGCTTGAACAAAATCGGAAAATTATCGTTTGCTTTCTATCGCGCGGGAGCCAGCATGATTTTCCAAAAGGGAAGCTTCGCTGCAGACTATCTGACTGGCACGCACATACGGAAAAGCCAGCGAAGTGAAAGATAAGGCGATTTGTCGATGAACCAGCCTCGAACGGTAAGATTGACCCGCGCCGATGCCGAGAGCATTGGACAATTGATCCGGTTCTGCCGGGAGCTCGCCAGCATTGTCCGCGATGCAGATCTTGCCGAACTGGATCAAATTACGGCCGCCATTAATCAGGCGCAGGCGTTTCTTGAGCGCAATGAAGACATGATCGAGCCGGACAACGGCCCGGTTTAAGACTGCTGTTCAATTTCGGCCATCCCGTCGCCGCATGGCGCGCCGGATAAGACCCTTCTGCCGTCTTTGCTCGATAAGGTAGTCAGCATACCCAAGGGCAACGTACAATAATGTTCGTCCGGCAACAGCGGCAATCAGCAGCAGTGCTATCAAAATGATCCATGTCATTGGAACGCCTCGGTATCGGGATGATCCGTCAAACGTGGAAATACCAGCCTGGTTCCCAACATCCGGGCTGTCGTCCATGGAACTGCTGGCGGCCTCGGTAGTTCGACGAAGCGATATGGGATACAGCCACGCGATGGAACCCTTTCGATCGAAATATCAATGGCGCAGGACAGGCACCGGATCCCAGGATGTCTTCGACGGCAACGTCCGTTTTGGGCGGGTTATCTTTGAGGTGGGTGGCGGCCCGCGGCAATGCGATGGGAAGGCGGGCTTGACCCACGGATCAAGATGATCATTAAACCGCATGTCGAGGCAGCTGAGCGAGAATCGGATGCTTTTGCACTGGTCGAAGCCCATTACGAAAGCTGCCTCAGATTGAATGGGCTGACAAAAGGCCGGGCGATCCAGTTCTCGTCGAGCGACGTACAGGAAGGACAGTGACGCTGACGCGCGGAGGCGGTGCCTCGCGCGGCATGGAGGGTAATGTGGATCAGAAGCTTAGCCTGCTCACTGGGAAGAATATCCTGATCGTTGAAGACGAATATTTCGTCGCCGACGATGTGCGGCAGGCACTTGAGCGGGCGGGAGGGTGCGTGGTCGGCCCGGCGCCTTCTGTCGAAGCCGGTATGGTATTAATCGACACGCGTGCCATCGACGGCGCGATCCTGGACATCCGGCTTGACGGTGAGACGGTTTTTCCGATTGCCGAACGGCTTCAGACAATGGGAATACCGTTTGTGTTCGCGACCGCTTATATCCGCAGCCAGATTCCCGAAGGCTTCGCGGGATATCATCTTTGCGAAAAGCCGACGGAACTCGGCGCCATTGCTGTCGCGCTTTTCGGCACCGCGAGAGGTGACCATTAGCACCGATCCCTAGGTACGGTTGCGTACCTTGCCCTTTTCACCCGGAACAAAGGTACCTTCTGAGCTTTGATGAGGTCGGGAGGTGCACAATGGCCCTTAAAATCAATCGACAGTCGAACATAGAGCATGAGCTGGTCCTTCTGTTGCCGGCTCTGCGCGCTTTTGCGAGGACTTTTCATCGCAATCCGACCGAAGCGGACGATCTCGTCCAGGAAACGGTGGTCAAGGCGCTATCACACATTGACCGCTTTCAAGAGGGCACAAGGCTGAAGTCGTGGCTCTTTACCATCATGCGAAACACTTTCTGCTCGAAGTTTCGTGTCGGGAAGCGGGAGATTCTTGGCGCCGAAGATTGCGCCTCCTCACGTGGCAGCGTCCCACCCGAGCAGGAGTGGCGCGTGCGAGGCCATGAACTCGAGCGTGCCTGCGGCCAACTGCCCGAACCCTATCGATCGGCATTCGAGTTCGTGTTCATCGAAGGCCACTCCTATGAAGCCGCCAGTGAGCACTTCGATTGTCCAACCGGAACGATCAAAAGCCGCGTCAACCGAGCAAGAGAGCGGATTGCGCAAGACCTTGGCGAGTTGAAGAGTGGGACGCCCTAGCTGGGAGCATTGGGGCGCAGCGTTGCGACAAGATCGCGATAGGCGCTTTCTGCCTGCCCGTAGCAGCCCTGGCAGAATTGTTCCAGTCCGCGGCGATCCCTCACCACGACGAGACTGCGTTCCGAATGGATCAATCGCCGGCCCTCAAGCACATGAAGCGCCGTCGTCACGCTTGGACGGCGAACAGCCAGCATGAGTGAGAGGAATTCGTGTGTGAGGGATACACGGTCGCCGTCGATGCGGTCGTGGCACATCAATATCCAGCGCGCCAGGCGCTCTTCGACGGATTAGCTGGCGTTTGCCAAGGCCGTCGAAGCTGTCTGCACCAGGAAGCTCTGGGCATACCGGTACATGATCTCGCTTACTGCCGGGTGGGCTAGCAGGACGGGCCGGAAATTCTTTGTGCGGGCCCGCAGGCCATATCCCTCGACTTGCATGACGGCATCGAACGGCGCGCTTTGCCCCGTCAGCAATCCAGCAATTGGCGCTGCCCCCTCCCGTCCGACAATGCCCACCTCGCAAGACCGGCCCTCCGACGTCGTCATGATGATCGAGGCTATACCACCCTCCAGAAAGTAACAGAATTCCGGAACCTTCCCACTGGTCGAGAGCATCGAATTCTTTGCAAGGACGACAGGTTCAAGAAGAGGCCGTAGCGCAGACATCGCGTCTTTTGCGATAGCAGAAAGCAGGCCGTTGCGTTCGACTGCCTCGGTGGATGTGTCCATTGGCCGATCTCCCTTTGCCTCCCGAACGTCGGCACAAAGCGCGAGTTCCAGCGCGGCGAACTCACCAAGGCCGGAACTTTCTACCTTGGAAACTGTTCGGCAGATTTTCTTGAAGGGAGTTCGGCAGATGAGCGAGACCGCGCTGACACCGGGTCTGGAAGTTGTGCCCTCGGATAATCCAAATGTCTTCAACCTCGCGCACGAGGGTATGTATATCGGGGTTCTGGCCTGCGACGGCAGCAACCTGACCAGCAAGGCTCCGTGGGGTTGGCGTCTGAGCGTTGGTCACGGCGTTGGCACCCTGCCGCCGACTGGGACCTCGGCCAGTATAGAGGAGGCGATCGCTCAGGCTGAACGCGCCCTTCGCCGGACTACGACACGGCGCTGACCCGACTGTCAGGAGGGCAATCGACCAGGACCGTTCGCCTTCCAGTGCCCGTCCGGCCGATCAATCGCAGCCTTTCGCGTGTTTGTCTTCTGGCAGACATTGACTCCTATAGCCTGCTATCAGAGAAATGAAATCTACCGTTCGGCGGGGATTGAATGCGAACCCAACGCGATTCCACGATAGTTGGAAAGGCAGCGGTCGGCGCGATTGCGGCGATGTTCTGCGGATTGGCGGTCGTCCTTTCCCTGTGGCTCCATTCGAGCTACTGGTCGGCCGTCACACGCGGTGAAGAACAGGTCACGGCGACAACCAAGATCGTCGCTGCAAACGCGATCTGGATCAATTCGCTCGCTCGCCAGACGCTCTATCGCATGGACGATGCGGTGGGTGACGCTTCCCAGCCGCTCGACGCTACCGGCATCAAGCATCTCAACCAGGCGACAGCCGGATTGCCTGTCACCGCAACGGCATACGTCATTGCGCCCGACGGCCACGTGATTTACTCCAACGATCGCGAGAACAGCCCTTCCGACATCGCCGATCAGCTTTTCTTCAAGCGATTGTCGAATGGGGCGGAGGATTACACTTCCGCTTTGACAATGCTTCGAGGCACGAACCGTCATGTGTTCCTGTCGGCAACAAGGATCGAGCGTAACCGGATTTTCGCAGGAGTTGCCGTGCTTGCCTTCGATGCCGGGATGCTGAGGGCGATATGGGATGCCGCATCCCTCGGAAAAGGTTCAACGGTCAGTTTCATCCGACGTGACGGGAAGCTGATCGCCAGGCATCCCGAAGCAAAGGATGCGGTCGATCTCGGTAACTATGTGCTGTTTACAGACTATATGCGAAAGGCAACGGCGGGCACCTACATATCGGCATCGCCCGTCGACGGTGTCACCAGGCTCGTCGGCTACCGGATCGTCGAGCGCACGCCCTTCGTGGCAATCGCCTCGGCAGAAGTGTCAGCCATCATGTGGCCGTTCTGGCGTGACGTGCTGACAGCGGCGACAGTTCTTCTGCTTGCGCTTGCCGCAGCCACGACCGGCGCCTTGAAGATCCTCAGTCTCGCCAAGGCCGAAGCACAACGCACCACCGAGCTCGCACAGGCAGTGCGCACCAACAAGGTGCTGATGCGCGAGATTCACCACCGGGTGAAGAACAATCTCCAGACCGTGATGGCTTTGATCCGGCTTCAGGGCCTCAAGCAGGAGACAGTCCAACGGCTGCACGAGCGTATCATTGCCATGTCAGCTGTCCATGAGCAGATGTATGGCTTCGATCAGTTTCGAAGTGTCCAAGCACGCGATTTCATACCAAACCTCGTCAGAACCCTCGTTGACCTCCATGATCGCGACATAGCACTTAATTTCGAGATCGACGATATCGAGATCGATGCGGACAAGGCAACACCGTTCGCGCTTCTCCTTAACGAACTCCTGACCAATGCAATGAAGTATGCTTTCGATACGCGCCAAGATGGCCGCATCGAGGTTCGGCTTCAAAAACTGTCTACCGGGCGGGTCAGACTGGAGGTGAGCGATGACGGCATCGGCTATGTGCCGGCAGGCGCCAGGTCAGGGATGGGAACCCGGCTGATCAAGTCATTTGTTTCGCAGATGAGCGGGGAATATCGCTATGAGCAGGCCGGCGGAACGGTCTTTATCGCGGAAATCTCACTCGGATAGCGGCGACGCGCAGCGTCATCGTCAGGACTGTCGGTCGATCCCGAAATGGTCGAGGATGATGCGGGCGTTACGCCGGTGGGATTTGAAATAGACATCGAAGAAGTCGCCTGCAATCGGGATGGTGCCCGACGCCGCATCAAGCCCGAGATTGACAAACATTTTGACGAGCTTTTCGCGCGGAAGGCCTAGCTGTCGCGCCTCGTTGATGATCACCAGCCCAACCAGCGAGCCGGCAATATCGCCAATGCCCGGGATCAGACCGAGTATCGCGTCGGCGCCGAACCTTATCCCAAGGCCAGGAATGCCAACAGCGGTGTCCATGAGGTTTGCGAGGCGCATTGCACGACGGATCCGCACTTCCTCTGCTGGCGTCGGCCCCGAGGCGTGCCTAGAACTCATCGGCTCAGGCTGCCATTGTCAGCCGCTGCGGTGCAGGAATGTCCTCACCTTGAGTTTTGGCACTGATATAGCGCAACACTGCGGCTACATCGTTGTTTCGAAGGGGTTTGGCGAGTACACCAAGCGAGCCGCGAAATCCCTCAACCGCTTCGGGATTGCCGGTCAGAAACACGACATTCACGCCGAACTCGTCGATAAGGCGGCGCGCAATTTTGGGACCCTCTACCCCGTCACGCAGCCGAACATCGGCGAAAGCGACATCCGCCTTTGGAGCGAGCGCGAGAGCATCATCATATGATGCAGCAAACCCGACGGAGCGATGTCCGGCATGGTGGACGTCGTCTTCGAGGTTCAAAGCAAGGATGATTTCGTCTTCGACGATCATAACGTTCATGAAAGTGCGCCCTTCTAAGATCGCACATTAACGTTAAGCCGGATACTTTAGTTCCAGCTCATGAGCGATTTCAGCGGTCGAAGGGGATGTCCGTTATATTGTTAATTGGTTGACGACGCCCGCAGATCCCGACCGTTGGCGGCACGAGGGCGGCAATGGCGCGCTTTTGGCCCCCACTCGGCATTCAACTGTGGGCTGGCGCTTGTCTGACGTAACCTTGAACTGTGATCTTCCAAGTCGCGGTTGGAACAAACAACGCTTTGCGAAGTTACGACCCCGTTAGTCATTCTTTCAGGAGGTTTTAAAATGGGTCGTGGACTATTGCTCTGGTTGCTTGGGATCCCCCTGCCAATCGTTATTCTTCTCGTACTGTTCATGCGATAGGAGCGGCTGATGGCTCTTGGCTCCGAAACCGGCACCGGGCTCGTTCCGGTCGAATCGGCAAAATCAGCGATCTCCTGGGGTTCAATTATCGGTGGGACGGTCGCGTCGATCGGCGTGACGCTGATGCTTCTTCTGCTCGGTACAGGGATGGGCCTGACCATGGTGTCTCCGTGGTCGGGCGAGAGCAGCTCGGCCGCGACCGTTGGGATTTCCGCAGCGATCTGGCTGGTCGTCGTGCAGTGGCTCTCTTCGGCCCTTGGCGGATATCTAACGGGGCGCCTGCGTACGAAGTGGGCTGTGGTCCATACCGACGAGGTCTTCTTCCGCGATACAGCGCACGGCTTCCTCAGTTGGGCACTGGCGACGATCTTCGTTGCCGGATTCCTTGCTTCTTCTCTCGCATCGCTTGCGGGCGCTGGCGCAAGCGCAGCCGGTTCTGTTGCGACCGGCGCCGGGATCGCGGCGGCCGCGCCTGCAGCATCCGCCGCATCCACCAGCGATCTGTCGACGGGTTATTTCACTGATGCTCTTCTTCGCCCGGCCGAGGCCGGTGCCAGGGCAAAAGAGGACAACGCGGCGGCGACAGCGGAAATCTCGCGCATCTTGATGCAGAGCGCCGCGAAGGGATCGGTTTCCGATAACGACAAGGCCTATATCGCAAGCCTCGTTGCCGCACGTACCGGCTTGTCCGAACAGGATGCGCGCAACCGGGTTGATACGGTGCTCAAAGAGATCGAAGATGCGAAGGTTGCCGCGCAGGCTGCCCTCGACAAAGCGCGAAAGAGCGCGGCAACAACCGCTCTTGTGGGAACGATTTCGCTGCTAGTCGGCGCCTTCATCGCATCGGCTGCGGCAGCACTTGGTGGCCGCCAGCGTGACGACGAAGAGGATTTAGTGCGCACAACGCGAGGCCCTCTCGTCTGAGTGCGCATTGAAAAGCCGGCAGCGCTCACGCGCTGCCGGCTTTTTGTTATCAAGCGTACAGACACCCTCCGTCGTCTTATCTTGGTGTAGCATAGGCGCATGCAAGGCGGAGTTGTCGTGCCATCATGCCACCGATAAAAAATTCCAGACTTCTGATCCTATTGGAAGGATTGAGCCAGACAGAGTACATCTCGCCGCCGAGTGGCGTTGGGCTGAAAACCGGCCTGCGAGCTGTCGAACTGGGCCTCGTCCAATGGAACGACGACGTTAAAGCTGCGCGGTTCAAGCTGACGAAAAAAGGGCTGGGCTACCGGTCGCGCTTTGCAAAAGCCATCTGATCATCATGTGTCCCGTCTGGATGAAACTGCCTGCATCGTTGCGCGAAGTGCGGCATCCAAGACAGCGCGGCCAGGCAGCAATCGGGCCAAGCGGGGCTGTCGACATATTCGCGCCCCTGCCTCGCCGCCCTCGATCAAAGTCTGACGCACGTCGTCGTCGCTCAATTGGTGCTCCCGCTTTCTGTAGAACCTGGATAGGCCGTAGACCGCGAACGGTAAGCCCCAGACGCTGCAGTCGTTGCGGAGAAGCTCTGGTGGAAAAAGCGCGACCGAACTCATGATGCCGTTGCGCGTTATGACGTGACAGCATTTGTAAGCCAGGAGCAAACAAAAATGAAAAATCACGTCCGGTTCGCGCTTCTGGCGAAAGCCGGCTATGCGGCGCGGGGCCTCGTCTTCCTTCTTGTCGCGGGACTGGCGCTGTTTTCGGGTCTCACCGGCGGCACTCCTGAGACGAAATCAGCACTCTCAACGCTGCTGCAGCAACCTTTTGGCCGCGTGTGGGTCGGCCTTATCGGGATTGGATTGCTGGGCTTTGTCGCATGGCGACTCGCACAATCCCTGGCCGATGCGGATCGGCATGGGCGCGACGTAAAGGCAATGATCATTCGCTCAGCCCTGTTTGGCAGTGCGATAACCTATATCGGTCTTGCTGCCTATGCACTCGGTCACGCCTTTGCGGTCGGCGGCACGAGTGGAGGTTCTGGAGAAAAGGGTTTAGCGGGATGGATCATGTCGCAGCCATTCGGCTCCTACCTGGCGATCGCCGTCGGCGTCGGTTTCATTGTTGGCGGGGGCATGACCGCGCTCAAGGGTGTCACCGGAAAGTTCAGGCGTTACATCAGGCTGGACGAACGGTCTGCAGCTTCATGGATTTGTATCTATGGTCTGCTCGCACGTGGCGCAGTCTTTGCGGTCACAGGCGTGCTGTTCGTTTTCGCTGGCATCCATGTTAATCCTGATGAAGCGGGGAGCATGGCCGACGCCCTCGAATGGGTCCGCCACCTTCCGTTCGGCGGCATCCTTTATGCGGCAGTCGCAATCGGTCTGGCCGCATTCGGCATCTACAATTTGATCGAGGCGCGCTACCGGATCGTGCGCAGCCCATCGCTTAAGGACGTGACGAAGTCGATCCCGAGCACTCGCTGAGCAAAAAAGGGTATGAGCTATAGCCCGTCATCTTCGATTAGACGCGCAAGCTCGGCCGGACTGCGAATGCCAAACTCATACCATCCGATGAGCTCTCGGGCCTTAAGGCTGCTCGCGTCATCGGTGATTGCCAAGCCACGGCGCGCGCACCAACCGCGCAGGACGCGATCGATACAGTCGACATCCTCCTCGACCAGAGGCGCCTTGGGCCAACAGGTGGTATTCATGTTCCCCTCATCGGCGTCAGATCGCCAAGGTCCACGATAGGCGAAAGTTCAAGGCGCACAAGCGGTTTGCGGCCAAAACTCACAGCTGGTTGAAATCGTACAAACCGTTGTCGACCGGCGGTCCGCAGTGCCTTCCCTCCGTACCTCCCTTCAAGACTGAAGCAGATCGGCCCTGCTCGGTCCTGCCGCATGGGGAATGGAGTGTCTTTGAAATCCAGCGGGCGTGGGCTTGACGATTTATCGCCGATTTTCCTGCCGTTTTGCAATGTCGAGCCAACAATCGTGAGGGCAACAGCCTGATAATTTCGGCAACAACGTGAACGACCGAGTTGACTGAATCGGGTTGGATCTTCGCCTCCCCGATAGGGGAAGACGTCAAAGACAGGCTGAGAAAGTCGCTAAGAGCTTGAATGGAGCAGGATCAGGAAAACCTGACCGCATCTTTAAAGGGCACGACCCGCACCACAGCTCCCGTTTCGTCGGTGATCTCGAAGCTTTGTCCATCGACAAGCTTGCCGAGCCTTACAATTTCACTCAGGAGTTCGCGAGCGCCTGTCAAGGCTTCCTCGACCGCGGCGTCGAGATCTGCGAGCTCGGTGCCATCGGGATCGGCGATATAATCGTCACCGTTGCGGATGTTGAAGAAAAATCGGGGCATGTTCACCATTCTCGGGAGCTCGTTTCCATAACCGTCGGTGCGCGGGATTTGTTCCGGGAACGTCCCCTGGCGGCGCCCGTGACTTCAATTTGGCCCATCGAAGTGGGAACCCTCGGGAGATGGCGGAGTTAAGACAGGTGTCGAACGCGAGCTCGGTGATGAGGAACATGTCTCCTCAAGCCCCTAGCGGAGATACCCGCGATGATGAGCGGCCAGCGGCCAGTCAGCACGATAGGCAAAGGCCACCGGTTTGAGACAGCTCGCCTCGCGGAGGACAACCATGTCCGGCCGCTCTACGTCTCAGTCCCGGATAGAGCGGTAGAAGGCTCCCGGGTCCCAAGGCAGATAAATTGAAAGGCGCTATCAATGACAGACCGAAAAAATCAAGGTTCGCTTGACGTCGACGGCGAGGATATCATCGACGGCAATACCGGAGGTCAGCCAGCCGACCGCGGCGACGACGGGTTTAAGTTCAAGGCCATGCGTGAGGCTGTGCGTCAGCGCTCCGACGGTCTCATCGTAACATCAGACCTCGAAGATCATGAGGAACGCGAGGCGGCGTCTGGAACGCGCGAACAGGACTAGGGACTGTCATTAATCGGTTGTCGATCGGCGGCGGCTGTATCAGGCGTCTTTAGGGAAAAGGCCGTTTGTCTGACCCGTCAGCATTTACGAGAGGCCAGATCATCACAAATGGGTCCTGTCCAGTCGTCTGGCGGGCCGGTGATGTCACCCTACGCCTAGGTAGCTGATGGTCGTGGCGCTCCTTCATTGCGGCCAACGGTGGACGGGTCCGACAACGCGGCGCTTGTGAATTTCAGATAATCTGAACTGCGCCTCATATGTCCTTGCTGGGGCTGAGCCTTCCATTTTCATCGATGACAATGTCCACCTGGTCCAAGCCACGCGGAACATGTTTTTGTTGCCAGCAGCCGCTGAGCAACAGCCAGGACACTCCCAGGATTAAGAACCGTCCGAGCTCAACGTTACAGAAAACGCATTGCCCTGATGAGTGCCGAAAACCGCTTTTAGCCTGCCTCGATTTGCCATGGAACAAAGCCGAAGCGATAAGGGTTCATTCAAAGCAACTTAAGGAGATGCAACAATGGACCATACAAATCATGTCCGGCTGACCGCCGACGAGCTAACACCAGCTGTTCTTGAAGGCGCTACCGTTTATGGCGCCGACGATCACAAGATCGGCAAGGTTGATCATGTTCACGGAAGCGGCACGGCGACCAACGTTGTCATCGATGTGGGTGGTTTCCTTGGAATAGGCGCCAAGCCGGTGTCGGTGCCGGTCGGTGATCTCGAATTCATGCGTGACGAGGACGGCGACGTGCACGCCCTCACCGCCTGGACGAAGGATCAGCTGAAAGAGATGCCTGAGCACCGAGATTGACGGGCGGACGCGCCGACATGCTGGCCGCAGGGTCGGCGCGGTAGCTGTGCAGCCGATGAGAGCCCTATGTGCTTGAAGGGAGTGCGACATGGCTTACAACGTGCTTATTGTCGAAGACCAGCCGCTGATTGCCCTCAATCTTCAGGATACGGTCGAAGAGCTTGGACACCGCACGATCGGCATCGCCAGCAACATGTACCAGGCACTGATGCTGTCTCATGATGCGGAGTTGGCGCTCGTCGATGTCAACCTGGAGGATGGCCCGACCGGACCAATTCTCGGAAAGACGCTCGTCGATGCGAACGTCACCGTCCTGTTCATGACAAGTGACCCCGGCGCGCTACGTGGCGGCGTGCCGGGCGCGATCGGTGTAATGCAAAAGCCGGTGCCCGACAGGGATCTCGGCGATGCGATCCGCTATGCTGCGGATCGTCGCAGCGGCAAGGACAATACCTCCGTTCCCAGAGGCCTTGTTCGGTTCCACGCGTGATCCAAATCCAGTCATTTGCACCATCGCACCGCACCACAAATGGTTCATGACGCCTGCTAGGCCGCAACGGGACCGGAAACGGCGGCCTTTCTGAGGCTCGCAGAAATTCGCGCGTCGCTGAACGGCTTGGCAACGATATCGATACAGCCGGATAATCCGCTTCCCACTTCTTTAGGGCTGCCAGTCACGAAGATGACCTTGATATGAAAGCGGTCCATAAGCCGCCGGCCAAGAGCTGAGCCGCTGGCACCGTCCGCCAGGCCGAGATCGACAAGCGCCGCCTCGGCGCGCGGAGCGTGGGCAAGAGCCTGTTCCAGCGTGACAACCGATCCTATGACTTCGTGCCCGGCGTCGCGAACGATCCGCTCCAGCTCAAGAGCGATGATTGGCTCATCCTCGATAATCAAAACACGCATTGATCCCTCCTACGATTAGTCCAGCAAATAGGTCGGGTTTAGAAAATGACCACGAAACCACACGGTTTTTTGATTGAAAACAGGCAGTTGGTACGGTTTCGTACCGGATCGACGGTCTCGTCCGCATTGTCCGTCAGGAAGCGTGGAACCCAACTGGCACCATCTCGTTAGCTTTGAACTGTGATGAGTGGCGGCCATGCACGGTTGCGACAAGAAAGTGCCGAAAACGTCTTTGCACAGCTTGCACATCGAAAGCGAACAGTAACTGACATTCGCCGCGCTTGACCGGTACGCTGCGCGTGACACAGGCGCAACCAGCGCCCGGCTGACAGAAGGCGCCAGTCTGTTCAATGGAGAAAAAAATGTCCGAATCTTCGAAGCCCGCCGTGCGGGGAATGCTTCTTTATCTCGGCGCGCTTCTTTCACTGGGCCTGATAGCTGGCGTGATCTTTACCCTCTCTGGCAGGCCTTCGAATCCTTCCGTGCAGTCGGCGGGCGAAACCATTCCTGAAGCGACAGCACTACCACAGCAAGCGAAATAGGCAGTTTTCGTCTTCACCGAGTTCAGGCGATGAGCTTCAGCAACTCCAGTCCCGCCGTCGGCTTAGCGACAAAAGTCACGCCGGCCTCGACATCGTCGTGCGAAAGCTTCACGAGACCTGAGGTCACGATAACCCGGGTCGCTGGCCATTGCGACCGGACCCGCGCAACCAGGCCGAGGCCATCCATACTGCCGGGCATATCTATATCGGTGTAGAGGGTGTCGATCTGGTTGGTCTTGAGTAGCACCAGCGCCTCGTCGGCATTGGCAGCTTCAAGCGTCCGGTAACCGGCGCGGTCGAGGAAGTCGACAATATCGAAGCGCAGGCGGCTTTCGTCCTCGACGACCAGGATACTGCGCTCAGCCATGTCCTCGATCGCGGCAGGCGCGCGCACGCGATCAAGCACTTCGCGACCATCTGGCGATGCCTGGGTATGCTCAAGAAGCTCGCGTTCGAGCACCGCCTGGTGCCAATGGAGATCATCCTGCCCGAAAGGCCGGCCGGCCTGCTCCCATAGAGAATAGGCGCGTGCGGCGATCCACTCACTTCGATTACCGGTCATTTATCGATCTCCCTCCGTCTGCGGCGGGCAACGAACGTATTGCGGGTGAACTTGGTTCCATAGCCGAGCGCAAATTCTCCCGAACTGGCGCCTTCCGTACGGTTTCAGACCGGATCGATCGCTTCAGCTGACAGGAAGCGACCATGCAAAAACGCTTTCGTCATTTCGTAGAGCCACCTTGCGCTTTCCTCGCGCCCAAGGTCGATGAGGCAATTGCGTTCGAAGGGCGCGGTGGCATGTGCCGCCCAGTTTCTGGCTTTGCTCGGATCGTCCCACTGCTGGAACTCCCTTCTGATGCCAAGGGTTAATGCCACACTCGGCAAAGGCCGATCTATGAAGGAGACGATATCATGAAAAGCAAGGATCTCGGCGATACCAATCCCTGGAGCGAACGCAACTGGGTTGCTGTCGTCGCCGATGGCGACGAGGCTTTCCAGGCCATCACTCGCTTTGCGGAAGATAAGCGCATCGCAGGGGCGTCGTTGACCGCGATTGGAGCATTCAGTTCCGCCACCCTCGGTTTTTTCGATTTCACGACACGCAGGTACAAGGAGATTGTGGTCGACCGGCAGGCGGAAGTATTGAGCGCGATCGGCGACATCGCGATCGGAGACGACGGTCATGCAAGCCTGCATTTGCACGTCGTTCTCGGTTTCGAGGACGGTTCGACCAAAGGCGGTCATTTCATAAGCGGTATCGTTCATCCGACATTCGAAATCGTCATCCGCGAGAGCGCAACCGGTTTCCGCCGCCGCAAACACGACGACCTCGGGATCGCCTTGATCGACCTTTGAGTGACAAGACCGCGGAGCGTGGCGGCGGGGTTTTTGATCCTGTCCTGCGTTGTCTACGACAAGGGTCACGCAGCCCATCTGAACAAACTGGCCGCTTCCGGCGCGTCGCGGATACTTCGATCCGAAGCGCTTAAACTATGCTCGAGCGGAGGAACATTGCTGCGCCGATGACGGCACGGCCGCTCCGGCATCGACAGTTGCCGGCCGGCAAGCCTGAACTCTTACCGGTCGACGCCGTCACTCACGATTGAAAGGCCGGACCGACAGGATAGTCTGGATGAAGCGCATGGAATGTCGTCATAAGGGCGAGAGCGCGTGTGACCACGTCTTTCGCGAGTTCAGGATCATTGACGGCAAGATCACTCGCGACTGAGGACAGTGCTTTGCCGACCGATGCCATAACCGTCTCGAGCCCATCGTCCCCCTCATCGGCTGCCCAGCGTGCATTTCGCTCCAATGTGATCGCCAGCCGCTCCAACAACGCCTGCTTTTCCGCCACCCCCAATGTCGCGAATGTCTCTTCCGTCACCAGCAAATTCGTAGTTCCTCTTATGGACGCGGGCGGTAAACGCACATCAGGAAAAAAAGATGCACTCAAGTGCGCGTCGGCAGAAGGGTTGCGGAACATCGCAGCCGCTTGCTTGTTAGTGCTGCGACACTTCTGTCACAACTCACAAAAGACGGAACTGAAGCCATGACCCTTGCCGGGAAGAAGATCGCCATTCTCATTGCGCCGCGCGGGACGGAAGAGCCGGAATATGTCAAGCCGAAGGTGGCCGTGGAGGCGGCAGGTGCGGCCGTAACGGTCATCGGCATCGAAACGGGAAAGGGCCAGACGAACAACAGCGATCCGGTCCCCGATGGCAGCTATCAGATCGCCAGCGTCGTTGCGAAGATCGTCGAAGAATTTGCAGAGGGCCGCCATTCCGAACAGGCCCGCGGCGCCTGATAGGCTTAATTGCGCTGCCGGGAGCGACGGACGAGCGAGTTCGCCGCCTCGCGCCTGCGTCGGTGGAAAGGGAGTTTTGAGATGACGGAAGACAACAAGAAGCAAGCAGAGCTGCCGGAAACAAGCCCTGGCTTGGAGCCACCGATCAAGGAATCAAGCGAGCAGCGCGGCATGGCGCCCCGGCCGGATGAGAAAGAAAAGCTCGTGCCAATCGGCAAGTCTGGCTTGAGTGCTGGCAAGCCCGATCGATAAGGCCGACGGGAGCAAAACCCGGTCCCAGTGGTACCTTGTGAGGCGGATACCCGCCCTGTCAAGATCGAACGGCGGGCTTCCTGACCCGGTTCCGATTTCTGACGAATACTATGCAGCAATCCCATCTTTCAGCATGGGGTCGGTGGTTCGCGCCTCAGTGTCCTCCTCGAACTCCGGGTGCGGATTCCCGCTGCGAGAATGAAGTCGCTCGATCTTGCGACAGGAAAAATTGTACTGCGCGCGAGATCCAGGACATCCGACCAATACATCTACTCCGTCATTGCTTGCTGCCCGACGGACGACTTCCACGTGCCGGAACGGGAACTGGACGGGCTCAATCGCCGGGCCCGTAAGATTATCTTTCATGACCGGGTCCGAAAGCGGTCGAGAACATGCTTGCCCGCGCCATTCTAGAGGAATGAGGCGAGGAAGACCTGATAAACCAAGTCGAAAGACGGCGTCGCGCCGCATATCGGGCGAAGCTGACCCTATCGCCGAGGAAAAAGGAGGCGACACCCGTCAGCCCGCCACTGACGGCGACGCGTCGAACTTGGATGGCTGACAAGAACTAATGCGCGCCGGCTTTCTGGAGTAAACCCAAGCAGATCGCACTCATCGTAGTGCCGAAGCTGCGCCAAGACGATCGCGGCAGGAAAATGGTGGAACCGGTACCTTCGATCGCCGTTGTCACACGAAAGGAGACCGGCATGCGCTACTTTTTCAACGTCAAATCAGAGGCTTTCGACGAGATCGACAAGGAAGGCAGCGACTTTCCGGATGTTGCCGCAGCTCACCAGGAGGCGGTTCGTTCTGCGCGCGAAATGGTGGCTGAACTGGTTCTTAACGACGACCGCATCGACGGCATGCGTTACGAGATCGCCGACGAAGCAAACGAAGTCGTTGCGACCGTGTGGTTTCGCGACGTCCTCAAACTGGACTAGCTTGCTTCGCCGATCAGACGTTCGAATTCTTCTTCGGGGATACCGTAGGAGCCTGCTGCATAGGCTTCGAGGCCTTCACGATCAAGGACTTCGATTGCACCACGCGTTGATCTTATCAGGTGAAGTCCCTCCAGCAGGTGAAGACCGGTTGTGACGCCCGGCCTTCGCACGCCAAGCAGCAGCGCGATGTAGTCGTGCGTGATCTCCATGACGTCGGCGCGTAGCCGGTCGTGACACATGAGGATCCAGCGCGCCAGCCTCTGTTCCAGCCGAAACTTCGCATTGGCAAGCGAGGTGTAGGATACCTGCGTGGCAAACACATGCATGTACTTGATGAAAGGTATCTGCAAGGTCGAGCTTTGGAGAGTAGCCTTCCTCATGTGGTCGATGGGAATCCGGTAGCCGGATCCGGCAACATGCATTTCGATGAGATAGGGGACCTCGTTATCGCCGATAATTGTCGCGGTGGGTACAAAGCCCTCGCGCCCGAACATCCCGGCTTCCGTCGCGGTTCCAGTGGCGGCCACGGCAAGCACCGAGCCGATGCCGCTCTCGGGGAAATAGACGTGCTCTAGCGTCTTGCGCGGTTCGGCGATCCGGAATGCACTCGTCAGTCTTACGGGTTCGAGATAAGGTTCAAGCAGACCGAAATCCTCTGCTGTCAGTGCCCTTAGCATTTTATTTCTCAGGTCGCTTTGCTTTACCATATCCGCCGGTCTCATTGTTGGCATCAGTTTGACGATGCCGATCCTGTCTATCATCCGGAGAAATTGGGGTTCGCCAGCCGAACGGCAAGGCGCGGAGAAGTCCCTCCAACCAAGGGCCCCCGGGAGGTATTGGGCCAACGAAAGTTTGCAGCTGCCCCCGGGGACCGCCGCACACAAAGCAGCGACAGCATCAGATGGCCTCACCTGGGCGCCTCAAATCCAGGCAAGGAGCCAATAATTTGCGCGGCAAATCAGGAGAATGAACGTGCCCATCCAAACGGCAAAAAATTATCCTGATCAGGCACTTGATCATTTTCCGCACTGCAACATCTGCGCGAGAAACGCCTGTCTCTCCACCGTCGTCGACGCGCTGGGGCGGGGCCCGTATCTTACAGGAGTGTGCAGAATGGAATATGTCGAGCCGAGGAACGTAACCAGCGATGCTTTAACGCGGGTTTGGTCCGTCGCCGAATTTTGCGACCGGCATCGCATCGACGACAGGGAGCGGCAGCGGCTGTTGGAACTGTTCGGATCTTTTGCAACTGCAAGCGAATTGCTTCACAACGCTCGGCGCGAACCCAAATTCAGATAATCGCACGCTCGATCGACGGCTTTCAGGTCTGCCGTGTTGCTCACCTTATCATCGCCGTCCCAGGCATTTTCGCCATTTTCACAGTTTCGTGTGCTGGGAACAACGTCTGGCGACGACCGTTCGCCTTTCGTTGACCTTTGAAGGATCCGAGAATGAAGACAATTGCAAAACCATTGCTACTTGCTGCCCTCAGCGGCGCACTGACCGTGACGACGATGTTTCCCGCTGCGGCGATGCCGGTTCCGGTTGTGAAGCAGACACAGATCAGCAACCTAGAAGACGTCCAATTTCGCCGCCCCGTGAGGCGTGGATGGTATAATGGACATCGCGGTTATCGCTCGTACCACCGAGGCTATCGCCGCCATAGCGACGGTTTCTGGTACCCGCTTGCCGCTTTCGGTGCCGGGGCAATCATCGGCGGCGCTCTCGCGGCGCCCCGAGCCTATGCAGGTTCCAGCCGCCATGTGCAGTGGTGCTCGGAGCGCTACCGCACCTATCGTGCATCCGACAACACCTACGTGCCGCGCGCTGGCGTGCGCGCCGAATGCATTTCCCCGTACAACTAGTGCCAAAGGAGGCCGCCTGACACCAGGCGGCCTTTCTTGCCTCAGGGCCTGCAGGAGATCCTGAACCCTGAGCTCTCTGGCTACGTTTTCAACACACTGTCCAAGCGGACGACGTTGGCTGATTGGGCGATCCTTGATCGCTCCGCCGCCAGGGCTGCTGCCAGGTCTTCGGTCCGAAACGGTTTGGCGACGACCGGCCGCGTCACTTCGGCTCCTGATTCCAGCTTGTCGCTGTAACCGGTCATCAACACGACAGGAAGGCGGGGATGGCTGTGTCCAATCGTTTCGGCAAGCTCGATCCCGGACATCTGCGGCATCATGATGTCGCTGACGATGGCTTCGACTTCTGGATGGCGATCAAGGATTTCGAGCGCCTCAGCGCCTCGCCCGGCCGTGAAGATCGTCGCGACGAGACCTTCCAGCCCCAGACGGACCGACTCAAGCGATGCGGGCGTGTCGTCGACAATCAGGATGACTTTGGCGAGTTCTGCCGATGAAGGCTTAATCTGTCTGGAGGTCTTTGGCGCATCGGATTTCGGCAGAAGGAGTGTGAAGGCGCTGCCATGTCCGAGCAGGCTGGAGACCTTGACCGCGCCTCCGGCTGCCAAGGCGAAACTATGAACTTGAGTGAGCCCGAGACCGGCCTGGCCGTTTTCCTTTGTCGAGAAGAAGGGCTCGAACACCCGCACCAGGTTTGCCGCGTCGACGCCCTTGCCTGCGTCTGTGACAGTCAGCGCCACGAAGGCGCCACGGAGCCGCGCATCTTCCAGGCCGGCCTCGGCGACATTCCTGGCCGAGATCGTCACCCTTCCTCCATCCCGCATCGCTTCCCTGGCATTGGTCAGGAGGTTGATAAGGGCAATCTCAAGCCCGGCCGGATCCACGTGAACGGGCCAGAGGTCATCATGGAGTTCAAAATCCAGCGTGACCGTGTCATTAAGAGCCTGGCGAAGAAGCGGTTTGATGGCAGCGAGTTTCTCGTCGAGTTCGACATGCGTCGCACCCTGGTTGGATCGCCTGGAAAATGACAAAAGGCGTTGGGTGATCGCCTTGCCTTTGGTGACGCCGTCGGCCATGTGGCCGAGCAAAAGCGTAACGCGCTGCTCGTCGCCTCTGCGCCGCTTGATGCCTTCGACCCCCGACTGGAAGACCATCAGGAGATTGTTAAAGTCATGAGCAGCCTGCCCCGTAAGCTTGCCGAGTGCGTCCATTCGCTGCCAGTTGGCCATGCTCTCGCGTTCGCGATTTCGCGCATCGATTTCCCGCAGCAGCAGGAATGCTGCAGCGCCTGACAGCAACAGCGTCACGCATGCGCCAGCAATCAGCAGCATCCAGGCCTTGTTGGCCAGTCGATCATATTCTTCGGCGGGGATGCCGACCCTCACGCGCCAGGGTGTCTCTGCAAGTCGTGCCTCGGCAGCCCTGAGGGTCCCCCCGGACGCCAACACTGCGTTGCCGAAGCTGCTGCCGGTAAAACGTGCGAATTCGTCGCCGGGCCTGCCTGAGAGTGCGGGCGCGCCGGTCGAGGCAACCAGCCGGTCTTGCCCATCGACGATCCATGCCGGCCAGGTGCCGGGAAGACCGGTCGCGGCCAGCAGCTCGGTAACGGTCTGCGGGCCGATCACCGCGGAAAGCACAGCCTGAAGCTTGCCTCTTCTTTCGATAGGGACCCGGATAGCGAAAGCTGCCCTGCCCTTCGGACCGACAACGACGTTCCCAATGACCGGCTCGCCCTTTTTGAGTAGCCTTTCGTAACTCTCGACATCAACAATACGCCGGCTCGCCGATGCATCCAGGGGCGGAAGCGAGAGAACGACATTACCGTCCTGGTCGGATACGCGGATCTGCTGCCATCCCGGCACCCGTTCACGCAGCCGGCGCGCCGTCTCTGCAAAGCTTGAGCGAGAAACCGGAAGATCGAACCTTGGCGAGTCGGCGATCACTGACAGGAGCTGTATCTGGGTATTGAGCTCGCGCTGGACCGTCGCGGCGATCGTGTCGGCCCGCAACCGGACGTCATCATCGAGCGACCGTCGTTGCTCGGTCACGAAGAACCACTCCATTCCCGCGGCCAGGATGATGACCGGTATGAGGGAGGCGCTGAGGAGAAGGAGCGCTGGCCGGACTTTGTTCAAGCGATTTCCCAGATGTTATTCGGCAACGGTTATGACATATGCGAGCAAGCCAAACTTGCAAGCGGGGGCAGACTGCGGACTGCCGGCTGCATTGCCAGTTATTTTATCAGGCCTGACGCAGGAATTTCGAGTGAAATCGAAACGCCGTCGCCGCCCCATTTTCGCTCGATTGCCGCATTCAGACCTTTGAGCGCGGCTCTTTCAAGCGTCGTCCCGAAGCCTTCCCGATCCGTAGGACCAGTCATCTCGGGCGAGCCTTGCTCGACCCACCTGAGATGAAGGACACCCTCGGACATAGAAACGTCGATCGAAAGCTGTCCCGAGGGCGTGGAAAGCGCGCCATACTTGGCGGCATTCGTCGTCAGCTCATGGAGAAGGAGCGCGAGCGAGGTCAGCGCGTTACCGCGCAGCGGAGCGTCCGCTCCGCTGATCGCGATATTGGCTTTCTGCCTGTTTTCATGGGGAGCAACGATCGCTTCCAGGAGCGCCTTTACGGTTGTATCAGCCCAGCTGATCCCGTCGCCGCTTCCAAGTTCGGGCAGCGTCAGGTCATGAGCGCTGGCAAGTGCCTGTATGCGCGACCTGAGGTCGCTCTCGAGGTCGGCGGCGCTGGTGGCCGACCGGGCGCTGAGCGAGATCAGCCCGGCCGTGATGCTGAACAGGTTCTTGACCCGGTGATTGATCTCCCGCAACAGCACGTCCTTGTGCCCGGCTGCTTGCCTGAGAGCCTCGGCCTGAAGGGCGAGCTCGTCCCTTTGCGCTGCCAGCTGTTGTCGCTGACGATAGAGTTCGACGAAAACCTCGGCCTTGCTGCGCAGGATGTCTGGCTCGATGGGCTTTTGGATAAAGTCGACCGCTCCGGCCTCGTAGCCCCGAAACCGGCGCTGTCCGTCTGTCGTACCAGCGGTCACGAAGATAATCGGGATGCGCCGGGTCCTTTCGTTTCCACGCATCAGCTCGGCGAGCTCGAAGCCGTTAAGGCCCGGCATCTGCACGTCGACCAGCGCCAGCGCTACATCGTTTTGCAGCAGGATCTCCAGCGCCTGGTCGCCTGATCGGGCCTTGAGAAGCAGGAGGTCGTCGCGCCGCAGCAGCGCCTCTAGGGAAAGCAAATTTTCCTCAAGATCGTCGACGAGGAGAAATGGGACGGGCGCCAACAAGTGATCTAAACCTCTTTTAAAAATTCGCCGATCGCTGCAATCGACATGACATGCGCCGCTGGACACATTGCGATAGCTGCTTCAGGCATGGCGGATGCGAAAGCCGTAAGCGGGTCCTGGATGAGGGCGATCCCGCCGGCAGCGCCGACCGCCTGCAAACCCTTTGCGCCGTCATGGTTGGCGCCGGTCAGCACAATTGCAATAAGAGACGGCCCATAGGCATCGGCAGCGCTCTCGAACAGAACGTCGATGGACGGCCTGGAAAACAGGACCGGCTCATCGCTCGATAGTGACACGGTCTTATCGAATTCAACGAGGAGATGGTAGTCGGGCGGCGCAAAATAGATCGTGCCTGGCTCTATCGGCTGCTTGTCCTCGGCCTCCTCGACGCGCAGGCTGCATTTGGCGCGGAAGAGTTCGGCCATGACGCTGCGCTTGTCCGGCGGGAGGTGAACAACCACTAGGATCGGGATAGGGAAGCTGACAGGCAGGAGCGGCAGTATCGCCGAAAGCGCCTCAAGTGCACCTGCCGACGCTCCGATTACCACGGCTTGCGGCCTGATCGCGCTCATTCTCCCTGCCTTTGGTAGATTTTCTCCTCACGGACGAAGTCTCTGAAGGCACCAGATTGAGGCGAGAAGCGCAGGCTCTCCTTGGCACCGAGCCCCAAAAAACCCTTGCGGGCGAGCGAGTCCTTGAAGAGGCCAAGTGCCCTGTCCTGTAGGTTTCGATCGAAATAGATGAGGACGTTGCGGCAGGAGATGAGGTGCATCTCGGCAAAAACGGCATCGGTTACCAGACTATGGTCCGCGAATACGACATTGCGGCGCAATGTCCTGTCGAAGGTGACCCGGCCGTAGGCTGCCTGGTAATAATCCGAAAGCGAGGACTTTCCCCCGGACTTGCGGTGGTTTTCGGTAAAGAGGGGGACGCGGTCCAAGGGATAGACGCCTGCTTCCGCCGTTTTCAACGCGTCCTGGTTGATGTCGGTGGCGTAAAACAGCGTGCGCTCTTCCAGCCCCTCTTCCCTAAAAAGGATGACCATGGAGTAGAGCTCCTCACCGCCGCTGCAGCCGGCAACCCATAGCTTGATCGATGGATAGGTGCGCAGATGTGGAACGACCTTTTCCCGGATTGCCCTGAAATAGGAGGGATCGCGAAACATCTCGCTCACCTGTACCGTCAGGTAGCGCAGGAGTTGCCCGACCATTTCCGGATCATGAAGTAGGCTTTCCTGCATGGCTGAGAAAGTCGCCAGCCCGAGCTGCTCGCGCGCCTGCTTCAGGCGCCGCTTGATGGAGGCAAAGGCATAACTGCGGAAATCGTAGTGGTACTTCAGAAACAGGGCTTCGAGCAGCAACCTGATCTCGATGTCCTCGACCTTCTCGGGGATCGGTACAAGCGTCATTTCGGCATCCAGACCCGTACCAGCGACAGAAGCTTCTCGACGTCGAGCGGCTTTGCCATATAGTCATTTGCGCCCGCTTCGATGCAGCGCTCTTGGTCGTCCGGCATGGCCTTGGCCGTAAGCGTAATGATCGGCAGTTTCTTCCAAGCGGCGTTCTTGCGGATCTCGCGGGTCGCCGTCAGGCCGTCCATGACCGGCATCATCACATCCATCAGCACCAGGTCGATGCCGCCATCGGCTTGCGCTGCGGATTTTTCCAGAGCTTCGAGCGCTTCCCGGCCGTTGCGTGCAATCTCGATTATCGCTCCCCGCGGTTCCAGGATATTGGTGAGAGCATAGACGTTGCGCACATCGTCCTCGACAACGAGGATCCGCCGGCCTTCAAGAAGCGCGTCCCTGTGCCTCGCCTGACGGATCATTTTCTGCCGTTCGGCCGGCAGTTCGGAGATCACCTGGTGCAGGAAGAGGCTCACTTCATCGAGCAGCCGCTCGGGGGATTTCGCACCCTTGATGATGATCGACTTGGAATAGCGCCTGAGCTTCTGCTCGTCGTCCGCGGACAACTCACGACCGGTATAAACGATGACCGGCGGGAATGCGTAGGCGCTCTCCTGACTCAAGGTCTCCAGGAGGGAATATCCGGACGCATCGGGGAGCGTCAGATCCATGACCATGCAATCGAACGTCTCCTGCCTTAGCCGGTCGAGGCATTCGGCCGCCGTACTTGCTGTCACAGTCTCGACGTCGTGCGAGGCGAGCAGTCGCGCAACAGCCTCGCGCTGCACCGGATCATCCTCGACGATCAGGACGCGACGAACACCCTGGGACAACCGGGCTTCGAACTTCTGGAGCACATCGACAAGCTGATCACGATTGACGGGCTTGATCAAGTAACCGACCGCGCCGAGTGAATAGGCGGTTTCAAGATGGTCGCTGCCGGATACGACGTGGATCGGTATATGGCGTGTCTGAACGTCCTGCTTTAACCGGTCGAGCACCGCAAGCCCTGATTGATCCGGCAACCCGATGTCAAGGACGATGGCACTCGGCTTCAAGTCCTTTGCAAGCGTCACCGCTTCCTCGGCAGTTCCGGCAACGATGGTCTGGAAGCCCATTTCCCGCGACAGATCACGGACGATCGATGCAAAGGCATCATCGTCCTCGACGACCAGCAAGACACGCTTTGTCTCGTCGAGCGAATGGCGGTCGTCCTCGACGCGGCGGATCGGCCTTTGGGGCGCCGCGGGAGGCTCCCTGACAGCGGCAATGATCGGTTCAACGGCTGTGGCGGGACGCATATCGCGCGGTGTCACCTTCGCCGGATCGTATTGTTCGGGCAGGGTCACCGTGAACGTGCTCCCCTTTCCGAGCGTGCTCTCCAAATCGATCGCTCCGCCAAGAAGCCTGACAAGCTGACGCGAGATCGACAGCCCAAGCCCGGTGCCGCCAAACCGGCGGCTGATCGTGCCGTCGGCCTGGTGAAAGGCATCGAAGACTGTATGCTGCTGCTCGCTGGCGATCCCGATCCCCGTATCGGAAACGGAAAACGTCACCTGCCCGCCCGCCGCGCGGCGGATTGACAGCGATACCTGCCCGTCCTCGGTGAACTTGATCGCATTTGAAAGCAGGTTCTTGAGCACCTGTTCAAGGCGTTGCGGATCGGTCTCGATGACAGCAGGGCAGGCGCTGTCGACCTCGATGGCGAAGGCAAGCGCCTTGTCTGCAGCCAACGGCTGGAAGACCTGCCGGAGGTTGCCGGCCAGCCGTTCGAGCGTGACTGTTTCGGGCCTGATCTCGACATGTCCGGCCTCGATCTTCGAAAGGTCGAGGATGTCGTTGATCAGGTTCAACAGGTCGTTGCCAGAGGACTGGATCGTGCGTGCGTACTTGACCTGCTCGTCGGTCAGATTGTCTTGCGGATTGTCGGCAAGAAGCTTCGCCAGAATGAGCGAGGAGTTGAGTGGGGTGCGCAGTTCATGCGACATGTTTGCAAGGAAGTCAGACTTGTACTGGCTCGCCTGCTCAAGTTCGCGCGCTTTCAGACCGACGGCGACATTGGCGCGTTCCAGCGCGTCGCGCTGGGTTTCCAGTTGCTGGGCCTGCTCTTCGAGCTGGGAATTCGTCTGTTCGAGCTCGACCTGTTGCTGCTCCAGCCGCGACTGCTGTTCCTTCAGCGCCCGGCTTTGCTCCTCCAGTTCCTCGTTCGAAACCCGCAGTTCCTCGCTTTGGGTCTGAAGCTCTTCGGACTGGCGCTGTGTCTCTTCAAGGAGATCCTGCAATTCGCTGCGGTATGTGGCCGACCTGACGGCAATGGAAACGGCTTCGGATGCCCGTTCCAGGAGGGCGACGATCCGTTCGTCGACCGGGTGCAGGAAGCCGAGTTCGATCACGGAATTGACGGCGCCATCGACGCTTCCTGGCAGAATTACCAGGTGCTTTGGCTTGTGTGCACCGAGAGCGGAACTGAAGGTGAGGTAGCCGTCCGGGACATCATCGACAACGATTGCCCTGTTTTCGGCAGCCGCCTGACCGAGCAGCCCCTCTCTCAACCTGAATTGCGAGCGAATGCTGGCGGCGTCACCCACGCCGTAGAGCGCCTGTCTCTGGAAGGTGTCGCCGCCGCCAGAAAAGATGGCGGCGGCCACTGCGCCGGAGTAGCGGGCAAGATAATCCAGGATGCTGTTGCCCAGTTTGGCGATCTCCTGATCGCCCATCATCGCACTGGCAAGCCCGACCTCACCGGACTGCAGCCACTGGTCCCGGCGTCGCGCAAGCGTGGCCCTGCGAACCAGAAAGCCGATCGTCGCTGTCAGGACCAGGCCGAGAGCAACGGCAAAAACCGTGCTCAACAAAGCGCGTTGCTGTGCCTGTTTCATTTCCACGAAGCGCTTCAGGCGTATGTCAGCTTCTGCGCCTGATATGGCAGCGATCTGAGCGCGGATCGCGTCCATCTCCTGCTTGCCGCTGTCGGCGTTGACAACCGCAAGCGCTGCTTCGAGACCTTGAGAACGGCGCAGATCGATCGTCTGGGCAAGTTCGGAAAGCTTCGCATCGACATGCTGTTTCAACGTCGCCAGTCTCTGGCTCTGCCCGGGATTGGCTCCCGTGAGTTCGCCGATCCTATCGAGCTGCCGCGGGATCGCGCGCAGCGCCTCATTGTAAGGTGCGAGGTAGGTCTCGGTGTTTGTCAGGAGGAAGCCGCGCTGGCCGGTCTCTGCATCCTGTATCTGCGATAGCAACTCGTCGAGCGCAACGATGGCCACATGCGTCTGGACAACCCGTCCGTTCCCATCCTCCAGTGCCTGCAGATTGGAGAACGATACGAACCCGTTGAGAAGGAAGAAGAGCACTGCGCCTGCTAGACCAAGAGCGACAGCAGGGTCGAGACCGAGCGTTGGTTTCGATCGATCCGGCATACGCGCGTCAGTCATTCTAACCTCATTGGCATTCGCGGGGCATTCTTGTCATGACGGGAGGCACCCGGAAGACCCCTCGCCCGGACACGCGACGAAATCTAACGGCAGATCTCGTCTGTGGAAGATGCACGCGCAAATATTTCTTGCCAGGCACACAGATTTTTTCCAATCCGCAAGTGCGTTGGCGCACACTCTGCGCCGCAGCCCGGGCTACGCGCCACCAGGGGCCGGTGATCTCATGAAACGAAAGGCTGTCTGGGGCCTGGCACCCGGTAATAGGGTGGACCGCGACGCGAGCGACCTAGCCGACGACTGGCAGACCGGCGATCAACTTGTCGAGGGTGATCGGATACTGCCTGACGCGGATGCCTGTCGCGTTAAAGATTGCATTGGCGACGGCCGCCGATACACCGCATAAGCCGAGTTCTCCGACGCCCTTGGCCTTCATCGGTGATGACATCGGATCTGTCTCGTCCATGAAAATGACGTCCTGATGAGGAATGTCGGCGTGAACCGGCACTTCGTAGCTCGCCAGATCATGATTGACGAAAAAGCCGCGACGTGTGTCAACTGCGAGCTCCTCGGTCAATGCGGCGCCGGCCCCCATGGTCATTGCGCCGATGACCTGGCTTCGAGCTGTGATAGGGTTGAGGATCCGCCCGGCGGCACAAACGGCAAGCATACGACGGATCCGCGTCTCCCCGGTAAAGGCATCGACCCCAAGCTCGACGAAATGAGCCCCAAAGGTCGATTGCTGATGCGTCTTGGCGAGGTCACCCCATTCCATCGTATCTTCGCCAACCAAACCGTCTCCCGCTGCCTCCGCGAGCGCCACCGTGCGATTGCCGGACCGGACCTGGCCGTTCTCGAACACCACGTCATCGGAGTTGAAACCGAGTTTGCTCGCCACGGCCTCGCGCAACTTCACGCAGGCCGCATAGACGCCTGACGTCGATGAGTTGGCGCCGAACTGCCCCCCGGATCCAGCGGACACCGGGAACTGTGAGTCTCCCAATCGGACTCTGACCCTGCCGATCCCGACACCCATCATTTCCGCGGCCGTCTGCGCTATGATCGTATAGCTTCCGGTGCCGATATCGGTCATGTCGGTCTCGACCGTCACGATGCCGTCGCTATCCAGTTTCACCCGCGCGCCCGACGGCATGACGAGATTGTTGCGGAAGGCAGCTGCGACGCCCATCCCGACAAGCCAGTTTCCCTCCCGGCGCGAAGCTGTCGCGGGGCGCCTGTGCCACCCGAAGCGCTCGGCTCCCAGGGTCAGGCAGCCGATCAGATTGCGATGAGAGAACGGTCTATCGGGATGTTCCGGATCGACCTGAGTATCGTTGACCATGCGAAATTGGACCGGGTCCATTGCGAGCTTCACGGCCATTTCGTCGATTGCAATCTCCAAGGCCATGAGGCCTGGCGCTTCACCGGGAGCGCGCATGGCATTGCCTTCTGGCAGATCGAGCGCGGCAAGCCGCATGGCAGTCATGCGGTTGGCTCCAGCGTAGAGCAGCCTTGTCTGATTGACCGCAGTTTCGGGGCCGCCACCTTTGAGATCGCCGGACCAGCTCTCGTGGGCGATCGCGGTAATCTTACCATCGCGCTCGGCGCCGATGCGGATCCGCTGGATGGTTGCCGGCCGGTGGGTCGTATTGTTGGGCATCAACGGGCGTGGGAGAGCAACCTTTACCGGGCGACCAACCTCCCTTGCCGCGAAGGCGGCGAGGACGGCGTCAGCGCGCAGGAACAGCTTGCCACCAAAACCGCCACCGACGAAGGTTGACATAAGGTGAACCTTTTCCTTGTCCACGCCGAGCGTCGTTGCGAGGTCGCTCCGCCACCAGTCGATCATTTGGCTCGACGTCCAGACGGTGAGCTGGTCTCCGTCCCATGAGGCGACCGACGCATGTGGCTCCATCATCGAATGGGACTGGTCTGGTGTGGTATAGGTTTCATTGAGGCTGACGGGTGCCGATCGGAACGCCCCTTCGAAGTCGCCAACTGCGGTATCCGGTTCAGTAGACTCGTCGGGCTTTTGTGCCGACGCCATAGCACCCCGCAGGTCAAAGGTACCGGCCTCCGCTTCATAGTCGATTTTCAGGTCAGTGGCAGCCGCGCGCGCCTGTTCAAATGTCTCGGCGACCACCACGGCGACAGCCTGATGATAATGTTGAATCTCGGCGCCGCCAAAGAGCGTGGCGGTGTTGTACTTGCCCTTGTCGAGGTCACCCACATCGAGCGTCGTGACGATGCCGAGCACACCGGGCGCCTTACGTGCGTCGCTGGCGTCAATCGCCCGGACCTGACCCTTGGCGATCGCTGCGCCAACGGGGTATCCATACGCGTAAGGCGCGTTCGGCTCGTTCCACTCATAGGCATAAATCGCCTTACCCGTGGTCTTCAGCTCGCCGTCAATCCTTATGGTCGGCTTGCTCACCACCTTGAGCTGGTCGATCGGATTGGTGGTTGCCGGCTTGTCGAACTGCATGATTATCCCCTTGCCTGCGCAATGACGGCTGCGAGCGCTCGCTCTACCAGCTCGAGCTTGAAGCGGTTCTGTTCGGTCGGGCGGGCATCTGCCATCAAGGCGGCGGCAGCGGCTTTGGCTCCGTTTTTGAGTTCCTTGTCCCCGTCCTCGACACGCCATGGCTTATGGGCGACGCCACCGGCGGCGACGCGACCGCTGCCATCGGGCTGAATGACGGCACCGATCGAAACAAGCGCAAATGCGTAGGATGCACGGTCTCTGACCTTCCTGTAGATGTGGGTGCCGCCGGCTGGAGCCGGCAGGACAACGCTTGTGATCAACTCGCCGGGCTCGAGAACGGTTTCGATGTGGGGCGTCTCGCCCGGAAGCCTATAAAATTCACCGATTGGTATTGCGCGCGCCGAGCCATCTGCCTTGACGGTCTCGACGACAGCGTCGAGCGCGCGCATTGCGATCGCCATGTCGCTCGGATGCGTGGCAATGCAGGCATTGCTGATGCCAACGACTGCATGCTGGCGGGTGAAGCCGCCTATCGCCGAACAGCCGCTACCGGGCTGGCGCTTGTTGCAGGGCTGGTGCGGATCGTAGAAGTAGGGACAGCGCGTGCGCTGCAAGAGGTTGCCTGCGGTGGTTGCCTTATTTCGAAGCTGACCGGATGCTCCTGCCAACAGCGCTCGCGACAGAAGAGCGTAATCGCGACGCACGACCTCGTGTGAGGCTAGTGCGGTGTTGCGTACCAGCGCTCCGATCCGCAGACCGCCTGCCTCCGTCAGCTGAATCTCATCGAGCCCAAGTCCGTTGACGTCGATCAGATGGGCGGGACGTTCAATCTGAAGCTTCATCAAATCGAGCAGATTGGTCCCGCCGGCAATGAATTTCGCCTCGGGATTTTCCGCAGCCGCCCTTGCAGCGGACGAAGCAGAGCTAGCGCGCTCATAGGTGAACGGTCTCATGGGTTGATCCCTCCGACCTCTTCGATCGCTTCCAGGATGTTGGAATAGGCACCGCAGCGGCAGATGTTGCCACTCATGCGCTCGCGAATCTCCGCATCAGTAGGGCGGGGTGGTCTCGTCAGCTCTTCGGTGACGTGGCTTGGGATGCCGGCCCGGATCTCTTCAAGTACGGCGACAGCCGAGCAGATCTGGCCAGGCGTGCAGTACCCACATTGAAAGCCATCATGTTTGAGGAATGCGGCCTGCATCGGATGGAGTTGACCGGGTCTCCCCAGTCCCTCGATTGTCGTGATATCGTCGCCCTCGTGCATCACGGCGAGCGTAAGACAGGCATTGATACGCTGGCCACCGACATGCACGGTGCAGGCGCCGCACTGCCCATGATCGCAACCCTTTTTTGTCCCGGTGAGGTGCAGATGTTCGCGCAGCAGGTCGAGAAGCGTCGTCCGGTTGTCAACGTCAAGCTCATGCCGCTCGCCATTGATGGTGAGTGACACAGGGGTCGAATATGTCATCGTGTCTCCTGCAGATTGGGCCACCGCACCTCTTTTGGCAGTGCTGGTGACCATGACAGTGCCCTTCGAAGAGATAAGAAGCGCCACGCGACAAAGTTCCAGTGTGATCGACGCGTCAGGAATGACTGGCAGTGTGCCAATCGTGCGCCGAGCGAGAGGTGCACTTGAGCCGGCAGCTTGGTCATGGGTGTCGCTTGCGCTTGCACCGGCTGCCGATAATCCGTGCAGAGGGTTCACCGCCTCGCGGTCACGATGTCCCCGACACCTTTCGCGGGTGCAAGAGCCCCGCGATAGCGAATGACGGGATTTTTCCGCGGTAGGGTTTCAACGCATGTGCTGGCGGTCGAGCTGGCGACCGATAGACATCCCGTGCTGCGGCGTATTCTGAAGCGCTATTCCTGTATCGGTCATGCTGCCCTCCTGAGAACGATTGGTGCATCCAAGGGCCGTGATCAAGATTAGTGATAAGACAACAAGTATCTTCATGAGATGTTCTCGATGGTTGGGGCGCCGGCCGATGGCCGCGCCTAACTATATCCATCCCTTAACCCGCGCCGCGACTGATGGTTCCGCGTCCGCGGCAGGGTCGCGCGAGCATAAGTCAGTCTCGCGTTTCGATAAGCGCGGCCGACAATTTCTGACCTCGATATGGAAAATCGACCGATCTTGACCGGATCTTGTGGTGCAGGAACAATAGGGTTAAGTGCTTTTCACCATAGCGCACCTAACAAGTCCTACATGCTCGTAGTATAGAGCCTTTTCCAACGACGACACGGAGGCAGAAATGCGAAAGACCTGGACCGTCAGCCGCGGCCCGATCGCCGCCACGCCGGCCGATGTCGAAAAGGCGAGCGCGATCAACGCCATGCTTTGCGAGCCGATTGGCATACTGCCGAAGGCTCCGGGCGATCCAATCCGTCCATTTTCCCTCGGCCTGTTCAATCACATCAAGACGCGCTTGAAACCCGAGTTCGGCGTAAGCGCCTTGCGGCGCGCCACGGCCTTCTACATTTTCTCAAAACGCTATTATTTCGCGAGCGCGCAGCCAGATTCGATGCGGCACGACATCGACGGCAAGCCTGTAGCGCCACTGACCGCGGCTGACCGGGCGGCTGCACAGAAATCCTTTATCGAGGTGAAGAGAAGCCTTGAGGAGCGTCGCGACGGTGCGGTAGGTCGAACGCGGCCCAAGGAGGATGGCGATGGGCGGCGACCAAAGGCGGGTGACCTTGCGCGTCGGCTATAGCTTTCAGGAATGGCCGCCCTAACTCGTTTTGATGTCAAGCGAGGGGAATGCTGCGATGAACACGCACATATTCGATAAAGTCATATCGGAACTGGAAGGTTTGCAGGCTCCGATTGCGGCTATTAATGCGCGCCCATTCCTGCCCGATGCGCCGTCGCCGATTGCAATGCACACAAGACATTCGAAGAAAACCCGATCTGGCGATACAGGGGCTGCGGCGCGCGTCCAAGACACCGCAAAGAGGCTAACAAAACAGGGTTGATCTCTCCTGATATGTCGCGCAGCAGGAAAACCGCTCGTCAGTATTGCGACCCCGTGCTGTGAAATGCCTTCGACGACGCCGCCAGGTCATCGTCGACCTAATGTTTTCGATTGTATGGCCGGTGGATGTGGCCGCAGCAATCAATGCATTTGCAATCGAAAGCCTTGATCTAGTAACGGTTAGAGAAGCGGTCGGCGGTGTTGCCCGGCGAGCCGGGCTGCCGAGCTGTCGAAAGAGGCGCCTGCGCCCTGGGTTTGAAAGCGGAACAAAGTTCAGAGCTCAGCGCCCCTACCCAGACCGCCGGATCGGAGTGAAGCTATCTAAAACGGAGACAATGCTCACCGCCCCCTTCGATCAGCCGCCACCTCTCCGGGACAACCGGGGATATGATGAAAGCCGGTGCAGTGTGGCAGATGCCAAAACCGATGCGGCAAGCGAGAGTAGCTTCTGCGCACTTCAAGCATCGCGGCGCTATGATAGAAATTATCAGGGCGCTAGACACTCTTCGCAGATGCCGCAGCCGTCTTCGTCGAGAATGGACTTCGAACGACGGCAGCAGATGCAGGTGTGCTCGATGTCACCAAATATGGCTTCCGGCGGCAGGATCTCGATCTCCGATGCGCCAGTCAAGTCTACGGTCTCGTCTTCCATCTCGAGTTCTCCAGGTTCGAGGTTTCATCTGAGATGGGGAGCCGATCCGTTGAAACAAGATGCCCACACAGCTGGCCAGCGACTTCGAGCAGCCGATGCGATGGCCAAGCAATCATGGCTACCAAACTTCGCAATCAAGTACTAACTTCCACCAGCACTCACATCATCCGGGACCATGGCCTCTGGCGTCTGGAGCAGGTCGCAGTGCCCCTTTGCTTCCACATGAGCAGCCGAAGCCCGGTCGAACCCCCGGCGCTCGGTACGCAACCGTACCGCGCAGCGCCTTTAAGGTAATATTTGCAGTCCCGGCCTAGATTGTCCTGAGAATTTCAACGAACCATCGTCTCATGCCGCTACCAAAGTTCCCAAAACCGATCCTTTTGACGAAGGCCGCCCTAGGCACGCTCGCCTTCGTCTCCGCCCTCGTCATCTTGTCCGGGCTCGTTACGATTGCCTTCAGCGAAATGAGACGGGACGCCAACTGGATTGACGACGCGCGAGCCGGTCAAGCTGCAAGAGCGGCGATCAAGTCCTTCCAATCACGGCTCGGAGCGACCGTACGCGACAATGCGATCTGGGACGACGCCTACTTACGGATGCAGTCGCCCGCCGGTGCAGCCTGGGCTTACGAAAACTGGGGGAAAGTCAGCGCCGATTACCCACTATACGACGTCGCTATCGTCTTAACGCCCACCCTCGGCGTCTTGAGCGCCTATAAAAAGGGCATCGCGTTCGATCCGATGAAGGACTTCGGGGCAGGACTGCTTCGCCTGGCGGCAAATTCTGCGGCAACCGAACCGGCTGCGTCCACCGCTTTCATTCCCACGCAAGAGGGCCTTTATGTCGTCGCTGCCGATCGTATCCAACCTTACGACAGCAGGCCAGAGGTCTCGACACTGCATACCCTGGTCTATGCGAAGTTACTCACCCCGGACGTGGTCGGCCAGCTCGAAACGACCTTCGACATAACGGGTCTTCGACTGGCGCCCGCGCCTTTGCAGGAAGAGCTCAGCATGCCGCTGCTGGGGCCCGACGGACGCGCTGTGGCCTATTTCGAATGGCCGAGCCGCCTGCCCGGCGACCAAGCCTTTGCGCACGTCCATGGCTACTTGATTGCGGCCGCCATGGTTTTGGCATGCATTTTCGCCGGACTGTTGCGCGTGGGCATTCGCACTGCCGGCCGGCACAAGAACGATGCGGAGAGATTTCGCCTCCGCGCGTCCCATGACGATCTGACCGGACTGGCCAACCGCACCGGGCTAGCGGAAGCCTTCGACAAGAGGCAGCTTCCCGCGGCATTGGCGATTGTTGATCTTGACGGGTTCAAGGAGGTCAACGATGCCTGGGGACACGACGTCGGCGACAGTCTGATCCAAGGCGTCGCGGCGCGGCTTCGCGAGGCGGTGCCCGAGGGAACGGTCGCAAGGCTGGGGGGCGACGAGTTCGCCCTGCTGACCGATCCGGGCGAAATGTCAACGGTCGCGGCCCGCGTCCTGACAGTCATGGAACGCGAGTTCGTTATCGATGGTCGCACGATCGAGGTGGGTGCAAGTATCGGCTTTGCCTATCCCGAGGATGGATGCGATCGGCTGGAGCTGATGCGCCGTGCCGATATGGCGCTTTACCACGTGAAGGAGAATGGCCGCGGTCACGCCGGATCCTATCTGCCAGAGCTCGACCGGGACCGAGCGATGCGAACCGGCCTGGAGGACCGCCTGAGGAAGGCCATCGCCGCAGGCGAAGTGCAACCCTTCTTCCAGCCGCTGGTCGGTTCGAAATCCAGAGAAATTAAAGGCGTAGAAGCCCTTGCGCGGTGGCGGACCGAAGCAGGGCCGGTAAGTCCCGAGGTGTTCATCCCGCTTGCCGAACGTTCCGGTCTCATCGATGATCTCGGCAAACTGATGCTCAGACAGGCGCTCGGTGCGGCGATGCAGTGGAATGGCATTTACGTGTCGGTCAACGTCTCCCCGAGCCAGCTTAAAAATCCGCGCTTCGCTGAAGACGTCATCGCCATCGTTTACGAAACTGGTTTTGATCCTCGGCGACTGATGCTCGAGGTCACCGAAGGTGTGCTGATCGCCAATCCAGAACAAGCCAAAAGGAGCATGGAAGCCCTCAGGAAGCTCGGCATAAAATTCGCCCTCGACGACTTCGGATCCGGCTATGCAAGCATCGGTGCCCTTCGGGAGTTCGGTTTCGATCGGATGAAAGTCGATCGATCTCTGGTCGTGGAACTGGACGATCCCAAGGGATTGAAGATCTTGAATGCGACGGTCGCGCTTGCCGATGCTCTAGGAATATCGGTCACGGCGGAAGGCGTCGAGACCGAAAAACAAGCCGAAGCCCTCTTCTGCGCCGGTTGCGACCAGCTTCAGGGATACCTCGTTGGGCGACCGATGGACGTCCTGCAGTTCAACGCTTTCGTCGCCAATCGTCTGGCGACGGCATAGACGTCGCTTGCGACCTGCGGCACATGCATCGATCAAGCAGCTGTCGATTTGGACCATGAACGACCAAACGTTCCCGCCGTAAGCCGTGTACCGGCCAACATAGCCGCAATTGCTGCGATCGTTAAAGGCAGGCAACGATCGGCCCGGGCCAAGTCGGCAATTTCCGAACGTCGCACATTCGGATTTTCCGCGAATGGCTGTGCGCGCCGAGCTGCGACACGCAAACCACACTCCCTGATTTAGCACGATCGTGTCGGTTGCAGCCGCCGCCGCCCTGCACGTACTTTTGCGCAAATGCTGGGAGACAGCATGAAGCTGCCTCCCGCAAGGTCAGTTGATGACCTGGATTACTTTTCGCGACGACGGCTCGACGATAACCCGCTCGTCGTTGACGATAGCGTAGGAGTATTTCGGATTTTCTGGCACGGGTGTGACGACAACTGTTTCAGGAAGCGGCTGGCCGACGACAACCTTTTCTCTAACAACAACCTTGGCCGAGGGAGCAGGCGCTTCGCGGACATAGGTTACAACCTTTTCGGGCGGCGGATCGATCGCGGTGCCGACGACGGCGCCTGCGACACCTCCCACAGCCGCTCCAACCGGTCCGCCGACGATTGCGCCAGTGACCGCGCCGCCGGCTGCACCGTTAACGGTCGATGACTGGGCAAAGGCCCCGCCGGCGATCACACTTGCGGCTGTGACAGCGCCCAAGAAAAGCTTCGTAATCATGATTTTGTCCTCCTTTCCTATCCGCGGTCTTCCAACCGCTCAACAGAAACGGCGATCACAAAACCCGGTTCCGCACCCCGGACCTCAGTCCCATTCCGATTACGACCATGGTCCGGGGATCTCGCTGGAAGCCTGTGCTAAAGACTTTCAATGAAGAGGAGTTGGAAGAATGCATCGTCGTGAACTCGGAAGGCGACGGCTAGCCATGCGTCTGCCGAAAGTGCGCAGCAGGATCATGCACGCTGCCCACCCTTGGCAGCTTGAGCTCTTCGAGGCTTATGAACTGGCTGTCGAATATCGAGAGCTTATGCGGATAAACCCTTCCGAGGCCGGTCTGTTCGAAGAATACTGCCAAACATGTCTCGACATAGAGCGTGACGTCACCCGGGTGATGTCCGGCGCATCCTCTTCTTGAAGCGGGAGGCGTTCGCTACGACGCTCCTGGAGGACATCTTGAATTCAATCAGCATTGCCATCGTCGACGACCACCCGCTCTTTCGGGAAGGCGTCTCGAGCGCACTGTCACGCTATGACGATCTCATCATCGTCGCGCAAGGTGAAAGTGCGGCGGACGCCTTGGTGCTCGCAGCAACATACCGGCCCGCGATCCTTCTGCTCGACATAACCATCCCCGGCGGTGGGGCTATAGAGGCGATCCGGAGCATTATCGCAGGCAGTCCCGAGACCAAGGTAGTGATGTTGACCGCAAGTGAAGAGATTGAAACACTTGCGTCGTCCTTTCGCCATGGCGCTTCCGGATACGTCGTCAAGGGCGTCGGGCTGCGCGAGCTTGCACAGGCGCTTCGTCGAGTCGCTAACGGCGCGCGCTACATCTCCCCGCTCATGTCCTCGCGGCTGGCTGCGATCTCGGCAGGCGGACCGCGACTGCAGAACAGGCTGACGAAACGGGAACGGGATATCATCTGGCTTGTCGTTGAAGGGCTGATCAACAAGCAAATAGCACTTCGCTTGAACCTCCAGGAGAAGACGATAAAGCATCACATGACCAACATCCTGAAGAAACTGGGCGTGACAAACAGAACGGAGGCTGCGCTGCGCTGGCGAACTTTGGCCGGCCCAACCGATATCTACGAGGCGTTGTCCGCGGGCACCGGCAAATCCGCGATCTGAGCGTCTCGTGAAGGCCAGGGCGGAGGAGCCGTCGGAAAGCCGTTCCGGCATCCGCTTTAATCGGGTCACTCGTTTTTTGGCTTCCACTCGTTGCAAAACAGCCCTTAATGTAATCAAAGTGACGTTTCGATGCAGGAGCGTCCTTGGTGGCAGAACCATTTACATCAGACATAGCTGCGGTTCAGTCGATCGCCGCCGTGCCAAGCATCCTCGACGTCGTGTGCAGGACAACGGGAATGGGATTTGCCGCCGTTGCAAGGGTAACGGAGGATCGCTGGATCGCCTGCCAGGTACTGGACCACGTGAACTTCGGCTTGCCGGCCGGGGGCGAACTCAAGATCGAAACCACCATCTGCAACGAAATACGCGACCATCGCCAGGTCGTGGCGATCGACAACGTCGCCGAGGACGCGACATATTGCGACCATCACACCCCGCGGATGTACGGTCTCCTGAGCTACATATCCGTGCCTATCGTGTTGTCGAACGACACATTTTTCGGTACGCTCTGTGCCATCGACATCGCGCCGGCCAAGGTGAACAACCCGCAGGTTATCGGCACATTTAAGCTTTTCGCCGAGCTTATCGCCCATCATCTTGAAGCCAACGAACAGCTCAGGGCAGCCAAGGACGACCTCGTTGACGAGCGCGCGCTCTCGGAATTGCGTGAGCAGTTCATCGCGGTCCTTGGCCACGACTTGCGAAACCCGATGGCTGCACTTGATGCCGGTATAAACCGCCTTCTGCGGAAGGGATGGGACGACAACTCCCCCGACATGTTGCGCCTGATGAAGGCAAGCATTGTGCGTATGGCAGGGCTGGTCGACAACGTCATGGATCTGGCGCGCGCTAGGCTGGGTGACGGCATCACCCTCAATATGGATTTGGACAGGGATCTCTCCGAGACACTCGACCAGGTCATCGGCGAGTTCAAAACCGCTCAGCCCGACCAGGTGATCGAGACGACCGTCATCCTGCCGCGCATCGGACTGCCAGTCGACCACGCACGTATCGCCCAAATGTTTTCGAACCTTCTTGGCAATGCGCTGACCCACGGATCCCGGACCGACCCTGTCAGGATTATCGCAGGCATCAGCGGCGAAACCCTGTGGCTCGACGTCATCAATCGCGGCGACGCTATCCCGTCCGAAAGGATTGCGACACTGTTTCGGCCATTCCATCGTGGAAACGACACGAGCCGTGAGGGTCTCGGCCTTGGGCTCTACATCGCCTCGGAGATTGCCAAAGCGCATGGTGGCACGCTGACGGTGACTTCAGATCCCGAAGCAACACTTTTCAGGTTCGAGATGCCCGTCATCGGATGACCATTTGTGCCGCCTTTGCGGCTGCCCAATGGTCCTCCAACACAGCGCAGGAGGATGCAAAACCGAGGCGCGGAGCGCCATGACGTGAAGGCTAGGTCCCGCGCGGCAAGTCCTCTCGTAGCTGCGCTGCCCAATGTTTAGCTGCTATCGTGCGCCCGCGACGTGAGACTCGCCACCTTTCACTGACCCAATCGCAAGCGATGCTTGAATGTGCACTGCTGACACTCGTTTTGGCAAAGGAAACGCCCGGAACCATGTAGAGCCCTCCTCGTTGCTTTCGCGTAAGGCAGGCCATGCGCGATGACGGCTCTTCAGGGCGCGACGTTTCAAATGGGCTGATCCTGCCACACAGCGACAAAAAAGCAGCCCGACCGCCGGGTGGACGGAGTTACGAGGCCGAAATGACAGCGACGTCCTTGCCTGCCCTGTCCGCCGCGTTCCTCATGAGCATGTATTTCAGAAGCTACTTCGGCGTGGTCGGTCCGGCCCTCACCGCTGAACTGGGTCTGTCGCCGCAACAGTACGGCTGGCTCGCATCGGCGTTTTTCGCATCTTTCTCGATCCTGCAGATCCCGGTCGGAATGTCGTTTGACAGGTGGGGCGTGCGCTTTCCGATGGCAGCGATGATGGCCTGCGGAGCCGCAGGGGCTGCGCTGATAGCATTAACGCCCGGGTACCAGGCGGCGATCATGGGCCAAATTTTGATTGGCTTCGGTTGCGCGCCGATCTTCATGGGTGTCCTGTTTTATGTCGGACGGACAAATTCACCGGCGAAGGCGGGACGGCTTGCTGCAACCGTCAGCGGAATCGGTTCGATGGGCGCGCTGATCTCGGCCTCGCCACTATCTTGGTTCGTTGAGGTATTCGGCTGGCGATCTGCATGCTGGGCGGCCGCATCAGCCATGGCGGCGAGCGCAATTGCTGTTTGCGTCGCGCTCGGCAAGACGCCCTCAGCCGCGAGCGAAGCGCCGGCCGCTGAGCACCGCAGATCGATTGTGCCACTGCTTTACCTCGTTCCCATCTGCATGACGCTCTCCCTTGGCGGAACGTTTCGCAATGCTTGGGCTGCGCCATATGTCACGTCCGTCTTCGGCACACATACGGCAATAGGTGAGATCCTCACAGCGATCAGCATTGTTGGCATCGTCACAAGCGTCGTCCTTCCCGCAGTCCTCGCCCGTGTTGAGGGACGCAGGATTGTGATCTTCGCCTATGTCGCGGGCGTCATCTGTGCCGTCATGCTGTCCGCAGGGCCGGATGGCAGTTTCCCTGCAGCCTGTGCCGGGCTGTCCCTCCTTTATGCTATGGGGAACGTGCACCCGCTCATCATGACAGAAGCCCAGGCCCGCATCCCTTCGCACATGCGCGGCATTGCGCTTGGAGTGCTGAACACGCTGGTCTTCTTGGGCGTGTCGGTAGCCTCGGTGGTGTTCGGGCAGATCGCAGGACTGTCGCTGGCGCCAACAACAACCTATCGCCTGATCTTCGCCGCGACCGGCCTGGCGCTCGCCATCGCTTTGTTGTCATATGTCATCGTCCCGCGATCGGATCGAACCCCGCGCGCCCACACCGACAATTCGCGTCAAGACGCTGCGACCCGGGCGAACAGTGCGACCGGCAGCGACTGAAAGCGAAAAAGCGCGGCTAGCGGTTCGACAGGCCTGATCGGCAAGCTCCGCGGATTGACTTTGGCAATCGCGTCTCCCCGGGTAGCAGGGCTTCGGATCGACTTAGTACTTTGTGCGATATCGTTCGACACCCCGACGAAAGAGGAGGGTGTTCTGGAGCCTTTTCCGCTTTTGCCACTCCTCCGGGTCCTCGCCGGATCCCCGCGTCGCAGAGGCTGCTCGGCTGAAGTCAATCAGCCGAGAATAATTTCGCACGCATGCTGTCCATAGGGCAGGATGCGCGCTAGGTTCGCCAAATGGATGATACGAAACAATATCTTGAAGGCCACGCATTCGTTGGTGGTGGTGAAGCCGGCGATGCCATCCGACAGATGGATTGGGGACTGACGCCGCTCGGACCAATCCGGGCATGGTCAGCGGAATTGAAGGCTAATGTCCAGACCGTGCTAGCGTCACCGGTTCCGATGGTGGTTCTGTGGGGACCGGAAGGCATTCTCATCTATAATGACGGTTATGCAGCTGTATGCGGCCCTCGTCACCCCGCAGCTCTTGGCGGAAAACTTCTTGAGGTCTGGCCTGAGGCTGCAGACTTCAACGCTCATGTGATAGCAGCTGGATTGCGTGGTGAGCCGCTTAGCTTCCATGGCCAAGAGCTCGAACTCTGGCGACATGGCAGAGCTGAGCAGGTGTGGATGGACCTGGAATATCTGCCGATACGGGATGCCGCGGGCAAGCCGATCGGCTCCCTGGCGATGGTGTTTGATATCACCCACCGCGTGCTCGCCGAGCGTCGCCTGGCGCAGAGTGAAGAGTTATACCGCTTCCTGGACGAACTTGGTCAGGCAGTTGCGGGCCTGCATGATGCAGATGAAGTTCTCGCCGTCACGACGCGCCTAATAGGCGCACATTTGAGCCTCTCAAACTGCGCCTATGCCGATATGGATCCTGATGAGGATGGCTTCACCATCCGTGGTAACTGGCACGCACCGGGGTCTCCCTCGATCGTCGGGCACTATAGTCTCTCCGATTTCGGAACTCTAGCGGTGCAGGAGCTGGCCGCCGGCCGGCCGCTGATCATCAATGACAATCTTGCCGAGATCGCGCCCGAGGAGGCAAAAACCTTCCAGGATATCGGGATCACTGCAACGATCTGCATGCCGCTGGTGAAAAACGGTCGGCTGACCGCTTTGATGGCAATCCATGACAAGGCACCGCATCGATGGTCCGACTACGAATTGACGGTCATCCGCGAGGTCACGGAGCGATCGTGGGCCCATGTCGAGCGTGTGGGTTCTGAAGCAAACCTTCGCGCGAGTGAAGAACAGCTTCGCCTGGCCGTCGATGCAGCTGAAATCGGCCTTTGGGATGTGGACGTGGTTGCCGACACCTTGTTCTGGCCGCCCAGGGTCAAAGCGATGTTTGGCATCTCGCCCGACGTCCCCGTTTCGATGCAAGATTACTACAGCGGCCTTCATCCTGAGGACCTCGAACGAACTTCGGCTGCTTACGCGGCAGCGGCAGATCCCGCCGTGCGCGCCGTCTACGACGTGGAGTATCGGACGATTGGCAAGGAAGATTCAGTCGTCCGCTGGGTCGCGGCGAAAGGGCGTGGCGTATTTGAAGGGGAGCGCTGTCTACGAGTGATCGGAACCGCGATTGACATTACCGAGCGCAAGAAGACTGAGCTTGCCCTACGCGACCTCAACGAGACGCTGGAAGCGCGGGTCGCTGAGGGGCTGGCCGAACGCAAGCTTCTGGCTGATGTCGTTGAGAACACGACAGCAATCATTTTCGTGGCGGACCAGGACTTCCGTTGGCTGGCGATGAACAGGGCGGCAAGCACCGCGTTCGAGCAGGTCTATGGCGTGCGCCCGGTGATCGGAGCATCTATGCTAGAGGCGCTCGATCACCTCCCCGAGCATCGCGAGCATGTGCGCCGGACCTGGTCGAGGGCGCTCGCCGGCGAGGAGTTCACGCTGGTAGACGAGTTCGGAGATACCGCATATTCCAAGCGTTGGTTCGAACTCAATTTCAACGTGCTGCGAAACACTGCGGGTCGCCAGATCGGTGCCTACCAGATTGTGTATGACATCACAGGGCGCTTGGCGGAGCAAAGGCGCCTGGCGGAGGCGGAAGATCAACTTCGACAGGCGCAGAAGGTCGAAGCGCTCGGTCAGTTGACGGGCGGCGTCGCTCATGACTTCAACAACTTGCTGACCCCGATCATCGGCTCTCTCGACATGCTGGTGCGCAGGCAAATTGGGACCGATCGCGAGCGCAAGCTGATTGGTGGCGCATTACAGTCGGCCGAGCGCGCCAGAATACTCGTCCAGCGACTTTTGGCGTTTGCTCGGCGCCAGCCGCTGCAGCCGCTACCGATCGACGTGACGACGCTTGTCGCCGGGATGGGAGAGTTAATCCGAAGCACGACTGGCCCTCAGATCCAGGTTGTCATTGACGCAAGCCAGGACCTTCCGGCGGCCCGAGCCGACCAAAATCAGGTCGAGATGGCCCTTTTGAACCTTACCGTGAACGCCAGGGACGCCATGCCGACAGGCGGCACGCTGCGCATCAGCGCGAGCGCTCGCGAAATCCATCCGCAGAAGCCTGAAGATCTGAAGCCTGGCCGCTACGTCGTTATCTCTGTTGCCGATACCGGCGAGGGAATGAGTGATGAGGTCCGAGCGCGTGCAATCGAGCCATTCTTCTCGACCAAAGGCTTAGGACAAGGAACCGGACTGGGCCTTTCAATGGTGCACGGCCTTGCACAGCAACTTGGCGGCGGCATCCGCATCTTTAGCCGGGTGGGTGTTGGCACGAATATTGAGCTCTGGTTACCAGAGGCCGGTGACGCCCCTGTCAGTCTTGCGACCAATGACCCCGGCGGCACGACGTCGATCGGCCATCGAGGGACGGTGCTGCTCGTCGACGATGAAGATTTTGTTCGCATTAGCGCGGCCGATATGCTTGAGGAGATCGGCTTTGATGTCGTTGAAGCCTCCAATGGCGAGGCTGCGTTGGCATCGCTGGACAGCATCGCAGATTTAAAGCTCGTCGTGACGGATCACTTGATGCCGGGCCTGGATGGGGTCGAACTTGTGAGGCGTGTTCAGCTGCTGCGGCCTAATCTGCCTTGCCTGATCGTCTCTGGATATGCCGACGTCGAGGGGATCGCACCGGATCTACCCAGGCTGACGAAGCCGTTCAAGGTTGAAGACCTTAGAGAAGCTCTTATTGCGTCGGGATTTGGAGCAAATTGAGTTCTGGCCAACTGCACATCCTCGACCAAGCTCCCCGGCTTCAGTTGCTGGTGACCTGACCTGTGGAAGGTGCGGGTATCACCACTCCGGCATAGTGGACGGGATTGTCGGTTTTGTCTCGAAAGCAACGCCCGAAGGCGCGCACGGCATTGTACTTTCCCAGCAAGCCGAGCGTGCGGTAAAATTGCTCCGTGGGATGCTCCGCGATGATTGCATCGCTGATCTGCTTCGCCAATGACGCCCGGTCGTCAGGGTGCACACGCTCAAGGTAGGTTCTGATAGGAAGCCCCCTCTCCGTCATGGACGGGTCTAGCCCGAAAAGCGACGCAACGGCGCTGTCGGCATAGACAAGATCGCTAGAAAGGTCCCAGGTGAAGAGGCCCGGGTCAGGCATGCGCTCGGTCGTAATCGACGTCGAAAATTCGAAGCTGTCCGTCATCCCCACCACCAAAATTTCCAGGTGAGAATGCCATCTCGCATAACAACTTCAAGGCGGCGAATCGCGAACATCCGGACTTTTTGTGCACCTTATTCTGACATGGGTACGGCATAGATGTCCTTCAACGACCGCAAGAGCTTCAACACACCCGGGTGGCCAGTTGAGTAAAAGATGCTCTGCGCCTCACGGCGGGTGACGACAAGCCCGCCCTCCCGCAGGATCGACAAATGTTGTGATAAGGCTGACTGGCTGATTTCAAGTCGCTCACCCAGTTCACTTACTCGGATTTCCTCGTTGGAAATGATCGAAAGAATTTTCAGGCGGACCGGGTTGGCCATGGCAGAGAGAAGTTTCGACTTTTCAATCAGATCTGGATGCATCATGGACATTTTTGTTGTTGGGCGTGCAGTTGCGGCGCAAAGCATCGGTCAACGTCCGACTTCTTCAGCGCTTCGTGTCTATAGGCGCTTTGCAGAAAGCCTTGCAACCGCTTATTGATTTGCTGCATCCGATCAGACGGCCATCAGACGAGCTCGGCACGTGACGCGGCGTAAGTGGCGGAAGCTAGCAGGATTGAGCGCCCGGCACTTTCGGTAGCGCTGTTGCAGATCAATCTTTTTGGGAAGGTCATCGGTCGTTTCCGCTGGGGCGGGCTGTCCAGAAAGACCGCGAGGAAGATGATGAACATGGCCCCGCTCTTTGAGGAGAAGGCGGATGCAAATGTGCTGCACGACATGATCAGCTTTGCGAGCAAGCAAAAACTGCTTTATCGCCCGAGACGCGAATTCGGACTTTTTCGAAGGGAAACCCAACCGCACGCGTTCGGCTCTGCCTCGCCTCGACAACCCGTCGCCAGTGTCTAGCAAAGTCCGCGCGCCGGCCTCGCGCGGGCTTTTCCTTTTTGGGCCTGCGGAACCAACAGACGTTCGGTGTGTCTGGCCATCGGCATCTGATTGTTGGTGACACGATCGGGTGTCAGGCTCTTTCAGTCGATGCAAGAGCGTGCCCACGTCTTTGACCTGGGCAGGGCAGCGGCGTCCAAGTTAGCATTCAGCGCTGACCTTTTTGCATGCACCCAGATCGGCTCAAAGAAACCTGTGCGATTTGGCAATCGCAAAACCTCCATTGCGGGCAGCAGGTTTCCGAGTGTCGCTCGAGGCCCCCGCTCCGCATGCAAGATGGCGTTTGCGTGAAGCAGTCTTGGAGATGCCGCTGAGGCGCAATTAACACGGTTGCAAATGTAAGTGCTCTGTCACACCTAAAGGAGATCGCCCCACGGATGGGGCTGGGTTGAAGCCTGGGGTTTGCAGGGCGATCTCAGTGGCAATTGGATCCAAACCACTTGCCGGAGAGCAACGTACACCTTCTGCGGGTGATGTCGAGAGTACGCTACCGTACCAACATGCCGGCCGTCCATCCGTGCCAGCGCCATGAGCGTCACGCGCGCAGCAGGGTGTTACAACAAAGCACGCAGGCTTATCGCAGTACGGGATTAATAGCCTTCGTTGTCACCGACCGCCTCCAACCAAGATCCCATCGCCCCAGGGCCCACTGTTCGTCAACGGTATCAAAATCGCGAACACATCAGGAGAGCGCGCTGCAATTAGATCTCGGCCGTCTCGTTGAAACCTGCTCGGCTCGCTACAGACACCGGCGCTCGGAAGTCCTCGACGTACCGCCGGCTTATCATGTATACAAAAAGGCCACCGCGAGGAATGCGCCGATCGCGGTGGCCCAAGTAGCACTTCATGAAAAAGAACCGCTTCACGAACCACGGAAAAGCGGTGCTCGATTATTTACCAAAGGCTTCAATCCCAATCAAGCGATTGCTGGTAAACCAGATCTTGAAGGATCCCGTCAGCCTCTCGACCGAAAAGCCGGCGCAGCTTGACGCAACAACAAGGCGCTCCCGTTTGACGAGCGCCAACAGGTTTTGGCAGAACCAATATCCACCATTTGAAGACTCGCCGGCCGTAGAGTCACAAGCAGGTGGAGAAGTGGGGCTCCTATCCGTCGTGACGTCATTGTAACAGGCTGCCTTGCAAAATCGGCATGCATGAGAGTGCCGTTTGTCTGTTTGCGAGGCGAAAGGCCGTACATGGAGAACGGCACCCGAATAACCGACCTCAGACGCCAGACATAGTGACAGAGATTTCGCTTTGGTGGAAAGCCACTGGAAATTCGCTGATCCTTCCCGAGAATGGCGGGCCGCTATGGCTTCGTAAACCATGAAACGACCAGGGAAGGACAATCAACGAAGTCTTGGGGCGTACCCGCGGCCAAGACATCTGACCGATAGATCGGTTGTAGACCGGCCCAAGCATTTCATCGAAAGCTTCGCTCAATCGGCCGACGTCCGTGATTACCCCATCAAATGCGGCTCTTCTGACGACGGACCAGTTGAATCCTGATGCCGGTGTTTTAAAACGCCGCTTTGATAGCGGCGGCGACCGCAACCGCGAGGGGTAACATGGCGAGTCAGAACAGTCTGGAAGAGATGGAAAGCGAAGAGGCCGGTGGGTTTCGCGGCTTTCTCCGGCGATATCGCACGCAGCTCGTGGCAGCCGCGACGCTGATCCTGTTCTGCATGGTCGGCTATGCCATCATGCAGCTTACGGATGAAGTTCGCTATGACGACGTCGTCGAAGCGCTTGCCGATACCCGTGTCAGCTCGATCCTTCTCGCGCTTCTCTTCACCGGTCTCAGCTTCTTCGCGCTGATCTTCTATGATTTGAACGCCATCGACTATATCGGCAAGAAGCTGCCCTTTCCGCATGTGGCGCTAACGGCCTTCAGCGCCTATGCGGTCGGTAATACTGCCGGTTTCGGCGCGCTCAGCGGCGGCGCGATCCGTTATCGCGCCTATTCGCGCCTCGGCCTGACGCCCGAAGATATCGGCCGCGTCATCGCCTTCGTGACGCTCTCCTTCGGTCTCGGTCTTGCCAGCGTCGCGGCAATCGCGCTGATGATCATCGCCGATGAAATCGGACCGCTGATCAATACCAATGCGCTGCTCTTGCGGATTATCGCCGGTGCGATCCTGGCGGGGCTTGGTTTCGTCGTCTATCTCGGCCGCGATGGCCGGGCCGTCAATCTTGGCCCGATCGCTGTCCGCCTGCCGGATTCGCGCACCTGGTCGCGCCAGTTCCTCGTCACCGCATTCGATATCGCGGCGTCGGCGACCGTTCTCTACGTTCTCCTGCCGCAGACGGCGATCAGCTGGCCGGTGTTTCTGGCGGTCTATGCGATCGCCGTCGGTCTCGGCGTTCTCAGCCACGTTCCGGCCGGTCTCGGCGTTTTCGAAACCGTCATTATTGCCTCGCTCGGCAGCGCGGTGAATATCGATGCGGTTCTCGGTTCGCTGGTTCTCTACCGCCTGATCTATCATGTGCTGCCGCTGCTGATCGCGGTGCTTGCGGTATCGCTGACCGAGCTTCGCCGCTTCGTCGATCATCCGGCCGCATCGAGCATCCGTCGCATCGGCGGACGCCTGACGCCGCAGCTGTTGTCGGCCTTTGCGCTGATCCTCGGCGTCATGTTGATCTTCTCGAGCGTCACGCCGACGCCAGACGAAAACCTCGAATTCCTGGCCAACTACCTGCCGCTGCCGATCGTCGAAGGCGCGCATTTCCTGTCGAGCCTGTTCGGCCTGGCGCTCGTTGTCGCCGCCCGCGGTCTTGGCCAGCGTCTCGACGGCGCCTGGCTGGTCTCGGTGGTCTCGGCCGTGCTGGCGCTGGCGCTGTCGCTCCTGAAGGCGATCGCGCTGGTCGAGGCGATCTTCCTGGCGATCCTGATCTTCAGCCTGTTCGTCAGCCGCCGGCTCTTCACTCGCCATGCCTCGCTTCTGAACCAGACGCTGACGGCGGCCTGGCTGATGGCGATTGCCGTCATCTGTGTCGGCGCGGTCGTCATCCTGCTGTTCGTCTATCGCGACGTCGAGTACAGCAACGAGCTCTGGTGGCAATTCGAATTCGCCGCCGAAGCGCCGCGCGGCCTGCGCGCCGTGCTCGGCATCACCATCATCTCCTCGGCGATCGCCATTTTCAGCCTGCTGCGCCCGGCGACCTTCCGCCCGGAACCGGCAACCGAGGAGGCGCTGCAGCGCGCCGTCGATATCGTCAAGGCGCAGGATTATGCCGACGCCAATCTCGTTCGCATGGCCGACAAGAGCATCATGTTCTCCGAAAAGGGCGATGCCTTCATCATGTACGGCCGCCAAGGCCGCTCCTGGATCGCGCTGTTCGGACCGATTGGAAATCAGGAGGCCGCTCCCGAACTCGTCTGGAGCTTTGTGGAGGCGGCGCGCGCCGCAGGCTGCCGCGCGGTGTTCTACCAGATTTCTCCCGGGTTGCTGTCGCACTGTGCCGATGCCGGCCTGCGCGCCTTCAAGCTCGGCGAACTCGCCGTTGCCGATCTCGGCGCCTTCGAGATGAAGGGCGGCAAGTGGGCGAACCTTCGCCAGACGGCAAGCCGCGCCCAGCGCGATGGCCTGAGCTTCGAGGTCATTCCCGCCGACGGCGTACCGGCCATTCTCGGTGATCTCTCGGTGGTCTCCAGCTCCTGGCTTGAAGACCACAACGCCAAGGAGAAGGGCTTCTCGCTCGGCGCTTTCGAGCCCGACTATGTCAATTCGCAGCCGGTCGGCGTGTTGAAGAAGGACGGCAAGATCGTCGCCTTCGCCAATATCCTCGTTACCGAAACCAAGTCCGAGGGCACGATCGACCTGATGCGCTTCTCGCCGGAAGCGCCGAAGGGCTCGATGGACTTCCTCTTCGTACAGATCATGGAATATCTCAGAGCCGAGGGCTACAAGCACTTCAACCTCGGCATGGCACCGCTTTCGGGCATGTCGAAGCGCGAGACGGCGCCGGTATGGGACCGTATCGGCAGCACCGTCTTCGAGCACGGCGAGCGCTTCTACAATTTCAAAGGCCTTCGGGCATTCAAATCAAAGTTTCATCCGCACTGGCAACCGCGCTATCTTGCGGTTTCAGGAGGGGGCAATCCGATGATCGCGTTGATGGATGCGACCTTTCTCATCGGCGGCGGATTGAAGGGAGTCGTCAGGAAATGATCGCGCTGAGATTAACAGCGGCTACCTTACTGCAGTCGGCCCCGGGCCGCGGCTCGGCCGGGCCAATGGTTCGGCCGGCAGAAGACGCTTTTGGATTGCTCTAGTTCCTGCAGGCTCTCGGGAAGGCATGGTGTGCCCGCACCTTGACCGCAGAATAATCATGCGCCCAGTTTAACGCGGGACGCGTCCTCTATTCGCCAGCCAAAGAACCATGCCTCTGCCCGGAAGAGCCAGCTCTCCTTCTCGATTTGCGATCCGGCGTTTTCGAGATAAGGGAGAACAGGATTATCGCGTTCGGAGCGCCCCAATATCCTCGCATTAATGCCCCGCTGTTGCCAGTCGAGTATAGCGTCAACGTCAAACCCCATCCGGATCTCCATGCTGCACGTTACGCTTGAGCGTTGCGGCCGGGCAACTTCTGTGGAGCGAGGCTTGCGTGAAACTTGCATATTGCCGTTAAAACGGCAAAAGCCGGGGTACGGTCCGCTAGCGTACCGGCTTGGAGCCTGCCAATCGCTCTTCCCAAGCGTGGTCGGGCCGTGTGTCGCCTGGTAAACATCCATGTCAATATTAGCCCAGACGCCCCAACACCGTTTTCTGTTCGTTCTTAACTCTTCGAGAAGAACCCAGGCATGCAACGCCACAGGCGCGTGAATGAGCGTGCCGTCGGACTTGTGTCTTCATAGCCCTCCTGCCTATCGGAAGAGTTGCGTTGTTCGGAGCCAAGCTGCCATCATCCGAAACCGATAATCTTGCCGGGGCAAATTCGAAATTGGGGATGACCGCTTGGAAGTGCGGCGTTGCGCGTGCTCGATCCGAGGACGCGCTCAGTGGGCTTCGACGGCCGCACAACCGCAACACAATTCTAGTCGCGGCACCGTTTCGGAGCAAATCGCGCCGCGACGGCACGGTCAGGTCTGGCTTCTTTTGTCAGCGGAGATACCAGATATGGCTGGCTGGTCAGCAATAGAGGCGTCTTCAGCTAGCGGCCGCACACCGAGGGCGAGGGAAGCCTAGCCCCTCCTGGGTTCGTTCAGCCGATCACTGATCGCCTTGCCTGGGCGAAATAACGGCACCCACTTTTCTTCGACGAAGACCGCATTGCCGTTGCTCGGGTCGCGGCCAGCGCGTGACGGTCGATATCGAACCTGGAAAGCACCAAACCCGCGAATCTCTACGCGTTCTCCTCTTTCGAGCGCCTCGACAATACTCTCGAGGATTGTTTCGACGATCTTCTCTGCGTCCTGACGATACAGGTGAGGATTACGAGCCGCAACAGCCTCAATCAGTTCTGATTTGATCATTTGGAAAACCTCGTCCAATCCCCGTGGCCCATAACTCTTTACTTCATTTCAGGTCATCCACTTCGCTATATATGACTTGCCGAGCGGAGAAAATCCGGGATTTCATCCTGGACCCGGACCAGGACATGACTGTGCGGTTCCCTGCGAGGAAAGACGACAGGACAGGGCTATTGGACGGCCAGTAGAGCTAGAGCAGATCCACATTCAAGATTTCAGGGACCCGCAATTACCGAAGCGGCCGAGATCATCTGCCAGCGGGGAAAGAAACTTAGCCACGGCGTCGCCGCCCACCTGAGGCATGTCGGAATTCAGGCCGAGGTACTTTGAAGGCGGCTTCGAGGCTTGGAGAAGGACAGAGGGCAACCTGGTGCCGGATAACAAGTTGCCCCCGCGCGACCCGCAGGGTCGAACGGTCTGGGTTACGCGCTCTCGTTGAAAGATCGACCGCACCGCCTGACCCTGGCTAATTCGTCGCTTCGTTGATCCTTCTGCCGTATTCCCCGTCGTTCCGGCTTCCAAGGTTGCGCTTGTCGGCGAACGCTTCGGCGCAACGCCCTTCGACGTCGAGGATCGCTGGAACGCTCTTCGTCCTGCCGGGCGCGATCGCGATCATGGACTGAGCTGGATCTACGCGCTCTACGAAAACGTCTGCGCAGTCCCGGCGCTGTTCTTCGGACCAAACGCCGCGGTCCTTGCGATTGTGCTCGGTGAGGTCGGTTGTATCGGCAGCAGGTCTCTGAAGAACAACGTCATGATCGGACTCGCCGCCGCGTTGAGGAGACAAGTTTCGACATTCGCTTTCAAGGAAATGGTGGAAAGCGAAATTTGCTCTCTGAGCCCGCGAACCTCGTCGATACAAGACGATCGCTGGCCAGATCTCGAAAGCCATGGGTAACCGCCTACAGCCCCGTTAGGGTGCCTGATTGATCGCAGAAGTCGGGCGAGGGTCGACGAGGTTCCGTCCGAATGGGTTTAAGGCGACGAGCGCGACTAGGATCACGAAGAGCGATGCTGTGAGTATACCGCGCGCCTTTGCCATGTTTCGAAGCCTTGCGTTGAGTGCTATCACGAGCCGTCAATAGCGGATGAAAAGTCCGCTGCATTGGCGAGCAGCGGACCATATCAGCATTATTTGGTCTGGGTAATTCGTCAAGATATCTCACCTTCTCGACGAACCTAGAGTGCCGAAGCAAGGTTGATAAATTCTGAATTGCACGCTTCTGACCTGCCACTGAGAATTTCCTCCAGAATGGATTAGAGTTCGGCCCATTGAGGACGGACTTATGAAGAAGCAGCGATTTACGGAAGAGCAGATCATTGCAGTGTTGAAGGAGCAGGAAGCCGGAGCGAAAGCGGCTGATCTTTGCCGTAGGCACGGGATTTCCGAGGCGACCTTTTATAACTGGAAAGCCAAATATGGCGGCATGGAAGTGTCTGAGGCCAAGCGTCTCAAGGCTCTGGAGGACGAGAATGCCAAGCTGAAGAAGCTGCTTGCCGAACAGATGCTGGATACAGCCGCACTCCGCGAGCTTCTTTCAAAAAAATGGTAGGGCCTGCCGCCAAGCGTGACGCTGTCGCGCACCTGAAGGCCATCATGGGTCTTTCGGAACGGCGGGCCTGCCAGATCATATCCGCAGATCGAAAGACGATCCGTTATCGATCCTCTCGGCCGCCTGAGGTCGAGTTGCGAGCGAAGCTGCGCGATCTAGCCAACGAGCGACGACGGTTCGGCTACCGACGGCTGTTCATTCTGCTCCGGCGAGACGGAGAGCCTTCCGGGGTCAATCGCATCTATCGGCTCTATCGCGAGGAAGGTCTTTCCGTGCGCAAACGGAAAGCCAGGCGGCGTGCCGTCGGCACGCGTGCGCCGATCCTCGTCGAAGCAAAGGCCAATGCCCGCTGGTCTCTGGATTTCGTCCACGATCAATTCGCCTGCGGCAGGCGCTTCCGCATCCTCAATGTAGTCGACGATGTCACGCGCGAATGCCTGGCGGCGATCCCGGACACATCGATATCAGGTCGCCGTGTCGCGCGAGAACTGACGACGCTTATCGAGCGACGAGGTAAGCCTGGCATGATTGTCTCAGACAACGGGACCGAACTGACCTCGAATGCCATCCTTGCTTGGTCGAAGGATCACAAGGTCGAGTGGCACTACATCGCGCCGGGAAGACCGATGCAAAATGGCTATGTCGAGAGCTTCAACGGCCGCATGCGCGACGAGCTGCTCAACGAGAGCCTGTTCTTCGGGCTCGATCATGCCCGCAGCGCCATCGCAGAATGGGCCGACGATTATAACAATTTCCGGCCGCACTCATCGCTCGGATACCAAACCCCGGCGGACTATGCCGGGATCATCGCCGCAACCGGCTCCAACGCTACGCAATATGGAAGCTTCGCGTTTCCGCCGGTTGCTAACACACCGCCATTTGGCGTATCAAAAACCGCCGAGGCTCTAATCGCAGCCGGATGAAACTTCAGTGGCAGGTCACTTCCTGGATAGAGTCGTCGCGCGTCATTACCGGCTGGGCGAGTATAGATAGTCGGCTTCTTCAACGGTCTTGGGAGGTTTATGGCCCAATTTACGCTCGACGACGCGATATGGCGTCGCCGCCGAACAACCTTCAACTTTGGTGACGATCTGAGCGCCCAAGAGACATAGCGTCCGTGAGACTGCGCATAACCCCGTTTCATTCCTATGGGCGCGATCATTGATACGGCCCGTCTCTATAAGTCTTACCTGGGACTTAGGTGCCTGCCGGAGGTTGGCGTATGGAGCGGCTCGGTGCCTCGTAGTGACGCTTAGAATATGCCGGTCGGGACCTCAAACTCCCTCCCATCAAACGCGAGAGCGGCGGAGCGGCATCGCAGATGACCTGCTGCTCGATGGCGATCCGATCATGCCAAGCCTTCGCTACCATCAGGCTCCGCGGCCCTACGTGCTGACTGACCTACAAGCTCTTTATGCTGAATCCGCCACAATGCCGAAGCGGGAGCCGAAGGCCATTGATGCCTGTAGGCTTGGCGCACTCGGAGTTGGGCTTTGCTGTGGTTCTGAAAGCGTTGACCCGTACAACGCCCGACGGTGCGCAGGCCGGAGCAAACGATATCGTTGACATGCCTGGAACCAAAACCGAGGACCAAGCGCTTCGGGGTGCTGGTCAGCTCGCTTTGTTAGCACTCTCACTTCCCGGATCCGCTCCAGCCGCACGCTGGGGCTTTTCGTGACCGGTCAGTAGGTACGACCGATTGCCCACACCATGAAGACGAACGAAAGTGTTGCGGCAAATGCTGCGATGGCGAGATTGGTGTCCATAGCTACCCTCTTGTGAAATTGTTCGCACCGAACGCGCAAGAGAAGGTTTTGGTTCCCCGATGCCGGCGAGGGGGAAATCGGTTTTCGAAGTATGCTTGTCTGCAACCGTACTGATAATTTGAAGGGACTCTTGTCATCCGATGTGATTAGGTCAGCGATGTAATGTGCGACCTGGCGGACCTCTGTGTCGCATGGAGGGGCTCGCCTATGTATTGAGTAGCGAGCCCTTCCCTTACGCGCCTGATCACATCCTCACGTTCACCCACCTTGACGGTCATCGCCAAACCCCTTACCGACTGCGCGTCGCGGTCTTTTAAGTCATGGGGCGGTATAGGGATTGCCCGATCTGGCAAGGATGTTCGGGCCTTTGCCAGTCCTGGGACTATTTCACAAGAGCACACAGGAAGCAGCGGGGGAGATCTTGACGAAATTGCGTAAGGGCGACACACCGGCAACGGTTGATGACATAGCGGGCCTGTTTCAGCACATAAACCTCATGCAGCGGACTTTGCTAAGCATCGGCGCGATAGCATTGCGAAGCGCTCAATCACCAAGGGAAATCGAACAAATCGACGCGCAGGTTCAAGCGATGGTCGACGACTTTACGAACAGGGTCACCGCTCTCGCTAAGCGACTTGATATCGATGTCGTAGATAACTGACGAGTTGGTCGGATCTGGTCTCGAATGATAAGGACCGCAAGCCCTTCAATCGAGCAGTCGGCGCGCAGGGCCCTGTACCTGGCCGCTTCCCGTTGCTCGTGAAAGGACAGGAACCTCAACCGCATTCGAGAAGCTCGAGGTCGCGGCGACGTTGATGAAGGCAAGGATACTAACAGTGATCTAGGTCTTCATGTCGATAATCTGGACAGTGTTATTGATCGTCAATTTTATTTCGGACGTATTTGCCAGAAGAACCGGCCGGTGTCGGAAGCACGAACGCCTCCGACGATACAGACGTACATTCCTCGGTTCGGGCCCGCAGCGGATCGAGCCCTCCCTCACACAGAAAGCGCTTCTTAATGTCCAAAAGGGGTGCACGACGTGTATTCCAGCAGTGACTCTTCCTCATTCTGAAAGCTTCGCGGCATTCCGCTAATGGAGCATCACATGCTGCAGGACTTCTTCGTCCCGCCGCATGTGCACCATGGCGAGAACGAGACTTTCCATGGGCTTGACAGAAATGTCCACTTTATAGTCGATGACGAATCCGGCACCTGCGGTCCCTTCGCGTTTCAGGCCGCGGGCGTTCAAGATCATCTCACCGCTGGATCCGTTCCTGACCAGCACCAACGGCACTTCGGAGAAACGGTGCGCGCGCCGTCAATGCCTTCTTGAGGAACCGGAGATTCCACAGTGGTTTTTGTCACTGGGGAAAAGCTGCCTTGAAAGTGCGTCGAGGCGCTCGGGCACCGAACGGTCAAGGCCTCCGTGCGGGCCGGGTCGCCGCCTTCCGATAACAACTTGTTCGCTGTTAGCGCGGCGGCTCCAGATAAGATCAATTGGAGGCTGATAAAGCGATCGGCAGGGCGACATGACGATGCACGAGGATACAGCCGTGACGGTTCGCGCCTTACGCAGGCGGCCGTCAGTGAACCGAGTAGCTGAGCATCCTATACGGATGGCTCGCGCCGAAATGTTTGATAAATTCGTTCGCCTGCCTGAGCACGTTCTCCGCATGACGAATGTCGTCGCGAGCAAGTTCGTCGGCGTTGAGAAGGATGGCCTCGGCCATCGTCTTCGATAAGACACCGAATTTGCGATTACCCTCGACCATGGATTCGAGAGCAGCGCCGTCCAGCAGACGGCCCACCGCGATAAAGAGCTGCTCGCGCTCCTCGACGGACAACTGTGCAATGTCTGAAGAATGATGCATGGAAGAATTTCTTACTTTCGGAAGGCGGGGCGCCCGCCACCGGGTCCCGTATACGGACACCCGGCGGTCTGCCGCGGCCTCTAAATCAGGGATTACGCTGCGTGCTGATCGGCCTCGATCTGCAAAACGGTCTCCTGGCTGCCCGGACCGATTGCGATCTTTCGCGGTTTCAGGGCCTCCGGGATCTCTCTACGAAGCGATACCGTCAGAAGGCCGTTGGCGAGCGAAGCGTCTTCGATCCGTACATGATCGGCAAGTTCAAATCGACGCTCGAAGCTCCGTGCTGCGATGCCCCGGTGTAGATATTCACCTTGCTGGTCCTCGGCCTTGCCTCCCTTGACGACCAAGAGGTTGCGGTCCTGGGTAATGTCGAGGTCGCCCCGGCCGAATCCAGCAACCGCCATCGTTATGCGGTACTCGTCCTCGCCTGCCTTGATGATGTCGTAGTGAGGCCAGGTGTCGTTTGCCTGCAGGCGCTGCGTATTGTTGAGCAGATTGAAGACGCGGTCGAAGCCGATGCTGGACCGGTACAGCGGTGAAAAATCGAGTTCAGTTCTCATACCAAAACCTCCGTAAAGCGAGTTGGAAGGAGACGCAAATTCACGCCTCCGGTTTTTGGCCCCCATTGGGCGACCGCGCCGACGATTTGGGATCGCGGTTTTCGAGCGTCAAGAGATCTGACGAAAAATTTCTTGAAGCACATCCCGCTCGGTCTTGACGTTGATGTCAATCGCGCCGATCTTTCTAGTTGCCTGAGGATTTTTATCCGATTTCCAGGAGACGCATCATGAGCAACCAGGGATTAGCACCGTTTCGCGACTCGGAACGTTCTTCATCGAAGGTGAAGGGGCTGCCATGAGACGGTCGGCTGTCACCTCGCCCGACGGGCGACGCAAGGTCTTGGCAACCACACCCGCAGGCCTCGCCGTCCGTTACGCCGAAAACCTTCGCCGCCTTGCACGCGAAGCAGGAAAGATGGACCGCCCCGTGCTCGCTAACAGCCTTCTTTCCGTCGCCCACCAGATGGACGACATGGCCGACGCCAACGCAACCGACGAGCTTGGCCTAAGCTTGCTGCGGCGGGTTTGCGCATGATTGGTCGCGTCGAGCGCATACTCGACCACCAGGCAAAGGCGTCGATCTTGCACTGACACTTTAGTCGCGGCCATTGCCGTTCGGGCTGCCCCTTTCGTCTCTGTTCCTTGACGACACGAGACTTGAGGGGCTGACCAGGTCCGAGCGCAGCTTTGACAAGTCGGTGTCATCCACCGACGCACAGGCGCGTCGTGAAGCGCAAATATTCCGGCACCGGGAGCTTCACATCAATCAGCGCAATCGCTTTCAACCTCGGTGACCGCTCGCAGCCCGTTTAAAGTTGGGCCGGGATCCATGCGCACGTCTACGCCGTCGACAGGTTTATGAAATAAGGCATGACTTCGACCGCTCCTCGATAAAGCATGTCAAGCGCTACGTAGAGGATGACGGCGAGGCCGATATAGGCTATCCACCGATGACTGTTGAGCTGGCGGGCAATGAAGTTTGCGGCCATCCCCATCAATGCAATCGACAGCATCAATCCAAGTATAAGAACGCTCGGATGCTCGCGCGCCGCACCGGCGACTGCGAGCACGTTGTCTAGCGACATGGACACATCGGCGACGATGATCTGCGTTGCAGCCTGAAGGAATGTCTTTCGGGGAGTGTTCGTCTCGTCTGGGACCTCCTCGCGGCGGTGGCCTGACCGCAATTCGCGCCACATCTTCCAGCAAACCCACAGCAGTAAAAGTCCACCCGCGAGGAGAAGACCGACGATCGCAAGAAGGTAGACTGCGACGCTGGCGAAAACTATCCGAACTGCAGTAGCGGCGAGAATACCGACAAGGATGGCTTTGCCCCGTTGCGAGCGCTCAAGACCAGCAGCCGCGAGACCTATGACTACAGCGTTGTCGCCAGCTAGCACAAGATCAATCGTAATCACCTGCAGCATTGCGCTCAGACCGGCCGGCGTGAAAATCTCCATCATGGGTGGACGCTAATCTCCGACGTTTTTCAATTGCAAACTCGCCTCAAAGCCAAATGCCCATGCGCTTACTCAGTTCCGTGTCACGGTTGCGAGAGAACTCGCGATTGTCCGGAGATCGATTGTCGCGACGATAGTAGCCCTATGAACCGTGACATTACCCCTGAGGCGTGAGTGAGATCGTCGGCAATAGCAGTGGTAGAAGGTCGGCGGGAGCAGAAGCTTCATCAGATCACGGACGACCAGAAGGCTGCCGTCTACAAGAGTGTCGCCGGTCTTCTGTTCGACGTGATCGTCAGGCCTTGCAAAGACACCACGGTCATTTTCCACCATCCAGAACCAGGGATAACGGACAAGGCCTGCCTGACGCTACGCGGCTACCACCGGTGAAGAAATGATCATGATTTTTGGCGGGCCGCGCCGCTGTTGGTCAAGCCCGACAACTCATCGTTCTCAACGATCCACTTAAAGCGCCAGGTCGCGGAAGCCACGCACGTCGGCACCCACTTCCAGGCATTTTCAACCGGAAACAAGTCCGGCATCGTCCCGCACATGTCAGAGAACATTGTTTTGTTCACTGGATACGCTCGACACGAGGAGGGTAGAGGTTGACGGATGTCGTCGACCTTTATGATTGCGCATACCCTGGTGAATGCGGCCACATCGCTGACAACTCGCCAACGCCATCAGCTTCCTAAAGACGTTTACTGAGCCCGCTCTGGTAATTATTACATCGGCCGACGCTCGTCAGCGTCGGCGATATTAGAGCAGTGGGAGGTACGACGATCAAAATTCTTCCCAGTTCTGATCAGGAGCGACCACCGTTGCGGTGCGACCACCCCCAAACGATCGGGCCACTCTGTCCGTCATCGCTCGTATTGGCGAGGCAACAGCTCGGACGCTTGGTTCCGTGATGACCCTTGCGGCTTGAACCATGCTGACCGTTGCCGCAGGGGCGTCGGACAAGCGGAACTGTCCTACCAAAGACTTCAGTTTCGCGGATTCTGCGGCAAGTGTAGCACCGGCGGCATTTGCCTCTTCGACCATAGCTGCATTCTGCTGTGTCACCTGATCCATTTGATTGACAGCGGTGTTCACCTCCGCCAGGCCGACCGATTGCTCACGGGCGGAAGTAGCAATGGCATCCATATGGGTGTTCATGCTGACGATGTAGGCTTGGATACTCTCGAGCGCGTCACCAGCTGCACTGACGAGCTGGACACCGTCCTGAACGTCGTCACCGGATGCACGGATGAGCTCCTTGATCTCCTTTGCGGCCTTGGCAGAGCGCTGCGCCAGTTCGCGGACTTCCTGCGCGACAACCGCAAAGCCTTTCCCCGCTTCGCCCGCGCGAGCAGCTTCGACGCCGGCGTTGAGCGCGAGGAGATTCGTCTGGAAAGCAATCTCATCGATGACGCCGATGATGTTGGAAATTTCACTCGACGATTTCTCAATTTTGCTCATCGCCTGGACCGCATTACGGACAACATCGCCCGACTGGCTGGCGCTGCTGTTTGCCTGGATCGCGATCGAGCGCGCCTCATCTGCGCGCTTCGACGAATTCGCTACATTAACCGTGATCTCGTCCAGCGCTGCTGCCGTTTCTTCAAGCGAAGCTGCCTGCTGCTCTGTCCGTCTCGAAAGATCGTCGGCGCTCTGGCTGATTTCCCGCGAGCCACTTTCGATGGAGCTCGTGGATGTTGCGACCGCCGCCAACGTCGAGCGCAGCTGCTCGACCGCGCGATTGAAGTCGACACGAAGGCTTTCGAACTCGTCGGCAAATCGATCAACAAGACAAACGCCGAGATCGCCCGAAGCAAGTTTCTCCAGGCCGCGTGCCAGACCTTCGGTCGCTTGAGCCATGGCTTCCGCCCTTAATTGGTCGCGTTCAGCGATCTGGCGGCGCTCCTGATCCGAAACTTTGCGCTGGTGGTCCGCATCTTCCTCTAACTGAAGGGTGCGGATCGCATTGTCCTTGAAGATCTGCACCGCATGCGCCATTGCGCCGACTTCGTCCCGGCGCGTGGTTCCTTCGATCGACACAGCGAGATCGCCATTGGCCAGCCTCGACATGGTTGCGGTTAGCCTGGCGAGCACCCCGGCAAGTGAGCGCGCAAAGAAATAGAAACCGAGCAAAGAAATGATTGCGACAAGAACCGTACCCAAGACAGTCGTCAGGAGGGCGGCCTGCGCATTTGAAGCGACGTCGGTGACGTTTGACGCCACCTCCAGTACACCAATGGTTTGCCCCGAAAAGTTCTTGAACGGCACGGCATTGACGACCACTGTCGTCTCACCGTCGGCGACCTCCCGTGGGCTGAACACTCCATCCATTGCCGCCTTGAGTTCTTCGGCAGAGAGCTTGGATTTCGAACCCGTCGAGGCTTGGACCGCCAGTTTGTCGTCATTAAGAATGTAAACGGTGATCGCGCCGTCGATCCGGTCGGCAATCGCATTGAAATAGTCGTTCGTGAGCCCCGTGCCGACATCGACGACCCCGACCGTCTTTCCATCGGCAACGACCGGCGCAGATGCGAACATCGAGACCGCCGTCCGACCGGGCTCGATCCCTGCAACAAGCTTTCCGCTCGCTAGCGCCTCCACGACGGTCTTCCGCCGGCCGGTCATATCGTCGCCAAACTTGTCCGGTGAATGAATTCGCGCGAGCGCGATGCCCTTCGCATCGATGAAGGTAATGTTTTGAAGGCCGCCGGCGTCTTTGATCGCCGACATCGCGGAGACATAGCGGGCGATTATCTTGTCCTTGTCGCCGCCTTTAACCAATGTCGCCGTCTCAGGCTCTCCAGCGAGCGCGATAGCCAACGCCGAGGCGGCCTTCTGCTGAGCAGCCATATCGGTCTGAATGAGGGAAAGGTCTCCTGCTGCCTCGCGGTGAAGGGCTTCGTCAACGGCGACCGATTGCCGATACCAGGCACTTCCTCCAATTGCGATGCTTGAAAACAGAACCGCTGCGAAACCGCAGGCCGTGATCGTGAGCCACAAGGGCCGCTTGATGTTCACATCCGACATATTGACCGTCCTTATACGTGACAGACATCACTGAGATGAAAACGAAAACGATTTCTGAACCGGGACTACAATTTCTCACTAGGTGAATTGCTTCTCCAGCCACTTGGGAGGGAATTTCCGATCGATGTGGCAGCAGGCTTTGAGACCAACGTCGCCATCTGTCGAGGACGATCTCAGTTTCCAGCCCTTCGATGCCGACACGTGTGTTGCGTCGCCGGTGCGAGGCACCCTGTCTACGAGGACGCTTACTCTCAGGCGAGACTCGTAAGCTCCGACATCACAACGATTAGGCCGCTGTCACCGGATGCCTTCTTTCCAAAAGCTCAACGGCGGGTGCGCAACAGTCGCGCCGATCACGTAGAAAACGAGAAAATCGGAGCGCGGGACCCCGGGTAGATCGTCGCCCAAAGTTCGACAGCGCTTTGTAAACGCGCGCGGCGAGCGGTCCTCGTCATGGGATCGCCGCTCGCCTTTGTTATCGCACATAGGGTGACGTTATCGGCCAATGATCATGCTCCACGGTAAGCTGGTCAGGCATCCCTCATCAACTCGGATTTGGGTCTGATGCTCTTCGTGTTAATATCCTATCACGGTGATATGCCAGCCGCGGGGACGAAGACGCGAGCGGGCGACGGGCGCTCCGTCGTCAGCACCAGGCCCCCACAGACGCAGGCGATAGCGATGACAATGACGATTAACGGGAAACCGATACCTGATGATTTTTCTTCACCGTAGATCATGGACATTCCTCCAGCGGCCCCGACGGCGCAAGGTGACGCCGCCGGGTACTACCTGCTAGGCCTCGATGATGTAGACGATCGTCAGCGCGTCTGGATCGACGATGACGATCCGGCCGTCCGCAAGGAGGAAGAAGCGGTAGCCGTCATACGCCGGTACGATCTTCACTATTCGCGGCGGCAGCCTCTCAAGGTGAACCCGCTTGGGGATAGTGGTGCCGACGGACACCGTGAAGTCGACTTCTTTGACCGGTGCAACGTGAACTTCCTGGATCACCTGGCGGATTTCGGTGCGCTGTTCGACGGTTACGTTGACGTTGGTCTTGGATTTGGTCGTCTCGTTGCTTGTCGTCCCGTTATTGACGTTTGTCTCGGTTGACTTATGAGTGGAGGTGCTCTGTTCGGCAGAACTCCTGGAAGCGTCACCACCTTGAGGGCTCGTGCCAGATGTGGTGGAGCTTTTTGTGGTGTTGCTATTCGCGTCCGTCGCCGCGTCGTTGGTGCCAGACTTCGCCTTCTGCTCGGCCGTCGTGCCGCTGGAGGCGTCTTGCGACGCGGACGTCTTCTTCATGTCCGCAGAGGGTTTCCCGAGCTCAGTTCCGCTTGCACCATCGGTCGAATGCTTTGTCCTGCTCTTCTGCCCATCGGACCCTTCGTCGATCTTCTGCTTGGATTGTTCGTTGGTTTGCGGACATGCGCCTGACGCGTCGGGAGTGCAATCCGTGCCGGAGGCATGCGAGCCGGCATCCGACTGACTTGACTGGGACCCAGAGACGGCATTGGTCGAGGTCGCGCCTGACTGGGAACCGGATTGAGCGCCTGACTGCGTTTTCGTGCCGCTTTGTGCGGCGGCCGGAGTGGTCGCTAACGGCGAAACGCTTAGAGATAACGCGGCCAGCACAGCGGCGAGATGGGTTCGTTTCATGACATAATCTCCAAATTCTAAGAGGCAGCGCCGGCCGTAACGAATGCTTGTGTCGCGGCAGGCGTGGCCACTTGTTGATGGTAGACGGCTGTCGCCGCCCGACGATCACGGCGGAACTGTCTTACTGGATGACCTGGATGACCTTCCGGGTGGAAGGTTCGACGCTCACGCGCTCATCGTTGACGATGGCGTAGGCATAGCCAGTTTCGTCGGGGATCGGCGTCACCACGACGGTGTCAGGAAGAGCCTGTCCGACAACGATCTTCTCCTTGACAACCACGCGTTCCTCGGGAGCAGGAGCCTTTTGGACGAAGGTGATTACCTTCTCCGACGGCATGGCCGACTGTGCAAATGCAACGCTCGAAGTCATAAGCGCGGCGGCGGCGATTGCTCCTCTGATATTCATGATGTTTCCTCCTTTTTGATGGACCGTTCCACCGGGAGGCCAAACCTTCTCACCGCGCACTCGTTCCAGACCCCGGACCTCAGTCCGGGGTCAATTCGACCTTAGTCCGATGCCTCTGCAATTCGCCGTTTGGAACGAAGGTCCGCCTCGTTCATCAGTTCGTCAAATGCTTCACGCGCGGCCATGACATTCGCTGGTTCAAGGGGATTGCCGTCCCCTAAAACCACTGGTGGCCGCGCCAGTGATGCAGGGGAGCGTCTGGGGCAGCGATCCGCGTTTTCGGCAGACTGACGCGCCATGATTTGGCCAGCGGCATGAGCTGCCCGCCAGACGCGCCGATGCCATGCAGGAAGATGACGAGGTGGTCGAGCGATGACATAACGATCCTGGAGGTTGCGGAATGGCCCGACGGCGCTCGACCTCAAGGAAGGGAGCAGTCGTCTCACCCCACACATAAGCCGTCACGCAGACGCCGGCGGATACCGCTGCGGAAGTCCACGTGATGACGGGTGGCAGATCGTAGATGGCGTACATGCAGCGCCTCCGCAAAGAAGAAAGGCTGGCCATACGCTCCCGGACACGGGGCCCGAAGCCGTTGAAGCGCCCTCTCAATTTCCCCACATCTGAGGAAACCTTCACGAATGGCTGTCATGGTAACGAGGATCAGGAAGACGCTGGCCGTGCAACAGCGTTCAGCGGCCTTCGAACGCACGAACAAGATTGTAGCAGACGCCGCAAAAGAAGAGCGGCATCTCCGGGAGGAGAGCGAGCGACTTTGCAAACTGAGGTTGGCTGCTTTGAATGCGAGGGAATGAACCACAGATCTCGTGCAACGAAGCTGCTTGTCGATCAGGCGGGGCACTGCGACCGACAGGCCGCTCTCCGGCTGTCACACCGCTGCCGCTGCCGATTGGAGAAGGCCCATGACGACCTCGGTTAATGCGGTCATACAGGCTGTCGATCCAAGGAGTCTGGCTGGAAGCTGTCGATCCAAGATCTAATCTCTTCGGAGGCACAATGGTAGAATACTGTTCGGCCGCATCTCCGCGTCCTGATCAGGCCGGCCTTGCGCAGCTCGCGAAGATGAGCGGTTGCAGTCGATCGGCTCCGGTCGCAAAGCCGAACAATCTGCTCGGCACGTAATTCGCCTTCCGATACCGCCTTAGCGAGCCTAAGCTTCAGGGGATGGGAAAGTAGCGCCCGGAACAAGGCGCGCTGATCGGGATTAATGTCGATCATCAAGATCCTGAAGGGAGGGACTGTAGTGGAGACCAGCCGGACAATCAACGGCGGAGAAGAACTCAAAGTTATCAAGCATCGCGTGGCTTTCAGAGCCCATCACCGCGACAGTCCAAAATTCGCGCTCTCCGCCGAAAAGGGATGAAACCATGACTATCTCGGTGCGGCTGCTGCCTCGTCGGCGAGCCCAGTAGAACTTTTCCGTTTCGAGCTCTGGTCGGTCCATACTATTCCTCCACGGAAGGACCGGAAATGGTACCGCCTGACTTTCAGATAGGGCGACTGCAGTCAATTGCCAGCGGAGATCGTACCGAAGATCGAAGTCGAGCTTAGCGGCTCGTCTTCCAGAGCGCTCTTTCGCCTGGATCAGCGCTTTCGTTGCGCAATTCTCTCAAGGTCGAGGCTACCAGTCCCACAAACATGGTCGCGATAAGGACTGTCAGTATTGTCAGAAGGGCGAACATTTTATTTCTCCAGCGTCCCATATGAATGAGCGCCATGTGAAAAAGTTCCGCGAGATCTCCGCGACGCGCGGATGCTGTCAGCGCTTCGATAAGGCGAAAATTCTTGCAGAGCCTAGCAGCGGCTCGCCGTCTGCCTGATTGCCCGCGCGTGCGCTCTGCTCGCCACAGTTTGTGGCGCGGGCGACTGAGAGCTCTTTTACCCTCGCCCCAGAGCGTGTTCCGGAAACGATCCGAAATTCACCGGAAACCGCGTCCTAATCATTCGTTCGCGGCGCGGTCTAATCCATCGATGCCCTCACCTGCGGGACATTGCTGTTAAGCAACTCGCTGCCGATGCCGGCTGGGACGTGTCGTGCAGCCGAAGCGTCGAGGCAGCACACAGATACGGTTTAAGACCAGAAGGAGCCTTTCTTCGAAATTGATTTTATCGAGAGAGATTGGGTGTGAGTTTCACCCTCACCCGGCGATCAGAAGCAGCACATAAGCGATGACGGTTACCATCAGTCCGCGAAACGCGAGTGTGACGCAACGATACTTGCCGCGCGCAATGGTGGAGAGAATATCGGCATTGTCGAGATATTCGGCGAAGAGATAGCGCTCGTCGCGCCGTGTCGCCGCGTCCCAGAAGAGCTGCCGGTGCTCGCCCCAGGTGCCCCAGAACAGCGAGGTGGACTTGGTGAGATGGCGCGGCAGCACCACCAGGATCGCTGACAGGATCGAGAAGACGGACGCCGCTGCAAGCAGACCGGAGAACAGAATGTGCTGCAGGTTTCCGTCGGCATAGCGCGTCCATGTAAAGACCGCGCGTACCTCGCTGGAGCTGACGAGAAAGGCAAGCATGAAGGTGAAGATGTAAGCCGCCTTCTGATCGGATATCTTGATCTGATCGTAGAAGATGTCGTTTATCTTCTTGATATGATCGAAATATTCCGATCCGATATCCTCTGTCGAAGGATCGCTCGTCATCAGTTCAGTCGCACTTTCGAAATCCGCCACGCACTTACCTCCGCCGCAAAGTGTTTCCCTGATATTACACTTCACAACCAAAGCAAGAGCATAAGTGGAACTCTGCTTGACTTTTGGCCACGCCAAAGACAAACGCCTTTCTATGAGGGGTAGATTTACGAATTCCATGTCCGCCGTGATGGCGTTGACTGTGGCGGCGTCTTTTGTTGCGCGGCCGGCAGCGGCCGACCCTGTTTTGCGCGCCGAACCGGCAGCCGGTTCCGTCATCGACCGCAAGATGGGCGAGGAAGTCCGCTTCGTCGATCTGTCGAACTGGCAGAATGTCGACCTGCACCAGGATCTGCTCGGCGGCGACGTGCTGCGCACCAATGCATCCGGCCAGCTCGCCATCCTCTTTGCCGACCGCACCCAGGTTCGCCTCGGCCGCAATTCGGCGCTGCAGGTCAAGAAGATGGCGCGCGACGGCGACACGATCCTCAACCTGCAATCCGGTACCATGTGGGCCCGCGCCCAGCGCGGCGGCACGGGGCTGACGGTCGAGACCCCGGCTGCGGCCGCCGCTATCCGCGGCACGGACTGGACGCTGACCGTCAAGGGCGACCAGACCTCGCTGATCGTGCTCGAGGGACAGGTCGAGCTGAAGAACGACTATGGCAGCGTCCAGGTGGCGGAGGGCGAAGGCGCCGTCGCCACAATCGGCCAGGCGCCGCGCAAGCTCGTCATCGTCACGCCGGATGATCGCGAGCAGATGCTCTTCTATCTGACGCTGCGCAGCGGCTTCACCTTCATGCCCGCCTCGCCGCTTCCGGTGCAGAAGATGCGCAGCGAGCGCGGCCGCATCGAGGCCAAAGCGCCCGGCGCCCGCAACGCCGAGGACTGGCTGACGCTTGCCGAAGTGCAGCTCTCGCTCGATGGCCGCAGGAAAGCGCTGGAATCCTTGGCGCAGGCCCGCGCCTCCCGTCTCTCGGCCTCCCAGCGCGCCCGCGCCGATCTCATCGAGGCGCTGATCGCCGGTGCCGAGAAGCGCTATGACGATGCGGCAAAACTCTTTGCCAGCGCCGAACGCTCCCTCGATCCGCTGCGCCGCGGCATCGCCGCTTACGGCGGCTATTACGCCCGGTCGCTCCGCGATCCCTCCCGAAACGAGAAGCCGCCGGCGAGCGTCACCGGCCCCTACGCCGCGGTGATGAAGGCCTATACGGCAGGCTTCCTCGAAGACATCCCGGCAGCGATCGCCACGATGAAGCAAGCCGAAGCGCGCTACCCTGACGACTCGACGCTTCCGGCGCTGCGCGCCCAGCTCGCGCTTCTGATCAACGACCGCGTCCAGATGCAAGATGCCATCGCCCGCTCGCTTGCGATCGACCCGCAGGATCCGAACGCCCTGCAGGCCCGCGCCCGCATGCGCGCAGATTATCAGGGCGATCTCGAAGGCGCTCTCGCCGACTTGAACGCAGCGATCGAAGTGGCGCCCGGCTCATCCATGGCCTGGAACGACCTCGGTCTGCTGCAGGATGCCCGCGGCGCCTCGCGCGAAGCCGAAGCCGCGCTGAAGAAAGCGATCGAGCTCGATCCCGACGATCCGATCGGCCACGCCAATCTGGCAATTCTCTATCTCGACCAATCGCGGATGAAGGAAGCCAAGCACGAGATCGACCTCGCGCTCGCCGCCGACCCGGCCTTCGACATCGCCCTTCTCGCCCGCGGCCGCTACTATCTGCAGATGGGCGAGATGGACAAGGCGATCGACGATCTGCTCGCATCCTCGACCGCCAATCCGGCGCATTCGCAGGCGCAGCTGATGCTCGCCGCCGGCCACTACGAAAAAGGCGACCGCGTCCTCTCGGAACAAGCGCTGGATAATGCCGACCGGCTGGACAAGAATGATCCGGTGATCTCGTCCTTCCGCACCGCCGTCGCGATCGACGACTACGATCCGGACGGCGCGCTTGAGAACGCCCAGGAATTCCTGCGCCGCTCCAAGGCCCGCGGCGGCCATTACGGCTCGCTCGGCGCCAATCAGGATGCCGGCTCGACGCTGAACAACGCCTTCCGCCTGCGCGGCCTCAACGCCTGGGGCCGCTACTATGGCGATGCCGTCTTCGACCCCTTCGCCGGCAGCGGCTATGTCGACCAGTCGATCCGCGGCAATATCCGCCCCTTCGCCAATACCGAAATCTTCGACGACGAGATCGATCTCTACAAGCTGAACTCGAACAGCTTCTCGGCGCTCTTGCAGGGTCTGCTGCTCGATCCGCACATGCTGTCCGGCCGCTCCCGCTCTGCCAACCTCCTGCGGCGGCCTTTTCTTGAAGGGTCGCTTGGCGCGGGCTTTATCAATTCGGCTGGCGAGACGAAGCCGACGGGTGAAGCGGAACTGCAGGGTTTTGCCAATGCCCCGTTCCCGGTGAGCGGGTATCTGAACTTGACGTGGGTGCAGACGCCGTATGGCGGCGATTATGGTCCGTTCCTGACCAGTCCCGCAATTTTCAGTGGCCCAGGCAGCTTTGACGGAGACATTCGTAATTTGTCCGGCAACGGATATCTGACCGCGACGCCCAATCCGGACGACCGCTTTGTTCTCTACGCCAATCACTCCGACAGCCGGCTGGATCAGTCAATCAGCTTCCCCACTGTGGGCTACACTGAGAGCGACGACATCGATACGAAGTCAACGGCGGCCGGTCTGGGCTGGAGCCACACATTCGGCGATCGCAATGTTGTCAATGCCGCATTCTTCTACACGAGTGCCGAACAAAACGTTGAACAGGAGCTCGTCGCTCCGCCGTTAGTGCGCATCGCCGACAGCGTGCAGCGCAACTATGTGGCAGCGATCAATCATCTGTATGGCGTCGAAGATCTGACCTGGCGCTACGGCATCGAGGGCGGCTTTGCCGACGTAAGAGCTACCGACCCATTTTTCACTTCGGTCGATGAGCGGATCGGCATCGGTCGGGTCTATGTCGATCTGCTTCACGAGATTACCCCAAGCCTCAAGGCGGAATACGCGCTTTTCGGCACAGTCATGGACGGCGGCTCGACGGATGTCGCGAGACTGGAGCCGCGTTTCGGCGTCGCCTGGGCACCGCTCGACGGTCAATGGCTGCGAGCGGCCTTCATGCGCCAGAGCTACGACATGGGCTCGCCGACCTTGTCACCGATCGGTGTCGTCGGTATTCAGTCCAATCAACCCTATTCCGGCATTGACGGCTATACGGACACGATCGCGCTCCAATGGGATGCGCAGTGGACCGATAGGCTGTTCACCAGCATCGAATACCAACATCAGGAAATTCGCGACCTCGATCTGGCCTATCCGGTAGCGGGTCCCTTTCTGCCCTATCTGCCTGGTGGCCTCACCATCAGCAAGGCAAATATCGATCGTGTCAGCGCAACAGCCAACGTTGCGCTCGCCCACGGCTTCGGCGTTTCCGCAACTGTCGCCTATTCCCACTCCAAGAATGAAGATACGAGCAGCGCCGGCTTCGGTGATGCCCTGCCCTACATTCCCCAGAGGAGCGGTCAGCTCGCCCTCACCTGGGTCAACGAAGCGAACGTCAAGGCGACGGTCGCGGCAAACTACATCGGTGAACGCCAGGGCGACGGCGGCCTCGGTGGCGCAGATCGCCTTGACGACTACTGGACGCTCGACGCCAATCTCATATGGGAACCGCTCGACAAGCGTTTCGCCCTCGAAGCCTCTGCCTTCAATCTTCTCGACGAGGATTTCGAGGTTGCGCCCGGCGTGCCGGGCTGGGGGCGTGCGGTCAAGGGCAGCCTGAAGATCCGCTTCTGATGCGCTCCAATCCCCGCCAGTCCATCCGCGCTCCCGGCTGGCCGTTCAGCAGCCGGCCGGTCAGGCTTGCCGTGCTGGTGCTGGCGACGCTGGTGGCGATTTCGTTTCTATCGCGGCTGCCCGCGTGGTCGCTGCTCGAGCTCCGGAGCTTCGATTATCTGTCGACCGTCGACGATCCCCTTCCGCCCGAGGACGCGCCCGTCATCGTCGCGATCGACGAACCAGCGCTGGCGCAGATCAACGCGCAATGGCCCTGGCCGCGCCGCCTGCATGCCGACCTGATCAAGGAGCTGCGGGCCGCCGGCGCCAAGGCGATCGGTCTCGACATCATTATGGCCGAGCCCTCGTCTCCCGAGAATGACGCGGCAATCACCGCAGCCTCCCTACCCGATCTGGTGCTCGCCGGTGATGAAACGCTGATCCAGTCGCCGCAGGCCGACCAGCTGATCCGCACCACGCCGATGCCGCAGTTCACGGCCGCCGGTGCCAGAACCGGCATCGCCTCGATCGAGCTTGGCGGCGACGGCACCTTCCGCACCATTCCCGCCTATCGCGACGGCTTTGCCGTGATGCTGGCGGCCGCCGCGGGAAAGGCGGCTGCGATGCCGCCCGCGGGCGCAATGATCCAGTCCTTCGGCCCGGCCCGCAGCTACCCGACGGTCTCCTATTATCAGGCGCTCGATCCGCCGACTTTCCTGCCCCCTGATTTCTTCAGGAATCGCGTTGTGCTCGTCGGCCTCAGCCTGCAGAACGCACCCGAGATCGACAAGGGCGGCGCCGATACCTTTGCGACACCCTATACCGTCCACACCGGCAAGCTGGTGGCTGGCGTCGAGATCCAGGCAACGATCTACGACAATATCGTCCATCGCTTCTATATCGCCAGGGGCGCGCTGCCGCTGGTGGCACTGGCGATCCTCGTCGCGGCGATCCTCGCGGCGGCAACGGTCTGGCGCTCCACCAGCTGGCTGACGCTCGCAGCCGCGATTGCCGCGATCGGTGTCTTCGCTGCCGCAAGCTTCGCCGGCATCCGCTTCGGCCATGTCTTCGTCTCGCCACTCGGCCCGTCGATCGCCTATATCGCCGTCGCCTTCGGCCAGGCTGCCTTCGACTTCGCCGAGGAGCGGCGCAACAAGCAGCAGATCACCCGCGCCTTCTCGCAATATATCTCGCCGGAACTCGTCAAGCGGCTGACGGAAGACCCCTCGCAGCTGAAGCTCGGTGGCGAGCGGCGCACGCTCTCGGTGCTGTTTTCGGATGTGCGCGGCTTCACGACCATCGCCGAGACGATGAAGGACGATCCGGAGCAGCTAACGACACTGATCAACCGGCTACTGACGCCGCTGTCCGAAGTGGTGATGAACCATGGCGGCACGATCGACAAATATATGGGCGATTGCATCATGGCCTTCTGGAACGCCCCACTCGACGACCCCGATCATGCCATGCATGCCGTCACCGCATCGCTGGCGATGCAGGAGGAGATCACCAAGCTCAATCGCGAGCTGGAAGCCGAAGCCAAGGCCTTTGGTACGCCGCTGCATGTGCTGAAGATGGGCGTCGGCATCAATACCGGCGAATGCGTCGTCGGCAATATGGGCTCCACCCGCCGCTTCGACTATTCCTGCCTCGGCGACAGCGTCAACCTTGCCTCACGGCTGGAGGGCGCCTCGAAGAATTATGGCGTCGCGCTTCTGCTCGGCGAGACCACGGCATTCCTGGTCAGCGGCAGATACACGATCGCCGAGCTCGACCGCGTCATCGTCAAGGGCAAGACCGTCCCTGCCCCTGTCTTCACCATTCTGCACCGGGCCAATGACGATGCGCTCGCCGCCCACGCGCTGTTCCTGCAGGCGAAATATGCCGGCGAACTGGTCGAGGACGATCCCCGCTTCGACGTGATGGCGGCGATGATCCCGGAACTTTCGGGCTATTACGCTCTTATGCGATTTACTTCGACTTGAGCCGTAGAGCAGACAGCGGCCCAAACATCGCCGCGCAACGCGAATGCCGGGACCGGCTTCTTCCTGAAAGAACAAATCGGGGGGGTGGCCATACCGTCATTGCCGCTCTCTGGTCTCCTGAGCTGCTCGATTTGTTTCATAAATCAGACTATGGTCCGACCCAGCTGAAAAGCATGGACAGCGCACGCTCGCTAGTGCAACCGTTGCACACCAACTCTCCAGGAAAGTCATGCCGAAAATTCCCGCTATTCCCTCTCATATCGATGTTGCCGTCGGAACCCGTGTACGAACCCGCAGAAAGCTTCTCGGCATGTCACAGACCAGCTTAGCCGACAAGTTGGACATCACATTTCAACAGGTCCAGAAGTACGAAAAGGGCACAAACAGGATCGGCTCCAGCCGTCTGCAGCAGATTGCCAATATTCTTGGGACGACTCCAGCCTGGCTCTTTGGCGAAGAGGAGGAAAACCGACACGGGGCGGTCGGGTCATCTGCGATAGAAGACATGATTGGAACAGCTGAAGGTATTGCGTTGAACCAGGCGTTCATCAGGATCAAAGATGCCGGCGTGAGACGCTCGTTGATAGCGCTGGTAAAGACCCTTGCCAGCAATGACGACGAGTGACATGCGCAGGCTCGCACGACCTCGAGAGAACCATAAGCCTGACCTGCGATGCCAGCTGCGACGTGCTTGACAACCGCGACTGGAGAACTCCAGCGACGCGATCAGCCTAAGTCGAGCGATCCAGATACCAGGCTTGGTAGTCATCGCACGCGCCCTCGAATTCCTTCGAGTGTTCCAGCAGGGAATGAGCTGTCATTGCAGTGAGAGCTTACACCTGGTTAGGCGTCATCGAAGGCGGCAGAGCATTTCCAGGAAGGAGGATGGCTGCATGCGTCGGCTTGCGGCGCCGGATGCTGACCTCACCTGCTCAACGGCAATATCTTTAAGCTCAGTCATACCGTGGTCCCCGACGGATGTCCGGATCCAGCGGTCGACCTACTCGCCACGGCCACGCCGTGCAGGGTCGAACCACTCTCCACCGAATTTCGACATGAATGCAGAAGCTCCCGCTCGCGTGGCGAAACAATGGATATTGAAAATCTGCCCGTTGGACGTCACCGATGGGATGACACTGCAGCGTAACAGACGGTTGCAGTAAAGCGCTTGCTCGTCTGCCAAACTGCCTTCCGACAATGCTTTCAAGAGCGCGATCTGATGAGGCCAGCCCCGATTGATTGTCGATAGAGTCAGCTTCTTCGCCACATCGCACTCCCTTGAGTATCGGCAAGTCCAGTTGACATATATCCCAGAAAGAACAAAATGGGAACATAAGATTTTCCAATGAAGCTTGGCTGCCTCTGGGGCCCACGGCAACAGCACAAGGAAGAACGCAATGAGTGACCTCGACCGTCCCACGCTGCAGCGTGCCCCTACCCTCGTCGCCCGCAAATGCAGTTGTGGGGATTGGGCGGGGTTCGGCTTCGGGAAAGGCGAGCGTGAGGAATGGTGGTGTTGGAGCCACTATCCCTACAAGACTTCTGCACGGATGGAAGCCGCTGAGATCGCCGACGCCCTTTCGTCGAAGGTAGCGTAGAAGTACCTACGCTGAGAACCGATGGAAGCTCGCGACAAGGTTGGGGCGCCAGTTGGTGAGACCTGCTCCCTGTCATTCCAACGCTGAGAAATCGAATGGCTTTGCAGATGCCGCCGCGGTGTAGATTGCTCCTGATGCCTGGACACCGCCCGCGCTCCAGAACGTCCACCTTCGTTGTTGGCGATCGAGACCGCCGCCCGGATCGCTCTCGTTGAATGTGAGTATGATTTCAGAGAAAATGACAAATCTCCAGGGATCGCCTTTAGCCAGTCTGATTTTCGCTTTGGCGCGACCCTCAAGATGCTCGATTTCTTCGCGCACCTCGGCGAGCGCTGTCCATATCTGGAAGGCTTTGCTGAAGAGAGCTGACCCATAGGGGCTCAACGCCTTCGCCAGTTTGCACAAACAGACGAACGCCGTGGGGATTCTCGAGCTGGCGGATTACCCGCCGATAGCGCTAGCTGGGAAATGTTCAGCTCATTGCCAGCAGCTGAGATTGCGAGGCAGATAGGCGACTTTCACAGATCATGTCCCAAAGGATCAACTTCAGCAACGGTTCTGATTTCACCGGCCAGACTACCCTTGGCAAAGGCGATGCGCCCGCGCTGCAGGTACTCGATCGGACCAAGGCACACCACCTCCTTAAACCTTGCGGCGAAACTCGCCCGAAACTGTCGCGTGGCTCGACCTGACGCAATGCACAATTCAATCGTTCGCGAAGCACTGTTTGCGCCCGCGAGATAATACCAGTATATATCCAGTGAATTTTCTTGAGTCCTCCTTCGGCAGATTTCCCATGGCAGACAATCAGGTCATCGATGCAATCGGGACGTCCCTCGATCAGCTTCCGGCCGATATCCCGCTCTATAAGCGGCTGAAGCTGGCAATCGAGGAGGCGATCCAGACGCAGGCCTTTCAATCCGGTAGCGTCCTGCCTGGTGAGCGGGTGATTGCGACGTCTTTCTCGCTCTCCCGCGTAACGGTGCGCAAAGCTTTGGCGCTTCTGGAAGAAGAGGGGCTTCTCAATCGGCGCCACGGCTTCAAGACCGAAATCGGCTCGCGCGTCGAGAAGTCGCTTTCGACGCTCACCAGCTTTTCCGAGGACATTCGCGCCCGGGGCCAAGTGCCTGGATGTATTTGGATCGCGAAGCAGATAACCCGGGCCTCTTCCACCGAGATGATGGCCCTCGGCATTGCCGGAAATGCCAATGTGATCAGGATGAAGCGGGTTCGAACCGCGAACGGACTGCCGATCGCATTGGAGACGTCGATCGTTCCCGTTCGCTTCGTGCCCTCACCTGACCTGATCGGCCAGTCGCTCTACGAAGTGCTGGAAGCGCGAGGGTTCATGCCGGAACGCGCGATCCAGCGTATGCGCTCGCGAGCAGCGACCCCTGAAGACGCCGACCATCTTCACTGCGAGGCGGGCTCACCTCTCCTGGTGACCGAGCGGCGTTGTTATCTGGCGGATGGCCAGACCGTCGAACTGTGCGAAACCCGCTACAAGGGCGACGTGTATGACTTCGTCTTCGAATTGCAGCGATAATACCAGTCATTAACTGGTTGCCATCTGGTATTTTCCATCTATCGTGATGTCCGAAATGGAGCATCCCGTGAAGCGCGAAGACATCAGAAACAGCCTCATCGTTTCCTGCCAGCCGGTGCCCGACGGCCCGATGGACGATGCGCGCTTCGTCATCGGCTTTGCAAATGCGGCTGCCGCTGCCGGTGCCAAAGCAGTGCGCATTGAATCCGTCGCCTATGTGAAGGCCGCCCGGCCGCATGTGAAGCTTCCAATTATCGGCATCGTCAAGCGCGATCTCGACGACAGCCCGGTCCGCATCACGCCCTTTATTGCGGATGTCGAGGCGCTGGCGGATGCGGGCGCCGATGTCATCGCTTTCGACGCGACAGATCGCACGCGTCCGGCACCTGTCGAAGCGCTGGTGACTGCGGCGAAGGCCAGGGGCAAGCTGACGATGGCAGATTGCTCCTCGCTCGAAGACGCCAGGCGCGCGCTCGCCGCCGGTGTCGATTTTGTCGGCACGACCCTGTCAGGTTATGTCGGCGGGCCGGAGCCGATCGAGCCCGACATCGCCTTGATTTCGGCAATACGCGCGTTGACGCCTTACGTCATCGCCGAGGGCCGTATCCGCACACCGGAACAGGCGGCGCAGGCAGCGGATGCAGGCGCGCTCGCCGTGGTCGTCGGCTCCGCCATCACCCGCACCGAGCATGCGACGGCCTGGTTTCATCAAGCGATCGACGCGGCCTTCTCGGCGCGCGAGGATGCAGGCAAGCCGGTGCTGGCGATCGATATCGGCGGGACGAAGACAATGGTCGCCCTCGTCGAACAGGACGAGGTGCTGGAAGAGCGCGTCGTCCGCACGCGGCGCGAAGAAGGTCCCGACGCCTGGCTGGACGCAATCGCTGCGGAAACCGCCGGGTGGGCCGGTCACTTCGCCCGTGCCGGTATCGCCGTGACCGGCTTCGTCGAAGACGGCAACTGGTCGGCGCTCAATCCGGCAACCCTTGGAATTCCCGATAACTATCCGCTGGTGGCGCGCGCAGAGAAGCGTCTCGGCGTACCCGTCATCGCCATCAACGATGCGCAGGCCGCCGCCTGGGGCGAATATCGTTTCGGCTCCGGACGCGGCGAGGATATCGTCTTCCTGACGATCTCGACCGGCATCGGCGGCGGCATCGTCATCGATGGCAGGCTCGCCTCCGGTCTTGCCGGGCATTTCGGGCTGACCCGCAGTCCGTCGCAGGGCGTGGAGCCTCTGGAAGACATGACATCCGGCCTCTGGATCGCCGCACAGGCGAAAGCGGCCGGCCATGACGCCGACGCGGTGACGGTATTTGCCGAGGCAGAAAAGGGCGCTGCCTGGGCGAAGGAGATCGTCGAGCGGTCCGCGCTGCGCGTTGCCCTGCTTTGCAGCGATATCAAACTGATGCTCGATCCGAAGCGGATCGTCATCGGCGGCGGTATCGGCCTTGCCCCCGGCTATCTCGATCAGGTGCGGTCGCAGCTTGGCGGTTTGAGTTCCCGCATCACTCCCAACCTCGTCGCGGCAGAACTCGGCAGCCGCGCAGGCATTATCGGCGCCGCGGATCTGGCGCGCAGCAGGGCATGAAGACCACCGGATAATCACGAAAACAAAGAAAGGGAACAAAAATGAAAATGCAGAAGATAATCGCTCCGGCTCTCGCCGCGCTTCTTTCGAGCGCCGCCCTGCCGGGACTTGCCAATGCCACCGTCACCGTCCTCGGCTGGCCTGGCGGTTCCGAGGAGACGGCGCTGCGCGCCACCGTCGAGGTCTATAACAAGACCGCCTCCGACGCCGACAAGGTGGAGCTGCTGTTCTTCAACCGTGACGGCTTCTTCGACAAGCTGCAGGCCGACATGGCCGCCGGTTCGACCGCCTTCGACATCAACCTCGTCGCAACCTACTCGATCGGCCGCTACGCGCCTTATATGGAGCCGGTCGATCTCGGTGCCGATGCGGCCAAGGTGTTCGGCGATTCCGTCCTGAAAACCATGCAGTTCGACGGCAAGCAGTATGGCGTTCCGACCGACCTGTCGCTGCACTTCATGTATTACCGCAAGGATCTCATCGACGCCCTGATGAAGGACGACGCCGCGAAGAAGACCTATGCCGAGCTCGCCAAGAAGGTGCTCGGCAAGGATCTGCAGCCGAAGGACCCGGACAGCTGGACCTGGGACGACTGGGCGGCGACCGCGCTCTACTTCTCCAAGCAGGCCAATCCCGACAGCCCCGTGCGCTATGGCACCGTGCTGCAGATGAAGAACCTGCTGTTCAACATGATGGTGTTCCAGTCCCTGCCCCGTTCCTACGGCGGCGACTGGATGGATGCCAGCGGCAACGTGACGGTCGATTCCGACGCCTACAAGACTGCGCTGCAGCTCTATAAGACGCTCTACGATGCCGGCGCTTCGCCGAAGGACTCGCTGAGCTACGAATATCCGGAAACCAACGCCGCCTTCGCAGCCGGCCAGGCTGCAACCGCGCTGCAGTGGAATGCCGCCGCCGCCGACCTCACCAGCGCCGAGAAGTCGCCGGCCGTCGACGACGTGACGGGTATCGTCGCGCCGCCGGCCGGGCCGAACGGCCGCGCCGATCACATCCACGGTCTTGGTCTTGGCCTCAACAAGAATGCCAAGAACAAGGAGGGTGCCGTCAAGTTCCTGAAATGGTTGGCGACCGAGGATGCAGCCCTGACCTATGCGAAGAGCGGCGGCTCACCGGCGCTGACGCCTGAGGTCGTGGCGAAGGTCGCTTCCGAGCGCCCGGATCTCGTCAAGCTCGGCGAATTCGCCAGCAAGTACGGCTATGTCATGACCGGCGCCACCTCGGCCAATGCCCTCTCGGTCTACGAGCTGCAGGCCAAGGAGTTCACCGGCTACTGGTCGGGCCAGCAGAGCCTTGAGGATGCGCTTGCCCACACGAAGACGGGCATGCAGGATCTCCTCAAGAAGTAACCCTGATCCGGATGCCGGGTCATCCCGGCATCCCTCCCATCCGGCGGAGCGACATGGCTATAGTAACACGTGCCGAAGGCAGGGCTTACCTGACGCCGCTGGTCGGCTTCCTGCTGCTTTTTCTGGGCTTTCCGGCTCTCGTCAATCTGGTCTATTCGGTCTCGACGGTCGGATTCCAGAACCTGCGCAGCCCGGAACTCAGCGGGTTCGGCAATTACCTTGCCGTCGTGCAGGACCGCACCTTCTGGCAGGCGACCTTCTTTTCCTTCCGCTTCGGCATGGTGACCGCGGTCGCCGAATGCCTGATCGGCCTGTTTCTGGCAATCTTCCTGGCGCCGCTGCTTGCCAAGCGCTCGGCGCTGATGGCATCGCTGATGCTGCCGCTTATGGTCGCACCGGCGATGATCGGCCTGATGTACCGGCTCGTGCTGCACGAGTTCGCCGGCCCCGTGCCCTACTATCTCTTCATGTGGTTCGGCGACAGCCCGGCGTTCCTCGACGTCAACAACGCCTTCAAGACGCTCGTCGTCGTCGAGACGCTGCAATGGACCCCGTTCGCCTTCCTGCTCTTCTACGTCGCCTATTCGGCAATCCCGCTCGATGTCCGCGAGGCAGCTTCGCTCGACGGCGCCTCGGCGTGGCGCATCCTCTGGTGGATCGATCTGCCGCTGATGATGCCGACGCTCGTCATCGCCTTCTTCATCCGCTTCATCGATGGTTTCCGCGTCTTCGACAATGTCTATGCGCTGACCGGCAGCGGCGCCGGGGGCTCCACGACGTCGCTGTCGATCTACATCTATCAGGCCTTCTTCAAGGATGGTTCGATCGGCAAGGCGGTGGCGGCCTCAGTCGTCCTCTTCATCGCCTCGCTTGCCGTTCTCTACGGGCTGAACTGGCTCGCCGGCCGCAGGAGGAAGGCAGCATGATCAACGCGCTTCGCTGGATCGTCTTCGCGGTTGCCGCCGTTGCGATGAACTTCCCGATCATTGTCACCCTGGTCACCTCGTTCAAGAGCGCACGTGAACTCTCGAGCAATGCCGGCCTCTGGATCAACCAGCCGACGCTCGCGAATTACGCACGCATCCTCACCGAGACGGACCGCTTCAATATTTATGCCTATCTCCTGAACAGCACAATCGCTGCGACCCTCGGCACGGCGCTCGCCATCGCCCTCTGCCTGCCGGCCGCCTATGCCATCGCCCGCAGCGAAGTCGGCCGGCGGATCATGATGCCGCTGGTGATCAACCTGCGCGCCGTACCGCTGATCATCTTCGCCATCCCGCTCTACATGATGTACCAGTGGCTCGGGCTGCTCGACACCCAGCTCGGCCTTGGCCTGATCCTGACGATCGTCAACATCCCGCTCGCCCTCGTCATGCTGGTCAATGCCATCAACGACGTGCCGCTTGAACTCGACGAAGCCGCCCGCATCGACGGCGCCTCCTCGTTCCAGGCAATGGTCAGCATCATCACGCCCGTCATCCGCCCGGCACTCGTCACCGCCTTCATTTTCGGTTTCATCACCGCCTGGAACGAGTTCCTCTTCGGCCTGATGCTGACAACGAACAAGGCCGTACCGATGACCGTCGGCGCCTCCTTCTTCTTCGCCGCCAGCGGCGGCGGCGTACAATGGGGCGTCGCCTCGGCGGTCATGGCGCTCGGCGCGCTGCCACCTGCTCTGCTCGGACTGCTGATGTATCGGCAGATATCGGGTTCGATGACGGCGGGTGCCGTCAAGGGCTGACGGTGCCTGATGTCGATGATGGTGCCCGCGCAGACCTGTCCATAATTCCGGAAAATCAGCATTACCCATTCGACAGCCTTTGGAGACGGTCGCAGCACATCATGGCGAGTGGCAAGCGCGTCAAGATTCTTTCCTGAATCGCGAGACCACATCTTTCGTCGCGAGCCATCGTGCTGCGAAGGTTCGTGTCTTCACGATTTTTTTGCAAGACTACTGAGGCGTGCTGATTAGCTCTGCCATTCGAGGACGGACCTGCAGAAGCTTACTGGTAACGACACCGGTGCGCACCGATGCTACCGCTTTGCTGCGTTGCCATTCCTGACGTGCCATGCGATTACCGCGGATAGGTGTGCTCTTTGATCACGCTGTTGAGACGCCTCTGTATCGGCGGCCCCACGTCAGACGTCACATGCCGAGTTTGCTTGCGTACAACGGCCAATCTGGGTGTATTACGGGAAATAAATAAGGTCTCGTGGCCAGCTCTCAGACATGGGCAATTCAGAGTTACAGAAGCCGCTTTGGCGACCGCGGCCTCGCTCGTTTCGAGGTCCTTGGACGCGATAGTGATCGCAGCTTGATCAGGTCTCTTGCGCGCACGGAAGCAGCTAACCTACGCACAGTCGTGAGCGAAACGCTCCCGGTGAGCCGCCAAAGAGGGGCGGGATTCTCGCGGCGCTGCGTCGAGCCCGCTCGCCCGAGTAAGGTCGTGAGCTCGATCTGTAATGCGCGCTCTGCTCGACACGAACATTCTGAGCAATATCACGAAGCCACAAACGTTATAGTTGCTTTCGACATGGATGGCCGAGCGAGCTGATACTGATTTATTGGTCGCATCCCTCACCGTCGTCCTCCGTTCGACGAAGGCCGATCTCATCTGGGGAGAACTGATGGCACAGGGAAAGGCAACCGGCCCCCCGCGAAGTGCCATGGATACCATCGTGGCCGCCGTCGCTCAGGCCAACGGATGTAACGTTGTCACCGACAACGAGGGAGAGTTTCAAGGGATCGAAATTATCAAGCCTCGCAATCTGAACGCTTGCCAAACACCTATCGTCGCGAGCCGGCATCGGTCAGCTCGATCGACCGGAGTTGCCAGGCGCGCCGGAACCAGCGACTTTTCTATCTCAACGATATCATCGTCGCAGTGGTGTCAGCAAATCTTCGCTCATGGCCTCCTCTCGCCAGGCGCTCGTGACTTGCCTCGCACGCTGCTCTCGCGGGCTCGCGTCTTCCAAGCCAAACTGACCGCTCGATTTTGGCTCACTGCGGCGCTTGAAGGCCGCTGGAGAGCGCGGCTTCCGCGCTATGGAACAATCGAGCTGTTCAGCCCTTTCGGTGCTATGAAAAGACTTCTGTTTGGCTCAATGATCTTTTTCGGCTCGCTTGGCTTTTCCCACGCCCAGGAATTGTCGCCCGATTCAATCAACAACTCGGATGTCTTGTCAGGGCTCGACGGGCAGGTTGCGCAGGACCCGCCTGTACCGAAGGCCGCAATAGTCCATCTTCAGGTCCTGCTTGACCGGGCAGGCGCATCGCCGGGTGTGATCGATGGCTTCGATGGCGCCAATGTCAGCAAGGCGATTGCCGGTTTCGAAGCAATGCAGCATCTGCCGGTGGACGGCAAGCTCGACGCCCTGGTGGTAGAGCGGCTCGGCGACGACAAGCATGTGATCGGCCCGTATATCATCGCGCCCGATGACGCCGACGACCTCGTTAGTGAAGTGCCGAAAGACTATGCCGAACAAGCCAAGATGGATCACCTCGGCTATACAAGCATCCCAGAAAAGCTTTCCGAGCGCTTTCACATGGATATCGACCTTCTCCATGCCCTCAACCCGTCCGCAAAATTTTCGCCCGGCGAGACGATCTCCGTAGCCGTTGTCGGAGCACCCAGAACCGGCCGGGTGAAGCGGATCGAAGCGCGTCGCGCGGACGGACAGCTCGTCGCCTTTGCCGATGATGGAGATGTTCTGGCAATCTATCCGGCGACAATTGGCAGCGAAGACAACCCGTCCCCTTCCGGAAAGCACAAGGTCAACGGTGTTGCCCGCAACCCAACCTACGAATACAATCCGCGTGTCAATTTCCAGCAAGGCAAGAACAGGACGAAGCTTACCTTGCCAAGCGGACCCAACAATCCGGTTGGGTCTGTCTGGATCGACCTCTCGGAGCCGACCTATGGCATCCACGGAACGCCTGAACCATCCCTCATCGATAAGACCGGCTCGCATGGCTGTGTAAGATTGACCAACTGGGACGTCGAGGAACTGGCAAGCATGGTAAAACCTGGCGTCGTGGTGGTCTTTACCGAATGATGCTGGCCGCCCGGCCGGGCCGTCGCTATCGACTTCTAACCGATTGGGAGAAAATTGCCTTTTCACCAGATCGATTGTTGAAGAGGGGCTGTCGATCCGGTCTCGATCGACACCTCCCGCCGAACGCAGATCACCTCTTTTCTGGAGATCAACAATCCCAAGGCCACAAGGGAAAGCTAGCCGCGACTGGCTGTCATTCGCGATCACCGCCAGCGATTGCGGCTGCAACATCGCTCGCGACGGCCTGAGCCTGAATGCGAATATCCGGAACCGCCGTGATTTCCCAGAACTGGCCTGCCGTCAGCGCTCCGACTGCATAGAGCCCTGCGGCGCTTGCGGCATCTGCCTGCACTCTCGATTGCCGATCGACGACGATGCCGAGCCCCTGTGCGTCTGCCTTGATCAGAGCCTGGCGCTTCATTTCCGCAAGCAATGGTGAATGCGCGATACCCGCCCTTTCGACGCCAGTGCAATTGACCAGCCAGTCGGCATTCACCTGCCTGCTTTGCAGCGTCCCCTTGGATCTATAAGTGATGGTAAGGGCGCCCCCTGTCTGCTCCACGCCTGAGAGGAAGCCGGCATGCACAGCGACGCGGCCACTCTCCATCAACTCGCGAAAGCGTGCATGGACATCTGGGGCCACCCGATGGCGATGAATGTTCCACCATGGCAGCGCGTGTCGAAGAAAGCGGACGCGCTCGGCGGCCGGAAGCCGTGCCCAGAGCGCCTGCGTCTGCGGGCGCAGACGGTCCATGACTGAGCGCCAGTCACCTGCAGCCCGGCTTTCCTCGCGCAGTCGACGAAGCAGCTCACTCAACTTGACGGGCAGGGTCTGCGGATCAAAATCGGCCGGGGGCGCCGGAGCGACGACGTGCCCATGGGGGACAAGGCCGCGCCGGGAAAGGACATCGATTTTTCCGCGGAAACCGCGTGCGCGCAGCGCCAGAACCTGATCGATCATCGTCAGGCCGGAGCCAAGAATACAGACGTTGTCGTCGCGCCCGACGCGTCTCAGCCACGACAGGCGCCACGGGTTTTCGACGATACGCTTCCTTGCCGACGCGGCCAATCCGGATACATCGAAGGGCAGCGGCGCATTGCCGACGCCGAGGCACAGCACGACGTTCCGCCCGGCGATCTCCCCACCATTGTCGAGAAGGAAGCCAAGTGTGGCGTTATAGCGCTCGACGCAGCCCGTTGCCTTGGCGCGGATGAAGTCCACCTTGCATCGCGGCCGCCTGTTGCGCAGCAGCGCCGCAAGGCTGTCGCGAACGTAGAGGCCGTAATCCTGGCGGGAAGCAAAATCGCCGTCTCTCAGCGGCCGCTTGCGCTCGGCAAGCCATTCGACGAATGCATTCGGCCTGTCTGGAAAGAGGCTCATCCGGCCGGCCGGGACGTTCAGCCGGTGGAGATATAGCTCCGAGCGATAGGCGGTTCCGCGGCCAAAGCCCGGGTCATCGCCGATCACGGCCACGGCAGCCGATGCCGGAAGAATCTCGATCAGATTGCAGAGCGTCGCGATCGCCGAGAAGCCGGAGCCAACCAAAACCGTATCATAAATCATTCGTTTCCCTCGTAAGCGCACGGCAAACGCGCCCGGGCGGGATCGTGTTCCCGCGACGTCATGGGCGCGTCAAGCGTAGCGGCTCCTGGGCCGGGGAAGCCCGAGATGGTCGCGCAGCGTTGCTCCCTCATACTTGCTGCGGAAGAGCCCCCGCCGCTGAAGCTCAGGAACCAGCCGCTCGACGACATCGTCGAGGCCCTGCGGCAGGTAGGGAAACACAACGTTGAAACCATCCGATCCTCCTTCATGAAGCCACTCGGCCATCTGGTCGGCGATCCGCTGCGGCGTGCCGACGAAGGCGAGCCCCGAATACCCGCCGTATCGCTGCGCCAGCTGCCGCACGGTCAGGCTCTCCTGAACAGCGAGCTTCAGCACCTGCTCGCGGCCGGTCTTGCTGGCATTGGTCTCGGGGACCTCGGGAAGCGGCAGGTCAGGATCGAATTTCGAGGCGTCATGACCGAGCGCGATTGATAATGAGGCGATGGCACTGTCGTAATGCACGAGGCCATCGAGATGCGCGCGCTTTGCCCTCGCCTCTTCAAGCGTATCCCCGATCACCACGAATGCCGCAGGCAGGATCTTCAGATGATCAGGATTGCGCCCCACTTTCCCCATCCGCCCCTTGATATCGGCGTAGAGCGCCTGTCCGGAGGGCAAGTCGCGCGGCGAGCAAAAGACGACCTCAGCCGTTTCAGCGGCAAGCTGCCGGCCCGGGTCGGATTGACCGGCCTGAACGATGACGGGCCATCCTTGTGGAGGGCGGGCGATATTAAGCGGACCCCGTACGGACAGTTCAGTGCCTTTATGGTTGAGGGCATGCAACTTCGCCGGGTCGAAGAAGGCGCCGCTTTCGATATCGCGGATAAAGGCGTCGTCGTCGAAGCTATCCCACAAACCGGTGACGACGTCATAGAATTCGCGCGCACGTTCGTGGCGTTCGCCATGAGCGACATGCGCATCAAGGCCGAAATTCAGTGCAGCATCGGGATTGGAAGTCGTGACGATGTTCCACCCGGCGCGTCCGCCGCTAATGTGATCGAGAGATGCGAAGCGCCGCGCCACATGATAGGGCTCGTCGAACGTGGTCGATGCCGTGGCGACGAGACCGATGCGGCTCGTCAGCGCCGCAATAGCGGAAAGCAGCGTGAACGGCTCGAACGACGTGACCGTGTGGCTGCGCTTCAAAGCCTCCTCGGGCATGTTGAGCACGGCAAGATGATCGGCCATGAAGAAGGCGTCGAACTTCGCCGCTTCCAGTTTCTTCGCAAACGCGACGATATGGGCAAAGTTGAAATTCGCGTCCGGATAAGACCCCGGATACCGCCAGGCTCCGGTATGGAGGCTGACGGGGCGCATGAAGGCGCCCAGATGAAGTTGCCGTTCGGTCAATTGCGTTCACCTTCTCGGCTCCCGGTGCCGATACTTGTCGGCGGCGTGGGAACTCGGTTGTCGCTTGGGTTCGGCCCAATATTCTCTACGGCGCGGGGGCGCTAAAGGAATATATTTTCGTTCTGCAACTCGGCTGCGAAAAGAAGCCGTGTTTGCGCACGAGCATCAGGTGCCACGTACAGGTCCGCACACGTTAGCATGTGGTGGCGGATGTCGGCACTATGGTATCCGCGCCCAGTCTCACGAGACTCTTTCCACTGAGGAAATCGCCTGCTCTTCAACCTGGCTTTACGAGTTAGCACGCACGGAAGCCGCGCCTTCGCTACGGAAAGCCACACGGCGCCGCCGCAGCATGCAGCTCTGCGTTGAATCGACCTTTTTTGTGTGAGCATTCCCGCAAGCGATGGGCTGTTTCCGAAATCACTCGCCCCAGAGGCAGGAAAGCGGGACCGCCGCCAGTCTATCACCAAAGGGTAGGATCTTGTCCCCGTCGTAAAGAACCCATCCTGCCTTGAAGGCGCTTCCGGTGGCAGCCGCAACTTTCCGGAGGCCCTTGAAATCCGGCGCTGTGACCGTCGCCGCAGCCTTTACCTCAAGCCCGATGATATCGCCGCTCTCATCTTCCAGAATAATATCGACCTCGTCCTGATCTTTGTCACGATAATGATGGAAGGTCGGTCGAGCATCGCTCCATGTGGCGAGCCTGAGAATCTCATTGGCAACGAAGGTTTCGAGCAGGGCACCGAAGGCCGAGCGGTCTCTTGCAATACGATCCTGGGTCAATCCCGTTAATGCGGCAAGAAGTCCGCTATCCAGGAAGAACAGCTTCGGCGTCTTCACGAGACGCTTCAGTGGATTGCGGAACCATGGCTCGATCCTGCGCACCAGAAACAGGTTCTCGAAGATGCCGATATAGCGACGCGCGGTTTTATCATCGAGACCGATTTGTCCTGCCAGCTGCGCGAAATTCAAGAGCTGTCCCGAGTGATGTGCGAGTGCGCGAAGTAGCTGAGGCATCTGGTCGAGACGCTCGACATCGGCGATTTCGCTAACGTCGCGCTCGACAATCGCTCGGATATATTCTCTTGCCCAAGCAGAACGACGGCGAGGATCGGGGCGTGCGATCATCTCCGGATATCCGCCAGTGAGGACGTGTTCGATCAGGTCAGACCCGACAATAACGCTCCCAGGCGCCGTAAGCTCTCCGGCAAATGCCTTGTCGAGGAAATTGCCCTTCCCTCTCAGGACTTCTGCCCGGCCCAGGGGCAGCAGGGTCACAACCTCCATCCTGCCGGCAAGGCTTTCCGAGACGGTCGGAAGCGCAAGGATGTTGGCGGATCCTGTCAAAAGAAATCGGCCGGGACGTCGGTCGTTGTCGACGGCGCTTTTGATCGCGCGCAACAGTTCGGGAGCCCGCTGCACTTCGTCGAGGATTGCAGTATCGATTTGCCTGATAAAGCCGACCGGATCGGTCTTTGCCGATGCGAGCGTCGTGTCGTCATCCAGCGTGAAATACGGCCGGTCTGTCTTGAGGAGAGATCGTACCAGAGTGGTCTTGCCGCATTGTCGGGGTCCATTCACGAGGACGACCGGCGTATCTGTCATGGCTATGGCCACGCGTTGAGACGCACCTCTGGGAAACAGCAGGTCGGCCTTGTTGTTGCTGATCAAATATTGGCCCCTTTGGAACTAACCGTAACTATTCGTCTGATCCGGAAGATAGCTTCGTCCAATCCGGATTTCAAGTTCGGCCAATCCGGAAAGGCACGCCGTCTATATCGGAGCTGCCGTCCAGCCAAAAAATTGAGATGGCAAAGGAGAAAACAAAGTGTACTCGGTCGCAGCTCGATCCTCTTGCCCCCGGCTGTCGCTCAATCGCCGCCTGCGCGATCAGCGCAGGTTGTCCATCGCAGGGCAGATGCCCCCTCGTCCTGGCCTGCAGGGATGCTCGGCAGCAGTCGCGGCAGTCCGGCCGTCCTGCGGTCCGGGAGGTGTCTTCGGAAAAAATGAGGACAGGAAGGGCTGGCAAGGCGCTAGCCGCGGCACGGGATCGCCATAGATATTTGACTCCAGCTAAAAAAGTTCTTACTTTGTTCTATTCATTAGATAGATGAAATAGACATGAACCGGCACACTTCGAACTTCACCTGAGGCCGCACCAATGGATGTGACGGCAGCTTCGACGATTAGAAAGATCATCCATGTCGACATGGATGCGTTTTACGCGTCAGTGGAACAGCGCGATAATCCGGAACTGCGTGGCAAGCCGCTCGCCGTCGGTGGTGCAGCCGCCCGAGGCGTGGTTGCGGCTGCTAGCTATGAAGCACGAAAATTCGGTGTCCACTCGGCGATGCCTTCGGTCACGGCCGCTCGCAAATGCCCTGACCTGATTTTTGTGACGCCCCGCTTCGAGGTCTATCGCGCCGTCTCGCAGCAGATCCGCGAGATCTTTGCCGAATACACGCCGCTGATCGAGCCTCTGTCGCTCGACGAGGCCTATCTCGATGTGACCGAAAACCTCAAGGATATGCCGATCGCGACCGAGATTGCGCTGGAGATCCGCGCAAGGATCAAGGCCGTTACCGGGCTGAATGCTTCAGCCGGAATCTCCTACAACAAGTTTCTCGCCAAAATGGCCTCCGACCTCAACAAGCCGAACGGGCAGGCCGTCATCACGCCGAAGAACGGCCCTGCCTTTGTCGAAGGGCTGGCCGTGAAGAAATTCCACGGCGTCGGGCCGGCGACCGCCGAGAAGATGCACCGCCTCGGAATCCAGACCGGCGCCGACCTCAAGGCGCAGTCGCTGCAGTTCCTGACCGATCATTTCGGGAAAGCTGGTCCATACTTTTACGGCATTGCCCGCGGCATCGATGAGCGCCGCGTCAAGCCGGACAGGATCCGCAAATCGGTCGGCGCCGAGGATACTTTCGCGCAGGACATTCACAGCTATGACCCGGCGCTCGAGGGCGTGCGGCCGCTCATCGCCAAGGTCTGGCGTTACTGCGAGACCAACCCGATAAGGGCAAAAACCGTGACGTTGAAGGTGAAATATGCCGACTTCACGCAGATCACGCGCTCAAGAACAGTCGCGCGGTCCTTCCTGTCTGCCTGCGAAATCGACGAGGTTGTTGCCTCGCTCTTGAAGTCAATCTTTCCGCTGCCGCAAGGCATACGATTGCTGGGGGTGACGCTATCCTCTCTCGAAAGGGCAGATGACCTCCGAACGGATCAGTTGCAGCTAGTTTAGACGACGCGCCCCTCAGAGCAGCGAGCATCCACAATGCTTCTAATGCTGCGTCCACCGCAGCATGTCGACATCGTAGCCGAGCGCTTTGGCCTTTTCGACAAGCATGTTACGGGTCTTTTTTGTCGGGTCGGGTCTCCGAGTCAGAAACCATAAATATCGACCCGAAGGTTCGCCAACTATCGACCAAGAATAATCCGCGGCGCGATCAAGGATCCAGTAATCCCCGTAAAACGGGCCGAAGAACGATACTTTGAGCTTGGCGTTGCCGCTATCCGGGACAGTTTTTGCCCTGCCTTCGGATTCTTTGCGCCTACCGTCTATTCCGCCTTCCCGGCAGGTGTTGAGCACGCGGACCATACCATCTTCACCAAGCGAGTAGTCGGCAGTAACCGCCTCGCAACCGCGCTCAAACTGATTTTCGTAGCGCGCCATCTCGAACCAATGGCCTAGGTATTGCTCGATCTCGACAGGCTTGGCTGGCTGAGGTACGGACGAGTTGCCAGAAGGCCCAGCCGGGCTGCACGCAGCCAACACGGCGCCCGCCATTGATATGATTGCGATATTGATTTTCATGCCGTCAGAATACATTAGGTGACCGATAGTTCCAGTTGCTCGTTCGCGATGGCGCGTGCGACCGTGCCCGGCTAGCCGTGGGATCCGTGCGACCGGAGCCGATCAGTTATCAGTGCCGCCATTCGTTGGAGTTTCGCAAGGGTCACGCAGACACCGTGCCGGTGAAGAAGAAAAACGCGGTCGTGGCTCCCGCAGCCGCGCCCCCGTCGGGTCGGAGCGGACAGATCGTTCGGTTGCTTTGTCTGCGCAACATCCGCTCCGTTGCGAGAATGGGTCATGCAGTAAGGTTGTCTGGCAAATTGCACGACCTTTCCGTCAGGACGCTGGGCACAGGGCTGACGAGGATCGAGGCGGTTCGAGAACCCGCAAACACATAGAGGTCGAATAGTACCTTAGAAGAAGCGCCTTCCGAGCCCGAGATTGTGTGAAAGAAGAAGTCAAGCGCCCGCCCAGATGACTCGCCACTCGACCACCGCCTCCACAGCGTCCGGGACGGGCCGACCGATGTTGATCCATGTGACGGACGACATCAAGTTCGGGGAGCCGGCGACCTTTTACTGATACCAGACGGCACCCACGTTCGGCGCGATCGAAGGGGCCTCTCTAAGCCGCATTTCATCTTCCGAGTGTTCGGCCAGGGTGATGGCGCCGATTTTGATTTGACCTTTTTCCAACCTCTCGGATGGACAAGCCAAAGTACGTTAGCGTACTATCGGTTATCGGCACCCCAAATGACGGGGCTCGTTGCCGCTGTGAGATTGGCACCTTGCGCCCCGAGACAAGGAGGACGCAACGATGGAGCTGAACTCTGTCAATGTTGATTTCAAAGACGATCAGTGGTGGGTACGCGTTGTCGAGAACGGTACTGTGACCGAAAAAGAGTTCGTGCTTGAAAGCCACGCCCGCAGCTGGGCAAGCGGCCAGAAAGCTCGGCTGAGCCAATCTGGCAATCGTACCGAGGCAGCAGAGTAACGACCTGCCGAGCCCTTCACCGCTGCAATCAACACCCGCCTAGTCGGATCTATAGTAACCGCGCTGCGGTCGGAACTATCAGAAATCTACCCGAACCGCCGTACCCACACTTTCACGACTTGGCTCCAGTCGGGATGACCGGTGGCCTTGCTCATCCTTTGTCGCGACCTAACTCACAACCATGGGTATGGAAAGAGTCCGCACTGGCGCCCAACCGTCGCCGCCGAGAGAAACTCCCGTTGTTACCGAAGGGGGCTGGGCCGAGGTCCAACGGTTGCTAGACGGCCGGACGCGGCACATACGCCTCGAAGGAGAACTGGCCCAGCTTTTCCGTGAACGTTCGGCCAGGCAGGCAGCGAAGATCATCCGTGCATGGATGGTGTGGGTTGTTCTGCTGGATGTCGTCACTCTCACGCTAAATCTGCTCCTCCTTCCGTCGCAAACAGCTACAGCAATGTTCTTGCCGGCATCACTGCTTCTTCCCGCCGCAATATCGACGGCCATTTTTTTCTCGAAGCCGCGTGGGCCACGGCAACAATTCTCAGTATTGCTCGGTGGCATCCTGGTCATCTTGCTGTCAGTCGCCCTGGTTGGGGTAGCTTCCGGGGGCGAATTCTATGAGCGGCATCTAACGATCATGTTGTTCGTGGCTGTGACTGCGATAGTGATATTCCCGGTGCCGCTCACCCTTGCAACTATGGTGGGCGTGGGAGCGATCTTTATCTACCTGATATTCCAGCTCCGAAATCCGATGATAGGACCGGGGAGCGCGATCGCGGGCTCGCTGTTTTTTGCGGCTGGCATAATGGCAACCCTGGTAGCGCGCCGGACCGCAATCATCCTGGCGCAGAAAACTTTTCTTCTGGAGCTACGCGATCGCAAACGCCTTGCAGACCTGAAAGATGCTAACGGCCGTCTGGAACGACTGGCCCGCACCGATCCCCTGACAGGTGTTGCAAACAGAAGATCAATGATGGCAACGCTTGAAGCTCATTGGAAGAATGGACCTGGCGGCCTGGAAGCTGCGATGTTGATGTGTGATGTCGACGACTTCAAGCGCCTCAATGATAGTCTCGGCCATGCCGAAGGTGATCGCTGCCTCGTCAAGGTGGCCGGTATCATCGAGAGCAGCTTGAGGAACGACAACGACCAGGTCGCGCGCTTTGGTGGGGAGGAGTTCCTGATTTTTCTTCCTAGTTGCGATGCAACGACGGCCCTCAGCCTGGCCGAGACGATCCGACAGCGCGTCGAGGCTGCCTCATTTCCCAACCCCGCATCGAGGGCGGCGCCAGTAGTAACGCTCAGCATCGGCGTCGCTACCCTCCCCCCGGACCGTGCGCCAAAGAGCGTGGACGACCTTCAGCGGGAAGCCGATGCAGCACTTTATGCGGCAAAGAGAGAGGGCCGCAATCGGACCAGGGTATGCACTCACGGCAGTTCAGCCAATCAAACGTAAACCTGAGTCCAAACGCTGGCCTTGAAGGATATTGACCGGCGGCCCGCAACCAATCGATACGAAAATTGAAAACTTGGCCTCCTGGTTTGTCAGGGGCTAACTGCAACCTGAGAAAAACAGCGGCTTATGAACAGTTTGCCCATCGTCAGCCGCTAGCGCTATCCCATATAGAGTCACTCAGGGTTCGAGAGAATGAAGTCGCGCGATGACCAAAGATGCTGAATCGACGATCTCAAGTTTCGTGGCAAGCCGACCTGCTGGCACAACCTGTCCGAGCGAAGTGGCGCGTAGTCTTGCGCGTGATCACAACGCCCCGCTGGACTGGCGCAAATTCATGCCGGTCGTCCATGAAGCGGTAGATGTGTTGCTGGCGCGCGGCGAAATTACCCTGACCTGGAAATCTGTCGTAATGAGCGAGCGAGCCGGCCCCTACCGAATAAGCGGTCCCAGCTGAAAGGCTCACTATAATACACTCAGGATTAGGCAACCGTCATCACCGAGGCGATAGCGGTCGGGGCCCTTTTCCGGGAAGCGCAGAAACAGCTGGTTTACGAGCACCGCGCGCTCCCGCTTGAAAATGCGTAGCGAACTTCGCACTAAGGTATAGCTTCACCGAAACGCCGGGAAGAGCAAGAGGAACCATTGGCGATCTGAGGTCATCCCTCTACATCACCGAAGTTCCTTTGCATGAAGATCGCCGCATAGGACGTGAAGGGCTTCGACGGCGTCGGCGCCGTCCGTTCATTCATGCACTCTGCAAACGGCGCTCTCCAACCTTCCCGAATATCTTCAAATCTTTGCTTGCTCGGCGGAGCTGAAACGCAGTGCTCGGTCCTTTGCCGGAACGATCGCATCCCTCTCCTCTGCGAGCGCATCGCTGGCGGATTTGCTGGGCGCGTAGCCAGAGCCAGCCATGACGAAAAATGTTGCCCGTTCCGCCACCAACGAGTTTTACGATCCGGCCGCTGCCCTGGGCCAGCATCATAGGGCCGGCCGTGCGGCAGGTGTTGAACGTGCCACGCAGAATGATCTCGAAAACGGGATCGCAGTTCCAACTAGGACTAAAGCCCGGAAACGAGCCGTGGTTGTTGATGAGGACGTCGATCAGGCCCAATTCGCTCGCGACGCGAACAAAGGCGGTAAGGTCATCAGGTTGGTCGCAAGGGCGATCGCTCCTTTGCCCGCTTCCTCAATGAGAGGCTGTTTCCTTAACTGGGTGGCCTCCGCGCAACACGACAACTTTTGCCCCTTCCCTACCCTGCTGTGGAGCGAACTCTTAGACCTACCCTCAACCGCCGCCAGTTACGATGGCGACCATGTTTGAAAGGAACGCCATGGTTACTATGGTGTTTTGCAAATCGATCTGGATACACAAAATATGCGTGGTTCGGCGGTTGATGGCAATGACGGAGGCTCGACTTCGATCGGTCACGGCTAATTCCAAAGCATCGTACCAGTAACCGCTGGACGAGGTACTGGCGCTGGGACGCCCAGTCGACCTAAAAGTCCCCTCAGATCCTAAGCAACAGGGGGCTTCAGCTTCCGACGCTGATTGACAGTTCCAAACCGGCATGCGGTATTCATGCGCCGACCGGTTGTGGGAGCGTTATATCGCCATAGTCCGGTTATACGTCGACAGAACTCCCAATGTTGTTTACTTGCGACACGATCAAAAAATCTTGGCAGCAGTTTACTGCCGTAGCAGGCCGGCTTCCGTGGCCGCGTTCTTGAACGCTTCCGCTGCCACCGACGGGTCCACACGACCGTTCACAGCGCCGATACAGGCCCGCCGGGCGGCCGCAAAAGCTTTGCCGCCGCGGCTGGGCCAACAGGTCATCAGGCACGCAAGCGCTTCTCGGCTGTTGCTCACGCTCTTAAAATGATCACCGCCGTCGATCGCCACCTCGATTGTTGATTGCCATAGTTCGATCGACATTTCTTTCCCTGCCTCTGTTTTCCATTTTGTCTTGAACGCGCCTTCGACGCGTGCTGTTCCGCGATCGGACTTAAGTCCAAGTTATCCCCATGGTGGAGTTGGAACCATTTTAGAAATGAGCAGCAGGCTTCGTGCTGACCTGGAAGGACGGTTGTTTTCACGGGCGCTGCGACAGCTCGCTGTCGCTTCCTGGCGCAGGCTTCGATTTGTTATCCGCTGGGCCATTGCGCGGTATCAGGTTCAGGGCCCGTCCCGGCGTTCCTGTCGCTGTCCAACGGTACTTCAGCCTATCGGACTAAGGTCCGATGCTGGAACCAATGCAATGTCAGGGTTGGATAGATTCAATATGACGATCTAAACTAGAGAGGGAACCATGAAGAAAATCGTTCTCGCAGCCGCATTCGTCTCCGTCTCGTCTCTTTCAGCACTGGCTCAGACCGCGCCAGCCGCCAACAGCAACGACGACACGCCGGCAGTTGCTACCCCCGACACCAAAAATCCGACGGCTCCGGTGGAAGGCGCAAACAGCTTTACTGAGGACCAGGCTAAGGATCGGATTGAAAAAGCAGGTTACACGCAGGTGAAAGATCTCAGCAAAGACGACAAAGGCGTTTGGAACGCCAAAGGCATGAAGGACGGCAAAGCCGTTTCGATCGCCCTCGATTATCAGGGCAATATTGTTGCAAAGTGAGTGCGAAACACAAGCGCAAGGAGGTTATCATGAAAACTGTTACCGGACTTTTTGACGACTATACGGACGCCAGCTCCGCTGTGGGTGAACTCGAAGCTGTTGGTGTTCCATCTACTGATATCAGCATCATATCCAACGTGGTGATCGACGGCACGGCTAGTCGAATGCCGCCGAAGGGGCCGGAACTGGCGTCGGGATCGGTGCTGTTGTCGGCGGGGCAGGCGGTTTGCTCACTGGTCTCGGCTTGATAGCGGTTCCGGGTGTTGGCGCGGTTGTCGCCGCCGGTTGGCTTGCTGCGACCGCAGCTGGTGCGGTTGCAGGTGGGGCCGCTGGTGGAATTATCGGCGCACTGACGAGCTCCGGCGTACCAGAACGAGATGCTCATTTCCACGCCGAAGGTGTCCGCCGAGGTGGAACCCTCGTCACCGCCAAGGTGGATGAGGCACTGGTGCCAGAGGCTGAAGCTATTCTGAAGCACTCGAATTGGGTTGATCCGACAGAACGGCGCACCGCCTACGAGAAGCAAGGATGGACCCGTTTCGGCGATACACTCGCGCCCTACAATGCCGAACAAATTGAACAGGAGCGGCTTCGTTATCGCCGGAATGGGATGTGAATTTTGTATGATGGGCGCCCCCGAGGCGCCCTTCATTGTACTACGGTTTGTGGCATAACGTTAGCTTATGGAACAGACAGAAGTCCCGGCAAAACGCGGCTAAGACGCCTCTTTGTAATGCCGGAGCGCATCTCCTGAACATCCACAGGGTTATTGATGAGCAATCGCGTGTGTTCACCGCGTCAGGCCTAGCTCATGGAGAGAGTTCACGCGCCACCGTTGTGGACCGATAGGTGGCCGGCCAGAAGCGGAGGCCCGCTTTCTCTCGACGATTCCGATGCGGCGCCTGGGAAAGCCGGAAGAAATTGCCGCTGCGATAGCCTTTTTCCTGTCCGAAGAGGCATCTTACATCACCGGCCAGGTCCTCTTTGCTGACGGTGGTGGATCGGTCGGACGCACTTCAGTCTGATCCTTTCTGGTGCGAGCCTCACATGGAAGGGCCCCGGCCTTAGGGCGGCGATGGCATCGCGAAAGTCCAGAGAACGAAGTCTTAATCCTGAGCTGCGTCTGCGATAGGGGCTTGGCTAACGGGGCTCGCTTGCTGTTCGGACCCAACAGACACAGCCGCGCCAGGATCCCTCGGTTCCCCTCAGATATTTCTGCGAGGCAATTGCCAAAAAAGGTCCGCCGGAAGTGCACGACAAAGCCGCCATCTTAACAAGATCCTGCCCGATATGGGCTAGATTTTGCAGCAAGACGTGATGGGGGCATCAATGATCAACACTGCCAGCAGACGGATCGAGGCCCTGGTGCTGGCACTGGGGCCTCGCCGATATTCCAAGGTTCCCAGACACGTGGGCCTTAAGACGATAATACGCGCCAGAGAGGCGGAACTGATCGAAGTGCAGGGCGCGTTGGGCCGGAAGTGCCTGTGCCGGCTCACGTCGAAGGGCTTCCGGTACAAAAGAATTATTGAGAAACTGCCGCAGCCTGCCGCTGCCACAGTCAGTCGCACCGCATTTCTGTCGTCGAGACGTTACTGACCTCCGGCACGGACGCGGGTTTAGAATCGACCCCAAGCTGACGTACGCTCTCATTTGTTTTGCATTCATGGGATTGGGTCGGCATCCGACTGCGCTTTGCCCGTTGATGCTTCTCACGCCTGGTAGGGACTCATAACCGGCCCAGAGTGGCGAGAGCCTTAAGGGTTCTCGCAAATCAACGCGTCAGGTTGTTGGCCAAGCCGACTCCCGCAATCACCTCTCCATCACGAAAAAGCAGCGCCAAGGCAGCTCTTTCCGCTAGAGCGGCGGGCGTGCTCCCCAGCCTGAGCCACATTTGCAATTTATGGCATTCAACGAAAAGCTTTGCGAATATGGCTCCGTTAGCACGATCTTTGGGGACAGACATGCCGTCGCTCCCCCTGCATCATGTATCGGTCATCACTGCTGACTTGGCGACATCGCTTCCTTTTTACCGCGACGTGTTCAAGCTCGCCGAGATCCCCCGTCACAACTTTCCCGTAAAGGGAGCTTGGCTCGCCTGCGGCAGTCTGCAAATACACCTCGTCGTGCACCCTGAAGGCACTTTTCGCAGACGACCTTTCGTCGACCGCAATGACTAGCACTTTGCGTTCAGAACGGATGATTTCGATGCGACCCTCGAACGTCTGGAGGCCCTCGGCTTCCGAGAGGACCTCCCGGAAGATCATCCAAACTATCTTCTTGTTTCCCGCATCGGCCTGGCTGGTTTTCCCCAGCTATACCTTCGCGACCCGGATCTGAACGTAATCGAGATCAATAGTGCGCCTTGAGGCGCAACCTGGCACACGGTCGTTGCGATGTATCCGGTCCGAGCCTCGGGCATCCAGGAGTTCCGCGGTAAAACTCACCAAGAAAGGAAAAGCCAATATTCGCGGAGTTCATCAGTTTCCAAGTATGGAAATATCGATCTCGTGTCGAGTTGACAAACCAGCCCGCGTTGTTTTACCAGGCGCCCGTCGCAGGCTTGAGATACCGACGACATGCAATGATGGTGCGCATGAGGAGGCCTTGGAACCAAAGGGCAAAGCTGGTTCCAAAGCCTTTCTTTCACTACTCCGTCCGCCGATCTCATTGCTTTTCCTGCGTCTGAACTGGCTGTCTGAGTCTTCTGGCATCGGCCGAATCCGCAGTCTCCCGGTTCATATGGAACATGATACGGCCCTCTCCGTGCGTCGGCGGGCGGCTGCATTCGAAGCAGATGCCGTGCGCCGGGAAGGCTCAGGGCTTGGAAAGCCCCATACGTTTCGCGCAACGTTCGGCGAGTCCGAACAGCAGAATTGTTTTCTGCCCGCTAATTCGGACAGCTCCCCGGTAGTAAATCACGGTCATCGGCCTCGGCATCGGGACCGCTCACCAACGCCAGGAGTTCATCATGTCCAGACTTGCCAACAAGACCGCTCTAATCACCGGCGGCACCAGCGGCATCGGCCTTGAAACCGCCCGGCAGTTCGTCGCCGAAGGTGCGCGCGTCGCCGTAACCGGCAGCCGCGCTGCCAGCGTGGAGAAGGCCCGCATCGAGCTCGGCGACAGCGTCATCGTCATTCAGTCAGACGCGGGCGACGTCGACGGCCAGAAGAAGGTCGTCAGCCAGATCGAAGAAGCGTTCGGTCACCTCGACATCCTGTTCGTCAATGCGGGCGTCGCGCAGTTCGGACCGGTCGAGAGCTGGTCGGAAGCGGACTTCGACAGGTCGTTCGCGACGAACGTCAAGGGTCCTTACTTCCTTATCCAGGCTCTCCTGCCGATCTTCTCGAAGGGCGCTTCGATCGTACTGAACACGTCGATCAACGCACATATCGGCATGCCGAACTCGAGCGTCTATTCGCTGACCAAGGGCGCGCTGCTGACGCTGGCGAAGACGCTCTCGGGCGAACTGGTAGGTCGTGGCATCCGCGTGAACGCCGTCAGCCCCGGCCCTATCGCTACCCCGCTGTACGGAAAGCTCGGCATGTCCGAGGCGGACATGAAGGCGATGGCCGACGGCGTGCAGAAGCAGATACCGGTCGGTCGCTTCGGCGACGTGTCGGAAGTAGCGAAGACCGTGGTCTTCTTCGCATCCGACGAGGCGGCCTATATCGTCGGCAGCGAGCTCGTCATCGACGGTGGCATGAGCAACCTTTAACCGCCATCCAACCCACAGGAGCAGAACATGCAAATCGATCTCACTGGTAAGACCGCCCTGGTAACGGGGTCCACCGAGGGCATCGGCTACGCGATCGCCCGGCAGCTCGCGAGAGCGGGAGCGGACGTCGTCATCAACGGCAGATCCGACGAAAAAACCGCAAAGGCCGGCGAACGTCTGAAAGACGAAGGTGCCAAGGGCACTGTCACCGCAATCGCAGCCGATCTCGCCACGGCCGAAGGATGTGCAGCGCTCGTTGCGAAACTGCCTCGCGTCGACATCCTGATCAACAATGCCGGGATTTTTCAGCCGAGCGACTTCTTCGACACGTCAGACGAGGTCTGGGACCGGCACTGGCAGGTGAACGTCATGTCGGCGATCCGGCTGTCGCGTGCCTATCTGCCCGGCATGGAAAAGGCGAACTGGGGACGCGTCATCTTTATCGCGTCGGAGTCCGGTTTCAACATCCCGGTTGAGATGATCCACTACGGGGTGAGCAAGATGGCCGATATCGCTGTCGCCCGCGGGCTCGCCAAGCGTATGGCCGGCACGGGAATTACCGTGAATTCGGTCCTTCCGGGTCCTACTCTGTCCGAAGGCGTCGAGGCGATGCTTGCCGACGAACGCGAGAAGAGTGGGAAGTCGATCGAGGAGGTCGCCGCCGATTTCGTAAAGCAGCATCGAAGCAGCTCTCTCATCCAGCGAGCAGCCAGCGTCGACGAGATCGCGAACATCGTCACGTATCTGGCATCGCCGTTGGCCTCGGCCACGACCGGTGCCTCAATGCGGGTGGACGGCGGCCTTATCGACACGCTGTGAAGAGACGGCTTCTCACATCGCCACTTCCATCACGCCGCGAGCCCTCAAAGTGAAAGGCCCCTGCAGGACGCGGGGGTTTTACGCTTTGCAAGGGGATGACCGGCGAAATCGTAGCCAGATCGCGCTCGTCCCTTTGCTTAAGGGAAGAACAACTCGTTCCCGAACGAAATGCGCGACCTACCCTCCGCAATATTGTTCTGGGCCGTTTTCGAACCCGATTTGGCAGAAAGTGTATCAAGGCCGAGTTAGGAGAAATGATCTCCGCGAGCGATTGTCGGCTGCAGCGACAACGCTTCGAAGGAGTAGACATGATCGACGAACCTACCACAATCGCGGGCGTCAGAATGCCCGACAGCGCTATGGCCAAGGCGGCAACGGAGCTTGTCCGGGATACGGAAACGGACCTGCTTTACCACCACTCCAGGCGGGTCTTCCTGTTCGGCGCCCTTATCGGTCGCCGCAAGGGCGTGCCTTACGACCCGGAACTTCTCTACATCGGCGCCATGTTCCACGACATGGGCCTCATGGATTCCCATGCGAGCGACACCGAACGATTCGAGGTCGATGGAGCCAACGCCGCGCGCGATTTCCTGAGCGGCTACGACATCTCCGAGCGAGACGTAGACGACGTGTGGGATTCGATCGCGCTGCATACGACACCGGGGATCCCGCGACACAAGCGGTCGACAGTCGCCCTCGTCACAGCCGGGGTCGAGATGGACGTCCTCGGGATAGGCTTCGATGATTTCACGAAGGAGCAGCGCGAGGAGGTCTGCTCGTGTCATCCCCGCGGTTTGAAGTTCAAGCACGGTATACTGTCTTCGTTCTGCATGGGTACAATCCGCAAGCCGGAGACGACCTTCGGAAACGTGAAAGCCGACGTGCTCTCTAAGATGGATCCGACCTACAAGAGAGTCGACTTCGCCGATCTTATCCTCGGGTCGAAATGGGAAAGCTGAGCGAGGCTGCTGTCGCCATCAGACGGTTCATTTACAGAGTTCGGCAGCAGACGCCACCAAGCCAACGGGCGGCGGCTTCGCGCCATAAGCGGACGAAGCCGGGCACAATACCCGACGCTCGTCTCTATTACTTCACGATGGCGTGGCGTTTTCGCCAAAGGAAAGTCGGACGGGGGACGGCTGTACCAACACCACAAGATCGAGGTCTTCAACGACGTTCCCATCAAGCCGCACTCCGCGACTTGCGATTGCTCTCCTTGCCTCGCTCTTGGACGAGGACAGCCCCGTACGGACCAGGAGATCAACGAGGGAGACGCCAGCGGATCGCTCCTCATCATCAAGCTGGAGTGTAGGCAGTCCCTGCGCGGCTTCACCATGTTCGAAGGTCTGCCTCGCAGTTGCGGCAGCATGCCTCGCTGCATCTGCGCCGTGCGCGAGGCTGGTGGCTTCATTGGCAAGACGTTCCTTGACTGCGTTGAGTTCTGCGCCCTCTACTCGGCCAAGGCTATTGATCTCGTCCATCGGCAGATCGGTGAAGAGCTTGAGGAAGCGTACAACATCGGCATCCTCCGTGTTGCGCCAGAACTGCCAGTAGTCGTAGGACGATAGGCGGTCCTCATTCAACCATACGGCTCCCGCCGCCGTCTTGCCCATCTTGGCCCCTGAAGACGTTGCGACGAGCGGGGCTGTCATCCCGAAGACTTCTTGCCCCTCGGTCCGTCGCACCAGTTCAATACCATTGATGATGTTACCCATTGATCGGCTCCGCCCATTTGTAAGCGGCAGCCTGTGCGGCGGGATAGTACGAGAAAATCGAAAGCCTGGAGGATCATGTAATTGAACTCCAGGAAGCTCAGGTTCTCCTGCTTCTCCAGCCTCGTCCTGACGCTGTCGAAGGAGAGCATCCGGTTTACCGAGAAGTGCCTGCCGACATCTCTCAGCATGTCGATCCAGCGGATGTTGTCCAGCCAATCCGCATTGTTGACCATGACCGCATCCGTTGGGCCGTCACCGAAGACGAGGAGTCGGTCGAAGACCTTTCTGATCCCCGCGATGTTGCTGGCGATCTGCTCGTCCGTCAGCATAGGCCGCACTTCGGATCGAAAGCTCGGATCGCCGATGCGTGTAGTGCCGCCACCAATGAGGACGATGGGCTTGTGGCCCGCCTGCTGAAGTCGACGCAGAGTCATGATCGGAAGAAGATGCCCGACATGCAGGCTCTCGGCCGTCGCGTCGAAACCTACGTAGGCAGGCACAATCCCTTCCTCGAAGGCGAAATCGAGGCCAGCGAGGTCAGTCGCCTGGTTTGCGTAACCGCGTTCGACCAGCGTCCTCAGCACTGGCGAACGTGGTTTGAATTGGTCAGTGGTGGTCTCTGAGTGTGTCACGAGAAGTCTCCTGGTGTTGCCGCCAGGGGTTCTCCAGAATGAACAAAGCCGCCTGACGGCGGCTTGTTTCAAGGCATGATCGAAACGCGCCGCTCCTTATGGAGAGGTCGGATAATTGCGGCGATGAGCACGGTCTTGATCATGGGGCAGCTCATATATGAGTTTCCCTCTCGCCGCAAGGCAGGCTTCATGACCGGTTTGGGCCGACTGCGGTCATTGGTGGCAACTGCTACCTAAGTCTGTTCATTTACTCGGCCGCTTGAAGCTCGCTCGGTATTGACCGGGGGTGACGCCGATTCTCCGGAGAAAGACCTGACGCATGCGATGGGGCGAGCCCAGCCCGCATTCGAAGGCGATTTCCTTGAGCGCCAGGCCGGTACCTTCCAGCAGGTTGCGGGCGGCGTCCAGCCTGGCGTTCTCGACGAATTCGGCAGGCGTCGTTCGCGTCTCCAGTGCAAACAGGCGGGCGAAGCTCCTGCGGCTCATATGCAGGTGATCGGCCAGATCGTTTACCGACAGACGTGACTTCAGGTTCGCCATGACGAAAGTAGAGATCGCCGCTAGCGGAGACTTCGGATCCGATGGAGCGACGACGTATGGGCTGAACTGGGATTGCCCGCCCTGGCGCTGGGCGACCACGACAAGGCGCTTGGCGACTGCAAGCGAGACCTTGCTTCCGTGATCGTCGCTGACGATTGCCAGCGCCAGGTCGATCCCGGCCGTCACTCCGGCCGAGGTAACGAGCTTGCCGTCCCTGACGTAAATGCGATCGCTCTCCACGACAGCGTCCGGGAACCGCTTTGAAAGGGTGTGGGCATTCTGCCAATGGGTTGTCACCCGCTTCCCGGCCAGAAGACCGGCGTGGCCCAGAGCGAACGCCCCAGTGCAGACCGATCCCACTTGCCCCGCGGAGTTCGACAGGCGCCGGATGCATTCCAGCATCGCCGCTTCGGGCTGTTCCTCCGCCAGCCTGGGGCCGCCGGCTACGAGCACGAGATCGTACTCCGCGTCCGTTTCCCCATATGTACGGTGGGCCGCTATTCGCATTCCGTTCGAGGCGTTGAATATGCCGCCAGGGCCGATGATCTGGACGTGATACCTTTCGGCGCCCGGCAAGAAAGCATTAGCCTCCTCGAAGACGTCCATAGGGCCGGACACGTCAATGGCCTGAACGCCAGAAAAAACGATGACCGCTACCGAGCGCATTGAAACCGGCCGCCGTTTCCATTCGAGATCATGCAAACAAGTCCTTTGCTTCCTCGAACATTGCCACCACTTCGTCGGCGATAACGCGTATCAGCCGGTCCTTCTTGTCTCGCCTGCGGGTAAGCAAGAATACATCTCTGTCCGGCGGCAAAGGACCGAGAGAACAGAGGCGAAGCGCGGCATCGCTGCGACCGAGGTAATGCGGTAGCAGCGCGAGCGCTCCTCCCGAACGCGCGGCAACAGACTGGGCGAACTGATCGTTTGCTCGGAATGCCAGACGCGACCGGGGAAAGTGCCGCGTCAGCCACACTGCGGTCGGCATATGTGCTTCTGCCTCGTCGAAGCCGATGAAGACCGGCCTGCCCTCAGCCTCAACTGCGCGGCATGCATCGTCTGTCCCGTAGAACCCGTAGCCGACGGTCACCAAAGCGCGTGCAATAACGTCGCCGCCTTCTGGCTTGCCGAACCGGATGGCGATATCCGCCTCGTGGCGCTCAAGGCTGATGAAGCGATGACTGTTCGTCAGATTGATGTCGAGCGTCGGATACCGCATAGCCAGCTTCGCGAGCTTCAGATTGAGAAAGCCGTTCGCCATCGCCGGAGACGCGTTGATCCGCACGAGCCCGCTTGGCGCGGCGTCGGCCGCGCCTCGGCCCAGAAGCTCTGCGGCATGTTCCATCCCGCCGGCCGCTTCGAGCGCGTGGATTCCGGCAGACGTTAGGGCATACCCTTCTGGCCGCCTTTCAAGAAGTTTTTCGCCGAGGCTGTTTTCAAGGGACTGCAGCCTGCGCGACACCGTAGCATGAGTGACGGAGAGAGACCGAGCAGCGGACGACAGGCTTCCATGCCGCGCGACGGCGATGAATGTGCGTACGTCCTCCCAGTCGAACCCTGTACGTTTTTTATCAGCCATTGTTCAAGAATAGCTAATTTTTCGTCGGATGGAAGGTCCTTACATCCAGTCGGCAAGGACACCTTTCAAGGATACATGACAATGACAAACACAAAGAAAGTCGCGATTGTTACAGGCGCCTCCCAAGGGCTGGGAGAGGGCATCGTCAACGGGTACCGGTCGCGCGGATATGCCGTGATTGCATCTTCGCGTTCGATCAAGCCGTCCTCCGATCCAGATCTCGTCACTGTCGCCGGCGACATCGGCGACCCCGAAACCGGCAAGAAGCTGGTCGCGACCGCTCTGGAGAAGTTCGGCCGCATCGACACGCTGGTGAACAACGCGGGGATCTTTATCGGCAAGGCCTTCACGGACTACACCGAAGAGGACTACCGCCTGAAGCTCAGAACGAACCTCGACGGCTTCTTCTTCACGACACAGCAGGTCATTCCCGTCATGCTCAAGCAGGGCAGCGGTCATGTGGTTCAGATCACGGCATCCACTGCCGAGTTTGCAAGCTCCCGGTCTCCGGCTTTCATCGCCATGCTGACGAAGGGCGGCATGAACGCGGCGACGAAGAGCCTCGCGATCGAATATGCGAAAAGTGGCATCCGGGTGAACGCCGTCGCTCCCGGCGTCATCAAGACGTCAATGCATTCGCCGGCAAACTTCGACGCCCTTGCCGCCTTCCACCCGATGAACAAGCTCGGAGAGGTGGAGGACATCGTGAGAGCCGTCCTCTACCTCGAGGACGCCGCCTTCTCGACAGGCGAGATCGTCCATGTCGACGGCGGCCTTATCGCCGGCCGCTGATCGGAGACACGTCATGCCAATCGTGAACATCCTGGTTACCCGCGAGGGGACCGCTCCAGGCGCTGACCGAACCACGGACGAACAGAAGGAAGCCATCTACAAGGGCGTTGCGGATCTTCTCTTCAAGGTGATGGGCAAGCCTCGCGAAGACACGACCGTGATCATCCACGAGCACGAGATCGAGGACATCGGACAAGGCGGACTGCCGCTACGCGACTACCGTAAGTCGAGGAAGTGAGCATGACTTCCGGCGGGCAGCGCCGCTGCTCGCCATATCCGTACACCCAAAATTCCGCCTCTCCACCAAGGAGCCCAAATCGTTGAACACCACACACGTCGATACCTATTTCCAAGCGCTTGCCAACAGGGACAAGGCTGGCATCGTCCCACACCTCTCCGAGAACATTGTTCTGCTCGGTCCGATCTTCCCCGAGCCGACCGAAGGCAGGGAGGCCGTCGTCGGCGTCCTCTCAGGCTTTCTTGATACGATCGACAGCCTCGACGTCGACTTGAGTTTCGCGTCGGGGCGTGATGTCGCCGTCTTTTTTGCGTTCACCTGCAACGGAATCAAATATCGAAGGAAATGAGCATCTGCACCTCGACGAAAACGGCCTGATCGCCAGAATCAAAGTCGCGTGGCGGCCGCTTCCTTCCGCCGTGCTCGTCCAGGAGATCTTCGCCAAAAGCTCGGCTTCCAGGCGATGCGTCTCGTTCCGGTCTGATCCGGAATAGGACCGCGGTGTGTCGGGCTGGCAGTAGGCAACGGCGGGGATCGATCAGTGCCCGGCGACGCTTTCAAAGGGGGCGGTGAGCAACACGAACACTCAAGCGACGTCAGCGATGCGCACAACGCGGTAGCTGATGGACTGCCATGTTTGAGAGACAGGAGCTACCGTGGGAGTTCTCGATGACGCCTCGCACCGGGTCTGAACTCCGCTGGCGGCGTCAGGTTTGAACGGATGAGGGCACTTCGATCGGGCTCGCGTCCGCCACATGACTCTCTTTGAGTACGGCAGCGGCATCGGAGATCGCGACTACAATTTCCTGGACTCCCCAACCCGCTGCCGTTGCCATCAAGAGAAGACCATCCAACGCCGATCTAACCTGTTCCTGGGCCTGCCTAAAACGCTCGGCTTCGACATCTGTCGTCGGACTAGCGAATACGTTCTCAAGCTTGACTGGGACAGCTTCGACCATCGGGATTCTCCAAGGTTGTCAAACCCCGAAAGCAGGACGATGTTCCCGTTATTTGAAAAAGAGCTTCGGTCAACGTTTCGCGTCGTCAGCAACGTATATCGTCGTGGTGTTTTCGATCCTCGTGCAAGGACTGACTTCGGTTGCCTCGCCAAAAGCTATTCGTCGAGCTTCGTCAAACGACCCCGACCATCGTGAACCATCTTCGCCTTCTCGCGTTTTGCGGGCAGGAGGTGGTTGAAGATGAAGATGGGCTTCGTCGATCGCAACGCGATACTTCTTTCATTGCCGCAGAAGGAGGCAGACGCCCTTCGGGTGTTGGCGGATCCGGTTCCGCTACCAGTTGGGAAGGTTCTCGAAGATCCGCAGCGGCCGATCAAAGACGTCTGGTTCATCGACCAAGGAGTGGCATGCTCGTTCGTGGAGGCACGCTCCGTTGGGCGTGCAGGAATTGGGCTCGTCGGTCCGGAAGGTTTCATCGGGGTTTCCCTTCTCGACGGGCCTGTCCACGCTGCGACTAAGGTAGTCGTACAGGTTCCTGGGGAAGGACGGCGTGTCGACGCAGCCGACTTTCTGCATATGCTTCGACGGTTCCCGACGTTGGAAGCCTCGTGCCGCGATTACTGCCGGAACGCGTTTCTACAGGCAGCAGGAACCGCGCTTGCGAACGCCAGGGGACACATCGAGCACCGAGTCGCCAGATGGCTGCTGATGCTTGATGATCGCCTCGGACAAAGGCATATCGACATCACGCATGAATGCCTCGCGGCGATGCTTGGCGTCAGAAGACCCGGAGTTACCGGGGCCCTGCACGTTCTGGAAGGAACGGGCGTGATCCGCTCCACGCGTGGCCACGTACAAATTCTTGACCGCGAGGGGCTGGAGGCGGCCGCCCGAGGGTTCTACGGCTCCATGGAGAGATTGGAGCCGCCAGAAGAAGCCAAAAGCTTGGTCGAGGTGGGAACCTGGCAGGTGCGACGAGGTTAGGGCCGCAACGGAGGCCCGTCATGACCAAGTACTTTTTTGGCGTCAGGCACGAAGGTTATCTCGTAGAAGATCGCGAGGGGAGCGATTTTCCGAGTCGATCCGAAGCGCGGGCAGAGGCTCTGGAAATCCTTCGAGACTTGATCGCCGACACGATTCAGTCCCGCTCGGAAAACTTTTCGACGGGCGTCGAACTTGTCGATGCAGATGGAACATGCGAGATCGTCTCAACCATCGAAGCAATACCTGCCCTGCTAAATTTGCTGGCGACGGGGGCTGATCGGCGCGCGAACACAGGCAACGCCCGGCCCCCTAATGGCGACGAGGAAGTGCGGAAGGCTGCAGCGATGCCTGCGCCCGCCGGCTGGAAAAGCGTGATTCTCAGAATGTATTAGTCTGCTCGAACATGACGTCGCTGAACGACTGCTCGTCGAACGAGATAGAGCATCGTACCCCCTCGGGTTCAAACACGTGGCGGAGTGTCCCGCGAAGCTGGCGCTCGACCAGGCGCGCGAGAAGCCCCGATCCCTCGCCGACCTTCTTTACCGTCACCGTGGGGCCATTCGTTTCCGTCCATGACAGATAGAGATGGCCGCCATCTCGCGACCACGAAATTTCAACCCTTCCCTCAGCGACGGACAGCGCCCCATGCTTCAGAGCGTTGGTCGCGAGTTCGTTGATCGCCAGACCGAGCGGGACCGCCCTCGCTCCGCTAATCTCCGTTACTGGGCCGTGGACAACGAACCGGCCGGCCGCCGTGGTTCTGTATGGCTCCAGCTCGATCTCAACCAGTTCCTGCAGATCGATCCGGGCCTCGTCGGTGATGCGTTCGTCGAGCAAGATGTTCGTGCGCGCGAGCGCCGCGATCCGGCTCACAAGCTGCTCCCCAGCTTCCCCCTTGACGGAAAGTCGGGCGAGGCCCTGGACCCCCATGTATGCGTTCTTGACACGGTGCCTGAGTTCGTCACGTGCAAGCTCGGCGTCCTCCAGCGCTTTTGAGAGCGCCTCGATCAGCCTGACGTTCTCGATCGCCGTTGCTGCCGCGCTCGCGAGCGCTTCGAGAACCGCGATCTCGCCGTCAGTCGGGCTATAGGGCGCCGCCCAGTACGCCCCAATCGCGCCGACCGGCTCCGCCACACCTACCGGAGCCATTGCGATGGCCCTGACGAACGTCCCCTGGTAGAGCTCGCTCGGTAGACGGGGTTCCATGGCAATATCTGGAATGACGAGCGTCCGTCGCTCAGCCATTGCCCAGCCGCTGACGCAAGCCGAGGCTGGGAATTTCTGCCCCTTCCAAAGAGAGCCAATCGCGTCTTCGTCGATGTAGTGGCACAGGTCGCCTTCCTTACGGATTACCGCGATGCCTTGGCACCCGATCATGCTGCGCGCGGTGGATCGGACGATCTGGACAATGTCCTTCGGATCTCTGACGCCAGCCAGCCGCGCAACGGAGTAAGTCAGTATCGCCAGTGGCGTAGTCCGGGAAGTTTCGGAGGACATTTGAGGCTCCCTTCGGGGCCATTGGCGCAACCATCACGTGAGAGTGCCTCACTGTCTTAAGGCAGGCGAAGTGCGTCCGCAACTAATTAAGACATAGCATCGCGGCCGCTTTTCCTCGGTAGGGGATGTCCTGGAAACGGCCAGTATGAAGGCCGGTTGGCTGCGGCGGCCAGTACGTATGAGGCGTCGGAGCAGTCGTTGGCTCGAGCAAACCGGGGATCAGTTCCGAGGTACTTTTGAGGACCGTCTCGCAAAGAGAAAGCCCACGCGAAGGCGGCGCGTGGGCTTTTATTTTCTCTGCCAATGAGTTGTGAGGGGAGCAGAGATTGAACGCGTGCGGTGGGTCACCATAGCGTCCGCGCTATTAACGATCAGAGCGGCGCCTTGTTCCATCAAAATTGAAAAATTAGATTTCGTCCTGTTTTGAAGAATACAGCTTCATATTTTAGCGGCTGGCCCTGTGGACTTAAAATCGCCATCGCAAGAAGTGCTGGTGCGCATGTGACAACCCCGATACCAAGGGCAAAGCGGTGTCTCTGTTTTTCTTTTCCCAAAAAAAGCGCTGGCGTTTCCACCAGCGCAGTTAGGTCATCCAGATTGAGAACTGCCGTCCGACTTAGCAAGAACTGGGGTCGCTTGCTCGAACAGGTAAACAAGTCGCCGGGCGGCACTTAAATAACCTATCTCGGCGCAATCGGTTCCCGCTCCCGAGGGTGATCAAGTCGTGCCCGCGTCGGCTCTCGTGACGCACGCTCATCTGGTGCTGCGAGACTCCGATCTTCTTGATCGCGCCGAATTTTACCGCCGCGATCAGTCTGCTGTCGGCGTTATCAGAACTCCTGCCAATCATCCTTCGCCAAAGCGGCGGCAGTGCCTGACCGGGCCGTCGCTATCACGCTGCGGAGACGCCGAACGGCAGTCCCGTTCGAGTCTTCGGGCTTGGATCGCACTGCGTGCGGCAAGGTAAAAGTGGAAACGAGGCTCTGGAGCCTTCCGCTTTCGCTGGCAAGTGTGGCGCTCGCGGCATTGGCTTCTTCGACCATCGCGGCATTCTTCTGCGTCACCTGATCCATCTCGTTCACGGCCGTGTTCACCTGCACAAGACCAACCGATTGCTCTTTTGCGGAAATCGCAATCGCGCCCATCAGCCTGTTGATGCTGGAGACATGATCCTGAATGGACGCGAGCGCTCCTCCCGTCTCCCTCACCAAGGAAACGCCATTCCCAACTTCGGCCTCGGACATTTGGATGAGCGCCTTGATCTCCTTTGCTGCTTGAGCAGATCGTTGGGCAAGCTCGCGAACTTCCTGGGCGACGACTGCGAAGCCCTTCCCAGCCTCGCCAGCGCGCGCAGCCTCGACGCCTGCGTTGAGGGCCAGCAGGTTGGTCTGGAAGGCGATCTCGTCAATGACGCCGATGATGCTGGAGATCTGCCGGGACGAGCCCTCGATCTTTTCGATGGCCTCAACGGCCCGAGCTACGACCTCAGCGCTATGGCCGGCACTTGTCTGCGCGTCCGAAGCGGCCTTGCGAGCCTCTTCCGTCCGACGCGACGCGTTTGACACATTGGTGGTGATCTCATCCAGAGCAGCGGCGGTCTCTTCCAACGAAGCTGCCTGCTGCTCGGTTCGCTTGGACAGGTCGTCCGCGCTGCGGCTGATCTCGTTGGAGCCGGAATCGATGGATGACGTAGCTTCCGACACCGACAGCATCGTGTTCGCAAGCTGATCGACAGCGGCGTTGAAATCTGCACGCAGCGTTTCGTAATCCGGAGCGAAAGGCTCGGCAAGCTTGTAGTCAAGCCGGCCGCTGGCGAGGCGCTTGAGGCCTTCAGCAAGACCTTTGGTGGCAGCAGACATTTCATCGGCACGACGGCGGTCGTCCTCCAGCTTGGCACGTCTTTCCGCCTCGCTGGCATGACGTGCCTTCGTGGCTTCTCCTTCGACTTCGATCGCTTGGAGGCCGTTGTCCTTGAAGACCTGCACGGCGCGCGCCATCACGCCAACCTCATCCTTACGGTCGGTTTCAGCGACATGAGCGGTCAGATCCGCCGACGCCAAGGTTCTCATCGTCGCGGCAAGTCCAGTAATCGGCCTGACCAGCCAGCGGCTAACGCCGAACAGGCCGGCGGCAAGGATCATCACAAGCGCAAGAAGGGTTCCGACGGCAGTTTGCCATTCGGTGGCCCACGCATCGGCGCTGAGACCGTCGGACAACTGGTCGGCGACATCGACGAGCTTCTGGGTCTTCTGCACGAACTCTTTTGAAAGCTCGGGAAAGAACGGCTGGCAAGATTTCAAAAATGCATCCTGGGAGGCGCCGATTTCTTCCAAAGAGGTCGATTTCGAGGCAGCTAGAACGGATGGAGCGCATGCCTCGTCAAGGACGCGAAGAGCCCGTATTTTAAGCGCCGGTATCTCGGCGTCGGACGGAAGGGCAGCGGCCGCGACATCCATCGACTTGACGAACGAAGACCGGGCGTCAGACAAAGCATTTGTCGCAGAGGCGCTGAGATCCTTGCTTCGAGACATGAGAAGATCGCCAATCGAGGCCCGCGCCGTCTGAAGCGCCCGGTTCGATCTCGCCATGTTGGTGGCGGCAAGACTTTCGCCCGACATGAGCGCGTTATACGAACCGTCGATTTCCATCATCTTGAAGCTTGTGTAGGCCGTCGAAGCGGCGACGAAGGCGCCGAAGATGCCCAGTAGCAGTAAGAATTTTCCCTTGATCGAAACGTTCCGCATAGTCACCCCTATCACACGGCGCTGAAGATGAGCCTAAATTAGGGGTGACTTTACTAACCGCGCATTAAGCACGATCAAGACTTGTCGATGGCAAATGTTGATAGTCAAAGGATCAAGAAGTGACCCCGCGAGTCGTAGCAGTGAACTGCGGGTTTTCAAGCTCCAAGGGCGTTTTTTCTGGAAGGCGACGCGCTCTTGCGCTATCCACTTCACACGGCGTGTGCTGCGTGCGCCACGGGCCATTTCCCGAAATTGACGGAGACTACGATCAACCTTCCACAAGGGAGCGCTGACCTATGTCGTCGCCTATTCCTGCGGGCCGTATTCGGTCCACCTTTCGCCACTTCCTCGACAACGAGGCCTCCGGCGGTCTTGTCTTGATGGCTGTGGCACTTGCCGCCATCGTCACGGCCAACTCTCCGCTCGCTGAGGACTACTTCCACGCCCTACACGTCTACATCGGCCCGCTCAGCCTGCTGCATTGGATCAACGACGCGCTAATGGCGCTGTTCTTCCTACTCGTTGGACTGGAGATCAAGCGCGAGATGCTGGACGGCCAGCTCTCGTCCTGGAGCAGACGAATCCTGCCCGGCGCGGCCGCGCTCGGCGGCATGATCTTCCCGGCCTTGCTCTATGTCGGCTTCAACTGGGAGAACCCGGCCGCGCTGCGCGGCTGGGCGATCCCGACCGCGACCGACATCGCCTTTGCTCTGGGCGTGCTCTCGCTCTTCGGCCCGCGCGTGCCGGCGTCGCTTAAGATCTTCCTTGCCGCGCTCGCCATCATCGACGACCTCGGCGCGGTGGTGGTGATCGCCCTCTTCTACACATCTGACCTCAACCTCCTGGCACTCGCGGGCGCGGCCGCGGTTCTGACAACCCTGTACGGCCTGAACAGATCGAAGGTCGTCACGCTGTGGCCGTACATCGCGCTTGGCGCAGTGCTGTGGCTTCTTGTGTTCCTCTCCGGTATTCATGCGACGCTTGCGGGCGTGCTGCTCGCGCTCACCATCCCGCTGAAGGTGACGCCCGGCACGCCGGAGGCGACCCATCAGGAGTCTCCGCTCCACCATCTCGAGCACCTGCTACACAGGCCAGTCGCTTTCCTCGTGGTGCCGATCTTCGGGTTTGCGAACGCCGGCGTCTCCTTCGACGGAGCCTCGCTCAGCATCTTCTCCGAGCCGCTGACAATGGGTGTCGCCTCGGGCCTTTTGCTTGGCAAGCTTGTCGGCGTGCTCGGCACGGTCGCCCTCCTAGTCAAGCTTGGTCTCGCTGATCTCCCAGCCAAGGCGAGCTGGGGGCAGATGACAGGCGTGGCGGCTCTTTGCGGGATCGGCTTCACCATGAGCCTCTTCATCGGCCTGCTGGCCTTCGATGACCCGCAGATCCAGGATCATGTGAAGATGGGCATCTTGCTCGGTTCGGTGGCGTCCGGCGTGATCGGAGCGATCGTTCTCGGCTTGTTCAAGAGGCGCGCCTAATTGAGCTGAATGCCCGCTTGAATGGGGATATCCGGATCCAGGCCGGATCTTTTTAATCGAGGTCGTATCGTCGCACGTGTTTCAAAAGAAGTTCGAGACGCCTATATCATATCCATGAGATTGAAAGATTACCAAGTCGCGCTCGCGCTTGTGGGCGCAGTGTCCCTGATAGGCGTTCTGATGGCGAGCGTCTTACTATTGGGGCACTCGGTTGCACCCCCGCCCGTCTGACGACCTACAGGTTTAGCGGCCGTCGGTGCTTCGGCAGTCGCCCAACCATGTGTCGAGGCCTCCCATTCGATCTCATCAAGGTTCTGTCGGCATTCCCTCTCGACGGAACTGTCTTCGTTGCGACGATACGTCGACACGCAATCCTTTGCCGGGAACCTTTGCGACCAACCATATCTCGAGGACCTAGAGGGTACCCACTGCGTGACCCGATGGAGGCTCGGTTCGAACCTGTGAAGACTCGTTGATCGTAATGGGAACCCAAAAGAACCCTAGGCGACGAATCAAGTGTTATGCTAGGATATAACCGGCGGACCATGATTTCGTTATCATATTACTTTACGCAAGCGAGGGGCGCCGGTGTATGTTCCTTGGATATCCGCAACGTACACCGGCCGTTCGCCCGTATTTTGTATGATCCTTATTATGGACATTACCCTTGATGATGTTCTTATAACCTTCCATCTTCAAGCAATGCGCAACATTGACGATAATCTTCGCCGCGCGAATAAGTCCTCTCCATACAGAGCTTTTTGAGGCCGTCTCGGGAGCGCCTCTCAGCGGTGCAGCTTGACCCAGACTACAACGGGATGGTGGACATGTCTCGGCTAACGGTGTCCGCTGCGCGTCAAACGGCTGCAGGACGCCGTCGACGATCACCCCTCGATCTCGTAGACGGCCGCGTTGTCCTGCACGACTCGCAGTCCCTTGTAGGACGCGTGCCTGAGCTTGCCGTCGTAGGTCCAGGCGCGGTATTCGACCTCGGCTATAAGGGTGGGCTGCGCCCAGACGACATTTTTTCGACGTCCGTCGTAGGTGATCAGCGGCTTCTTCATGGCCAGCTTGTCGAGCATATCGCGCAGTTCCACGGCGTCCTTGTATTTGAATCCCGTACCGACCGAACCGACGTATTGAAGGACGCCGCCCTTGCGCGCGGCCAGCAGGAGGCTTCCGACGCCTCCGCGGGCAACCGCCGACTTCTCATAGCCGACGACGAAGAAACTCTCGGACTGGATGCATTTCACCTTGATCCAGTCGCCCGTCCGGCCGGAACGATACGGGCTGTCCGGGTCCTTGAAGATGACGCCTTCAAGCCCGTGTTCGCAGGCCGCGTTGAAGATCGAGACGGCGTCGCCGTCGATCTGCTCGGAAAACCGTATCGCCCCTTCCCGGCCGTCGAGCAGCTCCTCCAACAGATGCCGCCTGCTCGACAGTTCCATCTTCTGGAGGTCATGCCCGTCGAGGTAGAGCAGGTCGAAGGCGTAGAAGACGGAATTGCCCGAGGGCAGCTTGCCACCCCTGCCGCCCAGCGAACGCTGCAATGCGCCGAAGTCAGATCGTCCCTGTTCGTCCAGGACAACGGCTTCGCCGTCGAGGATAGCACTCGCGACGCCGAGATCGCGTGCCGCGTCGGCGATGCCGGGGAAGCGCTCCGTCCAGTCATGGCCTCCCCTTGTGAGGAAGCGGACGCCGCCGGGCTCAACGTGGATCGCGCCTCGATAGCCGTCGAACTTGACCTCGGCGATGTAGCGAGAGTCGCTGGGAGGCCTGGCCTTCAGGAGCGCCAAGGCAGGTTCGATGCGGTCGGGCATCTGGTCCAGAAGCAGGTTCGGCTGCGCCGGGTCGCGACGCTTGCGCGCCCGGCTCCTGAGGCTCTGTTCATCGGATAGCAGGGGCTGGGATCGCTTATTCATGTCTCAAACTTCGTTAGGAAAAGCTGATGACGAATTGTCTATGGCTCACGGGATGCTACGATGGAGGCGTGACGTCCTTTCCCGGATGTGACGCTCTCCGACTGCCCCGCCCCGGCGGGGCTTTTTTTGCCTATCCCGTACTGCGCATCTCGGCCATGTCGTCGGGTAGCACGGTCATTCCAGCCGTGCGCGCAGCATCCACGAACGCCTCGCGAGCCGTTTCGGCGTCGACGTAGAGCTCCATCGCGTCGAGAGAAGTCGCTAGTGCCCGATGGAATGCGGGATCGGTCTTCGCCGACTGGGGCCATCCGCGCAGAAGCAGTGCGGCCAGGTCGTCGACAGAGAACGCCTGCCGATACCTGCCGACTCCGTCAATTTCAACATGAAGCGGACGTACTGGAACTTTCAGATCGGGTGTGTGTTCATCACGCAATACCTCTCGATGTCACAACGAATCACATGGGAGCTGATTCGTCGGCGTCGAGTCGATTTCTGCGAATGGCACTGAACGAGATAAATCGGAGACAACCTCTACAAGGTGCCAGGTTGCTTATGCCTACGCAGGCAAGTCCTATGGCCGGCCGGAACAAGAGTATGAGCGCGTCCTCGGGACGAGTGCTCCCGAGCTCCGTCTCGCGGCAGGATGATGACGGCCGCACATCAAGCGCTGGCCGCCGACTGAAGCCCGGTCATCCGCTGCAGCTCCTCTGTTATCACGCCTATATCGTAAGGCTTGCCGTAGAAGGCGCACCCGGCCGGGAGCTCGTCTCCCTGGGGCCGTCGCATGCCCGAAACAACGACGATCTCAATGGCTGGCCACCGTTCGCGGGTGATGGCCGCCAACCTGAGGCCGTTCATGCTTCCGGGCATGTCGATGTCGGTCATGAGGATTTGGATGTTCGGGTGAGCTTCGAGAAGCAGAAGTGCCTCGTCGGCACTGGCTGCTTCAAGCGTATCGAATCCGACGTCCTGCGCCATGTCGACCGCAAGCATCCGCACAAGAGGTTCGTCTTCGACGATCAGAATTAGGTTACGCATTCCGCCTCACACCCACCGCAGCCCCATGAACTTCTCCGGTCTGCTGTGGTTCCCGCAGGTCGAAACTTATTTCGAAGCATAGGCCTTCGGGACGGAATTGAAACTTGCTGACGGCGTTTGCTTTCGACGGAAAGGCGCGCTCGATGAGGACGCTGCCGAAGCCCTTCCTGGTGGGCGCGGCAACGGGCGGACCGCCCTCCTCACGCCAACAGAGGTCGATGCGGCCATCCATCTCGGTCCAGTCGATGGCGACCGACCCGCCTTCGACGTGAAGGCTCCCGTACTTCGTCGCGTTCGTCGCCAGTTCATGAAGCACGAGGGACAGCGGCAGGGCGAGATCGGACGATAGCGGAACATCCGGCCCCGATACCGAAATCCGACGTGCCTCAGACAGATGCGCACGAAGCGCGGCGGCGACAACATCGTTCATGGAGGAAGCGGCGCCCTCCCTCGACAAGAGGAGATCATACGTGCCCGCCAGTGCCGCAAGACGTTCCGAGAAGGATTGATATCGCTCCGGGTCGGCTCGACCGAAGGTCTGCCGCGCGATGGCCTGGACGAGTGCGAATCCATTCTTGACCCGATGGGCAAGCTCCCGAGCGAGAAGCGTCCTCTCCTGGACGGACGATTCGTTCTGAACTCTCCTGCAATCCAGCTCGTCGAGAAGGCCGTCCAGGGTCGCTCCAACCGCGTGCAATTCGTCGGTAGGCTTCATTCGCGTGCGGGCGGCGCCCTCGCCCGACTTCCATCGTTCCATGACGTCGGCGATGCGCGATATTGGGTTAAGCAGGAAGCGATTGCCGATGATGAGGGCGAGGATCAGGGAAACGGCTGCGCCGGCCGCAATACCGAGCGTGTTGGCGATCGTCGCCCTGTTGATCGGCGCGAAGGCATCAGCAACGGAAACACCGGCACTGACGTAAATCGGACTGCCCGGCACCGAGATCGGCCGGTAACCAAGCAGCCGCTCGGTTCCGTCCTGACTTTTCACCTCGATGACGCCCGGCCGGTCGGCATGGATTAGATTCTGGTACTCGTCGGGGATGACCGTACCGACAAATTGCTCCGGGAGCGGTACTCGGGCCAAGATTGTCCCGTGTCCATCCGCGAGCGTGACCGCGTTTCCAGGCGCCACGCCACGTTCTGTGATCCGGTTCTGCAGCCAGTCGAGCCTTATGCCGCTGACAACGACTGCCGTGACGGCGTCGCCCTCGACGAGAGGCATTGCCATCGGAAGGACTGCCGCGCCGGTGATGCGGCTCTTCGTGTATTTTCCAACGACGAAGTTCTTCGCCTCGACGGCCTTTCTGAAGTACTCGCGATCGCCGAACGCGGCACTTGAAGGAATCCCTACGCTTCCGCAGACCGGACTGCCGTCGGGGCGGAGAACGAAAATCGTACCTATGTTCGGGACGTTCTCCGCAAGCGACTTCAGGGCGTCATTGCAGTTCGGACCGTCCAGATGCCGGACGGACGGCATCGAGGTCACAGCCACCATCATGGAGCGGACGCCTTCCACGATACGCTCGACTTCGGACGACGCCTGCCGGGCTGCCTGTGAAGCCTGCGCCGTGACCTCAGACATTCGTGCCTGACGCGTCGCGACTTCGTTGTAGGCGAGTATCGCGATGACGGGCGCAAGCGCTGCCACGGCAACCGCTACAAGCTTCAGTCTCATGCCGCCCTCCTCAGAGCCCGCAACAGTCTTATAAAGCACGACCTCGCGGCGGAGAAAAGCAGCGAAAAAGGGCGCTTCTCGACATCATGTCAGAGCGCCCTGCATCGGGTTGTCCGTCTGGGGAGACCAACGCCCGGCAGCGACAGAGAAGATCGATTCGATCCCCGGATGCAAGCCTGTCGCGCCGCAGCAACGCATGACACCTAGGCCCGTGGCCCAAACGAACCAACACCCGGACGAACGAAGAGCCAAGGACTTTGCCGCGGCCGGTTTTTCGCCGTGGAAGAGCAGCCGTTCATGACGCGCGCATAATACTCCAGATCTCCGTTCGAAACACGCGTACAGCCATCTGTATGGGGTCGAAATCGAATGAAGATGACATCGCGAGCGACCTCGAGCGAAGCATGCGCGCCGTGTACGATTGCGGACAAAGCCTTGAATGAGGTATCAGGAGCGTGTCCATCTTCCCTTTCGGATGATCCGGTCCAGATAAGCCTCGTACTCAGCGCCGTGGATCAATCTGGAGGATAGTTACCGCATGTCGGACTTGTTTCAGGAGCTGGCGGAGAACGCCCCGGTAATGATCTGGCGGTCAGCTACGGACGCGCAATGCGACTACTTCAACAAGCCGTGGCTCGCGTTTACCGGCCGGTTCATGGAGCAGGAGCTGGGAATGGGATGGCTTGAGGGTGTTCACACCGAGGATATCGATCGCTGTCTCGACACCTATTCGACCGCTTTTGAGAAGCGCATTCCGTTCGTCATGGAGTATCGCCTGCGGCGCCATGACGGCGCCTTCCGCTGGATCCTTGATAACGGTAAGCCCTTCGAGCGCGACGGCGCGTTCGCAGGCTACTTCGGCTCGTGCGTCGACATCCACGACCAGAAGGATCTGCAAGCCGGTCGCCAGCTAATGATTGCAGAGCTGAACCACCGGGTCCGTAACAACATCGCGGTCATGCAGGCCATGCTCAACCACACCGCCCGCCGTGCTACCACGAAGGCCGAACTTCAGGATCTCCTCAGCAAGCGGGTACGTGGGCTGGGCCTTATACACGGCCTTCTGTCGGAAACCGGATGGCAGCAAATCTCGCTGCTTCGACTGCTGGACCGGATTATCGAAGCGAGCAACCTGCCCTCCCGTTTCGCGGTGACGGGCACGGATGTCGCGATCGAAGCGGGCGATGCGGAAGCCATTGCGACTGCGCTGCAGGAGCTTGTCTTCAACGCCCAGGAGCATGGCGCGCTCAGCAATGAGGGAGGCCAGGTCTGGATCGATTTGATGACGCAGTCGCGTCATGTTCTGCTTGTCTGGCGTGAGACAGGTGGGCCAAGGGTTGAACATTCCGGCCGGGTCGGGTTCGGCTCGCGCCTCGTCAGCGCTTACGTTCGCGCTAACCAGCCGTTCGAGTTCCTGCCCCAAGGACTGCGCTGCTCGCTTCACCTGCCGATTGCGACCTGAAAGGTCATTTCAGCAATTCTATCAGGACGTCGTAGTCGAAGGGCTTCTGCAGCACCGGAACTTCCTCCGGAAGGTCGAGTCCGTCCGTGTAACGGTCATGACGCAGATCGGCAGGGCCGGATGTTTCGCTCGCAATATCCGCACCAGATCGCCACCTTGCATATTTCCTCGCAGGCAGAGGTCGATGACCGCCGCCGAAAAGGATGGTTCCTGACGCACAAGATCAATTGCGCTACCCGCGTCATGTGCGATTTTCACACGTTATCCCGCGTCGGTCATGGCGTCGGCCAGATCGAAAGCGATGATCCGTTCATCTTCAACGATAAGTGCTGTCGGGCTTTCAATGGACATGGCTTACCCTCCGGGGAAGTGCCCTGAAATTCGCTTCAAAGCTGCTTCTGAGGTTGCGGAACTATTAAAGACATTTATTCGAGGTTGTACAAGCAACGTGAACGTGAAATGAGAGATCCGCAGGAACTAACGTATCTTTGGTTTTAGTGCTCGTAAGCCGTTCCCAGCCCTGCCGACCGCGCCGTGTGTCCAAGATCGCTTTGATCGGATACTTTTACTGCGGCGCCGACTGCAGGGACGGGTCAAAAATTGCCTCCGCTGAAATCGCAGGAGGACCAAAAGCCGGACCTGATAGTGTTTACGCTCCGGGTCGACGGTTTCCGGCGCTTCGTCCGGAGCGGCCATCGCGGAGATGAAACCTTTGGCGTCGGAACTGCCAAAGGATTCGGGTTCGACGGCATCGATCGGCGGAAAATTCAACCCGAGTACGCTTTCGCCTCGTGCAGCGACGCGACTGGACGGGCAGGACACTCCTTCTTGGCTCGGTGGTCTGCATCGCGTGTGAGAAATCTCGCGCGCCTGTTTGCATCGCTTCAAGAGAGCTAAAGCTGATGGGTCCAACGATGATCCGGGCAGGCCGGCCGGGTCGACCGAGATCCCACAAGGAATGTCTGTAAGACGGCCCTGAGCTTCCCATTAGGCTCATCGCCGGGATGGCGGACGTGCCTGAATTAACGAAGGCGAAGGCCACCCCTATAGACTGCTGCGGCCGACGGCCAAGGCTTGGCATCGAACTGGGATGCCCCACGCGCTCGAGCGGAGCATGTTAGCCGACCGGCCAACCTGATCTGCTACAGCGACTGGTTGGCGCCGAGATCGCGGGAACGCGAGCGTCACGAGGCGCGGGAGGAAGTCTGTTTTGGAGGGGCAATTTCGGCCCCTGGAGGTTCGGTCCGTGAACGCAGATGCCCTCCACAATATGCAGAAGCGTTCGCCTATCCTTAGGCCGAAGGCCCACGACACTATCGGGTGTGGGTCTTTAGCTGAGTGCAAGACAGTCAAAGAGCATACTCAACATAGGCGGCATGTTGCTGACAAACCGACCGACTTACCGGATTCAGAAGCATCATGTGATTACAGCGAGAAGCCGCTCACATGTCCGGACTATGTTCCCCGTAGGTGCGGTGGCCACGCCGAGCAGCAGCCCCGCCTCCGCCGTTGCAGGCGATGCGTACCACGGTGAAAGCGCCGCGGGAAAGGCGCCGAACGTGAGCGCGGTTCTAGCCATCGCGACATCGGGGGCGCCCTTGGGCAGCTTCAGCAGAACTGACAGTCCTTGAGCCGAAACTCTATGTGGGCCGAGAGCCTCTCGGAAAAAATCGAGAACCGGCTGCCGTGCCGACACGTAGGCCCGCTTCGTTCTCCTCAGGTGCCGCAGATAGTGGCCCTCCCGAATGAATTCGGAAATGGCCAGTTGTATCGACGGGCTGGGAGCTGGAGCGAGACACGCCGCCACTTCAGCGAAACGGCCTGCAAGGTCTTCAGGAGCGATCACGAAGCCGAGCCTTAATGCGGGACTGATCGTCTTGCTGAAGGACCCAATGTGGATGACACGGCCGATATTGTCGATGGAAGCAAGCGCCGGCGCGGCTCGCCCAGTCAACTGCAATTCGCTCAAGTAGTCGTCTTCTATAATCCAGCCATTGCTGCTCTCCGCCCACTCAAGAAGTTGCAGCCGTCTCCGCAGCGATAGGGTGGCACCAAGCGGCGCCTGCTGGCCCGGCGTCAGTACTGCGAGCCTCGCATCGGGATGAAGGCGAAGCGCATGATCGAGGACCAAGCCTTCGTCGTCGACGGGGATCGGAAGTGGCCGCAAATGGGCGAGCTCAAGCGCCCGCCGGGTCCAGGCGAACCCCGGATCTTCAAACCACGCGCATTCGTCTCTTATCCCGAGCGCGTTGAGGGTCAGCCCAAGCCCCCCTGCGAACCCGGCAGTAATGATGACCTGTGACGGCGAGCAGTTGATGCCTCGCCCCACAGCCAAATAGGCTGAAATTTCTCTCCGAAGATCCAGCTCGCCGCGGGGGTCGGGGTAGAGCGGAGGAGCGGTGAGTTCTGCGCGAACGGCACTCGCCCGTATCCGTGCGAGCAGCGTCGACGGCATTGTTGAAGATGCCGGGACGCCCATTTGGAAAAGCGCGGGGCCTTGTGTCATCTCAAGATATGCCTCGACGAACGAGCCCGCCGCAGGCGACCGTTCCGATTTAAACGTGGCCCGACGACGATCGGCAACGTGCGTCCCCGCGGCCTTCGAGGATTGAATCAACTGAGCCGCGGCAAGCTTTTCATAGGCAGCCCGTACCGTTCCCCGCGCAACGCCGAGTTGGGCTGCAAGATCCTGCCACGACGGAAGCCTTGCTCCCGGCTCAAGTACTCCGTCGTCAATTGCTTTCGCGATCCCCCTTCGGATCTGCTCTGACAGGGAATGTTTTTCAGACCGGTCGACGGTCAGTTTGAGCGGCGTGTTCATGATCACATGGTACATTACTTCTTCGCGTTCTTGGTTCTTTTTTCTGCATCAAGTTGGGAGCATTTTCAGTGCGTCTCTCAAGGAGAATGAATCATGAAACGATCGATAACATCCGCTGCGGCCGCACTGGCAACTGCCATTTCGCTCGCCTCGTCGGCGGCGGCCCACGACGACGGCAGGGAGAGCGTCACGCCGAAGTTTTCTCAAGCAATAGCCAACATTCCCGGCAAGACGATGCGTGTCGTGGAAGTCGACTATGCGCCCGGCACCTCGTCTCTCCCCCACACGCATGCCTCCTCTGCCTTCATCTACGCCTACGTCCTCGAAGGAGAGGTGGAGTCAAAGGTCAATGACCGAGAGACCCGACGATACAAGGCGGGCGAAAGCTGGTTCGAGGCGCCGGGCGCCACTCACTCGGTCAGCCGCAACGCCAGCATGACGGTCCCAGCAAAGCTGCTTGCCGTGTTCGTCGTCGACACCGGCGAAACGAAGCTCACCACCCCCATCAAGTAACAGAAGGAAGTCGAACCATGACAAGAAGGTTGGATTACAACCAAGTCGCTCCCGCTGGCGCTAAAGCCCTCGGCGGCGTCTACGGCTATGTCCTGCAGAGCGGTCTACCAGGCGAGCTCGTGGATCTCGTGTATCTTCGCATATCGCAGATCAACAACTGCGCCTACTGCCTAGACATGCACACTCGCGAACTCATCAAGCGCGGCGTCAAAACCGAAAAGCTCGCCCTGGTCCAGGCTTGGGAGGAAGGCGGTAGCCTTTTCAGCGACACCGAGCGCGCTGCGCTAGCCTGGGCCGAAACCGTGACCCTCGTCTCGGAAACAGGGGTACCCGACGAAGCTTATGAAGCAGCGCGTCGAGTGTTCGATGAGAGGCAGCTTGTCGATCTAACGATCGCCATCAGCCTGATGAACAGCTATAACCGCATGGCGATCAGCTTCCGCAATACGCCTCAAGCAGTCATCGAGGCCTAGGAGGTTGGAACATGGCTGTCGTTGAAATCTCAGACGTCGGGATACCGGACAGCGCTCTCGCCCGCGAAGCGCGCGAATTCATCCGGGAGACGGAAAGCACTCTGCTGTTCGATCATTCGACGCGCGTCTACCTCTGGGGCGCCATGGCCGGGCAGCGCCGCGGCCTGACGTCTGATCACGAACTGCTATACACGGCGGCCATGTTCCACGACGTGGGCCTGACGGCCGGCTTCAAGGGGAGCCGGCTGCGCTTCGAGGTGGACGGGGCGAACGCTGCCCGCGACTTCCTTTGCGGCCATAATATCTCCCAGGACGACATGCAGAGGGTCTGGCTTGCGATCGCGTTGCACACGACCCCCGGCATTTCACCTCATCTCGATCCGATTGCCGCCCTCACGGCCGAAGGCGTCATGATGGACCTGGTAGGAGTTGGATACGATCTGTTCGACGAAGCGAAGCGCAAGGCGGTAGAAGCCGCCTTCCCGCACGGTCCGGATTTTGCCGAAGGCCTGCTGCAGGCTCTCTATGATGGTTTGCAGCATCGGCCCGAGGTGACGCATGGAACCGGTCTTGCTGACGTGATGGCCGACAGGAATCCTCATTTTCATCGTCGCGACTTCTGCTGTCTGATGCGTAACTCCCCATGGACCTGCCTCGAATGCCGCAACGATTGAAGAAGGACACCGGCATGATTGAGAAGATTGAAGGAATAGCTATTCCTGACAGCCTGCTCGCTCGTCAGGTCACCGAGTTCATCCGCGACACGGAAAACGACCTCCTGTTCAACCACTCCGTCCGAGTTTACTTCTGGGGCGCGATGGTCGGGAACAGGAAACGAATGAACTTCGACCCTGAACTGCTCTACGCGGCATGCATGTTCCACGACGTCGGCCTTACGGAACACTATGGCGACAGCCAGCTCCGCTTCGAGGTCGACGGCGCCAATGCCGCAGCCGAATTCCTTCGAAGCTGTGGGATCGCGGCCGGTGATGTCGAGGTCGTGTGGAACGCGGTCGCTCTTCACACGACGCCGGGCATACCAGAGTTCATGGGCGCGGAGATTGCGCTCGTTCAGGCAGGCGCCGGAATGGACGTGGTGGGACGGGGCTTCGACGACTTCTCCCCTTCGGAGCGTGAAGGGGTCGCCGCGGCGTTCCCGCGGGAAGAAGGGTTCGCTGAGGGCATTATCGATGCGTTCTATCAAGGCATGAGGCATCGACCTCAGAGCACTTTTGGTACGTTCAACGACGACGTCCTTGCGTTCAAGGACCCGACGTTCGAAAGGGTCGACATCTGCAAGGCGATCTTCTCGTCTCGCTGGAGCGTCAATGCCCATCAATGCGGGAAACAGTGCAACCACGGGCACTAAGTGCTCTCCAGGGCCAGTCAAGATTCAGTTCGACCCCCTCCGCCCCCGAACGGAGCACGAGCTCTCGATATCAGGAACAAAGTCATCATGAAAACACGAACGATTCTCGTCACCGGCGCGAGCCGGGGCATCGGCAGAGCTCTGTCAGATCGCTTGGCCAATAACGGCCATGTAGTCGTCGGCGTCGCCCGAGGAAGGGATCCAACCTTTCCCGGCGAACTGGTACCGATCGATTTTGGCGACGACGGTGCCGCTGCCGGCGCGCTGCAAGCGCTCACCAAGAGGTACTCCTTCGATGGCGTAGTAAACAATGTCGGGATGGCCAAGCTTCATCGGCTGGGCGAAATCAACCTGAGCGACGTCGAAGAAATGCTTCGCTTGAACATTCATTCGGCCATCCTGACCACCCAATCCGTCCTACCTTCGTTCATGGAGAGCAGGTGGGGCCGCATCGTCAACGTGACAAGCCTTGTCACGACCGGCACAGCGCTCAGGAGCGGCTACGCTGCAGCGAAGGCCGCGTTGAACAGTCTGACGCGAACTTGGGCGATGGAGCTCGCGGAGACCGGCATCACCGTCAACGCGGTTGCGCCGGGACCGACGGAAACCGAGATGTTCCGGAGAAACACCCCTGCCGGAAGCGAAGCAGAGGCCCGCTTTCTCTCGACGATTCCGATGCGGCGCCTGGGAAAGCCGGAAGAAATTGCCGCTGCAATAGCCTTCTTCCTGTCCGAAGAGGCATCTTACATCACCGGCCAGGTCCTCTTTGCTGACGGTGGTGGATCGGTCGGCGCACTTCAGTCTGATTCCCTCTGGTGCGAGCCTCACATGGAAAGGGCCCGGCTTTTAAGTGCGGCGATGGCATCGCGAAAGTCCAGAGAACGACAGGATACCTCGGTCCCCCTCAGACGTTTGCGCGTAGCAATTGCCAAAAAAGGTCCGCCGGAAGTGCACGACAAAGCCGCCGTCTTAACAAAATCCTGCCCGGTATGGCCTAGATTTTGCAGTAAGACGTGATGGGAGCATCGATGATCAACACCGCCAGCAGACGGATCGAGGCCCTGGTGCTAGCACTGGGGCCTCGCCGATATTCCAAGGCTCCCAGACACGTGGGCCTTAAGACAATAATACGCGCCAGAGAGGCGGAACTGATCGAAGTGCAGGGCGCGTTGGGCCCGAAGTGCCTGTGCCGGCTTACGTCGAAGGGCTTCCGGTACAAAAGAATTATTGAGAAACTGCCGCGGCCTGCCGCTGCCACCGCGCAGTCTCACGGCATTTCTGTCGTCGAGACGTTGCTGAACTCCGGCACGGACGCGGGTTTAGAATCGACTCCAGGCTGACGTACGCTCTCATTTTTTTGCATTAATGGCATTGGGTCGGCATCCGACTGAGCTTTGCCCGCCGATGCTTCTCACGCCTGGTAGGGACCCATAACCGGCCCAGAGTGGCGAGAGCCTTAAGGGTTCTCGCAAATCAACGCGGCAGGTTGTTGGCCAAGCCGACACTCGCAATCACCTCCCCATCACGAAAAAGCAGCGCCAACGCAGCTCTTTCCGCTAGAGCGGGCGTGCTCCCAAGCCTGAGCCACATTTGCAATTTGTGGCATTCTCCGAAAAGCTTGCTAATATGGCTCCGTTAGCACGATCTTTGGGGACAGACATGCCGTCGCTCGCCCTGCATCATGTATCGATCATCACCGCTGACTTGGCGACATCGCTTCCTTTTTACCGCGACGTATTCAAGCTCGCCGAGATCCCCCGTCCCAACTTCCCCGTAAAGGGAGCTTGGCTCGCCTGCGGCAGTCTGCAAATACACCTCGTCGTGCACCCTGAAGGCACTTTTCGCAGACGACCTTTCGTCGACCGCAATGACTGGCACTTTGCGTTCAGAACGGATGATTTCGATGCGACCCTCGAACGTCTCGAGGCCCTCGGCTTCCGAGAGGACCTCCCGGAAGATCATCCAAACTATCTTCTTGTTTCCCGCATCGGCCTGGCTGGTTTTCCCCAGCTATACCTTCGCGACCCGGATCTGAACGTAATCGAAATCAATGGTGCGCCCTAAGGCGCAACCACGTGGTCGTTGCGATGCACCCGCTCCGAGCCTCGCATCCAGGAGCTTCCGCGGAAACGCCCACCGAAAAAGGAAAAAGCCAATATTCGCGGAGTTCATCAGTTTCTAGTATGGAAATATCGATCTCGTGTCGAGTTGACAGACCAGCCCGCGTTGTTTTACCAGGCGCCCGTCGCAGGCTTGAGATACCGACGACATGCAATGATGGTGCGCATGAGGAGGCCTTGGAACCAAAGGGCAAAGCTGGTTCCAAGGCCTTTCTTTCGCTACTCCGTCCGCCAATCTCAATGCTTTTCGTGCTTCTGAACTGGCTGTCTGAGTCTTCTGGCATCGGCCGAACCCGCAGTTTCCCGGTTCATATGGAACATGATCCGGCCCTCCCCGTGCGTAGGCGGGCGGCTGCATTCGAAGCAGATGCCGTGCGCCGGAAGACTTAGGGCGTTGGAAAGTCCCATACGTTTCGCGCAACGTTCTGCGAGTCCGAACAGCAGAATTGTTTCTGCCCAAATTCGGACAGTTCCCCGGTAGTAAATCATGGTCATCGGCCTCCGCATCGGGACCTTTCACCAACGCCAGGAGTTCGTCATGTCCAGACTTGCAAACAAGACCGCTCTCATTACTGGGGGCACCAGCGGCATCGGCCTGGCAACGGTCCGCAGCGCCGCCATTGTTGAGAAGGCCCGCATCGAGTTCGGCGACAAGCTACCGTGGGAGTTCTCGATGACGCCTCGCACCGGGTCGGAATTCCGCTGGCGGCGTCAGGTCTGAACGGATGAGGGCACTTCGATCGGGCTCGCGTCCGCCACATAACTCTCTTTGAGTACGGCAGCGGCATCGGAGATCGCCACTACAATCTCCCGGACTCCCCAACCCGCCGCCGTTGCCGTCGAGAGAAGACCATCCAACGCCGATCTAACCTGTTCCTGGGCCTGCTTAAAACGCTCGGCTTCGACATCCGTCGTCGGACTAGCGAATACATTCTCAAGCTTGACTGGGACAGCTTCGACCATCGGGGTTCTCCAAGGTTGCCAAACCCCGAAAGCAGGACGATGTTCCCGTTATTTGAAAAAGAGCTTCGGTCAACGTTTCGCGTCGTCAGCAACGTATATCGTCGTGGTGTTTTCGATCCTCGTGCAAGGACTGACTTCGGTTGCCTCGCCAAAAGCTATTCGTCGAGCCTCGCCAAACAACCTCGACCATCGTGAACCATCTTCGCCTTCTCGCGTTTTGCGGGCAGGAGGTGGTTGAAGATGAAGATGGGCTTCGTCGATCGCAACGCGATACTTCTTTCATTGCCTCAGAAGGAGGCAGACGCCCTTCGGGTGTTGGCGTATCCGGTTCCGCTACCGGTTGGGAAGGTTCTCGAAGATCCGCAGCGGCCGATCAAAGACGTCTGGTTCATCGACCAAGGAGTGGCATGCTCGTTCGTGGAGGCACGCTCCGTTGGGCGTGCAGGAATTGGGCTCGTCGGTCCGGAAGGTTTCATCGGCGTTTCCCTTCTCGACGGGTCTGTCCACGCTGCGACGAAGGTAGTCGTACAGGTTCCTGGGGAAGGACTGCGTGTCGACGCAGCCGACTTTCTGCATATCCTTCGACGGTTCCCGACGTTGGAAGTCTCGTGCCGCGATTACCGCCGGAACGCGTTTCTACAGGCAGCAGGAACCGCGCTTGCGAACGCCAGGGGACACATCGAGCACCGAGTCGCCAGATGGCTGCTGATGCTTGATGATCGCCTCGGACAAAGGCATATCGACATCACGCATGAGTGCCTCGCGGCGATGCTCGGCGTCAGAAGACCTGGAGTTACCGGGGCCCTGCACGTTCTGGAAGGAACGGGCGTGATCCGCTCCACGCGTGGCCACGTACAAATTCTTGACCGCGAGGGGCTGGAGGCGGCCGCCCGAGGGTTCTACGGCTCCAATGAGAGATTGGAGCCGCCAGAAGAAGCCAAAAGCTTGGTCGAGTTGGGAACCCGACAGGTGCGACGAGGTTAGGGCCGCAACGGAGGCCCGTCATGACCAAGTACTTTTTTGGCGTCAGGCACGAAGGTTATCTCGTAGAGGATCGCGAGGGGAGCGATCTTCCGAGTCGATCCGAAGCGCGGGCAGAGGCCCTGGAAATCCTTCGAGACTTGATCGCCTACACGATCCAAGCTCGCTCCGAAAATTTTCCGACGGGCGTCGAGATCGTCGATGCAGATGGAACATGCGAGATAGTCTCAACCATCGAAGCGATACCTGCCCTGCTAAATTTGCTTGCGACGGCGACTGATCGGCTCGCGAACAAACGCCCGGCCCCTAATGGCGACGAGGAAGTGCGGAAGGCTGCAGCGATGTCTGCGCCAGCCGGCTGGAAAAGCGTCATTCTTAGAATGTATTAGTCTGCTCGAACATGACGCCGCTGAACGACAACAATGGGCTGGAGGTGCCGTTCTATCATTCTAAACTCGGGACCGAATGGCAGCGGCAGGAACTTCTGAAGCGCTTCACGGGCGAGAGTCGACCGAAGCTTGATCACATCATCTGCACGAACGCCTTCGGCATGGGACTGGACGTTCCCGACGTTCGCCTTGTCATCCATTGGCAACAACCGTCTTCTGTCGAGGACTACCTGCAGGAATTCGGCCGCGCCGGCCGCGACGGCGCACAATCCGTGGCAGTCATCTTCAAGGAAGAAGTTCGAGGAGGCGGTCGTGACGTCGGCCTGCTTCGCTACATGGCGGAGAAGACTTCGTTCCGCGCCGCGACCGACGAGAGTTCAGCGCGACGGATCCTGGCGCACAGAACACAGCAGATCGCAGACCTTCGGAATCTCCTCGAAGGAGACGGTTGCTACCGCGACCGCCTAGTGAGCTACTTCGAAGGTCCCAAGGCTGGAGGACGACAAGGACTAGGACGCGCTATTTTGAACGCCGTCTTCAGCGCAAGGCCGTCGACCAGACGGTTTCGCTACTGCTGTGACCACTGCGCGGCAATGAGCCCGCGACTGGAGAGCCTGCCCGAGCACGTCACAGCGGTGTTTGGAAAGCATCGGTGATCTCATTGTCGCCAGCTTCATACCTTTCGATGATCCTCAGGATGTCCGCAGCAAGGGAACTGAAGTTAACCGGCTCGGCCTTCTCCATTGTCGTCCCTTGCATTCTTGCGAAAAGTAGCTGCTCAAGCCGTCGCTGCTGTAGACCGCGGCCGTCCATGCCCAGACGGTCTTTATCGATTTCAATCATGGCATCTCCTTTTGAACATCGTCGTACGCCGCGGCGACCGGTGCAAGTTATCCGGACCCGCGGGTGCAGATCTTGACTCTGAAGAAAAGCGGAACATAATAGGAACATATGCCTAGTTGTCAGGAGACACGACCGTGCCCTCGCGCGCGACTGCGGAGACTATCGCCCACCTTCGTGAAGTCATCGGCCACACCGACGGCGGGGCAAAAGGTCTCGTAGATCGCTGCCGTTCGGTCTTCCGAACATCGATGGACGACTTCCTCACGGGGGCCTCGCCTACGGCGCGATACATGAGGTGGGTGGAGGCGGAGACGACGCGGTGTGGGGAGCGGCGTCTGCCCAATTCGTCGCGGGAATAGCGGCACGGACGACCGGTCCGGTGGTGTGGTGCTTCTCGCGACCCGACCTGTTCGCACCTTCGCTCTCTGGCGTCGGACTGGCGACGAACAGGCTCGTGTTCGTAGAGTGCGCGAACGACCTCGCCGTGCAAGAAACGTTCGAGGAAGCGTTCCGACACGGAGGTCTGGGCGCCGTCGTGGCCGAAATTTGTCGTCTTCCAATGGATGTCTCCAGGCGCTTTCAACTCGCGGCCGAGCAGAAGGGAATGCTGGGTCTGATCATTCGGAGGTGGAGGCGCAACACCGAGGTTACCGATATCGGCAATCCGACCGCGGCAAGTACACGGTGGAGAGTCTCTCGGCTGCCGTCCACGCCGTTGCCCGTGGAAGGGATAGGTCGTCCTCGATGGCTTGTCGAGCTCATGCGGCAGCGCGCTGGAGAAGCGTTCGACGTCGAGGTCGAGGCTTGTGACGAACGCGGTCACATGTCGGTGCCAATCGGCAAAGGCGCCGAGCAGCTCCGCAGGGTTGGCTCCTGACAAGGCCCCGACGCCTCCGACCCTAAACGCGCAATGCGAGCGCTTTCGCACAGGTTCAAGAAGTTACTGAACTAGCGCTTGGCGGTCGCCATGACTTCCGCGAGCGTCGGTTGAGGATCGGCTATGACTTCAAGGAAGTCGTCGAACGCGATCAGCAATACCCGGCCTTCCCCATGGGCATCCAACAGACGTGGCCCACCCGAGAGCGCCTCGACCGACATCGTCAGCAAGAACTTCCGCGCTGTTCGGACCGAAACAGCTTCACCGGCCACTTCCTCGATGATCGAACCGATCGCCAGCTTCCGATCCAGCATCGCCTTGGCCTTCAGCCCTTTCACGACCAGTTTCCAGGTTAAATCCGAGGGCGCTTTCATCTGCTCGCCCTCCCTCTCCGCGACATCATCCTCTCGACATCAATGCCGCTCGCACATCCTTCCAACTCGAGCTTGTCGGCAAGACGCACGATAATCTTCTCGTGCTGCTCGACGATTGCCCTGGCCCGCTGCCACTCTTTCAGGAGGACCTTCTCGACGCGTTCCCGCACGCTCGCGACGTCGCGGCGCAAAGCTTCCAGATCTGCGGACGAGTTTGCCGAGAAGTAGCCGACGGTCTCGCCCATCGCTAGCTGGACGTCCATGAACGTCGCGAGATCGGTAGCCTTCTGGATGTCCGAGCCAGCGCCTCCGGAGCCTTCGAACGCCGTACCGAGAATGACCTCCTCCGCAAGCCTTCCTCCCAGGAGCATCGCGATCTGACCGAGAAACGTCTGGCGGTCCCGCTCCTTCGCATCGTCGAGAACGAAATGCGTGTGTCCCGCCGCGGACCGTCCCCGCGCTACCGTGTCGTGGACCACGACCCGCTCCAGCTTGCCGACGCCCAGGTGAAGACCGACGACGGCGTGACCCGCTTCATGCACGGCAACCGTCCGGCGCCTTTCGCCGGAAATCTTCAGGACAGGAGGAAGCGCGCCGAGGATCAGCTCGGAGGAAGGTTCCACACGTGCCCTTCGTGCACGTCTGCGTACATCCCTCCCCATCTGCTCGAAGTCCGCCCCGGTCATGCCTTCCGTCAACGATACGATCCTGTCAACGTCCACGTCGGAAAGATCTTTCCGAAGATATCGTTGGCATAAGGCTCTTCTGGCAGACGCGTCTGGAAGCGGGATTGCAACATGACGATCGAGCCTGCCCGCTCTTCTCAAGGCGGGATCGATCTTTTCCGGAAAATTAGTGGCGGCGACAAGCACCACGCCCTCGTGCTTCTCGAAACCGTCGACGAGCTCCAGAAGGGAGTTCACGACCTGAACCCAGTATTGATCGTACTGCCCCCGGATCGTAGCCCGGTCGCCGATGCCGTCGATCTCGTCAATAAACAGAATGCAGGGCTTCTTCGCCACCGCGTCGTGGAAGCTCCTTCGCATGGCCGAAAGGACGCCGTCCAGATGTCCTGCGGCGAGCCACTGGGCTACAGACGTCGCGACGATCCCGGTATTGCATGTGCGGGCGAGCGCGGACGCAAACAGAGTCTTCCCGCAGCCCGGCGGCCCGCTGATCAGGATCCCTTTGTCGACCTCCGATCATTCGATCGTACCATGGCGCCAGCTTTCGACGTCGTCGGCTAGATTGAAGCCCCAGTCCTTGGCCGGACCGTATCCATCCAAATCAACGAGGCTTGGCCCGTCGGTCGAAGCGTACCGAGCAGCAGGCGGCGTCCGTCGAGGAGACCGCCGCGGCTCTTGAACAAATCACGACCACTTGAAGGACTCTACCCGCCGCGCGGAAGAAGCCGGCGCCCTCGTCACTAGAGCGCGTGATGGCGCGGCGAAGTCTGGCGATGTGGTGCGCAATGCAGTTGCGGCGATGCAGGCCATCGAAAAATCTTCGACCGAGATCAGCAACATCATCGGGGTAATCGATGAAATCGCCTTCCAAACCAACCTGCTGGCCCTCCACGCCGGAGTGGAAGCGGCTCGCGCCGGCGAAGCGGGTAAGGGTTTTGCGGTTGTTGCCCAGGAAGTTCGCGAACTCGCTCAACGCTCGGCGACCGCTGCCAAGGAGATCAAAACCCTGATCATGGCATCTAGTAATCAGGTGCGTTCTGGCGTCCAACTCGTTGGAGAGGCCGGGACTTCATTGGAAACGATCGCGGGCGAAGTCCAGGAAATCAGCCGTCATGTCAGCGCGATCGTCGAGGCGGCTCGGGAACAATCGACCGGGCTCCAGGAAATCAACACCGCAGTTAACACGATGGACCAGGGGACTCAGCAGAACGCTGCCATGGTCGAGCAATCGACCGCGGCGAGCCACGGCCTGGCGAAAGAAGCAGCCTCACTCAACGCGCTCCTGTCCCAGTTCAAACTTGGGGGTGCTGCGTCAGCTCAGTCGACAGCTTTGCGCGGCATGGCTCGGATAATGGCCGCACCCGCAAGCCGTCCGGCACCTGTGGTCGAAAGCAAGTTGCCGACGAAAAAGGTCGCCAACGGCTTCGGTGCATCTTCAGGAACTTGGGAAGAATTCTGAGGTCCACGACGAGTAGCTAGAGTGTTAGCCCGACCGCCTGCATGATCCAGGCGGGGACCGGGATAGAAATCTGGTCGCCCCTTGCAGGCGGCGACTGGACGAGCGCATGGTTGCGATCCCGAACTGACGCGGCCGCCAACGCGATTTCCGACGATATGGGACGCCCACTTAAGGGTCGGCGATGCCGCCCGCAGTTCGGTAGCCGTGTACGCCGCCAGATTGCCGAGGTGTAGCCGGATTGGGATGGAGGTAGAGCGGGAAACGTCGTCTCGCAAAGCCTTATGATCTTGGAGGCCGGTGCACGGTCCTCTCCGCCTCCTTATCTTGCCTAGCCAACCTATCTCAAGCGAAGCGACGCGTAGAAGCCGCCGATCCGGCTGAAGCCGCACCACTCGGCAGCCTCAGGTATCGTGCCGTCAAATCACTGAAAAGCGTGGGTTTCCGGCAAGGCCGCAAAGACGTTACCGGAACCATCAGCTCGCAGCAGGGTTATCTCAGCGGATCCGTTCACGAAGATCTGAACATCGAGAGGAAACACCATGAAAAAGCTTATTCTCGCCGCCGCGCTCGTATGCGCCTCGTCTATTTCGGCCTTCGCCCAGACCGCTCCTGCCGCCAATAGCAATGGCGATACACCGGCCGTTGCCACCCCAGACACGAAGAACCCGACCGCGCCGGTTGAAGGTGCCAACAGCTTCACCGAAGCTCAGGCCAAGGACCGTATCGAGAAGGCTGGCTATACCGACGTCAAGGACCTGAAGAAGGACGACAAAGGCGTCTGGAACGCTGCGGGTATGAAGGACGGCAAAGCCGTCACGATCGCCCTCGACTACCAGGGCAACGTTGTCGCCAAGTAACCCAAGGAGATCACAATGAGAACTGTAACCGGACTGTTTGACGACTACAGCGATGCCAGCGCCGCGGTCAGCGCGCTCGAATCCGCTGGCGTGCGCTCTGACGATATCAGCATCGTCTCCAACAACGCCGACAAGCGTCATGGCGATTCCAACGCGGCCGAAGGCGCCGGGACCGGCGCCGGCATTGGCGCGGTCGTCGGTGGTGCGGGCGGTCTTTTGACCGGCCTCGGTCTGATGGCGATCCCGGGCGTCGGTCCCGTCGTGGCCGCCGGCTGGCTGGCTGCGACAGCGGCAGGTGCCGCGGCTGGGGCCGTTGCGGGCGGTGCGACTGGCGGCATCATCGGAGCGATGACAAGCTCTGGCGTCTCCGAACGCGATGCCCACGTCTATGCCGAAGGCGTTCGCCGCGGCGGGACGCTCGTCACCGCCAAGGTCGACGACGCATTGGCCCCGGAAGCCGAGGCAATCCTCAAGCGCTCGAACTGGGTTGATCCGACCGCGCGCCGGGCTGCCTACGAAGAGCAGGGTTGGACGCGTTTCGACGACACGCTCGACCCTTATAATGTAGACCAGGTGGAACAAGAACGCCTGCGTTATCGTCGCACGAGCCTGTAATCGATTAAGACAGGGCGCTTCGCGGCGCCCTGTCCCTCGAGACTTGGGCATTAAGCCCGTAGAACGTCTTGGAGCGCCTCCGATAACTGAGACAGCTGGTACGGCTTGGGCAGGATCTTGATGCCTGCGGCGTCAGCTGCTTTTTTTGCTGCTTCGGAATACCCGCTTGTCAGAAGCACGGGAAGATCCGCACGGCGCGCCCGGATTTCCTTCGCCAGTGCCACACCGTTCATCCCTCCGGGCATCATGATGTCCGAAAACACAACGTCCACTGACCGCCCGTTTGCAAGCGCCCCGAGGGCCGCGGCGGCTGTTGCCACCCGTGTCACCTGGAAACCCAACTCGTCGAGCATCTCCGCGACCAGGGTCGCGACCTCATCGTCATCCTCAACAAGCAAGACACTGCCCGCCGAGGCCGGCCGGCGGCGCTCGACATGAAGGTCAACCAGATGATGCTGGTCCGGAGGAGGCGATTTGCGAGACCGCGGGATCAGAAGCGCGACGGTTGTGCCGCGCCCTACCTCGCTGTCGATCTCGATCTTGCCGCCGGATTGCTGGATGAATCCATGCACCTGGGCCAGACCGAGACCCGAACCTTTACCGATGTCTTTTGTCGTGAAGAAGGGCTCGAAAACTCGAGCCCTTACGTCGGGCGGCATGCCAGAACCGTTGTCGGATACCGATAAGCTGACGGAGTCTTTCGCTTCACCCGTGGTCGCCGGCAGGTTCTCGGCGCGAATGACGATCGTGCCCCCGCCGGGCATTGCATCACGCGCATTGACCGCCAGATTGAGGACGACAAGCTCCAATTCGCTTGCGTCCACCTCCACCGGCCACAGACCGGCGGTGAAATCGAAAGTGACCTCTACGTCACCGCGCAAGCTGCGGTCTAGCAGTTCGCGCATCCCGCCAATCTGGCGTTCCAGATCGACCGTTTGGGGTTTTAACTCCTGACGACGAGAGAAAGCCAGCAACTGCCGCGTCAGGCCGGCGCCCCGCTCCGTCGCCTGCCGCATACCGTCCATCAGCCTCTGGCGTTTGGCAGGGTCGACCTGACGATCCAGCATCTGAAGGCCGCCGGAAATAACCATCAGCAGATTGTTGAAGTCGTGGGCGACACCACCGGTCAGCTGCCCGATCGCCTCGATCTTCTGCGCTTGCCGAAGCTTTTCCTCAATAAGCGCCCGTTCTGTCATCTGTTTGCGCAAGGACGCATTGGCAGCCTCAAGTTCTTGCGTCCGTGCCGCGACCTGGCGTTCCAGTTCCTGTGACGCACGCTCACGCTCCACGAGCAAGGCGCGTAGCTCCAGTTGACGCGCTCGGGCGCGCATTGCTGCCTGGATAGTGGTGACAAGCGTTAAAGCGTCGACGGGCCTTTCCAGGAGCGAAACGTTGCGCAGGGAATGAATAAGTTTCTGGCGCCAGAACTCTATTCCGGTCTGCTCCTGCCGGCTGGTCAGCAAGATAAAAGGGTGGTCGGACCAGGGGGGCTGTTGCGCCACCCACTCAAACAGAGCCTGCACGTCCTTGGCAAACAAGGCCTCCTCGGCAATGAAAGAGGCCGCAGCGCCGGCTTCCAACGCTTGAACGAGGTCACGCAAATCGCTGCAGACCTGCACATCGATGCCACTCTGCCGGAGCAAGCCGGCAGAAGCCGCGGCGTCCCGACCGATCGGCGCAAGGATGATGATCGGCTCGATCGGATCCTCACTTTGCAATGTCTGTTCCGTCCTCTGACTTTACCGTTGGAGCGGCGGAGAAATAGGGCGATCCGGCAAGCACGCCGGTGAACCCGCGTGTGGGTGGTCCAAGCTTGATCCCATGTTCCGACAAACTGAACTCGCGTACGCTATGCTCATGCCTACCGCTTCGCTTCTTGACCACGGAGATCGCCCGCTTTACCTCGCCGTCCATCTCGAAATAGCGCAGCATGACCACCGCATCACTGAGGTAGCTTAAATCGAGCGGCGCCTCCAGCGGTCCGACAAGACCGTGCTGCGCAAGCACAAGGATGGTGAGCACTCCGCGCTGGCCCAGATATGACAGAAGCTCGTGCATTTGCAGGACCAGGAACCGCTCGTCAGGCATGGCGTTGAGATAGCCGTTCAAGCTATCGATAACGACCACACGTGCGCCGTCCGTCTCGACACTTTTCTGCACATTCGCAGCGAACTCTCCGGGGGATAGTTCAGCAGGATCGATCTGCTGCAGGCGAATGAGCCCGCTCTTGAGATGGCTTTGAAGGTCGAAGCCAAGGTTTCTGGCGCGCGCCTGCAGCGTCCCGCTTCCTTCGTCAAAGGCATAGACGACCGCGTGCTCGCCGCGATCTGCCGCGGCGAGGGCAAAACTCAGCGCAAGAGACGACTTTCCGACGCCTGCCGCACCGAGGAAAAGAGCGTTCGTCCCGCGTTCGAACCCGCCGCCCAACATCTGATCGAGTTCGGCATTGCCGCTCGGTGTAAATTCTTCCACGAAGTCCTGGTGATGATCCGCAGCGACAAGTCGGGGAAAGATCTGAAGGCCGCCTTTCTCGATCGTGAAATCGTGGTAGCCGCCCCGGAACTTGATGCCCCGCATCTTGACGACGCGCAGGCGGCGCCGCTCGGCCCCGAAATCGATCGCGAGCTGCTCCAGGAGGACGACGCCGTGGGAGATCGAGTGAAGCTGGAGGTCATTCTGTTGTGCCGAAAGATCGTCAAGAAGAATGACCGTGCATCGACGACTGGCGAAATAGTGTTTCAGTGCGAGGACCTGGCGGCGATAGCGGAGAGGGCTATGAGCAAGAAGCCTCAGCTCTGAGAGACTGTCGATGATGACACGCGTCGGGTTCAGTTCGGAGACGCGCTCGAGGATGAGCTTTGTCGTCTCGTTCAGCTCCATTTCCGCCGGATGGAAAACCGTCAGTTCCCGTTCTGGATCGAGCGTCGTTTCTGGCGGAACGAGCTCGAAGACGGACACGCCCTCGAGCGACCAGCCGTGACGGCGGGCGACAAGGCGCAGTTCATTCTCGGTTTCAGAAAGCGTGATGTAGAGGACACGCTCCCCCTGGCGTACACCTTCCAGCAGAAATTGAAGGGCGATCGTGGTCTTTCCGGTTCCCGGGCGGCCCTCGTAGAGGTAGAGCCGGTCCTTGTCCAGCCCGCCGTCAAGGATGGCATCGAGCCCCGGGACGCCGCTCGAGATGCGAGCAGGATCTTCGGGCAACGCGTTGTCGGGCTGTTCGTTCATGCGGGAATGCCTCCGTTTCGCAGACTCGATATAGAATGCGTAGCTACGGTCTCAAGTGCTTGACCACTCGCTCCGCATTCAAGCGCATATTGCCCCCTCAGGCAGCATCGCTCGTTCGTGACAGTCGGGATCGTGTAAAGGTCAGAATGCCTCCGGCTCCGACCGGGCGGGGCGGTCGCAGTTCATCGACCGAACATCGGATTCGAAGCCGATCACGTGAGGACAGATCCAGCTGATCCCACGGAACTGCCAGCCCCTCGCCTTTCGTTGCTCCGAAGAAGCGGAGGAGGGCGCGACCGATCTCTCCTGACGAAAGCCTTTCCAGGAGCGCGAACGTTCCGAGGTGATACTCCTTGACCAGCAAGTCCTTTCCGGAAGGCTCCGCAACGACTTCCTCGATGCGTCCGATAACAGCGCCGTCTTGCCCGTAGACACGCTTGCCGATGAGGTTCTGAAGGACGATCTCACTCATGCCGATCCTCCCGGGATCCACCGCAGAACACGACGCCGCAGCCAGTCCTGCCACTGCACCAACGGCATCTGCTGCGGATCGACGTCCACGGTGACATCGATGCCGACATCGGTGACCTTTTCGTATGCGATAGAGTGCCTGTGACTGCTGGTGCGCCATCCTAGACGATCAAGGACGACGCCCGCCCCGGTCTCGATCGCAGCTATGCGTGGAGGGCTGCCGTCTCGGGTCTCGATGACGAGGCCGTCGACCTTGCCGATCTTGTTTTCGTCGCTGTCGACAAGTTGCTTGTCGAGAAGATCCCTGACCAGATGCACGTCACCCTCCCCAGATCTGCAAAGGTATCGTCACGACCGCAAACAGGAACGCCAAGCCGATCACGAACAGCACAACGGTGTTTCCGATCTTGCCGTTCACATGCTCCCCCACATACTTGCGATCGTTCATCAGGAAGATGAACGGCACCACGCCGAAGGGCAGGCTCACCGCCGTGATCGCCATCGAGAAAATGGTGACCTGGAGGGGATCGAGGCCAGCGGCGATGGGAATGACCGCGATGAGGATCGAGATCGTATAGACAAGGCTGAAGGCGGGATCTGTTTTTGGATTGGCGCTCTCCGACCAGTTCCACCCGAACCCCTGCGCCATCAGGTAGGACTGCGCAAGGGCAACTTCCAACGCCGCACCAAAACAAGTGATCATCAAAGACCCTGAGAATAGGTAGAGGCCCCAGCCGCCAAAGGCGGGCGTCAGGATCATTGCGATCTGCTCATAACCATCGACGTTCTCGATTCCCCACGCAGGGTAAATCATCGCGGCGAGGACCAGGATCGCTACGGAAATCACAGCTCCGAAGCTCATGCCAAGCGTCGCAATGCCTTTGTTGACGCCGAAGTAGGACTTGTCCCATTTCTCCTCGATCGCGCCCGACGAATAAAAGAAGAAGAGATAGGGGGAGATAACAGCGCCCAGGATGCCAACGGCTATGAAGGCATAGTGAAGGACATCCTTGTCCGGCATCGTGGGTACCAGTCCCGTTGCAACCTCGCTCCATGGTGGCTTCATCCAGAACATCGCGACGACAAAACTCAGCGCCAGCAGGCCGAAGAACGATACGCCGTCCTCGATCATGCCGAATGTGCCCTGCCACAGTAGCAGCCAGACGGCAAGCGCCACCGGCACGGCCCACCACTGAAAGCTCCAGCCGGTCAAAAATTGCAGCGCCAGCGAGACGCCGCCAATTTCGGCCGCAAGCACCATGAGATTGACGACGAATGTCACCGCGAGCATGACGATGAAAAGATTGGACCCGAAGCGATCACGGATGCCGTCGGCGATCGTGTAGCGGCTTGCAATGGCGAAGCGGCCAGACATTTCCACCAGGAAGATCAGGCAGATCGTGCCGAGCACGACGGCCCAGATGAGCTGATAGCCGAAAGCAGCGCCGGCCTGGGTCGAGGTCGCGATCAGGCCCGTCTCAAGGAAACCGCCAACACTGGTGACAATGCCGAGGCAGATCTGCAGCAGCTTCTTCATGTCTTCGGCATCTCGCTGGAAATTTCGGAGCGTGCGTGACGCAGAGCTTCCAACGCCCGGTCGGTGGCTATCCTGTCCTGCCTCGACGCTGCATCAGCAGCCTGCTGCAGCAAGCCATCCAGATCGCCAACAGCGTGAGGGATGTTCTGGTTGCCGGAAAGCGAAGTCACCAGGGCCGCGACCTCTTGGCGGCAGCGCGCCAGCGACAGACCGCTGTAGGTTTCGGGCACTGTCTCAGAAGCACGCGCATCGGCGATGAACTCGGCGCTCGCGGTCCAGGACAGGATGTCCCGAAGCGTTTTAGTCTGCTGATCCACTTCGTTGGAACAGGACGATAGCAAGATTGAGAGGACGAGGAGAAACGGGCAGAAGGTCGATAATCGGCTGAACATGCTTTGCGCTGCGCCCAAATGATTTTGCTATTCACGTAGCGGAAACGGTTTGTCTTTCAATAGCAGCAGCGACGGCTCCCGGCACAAGCGCACGACCAGGTCGATCGGTAGCTCTGAAGGCCTCAAGGAGCGAAAGCCGGAAGGCGCAGGAACGATTAGTTCACGCCTGGGTTTACGGTGCTCCAGCCTCATCCTACAGGAGCATCCCAAGATGAATAGCGCCCCCGCCGCTCTTTTCGTAGGATGCAGATGAACTCCCTCAGTCTTCCTGTTCTGGCCTTTGCCTTTCTGCTGAGTATGTATTTCCGCAGCTATTTTGGGGTCGTTGGTCCGGCTCTGTCCGCGGATTTATCACTGTCATCCGAACAATTTGGCTGGCTCGCCTCGGCGTTTTTCGCCTCGTTCTCGATCCTGCAGATTCCGGTCGGCATATCGTTCGATAGATGGGGTGTGCGTGGTTCCATGGCGATAATGATGATGATCGGAGCAGCGGGGTCGGCCATCATCGCGCTCTCGCCGGGTTACTGGGCGGCGATCACGGGCCAGTCCCTCATCGGGATTGGCTGCGCGCCGATATTCATGGGTGTGCTTTATCATCTCGGGCGCTCGAACGAGCCTCAAAAGGCGGGACAGCTTTCCGCCACCGTCAGCGCTGTCGGCTCGGCAGGCGCGTTGCTGTCTGCGGCTCCTCTAACGTGGTTCGTCGAAGCATTCGGCTGGCGGCTCGCTTGCTGGTTGGCGGCGGCCGCAATGGCGGTCATTGCCACAGCGGTTGCTCTCGCACTTGGACCAACGCCTGCGAGCGCGGATGAGAGCGATCCCGATCATGGCTGCGGGTCGCTGGTGCCACTGCTTTATCTCGTCCCTGTGTGCTTAACCCTTTCGGTCGGTGGCACATTTCGAAACGCATGGGCGACACCCTACATCACTTCCGTATTCGGTCCAGATGCGGGGGTAGGGACGATGCTCACCGCGATCAGCATCGTCGGGATTGTCACCGGCTTCATGCTGCCTGTTGTCCTTGCACGGGTCTCCGCACGTTCGATCGTCATATCGACTTACGCCGTCGGGGTGACCTGTGCTGTTCTCCTCGCCTTCTTTCCGGACATGAGCTTCTTCTCAGCATGCGCGGGCTTGTCCATTCTCTATGCCATGGGGAACGTCCATCCGCTCGTGATGACTGAGGCCCAAGTCCTCATTCCGCCGCCCAAGCGCGGATTGGCGCTTGGAGCGCTCAACACGCTCGTTTTTCTCGGTGTATCAGCGGCGTCAGCCGTCTTCGGTGAGATCGCGGGACTGTCCCTGTCGGTGCTGACGACCTACCGTCTGATCTTTGCAATCACGGGAGCAGCGATCGCCGTAGCCATACTTTGCTATATCGTGTTCAGAAGACGAGAGCCGGTACTCTCAACAGGCAACCAGCCCTTGTCTTGAAGTTGCTCGATGATCAAGAGCACGCCCAGCGTCAAGCCCCTGGCGCGTTGTGGCATTCACGACAGAAATGAGAGGATAGCTGCCGCGAGATCTTCCGGGTTTTCTTCTGCAACGTGATGACCGCTGTCGATTCCGAACCCTTGCACATCGGTTGCCCAGTTCTGCCAGATGGTCAACGGGTCACCGTATATCTGCTCCAGGTCGTCGCGCATCGACCAGAGGCAGAGCGTCGGGCATTGCACCTTCCTGCCGGCATTTCGGTCTGCCCGATCGTGATCATGGTCGATCCGGATGCCCGCCCGATAGTCTTCCACCATTCCATGGATGACATTCGGATTGCGAATGGCGCTCAGCACATCGTCATAAGCATCGGGGCCCATCAGATCGGGTGTCAGCCCATACCATGCCAGCGGATCGGCCAGGATCGCTCGCTCGGGCTTTTCTGGTTGCTCGAAAAAGAACCAGTGATACCAGTCGCGGGCAAATTTCCAGTCAGCACGTTCCAGATGCTCGAGGATCGGCAGGCAGTCGACAACGATCAACTTCTCGATGACGTCAGGCCGATTCATCGCCATACGGAACGCCGGGTAGCTGCCACGGTTTATGGCCTACGACCGTAAAGCGGTCATAGCCGAGGTGCCCCATCAGTTCGACGAGAACCGCAGCCTTCTCTCGCTTTGAGGAATGCCGGCTGTCCGGTGCCTCAGGCGGGATATAAGACTGGCCGAAGCCCGGCAGATCAGGGCAGATTACCGTGAGTGAGGGCGCCAGCCGATCTGCAACCTGCCCCCAGGTCATATGCGTCCGCGGATGTCCGTGGAGGAGAAGGATAGGAGGCCCCTCCCCTCCTTTCCGCAGCCGGATTGGACCGCGTGACGTTTGGATGGTTGTGAGTTCGAAGCCTTTGAACATGGAGCACGTTGCCTGCGGAATTTTCCAGATTGACCTTTCCGGCCGAAATCCGCTCTGCCGGTAAAGGTTCCGGCGGCGGCGTCCTGCACGCGAAGTCCTGGTCCGCTTTCGATGCTCACCAGGCCGATAGTTCTCTGGTAGAACGAGCTTCGGACCGACGAAGCCGCTATAGGCTAGACGCTTCTATCCCCGCCTCCAGACCGACACTTTGCAGCGCGCGAGCGAGCTCCTCCAGCCCGTGAGGCTTTGGCAGAAGCGCCGTCCGGGATGCGTCTTCAAGCGATGGCCCGGCATCCATGCCCGTCGCGAAGATGATGCCGATTTCCGGCCAGCGTCGGCGAACCTCCCTGCAGAAGTCCTCGCCAGACATTCCCGGAAGGCCAAGATCCGATACGACCACCTCGACACCGCCTTGTTCCAGCAAGGGCAGTGCCTCCTCCGCGGAGCCGGCTTCAAGCACTTCACAGCCAAGTTCCGCCAACATATCGGCTTCCGACATCCGAATGAGCTCGTTGTCTTCCACGAGAAGAACGCGGCGCCTGCTGTTCTCGACAGCACCTAGCAAACCTGTCGGCAGAGGAGCACCTCCGGCCTTGATGCCCTCAGGCTCGGCACGTCCTGCGATCGCTGCTTCCTGCTGCGTCGCTGCCGCCTTCATCTGCTTGGCGTTGTTCAGGACGTGTCGGATCTTGCGCGCCATCGCCTCGCGGCTATACGGCTTCGACAGCAGCTCGACGCCAATGTCCAGCTTGCCACCGTGGACGATGGAATTCTCGGTGTAGCCGGAGGTGAACAGCACTGCGAGTTCAGGCATCCTTTCCCTCGCTTGCCGCGCCATCTCGGCCGATTTCAGCGGCCCGGGCATAACGACATCAGTGAACAGCAAATCGATCGGCACGCCGCTTTCGATGATAATCAAAGCCGCGCTGGCATCCTTCGCTTTCAGGACCCGGTAGCCCAGGTCCGTCAGCATCGACACCACGGTTTCGCGGACCTGCTCGTCGTCTTCGGCGACCAGGATTGTCTCTGTACCGCCGACAACCGGTCCGTGATCGGCGACGACGACTGTGTCCTCCTGCTGATGGCTGCGCGGGAAGTAGAGTTTGACGGAAGTGCCCTCACCGACCTCGCTGTAAAGCTTGAGGTGGCCGCCGGACTGTTTGACGAAGCCGTGCACCATCGAAAGACCAAGACCGGTCCCCTTTCCGACGGGTTTGGTGGTAAAGAAAGGATCGAATACCTTGGCCAGAATGTCTGGCGACATGCCAGACCCGGTGTCGGTCAGCGCGAGCATGACGTACTGTCCGGCCTCAACCTCGTCATGCTGCGAGGCATAGGCGTCGTCGAGAAAGGCATTGCCGACTTCGATGGTGAGCTTTCCACTTCCCTCCATCGCGTCGCGGGCATTGATCGCAAGGTTCAGGATAGCGTTCTCTACCTGAACGACGTCGACAAACGTGTTCCAAAGCCCGCCGCTCCTGACGATCTCCACCTCGATCGCCTCACCCAGTGTTCGCTGCAGCATGTCCTCCATGCCTGCCACGAAGCGCCCGATGTTGACGACCTTCGGCTCGAGCGGCTGCCTGCGTCCGAAGGACAGGAGCTGGCTCGCAAGCTTCGATCCGCGCGCAACGCCCTCAAGCGCGTTCGCGACCTTCTTCTGGGCGGCCGGCAGCTCGGCGATATCGCGCCCGAGAAGCTGCAAATTGCCGGACACCACCTGCAGAAGGTTGTTGAAGTCGTGAGCGATGCCGCCCGTCAACTGGCCGATGGCCTCCATCTTCTGCGACTGCAGAAGCGCCTGCTCCGCGTTCTTCGCCCGCTCGACTGCCTCGCCGATCAGGTCCTGCAGTTGCCAATTCAATTCTTCGAGCCGCGCCTCGGCGTGCTTGCGCTGCTCGATCTCCTTTTGGGCGGTCTTGAACAGCCGGGCGTTCTCTATGGCGACCGCGGCCTGCCCCGCCACCGCGACAACGAGAGCTTCGTGATCGGCGCTGAAGCGTCCTCTCTCGGCGTGTCCGAAGAACAATCCGCCGACGACGTTTCCGTCCGGGGCCATGACGGGGACGGCGAGATAGCTGCGCACCGGCAAATGCCCTTTCGGCATGCCACGGTGTGGCTCGTTCTGCCCATAGCGTTCGTCGGCCGTGATATCGTCGGATCGGACGACACCCCTGCCCTCGAAGGTCGGGGCAAAGACCTTCGTGTTGCGCGGCATGGGAAATTTCGAGAACTCCGATCGCGGCACGCCGGACAGCGTATAGAGCATATAGCTCTCGCCCTTGTCGTCGACGACATTGTAGAAAAACGCGCCGAACTGCGCTCCTGTCAGCGCCACCCCGGAATCGGTGACCGTCTGCACGACCTGATCGAGATCGAGTTGCCCGGCAAGCAGTCCTGCGGTCTTGTTGAGGCTTTCCAGGCGTGCCGCCTGACGTCGGAGATTTGAATTGGCTTCCCGGCGGAATTTCGTGAGCTCCAGATTGGCGCGAACAGTGGCGATCAGTTCGCGCGCCGAGAACGGCTTGACGAGATAGTCGTCCGCGCCTGCCTCGAGCCCGTCGACCCTTGCTTCTTCGCCGGCTCTCGCGGATAGGGCAATGATCGGAAGATCGCCGAGATCTGGGTCCTCTCTGATCGCTTTGATGAGGCCAAAGCCGTCAAGGCGCGGCATCATGATGTCCGTGAGAAGGAGATCATGACGGCGTTCTCTTAACGCTTCGAGCGCCGCAACGCCATCTTCGGCGATATCGACATGGTAGGCCCCGGCGAGAAGCCGCTGGACGTAATCGCGCATGTCGGCATTGTCGTCGGCGAGCAGAATGCGCGGCGCGCCCTCCGGCGCTCGCGCCATATTATCTGCGGCGGCTCCGCCCGCTGACTGCGTATCGTCTGGGAGCCAGCGCATGGCTTCCTCGACATAAGCTTCCGCCCTCACTGCAGTCGTTGTCTGCGAGCGATCGTCTTGAGGGGCGATGCGGGACTGGTCGAGCGGGACCACTACGATGAACGAGGTGCCCTTGCCCTCCTCGCTCTCGACAGTGACCGTCCCGCCGTGAAAGCGCACCAGTTCCTGCACGAGCGCAAGCCCAATGCCGCTGCCCTCGATGGATCGTCCGCGCGCGCCCTCGATCCGGTGAAACCGCTCGAACAGCCTCGGCAGTTCCACCGAGGGGATGCCCGTTCCCGTATCCCGAACCGTCAGGGTCGCCTGGCCATCCCGCTCGCCCAGCTCTATGACGACCTCGCCGACAAAAGTGAACTTGAAAGCATTGGAAAGAAGGTTGAGGACAATCTTCTCCCACATGTCGCGGTCGACCAGCACCGGTCTCGACAGCGGCTTGCACGCGACCGAGTAGGTGAGGCCCGCCTTTTCCATCGCCGAGCGGAAGTTGCTCGCAAGGTCGGCCGTCAGTTTTGCGAGATCGACAGGCTCCAGGTTCGCCTGGGCCCTGCCGGCTTCGACGCGTGAAAAGTCCAGAAGCGAGTTTACCAGCTTGAGAAGGCGAAGGCCGTTGCGGTGGACGACCTCGATCCGCTCGCGCTCGCGCGGAAGAATGTCAGGATCGTCGAGGGCGTCCTCGATCGGTCCGAGCATAAGGGTCAGCGGCGTGCGGAACTCGTGGCTCACGTTGGAGAAGAACGCGGTTTTGGCACGGTCGATTTCGGCCAAGGTCTCGGCTCGCCGGCGCTCGTCTTCGAAAGCGCGCACATTGGCGAGCGAGGTACCGACATGTGCGGCGGCACGTTCAACGAAGGCCTCATAATCAGCGTCGACTGCACGGCGGGGGCTGATCCCGGCGACGAGAAACCCGGCTGGCGCGCCGGTGTGGCTGTTTCTGCCAAAAGGGACAAGCAGCGCCCGCTCAACCGCTTCAGGCCAGGCAGTGCTTGGGATATCGGCGCCGAGCTGGCTCGAAAGGTTCTCCACGAGAACCGGCCCCTTGCTTTCGAGAAGAAGGTCGAGCGGCCAGACGACGGAGGATGCGTCCAGTCCAGCCGAGCCAACAAGGCGTGGTTCGGCCTCTCCGGGATCGAGGCGGTAGACGAGGCAGAACGGGACGTCCTGTGGGTTCAAGCCGAGCACTTCAAGCGAACTGGCGAAGACCTCGTCTTCGGCCCTTGCGCCGGCGAGGCGTTCCGCAAGTTCCCGAAGTGTGCGCTCGCGCCGCTCGCCGATCACCCTGAAGGTCGTCTCGACAACGGCGTTGAAAATGCCTTCAACGTCGCCGTTCTCACCGCGGATTGGACTGAACGTGAAGTTGAAGTAACATTCCTCCGTATAACCGTGTCTGTGCATCGGCAGGAGCTGGTCTTCCTGCCAGACCCCTTCGCCCGTCGCCTGCACCTTCTCGAACAGGGGTCCGATCGCGTCCCAGATTTCCGGCCACACGTCCCTTCCAGGACGGCCCAGCGCCCAGGGATGCTTTTCGCCCGGTATTTCGCTCCAGGCGTCGTTGTAGAGGAGAGCGAGTTCCGGTCCCCAGTAGATCGCGATGGGATAGTTCGTTCCAAGACAGATACCGACGGCCGACCGCAGGCTTTGCGGCCAGGTATCCGGGAGCCCGAGCGGTGTCGTCGACCAGTCGAGCGAGCGCATCAACGCCCCTGTCTCCCCGCCCCCCGAGAGAAACCCTCCGGATTTTTCCTCCTTAGACGGGTGATCGGCGGACTGCTGGTCGTTCACGGCTCACCCCGATGAAGCATAATTCAGGGCATGCTCCATCCAAAGCACTCTGGCTTTTTAGCGGGAATTCTCACTCTTGTCAGCATCCTGCGAACGCGAGCCGCAAAGCGCGGGCCGCGAGAAAATGATCGAATCCACCTGCGACCCGAGCGCCACCGCAGTGATCCTCACGTTGAGCCCGAGAGGTCGGAACAAACGATCGGGATCTACGTTTGCCCCCGGACTCACGAAGCCGTGAAGACGAGGGAAATCAGTTCAACCACCGACCGTTTCACAACAGGAGATGACGTATGGCTACCACGAAGACACTTGACGACCTGTTCCTCGACACGCTCAAGGACATCTATTTCGCCGAGAAGCAGATCCTGAAGGCGCTTCCAAAGATGGCGCGTGCCGCGCAATCTGAAGAAGGCAAGGCAGGCTTTCTCCAGCATCGCGACGAGACCCAGGGTCAGATCGAGCGCCTGGAACAGGTTTTCGAACTGCTCGGCAAGCCGGCCCGCGGCAAGACCTGCGAAGCCATCCAGGGCATCATCTCCGAAGGTGAGGAGATCATCGAGGAATTCAAAAGTTCGCCCGCCCTCGACGCCGGTCTGATCTCCTCTGCCCAGGCGGTCGAGCACTATGAGATCGCTCGCTACGGGACGCTGATCGCGTGGGCCGAACAGCTCGGGCTCAAGGGCGCTGTGCCGCTCCTCCAGGCGAACCTCGCCGAGGAAGAGGCGACCGACCAGAAGCTCACGCAGCTCGCCAAGGCATCGGCGAACGCCAAGGGCAAGAGCAAGGCAGCCTAAACAACTAGCAGTTCTTGAAGGGCCGTCCCACCGGGGCGGCCTTTTTGACATCCGGCATCACCATCGGGGACAACCATGGCAAAGCGTACGACACGGGCCTCGGGCTCGACACCTTCCACCGACGCAGTCACCATCCATGACCAGCAGCTTCATCGCGGTGCTGGCGGCGAGCTGCACCAGATCGCGGAGGACGGCGCTGGCGTGCTGACTACCTCGCAGGGCGTACCGGTCGCTGACGATCAGAGCTCCCTTCGCGTCGGCGCCCGTGGGCCTCTTCTGGTCGACGACTTCCATTTCCGCGAGAAGATCTTCCACTTCGACCACGAGCGCATTCCAGAGCGCGTGGTTCATGCGCGCGGCTACGGCGCCCACGGCTTCTTCGAGACGTACGAATCTCTGTCCGACGTCACCCGCGCCGATATTTTCCAGCGACCGGGCGAGAAGACGCCGGTATTCGTTCGCTTCTCGACAGTGGCAGGCAACAAGGGGTCCGCCGACCTCGCACGCGACGTTCGCGGCTTCGCCGTGAAGTTCTACACGCAAGAAGGTAACTGGGACCTCGTCGGTAACAACATCCCGGTCTTCTTCATCCAGGACGCGATCAAGTTTCCCGACATGGTGCATGCCGCAAAGCAGGAGCCCGACCGGGCATTCCCGCAGGCGCAGACCGCCCACGACAATTTCTGGGACTTCATCAGCCTCACGCCGGAAAGCATGCACATGGTCATGTGGATCATGTCCGACCGCACCATCCCGCGGTCGTTCCGCTTCATGGAAGGATTCGGCGTTCACACCTTCCGCTTCGTGAATGACAAGGATGAGTCCACGTTCGTGAAATTCCACTGGAAGCCCAAGCTCGGCCTGCAGTCGGTGGCGTGGAACGAGGCCGTCAAGATCAACGGCGCTGATCCAGACTTCCATCGCCGCGATCTCTGGCAGTCGATCCAGTCCGGCAACTTCCCGGAATGGGAACTGTGCGTCCAGCTCTTCGACCAGGAATTCGCCGACAATTTCGACTTCGACGTCCTCGATCCCACCAAGATCATCCCGGAGGAGCTCCTCCCCGTGAAGCCGATCGGCCGCCTCGTGCTCGACCGCATGCCGGATAACTTCTTCGCGGAGACCGAGCAGGTCGCCTTTATGACGCAGAACGTGCCGCCAGGCATAGACTTCAGCAACGATCCCCTATTGCAGGGCCGGAATTTCTCCTACCTCGACACCCAGCTCAAGCGCCTGGGCGGCCCGAACTTCACGCACCTTCCGATCAATGCGCCGAAGTGTCCCTTCCACAACTTCCAGCAGGACGGGCATATGGCGATGCGCAATCCCGTCGGCCGGGTGAACTATCAGCCGAACTCTTTCGGGGAAGGTCCGCGGGAGTCGCCGTCGAGAGGCTATCGCCACTTCCCAGCCGAAGAGAACGGCCAGAAGGTCCGGCTGCGTCCGGAGAGCTTCGCAGATCACTACAGCCAGGCCCGCCAGTTCTACCTCAGCCAGACGCCTCCAGAGCAACGGCACATCGCGATGGCGCTCACCTTCGAGCTCAGCAAGGTCGAAACGGTCGCCATCCGGGAACGGATGATCTCGCACCTGCTGAACATCGACGAAACGCTCGCCACCACTGTCGCGCAGAAGCTTGGCATCCAGAAGATGCCGAAGGCCGCCGACGCCGCAATGCCGACGCGTCAGGATCTTGAACCGTCTCCGGCACTCAGCATCGTCGAACGCGGGCCGAAGCGGTTCGAGGGTCGCAAGCTCGGTGTGCTCGTGACGGACGGGGTCGACGCGAAGTTGCTTAAGGGGCTGAAGACCGCGGTCGAGAAGGAGAAGGCTTTGGTCGAGCTGATCGCGCCGAAGGTCGGCGGCGTGACGGCATCCGACGGTTCCTGGATTGAGGCGCAGCACATGATAGACGGCGGTCCGTCGGTCCTGTTCGACGCCGTGGCGGTCCTTGCCTCCCCGGCCGCGATCGAGGATCTGGTAAAGGAGGCGACCGCACGCGACTTCGTGGCTGACGCATTCCAGCACTGCAAGTTCATCGGCTACGACGAGAGCGCCTTTCCGCTCCTCGTCAAGGCTGGCATCGCCGACGACCTCGACGAAGGTACGATCGCCCTCCCCGGCGAGGACGGACTTGCAGCCTTCGTGGCTGAGCTTGGCAAGCTTCGGGTCTGGGCACGCGAACCCGCTCTTAAACTCGGAAAGGCGTCACCGCCAGTCAAGTAGAAACTCTGGGCGCGGCTGAAGCCGCGCCCCGAAAAATGATGCCTTGGGGTGACTGTCGCGCCAGGAACAGTCTCCACTTGCCGGCGTTCTGCTTTCCGACGGAGACGGAAGATGGATCAGCAAGAGTACAACTGGATAAGTCGCCGGGCGCATGAAATCTGGCAAAGCGAAGGATGTCCGAACGGCCGGGACCGCGAGCACTGGTCGCAAGCGGTCTCCGACTGGCAAGCGCGAGGCCACATGGATCCGCCGTCGCTTGGACCCGAAGCGGCGGCGCCTCCCATACGCAAGGTCCTTGTCGTCGACGACGAGCCGCTGATCAGGTTCGCGACAGTGGACGCACTGGAGGAGGCCGGGTTCGAAGTGCTGGAAGCCGGCAACGCCGACGAGGCTCTTGTCGTGTTCGAAGGGGCGCAGATCGATGCCGTCTTCACTGACGTGAACATGCCAGGTTCAACGGACGGGATAGGACTGATGAACCGGGTTCGCGCGCGTTCACCAGGTACGCGTGTCATCGTCACCTCGGGTCACGTCCGGCTTGGCGCCTTCGATCTTGCGAGCGGCGTCTCTTTTATCGCTAAGCCATACGATCATAGCGCGATCATCGATTTGCTGAAGGAGTCGCCGCGTCCCGCTACGAGTTAGGAACAGGTTCGATGCGATTTTTCTTTCATCTCCGCGACGTGAATTCCTATGAGGTGGACCATGAGGGGATCGAATTTCCGACACTTGCGCAGGCGGTCGCCGAGGCAAGGCGGGCGGCTCGCGAAATGGTCGCTGAACTTGTTTTGCACGACGTCGTGGTCGATGGCCGGACCTTCGAGATCACAGAAAATGACGGGTCGATCCTGGCAACCGTGGCGTTCAAGGACGTGGTTCGAATGGAATAAGGTTGAGTCACCAACATCTCAGGGCGCAGCGGGCGTCCGTTGGATTCAAAAGGAGGAAAAGCTATGATGAGTGGTCCTTTGAAGGCGCTGCTGGGCGTGATTGCGGTGGCAGGTTACCAGAACCGTGACAAGATAGGCGAATTGCTGCGCGGGATCCAAAACCCGCAGCGTGGAGAGAACGGCCAACCGACGACTTCCGGCGAGGCCCCAGGCGGCCTCGGTGGGATCTTCGGCGGACCCGGTGGGTTTGGCGATCTGCTCGGCGGACTTTCGACAGGCGGTATTTTAAGTGGCGGCCTCGGTGATTTGCTGAAGACGTTCCAGCAGAACGGCCATGGGGAAAAAGCGGAGAGCTGGGTAAGTCCAGGCTCTAACGCTCCGATCGATGGCAGCCAATTGGGCGAAGCTCTCGGGCCCGACATCCTCAATGAACTCGCTGCCAAGACCGGCCTTTCACATCAAGAGATCGTGGAACGATTGAGCCGAGACCTGCCTAAGGCGATTGATGACTTGACGCCGAACGGAAAGCTGCCGAACGCAGACGAACAGCCCTCGCCGGGCAGCCACCCCGCCGGGTTCGGCACGACGGTTTGATAAGCGCGCCGAGCGGTCACGAGAATGAACGGTTCGGCTGCCGTCTTTGTAGCCGGCCGCGACGGCTGATCAGATCTCGCTTCAGATTTGAATGAGAAATTTGGCAGACCCGTTGTCGCGTCCGAAGCAATTGAACAACAACCTGGAAAGAAGGCCGATTTTTATGGAAAACGCATCGAAGGAGCTTGCTGACGAATACCGTCGCCTTGGAGGTAAACGCGTCGCTGTGATCGACAATCTTGGGTCTTCGCGCGACTGGGATGGTGATCCCCCAGAAGCTGCGAGATTCTGGAAGGAACGCATCGCAAGCTTATCCGATCGGGAGCGGCGGGATGTGGAGAGTTTTTTGCCGTCGCTTAATGATGAAAGCGATGAACCGGCGTCCGGAAAGTAGAGTGAGATCCGACCATAAAGAACGCTCTAGTACCAAACGGAATTCCCGCAGGCCGCCGAATTCCTGTCCTCTCGAACATCTCTGTGAGATATCTCCAGTTCGAGGTGTCAACGGAGCCCCCCGCGAGGCTCGACTCGGATGATTAGGCGGGTCGTCGTTCTCTAAGCGGTTACCGCGGAAAGGAATTCGTCGACTTTCATTAAGTCGAGTTGAACCGAAAAGCGATCATCGAGCAGGTCGACGGCGGCGTCATGCGTTTGATCGGCACCGCTGCAGACGGCGTCGCTCAGCACAATCACATGAAGCCCGAGGTCAATTGCTCCGAGCACCGTCGCTAGCACGCAGACATCGGTTTCACCTCCGGTAACGACAACGGTTGTGACGCCCTCGTGCCGTAAATGAGAGCTCAATCTGCCGTCGATCCATGGTGAGTATGTCATCTTGTCGAAAACGCGCGCGGGTGGAACCAGAGGTTGCAACGCCGGCGAAAGATCACACAGCTCTTGCGGTAGGTGCTCGCCGGTCATCATCCACCATTTCAGGTAATAGTCCTTCCAGCTCCCAACGACATCGTCCGACCGTCTCGGCGGAATGAAGCGGGTGAAGATCGTCCGGTCAGCGTGACGGCCCGAAACTTCAAGAAGTTGAGGGAGAACACGTGCCATCCAGGGGAACATGCCAGGGCGTGTCTTCCGCGAACATACGCTGCGCGTCGACACAGATGTGCCGCCAGTTGCCGATTTCCTTCATCGCCGCCTCCGTTGAGGCCACGAACCTTCACGATGACAAGATGTTCCATCTCATTGGCAAAGACAAAGCTTTGTCCGCCTCTCATCGATCGATTGCCAGGACCGGATCGTCGGAGCTAGACCTTCGATGAGCACGGCGCTCCCCAATCGCAGCCGACGAGTACCTCCTTCTATCCCCCAACTCATCTTGGCGGCTTGAACTTGAACAACGTGAATGAATCATCTGTCCATCCCTGATGGAACCACGGTGAATCCTGGATGTGGGATGCGGTGATGTACATCGTCCCATCCGGTCCATGCGAGAAGGTGTCGGGCCAGCGCAGCCGGCTATCCTGAAGGAATGGCGTTACTTTTCCGTCTGGACCAAGGATCTTGATGCCGTCGTTTTGGATGGTGGTGAGATAGATGCGGTTCTGGTCGTCGATCCACAATCCATCGGTCGGCTCCGTGTCGGCGAACTTCTCCGGTTTCGCCGCGGACGGATCCTGGCCGGCCTTCTGCAATGCTTCCGTCGATATACGGTACATTGTCTTGCCGGTAAGGGCTTTCCAGTAGAGCGTCTTCCCGTCTTTGGAAAGCGCAATGCTGTCGGCGTTGAACAGCGGCTGACGCCCATCCGGCCGGCGAAGAGGTTTGCCGTCGACCTGGACGACGACGTCCTTTTCGAACTGGGTGGACGGATCGTCGCTCAGGACCCGCCATGCTTTGCCGGAATTCAGATCGAGAACGACCAGGCCGCCCGGCGAGCCGGAATCGGTGAAGTAGGCGAAGGCACCGTCAGGGGCGATCCGAACGTCGTTGAGGTAGCTGGCAGGGCCGGCGATATCAGGGGCGAACGGGTAGACCCGCTTGACGGCGTTGGTTTTCAGATCAACCTGGACCAGCTTCGGTCCGTCCTTGACGGTCTTTTCGGCGTTTGGCGCCGCTGGGTCGACGACCCAGAGCGAACCCCTACCGTCGGCGACAACGCTCTGTACTGTCACGAAGTGATCCTTTGGAGATATCTCCGACATTTTCGCATTGCGCCATGCATTCCACGCGTCATTCGGATACGGCTTTATCGAGCCGTCCTTCATCACTTCGGCAACAGAGACCGGAACGTCTTCCGACCAGCGCGGAAAGTTGACGAAGATCCTGCCATCCTCGGAAACGGTGACGCCGGTGACCTGATGGTCGAAGGTCGCGACTTTTTCCAGGCGCTCGTCGGTCTCTCCCGTCAGCGGCGCCACCAATTGTTCCGCCTTGTTCGTGAGCTTTTCCATCGTTTGGGCTTCGGCAAAGAGCGGCGATGACAGAATAATCAAAGCGGCTGCTACCGACAGAACACTGGTTTGGAAAGATTTCTTGTGCATGGAAGCCTCCAGCTGATGCTCCTCACGAACCTTCGCGGCCCGTGATAGTTCCGCCGCCCGACGCAAGTAGCGCGACCTAGGAGGTGTTATGATTTGCCAATGCTCCTCCTGTCGCGCTGCAAATAAAATTTTTTTGGCTTGGAACTTCCACAACTGACGCTTGTTGAGGACCCAGCGATGAGCGGCGATCTACGCATCGACCCCTCCTTGAGGGCCGCTTCACCAGCTTTCGATGCAACAGCGGCAGGAGAAGGCAATGCGCGCGCTCGTCTGGCACGGCAAGGAAGACATCCGATGCGACACAGTATCGGACCCCGAAATCGAACATCCCAGGGATGCGATCATCAAGGTCACAAGCTGCGCGATCTGCGGCTCGGATCTTCATCTGTTTCATAACTTCATCCCGGCGATGAAGCCCGGCGACATCATGGGCCACGAGATGATGGGCGAGGTGGTCGAGACGGGCTCCGAAGCGAGCGGCGGCTTGAAAAAAGGCGACCGCATCGTGGTGCCCTTCACCATCAACTGCGGTGAATGCGATCAATGCAAACGCGGCAACTTCTCTGTCTGCGAGCGCACCAACCGCAATAAGGACCTAGCCGACAAGACGTTCGGCCACACCACGGCAGGTCTGTTTGGCTACACCCACCTGACAGGCGGCTATCCCGGCGGTCAGGCCGAATACCTCCGGGTCCCGTTCGCGGACAAAACCCATATCAAGGTCCCTGACAGCCTGACGGATGAGCAGGTGCTTTTCCTCGGCGACATCTTTCCGACCGGCTGGCAGGCAGCCGCCCAATGCGACATCGAGCCAGCCGACACGGTGGTTGTCTGGGGCTGCGGTCCCGTCGGCCAGATGACGATCCGCAGCGCCGTTCTTCTGGGTGCCAAGCAGGTCGTGGCCATCGACTGTATTCCGGAGCGCCTTTCCATGGCTGAGGCTGGTGGGGCTATTACCATCAACTTCATGGACGAGAGCGTCGTAGAACGTCTCAACGACCTGACGGACGGCAAGGGTCCGGAAAAATGCATCGACGCGGTCGGGCTGGAAAGCCACGTCTCGATGGGCCAGCCAGATACGCTTCTAGACCGTGTCAAGCAGGTGGTGATGCTGGAGGACGACCGTCCGCATGTCCTGCGCGAGATGATCTATGTCTGCAGGCCGGGCGGGATCATCTCCATCCCCGGCGTCTATAGCGGCCTCGTCGACAAGATCCCGATGGGCCAGGCCATGAACAAGGGCCTTTCCTTCCGGATGGGGCAGACACACGTGCGTCGTTGGACCGATGATCTGCTGCGTCGCATCGAGGAGGGCCAGATCGACCCCTCTTTCGTGATCACCCACACCGTCGGGCTCGAACAGGGGCCTGAAATGTACAGGGTGTTCCGCGACAAGCAGGACAGTTGCATCAAGGTTGTCCTCAAACCCTAAAGAGGTTCCGAAATGGCGTTTCTCAGCAACATGACCCGGTCGGAAGGCGATCCAACAGTTATCAAATCAGGGCCAAGCTCATTCAGCGCCTCCGACAGGCTGGCACGCAATCTCGGCTGGTTCAGCATCGGCCTCGGGATCGTCGAACTGATTGCAGCCGAGAAGGTCACAGGCGCGCTTGGCATGCGCGGCAAGGAAAATCTTGTGCGCGCTTTCGGCCTGCGGGAGATAACCTCAGGCATTATAACGCTGTCAGTGGATAAACAGGCAGGCCTCACCAGCAGGATCGCGGGAGACGCGCTCGATATTGCCACGTTGGCGACGGCGATGCGGCCCGACAATCCCAAGCGAGACAATGCGGGTCTGGCACTGCTGATGGTGGCGGGCGTGACGTTTCTCGACATCGTCGCCGCAGGCGCAAACACGATCCGCCATACACGCCACATAGGCCAGCGCCGCGATTACGGTGACCGCAGCGGCTTTCCAACGGGCTTAGAGGCGGCGCGCGGTGCCGCCCGCAAAAAGCTCGAGGATCTGCGCGGGACCCCGGGCGACGAACGTCCTACTGCCAAGAAGCCAGCGGGCTCCGTCACAAAATGAACGCTTAGGGCAGGCCGTGCCTGCGCTGGCCTACATCTGAAGCTTTGGCTGCGACCTCAATTATGCGGCCAGTGCAGCCTGACGAAGAGGGGAGCTTGGCTTGGATCTCGAACAGTTCCTCGGCGCAGGGGTGATGTTGCTCTTCCTCGCCGACATCTTCTTCACCGTCCTCTACGCTCGGGCGGGCACAGGGCTGCTCGCGCCCCGATGGAGCAGGCTCGTCTGGGCGGTGGTCAGTTGCGCCTCGCGGTTATCGAGCCGCCACCGCTCGACGATTTTGTCCTTTGCCGGCCCTCTGATCGTGGTCTCGCTGATCGCGTTTTGGGCGCTTGGGCTCACTCTCGGCGCGGCACTCATCATCAGGCCCGAACTCGGCACGTCGATCCGGCCGAGCAGTGGCTACACGCCAACCGATTTTATGACCGCTCTGCTTGTCGCCGGCAACAGCCTTTCGATCGTTGGAGGCGGTGATTATTCACCCCATGCGTCAGGGACCCGGCTCCTTTTTCTCATTAATTCCCTGATCGGCGCTTCGGTGCTGTCACTGGTGCTGAGCTATCTCGTACAGGTCTACTCCGCGCTTCGTGAGCGAAACGCTCTCGCGCTTACCGCCGACCTGATGACCGGCGGCACGGGCGACGCCGCCGAAATGCTCGCGCGGCTCGGCCCGGGCGGCGACTTCAGTAACGCCTCGAGCGAGCTCAGCAATCTGGCGCGGTCTCTCGCCCTGACGAAGGAAGCCCACCACTTTTATCCGCTGCTATTCTACTTCCGCTTCGAGGAACCTCTGTATTCGGTGTCGCGGATGACCTTCGTCTTGCTGGACCTTACAACGCTCATCGATACTGCGCTCGATCAGCAGAAACATGCCGCATTGGTGCGCTCGGCTCCCGTCGCGTCGTTGCGGCAGTGTACTCGCTTGCTGCTCGCCACACTCGATCGAAATTTTCCGACACCCGATGAGAGACAGACGGGATCGCGGAACAGGGATTTCGAGGGGAGCTATGCAGCCGCTGTATCGGTTTTACGGGGTGCTGGTGTCGAAACGAAACTCGATGCCGCGCGCTATGCTGATCAGCGCAATCAATGGGAACGGCAGGTTCGCCGTGTAGCGCCGACGTTGGGCTACGACATGAAAGAGATCGACTGCCGCCGACCGCTGAAGGAAGCGGCCATCTTTACCTGAGGAAGCGCTTCAATCAGCCCATGCGGAACGTGCCGTTGATTGCAGGACCTTAAGACCTATCTCCGCCCGACCCGCAACCGCAGGAAATCCGATGACGAGACGACCTAACGATGATGCAGTCGCAGCGACCGAGAAGCTCGAAGGCGTTGTTCGCGTCCGAGGTGCACGGGAACATAACCTCAAGAACGTCGACGTCGACATTCCGCGGGACGCGCTCGTCGTCTTCACCGGCGTCTCCGGATCCGGAAAATCCTCGCTCGCATTCAGCACACTCTATGCCGAGGCCCAGCGCCGCTACCTGGAGTCTGTCTCTCCCTATGCTCGCCGCCTCTTCACCCAGATGAGCGTGCCAGACGTCGATCATATCGACGGTCTCCCGCCCGCGGTTGCCCTCCAGCAGCAACGCGGATCGCCAACAGCACGATCCTCGGTCGGAAGCGTGACGACAATCTCGAACCTCCTGCGGATGCTGTACTCACGGACCGGCACCTATCCGCCGGGCCAACCGCACCTCGATGCAGAGTCGTTCTCAGCGAACACGCCGGAGGGCGCCTGCCCGCAATGCCACGGTCTCGGTCGCGTCCACGAAGTAACCGAGGCCTCCATGGTGCCGGATTCCTCGCTGACCATCCGCGAGCGCGCAGTGGCGGCATGGCCCTTGGCATGGGGTGGGCAGAACCTGCGGGATATCCTCATCACCCTAGGCATTGACGTCGACAAGCCGTGGCGGGAGCTTCCGGAAAAAACCCGGCAATGGATCCTGTTCACGGACGAGCAGCCCGTCGTTCCGGTGTATCCCGGCCTCACGCACGATCAGGTGAAGCGTGCCATCGCCCGGAAGGACGAGCCGTCTTACATGGGCACGTTCTCCAGCGCCCGGCGGCACGTCACCCATAGCTTCGCAACGACGCAAAGTGCGATGATGAAGAAGCGGGCTGCCCGCTACATGATCAGCAGCGCCTGCCCTCTGTGCGAGGGCAAGCGGCTGCGCAAGGAGTCACTCTCAGTCACCTTCGAGGGCCTCGACTATGCCGAGATGAGCAGACTGCCGATGGCACGGTTCTCGAGCATCTTTGCGCCTTATGCGGACGCTGATACCAGGAAGCTCAAAGCGATCAGGACTGAGCATCCGGAAAAGGCGATGGTGGTGCAGCGCATCGCTGGAGACCTCTGCCGACGGCTGACGGTGCTTCTCGATCTCGGCCTCGGCTATCTTACGCTTGAGCGGAGCACGCCGACCCTGTCGCCGGGGGAGCTGCAAAGACTGCGCCTTGCAACGCAAGTCGTTTCGAACCTCTTCGGCGTCGTCTATGTCATGGACGAGCCGTCTGCGGGACTACACCCGGCCGACACCGAAGCGCTTCTGCGGGCACTCGACGGGCTGAAAGCAAGCGGAAACTCGCTGTTCGTTGTCGAACATGAACTCGACGTCGTCCGGCATGCGGACTGGATCGTCGACGTGGGTCCGGCGGCTGGCGAGCTGGGTGGGGAGATCCTCTACAGCGGCCCACCTGAAGGCCTGCGGAAGGTCGAGCGATCGGAAACCGCCAGGCATCTTTTTGCGGAAGCCGGCAAACCGGCTGGACGTCGAAGAGAACCGGATGGATGGCTTCGCCTATCCGGCGTCGCAAGAAACAATCTCCGTAATGTGGATTGCGCGTTCCCGCTGGGGGTCATGACGACGGTGACCGGTATCTCCGGGTCAGGCAAGTCGAGCCTGGTCAGCCAGGCGCTGGTCGAGCTTGTCGGCGAAGCGCTCGGCGCTCCCGCTCGTGTGGAAACCGATGCGGAGGACGAGGCCGCCTTGGAGGTGGAGCCGGGGACGCCGACGCAGGGCAGAATCGAAGGTGGTCTCGACAAAATCAGGCGCCTCATCGAGGTCGACCAGAAGCCGATCGGCAGGACGCCCCGGTCTAACCTTGCGACCTATACCGGGCTCTTCGATCATGTTCGCTCGCTGTTCGCCGCCACACCGGAAGCGAAGAAGCGCCGCTATGATGCCGGGCGGTTCTCCTTCAATGTCGCCAAGGGCCGCTGTCCTCGCTGCGAGGGGGAAGGCTTCGTCATGGTCGAGCTGCTCTTCCTTCCGAGCGTCTACGCACCCTGCCCGACTTGCCATGGCACCCGTTACAACCCGCAAACCCTGGAGATCAGGTACCGAGGCAAAAACATCTCGGAGGTGCTGGGACTGACTGTCGCCGACGCCTCAGACTTTTTCGACGACGCCCCAAGTGTTCGAGCATCCCTGAAGGTCCTTAGGGATGTCGGACTGAGTTACCTGCGGCTTGGTCAGCCTGCAACCGAGTTCTCGGGAGGCGAAGCGCAGCGTATCAAGCTGGCGACGGAATTGCAGCGCGCACAGAAAGGTGGCGCGCTCTATGTTCTGGATGAGCCCACGACGGGTTTGCATCCGACGGACGTCGAGCGGCTGATCGCACAGCTCAATGCGTTGGTCGACGCCGGCAACACCGTGATTGTCGTCGATCACGACATGACGCTGGCTGCGGCGAGCGACTGGGTCGTCGACATCGGGCCTGGTGCCGGAGATCAGGGCGGCCGGATAGTTGCAAGCGGGACGCCTGAACAGGTTGCACTGGCACTAAACAGCCGCACAGCGCCATACCTGAAACGGCTTTTCTCCCCTGATATCCAACCGCAACAAGCGGACGCTCGCCATTAAGCCGTTGCTAATTCTGCCCTCATTAGACGAGAGTGCCGACGCTCGTCGGAGGAGTGAATGGTCTCATGCAGCCATTCCAGGCTCGAGGCGTGGGTGGATGAGATCATCGCAGGAGAGCGACTAAGACTCACCAACTCCGAATAAATCACATGGCGGCGTGAAGCTCATGCCGAGCCAATCACGGCGACAGGCACTCCTCGCAAATGCCGTAACAGTCTTCCTCGATCGATGCGGGTCGTCCGCAACAGGCGCATGCGGGCTTCGCCGGATCAGCCGAAAGGGTCTCCGGCGGCAGGATCTCAATCTCGGCGTCTGCGAATAGGCGTAGGCTGTCGTCTTCCATCTCGATGCTCCAGGTCGAGGATCTCGACTCGAGATAATTACGCCAGCGGCAATCTCAAGATGGGCGTTTTGATATGCGCCGCTCCGAGGTTCTCTCCTGTCAACACCGCGAACTTGAAACGAACACAATCAATGGCTACACAACGTGCATAGGCGTCGCTGGTGAGTGTCCCAAGGGATATTCGCGATAGCCTGAGTTGCTTTCCTGCTTTTGACCACGGATGTACTGGCACTGGTATGAGGAGCGACATGAGAAGGTCGGTGCGAATTCGCCCCGGCCTTTTTTGTTGCGCCGGCATCAGACGCCCATCGGAATCGCGGCCTTTTCCTTGTTGATCCCAAGCCACGCCAAACCCATTTAGGCTGGATGCCGAAACAGAAAATCATCGTTCCCCCTGCACTCGTGGAGACTTGGGCGCTATTGCCCGCCGCCACGTTCGGCTCGGCTGTCCGGGCTAAAGGTATTCTTTTGGAAGTCCGGGCACGTCTGCCCTTGACCGTCCGGAAATCTCTCGGTGTGGACGGCATGGCTCTTGTTCTGGGGATGGCGGAAGACAGCCAGGATGAGTTCGCCTCAACCACAGCGGCCGTCACCCGGGCGTTGGATGAGATCGAAAGCCTGCCGGTCATTCCGCGTGAAATCCAGGACATTCTTGGCATTTCCGCGAGCGAGCGGCATCGTTGGCTAAAGGACGGCCGTCTCCAAAGCGCCGGAACGCGCACCGTGCGATTGAGCGGCCGAGCACGGCAGATCACCTTCCATGTGTTCGATCCCCGTGTGGTGGAGGACCTGCTCGACCGGGGCACCGTCAATGGATGGCGTGAAGAGGATATCGCCGCGAAAGCGGAGAATAGAAGGCAAGCCGGCTACCGGACGAAACTTACCCGTTCGCTGAAGAAGGCGGCGAAGAAGCCAAAGACGGTCGAGGGCCAGACTGATGCCGCGGCCGGCAAGCTGCTTGGTTGGGACGAGTTCGACGTCGATGGGCTGCTGCGATAGTGTGGGGCTAGGCTCGTCAGTGGCAGAAACCAATGAAGATCTCCGTGACGATAACTGCCTTAGACACTGAGTCGCCGTCTGGCCAGCTTCCAGACAAACCTGCGTGCTGGCATTCAAGCGCCGGACCGGTTTTGAGAGCTTCATATCAGGATAATACTAAAGACCGGTCATACGTTGGGAGAGCTGCCAAAGCTGCTGCCCGGCGACGCGATCGAGAGCCTGTGGTGGGATGCGTGCCGGTTGCGGATGTCCGCGCGTCTCACCAAGACGATCGGGCCCATAATAGCCGCCTGATTTGGCCTCTTTCGACGTGGCGGCGAAGAGCTGTGGCAAGGCGCCCTGTGCCGCGGGCTGAAACAGAAACCAGAGTAAGGTTCGCGCCAAACCCTGCAAGCTATTTCGACCGGGTGCATTGTGCAGCAGATCGGTCCGAGAGACCCCCGGATGCGCCGCCATACTTGAGACACCCCAGCCTGCAGTCTGGCTTCGTTCGTGGAGCTCGAGCGCAAACATCAAGCATGCGAGTTTCGACTGGCTGTAAGCCTCCATGGGACGATAGTGCTTTTCGGAATTGATGTCGTCGAAATTGATCTTCCCAGCGCGAGCTGCGACGCTGGACACGGTAACCACGCGCGTGTCCGTTCTCTTTCTTAGCAGTGACATTAGATGAGCCGTTAATGCGAAATGGCCAAGGTAGTTCGTGCCGAACTGCAACTCGAAGCCGTCACGCGTTTCCTGCCGCTTCGGCGGCACCATGATGCCGGCATTGTTCACCAGCAGATCCAGGCTCTCCCTGTCGTTCTCCATCCGCTGTGCGAAAGAGGCAACCGAGGAAAGATCCGCAAGATCAAGCTTCTCAAACCGCGCGGCGGCCTGAGGAACGGCCCGTTGAATGCGCGATACGGCGTCGGCACCTTTTTCAGGATTGCGGCCGGCTATGATCACGTCGCATCCTGCGCGGGCCAGCGCTAAGGCCGTCTCCAGACCCAATCCACCTGTCCCCGTCACCACGGCGGATCGTCCACTCTGATTGGGGATGTCGGCCTCGGTCCATTTTGCCATCTCGGGTCGCTTTCATGATTTTCGCACTTGGTGTAAAATAAATATCGCACTGAGTGTAGATTTGCAAGAGGGCCGTATTGAAGAATTCCGAAAGCAACGTTGAAGCAGGCGCCGGTCTGCGGGAGCGGAAGAAGCGAGAGACTAAAAAGCGCCTCACCGAAAAAGGCATCGCCCTCTTTCTTGAGAAGGGGATCGAACACACCACACTCGACGAAATTGCCGCCGCGGCTGGCATCTCGCGCAGGACCTTCTTCTACTACTTCACGTCGAAAGACGAGATTTTGCTGTCCCTGCAGAGCGGGATTGGCGAGATGCTGGCTGATGCGGTGCGAAAGGCTCCCGCGACCTCGACACCGATCGACGCGGTACGAGACGCGGCGGTGAGCGTCTGCAAGGCAATCCCGACAGATGACATGATCGAGATGGATCGGTTGATGCGGACAAGCCCGGGCGTTCAAGCGCGCAAGCAGGCGTCGTACGTTCAGCAGGAAGTTGAGATCTACGAAGCTCTGAGAGAGCGGTGGCCCGAGCCCGAGCGATCAATGGCATTGCGGGTCGTCGCGATGCTTTCAGTCGGGGCGATGCGCATTGCAGGAGACATCTTCAATCAGGAGAAAGGCGCGCGGCCAATGGTCGATCTGTTGGAAGAAGCATTCGGCAGTGTCATCCACGAAGTCCAGTCAGAAGATCCGCGTGCGTGATCGCGGGGATGTACCAAAGGCTTGTCGATAAGCGTTCCCGAAGGCGCTCTGCGAGGTATAGCCGACGCGTCTGGCAATCTCGTCGACTGAGGCGCCACCCTTTCGTAACAAGGACCTTGCCAGAGTAAGCCGCCAGTGCCGGAGATAGGCAAGAGGTGGCCTCCCGACTTGGTGGGTGAATTTTGCGGAAAACGCTGCGCGCGACATGCCGGCAACCTCAGCAAGCGCGGCGACGGTCCAGGGCGCGGCGACGTCGCGGTGGACGGCACGCAGGGCTCGACCAAGGCGCGGATCGGAGATCGCCCCGAGCCATCCCAGCCGGCTTCGGTCACTGTCGACGGACAGCGCCCGAAGCGCTTCTACCACAAGGATGTCAGCAAGGCGGCTCGCAACGATGTCGGTGCCTATTGCATCGCGTAGGATTTCCTTGCTGATGAGGTCGAGAATTGCCGCGATAGCCCCGGAGGCGAACGCCCCTCGTTCGACGAGCAAGAACCCAGGAAGCATGTCGAGAAGGAACTCGCCGTTCTCCTCCGACAAAACGATAGAGCCGCCAACGGCAATAACGCCGTCTTCTGGCAACATCAGAACCTCCTTCCGGATAGAGGGTCTTTCCGTCTTGCGCCTCCAGTTCGGGATCGCTTGCGACGACGTAGGCCGTTCGACCGATCAGGCACACGTCTCCTTTCTTCATCAGGCAACGCGGTTCTCCAGGCGTGAGCATCCACTGTTCCCCTTCGAGAATCGCGACGAACTTCAGGCGTTCCGCTGGCGGAAAAGAAGGCCCACGGTCCGCCTGCCTCCATGCGGGTGCGTCTCACCACGCGGGCGCCGAGCACTTCGAGAACATCAGACAGCGGATCCCGCCCATTTGTAGACGATTGCGACAAAACCATAGACTTCACGCATAGATACTCTCAGACCATTGATCTAGGTTCGGCCTTGGCAAAGTCCCAGAGGAGAAAGATCATGAGCATCGAAGAAAAAGTCATCGTCATAACCGGAGCGAGCAGCGGCATAGGCCGCGCAACGGCAACGCTTTTGGCGGAAACCGGCGCCTTCGTGGTGCTCGGCGCGCGAAGGCTGGAACCGCTTCGGCTGGTAGCGGATGAGATCCTGGCCTCAGGTGGCAGGGTCGCTTTCAAAGAGACGGACGTTCGGCAACGCCGCGACCTGGAAGCATTGGTGTCGCTCGCCATTGAGTTGGGTGGCAAGCTTGACGTGATCGTCAACAATGCAGGCGTAGGTCCGATCTCACGTTTCGACGATCTGCGGGTCGAAGACTGGGATCTGATGATCGACGTGAACCTGAGAGGAACGCTTTACGGGATCGCCGCGTCGCTACCGGTCTTTGCGCGGCAAAGTTTTGGGCACGTCATTAACGTGATCTCGACGGCGGGGCTGAAGATCGTGCCGACCATGGGTGTCTACGCGGCCACGAAGAATGCTGTTCGCACCGTCACGGAGGCACTGCGCCAGGAGGCGGGATCGAATCTTCGGGTCACCGAAATCTCGCCTGGTATGACGGCCACCAACTTTGGCGACAGCATCACCGATCCAGGCATGAAGAAAAAGATCGAGGATGATCTGGGAGCGATTGCCATGCCGGCGGACGCTATCGCCCGCGGCATTCTGTTTGCGATCGAACAACCGCCCGAGGTAGAAGTCGGCAGCATCGTCATCCGTCCAACGGCACAGGGATAACGATGCAGGTCGTGTGTCGTGGGTGGATGGCTGATGCCCTTGATGGCCGGGTCTGACGCGCAGCGGATTAGTGCGGGGCTGCCAAGCGATCCTGCGCAATAACCCTCGCTCTGCCATCAGAGACCCTTTGAGATCTTGAGCGGCTGCAGGACGATATCGGCAAGCGAGGACTTTCCTACCTGGAACGCGGCCTGATATTCCGGGTCTTCCACCATTTCCTTGAAGGCCGTCCGTCGCGGATACTGCACGAGCAAGACGGCGTCCCATTTCTGGGCGTCCCCAGTGGTCAGCACCTCGAGACCATCGCCACGAAACAGTATCCGGGCACCAAAGCGAGGAAGGATCGGCTCGGCCATTCGCAGGTACTCGAGATGTCGTTCGCGACCGCCATCGGGCAAGAACCGAAGAAGGTTCAACATCACGACAGGGGCATCGTCCTCCTCGGCCAGGAAGTTCTCGAAGACGTCGGGCGAAAACGCAACCATTTAGATATCCTTTCATCAGAGCGCTTTTGATGCGCTTGCATGAAAGTCTAACCTCATGCTCCGCCAGAAACTGTCAGGAACGAACGCCAATCTCGATCTTGTTCCCGCCACCGCCTCATGAGCGACGGCCGCCTCTCCGGATACCGCTCGTCAAGCACCGTCGCCGCTCGAACGCGATCGACGCGGAAATGCCGGAACGCTGATCGGCTCTCGCACCAGGCGGCCAGGACCCGAACGTCGTCGAAATAGACGATGGTGATCGGCCAGACGACGCGCTCCGAGACAGAGCCGGCAATGTCCTCATATCTGATCGAGACCTTGCGCAACTGGCGGATCGCCTCTCTCAGTGGTGAGACCTGCACTGGATCCGAGCGTTCGGAAACGGGGGTGGCCGCTACGAGCGAAGGCGTGTCGTCGGCGGTCAACGGGCGGTATGTCCGGCTTGAGAGTATCTTCGCCAGTGCGCTTTCGCTGCTCTGGACCAAGGCCGGATCGGCTCTTTGCTGCACCCATCCCAGCCCGAGGATCAGAGCCTCCATCTCTTCAGGGTGTGAAGGCGAAGTTCGGAAGGAAGAAGCCCTCTCTCAGAACGAATCCGACGCCCGCCTGTCCGTCGAGAGGCGCTCCGAGCAGACGCAGCGTTTCAACGTCCCGGTACACGCTTCTCTCCGAGACGCCGAGTTCTTGCGCCAGCTCAAGGGCCGTCACCGGCCGTCTGCGTGCGCGCAACACACCTAGCATTTCGAAAAGACGGCTCGTCCTCGACATTCAGCAATGTTCCAATCGTTTGCCAGGCGATATCTAGGATCGGACCAGGCTGCAGCCAAGAAACACATGGCATCTTCCAGGCAAATGCAGGTTTTACCGCAGGACGATCGATAAGCTACTGGCGCGTTGTGCTGCCTCGAAGAGGCTTTTGCCGGGGCCGTCAAGCCACTCATCGAAGCTCAGCAGATGGCCGAACTCTTCGCGAAGACCGCTGATATCTGCATGGCCCGCCAGCCGTCCGTCATCGAACAGCTCAGTCAATCGCCGCAGGAAATCATTCTCATTCAAAAGAACGTCCGGAAACCTGCTGTAGCTGATCGGCCGGCCGGCGGCGCGGCTGAGGCTTCGCTGCAAGCTGTCTCCCGTCAATTCATCTCCGGCGATCTCGATGGTTCGACCGACGAACCGGTTTGGGTTGGAGAAGATACGCGCCACGATCTTGCCGATATCCCGAACGGCGATGATCTGTCCGACCTGCGTTGGTCGCAGAAACGAGACGTATGCATCCTGATCCAGACCCATCCCTGGCAGCATCAGCAGTTCCATGAAGCCCGCTGGACGTATGATGGTGCCGCGGATATCCAGCGCCCTGACATGGGCCTCGATCTCCGATTTGCTGTCGAAATGTCCCATGCCCGTCTTTTCCGGCCCGGCGGCATTTACCGAGGTATAGACGAAGTGACCGACGCCGGATTGCACCGAATATCGGCGACCACTTTGCCATACCTGACCTCGTCGTTGTCGGAAACACCGTAGACTGCCCCCTGCCCTGAACTCGGCTGAACGCTGAACACACCATAGACCCCCGCCATGGCCGATCTGATCGAGGCTTCGTCCGTAAAATCCCCCTGGACCACCTCAACACCGAGTGATGCCAAATCCCGGCTTCTTTGGGCATCCGGATTGCGGACAAGTGCCCTGACGGACCAGCCGTCGGCCCGGAGAGCCGATGCGACGGCCCCGCCCTGTTGGCCTGTCGCGCCGAAGACGAGGACTGTCTTTCCGGAAGTCCACTCCGATGTCGCCGTGCCAATATCTTGATGATTGCTGGATGTCATTCGAGCCTCCTTGCTGCTGAAGGCCATCTAGGTATACATATTATACGTGAATGCAATTACGCACCTGAATGCTACCAGGTCTCCAGGAGTATCCCAGTCATGGCTGCAATGCCGCCGGCAAGTCTCGAACTGAACAGGCTTGTCCTTGAGGAGATCACGACAAAGTGGTCGTTGCTTGTGCTAGGATGTCTGTGCAGCGGGCCAATGCGATTCAATGCGCTGCGGAGGGCGAACGATGGTATCACCCAGAAGGCCTTGACGCAGTGTCTTCGTCGGCTGGAGGCCAACGGCTTTATAACCCGCTCGGTCGTCAGCACCGCGCCCGTTGCCGTCGTCTACGAGATATCCCGACTAGGGCGGTCACTCGAACCACACTTGCAGGCAATCCTGAACTGGGCAGATGAACACCGCGACGAGGTCTTAGCTGCCCAACGACAGTTTTCCGGGCACGCATGAACCTCCCTGCTCATCCCCGCTCTCGATCATAGGCTTTCGTGCCTCGTCAATAGCTTTGCGGCATTGCAAAAAGGCAAGACGCACTGCAATATAGCGGTCACAAATCTGGGGAACGAGGGCTCCGCACAGTGAGGGTTTGTATCTATAAGTCGGAAAGGGCACCTGAGTTCACCCTCCTGCTGCGAGAAGGATTGCCTCTCCCGCTCGATACCAAGATAGACAAGTGGACCAAAATCAAGGTGGTCACCGATGGGGAAATGCGAGGAGACCTTTTGATTCAGATTGATAGCGCCGGATACGCGTTAGTTCGTCTTAGCGCGATCAGACTACATTAGGCAGCAGCGCGCGCCTTCCTGCCGCGTCACCAAACAACCGTCGTTGTACATCTCCAGTAAGCTCCTGACCGTGAGTGCTTGGCTCCGATAGTGCCTCAACCAATGCTGCATACCAGGACGCTCCCTAAACGGTGACAGTTTTTTTACCTTCTACATGCTTTTGCTGACGGCTACCGTTTCGGTCGTCGATAGGCGGCCCGTCCTGTCGTGATCTCTTTCTCCATAGGATCAGGTTGGAGTTCCTGGAATTCGCGCTATCTCAAGCGGAAACGTAGGAGGACGTAGGTGAAGGTCCAAAAGTTCAGCATTTCCGACGCAGAACTCGTTAAATCGCCGGGACAGGATGCCGACATCTATGTCGGTAACCTGGTGGACGAGAGAAACGGCGGCCCTGTCTCGATTGGGTACGGCCGGTATGCTCCCGGTCAGTCGTTGACCGAGACGATGGCCGTCGACGACACGATGATCGTCCTTGAGGGCCGATTGTCCGTGTCCACCAGCGAGGGCACGATCACTGCGGGACCCGGCGACATTGTCTACATGCCTAAGGGCCAATCCGTCACGATCACGACAGAGGGAGAGGGTGCGACAACGGCCTTCGTGACCTATCCTCATTGGGCCGAGGCTCGCGAGAGATGAAATGCCACGACACCCTGATTTGCGCGGGCTGGCCCTCCCAGTGATCTTACAACCGGACGGCCATTTGTCCGTTCGATGATCGTCCGTGCCGAAAGTTGACGATCGCGCGGACCTCGGCATCTCCCTTCATGAGCCTGCCCTTGTCCTTGCCTCCCTGCGCAATCTCGACAGAAGAGCAATAAGCCGGCTGATGTCGTCGTCCGTCGTTCGCCAGGACGAAACGCTGCGCCGGAAAGAAGCCTTGCCATCCCATGTTGGAGGAGCCAAACCATGCTTCTCCCGACTTTTCGACTTCGGCTACCATCGCCGCAGCTAATGGGCATCCGCTAAGTGAGGAATCCAGGAAGCGGACGCTCGCGATGCTGACCGCTCCCGGCTCCCCGATGACGACCTCGATGTTTCGAGACGTCGAAGCCGGCAGTCGCATTCAGGCCGACCACATCATAGGGGATCTTATCAGTCGGGGTCTCCCGACACCATCGACCCATCGCTCCTGCGCATCGTCCTGGTCGCGCTAAAGGCTTACCAGGCGCGGCGGGTACGTGAGCCAAACAGCCCTTGCTCCTGACGAAATACTGTGCTGCAGCGCGCGCGTGTAAATGTGCTGATAAATCCGACGTAGTCCCGGGACAAAACAGCGCGATTGCGCTCGGGGCCTCCGCAAGCTCATTTTGAAAGTAAACGATTTCACCATCCCGTTTTACGAAATCGACCGGCGGCCTTCTCCCCCAGCCGAGATTTGGTTATGGATGCCAAGAAGATACCTTGAAAGGACGAGGACCGTGGATCGCTTTTCATCGCTGCGGCTCTTCGTTCGTGTGATCGAGCGTGGCAGCTTTTCGCATGTCGGCCGGGAAATGGGTATCGGCCAGCCGGCGGTGAGCAAGCAAATCGCTGCACTCGAGTCCCGTCTCGGCGTGCCGCTCCTCAACCGGACGTCGCGCGGTTTAAGCCCGACGGCGGCGGGACAAGATCTCTATGAATCCGCGCTTCGGATCCTTGGCGATCTCGAGGAAACAGAACTTCGGATTGGACAGAACCGGAGCAGCCCTGCGGGTCTGGTGCGGTTGGCAACGCCGCCAGCCCTTGGCCGTATGTACATTATTCCTCGGCTGCCCGCCTTCATGCAGCGCTACCCGAACATCTCGATCGATCTGTCTCTTTCGGAGCGGCGGGTCGATCTTGTGGAAGAACGGATCGACATTGCGCTACGCGTCGGACCTTTGGCCGACTCTTCACTAATTGCTCGCAAGATCGGTGACCTGCACATGGCTGTCGTGGCAACACCTGCCTACCTCGAACGCTTTGGAATGCCCGCAAGTCTCGACGATCTACGCTCCCATAATCTGATCGCTGGTCAAAGCCAGGGCGCAACACAGGCCTGGAAGTTCAAGCACGCGGACGGAGCCTTTCTCCTCGAACCGGAGGGCAACTTCCGATCCAATGACGCTGAGGATCAACGCGCGGCCGTGCTGGCGGGGCTTGGCATTGGCTATGGTGGCCGGGCCATGTTCGCCGCCGACATTGACGCTGGTGCGATCACTCCAATTCTTCAAAACTACCTCCCGGACCCGTCGCCGATCCATGTGATTTCCGCAGGCGGCAGACGGATGCCGGAACGTATTCGCGTTGTCATCGACCTCCTGGCCCAGATTTGCGCCGAGGAGCCGACTTTGCGTATCTCCTCCTGATCCATTCCTCGCAGGAATAGTTCGTAGTCCCCGGACCCGCCTACGGCGACCGAGGTGGCGTGACTATGTTCGGCTGACGTTGCCGCGGATCAAAGCGGACGTCGGCAGCGAACCCACGCGACATCCCAGAGGATCCGTAAGGTTCTGGTCCGCTTTGATTGCTACCTGAACGGAGTTAACATGATTGATCTTACCGGCAAAAAGGCGCTTGTGACCGGCGGTTCTCGCGGTATCGGAGCAGCAATCGCCCAGATGCTCGCAGAATATGGCGCCGATGTCGCCTTCACGTTTCAAAATTCGACTCACCGCGCGATGGCCGTCGCCGCCTCGATTGAGACCCATGGCCGTCGCGGAATAGCGATCCAAGCCGACAGCGCAGATCCGGTCGCAATCCGCAGGTCAGTGGACGAAGCAGTAGCAAAGCTTGGCGGCCTCGACATCCTGGTGAACAATGCTGGTATCGCGCTCTACGGAGCGATTGCCGAGATCAAGGTTGAGGATATTGATGCGCTCCTTGCGATCAATGTCCGCGGTCCCATCCTAGCGACCCAAGCCGCCATTCCGCACCTTGGCCCCGGGGGACGGGTTATCACGATCGGTTCGGCTGGTGCCGATCGTATCGTCGGCTCGACGGGCACGATCTACTACATGACGAAGTCAGCGTTGCAGTCATTCACCCGCGGCCTTGCCCAAGAGCTCGGACCGCGCGACATCACGGCCAACCTTATCCAGCCGGGCTCGACCGATACCGACATGAACCCGGCGGACGGAGAGTACTCCGAATTCCAGCGCAACCTTGTTCCGTTGGGCCGGTACAGCGCACCTGCCGATATCGCAGCCGCCGTCGCATTCCTGGCGAGCCCCGCAGCAAGGCAGATCACTGGTGCGATCCTCAATGTCGATAGCGGCCTGAACACCTGATTTCAAAGACTTGTCCGGCCGGCCGGTAGCCGCTCCTCAAAGTGGCCAATGTACCGCCAGCCGGTAGGTCGAGAGACATCCAACAAAACAAAGAGAATGAACATGTTCGTGACTCATCAAACACCCAGCACGTCTGTCAGGCGAATGGTCATATCGGCCGTCCTCGGCCTTAGCCTCGCACTTCCACAACTCGCTTCGGCGCAAACGAGAGATAAGGGTAACCCCTACGAAGGGATCGATGTCTCCGACACCAAGCTCGTCAGCGAGTTGAAGGGCTTTAAGAACGGCGAAGCCGACGTGAATGGCGTCCGGCTCCACTATGTCGAGGGCGGCAAAGGCCCCACGGCGATCCTCATGCCGGGATGGCCGCAGACCTGGTGGGCATTCCACAAAATCATGCCGAGACTTGCAGAACATTACCACGTGGTCGCGGTCGATATTCGCGGAATGGGCACTTCGGACAAGCCGGCCAGCGGCTACGACAAAAAGACGATGGCAAAGGACATCCACGAACTCCTCAAAAGCATGGGCCTGACGTCGGCCCATATCGTGGGCCACGATATCGGCTCCCAGGTCGCCTATGCCTATGCCGCCAATTATCCGGAGGCCACGACATCGGTTACGTTCCTGGACGTTGCTGCCTTGCCCGAGAGCGCCGCTGATCTGAAGCTCATTCCGGAGAAGCCGGTCTCCGGCGAGTTTCGGGACAACTTCTTCCTTTGGTGGTTCGCATTCAACCAGGTTCACGAGCTGCCTGATGAATTGATCGAAGGTCGAGCCTTCATCTATCAGAATTGGTTTTGGGACTCACTGCTGTTCAAGCAGGACGCCCTGACCAAGCAGGATCGGGCGGTCTACGCCAACGCGTACAATTCCCGGGATGGCGTGCGGGGCGGCAACGGCTGGTATCAGGCCTATCCCAAGGATCTAGCCGACCAGAAGACCTATCCTGAACGCCTGACCATGCCCTCGCTCGGGATCGGCGGTCTCGGCAACGGCCTGCTCGTCGACTTCATGAGCAAGCGGCTCACCAACCCGCGGCTCGAGCATATCACCGAGAGTGGCCATTACATCGCGGAAGAAGCTCCCGAGAAGGTCACTTCCTATCTCCTCGACTTCCTGAACTCGGTGAAGGCGAAATAAAGCGCCTGGATAGCGAAAGGCTCGGGCTCGTCTGGACCGATGTCCGGCACAACAATCAAAAAGGAAACTCCCATGAGTGAATTAATGGGTAGACGCGCACTGGTGACGGGTGCGTCGCGCGGGATCGGCGCTGCGATCGCCGTCGCCCTGGCGGAAAAAGGGGCGGATGTCGTCATCAGCTACGAACGCTCTACAGATCTTGCCCAAAAGGTCGCGAACGTCATTGAAGGCAAAGGACGCAAAGCCTTTGCTGTGCAAGCCGACAACGCCGACCCGGAGGCAGTGAAGCGCCTGGTCGAGCAGGCCGTCGAAAAGCTCGGTGGGATTGACATCCTCGTCAACAACGCCGGCATTGCCCGGGGCGGCGCGCTTCCTGACATGAGCTTGGAAGACATCGATGCCTTGCTCGCCGTCAATGAGCGCGCGGCGCTCCTGGCCTCTCAAGCGGTCATCCCACACCTGCAGGAAGGGGGGCGCATCATCACCATCGGTTCCTGCCTTGCCGAGCGTGTGCCTTACGGCGGCCTGACGGCTTATTCGATGACGAAGTCTGCAATCCTGGCTTTTACGAAGGGGCTTGCCCGCGACCTCGGTCCGAAGGGAATTACCGTCAACACCGTTCAGCCGGGGCCTATCGACACCGACCAGAACCCGGCGCAGGGCGCACAGGCCGATGACAATCGGAGCCTGACGGCGCTCGGACGTTACGGCACTGCTGCGGAGGTCGCGGCGGCCGTCGCCTTCCTCGCCAGTCCTGCCGCCAGTTTCGTGACCGGTTCGGCATTGTCTGTCGACGGCGGCATAAATGCGTAGTGTCCGGCTAGCCGCCTGAAGGTGCCGACGCGGACCACTCTGGCTCCGTGTCCAACGAAATCAAGTCTGACGTAAGGTAGGTGTCGCCATGAAAACCCGCCGACAGTTCACAACGCTTGCGGCTATGTCCGCCACCGCTGCCGCGTTCGGCCCGGCTGTTTGTAGGGGCCTCTTCGATGCATGCAGCAACAACTTCATTAACTTCAAAGGAGGAAAAGATGGGAAACCCTGACCTCAACGAATTTTACACTCGCTACATCGACGCGCTCAATGCGCGCGACGCAGCCACGGTCGAAAGCATGATCCACGAAGAAGTCCTGAGGCTCGGCGTGCCGTACCCGAGAGAAATGGCGTTATGGAATCCTTCAAAGTGATAACGGACGCCGTTCCAGACTACCGGTGGAATATTCAGGATCTTTTCGTTGTCGATGACCGTATCGCCGTCAGGCTGCAGAACACCGGCACGCCGATCAAGACGTTCATGGGTCACGAACCGACGGGACGATCGGTGAACTTCATGGAATTCGCATCGTACAGGATCCGTGACGGCCGTTTCGCAGAAATGTGGTTCCTCATGGATGAGGCGACGGTCGCCAAGCAGCTGAGTGGCACGCTCTAGATCTCGCCTATGGTGGACGCTGGCCCCGTATGTGTTTCTAACTGCCCAGCTGTGAGCACCCGAAGGGATGAGCATTGGCGTGATCGGATAGTCATATGGCATCCCTCGCCAATGCGGTAGACGGTAACGTAAGATACTGAGATCATCAATTCGAAGAGACAGATGACAAGGAACTTCCCATTTCCAGGCACGTCCAGCGGCCTGGCCCACCACCCTCGCCGCAGCCTCGTTTTTAGGCAACTATTCGCCGGCCAGAAGCGAGTATGGCATAGCCTCCCGTTAGCATTTCGACGCATTCGCGAACATCGCCACGATACGCCTCAGCCGCTCCCCTCGGAAGGCGGCCCTGATGCGACCATGGCGCTCAAGCTCCGCCAGTCCGTGTAAGGCAGCCCAAAAAGTTTCAGTTGCGATTTCCGGGTCGGCGCTAAACGGCTTAATGACTGCCATCATGGCTCCGAATGTTTCACGCAGTACCTGGGGCGTGTCGGACTTCGCGAACCGAAGTCCGGTCGGTAGAACGAACATGGCCTCATAGAGAGCCGGCCGTTCAAAGGCGAAATCGAGATATGCGGTGGCGACGGCTTCCATAGCCTCTGCCGGCGATGCACCTTTGCGAACCGACGCACGCAATGCCGGGGCAAGTTCTCCAAAACCCTCAAGTGCGATCGCTCCAACGACAGCGTCACGGTTTTCGAAATGCGCGTAGAGTACGGGCTGGCTGTATTCGATCTCCTGCGCCAGGCGTCGGACGGTAACGGAAGACCAGCCATCCCGTTCGGCAAGGTTTCTTGCCGCGGCGATAATCCGTTGCTCTCGCTGAGCTCGCTCCCGCTCTTTACGCTCGCTAATACCCAATTACTTCCGCCCTCTTCGATCTGCGGAGAGGACTGTAGCGGTCTAAACTTTACAAAGCAACGGTTGAGAATATAGCAATGCTATATATATGTTCATTGCTATCGCATAAGCATGCTATTGAACCGTTAGGGTCTTCCACATGTCCAATCTCATTTCGTTTTCACTCGGGAATGCCGCAACGGTGATTGCCGCGGCAGCCTTTCTGATTGGTGCCGTCGTCAATGCTACCGCCCGCAAGCCAGTCCGGGAAGAATTCGTCCGCTACGGATTTCCATGGTGGTGGTGCTGGGTCACGGCACTTCTCGAATTCACGACGGCCGTACTTCTCCTCCTGCGCCCGACTTTCACGCTTGGTGTGGCGTTGGGGGTTTGCAACATGGTCGCGGCGATCGTCGCTATCGTGCGAGCGCGAGACTACCGTCACATCCCCCCGCCGGCGATCTTCCTGCTGCTGCTGGTGATTGCAGCATGGGTCCAGCTCTCATAGCTTCGGAAAAAGCCTCAGTCTCAACCATCAGCACGGCCGAATGTCCGTTAGATCTTCAGCGATACAGGTGTGGTCTGATAGCTCACTGGCTCTCGCCCAGGCGGCTGTAACATTGCCGCGCGACCGAGGAACTACGTATTGGCCCGGATCCGCGGCCTCTCGAGACCTCGGAATCGCATTTCCTACCCTCGCCGCTTCTCCTGCGAAACCGACGCCGAGCACGGCTTATGGATTTGACTTGAGACCTTGGCCCACGCGATCGAGGGATGGCAACTCGACAAGGAGACGCAGTCCCTCCTTGCCCCATTCGCGGGTAATATGGCCCCCGAGTTGCCTTTCAAGAACCGCGCCGAGCAGCACGTTGCCAAACCCTTTCCCGGGCTCGGTCCTTTGCACCATTCCGCCCAGTTCCCGCCATTCAAGACTGATGCCGTCGCCTGAATCTTTCCAGCTGATCTCCAGGCCACCGTCGCGATGCGACAGAGAACCGTGAACGGCGGCATTGGCGGCAAGCTCGTGTATCGCGAGACCGACCGGCTGTACGGAAGGCGCCGGGATCATGATGTCAGGCCCTTCAATGGTGACGTTGCGATCGCCGAAGACGCCGACCTGGAGCCTAACGATGTCGCGGAGCAAAACCTGCTGCCAACCATTGTCGGCAAGAAGCATATGCGTGCGCGACAGTGCTTGCACCCGTTGCTGCACCGAGGCGGCATAGAGCGTGGCATCGCCGGATTTGCTGAGACGGACGATGCTGTCGACGATAGCAAGGACGTTCTTTGTCCGATGGTCGACTTCCAGCAGCAGACGGTGTTCTGCCTCCTCCAGCGTCTGGATCTTGCGGTATTCGGTGACGTCGATCTGGGACGCGAAGTAGTAGACGAGCCTGCCGTCGTCGTCCCTGATGGGGCTGAGATAAAGCTGGTTCCAGAATGTACTTCCATCTTTTCGATAGTTCAGGATCTCGACAGTGCCCTCCCGCTCTTGCGCGATTATCGCTCGGATTTGGGCAACTGCGGTCTTCGAAGTGGCCTCGCCTTGAAGCATTCGGCAGTTGTGGCCGAGCAGTTCCTCCGCGGAGTAGCCCGTAAGATCCAGGAATGCGTCATTGGCAAGGACTATCGGATAATCCGGCTCACGTGCGTCTGCAACGACCATCGGCATCCGGGTCCGCTGAAACGCGAAAGTGGCCAGCTCTTTATGATCGGCCATCCCCTTGCCCGATGCGGCCGCTGGATGATCGCCATGGATATCGGACTTTTCGGCTTCGGACACGGTTACCTCCCAATCAGACCACATGAAAACGTCGAGAGGAAACAATGGTTTCAGCCAGAGGTCACCCGACTAATAACCGTCACTTGCGTGCACGCAGAACCGGCCGTACGGTCCGGGCATGGAAATACGCCCGAACATCGGCCATGTGCTGGTTCTCGAAGATGAACCATTCATCTCGCTGGACATTCATCACCGATATCAACAGCTCTGCGGATGCCGCAAAGGCCCTGGAACCCGTCGCTGGGAAGTTCGCGGAGATTTTGTTCGTCATCGGGATCCTTGGCACCGGTCTGCTGGCGGTTCCGGTGCTGGCCGGATCTGCCGCGTACGGGCTGGGCGAGACCTTCCGGTGGCCAACCGGCCTGGGCCGCAAACCCAAGGACGCCAAAGCTTTCTATGTCACCATCGCAGTGGCAACGCTGCTTGGGGCGGCCCTGAATTTCAGCGGCATCAATCCGATCGATGCACTGTTCTGGAGTGCCGTCATCAATGGTGTGGTTGCCGTTCCGATCATGGTCGTTATGATGATCATGGCAGCCAGTGAGCGCGTGATGGGCGAGCACACGATCGGCGTCTGGCTGAACGTCTTTGGATGGCTGTCGACCGCAGTCATGATCGCCTGCGCCATCGGTATGGGCGTCAGCTTTTTCGTCCAATAGCGAAAAGTCTCGGAGAGAGACGATGGCCTTGCAAGTCAAATCCGGCCAGAAACATCAGTCTGACAGAATGTCATACCCCCCGCCGCCTCGACCGCAGTTATATTCAGTGCCGACTGGCTGGAAGGCCGGCGCATCGAGCATTCCAAGTTGAATAGCGCCCTCGCCGCTCTCTTCGTAGGATGCAGATGAACGCCCTCGCTCTTCCCGTTCTGGCCGTCGCCTTTCTGCTGAGCATGTATTTCCGCAGCTATTTTGGGGTCGTCGGTCCGGCTCTGTCCGCGGATCTATCACTCTCTCCCGAACAATTTGGCTGGCTTGCCTCGGCATTCTTCGCCTCGTTCTCGATCCTGCAGATCCCGGTCGGTATATCGTTCGACAGATGGGGTGTGCGTGGTCCCATGGCGATAATGATGATGATCGGAGCAGCGGGGTCAGCCATCATCGCGCTCTCGTCGGGCTACTGGGCGGCGATCACGGGCCAGCCCCTCATCGGGATTGGCTGCGCGCCGATATTCATGGGTGTGCTTTATCATCTCGGGCGCTCGAACGAGCCTCAAAAGGCGGGACAGCTTTCCGCCACCGTCAGCGCTGTCGGCTCGGCAGGCGCGTTGCTGTCTGCGGCTCCTCTAACGTGGTTCGTCGAAGCATTCGGCTGGCGGCTCGCTTGCTGGTTGGCGGCGGCCGCAATGGCGGTCATTGCCACAGCGGTTGCTCTCGCACTTGGACCAACGCCTGCGAGCGCGGATGAGAGCGATCCCGATCATGGCTGCGGGTCGCTGGTGCCACTGCTTTATCTCGTCCCTGTGTGCTTAACCCTTTCGGTCGGTGGCACATTTCGAAACGCATGGGCGACACCCTACATCACTTCCGTATTCGGTCCAGATGCGGGGGTAGGGACGATGCTCACCGCGATTAGCATCGTCGGGATTGTCACCAGCTTCATGCTGCCTATTGTCCTCGCGCGGGTCTCCGCACGTTTGATCGTGATATCGACTTACGCGTTGGGGGTTACCTGTGCTGTTCTCGTCGCCTTCTTCCCGAATATGAGCTTCTTCTCAGCATGCGCGGGCTTGTCCATTCTCTATGCCATGGGAAACGTCCATCCACTCGTGATGACCGAGGCACAAACTCTCATTCCACCACGCAAGCGCGGATTAGCGCTTAGAGCGCTCAACACGCTCGTTTTTCTCGGCGTATCAGCCGCGTCAGCCGTCTTCGGTGAGATCGCTGGACTGTCCCTTCCGGTTGTGACGACCTACCGTCTGATCTTTGCAATTACCGGAGTGGCGATCGCCGTAGCCGTAGTTTGCTACGCCGTATTCAGAAGACGAGAGCCGGTACACTCGATAGGTCAGCAGCCCTGGCCTTAAAGTCGCTCGATGATCAAGAGCCTGCGTTGCGCGGCCACTTCCGCGGCGGACAGACGGACGGTGTACAAGTTACACATTTCGCAGACCTTTCGACTGGAAGCCACGATACCTCGGTTACATAGTAAGCCCACGGTGAAGGCCGTCTTGCGATGACGGGCTGCTGACTGCGAGTCCTAGTGGTAACACTAGACCGTATGTTCGTTGGTGAAGGCCGCTCACCCACGCTGTAGATTGTGTGGGCTCTGGAATTGGCCAGGGCGACCTACCGACCAGCGAGGGACGACATGACAAGCGAGCACGTAGCCTTCATCGGCCTGGACACATCAAAGTTGAAGATTTCCGTGGCGGTTGCCGACGGCGAACGCAACGGTGAGGTGCGGTTTCTGGGTGACATTTCCTCTGAACCCGCGTCCGTCTCAGCAATGGTCAAGAAGCTGGCTAAACGCGGGGCTAAACTCCACTTCTGCTACGAAGCCGGCCCTACTGGTTATGGGCTCTACCGGCAAATCGTTGAATTGGGTCACGAATGCAGTGTTGTCGCACCGTCTTTGGTGCCAAAACGTGCTGGTGATCGGGTGAAGACAAATCGTCGCGATGCGATCAGCCTTGCGAGGCTTCATCGAGCCGGCGAGTTGACATCCGTCTGGGTGCCAGACGAAGCGCACGAGGCGGTCCGTGACCTGGTACGCGCCCGCGACGCGGCTTTCGAGGCACAAAAGCAGGCACGACAACAACTCCACTCGTTCTTACTCCGTCACGGCCGATATTATACAGGACGCAAAGCCTGGACCCGAGCGCATGGACGGTGGCTGGCATCCCAAGCATTTGAACATCCGGCGCATCAAATTCTGCTGGTCGAATATTGTCAGGCCGTTGATGAGGCTGGAGTTCGCCTAGATCGACTGGGCAAGCTGATTGGTGAGACTTCAGCCTCTTGGTCAATGGCCCCGGTGGTCGCCGCCTACCAAGCGATGCGCGGTGTCGCGTTCATGACAGCCGTTACGTTGGTGGTCGAAATCGGAGATATCCGTCGCTTCGACAGTCCCCGTCAGTTGATGGCCTATCTCGGAGTCGTTCCTTCAGAAAGCTCAACAGGGGAGCGCGTCAGGCGCGGAGGGATCACCAAGGCAGGCAACGCTCGGGCACGCCGCGCACTGATAGAGGGAGCTTGGACATACCGCTATCCAGCGAGGATCAGCTCCACAATCAGCGCAAGACTGCTAGGCCTTCCGAAGTCGGTCTGCGCAATTGCGTGGAAAGGGCAAATAAGGCTGTGCACTCGCTACCGACAACTGATAAATGTCGGAAAGGCCAAAACGGTTGCCGTGACGGCCATCGCGCGAGAAATGGCTGCCTTCATATGGGCGATCGGGCAGGAAGTCGCACCCCTCGGCAAGCCTTGAAACCGGTTCGCGGCACGCGTTCTTAGATCACCCTCGAAGTCATTATCTGTTGATCAAAGTTGGAGGCAGGGCTGCGGTGGGGAATCCTCGATACTCCTATGTGGCAGATTTATTCTACGCCCGGCACTAGACAGAGGCAGCCCCAGACGAACAAACGGAAATGCGGTAACCAACCCGCGGATAAGAGTATGCAAACCGTCGTCGAAATGCCCTGCCTCCTACTTTGTTCAATAGTGTCATCTAGCTGTATCCGCCCGGAGGCGGCTGGGAAAGTCGTGTCTCTGCCTCTTGTAAACGAACATAAGAGGAGTAGTCATATGACGAAGCATCCAATTGAGGTGATCACGTCCGTAGAGCGCCGTCGGCGCTGGTCACGCGAAGATAAAGAGCGCCTCGTCGCTGCCTGCTTTGAGCCAGACTCGGTAATCTCCGAGATTGCCCGCGCGGCCGGCATCCATGTCAGCCAGCTCTTCCGCTGGCGCAGGGAGCTTTGCCAGGTCGATGGACCATCGGCAGGAGCGGCAACCACCTTGGTGCCGGTGATCGTGGCCGAAACGGTTCCGGCCGTGCCTGCCGTTCAACCGGAATCGCCCACCACATCCCTTCCTCGTCGGAAGCGTAGCGAGGTAATGATCGAACTTGGACGGGGTCGGCGTGTCCACGTGGACAGCGACATCGATACCGAGGCCCTTGGGCGGATTCTCGATTGCGTGGTGGGGCTGCGATGATCCCGGTTCCGAGTGGTGTGAAGGTCTGGCTGGCGACGGGCCATACCGACATGCGCAAAGGCTTTCCGGGTCTGTCGTTGATGGTACAGGAGGCGTTGAAGCGTGATCCGATGTGTGGGCACCTATTCGTATTCCGAGGCCGAGGCGGCGGTTTGATCAAGGTGATCTGGCATGACGGCCAGGGAGCTTGCCTGTTCACGAAGAAGCTTGAGCGTGGACGCTTCATCTGGCCATCAGCGGCCGACGGCACAGTGGTGATTACGCCCGCGCAGCTCGGTTATCTGCTGGAAGGTATCGACTGGCGGATGCCGCAAAAGACGTGGCGGCCAACGTCGGCCGGATAAGCAAAAACACTGGAATGACAGGGTCGAATATGATTCCATCCTGTCATGAGCAATGTGACCGAAGAGCTTCCGGACGACCTTGCCAGTGCCCTCGCACTGCTGGCCCAGGAACGCGCTCGGCGTGTCGCAGCCGAAGCAGAAGCGGCAACCGCCAAGGCAGAAGCCGCCAGCGCAAAGGCACTCGTATCGCATTCCGAGGCGCTGATCGCTCGGCTGAAGCTGGAGATCGACAAGGTTCGCCGTGAACTCTACGGCAGCCGGTCCGAGCGTAAGGCGCGGCTCCTGGAGCAGATGGAACTGCAGCTCGAGGAACTCGAGGCAGACGCCGGTGAAGATGAATTGGCGGCGGAGATTGCAGCCAAAGCTTCAGCCGTCAAAGCTTTCGAGCGCAAGCGCCCATCACGCAAGCCATTTCCTGAACACCTGCCTCGTGAACGCGTCGTTATCGCCGCTCCCGCCAATTGCGCCTGCTGCGGATCGACCAAACTGTCGAAGCTTGGCGAGGACATCACCGAGACCCTGGAGGTCGTTCCTCGCCAGTGGAAGGTCGTCCAGACGGTTCGAGAGAAGTTTACCTGCCGCGAGTGCGAGAAGATTACGCAGCCGCCGGCGCCCTTCCATGTGACGCCCCGCGGTTTTGCCGGGCCGAACCTGCTGGCGATGATCCTGTTCGAGAAGTTCGCCCAGCACCAGCCGCTCAATCGCCAAAGCGAACGCTATGCCCGTGAAGGCGTCGACCTCAGCTTGTCGACGCTGGCCGATCAGGTCGGAGCATGTGCCGCGGCGTTGAAGCCCATCCACTCCCTGATCGAGGCGCATGTTCTTGCTGCCGAACGTCTGCATGGTGATGACACGACCGTGCCAATTCTGGCCAGAGGAAAGACTGATACGGGCCGCATCTGGACCTACGTCCGGGACGATCGGCCGTTCGGAGGGCTCTCACCACCGGCCGCCCTTTACTACGCCTCGCGAGATCGACGGCAGGAGCATCCGGAGCGCCACCTGAAGACCTTCACTGGCATTCTGCAGGCGGACGCCTATGGCGGCTACAATCCGTTGTTCAAGGTTGATCGCGATCCCGGTCCGCTGACCCAGGCACTATGTTGGGCACACTCGCGGCGCAAATTCTTCGTGCTCGCCGACATTGCCGCGAACGCCAAGCGTGGAAAGAATGCTGCACCGATCTCGCCTATGGCGCTTGAAGCCGTCAAACGGATCGACGGCCTCTTCGATATCGAGCGCGAGATCAACGGACTTACGGCCGATCAACGCCTGGAGCGTCGCCAGAGAGACAGCCTGCCGCTCGTCGATGATCTGAGGGACTGGCTTCAAACCGAGCGGGCAAAGCTATCACGCAGTTCACCGGTCGCGGAGGCCATCGACTACATGCTCAAGCGATGGGACGGCTTCACGTCATTCCTGGAGGATGGCAAAATTTGCCTGACGAACAACGCGGCCGAGCGAGCGCTCAGAGGCTTCGCACTCGGCAGAAAATCGTGGCTCTTCGCCGGATCAGACCGCGGTGCAGATCGTGCAGCCTTCATGGCCACATTGATCATAAGTGCCAAGCTCAACGACATCGATCCGCAGGCGTGGCTTGCGGATGTCCTTGCCCGTATCGCCGACACGCCGATTACCAGGCTGGAACAACTGCTTCCATGGAATTGGACACCGCCGACTATCAACGCACAAGCGGCCTAACCTGCGGCCTTCACCGGATGCTTACGTTACATAAGCATGTTGTCCCGGCGGGGTGAAGCCTTGGAGGGCGAAACGCCGCTTTGCCAGCGGTCGCGGCTATGCAGGATTTCGAAGTCATCCGACGGCGGTGGCTCGCGGAACTGGAATGCAATAACGTCCTCGATCGAACCGTGAAGCCACCGCTCGTATTCCTCGGCTTTTAGCAAAACAGGCATGCGGTCGTTGAACGGTCTGATCTTCTCGTTGGCGGTCATGGTCATGCCGGCGAACACGGGGCCGAAGTCGGGGGTGTTCTTGCAGAACCCCAGCCCAGGCCATCAAAGGTTGGCGGTTCTTCGAAAACCACGATCGGGTTTTTGCCCCTTTGACACCGTCGGGGTTTGCGAAGTGCGTAAGCGGGATCAGGCACCGATATTTGGGATGGACGACGATGCGGTCCCAGAGCGGATTGGTGAGATCAGCAACGAGACCTATTCGGCTCGGCGGCTCGCCTTCACGTCGCATGTCGCGTGTCCGTCGTGGGAAGCCCCATGAGATCGACTTCAACAGCCTTAACCCATCTTTCTCAAGGACGATCAATCCGGGAGTGCCTTCGACAGTTTCGCTCGGCACCTCAAGCGCCGGCGCGATGTCGACCGCGAAATGCGCGACAATCTCGTCCAGACTTTTGGTGACTGCAAACAGGCGCGACACACCGGTCTCCTCAGTGGAAGTTTCTGGATTTGATTTTCAGATTATCGATATGAAGGTCAGCGATATAGATCTCGCGCGCCTGTACGACGGGCTTCGGATTTTCCCGGGGATCCGGCCCTCCTCCATGCTTGACTTGATCACCACGACCGTGCGGAAGCGGGAAGTCGCCCAAGCCTCCGTCCCGATTACCCACGCTTGCCAGATCGGTCGAAAAGTCGAACAGGCGTTGGGCAACGAGGTGAACGACTTCGCCTTCCCGCTGGATACGGCCATTGATCGCCATCATGCTCGCGGTCATCAGGACCCGCCGCTGGCGCTCAAACAGCGATGGCCAGACGACGGCGTTGACGATGCCGGTCTCGTCTTCCAGCGTGAGGAACATGACGCCCTTCGCCGATCCCGGTCGCTGTCGCACCAGGACAAGGCCTGCGGTCCACAACCATCTTCCATCGCGTTGTCCCATTGCCTCGGCGCAGGTGACGATGCCTTTCCGGTCGAGGTCTTTTCGGAGAAACGAGACCGGGTGCGCTCGCAGGGTGAGACCAGTGTGCGAATAGTCTTCGACCACCTCCCTGCCCTCGGTCATCGACTTCAGCGCCACTCCAGGCTCTTGCATCTCGGCAATCACCCGGGCCTCGCGCTCAGCGGCGGCCGCCCAGAGTTCCAAGGGCTCATCCCGGAGCGCCTTGATATCCCAGAGGGCTTGCCGCCGTTCTAGGTGCAGCGATGGCAGGAAAGCATCTGCTTCGGCCAGCTTCACCAGCGACGACGGAGACACACCGGAGCGTCGCCACATGTCGTCGGCTGAGACAAACGGATGCTCGGCACGCGCCAGGATAATGCGCGCTGCATCGTTGGTGGACAATCCCCTGACAACACGCATGCCAAGCCGGACAGCGAAGCGATCGGAATTGCCGATCCGTTCCATGGTGCAGTCCCAGCGGGAGCGGTTGACGCAAACCGGCCGGACTTCGACGCCGTGGTTCCGGGCGTCCTGGACGATCTGGGCAACGCTATAGAAACCCATTGGCTGGCTGTTGAGTAGGGACGTGCAGAAGACGTCGGGATGGTGGCATTTCATCCAGCTGGAGGCATAGGCGATCAGCGCGAAGCTGGCGGCGTGGCTTTCTGGGAAACCGTAGCTTCCGAAGCCTTCGAGCTGGGTAAATGTCTTCTCGGCAAATTCGCGGGTGTAGTTGTTCTTGACCATGCCCTCGACGAGCTTGTCCTTGAACTTCGAGACCCCGCCGGTGAACTTGAACGTCGCCATGGGAGGGATGGTGGTGTCGTTCTCTCCATGGACCAGAAGCACGGGCGTGCTGTTGCTCGCGGGCGATACCGGCTGCGGGGGAAGCAGGCCGGAGAACGCGACCAGTGCGCCGACCTTCCACCTCCCTGAGGCAACTGCATCAATCGCGACGATGGCGCCTTGCGAGACGCCGACGAAGGCGACCCGATCATGAGCCTCCGTGAACCCTTCGCGCCGGACGACGTCGTTCATAAGTCCGTCGAATGCTTCTCGGGCGCTTTCTATACGCTCCGGGTCGAGGGGATTGCCCTCCGTGCTGAACCACTGATGTCCGTACCTGTGATGCATCGGGGCGTCTGGAGCGACGAAATGCGTCCCAGGAAGGCTGGCGCGCCAGGACGATGCCAGCGGCATCAGCTGCGCGCCTGAGGCACCGATCCCATGCAGGAAGACGATCAAGGTTTTATCGGACAAGGGCTCTCGCTTTCGGGATCTGACAAGCCGAGGGCGCTCGACCCATCATGGGGAGCGCCCTCGTTCACCCGGACGGCCGCGACCACGCGAAATTCATTTCGCGGCGCGGCTATCGTTGGTTTCGGGTGGTAGTCCTTAAATGTGGATTGCAAAGACGATCTTCAAGATCGCGTCCAAGCGAGGCTTCGTCAACCGCCACAGGCTTTTCGACCGGGCGTCGCGCGTGGCGACATGGACGAGAACAGCCGTCGATAGAAGTATGCTGGAGACGAGAGCGGCGATCGAAAGCAGGCCGCCGCTCGAGACATCGACGCTTGCGCGCAAACCCGCATTCTTCGTCAACTTCTGCCCGTTGACGTTCGCCATCCGTCGGAGTTGATCCTGAGCGAGCGTCAAGCGCTGAGCCCGCGACACTTTTATCGAGCGCCTGATCCATCATCCTTTTAGATCCGCTTCGACGTACTTGCGGCTGTTGCCGACCCTTATGACTGCGCCTTTCACTTCACCCTTCACTTCGTATCGGTCAGTACGTCACCCGCCAGTTCCCAGGGCGCCACGTTTGATCGGGATCGTGTGTGAAGGTTGGAAGAACGCTGCATTTGCAAGAAATTACCTTGATCGAGGTGATCTTCGATCCATTTATCTTCGGGAGGCGCCGCAAGAGCGCCCGTTATAGAGGAGACATATCATGAGCGCCAAATGGAATAGACCGATCGAGGTCAGTTTCGGCGTATTGGGCTATCGCACTGTAACCGGCCCTTTCGACGCGATGATCGTCTTAACGGATATGTGGCCGATGAAATCAGGAATGCATTTCATTAAGGCTCGCAACGCATGTAGAGGCGCGATCGCTGGGCGCATCGAAGCCGAGGACGCCCGCTCACAGTTCCTCGCCGCGGCTGAGGAGGCAAACCTCAGCACGCACTAGAGAAGCACCCGGCCCGTCCATGGGACATGCCACAGTGTCCCCTCCGCGAACATGCGCTGCATGTCTATGCAAAGGTGGCACCATGATCTTTCGTTTTGATCCATCGTCTCGACTTTGAGTATTGATCATGAAGTCCCTACGACGCTAGTTGATGGCGGAGGGCATCGAACCAAGGCGGTCTTTCAGGGTGGCATCGTTGGGAGACGCCGCCTCGGTTCATCGATGAAACTATTTCCGTTCAGCGGTGCCCGGAGCCGCCATCTTCGCAGCTGCTCTGCAAGGAACCCGGCAGGCGTCACGTTCGCAATAGCGGCCTGGAACTTGTTCTTCCATCCGGAAACGACGTCGCCTTCGCCATTCATCATAGCCTTGTAGCCAATCTTGGCAACTTCGGCGGGATCGTCTTTTCGGGCTGGCCGACATCGGCCGCCATCGAGTTGGACCGAGCCACCCACCTCTCCAATCGCTGTCACACCAGTCGCGATGCCCTGCTGCAGCAACTTCAGGACAGGGCGTTTGCACGAGGCTTTAACCGTCAACGTGGCCGTTTACCCACTTCGTCGAGCTCGCGTAAGCTTTCGATGGCGACGTGACGAGTGCGTAGCGGCAATATAGGTGAGATTCGTCTCATCCTGATCGCCGCGCTATAGAGGAGCTTCCTCTGCGCTAAACGCCTTACATATGCCTCCCTTGGTAATCCTGCGACCACTGAACGTAGGTATCGAAGAGCGTTGACATCCGAAGTGTCCGATCCAGTTTAGTTGGCGATCCATACTTTTGCCAACTTCCCCCCGGAGCTTGCATGCGACCTCGCGTATCCGTCATCGTCAACCTCACGGCCATTGTCGTCGCTCTTCTGGGACTAGGCATTGGCGGTCTCGGTGGCTGGCTGGTCGCTCTGGGGGGCACATCTTATTACCTTATTGCCGGTATCGTTCTTATCCTGACAGGGGTTTTGTTGTTCCGTAACAGCAGGGCGGCCGTCTGGGTCTATGCGCTGGTGCTAGCTGGAACCATCGCCTGGGCGCTGATGGAATCCGGCCTGGACGGCTGGGCGCTTATCCCACGCCTCGTCGGCCCAGCCGCCCTTGGTCTCTGGATATGGTCACCGCTCGTCTATGGTCGGCTTGATCGCAGCCCTGTGGCCCCGCGATCAAGCCTTGCTGCGTCTATGACGGGGATGGCCGTCTGCGCTGCGATCATTGTACTGGTTTTTGCAGCCGGCTATTGGATCACAGACGCCCGCTATATCAGGAGTGGCGATCCGTCAGGCTGGCAGAATGCTGCAGTCGCCAACGGACAGGTCGACCCTGCCACGCCCGACGATGCCTGGAACTTCTACGGTCGCACCCCTGCAGGAGACCGCTTTTCGCCACTGATCCAGATTACTGCCGACAACATTAAGGACATGAAGCCCGCATGGTCGTTCTCGACGGGCGATCTGCCTCGGCCCGGCGAGAACTCTGGCGGGCACGAGTTCAGCTTTGAAGCGACGCCGATCAAGGTCGGTGACACGCTCTACTTCTGCACGCCACATCGCGAGGTCGTGGCGCTCGGTGCGACGGACGGCAAACTCAAATGGCGTTTCAATCCGGCCGGCGACATGTCTCACAATGTCTACCAGGCCTGCCGCGGGGTCTCCTATTACGATGCCTCCGCATCGGCTCCCGCGTCGGATACCTGCAAGACCCGGATCATCTCGACCGCTTCCGATCTACCACGGCTGTTCGAACTCGATGCCGAGACAGGCAAACCCTGCGAAGGCTTTGGGAACCAGGGGATGGTCGACCTTCGAGACCATATGGGGCCAGTGCCGCCGGGCTTTCATTTCATCTCGTCACCACCTCTGGTGCTCAACGGCAAGATCGTGCTCGGCGGCTGGGTCTACGACAACCAGTCCGTCGGTGAACCCTCTGGCGTGATTCGTGCCTTCAATGCCAATACGGGCGCGCTCGCTTGGTCATGGGACATGGGCAAGACACCCGCCAACAAGAAGCTTGACGTGGGCGAGACCTACACTCGAGGCACGCCGAATGGCTGGGGCGTCTACACCGCCGATCCCAAGCTCAACCTCGTTTTCGTGCCGCTGGGCAACGCCACGCCGGATTACTTTGGCGGCGAACGCCGACCCTTCGACGACAAATATTCGAGTTCGTTAGTAGCGCTTGACCTCACCACGGGCGAAGAACGCTGGCACTTCCAGACGGTTCACCACGACCTCTGGGATTTCGATCTCCCGGCCGGCCCCGCTTTGGTCGACCTTCCGGACGGAAAGGGCGGGATTACGCCTGCCCTAGTCCAGACGAGTAAGCAGGGGCAACTCTTTCTTCTCGACCGGCGCGACGGGCATCCCCTTGCCGACGTCGAGGAGAAGCCTGTTCCACAGGGCAGTATTCCGGGCGAGCGCTATTCTCCGACCCAGCCGTTCTCGACGGGCATGCCGCAGATGCTCGCAGCGAAGCTGCAGGAGGCGGACATGTGGGGTGCGACACCTGTCGACCAACTCCTTTGCCGGATCGCCTTCCATCGCATGCGCGATGACGGCCTGTTCACACCGCCCGGCGAGAAGCCGACCATCGGCTGGCCTGCCTTCGACGGCACCTCGGACTGGTACGGCGCGACTGTCGATCCGGAACGCAAGCTTCTCTACATCAACACGACCTTCATGCCCTTCCAGCTTCAAATGGTGCCCTATCAGGCTGCTCTGAAAGAGGGGCTGTTCAAGCCGTGGGGAGGCTGGAGCGAGCCATACCCCCAACCTGAGTTCCAGAACAACCCGGAGCACGGAACGCCGTTTTCGATCGTCGTAAAGCCTTGGTTCGGCATATTCGGCATTCCCTGCAACCGCCCGCCATGGGGCCAAATGCAGGCTATCGATCTCCTGACAAAGAAAGTCGTCTGGCAGCGGCCTGTCGGCACGACCCGTGACATGGGGCCGTCGGGATTGCGTGCGCCATTCGGCTTGCCGACGGGGATATTCAGCATGGGCGGCAGCGTCGCAACCCGCAGCGGCCTGGTCTTCATGGGTGGGACCACCGATCAGGCCCTGCGTGCCTTTGACGGCAGGACGGGCAAGATTCTCTGGGAGACCCATCTCCCCGCGGGCGGCAACGCGACACCGCTGACGTACATGGGCGCGGATGGGCGACAGTATGTCGTGATCGCTGCCGGCGGTCACGGCGGCCTGCAATCCCGCAACGGTGACGACGTCATGGCATTCGCCATTCCGAAGTCTTGACCCTGTCGCTGGAAATGAGGAACGCGTTGCGGTTCATCACCCCTACATTCAACCCGAACGAAGGAGGCTGTCATGCCAGAATATCCAAAACCCCCGTTCCCATCCCAGCAGCAGCCAATGCCGGGTCGCACAGGCAGCATGGACCCTGTGCCGGATCACGGTGAGGAGAGCTATAAGGGGTCGGGCCGTCTTAAGGGAAAAACGTGCGATCATCACCGGTGGCGACAGCGGCATTGGCCGGGCGGTCGCCATTGCCTATGCCCGCGAAGGAGCCGATGTCCTGATCTCTTATCTCGACGAGGATGAGGACGCCAAGGCTACGCAGGCGTTCGTCGAGAAAGCCGGCCAAAAGGCGGTTCTGGTTCGTGGAGACATCCAGAATGCGGATCACTGCCGGGCGATCGTTGACACCGCGGTCAAGGAGCTGGGCGGGATAGACATCCTGGTCAACAACGCCGCGCATCAGGCGACGTTCAAGAGCATCGAGGATATTTCCGATGCCGAGTGGGAGCTGACGTTCAAAGTCAACATCCACGCCATGTTCTACCTGACGAAGGCGGCCATTCCGCACATGAAGCCGGGCTCCTCCATCATCAACACGGCATCCGTCAATTCGGACAACCCGAACCCCACGCTTCTTGCCTATGCGACGACCAAGGGTGCCATCCAGAACTTTACGGGCGGCCTCGCGCAACTTCTGGCCGAAAAAGGCATCCGCGCCAATGCCGTCGCGCCCGGTCCGATCTGGACCCCGCTCATTCCATCGACGATGACGGACGAAGCCGTTACCAACTTCGGAAAACAGGTGCCAATGAAACGACCTGGACAGCCAGCCGAGCTGGCGACAGCATATGTAATGCTTGCCGACCCGCTCTCGAGCTACGTGTCCGGCACCACGATCGCGGTCACTGGCGGGAAACCGTTCATCTAGGCATCGAGCTCTAGGATTTTGCGATGACCGACATCATGCCGATGGCACCGACATGGGCCGAGATTGCGGTCCGCCTGTTGCTGACCGTGCTGGCTGGATCATTGATTGGTATCAACAGGGAGATCGGCGGCCACACCGCCGGCTTCCGCACGACCGTTCTTGTCGGCTTGGCCGCCTGCATCGCGATGATCCAGGCGAACCTTCTGCTGGCCACAGTGGGCAAGTCTGATGCGTCGTTTTCGGTCATGGACACGCTGAGACTACCACTTGGGGTACTGACGGGTGTCGGCTTCATCGGCGGCGGCGCGATCCTGAAGCGCGGCGATGTGGTCTCGGGGGTGACGACGGCAGCGACGCTCTGGATCATCACCGCGATCGGCCTTTGCCTCGGCGGCGGACAGTTATTGGTCGGCTGCTCCGGAGCAGTCATCGCGCTCATCGTCCTGTCTCCGCTGAAGCTCGTCGATGATTGGCTTCCTCGCAAGCATAAGGCCGAGATGGTCGTGTCTTTCGACGGCCCAATCGAGGACATCCAAAACGCCTGCAAGGAGTTGGGGCTGAGGACGCGGTTCGTGCGCAAAGAAAGGCCTGAAAGCCAGACTTCGAATACGATGACATTCGAGCTGATCTGGCGCAGCAGCAGTGCCCGAGAGCAGGAGATTGTGCCCGCCTTGGAGGAGCGGTTCATGCTGTTGAAATTCGAAGTCCTCGGTCGCGAGGCTTAAGAAGCGCCAACGCCCTGGTCAGCAGCCGAGGACTACCAAACCGTGATGGGAATGTTTTGCGAGGCCTCGAATTTTGGGTCGCCCTCCATAACTCGCTGTTCTTAGGTCACTTGGTTCAGATCCTCGTTCTTGAAAACCCAAATGATGAAGCGGTGATCGGCCCAGTCTTGCCAGTATTTGGAAACGGTGATCAGCTCCGCCATGTTATTCATCTGTGCGCCATCGCCGACCAAACCGATGACAGGCCGGTCCGGATGGGCATATTTAGCAGCGATGGCACTGCAGCACCCATCGATGCTAGTCCGCCCGAGAGCGACGCCGTCATGCCGGCTCTAATCTTGATATCGCGCGCATACCAGTTCGCACAGGAGCTGGAATCGCTGCAGTTTTTGTCAAACGAGCTGCTTTCTTATGTGAAGCAAAAGAGAAACGCCGGAAACAATTAGACTTAGCTTGGCGCCGCCATGGTCTGCGCCTTCGGGTAGCTCGCCATTCCGGGAGGATGGCGCTACAATCCGGTAAGCTTCTGCGCGAAGAGTTTGCATTCACAACGTCTCGCACGACCAGACTGGATTTATTAGCATCATGGCGAGCAATGTCCTACCCGCGATCATCGATTGACCCTGAAAGCTATAGCAATATTCGAATGGCAAGGATCCAAAGTCTTTATCGCTTCGTAACAAGCATCTTTTCGGCATAGATTCGAAACAGCGCGAGGTGTCACGCCTCCTCCTCATCTCGACTTGTTTTTGCGCGCCTTTCGTTCCGCATGCGTCCTCTGCAGGATAGCTTGAGAACGTTTGGCGGACTTTTCGCACCGGAGATGAAGCGCTTCAAGTTCCTTGTCGGTTAACTTCTCAATCCCGATAAATTCATTCTCGGCATCAGAGGAAAGTATGATCTCGTCGAGCTTGGTCTGAAGGGCCGCGCCATCGCGGTTTTGCGTGTTCTGGATCAGGAACACCATCAGGAAGGTGATGATGGTCGTGCCGGTGTTGATCACCAACTGCCAGGTCTCGGAAAATGCGAAAAACGGCCCGGATACCGCCCATATCACGACGGCGGCGACGCAGAGAATAAAGGCGATGGGGCTACCGGTTGCTCGGGCCGTCGCGGTTGCGAATTTCGCGAATATGCGATCCATTGAGATGTCCTCCTGATCAAGCGTTGTAGCGAGTTACAGACCAGAGGTTATGCGACTTAGTGAAGCGTGCCGCTGATCACCATCTTCGAGACGAAGGCCGCCAGCAGGGTTGGGTCGAAGTGACCTGGCGATCTCATCATCATGTCAATGGCTTCGGCCTGCGACCACGCCTGCTTGTATGGCCTCACGGTCGTCAACGCATCGTATACATCGCAGATTGCAGCGAGCCGCGCCACATACGGAATCCGCTCTCCAGCCAGGCCCGATGGATAGCCGGAGCCATCAAATTTCTCATGGTGGTGGAGGCAGATATCCAGCACCCAGCGGGGCGTGTCTGGAAGGCTCGATACCAGATGGTAACCCCGCTGCGGGTGCAGGCGGACGAGTTCCATTTCCTGACCGGTCAGCTTGCCGGTGTTCTTCAGGATGCCATCTGGAAGCGCCATCTTCCCGAGATCATGCACGAGGCCGCCAAGCCCAAGGATCCGCACATCCCCCTCCGTAAGACCGAGAGCGCGGCCGAAGCTGATCATCAAGGCGCTGACCGCGAGCGAGTGGAGGAATGTAATCTCATCCTTCTCCTTGAGCTTCGCGACCCCGATCAATGCCCCCGCGTTTCTCGACGCTGCTGACATGATCCGTTCTACCGCGACATCCGCCGCTTCAGAGGCAATGCCGCCCTTGATCCGCGCATCACTTAGAACCTGGCGGATATGGGGCTTCGTCTCCTCGATACAGCGCTTCGCCCGGCTGACGTCGCCCGCCGAGAATTTTTGAAGGAGCATGGCCTCGAAATGCGCTCGATCGAAGGGTTGTGTCGGTACAGCGTAGCGCTCGGTATCGCGGCCTTTCCCGACGTCGATGACGAGGGTCATCACGTTGCTGTTCAACATGCGGCGTAAATCAGAGGCTGACGAAACCATGAATGGGCTGAACAGCATCGACTGCACCTGGCTGCCGCTCTCAACCTCCTCGATGAACATCCCTACCCGCAATTCCTGTAGCCGGATTCTTTTCAGCATTTCTAACGGCCCGCGTCCAATATCAGAAGATGAATGAATAATTGTGAGAGAACCCGTTTTTGTTTCAGGAAGTGTGAACCGTCAAAGGTTATATTTAAGGTGGAAGAGAAGCTGTTAGCTCAGGTCGTTCTCAGCAGTGCGGTATTATCATCAGTGCGGTAGCCGCCACTCAGCCGCCTCGCGTTTCCTTGCAAAGGAAGTCGAGGATAGAACATGGTCGGGAACCGGACGGCCGAAAAGAAAGCCTTGCAGTTGATCGGGTGCTTTCTGAACCAGGCGCAGGCGCTGCTCTTCGGTTTCGACACCTTCGATCACCACGGCCAAACCCAGGCTGCGGGCTAGCGCCACGGCACAATCGATGATGACTTCCGCGACGGGATCATCGTTCAGCGCCGCGGCATAGGCGCAATCGATCTTGATCTTGTCGAAGGCATAGCGCCTGAGGTTCGTCATCGAAGAGTAGCCGCTGCCATAATCGTCCATGACGATCTTCGCGCCCAGGGCCTTGAGCGCGGCCAGATTCTGGGCCACTTCCGGACGATCCTCTAGAAGCGACGTCTCAGTGATTTCCAGTTCAAGCCGGTCGGCGCTCAGTCCGCTTGCGTCCAGCGCGGCCGTGACGTGGCTCAACAGGTCAAGGCTCAACAGCTGGCGGGCCGAGACGTTGATCGCGATGAACTCCTCATTCCACTGAACAGCCTTTCGGCAGGCCTCTTGCAGAACCCAGCGACCTATCTCCACGATGCTGCCGGATTCCTCCGCAGCTTTGATGAACACCGAAGGCGACAAGACGCCGTAACGAGGATGCCGCCAGCGTAACAGCGCCTCCCGGCCTATCGTCAGGCCAGAGACGCGGTCGACGATCGGCTGGTACAGCAAGAATAGCTCGCCTTCCTCGGCGGCTTGCCTTAGCTCGGTCTCCAGGCGAGCACGCTCCCGCATCTCCTGATTCAGGAAGCGGTCGAAAGCGGAAACCCTGCCCTTTCCGTCGAGCTTGGCGCGATAGAGTGCGGCATCCGCACTTGTCTGCAACTGCCTGAGGTTCGTCCCGTGCGCGGGAAAGGTGGCGATGCCGACGCTGACCCCTAGTGCGCCGGCTTTGTCATGGATGGCGAATGCAGACCTGAACTTCTCCGTGAAAGCGGCCGCCGTCGTCTGCGCGAGTTCAAGATCCGCGTCGGGCAGCAGCACAGCGAACTCGTCGCCGCCTAGCCTTCCGATGATGGCTGGTGCATCGAAAGACGATCTGAGCACCTCAGCAACTTGCTGGAGTACCCTGTCGCCGTGCGCATGGCCATGGGTATCGTTGATCGACTTGAACCGGTCGAGGTCAAGGGTCAGGAACGCCAATTCTGTTTCGTCTGCAGATGCCAGTGTTTACCGCTTGCTCCGCGCGCTCATTGAAGGCGCGCCGGTTCAAGAGGCCGGTCAAGGCGTCATGTGAAGCAAGATGCTCAAGCTGCCGGTGTGCTTCAAGCCGTTCCGTGAGATCTCGTAGCCCGTAAACGTTGGTCTCGCGGCCCCGATACTCGATGACGCCCTCGACGATTTCCACAGGGACCGATCCGGCGTCTGACGTTAACGAGCCTCTAATGCCATTGCGATCGGTCAATAAGTCGGTGAGGGGGAGCGATCTTAACCCGCCTATCGATCGGCCGGTCAATGCGGCGAAGCGCTCGTTTGCGTGTACGATCTGGCCGTCCCGGGTCAGGACCACTGCCTCGAAGGTCGCGTTCGCCAGACCTTTGACATCAGTAAGATGCCGATCGATGACCAGCGCCGCAATCCCGGTCGCGATCAGCAGGCTCGACACAACGCAGACGCCAACGGCAATACCCACCCGGTCGATGAAGGTCAGCGCCTCTCCCACGTCCGTATACAGCGGAATGACCTGAAGACCGCTCATCGAGATCATGTGGTGACCGCAGACCGCAGCGACGAAGAGCAGGCTTGCGCCGACAAGCCACAAGCTCGTCATCTTCCGGGACAGGAGTAGCATCCCTCCAATGGCAAAAATCCCGCCGACGGCCCACGCGGTAATGGTCGTAGCCAGATCGGCCTCGATCAACGCGGTCCCGAGGATGGCGGTCAGGCCGACGGCATGCATGGTTGCGATTGCGAGCCCGAGCAGCGCGCCGGCAGTCAAAGCGCCCTGCCGTCCGGAGACATAAAAGGACGCAAAGGTGGCCAGACAGGAAATGCCGATAGCAACAACGATGGAGAGCGCAGTCTCGCTCAGTCGATAGGTAACTGGAATGCTGTAGGACAACATCGCGATGAAATGCGTCGCCCAGATGCTGCCGCCAATGACTAATCCCGCCACAGTCAGCCAAAGGTTCCGGTGCGCCCTAACGCACTGGCGCGCCCGCGAGAGCATGAACACCGCCGCGAGGTGGCCAGCGGCGCAGACGCAGACGGCGACCAGAAGAAGCGGCCAGCTGTGCTGTTCAGTGATGCAGGAAACCAGTCGGATCATGTGCGCCTCCGGCCGGCAAAGTCTCATGTGGGGTCTAAGCAAAGTTTAGAAAACTCGATACAGATTTAACGACCCGCCCGCATTGTTCCTTTCCTCTTAGAGGCATCACCAGCAAGCTGACACCCTGGTTGCATCCTCTAAGGATGTCGCCAGCTCTGGAAAGCCAGCGCAAAGGCAAAGGTCTGCCGGCCCTTCACTTGGCTCTGGCGCTAAGTCACCACTTCAACCCGCCGGCGCAACATTGCCGACCGTGACGGCGTTCAGCGCCGCGCGCAGCTCTTCGAGCCCGTGCGGCTTCTCGTGGTGCTCCCACTGCACGCCATCAGACTTCTGATTCCATGACCACAGTTGAATGACGGGCGGCCGCGTAACGGCAGGCGTCATCGAATTCCTGCTGCGTCGCAAAGCCGCGTCTTGGCAAGATAAACGCTTCCCGCTTCGAGATCGGCAGCATCAGGTAATTCCGCTCGCGGATGATGCGCTTCACCGTCGTCCAGGGAACCGTTGAGTCCGCGACGCTGGACGTCACGCGAATGGCGTCGTCACTCAATGTTGTGGTGATGGTTGCGTTGGCGGAGGCGATCTGCCGGTAAGACAGAAACGAGGCGCCCCAAGCGAGCCAATGGGTAGCAAGGGACACCAGCAAGACGATGGCAAGGCCGCCGACCATCCACAGCATTGAACCGTCGGCTACCATGGCTTCAACCATGACGACTGGATTATATACGTTGGTATAAAAGACCATGAGGCACCAAACGGCGAAGAGCCAAAGAACCATTGTGACCAGGCTTCGTTGCCAGGGCCGCCGTGTCAGGGCTCGCGCCATTGCGGCATAGTCCCAGCGCGTCAATGTATAGGTGATCTGAAATATTCGGTGCGACTTCACGTCCATATGACTGCTGCCCATTTTGCAAAACGCTCATGTGTAGTTGTAGTCACAATCCGATGCGTCTGAAAGACAATCCGGGCAGCCGCCAGTCCTCGCCTACGGATATTGTCGCTGAAAACTCATCCCCGACTTCACCCGCTCTTGATGGGCTGTTAGAAGGGTTCGAACCGATATCCGTCGAGGAGCCGAACTTGAAAATCCTAGTGCGTGAGAACAATGTCGACCAGGCGTTGCGCTTCCTGAAGAAGAAATTGCAGCAGGAGGGCGTGTTCCGGGAAATGCGTCTTCGCGAGCACTATGAGAAGCCGTCAGAAAAGCGTGCGCGGGAAAAGGCTGAAGGCATTCGTCGCACGCGCAAGCTCGCGCAGAAAAAGCTGAACCGCGAATTGGGGATCAGCTCCTCGAGGAAGGCAAAGTTAAAACTCGCGCCAACACAGCCCGGGGCCAAGTGACGCTTGCGGTCTCCAGGTCAAGTAAAGCGGGTTATAACCGGTGATCGGATGTCTCAGCTTTCACTGATCCCGTTCGGCCAGGAGCACTTCCCGCTTCTCATCAGCTGGTTTCACAATCAGCAAGAGGTCACGCAATGGGCGGGCTCCGGGCCGACGTATCCGGTGACGCCGTCACAACTCGCGGCGATGCTCCAAGAAACGGAAATGTCACCACCTCGGCGCTATTGCTGGATGGCGGTCTCGGACGAACATGAAGTCGTCGGCCATGCACAGCTCGCGATCGATTGGAATGACGGCGTGGCTCGGCTTGCGCGGATCGCAATCGCGCCACAGCTGCGCGGGACTGGCAAAGCTAGCGTCATGCTTACGCTCGTCCTCACGGAGGCATTCGGCCATCCGCAGATTGAACGTGTCGAGCTAAACGTTTTCTCCTGGAACGAGGCTGCCATCAGGGCTTACATGCGCCTGGGCTTTTCACATGAGGGAACGCGCCGCTCATCCGTGAAAGTCGGCACTGAACGATGGGATACGGTTATGATGGGGCTGTTGCGGAGTGAATGGGTCGTCGCGGGGCGTGTTTAAAATAATCGGAATACTTGCCGCGCCTTCCAGGTAACGTGGTACCCGCCCTTCCGCTGCGCTGCGGACCGAGCGCCTTCAGGACATCCGCTGAAGGTTAGCCGCTGATAAGCGCGCTATTCCCAGCAGGAGATCCTCGATGCAATCAAGGCAGCCTAGGTCATGGTCTCCACCGCCGTGCTAGCGATGATGCATGACTTCCCATGGTATCTGGACCTCAACGGGCGCCTCGGGTCTTGAAGTCGGTATGAGCGGCAAGCCAGCCTCCAGGCAAGCAGCTACGAAACCCTCTCGCGCGATCGCCGCTGGAATGACACCGCTTAAGGCGCGGCGGCATCGTTTTACCGCCTGGTCATACCGTTGGCCGTGTCGTGTCGGCCATTCGTATTCCAGAAAATCCAGGGCATCGTAGATGCTGGTGAATGTGTGCTCCAGACCGCACTGGAGCCGGATCCTAACAGGACGGTCCCATCGAACATCAAGCAGCGGCATCTTGGTTTCCTCCTTCCCAGCCACCTTACATCGTCATTAACTAATATTGCAGGTCAGCGACAGCGGTTCAAGGGTCAGCTCCGGCTTCTGAAAGCAATGCAGAGTGGACGTCCGTTATAGTAAACTTACCCGCAAATTGGGTGAGTGAGCGGCGTTTGGATGCACCGCGTCGGTCGCCGACATCGGGGCAAGGGGTCTCCAGCAGCTGGCTTTTGGAAGTGCACACGCGCCGCTCATCACGTGTCGACGAACCCGGAACAACGAGGAGCTGCATGAGTTTGGCCTTCTCATACAAAAGGAGAAGACGATGTCTGACAATGAAACCCGTGAAGTGTTTGTAACCGGTCTGAAGAACGCGCATGCCATGGAGAACCAGGCTCTTTCGATCATGAAACCGCAGCTTTCCCGGATTGAAAATTACCCGGAGGTCGCCGCAAAGCTCGACCAGCACATTCGGGAGACCGAGGGACAGATCCTGCGCATCGAAGAGGTTCTGGACGGCCTGAACGAGGACCACTCCTCGATCAAGGACATGGCCCTCTCGTTTACCGGAGCAATGGCGGCGATGGGCCACACGATGGCGGGAGACGAGATCCTGAAGAACTCGTTCGCCAATTTCGCCTTCGAGAATTTCGAGATGGCGGCCTATAAGTCGCTGCTGACAGTCGCCGAGGTCGGCGGCTTCGGCGCCGCGATGACCGCGCTGCAGTCCAATCTCGCCGAGGAGAAAGCCATGGCGCAATGGCTTGACGAGAACCTGGTATCGGTGACGACGAAGTTCCTGTCGCTCCGGGAGGCGGGTGAAAAGGCAAAGGTCTAGGAACGTTTCTCCGCCAGGGCCGGCCGCATCACGTTAAGCGGCCGGTCCCGATGTGCCGACATACGGCAACGAGGACAAGAGCAACGTCATCAACATCATGGATGCATTGAAGAAGTCGATTGCCCAGGGACCAAATCCGAAGAGCCGGATGATAACTACCCTACTTGAGCGGACAAAGACACTGAACCCCAACTGGGGCCTGGCGTAGCGCCACCAGCCGTAGACTTGATTAAAATAGCGAGCTGACAATATTACACCCGGAACAGAAATGCGGCTCAAGGTCGCGTGCAAGCCGATCGCTTGCCAGACCAAGGAGCTTTCCATGTCAGTCATCAATCGCAACAACGTGAAGACCATTGGCGACGGGGCACAAACGATGCTGTTTGCCCACGGGTTCGGCTGCGATCAGAACATGTGGCGGTACGTCGCGCCGCAATTCGCGGACCGTTTTCGCGTGGTGACGTTCGACCATGTCGGCGCCGGGGGGTCAGATCTCTCCGCCTACGATTTCGAGAAATATAGCACCCTGGATGGATATGCCACCGACATCGTCGAGATCGGGCAGGAGCTCGGGATCGAGAACGGCATCTTCGTCGGTCACTCCGTCAGTGCGATGATGGGCGTGCTGGCGTCAGCAAAGGCGCCGACGTTGCTTTCCAGGCTGGTGCTCGTCGGGCCGTCTCCACGATATATCGACGACCTCGATTACCAGGGCGGGTTCAGCCGACAACAGGTCGATGAACTGCTGGAATTTCTCGACAGTAATCATATGGGCTGGTCGCTGGCGATGGCGCCGGTGATCATGGGCAATTCTGACCGGCCGGAACTCTCTGAGGAACTGACCAACAGTTTCTGCAAAACCGACCCGGAAATCGCCAAGCATTTCGCCCGCGCGACATTCATGGCCGACAATCGCGCCGACCTCGACCAGGTGAAGGTTCCGTCATTGATCCTGCAATGCGCGGAGGATGTCATCGCCCCGGTCGCGGTCGGTCACTACCTGCACGCCAAACTGCCCGAAAGCACTCTTGTCCTGATGAAGGCGACGGGTCATTGCCCGAACCTCAGCCACCCTCAGGAAACAGTGGCCGCCATCGAGACATTCGTGGCCGCCGCCTGATGAACTCAAACTTGGACATTCCTCAAAATGTAGACGACCTGCTGGATCTTTTCGAGAATGCGCCATGCGGCTACATCTCGGCGGCATCGGACGGACGCATCATCCTTGCCAACAGGACGTTGTCCTCCTGGCTTGGCATGTCTGCCGAAAAGATCGTCGGCCGCAAATTCATCGAGTTCCTGACCATGCCCGGGAAAATCTTTTTCGAAACGCATTTTGCGCCGCTGCTGACGATGCAGGGTGCCTTCAACGAAGTTGCTCTCGATATGGTGAAGGCGGATGGCGCCCGTCTGCCGGTCCTCGTCAATGCGGTTGCGAGACTGGCCGAGGACGGAGCGGTCAATTTCATCCGGATTACCATCTTCAATGCCACCGACCGGCGCCGTTATGAGAAAGAACTCCTTGAGGCGCGCGCCGCGTCAGAGCGTTCGGCCGCGGCGCTGAAAGATCTCAATGCAACACTGGAAGAGCGTATCGCCACCGCCGTGCAGGAAAAGACCGCCGCGGAGAGCGCTTTACACCAGGCGCAGAAGATCGAGGCGCTTGGCCATCTCACCGGCGGCCTAGCGCACGATTTTAACAATATGCTTGCTGTGGTGATCGGCGGTCTCAACATGGCGCAACGCCGGATCGCGCGCGGCGCATTCGATGACCTCCCGAAACTCCTCGACGCGGCTCTGGACGGAGCGAACCGTGCCGCCACCCTGACCCAGAGGTTGCTCGCCTTCTCGCGACAGCAACCTTTGTCGCCACAGGCCGTCGATGCCAACAAACTGGTGGCGAATATGGCCGAAATTCTGGCTTCGACACTCGGCGAGCCCATTCAGAAAGAAACGGTGCTGGCGGCCGGCCTTTGGCGAACCAAAGCCGATCCGAACCAGCTCGAAAACGCGGTTCTCAATCTAGCGGTCAATGCACGGGACGCCATGCCGGACGGCGGGAAGCTGACGGTCGAGACGGCAAACGCGCACATCGACGAAACCTATGCGGCAGAGCACGATATCCGGCCCGGCCAGTATGTGATGATCGCCGTGACCGACACAGGCTGCGGTATGCCGCCAGACATCATCAAAAAGGCAATCGACCCGTTCTTTACGACCAAGCCGGTCGGCAAGGGAACAGGACTTGGCCTCAGCCAGGTCTTTGGCTTCGCGAAGCAGTCCAATGGGCACATGAAAATCTATTCCGAGGTCGGTGTCGGGACGACGATGAAGATTTACCTGCCGCGAGATTATGGGGCGGGCGAGGCCGCGCAGCAGCAGAAAGACGAAAGCGTGCCACGCGGCTCGTCGAGCGAACTGATTCTCCTGGTGGAGGATGATGTCAGTGTCCGCGAAGTGCACACTCGGATGCTGGAGGAACTCGGATATTCGGTCGTGGCGGTCGATAGTCCGGTCACGGCGCTTAAGGTCATCGACAAGCGTCCGGACGTGAAGCTCCTGTTCACCGATATTGTAATGGCGCCGATGAATGGCCGGAAACTGGCAGACGAAATCTGGCGCAAGCGGCCGGAGCTGCCGGTAGTGTTCACAACCGGGTATAGCCGCAATGCGGTCATTCACAACGGCGTGCTTGATGAGGGTATAATCTTTGTGCAGAAGCCGGCAGCGCTTGGAGATTTGGCGCGCAAGGTACGTATGGCTCTCGACCACCGACCCAAATGAATTGCGAGCCGGTTACTGTTGTGGACCCCGCGGGGATTCCAGAAGCTGCTTATGACGGTTGTTGTGTTGGACGACGTCCTTTCCTCAGCGCGCTCTGATGCCGTCGCCGAAGAGCGCAAATTCTCCCGAACCGATGTTTTCGCCTCTGGTCCGATCGTTGATCGGCCCTGTCGCGGATCTGGGCTAGAACTCTCAAAGGCCGAAGGCGTTCGCCGGAACAATGCCGCCGATGCTTCCGTTTACAGCGCAACGGTTTGGAGGGACACAGATGGCAGCGCATCGAGCCCAGTGGAAGGGTCACTTGAAGATCGGTGAACTCAGTTGTGCCGTCGGGCTTTATACCGCCGCGTCGACATCCGAGCGGCTCAGCTTTCACATGATCAACGAGGCGACCGGAAACCGGCTGAAGCGCGAATACATCGATAGCGAAACCGAGGAGGTCGTGGAGCGCGATCAACAGGTGAAGGGCTTCGAGACCGGCAACGGCGACTACATCATGATCGACCCGGAAGAAGTCGCGGCGGTCGTGCCCGATTCCGACAAGATGCTGGAGGCCGAAGCCTTCATCCCATGCGGAAAGATCGACGACGTCTATTTCGACAAGCCCTACTACCTCGTGCCGGTCGATGATGCGGATCACGACGCTTTCACCTGCATTCGGGATGCCTTGGTCAAGACCAGTGCCACAGCAATTGCGCGCACGTCCTCTTCCGCCGGATGCGAACCGTTCTGATCAGGGCTCACGGCAAGGGCATCATCGCCACCACCCTCAACTTCGACTACGAAGTCCGGTCCTCCGATGAGGCGTTCAAGGATGTGGCGAAGATCAAGGTCGAAGCCGAAATGCTCGATCTGGCCAAGCACATCATCGGCACCAAAAAGGGCGACTTCGACCCGGCCAAATTCGATGACCGTTATGAAGACGCACTAGCCGCTCTGGTCAAAGCAAAGGCCGAGGGCAAGGCCCTTCCGAAGCCGAAGCCCGTCAAGGTCTCAAAACCCAACGATCTCCTCAAGGCGCTGCGGGAGAGTGCCGGCATCAATAAGCCGTCGGTGAAAAAACCGAAGGCCGCCAATGCCAATGCGGGCAAGAAGGCGCCAGCTTCAAAGTCCACCAAGAGCCGGGCAAAACCCGCTCAAAAGAAAGCGAGCTGATCGATGGCACCGCGTCGTCCCTATTGGAGAGGTTACCTCAAGCTTTCGCTCGTCACTTGCCCTGTGGTCATGACCCCGGCGACCTCTGAATCGGAAAAAGTTCGCTTCCACACGCTCAATAAGGACACGGGCAATCGTGTCGTCTCGCACTATGTCGACAGCGTCACCGGAAAACCCGTGAAGGACGAGCAAGAGGCCAAGGGCTACGAGCGTGGTGAGAACGACTACGTGCTCCTGACAGACGAGGACAGGACCTGGAGGCCGTCGAGCTGGAGACGGTCCGCACGATCGATATCGAGAAATTCATTCCGCGCGGAAGCATCGAATGGGTTTACCTGGAAACGCCGTTTTATCTGACGGCGAACGACAAGATCGGCGACGAGGCTTTCGCGGTTATCCGACAGGCTATGGAGGCGGAGGACGTCGTTGGCGTATCCCGCGTCGTCTTGGGTCGGCGCGAGCGGGCGGTTGTGCTCGAACCACGCGGTGAAGGTATCGTCGTGTGGACGCTGCGCTTCGGCGATGAAGTCCGGCCTGAAAGCGAGTATTTCGCCGGCATAGAGAAAAAGTCGGATGCAAAGGGCGTGTCGGCCATCGAGGCGGTTATCAAAAAGCGCACGAAGGACTGGTCACCGGTCATGGTGTCCGATCCTATTCAAGAAAGCTTGCTGAAGCTCATCGCCGATAAGAAGAAGGCAAAGAAGCCGAGCAAGGCGAAGGCTTCGAAATCCACAAAGGGTGACGACGAGGAAAAGAGCAACGTCGTTAATATCATGGATGCTCTGAAAAAGTCAGTTGCCAAAGAACTCAAATCCCGCAAAGCAGGATGATCGCTGCGCTAGCCTGAGCGACGACGACGCCACCTAAGCCTTCCTGAAGCGGCAATGTGTGGTCATGCAGCCCGCTTCATAACTTTGGCCAGCCGCTTGATCGCCTGCTCCAACGGCCTTTGACCATCGCAATAGTCCTGCCACGCCGTATTATCTTTCAGAAGTCCAGGCACCGTGCGAATTGTGAACCGCTTCGGATCAAGACCTTTTTTTACTTGAGCCCAGTTCAAGGGCATCGAGACGGTTGCTCCCGGCCGGGCACGAGGCGACAGGGGAGCCACCGCCGTCGAAGTGCGGTCGTTTCTCAAATAATCCAGGAAAATCCGGCCCTCACGCTGCGCCTTGGACATCTTGATCAGGTATAGTTCGGGATTGTCGCGCGCCATCTGCAGACACACGTCGTGCGCGAAAGCCTTGCCTTCGTCCCAGCTCAGCTTCTTCCCCTTTGGTACAGCGAGCGGCGTTACAACGTGGAGCCCTTTGCCACCGGTCGTCTTGCAAAAGCTGACCAGGCCCAGCTCTTCAAGCCGATCCCTGATTTCTCGTGCACCTTCTACCACCGTCGCGAAGTCGACATCCGGGCCTGGGTCCAGATCGAAGACGAGACGACCGGGGACTTCGGGCTGATAGGGTTCGCAGTTCCAGGGATGCAACTCGGCGCCACCGATCTGCGCGATAGCGGCCAGACCCTCGACGCGGTCGATCTGGAGGTATGGCTGCTTGTCGCCTGAGACTTTCACCTGTTCGATCAGGTTTGAGGTCCCCTGCATCGCATGCCTTTGGAAGAACTGCTCCCCGCCAATACCGTCCGGCGTGCGGATGATCGAGCATGGCCGGCCCTTGATATGATCGATGAGCCAAGGCCCAACCGCCTCGTAATAGTGAGCGAGGTCCACTTTTGTTACCGGCGCGCCATCAAGCGCGTCAGGCCACAGCTCCTTGTCCGGACTGGAGACCAGGACGCCCATGACATCGACCTTTGCACCCTTGCGAAGACGGGAAGATTTCGTCGGTGTAGGGGCCGGCTTGGGAGCGGTTTCCGGGTCCGGCGTGTCCACTTCTGCAGGTTCGGCCGGTTTCTCGGCCTCGACTTCTTTTGCGGGCTTGTCTTCTCGCAGGCCTTTGAACGCAGCCTGGCGCACTTGCCCGTCGCTTGTCCAACCGGCGAATTCGATCTCAGCCACCAGTTCCGGCTTCAGCCATACGATCTCGGGGGCTTTTTTCGGGGCGCCTATCCCGGTAAACGGCGACTTCGACGCTTCCAACGCTTGAAGCTTCGGCAGGATCTGGTCGACGACCTTTGCGCCATAGCCTGTGCCCACGCGGCCGACATAAACAAAATGGTCTCCGCGATAGACACCGACCAGCAACGACCGAAAGGCACCGTTGGTCGTGGCATAGGCGCCGATCACCACCTCGTGCCCGGCCCGGCATTTGGATTTCGCCCAGGTGTCACTCCTGCCGGATTGGTATGGTGCATCGCCCTTTTTCGACACGATGCCTTCCAGTGATAGTCGGCATGCCGACTTCAACACGGCGTCGCCGCCGGTCTCGAAATGCTCGACGAAGCGCAGCCGGGGATCGTCGCCCGCATCGGAGAGCATCGCCGCTAGCCGGTCCTTACGATCGACGAGCGGCACCTCGCGGAGATCTTCCTTACCGTCGAAGAGGAGATCGAAAGCGAAGAAGACAAGATCATCCGTCTTTCCTTCCGACAGTGCGGCCTGGAGAGCGGCGAAGTCCGGGGCGCCATGGTCATCGAGGGCGCAGATCTCACCATCGATGATGCAATCAGGAAGTGACGATGCGGCCCTGGAGATGGCCGGCCATTTCGCAGTCCAGTCCAGACCCTTGCGGGTTTTCAAAGTCACCTCGCCATCCACCACCCGCATCTGGATCCGGTAGCCGTCGAACTTGATCTCGTGGATCCAGCCTGCGGCCGAAGGTGGACGAGACAGCGTTTCGCAAAGCTGTGGCGGCACGAATTCCGGCATGGCGGTGTTCGACGACTTGGCAGCAGCGGCGGTTTTCTTGGTCGGCTTTGCCTTCGTCTTCGTCCCGGTCTTCCGATCGTCGGCGGCGAGCCCCTCGTTGCTATCCCAGACAGCATCGGCTTCGACGACAGAGCCTTGCGTCATGAACGGTTTCGGCTTGCGGCCCTTCCCCGACGCGATCGCCTCCATCGTGCGACCAGATGCAACAGAGGTATCGTTCTCTTCCAGGATGGCTGAGCCGTTCTCCTCGACTGCATAGTCGTCATGGTGCTTGATCAGGAGCCAGTTGGTGCGCTTCTCGCCCTCGCGTCCGCGCATCCGGACAAGCACGAAACTGCCGTGCATGCGCTCGCCTTCAAGCGTGAACTTGAAATCTCCCTTGGCAAGGGCTTGCTCGGGCGTTTTGTTTCCCTCCGGTTCCCAGTATCCCCGGTCCCACAGCATGACGGTCCCGCCGCCATACTGACCCTTGGGAATAGTGCCTTCGAAATCGCCATAATCGAGCGGGTGATCCTCGACCTCGACCGCGAGCCTCTTGTCTTGCGGGTCGAGTGACGGTCCCTTTGTAACCGCCCATGATTTGAACACCCCGTCCATCTCGATCCGGAGGTCGTAATGGAGCCGGGTCGCGTCGTGCTTCTGGATCACAAAGCGACGGCGGTTCGATGACTTCACCCCGACCTCGCCGCTGGGTTCGGCGGTTTTCTTGAAGTCGCGTTTTTCGCGGTATTTCGAGAGATTATCGGACATCGGCATTCTCACCGTTACTTTGGATGCAAATGCCGGCGCCGCAGAGTTTGTTCCCACCGCTGAATGCGTGTGAGCACTAAGTGATACACACCAGTTGAGGCAAAGCTTCCTCAACAGTATTGCAGGGCGGTGCCCCTAGTCTCTGTAGCCAGCGCCTGTGAAATTCAGTAGCACCCAAGAATGGCGTTGGTCTTCGTAGACTGCTTGGGACGGCTCCAGATCCCGCTTGTCATCGAAACAACCTAGAGCGATGGCAGTCAATCCTGGCCTGAATTCCGGCTTCCAAAAAACCGTCGCTCCACAAACAGGACAAAAATGAAATTCAAGCGATTTCCCGCTGTCGCCCAGTCTCTTATAGGATGACGACGCACCTGCTTCTTTGGTTGCTTCGGATTCGAAGAACACCGCGACCCCAAAGCTTGATCCTGTGCGTCGCTGACACGCCATGCAATGGCAGACCGAAACTTTTATCGGCGGGCCATCCGCCTCAATCGAAAGCGCACCACATGAACACGATGCTTTTCTTTTCACTCGAATTCTCCCTCTCTTGGTGATCTTGCGAGGGGACATTCGGTCTAACACCAAACCGCTTTCGCCTCGAAGTCCACATCCTTTCTGGGTCCCGAAACGTGAAGCGGACTTGTCAGGTTAGGCGATGGCGCCTGCGGTCGGGGACCATCGAGCCTTCAAATTCTGGAACGTAATTCTCGGAAGGTGATCGAGTATCGAAGCTGCTCGACCGGCGGGATAGAATGTTCCCAGAAAGTCCTCGCCTCCTCAGCCATTACATAAGCCGATCCAGGCTCAAGGGTGATGGAATACCGCTGCCACTTTTCGCCCTGGCGGCGCCTCAGCCTGAATGTGCATGGCGAAAGCAGCGATATTCCGACCACGCGGCCGAAGACGAACTTGTCCTTGTGCCAGCCGATCGGAGCGCCCGGACCATATTCGCTCACAAGGGCCTGTTCCAATAAGTTGGGATCGATTCCGGCGACGCTGGCGGCAAGGGCGCGGACGGGCGTGAGAAAGGGCGGAATATCCTCGCTCTTTCGGACAGTTTCGGTATCGAAGTCATATTTCCAGCCATAGGAGACGGTCCTGCGCTTGCCTTCGAAGCCGTGAAAATCAAAAGCCTTGAACGGCAGCTCTACCAACTTACTCTGAAGGGCCTGCTGCAGCTCGTCGGGGACGACATTCGGCTCGTAGCGAAATCCGCTCGGAAAAGGCGGCTCGATCGGACCGAAGAGATCATGCTGTTTCGTCACGTCCGTTCCCCGAGCTGGCTGTCCTCAAGGACCGCTGGGCGTTTTACCATTCTCGACCAATAACGCCAGAGCGCGACGGCGGTCAGGGTTGTTCCGGAGGACCCCTTTTAGGGCATCCGGAATCAGAGGTGCAGTAAAGGTTCAATGGCGTCTCTAAGTCGGAGATGGTTAGGCATTTTGTGGGCCTTCCTGCTGATGGAACTATCGCCCATTGTCGTGGTTTATAAAAATCAAAAATCAGCTGGGGGAGAAAGGTATGCGCTTTATACCGACTATGCTTCATGGCTTCGCCGATTATATCGTCGGCCTTTTAGTTATCGGTCTTCCGTTTTTCCTTGGTCTACAAGACACGCCTTGCACCGTCCTCGTCGTGCTGGGTGTCATTGTCATCCTTTACAGCCTTGCCACCGACTATGAGTTGGGGGCCGTGCGCTTTTTGAGAATCCGTTTTCACCTGCTGCTGGATGGCCTGTTCGGCGCGGCAATGCTGATCTCACCCTGGCTGTTTAACTTTCCTGTCGATAGCCGCTGGCCGGTCTACGTTATTGGCGTCCTAGCTCTCGTCTTGACGATGACCACCCAAATCCGCGCGGAAGGCACCGCGACGACAAACTGAACTACTGATACATCAGGAGAGATTCAATGAAGGCATTATGCTGGCATGGCAAAGGTGACATCCGGTGCGACAGCGTTCCGGATCCAAAGATCGAAGACGGGCGTGACGTTATCATCAAGATGACCGCTTGTGCGATTTGTGGTTCTGATCTGCACCTCATGGACGGTTACATCCCATTCATGGAAAAGGGCGATGTGCTCGGCCACGAGTTTATGGGCGAGGTTGTCGAGGTCGGTCGAGACAACAAGAAACTCAAGGTTGGCGACCGCGTTGTGGTGCCGTTCACCATCTGCTGCGGTGAATGCCAGCAATGCCTCAAGGGCAATTTGTCGGTCTGCGAGCGGACCAATCGCAATGCTGATAATGCAACGAAAGCGTTTGGTTACCCGACCGCCGGGCTCTTCGGATATTCGCACCTGACCGGTGCTTATGCCGGCGGACAGGCAGAATATGTGCGCGTTCCCTATGCCGACGTTTCGCCGATCGTGATCCCCAACGGCCTAACTGACGAGCAGGCGCTGTTCCTCGGCGACATTTTCCCGACTGGATGGATGGCGGCAGCCAATTGCGAGATCGAACCGACAGACATCGTCGCCATCTGGGGCTGCGGTCCGGTCGGACAGTTTTGTATCAAGAGCGCGCTGATGCAGGGTGCAGCTCGTGTGATTGCTATCGACAACGTGCCGGAGCGTCTGGCGTTAGCTCAGGCCGCAGGAGCCGAGGTCATCAACTTCGACGAAGTCGATGACAATATCCTGGACATTCTCAAGGACATGACTGGTGGCCACGGCGCCGACAAATGCATTGATGCCGTCGGCGCGGAGTCCCATGCAACAGCGTCTTTCGACGCCATCGTCGACAAGGTTAAGGCAGCAACCCTGCTTGGTACGGACAGACCCCACGCTTTGCGCACGGCGATCATGGCCTGCCGCCCTGGTGGGATCGTTTCCGTCCCCGGCGTCTATGGCGGCTTCCTCGACAAAATCCCGTTTGGCGCGGCGATGAACAAAGGCCTGACGATCCGAACCGGCCAGACCCACGTCAACCGTTACTCGCTCGATCTGCTTCGCCGCATCGAGGAAGGGGAAATCGATCCAAGTTTCATCATTACGCATCGTGCAAAGCTCGAAGATGGGCCTGCACTCTATGAGACCTTCCGTGACAAGAAGGACAACTGCATCAAGGTGGTCCTGACGGCGTAAAATGATGGACGCTGATGCCAAAGCCCTCAAGGAAGCATGTCGCCGCTTCGAAGCCAAGTATGGCATCGAGGCTTTCCTCGATGTCATTGCCGCGATCATGCAGGACCGCCTCGGCGACCACGGCCTGAAGATCGAATTCTTTGACGACGAAATCGGAGGTCATAATGAAGAACCGGGCAGAAGTGGTGGTGATCACCGGAGCGTCCAGCGGGATCGGGCAAGCCACCGCTGAAGCCTTCGCGCGGACCGGCGCCAGGCTCGTGATTGCCGCTCGTAATGCGGCAGCACTTCAAGCTGTTGCAAAGACGTGCCGCGGGTTGGGCGCCGATGTCCTCGTCGTACCAACTGATGTTATTAACGCCGATCAGGTCAAGGCACTCGCCGAGGCGGCGTTGAGCTTCGGGGCGATCGACGTCTGGGTCAGCAATGTCGGCGTCGGTGCTGTCGGTAAATTCCAGGATACGCCGATCGAAGCGCATGAGCAGGTGATCCGCGCCAATCTCATCGGACATATGAACGACGCCCACGCCGTGCTGCCGATCTTCCTAAAGCAGGATCGCGGGATATTCATCAATATGATTTCGCTCGGCGGATTTGCAGCGGCACCCTATGCCACTGCCTACAGCGCCAGCAAATTCGGGCTGAAAGGATTTTCCGAAGCGCTGAGGGGAGAGCTTGCGGAGCACCCGAACATTCATATCTGCGATATCTACCCCGCGTTCATCGATACGCCGGGGATCAGCCATGGGGCTAACTATACCGGCCGTCAGCTCTCGGCCCCACCGCCGGTTTACGATGCGCGTAAGGTCGCCGACGCTGTTATCAGGGTGTCCCGGCATCCAAGAGCGACAACCACAGTCGGCGCAACCGCCGACCTGATACGCTTCGGACATTTCTTCGCTCCGAGCTTGAGCGCGCGGTTCATGAACTGGTTCATGACGACCTACTTCAAGCAAGCCGAGACAATGCCTGTCACCGACGGAAATCTCTACGCTCCTTCGTTGCGGCCTGGCGGGATCGATGGCGGGTTGCGTTCTGGCAAACAGCGACTGGCACTAGGCGCGGTGGCTGCCACCGCAGCCGTAGCTCTCGGTCTCTTCACTCTGGCTAACGCATACAGTCGCAAACGCCGTCGTGACCGATGGCGATAGATACGGGTAGTCCCGCACGATCAAATTAACCCCCAGATCGCCTAAACGGCTGCTTACTCAAGGCGAATGCATGACGACCTACGCGCCTCTCGACATCCTGAAGCCCATCGATGACGGCATCTGGATCGTCGACAGCGGACCGCTCCATGCTGCCGGAGGCATACCCTTGCCCGTTCGCATGACGGTCATGCAGTTGGAAGACGGTGGTATCGTGCTCCATTCGCCGACCCGCTACGATCCCGGTCTGCGGGAAAAGATCGAGAGCCTTGGACCCATCCGGCATATTGTGGCGCCGAACAGTGCACACTGGAGTTTTGTCAAGGACTGGAAAACTCGCGTCCCCGACGCGCTGACTTGGGCAGCGCCCGGCTTGAGGCAGCGCCGCCAGGTCAAAAAAGCTCGCATTGCGTGGCATGGCGACCTCGGAGCCAAATCCCTGGCGCATTTTGCGCCGGACATCGATCAGATCGAGGTGCCGGGGATCGGTGGTTTTTGTGAGGTCTGTTTTTTCCACCGGAAAAGCCAGAGCCTCGTCGTGACGGATCTCATCCAGAATCTTGATGATCATCATCAGTCTTCCTTAATGCGCCTGTTTTCGAAGGTTATCGGTGCTCGCGACCGCGCGCCGATTTACTTGAGGGCGGTCGTGCGCCTGAAGGGCGAGCCGGCAAAGGCAGCAGCTCGGCAACTCGTGGCACTTGAACCGAAACGGGTGATTTTCAGTCATGGTCGATATTTCGATCGCGATGCTCCCACGCGCCTCCGCAAATCGCTTGACTGGTTGATCTAAGCGGCAGGAACCAGTTGTGGCCCTATCGCCACGATGTCACTGAGCAGGAGGCGGGGGCGCTTGCCGTCGCCACAGCGACTCAAGTCTCACAAACTACTTTTTCTGACTTTGGGGCATCCGCCATTGCAAGGTAGGCGCCACTCAGCATGACGATTATGCCGACGACGTCTAGTAGAGTCACTTTTTCGTCAAAGAACGCTGCTCCCAGCGCCACAGCGATTACAGGCGATACGAAGGCGTAGCTGCCCGCTCTTGACGCGCCGACATCTCGCAGAAGCCGCATGTAGGTTGTATATCCAATCAGCGAACCGAAGATAACCAGGAAAAACCAGCTCATCCAGGCGATCGGTCCCCAATTCCGTGAGAGCGCCGAAAGCGCGCCGGGCTCGAAGATCAGCGCGATGACGAACAGACCGAGACCTCCTATGAAGGTGGTCACCCCTGCCAGCAGCAGTGCTGGATATGCGCGAAGCAGGGGCCGAGCCAAAACCGATCCGTATCCATAGGTAAAGGCGGCTGACGCAACAGCCAGACCACCGGCCAGGCTTGCACCTCGAAAAGCTTCGGGCTGAGGTGCCACACCTGAGGGTGTCGCGGGCCAGAACAACACCACCAAGCCTGCGACCCCGAATGCTATTGCGAGGATACGGCGCATATCGAGCGTCTCTTCACGCAGCAACAAGGCGAAGCAAAGGAGAGCGATCGGTGTCAGCGACATCTCCAGGACGGCGGCGGTGCCGGTTTCGATATATTGCATGCCCCAAAACAGCGGACCGTAGCAAAGAGTTATCATCAGGATGCTGACAGCCCCAAGGCGGAACGCGTCCTTGATCTGGAAACGCGCTGTCTCTCCTTTTGCCAACGCATAAAGCAGGAGCAAGGCGCCCGCTGCCGTAAAGCGGGTCCCTGCGAACATCAAAGGCGGGACAATTTCGATACCCGCCTTCGTGCCAATCCACGTGCTTCCCCAAATGATGCACAGCATCAGGAAACGCAGCTGATTTCTGTTTGGAGCGTAGAGCATGTCGTATCCGATCGAGTAACGGGTAATATCACGTTATGCCGTTACAACTCGCTCTTGCCCAAAACGTTCCCCGATACGATATTGGGAACCATGGAGACCGAGAAGACGATCGACGACATCAACTTGCTGGGCGGCCACGTAGCCCTGGACTTTGTCAACACTGTCGACAGCCGCGGGGACAGGTGGGGGCCGGACTATCTGACCTCCTTTCGCGACCTAGCGGATTGGGCGCTCAGGGTCGATCTGATCGATCAGCGGGAACACGGCTTTCTGCTTCAGCAAACAAAGGCGAGCCCAGCAGCGGCTGAAGTCGAGCTTGAGAATGCTAAAGCCTTGAGAGAAACCCTACATCGGATCTTCAGCGCAGAGGAACGGGATAGTAGTCCTCGCGAGAGCGATCTCGACTTTCTCAGCGACGCGTTTGCCGATGCGGCTGCACGACGGAGACTGCGGAACGGGAGAGATGGCGTTATCTGGACCTATGGACCGTCGGCGGCCGTGGCCGACATCGCAGGCCGGATCGCGTTGGTGGCAGCAGAACTCCTCACGTCCCGGCATCAGCGTCGTCCCGTCCGGGTTTGCCAGGGGCGAAACTGCGGCTGGCTGTTCCTGGATCTTTCTCGCGGTGGCCACCGTCGATGGTGTTCGGACAAAACCTGCGGGTCGGCCGCCAGAGTGAGAAAGTTCAGGGCGGAGCGTGTCTAGCGAGCGAACTGGTTTGAGGACGTCTCCGTGATCAACGTCGCGGAGAGTTAAAGCCGGCCTAATGCGCTCGGTTGTATTGGTATTTAAAGATCGCACCGGACTGCGGTGCTTTACGTCGGGCCTCCGTTGACATCCCGTCAAATGCCGTGGTGACGAACAGTGTCCCGTCTTCTGAAAGATCGCAACTCGCCACATTCGGAACAGGCAGTTTCGATATCGCCCAAGCGCTCCCCACGGTGAGAGTAGATCTCGACGCGGGCGCCGCCGAAGACTGCGACCAGTAGGTTTCCACCCGGATCCATACAGAGGCCATCCGGATTCCAATCTTCGTGTCTGACGAATACCCGTTTGTTCGACGCCGTGCCAGTTTTGACATCGTAGTCATATTTCCAGATCGTCCTACGGCTTGTGTCGGCGTGATACATAGTGGTACCGTCGGAGTTCCAGGCCTTGCCATTGGCATTTGCGTAGCCACCCTCGACTTCCTCCAGACGATCGTTCCGAAGGACGTAAAGTGCCGCAGTCTCGCTCGGCTCGTCGGCGGTGTTGATGGTCCCGACCCATAGCCGCCCGGCCGGGTCCAGCTTCCCATCGTTCAAACGGTGGCCACTCGGAAGATCGAGAAGGGCGATCGGTATCTCCTTGTCGCTCTCTGGATCGTAGTCGTAAACTCCGTCACTAAGACCAACCAGGAGGTGGCCATCCTGCTGCGGAAAGGCGAAACTCACCTCCCTGGAAACCGGCCATGACGAATGGACCTCGTCAGGTAAGCGATAGGCGTGAACTGTCTGCCCGGCGATATCGACCCAGTAGAGTGTCAAGTTTCGGCTGCGCCAGTAGGCGCCTTCGCCGAGCTGGCTAAGCGGCAGGTCCGCGTCAAGAAGTTCGACGGTCATGTGCAGTTCTCCTGTATCGAGAATATTGCGTGGAGGAGTGCAAGGTGGCTCAGCCCCTGCGGCATGTTACCGAGGCCGGAGCCTGTCGCCGGATCAATCTGTTCGTTGAGGATCCCAAAATTGTTTCCGAGCGGTTTCAGGAGTTCGCCGAGTTTTTCCTTGGCGCGGTCCACCTCGCCGAGAAAAGCATAGGCCTCGACCAGCCAGCAAGAACAGGCGACGAACGCCCCCTCTTCCTGCGCCGCGCCCGAGTAGCGATAGACCAGCGGCCCGACCGCGAGTTCTTGCTCGATCGCCTGGCGAGTCAGAAGCATGCGGTCGTCGCGGTCAAACCCGAACCGTGTGGCAAGCAGCAAAGAGGCGTCCAGTCTGTCCGTGCCTGCATAGAATGAGTCGCCTGCTTCTCGTCCGACCAGCAGTTTTCGTCAATCCAATCGCGAATATCATCGCGCTCCTTCGACCAAGCGTCTTGATGCTGGCCCTCGATGTGCCCCTCCTCTGCCAGCTTTACCGCCCTGTCCAACGCCAGCCAGCACCCAATTTTTGAGATTGTGTAATGCTGCTGATCCTCCAGTTCCCAAATCCCGGAATCTTTCAAGTGCCACCGCTCGACCACCTGATCCGCCAGCCGCGCAAGCAGCTTCGATGCTGCCGGATCGAGAACATGACCCATCTTTGCGAACAGCGACGCCGTCTCCAGGAAATCGCCGTAACAACTCAGCTGGACCTGCTGCTTTGCGCGGTTGCCCCGCCTTACTGGGGTGGAGCCAAGATAGCCCGGAACTTGGATCGCCTCTTCATCCGGCACCTCGTTTCCGCGCAAGGTGTAGACGACCTTCGGTTCGGGGCCATCGGCCTCGATCGTCCGGACGAGCCAGCCGAATGCAGCGATCGGCTCGGACAGGGCGCCTGCGCGCAGCAACGCCTTGATCGTGTATGCAGCGTCCCTCACCCAGGCGAAGCGGTAGTCGTAATTCTTGTCGCCGCCGATCCGTTCGGGAAGGCCCGCGGTCGCAGCGGCAGCGATCGCTCCTGTTTCCGAGAACAGCAAAAATTTAAGCGAGAGAGCACATCGAACCAGATCCTTGGCGAAAGGTCCGTCGTAGGTAAGCTGTGCCGCCCACCGTCGCCATTCCTCGTCGCTGAGGTCAATACGGGCGTCGATGTCCGAAAGGCGCGGGATGGCGAGCGGTGCCTGATCGGCGACAAGCAGCGCAATGCATGTCCGTTCTCCGCTTCTTGAAACATATTTCGCTTCGGTCTTGTCGTCGCTGTCGAGCGTGATCTCTACCCAGTCGTCGTGACAGAGCGTTGTTGTCAGATCGCCGATGTAGCGGATTTTTGCATTCGGGTGGTCAGCCCGACTTACTTCGCCTCGGGCGCAGATTGGATTGAGCCTGATCTGAAACTCGACCGATCCCGACAGACCCTCTATCCGGCGCGCGAGCTCGCACCATGGAAGCCTCCCGGAAACACCGCTGTTCAGGGACTCCGTGACCCGGGCTCGCCCTTTTTCCGTGATGAATGTCGTCTCAAGAACGTTACTGTTCTCTCGGTACTGTCGCTCGATCTCAAATGGCTCCGCAGGGGTGATCGAGAAGCGTCCGCCGTCGCAGTCGTGCATCCGGTTGAAGAGCGGCGGTGAATCCATCTCCGGCGCACACCACCAGTCGATGGACCCGTCCGCTCCGATCAGCGCGACCGAGCGCCCATCACCGACAGCCGCATAATGTTCGAGGGGAAGAAAACCATGGGTGCGTTCGGGGACGAGGTGATGAAGCATTGACGACCAATTTGACTGCCCTCGCGAAACGAGAGGGGTGGAGGCGAGTAGATGTGTTGAGCAGAAAGCACAGCCGCCCACTGTTGTTCCTGGCCGAGCTAGAAAAACATCCGCGTGGAACCCGGAGCGCTCTTAACGGTTACTGCCCCGACCCCGAAAGGAGAGACATGATGGAAAACACTCGCCACCCTACTCCCCCATATCCTGAACAGCAGCAGGAGCCACCGGGCAAGACAGCCGAAATGAAGCCTGTGCCCGACCATGGCGAGAAGTCCTACAAGGGCGACGGCAAGCTCACCGGCAAAGTCGCCCTCATCACCGGCGCCGACTCCGGGATTGGCAAGGCCGTCGCCATTGCTTTTGCGCGCGAAGGAGCCGACATCGTCATCTCCTACCTCAGTGAGGACGATGACGCTCGCGACACCGCAAAATGGGTTGAGGATGCCGGGCGCAAGGCCCTGGTAGCTCCCGGTGACATCAAATCCGAAGAATACTGCAAGGATCTTGTACAGCGCGCCGTCGACGAGCTCGGCGGGATCGATATCCTCGTCAACAACGCGGCGTTCCAGCGGACCTACGCCGATATCGCCGACATCACGGCCGAGGAGTGGGACGAAACCTTCCGCACCAACATCTACGCACCGTTCTTCCTGTCAAAGGCAGCTGCTCCCCACATGAAGCCAGGCAGCTCGATCATCAACACGACCTCGATCCAGTCGCGGCAGCCCTCGCCGCAGCTTCTGGCTTATGCATCCACCAAGGGTGCAGTTTCAAACTTCACCGCAGGCTTGGCTGAGATGCTGGCGGAGAAAGGTATCCGCGTGAATGCCGTTGCGCCCGGGCCGATCTGGACGCCTCTCATACCTTCGACAATGCCCGCGGAAAAAGCTGCCAAGTTTGGGGAAAATACGCTCATAGGCCGGGCAGGACAACCAGCAGAACTGGCGGGTGCTTACGTCCTGCTCGCTTCCGATCTCGGGAGCTATATGACGGGAGCCGTCATCCCCGTGACCGGCGGAGAGATCATGATTTGACGCAAACGTGGCCGCCGATCTCTGGCGGCGGCCAGCGTAAATAGCGGTTCTGGAAGAGCGCGCCATGCTTTAGCAAATAATCATAAAGACATAAGAACCTCTATTCCACCGTGCACGATTGTTCGCGAGCGTGAACACCTTGAGTTGGTGATTTGCAATGGCGGTCCGCAAGACCTTGTTCGTCGTATCGACCGTCACCGCTCTAGTCACGAGATCGAATTTACCGAAGAATGTTACGGTCACGATCACTTCAGCGTTCTATTGCGTACTATGCCAGGCGAGTAAGAAGCCTTCACCAAGCAGGTGAAGGCATTCGGAATGTGATGGATCTATCGCAAAGAGCTGCCGGCGTGGTGGAATGATCCGCGTCGGCCCCTGTCGGCATGGAACTACTTGCCGAACCATCCGATTTGATCGCGTCGGTGTCAGATGAACTCGAAGGGCGGGTCACTTATAGCCCGATCTGCCTGAAATCGCACTGCGACGGCTTCTTGTCCGGGCGCCAGCGCAGAAGCTTGGTTCCGTGCCGGAAGCGGCGGCCGGTGATCTGATCGAATTTGACTTCAACCACCAGTTCGGGTCTGAGCGGTTCCCAGTCGGAAGATCGGTCTGTGGTCCAACGGCTCGGTCCGCCGGGAGCCTTGCCGCTGAACCCGGGGCCACCCCTCAGTGCTTCAAGTCTCGCCGTCAGATCAGGCTTTTCGGTATCCGCAATCGCGGACGTGAAACCGACGTGATCTAGTTGGCCGTCATCGGTGTAAAGGCCGAGCAACAGCGAACCAACCAGCCTACTGTCTCTCTCATACCGAAACCCGCCGACGACACAGTCCGCGGTTCGCAGCCGCTTGACCTTGATCATCGCCCGCTCTCCGGAACGATATGCTCCATCGATCAGTTTACAGACCACGCCATCGGTATCTCCGCCCGATCCGGATAGCCATGTCTCCGCCTCGCGCAGGTCCCTGGTCGCTGGCGATATGGTAAATTGCTTAGGATCGGCGTGGATCCTGTCAAAGAGGGCTTCCAGGCGCTCGCGGCGATAGGCGAGATCCTTGTCCAGGATTTGCGTGCCGTCCGTGTCGACGAGCATGTCGAACGCGATGAGTCTGCCTGGGGTCTCTCGCGACAGTTTGCGGATCCGACTTTCAGCTGGATGTAAGCGCATCTGCAGGGCGTCGAAAGAAAGCTTCCCCGCCACTTCGATGACCAATTCCCCGTCAATCACGAAGTCAGGCGCCGGAAGATCGGCGAGCAACGCCATCATTTCCGGGAAATAGCGGCCGAGCGGTTTTCCGGATTTGGCTCGAAGATCCACCGAAGAGCCGTTCCTGAACGCAATACACCTGAAGCCATCCCATTTCGGCTCGTACTGCCAGCCTTCTCCGGACGGCAGAGCGTTGGCCAATTTGGCTTCCATCGGCTCGGTCCCGATGGACAGGCCATATGATGCTGCAGGTGATTGATTGGGCGCGTTGGACACGGCCATTGCTACCAGAGCCTCTTGGAGTGGGCGTCCCGTGTGGCCACATGTACCAGCACCGCAGTCGACAGAAGGATGGTGGAGACCAGAGCGGCTATCGATAGCAGTCCGCCGTTAGTGATTCGAGCGCCCGCTTTCAAACCGGCAATTCCGCTGAATATCAGCGAAACCTTTGCACGCTGGCGTTGATTTAAAAAACGTGCTTTACGAGCGCCGTCCGGCACAGCAACCTCACGATGGCTCATCGTTTCTTTTCCAGATCGGCCTCGACTTTCTCTCTGCTCTTAGGGATTGCAGCGACGAAGGTGCTTGCGCGGCCCTTTGAAACTACAACGTCGCCTTGCACGCCATCTTTGGATAGGTCAGCTTCGTCAAGGTTGAGCGATTTCCTTTCCGCACGGTGATTCGCGACCATCGGGGTCGGAAACGCCGTTTCTGCATGGGGTTTACGATCATTCATAGCGAAATCTCCTTCCGCTCCGCTAACCCGGAATGGGCTCAAGAGTTCCTCGCCGCCTGTGTTCGCCAGAGATCCGATCGAGAAGCCGCAAACCGGTTAGGAAAAAAAAGCCCGAGCGCATCGCTCATTCCATTTTCCCAAGACGCGGGCCGCCAAGCAACAGGCGAGGCGGAGATGCCGTTCAGGAAGCACCGACGTTAAACGGCGGCGTGCGCAACGGGAAATATATTAGCTAGCCACCGGGGAAGGCGTCGCGTCAGGTTGATGGAAGGGTGACAGCAGCGCGTTCTTCGGAAATGGAACCAACGCCTCGTTCGGAAGTTCAAAAAGCTGGAAGGAACTGGATGGGAAAAACATGCGGCTCACAACGACCGTGCTCCGAGTAATTGCCGGCCCTGTCTTCGCCTCATCAGCGCTGGGTGTTCCGCTTTCCCTGGTACCGGCAGCATTACAGGAACAAGATGTGTAACCGCAGCAATTCTCTTTGACGGCTTAAGATCATGGAAGCTGATGCCAGAGCGCTCAAGGAAGCTTGTCGCGATTTCGGACCCCGGTATGGCGTTGAAACTTTCCTCGACGTGATGGCAGGCATAATGCAGGGTCGTCTACGCGATCACGGCCTTGCTGTACACTTCAATGGCACTGACGGAGGCGCGCCATCCCTCCGGCTGCCAGATGTCAACGAGTCGAAAGCTCTGATACCTGATAAAGGCGCATGAGGATGAGTTCTCGCGCCTGCGGCTCAGATCAACGCCTTGAAGCGAAACACATTACCAGGGCGCAACGCCTGAACGCGCTCCTGCGACTTCTTCCGCGCTACCACACCGATCGAAGATGGAATGCGAAAGCCGCCAACGCTATCGTAAGGGGGCTGCAGATCATGCTTCCAAAAGGCGCGGCGCACGGCTGCCGCGTTTTCAGCAGAACCATTGCATCCGGCGAACGTACCGTCGGCTTACGGTTCCTCCTGCCGGATGGAGCGCCAAGGGGTGCCTATGTGCACCTCCATGGCGGCGCATGGGTGCTCGGCAATGCCCGCCTCGATGACGGGATAACATCCCGTGTCGCTAAAGAATGCCAGGTCATCGCTGTCGCTGTCGATTTTCATAACGCCCTCGACGATCGCGTCGATCTCGCCATAGACGACTGTGAGGTAGCTCTGAATTGGGTGATCCGCAGCCTTTCAGATCTGGGTGTCGAACGGATCGTTCTGGGGGGCGAATCATCCGGCTCTCACCTTGCTGCCCAAGCCTTGCTCCGATTGCGCGACCGGGGGCTGGTTGATGCATTCTCGGGATTTATTTCTACCTGCGGTGCGTTTGATTTCAAAGGATCGGAAAGCTTGAGGAACGCGGATAGCCGCTCCCTCATCCTGGACGCGCCCGCTGCTCTTCGAAATCTTCAAAGGCTGCGTCCCAGCTTGTCCTGGAACGAGCGAGATGGGCCATTGTACGCGCAGTTGGAAGGCCTTCCGCCAGCTCTGTTTATTGCGGGCGAGCTTGATCCTATAGTCGATGACAGCATCCAGATGTTTCGCAGATGGGAAGATGCAAACGGAAACGCGTCGCTAAACATCGTTCCCGCCGGGCCGCATGGCTTCAATCGGCTTCCGACCGCCATCGCGAAGATCACCAATGCTTACGCAAGAGAATGGCTCATCGGCAGACTTTCAGCCTTGCATTGACGTTGCCGGGTTCGGCCTTCGTTCGAAACGTTCGGACGCCAACGCATGCGGAAAAACTTGAATGAAGGAACGTCTGGCTTGCAGGAAACTTTGAGGAGGTTGGAGCGATCATGACGGCACATCCGAAAGAAAAACCCTCGATCAAACCATACACCGGCCCGGCCGGTGGGTGGGGTTCGGCAAAATCAGTCGCCGGGATCCTGCTCCGGGAGCACATCCCGGCGAGGGGCGCCGCCTTGCTGGACAAGCAAAACAAGGCAGAAGGTTATATGTGCGTGAGTTGCGCGTGGGCGAAGCCCGCCAAGACGCATCCCCTCGAATTCTGTGAGAACGGCGCCAAGGCCACGGCCTGGGAAGTGACAAACCGCAGGGCGGATGCTGAATTCTTTGCCTCGCACACGTTGACGGAACTCGAAGCGTGGCGCGATCATGATCTTGAGGAACAGGGCCGGTTGACCCAGCCGATGCGATGGAACGCGGAAACGGACAAGTACGAGTCGGTCGAGTGGGACGCTGCTTTCGCCGAGATCGGTAAAGAACTTCAGGCCCTTACGCCACATCAAGTTGATTTTTATACGTCGGGTCGCGCCTCGCTCGAGGCAGCCTACATGTATCAGCTCTTTGCAAGACTGTACGGCACTAATAACCTACCCGACTGCTCGAACATGTGTCACGAAAGCACGTCGGTGGCTCTACCGGAAAGCATCGGTGCATCGGTGGGAACGGCCGTGCTTTCGGACTTTCAGAATACCGACTGCATATTTTATATCGCCCAGAATGTCGGTACCTCTTCGCCCCGGCTACTTCATGATCTGCAGGATGCGGTGAACCGCGGCGTCCCGATCGTAACGTTCAACCTCCTGCGCGAACGGGGCCTTGAACGGTTCAAGAACCCCCAGGCACCAACGGAAATGTTGTCCTCGAAGGAAACACTGATCTCGTCGGAATATTACCAGGTGAAGAATGGCGGCGATATCGCAGCGCTCTTCGGCGTGTGCAAGGCGTTGATCGAGGCGGACGACGCGCTCAAAGCGTCGGGTGCGAGCAAAGTCGCGGGAGACGACGGGGTACCGGATGACCCATCGGAGGCCGGAACGATTGCTTTTGCCGCATCGATTGCGGCGGCTGACAAGAAGCATGTCCTCGACCACGATTTCATCGAGGAGCATACCACTGGTTTCCAAGAGTTTGCCAATGCGGCCCGATCCTACAGCTGGGATGAGCTTGAGCGGGTTTCCGGTCTCACACGCGAGCAGATGAAGCAGGCGGCACAAACCTATGCGAAGGCTAAGGCTGTTCTGATTGCCTACGGCATGGGCGTCACACAGCATGTAATGGGTGTAGATAACATCCACATGATCGCCAACCTGGCGCTGCTTCGTGGAAATATCGGCAAACCCGGCGCCAATATCTGTTCGATCCGAGGGCATTCCAACGTGCAAGGCCAGCGAACGGTCGGAATAACCGAAAAGCCCGGCCTGGCACCGCTCGACAAGCTTTCTGAACTTTACAAGTTCGAACCGCCGCGCTGGACGGGCCGATCAACGGTTGATACCTGCAAGGCAGTACTAGAAGGCGAAGCGCGCGCCTTCATCGGCCTTGGCGGCAATTTTCTTCGTGCCGTGCCCGAGACAGAGGCAATGGAGGCTGCGTGGCGCAAGTTACGCTTGACGGTGCAGATCGCCACTAAACCGAACCGCAGCCATGTGCTCCACGGGGAGATCGCCTACCTTCTTCCCTGCCTGGGAAGACTGGAGATTGACAGTCAGGCTACCGGCCCACAGGCTGTATCGATCGAAAGCTCGGTCGCACATTTCCATGGCTCGCGCGGCAAAGCCACGCCAGCAAGCAACCATCTTAGATCCGAGCCTGCGATCATTGCCGGATTGGCGAAAGCCACCTTGAACCGGGGTGACGTCCCATGGGACGATTGGGTAGACGACTATAGCCGAATCAGAGACGCGATCGAGCGCACCTATCCGGAAACGTTCAGCGACTTCAACAGGCGCCTCTTCCAGCCAGGGGGATTCGCTCGCCCCCTGCCGGCACGAGAGCGGAAGTGGGTCACGCAGACGGGCAAAGCAAACTTCCTGACGCCGGATCGGCTGTTTCCGGAATTTGCGATCGACGGCACGCAGGAAGACGTCCTGCATTTGGCAACGCTACGGTCAAACGATCAGTTCAACACCACCATCTACGGCTACAGCGATCGCTTTCGCGGCGTCAACGGCACTCGCAAAGTCGTCTTCATGAACCGCGAAGACATCGCTCGCCTCGGCTTTGCCAACGGCGACAGCGTCGATCTGCGAACAGCCATCGATCAATCCACAGAACGTCAGATCGGCGCGCTCAGGATTATCGAATACGACATTCCAAAAGGCTGCTGTGCGGCCTACTATCCCGAAACCAATCCGCTGTTCCCGTTGGGTCATCACGATGCCAAGTCGAAGACGCCGTCCTACAAGCTCCTTCCGGTCTTCATCACAAGGTCACAGCGGCAGCCGAAGGACTGATCCGGCACGGGAAGCTTCGTATGGGCAGTGTTCAAGGTAACCTCTTGTCAGTTATGATCGTGGGCGGCGCCCTGGCGATCACGGTGGGCGCTCTCGTAGGTTGGTCGCGGGAAGGTCGCACGTACCGTCTTGACCCACCTCTGTCGGCCGAGTTCGAGAAGATCCGTTTGATGCCCAATGACATCAGCGGAGCGCCGCCAGAGGTTTATTTCAAACTCGGTAAGCCCTACGAAAACACGGCTTACGATCTGAGTCAGGGCAAGCGGCTGTATTCCTGGTTTGGATGTGCAGCATGCCATGGCGACGGTCGGGGTGGCGCCGGCCCGCCTTTTCTGGACGGATGGTGGCTTTATGGCCCTGAGATGGTCTCGGTCGTAGCCTCGATCCGTGATGGCAGGCCGCACGGAATGCCTGCCTTTCGAGACAAGATGACGATCGACGAGATCTGGCAGCTCGCCGGCTATGTGAGAACGATCGGCGCCTATTCGGCAAAAACGACTGCACCCAGTCGCAATGACGACAAGAACACCCGGCCGGCGGAGAACCGCGCACCGGCCGCCACTCTGTTCGATGAGGGACCCGCCGGCGCGCACCTTGATCAGGGGCCATCGCCTTGACGCGCCCTCCGATCATCGGCCTGTCTCTTGCGTCTCTCTGCCTCTCAGGCTGTACGGGTTCGCAATCTGCGCTTGACGCAGCCGGCGCATCGGCGTCCGCCCTGAAACAGCTCATCATTCTCATTGTCATTGTGTGCGCTGCTGTCTGGCTTCTGGTGATGCTGGTACTGGCATGGTCCCTGCTACGATCGCGTGACGGACGCGGAACTGCTGGCAACGATCGGACGGCGCGCAAGGTTGTCGCCGCAGCCGTGGCGGCCACCGTTTTCATCATCGCTGGTCTGACGATCGCAAGTTTTTATACGACGCGCCAGATCGGTCCATCCTCCAAGGCGGCACTGACTGTGAGTGTCCGTGGGCAGCAATGGTGGTGGCAGTTCGTCTATCCGGCCAGTGGGTCCGAGGCAGGGTTCCAGACGGCCAACGAGCTCCACATCCCTGTCGGAAAGGACGTGACGCTGCGGCTGGAAAGCGTGGACGTCATTCATTCGTTCTGGGTCCCCAGCCTGGCGGGAAAACTGGATCTGATCCCAGGTCGAACGAATGAACTGACGTTGCATGCTGACCGTCCGGGTGTCTATCGGGGCCAGTGCGCGGAATATTGCGGACTGCAGCATAGCCATATGGCCCTGCTGGTCGTAGCAGAAGATGAAGAAAATTATAAGCGTTGGTTGCAGGGGCAGCAACGTGAGCGGTTGCCGCCGCCGGATACGGAGATCGCAGCCGGCGAAGCAGTGTTCCTGAGCAAGCCCTGTGCGGCCTGTCATACAGTCCGCGGCACATCGGCGGCCGGGACAACCGGACCCGACCTGACACATGTCGGCAGCAGGGAAACCATTGGAGCAGGGCTGTTGCCGAACACTCGTGGGTCCCTCGCTGCCTGGATCGCCGACCCGCAGACCCTCAAGCCGGGAAATAACATGCCGGTCGTCCCGCTTTCCGCCGAAGAGCTGAAACAGGTCTCCGCCTATCTAGAAAGCCTCAAATGAGCGCCAGTCCTCGTCCACCGACCGATCTTGATTTAAGCGATGAGACGATCGACCTCAAGCTCGATCATATCTGGAAAACACCTGCTGGCCTGTGGGGCGCGCTTTCAACGGTCGATCACAAGATTATCGGCCGGCGTTACATCGCAACCGCTTTTGTTTTTCTTCTCCTGGGGGGCGTGCTGGCTTTGGCGATGCGCCTCCAGCTGTCGACGCCCGAAGCGCGCTATATCAGCCCCGATCGCTACAACCAGATCTTCACGATGCACGGCACTAATATGATGTTTCTGTTCGCCGTTCCGGTCATGGAGGCGATGGGAGTCTATCTGGTGCCGTTGATGCTCGGCACGCGCAACATCGCCTTTCCACGCTTGAATGCCTTTTCGTACTGGATGTTTCTGGCTGGGGGCGTGCTGTTATGGATTGCGTTTGCGCTGGATGTGGGCCCGGATGCTGGTTGGTTTGCTTATGTCCCGCTGGCCGGACCCCAATACGGTGCGGGCAAGCGGGCCGACATTTGGGCGCAGATGATTACGTTCACCGAGGTTTCGGCTCTCGCTGTCTCCGTCGAGATCGTGGTGACGGTTTTTAAGCAACGTGCGCCCGGGATGTCGCTCGATCGCATTCCGCTCTTCGTCTGGTCGATGCTGGTGACCTCCTTCCTCGTGATCATGGCGATGCCGGCAATCATGTTTGCCAGCAGCACCCTGATCCTCGACCGCCTCGTCGGCACCCACTTCTTCAATCCCGCCGAAGGGGGTGATGTCCTCTTGTGGCAGCACCTGTTCTGGTTTTTCGGCCATCCGGAGGTCTACATCATCTTTCTTCCGGCTGTGGGAATGGTGTCGACGATGATTTCGACTTTTGCCCGCAGGCCTGTCTTCGGTTACCTGGCTCTGGTAATGGCACTGATATCGACGGGCGTTCTCGCCTTTGGTCTCTGGGTGCATCACATGTTCGTCGTCGGCCTACCACGACTGGGCGAGAGCTTTTTTACTGCTTCCAGCATGGCGATTGCAGTCCCGGCCGGCATTCAGATTTTCTGCTGGCTTGCAACACTCTGGGGAGGAAAACCGGTCCTCAAGACTCCAATGCTTTTCATCATCGGCTTCATCATTACTTTCGTCCTGGGTGGCCTGACAGGTGTGATGGTGGCGTCGGTGCCATTCGATACGCAGGTGCACGACACCTACTTCGTCGTCGCCCACTTCCATTATGTTCTCGTCGGCGGCGCAGTGTTTCCGCTGCTGGCGGCGATCTATTACTGGTTCCCAAAGTTCTCCGGGCGGATGATGAGCGAGAGGGTCGGGCGCTGGGTATTCGGACTGATTTTCACCGGTTTCCACCTGACCTTTTTTCCAATGCATCTCCTCGGTCTCTTCGGTATGCCGCGTCGTATCTATACCTATCAGCCTGAGATGCCTTGGGCTGGCCTGAACCTGTTCGTGAGCTTTAGCTCCCTCATTCTCGCTGCAGGCTTTCTACTGTTTTTCATTGACGTTCTCCGCAGTGCGCGCTCCGGCGCTATCGCCGATGAGAACCCCTGGAGCGCATCGACGCTGGAATGGGCAACCACGTCGCCTCCCTGCTCGTATAATTTTCGGCGCATCCCGGTTGTGGTCGATCGCGAACCACTGTGGTCGGGTTCTTCAGATCTGCCGGTCGTGAGCGGAATGCGGCTCGACCGACGGGAGCTGATCGTTAGCAGCGTCGTTGAGGCGCAGCCCGAGGCGCGGGAGTCTTCGCCGACCAATTCGATCTGGCCGCTGATCGCAGCGATCGCGACGTCGGTTATGCTGATATGGTCGATGTTCTCGCCATGGGCGGTCGTTTGGGGTTCAATTCCGATCGCCATCGCCCTGACCGGTTGGTTTTGGCCCAAGGGCGACCCGGAGGATGAGTCATGAAAGAGCGCCTGGTCCTCGATGTTTCGCACCTGCCATTGCACGGCTCCGGCACCGCTAGCCCGACCTGGTGGGGAACACTGGCGTTTATGTTGATCGAGGGCACCGGCTTTGCTCTCGGAATTGTCGTCTATCTTTACCTGATGAGCATCGCCGGCATCTGGCCGATCAATGCGCCGGCGCCTGATCTGCTGCCTGGCACTCTTCTGACCGCTCTGCTCACTGTCAGTGTCATACCAAACGTGCTGGTGGCAGGCTGGGCTAAACGCAGAGAGCTAAAAAAGGTCCAGATCGGCCTGATCGTGATGGCGTTGTTCGGCATTGCGCCTTTGGTACTGCGGATTTTCGAATTCCCGGCCATGCACGTGATGTGGGACACTAATGCCTATGGTTCGATCACATGGGTTTTGCTGGGACTACATACCACCCACATCCTGACCGACCTGATCGACACCCTGGTCCTGATGTGTCTGATGTTCACGCGGCACGCCGACAATCCCAGGCGCTATGGCGACGTCGGGGACAACGCCATGTACTGGAACTTCGTCGTCGTAACGTGGGTTCCGCTCTATCTCTGTCTCTATTGGGTGCCGCGTCTATGAAATATTCGATCGCAGTCGCTGGGGGACTGGTTTTCGCGCCACTCGCTTGGGCCATCAGTACACAGCTTGGCCAAGTTCTTCCCTATGTCGATTGCCGGGCGGGAAGGCCATGGTCGGTGGCGGCCACTGTGCTTCTGGCGCTGTTGGCGATCGTCGGTGCTCTGGCGCCTTTGGCGGCACGTGGTAATGCGCAATCGAGAACAGATGGATTCATCAGAACGATCAGCCTTCTTGCGGGATCCGCATTTGCGTTTGCCTTGGCGATGCAGGCCACGGCCACCTTAATGATAAACCCTTGTCAACAATGATCCGAACGTCCGGTGGCGGAGACAAAAAATGAGCGGTGAAGGGTTTCCCATCAAAGTTGGAGTGCTGTCACTAATCACGACGCTCGGGCTCGCGGCAGGCATCCTCACCTATCAGGTTCGAGATCGCCATCAAAGGACAGAAGTCGCAAGTTTACTTGCTAGCGGCGATCCCGCCCGGGCACCGGACATTTTCCGGCGATACGGCTGCACGGGATGCCATACGATTCCTGGCATTGCCGGAGCCGATGGCAAAGTTGGCGGTCCGCTGGTCAATATGCGCGAGCGCGTCTACATAGCGGGAATCGCAAACAATGACGCGGAGGCACTTGTCCACTGGATTGTGTTGCCAAGTGCGTTCGATCCCAAAACAGCGATGCCTGACACAGGCATTTCCGAGGCGGAGGCCCGGGATCTGGTTGCCTTCCTATATCAGCAGTGACTACGGCTTGGGCGTGGCCCGAGCCGGAAGGGTTTTGATATAGGCCGCAATCGCCTCTCGGTCGCTTGCAGGGAGTTTGGCGGTATTGGTAGCAACATCCGCCATCGACGACCCGACGCGCCCGTGATCAGGGGTATTGCCGCTGGTCAAAACCTCGACAATGTCGGCCTGAGACCAATCCCCAAGACGGGCGGGCGTAATGTTCGGAACGAAGCCTGTTCCTTCAGGATCCTCACCACCGGCATATCGCGTTGCCTGCTTGATCGCTCCAAAGACATTGCGAGACGAATGACATTCCGCGCAATGCGCGACGCTCTCGGCGAGATAGGCGCCGCGATCGTGCACGGCATCGCCATCCAGCACGGCTTCGGACTTTCCCTCGTCAAAAAATAGCAGCTTCCAGAAGCCGACGAACCGCCGGATGCGGAAGAGTGCGACGAGGTCGTGGGGCGGCGCGCGGCCCGTCACTGCTGGTAGCGTCTTCAAATAGGCAAACAGGTCCCGAACATCATCCACGGTCATTCCGGTGTAGCTTGGATAGGGAAAGACCGGATAATAATGCTGTCCGTTGGGAGAGACGCCTCCGATCAGCGCGTTGCCGAGATCAGCGGCGGTCCACGAACCAATTCCGTCCTTCGCATCTTGCGAGATATTGGGCGGGCGGAACGTGCCGAACGGCGAGGCGAGCGCAAGGCCGCCGCCAAGTTGCAACCGATTCTTTTGCCCTGGGGTCGCATGGCACGATGAGCAATCTCCGGCGGCGAATACCAGCTCTCCTCGAGCAGGGTCTCCCGGGCTTTCAAATGCTGGATCGTTCGGCTGGAAAGGCATATTCGGCGTGGTCACAACCCAAGCACCAGCGGCTGCGAACGCCGAAAAGCCTAGCGCGATTCCGACCAACATCCTACGAGCCCGCATCAACCAATGTACCTCTGTTTTTGATTGAACCTCAAAGAACTACTAGTCGGACTGACTGTGCGATGCCCGAAAGCTTTCGATCTGCTCGGGCTCCTGCTCGTCAAGCTTTGTCAGTTCATTTCTCGCATCGCCATGCACGTGCAGCAACTCGTCGAGCTTCGCGTGGATGGCCTGCGTATCCCGATGTTCCGCGCGCTGGATGAAGAGCGTCATCATCCAGGTGATAAGCGTGGCGAGACCGTGCCATTCCAATGTCTCCGGACTGAAGACAAGCCAGGAGATGCCGTACAGCACGACAATGGCGAAGGCGACGGGGCTAGCTGTCCAGCTACCTAAATTTGTCAACCAGGCGCGCCATCCCATCCGTTGTTTCCTCTACAATAGCCTGAAAACCCTCGTTGACTGAGGTCGGTTCCCGTAGACGGCACATTTTGTCGAGGCCTTCTCTTTTTACTTCATGGGGCCTAGTCGGACTCTTGCCGACGACCAACCAGCGGTCTGGGCCGACAACTAGCCAATGGAACATTTTGGTCGAGCCCCAGTTCATCGTCATTATACGACGAGGGCTCCGTCATGACCTTCCAGCTAGAACCCTACTGCGGTAACGCTCCTACACCTGAAGCCCTGATGGCGGATTGGAACTTGGATCCGGTTTTGCTCTCCGGAATCGTTCTCGTGGCGGTCTGGACTTGGCCTCTGGCCAGGGCCGAGCGCCGGCTGGGCCAGTGGACATTGTTCATCGGTCTTTGTGCCGTCGCCTTCGTCTCGCCACTATGTGGCCTGAGCTCCGCCCTTTTCTCGGCGCGGGCCTTCCATCATATTGTCTTGATATCGTTTGCTGCGCCCCTTGGATGGCGCTTTTTCTTTAAGCCCTCTGGTGTTCTGGATCGGCTCCCTCCAACGGCCGCGTTCGTCCTACACACCTTGGTGATTTGGCTCTGGCACTTGCCTCTTACCTACAGCTGGGCTCTTTCCGGCAGCTTTGCTTACTGGACGATGGAGGTCCCTCTCCTTCTGTCTGCCCTATGGCTATGGCGGGAAATTCTCGACCCCAAGCGGGCCGCTGGCGGTGCGCTCGCGGTTTGCGGCGCCACGATATTGCAGATGACCATACTTGGGGCTTTCCTGACACTTGCTCCACGCCCTCTGTTCAGCCCGCATTTTCTGACCGCCGACATTTACGGTCTTTCGCCCCTCGAGGATCAACAGCTGGCGGGCCTCTTGATGTGGGTCCCGGCATCACTCCCCTATGTCGTAGCGTTCCTTCTCAGGATCGGTCAGACGATCACGGCCTCGTCTCGCGAGGCGGCTGGTTGAAAAGATGCTTTCTCAGGTTCCGCAACCGCCTTCTGATCCCTAACGCTCCGTGTGAAAGGTGGTCTTGAAAGGTCTGAACCGCAGTCACGCGTTTTTTTTCATAGATATAGCGCGGCGATCAGCATGAGACGCTCACTTAGATTGCCGCTACGCACATAGAACCAAGGATATATATTCGCGATCGTGGGGATCCTATTATGGAGCCAACGCCCGTCCACGGGCGTGTTATGACGGAAGCTCATTAGAGTGATCCGCTCGAGCGGTTAATCTCTATGGCCGGAATAATACATACGAAACAAGAATGGCGATCCCGAGGGCAACGTCTTGAGCGCAGCTAAGATACAAATGTCACACCAACGCATGCTGAGCGATAAGCTCCGCGCGGATTCGAGGAATCGTGTCCGCTTCGTCTCGGCGGAGAGCTGCCATGATGCCCGCTGCCTGACCGGTCGCGAAAGCCGTGCCCATCACCCGGATCGAACCGTAGGCCGCAGGATCCGCCCCAGCCACCCGGCCCGACAGGAAGAGGTTGCTAAACCCCGACGCCTTCAGCGCGCCGGGCGGGACATCGGCGAAGCCTTCGCCGCCGAGTTCAACGAACCGCGCCTTTCCCGGCGCCTCATGCACTTCCATCGTAAGCGCTGTTTTCAGGCCACGGCTTTGAGATCGTGCGTTGCGGCATAGGCCCAAGGCAGCAGGTCGTCGATCTGGCTATTTGGATGATTGTTGACGATCTTGGTGAGGACGTCTGAGAGATAGGCCAGTGGCTCGACATTGTTGAGCTTTGCCGTCTCGATGAGCGAGGCGATGGTCGCCCAGTGTTCGGCCGCGGCGTCAGAACCGGCAAATAGCGCATTCTTGCGATTGAGGGCAATTGGCCTGATTGACCGTTCGACGACGTTGGAATCGATCTCGATCCGGCCATCGTCGATAAAGCGGGTCAAGCCGTCCCAGCGTGACAAGGCATAGCGGATTGCTTCGGCGAGCTTTGTCTTCTGGCTGATGTAGCCGAGTTGTTCACGCAGCCAGGGAACGAGGCTGTCGGTAATCGGACGACTTTTTTCCTGACGGGCGACACGACGCTCCTCTTGGGTCCGGCCACGTATCCCTTCTTCGATCCTGTAAAGTTCGCCGATGCGTCGCAGCGCCTCGCTGGCGATGGGTGCCGGACCGGCCGCAGCCAGCTCATAGAAGCGGCGTCGAACGTGGGACCAGCAGAAGGCTAGCGACACGGTGTTCTTTGCCGCGAGCGGGCGATATCCACTGTAGCCGTCTACCTGCAGGATGCCGACGAAGCCGTCGAGATGGGTCATCGGTCGTTCGCCTTTGCGATCTGGCGCGTAGACATAGGTGACACCGGGCGGGTCATCGCCCAGCCACGGCCGGTCATCTCGTGCATAAGCCCAAAGCTGGCCGGTCTTGGTTTTGCCACGTCCCGGATCGAGCACCGGGGCCGTCGTCTCGTCGGCGAAGAGCTTGGACGATGACTTCAGATGATCGAGCAGCCGCTGATGGACCGGGCGTAGATGCCAGGCGGCGCGACCGACCCAGTCGGCGAGCGTCGAACGGTCGAGGTCGATGCCCTGACGCTTGTAGATTTGCGCCTGGCGATACAGCGGCAGGTGGTCAGCATATTTAGATACCAGCACCTGGGCGACGGTTGCCTCTGTCGGGATGCCGCCCTCGATCAGCCTTGCCGGGGCCGGAGTCTGGACTACGACTTCTTCACAGGCCCGGCAGGCATACTTCGGGCGGCGCAGCACGAGCACCCGGAATTGGGCGGGCACAAGATCGAGCTTCTCGCTGACATCCTCGCCGATCCGATGCAGGTCGTTGCGGCAGCAGGGGCAGGCATGGTCATCGATATCGACCACGATCTCGACGCGCGGCAGATGCGCTGGCAGTGAACCCCGGTTCGTACGTCGTTTAGCGACCTGCGCCTGGCGCAGAGCAGTCGAGCCTTGTTCCTTCTCTTCCAGCCCGGCAGCCTCGATCTGTTCGGCCTCTTCAAGCCCAAGCAGAAGCTGGTCCTCTGGAAGCGTCTCTGCCCGTCGACCAAAGCGGTGACGCTGTAATTCCTTGATGATCTGCCGCAGGCGGGCATTCTCCGCCTCACGCGAAAGCACCATTGCTTTCAGCGCGTTCAGGTCATCCGGAAGCTCGTCTGCCGTCATCGTCATGGATCGAGAACAGCATATTTTGCCGCTCGGAGCGAGACGATGAATGGCTCTGATTCAATTGGTCGCGCCCGTTATCCGGCCTTTATCGGCGTGCGCGTTTCGCTCGGCGCATGCACGCGTTTCCAGTCCAATCCTTCGAACAGAGCCGAGAACTGGGCGGCCGTCAGATGCATCACACCGTCTTGCATTCGAGGCCAATGGAACTCGCCATCCTCGATCCGCTTGGCGACCAGGCACACGCCGCTGCCGTCCCAGAAGACCAGCTTGATCCGGTCCGTTCGTTTGGCCCGGAACACGTAGATCGTGCCCGAGAACGGGTCGGCACCCATCTGGGCCTTTACCAGTGCCGCCAATCCTTCAGCACCTTTGCGGAAGTCGACAGGCTTGGTGGCGATCATCGCTTTTTCCGCACCGGACGGGCCAATCACGACTGAGCCTTCAACGCCTGGATGACGGCGGCAATGGTTGCAGCATCGGTGCCAGAGGCAATGCGCAGCCAGGCTCCATCAATCCGCAATTCAATGGCCGCCTCCGGAGAAGTTCTTCTTGGCAACGTGCTTGCCGCGCCTTCTTCGGCTCCGAATTCTCGGGCGACACGACGACTGCTGGTGCAAACATTGGTGCTTGCTCCGGCACCGACAACACATCAAGCGGCTTTCGGGCGAGCCGTCGCCATGTGAACAACTGCTGCGGCGTCAATCCATGCCGCCGCGCCACAGAGCACACCGTGACGCCGGGCTCGCAACTCTCCGCAATGATCTGCGCCTTCTGATCGTCGCTCCATTCGCGGCGACGGCCATTGCCTGTGAACACCTCAAACCGGCGTATCGGCTCATCCTTGGATTTAAGCGTAAGTTCTGAAATCGACATATGTCCAAGCCCTCTTTCGAGGTTGAACATCAATGATCAAGCGATGATCCGGAAGGTGGGGTCAGGACAGCGCTTACCTTCCATCGGCCGGGCGGCGCGGCCGATGCCGTCCGGACGGCGGCGGCCCGTTTCGAGTGCCGCGCCGGTCATGTCCTCAACGGATTTCGGGCGGCGTGTCTCGCGGATACCGATCTGCGGGCCGGTGGCGATTATATAGGCGTTCTCGAAACCCGGCATCTGCCTGAGCTGGCCGAGATTGCGCCAGGCCTCGCGCCGTGCCTGCTGTTCGGCCGCACCGAGAGGGGGCGGCCGTGTTCGCCGCCCGCGAGTTGAGTTAAGACCCTAGCTGTGCGGACAAATGACGACTTCACGCTGCCCCGTCTAAGGAAGAGCCGTCATTTGTTTTCAATTCGGCACCAGCGTTGTCACCTGCATTATCAATTCATGAGCCGTGGCGCAGCCATTCCGATACTCTTTCCCTGACCCGGACGCGTTGCGCTTCCCACCGTGGCATTAGAAAACCAGCATCGCGACAGCAGCAATCGCCATGACCGCGGTTGCACCCCAGCCGCAGACGCGCATGAGCATCGGCGCCGTGAACTCCTTCATCTGCTTTTTACTGCTGACGATCACCATCATCGCGACCATGATCGGCACCGCGACGAAGCCATTGACGAGCGCGCTCCAGAACAATGCTTTGACCGGGTCAAGCGGCACGAATTCGAGGCCAAGCCCGAATAAGGTAGCCGCTGATATGACAGCATAAAAGCCGATGGCCTCCCACGGTTTGTGACCGAGACCGACTTTCCAGTCCTGGGTTTCGGCAAAAGCGTAGGCGGCCGAGCCGGCCAGCACGGGAATGGAGAGCAATCCCGTCCCGACAATCCCGACGCTGAAGACCACGAAGGCGAAGTTGCCTGCGATCGGCTTCAATGCCTCCGCTACGTCCGCAGCTGAGTTGATGTCGGTCTTGCCGGAGGCGTGCAGGGTTGCGGCGGCGCACATCATGATCGCAATCGCCACCAGATTGGAGACCGCCATGCCGGCGAACGTGTCAAGCGAAATGCGGTTGAGTTCTTTCGGAGCTTGGCGGGGAGCGTCCTCCAATGGCTCAGCCGCGTCCTTCCGATCGATCTCCTCGACCTCCTGGCTCGACTGCCAGAAGAACAGGTACGGGCTGATCGTCGTTCCGAGAATGGCGACGACGACCGTAAAACTGTTGCCATCCAGCGAGAAGTTCGGCCAGACAAATCCCTTGAGGGCAGCGAGCCAGTCGATCTTGACGACGAACAGCACAGCCACATAGGCAAACAGTACCAGCGTCAACCATTTGAGGATATTGGCGTAGCGCTCGTAGGGCACGAACATCTGCAGGCCGAGAGAAACCACCGCGACGGAGATCGTGATCGGGAGGCTTGGAACACCGGTCGCCAATTCAACGGAGGCACCCATCGCTGCGAGATTGGCGCCGATGTTGATACAGTTGGCAACAAACAGGAAACACACCAGCAGCACGACGAGAGGCTTCGGCCAGATCGCGCCCATGTTGACCGCAAGGCCGGATCCCGTCACTCGTCCGATCCTGGCGCTCACCAGCTGGATTGCCGACATCAACGGATAGGTCAGCAGCATCGTCCAAAGCATGTTGAAGCCGAACTGGGCTCCGGCCTGCGAATAGGTCGCGATACCACTCGGATCGTCATCGGCGGCACCAGTGATCAAACCAGGTCCAAGTTGCTTGAGGACCGAGCCAGACGTCGGCCGTGGCGTTGGATGTTCAGAAGTGAGCGGGCTAATCGAACCGTCGAGAGGGGCACTCATCTCAATGACCTAACGGCTTGCGCCAAGGACCCACGCGATGGCAGCCGTCACCGCCACGGCAGTGAGCGGGTTTTCCCGGATCCAGCCGCGCACGCTGTTCGGAACGCTGACATTTGAGTGGCTTTCATGCGAGCTTGCTTTGACGCGCTCGGCCTCTTCGACGTCCGCTCGCCCTGCCGGAACTGATGTGATCGTATGGGAGACCGGGTCAGAGGCGGGAAACGTGTCCTCCAGCGCCTGATCGAGGTCGCCCTTTGCCTCTTCATCCCGTTGACGGGCTTTTTCCAGTTCGTATGCCTGCACTGCCGGAGACGATTTTGGATCAGGTGACATCGGGTCCTCCACTGGATGGCGAAAAGTAACGCCGTCCCTGGTCTTGTAGTTCCGTCTGCCCGAGCCGGCGTCCGGCGACGTACAATCATCCCCCTGGAATGCCGGTCGCGTTGGAGTGAATTTGGCTGCCGAGAGCGTTTTACTTGAGATAGTGCGTTATGCTGCGCAGATCGTCGACGAAGCGGGCTCGCTCGGCGTCGCGGTCCTGGTGATCGTGGATGCGCAGCAAGAAGGACGGATGGATTGTCACCAGCAGATGCAGGCCCGACGACGTTTTCAAGATATGGCCCCGCTCTTTATTAAGGCCGACCGAACGGCCCATCAGGGAATAAAGGGCGGTCGCGCCGAGAGCGACGACGAGATCGGGACGCAGTACGTCGAGTTCGCCGCCGAGCCACCAGGCGCATCGTTGCACCTCGCCGGCCGACGGCTTGGCGTGGATGCGCCGCTTTCCCCTGGGTTCGAACTTGAAGTGCTTCACCGCGTTCGTCACGTAGCACAGCGATCGATCGACGCCGGCCTCGTGAAGACACTCGTCCAGCAGCTTGCCGGCGGGGCCGACGAATGGCCTGCCGGCAATGTCCTCGCGGTCTCCCGGTTGCTCGCCGACGAGCATGACGCGCGCGGCTTGCGCGCCGTCACCGAATACAGTCTGAGTAGCATTCTTATAGAGGTCGCACCGCTCGCAGCTTTCTGACTCCTGCCGGAGAGCCGAAAGTCGGCGAGCTTCGGCATGTGGTTGAACAAAGGCGGGCGGGACGCGGGATGCTGCTTGAGCCGGTGCCATCATTCCTCCTCGCCGGGGTACTGCGAACCTTTGAGCAGACCGGCCAGATGGGCTGTGTTGCGCGCCAGCATGGAGATCATCGTCTCGACTTCCTCCGGCGTTTTCTTGAGGTCGACGAAGTTTGTCGATCCCATCGCTTCGCCGACCCAATAGGCGACTGCATTGGCAGGAATGGTGAAGCCGACGTCGTTGAGCGCCTGGTACACTTCCGCGGAGACGTGATGGGCGCCGTCCTCGTTGCCGACGACAGCGACGGCCGCGACCTTGCCGTACGACACCATGCGACCCTGGTCATCCGTCTCTTCCAGGAACGCATCCATGCGCTCCAAAGCGCGCTTGCAGACGCTCGACGGCTGGCCAAGCCAAATCGGCGTGCCAACCAAAAGAATATCGGCGGCCAGCACCTTCTCTCGGATTTCCGGCCAGGCATCCCCGTCGCCTTCATCCGACGTCACGCCTGCTTTGATGTCGTGGTCGGCCAGCCGGATGATTTCGGTCTCGACGCCATGCTTCTCGAACTCCTTCGAGATAAGGTCCAGCAGCTTTCCCGTCGAGGACACCTCCGACGACGAGGAGGATTTGAGGGTGCTGTTAAAGGCGAGTGCTTTGATGGCCATAGGTGTCTCCTGTCTGTGGGTCGCGGGTGAGGCTGCTTTTAGCGAAGAGCTTCACGGCTTGGTCTCGTGGGGATAAAGCCTCGGGTCGATTGTCCGTTCCTCAGGTGGTCGCTATCGACAAAAATTCCTCCGTCTTCATCAGATTCAGTTGAACTGAAAAGCGGTCGCCGAGCAGGTCTACGGCAGCGTCGTGCGTCTCATCGGCGCCGCTGCAGACGGCGTCGGTCAGGACGATCACATGAAAACCGAGATCGATCGCCCCGAGCACGGTTGCCAGCACGCAGACATCGGTCTCACCGCCTGTGACGACGACGGTTCCGACGCCTTCTTGCCGCAGGTGCGCGTTCAACACGCCGTTTACCCAAGGCGAGTAGGTCATCTTGTCGAAAACGCGGGCGGGTGGCACGAGGGCCTGCAACGCCGGCGAAAGATCAAGCATTTCCTGCGGCAGATGCTCGCCGGTCATCATCCACCATTTCTGATAGTAGTCCTTCCGGCGCCGACCACATCGTCGGGGCGTTTTGGCGGAATGAAGCGGGTGAAAATCGTCCGCTCGGCATGGCGGCCCGAAACCTCGAGAAGCTGAGGAAGGACCCGTGCCATCCAGGGAACATACCAAGGCGTGTCTTCCGCAAACATTCGTTGAGCATCGACACAGATATGTCGCCAGTTGCCAAGCTCCATCATATTTCCTCCGGTCGATATCGGCTCCCATGAGTTAACGTTCGCGCGTTGGTCAGTCGGGTACGTTTTCCTTGAGCTCCTTGAGCCAAACGCGCGAATTTCCGACCGACGGCGCCCGCCAGTCGCCTCGCGGCGAGAGCGAACCGCCCGAGGTGACCTTTGGTCCGTTCGGCGACGCAGAGCGTTTGAACTGGCTGATCGTAAAGAATCGGAAGAGGAAGACTTCCAGCCATGTCTTGATCGTCGGCAGATCGAAATCGCGCTTCTTGGCTTCCGGAAAATACGCCGGCCATTCGCCGGTCTCGCGAGCATGCCAGGCGTTGTGTGCGAGGTAGGCGACCTTTGAAGGCTTCAGGCCGAAACGGGTGATGTAGTAGAGAAAGAAGTCATGCAGATCATAGGGGCCGATCTTGTCCTCCGTGTTTTGGATCCGGCCCTGCTCATCGGCGGGGACAAGTTCGGGCGAAATCACCGTATCAAGAATGCTGCCGAGCGTCTTGCCCGTCTCCTGATCGAAGAGTTCCGACTTGATGACCCAGCGGACGAGATGCTGGATCAACGTCTTCGAGACCGACGCGTTGACATTGTAGTGGCTCATCTGATCGCCGACGCCGTAGGTCGACCAGCCAATGGCAATCTCCGAGAGATCACCTGTCCCGAGCACCAAAGCCCCGCGCTGGTTGGCGGCCCGGAACAGAAAATCGGTGCGAAGCCCTGCCTGGACGTTCTCGAAGGTGACATCGTAGACAGGCTCGCCTTCAGCGTAGGGATGCTTGAGATCCTTCAACAGCTGCGTGGCGAGCGGTTCGATGTCGATTTCTTCCGCGGTGATGCCGAGGCTGCGCATCAACGCCCAGGCGTTGGACTTTGTCGCATCGCCTGTCGCAAAACCTGGCATGGTGAAACCGAGAATGCCCGAGCGGGGCCATTCCAGCCGGTCGAAAGCACGCGCTGCAACGAGAAGGGCATGGGTCGAGTCCAGGCCGCCCGACACACCGATGCATAGCCGCTTGATGCCGGTGCTCTTCAGCCGTTTCATCAGACCCTGGACTTGAATATTAAAGGTCTCGTAGCAATCCTGATCGAGCCGCCAGGGGTCAGCCGGGACGAAGGGGTAACGGGCGACCGGGCGCGCAAGGTCCATTCGGCGGTGCGGTGTCTCGAACTCAAACGCGATCTGACGAAAGGTCTTCGTCGCGAGATTCAGCGTGGCGGCATCGTTGAAGGTGCCTGTGCGCATCCGTTCCAGCCGGAGCCGTTCGAGATCGATGTCGGCGATGCACATCTGTGAGCCGTTGGGGAAGCGCTCAGTCTCGGCCAGCAAATCGCCGAGCTCGTAAATGCAAGCCTGCCCGTCCCAGGCGAGATCGGTGGTCGATTCACCAGGGCCGGCGGCCGAATAGAGATAGGCTGACCACGTACGTGCCGACTGAGCCGAGCAGAGGAGCTTGCGGACATCGGCCTTTCCGACCGTGATGTTGCTCGCCGACAGATTGGCCAGGATGAGCGCGCCGGCCAGCGCGCCGAAATCGCTCGGCGGCGCTGGCGCCCAGAGATCCTCGCAGATCTCGACATGGAAGATGAAGTCGGCGACAGTCTTTGCAGCGAACTGTAGATCGATACCGAAAGGCACAACCTGACCCGCGACCGAAATCTCGGCGTCCTGCACGGTGCGGCCGGATGCAAACCAGCGCTTTTCGTAGAACTCGCGGTAATTGGGCAGATGCGTCTTAGGCACGACGCCGAGGACCCGTCCTGCGTGGATAACGACCGCGCAATTGAAGAGCCGACTTTCGTGCCGCAGCGGCGCGCCGACCAGCAGGACCGGGCTGACGTTTTTGCTGGCCGAGACGATCGAGTCGATGGCTGTCTCGACGGCGTCGAGCAAGACATCCTGACCGAGCAGATCGTCGATGGCGTAGCCCGAGATGCAAAGTTCAGGGAAAACCATAAGGGCAACATGCCGCTCGTGGCCCTCGCGAGCGAGCGTGAGGATCGCCGCAGCGTTGAACTCGGGATCGGCGACCTCGCACTCCGGCGTGCAGGTGGCGCAGCGAACGAAACCATGGCGGTACGGCGAGTGAAACTCCATGCGCTATCCTTCGAGCAGCAATACAAATCCGAATGTCGAGGCGAAACTTCTGACGTTACCAACAGTTCCCGGAACCCTACCTTGCCCGCGAAGTTAAGCTGCCCATATCCCAGAGGGAACCCCATGCCATATCTCATCGAAATCCTTCTGCCTGTGACAAAGACATTCGAGCGTAAAACGCTCGACGCTATCCGCGGGGAACTGACCGAGGCGTTCGGCGGCGTGACGACCCACGCGCACGCGCCTGCGGAAGGATTGTGGAAGGAAGGCGGCGACACAGAGCGCGACCGCATCGTGGTCGTCGAAGTCATGACGGAGGAGGTGGACCGTTCGTGGTGGGCCGACTATCGGAAAAGACTGGAAAAACAGCTTTCCCAAGAAGAGATCGTCGTGCGCTTGACGCATTTCCACCGTTTGTAGCAGTACGGGAGCGGCAACAGTGATCATCGGCTATCATGCATCTCATGAGCAGTTTCCGCCGAGCGAACTGCTGCTTTATGTGAGACAGGCGGAAGACGCAGGCTTTCAAGCAATCATGACGTCCGATCACATCACGCCGTGGAGCGAGCGGCAGGGAAACTCGGGAAACAACTGGGCCTGGCTCGGCGCTGCCCTGGCAACAACGTCCCTGCCCTTCGGCAGCCTCGCTATCCCCTGCGGATGGCGTTATCACCCCGTCGTGCTTGCGCATATGGTTGCGACGATCGCCGAGATGTTTCCCGACAGGCTACGGTGGATCGCCGCCGGAAGCGGCGAGGCCATGAATGAGCACGTTGTCGGAAGGGGCTGGCCCGTCAAGCCGGAGCGCAATGATCGCCTAATCGCAGGCTGCGAGATCATACGCCGACTGCTCAAAGGAGAAAGCGTTACGGACGCCAATCCGTGGTTTGCGACGGAAGCCGCTAGGCTGTGGACGCTTCCGTCTCGGCCACCGGCTATACTTGGCGCTGCTCTATCTCCGGAAACGGCCGGTTGGATGGGATCGTGGGCCGATGGCTTGATTACAGTGCACAAGCCGAAAGACGAACTGAGCGAGATGGTCGCCCGGTTCGAGTTTGGCGGCGGCTCGGACAAGCCGATAGCGGTTCAGCTTCAGATCAGCTGGGGACGAACAGAAGACGAAGCGCGTCACGCAGCATGGGACCAGTGGCGGGTCGCGGCTGCCGATCTCGACTGCCTCGCGAATCTGAGAACGCCAGCCGAATTCGATCGGGAGACTGCCGAGGTCGAGCCTCAGGAGATGGATAACGTCATCCCCCTGGTGACATCAGGGCAAACCCTCCTCGATCTTATCGCCGATTGTAGAGGCTGCGGCGTCGACGAAATATACATCCATAACGTCTCGCGTGATCAGACCGGCTTCATGCGCTTCATGGCGCGCGAAGTTCTGCCGGCAGCTGCCACGACGCAGTGACCATTGATGCGATGAAAAGAAGGATCGGCGAATGGATACTACCTTGCTGATTGGCTACCTAGCGTCTGTGTGTTCCGTGACCAGCTTCCTGCCGCAGGTCTGGAAAGTCATAAAAACAGGCGATACCGCCGCGATCTCGGCGCGGATGTACATGCTGACGGTGTTCGGCTTCGCCTTGTGGTCTGTCTTTGGCATCCTGCGCGGCGAGTGGCCAATCATTCTGACCAATTCGATCTGCTTTTGCCTGTCAGGTTACATCCTCATCCGAAAGCTCCGCGCGAATGCGGAGGGCTAGATTGCAAGTTGAATTCGATTTCGAGTATCTCAAGAGATGGAGCGGTCCATGAAACTGCTTGACATGCGGCTTGGAGATTTGCTTTCCCAAATCGGGCAGTCGAAGCCTTCTATCAGCGGCAGCACCGCGTCGCTAATCGCGGGCAGGTTGGGCATCGCCATGATAAGAATGGCTCTGGCGGTATCGAGCGAGCATGGCACCAACAACGACCTGGTCATTGAAAGGCTGGATTCGATCTCTGCTCGCTTGATCGAAGCGGCAGAACAGGACCGCGCAGCGGCACTGTCGTTCATCGAAGCTCTCCGGGAGGAGGCTACCCCTGTTGATCGTCGTCGCGCAATCACTGGTGCGACGCTTGAGCCGCTGTCCGCAGCTCATGTTCTGATCGAACTGCTCGAGCACGCAGTTGACGCAGTGAGTGGTGTCGAACCGTCGGTAGCCAGCGACTTTTTCGGCGGCGTCGAGTTGATCGGCGCGAGCTTTTCCGGCGCTATGATGGCGGTGGAGAGCAATCTGAAGCAAGACGCGGCTGAAGATCTCAGCAGCCGCACGCTTCAGAACCGGGCAGGCCTGCGAGCTCGGCAGAATGCTGCCATGGCCACCCTTCGGTTACGTAGAAGGGCGGCGGGCCTCTATTTGTCTTAAGGCAGGCAACCGAGCTGTCAGCGCGGCTTCGTTTCCATGACAGCCGTTGCCCCGTTCGCTTTGCCAATGGAGCTTCCCACCTCTGCCATCAAGTCGTCGGATCGAAGATTTGTGCTTACCCCTATTTTATTGCTCGGAGATCAGCATCTTGACGTGAGCGAGATGCGTCTCGAGACTCGGAAGAGTTTCCTTGGCAAAGCCTATCAGTGCCTGATCGTCGCCGGATCCGGCAAAGGTTCGAAACAGAGCGACGGCCTCGATATGCGCCTGGGCCTGCATGTCGAGATAAAGCGCGTCGAAATCCTTGCCTTTCGCGGCCTGGAGCTGATCCAGCATCTTCTGCTGTTTCGGGGCGAGTTTTATGGGCTCGGCGGGAGCCGCGTCCTTGGACGCAAGCGTCGCCTTCAGCTTCTCGCCGGCCTTTTTATGGTCAGAGATGATCATGTCGGCTGCCTGCTTGATGCCCTGTTGTTGGGCATTCTGCTTCGCGAGCTCGCTGGAGCGGATCTCGAATTCGTTGGCGCTTGAAACGACTTTGACGAAGGTGGGCCGGTCAACGACCATCATCGGCGAGGCATCGCCGGCGGGCTTGGGTTTGATCTCCTGCGCTGCAAGCGGCTGTGTGACGAGCAAGACCGACAAAGCGGTCATCATCAGTGTGCGGTGTTTCATGAGGGGCTCCATTTGGCCGCTGTTCATTTGCGTTTGGCGAAGGCTTTGGCGAGGTCCGCGTTGGCCGCATCGACGGCCTCCTTGGCCTTGTCGATCACCTTGGCCATGCCGAAGAACTCGTGGGTTACCCCCTCGTAATTGATGAGGTTTACCGAAACCCCAGCCGCCTTCATCTTGTCGGCATAGGCCTGGCCTTCCGAACGGAGGGGGTCGATCTGGGCGGTAATGACCGTCGCCGATGGAAGGCCCCTCAGATCGTCGCGGCCGACGAGGTTGATGCGAGGATCGGCGGTCTGGTCTTTCGACTTGAAGACATGTCCGACGAACCATTCCATGTCCGCTTTTCCGAGCGGCGCGGCATTGGCATTTTCCTGGTAGGATGGTGTATTCATATCGTTGCCGGCGATTGGATAGACCAGCAGCTGATGAACCGGCATTGTCGTCTTCTTTGCCTTCGCCATCAAAGCGACGTTCGCCGCGAGGTTAGCGCCAGCACTTTCTCCAGCGACGGCGATACGACTTGCATCTCCATTCAGCGTGTGAACGTTTTCGACAGTCCATGTGTAGGCCGCCCATGCGTCATCGTGCTGAGCCGGGAATTTGCTCTCCGGCGCATGGTGATAGTCTACCGATACCACGATCGCTTTCGTGCCGAGCACCAGCGCTCGCGGTGTCGCGTCATAGGTGTTGATGTCGGCAACGACCCAGCCACCGCCATGGAAATAGAGGACCACCGGGAAAGGACCGGATCCTTCAGGGATATAAACGCGTGCGGGCAGTGCGCCGCCGCCCGTCGGGATGGCAATGTCCTTGGTCGCGACTTTGCCCTCCGGCAGCGCCGAGATTTTCTTGTCGCGCTGCACGGTGCGTGCCGCGTCGGCAGCACTCGCTTGGGTGCGAGCCTCCGGAACGCTCAAGGTGTGCAGCGGCTTGGCGTCCAGCGCCTTCAGCGCGTCAAGCACGGCCTGCATCTGCGGGTCGGGCTGTGCTTGCTGAGCCTGCGCGACTGCTGCCGTGGAACCGATGATGATCGCAAGTCCCGCGACCCTGAGAGTGTTGAGTGAAACGAGCATGACATTTCCTGAACATGAGAGCGGGGAATGAGAGACGAAGATCGCGTCACTGTTTCGGTGGCTCGAACTTCTGCTGATAGACGCCGACCAGTTCACCCTTGGCCAACACGTGGCCAGCAGCGGCTGCAAGGAACGCATCGCGGTCGGAGGTCGGCGGAATATCCAGCACCGAGTCCAGCGCCAGGACCTGGAAGTGATAGTGATGGGCAGCGTCCCCGACCGGTGGCTTGGGTCCGAAATAACCATGCGTGCCGGAACTGTTGCGACCTTGCAGGACGCCTTCCGGTTCCACCAGGCGTAGCTGCTCTTGCAGCCCTTCGGGCAGGCTTGTGACGGAGGCGGGAATATTCCACGCCACCCAATGCACGAACGGCTTGATCGGGTGGGAGTCCGGGTCTTCCATGACAATCGCATAGGAGGCCGCACCCGGTACGCTCTCCCAGCGAAGAGCCGGAGAAACGCCGTCGGCATATTCACTGTGCTTCAAAGGGATTGCACCGTTCGTCGCGAAAGCCGCGGACGATACTTTGATCGCGCCCTTGCCATCGGTCTCGGGACGATCCTTGGAAAGCGGAACACCGACGCCCTTGTCAGCCTGTGCCTTCATTGCCTCGGCAGGGACTGCCTTACTCTCGGCGACCTTCTCAGCATTGCCGGTATAGGCGACGCGGTAGATCACACCGTTGGCGTCGTCGGCCATCAGCAGCGAACCATCTCTGGCGATGGCAAGACCGACTGGACGGGCGAAATGCGTCTTGCCGCCGTCGGTCAGAAAGCCGGTCAGAAACGGCTCGATCGACTTCGGCGCGCCGTTTTCGAAATGAATGCGGACGATTTCATAGCCGGACGCCGGATTGCGGTTCCATGAGCCACGCATCGTTGCGAAGGCGTCGCCAGCATACTCCGCCGGAAACGACGTGCCGCTGTAGAACTTCAATTGCATCGGCGCAGCGTGGGCGGCGTAGCCCATGACCATTGGCTGGCTTTGATCGCGCCATTGCTCCTTTGTCAGGCCGCCGACCGGCGTCGACTGCGGATAGATGTCGCCTTTTCCATAGACATGGGGCCAGCCATATTGCTTGCCCATCTCCAGCTTGTTCAGCTCTTCAGGCTGCACCTCGTCGCCGAGCAGATCGATGCCATGGTCAAGGCCCCAGAGTTCGCCGGTCTGCCGGTTCCAGTCGAAACCGATAGTGTTGCGAAGTCCGGAGGCAAAGATCGTGCGGCTCTTGCCGTCAGGCGACACCCGCAGCATCGTGGCGTTCTCGGCATTGCTTTCGTTGCAGGCGTTACAGGTCGAGCCGACGCTGATATAGAGCATCCCATCAGGACCGAAAGCCATCACCCGGTTTGGATGCTGGCCCGCATCTGGCAGATCGCCGATGATCATTTCCAGCGGCCCGAGGGTGCCGTCTTCCTCGATGTCGGCGACGAAGACCTCCTTGACGGTGACGAGATAAAGTTTGTTGTCCTTGATCGCCAGTCCGTGCGCCTGCGCACGCGCTACAACCTGAATAGGCGCCTTATCGGCCTTTCCGTCTCCGTCCTCGTCCTTGAGAAGCAGAACATCCCCTTCCTCCCGTCGGCTGACGTAGACAAAGCCCTCGTTGGAGACGGCGATGATGCGGCTGTTGCCCAAGCCTTGCGCGAACGGCTGGACGGAAAAGCCTTCGGGGACTTTGAGCTGGCCAATCCGCTCGCTCGTTGGAGCGACCTTGTTGGGTTTGAACACGTTGGTGGTGATCTGGACCTCGGTTCCGTCTCCCTGCTGCGCGTCGGCTACAGTGACTAGCCAGAGCGTCGCCGCCGCGAACGCCGCGACGCGTGTAAGTCCAGTGTTCATCAGAAGTTCTCCCATGAGTTTGGCTGCAAACTTCTGGAAGAGCCGATTGTTCCAAGCGCATGGAATTCCAAGAGCAACGTCACACCACAAGAGCGACCCGCCAACCCTCGGGGATGACCGAGCGTTTCAGTCGTGCTTTCCCGGCAAGATCGAACTTAGGACCTGCCGCACCGTGCCGCGAATGACGCCGCCCTGGTTGGGGTCGCCCCTCACCAGCGTCGATGTCAGGTTTTGCACCTGTTCGAAGGTCAGGTGCGGTGGCAGCGGCGGGACTTCGGGATCGGTCTTGACCTCGAGCAGTACGGGCCGATCGGCGGCAAGCGCCTCGTCCCAGGCTGGTCCGACGTTCTCCGGCCGATCGACAAAGATGCCCTTCAAGCCGATCAGCTCGGCGAAGCGGTGGTACGGCACATCCGGGATCTTTTGCGATGCCTCGAACTTGGGATCACCCTCCATCACCCTTTGCTCCCACGTCACCTGGTTGAGGTCTTCATTGTTGAAGACGCAGATAATGAAGCGCTGATCGGCCCAGGTCTGCCAGTATTTGGACACCGTGATCAGTTCGGCCATGTTGTTCATCTGCATGGCACCATCGCCAACCAGACCGATGATAGGCCGGTCCGGGTGAGCGTATTTCGCCGCGATGGCGTATGGAACGGCGGCGCCCATCGACGCCAGTCCGCCCGACAGCGATGCCATCATGCCCGGCCGCATTTTGATGTCACGGGCGTACCAGTTGGCGCACGAGCCGGAGTCACTGGTCAGGATGACATTGTCCGGCAGGCGGGCCGACAACTCCCACGCGACCAGTTGAGGATTGACGGGGTTGGCCTCCGCGTGAGCGCGCTTGTCCAGAAGCTCCCACCAATCAGTGACGCTCTTTTCGATTGTGCCGCGCCATTTGCTGTTTTTCTGATCGAGCAGCGGCAGAAGCGCCTTTAGCGTTTCGGCTGCGTCGCCGACGAGGTTGACATCCATCGGATAACGAAGTGACAGCATGCCGGCATCGATGTCGATCTGCACGGCTTTTGCCTGCCCCTCTTCCGGCAAGAATTCCGAATAGGGAAAGCCGGAGCCGATCATCAGCAGCGTGTCACAGTCACGCATCAGGTCCCAAGACGGTTCGGTGCCTAGCAGACCGATCGAGCCCGTGACCCACGGCAGTGTATCCGGTAGGGCCGCCTTTCCGAGCAGAGCCTTTGCGGCTCCGGCGCCCAGACGGTCCGATACGGCGATAACCTCGTCCGTTGCACCAAGTGCACCCGCTCCGACCAGGATTGCGACTTTCTCGCCGGCATTGAGAATATCGGCAGCTGCCTGCAAGTCCTCCTGATGTGGGATGATCCTTGGCGCCCGATAGCCGAAGCCGGAATGGACAGTACCGTGCGCACGCTCCGGCTCCTCATAAGGCATCTCTTGCAGGTCATTCGGCAGGATCAGCGCGGTCACCGTCCGCTTTGAAAGTGCCAGCCTCGCGGCGCGATCGACCAGATGTCGGACCTGTGCGGGGGTCGATGCCTGGTGAACGAAGTCGCGGGCGACATCCTTGAAGAGGGCTGCAAGATCCACCTCTTGCTGGTAATGCCCGCCGATGGCGCCCCGCGCCTGCTGTCCGACAATGGCAAGCAGCGGCTGATGGTCGGCGCGCGCATCGTACATGCCAGTGACCAGATGGGTCGCGCCCGGCCCAGAGGTTGCGATGCAGACGCCGAGCTCGCCGGAGAATTTCGCGTAGGCCGATGCCATGAAGGCGGCCATCTCCTCGTGCCGAGCCTGGATGAATTCGATTTTGTCGCTGGCGCGGTTCAAGGCCCCGAACACGCCGTTGATCCCGTCGCCCGGGTAGCCGAACATGCGACGTACACCCCACGAATAAAGGCGGGAAACGATGAAATCGCCGACAGTTTGCGCCATGAACTTACCTTTCTCTGTTCTCGGTATCGGCAGCTAACCTGCCTGGATTGAAGATGGTTCCGAGTGTTCCGCCATGGTGGGCACGATGTCCCAGATCGATCAGACTTAATTAGAGGATAAAGCAGCGCTGAACAGGCGGTCGCGGTTACGTTTGCCGGTCTCTATTTCGGCTTTCAGTCTACTTGCCTGTTTTTGAGTGCGGCGCAGAGACAGACTTGGATTCAGGTGAGCCTCGAAAGCGCAGGAAGATCGACAGGACGACAAGGGCGCCGGTGGACATGAATTCGCACTGCCAGTTCTGGAAGGATTCGAACCAGAACTCCGCTTCGCCCAGGTGCTCCCAGTAACCGACTTGCGGCTGGCCATGAAGCAGGGCCTCCGCGTTGGCCTTTTCCCAACTGAAGGTGAGATGCAGAAAAATCGTACCGAGGAAGATCAACACGAGGACGATCCCCAGCGAATAGGAGTAAAGCCAGCGCACGAGCTTGCCGCTGCGAACCGGCCAGGGTGAAGCCGGGTTTGATCCAGGCGCGTCGTCGTCCTGATCTTGTGGTTCGTCCGGGTCCCTCGACTCGGCCGACCCTCGCTGGATCAGAAAGGCGGTAAACATGACGTAAGCCGCCTTTTCCGGAAATTCGCTCTCCCAGTTCTCGAACAGTGTCGAGAGGAAATGGCCCGAAGTCAGGTAGTAGACGGCGCCGATCGCGGCGCGGCCGCGCTCGGCCAATTCCCGATCGTAGACCTGCCATCCCGTCAGAAACATCGCGGCGATGAGCACAACTGTGATGAGAAAAGCACTATCGACAGGCTGTTGTTCTTCCAGATCACCGATATTCCTCCCATAGTTCACTGCAGACTCGAAATAGGCTCAATCGGCGACGGTTCCGGTTTGAGCGGAAAGAACATTCTAGAGCAAATCGCGTTCTCTTACGGAACTGCGACAGGAGTATTCCTATGGTGCCGGAAGACAACCCTACCAACTTCGATCCGATCCTCTCACCGCGAAAGGGGATGCCCAGTCCCAGACTCGATGAAGGTGAATTCAAGGCGCGCTACCTCAAGCAGTTCGAGGATCCCGGCTTCGAGCCACTTCAGGCACAGCTGGCCGACATCGCGAACGCTGCCTGGGACGCTTACAAGCATTCCCGCAAGAGCCCGCATACGCAGAAGGCTGGGCCTGGATATTCCGACCCGGATTACGATGTCTCGGTCGACTGGATCGCCGCGAAACAGGCAATCGACGACGCCAAGGCGCGACACGACGACAAAGCGCTGGCACCGCGCATCCTGCTCATCAACGGCTCCGCGCGCAGCGAGCACACCTGTCCTGGTGAGGAATCGAAATCCTATCGGATGGTCGAGATCGCCAAAGCATCGATCGAAGAGAAGGGCGGAGTCTACGTCGATATCCTTTCGCTCGACCGGCTCGCCTCCGAGTACGGACGGCACATACATCCCTGCAAGGCATGTTTCTCAACCTCGCCGGCGCTCTGTCATTGGCCCTGCTCGTGCTACCCCAACCACAGTCTTGGACAGGTCCAGGACTGGATGAACGATATCTATCCGCTTTGGATCGCAGCGCACGGCATCATGATCATCACCCCCGTCAACTGGTATAGCCCAACCTCGCCTCTGAAACTGATGATGGATCGTCTCGTCTGCGCCGACGGCGGTAATCCTGATCCGACGAGCACTCAGGGCAAGGACGCGGCAGTCGCCAAAAAGATGGAGATGGAAGGCTGGGACTATCCCCGCCATCTTGAGGGGCGCCTCTTCTCCGTCGTCGTCCATGGCGACACAGAGGGTGTTGAGAATACGCGGCGAGGCCTCGTCGACTGGCTTCGATCCATGGATCTGGAGTCGGCCGGTGCGCGAGCGGAGATCGACCGTTACATCGGTTACTGGAAGAACTACGCCGAAGGCCATGCCGACTTCGACAAGGACGAGGGGATGCAGGGTGAGGTCGAGAACGCCGCGCTCACCTTGAGAGAGGCCGTGCTCGCAAAACGCGAGGGGCGAATGATCGCCGCCGGATCGCAACTGCAGCAGCCTCGCGAGAAGTAAGAGAACCACACTACTTTATGGACTGAATGATGTTTGCGCATATTCAGCTGGGCGCCCGTGACGTCGATCGCTTGGTTCCCTTCTATGATGCGGTACTCGCGGAACTGGATATCGGCCGGACAAGCCATTCGCCCGAGGCGGGCTTCGTCTGGTCGAAAGGCGGCAGGTGGCCACAGTTCGTCATCCGCGAACCCTATGACGGGCTTCCTGCAAGCTCCGGGAACGGAACGCAAGTCAGCTTTCTGGCAGACAGCAGGAACGCGGTCGAAAGAGCGTGGGATACTGCTGTTCGCTCCGGCGGATCCGATGAGGGCGGACCGGGCCTGCGCACACGCTATGCTCCCGACTTCTTTGCGGCATACTGCCGGGATCCGGAGGGCAACAAGCTGTGCTTCGTGTTCACCGATACCGCATGAACAATTCGCGAGGTCACGCGACATCGGTGCTCGTCTTACTGGGCTTACTTTTCGCCGGAGCCGGGCTCCGCCTATTTCGCATGCTAGTGGGCAAGGACACTCGCGGGCGTGACATTGGCAACGGCTGCCTGCAGTTTGTTCTTCCAGCCGCTGACAACATCGCCTTCCCCGTCCATCATGGTGTCGAAGCCAATCCGGGCAACTTCTGCAGGATCGTCCTTCTTCGCCTGGCCGATCGACGTGTCCATCAGGTCGGCGCGCTTGAAGAATTCGGTCTCCGTCGCCCCCGGCATCAGGCAGCTGACAGTGATGCCGCTGTCCTTCAATTCCTCGCGAAGGGCAAACGAGAAGCTGTTTATGAACGCCTTGCTGCCATTGTAGACCGCCTGATGGGATCCCGGCATAAAGCCGGCGATCGATCCCGTCAGCAGAATGCGCCCCTCTCCGCGACTGCGCATGAGATTGCCCACTTGCTGTACGAGATAGATCGTGCCGACGATGTTGGTGTCGACTACCTTTGGTGCAGCGGCGAAGTCCTGGTCGAGAACCCCTTGCCGAGGCCGCGGCCGGCATTGGCCTGTTTTACCCTCTCGCTGGGAGGCACCTTCCGCAACGCTTGGGCAGGCCATACCCTACAGACGTATTCGGACGGGGCACCGATGTCGGCACCGTGCTGACTGCAGTGAGCGTATTTGGCATCGCGACCTCGTTCATCTTCCCCTTCGCGCTATTGATGGCAGGGCCGCACGATTGTTACCGCAACTTACATCGTCGGCGCTCTTAGCGCGGCTCTCCTCGCCTGTTGGCCGGACGCGAGCATCGCCGCAGCATCTGCTGGACTGGCTATCCTATATGCGATGGGCAACGTTCATCCGGTGGTGATGACCGAAGCACAGGCGATACCGCCCGGCCGAATGCGCGGCATAGGACTTGGCGGGCTCAACACTCTCGTGTTCCTGGGCGTGTCATCATCGTCTTCAATATTCGGCGGCGTTGCGGATTTCTCTCTTAGCGCAGCGGTGACATATGGTTTGATCTTCGGCTCAACGGCAGCAGCGCTAGCGATCGCCCTTGCGATCTACGCGGCATGTCGTCAGCGGGCGGTCGGGGCAGCAGACGTCGCCGCCGCTGTGGACTGATCTTAGATCATGCACGGGTTTGCCACTGCTCCGTACGAAACTGTCAATCGGGATCGAGGGCAACGTTGGACGAGTTTCGATCTGCGGGTCCAGGAGACACCAGCGACGTCGAAAAACGAAGCTATCGCCCTTTTGGGCATCACAGGGCAAAGCTGTCGCCACGCACTGGCGTATTCGTGCCGAAGCAGCCAGTCATTGACGGGCTCAAGCTCACTGCTTCCCGGGCAGGCATGAACCCGTGCAGTGTCCTCGATGTCGAGGTCATCCTCGACGTATCGGCACGCGTCAGGCAACAGCGTGAAATCGAAAGCGCACTGAAGGCGTCCGCGCGCATGGACGCGCTGACCGGCCTCCCCAATAGGGCGGCGTTCGACGAGTTCCTCGCTGATGCCGTCGATCGCAATCTGAAGAACGACCGGAAACTCGCTCTGGCGTTCATCGACCTCAACAAGTTCAAGACCGTCAATGACGCGCTCGGGCATTCAGCCGGCGGCGAGGTCCTCAGGATCGTTGCCAGCCGCCTGCGAGACAGCTTCCGGGCCACGGACTTCATAGCCAGGATCGGCGGAGACGAATTCGTGATCATGCTTGACATGGACCGCAGGATTGCCGGCGATCTGCAGTCTCACCTGAAGGAGACAATGGAGCGGGTGTTCAAGCCCATCCCAATTGGTGGAGAACTTACTTTCACGGGCGCGGCTGGTCGGGGTCACGTTCCTGCAGGCCGGCGACACGGCGCAGTCCTATGTCGAGCGTGCGGACGAATATATGTACATCGCCAAGAACACCGGGGATCGCGTTGCCGTCGTGTGTTTCGGCCAGATCCTCGATAGTCAACCTAAACCGAAATTTGAGAAAAGGGCGGCCAACAACATCTGACGCCGGCGACGGAAGTGGACTGCGGTCGAGTTGCTACGTCGCTCGACGAAGCGACGCTAAGCCGAAAGTCGTGAGGAACGCAGTGGACGCTTACATGTTCTCGACGTACCACGCCGGCGTTCGGGCCCTACCTCTTCGTTCTTGATCAGAACGCTTCCAAGCCGGGTCATCCGATGGAAAATCGTGGGTTTCTTGTAAGGCCGTGACATTGGACAGGCCCATACTAGGCGTCGACGCCGGGGCTGTCGTCAAGGCAATCGAAACGGATGGATATTACTTGGTCTCGAGATGAGCCGGCGCTATTGTAAGGCTTCTGCTCAAATACTGCCCGCGATCGCTGGCCGTCAACTGTGTGCCGCTGCTTGCCGGAGGCGACGATGATTTCGATCGGCGGCCAGCGGTTACGCAACGTTTCTGCCATGTTCAAACCATTCACGCTGCCCGGCATGTCGATGTCGGTCACGTCAACCCGTATAACGGAAATCACGGCGAGACGGAGGATAGCCTCGTCGGCGTTCGACGCTTTTAACGCTTCAAACCCCGCATCCGCGAAGAGGTCGACCGCCGAAGCAGCCGCGAATTATTTCATATGGAGTTGAAAGGTTTGCGTTGAGCGCGTCTTTGCGCCATAGACAGAATATCAAGAGCAATTTCTTGCGTTGCAAGCTCAGCTCACACGATCACGAGGTTGAACGCATGGCACTGGTAAAAACCTCTCAATTGGGCGCCAAGACAAATTCCTCGAAGGTCGATCCGAAAGTAGCTGTGGCAGAGCCAAATACCAAATTGGTCAACAGACGTTCGCAGGATCGTTCGCGCGTGCGACAGCAGCAGGCCGCCGAGCGCATTGGTGCTGCGACAGAACAGCTCGCGACGGGCGTGGCGGAAGCGGCCGCAGCCGCAGAAGAGTTGCGCCGGGCGCTGGAGCAGATCGCCAGTGGGGCTGAAGAAGCGGCAGGTGCGGCGCATGAGTCATTGTCCGCCACCACACACCTTTCGGCGCGGTTCTCGGAAGCTCGAACAGAGGCCGAAGCCGCACGGCGTCGAACCGACGAACTACAGACCTCAGTCTTCGAATCCGCCGCACAGATCGATGCTTCCATTTCCGCGATTGACGCCAATGCGGCACGACAGATCGCATCCGTCGCAGTCATCGACAGGCTGCAGTCCCACGCGGAAAGCATTGGGACAACAACCGTCGCAGTGGCCGATATCGCGGACCGGACGAATCTTCTAGCGCTCAATGCCGCGATCGAGGCAGCGCGGGCCGGTGATGAAGGTCGAGGTTTTGCCGTAGTTGCAGACGAGGTGCGAGCGCTGGCGGAAATTGCCGAGCGAAGCTCCCGCGATGTCAACCAACATGCCGAGACGATCGTCGATGGCGTTCGCCGCATTGCCAACGGTATCAAGTCGGCGGCCTCCAAGGCGCAGGAACAGACGCTGGCCGGCCGCGGGGTCGCCGCCGAACTGCAAGACATCCGCTCGGGCCTTTCAGTCCTTTCGCAAAACAGCCAGATGATCCTCATTGCCGCCGTCGAGGCCGAGGTAGCGACACGGGAGGCGCAGAAAGGCGCGGAGGCTGTGGCGGCCGCGGCCGAAGAACAGTCGGCCGCGGCGGCGGAAGCACAGCGTGCGGTCCAGCAACAGAGCGCAGCCCTTGAAGAGAGCCAACAGACGGCACAGTCGCTGGCAACGCTTGCCGACGACCTGATGAACGAAAGCGGTAGGGCGTCACGAACCGAGGAACTGAGTTCGGCGGCAGAGGAGCTGTCCGCAACAGTCCAGGAGCTTTCCGGGGCGGCCGGCGAAATTCTCATTGCGATCGAGCAGATCAGCCGAGGGGCGGAAGCGCAGGCGGCTGCCACGCAGCAGGCCAATGCGGCCATGACACAGATCGAGAAGAGCGCTTCCCAGACGCAGGGGAGCGCCGAGCAGGCAAGCCAGCGCTCCGAGGAAATCAAGACGTTCCTAGCAAGAAACAAGGCCGGCCTGAACGGTATCGCGGCCGGCGTTTCCGATGCGTTGGGCGAAACGCGGAATGCCTTGAAGGAATTGAATTCGCTCGGTGAGATCGGTTTCCAGATCGAGCGCACGGTGGACCGGATCGTGCTCGTCGCGGTGCAGACCAGCATGCTGGCGGTCAGCGGTTCGGTGGAAGCGGCAAGAGCCGGCGAGGCGGGTCGCGGTTTTGCGATCGTCTCCACGGATATCCGCAAGCTCGCCCAGGATGCCGCCGAGAATATCGATGGTGTCAAGGATGTCGTGCGGCAGATCCAGATGCAGATCGCCGCCGTGCAGCGGGAACTGGAAATGATTGTCGTGGCCTCCGAGGCCGAGATCGCCAAGAACAAGCAGATCGTCGACCGGCTGGTCGCGGCGGAAGCCGATGTGAACCTGATGGTGCGCGGCAACGCATCAATCCTCGATGCGACGCAGGCGATCCTCGTCGCCGCCAAGCAGGTTCAGGCCGGAACACAGCAGATCGCTTCTGTGGCGCAGGAGGCGAGTGCCACCTCCGAACAGGCGGCGACGGCAGCCCGGCAGCAATCTCGCGGGGCAGAGGATCTGGCGGCAGCCGTCGAGGAAATCGCATCGCTGGCGGACGAACTCCAGATGTCCGGAAACTGAGCCATGGCAGGGTCATCCTCCCCGGCGGATATCGATCGGCGGCGGCTGGTATTCCGGGTCGGAGAGCAGAGCCACGAGATCGACGCGGGCCATGTGATGGAGGTCGTGAGGGTGCCGCATATCACCCGGGTGCCGCATGGCCCCGAGGCGCTGGCGGGTATTGCCAATCTACGCGGCAAGCCGGTCCCGGTCCTGTCGATGGGTAAGGTCCTGAACGGCAGCCATAGTGTCCGCGGCGACGGCAAGATCATTGTTTACGATCACGGCGGCGCCGTCGGCCTTCTCGTCGATGACGTGCTGCGGCTTTCAGCCGATGCGACAGCCGCACCGCTTCAGGATCTGAATGGCCTGCTGGACGCCGCGTTCAAGATGACGAGGCGCGCGCCGTCTGAACGGACCGCCCTTGGCGACCATGGTAAAGAGTTGGAGGCGAGCGCTCAGCTCATCGCCTTGCTCTCGTTCCGCGTCGCCGGGCAGCTCTACGGCCTGCCGCTTGACGATATCCGCGAGGTCGCGACGTTGACCGGCGATATCGCTGTCATTCCGAATGCCGCGGCGGCGACGATCGGTCTTATTCCGATGCGAGACAACCTTCTGCCGCTAATTTCACTGGCATCGCTTCTCGGCCTTGATGGCGCGCATTCGGTGGTCGGGGGCTCCCGAATCATCGTCGTCGAGCATGAGGGTGATCTGGTCGGTCTGGTCGTCGATGGCATGGATGTCATTCGTCGTCTTCCGGAGGATGCCATCGATACGGTCCCGGCCGTGCTACAGCGCGGGCGCGGCGATGCGCAGATCGAGGCGATCGGCCGGATTGCCGATGGCGGATTGCTGATCTCCATCCTGTCGCCGGAAAAACTGTTCGGCCACCATGCCGTCACCCAGGCGATCGGCCAGAATACAGGAGCCAAACCGATGGGAACGACACGGGAGAGGCAGGACACGTTTGAGCAGTTCCTGATCTTCCAGCTCGGTGACGAGAATTACGGCCTGCCGATCGGATCGGTCGACGAGGTCGTGCGGGTTCCGAACGAGGTCACCCGCATGCCCGGCGCGCCGGCCTTCGTGATGGGCGTCATCAACCTGCGCGGCAAGGCCATTCCGCTGATCGACCAGCGCACCCGTTTCGGCACACCGGCCCAGGCGCAGACGGCCAAGGCACGCGCCATCATCGTGACGCTCGGCACGCTGCAGGCCGGTTTCGTGGTGGATGGCGTATCGGAAGTGAAGGCCGTTTCCTCGGCCGCATTGTCGGCAGCGCCCGAATTTTCATCGGACCAGACGGATGTCTTCGATCGTATCGCCCATATCGAATCCGACGGCCGCATGATTCTGCTGATCGATCCGCAGGAGCTTTTGAGCCGGGCGGAGCGGGATATCGTGGCGGCGATCGCCGATGACAAGACGGCGGTGGCCGGTCCGTGATCCGTCTTCTCATCGTCGAGGATTCCGCGCTGATGCGGAAACTGCTTGGCCAGATCTTCACTGCCGAAGGGGATTTCGAGATCGCATTTGCCCGCGACGGTACTGAAGCCCTGAAGGTCATTTCGAGCGTCCGGCCCGACGTGGTGACCCTTGATATCCATATGCCGCTCATGGATGGGCTCGCCTGTCTCGATCGTATCATGCTCGAACATCCATGCCCGGTGGTGATGGTCTCGTCGCTGACGGAGGAAGGTGCGGAAGAGACCCTGGCGGCGCTGGAGATCGGCGCGGTCGATTTCATTGCCAAGCCCGGCGGCGCGATTTCGCTGTCGATCGACGAACTGACCCCGCGTCTCGTCGAGAAGGTCCGGATCGCCGCAAGCGTACGTATCCGGCGCAGCCGCCGGCTTGCAGAACGCGTCCGTCTTGCGCAATCAGGCCCGGTAAGGCCGGCGGTCACACCCCTCACCCGCCATATCGCGTCTCCCCGGCCAAGTCGTGACCCGAGGCGCGATTCCACACGTGCCGGCCTCGTACTGATCGGCACGTCGACAGGCGGTCCTCCGGCACTCGATGCCGTGCTTGCCGATCTGCCGGCCGATTTCGCCTGGCCGATCGTGGTCGCACAGCACATGCCTGCTTCGTTTACAGGGCCACTCGCCCGGCGTCTCGACAAGCTGTGTGAGCTGACCGTCAGCGAGGTGGCCCAGCAGATTAAGCTTGAGCCGGGCAATATCTATATCGCCAAGGGGGATGCGGATATCGTCATTTCCTCGCGCGCCGGGTCGCTGGTGGCAATAGCTGCGCCGAGCGACCCAGCCTATCGGTGGCATCCGAGCGTCGACCGGATGGTGCGCTCGGCGATGAAACATGTACCGGCAACCGATCTCGTCGGCATCCTCATGACCGGCATGGGAAATGACGGCGCCGCCGCCATGGCCGATCTACAGGCGGCCGGCGGTTACACAATTGCCGAATCCGAAGAGACGGCGGTCGTCTGGGGCATGCCGGGAGAGCTGGTGCGCCTCAATGGCGCGAGCGACGTCAGGCGCGTCGAAGACATCGGGGCCTCATTGCTGGATCGGGTCTGCTGATGGTGACCCCTCCGACCAACTCGAGAAATTTTGGTGCCGACCCGCTTTCTGGGGCCGATCTCGAGGAAATCTGCGCCATCATCTACCAGCGCAGCGGCATGGTGTTCGGCGAAACCAAACGTTATTATATCGAACGCCGGGTCACCGATCTTATCAGCCAGCGCAAGGCCCAGTCGGCCAGGAACTACATTTCCATATTGCGCGGCGACCTGCGCGAGACCGAGCTGCTGATCAACAGCTTCACCGTCAACGAGACCTATTTCTATCGTGAGCAGCACCAGCTTGCGTGCCTCAGCAATTCCGTCCTGCCGGATTTGATCAGAGCGAAAGGGCCGGGCGATCGTATCCGCATCTGGTCCATGCCCTGTTCGAGCGGCGAGGAACCCTATTCGATCGCCATCTGGCTGCTCGAAAACTGGCCGCTGGTGGACGCCTATAATATCGAGATCATCGGCTCGGATATCGACACCGCCATCCTGCGGCAGGCGGTGGACGGCTATTACGGGCAGCGGTCGCTTTCCAGGATTCCGAAGGATATCCTCGACCGGTATTTCGAGCCGGAAAAAGATCAGCAGCGCCGGCTGATCGGCGATTTGCGGGAATCCGTCACCTTCGCCAAGGGCAATATCGTCGATCGGCCAAGCCTTGCGGCACTCGGGCGTTTCGATGTCATATTCTGCCGCAACCTGCTGATCTATTTCGACGAGGCGGCACGTGAAATCGCCGCCAGCAATATCCATGAACTGCTCTATCCCGGCGGCTATATCTGCCTCGGCCATACGGAATCCATGTCGCGCATTTCGGAGACTTTCGAGCCGGTCCGCTTTCCCGACGCCATCGTCTATCGAGAGGCGGGAGACAAATGAATGGATGAATTGATCGCCCAATTCGCCATCGAGGCGCGCGAACTGGTCCAGCAGGCCTCGGAAGATCTCCTGTCGCTGGAGGCCAATCCGCGCCAACGCGAAAGTCTGGAAAGCGCCTTCCGGGCGATCCACACGCTGAAGGGTTCGGTCGGCCTTTTCGATTTCGGCCCGATGCTCGGAATATTGCACCAAGCGGAAGATCTTCTGTCGCAAGCGCGCGCCGGCAAGATCGTCGTGGACGCGACGCTGATCGATCCGCTTCTTGCGGTGATCGAATGGGTCGACAGCAGCATAGAAGGCATTTCCGAGACCGGGCGTCTTTCCGAAGCGCAGGAGAAGCAGGCACCAAGGCTTCTGAGGCTTGTGAGCGGCGAAATGACCGAGCGCGACGCCGGGGAGACTGCCCTCGCGCCTACGGCAATTCCAGACTGGGCGCTAACACTGCGACAACAGGTTCCCGGAGCGGATGCGGGGACAACTCTCATCGCCATTCGCTACGAACCGCATCCCGAATGTTTCTTTAACGGCGACGATCCGCTGGCGACGATATCGCGGCTTTCCGACCTCAGGCATCTGGCTCTTTCGCTCAGGGAACCTCGACCGGCGCCGCAGGATTACGATCCGTTCCGTTGCAATCTGCTGATCGAGGCCGTTTCGGGCGGTTCGCTGGCGGAGGCGGAAGGCGTGTTCCGGCTGATCCCCGATCAGGTCAAGCTTTTCACCTTGCCCGGAGCACCTGGCGAACAGGCAACCGCTCAGCCGGAAGCATCGCCCGACCGCGCCGCGGATCGTCAATCGACAACTATGCGGGTCGATTCCGCGCGCATCGACAAGCTGGTGGAGATCGCCGGCGAGCTGATCACCGCCAAAAACGGCCTCGTGCCGCTGGCGGATGAAGCGCGCAGCCACGGCAATGGCCAGCTCGCGAGACGCATCCTCGCCAACCACCACGAGTTCGAGCGTCTGGTCGCCTCGCTTTACAGCGCCGTTACCCAGGCGCGGATGATCCCGCTTGAACACACGTTCCGACGTTTTCCGCGGCTGGTGCGGGAAACATCGGCAAGGCTCGGGAAAGCGCTCGACCTGATCATCGAGGGCGAGTCTGTGGAGGCGGACCGGGAAATCGTCGAAAACCTGTTCGAACCCCTACTGCATCTCATTAGAAACGGTCTCGACCATGGCATCGAGCCGGAAGCCGACCGGCTGAAGCAGTCCAAACCCGCCAGGGCTCGCCTCCTGCTGCGCGCCCGTCAGCGCGGCGACCAGATCGAGATCGACGTGGCCGACGATGGCCGCGGCATGGATCCACAGCGGGTTCGGGCGACGGCGATCGATCGCGGTCTAATTTCGGAAGGCCAGGCATCAGCTCTCTCCGACCGGGACGTTCTGCAATTCGTCTTCGCGCCCGGCTTTTCCACCGCGTCCTCGGTCTCCGATCTGTCGGGACGCGGGGTCGGCCTCGATGCGGTTCAGAGTTCCGTGAGGAGGCTTGGCGGAACCCTCGAGCTGCAAAGTACGGTCGGTGCGGGCACGTCCTTCGTTCTGAAGCTGCCGGTCAGTTTTTCGATGACGCAGTTGATGGTCGTTCAGGTCGGCGATGAACGTTATGGCATCCCCATTTCGGATGTCATCGAGACTCAAAAGCTGCCGGCGAGCGCTGTTCAATCCGTTCGGGCGGGCAAGGCCTTTGTGCTGCGCAACCGGACGATACCCCTGCTGCATCTCGGCGAACTCCTGCAATCGCAATTGCCTAGCGCGCATTCGAACGACCTCAAGGTACTGATCGTGCAGGCCGGGGAAGACCAGATCGGTGTCGCCGTCGATGCGATTGCCGAGCGTGCCGAGACATTGACCCGGCCGCTCGCCGGCCTGCTGCAGGGCGTGCCCGGAATTGCAGGGACGACGCTGCTCGGGGATGGCAAGGTTTTGCTTGTGCTGAACATGGAGGAGTTGGTGAAATGACCACAAGTTTTAGTGATGGCGTTATCAACCTCTCCGGAAAATGCGGTATCGACGAAGCGGAGGCGCTCGTCAGCTATCTCAGCAGTCATCCGGAGGCCGTTGTTGATGTGGCGGCAGCGACTGAAATTCACACAGCGCTATGGCAAACGCTTATGATGTTCATGCCAACGGTCTCGGGTTCTCCCGTATCACCTTCAGCGGCCGCCAACCTATTGCCTTGCCTGCTTGATTTTTTGAAGCAAGGCTCGAAAGCCACGGTGGCAAACTTGCAGAGCTAGGCGCGGCCTCGTACAGATGGTATCTCTGGCTTACAAAGCCTGCGAAATGGATGGAGCATCGAATGGCAGTCACTGTCCTCATGGTGGACGACAGCAAATTAGCCCGGATCGTGGCTGGCAAGGCGATTGCGGCATTGCAGCCTGACTGGACACGCGTTGAGGCAGGAAACGCCGCCGATGCCCTGGAAATTGTAGGCTCTCGCCGGATTGATGTTGCGGTATTGGACTTCAATATGCCGGACAAGGATGGTCTTGAGTTGGCAAAAGAACTTCGCGCCTTGCATCCGAACATGCCGATTGCCGTCATCACAGCAAACGTTCAGGACGAAATCATTGCCGCTGTTCGGGCGCTGAATGGCACCTTCGTAGCCAAGCCAGTTACCGAAGAGGCTCTAAGCGGCTTCATTTCCGGTGCAGCGCTCCGGTTTAGGAACGCCGATCTATGAGCGATGCTACACTAACCCTCGACGATCTTGAACGTGATGCGCTGACCGAGCTCGTCAACATCGGCGTCAGCCGTGCGGCGGCAAGTTTGCGCAAAATGGTCAACAAGCACGTCATCCTGTCCGTCCCGTCCGTCGAGATTGTCACTCGGAAATCTGCAGCCTCTCTGATTGGTCAACGGGAAAACGAAGGTCTCATTGCGGTTCACCAACAATTTGAAGGCCCTTTTTCCGGCCGCGCTCTTCTGATCTTTCCTGAAAGCAACGGGCTCTCCCTCGTTCGTGCCATTGTCGGCGATGAGATGGGAGAAGCCGACCTTGCCGATATGGAAGAAGAAGCACTTGCGGAGACCGGCAACGTCATCCTGAATGGTTGTCTTGGCTCGATGGCGAACATGCTGCAGCACACGCTGAAGATGTCGTTACCCGGCGTTCGCCGCGGGAACAGTACGATTTTGTTCGACGTCCTTGACAACACCAGCGACCAAAGCTTCGTGTTGTTTCTCTACATCAACTTTTCCGTCCAGGACCGACAAATTCGCGGGTACATCGCGATGCTGATGGACCTTCCGTCTCTGGAGAAGCTTAAGAAACTTATCGCGGATTTCATCGATCGGGTAATGGCGTGAACGGGGAAATCGTTGTCGATCATCAAAAACCCTGGCGGTAGCGGCCAGTCCGAGCTTGAGCGCATGCGTGATGATATTGTCGTCGCGCGTCGGCAACTGGAACTCGCTCTCGATGTTGCCGGAGCGCCGTGTGCCTGGGAATGGGATATTCGACGCGACAGGCTGGTGGCTGATGCTCGGTTCGCGGCAATCACCAGACAGGACTCTGCCGCGCTTGCGGGCGGCACATCGACAAACTGCTTCTTCAACTCGATCCATCCTGATGACCTGAAGCGGGTAAAGCTTGCCGTTGCAGGGATGATGGCGGGCTCTGAAATTTTCTCCAAAGACTACAGGCTGTTGAAAGACGATGGCGGGTACAGGTGGGTCCACGCCAATGGCCGCGCGATATTCGATGAGGATGACAACCCGACGATGTTCGTCGGTAATCTGGTCGACGTTACGGAACAAAAGCGGATCACCGAGGAGCTTCGTGTTGCTCAGACTGCTGGAGGTATCGGCACGTTTGAACACAGGGTGGGATGGGCGACGATCACCGTCTCAGAACAATTTTGCCGTTTGTTTGGGCTCCACCCCGCTCGGGTGATCCCGGTTGCCACCTTGAATGAGCTCATTCATCTCGACGATAGAAGGATAATCGACCTTAGCTTTCCCGATGACCACCAGGACGTCAGCAGCCGTGAATTTCGAATAAGACGCGCCGATAACAATCAGGAGCGATGGCTAACGCGTCGCGGCGAATACGTCGATGACGTTGATTCTGCAGGCCAGCGCTACGTCGGGGTCGTGTACGACGTCACCGACGCCAGGCAGGTGCGCGACAAGTTGCAACAAGTCAACGACGAGTTAGCCGGTGTTGCGCACGAACGGGAACAGTTCATTGCTGTGCTCGGCCACGACCTGCGGAACCCGCTCGCGTCCATGTCGGCCGGTTTGCGGGTGATTTCAAAAGACGTGACCGACCAGCGTACGACACGGGTCTTGCGCCTTATGGGCGAAAGCGTACAGCGCATGAGCAGCCTGATAGACGATCTGCTGGATCTCGCTCGCGGGCGTCTTGGAGACGGTATTTCCCTTAATATAACGAAGGGTGGTCGGGTCGAGCCGCTCCTCGCGAGGATCGTCAACGAAATACTGGTCGCGCATCCTGAGCGGATCATCGAAACCGACTTTGATGTGCATCGGACTGTTGATGTGGATCACGCTCGGTTGGAGCAAATGGTTTCCAATCTCCTGGGGAATGCCATCACGCATGGCGCGAGCGGTAAGCCCATCACGCTTTCTGCCAAGACGGAAGGCGACCTGTTCGAGCTTGTAATACGCAACGGCGGCACGAGAATCCCAGAGGCCATCATGAAGCGGCTGTTTCAGCCATTCTCTCGCGGAGAAGAGAACTCGAACAAGCAGGGCCTGGGGCTCGGACTCTACATTGCGAGCGAAATCGCAAAGGCGCATGGTGGGTCCCTCAGCGCAACTTCCGACGACGCGTCAACCTGCTTTATCTTCAGAATGCCCTTAGACTGCTAATGAAACCCGACGATCATGGAGGCAGGCCGCATAGCACGGCTTTTTGACATTATCCTCTTGAGGGATGCCGCAAGATTGCCTGCCAGCTCGTCGAGAACGCAATAATTCGGACCGATTGGAGACTTCTTACAAAACACCATGGTCTTGAGATCCCATCAGGGGTGAGTAGCGGCCTGCACCGTGGCAGAGTGAGGTCGCTAGAGAACTCTCTGGAGGCTAATCATGCCGATAACAGCAGATCAAACTCAAGCGCAGACCACTACCCCCGTCGATCTTGGCGCAATATTCGTCTCGTTGGAATTGAGCAAATCGACATGGCTGATAACAGCTCTGTCACCTGGCAGCGAGAAGATGTCGCGCCACACCGTCACTGGAGGGGATATCGCTGGCCTGTTCACGTGCTTTGCAGCGCTTCGCCAGAAAGCCCAGCGACGCAAGGACAAGCTTTATCCGCTGGTGGTGATCCAAGAGGCCGGACTTGATGGCTTCTGGCTGGGGCGAGTTCTCAGCAAGGAAGCCTGGATCGAGAGCCACATTGTAGAGGCGGCATCCATTGCCATGCCACGTCGACATCGTCGGGCGAAGACCGATCGTATTGACGGCGAAACGCTGATCCGCGCCTTAATGGCATGGAAACGTGGCGAGCCCCGTGCGTGCTCAATGGTCAAGCTCCTTACACCGGAGGAAGACGACAACCGACGGCTTGGACGGGAGCGGAAAACGCTAATTGCCGAACGTGTCTTCCACGTCAATCGCATAAAGGGGCTGCTCTTCACGCAAGGAATTCGGGATTACCAACCTGTCAATCGAGATCGCCGTCAGCGTCTGGAGGAGCTTCAGACTGGCGATGGTCGGCCCGCTCTCAAAACATTTGAAAGCAGAAATCTGCAGAGAACTCGATCGCCTCGAATTGTTGATCACCCAAATCAAGGCTGTTGAAGCCGAGCGAGAAGCCTTGATCGTTCAGGAGACGCCGGAAACGCCGAAAGGAGCGACCGCGCTTTTAGGCATCAAAGGAATAGGCCCAGAGTTCGCTACGATACTCTACACCGAAGGGCTGTTCCGACACTTCGACAATCGACGGCAAATCGCGTCCTATGCGGGCCTTGCGCCCTCCCCCTGGCAAAGCGGTAACGTCAATCGCGAACAGGGCGTGTCTAAGGCGGGTAATCCGCGTTTGCGAGCCACCATGGTCGAGCTCGCCTGGCTATGGTTACGGCATCAACCGAAATCGGCGCTAGCAATATGGTTCAAAGAGCGCATCGCTCAGAACGCCGGCCGCTTAAAGACGCCAATGATTGTTGCACTCGCGCGTAAGCTGCTCGTGGCCCTTTGGAAGTATGTGAGCTCCGGCGTCGTGATCGAAGGTGCGATCATGAAAACCGCCTGAAACACAAACTGCTGCGAAACACAGTTTCTAATCCTCAGGGCCTGATCAGCCCTGACGGATCCAGGTGAACGGACCGGGAATCCTTTTGGCCTATAAATGCCGATCTTGAGTTTGGTCCCGTTCTCCTGAGCCCGTGCCCGTCGAATGTGGGATAATGGTGCAGCCGCGTGAGAGCGGCGACCGGATGTGAGGTTGTATAGGCCCGAGAACCGGGCCGGTAATTGCTATGGGCTCAGACCGTGGATCCGCGTACGAACGAGAAATCCGATGCCACTCGAATGAACAATTGACAAAAATCCTGATGTGAAGGGATTCGAACCGGCGACCACGTCGTTCAGTGGCTACCTTGGATAAAACTTCTCAATCGGGCCAGCTACTTGCTCTCGGGAACGTCTAGTCGGAGCGGGCCGCCGACAGGTAGCTTTCAAACGGGGTGAGGCGAAAAGCTAACCTCTGTTCAAGATGCGTCAAGAGCTAAATTAGCCATGGCTGCTTCGCCGGAGCCGTTCCCGCCTCGTTTCGCTCAGGCCATGTTACGCAATCGAATGGAGTTGGCATTCGCGGAATTTGACGTATGTCGAGACATGCGCACCACGGCAAGCGAATGACGGCTAGCGCCTAGCACCGATCCGGTTGTAAAGCCTATTAGAATCTTGCCGTGCCCTCTCTTCCCTCATATAAATTATTGCGCCGGTTGCAATGCCGAAGCAACTGGAGGGGGAAAAGATTGCCAAATTTATGTGCCATAGCTCAGTTCACGGTCATGGTGTTGCAACAGAGCACGCGAGCGACAGCGGGGGTGCGCGTCGTTGGCTGATGCTTTGCTTGCCCAGGATATACTTGACGGTGCAGCTGTTCGCGACCGGCCGAACTTATTCGTGATCGGCAGTTTCGACCGGCGCATCACCTTCTATTCCCAACAGGTCCGGGCGCTGTCCCTGGTCCACGCGCTCAAAGAGCTTGGCTATCTCCATGCCAATCCGAGGATAGCGGTCGTTGGCGGCGGGGCGGCAGGCGTCACTGCAGCCGCAGCTGCCGCGCTGGTCACCGGGTCACAGATCGTGTTGTTCGAATCCGCCGATGCCCTCTTGCCCCTTCAGTCGACGACCGATCGGCGGCGGCTCGATCCGCATATTTACGATTGGCCGGCGCACTACACGACCGATCCTATAGCCGACCTGCCAATCCTTGACTGGGAATCTGGGACATGCCGCACCGTCCGCGACGATGTACTGCTCGGGTTCGAGGACATCGTTGTCAGGCTCGCACCGCGGCTCGAACGACGGCTGCGCCATCAGGTTACCGCGCTTACACGAACTGCGGACGGTTATCAGCTCCACTTCACTGATCTCAATGCACCGCCGCCACGCGCGGAAATGCGCGAACAGTTTCACATGGTGTTTCTCGCCGTCGGGTTCGGGCTCGAGCCGGGCGAACCGTTGCCGTCGATACAGAGCGCCAGCTATTGGACCGATGCCGGCGTTCCCGTTGCCGAGTTTGCAGGTCGGCCCACCCCGCGGTTCTTTGTCAGTGGCGCGGGCGATGGCGGACTGATCGATTTCGTGGCCGCCGGCGCCCGCGATTTCGATCATGCCGGGATGATCCGGCTGATCTCCGAACACCCCGGCATCGCGGCGTTAAAGCCGGTTCTTGCCGCGATCGATGTGCGAGCTCGCGCTGAGGATGCCACGGGCTCCCGCTTCGATTTCATGGCGGCCTATGACGCTGAGCTTCTTCAATCGCTCACAGACATCGGCCTCGTCGCTGCGGTCGCGCAGCAACTCCGCCCCGGCGTGCAGTTAACGTTTCAGACCCAGCATACCGAGCTGTTCGACGTCTCAACGGCAACGCTCAACCGGCTCGCCGCCTATCTAACTATCAAAGCATGCGCTGGCGATGCCCAGCGCTCCTTCCGGCATTTGCAATGCGGCGTCGTCACCCGGATCGACGCGCCGGATTCGGCGCCGATCATCGCCCCCTTCTGGCTCGATTGCGCAGGGGAAACGGTCGCTGCGGATGCAGTGATCGTGCGGCGCGGTCCCCGCCGCGAAGTTGTGCGGGCTCCCTTTGCCCCACACTTGGCCAGTTTCGATGTGACGCACAGGGAATGGCTTGCCCGCCATGGCGACGCGACGCTTGTACCGAAGTTGTCAGGACCGGCACGTTCTCTATTCCGGGAGGCAGCGCGCAGCGCGAATATCCTCGCTCCGCGGCTGCAGCGACAGGCAGCCAACCAGCTCCCCATATCGGTGCAACTACTACGCGAAGGCGCCAACATCCGCTGGTCTGGCGCAGTCCCGGCGGAGCAGCTTATCCGATCGTGGAGCGAGCAGCTGCCCTTTGAGATAATCTTGCCCGATGCTCCCGATGCTCTTGGCGCCATCGCAGGGGCAGTACTGCGGGTCGCCTGCCACAGCAACAATTGCCGGCTCCACGCCGCGCCCGGCCTGTGGAGCCGGCTGGTCCGCGAGCTCAGCCTAGAATCGCCGCACGCTGAAGGCATGGCGATGCCAGCGATCGTGGCCGGCAATCCCGGCGGGGCCGCCCAGAATCCGGTGGCGCTGCCGCTCGATATTCTAGCACGTCGGGTTCACCGGTCGCTCGATAGCTGGCTGCTCGAGCGCCTGGACGCACACCTCCAGCCATTTTTCGCGAGCAATGCTGATCCCGGCCGCCCGATCAACGTCAAGATCGCACAGGATCTTCGGGCGGCCATGGCCGCGACCTGGGCGATCTGGCATGCATCGTTTACCGATGACCCGGCACTGCTGAACCATTTCCTGCGCCTGATGATCTGTGCGGTCGACGAGGACGAACATCGCGACGCGGCACAGATTCTCGTCGGCCCCAGCAAATGGCCAGTGATCCTGCGCGGGACCGCTGTCGCGCTTGCCATCGCCGCGGCCTGGGACGGCACATCGCCCAAAAGCGCCAGGCCGGGCAATCTGGTTCGCCTACGCGACGGTGATAGCGAATGGGCCGGTCATGGATGCGCGGCTGACATGATCAACGGTGACGAGATGTCATTGTGTGCCGCCTCCTTCATGTGGCAGACTCAGTTCGTCATCCTCGTGGTCAAAAGTGCCATCGAGGTCACCCGAATCGCCGAACGGCCGTTTGCGCAGATCGACACCGATCAGCCGGGGCTCAGCGATACGGATGGCTCTGGTCCGGTGATCATGTCGATCAGTCGCGATTTCATCGACGCGGCGGCCGCGGGTCTGGCCGAGCTCCGCGCCCTACTGGCGACGGTTGAGGCGCGGCACTTTGAGGGGCTTGAAAAGACGATCATGAAAGGTGCGGCATGACGGATAGTGCGACTCTGTCACCCCGACTGGCCGATTTCGCTGACCGGCTGCGCAACGCGGCGCTGAAGCTCGAGCTCAAGGTTCAGGATCGGCCCGAACTAGCGAGCGCAACCTTCAACGGCGGATCGACCAAGTCGACGACGCTTAGTCCGACCGATCTGCCGGCGGAAAGCCATGCGATCCGGATTGATCGCTTCAATATCGTGCTGGGCATCCTCCCCGACGTTGCCGCCATGGAAGCGGTGCTCGAGACGCTGCGGCGCTACCGCAATCAATGTGTCGTCGCGCGCTCGTTCCTTGGGGCTAACGAGACACTGGACTTGCAGCTGATGCTACTGGGACCACGAGCGAGTGAGGGGCAGGAAGCCTGGCGGGCGATGGCGTTGATGGTCGAGCGCGACGACCGCGTCGCTCGCAAGCTGGCGTGGCTGCGCCCCGAAGATCCGCTGAATGACGAAGAGAGTTTCGCCGACTTCCTCAAGCGAACCTTCCTTGCCCGGCCATGGGTCCATGCCGAGGGCCAGTTCGAGGATGTGGCGCTCGATGAGCTCAGCGGCACCGGTGCAACCACACCGGGTCTACCGCGGACGACGGCGGACGAATGGGAGCGGATAGCGCTCGACGAGAAGAAGACGCCGGATGATATCGTCGCAGCGTTGGTCAAATCCTGGGGTCGGAGGGGTCAGGCATGAGCGAGATTTTCCTTTCCCGCATCGCGATCAAGGATTTCCGGACCTTCGGCGACTTCGCGATCGACATTCCGGCGGCGCCCGGTCTTGTTCTGCTCACCGGCACCAACGGACTGGGAAAAAGCAGCTTCTTCGATGCGATCGAATGGGGACTGACCAATAAAATCCGCCGGTTCGAACCCTATATCAACAAAGGCCGCAAGAAACTTGTCGAGAAGGATTATCTCACGCGCCGGGGCGCTGAGCCGGGGTCACATAGCGTCGCGCTGACCTTCTCGGACGGCGACGCTGTCGAGCGCACCGCAACCGGCGGCTCGGCGATGGCGGACATCGTCGCGCAACTTGCGCGGCCAGACCGCCGCACGATTAACGATCTTGGGACATATCTCGCCCTCACTCATTTCCTCGGCCAGGCAGCGCAGCAACGGTTCACCAGCCGCGACCCGCAGGATCAGTGGCAAGCGCTCAAGGGGCCGAGCGGCATCGATCGGCTGGAGCGTGTCCGCGCGGGCCTGCGCGGGCGGGCGACCATCGCTGCATTCACGCGCCGGCTCGACGCTGAACAGGGCGTCGTCGCCGCGCTCGATCGGGAGATCGCGGACTGGCAAGGATGGATGGGCCGCCTTGAGCGGCTTCGCGCTGCCGCCCGCGCTACCGGCGTGCTGACTGCCGACGAAGTTGCTGCGCGGATCGACCAGCTTGAGAATGACCTTCAGCAGCTCGCATCGAGCCAGCCGCTTTCCGTCACGAGCGAGGGCCTCGGACAGCGCCTCGCGGCGCTCGGCGATCGGATCGGCGAAGCCCTGCGGGTGACCGGCGAACGAAAGGCTACGCTGGAGGGACTCTCGGCGCTTCCAATGCAGTATCTAATTAGCCAGGCCGAAGGTCGGCTCGATCATCCAAGTCTCGTGCGGCTGCGCAGCGAGATTAGCGATGCGCGGGCGCGGCTCGATCTGACGTCACCGCTGGTCGGCTCGACCGGCGCCGCAGTGACCGCGCAGACCGCAGCAATCGCCACGATCAACCAGAACATCGCCGTACTTGATGCCGCGCGTACTGATCTTGCCCGTCGTGCCCAGCTGGCCGAGCTGATCTTGACTGAGCAGCATGATCGGACGTCGCTGACTGAGGCGATCGCGGCGCGCCGCATGACGATCGTGGACGCCGACGCGAAGATAAGCCAACATGGCAAGGCGAGTGCTGAAGTCGCGAGCCTGCGGAGTCTCGCCGCATCGGCGCGTGCGCTAAACGAGGCGATGGCGGATTGCCAAGAACTCGAACGCGGGTCCGGGGCTGCTGAGTCCGCACTGGCGCAGGGACGCGAGGCCGCCGTACGCGCCGCTTCCGAACTTGTCCCGCTTGAGACGCGGCTAGCCGATCTGAACAGCAAGATTTCAGATGCCGAACGAGAACGCGCCGAGGCCGATCGCCATGCGTCAGCGGTCAGTGCGGCCTTGTCGCAGCTTGCCAGCCATATCCATGAGGACGAAACCAACTGCCCGGTGTGTCAAACACCGTTTGAGCCGGGCGCGCTCAAGGCGCTTGCCGATGCTGCGGCGTCGGGAAGTGACCATCGCCTTGCGCAAGCCGATGACGCGTTGGAGGCCTTGCGGAGCACCCGACCCGCGCTCAGCGATGAAATACGTCGCCTTCGCGGGGTCGTGGCGGCGGTCGACGGGCTCGAACGGGTCGCCAGGGCAGCCGCTGATGCGGTGACAAATGCCCGTGTCAGCATTGCCCAAACCCTCGCTACCGCTCCGGAGAACGACCTGGCCGCACTTGCGGCAACCCGGGCACGCGATGCGGATGCTGCACTTGCAGCGGCAGAGGCAGCGCTGGAACCACTGTCGGCAAACGCGGCGGCGGCAACCGAACAGCGATCGAGCGTAGCGGCTGATCTCGACGAACTGATCGCGCGTGACAATCAGCTTGGCGCACGGCTGGAACAGTATCAGGCAGAGGATCGAGCCTGCGCCGATCGCATCGCCGCACGCAATCTATCGAACGCTACGATCGGTGACATTGAAGCGAGATTGACGGCTGAGCGGGAGCGCGGCGAAGACGCGCGGACTCGTCTAGCACAGTTGAGTGAGGCGGCGACCAGCGCGTATGCGGACGTCCAGCGCGAGCAGGCGGCGCTCGACCTCGCGCAGCGCGACCTTGCCGCAGCCGAGGCGGCCCGCACAACCTCGGAACAGGCGGCGCAGCAGATGCAGCAGCGCTGGACGCGTGTTGGTCTTAACGACATTCCGAGCCAGTCTGAATATGACCGCGGGCTCTCCACCATCGAGGCCGTGCTGGCGAGTTTGCGGTCACTGGCCGAACGCCAACTCGTCCTTGGCCGCGAAAATGAGGACGCGCTTCTCCAGAGCGAAATAGACGAGATCGCCGCTTCGATGCGAGCGGCCGGAGGGGACGACGGTGTTCGGGATCCGGCGGCCTATCTGGCTGCGCTAAAGACCAAGCTAGAGGCTGCGCGTGCGGCGGTCAAACTCACCAACACGGCACGCAGTGCGGTAAATCGCTACTCGGAAGACCTTCAGAAGCAGGCTGACGATTTCTCAGCGCGCGTGCTCGACCCGCTCAATACGGTGATCGACGATTTTAACGAGGCGATGCTAAGCACCCCTGGTGAAAGCATCCAGTTCAAGGCTGACACGAGGGTCGATGCTACCAGTTTCGGCATGGCGCTGCGCTACCGCGAGAAGGTCGCCAATGCGATCGAGACGAAGAAGGATTTGCCGCCTCAGATCGTTCTGAGCGAGGGCCAGCTTGCCGCCAATGGTTTCAGCATCCTTTGCGCGGCGAGTACCGCCTATCCTTGGTCTCGCTGGCGCGCCCTACTGCTCGACGATCCGCTGCAGCATAATGACATCATTCACACCGCCGCCTTTGTCGACGTTATGCGCAATATGGTCGAATTGAATGGTTATCAGCTGATCATGTCGAGCCATGACCGCGGCGAAAGTGAGTTCATCGCACGCAAATTCGATGCGGCCGGTCTGCCCTGCTCTACGGTCCTGTTAACAGCGCCGTCGGACAAAGGTGTGGTCTGGAACGCGCCAGAACATAACAAAGCCGCGACACGGATACTGCGCAAGGATGCACAGCCTCCGAGCGCCAGCAGCGCCTGAAGTGGCTTAATTTAAGGTTGCTGCGCTTGTGGTTAAGTGCGATCAGTTCGCCGAAGATGATCGGCAATCTCGCCTGACGCAAATCCGCATCAATCCCGGCAACAATAGCGGTCATGGGGTCGCCGTTGCGCTGCGTACGCTAAACGTCTGATCCAATGCGATATGATGCACCGACCCAAGGCGCATAATAATCCTGATAGAATACCATCGATACACATTGGCTTGCGACAATTTTCCCGCTGGACCGGAAGATTGAAAATAAGAACAAATAGTAGACAAAAATTCATCGATATAGGATAGCTGAAGGGGTAAGACCGCGAACCCATGCGTACACGATTCGGGAGCTAACCGTGACCTTTGTTACCCCTCGCGACCCTATCGACACTCCCCTCCTACGCAAGGAAAGAGGCGCATTCTTCACGCCTGCAGCGATTACTCGTTTCATTTCCAAGTGGGCTATACGGGGGCCCGAGGATCGCGTGCTCGAACCCGCCGCTGGCGACGCTGCATTCTTGGTTTCCGCGGTCGATCGCCTTCGTGAACTCGCTCCGCGGGGAACATTTTACCCTATAGTACATGGTGTGGAGATACATACCCAAAGCGCAGATGTTGCTCGCAGGCGGATCTCTGATGCCGGGGGCGAGGCCGACATCCTAGTGTCCGACTTCTTTGCCGTCACGCCGGATCCCAGGTTCGACGCCGTCATCGGAAATCCTCCCTTTATCCGATACCAGGACTTTACCGGGGAGGCCCGTGCCCGTGCGCGGGAGGCGGCCATCAGAGGCGGAATTTCGCTGACGGGGCTCGCTTCAAGTTGGGCTGCATTCACAGTGCACTCGGCGTTGTTCTTGAAAAAGGGTGGCCGCCTTGCCTTCGTTTTGCCTGCCGAGCTGCTCTCGGTGAACTATGCCGCTCCTGTCCGCAAGTTCCTATTCAGTCGATTCCGCGACGTGCAACTTGTTCTGTTTGATGAGCAAGTGTTTCCGGAAGCGGAGGCGGATGTCGTGCTTCTCCTCGCTGAAGGTTACCTCGAGGGGCCAGCGGATTTCGCAACGATCCGGCAGACAAAGAATGCTGCGACGCTCGACACTTTGGGCCCGGGACTGAGCTGGACACCGTCCGATCCAGCGGGCAAGTGGACTAGCAGTCTCGTCGATGTCGATGCGGTGCATCTTTTGCACGCTCTCTCGGCAGCTGGCCTCTACACGAACCTGGAAACCTGGGGCGACACGACGCTCGGAATGGTAACCGGAAACAACAAATACTTCACGCTTTCTCCACAGCGCGTGGCCGAGCTCGGGCTACGCCCGGATGAGTTGCTCAGCCTTTCGCCACCCGGAAGCTCTCATTTACGGGGACTTTCGCTTTCGAAAGCCCAGTTGAAGAAGCTCGGTGAAGATGGCAACGCAATCCACCTGTTCTATCCAAATGACCCGCCTTCCAAAGCTGCAGCGGCATATATTGCCGACGGCCACCGGACAGGCGTAGGCACTGCCTACAAATGCCGGGTACGCAAGACCTGGTACCGGGTGCCACTCGTTTCACCCGCGGACCTCTTGCTGACATGCATGAATGCGGACACGCCCCGCATCACGGAAAACGCGGCCAAGGCCCGTCACCTTAATTCGGTGCATGGCGTTTACCTGAACGAGGCATATACGGCCCTGGGCCGCGAGCTCCTCCCAGTCGCCAGCTTGAACTCAATTACACTGTTGCATGCCGAAATGGTCGGCCGCGCCTACGGAGGCGGAATCCTGAAGATCGAGCCAAAGGAGGCGGACGTTTGGGCCATGCCGTCCCCGACGCTGGTTGCCTCTCGCGCAGATGAGCTTCGCAAGGTCAAGCGAGATGTTGGAAAGCTCCTGGACAAAGGGTGGCTGCTCGATGCCGTCAAGCTCGTTGATAAGGCGCTGCTGGGCGACGGCGAGGTTTCGGCGACGCAAATGGCAGCCGTCCGGAATGCGCGCGCGGAACTGGCGAACCGTCGCAATGTGAGGTCAGCAAGTGGCCGCTAAACCGAGTTCGAAAGCAGAAGCCTGGGAAATTTTCGATCACATCGTCGAAGCTGCCGCACCTAGCGGGGAACACAGCAACCCATGGGTTCTTGGAATTGACGGCCAGCCGTTCATCCAACCCGATTACGACACTCTTGCGCTTTTGCTCGGCGTTCCGCTCCACCTGAAAGTGGGGACGCAAACGGGGGTGCCTGCCCTCGCCCTCGATGTCTGGCTCAGCTATGAACTTCGGAGGGCCGGTTTCGGGACGGATCAGGTTTGGCCGAGGCCTGCCAATCCGCGGGTTCTTCCCGCGCCTGTCTCGGCTTTCGTCAAATCGCTTCCCACTGCGATACGGGCAAAGGCCCAATCCCATTTGACGTCGAACTCGTCCATTCCCGGCGTGACCTCCTCGTCTGCTTCAATCCTGGGAAAAAACTATCTGAAGCAAGTCGACGTTATCATCACGGATTGGGTCACCGGCCCAGAATTACTGATATCTACGAAGCGAATGGACTCCTCATATGGAAAGAATGCGCCGAACCGCATCGAGGAGTCTTACGGCGACGCAAAGAATCTTCGCTTGCGCCACCCCCTTGCGGCACTGGGGTTCTTGTTCGGTCTACGGTCTGACATCTTGGAAAAGGAACCTAAGACGGCAGAATGGTTATTCGACCTTTTGTCCAAGCTTGGCCGTGAGGACGATGCGTATCACTCCACCTGCCTGGTGTTGATGGAATACTCCACTGATCCAGTACCGCCGGCGCCCGACGAAGAAGAACCCGCCGAAGGCATATTAGAGCCGGGCCCACAGCCGATAACGGATCCTGCCGAGGGTGAAATCGCGCACCTTGCTGAAAGCACGGTCGAGAGCATCGTCAAGGCCCTGCCGAAGGTATTGATCCTCGACGAGCGAACCCCAGATGACCTCTCACCGGCCCGTTTTCTGACGTCTTTAGTTACGCGCGTTCTCGCAGCTACACCCGTGAATATGCACGAGGACGCGAGAAGGCGCCGGGCTTGCGTTTTACCGAAGAAGTAGAAGTTCAGCCTGTTGAATATCGCCCGAAGCAGCCGAATAGGCGTGAAGTACGTGCCCAGGCTCTTGACAGGGTTCAGAACCCAATACCGCTCTTCATAGCGCCTTATACAGAAGCCGACGAGCCGGATATTTTAGCCACGGCAGCTCGCAGACCTGCCTTTCGCGCATCTATAACGTCCGGATTTGTCTTGGATGACAAATCGTTGCGTTTCTTCTTTTCAAGAAAGTACGCAATTCTCTCCGCGTTCGCCCCGCTCGCGTGCGGAAAGCCTCGTAGGATTGCGCCATTCTCCAGTAACCCTGCTCCTTCTGCCATTTGAAGCGCGATCTCGGCAGATGCGCCTAGCGGAACCCACAGCGCCGAGCTGAGCTGACGAACTTCATCGAAAAAGCTAGTCCGGGCGACCTGTTCTAGTATTGGAACCGTGTTGATTTTGGGCTGGCCCGAATAATTTGCTCCATCCCAAAAGACGGGATTGCGTAATGCCGACGTAAAATGAACTAGGGAACGCGCCGTTTCAAAAAGCTCGGCGCACGATGAAATTTCTAAGATCGAATGGAGACCAACATGGTCGAACATTCTTGCCAAGTTCGACCGCATAGCCCCTGCAAAACTGGCAGTGGATTTCGCCACGGCAAGCGCGGTTTTTTCGTCACCTGTTTGCATGCTACGGCGGTATGCCAGAAGAGCATCAGTTGCCTGACGTCGCCCAGGCGTAATTCCGACAAGTACGATCCTGGCCTTCTCATTAACGAACTCGAAGGGCGCGTAACTGCATAAGAGACGACCGGTCTGGAAGAGAGTTAGCTTGCCACCGAGTGTGCAATCGTTGATGAGATCGGCTTCAGAAGAGGCTAAGATAGCTGCCGAGAAGCGTTTAGAAAGGTCGAGGTTTGTCATGAAGGCACCAAGCGGTATTCGGATAAAAGGTGGTCTCCAGAGAGACTTCCCATGATTTTTGTTGCTGGTCTCTCAAAATCGGGAAAGACACATACGTTGAAAGCCGCCATTGATGGCGATACCGGTGTTCAACATGTGATTGCTAGCGATCTCCTCAAATCTTCGGGCATGACTCTTCATCCGAAGGATATCAATCAGATCGACGAAAATCAGAAGGTTTTACTTGATCGATTGTTGTGTATCCAGGCTCATCCAAATATTCGGATAATAATCGATGGACATTTCATTATTGAGAACGAGAGCGACGTTGTCGACGTCCCCGAATGGTTTTTTGACCGGCTGCGCCCATCAAGCATTATAGTTGTTGATGACCCCAGCGAGGCCTTCATCTTGCGGAGACGTGACACCCGCTTCGTATCAAGCCCGGACGCTCTCGTGGAACTCCGACTACGTGAACTCAACCGGGGTTCGCATATCGCTCGCAGGATAGGGGTGCCGCTTGCGCGAGTGAATTCCGGAGATACAGCAGCTATGCGTTCAGCGATCGCGAGTGTCCGCTAGGGGGTAGCCATCCATTAAATACGAACTCGGCTTCACCGTGTCGATAATAGGAGTCGAGCGCCTGCGTTTGCACAAAACGCCCTGACCGCAAAATGCCCGCGAATGATGCCAACCGGCTGCGCGGAATAGTAATCATTGGGTGATCTGTAGCGAGCCACTCACACGCTTCGTTGATGAGGCACGAAGCGATCCCACGGTCTCGATAACGCTCGTCGACCCAGACTGTGCAAAGCTTACGCTCATTGTACGATCTCTTGGCAATAATCACGCCGGTTATGCCTCCGGCATGCCAGTCCAAGAATATCGAACGTGCGCCGCTTAGGTCTGGAACAACTTTGCCCCAGAACCAGCGCTCAAAGCCAGGATACATAGAATGAACCGATGAGAGCGCCGTATACACGTCGTCATGCACAACTCGTTGTGCACCCAGAGCGTTCTGACCTAGTGACTCGTTGCGACTCATTCCTATCCTCATAGTTCCACCATACGGGCGGTCTGTGACACGATCAATCGGCTTTCGATTTTGACCCGCGGAAAAATCGGTCTTTAGGCGCCCTAAGTCGTCTGAAAGCGATCTTAATATTCGTAAGTAACGCCCATAGTGCCCCGAAGAAGACAACTAGGCTCGCTAGAATGATAATCGAGTTGGTCAGCCCGCTTGGTGAGGAAATATCTTGAGTTCTGAAGAGATCGGGGTAGGCCCAACGCCACAGTTCCACGGCAAGTGTGTAAAACGCACTTCCGACCGCGCCGATTATTGTGGCCATGTAAGCATAAGTCAGAAGATTTGGACGATACATACGAAATTTAGCGAACGCGTTGAAATCCTCGACGCGTTCGATAAGCTCCCCGTCTTGAAACTTGCCGCTTTCCTTCCAGTGGTAGATTACGAACCCGCTGTCGGTGAAACCAGGATATGGTTCGAGGTCAATCTTTGTTTCCGGTGGGCGCCCCCTTAGATAGTGGCGCCATAGGCTCGGTTCGAGCACCCGAATCTTTCGAAAATCTCGGTGCTGCACCATAAGTTCATGACGAAGGTCGCGAATGAGAAAATAGTGAACTGTAGATATATTTATTGGGCCGTTTTCAAACCACTGAATAAGTGATGGTGGGATCGTCCTACGTTCATTCAACCTAAACTCGGTCAACTCCGTGTTTTGAAACGATGGTAGCAGGAACCACTCGTTTGGAATGATCTCCGAGCTGAACAAATGTCGGGTTGCTGCGGTAAGATATATTCGGAAGCGAATATAATGGTCGTGTTCGCCTTCGAAGCGCTCGCAGAATTGTCTATTGAAACTTATTACAGTGCCTATCTCGAGGACATCAATCTCAACAGGTTCAAGGATAATGTCCTCTTTAAGGTCAATGGTGTGAATGCGAGTAATAACTTTTCCAAGACGCGTATCGAAGTACTGTTCAGACCGATCCGTGATTTCCACGAGGTCGTTGAAAACCGCATTCAGACTTGTCCCGTGTTTCAAAACAGAACTAAGATCAAGTAACTGGTCAGTTTGGATTTGTGCTGGGACGAACAACAGAAGCCGCTTGAGCCTCGGTCCCTTTTTGATCTTGATTCCGACATCTACAAAATCCGCATGGAGTCCGCTGTCACGCCAAAGGTTGATATGCAATTCTATCGTCGGGCAATCGGCTGCAACTTCGCCAGGAGCAAGGTTCCCTCGCCTTACTAATGGCTCTTCGATGGGCTCATGCCAAATTGCTAAAGTTCCGGTCAAGTCACCCCCTCCAGTAAATCAACCTTTTAGCGAGCCGTTAGGTTCGATGCAAATTCGAGATGTTATCGTGGTAAATTCGAACGGGAACTGAGCTATCTTTCCGATTGATGTTCGATGTCTATTTCGTGTCCGAATATCGAGCGTCCCCCCAACCTTCGCGTTTGGTTGTATTCGCCCGCGATGATTTCTTTCAAATCTGGCCCGGTGACGTAGCGCTCAAGCCGCCTCGCCTGTTCGTCCAATCGATACAAGGCTAAAAGCTCTTCTTGATGCCCCAATCTTCCTTTTTGGACCGCCGACTTCATCACACGTATCGTCTCGTCGTAGACCTTAATAGGGACAGGATACGGATGACGGTCTTTGCCTCCGTGAGCCACAGAAAATCGCGCTGGATCGGAAAATCTGGAAGGCGCTCCGTGAACCACTTCAGCCACCATTGCCAGGGCACTGACAGTACGCGGCCCGACACCCGGTACAAGGAGCAATTCCTGAAAGTCTTTTGGCCCGCGTTCGGCTGCCGCGGCTAGGTTTCCATGGAGACGACGCATATTCACGTCCACTTCTTGAACCTCATGACGCATCGGCATGATAAGGTGGGGAAGATCCATTTGGGCAGCGAATGGCTCGGCGTTTACGCGAGGGTTAATCTTATTTAGTTCGTGAATGATGCCATCAGGTCCGATATTATCAAGGAGCTCAAGCTGCGCGTCTCGCGACGGCCGTGCCCTGGCGTCGGCTAGGTTCATTATTAAGCCTTGGCCACGCCCTTCGATGGCTGCATGAGGTGAATCCAGAAAGCTCTTCAGTCCTTCTGACAACCAGTGATAGCGGCGCGCCTGTCGCCGCTCGCCGTTCATTCCTTGCTGCACGACAACCCAATTTCCATCCTGTGTGGTGATGAACCCATGGAGATACAGGTCGAACCCGTCCTGCACGGCCGCACTGTCCACCTTTGCAACGAGGCGGCTCGTTGACGCGAGATGGTGACCGTCGAAGCCTGTGCGCTCGGCTACAGCGATCAATTCCGATGGCGTCTTACGCGACTGCGCGCCACGTCCGCCGCACACATAGATGCCCAGTTCGTGGGCGCGCGGCGAAAGACCACGCTTCAAGGCTCCAAGAACACTGGTCGTAATGCCCGAAGAGTGCCAGTCCATCCCCATGACGGCGCCGAATGATTGAAACCAGAATGGGTGGGCAAGGCGCCTCAAAAACTCATCGCGCCCATAGTGAAGTACAATCGCTTCCGTGATGATCGTCCCGAGACGCGTCATGCGTTCACCGAGCCACGCTGGAACACGCCCGCCGTGAAGGGGTAGATCTGCGCTACCGGCCCTATGAGCCATAGCTTAGCTTCCGATATCGGCCCATGAAGCGGTTTTGCTTAGGGGTCATTTTTTCATCCAAGATTGGATCGTGTGGACGCAAGACGCTACGACGTCGTCTAAGGGCTGATCTGCATCGATGTTGGCGTCCGCCCGCTGGGGCAAACTCTCCGCAAGATCCAATTCGACAGTGTGCCCGACAGCCCGAACAAGATCATCACTGTCTGAGCGGGTTGTCACTCGCGACCGTTGGAGGTCATCGCTTACAGACAGAAAAATTAACCTCACGTCGGCCGGCGCGGCAATTCGTTTGAGGATGGCGAAAATATCGACATGTCTCACACCATCGACGAACAGGTTATCGCCAGCCTGATAGTCGCCGTAGGCCAGAACGGCCCTGCAAAAGCCGTCAGGATCGGATTCGACCAAACGCTTACCCATGTCTTGCAACGCCTCTCGAGAGGACGGGTCGCCACCAGCTTTTACGATTTCCGCTCTGAGGTAGTCACCGAACCCAGTGCGTTTCCAATGCAACTGGTCACTAAGCGCTGTAAGCACTGAGGATTTTCCGCTACCGATCTTTCCTGAAAAGCACACAATCAGCGACATCAAAATAGCTCCATCTGGCGCGGTCGGAGCGATACCCAGCCGCGCCGATCTCGCTTGTCAAACGCGAGCGGCTCTATCGAGGTCGGGTTCGTTAGCTCGATGAGCGTAGCAAATGAGGACTCTTCCTTCTGCAACCAGAATTCGTCCCCCGCCAGAATTGCCCCACCATATTGCTGCCGGATGGCCTCGATGGGTTCATTATCAAGATCGAAAAACCAGATACGACTAGCGAGGGCAATACCGCAAACCGGGCCGGAAACCTCCTTCAGCAGAATGATATCACCCTTGCGGATCTCGTCGAATGGCGCGCACCGATTTCGACTGAATCTGGATTCAATCTTCTTTTCACCGGTAAGCACCAGATCAAGGTAGGGTTGGGAAAACACGGCTAGATGGACCCCACAGAGAAAGGGATCCTGGCAGGCCGACGTCATGTAGTCGCTCCAGAAAGAATTTCCCGACGTTCTCTTGAGGAGTTGATCGAATCGTATTTCCAAGCCTGGCCCCCTGTAATAGGCGACAAAGGCAAGGTTGCACGCTCCTCGGCGGCCTCCCGCTCTGAAAGACGCGTCAATTCATCCGCAATGCGTTCCACCTCTGCAGCCTCACTGGTGTTACCCCATAATGGCTGCCGCGAGCGACTGTTAAAATCGGTTTTGCACAGTGACAACGCCGCTTCCACGACAAGCTCGGGATTGTTCGACGCGAAGATCCTGTTGCCCGAAGTCACGACAGCGGCCTGACGCCGGCGCCGATCGCGGCGGCTGACGGTTGGCAGAATGTCGCCCTCAACCAGTGAGCTAAGGGCGGTAGGGCAAGCGGACTGCCCCTCGCGTCGCACGAAAAGTCGCATACGGCCGATGACGAACTCACACCATTCGCGCTTGCGCGCCACAAATAGGTTGGAATCGGGAGCGGCAACGCTGATTTTTTCGAAAATAAGAAGATCGCCTCGACGCCAACGTTGCGAACAACCGATTCCTGCTGCGGCCAACGCGTTCTGCTCGAAGAACGGTGTCTCATAATGCAGCGCCAACGGTTGGACTGAATGAAGTCGCAGCCCCAACCTGCCAGCACGGCGGATAAGTTTTGCCTGGTCGTCTATTGCCGATGATCGAACGCCTTCCGGAGGTAGGCTCACGAAGACGAAACCGCCGACGCAGACAGTGTGAGCGGCGATGGCAAGCATCGGCTTGACGAAATCCATGTACCAGGGCGGATCCACAATCACTGCGCCGGCTCCCATCTGGGGGTACGCCATCGTGCAGAATTGCAAGGTCAGCGATTGCTCCGCTGCATCGTTCAGGGCTCTGAGACGCTGGGTGACGGAATTATTCTCGCCGATGAAGGTAAGCCTGCGCGCGCTAGGCAAATGAAGGGCTTCGACCGCGACGCCAGGCGTGCCAAACAACACGATCGGGGTTCTTGCGGGAGCCATCTCGTTGGCCAGTTCCAGCAGATGCTGAGAAGTATCTGGGCAAAACCGCCACTCAAACTCGACCGGGTGTGGCAGCGGAAGTAAGGTTCTGGTTGAGCGCAAGGCGTCGTCCCGCCGACCTATTTGAGCGCGAAGCTCCTCGGTGCGGCTACGATCGGCTAACCCGGTAGCGGCGAGCCTCGCCAGCGACTCAATCACGTTCGTCGGATAGACGCTGGGAAGCGCTCCGAGCATTGCATGAAAGCTCAAGGACGATCGGCTTAGGAGCCCGAGAACCTGCTCGTCGATACGCCTTTCGAAATCTGCTTGAGCCAAGACGCGTGACATAAGTTATCCCCGAGTTCTCAACGGCACCGCCGAAATTGGGCGAACCCTCATCGCAGGCTCGAAACGCTTTTCGATCTCTTCGTTCCATGCTGCGATTGCGTCTTGCTGGACTCCCATGCTGATCTGACGCTCGTCATTGGCCGCGAGGCGCGCGCCGACGGGCGAGAATATTCGGATCTCGAGTGGAACAGTCCGAAGTGGCAAATTGGGATCGAGGTCCTGAAGACGGTCGACAAAGGTGCGGACGCCGGCCGCGGCACCTTCACTGCGCGGGGAGGTCAGGGTCACATATCCGTAGAGATCGAGGCCAAGGTCGAGTAGGCGCCGCATGATTTTAAATTGCTGCTCGTAATCGCTTTCGGCGGCCTTCGTGTTGAACGCAAAAGAATAGGAGTCGAATCCTTTAAAGCAGCACACCCGGCCATAATTCTGATAGCTACGGAGAAGCATCAGTTCGTCCTTCGTCAGTTTGTCGAATAGATAGGTGGTACTGAGATTGTCGTCCGTCCAAAGGTAGGTCGATCGATCCAGGCCGCGAGATTGTAGCGCCTCCATCATCCATGGCGTCCATTCTGGAACCAGGTCCGGCGATCCTCCAGAAAGGTCAATAATCGATGGTCGGTCGGAGAGATCGGCGTAAAATGCAACAAGCTCTTCAGCAGAAAACCAGGACGACCGTGTAATATCCGCCTTGAGCAACGCGTCTGGTACAAAGCAGTACCAACAGCGCCAGGCGCACGCTGCATTTTGGAAGACTTGAGCCATCATCATTGCCGGCGGCTCGGATATTCCGAGAGCCTTACAAGCTGGCACAATGGGCAGAGGATTTGCCGGCCACCCGTCCGAAGTTTTGATTTTGAAATGACGGATCCGGCCAAAGCCGTCGCAATTGGTTGGAGACGACAGGTCGACCTCCTGTTCCGACCCAGACAGACGGGAGATCAGAATTTTGCGTTCGGTCGCATTTATCGCACGAGCGCGAAGACGCTCGGCGAACTTCTCCGTGTCTATCGGTTTGACAGGAAGTCCAGTGTTCATAGCAGTGCCGCTGCCTCCCCTACCCCATGTCGACGTGCCGGCACTCTTGTCGGTGACTCGCTAAGACCCGGAAGGCGCTTGTTCAGGAAGAGCTCGATTAGCGCTTGGCAGTAGCCGAGTTCCTCTGCGGTCAGTGGTCGGCCCTTCGGGATTGCGTGCCAGTATTCGAGGCAGGTCCGGCAACAGGTTGCCGTTGCATGCTGAGCATAGAAGATGGCGTTTCCGCTCAGCGGAGTTTGATAGCCGTCCCTCGGGGGCTCGGCAGGAGCGAGGTACTTTGAGAGACGAGTCTCAACTGCTTCGAACAAGGCCAATCTACCTTTGCGGCGAGCATGGCGGTCGGCGCCTTCGTCAATCTCTTTATGGAAGAAATGGTGGCGTATGAGCTCATGCTGCAGCGCTTCGAAAGTGTGGGCCGCATCGTTCAGATCGCGCTGCTTAAGGCGCGACCAGTCGATAAGGTCCGCTTCGCACGCGCGGCACTTTCCGCGCTGATCGCTCGTCATCTTTTTCAGTTGCTTAAAACAGTGAAGATCGTTGTCACAGTCCACAGCTGTGCAGGTGATTTTCAGGGGTTCTGGTTTTTTGAATTCGGTCATCGGGATCCTCAATGCAGAACGCGTTCGAGCAAATTGCGGTCGATTTCACTCTCAAATATCGCCGGAAATCGCTCGAGGAACACATCTCGAGCAATTCTCCAGGGGTCGGCGTCACCAGTCTGCAGATTGGCGGCTGCTCCCCACCAATTGACACCCTGCCAGGAAAGGCGGAAAGCCATATAATTTGCTAAAGCTCCGACACTGACATCATAGTCTTCAGCAATTTGGGGAACCACCATTTTAAGTCGCTGCACGGAACCGCGGGCCGCCTCTACACAGGCTTGCGCCAGTTCTTCGGCTCGACCATCAAGACTGGCGTCACCCGCAAACTGGCTCGCAGCAATTTCTTCGTCCGAGTTCCGACGTTCTGCTGAGGTTTCGTCGCCTTCGATAATCTCGAGAGTTGCTGCTTCCGGTTCCTGACCTGCGTGAAAAAGCTCGTGCAAAAGGTCGAACAGCCACCGGGCCTCGAAAGCCGAAGTCTGCTTGAGAACTACAATGTTTCTATGATTGTAACGCCAGCACGCACCGTGGAATGTTCCACGATCACGCAATGGCAAGACAGGGACGCCGAGATCCCAAGCGTAATGCAGGGCCGAGCGCAGCTCAAACTCACCGTACGCGTCAATAACGCCTTGCCGGAAGACCGTAGGATCTATCGGGATCGGCCGCCGTGGCATCTCGGCAGACGCACGAAGCACAGTGAGGGCTAGATAGTGGGCGTATGCAGCATATGCCGTGGTGGTTTTTTGCGACCGATTGGCTGGCATTTTGAACCGAGCGTGAGCGGCGGCAAGCTGGGGCGATTGCAGTACGCTGGGTCCAAACAGATTTTCACGGGTCCACCCGAAAATGCGCTGAAGAATTTCACCTGTCCGCTGTAAGATCTGGCTTTGATCCTCGACGTCAGCCTCCCCAGACAATCGCGCGCGATCAGACGAAGGGAGAAGACGCGTAAGTACGAAATCACGATCAAGACCGACTTGGCGCAGTTTGGCGACGAGGCTATCGAACGAAACCGCTGGTATGGGCAACATTATTTCGTTCTGGATTCGCACTCCTATTGCTTGAGCGATTTCTTGCACTCTCTGGAGACTTGCCGAACCGTACCTATCCGCTTCGTAGCGTTGTATTTGCTGCTCTTTTAACCCAAGCCGATCAGCCAAGTCTCTTTGGCTTAGCCCTGACGCTATGCGCGCTTTGATCAAACCTTCCGCCAATCCATCGAAGGAATCGAGGCTGATCATCGCCAGATCTTGTGATTTCAGACTATCAAAATTAGCGAGTTCAAGTTCTAGATCTGAGATCTGGCTCTCGAGGGCTTCTCGTTCAGCCTGAACGAGGCGCGGGTGTACGCCTTCTCTCTTTTGAAGGGAGAACTCTGTCAACGCCTTCTTGAACCGGTCGGCTTGAGAGCGCGTGATTCTGTACTGTCGCTCGTTGGTGATCATGGCAGACTCCTTAGGTTCAGTTCCACCACGCCCTTGGGCACGCCGTTACGGTCACTCTGAAAAAACTCCCTATATGTAACCCCGGGGGCGGCCAGACCTGACGCTGGGAAAAGCTCGCCGCCATACTTCATTTTCATTGCAGATCGCTGATTTGAGAAATCCAAGAGCACCGGATCTAGCAAGCCGGGGTCCACCCCAAGGGTGTCCCACGCGCCATCGTAATCACTCGGAAGTTGCTTTTGTGAAATGAAGCTGCCGTCGAGCAACACGGTCTGGCAACCTGCTGTAGCCAAGTTGTCTAATGCGGCAGCAAGACCTTCCAGCAGCCACAGACGGTGGCCGTTTCCCGAAAAAATCGACGACACCTCGCCCCAGGACGCCTGGTAGACGCCCTGAGGCAAATATCCGGTACTGGGGTCGAGCAGTGGAATCATGACACAACAATATCGTTGTGTTAGAGATTTGTCAAACTCCCCACGTATCGAATTCAGCATCAGGCGCAGGCGAGGCTGCCAGTTGCTCATCCGTAAGTTTCAGGCTTAATCGGTCGGCATTGGCTCCGCTGGATTCTCTTTCGACATCGGGCTACTCTCCCCGGAGAGGCTTCAGCACATTTCAAGCATGGTCAGCGCGTTTTCGATCGCTGCGCTTGAGGCTGTATTGTCGAACACGCACCAGCCATCGCGCGCCAGCAGTTTCGAGAACGCACTGATCTCATCGTCGCTATAGCTCGAGTAGTAGATTTTTGGCTTGCCATGCAGACGAACGTATTTCGGCGGTGTGTTGAAATCCTCCGCCAGCCACACCGGCGCCGGATCGGCCAGAACCCGGTCGATCCTATAGGTCTTCAGCAGATCCAGCGCTTCGGCCGATGCCCAGCTCTTGTGGCGTACCTCGATGACGATCGACCGTCATCGGCATGGCGCACCACCTTGAACGCGGTTTGGAGCACGTCAGCATCGAAGGCCAGCGATGGCGGCAGCTGACAGAGCAGTGGTCCACGCTTCTCTCCAAGAGGCGCGGTGTCTTCGAGGAACGTGTCGAACGGCTCGGCGATGTCTTTCATCGCCCTGGTGTGGGAGATCTCCTTGGGGATTTTGACTGCAAACCGAAAGCTGTCCGGAACGGACTCCGCCCACCGCGCGAATGTCGACGTCTTGTGCCGACGGTAGAAGGTCGAATTGATCTCGACGCCATCGAACACCGATACATATCGGGTGAGGCTGCTTCCTTCCTACGCAAACCGGTCGGCCACCTTTTTCAGGATGAACCAGGTGGCGGTGGCAACGATCGGCAATCGTCTTCTCCTCGGCTTGTAAACGCGTGAGCGGAACGAAGGGCCGGCAGCCGAGTTCCTTACGCCGATCAAGCACAAACCGGAACCATCCACCAGCCAAGAACGTTTGGAGAACGAATTCAGGAGATCGTTATGAGTGACAACCCGAAGGCTGATACATCATCCAACACGCAGAAAGACCTGGACGACTGGGTCAGCGGTGACGAGCCGATGACCGGCGCCCAACGCTCCTATCTGAAGACCTTGTCGGAGCAGGCGCATCAACCCGATGCCTATGCCGAGGATCTGACCAAGGCGGAAGCGTCAAAACGGATCGATGAACTGAAGCAGTCCCTCGATCTGGAGTGACGTGATGTCTCTGATGGCAGATGAACCGCCTGGAGGTCGATGCTGCACGGAACTTTTGTGCGCTGCAGCACTTAGGGATCGTCAACCGTGAAAGGACGTGACCGTGTCAGACCTGAAGCTTGGTGAACCGATCCCGACAGGCATTCCCGGTATTGAACCGGTCAGCACGGAAGTACAAGATGCCGCCAAGGCGGTCGTCCGGCCGTTCGAGCGGACGATTGACAGCGCGGTAGGCGCCTATCCAGATACAGCATTGTTCGACCAGTTGCTGCTTCTTCCAATGAAGCTCGGCCTGTGGATGGCGCTCGCTTCGACGGCAATGCTCGTCAGCCCGATCGCGATGACGAAGCGGCCGCAGACGACCGGTATCATTCAATAAAGGACGCTTCTTCGTCCGCGTCATTTTCGCCGCCTTCCGAGGCGGCGATTTCGTTTTGAACCGCATGTCGGCTCAGCAGGCCGGCGTCTTCGAGCGCTTCGATATTCGGCAGGTCGCGCAGCGTCTCCATACCGAACGCCGACAGAAAGTGCGGCGTCGTCACATAGGTATAGGGTGCGCCGGGCGTCGGGCTGCGCGGCCCAGAGCCGATGAATCCAGCGCCACGCAAATTGCCGACGGTATCGCGGCTGACTTCCTTGCCAAAAATCTTCGACAGTTCGCCACGGGTCACCGGCTGGAAATATCCGACCGCCATCAGCACCATCGCCTCGAACTCCGACAACATTGTTGCCGCGCCGCGCGTTGGAGCAGCTGAGGCCCGGATCGTTTCTGCGAACCGTGGCCGGGTCCGATGCTGCCAGCCGCCGGCAACCGACACCAGTTCATAGGGCCGGGCGCTGAGTTCCCCGCGCAGATCGTCGATCAGCAGATCGATGCTGCAGTTTTTTCCGACGACGCGCGCCAGCGTCTCGCGGGTGACCGGCTCGGCCGAGGCAAAGATCACGGCCTCGACCCGCATCATCCATTCCCGCCAGCGCATTTCTGGCGGCAGGTCCTCCAGCTCACGATCAAACAGACGTTCGTCTGCGGCGTTCGCTTTCCGGCGGGCTTTGGCTGCGCTTGCTCCCACCATCATCACAACCCAAAGATCCGAAAGGAGGATCGGCCGGAGAACTCGCGCACCGCGTCGAGACTTTCGAGCCGATCGAACAGCCGGTTGGCCGCCCAGCGCGACAGTTTTGAGCCCGGCACGGACGCGGACACCGCATCTTCCATCAGCAGCCTTCGGATCACCGGCTCGGCGCCCTTGGTCCGGAGCTTCGGTGCCACCGCCAATATCCGCGACGCCCGGCGATCGATCTCGATAGCTAACCGTAGCGCCAGTTCAACGCCATCGACCAGCGCCAGGCAGATCGCTTTCGGATAAGTCGGCTCCCCCGGCCGCACGCGACCGCGGCCACCAATGGTGCGGAAGGCGGGGCCAAAGCGCTCAGGCAACAGTAGGGGCACCGGCTTTGGCCAATTCAGCTTGCGCGCCAGAATGACGTCGGCCAGACCGAGCGCCATCACCTCGGCGTCCGGGCGAACGGCAGAGATCGCCGTTATCAGGTCCGCCACCGCGAAGGGTGCTGCTCGCCCGGACTGATTTGCAGACTCGACGATATCGGGAATTGAGGCAAGTTCGTCGTCCCACCGAAAGCCAGAAAGGTCGGCAATATCTTTGACGAATGAGGTGGTGACCGGTCCGGATCGGCGCGTCAGCATTCGTGTCGCCAGAAACAGCTTTCCAGCCGGGCCGGGATCGTCGCCGGTAACGGTCAGCAGAACGGCGTCGCGGAGCGCGCTTTCCACTTCATTGCGGCCGAGCATCTTGGCAGCGACGGCGGCTGATTTGAGGGCGAGCCGATCGCGCCAGCAACCAAGCCATGGAGGGTCGGCCCGAATCAGATCATCCAGCGATTTCAGAGCGATACCAGCGGCGAAGGCGGCGTCTGTCTCATTGGCGTCGCGACCACGGGCCAGCGTCCAGCCCGGGGGGCGGGGCGGCCAGGCGGGGCCGGTTGGAGCGGCGGGCGCAAGCGAATCCATGCGGCAGAGCATAAACCGCCTGTGCAGTTTTTGCCAGAAATATTGCACTTAACCGCACGCCATGTCGTTACATAAATATGTCCGATAATGTTGCATTATCGGACGTTATGGTCATTATAAAGAAATGCCCCAAATCATTGTCAGCTGACCGGAATTGATGAGATTCTGCAGTGGTTTTCCTAACGCGCCATATCTGCGTCAACCATCCGCTGCACTTGACCATTGATCTTATTCCCTTTTCCTTCGCTGGCGCGGCTAAGCGTTTTGTCACTTAGTCTCACGATTTCCGTCCTCGATGCGGCTAGCTCAACAATTCCATGCCCGAGCGAACGAGAGGACCTTAATTGGGCGGTCCACGTCTTTCTTGGCGCCCCTCCCCCGCGCCTCCCAGGGTGGAAAAACGCGACCGGCTCGCTTTCGGCCACAGATGACTCAGGACGCGTTCCGATATTTTTCCATCTCTGCGGTCATCCTCACCCTTGAAAAGCGCTGTACGGCCATCTGTGAGGGTCGAAAAATTTCACTTTCCTATTTTTTGAGGGGCCAGGCCGATTCTCCGCTGGACCGATAGTCAGGCGACCAACGGTCGAGCAGTCCCGCTTGATCTTCCTTCGGCAATGCTCGTCAGCGGCCTTTTCGATGCGAGCGATCATATCCGCCGGATCGCTCAGCAATCGGGCGACACCGATGGCAAGCGCGTACCGTTCCGCAGATGGTGCAGACGAGAGCTGCGCGATGTCCGTTGGCAGCTGCTGATCATAGATCGGGACTGCGACCGCGAATTCCGGCACCACAATTGTCAGCGCAGGGCGTCGGAAGCGTTTCGATTGGAGGGCGGGCTCGTGCTGTTGCGGCAACGACAATCTGGCCAATTCCCACGGAGCCGGAGGAGACGCTTTGCGGATCGGCGATAGCAGCAGCGACAAAGCCGGCTCAACTGGTACTGCGTCGGCACCCTTTCCCATTCCCCATCGATTGAGTATTGCCCCTCCCCTGCGCGCTGCCCAATAATCGCCGAGGGCACTGACCCCGCGGGTGTCGCGGCTGAACAGGGGTTGACGATGTCGCTCGCACCAGAAGGAAAAGGCAAACGACCAGGGTTTGAGCCGTGGCGGTCGTTGCATGCCCTGCGAGCACGCGGGGCAAATCTCCCATGCTTTCCACCGGAGGAGATTGCGATAGCGCGATGGCAAACCATGGAAGGTCATCGCGAATAGTCGTTCTACCGAACTGCTTGTTGCTGCGGCGATGCACTCCACATCACTAAGCGCGGGTTCCCTCTCCAGCTCCAGCGCAGGTCGAGCCCAGCCTACGTGCGATTGAAGCTCGCAGCACGCTCCTCAGTCCTGAACCGCTTCAGCCAGCGGAACAGGGTCGCACGGCTGACTGCAAGCTCCGCCATCGCATCGGCGACATCCCCGGCCGTGGGGCGCTGCGGTAGACGCCGCAGAACGTCCGCATGCCGAAGCACTTTCTGCCATTCGACTTCGTTGAGCTGATCACGTCGCATAGCCTTCACGCGCCTGGCATATCGAGGTAATCTCACCATATCTGAATCGCGTGACAGTTCAGTCTCAACGAAACCGAAACGGTCTCACGAAATCTGAATCGGCTAATCCTTTGGAACCAAATGAACTCCAGTCTCGCGAAAAACGGTCAACTGACAAAAACAGCGAAAATCACGTCGAGGAGACCACAGCACCGTCTCTCAGCACAGCGACTGGGCATGATGTTTCCGCGCCGGAGGTGTCGAGCGATAGCCACCTCCCCTCACTTATCGGCGAGGACGAAACACCAGCTCATCTCGCCAACCTTGCCGATCGTGCCCGGGGCTACGTCGCAGCGGCCAGTTCCGCCAACACCCGCAAAGCCTACGCAGCAGACTGGAAGCATTTCTCAGCTTGGTGCCGGCGGTCAAACCTCACTCCCCTCCCCCCGCATCCGCAAACCGTTGGGCTTTATATTACCGCCTGCGCTTCCGGCACGGCTGAACGGGGTGCAAAGGCGAACTCAGTCTCGACCATTGAACGCCGCCTCTCTTCGCTCTCCTGGAACTATGCCCAGCGTGGCGTCTCGCTTGACCGCAAAGACCGGCATATCGCCACCGTGATGGCCGGCATCCGCAACAGCCATGCCAAGCCACCAGTCCAGAAAGAAGCGATCATGGCGGAAGACATCATCACCATGGTCGAGACGCTCGATCGCGGCTCTCTGCGTGGCCTGCGGGATCGGGCGATGTTGCTTATCGGCTTTGCTGGCGGTCTCCGACGCTCCGAGATCGTGGGCCTCGATCTGAAAGCCGACCAGACAGAAGACGGCCGGGGTTGGATCGAGATCCTCGACAAGGGCATGCTTATTACCCTGCGCGGTAAAACCGGATGGCGAGAGGTCGAGGTGGGTCGCGGCTCATCGGACGCCACCTGTCCAGTCGTGGCGCTCGAGACCTGGATCAAGTTCGCTAAACTGGCTCATGGCCCTCTTTTTCGCCGGGTGACGGGGCAAGGAAAGGCTGTCGGGTCGGAGCGGTTGAACGACAAGGAGGTCGCTCGGCTTGTGAAAAGGGCCGCAATGGCTGCAGGCGTTCGCGGCGATCTCAGCGAGATCGAGCGAGCCTTGAAGTTCTCCGGCCATCCCCTTCGTGCAGGGCTTGCCTCCTCGGCCGAGGTTGACGAACGCTATGTCCAGAAACAGCTTGGCCATGCTTCCGCGGAGATGACCCGCAGATATCAACGCCGGCGCGACCGCTTCCGCGTGAATCTGACCAAAGCTGCTGGGCTTTAACTTGCTCCCGCCTGATAGTGACCGTAAGGGAAAATTTCGGTGTCGGAAGTCATGCTGAGCGCTTCAGCTGCTTGATATTGGTGCCCAGGGAGCTCGGCTTCGAGATCGCGAGCGCCAAGCATGACATAGCGACATCAGAACTGCCTTCCCGTCGATGCCCGCAGGATCTCCATTTCGTAGCGATATTTCGCCGGGTCCGAGCCACTCCGCTCGGCCTGCCAGAGGTTGTCCTCAAGATCAGCCTGCTTCACGGGAACAGCCAGCCGGTTCATCGCCGCGCGCCTGACAAATGCTGCAGTCTCCTCGTCCGGCCGTTTTGTCAGAGCATCAACAGCGGAAACGACCTCCGGCGGGAATCCCGCCTCATCCAGCTTGCTTAACGACCATCCCCTCCCCTTCTCGACGACATCATGAAGATAAGCGACTGTTCGAGCTTGGTCACCCGGAACGAGAAGCGCCACGCGCTGGCAGTGCTCGAAGTACGGCCGGCCGATCTTGTCAGTCTGGCCGTCGTGCGCTTTAAGGGCGACTTCGATTGCACGGTCTAAAAAGTCCACGAGCGTCACGGCCCCTCGGTCTTCTTGACCTTGCGCCGCGCCGGCTTTTCGCCCGTGGTTATTTCGACATCGAGGACCGGCCGCGTTGGCTCCGGCGAACTTTGTTTTTCAGCCGCGAAGGGTGTGTGCGTTGGTGGGTCAGCGTCCGGGCGTTCGCCAGCGGCCTTAAGCATGGCTGCTTCGTTCCTGTCATCGGAATTTAGCTCTTCGGAAGCTTGTTGCCAGTGGCGCAGTTCGGCGCCCTCTGGCCGACCCTCGCTCTCCCAGATTTCATGGGCGCGCTGGCGGATCATTTCCTGCTTTTGGGTAGACACGGCCGTCTCCTCCTAACCATGCAACTGACTAGGGTGATCTAGGGTGCTTCAGTGAGCCGTCGAGGCCGGAAAGATGCCCTCATAGAGCACGATCGCTCGAACGTATGACGAAAAAGCCCGGCGCCAATCTGAACGGAGTGTTCACGTCTAGATCTGAGCGGGCGCAGCAAAGGCTGTGCGAGGTACCGAAAGTTTGATCAAGAGGCCCTGCGGCTGCCACTCTCTTGAAACTTCTGCATTGAGGGTGCGAACGATCATCTGTTCCAGTCTCGTACCGAACCCCGCATTTGCTGGTTCGGTGTTGCCGGAGGGTTGTCCGCCCGATTCAAGCCATGAGATCTCGACACTTTCCCCGCGTGCGTCCACCGTCACGTCCAGTCGCCCTTCCACATTTGACAGTGATCCGTATTTCACAGAATTGGTCGCATACTCATGAAAGAGCAGTGCGAGGCTCGTTACACGCTCGGCGCTGATCGGTGTGTCTTCACCATGAAGGTGCCACTGCTGTTCCCTCCCCTCGCCATACGGTGAAAGCAGACTCGCCAGCAGCTGAAACAAGGTTGTTGAACGCTCTTGAAACGCTTCGTCCCCTGTAAAGCTTGGAAGTGTCATCTCATGGGCTTGCGAGAGCGCGACAAGGCGGTCTTTCATTGTCGAGGCAAGCTCACCCGGAGTCTGCGCGGTGCGGGCCGCAAGCGTGATAATGCTGCCGGTGATGGCAAACAGGTTCTTGACCCGGTGATGCATCTCCCGAAGCAGAAGGTCCTGGCGTTCGGCCGCACGCTTTCGCTCCGAGATGTCCCGGGCGATCTTCGAGGCTCCGATAATCTTGCCGTCGCTGTTGCGGATCGGCGAAATCGTCAGCGATATGTCAAGCAGGGCACCGTCCTTACGTCGCCTGATTGTCTCGAAATGGTCGACACGCTCCCCGGCGTGGATCCGCGCAAGGATTGCCGGCTCTTCGTCAAGCCGATCCTCGGGGATGAGCATGGTGATATGCTTTCCGACAGCTTCTTCGGCGCTATATCCGAAGAGCCGCTCGGCGCCCTTGTTCCAGGTGGTGATGAAGCCCTGAAGCGACTTGCTGACGATGGCGTCCTCGGACGATTCGATGATAGCCGCCAGGAAGGCGGCTGCGTCGTGTGCCGGCTTAGCCGCTACGATGGCCGTTTCCTGCGCCTGCAAGCCTCCGTCGGCCCCGTCGATATCGCCGCTATCAGTTCTATCTGTCATCGGCGCTACGTGTCCTGTCATGTCATTAGAAAATAGCAAGGCGGTCTTTCCTCGCAGGAACCTTAGCTCCCCTCGGCGAGAAATAAAGCCTTTTGTGTGGCCCAACTGTTGCAAAATCGCGTGACGGATTTACGGTGCGGCCGACCCCTAATACTGGACGACCATCGCGATGAACGAACTTCCAAGACTATTGACCGGCATTTCCGGTCTCGACACCATTCTTGGAGGCGGCCTGGTCGAGGGCGCGTCCTACATCATTCAGGGCCACCCGGGTGCGGGCAAAACCATCTTCGCAAACCAGGTCGCTTTCGCCAACCTTTCGCGGGGCGGCAAGGTGCTTTACGTCACCCTCCTCGCGGAAACCCACGATCGGCTGTTCCAGTCCCTGGGGACGCTTGAGTTTTTCGACAACGCGCACCTGGGGAGTTCCATCACCTATGTCAGCGTTTTCCAGACGCTCAGAGATGAAGGTCTGTCTGCTGTTGTGAGCCTGATCCGCCAGGAGATCGCCCGGCAGGAAGCAACGTTGTTGGTCTTCGACGGCCTCCTGAATGCTCGTGATCGCGCCGACACGCAACTTGACGTCAAGACATTCGTCGCTGAAGTCCAAAGTCAGGCGGCATTCGTCGGATGCACCGTACTTTTCCTCACCAGCACCCGGATTGCCGAAGACAGTCCTGAGCACACCATGGTTGATGGTGTCATAGAGCTTCACAACGAGCTCGTCGGTGTGCGATCAGTCCGGCGCCTGCAAATTAGGAAATCAAGAGGAAGCGCTGCTCTCGGCGGCTACCATCAGTTCGAAATTACCTCGACAGGCATGACGGTGTATCCGCGCATGGAGGCCATGCTGATGTCGGCTCTTGCTGCTGATGATAAGGCTACCCCTCCCCTCACTAGCGGAACAGATGGGTTCGATCGGTTGATGGGTGGCGGGCTGCCTCGGAGCTCGGTGACGCTGTTGTTCGGCCCTTCCGGCTGTGGGAAAACCGCAATGGGTCTCAACTTCTTAAGCCAATCAGCCAAGGAAGAACCTGGTTTACACTTCGGCTTCTACGAAACGCCAGCTCGGCTCTTGGCCAAAGCGCGCGCCTTACGCGTCGACCTGGATACGCCACTCGAATCCGGCGCCCTGGAGGCGATCTGGAACCCGATGACCGAAAACCTGCTCGACAAGCTCGGGCATCGTCTTCTCGACGCTATCCGCACACGCGGCGTCAAGCGACTCTTGATCGATGGTTTGGGCGGTTTCGAGCGAGCCGCCGTCCACCCGCCTCGGCTGGTTGAATTTTTCGCGACGCTGATGAACGAGATACGTCGGCTTGGAGTTACCACAATTGCGACCTGGGAACTTCGGGACCTTTTCGGCCCGACTGTGACGGCTCCGGGGTCGGAGATCTCGAGCCTGCTGGATAATCTGGTGATGCTGCGCCATGTAGAGATCGACTCGCGGTACAAGCGCACCATATCGGTGCTCAAGGTCAGGGACAGCGCCTATGAGCCGGTCATTCGGGAGATCGAGTTTGGGCCACATGGACTAGCAATTTCCGCGCCGCTCCAGGCCGTGACTGGCGCAGCCACCGGGGTGGCGACACCCGCACGGAATTGATCTTGATGTTTGGCTGAGAGAGCATGAGCAGCAACAGATGCCGTTGATCGTAATCGCCGAGGATGAGTTTCTAATCGCTGACGTTCTGGCCATCATGCTGGAAGATGCGGGTTACGAAGTTGCATCGGCATCGCACGGCAAAGCCGCCCTCGCTCTCGTGCGCGAAAAACGTCCCTCGCTCGTTATTACAGATTTCATGATGCCGTTGATGACCGGGCTTGAGCTGGCTCAGGCGATGCGCGGGGACGGCGATCTATCCCACATTCCGATCATCCTGACCAGTGGAGCACAGGGAAGCATCGGTCGCGCCAATCCAGACGTTTTCGATGCGGTTCTGGACAAGCCCTACAACGAGAAGAAGTTGATCGCCGCGGTGAAAGCGCTCCTGACGGAACTAGATTGAATCAGCGAGCAAGATGTGGATTTTGCATCACAAGGCGGAACAGGTTCTCCTGCCGGTTGTTCTGAGCCTATGACCCAGGAAAACGAAAAAGACTTAGCAAAGATCATCGGGCGCTACGCACGCGATCCTGTCGCCGCACGGCAACTGCAAAGGCTCACCGTCTTCTCGCTTCCCGCGGACTCGGCGGAGATGTTCCAAGGATTGCTGGAGAAGTTGGAGCAGAGGGAGCGAGCGCACTCAACAGCTTCTGCCTGACGCCATGCGCTCTTCGGCCTCCACGCAACTGAAGAGACAGAGCGCTTCGCCATCAGGGCTGGCTGTCAGCGGGGACAGATTGAGAGTCATGTACCCCGGTCCGTCACACTAAACTTCTGATCGGAAACATGTCCTCGCCGTAATGATGAAGCCGCGTATGATGGCGCCGGCATAACCACCGTACTCTCAATGGCTCGTCGTATTGATCGTGATGGGCATCAACCGCCTCGACGCCGCAAACCTCGCAGGTTTCCTTGTCGAGTTCGCCTGCCTTGACGGCCCGCTGGACAGCGAGATGCGCTTCGTACTTGCCAGGGTTGGCACGGCGCCAGTTCGCCTGCCGGGTGTCGGTTTTTAGCATCGTCGCAACGGCCCCATATCAGTCCCTGCCTTGTACCACAAAGGGCCCGTTTCAGAAAGCGGCACGGGCAAGCCGAGCTAGGGACGCCGCCGTTAGCAGGCACGGCTGAGAAAGTCCTCCGTCAATGCGATTTCCAATTGGACCGAAAATCGATCACCGAGCAACTCAAGTGAAGCATCGTGTGTTTCATCCGCACCGCTACAGACGGCATCTTTCAGGAGGATGACGCGATAACCAAGGTCGATGGCTCCGATCGCTGCAGCCAGGACACAGACGTCTGTCTCGCCGCCTGAGATCGCGAGGGTCTCAACCCCCTCCCCCGCCAGGACGCGGTGAAGCTCACCGGTGGTCCATGGCGAATAGGTCATTTTGTCGAAGATCCTCGCCGGCGGGACCAAAGCCTTCAAAGACGGAACGAGATCGACCATCTCCGGCCCGAGCTGTTCGAGGGTCATCGTGTCCCACTTCTCGTAGTAACTCCGCCACATACCGCGCATGTCCGCTGCCCGCTTGGGCGGCACGAAGCGCGTAAACACCGTCCTCTGCGGATAATGCTCTGCAAATTCCTGGATCTGAGGCGAGACCTCTTGCATCCATGGCACATGCCAAGGCGTGTCTTCGGCAAACATCCGCTGCATATCGATGCACAAGTGGATCCAGTTCGTATCGCTCATCGCGTCCTCCGTCCGCAGCGAACCAGAATAGCAGGCAGGAGTTCCTTCTGGCTAAAGTCACTGGAATGCCTGCGGTCTCGCATAATGGATTCATGCTCAGTTAGTTGATCGGTGCTACGGGCAAGGATCGCTTGTGCCCACTCGCCCGATACGTCCGAAGGATCCGCAGTCGTGCAGCCTCCGCGACCACCTTGCCTTCAAGAAAATCGTCGATCTCCTCATACGTGACACCATAGACCTCTTCATCAGGACGAAGGGGCGCGTCCGATTCGAGATCCGCGGTCGGCACTTTGAAGACCAGCTCCGATGGAGCTCCCATATGCTCGGCTATGGCCCTCACCCGACGTTTGGTGAGGCCAGCAAGTGGCAATATATCGGCTGCTCCATCGCCAAATTTGGTGAAGAAACCCATCAGGGCTTCCGCAGCCTGATCCGTCCCGATGACAAGACCGCCGGTCGCGCCAGCCAAAGCGTATTGCGCGATCATCCGCTGACGCGCCTTGATGTTGCCGAGATGGAAGTGTTTGCGGGCCGGCTCTACCAGATCGCCGCCTTCCACCATGACTGCATCGAGCATGGCGTCGGCGGCCGGCTTGATATCGATCGTGACGACACGATCGGGTCTGATCACGGCGAGGGACTTCTGCGCGTCCGACTCGTCGGCCTGAACCCCGTAGGGCAATCTGACAGCGATGAATTTGGCATCGTATCCATCAGCGCGGAGTTCCGAGACTGCCTTTTGTGCAAGTAAGCCAGCAGCGAGAGAGTCGACACCACCGCTAATGCCCAGGACGAGGCTCCGGCATGATGAGTGGCGCAGGTAGTCGCTCAGAAACTGGGTGCGTTGTTGGACCTCGCGCTCCGCGTCAAAATCGACGCTGACCCCGAGAGCTGCTGATATCGATTGCTGTTCTTCGTCCAATGGATTCCCCCGTAGTCTATGGCTATTGATCTCGGACAGAGCCTCTATGACAGCAACGGCTGGTCCTGTTTCCAATCGCGATAGGGCGCCAGCTTCTGGCCTGGAAACCGTCGTTCGATTTCCTCTTCCACCAGAGCAATTCGGGAGAGAGTTTCGTCACGATCGCTGACATCGTTCTCGCTATGTTGTTCCAGCAGGCTCATGGCGTCGAAAACCTCGTCCATCGTCATAGCCTCAAGTCGAGATGCGAAATCTGGGATGTCTTCACGCAAGATATCTTTGCCGTTCATCGCTGGCGTCCTCCATTCCGTGAGAAAACCTTAAGAGGTTGAATTTGTTCCCTGTCCTGGAACCAAGGGGCGTCGCGTTGGTTATCGGGACACTGTCAACAGGAGACTCCTCATGAAAAAAGCCCTCATTCTCGCGTCCATCCTTCTCGCTACCGCCGGTTCTGCGGCGATGGCACAGTCCACCGCTGAAAAGACCGGCGTCAATTCTGTCATCGGTGTAGCCCCCAAGACCGAAGATTTTGTCCTTGAGGCGGCCAGCAGCGACATGTTCGAGATCGAGTCCAGCAGGCTTGCTTTGGAGCGTTCGGACGAAAAGACAAAGGCGTTCGCCCAGCAGATGCTGACCGACCATCAGAAGACATCTGACGAGCTGAAGGCCATGGTCACATCCGGCAAGGTCAAGGCGACAATCCCGACCGCGATGTCGTCCGCTCACCAGGGCATGCTCGACGACCTGAAGAAGCTTCAGGGTGCCGATTTCACCAAGCAATATCACTCCGATCAGGAAGACGTGCATGAGGACGCGGTCGATCTGTTCAAGCGCTACGGCGACGAAGGCGAGAACGCCGAGCTAAAGGCCTGGGCTGCAAAGACCCGGCCGGCATTGGAACACCATCTTCAGATGGCCACGGACATGAACAAGTAACAGAAGCTTGCCGCCCCCGCTGAGATTCACGCGGGGGCCTTTCTTTGAGGACGCCAATGCTGATCGGCTACCATGCCTCTCACGAACAATTCTCGCCAAGCGAGTTGCTGGAATACGTCCAAGCGGCTGAACGAGCCGGCTTCCAAGCGGTCATGACGTTCGATCACCTGGCGCCGTGGAGCGAGCGACAGGGTAACTCCGGCAACAACTGGGCCTGGCTCGGCGCTGCCATGGCGAAGACCAGCTTGTCATTCGGGAGTCTGTCGATACCGGGTGGGTGGCGATACCATCCCGTCGTGCTGGCGCATCTGGTCGCGACTCTAAGCGAGATGTTTCCAGATAGGCTGCGGTGGATTGCAATGGGCAGCGGCGAGGCCCTGAATGAATATGCCGTCGGTCGCGGTTGGCAGGCCAAAACGGTACGAAACGCAAGACTGGTAGCTGCATCAGAAATCGTCCGAGCGCTGCTTGCCGGTGAGACGGTGACGTCTGACGAGCCAGGCCTCAAGACAGAAGGCGCAAAGCTGTGGTCGCTTCCCGAGAAGCCACCTTTGTTGTTGGGTGCGGCACTCAAAAAGCAGACCGCAGCCTGGATTGGCGAATGGGCAGATGGGCTGGTCACGGTTCGCAAGCCGATGAACGAAATGAAGGAGATGGTGGAGGCATTCCGATCGAGCGGTGGGGCCAAAAAACCTGTTGCCCTGCAGGTTCAGGTGTCCTGGGCTCCCACCATAGATGAGGCTCGAATGGCTGCCTGGCATGAGTGGCGCAATGCGGCAGTTTCGCCTGATCTGTTGGCCGAGCTTAAGACCCCGGTAGAATTCGATGCCGCGTCACGAGATGTTTCACCTGAAGAGCTAGCTGAGTTCATCCCCTCGTAACGAATGGCCGTGACCTGCTTGATCTTATCGAGGAAAGCACGGCGTGTGGCTTCGATGAGTATAGGTTATCGATGGTTGTTGATTTCGGAGTGTAACGCAGACTCAGAGCAAACCGTCCGTTGACGGACGCTGGGGCCGATGATTCTGGAGCGATAGTGATCAAAGTCAAGGCATCACTAATAGTCGTAGAGAAGGCTCGACACCATTGGCGCGCCCTGCCGATGGAACGGCGGGAGGAGCTCGCGGAGCTACTCACTGACAAGGAATGTCGAAGAGCTCAAGCATCTCGTCAACCAGGGGGGTGGGCGACACTACGCTTCGGGAACTCACCTGAGACCTCAGCCTGGGGACCGGCAGCAACCGGATCTTCCCTCCCCTGACCTGCGCCGGAGGCGCTGCTGCTCAAGTTCTTCGCCCAATGCGACGGATCCCGGTCGGGCATACCTGATGATGTGGACAAAAACCTCCGGCTCCAGAATGCATTGGACACGGTGCACCGGCGGCGGCCAGCTGGTCGACCCTCACGAAATGGCACAGTCTTAGCGGCGCTTTCGAGGGGGCAATGGCGGACTGGAGTCTGGGGAGTTTTCCGCTCACGGACTTCGGTCGGGATACCTGACGGAGGCGGCCGGTCGCGGTATTCCCCTCCCCGAGGCAATGGAGCAGTCGCGCCATCGATCGCTTCAGCAGACGAGCAGCTACTACAACAACGCAACGAGGTGGAGCGGCCGAGCTGCACCCACGGGGGCACGTCAGGACCACCCGCTGCTAATGTCGGAAACGGGTTGTTCGAAGAGGGCCAGAGTTGCGCTTCTATTGACCGATTTGGAGTAAAGCTCGTAGGGCCTCATGTTCAGGCCCGTTAGGTTTCAGACTGAGGAATGCGTCGATCGACCTGCTTGTCTCCTGTCCGCCCGATGCTGGATTGGCACGATGCAGGACAAAGGCACCTTCACCCTTGCTCTGATCGCATACGAACCAGCGGTCGCCGTTGGAGCTGGTGGCGAATTCCATCTGCTTTTCAGGTCCGCAGCTTTCCTCGATAAAAATCATCTCGTCTAGGGGCTGAGCCTGCTCGCGAGACATCGTTTCTTGATCTGCCAGCTCGCCCGCCCTTTGCGCGACTTCTGTCGAGGCGGGATAGTCATCCGGCGCAATCATCGCAGCTCGGATCTGCTCGATGAGGGTGGTCTCCGCCGCATGGTCCGCTCCCGCTTCGGGCTTCAGATCAAGCGTCGCATAGTCTGCTCTTTTGAGTAGCCTATAAAGAAGAGACTGCTTCACGACGGATATGTTCACCACAGCCAGCCCTCCGCGATCAAGAACAGGACAAAGACGAAGCTCGCTACAGCAACCGCTGCTGGAGCAGCGTTGGAAGGGCTTGGCAAATAAAATCTATAGGTGGGAGGCATATCCTCTCCTTCAGTTAGAGTGTCGGCGCGACCGCCGATCCCGCTGATATTCCCTCCTCACGCTGCCGCGGACGCCATCTTCCGGCGCCGAGTGGGACGAGTTGATTTCAGCTCGTTCGCGTGCGCTTTTCGTAATAGGCGCAAGCGCTCGGTTTTGCGGATTCGCTCGGCCGCTTCCGTGTCAATGATCTGCCGCGCGACTTGGCTGGTGGTCGCCGCCTTCTCTCGTGCAGAGACCTTCTCCGGCTTGAATAACTCCTGCTTCGTCATGCTGATAATCCTCTTTCGGTCTGTAGCTCGGACGCATCCAAGACGTCGACGGTTGGAGCGAAGCCGGAGACGAGGCCGGCCAAAAACAAAAAGGCCGGGCGCTAACCCGACCTCTCACAGTCACTCAGCTCTGCTGCCAGTACATCCGTGGTCAGCGGGGCGAATGAAAACTTAAGCTGCCTGAAGACTTTCGGCCGAGCTTTTGCCGGACTTGCGATCTTGAACAACCTCGTAGGATATCTTCTGGCCATCCGAGAGCGACTGCATTCCGGCACGCTCGACAGCAGACGCATGGACGAAGACGTCCGTGCTACCGTTATCCGGTTGAATGAAGCCGAAGCCCTTGGTGGAGTTGAACCATTTTACGGTACCAGTCGTCATGACGATTTCCTTTCAGAACAATCGTTGTGGTCCCCGCGATGCCTTGCGGGATAAGATCGATGATTTGAGAGGAAATCCGACGGGAGCGAAGCTCCGGACCAACATCACAAGCAATGGTCGATAAGCACTATATGGGCACAAGTTCTGATTTTACAAGGGCGCGTTGGATTTATGTTCGGCTGTCGCTCGCATCATCAGTCGATCAAAGCGATGTCCACGGCGACATCCAACGACACGAAGGCGTCCGCAGGACCGATGAACGTTCCCGACACTGGCATGAGCTGGGTAATGTCACGTCCGATGGCCACCGGGATCAGGTTGGCGCTTCCCATGCTCCTGTTTGTCGGATCGAACGCGATCCATCCTGCACCCGGGAGGAACACTTCAACCCATGCATGGGTCGATCCGCCCGACGACGACCCGACCAGGGTGCTCGCCGGGTCATAGAGATATCCGGACACGATCCTCGCCCCGATGCCAAGAACCCGGACAGTTTCGGCAAGGAGTGTCGCAATGTCCCGGCAGCTCCCGGACCGTAGACGAAGGGTTTCCAGGGGAGCCTGCGTCCCTTCGGTATCTCGCGCCTGATAGGCAACGCTGTTCGAAACGCCGATACTGAGGTCCTTCAGCAGCGACAGTGTGTCGGTCTTCTCTCCCATGACGAAGCCCTTGGCCCACTGCTGCAATTCGCCGGAGGGGTCAGGATACTGAGCATCCCTGAGAGAGCCAAGGTCCTTCCAATCCTGGTCGTCGTAGAGGAAGGGGTAGGTTGCGCCCGACGCTGCGATGTCAAACACCGGCCAGGCCTGCGATTTTAGGTCGACGTCGGCATGGCTTATGATCTCCAGCCGGCTTGTCGCCTCCGAAAACATCAGGGTCGCAATTGCGTTTCCGAATACATCCGTGGTCCACGCGACTTTGCCTTCCGGCGAGACCGTGATCTGATGATGTTGCAGCAGAAGATCCGGTCCTTCGCGCGGTCGCAGCAATAGCCGATAGGGCGTGAGTTGGACGGGACACCGGTAGCTGTAGGTCGTTTGGTGCTTTATGGAAAGCTTTGTCATTTCCGCTCCTCGCGCAGAAGAAACCCTGAGCGCGCCTATGTTCAGGGCCGGTTCCTCCCTCGGGGCACCGAAGGACAACTCATCTCATAAGGCCGGCGGATCGCAGCGCGTTCTCGATGACGTCCTGGACATAGTTCGTCACCTCCTTGCGATCATCGCTTCCTGTTTCGTTTGAGGCCGTCGGCCTCGCATCGGGTTGGACGCGACGCTCGAAGGAGGGCGTGAGACCCCAACTGCGGGCAATGTGTTCCGTCGAGGAGACGCCGACGTCGAGCATATAGGGGGCTTGCACGCCATAGCCGCTCGACGTGTCGATCGGGGTGCCGTGTCCCATGCCGCCAATGCGGTGAAGCTCAATGGCGTCCGCGCCTGCCCTGTTTGTCCAAGTGTAGTGTTCATGTCCATCGATAGCGTCAGACCGCGCCGGTCGATCGGCAACCTCGTGCATGACCTTCCATTGCTCAATGATGGCCCGTGCGTTCAACTCATCGACTGTCTTGTCGGCCGTACCGTGCCAGACCGATATCGTGGGCCACGGTCCAACATGCGGCGATGCCGATCGGAGACGCTCTTGGAGCCGTTGGTGGGACGGCAGGCCGTGGCCCCGCATCCGGTCAAACGCGTCCGGGACCGTGGATGCAACACCATAGGGCAGACCTGCAATAATCGCTCCCCCGGAAAACACCTCCGGATAGGCGGCAAGCATGGCGTTTGCCATCGCGCCGCCGGCTGAGAGCCCCGTAATGAACACTCTAGTGGGGTCGATACCATGGTCAGAAACCATCGTATCGATCATCTCTCGGATCGAGCGAACCTCTCCGCGACCGCGTTCAATGTCGTTGTCGGAAAACCAGTTAAAACAAAGGTTGGGGTTGTTCTGGCGGGACTGTTCCGGAAACAGAACTGCGAAACCGAATTCGTCCGCCAATTTCGACCACCCCGATCCGGCATCGTAGCCGGCCGCGGTCTGGGTGCAGCCATGCAGGACGACAACAAGCGCAAGCAGGCCAGATCGATCGCCCGATTCGGGAGCATAGTACCAGCCGAACAGGTTGCCGGGATTAGCATTAGCGATCTCCAACCGCGTTAGTCTGGCTGGACCCGCATCCATCACCGGACTGGTGCGGTATCGTTGTAGCCGCTGCAATGTATCCGAAAGACTTCTCATGGAGCATCCTCGCTATTTGCGGAATGCCAATCGACGTCCCGGATACTCTAGGTAATGCTGCACTGCACAATTGCAAGTACGGAAAAGAGATCGGCCGAGTTCACTGCAAATACCGCGTGAGACCGGCAGATAAGGCAATCATTGGGCTTCCTTCTCGGCCTGGCTGAAGGAAATCAGTCGCTGCGTTTTCTCGTTCCAAAGCACGAGCCGGACTGACGCCAGACTATCGCGAATTCCAATGCGGCCGATATTCGCGAGCTCAGGATGGTCACGAAGCACTTCAGGCAGCCGGTAAAACGGTACCCGGCTGGAGAGATGATGAAGATGGTGCATTCCGATATTGCCGGTAATCCACCGCAAGGGGCGAGGCAGATCGTAATGGGAGGCTCCATGCATCGCTGCATAAGGGAATGCCCATTCTGGCGGCCTTGACCAGTGGGTCTCCTCGAACTGATGCTGGACATAGAACAGCCAGACGCCCGCGGATCCGGCAATGAGGACGATCGGCAGATGGATCAATAGGAAAGGAATGATGCCCACGCTCCAAATCAACACTGCCGCTAACAGGGCAACGGCCAGGTTCGTCGCCATGGTGGAAATCCACGGCAGTGCGCCCGATCGCATCATTCCGAACGGCAGCCGTTGCTTGATGAGAAACAGAAAAGCAGGGCCGATCCCGAACATCACAAATGGATTCCGATACAACCGATAGCCAAGCTTACCCACCAGCGGCAGATTGCGATACTCCGATACCGTGAGTGTCGTTATGTCCCCGACACCGCGTTCATCGAGATTGCCGGCCGACGCATGATGGTCATTATGCGCACGCCGCCAGTAATCGTAAGGCGTTAGCGTCAGGACACCGAGGGCGCGACCGGTCCAATCATCCAAACGCCGATTTGCGAATAAGGACCCGTGCCCGCAGTCATGCTGCAGCATGAACAGCCGTAGCAAAAAAGCCGCAGCCGGGATGACCAACACCAGGCCCACCCAGTAACCGGACTGCAGCGCGATTGCCGCGGCGGTCCATAAAAGCACAAACGGGATCAAAGTGACAGCGAGTTCGAGAAAGCTTCGCGCCCGCACGGGATTACGGTAGCTAGCAATGATCTTGAGCCAGACTAGTTCGGAGCACACGTCGAGGCTGAGAGGCTGTTTAGTCGTGGTCAATTTTCATCTTTCGCATCATGAGATCCAACGCTTGCGGCGGAACAAGCTATCTCGTTTCAAATCACAAACGGTTCCATCATTCGACGCGTCGGTGGAGAGGATACGATGGGGCGTCGTAAAGCGCACGGATCTGTCGATGATCGAAACGGGCCTCATCGACTTCGAGAAGACAGCCCAACTGTTGTGCGCCAGGCATTTCTTCCACCGCAAAACGAAGGGCCTCGGCCGCTGTCTCAAAACGCCGGTAGCGAGGCCCGTTGTGACCTCGAACCGCTTTCCCAGCATACAACCCCGCCGAACTTGCATAATCGAACTGGGTCAGGTGGTTGCCCTCCAGCTCATAGAGCGACGCTGAGCTTCGAGACGGGAGGCTTCCCTAAGAGTTCGCTCCGTTTGTCTCCGCTCGAGCAATCGCTTCTGCATCTCCCGTCGCAGGTCCTGGAGCTTTTCGGCATTCGAGCCTTGCTCGACATTTGCAACGCGAAAGAGCTTGTCCGCCGATTTGCGGAATATGTGGTTCATTATGAATTCCTTGAATGGTGATAGTGGTCGATGACGCTAAAAAGCTTGGCCCGGGTCTCGGTCCGCTTATCTGATCATCCGCTATATATGGACGAGGGCCCCGCGTGCGCGGGACGGCGCAGCCGCCGCTATGAGGCTGGCGGCAGATCCCTATGCCACTGCGATGCGGACCGTGAGAGCGCCCTCATTACCACCAACGGTAGCGATTTGAGGCTGCTTGTGCTTAATACATGTCTGAGGGGACTTGTTCGTTCTCTGTACCCGAAAGAACTCGTTCGCACCAGGTTTTGCGAGACGCATGCTGCATATTCATTGGAAGACATTTTGCCCTCCTTCTGTTTGGGGTAAAGCCGTCAGCAGAAACTTTGACGCCCACGGGAACGGCTAAACCCGCCTGGTCCCGGCGACACCCGCCGGAAAGAACGACCGCCCGGTAGAGACGCCGGAGTCCCGCGGAGCTCAAAATCACAAGCATTGGTCGATAACACATATGTGGGTACAGTTTCGGATTTAACAAGTGCAAGATTGGATCTTAGGGCTACCCTTCGCCATTGAGCGGATCGTCCTCACTCGCCCCGCCCCGATGCGGTCGAAAAAGCTGCCGAGCCAGGGCGGGGTCAGGCGCCGATCAGCAGGGCGGCCGAAAGCGCGCCGGAGATTCATTCGGCCGACCACGCAAAATACGCAGCCATGTCGGGCGCCAGGATGCTGAAGCTGTAATAGGGGGGTGTCATAGCCGATGTTCTGCGTGAGAAGGAGCGCAAGGATCGCGGCGACAGGAACGCGCTCATTCATATGGATTTCAGGCTCACGCGCTGCTCCAACTTTTCGGTTTCTTCCTTTCGCTCGCTGTAGCGATCGGTGAGGTAGGCAGACGCATCACGGGTCAGGAGCGTGAACTTGACCAGTTCCTCACAGACGTCGACGATCCGATCATAGTAGGACGACAGCTTCATGCGGCCGTCAGTGTTGAATTCCTGGAAAGCCTTGGCGACCGACGACTGGTTCGGGATGGTGATCATCCGCATCAAGCGGCCGAGCACACGAAGCTTATTGATTGCATTGAACGACTGCGAGCCGCGGGAGACCTGCATAACGGCGAGTGTCTTGCGCTGCGTCGGCCGCACGGAACCGACCGAAAGCGGGATCCAGTCGATCTGCGCCTTCATGATGCCGGTCATGGAGCCGTGGCGTTCCGGACTGATCCAGACCTGGCCCTCCGACCACGCCGACAGCTCACGCAGCTCCTGCACCTTCGGATGACTGGCGGGTTCCGCATCGGGAAGCGGCAGGTCAGCCGGATCGGAGATCTGCACCTCGCAGCCGAAATGCTTCAGCAAGCGCGCCACCTCTTGTGCCAAATGCCGACTATAGGCCACGGTGCGCAGGGAACCGTAGAGGATCAGAATGCGCGGCTTGTGCGAGGAGAACGGAGTACGCAGAGCTTTAGGTCTGTCAGCTACTGGATGGATAGCTTTGACTGGCGTGCTCAGGAGCGACGCCAATTCGCGGCCGAGATCGAAGCCAGCGGTCGTGCACATGACAGGCGATAGCACCAAGCCCCCGCTCCTGCTCCTGCACGGCTGGCCCGGCTCGTTTATCGAGTTTGAAGACCCGACCGCGCCACTGGTCACAGCATAGATCCGCAGATCGAGGCGATAATTTGAGGCTCCGGGCTGCGATACACGAAAAATAAAAGCCGGTGTCAGCCTTGCTGAATGTAATTTTATGACCATATATGAACTATCGAATTTGCTTTTTGAGCTTTGCTTTGCGGTAAGCCGCAGCTGGCGAACCTTTTCTTTCAGACATCGATCAAATGACTGCCGGCGGTTCGCGCCGGGCAGCGACTAATCGTGCGATTGGAAGGATAATCGTCATGAATACAGGTATCGTAAAGTTTTTCAACACCACCAAAGGCTTTGGCTTTATCCAGCCGACCGACGGTTCCAAAGACATCTTTGTTCACATCTCGGCCGTCGAACGCTCCGGGATGAGCTACATCTCCGAGGGTCAGAAGTTGAGCTACGACATCGTGGCTGACGGCCGCTCGGGTAAGAGCGCAGCCGAAAATCTTCAGGCAGCCTGACACATCGCCGGTCTTTGACCACGGATGTACTGGCATTGACCGCATGTCACAAGGTCGGGGAATGTCCTCGGCCTATTTTTGTTAAAAGGAACCTCACATGAAAAAAACCAACGCCGAACAGCAGATCCAGAGAGCGGTGCGCCAGGTGAAAAACACCAGCGGCGGCGGCCATCTCGGTGGCACGAATTTTGGTCAGGGTTATGATGCAAAGACATCATCGGCGAAAGGCAAGGCCGATAGCAGCCGTCGAAGCTCCCGAAAAGGCTGATAGCCCGCTCATCGCAGTGACACCTGGAGGTCAACATGGAACGAGCTGAATTCGCATCGAGCAGCAACGAGGATCGATGGTTCCTGCAACGGGAGACGCGGAAGGCATGGATCATGTCCTGCACCGCGCCAACAAAGCTCGTGGGCATTAAACCCGATACGAATCGAGCGCTTTCTGTACCTGCATCCTCAAGGTACCGAGCACGCTGCGCTTCGCATGGTGCTCGAAGATAAAAGCCCATCAGGAGAAACAACATGACCGCTACGAAAGACCACTTTTTTAAGCCCGAAAAATTGTCGGCGGATGCCAAGGCAGTTCTATTCAACGCCACGGTCCGCACTAATCTTGAGGCAGAATCCGCGGCTAGGAGTAAGAAAACGCAGGCTCTGCGAGCACTCCGGCTCTCGCAGCCCACAGCTGAGCTGCCTCTACCCGCCCGCAAAAGATCTGCACCGCTACGCAAAGCGGCTTGATCACGCCCGCCTTATCTTCGGGGTAGACGATCGCTTTGCCCGCTAATCCTATGGAGCCAGCCGCGTTGATCAGGTTGTACCCGCATGACCGAACCCGCTGAAGCACTCGCTAAGTTGATATCCCGCTACGCCACGGATCCCGAATCTGGTTTGGCGCGAAACGCTTTAGACCGCGTTGGTCGTGAGCTCGTCGAAATCATGCTTGTGGCAAGGATTTTGGAGGGTCCGGGCTGAACGGCAAGGCCTTCTCCGCTCGCTCCATGCGTTGCCTGCTTGCTGAACCAGGTCCCACAGGTCGGCCCGTCATTGCGCGCGGCGATTTCCTGTGCCCGCAGCGTGACCTCGAGGCGACCAAGGAGAATGTCTGACGGTACTCAGCGCCGCCTGCGCCCTCCACCTCCGTCTGCAGAACAAGGGACCGACCAACGGCGACATATTCTTCATGCGGTGGCGGCTTTCAGACAGAATGAAATGATGCCTCTCAGCATCATGCGGTTGACGCTTGGTGACGTCGTCGAGAACACCAGGATGTTAGTGCTGTTGTCATCAGGGTGGACGAGACGGTGGGCATCGACCAGGAAGGTACGCTGCCCGATCCCTAACTCTCGGCATAACGTTGACGATCACGAAGTTCGCGAATGTCCTACAGTCCGTTGCCCAGCTCGAACAGGCTCTCTTCGAGGAGATCGTCGCGCTCCACCTGGAAGGTTTTAATTGAAAGCGTTATTGGCGGTGGTCAAACATAGCCGCTGATCGAGGACGACGTTCGGCTGCGTCATCGTATCGACCACGCCCTGGGGCTCGAACGTGCCCGCTTCTGAACAGGCGGTAAATTCTGCCAGCATCATCGGTCGCGTTCTTTTCGCATAAGAGGTGTCTCGACTTGGTCATTTCAGATTAAAACACAATGCGACCCCATCTGTTTGGGCGCGCCTGCACCGGACGTCGCCTCGTATGTTACGAAGAACGGCCAACAAGCATGGCGTTCTGCCGTTTCCCAGCTATGAGGAAACGCGAAGGGATCAGGTGGAACCCTGAACCTGATCACAAGGCCATCAAGCTGCCAGTCCCGCGACACCTGCACACTCAAAGTCCGAACAACCATCTGCTCGAGCGCTGTCCCGAACCCCGTGTTGTGATCTAACGCGTTTCAGGAACGCAAAGTTATCGAAAGCTTCCGAGCAAAACCAAGCGACTGAGCACTGGGCACGCGCCGCACCGCCCGTCGAGACCTCAAATTGCGAGAGCGTTGACGCAACGCTCTCGTTATTATCATTGGAAACGCCTCCAACGAGCCCCAGCAAGCGGGCGGCGTCCATAACCCAGGCGATGCCCTAGGACACTGGGTATTCTAGACCTCGAGCATCCCATCAAAGTTCCGCCCCTGCTATGCGTTGGTGCACGATGATCAGTGCTGGCCGATTGCCCGGCTGAACAGACGGGCCTGCCGGCCGGCGAAAGCGCGGGGATCTCCGGGTTTGTCACCATCGAGAATTCGAGCCTCATCCAGTAGGAGGCGAACGGCGTCCTCTCGGAACGCGTGATCAGCGACTGAGGCAATATTCTGCACAAGTTCACTCTGCGCGTTTATCTCGAGAATCGGTTTTGACGCGGCCTGCAGCCGCCCGGCCCCCTGAAGTATCTTTTCCAACTGTCGGTCCAGCCCATCATCCGGCGCGACCAAGCAAACCGAACTTTGGGTTAGCCGTTGAGAAATACGCACGTCGGCCACTTCCTCGCCAAGCACTCCACGAGCGAACTCGATGAACGCGGTCACATCCGATGATATCGAAGGCTTATTGTCGTCGGAATCCTTATTACTCGGTATCGCATCTAGATCGGAATGACCCTGCGTAACCGATCTGAACGGCTTTCCATCAAAGTCACGAGCATTGGTCGGCCAGAAGCTGTCGACCTGGTCCGTAAGCAGAAGAACTTCGATGCCTTTGGCGCGGAAACCTTCGAGATGCGGAGAAGAGTTGAGTTGTTCGACACTGGAGCCGGTTATGTAATAGATCGCCGACTGCCCTTCCTTCATGGCGCCAACGTAGTCGGCAAGGGTCCGCGTCGCTTCGCTGGACGCGGTCGTGCGGAATCGCGCCAGTTTCAATAGCTGTTCTCGGCGTTCGTAATCCTCGTAAATGCCTTCCTTGACGATCGTGCCGAACAGATCCCAGAATCTCGTAAAGGTTTCGGGCTCCCCTTCCGCCATCTTTTCGAGCGCCGAAAGTATACGGCTGGCTACACCCTTGCGGATCGCCGAAAGAACTGGGCTTTCCTGGATCATCTCGCGCGAGATATTCAGTGGCAGATCCGGCGTATCGACGACACCGCGTACGAACCTCAGGTAGCGCGGCAGCAGTTCAGCGTCGTCGGTGATGAAGACGCGCTTGACGTAGAGCTTCATGCGACCCTGTCGGTCCGGTTCAAACAGATCGAAGGGCTGAGAACCAGGAACGAACGCAAGCGTAGTATATTCGTGACGACCCTCGGCGTGAAAGTGAACGTTGGTCAATGGCTCGTCGTACTGACCGGAGACATTACGATAGAAATCGTCATAATCTTGTTTTGAAACCTCGCCCTTCGGTTTCGTCCAGAGTGCGGCGCCGTCTGTGATTTGAGTCGGCTCGGCGCCGAGCTTCTCGATCAGCTTGATCGGCACGGGCACATGCCCGGACTGATCGCGAATGATTTTTTCCACGGCCCACTTGGTGGTGTACTTCTTGGCGTCCTCCAAAAGATGCAGAACGACGCGAGTTCCTCTGGTCGGTGCATCTGCGAGATCGATAGCCACAACGTCGTAGCTGCCCTTGCCATCCGAAGACCACTTCCAGGCATCCTCGCTTCCGGCCAGCCGGGAGATCACGTCGACCTTGCCCGCGACCATGAAGGATGAATAGAAGCCGACTCCGAATTGGCCGATCAGCTCGGCTCTCTCGCCGCCCTTGGCGGCCTCGATACGCTCCATGAAGGCCTTTGTACCCGACCGAGCGATTGTGCCGAGCGCGTCTATCAGGTCATCGCGGCTCATGCCAATTCCGTTGTCCTCGACGACGAGGAGGGGCGCCTCTTCGTCGAGCGTCACCAGAATCTGAGGGTTCCATCCGCTGCCTGCGAGTTCCGGCCGGGCGATCGCCTCATAACGGAGTTTTTCGCAGGCATCGGCTGCGTTGGAAATCAGTTCCCTGAGAAAGACATCTTTATCCGAATAGACCGAATGCACCATCATGTGCAAAAGTCGGCTGACGTCGGCTTCGAATGCATGCTGTTCTGGCTGTTTCTGTGTTGTTGTCATCGGCAACCCCCACTGCAAATAATCCGCGCGTGAGATGGATTTTTCGATGAGAATTTTCAAGCCCTAAGACTACGATACATATGGCGCCTGCAGGAGCATGTAGGCTTATGCGGGTTGCGGTCAGCTGCGAGCGTCAGTACAGGCCGCGAAGCTCAGACCATGCGAGCGCCCTCTGAAAACATCGAGCATGCGGAGCATGATTATCGCCTCAACAAGTCCAGTGGCCGAATCCAGAAGCCTTTTCTTGGTGTCCCGCTGCAGTCGAGGAGCTCGAATCGCGACGTTTCCACCTCACGCTTAGTCCCAGCTTAGTGTCGCCAAAATAAATGGTTTTCACTAAGCCGCCGCGAGCCGGTGCCCGCGGCCTGGCGCTATCCTCTACTCTGGCCGAGCATCATGATCGAGAGCACTGAGCCACACGGTCACGGCGGCTGCACCGGCGTCCGGGCTTCCAATCGCTCGCGTGCCTAGGTAGCTGGCTCGGCCTAGTTTTGGATGCATCAAGCTCGTCATCTCAGCTCCCTTTCTCGCTGCATTGATTGAGTCCCGCAAGGCGATCTCAGGCGGCTTCCCACCGGCGATTGCATCGTGTAACGCGCGGGCGGCTGGCTCCAAAGCATCAATCATCGTACGATCGCCCGGCTTTGCGCCACCTAGGTCCATGATCGCTTGAACCGCATCCGAAAACGCGGCGGCTATGTCGCTGGCGGAGGGAGACGGGTGCTCGGATAGCCGGCGTCCCGCTCGCAGGAACGCAGTTGCGTAGAACGGTCCAGAGCTTCCAGCAATCGCCCTCCTGATCCGATCTCCAGCCATTATGAGAGCGTTACCCGGCGTGACAAATGCGGCCTCAGGAAGCGAGAGAAGCGCTTCCGCGCCTCGCCGCATACTGGCACCGAGGTCGCCGTCTCCCGAGAAACCATCAAGACGCGCCAGCTCGTCCTCTGCGAGAATGAGAGCCTTGGCTGCGCGTTCAAAGAGGTGGCGCAGCTGGTGTCCACTCTCGCCAATGGAGACCGCTTCTTCCTCATTAGGCGCCGTCCGGGGCGCAGGGTTGGTCGTTAATGTCTTTCCGCCAATCACGCCACCGCCCCGCCAGGCGAGCGCTGTCGTTGGTTGGTCGAGGAGCTCCAACTGATTTGACGATACCGGTAAAACAGACAAGGAGAAACCCGGCATGTCGAGCGCCGATAGAAGCGTACCGGTCCATGCCCGAGCGACCTCCACGCCTTCACGTGACAGACGGTGCAGTGCCGAGCGCGCCAAGATCGCAAGTTCAAGCGGTGGAGTTGCGCCGAGGCCGTTTACGAGGAGGGCGATGCGATCGCCTTTCTTCATCTTTCCATCCGCGAGGAGAGCGTCGAGGATGATCTGTACAAGATCATCTGCCGGAACAAGCTGCATTTTGCGGATGCCGTGTTCACCATGGATACCAAGACCGATTTCGATTTCGTCTACACCAAGTTCAAAATTTGGTCTGCCTACAGATGGAAGTGTGCATGGACCAAGGGACACACCCATACTCCCGACAGACGCAGCCGCCTCCCTGGCGATGGCGGCCACCTCTTCAAGAGACAGCCCCTTTGCGGCCGCTGCGCCCGCTATCTTATGCACCAGAATCGTACCTGCGATGCCGCGGCGCCGATCTGCTGAGACGGTTTCCCGAAGTGCAACATCGTCCGCAACGACAACGATCTCGACAGGATATCCTTCCGCTCGGGCCATTTCGGCAGCCAGGCCGAAATTCAATCGATCTCCCGTATAATTCTTAACAATCAACAGGGCACCGGCGGCGCCGCTTGCCGCTCGAATGCCAGCAAGAACGGCATCAGCGCTCGGAGACGTAAAGACGTCGCCAGCGATTGCTGCGGTCAGCATTCCAGAACCCACGTACCCTGCATGGGCAGGTTCATGCCCGCTCCCGCCGCCTGAGATCACGGCGACTTTACGTTGGGAGGGAGCCGGCAGGTCGGCTTCGACAACAACGTTTTCATCGCTGAGAAGACTGGCAGCGGCGCTGAGAAGAACGGTGCCCTCCAACATTTCCCTGACCACGCTGTCTGGATGATTGATAAGCTTTTTCATGTAGACTCCAGAGGTTCTTGTCTATCTAGGCCTGTGAAACGCCAGCACGGGAGCCTTCGCTCGTGAGGCTTGCTGTCGTTACTGAAAGGCGCTCGCCAGGCGCGTGCAAGCGCTCCTCAACATACCGGGCGAGTACAGACGCCGGCCACGCCAGTGCGAAGTAGAGCCCTGCCGTGAGGGCGAACACATGCAGGGGCAAGAAACTCTCTGCCATGATCTCTTCGATGTGTTGTTCCAGAAGCATCGTCGTCTCCTTGACGTTTGTGAAAGACGACGTGCGCGGTCATGGGGACCTGGCGGGGTCAGGGATCGCGGAACGCGACCGCCAGCGGCGGCGAGCGGGGGTGCCAAGTTTGCCGGAGCGCAGGGTACCGGAGCGGAGGCAAAATTGGGGGGACCGCTCGTCCTTGAGGCCGGCATGGCGCCATGGCATCCTGGGACAAACTGAGCAGATATCTCCTCTCCGTATCGCACCCGAACGCGAGGGCGGGCTCGATGCCCGGCTTCGGGTTATCGATGCGTGATCGGTTGAATAACTGTGGAGATCCTGGGCTGTCGAACGATTTTCTGCAGTGCAGCGATGACAGGTCCAACCAGCAATGGCAGGGATTCTAAATCTAACATAATGCGGAGAACAGAATGACCACCACCAACGAGATCGCCGACAAGATTGCAGGCGAGCATGGCCTCACCAAGGTTCAGGGCAAAGCCATCGTCGAGGCCGTCATCGCTTCAATCACCGAGGCAGCGGTCGCCGGCAACGAGACCTCGCTCCCGGGCTTTGGCAAGTTCAAAGTGAAGGCGACGCCGGAGCGCGAAGCGCGCAATCCTGCGACGGGCGCGACGATCAAGGTTGCCGCGGCAAAGAAGCTGGCGTTCACGCCGGCAAAGGCGCTCAAGGACGCGCTGAACAAGTAATTCTGCAGTCCTGGTAAAAATAGCCCGGCCGTGGCCGGGCTATTTTTTTGTTTTCGGCGCTTCAGCGAAGAGCGGCCTGTTGATGAGATCCCGGACGATCGTATCGCTGACCGCGGGTTGACCCCTCGCGAGCATGGTCATCCAGGAGCTTGTGAAGGATGCCGGATGGGAGCCGTATGAAGTCGAGACCGCGGGCGATCGCAGCGATCCTCAATTGCGACAGTGTTTCGAATTCTTGGTCATTCGTGCCCAGCCAAAGCTCCAGGTTATCGCCTTCGGGTTCAAGAAATGCCTGGGGGAAGAAGGTCTGGAGCGGGCGGTCGTAGCCGATGATGGCATCCGGTCTGAGTGCTAGGATGCGGTGCGGGTGACCGTAATCGTGCAGCGGCTCATGGCGATCTCCTTGAAAAAAGGGATGCCGGCCCCCGTTTCGGGGCCGGCATCCGGCTCAGGCGGGGTTGTTCCAGAGGATGACCTTCTTGCCGGCTTCGCCTCCGGGCGCCGGGGCGACGTTGCCGAAGATCACGCCGATCTCGGGCGCTTCGATCTTTGTCGAGATGTATTCCTCGCCGGTCTGGCGGGAGATGCGGTTCCAGCCGGCGCCGATCTCAAAGCCGGTCTTGCGATGGATAATGCGGTAATCGGGGGCTTCTTCGCTCACCTTGCTGGCGTTCGGGACGAGGGCGATCGGGGCATTGACCCGGATGGTGGCGAAGACGCCTTCGAAAGTGCCGTCGGTCTTTTCGGTGAGGGTTGCGATCGTGGTAGCCATGGAATTGTCTCCTTCGTTGCATCGGGACCATTCCCGATGGCGCCCGAAGAAGGGGCTGCGCCGCAAGCGTCACCGAAGCTTTAGCGAAGGGAAACCCCCTTGCGGGGTTGACGCTGAACGCGGCCGGTCCCTTAGAAAGGCGACACAAAGAACGGGAATGGTCCTTGATTGCGACGTCGGCAGGAGACCTCGCCGTGGCTGCCCTTTGCGGACCCGCCGAGTGCCGCGCTTGTCGGTTGCTTCGATCGGTGTTCAGGTCAACGGATGCTGCCCACCACTCATCTGACGCGACGCCAGAGATCAGCACCGTCCTGATCTTATCGTCATTGGAAGAGATGGCTTCAGTCGGTGTGGCGCGCGGATTGCTGCTCGCTCTCGCGCGACTGCAGCTCCGGTGCAGTGAGATCACAACACCGGTTTGATTGCCCGGCGTCGCTCCCGCGCCGGTGATGATCAGGAAAAGCAGACCAGCCGAAAACACCCGGCAGTCGGAGACTTATCTCGTGAGGACGGCCTCCGACTTGATAGCCCGACGATGCAGTCGCGGGAGATGTGTTGGATGATGACCGTATCGGCGCCGCTTAATTGAGGCTATTCACCCGGCCAGAGCGTCCGCGCGTCCCGGCAACAGTCTTGCGATCTTCACCATGAGGAATTTGGGGAAGGCCGAGTGCGTCCTGACCGGGCTCGAAGTACCGGGAGCGTTTGACGATATCATAAATGTATTCATCGGCCATGATCCAGCACTGCTTTAGATCGCTCAAGTCAGCGCGCTTGCGCTCGATCTCCGGGATCTCCAGAGCGGCCCGACCCGTCTGCGGTGGCTGCGTGGTGATAGCGAAAAGCGGGTAATCCAATCGGAGGCGCTTCGGATGACGATGACGACACAGACCGGGCCCAGCTTGCGCCCCTCGGCCTCGCTGCGCTGCTGCCGGGCGCAGAGGTACGGACAAGATGTGACCTCGCCGGGGCGGAATTCATGGCTCATCATTGTAGCCTTCGCCACGCCCCAGCCGATCGAGCGCCTCGTCGAAAAGGGCGGCATGCTCGTCGGGCATTTCCGAGATAGAATAGGCGCGGCGTGGATTGCCGCCTGCGCGCATGTGCTCATAGTGCTCATAGCTCATCAGCACGAAACACGGCTTCTTGTGCCGCGTCAGCATGACCGGCTCGCGGCTCGCGGCATCGGTGATGTCGCCAATTTGTTTACTCAGATCACCCGTGGTGAACTGCTTCATAGCTTTGGTCTCCTGTATGGTTCTCCATATATCGAATTTTTACATGCTTTCCGTCTTTTCCGTCGTTCGAGGAATCGGCGCTCACGCGCCGCCTCCTGTCGCCTGCCAGACCGGAATACCAAGGCGACGCGCCTTGTCGGCGAGGTTGCCGGTGATGCCGTTTCCGGGAAAGACGATCAATCCGGCCGGCATGACGGACAACATCTCGTCGTTGCGCCGGAATGGCGCGGCCTTCGCATGCTTGGTCCAGTTGGGCTTGAAGGTGATCTGCGTGACCTTGCGGGCCTCTGCCCAGCAGGCGGCGATGCGTTCGGCGCCCTTCGGCGAGCCGCCATGCAGCAGTACCATGTCGGGATGCTTGGCATGCGCCTGATCGAGCTTGGCCCAGATCCGCTCATGATCGTTATAGTCCATGCCGCCGGCAAACGCGATCTTGGTGCCCGCCGGTATCAGCACCTCGGTTTCGGCGCGGCGGCGGGCGGAGAGGAAGTCGCGGCTGTCGATCATCGCCGCCGTCACGGTGGCGTGGTTGACCTTGGAGCCGGTGCGCGGCCGCCAGGACGAACCGGTCTGCGCCTCGAAGAGGTCGGCCGCGTAGTCGCGCATGAATTCAAAGGCATTGCGGCGCTCGAGGAGCGTAATGCCTTCGGCGACGAGGCGTTCGAGTTCGACACTCTTCACCTCCGAACCGTCCTGCTCGCGCTGGCCGGTGCGCTGCGCTTCCTCGTTGCGGTGGAGCTCGCGCTGGATGCGCTCGCCAGCGCGATGGAAGAGATTGGGGATCGACCAGAACAGATCTTCGAGATCAGGCTCCAGCCGGGTGTCGCCGAGCATGTCGGCGAAGGCATCGAAGATCGCAGTGATTGATGACTGGACCTGCGGTTCCTCCGGCAACGGCCGGGGATCCGGCTCGTCCTGGAAGGGGCGATAGCCCAGGACCTGCATCTCGTAGATGAAGCGATCGGTCGGGGAGGAAGAATGGTTGGGCTCGAAGCTGTCGTCGGCGTCAAGGATCGGGTCCATGATGATCTCCGTTATTTTGGGCCGCGCCTCTCGCGGCCTGACGGCGAACCCGGTCATGCGGATCGAGACCGGAACCGCAAGCGGAGCGCGGGCGGCCCAGCGAAGCGCCGGGCGGCGGAGGGAGGGTTTCTTGACGCGAGAGGAATGACAGGCCGCGCCCGCGGACTGTCAGGGGAAGAAACCTGACCGACCCGCTGAAGGTCGAGCTCCGCGTGATACCGGTCGCCTCTCGGCAGGCCCGCAGGCGCGCCAAGGGAAACCGGAAATCGGGCGATCCTTCCGCCCACGCCGCCTGCGACCCAACCTGCGGCTCCGTCCCACCACCCGGCGTCAGGCCATGAAGGTCATCGCGTCTTCCGGCGTGAGTTGCGACCTCAGGCTTGCGGCCAACCGATCGGGTCCCAGCCAGCGCAGATCTTCGTTCAAATCACTGAGCTCGGGCGACACCACCAGCGGCAGGATCCCGCAGATCTGCGCACGCCGGCTCAATCGCTCGATTGCGTGGCGGCCGGCGGCATCCGCGTCGGCGGCAATATAGATGCGCCGGCATCCGGGCGGGAAGCGGAAGGCAGCAAGGTGACTGGCCGAGAGAGCCGCAACCATAGGCATGCGGGGCATCACCTGTGAGAGGGACAGCACGGTTTCGAGACCTTCGCCCGCGGCCACGACCGGGATCGATGCGTTGAGCGGCAAGCAGAAGCGCACGCCATTGCCGAGCAACGCACCAAGCGCTCGGCGAGGATTATCGACCCTCGCCTTGCCCCCGCCGGCCGGCTCGAGAAAGCAGCGGTGTATCCCGGTGATCTCGCCCCCAGGGCCTGTCACCGCGGCAATCAGCGCTGGATAGCTGCTCGTCTGGCCGGTGACGAGATCGCGGTAGTAGCAGGCCGCATGGAAGCGCAATGCCGCATGGTCAGAACCGCGCAGGATCCCGCGCCCCCGGAGATAGGCGTCGGCAAGTGTGCCGGCAAGAGGCTGCGTCGCCCGAAACAGACGCCTGGCACGCTCGGAAGCCGGCAGTACGACCGCCGCGGAATCATGGCTGCCGCTTCGAGAGGGCGATCGCGGCTGCGGATCCGGGAGGCTGAGGAACCGGCGGGCCTCAAAGGCAACGTCCCGGAAATCGACGAGACCGCAGGTCTCGCGTATGAGATCGAGCAGATCGCCAAACTGGCCGGTCGCTGCATCTGTCCATCGGCCGGCGCGCGGACCGGCGAGATGCACGTAGAGCGAAGCGCCCCTGGTGTTGTCGACATCGCCGACGAGCCAGTAGTGACCGGCCCGGCGGCCGGCGGAGAGATAGTGGCGGCAGACGGCCTCCGCGTCTTGTGCGAGACGCTCCGCCAGTTCGGCTGGGGAGAGCATGGCGGACCTCCGTCATGACCAGCACGCGACATCGACCGGCCTGACCCGGAAGGTCCGGGTCACGGCCAACATGGCGGTCACGTTCGCGCCAAGACTGTCTCCAGCAACAACGCGACTCCGCTGCAGAAACGACCTGGTTTCTTCAGCCGCGAGAGGCGCGTGAAGGCCGGACCTGACAACCCGCGGAACGGGGGAAAGGGGGGTGTGGGTGCGAGAGGATTGTCATCGAAGTTTCTCCTGAAGCGAGAAAGAGCGACCTGGCTCAGCGCCCGGCCGGATGGGCTGGAAAAGCGTCACCAGGCAGCCAAGGAGCGCCGATGATCACCGGCGCTTAGCGTGTCTGGCTGCCCATAAAGCCGATGGGATCATCGGCGTTGGGCGGTGGAGGTCAGAGGGGTGGGCATCGAGAAGATGGCCAAAGACGCAAAGACGTGTCTGCCGTAACTGCGGCCGACGCCGCAAAGCACCTAAGGCGTGTCGACCCATCGAGGCGTTCCAGAAGATCGAAATTCCCATCGGCTGCGAAGCGCACAGCGGGGTGCCGAAGATTGCACCGGCATGATCGGGGATAGCCCATCACGCACAGGGTGGCCCAGACAAAGAGGCCCGGCGCCTGACCGGGCTCTAAGATGACGAGGGGTTGGCAGGCGCACCGGATCTGTGGGCCAGGCGCGCCAACCTGTCAGGCAGCGCTTTCGAGCAGCTTCCTGGCCTTGCCTTCGAGTTCGAGACGCGTGTCCTGATTGGTCCTGGTGCGAGCAAGCGCGGTGATGCCCTGGACGAAATCGAAGATCGATTCCGGCGGCCTGCCCTCCTCAGACAGCACCATTTCGATCACCTTACCGGTCTCGGCTTTGGAAAATCCGCGGCGGCGCAGAAAGGTCTCCCGATCCTCGTCCTTGCGCGCGACGATCCGCTCGCGGGCTGACTTGATGCCGGCGATGAAAGGCGCCGGCGAGGAGTTCGCGAAGCTCGTCAACGCAGGTGCCGCCTCATGGGCAAAGCGCTGGGCGGCAAACTTCGAATGGCGAATGGTGATCTCTTCAAAATTCTCAGTTCCCCAGAGGTTGCGGTTGGCGCAGACAGCGCGGAGATAGAATGAAGCAATGCCGAGCGTCTTCGATCCAACCTCGGAGTTCCAGGCGTAGAAGCCGCGGAAGTAGAGATCCGGCTCGCCGTTCGCCAACCGCCCGGCTTCGATCGGATGGGTGTCGTCCACCAAAAACAGGAAGACGTCACGGTCGCTGGCATAGAGCGTCGTCGTATCCCTGGTGATATCGACGAAGGGATTGTGGGTCATCGTCGCCCAATCCAGGACGCCCGGCACTTTCCATATCGTGTCGCCGGTCCCATTGCCGGCGATCTCCATTACCGCCGACACCAGCTCATGGTCCCAGATGCGGCCATAGTCGGGTCCGGTCACCGCTCGCAGTTCCAGCCGGCCATCGTCCATCTCCAGCGTCTTGACGAGCTCGGCGCGGTGATTGAGCAGGCCATGCTGCAAATTGATCGCCGCAAGCGGCGCCGGAAGCTGGCGCATATAGGTAGCGGGCGCGCCAACCAGGCTGCAGAGCTGGCCGAAGCTCCAGTGGGTCGGCGCGATCGGCTGGCGCTGGCCGGGAACAAGAAGCGCAAGCCGCTCAGCATTGTCGCGGGTTGCTTCGACCCGGATCGCAGCGCTTTCGATCGTCCGGGCATGGGCGTGCTCAGCGCGGGATCGAACGGTGTCATAGAGATCGCTCAGCGACAGGAAGCGTTCGTCGTCGGGCCGTGAGAACCATTCCGACGAAACGCGGCCGATCCGCATGCCGCGGGAGATATCGACCTTGAAGGCGGAAGAGGCGGTTTGGATGTTGGAAGGCAGGATGTGCATCGATTTGTCTCCATAAACGTAAAACCCGGCGCGATGGCCGGGCGAGGTTGAGGGGTGTTTTCGAAAAAAGCTTAGCCATGTGCCGGCCGGCGATGCGGCAAGCCGGATCGCCAAAAGCCGCGGCGAATTTTGCGCTGGCGATCATGCTGGAAAACCATCGCTCAGAAGACCCGACCGCACCGCGATCGGGTCAGGCTTTTGTGATGCTGGTGAACCGACTGGGCGGCCGTGAGATTCGCTTTCAAACTCACGTCCCGTATCGCTGGGGTCATCGCCTGACGCTTTCGGCTCGTCTTGGAGGTCGGCTTGCCGGTCGGGAAATTTCGAGACTGTCCAGACTCGTTCCCGCCAATGCAGTCATGGTCGGCAAACTCCTGCTCGCCGAGGCCCTGCTCGAGGCCTGCAAGGCCGGCAAATTGATCGAGCGGATGCAAGGCGATGCGCTGGAGGCCTTCAGCAAGCGGGTCCTCGACCTCCTGGGTGTCGCCTCTGCTGACGATGCAAGGAATGCTGGCGGTTCTGGTCAGTCGCTTCTGTGCCACAAGCGTTCGAAAGCGCGATAGCGCGCCGCCCGGCGGGAATGCGGTAGATGCCGGTCTGGTTGCCATCGCCGTCGAGTGCGGGCCGGACGTTGAGGCTGGTGAGCAATCCGCGATCGCGATGTCTTGCGCCAAGTCTTCGATCGACAGGGCCGCTCTGATCTTGCGGACGGTCTGCTGGCTGGGCACCAGCTTGTTGAAGGGAATATTTCGGGCTGCACTGAGGGTGAACTTCTCGATCGCGTTAGCCATGCCGTTTCTCCGTAGCGAGCCGGCCAGAAACTCTCTCCAGCCTCCCAACCCGCTACAAAACCCCTTCCCTCCTCTCCCTCTGTCACGCGCGGCTGCGAGCACCTTTTTCAGCGCACAACCTGGCCGACCCAGTTGTTGAGCGCCACCGTTCTCTTCGCGCTCCATTCGGCGTGGCTCGCCCATTGTTGATAAGGCCGAGCCCGGGCTTCTCTGCCTGTTGCGGAACGCCGCAGAGGGCAGACGTCGAGCTGGAGTTCAGGGCGTTCGCAAAGGACCGTTTCCTTCGGTAAAGAAGGCGCAGCCCCAAAGATGAACTTTGCGGGAAGACGTTTTCGATCTGCCGCAAGAAAGACCTCGACCAGGACCCTGACTGGATGCTGTCGGACGCGATCGGATGATGGTTGCGGGAAACGCATCGTGGGCAACCTGTCCCTGCACGCGACATGCCTCTGTCGCAACGTCCGTGAAGATGGGTCAGCGACCGGCGCTGGGGGCGCGGTTTTCTAGCCTTCGGCAAGGTCTCGATCGCGGAGTTTCGTCATGGGCTCAGAGGCTTTCAAGCTTTTACGCCGATGCGCTCGACGTCCGTTTCACCAGTTCGGATGTGCGATCCCTCATTATCAAAACTCGTAGCCTGAAAGACCAGCTTAGGATGACGCTCGCCATCCCTGACACATCGCGCCGCCCCTTACCGCTATTGACCCAGCGGGAAGAGGTCGTGATGATGGCGGCCGAAGCACATCACGGCATGTCGAGGGTTGATGATGAAAGACGAGTGTCTGATGGAGGACCATCCGCGGTGACGCTGACAACGCAGATGATTTCGGATTTCGTGCGCGCCGCAAACACCGTCCAGACCCTGACCCTTGCCGAGCGCAAGCGGCTTCTTGAACGCGGCATGACGACGTCAGGGGCGCTGCGCGGCTTATTGCTGAAGACCGGCAAGCCTGCTCCGTCGGACGAGCCGACCGGGCGGGTCATCGAAGACATCGCCCAGCATATCGAGGAGATGTCGGACGAGACTGTGGCGAAGGCGCTTCTCGCCCTGGCAAGCCAGATCCGGACGTTGCGAATCCTGAACCAGGAGCGCGCCTGAGAGCAAGACGGCCTGCTCAAGTTTTATGGTCAAGCTTCCCTTGAACCAGCACCTGCTTCGAACGCGCCACAGATGGTCGTGGCAGGTGAGCGGCGGTACAGTCGCGTTCAATGAGGGTGCGCCATTCCCCGGTCCCGGCATTACCACTCGGATCACCAAGATGCGCCCTTGTGTCCGAAAGCGGAGCGGTGTCTTACCTCGGCTCGGGCGGGGAAATGACCGGGTTTCGGATAGCGGCCGGCTCGCTCGGCGAGCCCGCGACAAACATGAAGCGTATCGGAGCTTTCAGCATCGCGCCGTGCCTCCGGCGCGGGAAAGCGGGAATTCGCGACGCAGGTCGGGCGCGTCGGGGCAGCCGTAGGAGCTTCAGCATAGCGGTCCGCAGGAGAAGCGGGACCGACTGCCCGCGTCCGGCATGCTCCTTGAAGGCCTTGTGCCGGCTTACACCAGATGCAGGCCGGGACTTTTTGGCGTCACGACAGCTCTACGAGAGTATCGAGGAAGGCGCGCACGGCGGGATTGGACCGGCGGCTTTCTGGCCACAGCGCTGTGATATTGTGCCGTTCCACCGCGTGGTCAGCCAGGACAGGGACAAGCGCCCCGCGGCTGACCCAGGCGCCGGCCATGAAGCTGGTTGCCATTCCGATGCCGGCACCGGCCGCGATCGCCGCAAGCACAGCTTCGCTCGCATTGACGATAATGCCGGAGGGCGGCAGGATCTCCACTTCCCTGCCCCCGACGTGAAATGGCCAACGGAACAACTGGCCGCTGTTCTGGTAGCGAAGGTTGACAGTTTCATGTTCTTCCAACTGGTCGGGACGGGTTGGTGGACTGCGCCCCGCCAGGTATTGTGGCGAGGCATAGCAGCACAGCCTGTATGGCAGGAGCCGGCGTGAAAGCAGGCTGGAATCTGGAAGGTCGCCGATGCGGACCGCCAGGTCGAAGCCGCCTTCGACGAGATCGACCATATGATCGCTCAAACGCAAATCGATGGTCACCTTTGGATGGAGCCTGCGAAATTCAGGCAGCGCCGGTGCGATGATGTGCAGGCCAATCGGCAACGAGGCCGCGATCCGCAAAGTGCCGGCAGGCTCGGTGCGTGCTGCTCTTGCCGCCTGCTCGATCTCGTCTGCGTCGTGCAAGAGCTTGAGCGCGCGCTCATGCAGGTCGCGCCCCTCGGCCGTCAGGGTGAGAGAACGGGTTGTGCGCGTAAACAGCGAAACGCCGAACTGCTTCTCCAGCCGCTGGATGCTCTTGCTGACCGCCGAGGGTGAGACCGACAGGGAGCGGGCGGCGGCGGTGTAGCTTCCAAGCGATCCGGCGCGCGCGAAAGCGATCAATCCCGTCAGCCTGTCAATTCCTATTTGTTCCCTCATGGCATGATTAAAGCGAATGATGCCACCATTATCAACCCGCTAAGATGCTCGTATCTTCTTTGCGGAGACAACCACCAGTGAGGCGATGATGACTAAAATGATGAAAGCCGTGCGCATCCACGAGTTCGGGGGACCGGATGTCCTCCTCTATGAGGATGCACCCCGACCGGCGATTTCGGCGGACGACGTGCTCGTTCGCGTCCATTCCGCAAGCATCAACCCGCCGGATCTCTACCTGCGCGACGGCTATCGCGCCCTGCCGCCGCAATGGCGTCCCAGCCCGGCTTTTCCGCTGATCCTGGGCACGGACGTTTCCGGCGTGGTTGCGGCTGTCGGCGAAAACGTGTCGCAGTTCCACTTGGGCGACGCTGTCTACGCGATGGTCCGGTTCCCGCACGACTTGATGACCGGAAGCAGCGCCTACGCAGACTATGTTCGCGTTCCGGCATCGGACCTGGCGCTGAAACCATCCGGGATCGACCATATCCAGGCGGCGGCTGCGCCGATGTCGCTGCTGACAGCCTGGCAGTTTCTGGTCGAGCTTGGTCATGATGCGCCGAACCCTTTTCAGTCCTTCCCCCATGCCCCGGTGCCGCTCGCCGGCAAGACAGTGCTGGTGAACGGCGCCGGAGGCGGCGTCGGTCATCTCGCGGTGCAGGTCGCAAAATGGCAAGGAGCAAAGGTGATTGCCGTTGCTTCCGGCAAACATGAGGCGTTGCTGACCGACCTCGGCGCGGATGGTTTCATCGACTACACGAAGGTGGCCGCCGAAAGGGCAGTGGCGAATGCGGATCTGGTGCTCGATGCCGTCGGTGGCGCGAAGATGGAACGCTTCCTTTCCACCATCAAGCCGGGTGGCGCCCTCTTCCTCGTCAACCCGCTTGGCTTTTCCGGCCATGAGGAAGCTGCCCGGCGCAAGATCACCGTCTCGACGACGCAGGTGCGCTCGAACGGCAAGCAACTGGCCGACGCTGGCCGTCTGCTTGATAAAGGCTCCGTTCGGGTGGTGATCGACAGCACCTATGCCCTGGCCGAGGCATCGGCAGCCCACCGCCGTGCTTCTGCAGGAAGCATCCAGGGCAAGATCGTGCTGGTTGCCACGTGATCATCGCTTGACCAAACACCTGGCCGCCGCGGGCGGCCGGTCGGGTCTTCTTGATGGAGAAAGTTCTCATGCTGATCATTACGGGTTACGCGCATGTCGATCCAGCCGACCTGGCGCAATTCATGGCGGAACTGAATGTACTGGCATCCACCACTCGCGGGCGTCCTGGATGCATCAGCTATGATGCTGCCGTGGTCGGTTCGCGCACTGGGCGACTGCTAATATCGGAACGGTGGGTCGACCAGAATGCGTTGACCGCTCATCTGCTGGCAGCTGATACCATTGCGTTTATCGGCCGGTGGAGCGGCAGGATGCGGGGCGAACTGCAAAAATATGATGGGTGTAACGCACGCGACGTCATGGATTGCTGATGCCGTTCCGGTCCAAAGTCCTGTCTGCTTCACCGAGAGGCAGACGCACGCCACGCCGCCGTCCGCTTTACATCGATAGAACGGCAAGCCTCGCCGCAATTTTCCGATTGTCTCCGACAAGCATCATCTGCCGAGACATCTGCATTGCCTCAAGGCCGGCGACTGAAGTTGCGCTCAGTTTCGATGGGTATCGAATGTTACGCTTCATGGATCGAGGACAACACGGGCTTCTTCAAAATCTGGGATATTGCGGGTTACAACCGCGAGCGCCTCACAACTGGCATCGTGATTCAATTCACGGCTCGTCAAGCGGGTGGTGCCTATAGCTGCCTCCATGCAGAAACATACCCACATGAACATACCACATAAGCGTCCGGGCGTTTCTGACGCCATGGAAGTTAGATGTAATGCTCTGCGGCAGGGCTGAGATGTCGCAGCCGCGAACCGATTTATATGGGATACGCCGGCGCCTGTCGCTGCGCGTCGATGAGCTCTACGAACGCAGGCAACACCGTCTTGTCGTGATAGGAGGTCTCCCTATCTTCCTGGAGACTCATCATCGGGAGGAGGTCATGGTGAATATCATAGACTGGCTTGACGACCGCGTTCAGGAGATTGTCGATCTGTCCGGCCACCACGCAGAAAAATCCGACTTTCGGGACCAGGCGAAAGCTCTGGTCGAAGCGGGCGTGGCCGAAGGTTTCAGCATAGCCGAGATAAAGGACGCCTGTGCGGGCGATGTCGAGCGCTATCTGCTTGATCATCAAAACGCCATGTCAGACGTATTGGCGCAGCAACGGGACGACGGCAGTGCGGGGCGAGGTTATGGCCCGCACTGAACCCGATCGTCCGCGGCAACGGGCTGCGGCTTGCGCGTGATCCTGACGTCGCATTTGTCAATCCGGCGCTGCTGTGACCGCTGACGATAGGGGAACCTGGCGTCAAGTGGCCATACGTCTGATTGTAAGATCCGTATGATGGCGGCCATTGAGCGCGCAGAACCTCGGTGTCGACGCCGTAAAACGCCACTACCAGGCCAGCTCCGTCAATCTTGTCAGGAAACAGACGGACCGGGACTGTGGAATCCAAATGGTCATCACGGACGCGAAATGGTTTTGATGGCGAAAGGTCGATTTCGCCGAATCGACACCGAATAAATCCGGAGTTCGTGCGAGGTTTCATCATCGCCCACGACTTTCAGGGCACAGGCACCGGACCGCCTCAGGCACTCCTAACGACGGTTCCAGGCATGAACATAGCGATGATCTTGCAGGAGCGGTGGCTTGAATATAAAGGTGGAAGGCAAGTTTAGACCCTGCTTCTTTGCGATCATCAGGCTCCTGCCCGCCCCAGGGCACGGATCGCTTCTGCCATGTTTACCGGCTTCATGATACACGGCACGGCGGCATACTCTTGCGGGAGCGCGGACGTCTCGTATCCGGTGACAAAGACGAACGGAATTCCGCTCCGCGCGAGCAGATCCGCGACGGGGTACACCAGCTCGCCACCAAGATTGACGTCCAGGATTGCTCCATCGATAGCGCCACTCTCCTGGATCAGAGCGGTTGCTTGATCGACGGTCGCAACAGGCCCAACGACGACTGCACCCGCGGCCGAAAGCTCGCTGCTCATTTCGGTGGCAAGCATGTACTCGTCCTCAACGACGAGAATCCGGCTGGTTGGCACGCCAAGATCAATCATGCGGATCCTCCAAGCGGTTGGACACCGGAATTGATATGGTGCAGCGGATACCACCGGCGCCGAGGCTGTAGGCCGTCCGCGCACCAAGTTGATAGGGCAGCGCCTTTTCGATCAATTCACGGCCTTGACCTGTCCCCCGCGGCACGCTGCCTGCCGCAGACATGTCTACACCGCTCTCCGCCCAGTTGATGTGGAGCCACCGCCTTCCATCATCTTCGTCGGGATCGAGCGACCACGTGACTGACAATCTCCCGCTGGGCCGCCCGAGAGCACCATACTTGACCGCATTGGTGGCCAGCTCGTGGATGGCCATGGCGAGCGTCTGAACCGTCGAGGATCGAAGCCTTACTCCAGCTGGCCCTTCTACGGTTGTGCGCTCGGAACTTGCACCGACTGCCGAAAGTTCCATATGGATCAGATCATCGAACGTGACGCGATCGACGTCGTCCTTCAGCCGGGATAGAAGACCTTGCACGCGCGCCAAGGCGTCAAGACGGTCGCGATAGCGGACACGGAAGTCAGCCAGATCGATGCTGGATCGGGCTGTATTATCCGCCACCGAGCGGACGACGGCGATGAGATTTCGCGTCCGGTGCTGCAGTTCGGCGACAAGCACCTTCTGGCGTTCCTCCCAGGCGCGTCGCTCAGTGGTCTCGACCATTGCGCCGACCATGCGCAGCGGCCGGCGGGCGTCGTCGTAGAAGAACTTTCCGCGTCCGGACAGCCAGTGGACGGAGCCGTCAGGATGAACGGTTCGAAACTCGTGAGCGAATTCCTCCCGGCCCTCCATCGACCTTCGGACGGCCTCCTCCGCCGCAGACGTGTCATCCGGATGTATGCGCGACACCCATGCATCGTAGCTGGGCGTGATTTCGCCTACCTCGTATCCTTCCATGCGGAAGTGCTCGTCCGACCAGTGAATGGCACCGGTTCGGACGTCCCAGTCCCAGAGGCCGAGCTTTCCGACCTCGACAGCGCTGCTGAGCCTCTCCTCGCTTTGGACGAGCCGCTCTTCGGCAAGCTTGGATTGGGTGACGTCACGCCGGATACCGCCAATCCTCTGCACTCGCCCGTCCGAACTTCGGATCGGAAAGCTGGCGTCGCGCAGCCAGCGTATTTCGCCGTCCGGTCTTCGGATTCTGAAGTCGACGCTTCGTTCATCGCCTGCGCGAACCCGATCGAGATGATCGATGACGCGTTCGCGGTCGCTCTCAACAATCATCTCACGCCAGGTGTCGATGTTGTCGGCTGTGAGCGCCTTTTCGACGGCAATGCCGTACACCGTCTCGAAAGCCGGGCTTAGATACTCCCATTGCAGGGTCTCGGCGTCGCGTATCCATATGACGTCCGACGACGCTTCACCGAACTGACGCAGACGAGCCTCGCTTTCCCGACGTCCGCCTTCCGCCCTCGCCCGATCTATGGCGACGCGGAGGCGTTCGCCGACCTCGCGGATGATGAATTGATCAAGACTACTCCAAGTTCTCGGCGATGCGCTCTGCACACCGAGAACGTTCACGATCGAACCATCGTCGAAAATGACGAGATCGGCGAACGCCGCGACCTGTCTGTTCAGGAGGCTTTCCTTGCCCGCAGCGTTGATACCGGCTTCCGCGGCGACGTCATTGGACGTCACAAGGTTACCCGCCTTGTATCGGCCAAGGAATTCCGCGCCCAAAGAAGTCAGGTGGTGACGGCCGAGGAGCGATCGCACACCGGCAGTATATTCGGCCGAGACGTTCATTTCGCTATCGTTGATGGCACCGTAGATAACGCGATGCGCGTTCAAGACAGGGCCTAGGCGCTGCGCGGCTTCAAGCGCGATTTCCTCGACCGTTGAAAGCGACCGGAGCGAATCCGACAGCTCCAGGAGGAACGCCTGTTGATCTTCATTGCGCTTTCGCTCTGTCTGATCCTGACCGATCTTGTAGTAGCCCTTAAGCGTATCACTCGCGTCGCGAAGAGCGATGGTCTGGCCATCCAGAAAGACTTTCGAGCCGTCCTTGCGAACATGCCAGCGGATGTCGGCGGAGTGCCCGCATTCGCGTGCATTGGCGAGTTCGCGTTCGGGAACCCCGTTGGCCCGGTCGTCCTCCGTGAAGATCATGTCGGCACCCTGCCCCACGGCTTCCGCGGCTGTCCAACCAAGAATTTGCTCGGATCCACCCAGCCAGTCGGTAATCTTGTCATCGGCGTCGCTAACAATCAGGACGTATGCACGTGCGTTGTCCACAACCAGGCGAAGACGCTTGTCGGTGGCCCTGAGCTCTGCCACGGTCTTGAGACGATCGATCACCGGTCCGAGCACCATCGCATATGTCTTCAGGAACTCGATGTCGGCTCTATCGAAGCTGCGGGGATGGCGGGCGTCCACCTGCAGGATGCCGAAAGGCTTGCGGCCGGGGAGGAGAATCGGAACGTTGACCAGCGCCACGACCCCGTGATCACGCAGAAATCTCGGGAATACGAAGCGACCTTCGTCAGAGATGTCGTTGGTGATCACCGGTTCAGATTTCTCGATGGCGTAGGCCTCCGAGGACCGATCGTTAAGGTTTACCCGTGCCCCAATGACGCCGTCGTGCCACCCGACGCCGGCACGCACGATCGCGGTGTTGCTTCCTCGCTCGATCTCCATAATTTTTGCGAGATCTGCTCCAAGCGTCGCGGCGACGAGCCTGCATCCTTCGGTCAAAATCTCGTCGAGATCGTCGTGATCGAGCACAAAGTCTCCGAAGTCGGCAAGCGCCCGCTGGCGGTCATTGCGGTCCGAGTGATCGCCCATCGCGCTCTCCTCCTTGCTTACCGAACCTCCGTCCTGCCCCGAGGTCAAAGGCCGGCGGGCTGCTGACGGCCCGACTACGTCGTGGCAGAGGCCATGCGGAGGACTGAATTCCAACGCATGCATTTGTTCAGCTTGAACAGGTAGAGCACGGCTGCCTTGCGGCAATTGCAATAGGCCGCCTCAAAAAGTGCTAAAAGCGGGCCATGGCATCCGGGAACAATGTGGCACCACCTTGGACGTCAGATCGGTCGTAAGAGGCCCGCCTCCAGGCGCGCTTCTACTTAAGACGCAGGCAATGTCTTCCCTATCGTCCGCGACGAATTCGGGAATAACCCGGATACACTCGCCGACGAATTGAAGGTGATGCTAGGACACACCCGCGGACAGATGATCTGAGATATCATATTACTTTTCAAACGCAGTGCACGGTGCGTGTTCTGTGGATATTTACGGTTCGTGCACCGGCTGTTCGCACGTATTTTGAAAAAGTCTTGTTTAGCACCAGCTTGTTGCTGATGTTCTTATATCGTTCCACAGAAATCGATGGCATCGCGCTTGCGACGCGTTCGCTATCGTTTCTCGCCGCGCCGATGATAAACTCTTGTCGTGCTGCTCGATCAGCATGACATCTGCCCGCTTTTCTCTTTTCTCATGACCTCCCGGCAGCAGCACTGTTCCGGCTTGGCTAACTTGCACGCGGGTAATGGCGGCCCAGGCATCATTTACGAAGACGTCATCGTTTTCTCCCTGCGGTCCGGCGATGACCTCACCTAAGTTTGCGACGTGGCGATTGCAGCCCCGTTACGCGTGGGGGTGCTCGTTTAACCTGACCCTCGCCGGGCAGTCCTCACGTATAAAAAAGCCACCGTGGCGGGCGATGCGACGGTGGCCTTTTTGGCTAATTGCAGTCAGCCTTGAACGTGCGTGCTGGGTTAAAGCGATGACGTTCACGGCACAAACGAGTGTGGGCCTTGTCGGGTTCCATCAAGACGAAAAATTAGCGCCAGTGTTTTCACCCGCGCTAAATTGGATCATCCATTGGCAGTGCCACCCGACATAGGATGCGGGACATGAATGGCGGCCAGCCATACTCGCGACGAGAGAACCTGCGAAGGGCCTTCCTCGTCGAGGGACTGCCCGAGGAGGCGCTGTCTTGACGTCCGTCCACTGTCGTGCTCGACCAGACCCCGAGCCACTTTAGACGCCGCTGAGGAGGACCTTGGAGGATAAAACGGACGAGGGCTCGCATTAGGCTCATCGCCGATATGGGGCTAAAGCGGAACTGGAGGTTATCGGCCGCGTTTCTCGCATATGGAGCACAGAGTGAATCAGATGCGCCCCTATCCCGCAAGGTGCAGAAGAACGACTTGGTGGACGCCTTCGACGCTGCCTTGGGAAGAATTACAGCGTCGAAGACCTGGCAACTGCCACCGCAGCCTTGATAGCGCCGATCAAGGACGCCCATCTGACTACGCTCTTTATGCTGAGCGAACCGAGCGCTTTCTTTGATAGTCTCAAAAGGATGACACATGACCAAGATCACCTATCATGTCGCAGAGCACGACGGAGGTTTCGCGTATCGACTAGGCGAGGTGTGGTCCGAGTCCTTTGCCGACCATGATGAGGCGCTTGCCGCGGCAAGATCTGCTGCAGAGCGACAGCACCTGGAAGGCCGCGACGCCGAGATTTCATATCAGCTTGCGGACGGACGCTGGCAGACCGAGCATGCATCTGGCGGAGACCGTCCGGAGACCGACGTCGTCGATGATGCAGCGGAGAAGTCGGCATGAGAACGCTGGTTGGTTCCTGCTCTTGTGGCGATGTGAAGGTTGCGGTGCGCGGCGAACCCCTGCGCACCGGCGTCTGTCATTGCACTGACTGTCGTCAAGAAAGCGGATCGGCGTTCATGTTCTTCGGCGTGTGAACCGCGAGCAGGTTCGAATTGAAAGGCGAAACACGTGAGTTTCGCGGTCGATCATTTTGCCCAAAATGCGGGTCGCGGCTGTTCTCGGCCAACGAACAGGAGGCCGAGATCAAGCTCGGCATTTTGTCCGACGCGCCGACGCCGCTAAGGCCTGCGTACGAACTTTGGGTAAAACGCCGGGAACCCTGGCTAGCTCCGATCGCGGGGGCAGAGCAATATGACGAAGATCGACCATAACCGGTAGTGTGCGTAGGACAAGGATCGATCATCGTGGCTTCCAGTTGCCGGACAAGATCACTTGTTTTCGGAAGCGAGTTCGCCCGGCTTGAAGCTTCCCGGCTCGTTCGAACGGATTGCGTCCGAGGAAGTCTCGCTTCGGTCCGGCGGTACGACCCCGGCGTCTTGGTCAACGAGCGAATCGATCAGTCCGATTGCGTACTGAGTTTCCCTACTTGCCGAGTTGGATCCACTTTTTGCGGGAATTGCCGAGCTTTACGGCGTCTTTTAAAAACCTTCTTTCTTCGCGTTGTAGTGGACTTCGTGATCCTGTCCGGCGGCTACCTGGGCGCGGCCTCTCGATGTCTTTTCCATGGTCGTCCTCATTACCGCCCAGAAACGACGTCGATTAAAGTTCCCGTTTGTGTCCAGCAAACGTGCCCTATCGCCGGGGTGGAAGCAGCGCGTTGGTTTTCAGGTTGAGGAACCCTCCAGAAATATCTGTATCGTAGGGATAGCCCTCTGAAAACAAAACATATCTTGGCGTGCGGAGAAGTGAAATGGCACTTAGTTTCCGTCATCCCTTCCTCAAGGTATAGGACTGCTTTTTAGTTTGCGTGGGCTTTCACCATCGGGCCCCACGGTCTGCATTGCGACTTTCAACTGTTCTGACGGCTACCTCGCAACAGTGCCTGGAGCATGGGGCCCGGCTGGAAGGAGCGATGCCGCGCTCGAAGGGTGAGGCTGCGCAGGTATCCACCCGGCGAGTTTATCCGCTCTGCGCCTTCAAGAATGCACGCCGTAACGATTGCCGCCCCTTCGGCACCCATAGCGAGGACCGCATCATGATAGGCCGAACGACTGATGCCAAGCATGGTGCGCACGACCTCTGTTGCAGCAGCGAGATCCTGCCAGTTTCGGACGGCTCCGTTCGGGCCATAGGAGTTCACTTGCGGGCATGCCTTCAAGACAGCGCCGAGATTGATGGCTGACGCCGCATCTCCGCCCCCCGTCTGAGTGACGAAGGTCTCCGGACCTGACTGCTGGATTTCTCCGTGGTGATTTGCGGCTTCAATTTCAAAAAGGGATTCTGGATCTGAATCCTGTATGTGGCGCTCACTCTGCGATTCATTGGCGCCTGTATTTTGTGCTTTTACATGATTTTCCAATTGGTTGACGACACCGGAGCGAATATCTTCGAGCTGACGCAATGCAGCCTCGACCTCCAGGAGAGTGGCCTGGCGAGGCAATTCATCGACAACGCGGCGGAACGCCCCAAAAAGCGATGTCCAGTCACCGGGGACTTCCTCAAGCGTAGCTGCAGCAATCAGTTTGCCGATATCACGGCGGCAGATCGAAAGACGTTCCTTGGCAAGGCGCAGGTGTTCCCGCTCGAGGCGCAGACGTTCGGCGACAGCTTCGATCTCATCGGCGCGGGCAAGCAGCGGGGCCAGGTTGAACCCGAAGGCCTCATCGATTTCCCCACCCTTTCCCCGCCGCGCATAGCGCTTTCCATTGGGGCTGTCCTTGCGGGCAATCAGTCCGGCGTCAACGAGCATGGCCAGATGCCGGCGTAGGGTCGCTGGCGTCATGCCCCGGGCCCGGATAGAGAGCTGTACATTTGAGGGAAACACAACGAGGGAGGCACTGCCGGACAGCTCATCATCAGGCAGAAACGTCAGCAAGGCATCAAGAACCGTCAGCGCCCGGTCGCTCACGCAGAGATCACGGCGCGCCTCGCAGACCGATCTGAAGAGCTTCCACTTGTTGCGCCGGTGGTCCTTTTGCAAGGTACCGGCCTTGTGCTGTGCCAACATCATGGCAAGCGTCATCTGTCGCCGCCCAACAGGCGTCGTCACATATGTCGTATCCATTTTTCTTTCACCTACGTTGAGGCAAAAGAAATCCGCTCACCAAAATGGCGCCAAGACTCTTGACTGTGATTCGGGGAAATGCGATTCTTGATTTGCTTAGGATCGAGAAGGGCTTCCACGACGGCGACGTTTGGGGGCCTTTTTCTTTTGCGCGTTACGCTCCTTGTTGCTGTTGGTATTCGGCGAAGAGCTGCGAAAGCCTCTCCTGCACAAATCGGTCGAATCCAGGTGCGGCCTTGTTGTTGAAGACAAAGGTGGCACTCTTTGCTGACGTCTTCAGGGTGACGGGCAGGCCTGGAATTTCTGCCTTGGAAGCGGCCGAAACAGTACGCTGCTCCTTGTTTTGTGCAATTTCGAGAGCTCTCTGGAACCGTTCCGGACTGCTCAAGGCACGCCAGTTGTCCGCGGACAACTCCGTCGCAATGGTCTCGCAAATGCTTGGGATCAGTCTTTCTGCCAGCTCTGCCCAGCGTCGCCGGCCGACATCTGGAGCAGCGCCGATTGCCGTAAGGACGGCCATCGGAACCTGCGAAATGACCGACATCATCTTGGACAGCGCAGCCTTGTCGACGCCGAGAGACGCCATGATCACGTCGCGACCGAAGCCGCGTTCCTCCAGGCGTGCAGCAAACAATGCCCGCTCGATGAATGACAGGTTGGTGCGGGCGCTGTTTTCCTGGCCTTGGCTGACCACCAGCTGTTCGTCGGTCAGTTCGCGAATAACGGCACGGACCTTGATACCGAGCATCCGCGTTGCCGCCAAACGACGATGACCATAGGCGACCTGGTATCTCGATTTGGCCTCGGGATGCGGCCTGAGCAGAACCGGAACCTGCTGCCCGTGTTCGCGAATCTGCTCGACGAGTTGTGCAAGTTCAACGGGATCGATTTCAAGGCGGTCGGCAACGAATGAGGCGTCAACGAGAGCCGGATCGATCTCGACGATTGTCTGTCCCTGTGCCAGCTGCCTTTCAAGGTCGGTGGCGCGCTCCATCTTCTCGGTTATGTTTCCGAGGGTCTTGGTAATGCCCCCGACAGGTGAGCCTGAGCGGACCGTCGGAGCAAGGCCGGCCAATGGCCGGCTGTCACGATGAGGTGCCGGTTCGGGGCGTTCCCCGTTCGGGCTCGAAATCTCAAGCAGGTTCTTTCTCGACATTCACTTACCTCCTTCCCCAGGTCGACCGGATGTGGGCCTCGATTTCGCTGTTGACGAGATTGAGGGAATCCAGTGCACGATCGTAGGTCCCGCGGGTAAATTGCGCGCGGTCCACCTCATAGAGTGTCTGCTTCGTTACGCCGGCATCGGAGACAGCCGTCGATTTGAGCATCGCATTGTGAAGCATGCGATTGCCGAAGATCGCGCGCATGAAACCGGTCATCTGGCTCTGCGGTCCATCATTGGGCTCGAAGCGGGTCACGAGATACCGCATCCAGTCGTAGCTTGTGCGGCCACCTGCCCTTTCGACCACGGACATCAGCTCGCTGGTCATCGTCAGGAACTGCGACATCGACATGACGTCGAGCATCTGGGGGTGAACGGTGATCAATACCGATGTCGCCGCGCAAAGGGCAGACATCGTCAAAAATCCGAGTTGCGGCGGGCAATCGATAATCACCAGATCATAGTGGCTTTCAATGTCCGTCAGTGCTTCGCCGATACGGGCAAAGAACATCGTCTCGGCGTTGCCCGATGCCATGGCGCGCGGCGTCTCGTGCTCGAATTCCATCAGTTCGAGATTGCCCGGAATTAGATGCAGGTTCGGCGTATAGGTCGCGCGCACGATTTCGGCGATTGGCCGTGGATCCTCGTAGCGGATAGCGCCGTGGAGGGTTTCCCCCTCGCCGACGTCCAACTCGGGCTGATGACCAAACAGCGCCGACATCGACGCTTGCGGGTCGAGGTCGATCGCCAGAACACGGTAACCTCGTAGTGCCAGATATTGCGCCAGATGCGCGGCGGTGGTTGTCTTGCCCGATCCGCCCTTGAAGTTCATGACCGAGACCACCTGAAGTTTCTCGGAGGCCTTGCGGGCGGGGATATATTTGGTGTTGCCGTTGCGCTGGTCGAGCGCATGGCGAATACGATCCATGTCCTCGGCGCTGTAGAGGCGGCGGCCATTGGCCAGGGGATCGGGGCCGTGGCCCTCGGCTGCAATCTGGCGCAGGTAGCCCTCGCCGATGCCGATGAAGCTTGCCGCTTCGGCCGGCGAGAAGGTCCGCAGGGTCTTGCGTGCCAGCGGCGAAAAGATCTTCGCCTGGTGCTGCTGAAGCTGGTATGAGAGTTCCTGCGCATCTGTTGCCAGAAGCGAGGGGAGGTGCTCTTGATCATCCTGGAGGGCGAGACTCGGCTGCATAGTGTTTTTCCAATCAACTGCGCAAATGTTCGAATAGGGTGGAAAACTGCGCAGTTAGAGTATGCTCCGATTCGTTACCAATTTACAAACGCTTAACCATGACCTGTGGAGAGCCGATTTGATGGGCCTTTCGGGCCAAGAAACGGTGTTCGCCACGCCCTGATTTGCGAGTTGTCCGCGGACAACTCGGCGGGTTGTCCGCGGCCCCCGTGAAGCGGAAACTCTGCGACAGGTCCGTTCCAGCCGGCGCCAGCGGCGATGCACCCCGTTCATCAATGTTGCGGTGGGCCGCGAGACTCCTGTCCAGTTCGCCCTGCGGAAAGGGCCGGTCCCACACGGGCGGCGAACGCTGGTGCCAGGCATGGCGAGCATGCCAGTCAGGATCAACGATTTTGCCGCTGAGCTTGTAGTCAGTTCTGCCCGGCGGTCGGCAGGAACTTTTCAACTGCATTGGGTTGGTCCTGTCGTGGCCGATGTGTGGCGCTGAGTGCTGTGCGTCGCGACGTCGGCGCGGCGGTGCGGCTCTCACCCGCGGCCTTGTCCCACGAAATTGATAGGCGGCGACAGCACATCGCATCATTCGAACCTGGAGCCTTACAGCTTCAAACGGGCACCGCTCTCGCCGCTCCGTCAATGTTCCGGATTGTGGTGCGCAGTCCAATTTGAGATCCGTCCCAGAAGGGCTTCCAGTGAGACAGTATGACAATGGTTGGTGGCGGCGCCTTGCGTGGGGTAGCCACCTAAAGATGGTGAAGATAAGCCGCGCCAACGATCTCCATCACGCGCTGGATGCAGCAGCGGTCCGTGTCAATCGCCAGCAAGGGATTGGGAGCGACGCATCCCAGCGTCAGGCGATTGCGAACGCGCGACCTTAATGAGACGTCGGTTCGCGTTGGGAGTTTTGTATCGAGGCGGATAGGTGATTGCGCGGCCTGTTTTCTACCAGCCGGCCAACCCGCCCCTGTGGCAAACCTCGGCTAGCGCTCGGAGCTTACTGTAAGAAGGTCACGCTCGAAACGGTCCCAGAACCTTGCGAAGCCGACTTGTCGGGAAGATGGCTCGCCCGTTCCCACCCTTCCGAGCGCTAGTGGACTGTCAGCGCCGATGTCCACCCGCCAAGATGTAAAAGCAGCACAACAGTTGTCCGCGGACAACTCCAGTGCCCCAGTGATTGCGCTCATCTTGCCGATGCGACACCCACAATAGGCCGTGCACACCGGCGCCACTCAGGATACGATCTCTTCCGCGCCGGCGCTTGTCAGGGTCCAGTTGCGATCGCCATGCGCGCCGAAGCTTCTTCCTGTCTCAGTCGCGTCGCCAGAGGCCGTTGACGATCGCGACGCAGCTTTTGCGACTTTCCTGCGTCGCGCCGGAAAACAGAGGGCGCGTGAGACCGGCGAGGGGGCTCCCCTGGCATCGACGCGAGGATCGGTTCGCATCAGACCCGTCCGATGCTCGCAGCTGGATTGGCAGATCCAGAGCCTTCCGGCGGATGCCAATGCCCGTTCGGGGTTGACAAGCTGCGCTGGATGAACATTCAGGGGAGGGGATTTCCTGCGCGGGGGCGTCCGGCCTTGGAATAAGCCGCGATAAGAGATCCTGCGGCGCACCTCCATTGTTTGGCATCCGTGATGCGATCACGGCGTGCAGCGCGGGGGCTGAGGCAGGGTCCCGCGCGCAACGTCCCGCCGCGGCCCCTAAAGGGGTGCCTCGGCAGGGGATCGTGCTCTGCGGCTTAATTCATGCTGCTCCGAACCATCCCACCTCCATCTCCTGGAGCCCGGCAGGCCGCCCCTTCGCCCTTATCCCTGCCCGGTCGGTTCGAATGCCAGGGACATACCGCTTGTCACTGACAATTCCGAGGTCACTTAACTTCCTGCCGACGCTGCCTCACAGGGTTGCCCGCGGGAAACATCTGGCGGACGCTCGATTTTCTTCTTGGAAGGACTCCGGCTTGGTTCGTCGATGACACCGATATCTGCCTTCTTGATCGCAACGCCACCCGGCACCGGCCTTGTTGTTTCCCCCTGTTGATCTGCGCGCAAAGCCAATTCGGGCTAGGACTCTGCCCGGGATCTCGAACCCATTCCTCGCCGGGTCTTCATGGCAGACGCCTGCGGGGAGGTCGCCATAGTCGCTTTGCGTGCCGTTTGAAGACGTCGCCCATCTTTCGCGACCGGCACCTCAATCCTGCTGACGCCATTGGGTCGGGGGCTATCCTTGGCAACGCGTGGATCGGAAATTGCGGACATTGGCCCTCTGTTAGAGGCCTTCGGCTTGATAAATCCGTCGCCAACGGGTATGTTTGCCAGGTGCCAGACTGGTTGGCCACGTGCGCCGCATGCCATGCACAGTACTCTCCAGCGATCGACTTCCAAGGCCCGGACATAGTGGCTACGTAGGCTGTACGGGCAGCGGAAGAAAAGGCCGATATTGCTTCCGGCACGGAAAATAATGTCATTTCTTCAGATGGTTAACAGTAGAATAATCTAGGCGGCGCAGGATGGAAATCCAGCTGTCGTGCAGGCGTGGGCTGAGAACAGCAGATGGGGGATTATGCGGAGCACATTGCACTTTCGCAAAAGACCCCGGGCGGTAATAGTGGCAAGCGAGTTGTGCAAACTTCCCCTGTTCCGGCTGGTTTTTTCCACCCCTTTCGGAGCTTGCCCGCGCTGACGATGGAGTGGAGACAGAGGCGAAGTAGGGCCGTCAGCCGAGACTTCAGGCACAGGGTGAGGAGGGGCGCCCGCACATTCGGTTTTCGCGGGCTCCCTCAGGCGAGAGGTATGCCTCTCGGCTAATAGTACGGTCGGCTGTCTTATCGTGGCGCCGCCGCGACAGGGCGAAACAAAACGGCGCTGTCTGCGCATAAGGTCCAGCGATGAAGCAGGTCGATCGGCCTTCTGCCGGATCCGCCGTAGACAAACTCTTCGCTCGCCCACTCCACTGACCATCGTGTTCCCGAAGGCGCCGCCAAAAGCGGATCTGCACGGCTCATGACTGGGAGATCCTGGCCCAAGTTAACGATCAGCAGTCTCTCGTCCAACGGGTCCGGGGAAAAAAACCGCAACAGGAAAGCCGACTGAGCAAGAACGCTTCCATCGACGTCGCCGTTGCCGGCTATAGCTGGCGTCTGCTGACGCAGAGCAATGAGATCCCTGTGCAACGCTATGACATGCCCGTTGGCGTCGACCTCCGACCAGTTGAGTTTCGAGCGGTCAAATGTGCTCGGTTGAGCCGGATCGGGCATCCATTCGACGAAGCTATCGTCCTGCAAGCTCGGAAACTGTTTGAGGAAGTCGATCCGCCCGTTGCGCACAAGGTTCGCGAGTTCGCCCGACTGGTCGGCGAAGTAAAAGAACGGACTTGAGGAGCCGAACTCCTGGCCCTGAAACAGCATCGGCGTCTGCGGACCCAAAAGGAGCAGCGCCGTCATCGCGCGGACCCTTGCGGGTGACGCAAGCTTGTCCATACGGAGGCCCACGCCGGAATTGGCGATCTGGTCGTGGTTTTGCAGAAAATGGACAAAAGCGCTCGGGCGCAGGTCGAAGCCTGGCTGCCCTCGTGGCGCGTCCTGCCAATCATATCGTTGACCCTGGAAGAGATAGCCGTACTTCGCAGCAGAAACGAATTCTTGTGCGCAGCCCTGATGGTCGTGGTAATAGGCTTCATTGCGTCCGGTCAGCACGACGGTCGCGGAGTGGTGGAAATCGTCATTCCAGAGCGCATCGAGACCGTAACCGCCCTGTTCCAGGCTGCGCACCAGACGGGTCTGCTGAGGCTCGTTCTCCGCCACGAGGTATATCGACTTGCCTTCGCCGGCTCGGCGCGCCTCCCGGGCAATCACCTCCAATATATGCTCGTCGCCTTCATCGAAGAGCGCCTGTGTCGCATCCAATCGCAAACCATCGAAATGAAATTCATCGATCCAATAGGCAGCATTTTTCGCGAAATATTCGCGCGCACCGGCACTGTTGGGACCGTCGAAATTGATCGAGCTGCCCCACTCGTTGGCGTAGCGATCCGTGAAGTAGTCCGGCGAAAAATCCCCAAAACGGTCGCCGGCACCAAAATGGTTATAGACGACATCCAGAATAACCCCCATTCCGTGTTTGTGGGCCGTCTCGACGAAGAAGCGCAAGTCATCGGGCGATCCGTATAGGCGTGTCGGGGCATAGGCCAGAACGCCGTCATAGCCCCATCCGAACGATCCGCAAAATTCATTGACCGGCATCAGTTCTAGGCAGGTGATGCCGAGTTCTTTGAGGAAGGGAAGCTTCTCGGCCGCTGCCCGATAGCTTCCCTCAGCCGTGAACGTTCCAATATGCATTTCATAGAGCACCTGACCGCCCGGGCTGAGGCCCTTCCAATCGTGATCATGCCAGTCAAAGTCTCCCGGATCGACGACCATCGATGGACCGGTGGGCCCGTCGGGTTGAAACCGCGACGCCGGATCTGGGGCAAGTTTCTCACAGCTTCCCAGCTTGAATCGGTAAAGGGCGCCCGGCCTGAGGTTATCGACTTCGATTTGAAAGTAACCGTCATGCTGACGACGCATGTCGAACATCTGTCCCTCGTCAAGCACAATTGTCATGCTGTCCTGTGCCGGTGCCCACACGCGAAAGGACACGCACGCGCCGATCGGTTCAGCGCCGATCGGATATCGTCGGTTTTCACCGATCTTTTCGTTACCTGCCAAGACGACTTGATTGGCGCTCATGTTTCACCCTCCAACAATGGACCACGAGCATCAGACAGCCATGCGCGGGCGTTGGTCGTAACCATGTAGCCCGGTCATTGTTCCATTCGCCTAGGTTCGCATGGCAAGAATGGCAAAGGCCTCATATGGCTGGAGTTCGACGACACCGGCTAAACGTGTGACGGGCGCATAATTGCTGATCAGGCATTGACCGGACACGAGCAGCTCGTCCGGCAGTTCGACGGTTATAATTCGGGCGGAAAAACTGGCGACCACCACCATGAACTCGTCTCCGAGCCTGCGCGAATAGACGAATACATCAGGTTGGTGGTCCAAGTAGGACTGGTAGCGCCCGTGTACGATGACGGGATGGTTTTTCCTAAGCGCGATCAGCTTCCGATAGTGGTTCCAGATGGAGTGTTCATCAGAAATAGCCTGTTCCGCGTTGATCACCGTGTAGTTCTGATTAATTTCAATCCAAGGGATACCAGTGGTGAAGCCGGCATTGGCCTCAGGCGTCCACTGCATCGGCGTGCGGGCATTGTCCCGGCCATTTTCGTTGGCACCCTTGATGAAGTCTTCGGGCGAAAGGCCGGCTTCCAGGTGCAGACGGTGCATGTTGAGGGTTTCGATGTCCCGATACTGTTCGATCTTCGAAAACGGCACGTTGGTCATGCCGATTTCCTCGCCCTGATAGACAAAGGGCGTTCCTTTCATCAGATGCAGAACCGTCGCCAGCATCTTGGCCGATTCGACGGGATAGCCTTTGACGTCTCCATATTTCGACACAGCCCGCGGCAGGTCGTGATTGCCCCAGAAAAGGGAATTCCAACCGTCGTCGGCCAGCGCATATTGCCATTTGTTGAGAACGGATTTCAGCCTGATCAGATCAAACGGCCGCGAGCGCCACTTGCCGTAGACCTCATCCCATTGCTGCGTCACATGCTCGAACTGGAAAACCATCGAAAGTTCATTGCGGTCCCGGCCGGAGTAAAGAAGTGCGGAGCCGGGTGTCGCGCTCCATGCTTCGCCCACAGTCAATATATCGCGCTCCGCAAAGGTCTGGCGGCGCATTTCCTGCAGATAGGTGTGCAAATGCGGTCCGTCTGTGACGACTTCGCGATCCACCTGCTTGCCGATATAATCGATGACGTCCATGCGGAAGCCCGCAATGCCGCGGTCAAGCCACCAGTTCATCATCTTGTAGATCTCGTTACGGACTTGCGGATTTTCCCAGTTCAGGTCGGGCTGCCGCCGTGAGAAGAGATGAAGATAGTATTCGCCGGTTGCGGGATCGAGTGTCCAGGCGGGGCCGCCGAAAGACGAGGTTAGGGAATTCGGAGCGCTGCCATCCGGCCGGGGCTTTCTCCAGATGTAGAAATCACGGAAGCGATTATCGACCGATTTTCTCGCTTCAACAAACCATGGGTGTTCATCAGAGGTGTGGTTGACGACCAGATCCAGTACAATACCGATGCCGCGGCGCCGCGCCTCACTGACGAGCCGGTCGAAATCTGCGAGCGTGCCATATTCCGGGGCGATGTCGGTGTAGTTGGAGATGTCATAGCCGTTGTCGTCCATCGGCGACGTGTAGATCGGGGAAAGCCATATGATCTCGATACCCAGTGTCTTGAGATATTCGAGCTTTGAGATGATGCCGCCGAGGTCGCCGACGCCGTCACCATTACTATCGGCAAAGCTGCGTGGATAAATCTGGTAGATTGTCGAGCGTTCCCACCACCTGTCGGTCCGTTTGCTGTCGTCGGCCATGGAAGATCCCCGCGGTGTCAGAGTGATTGCTGAACAAGGATCAGACGCGAAGAAGGTTCCGGCCACTCCGGCAAAACCTTGCCCATCGCTCTGTCGCCAGCATTCTCTGTGCGCGATCGCATAAGCGGGTCTATCTCAAGAGCCGACGACGGTGGCGCTTTGCGTCTGCAGTTGAATGAAACTTCGCGAGCGATGCCGGGCGGTGAGTTCACGATCGGCCTCGTCGGCGCGGTCCCGCGATTTAGCTCCCCCTGTCTCTTCAAGCAGCAGGCGAAGCTCGCAAGCGCGATTTGAGAAAACTCCCGAGGCTAGCTCCGGCCGCTGCGTCAAGTTTTCCACGACCTCGATGACGAGTGTCCGAAGTGAAGCGTCAACGGTGGAGGTGAAGGCAGACAACAAGGCTTCTGAGGAATGAGAAGCGTCAGAGAACCGTGAGCCTATACTTCACCCAGAGCGGCTACGAATAAAGCGTCGCCAAAAAGCTATTTTAGAGTTGCCGCTAGGCATCTCGCCATCCGGACGAGCCGTATCGGTCTCAGCTTGTTGCCGATCCTGCTCTTTTGTTATGTCTCTAGCAGGGTGTTGAAGAAGTCAATCGCGTTCGCACACGAAGCCGGAATCGTCTCCGTTGTGGATATAGATATGCCCGACAAGGCGTCCAGCGGAGCCAAGTGCTGCCCATCCGCGACCACAGACCGGGTCATTCTCGTCTTGTCCTTCCCACGAGAACTCCGCACAGGCTGATCCACTGCGCGTGCTGTAGCGGACATCGAGAAAGCCCTTAAGAGCAACGAATGCGATTTCGCCGTCGGCCGGGCCCTGGAATGTTAGATGCGCCTCTTCGACGAGATCGAGGGCGTCATTGTCCCAGTTGTCCATCTCGACGATGCGCCAACGACCGGCGAAGGCCTTGGCGAAAGCAGGAACTCTCGCCATCAGCCTGTCTCCGTCATGAGCTTCGGCAGCCGCACCAGATTGTAGGCGGCGGCCGCGAAGGTGAAAGCCCATCCCACCCTGTCGCGACCGCGGAACTTTGTCTTGTCCTGCCCGGCGACGGTTTTGATCCAGCCGAACGCCTCTTCGATACGCTTGCGAATGCGTAGGCTGACCTTATAGCCGGGATGGCGTGTCGTGCGTCCGTCGATAGCCGAGCGGCGACCATTGACGTTCTGTGCCACGTGGGGCGTCACCTTCATCGACCGCAAATCTCTGACGAAGTCTTTCGTGTCATAAGCCTTGTCGGCACCAAGCGTGATTGCCTGTGGCCGGTCGCAGAAGCGTTCAATCATGTGAAGAGCCGCGATGCGTTCGGCATAACCGGTTGCTTTTGTCAGATAAGCGTTGACCAGAAGACCATGGCGGTTCTCCATTAGACCATGCCCCATGAAGGACAGCTTGGCCTCCTTGCCCTTTCCCTTCCTGTACAGCTTTGCATCCGGATCGGTCGTTGATGCATGCGTCTCGTTGGAACGCTTTTCGCCATGGAAGTCTGCTTCTGCGTTGCGACCGCTCTCCGATGGCGGTTCGTCCGAACCGTCCTTCGGCTTGAAGCTCTTCATCGACGCCCAGGCTTCGATCAGTGTGCCATCGACAGAGAAATGCAGCAGCCGCTTTACCTTGGGCTGGGAAAGAATTACACCCAGAAACTTCGCAGCGATGTCACCATCAAGCAATCGGTCGCGGTTCTTCGAAAACACTGAATGGTCCCAGGCGGGATCGTCAATGCCGATGTCGACGAACCAGCGGAAGAGAAGGTCGTATTCCAACCGCTCCATCAGAAGTCGCTCAGAACGGATCGAATAGAAGGCTTGCAGAAGCATGGCGCGCAGAAGCTTTTCTGGCGCGATCGACGGTCGCCCGATCGGTGAATAAAGCGCTGCAAAATCTTGTTCCAATAAAACGAGCGCTTCGTTCACGATCTGCCGGATGGCCCGTAGGGGATGATCTTCTCGAACACGAGCCTCCAGATCCACATAGCTGAAGAGTTCGCCTGTCCTCACATCGCCGCCGCGCATCCATCAGCTCCAAATCGCCATACAGCGAGTGAATCACGACAACAGCATATGTGCCAGCGCCTTTTTCAACGGCCTGCTAGAGGTGCCTTTTTAGGGCCCTTTTTCGCCTGGCTGGTCCAGCGTCTGCCGGTACGGAAACTCGGCCTGAAAGCAGCGTCGCCGCATCAGTGTGGACGCCATCGATTGGCTTCCACCCGATCAAGCTCCCCGCGAATGAGCAACGATGTCAGCGCGATTTCGGATCCCGGTGGCAGTCTGCCGGCGAAGATTTCCTCCAACGCCAAAGTATGTGCACACTGCTTCAGCGTACCACGTTGGTCTGTGCGTCCAGCCTGAGCATCCCTCCCTCTCAAGCTAAAAAAGCGCCGTCAGAATTGCTCCCTTCGACGCACCAGCTATGTGAAGCTCAAAAAACGCCAGATCGCTTTCTGTGCCAGCGCACGAAATGTCGAGCGCGTTGGAAACCAATTATTTCGCTGTCCGAGTGCGACGGATATGTTCTCGGTCGGAAGATCGTCAAGCTGGGCACTGGCTCCGCACACAGTTCAGCGTCGACCATCGCCACCATCCAGGCCGCGCTTGCCGCAGATATCGACAGCAGTGCGATCACGATCCAGATGCTTGGTCCGCAGCGGTTCTTGAGGGCTACATTTCGACCGCTCACGATCGAGACAAGGCGATCTCGATCGCCGCGATGATCGTGGGCCACGGTAATGTCCACCATCGAATGTTGAGCCGCTTTGCGTCTTAGTAAACCGGTTTATCGCGCCGATCAGGTCCTGCGGCCCCGGATTGGGTCCGGTTCTCGCGATCCCGGCCTAAGGCCGCTGCGCCTATTCGATGTTTCGAACTGAGACCACCTCGTGACGGTCGAGGTTTTGATCTGTACGGAAACGCACGGGACCTAAGTCGGGCTTACACATGTTGAGAAGCTGGCATAGCGTGGGGCGTCCAAACCCTGAAGGACATCAGAAGGCCTTGACGGGTGTGTTTTGTGTCCCTCATGGCCTTCTACCCCTTCGGCGAGGAACCACCCTGGCCCTCAAAGAAGATTTGGCGGCCATGGAAATGTACTCCTCGCGATACTACCCAAAACCCAGACCTCGACGCTGGTGCGCTATTCCGTGACCATCGCGATTGTGGGTGCGGCTACGCTCCTCGCGATGGCGCTCGACGAGTTTCTGTGGAAATATCCGCTATCGTTGTTCGTGCCGGAAGTCTCCCTCGCCGCTTTGTACCGGATCAGGATCGGAATGTCTTGCGGCTGAGACGAGGCAAGATCGTCATGCGGATGGACTAGCGCTACAAGGGTCTACGAGCGGCGCGGTGCCAAAAGGATTCGCGACGTCATTGCAAGCATCGCTCACAACTTACGAAACTCTAGTTTGGGAAATCTCACGCGGTTGCGGTCCTCATCATGCGCAATGCGATTGGACACCTTTAGAACGCAAAGTACTCCTTCCTCAGTGCAGCCCGAATTCACGAAGCTCGGGCCAATGAGGATAAGTCTGGCGAGCGTCTCGTTGCTTCCCCTCAGCCCCGCATGGCCCAGTAAAGTAGTCGCGGGTTTCATCAGCTGGATCTGGAACGAATTGAGAACGTCGTCAAGAAGCCGGTGCTAAACAAGACTTTTACAACATATGCGCGGATAGCCGGTGCACGAACCGAGGATATCAACAGAACATACACAGGGGGCGCTGCCCCTCACTCCCGCAAGAGGGCCGAGCCTCGGCTAAGCCTGCGGCCGCACCAACCCTCTTGCTCTCGCTTCCCCGGACCTCGCCGGTCAGTCAGGGTTGCAGGGGCCTGCAACCCGCAAACTACCGGCCACGCGCGGCCTTCCATTCGTTGTAAGACATCATCATCCGGCTGAAGCGTGAATGGATGGTGGCTTCGGTGAGGAGCTGATTGCGGAGAACGCGGCCATCTTCCATGGTGCCGCCGTTGGCGACACGCTGTTCCGGTCTCCAGCAGCTCATGCATAAGGCGGAATAGTTCCTGCTCAATGCGGCAACGTTAAAGGCGATGTCGTTGTGAGGCTGAACCATGCACACTCCCAAAGTAGCCGTGGCGGCTGCTTATTGATCGCGCCCTTCCAGAATTTCATCGGTGACATCGCGGCCGCGTGCAAATACACCCAATATGAACACGTCGTCGCCCCTGACCGAAAACGCCACGCTGACGCTGCGCCGATAGCCGATGATGCGCAGCCCGGTAATCCGGCTTTCCCTTACGGTGCCACGCTCGGGGAACGTCTCCAGCCCTTCGATGAAGCTGATCACGCCGTCGACGTAGTCGCCGGCTGTCCAATCGCCGGCTTCCAGCGCGATATCGGCATAAAGCCGGTCAAGCTCGGCTTCTGCCTCCGGGTGGTAGATGATGCGGTATGCCATGCCTATTTGGCGCTTGCGGCCCGGCGCTTGGCGTCGAAACGCGCGCGGACGGTCGCAGCCGGAATCCCCATGCCCGGATTGTTGACCAGATCGTCGAAGCGCGCCGGGATCTCTTCGTTCAGCCAGCGTTCGCGGGCAGCCTCGTGGTCTTCCAGCATGCGCAGGCCGGCGCGGACAACCTCGCTAGCATTGCTGTAGCGGCCGGATTCCAGCTGCTTCTTCACGAATTCTTCGAAGTGATTTCCCAATGCGACGTTGGCCATAAGCGTATCCTTCCTTGCTGCCGATTATGCGCCCGATGCACATTTATAGCAATAGATATCAGATTTGGACCTGGCACCAGAGCAGTGCGGCGTCGGATTTTGCCAACGGATCAGCCGCTGCAGGAACTCGACCGGGGGCTTGCTTCCGAGATTGATGGCCACCACCGACATTTCCATGCCTTCGCAAGGACGAAGCTTGGTATCCATCTTGAGAAGCGGGCCGCTCGAAGTTGAGGTCGAACACGAGGCAATCCTTGTTCGGGCGGCAACGACAATCCATCGCTTTGATTCGATCTACCCGGCTTTCGGCTCGGATGTACGGTCGGAACTGGTTTCCTGTTGGAGCTGCGCTGTCGAAGGAGGGGTGCATCCGCGTCGACGATCATCAGCGCACGAATGTTCCCGGCCTTTACGCCGCTGGGGACGTGGTCGGCCTCGATCAGATCAGCCATGCCATGGGCCAGGCAGGCGTTGCCGCCACCACGATAAGGAATGATTTGTGCAAGCGGTCACCGCTCGTGCGCTGACCTACCCCCGCTACATGAGGACAGTCAGCAATGCGATCCGACTTCCATCGAAGGAAACCGGAACACCGAGCGCACCTGCGCCCATGGTGTGCCCTTGTGCGCGAGCCGGTACAGAGGAACTTTCCGTTCGAGATTAGGTTGTGCCTCAATAAGGAGAACCGCAAGGAGAACCGCGATGATGAATGATGACAAGCACCCAGAGCAAGATCCGGCGGAAGGTAGCAGGGAAACCATCGAGCGGGATTTAAAGCGGCAGGACCAGGCGTGTTCGCATGAAAATAAGGAGCCGAGACGCGAGAGTGTCGCGGGCTCTGAAGCGGCCGAACCGTCGCCAGAGTAATCTCTTGAAGCGGCGTCCCGCGAAAGGCAGCGATGTGCCAAAGGCAGCTACTAAGGTTTCCACTTTGGGCCTCTCCCTTGAGATCGAACCAATGGAAGCACGGTCCGCAGCTAGCTTGCCGGCGGGCGACGGTTGGCAATACGAGCCGAAATGGGACGGCTTTCGTTGTCTGGCGTTCAAATACGGTACTGACATCGATCTGCGGGCAAAATCGGGGAAGGCCCTTTCCCGGTACTTCCCGGAGGTGGTCGATTACCTCTCTAGGCTACGCGCCGAACGTTTCGTGATCGACGGCGAGTTGGTCATCGAGCTCAATGGAAAATTGTCGTTCGACGCTTTGCAGGCGAGACTACACCCTGCAGAAAGTCGCATCAGGAAGCTTTCGCTCGAAACCCCCGCGCGGCTCGTCGCGTTTGACATGTTGCTGAACCCAGAAGGCAAGCCGATCCTTGACCAGAGCTTGCGCGACCGTCGCGCGGCGCTTGAGGACTTCGCGCAGGATGCGGCAAGCGCGGACCGCCTGATCTTGTCTCCTTTCACACGCGATTTAGCCGAAGCAAATGTTTGGTTGTCGGATTCCGGTGGCGATACCGATGGTGTCGTATGTAAGCGACTGGACGGACCATACATGCCCGGCGAGCGGGCAATGACCAAGGTGAAGCGGCTACGAACCGCCGACTGCGTGGTTGGGGGCTTCCGATATGAGAGCGACAGCGAGCTTGTCGGCTCTCTGCTGCTCGGTCTTTACAATGAAAGGGGCCAACTTGACCACGTCGGTTTCACATCGACGATCACCAACGCGGAAAAGCCTGCGCTAACGAAGAGGTTGGAGGCGCTACGAGGAGGATCCGGGTTTACTGGCAAAGCTCCGGGTGGTCCAAGCCGATGGAGCACGAGGCGCTCGTCAGAATGGGAGCCTATTGTGCCTGCACTTATTGTTGAAGTCCGCTTCGACCACGTCACCGGACGCCGCTTCAGGCATGGTACAAAGCTTCTCCGATGGCGTCCGGACAAGGAGCCGCTGCAATGCGATTACCGGCAGATCGAAAGATAAGACCACGGAGCTTCATTCCATGACACCATCGGCTTCCGTCGAAGGTTGCAATCGGCGCGAGGCTCCACGTCTCTACCATAAGAGCATATGAATATGTGCAACGACTATGAGCAACACATCCGCTATGCCGAGTTTTGCAAGAGGATGCACAACGTTGGCCTTGGGATACCTGGACATCAGAGCGAGGCGGACCTGCCCCAGGCAGATGACATCCGGATTGGCGACCAAGGCACAGTCTTGCGAGCGAAGGGTAATGTGGTCGAACTCACGCAAATGACGTTCGGATTTCCGCCGAAGGGCCGTGGCGGGCCTGTTTTCAACTTCCGCTCAGAGGGGCGAGACTTTTCCGGCAGTCAACGATGCCTTGTTCCTGCTAGCGCGTTTTTTGAGTTCACGGGGAAGAAGTATCCGAAGGCAAAACATCGCTTCACGCTTACCGACAGTCCGGTGATGGCGATTGCCAGTCTTTGGCGCGAGGGAGAAGGCAATCAACCGCCCACGTTCACGATGCTGACGACGTCACCGGGTCCTGATGTGGTGCCAATTCACAACCGGCAGATCGTCGTCCTGGCGCCTGACCGGTGGGCTGACTGGCTTTACCTTTCCGGGAAGCAAAGCGGCACACTTGCGCCCCTGCCAGCCGGCAGCCTTCGCGTGGAACAGGTCAGGTCGGGCAGCGATTGAGGCCATGATCTACTTCACAGGCGATACCCATTTCGGCGATGCCCGCGTACCACGCATCGACCGGCGTCCGTTCTCCGATATGTCTGACCATGACACTGCTCTGATCTCGAACTGGAATAGCCGCGTTTTGCCGGAAGACGAAATTTGGCATCTCGGAGATTTCTCGGTCAATCGAGCCGGCTATGCCGAGCAGCTCCTTTCACAGCTCCACGGAGAAAAGCATCTGATCGTCGGGAACAATGATCCGGCCGAGACCACTCGTGCTACCGGATGGGCGAGCGTTCAGCACTACGCTGAACCGACGATCGACGGCCACCGGCTAATTCTCTGTCACTATCCATTCCGTACCTGGAACCAGATGGGCAAGGGGTCGATCAATCTGCACGGTCACTCCCATGGAAGGTTAAAACCCACGCTGCGCCAGTTCGACGTTGGTGTCGACCCTCGCGGCCTGCGTCCGACAACCCTGCCAGAGTTGCTGAAAAAGCAGTCAGGCAGAATTCGATTAAAGGACACCGCGCATGCAGAGTGATCTTTCGGCGATCTGCCGCATCGTTTGCCGGAGGGTTTTCGCTACAAGACGGATGCCATTTCGCAGGCAATGCAAGACGAACTGCTGGCGTGGATACCGAAATTGCCTTTCAAGGCGTTCGACTTCCATGGTTACGAGGGCAAAAGACGGACCGTCTCTTTCGGCTGGAAATATGATTTTGCTCTCGGCTCGCTCCGGAAGGCCGATGACATACCTGACATCCTGTTTCCCTTGCGTGACATCGCGGCTGATTTCGCTGGATTGACCCCGGAGCGTTTTCAGCAGGCTCTCGTGAGTGAATATGATACCGGAGCACCAATTGGCTGGCATAGAGACAAGGCCGTCTTTGGCGTTGTGGTCGGCATATCGCTGCTGTCGCCCTGCATATTTCGCCTTCGGCACAGGAACGGCGCTCATTGGGAACGTGCTGCAATCGAGGCAAAGCCAGGTTCGATCTATGTTTTATCCGGTCCGGCAAGGACCGTTTGGGAGCATTCAATTCCACCGGTCGACCGGTTGCGGTACTCCATCACCTTCCGTCAGCTGGTAAGCGTCAAATGACTGCTCACTTCGCCTGTAGCGCTCAGGAGATAATCAAGCTCACGCTCATTAGAAGCCAACTTTCCCTTGGTTTGCAGGGCGTCGGGTCGCTCCGCGCGATTTCAAAGCGCGGACCGTCGCCACCAAGACTACGGTAGAGCACGGCAGACATCGGCGTTTCGCTTTCAAGACGGACAAGTGCAGCGTCTTCCGGTGGGCAAGGTCCATTCTTCTGCGATACGCGTGGCTGCTCCCGCTATGGTCGGGTGGCCTCTCATAACATGGATACCGCCCCGCTGGGTTCTGCCGAAACTCCTGGACCTTCTTCGGCTCCACCTCGTCGAGCCATGTAATTCCATTGAGCGCCATGCAACGGGAAAGTGTTCCACCGCATTTTCAGCAGAAACAGAGACCGCGAACAGCAGCGATGGCGCTGAATCGTAAAGTTCAAACCGTCAATCTAATGACGGGGGCTAATGCCCTTTGCATGGAGCCAAACGCGCTGCAGCACTAAGCGGCCGTACCGAGCACAAGCAAAGCAGTCATGGCACCCTCTGGTCGGGCGGCGAGATTGGCCCTGATGACCTTTTCTACCGCAGCGACCGTTTCCAAAAGAGGGCCTGGGGATCGTTCCTCGATCTCGCTTCGAAGCGGCGTGCCCTCACAGAATGCCGCCGCGATCGTGCCGGCGTCCGGTGCTGTCGATGTCAGCTCGACGCGATCGCAGGAGACGGCCGAGAATCCTGCCGCCGACATCTGCGCTCGGATGACATCCTGATCGTAGTATGAATATGGCAGCCGGCGCAGGAACGACGGTGGGTCTGCAGGAAACAGCCTCGCCAAGGCCTCGTCCACGGCCCTGGCGAAGTCGTTGTCGTGAAGCCAGTCCCAGGTGCAAAACAGGAACCTGCCGTTCTTGGCGCAGGACCCGCGCAGCTTCGCGAAACGCTGCCACCTTGTTCTGATAGAACATGACGCCGAACTGCGAGACGACCAGATCGAACATCTGTGGCCCGAAGGGCAGCTTACCAGCGTCGGCCTCCAACCAGTGGATCTCCAGCCCTTCGGTCGCCCTGCGCCCCTCAGCTGCCATGGCCGGGCTGATATCGGTCGCCACGATTTCAGCGGTTGGCATGCGAGAGCGAAGCGCGCGTGTCAGGACGCCGGTGCCGGCTGCGACTTCGAGGATGTTTGCCGGACGGGATCGGGCGGCATAATCGACCATGTGCACGGCATAGGGATCGAAGAGGATCGGAGAGAGTAGCGTTTCGTAGCTGGAAACGAGGCGATCGTTGAACGTCGGATTCAACCAGCCGGAGGTCTGCTGCGTCTCGATCATACCAAACCTCCGCGATCAGTGGAACGTGGGCACTGCGACACGAGAAGCGCTGATTCCGTCGAGAACCGCAATCAGTTTCTCGAACTCGATTAAGATGCCGAGGAGCTCTGCTGTGTCCATTGATGCAATCTCGTCCAGAGACGTCTTGACGGACGCAATGAGGGTGTCGATCCAGAAGCGTTTGTCCGGTGGTACGCCCTCAAGCGCCGTCGTGCGGTAGGCTTCAAGCTGTCCGAGTATTCGCTCGATCAGGCCCAGGCGGCTCTGACGATCAAGCTGTGGCAGAACAAGGCACGCATCACGGATATCGGTCGCCAGCGTCATTCGGGTCCTCCCCAGGGCAGATCAACAGCTAACACAACCGTCGCGTTTGATCATCCGGACTTTGGTCCGGGATCGCAGCTTGGTCCGCATCCGTACAAAGCGCGACCGATCAGGTCCCCGAGCCGCAATCGTCTATCCGTCAGAAGCACCGTCCCGCATTACAGGCTTCCGAAAGTGCCCGCGACAACTGGGCCTGACTGAACGGCTTCGACAATCGGACAACATCGCTCAGAAGCTCGGCCCCTTCGGGAAGCTCGGCGTAGCCTGTCGCTAAAATCAATGGAAGGCTCGGATACTGCTGCCTTACGCGCCTGCAGAGCTCTGCGCCGGTCATGCGGGGCATGGCATGGTCCGTGATCACGACAGCCGGGAGCTCACCACTATCCAATATCGCCAGGGCCTCCTCCCCGCAGCACGCCTGCATGGTTTCCATGCCGAGATCCTCAAGCAAGAGAACTGTGTTCATGAGTACCAGCGCGTCATCATCGACCACGAGGACCGTCATGGCGGTTGGCGCGGGATCAAAAACGGTCTCGGGGGTAGAAGCGGCCAATGTCGACGGCTCCCCTGACACCGGAAGCCAAAGCTCGGCTGTCGTGCCGACACCCGGTTTAGACTTCAGCACGAGTTGTCCGCCGCACTGTGCCATGAGACCCTGGACCATCGCGAGACCCAATCCTGTGCCCTTGCCGACGCCTTTCGTCGTGAAGAATGGTTGGGTGGCATTTGCGAGTGTCTCTGTATCCATTCCCTCTCCCTGATCGGCAATCGAAAGGCAGACGTAGTCGCCTGTCGCGAGCGAGTTAGCACTGCCTGTTGTCACATACCGCCGCTCCGCCGTGATGGCGATTTCGCCACCACCCGGCATTGCATCGCGCGCATTCACGACGAGGTTGAGGAGCGCACTCTCCAACTGATTGGCGTCGGTAAGCACGGGGGGAAGATCAGCTGGAAACGTGGTGTTGATGACAACCTCCGGGCCGATCGTTCGGCGCATCAGGTCTGCCATCCCGCCGACAAGGTCGGGAACGCGTAGCGAGTCGATCTTCAGCTCTTGCCGCCGTGCGAACGCCAGAAGCCGTTGCGTCAGCGTTGCGCCGCGCTGGGCGCCCTGAATGGCATTTTCGATGAGGTCTAGGACGTCCGGCCTGACGGCTCGCTTCCTGGCAATCTCGAGGCTGCCCAGGATCGCCGTCAGGAGATTGTTGAAGTCGTGGGCCAAGCCGCCTGTCAGCTGCCCGACCGCCTCCAATTTGTGGGCCTGAACCATGGCCTCCTGAGCCGCGCGCTTTTCGCTGATATCGCGCGTGATCTTGGCGAAGCCGATCAGGTTCCCGTCAGCGTTTCGGATCGGATCGACGATGACGTTCGCCCAAAACTTGGATCCATCCTTGCGCAGCCGCCATCCCTCACGCTCGAAGCGACCGTCGGCTTCAGCGATCCTGAGCGCCTCTTCCGGGAAACCCTTTGCGCGGTCTTCCTCGGTATAGAAGGTCGAGAAGTGGCGACCGATGATCTCGGCCTCGGAGTATCCTTTTAGCCGCTCCGCTCCCGGGTTCCAACTCGTGATGTTGCCTGCCGGGTCCAGCATGTAGATTGCATAATCGGTGATTGCTTCGATCAGCAGGCGGTAGCGCTGCTCAATGCTGGGGTCTGGTTCCTGTATCATTCGACTGCAATCTTCCCGGCAAAAAATCGTGAACTGTAAACCCGTGGTTACCCTATCTAGTGCGTCTATTAAAATGCGCCACGGACCTTGGTCGAATTGGTGCATTTTAATCATTGGAAAGAGACTTCATTTGCCATTGGATAGCAGGACGCTGGACAAATGGGGCGCACACACCAGCTTGTAGCTACACATAGCCGAAAAGGGCGAGGATGCCTGTTCAATTCGATAATGACCTAATTAACATCTGCGACGAAAAATGAGCACGGACCTTCTTGATAAGCTGGAACGCCTCAGGGCTCCCGCACTACTGGTTGGCGCGGACGACCTGATTATCTTCGCGACCGCAAGTGCGCAGGATATTCTTCTCGACGTCGATGTGACGGACATGCCGGCAGGAAGCTTCCTGTGTGACTGGGATCGCTGCCGTGAGCTGCGCGCCAATCCGGAAACGAAGACCGTGGAAGTGTTTCTCCGGAGTGGGCAGTACCGGTCGATGTCGGCTGCCGTCTTCAATACGAAGTTTCGCAGGAGGCCGGTGTCGGGGGTCGTGCTGTTCCCGGATAGCCAGAACGCCTCGTGCACTCCGTTCCGGAGGCGCTCTTAACGACCCAATACGTGCTTGGTCGCACAGCCGACCTGGCGGGCAAGACCGCTAGATCATCATCCTCCGACATCAGCTCGCCCACGAGACGTTTCCGTTCGTCTTCGCGAAGACCCGCCGTTCATGTTCGACGTGAACCTGCCGCACATGCTCTTACGCTCTCCCGTTTCTGAGGCCCGCAAGATCGCGGTCCAGATCACGATTTGCGAACACCGAAAGCATGAGGTTGTTCGCCAGCTCCACGAGTGCGGCCGCGACGTCTTCCGGTTTCCAACCCGCGCCAACGGCCGCCAAAGCAACCGCGGCCACGACGTCGTCAATGGCCTCCTGACACCGCATGAAACGGTCGGGATGCCCGTCGGCGGGAGGGGAAGGGATACGGTCCATGGCGGTGAACTTTCTTGCCCGATCTCGGCGTCAAGGGACCCGTCTTGCGAACGTCGCCGGCATCTTCGTGAGACGATCGCTTGTTCGTCAACTCTCCTGGCGCGTCCAGACCTTGCAGATGGCCGTTTCCGTTTGCCGGTACGTCGTGAAGCCCATGCGCTCGTAGTAAGCCTGGGCGACAGCGTTCGCGTTGCCTATGAAAGCTTCGATTTTCGTCAGTCCCGTACTGATCGCAGCCTGCTCACTCGCCGCAAATAGTCTGGTTCCGACACCGCTTCGCGCGGCATCCGGTGAAACGTGCGTACCAATGATACCCCAGGCGGCCGGCGTGCCGTACGGATTGCCATCGACGGCGCGGATCAGGGACTAGAACCCGAGGATGATACCGTCGTCGTCTTCGGCAAGAGTGCAGCGTATGCTCAGCGGATTGTCGACATAGTGCTCCCGAACGTAGTCGATATCTGCCGGCATCGTTCGCTTGCCGGCCGCGACCAGATTTTCGAGAAGTTCGCTCATCGCGTCCACGTCGCTGCTGGTCGCTTCCCTGACTTTCATCGGCACGCTCCAGCGCTAAGTCAGGCGCCGCGGACGCCGTCGGCCCGTGACTTGCCGGTCCGGCGATCCTGGCCCACCTCGTAGGAAACCCTCTGACCATCCCGCAGAAGTGTCGAACCCTGCACTGCGCTCACGTGAACGAACACGTCCTGACCGCCTTCGTCCGGTGTGATGAAGCCGAAGCCCTTTTCCTGGTTGAAAAACTTGACCGTGCCGTAAACCACTAGCGATCCCCCTGATGTCGCGCAGACTTTTCATAGCCTCTCAAAAAGTGGGCCGCAACAGGGGTGCAGTCGCGTCCCTTCACGCTGAATTTTCGTCTCCCTATCTGGTACCGTTCGACGACCGAATTGGAACATCTGTGCTTTGTTCGCCATTGCCCAACCAAACGAAAGGAACACGGCATAGTCACGATGCTCGGCAAGGCAGGAAGAATCGAGAAGCTCGTGAACGATCTTCTCGATCTCGAGCACGATGCCATCGCGGCATATGACTCCTGCATCGAGAGGCTCGACGAGAAGCGCCGCGCACGGACGCGAAAGGTGGAGACGACATTCAGGAGAGAGAACGAGAGTTAATCAAGGCTGATGTAACAGTGGCCTGATATCTGAGAGAAGGAAGATTTCATTTGCATTAGGAACCGTTTGGTTCCATAGTATGGTCATGGTAAAGCGCAATGAGACATCACCGTCAGTTGGACGGCCCCGCGAATTTGAACTCGACGATGCTATTCGCAAGGCGATGAGCGTTTTCTGGGACCGCGGATACCACGATGCATCGCTTCCCGACCTACTCGAAGGTATGGAGCTGTCGAGAGGTAGTTTCTACAAGGCGTTCGTTGACAAGCGGGGAGTCTATCTGCGAGCGCTCGATGTCTACATCGAGGACGCCGTTTACAAGACCGGTGAAATCCTGCATTCCAACCCATCGCCTAAGGCTGCCATCAAGCAAGCTTTTTCGCGGCAAGTTGAAGAGTCTTCCGGCAAAGAAGGACTGCGTGGATGCTTTGTCGTGTTGTCGGCTGTCGAAATGCTTCCTGCAGACGAAGAGGTTTCCAAACGTATCGCGCGCCTGTTTCGGCGTCTCGAGGATCTTTATGCGGCAGCGGTTATTCGAGCCCAGGCCCTGGATGAGATCGATTCCGGTCTCGACGAGCGAACACTCGCGAAATTCCTCGTATGCCAAATCCAGGGAATGAGAGTGCTCGGGAAGACCGGAGCTGATCGCGACGCCACCCGAGCGATGGTTGACTTCGCGCTGAAATCGCTCGACCGAGCCTAAATAGGAACCAAAAGGTTCCAAAATACGTGTGTTTTCACAAGCTGATCGATCGGTTCCGCATCGACATGGAGAGTTTCATGGAACATGTCCGTTCCCTTGAGCAAAGTCCTGATCCGCGCAGGTGGATCGCGTTGGCAATCCTGTTGACAGGAGCGTTCCTCCCACCACTCGATTTTTTCATCGTCAACGTGGCGCTGCCTTCCATACGAGAGGACTTCGATGCCACCGCCTCGACGATGCAGCTGATAATCTCCGGCTACGCCACCACCTACGCGGTTATGCTCATCACCGGTGGGAGGCTTGGAGACCTATACGGTCGACGAAATGTCTTCCTTGCTGGGATGATGGGGTTTGCTGCCGCTTCCGCCCTTTGCGGCTTCGCATGGTCTCCACTGGTTCTAGTCGTCGGCCGGGTACTTCAGGGCTTCACCGCCGCGATCATGGCGCCTCAGGCTCTGGCGTCGATAAACGCCATCTTTCCCGATCGAGAGAAATCGAAGGCGCTGAGCTTTTATGCCCTCACATTCGGAGTGGCGTCGATGGCCGGCCTGTTCTTGGGCGGGGCGCTTATCGCGCTGAATGTCTTTGGTCTCGGGTGGAGAGCGATATTTCTGATCAATCTTCCAATGATCGCAGTAGCCGCGCCGTCCGCGATGATGACCCTGCGCGAAACCCGTTCGGACCATCCTAGCAAACTGGATCTGGGAGGAGCCGTGCTGATTGCGCTGGCGCTTTTCGCGCTGATATCGCCGCTGATCGAGGGCCGTGAACAAGGGTGGCCGATCTGGTCGCTTGTGATGCTTGCCGCGTCCCTGCCACTTCTCCTCCTGTTTTGGCACCATGAGCAGAAACTGGAGGCGGCAGGAAGAGATCCGATCCTGGCACCGCGCCTTCTGCAGGCCCCTGGATTGAAGCGCGGCCTGCTCGCCGCCTTTTTCTTCTACGCCTTCGCTGCGTTCTGGCTGACGTTCTCGGTCTTTCAACAAGCGGGCCTCGGCCGGACGCCTTTGGAAGCTGGGGTAGCGATACTTCCAGCGGCTGTCGGTTTCGTTCTCGGCCCATTCGCTAGTGGACACATATTCCGGGTCTTTGGCAGGTACTCCACTGCCGCAGGCATGTCCTTGGAAGCGGCGGGTCTATTCGGAACGGCGGCTCTGATCTTGCTCGGGGCGCCGTTGCTCATGCCCGTCGCATTGTTCTTCGTCGGCGCCGGGCAGGGCATCGCGTTGCCGAACCTGGTTCGGACAGTCGTGCAGCGCGTCGACCCGACGCAGTCTGGTTTGGCCTCCGGGCTGGTCAACTCGATGCTTCAGATCGGTGGAGCCTTGGCGACGGCTCTTATCGGTGGATTGTTCTTCTCGATCCTGGGATCGTCCACCGACGCGACATCCATCGGCCATGCCTACAGCATCGCAGCGATTGCGATAGCTATCTGTCTACTTGTCGCAGCTTGGCTTTCCGTCAGCCCCCCAATGAACGACGACGCTCGCCGCCAAAGCGATACGCGCCCTCCGATGCGGGCGCCATGAGAAATACCCCTTGCAGGTCCAACATAGAACCGAGGTACACAACGATGCTCAAGACAGATAACTCTGCGCTCGCCGGTAAGCGAGCACTCGTGACGGCGGCCGCTCGCGGGATAGGTGCCGCCGTAGCGTTGAAGCTCGCCGACGATAGCGCCGACGTTGCGATAACTTACGAGAAGTCCTCCGAATACGCCAATGCCGTTGTCGCCGAGATACGCGCGATGGGCCGCAAGGCTGTTGCCATTCAAGCAGACGCCGCGCTTGCCGGATCTGCGAGGGCTGCCGTCGAGCAAGCAGTCGAGGAACTTGGCGGGCTCGACATTCTGGTCAATAACGCCGGAGTCCTATTCGCAGGCTATTTCTCGACGCAGCCGCTGCAAGAGATTGACCTCGTCGGCGGGCTCGCAACGAGCTACAAGTCGACCGACCGGGCGTGCGGATTCCATTGCGACGGACGCTAAGCGCTCATCCAGATGGCTTGTGCGAGCCAGCGTATCACTGCGCTGAGCCACAACGCCTAGCAGCCAATATCAAGCGCGCCTCCGACAGCCTAGGAGTTGCCGATGTTTCTCTAAGGCAATGGCTCCGCCATCTCGTTCAACTGCCGCTGCAGGCGTCCTCTGGCATCGTTGGCTGGTCAACGTCAGATCCCCGCAAGGATTGATCACTGACTGATCTCTACTTCTGGGCCGTTGCACATGAGGCAAACCTCACCCGTGCCGCCTCGCTCCTCAATGTTTCCCAGTCGGCCCTGTCTCTCCAGATCAAGCTTCTGGAGGAGCGATTGGGCCACGCTTTGTTCGAGCGGCGGGGGCGTCAGCTCCACCTCACCGAGGCGGGACGTATCGCACTCGATCATGCAGATACCATCTTTGCGGCAGGCGACGAACTGATCGCCACGCTTCGGGAAAGTGGAGCAACCAGACGCACTGTTCGCATCGGGGCATTGGCGACATTGTCGCGCAATTTTCAGATGGAGTTCCTTCAACCGATCCTGGGTCGTCCGGATGTAGACCTGGTTCTTCGATCTGGCAGCTCGCGCGAGCTAATCGAGGCGTTGCAGACACTGAGCCTCGACATCGTCTTGTTGAACAAGTCTCCCGCGGCTGATCCGATCTCCGGCTTGATCGCCCCGCACGTATACGAGCAACCCGTTAGCCTTGTCGGAAAGCCGTTTCACGCCCGACCCGGCGCATCGGTAAAGGAGCTTCTGGCTGCATATCCATTGATCCTCCCAACACCGGAGAGTGGCGTTCGCTTCCAGTTCGACGCCATCGTCTCCGGCCTGGGCGTCCAGCCGCAAATTGCCGCCGAGGTCGACGATATGGCAATGATGCGTTTGCTGGCGCGGGCAGGGGCGGGACTTGCGGTTCTTCCCCCGATCGTCGTCAAGGGCGAGCTTCAGACCGGTGAGTTGATCGACTTTGACGTCCTGCCGAGCATCATCGAAACATTCTATGCGGTTACTGTAAGAAGGCGGTTCCCAAACCCGCTGGCAGCGCTGTTGTTAAAGCGAGATCATGATTGACGCCGGGTTAGTCATTGGCGGAAGCAAGATCGGGCGGTAACCTGGCGGCGTGGCGGACAACAAATGACACTCCACAGACCGCATCGCAATCGAGGCCGTGACAGCACTATTCAGTTTTTCCTCTCATTGAGGCTCAGGCGTCAAGCAGCCCGAGCGCTCGCGCAGCTTTCTTCCCATGCCGTGCGAGCGCCTCGAAGTGGCTTTTTCGGCCGCTGCCATCACGGAAGTAGAACCCGATGGTCCGCGTCTCCTGCCAGTCCACGAATGGCAGCAGCAGGACGTCTTCAGATTGACGAAACTCTGATCGAGCGTAGAGCTCGGGAAAGAGCGAGCAGCCCATGCCGATCGACATCATGTGCCGAATTGCGTCAAGGCTCGTTCCCTCATAGTCGTCGACGATTTGGGCGCCGGAGGCGTCAGCAAGATGTCTGACATTTTCGAAAAGCCTGTTACCGCTGCCCAGAGCGAGCAATGTCTCTCCTCGAAGGTCCTCCACCCGGACGACCCGCGCCCCCGCAAGCCGATGCTCCCGGGGTATTCCCAGATAAAGCTTTTCCCGCCCGATCGGAATGAATGTCAGCGTGTTGTCGGTCAGAGCCGGTCCTATCCCGCAATCGAGAATACCCTCGACCACCGCGCTCTCGATCGCTGCAGGGCGATCCTCCGTGATGTATATCCTGAGCTTCGGAAATTCCGCATGGATCGTGGGAAGAAAGGTCGGCAAAAAATAAGGACCAAAGCTCGGGGAGGTTCCAAGCTTGATCAGACCCCCGAGGGTTTTGGCGCTTTGGCCAACGGCGTCAAGGAGATCGTTGATTGCCGCGAGGGTGATACGGGCGCCATGGACGAATTGTTCACCGGTTTTCGTCGTGATTACGCCGCTGGATGTCCGCTCGAATAGCTGGATCCCCAGGCCGCCTTCCACCGCGCTCACCTGTACCGAGAGCGTCGGCTGGGAAACATGACACCGACGCGCAGCCGCACCGAAATGCCGAGCTTCAGCTACCGCAATCACATATTCCAACTGGCGAAAGGACGGACGAAAAGGCATTGCCTGATAGAAGCATGCTATCGCGATTATTACAACAATCAATTGGCGCTATCATGAACTGCTCTCCACCTCTGTCCTGAAAAAAGTGTCAGGACGCGAAGATGAACGATGACGTTACATTCCACGACAACAGCCCGTCACGCCGGGAGGCTCAGCGCAAGCTCATCTCAACTGGGATCCAGCGTTCGAACGGAAAGAGGTCGCGCGCGCGAAAGCGTGACCGTGTCGACTATATCGAGCGGCGCAACCGAGATGGACATTCAGTGACCGTTCCGGTCGTCCGCCGCCGCAGCATGTCCCGAGTTCTTCTGCTCGAGGATATGTAACGGACCGGCGACCTGGTCAGAAACGCGTTAGCGCTGGGCGTGAACCGAGTTGAGACGGCTCGCTAAACCAAGTCGCCAAACAGACGTGCCTTATCCGGCACATCCCCACGAGCCCTGCAGTCCGGGCCCCTCTGGCGAGAGAAGCCGGTCCTCTCGCGATGTCGGATGTCGTATTCCGTATCGAACGACCGGTCGGAGAGAAATGTGGATTACGGCTTCCTTCTTGTCGATTGGCTCGGCAAGCCACTTTGGATGTGGCTGACGTTCCTATCTATTGTCTTGGCGCTTCTCGTATTCGACTTGGGCGTTCTGCATCGCCACGACCGGGAGATTTCGGTACGCGAAAGCTTTATCCTGTCGTCGATGTATATCGGGCTGGGACTCACTTTCGGAGGGTGGGTCTGGTGGCAGCTCGGCGCCGAACCGGGGATCAATTATCTGACTGGCTTCGTCGTCGAAAAGACGCTGGCGCTCGACAACGTGTTCGTTATCGCCTTGATTTTTTCATTTTTCGCCGTCCCCCGGATCTATCAGCATCGAGTGCTCTTCTGGGGCGTCCTCGGCGTTATAGTCCTTCGCGCGATCATGATCGGCCTCGGTGCGACGCTTGTATCGCAATTTTCCTGGCTACTCTATGCATTCGCGGCTTTTTTGATCGTCACTGGCGTCAAGATGCTGCGGGTGGGCGATAGCCTACCCGAGATGGGCGACAACCCGGTGGTCAAGCTCCTTCGTCGCCGCTTTAACGTCACAGATGAGCACCATGGCCAAAACTTCTTTGTCAGAAAGCCCGATCCGAAAACGGGCAGGCTGGTCTGGTTCATGACGCCACTGTTCATGGCGCTCGTCATGGTGGAACTGGCCGACATAATTTTTGCGGTCGACTCGGTGCCGGCGATCTTCGCGATCACGACAGATCCGTTTATCGTCTACACGTCGAATATATTTGCCATTCTCGGCCTTCGCGCCCTGTACTTCGCGCTGGCTGCCATGATCCATCGGTTCAAGTACCTCAAGCCGGCTCTTGCGATCGTGTTGATATTCATCGGCTCGAAGGTCTTCGTGGCCGATCTGCTCGGTGTGGAAAAATTTCCCGCAGCAGTATCGCTTGGGATCACGTTCCTGATCATCGGAACAGGCATCGTCTGGAGCTTGCTGCGGACGAAGACCGCGCACAGGACATAGCCGAACCCGACGGAGCAGCTATAGTTTTGTATACGCGCCGGACGGTGTCCGGCGCGGTCGTCCGCAAATCGCCTGGGCTGACGCAGGACGAATACGTCTGGCACTGCCCACGGGGCGTCGAGGTCCTCTCCGGCAGTAGTCTGCTATATCGACAGAAGAGACAACGCTTTCGCAAGGGGCCTGGTGGCCCACGCCTTTATTCTGCTGGAAGAATGAGAATAAAGCTGGCGGTCGCCCCTCAGTCAGCATGGAACCGCCCTCTGCACTTGCACTTGCGGCGCCAGGACCGTTGCTATTCCGGTCCCGCCAACGTTTGATCGGAAGCGTGCTTGCTGACCGCATCATGTGATTGCCGGATAGACGTTGCGAGGGTCGATTAAAAAACTCAGCCTTGCCAGTCCGGACTGCCGGCCAAGGACGGAAGAGTTTTTGCAGTCCCAATATGAGGTTTCGGGACGGGGCAGATCGTTCTTACCATCGATAGCTGCTATTCCAGCTTCAGAAGGCCCGACACAGTAAAAATATCCTTATCGCCGCGGCCGCAAAGGTTGACGATTATGATCTCGTCGCGCTCCATGCGCGGCGCGATCTTCATCACCTCTGCAATTGCGTGCGAAGGCTCCAGGGCCGGAATGATCCCCTCGATCGTAGACAGGAATTGAAAGGCATTCAAAGCCTCAGCGTCTGTCGCGGAGCTGTAGAAAACGCGCCCTGTGTCTTTCAGCCACGAGTGCTCCGGGCCGACCCCGGGGTAGTCCAGCCCAGCGGAGATCGAGTGTCCTTCATTTATTTGACCCTCTTCGTCCTGCAAGAGGTAAGTGCGGTTGCCATGCAAAACTCCAGGACTTCCCCGTGTCAGTGAGGCGCAGTGTTGCGACGTGTCCAAACCTTTTCCGGCGGGCTCGACGCCAAGCATCGCCACATCGCGGTCGGCTAGGAAGGGATGGAACAAGCCGATGGCATTGGAGCCACCACCGACAGCGGCCACCAATAGATCGGGAAGCCGTTTTTCAAGTTCTACGATCTGCTCGCGTGCCTCCCGCCCGATGACGGATTGCAAGGTTCGGACCATCTCTGGATAGGGATGGGGACCGGCGGCTGTGCCGATGAGATAGTAGGTGTCATCGATGTTTGAGACCCAGTCGCGGAGCGCCTCGTTCATAGCGTCCTTCAGGGTCCCGTTTCCAGAGCGGACCGGGCGTACATCGGCTCCCAGCAGCTTCATCCGAAACACATTGGGAGCCTGCCGTTCGACATCAGTTTCGCCCATGTAGATCACGCATTCGAGACCGAACCGCGCGGCCATCGTCGCAGTGGCCACGCCATGCTGGCCTGCACCGGTCTCCGCAATGATCCTGGTCTTGCCCATGCGTTGGGCAACCAGGATCTGGCCGAGACAGTTGTTGATTTTGTGCGAACCGGTGTGGTTCAACTCGTCTCGCTTCAGATAGATACGAGGCCCTCCCAGTCGGCCTGTCAGTCTTTCCGCATAGTAGAGTGGGCTCGGTCTCCCAGCATAATGTCGAGACAACATGTCGAGCTGTTGCCAGAATGATGCATCTGTTTTCGCTTTCTGCCACTCTTCGCTCAGGGCGATCAGGAGGGGCATCAGCGTTTCGGGCACAAAGCGTCCCCCGAATCTTCCAAAAAATCCGTCATCATCCGGTAGCGCGTTGTGTGTGAGCATTTGCATCATGATCTCCTTGATGCTCTTACGCCACTGGCTGCATTTGGATGGTGCCGACTGACTGTTTTATGCTTTAGATCTCAGCCATTCATCGGATTGTAGCGGTCAAGCATCACCTCGAGTGGCACTTTGGCCTGCAGGGTTACCGCCAGCAGAACCGTGCCGCTTATCTTGCGCTGTACGAACAGCTTGTCTGGTGGCGGCACGCGCCACGTATTTCGATCTGCAATGATCGGTTCCGCCTTTTCCCGAATGGCTTTGACGAAGTCTCGATCTGAAAAATCGAACTGGTAACGGTCGTGTCTTGCCAATTGCCGAAGGACGATATCGATTATTTCATTGAGCGCGGCGCTGTGGTTCGCAATCTGCGCAGAAGAAACAAACTCCATGGTCAACAGGGCCTGTCGGATTTTGGTGCGATCGCGAGCAAGGCCGGCACCAAGCAAAGCCTGGTATTGCTCGGCGGTATCAGGTGCAAGCTGCCGCGTTGCGCCAAAGTCGAGTAAGACAATCTTGCCTTCATTGGCCTGAAACCGATAATTGGCGAAATTGGGATCAGTCTGCATGAGTTTGAACTCGAACAGTTCCTTAAGAACAAGATCAAGAAGCGCAGTTACAGCGAGATTGCGGTCTTGCTGCGGGGCATCGGTCAAGGTCTCGATCTTTGAACCGGCCATGTAGTCCATCGGCAAGACAGTCTCATGAAGCAGGTCATCGACCGGAGCCGGTACCAGAAATCGTGGGTCGTCTTCGAGCAGCGCCCTGTAGTGTTTCATCTGCTCCGCCTCGCGCAAATAATTGGCCTCCTCCCGTAGCTGACGTTTTGCCTCCGCGAGCAGGGGGCCGAGATCCAGATTTGCCGGAACAAGGCCGGACATGCGCAGGATCGCAGCAACGTTATCAATATCGGAATCGATACTCTTAGCGACGCCGGGATACTGAACCTTGACAGCGAGCTCGCGACCTGTCGCAAGCCGGGCGCGGTGAACCTGACCGATCGAGGCAGCCGCGATCGGGGCCATATCGAAGCGAGCAAACCTGGATCGCCAGTTGCTTCCCCAGGCATTCCTGAGCACGCCCTCGAGTTGACGCAGCGGCATCGTGTGAGCATTTTCACGAAGTTGAGCAAGGATCGCGGTAAGTTCCCGAGGCAGGATGTCGCCGGTGTCAAGCGACAACATCTGGCCTAGCTTCATTGCTGCACCTCGCAGTCGCGATAGTTGCTCTGCTGCACGCAAGGCGTTTGATGGTGTCAGAACAAGGTCTGAAAGATGCGGCCGTTCACCCCGCGCCAGAGGCCCCAGCCCCTCTCCCACAGCTCCGGCGGCAACGCCGCCGGCGAGCTTTCCCAAAGCAGCAAGTCGGCTAAGACGGCTTTGAGGTACCGGGCGAGTTCGGTCGGTCATTGGACGATCCTTTGCAAGCGGACGTTCGAAACATGAGCCGGTTGGAGGCCACAGGTTTCGCAACGTGGCCCGCATGCCGGTGGTGAGGCCGGTGAGGTGCAGGAGTGCCATAGAACCGTCAAATGCACCTGCATCCTGATCACGATTTCCAGCTGCGCTACCGCTTGGAGCAGGGCTAGTCGCTGCGCATGCTGCAATGTTACGTGCGCCCCAAGACCCCCTCTATCGCTGGCGCGCCAGCTGCATGAAGCGCGCCTGATCTGACGCAAACATCTGGAACTGGCCGGTGAAGAACGTGGTTATGGTCCTGGCGCCGTTTTTCTGGATCCCGCGCATTGCCATGCACATGTGCTCAGCTTCAAGCATCACGGCGACACCTTTGGGTCTTAAGCTCTCGTCCAGGGCTTGCGCAATCTGAGCCGTCATCGTCTCCTGCGTCTGAAGCCTGCGGGCGTAGAGATCGACCAGCCTTGCAATTTTTGACAGTCCAAGAACTCCATGATCGGGAATATAAGCAACATGGGCAACCCCATGAAACGGGACCATATGGTGCTCGCAGTGCGAATGAAACTCTATATCCCTGACGAGGACCATGTCACTGTACCCACCGACCTCTGAGAATGTCTTGGCCAGAATGTCTTCAGGTTCAACATCGTACCCCGAGAAGAGCTCGCGATAAGCCTTTGCCACGCGTCTTGGTGTTTCCATTAGCCCTTCGCGTGACGGATCATCGCCAGCCCAACGGATCAACGTACGCACGGCCGCTTCTACTTCCAATTGGGTCGGCCGTTCCGGATCTGGCGTAAGCTCGCTTTTGGTCACCACCGCGTCCATTTCACTTTCTCCTCAATCTGTCAGGCTGGTGTTACGCTGACCAAGCACAGGTGGATCAAACAGGCGTTGAGCTGAACAGTGGTTTCTGATCTGTTTCGGCGCAGAACCGTACAGTGAACCGTCATTGATCACGGCGAACGAATATGGTCGCGATGCAACGCGTTGGTATTATTGGTGCGGGAATGGCCGGTCTTGCTGCTGCCCGATCGCTGTCGAAGTCCGCGAACGTAACGGTTTTCGAAAAGGAAAGAGGCGTCGGCGGCCGGATGGCGACACGTCGGGTCGATAACAGCTCGTTCGACTATGGCGCACAGTATTTCACAGTGCGTGATGCAAGTTTTTCCAGGCAGGTGAAGGCAGCTTGTGAGGCCGGCCTGGTCGCTGTTTGGACCTGCGCTCCCATGACCTTACCGGACAATGGTTTACCGAAGACGGCTGCCTTGGACCCCACACGGTACGCTATTCCAGAGATGGACGCTCTCGCAAAATCAATGTCGGTCGGTCTTGATCTCCGGCTGCATACGTCTGCGGGCAAAATTACAGGCAAACCCGGTAGCTGGTATGTCAACGCTGGTCATGCCTCGCATGGGCCATTTGATTGGGTGGTCGTAGCAGCGCCTGCCCGACAGGCGGCCATGCTGATGCCTGAGCTGTTCTCGCACCATCGAACATTGACGGGGGTCACAATGAGTGGCTGTTTCACGTTGATGATGAGAATGCTGGACGATGCCAGATTGCCATTCAAGGCTGCCTGGCTGTCGGATCCTGTCATCGGCTGGATCGCTCGTAATCACACTAAGCCAGGTCGCGCATCGTCCCCGACCCTGGTCGTCAACGCAACGGCGTCATGGGCGGACGCCAACATCGATGTATCGCTCGATATCGTGCGCCGGACGATGGTTGAGGCTTTAAAGCGTCATATGCCCCTGAAGCCGGCCGAAACTCGAACAGTTGTCATTCACCGCTGGCGCGATGCCGACGTCATAGAGGCTGCCGGCCAGCCTTTTCTCCTCGATGAAGGCAATCAGCTTGGCGCTTGTGGCGACTGGTGTATTGGAGGTCGTGTCGAGGCAGCATTCATGAGCGGCTCGAAGCTTGCGGATGCCATCCTCGCAGCGATTGGAGAACAGAAATGAAAGCGACGGTACGCGGCGTTTCGAGGTCCTCACCTATCTGGGTGCGCTGCCATTCTGGTTGCTCGTACTGCCAGTAATCCTTCAAGTCGGCGCGGCCTCGCAACTTTTTGCTGCTTACGGGTCCATTATTGCAGCGTTCATGGCCGGAGCGTTGTGGGGCGGCGCGCAGGCTTCGGCGTCTGGTCTCGGTATCATTGTGCTGAGTAACGTGTTGGCGTTGGCTTCCTTTGCAAGCGTTTTGATCGGATCACCCGCGCTCGGTCTTTCGATCCAGATGGCGCTCTACCTCGTGCTTCTCGCTTGCGATTTCTCGCTTTTGTCTGATCGTGCAGATCTCCGCTGGTATCTACGGCTGCGCTTAAGAGTCACGGCACTCGTTGTTCTGTCCTATGTTGTCGTGCTGATACACGCGGGTTTCAACATATCGAGGTGATCGCATCGCTTTATGTGGCGACCGGGACGCGTCTTGAAAAAAATCAAACCGAAATCGTGAGGATGCGTAGACAGGCGACCGGGCAAGAGACCGGCAACGAGAGGAGACCATCATGAACAGGCTTTTGGTAACTTCGGCTGTCGCACTATCAATCGGTTTGGCGGGAGTTATGGGTGCTAACGCTGCCAATCCTAAAGTCGGCGGTGCGGCGATGTATGAAGACAAGAATATCGTCCAGAACGCTTCCAATTCGAAAGACCACACGACCCTGGTCGCTGCGGTCAAAGCGGCCGGGCTGGTAAAGACGCTGGAAGGGAAGGGGCCCTTCACGGTGTTCGCGCCGACCAACGAAGCTTTCGACGCCCTTCCGAAGGGTACTGTCGAGACGCTGTTGAAGCCCGAAAACAAGGAAAAGCTGGCAAAGGTCCTCACTTGTCATGTGGTTGCTGCCGAAGCAATGGCAAGCACGGTCGCGAAGATGATCAAGGACGATGGCGGCGAGCATGACATCAAGACGGTCGGAGGTTGTGTGATCAAGGCCAAGGAAAACATGGGAAAGATCACCCTCACCGATGAGACCGGTGGCACTGCGACCGTGACCATCGCAGACGTGAAACAGTCAAATGGCGTCATCCACGTTATTGATAAAGTTCTGCTTCCGAAATCCTGATGTGAATTGCCGGGCTGCGTGTCGCAGCCCGGCTACCGTCCCTGTCGATGTCCGCGACGGTCTGCAAACGGCCGCCTTATGCCCGAGGAGACGGGATTGCTCATGGGAGATGGCGACGATCGCAACCGGACCAATCATTGGATAATGTACGGCCTGCCGGCCGCCACCGTTGTCGCAATTTTGGTGTTCCTGGGAGGGACAGTGTTTCTGGGAGCCGATGACGAGACGTCAGTTTCGAGCGACGGGTTGTGGCAGCTGGCATCGCTCTCGTTGATGCCGATTGTCGTTTTTACCTTCTGGCTACTCGGCCGACACCGGCTTTGAGCGCCAAACTCGAAGGCGGCTTACGATCTCCGCTACACCCGGCAAAAGTTCGATCGCATACTCAAGAACACGGTCGGGCTCCATCGTCGATAGCAGGGAAGGTCTAAAGGTTCTTCCTCTGCCAAGCCTTGAAATACACGCCACTAACAGTCGAGCTGTCTCTCGTGACCTTGGCGACTGACATGCGCACTAAAAGACACCTTTGATCGAGCAAGCTGCATGGCAAAGCGGACTTAAGGGGATCGACCATCAGACATGTTGCGCAATCACTAGGACGTTAAGCGCGGCTGCCTGATAACCCTGAGGAACAAAGCTTTCATTGCATCCGCGATGCCGTCGGTCGGTGTCACTTCGAAATAGAGGCCAGGGGACGCACATTCCGCCATTTTAGCAGGAATCTGGCTCTGGAACGGCGAGATCCAGGTATTGTACCAACTGTTCTTCGGAAGCGGTAAATAGGTCGTGTAGAGGACAGCAATCTTGACGCCGCGCGCTTTTAAAGGAGCGCAGAAACTCGTGTCGATCGGCTCCTGGCAGCGACCGCCGGTGGTTTTCTTGGTACAAGTGGATGGCTTGTAGCTGTCGCCGACGCCGTCCGCCACGAAGAACAGGATCTTCTGCGGGTCAGCGGACGTGTTGCCGCTGCCCGGCGTGGTGATGATGGTGTTCATCTGCGTCAGAGCACTGTCAAAGCTTGTTGTCTGATCACTGTTGTATCCCTGACTTGGAATGGTCATGAGATCGACGGCATCTGTGTATGATCGAACTTGATCCAGATCGTAGGTGGGATCTGAAATGGTGGTGAGCTTCGCATCCTCGGCCTTGGTGCCAAAGGTGTAAACTCCCATTCTGAACTGGTTGCTCGTGACGCGCGTGCTCTTTGCCGTCGTCGTCAACTGCTGGGTCGCCTGGCGGACCGTGTCGATACGCATGGTCACTCCGAGCGACTTTGCCAGATTGTAGTAGCTCTTGTTGCCGCTTGCGATATCGTGGCAGGCAAAGGCGCAACTGTCGGATGTGTTGGCTTGCATCTTGGTGACATCAGCTGCCGTAGCGCCGACACCCATTGAAGGTGTGTTGTCGATGAGGATATAGAAATCCATGAAGGACGCGGTTTGATATTCGGCGCTGGCGGTACCCGACACCTCAATACTGGTTTTACCAAATATCGCCATGAAGGTCGTCGGGATTGATGTCTTGAAGGCGATGTTGGAGGTGACCTTGTTCAAGTTGCGCGTTACTGTCACTGACAGGTCGATCGGTAGCGACGCGGCTTCTCCCGACATCTGTCCCGTGAACAGTTTGCGCGCTTCACTCTCGCCGACAGATATGGAGCCGTCAGCCGGCATTGCCATGGCCTGAGTAACGGCCGAAGACTTTTCCGCGACTGCCCCGACCGCTGCAGCGTCGGCAGCGTCAAAGAGTTGGGTGCGAATCTCCAGCGCGTGCGAAAAATCGATAGCCATGCCGGCGGCCCCGACCAGGGGCGTGATCAGGATTGCCGTCAATAACCCGAAATTTCCCGAACGGCATGCGAAGATGCGCCTAACTGTCTTTATCATGCACAAAGGTACCAAAGAGGACATGTGCGACTTCTAGCACCCTGCCTTTAAGGTCCCGCTAACCGGCTTGGTAAAGCAATTTCAGATGCTTACATCTCATACGCGAAAGCCGGAGGCGTCGCAGCCCGCGATGGTCGTGTGGCCGCCGTTACGCGGCAACAAGAATGTCATCACCTTTGCATCGAGCCTGATGATCAGCCATGACGAGATCGAGCTTGCAATATCACTGCTCGACCAGCTTCTCACTCACGCGAACGGAGATAGTCCGGTGCAACTGCTTCCCCTTCATCTCGATGATGCGTTGGAGTTGCAACCCCACTTTGTTCAATCCCCTTTTTCTGGCGTATGGGCCGAGGAGGAGATGATCAATCCCACCATTTCCCGCCCGGTTCCACCCATTGGACGTTTGCAAGCAACCCGATGGGCACGTCCGTCGCGTTGGAGACGCTGAAGATGTTCTCGAAAATGACTTTGGCGCCAGCGTCATGGAAAAGGGTGCGCATTTCCTTGAGGTCTCAAGGACCTGCAGTCGCAACATGCGATCGTTGGCGAGGTGGATGACCTAGGCTGGCCTTGCGGATGGAAATGTGCAGGGAAGATGCTTTCACGCCTGACAAGGCGACGCTCGACTGGATGTGCGACGAAGGCATGAAGGGCAATCCCGTCGTTGTCGGTCGTAATACGGGTTGGTGCTCGGTGTCGGCGGCTACCAAATCGATGCTGGCGCCGAGCGTCACGACCCAGCTGTCCGGTGATGCAACGGCCGCTTTATCTCCAGCAAATGCCCTTACCGTGGCAGCCGGAAGAAGGAGTGTGAGAACAAGACATGTTTGAACCAATCGACTGATGCCGGTCATGCCTGTACCAGATACTGGCGCACGCACTTGATAGTGCCTTCCTGCTTGCGGGAGTCAAGCAGCAGGCGGGCGACGAACCCAAAGCCTGTCTGTGTTTGGCTTGTCCCGCAGGAAAAAGCCAGAGCAGACAGCGCCTCACCTGGGCCTTGCTTCCCAGTGATGATGCACGCATCATCACTAGAAGAGGCCTTTTGATGGCTCGCGCGCTTTTTAGCGCCGAGTTTCTCGCCGGCGGATAACAGGGATGGGCATCAGACCTGTGCCATGCCTCCGTCTACGGCTATTTCCGCGCCTGTCGTAAAGCTGCTTTCGTCGCTGGCCAGAAACAGGGCCGCGGCCGCCACCTCCTCAGGTTTGCCCATCCGCCCAAGCGGTATCATCCTGGACAGTGCCTCTCGAACATCTTGGGAGGCTGCGGCCATCATCGCGGTATCGGTTGGTCCCGGACTTACGACGTTGACACGAATTCCCTTTGAAGCAAGTTCGTTGGCCCATGTGCGTGTGAGCGAACGGACTGCAGCTTTCGTGGCGCCATAGACCCCATAGCCCTTGGTGCCGATATCGCCCGCAATCGAGCCAATCAGCACGATCGTTGCCCCGGGCTGCATCAAGCTGATGGCACCTTGCGTCGCAAACAGCAGGGATCGGACATTCAGGCAGAACGTTCGATCATAGTGATCCTCGGAAATTGCTCCGAGAGGCGCGTGTTCTGAAAGCCCGGCGTTGACGACAAGCACGTCGATATGGCCCTGCTCCGATCGGATCTGCTCAAAGACGCGCTGGAGATCTGCATTGTTTCCGGCATCGGCCTTAAGGGCGTGGATGGTGCCGGTGCCGCCAGGCTCCGTCTGTGTCTCTGCGCTCTTACGGCTCGTTGCGTAGACCGTTGCGCCCTCGCTGGAAAACCTTTGCGATATGGCCCCGCCGATACCGCCAACGCCGCCGATTACGAGGGAAATCTTGTTTGCTAATCTCATCACATCAACTCCATCAATAGTGATGGGCAGAAGATATAAACTCTATACCTACGGTCAATTACGCACTATATGTAAAGCAGATATCGTGGAGTATATCCATGCAAAGGACCGACGAAGGTTTTCCCGCTACGCCTTGTTCTGCTGAAAGACACAAAGCTGCCGCAGCCGAGGCACTATTGAACGTAGAAAAGGCGCGCCCGGTGCTGGAGCAGATCGCCAACAAATGGTCGGTGCTGATCCTGACGGTTCTGTGCTCAAGGCCGTCGCGGTTCAACGAGATCATGCGGCGTCTGGACGGGATCACGCACAAGGCGCTCGCCGACGCATTGAAGCGCCTGGAGCGCAACGGTCTGATCCGTCGTGAAGTGCTGACCACGACGACACCGGTCGGGGTGGAGTATACCATCACTTCGCTTGGCCGTTCCCTTCAGCAACCGTTCGAAGCCCTTTACACATGGTCCATGACCTACGGTCCCGAGCTGGAGCAAGCGCAGCACGACTACGATAACGGCAAACGTTGATCGCTTGGCGCCTTGTATCGCCGACATGCCTTGTATCGCCGACATGCCTTTTATGGCTGGCAGGGCCTTGAGGAACGCAGCGCTTTCACAACCTGCCTCGCGCGAGCAACGAAGCCAAGCCCAGCTGCCTGTGTCGTTACGACGGTGCGCGCTCGCGTCCGGCCGGTGCATCGCAGATTCAGGGTCGGCGGTGACGTTTCTGACGTCGGGTCTTCCACGCATGATCTGGCCAAGGCTGCGGATTGTTTCGCCAGACGCAACAAACTCAACACTATTCAATCAATTGTTGATCCGCGGTTCTGGCAGCAATATCGCACCTGTCAGACGAAGACGTCTTCGCCTGAGAGTTTCAAAAAGGAAATCGCAGGACGCACGATGACGAAAGCCTTTACATCGATCACACGCCGGAACGTGTTGATGAGCGCAGGCGCCGCAGTCACGCTCGCAGCCATGTCACGCGCTTCCGGCCTTGCAGCCACCATCGATCCCACCACAGTCTCCAGCAAAGGACACGAGTTCATGAGCACTATAACCACCAAAGACGGCGTCGAAATCTTCTACAAGGACTGGGGAGCGAAGGATGCCCAGCCGATCATGTTCCACCATGGCTGGCCGCTTTCATCCGACGACTGGGACGCGCAGATGCTGTTCTTCCTCTCCAAGGGTTTTCGCGTCGTCGCCCATGACCGCCGCGGCCACGGGCGCTCTGCCCAGGTGTCGGACGGCCACGACATGGATCATTATGCTTCCGACGCCTTCGCAGTCGTCGAGGCACTCGACCTGAAGAATGCCGTCCATATCGGTCACTCCACCGGCGGCGGCGAGGTTGCCCGCTACGTCGCCAAGCATGGCGAACCTTCTGGTCGTGTTGCCAAGGCAGTCCTCGTTTCCGCCGTTCCGCCGATCATGGTCAAGACCGAGGCCAATCCCGAAGGCTTGCCGACGGAGGTGTTCGACGGCTTTCGCTCGGCGCTTGCCGCAAACCGTGCGCAATTCTTCCGCGACGTGCCGGCTGGTCCATTCTACGGTTTCAACCGCGATGGCGCGACTGTGCATGAAGGCGTGATCCAGAACTGGTGGCGTCAGGGGATGATGGGCGGCGCAAAAGCGCATTACGACGGCATCAAGGCATTCTCGGAAACTGACCAGACCGAAGACCTGAAGAATATCAGCGTTCCGACGTTGGTTCTGCACGGCGAAGACGACCAGATCGTCCCGATCGCAGATTCCGCCCACAAATCCGTCAAGCTCCTGAAAAACGGCACGCTGAAGACCTACCCGGGCTTCTCTCACGGGATGCTGACTGTCAACGCCGACGTTCTCAACGCTGATCTGTTGGCTTTCATCCGGGCCTGATCGGCATTGACGGCGGGTGCGGGCTCCCTCGCATCCGCCGTCTTCGGATTGCTGGTCCACACGCGCGAGCGCGCTGCATATCGATAGGAAACGTAATGACGACGACAAAGACAATCGCAAACCTTGGCGTTGCCTGGGAGCAAACCTTCGGCTACGCGCAGGCTGTCCAGGTCAAGGATACGATCTACATTTCTGGACAGTTAAGCCATGACGGCGACGGCAAGATGGTCGCGCCAGCCACCCTTGACGCGCAAGGCCGTCCTGTCGACTTCGAGCCAATGGAGGCGCAGATACGTCAGAGCTATGTGAACGCCAAGAAGCTTCTTTCTGAGTTCGGTGCCACTCTCGACGACGTTGTCGAAGAGACGCTTTTTGTCCTCGACGTCGCGAGTGCATTCGCAGCCGGATCAAAGGTCCGCAAGGAGATGTACGGCACGGACACTCCGTCCGTCGCAAGCAACCTGATCGGAGTGAGTGCGCTCGCCTTCCCCGAACAGATCGTCGAGATCACGTTCCGCGCGGTGCTCGACGCCACGGTCGCCTGATTAGACAACAGTCGCTCGAAGCGTTGCCGGGGTGATGCACTGCCGCGGCAAATCTATCCTCATGGGTGTCCTGATGCCAAGACCATATTCAGCGACGATGAGATCGCCATCCGCCTTGCATCTCACCACGGATCTCGTCGCCAGGACCTTGAGGACTGTTACGGACGAAGGTCCGGAGCCTAACTGGACGCCCATCTCGTCCAACCAGCTCGATGAGCTCGTCCAGAGGGTCGATGAGGAAGCGCGCGATCAAGAGATTTGGGTGTTTGCCTATGGCTCGCTGATGTGGAACCCGGGGTTCGACGTGGCGGGCTTCGAAAGAGCCGTCGCGTTCGGATGGCACCGTGCGTTCGCATTGAGGATCGAACGGCTGCGGGCGACCTCGGATGCGCCGGGTCTTATGCTTGCCCTTCAGCCGGGAGGAAGCTGCACCGGCCTGACCTCAAGCTTGCCTGCGCGTCGAAGAAGGAAGATCTACGTAGGCTCCTGGCCCGCGAAATCCGCTATGTCGAAGTTTGCGATATGGTCCGTTGGGTCACGGTCCGGACACCGGCAGGACCCCGTCGCGCATTGACATTCTGGGCAAGCCCGACGCGGTCAGCACTGACCCAAAAGGTACCTCTCGAACAGGCGGCGGCGCTGATTGCCCAGGCCTGTGGACCGGCTGGGTCTTGTGCGGAATACCTGCATCGCACCGTCGTTGATCTTGCAGAACGCCAAATCTTCGACCGGAACCTATGGCAGTTACAGGAACTTGTGGCAACGAAGCTTCAGGCTCTCCCGCTACCTGTCAATCCAGCATGACCATATGCGCCGCCACCTGCTCTTCGAAGAATTTCGAAAAGGAGGCGATACGCGGCGGCAGAGCCTGGTAAGGCGGATAGTAGAGGGTGAGCCACAGATCTGGCGGCGCCCATCCCTTGAACACATGCACGAGCCGTCCACTGCGGATGTGTTCGGCGATGTTGAACCCCGGAAGCAGGGCGACACCTGCCCCGTCTGCGGCCATGTCCGCGAGCACCTCGCCGCTATTGGCGCTGAACGCTCGTCCCGCCGATATTGCGATGCTTGAGCCACCGTCCGACAGAACCCAGTTCTCCCGCCGGCTTTCTCCACTGTAGGCAAGGCAATCGTCCAGCGTCAGTTCGTTTGGATGCGACATGTCGACGAAGCGGCTGCCGGGCGCCGCGACGAGAATGCGCGGTACGACGCGGATCTTCCTCCAGATCGTGAATTTGTCGGAGGGCTGCGAGGAGATGCGGATCGCCAGGTCGTAATCGTCGTCGACGATGTTGACCAGGCCGTCAGACAGGGAGATTTCGAAGCTAATCTTCGGATAGCGCTCCTTGAATCCGGAAAGGATCGTCGGCAGCACGACCTTTCCGAACCAGGTCGGTGCGCTGATCCTGAGGCGTCCTTCCTCGGCTTTGTGGGCGTTCATCACTTCGCGTCGGGCATCCTCCAGCGTCTTTACCGCGGGTTGGATCTGCGCAGCAAAGATCGCGCCGTCGGTGGTGAGGGACACTTGGCGCGTGGTGCGCACGAAGAGCTGAACGCCGAGCTCTGCCTCCAGGGCGGCGATGGCTCGCGTTACGGCAGCGGGCGTCATGTCGAGTTCGCGGGCAACCTGGGCGAAGTTCCGCTTCTCAGCGGCGAGGAGGAAGGTGCGGAGTGCCTTGTAGTCGTTCATATCATTATTTCAAAAATCGCAATTCGTTCAAAACAAGTATTGCAATTCCGCCTGGTCATCAACGGGCCTAGATTGCCTTCACACAACAATCATCCGTGCTGAGAGAAAGGCATCGACATGATCAAGGACATCAAGGGACTGCATCACGTAACTTCTATGGCGTCGGACGCACGCCAGAACAACCACTTCTTCACAAATACGCTCGGCCTGCGCCGCGTCAAGCAGACGGTGAACTTCGACGATCCCAGCGTCTATCACCTTTATTACGGCGACGAGACCGGTAGCGCCGGGACGGTGATGACCTACTTTCCCTTTCAGAACATGATGCTTGGCCGCCCCGGGGTCGGCGAGGTCGGCGAGACGCAATTTTCCGTGCCGAAAGGTTCGCTGAAATTCTGGCGCGACCGCCTGGCCTCGCAAGGCGTCGATGGGCTGGAAGCAGACACAATCTTCGGAGCCAGGCGGCTTCGCTTCATGGGCCCGGACGGCGACAGCCTGGCGCTGATCGAAGCGGCCGACGACCGCCGCTCGTCCCCCTGGCTTGGTCGCGGTATCCCGGACGATGCTGCTATCCGCGGTTTTGCCGGCGCTCGCTTCCGCCTGCACGATACGGCTGCGACGGAAGAACTGCTCGGCCTCATGGGCTACCAGCGCGCTGAAAAGGAAGGCGACGTCACGCGCTTCATCATTCCGGGCGGAAACGGCGCCGACACGATCGACCTTCAGCTCCTGCCAACGACGCCCTTTGCCCGGCAGGGCGCCGGATCCGTTCACCACATCGCCTTCGCCGTCGACAACCGTGAACAGCAGCTCGAAGTGCGCAAGGCTCTGATGGATACAGGCTACCAGGTCACGCCTGTGATCGACAGGGACTATTTCTGGGCCATCTACTTCCGTACGCCGGGCGGGGTATTGTTCGAGATTGCCACAAACGAGCCCGGCTTCAATCGAGACGAGGACACCGCCCATCTCGGAGAGGTGCTCAAGCTGCCCAGCCGTTATGAGGAATTTCGCGCCGAGATCGAGTCCAACCTCGTTCCGCTGGCTGCGTAAGCACAGTACCGAACCTGTGTCAGCAGAACAAGGGCCGCGATCCGAAAGGATCGCGGCCCTTGTTGCCACAGGGAGAACTTGTTCGGCCGCGCCAGCCGATCGTTGCATTTTCCGCAATTCAATCGAAATACTTATTGCAATTCCTGACGGGCCACCATGCCGATAGGTTTGATTTCAGCAGCCAGGACGGCGAGCGAAACGGCCTGCGGGCCAGGAAGCTCCCGCCCGCCGCTATCGATTTTCAGGCACCCCATGCGGGCCGCAACCACGAGGAAAGTACCATGTCCAAGCTCCAAGTCCTGACCCCGGCAAACAGCCAGCTCATCTTCATCGACCAGCAGCCGCAGATGGCTTTCGGCGTCCAGTCGATCGACCGCCAGACGCTGAAGAACAATGTCGTCGGTCTCGCCAAGGCTGCCAGGATCTTCAACATCCCGACCACGATCACCACGGTCGAGACGGAAAGCTTCTCCGGCAACACCTTCCCGGAACTGCTCGGCGTCTTCCCCGAGAACGACATTCTGGAGCGCACGTCGATGAACTCCTGGGACGACCAGAACGTTCGTGACGCCCTTGCCAAGAATGCCGCCGGCGGCGCTAAGAAGATCGTCGTCTCCGGTCTCTGGACGGAAGTGTGCAACACGACGTTCGCGCTTTCCGCTCTCAACGACGTCCCGGACTACGAGATCTACATGGTCGCCGACGCCTCCGGCGGCACCTCGCTGGAAGCCCACAATCGCGCTATGGACCGCATGGTGCAGGCGGGCGTAATTCCGGTGACCTGGCAGCAGGTCCTGCTTGAGTGGCAGCGCGACTGGGCACGCAAGGAGACGTATAACGCGGTCACGTCGCTGGTGAAGGAACATTCCGGCGCCTACGGCATGGGCATCGACTACGCGGTCACGCATGTCCACGGCGGCGCCGAGCGCGTCAGCCACGGCAAGCGCATCGGCCCGAACCCAGCCAAGTAATCACCCATCACCGCCGCTTCCGCAGGATCGCACGTCCGGATGCGGAGGCGGCTTCATTCACAGTCGAGGATGCCCCCATGAAACTCTACATTCTTTCCATCGGCGCCGGTCTTCTGGTCGGTATCGTCTACAGCCTGCTCAATGTTCGCTCTCCCGCGCCGCCGATCGTGGCCCTTGTCGGCCTGCTTGGCATTCTGGTTGGCGAACAGCTCATTCCTTTCGCCAAGACGCTGATCGCCAGGGAGCCCGCAGCCGTCTCCTGGATCAACCAGATCAAGCCGCACATGTTCGGCCATATGCCGAAGGGCGAGAGCCGCAACGACGTTGTCCTGTCTCGCCACGATCAGCACAAGTCTGATAGCTGACACCGCAAGAGGAGATTCGCTTGCGGTAGGCCCCAGCCCGGCGATCCCGGCGCAAGGCGTTGAAATCAATCTTAATAATAAAGCCAGGAGCATTTCCCATGTTCGCCGACCTCATCCTCCACCACGGTCTGATCACCACGCTCGATCGTACCAATCCAACTGCCAGCGCAGTCGCTATCAAGGACGGGACCTTTCTTGAAGTCGGCACCGACGCCGAGATCATGGCGCTCGCTGGCCCCGACACTAAGATCGTCGACCTCAAGGGCAAGCGCGTGCTACCCGGCCTGATCGACAACCACACCCACGTCGTGCGCGGTGGTCTGAACTACAACATGGAACTGCGCTGGGACGGCGTTCGTTCGCTGGCTGACGCGATGGACATGCTGAAGCGTCAGGTAGCGATCACGCCGGCCCCGCAATGGGTTCGCGTCGTCGGCGGCTTCACCGAACACCAGTTCGCCGAAAAGCGCCTGCCGACGATCGAGGAGGTCAATGCGGTTGCGCCCGATACGCCGGTCTTCCTGCTGCATCTCTATGACCGCGCGCTTTTGAACGGTGCTGCGCTCCGCGCCGTCGGCTATACCCGCGACACACCGAACCCGCCCGGCGGGGAGATCACGCGCGACGCCAACGGCAACCCGACCGGCATGCTGCTTGCCAAGCCGAACGCCGGCATTCTCTATTCGACGCTGGCAAAAGGCCCCAAGCTGCCCTTCGACTACCAGGTCAATTCCACCCGACATTTCATGCGCGAGCTCAATCGTCTCGGCGTTACCGGTGTGATCGACGCCGGTGGCGGCAATCAGAACTATCCCGATGACTACGAGGTCATCCAGAAGCTCTCCGACGAAAATCAGCTGACAGTTCGTCTCGCCTATAACCTGTTCACCCAGAAGCCGAAGCAGGAGAAGGAAGACTTCCTCAACTGGACGTCTTCGGTCAAATACAAGCACGGCAACGACTACTTCCGCCACAATGGTGCCGGCGAGATGCTGGTCTTCTCCGCCGCCGATTTCGAGGACTTCCGCCAGCCGCGCCCGGAAATGGCGCCGGAGATGGAAGGCGAGCTCGAGGAAGTCGTGCGCGTTCTCGCCGAAAACCGCTGGCCCTGGCGCATGCACGCCACTTATGACGAAACCATCTCGCGCTCGCTCGATGTCTTCGAGAAGGTCAACAAGGACATTCCGCTCGAGGGCCTCAACTGGTTCTTCGACCATGCCGAGACCATCTCGGAGCGCTCGATCGACCGTATCGCGGCACTCGGCGGCGGTATCGCCACCCAGCATCGCATGGCCTATCAGGGCGAATATTTCGTCGAGCGTTACGGCCACGGCGTTGCCGAGGCCACGCCGCCGATCCGCCGCATGCTCGACAAGGGCGTCAATGTTTCGGCCGGCACGGATGCGACGCGTGTCGCCTCCTACAATCCGTGGGTATCGCTCTCCTGGATGGTGACGGGCAAAACGGTCGGCGGCATGCAGCTCTATCCGCGTGCCAATTGCCTCGACCGCGAGACCGCGCTCAGGATGTGGACGGAAAAGGTCACCTGGTTCTCCAACGAAGAGGGCAAGAAGGGCCGCATCGAGAAAGGCCAGTTCGCCGATCTCGTGGTGCCAAGCAAGGACTTTTTCACCTGCGCCGAGGACGAGATCTCGTTCCTGACCTCCGATCTGACGATGGTCGGCGGCAAGATCGTCTACGGCTCGGGTGACTTCGCCAACTACGACGAAAGCAATATCCCGCCCGCCATGCCGGATTGGTCTCCGGTGCGCAAGTTCGGCGGCTACGCTGCCTGGGGCGAACCCGAAGGGGCGGGCGCACGCTCGCTGCGCCGCACGGCCATCTCCACCTGCGGCTGCGCCAGCGACTGCGGCGTTCATAGCCACGACCATGCCGGTGCCTGGACGTCGAAGCTGCCGATCGCGGATCTCAAGGGCTTCTTCGGCGCACTCGGTTGCTCCTGCTGGGCCGTTTGAGGCTGACGCGATAATCGAACGACGTATCGGCCTGGGCAGCGGCAGACCGCTGCCCAGGCTTGTTTTATAGGAGGGGAAAACTCCCACGAATAATTGCGTTTGTCGCAATTAAATCGAAACTATTGATGCAATTGTTGGCGGCAATGGTTCCCGGCAATATCGCTCCATCAGACGAACACAGCGCCGCTCGAACCGACCGGCCCAGATCGCAGGAGTAATGATGACCAGCCACTCTCCTTCAAACTCGCGCAGGCTTCTGGCCGATGTCGTTTCGGCGCCCGCCGTGCGAACGGCCGCGCTGCTCGCGCTTTGCGCCGCCTATATCCAGGGCCCGCTGACCAAGATCTTCGATTTCGGCGGCGCGATCGCCGAGATGGAGCATTTCGGTCTTCACCCCGCTCCCGTCTTTGCTGTCGCCGTCATCGCCTTCGAGCTGACTGCGTCGGCCCTGGTTGTCTCGGGCATGCTCCGGTGGGTAGGCGCTCTCGCGCTCGCCGGCTTCACTGTCCTTGCGACCTTCATCGCGCTCCGCTTCTGGGAACTGCCCGCCGGCATGGAGCGGATGATGGCAACCAACGCCTTCTTCGAACATCTCGGCCTCGCGGGCGCCTTCGTCCTCGTCACCATTTTCGATATCACCAAGGGAGCTGAACAATGAGCACCACAAACTCGCCCGGGGGCAGCTTTGCGCCGCTTGCACAACCGGTCTTCGCGGTCCTCTGGGCTGCGACCGTTCTCGGCAACACCGGCAGCTTCATGCGCGATGTCGCCAGTTCCTGGCTGATGACCGATCTTTCGGCCTCGCCGGCGGCTGTCGCCATGGTCCAGGCGGCGGGCACGCTGCCGATCTTCCTGCTCGCCATCCCGGCCGGCGTCCTGACCGATATTCTCGACCGGCGCAAGTTCCTGATTGCCGTCCAGCTGCTGCTCGCCTCTGTCAGCATCAGCCTTATGGCTCTTGCCCAGACGGGCATGCTCTCGGTCAGTGCCCTCATCGGTCTGACATTTCTCGGCGGTATCGGCGCTGCGCTGATGGGGCCGACCTGGCAGGCGATCGTGCCTGAACTTGTCAGACGGGAAGATGTCAAAAGTGCCGTGGCGCTGAATTCGCTCGGCATCAATATTGCGCGGTCGATCGGGCCGGCCGCAGGCGGTCTTCTGCTTGCCGCGTTCGGCGCGGGTCTCACCTATGGTGCTGACGTCGCGAGCTATATCATCGTCATCGCAGCACTTGTCTGGTGGCCGCGCGCCAAGAATCCGAATGATGCTTTGCAGGAGAATTTCTTCGGAGCCTTTCGCGCCGGCCTTCGCTACACCCGTGCAAGCCGCCCGTTGCATGTCGTGCTGCTGCGCGCTGCAATCTTCTTCGCCTTCGCCAGTGCGGTCTGGGCCCTTCTTCCTCTGGTAGCCCGCCAGCTTCTCGGCGGTGGTGCAAGCTTTTACGGTATCCTGCTTGGCGCGGTCGGTGCCGGTGCGATCGGCGGAGCACTCGTCATGCCGAAGCTGCGCGAACGTTTGAGCGCCGATGGCCTGATGCTTGGCGCAGCCATCACCACCGCTATCGTGATGTCAGTCCTGGCCCTTGCGCCTTCGAATTCGATTGCCATTATCGCTCTGCTTTTTCTGGGCGGGGCCTGGATTACCGCTCTGACAACGCTCAATGGTGCCGCTCAGGCTGTCCTTCCGAACTGGGTGCGCGGTCGTGGTCTTGCCGTCTATCTCACCGTTTTCAACGGCGCGATGACGGCCGGCAGCCTTGGCTGGGGCGCCGTCGGTGAAGCAGTTGGCGTTTCCGGCGCGCTGGTGATCGGCGCGGCCGGTCTGCTGGTCGCCGGGCTCATCATGCACCGCGTGAAGCTGCCGACCGGGGATGCCGATCTGGTCCCGTCGGCCCACTGGCCGGAGCCTCTCGTTGCCGAGCCCGTCGCTCATGACCGTGGACCGGTCCTGATCCTGATCGAATATCATGTCGAAAAGCAGCACCGCAAAGCGTTTCTGCACGCCCTCGACACGCTCTCCCAGGAACGTCGTCGCGATGGCGCCTATGGCTGGGGCGTGACGGAAGATTCCGCCGATCCAGAGAAGATCGTGGAATGGTTCATGGTGGAGTCCTGGGCCGAGCATCTTCGCCAGCACAAGCGCGTTTCGCATGCCGATGCAGACCTGCAGGGCAAGGTGCTCGGGTACCATACGGGGACCGAAAAGCCGGTTGTACGCCACTTCCTGACGATCGACAGACCAGGTGCAGCATGATCAGCTCGCCCGCCACATACATCTGGACCCGGGGCATTGCCTTAAACGATTTTTCGTTGCCCATTATGCGATCCTGGTCTGACAAGACCTCTATGTCAGACTGGCACAATCTGGGTTCCACGTAGCTTTAGAATGTGTTGCAGCTAGTTCTGGACAATGAAAAAGCGCAGTCAAAGCTGCGCTTTTCTAACTCGCCGACCAACGCAATTTAGTCTTTCATTTTATGGGGGTCTCGTAGACCTGCCGCGACGATCTACGTCGACCCGGTCGCCGGCCTCGTCCCGGAAAAGTTCAACATATCTCAGCTCGAAGAGACCTCCGAGAAGGGAGCCGCGAGTTCAAGGTGATCGATCTTGACTAACGGGAGCTCGCCTCGACAAATCGCTCGTGACCGGGATAAAGACGCCAACGCCAAGGAGATAGAGTGGGGTGCGCGTGATAACTCCGCCCCTCAATAAGCATGTTCGAGGGCCGACCGCTAAGCGGCCTCTCGCCGTACGCGGGGCTCGGTTTTTGACCGGCTCGCACGGGGTATGCATCAGGCGATAAGCCCACCGAAGACTGCCGACGAAAAGACGAGGTCCAAAGGGCTGCAGCTCAGATGGGCCCCGCCCGTCGGCGGCGACCGCGTCGATGGCGTCGGTCCGCTTCCCGTCCTTGATAAACCTTGAGGAAGACGCCGAGGATCATGTTCATCTTCTCATGAAGCGGCGCGTGCATTTGAACGGCCGCAGATTTTTCATCGGCTGCCGTGACCGCGTTGGCACGATCATATGAAAGCTGTCAGATGGTGTTAGACATGCGTGAAGATGGGATCCGCGCTACCCAATGGATGATGAACGGGTTGCCGCGCTCTTGCAGATGCCAGTCAATGCCAATAACAATATCGCATTGATGGCAAGCCGTTCTCCATCAACGACTTGGCAGCCACCACGAATTAAGCCTTGTGGTGGCTTTTTTCTTGGAACCAGTAAGGTCACCGCAAGTTGTTACGCTGCCGCTCGGCGCTCTTTCAGTCGATTGTCAGAGTTTCTTCCTGCGTATGCCGAGCGGCAAACTTCCCTATACTACCCACGCGGCATCAAAGGCCAAAAATAGTCTACCCATGGTAAGCTTCGCTTAAGATTCATTAGCAAAGATGAATATGCGAGCAGTCAGGAGGTAGATATGTCGCAAGTTCATCTCGTCGATCATCTCGAAGCAGCAAAGAAGTTGGCGGAATTGAGCGACAAACCTTTTGTCGCGTACATGATCCAAATGGCGAAAGATGCGGCCTTGAGACCAGAAACAGAGCGAAAACGCGTAGCCTAGGGAACCTCAAGGCTCCACGCAGGTTGACTCTATGCCGCCCGGCGCTTTGTTTACCTGTTCGAGCAAGCTACCCCAGTTCTTGCTAAGTCGGGCGGCAGTTCTCAACTGTATGACCCAACTGCGCCGGTGGAAACACCGGCGTCTTTGTGCAAAAAAAGACCCCGGAACCACCTTTGCCCTGGATCCCGGGGTCTCTTCATGCGCACCAGCATTTCTCGTGATGGTTATCTCAGGTTCATCACGAGCGGATTGCTAAAATAGGGCGCAGCGATTTGTCAACATGGGTACAATCCATTTTTCCGAGATTCGATGGAACCCAACGTTACCCCAGTCGTTTAATCAGCGAACGTTATGGAAACCCAACCGCACGCGTTCAATCTCTGCTCCCCTCAGAACCCATTGGCAGAGATAATGAAAGCCCACGCGCCGCCCTCGCGTGGGCTTTTTCTATGCGGGAGTGCGATGAAGCTTAGAAGTTCAGCCGGCGATACATTCGATCTAGCTCCTTTTTGATCGCTTCAATCTCACGCCGCTTATTCTGCATTAGCCAGATGAAGGTCCACCAGAACCAGGTCAGCCCAAGCAACCCGCCGATCACTTCATGCCGAAGCCCGGCCATGCGGACGGTGATCATCCCCAGGAGGAAGGATGCAAGGCTAGCGATCACTGCAACTGCCATCGGCGAAACCCACTCGAACTGATTGAAGAGACCGCCCAAGGTGAGAGTTAGAGGCAGCTTGGACGGCCTCAATGGAGCGCGGTGGAGGTGCGCTCCCGGAAACAATTTACACGATCGATGCGCGTTTCTTCAAGCGAGATCGTCCCACGGAGGGGGCTGGGTTGAGCCTTGGGTTGCGCGACGATCTCTTTGTGCGACGGGGTCACCGCCGTACCTGAAACAGTGGCGAGGCCATTTGGCGGCTGCGAGCAGCGTCGGGATGGCGGCGCGGCTGCCGCCTTCATGTCACGAAAACCGACCTGGAGTAGCGCGGACCGAGCAGCGTCGTCACAGTCGCCTCCTTCAACAAGGCTGCGTTAGTGCATCTTTTGAAGTCGCAACGGTGAACGACAGACCCTCCGGGCGAAATTCGATGTCGGCCTCGCCACGCAGGCTCGCGCCGAGCATCTGAATAAGCTTCGTTCCGAAGCCTCGTCGTCTCTGCTCCACGACAGTCGGCCCGCCGGATTCGCGTCATCGGAATTTGAAGTCGCCTCCACCGACACTCCAGTCGATATCGACGTGGCCATCCGGCACGGAAAGAGCGCCGTACTTTACCGCGTTTGTCGCGAGCTCGTGCAGAGCCAGCGAAAGGCTTGTATTCGACCGATGTGAGACCTCGAGGTCAGGCCCGTCGGACGCGATGCGGCCGGCCTCGTTGAAAGGCGCGACTGCCTGCTCGACTATCTCGCGCAAGCCGAGCGTCTCGAACTCTCGCCCGCGCAGAACGTCTGCGGAGCGGGACAAGGCTGCTAGACGCTCCGATATTGTCGACCTCATCCTCTCGATCGACTGGTCTGCACGCAGCGACTGATTGACGATCGACTGGGTGGTCGCCAGCATGTTCTTCATCCGATGGCCCATTTCCTGGGCCATCATCGCGCGATAGGCGTCTTAGCTCTCCGATACCAGCTGGGTGTTACCTTATAGTCGGCATCCAAAATCATAAGAGGGGCACACAGCCTTGCCCCTCTAGTGCGCCCGGCGATCGGATCCATGGCCGTCGGAATGAGAACGATCGCGGATTAGTCTGCCTTACGGAGTTGCAGGCGCGAGACGCTCAACGATCGAACGGCTAAACCATGACGTATCGGCCATGACACTTTCGATCGCCTCGACGAGCTGCGCCTCGCTGCGCCGGCGTTTTGTCACATCCTGAAGCGCCCAGACAACACACTGCTCGTCATTGATTTCGACGCGCTCGGCGGAAACCAGACAGTCTGCAAGATCACCGTCTCTCTGTTTCAACCGCATCGGTTCTTCCCGAACGAAGATATTGTCACGCAGCTTCTGCTCCAAAGCGCGTCTGGCGGCAATGTCCTGCCAAAGGTGAAGCTCGCCGGCAGTCCGGCCGACAACTTCCGTCAGCTGGTATCCGGAAATCTGCAGAAAAGCGTCGTTTGCTTCTGTAAATACGAAGTCGTCGAGCCGTAAAATCGCTGCCGGAGCGGGGGACAGCCGGAACGATTTTGAAAACCGCTCTTCGCTCTGGCGAAGTGCGTTTTGGGCCTTTCTCCGGGCATCGAGATCGGCGAAGGTAAACAGCATGCAGGGTTCTTCGACCACGGAAATCGGCTCACCGGCGACGATCACAAGCCGGTCGCCACCGCCAGGCAGAGGCACCAAGGCCTCGCGGTGGCGTATCACCCGGCCATCGTTGAGTTTCGAAAGGGCATCATCGGCGGTTTCGCAGTTCGAAAACAGTCCGATCGCCTTGACGGTTCTGCCGATGACATCGTCCTTGGTGAAGCCGGTCATCTCCAGGAATCCCTCGTTGACACGAATGAAGCGCTGATCGTCGAGCCGGCAGATCAGGCCAGGGGCCGGATTGGCATTGAACGATCGCTCGAACCGCTCCTCCGCTTCAAAGCGTGAGGTCTCGTCTTTGATGATCAGGGCCAGTGCGTCAGGCTTGTCGCCAGCGTCGGTGATGAACATCGTGCGAACGGTGTGTACCCAGACCAGGTCAAGGTCGGCTGCCGGCGATATCTCGACTGTCACATCGTCGATTGTTTCGCCAGCGGGAAGCCGCTCTATCGGGTATTGGCCTGCCTCCAGAAGATGATTGTTACGATACCGCAGGGTGAACGTTCGCCGATATCCTGCTGCGTCGCCTCCGAGTTCCTCAATGCTACTCACTCGATGCATGGCAAAGGCTGCTGCATTGGCCCATGCTATCCGGCCTCCCTGTTCTACAAGGATGATGCCGTCACTGAGGCCTCCGATCAGTTCTTGAAGGCTACCCTTGTTGATCTTTGGCGGCTCAGGATTTTCGCTCATGTCGTCCCTCAAATGTATCGTGGACCATAGGTCGCGTCCCTGGAAGCGATGTAAAGGGTGAGTGTTAAGCAACGACCGCGATTTATCGTATTGCCGAGCAACGAAAGTTTAATCGGCGATCCGGTAAGGCTTATCATCTGATGGAGGGCTCTATATGCCAACGCACTGTGATGGCTGCCGCGATGGCGCTGCTTTCGAGGTTCCTTTCTCGATGGCGTTTCAGCCTATTGTGAATATCAGGACTGGCGCTGTTTTTGCGCACGAGGCCTTGGTGCGGGGGCCGAATGGCGAGGGGGCTGGTTCGGTTCTCAGCCAGATCAAGGATAGCAATCGTTATGCTTTCGACCAGCAATGTCGGGTAAAGGCGATCGAATTGGCCTCGGGCCTTTACGATCCGGCTGATGACGTGAAGCTTTCAATTAATTTTATGCCGAACGCCGTTTATGAACCGCGGGCTTGTATTCGACTTACACTGGCCACCGCGATGAAGACGGGCTTTCCTCTCGATCGTATTATTTTCGAATTTACCGAGAACGAGCAACTCGATACCAAACACGTCCTTCATATCCTTCGCACCTACAGAGACATGGGATTTAAAACCGCGATCGATGATTTCGGGGCGGGTCATTCGGGTCTTGGGCTTTTAACCCATTTCCAGCCTGACATCGTGAAGCTGGATATGGATCTGATCCGTGGGATCGATGTTGATCCGGTGAGACGCAAAATTGTAAAACACACGCTCGATATGCTCGAGGATCTGGCAATTGTCCCTCTGTGCGAGGGGGTCGAAACGGCCGATGAGCTGGCGACGCTGAAAGATCTCGGCGTATCGCTCATTCAGGGCTATGTACTGGCAAAGGCGAGCTTTGAAACCCTGACAGTGCCTGCAGCCCCTGGCGACCAGGTCTTAGCCGTAGCTTAGCAACGAACTGCAAGCAATCGCTATCACTGGAGCTGTGCTGAAGGCGCTCAGCAACGGTGCTGTCGTTTCCGATTATCGAGATCCAAATATTGGCGGAAAGCCGGGTCATCGAGAGCAAGAATCCCTTGTGGAGCGCCACACGTTGACACATGCAAAATTCCATGAGACGAGCCAATTATGGCCAAACGTCTCACACGCAATTTCACGTTGACCCCCGAACTCGAGGGGTTCATCTCCGAATGTTTGTCGTCCGGCGACTACAGTAACGCCAGTGAGGTTGTCCAGTCGGGGCTACGATTGCTTCGCGATGGACTGAGACCGGCGGCAACAGTCGCATCAGCGTGGCCGATCGGAGGCGGGGTCTGCGGAAAAATCATTCGGGAGATGGACTGGTCTGCGACTGCCCTTGGACCGATGAGCGGTTGGTCTGTCGAACTCCGCACGACTATCGCCAACATTGTGAACTCTCCGGTCGCGAAAGTGCTGATGTGGGGACCGGGCCATGTGATGGTCTATAACGACACTTACGCGAAGATCGCAGGTGATAAACATCCAGGCGCTCTCGGCAGCAACGTCGCGGAAGTCTGGCCTGAGATCTGGGACTGGAACCGCGACATGCTTGAGGCCGGCCTTGGCGGGGAGCTTCGTTCCTATCACGATCAAAGCATGACGCTCATCCGAGATGGGCGGCCTGAGGAATTTATCTTCGATCTCTTTTATACGCCGGTATATGAGGCTGATGGCAAAATCGGCGGCGTGATGTGCACGGTCGTCGACAACAGTGACCGCGTCGCGATGGAAAAGCGCATGAAGGACAGCGAAGGTAAACTCCGCCGCGTGACCGATGCTGTGCCGATGCTGATATCGTATGTGGACCGTCAGCACATTTATCGCTTCGCCAATCATGCCTACGAGACGTGGTTCGGGATGAAGCCTGATGACATGATCGGTAGACACATCGGCGCAGTGATTGGCCAGGGGCCGTACGAAAACCGGCGGCCTGACATTGATCGCGCATTGGCTGGTGAAGTCGTGACAGGCGAGGCCGACATGCCGGTCAACGGCGGCGCGCCGCGTCGTCTCGAGATCCGTTACGTACCCCATGTCGAGGCCGACGGGTCAGTACCGGGCGTCTACATCCTTGGCATCGATATCGAAGATCGTGCTGTGCGCGAAGCCGAGCTGGAAATGAGCAATAGCCGCTTTCGCACGGCTATGAACGCGGTGCATGGTGTCCTCTGGACCAATAGTGCCGATGGTAGAATGGTCGGAGAACAACCGGGGTGGGCAGCACTCACCGGTCAGACTTTTGCTCAATATCAAGGTTTCGGTTGGGCGCAAGCGGTGCATCCGGATGACATGGATGCCTCAGTCGCGACCTGGAACGCGGCTGTCGAAGCCAAATCCATGTATGTGCATGAGCACCGCGTCCGCCGACACGATGGCGCCTGGCGCCAGTTCGCCATCCGGGCCTTGCCGATCATCAGTTCAAATGGCGATATCGTCGAATGGGTGGGCGTACATACCGATATCACCCATCAGCGCGCGGCGGAGGCCACTTTGCGCGATCAGGCGGACGTGCTTGCTCGCCAGGTCCGTCACCGAGAACGGGCCGAAGAGCAGCTCAAGCAGCTGAATGAAAATCTTGAGGCGCGGGTTATCTCCGAAGTCGCCGAGCGCCGTCAGGCCGAAGTAAAGCTGGCGCAGGCCCAGAAGATGGAAACAGTCGGGAAACTGACCGGCGGCGTCGCGCATGACTTTAACAACCTGTTGCAGGTCGTGAGCGGCAATCTGCAACTCCTGTCGAAGGAGGTCACCGGCAACCAACGCGCCGAGTCGAAGATCGCAAACGCCATGGCGGGCGTATCGCGTGGCTCCAAGCTGGCAAGCCAGCTCCTAGCCTTTGGGCGCCGTCAGGCGCTAGAGCCTAAGGTGGTCAACATCAGCCGGTTCGTCCGCGACATGGATGATATGATCCGCCGCGCAATCGGCGAAGCCGTTGAGGTCGAGACGGTTGTTGGAGGAGGGCTTTGGAATACATTCATCGACCCGACGCAGATCGAAAATGCTCTCCTTAATCTCGCGATCAACGCACGCGATGCCATGGAAGGACGGGGTAAACTCACCATCGAGCTGTCGAATGCGCATCTTGACGATGCCTATGCGCGCTCGCATGACGAGGTCACCCCCGGTCAATATGTAATGATGGCGGTGACCGATACTGGGTCGGGAATGCCGCCTGAGATCATCGAGAAGGTGTTTGAGCCGTTTTTCTCGACGAAGGCAGAGGGCAAAGGCTCCGGTCTCGGCCTGTCGATGGTCTACGGCTTTGTCAAACAGTCGGGCGGGCATGTCAAAATCTACTCGGAAGTTGGTCACGGCACGACGATCAAGCTTTATTTGCCGCGCGCGATGGAGGCGGAAGATGTCGAAGTCGCCGTCGATAATGGGCCGATCGTCGGGGGCACGGAAACTGTCCTTGTCGTCGAGGATGACGCGCAGGTCCGCGAGACTGTCATCGCCATGCTGACCGACCTCGGATATCGCACGCTGAAGGCGGTTGATGCATCGAGCGCGCTCACGGTGATTGATAGCGGCATTCCGATCGATATTCTTTTCACTGACGTCGTGATGCCAGGCACACTCAAAAGCCCCGAACTCGCCCGCAAGGCGAAAGAACGACTGCCGAATATCGCTGTGCTGTTTACGTCTGGCTACACCGAAAACTCGATTGTTCACGGCGGTAAGCTCGATGCAGGGGTCGAGCTGTTGTCGAAGCCCTATACCCGTGAGGCGCTTGCACGGAAATTCCGGCATGTTTTGGCCAATCAAGCTCAGCGTAAAGATCAAAAGTCAACGGGACTTCCGCCGGAGCCCCTGCCACAACTGGACACGCCGGTGACGTCCGCCAAGAGCGCAGCGGCGGTGACTGCGGAACACGTCGCACGCATAACTGTATTGCTGGTCGAGGACGATGCGCTCATCCGCATCAATACGGCCGAGATGCTGCAGGATGCCGGATTGATTGTCGTCGAGGCGGGAAGTGCTGAGGAAGCCAAAGCGGCTCTGCAGACGATGAAAGTCGATATCCTCATGACCGACCTCAATCTACCAGGCGCATCGGGATTAGAGCTGGCGGCTGAGGCCAGGGCTCTGAACCCGTCAACGACGATCGTATTCGCCACCGGGGATCCGACGGCTGTGCGCGGTGAGACAGGTGCCATCGTTTTGGCAAAACCCTATGACGCCGCGAAACTCGCTGAGGCCTTAGCCACTACTGGGGCATATCGTTTCGCAGAAGGAAATCCGGCGCGCAGCGGCGCCGTCGAAGAGGACAAAGTTTAGGTGCAGTAGCCGCTCCCGAGCCTGAAAATTCCCTTTCGGAGTGCTTGGTTGCGGCGCCGGTGACGTTGGCCGCCCATGCTGGTCATGGAAGTGATCTGCGGATGACATCGACGGGGCGATGAATTGCTGTGCCTGATGCCTCCATCGGCCTTCGACGAAGGAACGGTCGACGCATCGCGGGCTCGTGAAAGCTTCTCGAAACGCGGGCGCGGCATCGAGCGTCATCGGCTACCTGCTTTCCATTGGCTTCGTTGTACACCATAAGGACCTGCCGCGTCGGCGCGGTGTTGCGGTCCGCACGCGTGTTGCGGCAGCGCTCGACATCCCAGAGCAGATCGTGAAGATCCACGAAGGCCGGCCATTCATGCTTGAAGGAAAAGCGTCCGCACATGATCAGTCTTTCTTCAGAAGGCAAAATTGCGTTCAACGTCTCGGGTCGCGAGGACTGCCAGCATGGCGTTGTCCGCCAATTCGACGAGCGCGGCAGCTATCTCTTCGGGACGCCAGCCGGCCGCACTGCCCGCAAGTGTGACCTCCGACATGCGATCGGCCAACGCTTTCTGGCATCTCGGGAAGCAATCTGAGTGAGCGTTGGGAGGAGGGGGCGACAGCTTTCATGCCCGGGAGAATGGTGCCGCTTGGGTCGTCGTCAAGGCGCAGCTCGTAACGATCCTTCGGCTTTCAGGAAATTAAGGAAGGCGCGCATGCCCGAGCCGAAATGGCGGTGCCGCGGGTAGTAGAGACAAAGGCCCGGGTAGGGGGGTGTCCAATCGTCCAGCACCTGCTGCAGCTTGCCGTTGGCGAGAGCGTCGGCCGCCATCCATCGCGTCACATAGGCAAGACCGATACCGTCCAACGCCGCTGCCAAAAGAAGTCTGGACTGGTCGACGACGAGATTGCCGGGCGTTGTCACGACGACGTCCTCGCCGCGGCGCTGGAACTCCCAGCGATAGATCGACCCGCTCGCCATACGAAGCTGGACGCACTGGTGCAGCGAAAGGTCCGACGGTATCTTGATGGCGGGCGCGCCATCAAGATAGGCAGGCGACGCCACGACGATGTGCTGCTGGTCTGGACCGATAGCGATCGCGACCATCTCGTCGGGTACAAGTTCGGCCGCCCGGACCCCACAGTCGTATCCTCCTTCGGCGATATCGACCAGTCTCCCCTCGGAGCGGATTTCGAAGCGCATGGTGGGCTGAAGCTTCATGAAGCGGGTCAGAAGGGGCATCAGGACCTGCTCGGCGGCATTGGCGTCGCAGTTGATCCGTATCAGCCCGGACAACGAGGTGCTCTGTTCGTGCAGCTCCTCGACCGCGAGGCCAATTTCCGAAAGCGCCGGCATAAGCCGTTGCAAAAGTCTCCGCCCCGGTTCCGTCAGCGATACGTTCCGGGTCGAACGGTGAAAAAGCTTCACCTTTAGACGCCTCTCCAGTCCGGCAACCGCGTGGCTCAGCGCCGACGGCGTCTGGCCGAGCATTCGCGAGGCGGCACGAAAGCCGCCGTGCTGGGAAACGGCAAGAAAGGCCGCGAGCTCGCCGGGCGGGAGCGAGCTCACTGTACGAATTATCTCATCATTGCGTGTAGCCTCTGCCATCTAGTTCACGAATGCCACGCGCTTATGTTCCGGGCAAGTCGAATGTTCGAAGGAGTATGACCATGACTTCATCCATCCCATTTGGGTTCTCGTCGACCGCCGCTGACGTTCTGGAAGGCGTGGAGCTTGCCGGACGAAATGTCATCGTCACCGGGGGCGCCGCGGGCATCGGGCTGGAGACGAGCCGCGCACTCGCGGCGGCAGGCGCGGCCGTAACAATCGCGGCGCGCCGCCCGGACGAGGCCGAGAGAGCTGTCGCCGAAATGAGGCAGGCAATGCCCGCCGCTCGGCTAAGCGTTCGTCGCCTCGACCTCTCCGATCTGTCCTCCGTGCAGGAATTTGCCGAGTGCTGGGACGAACCCCTTCACGTCCTCATTAACAACGCGGGCGTGATGGCCATTCCCGAACTGCAGAGGAGTGCGGAAGGGCGGGAGATGCAGTTCGCCACGAACTATCTGGGGCATTTCGCGTTGACGCTTGGCCTGCGAAGGCATCTGGCCAGCGCGAACGGCGCCCGCGTCGTTTCCGTCGCCTCGACGGGCAACCTGTTTGCCCCGGTATTCTGGGACGATCCAGACTTCCGCTTCATTCCCTACGATCCGCTGCTTGCCTACGGGCAGTCGAAGACGGCCTGCATTCTGATGTCCGTTGGTATCAGGCAGGCGTGGGCATGCGACGGCATCATGTCGAACGCACTCAACCCCGGAGCGATCGCAACCGGGCTCCAGAAGCACACTGGCGGCCTTCGCACGCCCGAGCATCTGCGCAAGACGATAGAGCAGGGGGCATCCACGACGGTGTTGCTTGCGGGGTCGCCGCTTGTGGAGGGAATTTCCGGCAAATATTTCGATGACTGCCAGGAAGCCCCTGTCGTCGACGAGCGCGGAGCCTTGGCGTTCAAGGGAGTAGCAAGATACGCGGTTGATGCACAGAACGCTTTCCGTCTTTGGGAGATGGCGACGCGGATGGTCTCGTCGCCGCTGTAGTCGGCGCAGCCTGCCGGACCTTTGCGCAGTCCGGCGGGCCACTTTCTTCCGAGTGCTGCGGGCCAAATCAGGCCTTTGCCGCCACCGGAAGGCGAAACGGCGCGCCGAGGCGGTTGAAGGCGTTCATAGCGGCGATCGCGATCGTCAGATCGACGAGGTCCTTCGGGTCGAAGGCGGCCGCAGCGGCAGCATAGGCCTCGTCCGACGCATGGGTCTGGCTGACATTTGTCACTTCCTCTGCCCAGGCGAGAGCGGCGCGTTCCTGGTCGCTGAACAGGTGAGGCACCTCGTCCCACACCGCAACCAGCGTGATCTTGTCGATGGACATCGTCTTGCGCAGATCGCGGCTGTGCATGTCTATGCAGTGTGCGCAGCCGTTGATCTGGGACACGCGCAGAAAGACGAGGTGGATCAGCTCTGCCGGCAAGTTTGTCTTGGCCGTGACATAGTGGTGGACACCGAAGAGCGCCTTGGCCCCCTCGGAAGAGGTAGCTTGTGGACACGCCATGCAGTTCCGCCAGGGCTGCCGCCGAAAGCACGCCGTCTTCCGACAGTCCCGCCAGGAACGCCACGCAATGAATTGCCTGTTCGACGCCTTCGCTGAGTTTCATCCCACCCTCCGAATCATAGATACAAAATATCCATGATTATTCCGGTCGTCAATCCGCAATGTGTGGACAGTGCATTCGACGCCCCTCGAGAGAGACCGACTGCAGGTTCTGGGTCGACGCTTCGGCCGGCCGCCGATTGCGGCAGCGGAAGAAGGTTCCCGAACATGGGTATCAGGCCGCCTTGCTTGCCGGTCCTCGAGTTTCAGTGGCGGAACGCTTCTTCGTGTGATCGGCGTGCTTCTTCTCGCCGTCGCCGGTAACCACAGAAGACTGAGCGAAGGTGACGGTGGAGGAAAGAAGAGCAGGCAGAGGGGCCGCAGCAGTGACGGGACAGCACTGGTTTATATGGAGCTCTGGAGTTCTTGAGCGGCCGAATTTAGAGTGGGATCGAACGCTCCTAGCCGAGCGCGTGCTCGATGCGTTCGATATGAAGAGCGTCGATGGACGTCCCGACCTCGATGGCTGAAATCTCCGCTTCGGTCAGGCCGGTGGCGATCGCAAGATCCTCGAGGCTGTATGATCGTGCGATACGGGCTTCGCGAAGGCGTGAGCCGACCGCCTTGCCGGCATCGTCCGAGGACGTTTCGATATTAACATGATCCATACTTTCCTCCGATGTGCTGCAAGCACGTGTTTGTTACGTTCGGGTCTGCACAACGGTTTATTCTGAAGATGGGTTGGCGGCCGCAAGCCGGAGCTTGCGGAGACGCTCATTCTTCTCTTCGCGGAGACGCCGCTCTTCATCTGCAGCGTCGGCTGCAATCTTGTTCGTGTGTTCGAAGGCCGCCGCGCGCTGTTGCACGGTCAGGGTCTTCCTGATCCTGCTTACCATGACAATCATCCTTGAGGGTTTCCTCATATATGGGGTAATTGAGCAGGTCCTTCAACAGCTTGAGGCCTCCCGTCCACTAGCGTACGGCAACGCGTCCTGCAGCTTGCAAAGATGCATTCTCTACACCATCTACAGTGGGCCACCCCATTATCACGTGAGCTTCCGCAGCGGCGTCCGCCGGCGTCTGCGTGACGGCTTGCGCGTGGGGTGAGACGGCCGCTCCCTCTCTTGAGGTCGAGCGCCGTCGGGCCATTTCGAAACATTCAGGATCGTCATGTTATCCCTCGACCACCTCGTCATCTTTCTGCACGGCATCGGCGCGTCGGGTGCCCAGCTCATGCCGCTGGCCTCGTCCTGGCGTGATGGCCTTCCAAGCACCCGGTTCGCTGCCCCGGACGCCCCCATGCATCACTGGCGCGGCCACCAATGGTTTTCGACGGAAGGCAATCCGCTTGATCCAGCGAAGGTCATGGCCGCCCGTGAAGCATTCGACGAACTGATCGACGATGTCGTCCGGCGCGAAGGTTTCGCAGACGCGCACGACAGGGTCGCCTTCGTCGGTGTCTCGCAGGGTGCTGTCGTCGCTCTCGATGCGGTCGCCTCCGGCCGCTGGAAGGTCGGCGCAGTCGTTTCCTTCGCTGGCCTCCTTCCGCCCCAGAAGATATCGTCAGTCAGCCGGCAGACGCCGATCCTCATGGTGCACGGGCAGGTCGACACGACGATCCCATACGCTGCGTCGACCCTTGCGGCGGCACAATTCCGAGCGGCTGGTTTCGACGTCGAGCTCGATGTTGAGCCGGGCGTCGGACATACGATTTCGAGCGCCGGCGCCGCGAAGGCACTATCCTTTCTGCGGAAGTCTCTCTCGTAGGCGAAACACACTACTTCCGACCGTCCTGCCATGACCGATCTTGCGGAGGCGATGTCCTTATGCGGAGGTCGAGGAGGTGAGATAGGCTGCGAACGTGATACTTCCCGCGATATTGCCCCGCCGTCATCAAAGTTCGCCAAAATAATTATTGACTGATCTGTCCGTAACTCGTACTGATACCTCATGGGAAGACCAAGAGAGTTCGACCGCGACGCGGCGTTGGAAGCGGCTTTGAGGGTGTTTTGGGCTAAAGGTTTCGCCGCGACATCGACGGACGATCTGCGCGCAGCGATGGGCATAGGTCGACAGAGTCTTTATGGCGCATTTGGCGACAAGCGGACCCTGTACCTTGAAGCACTTGATGCATACCAGCGTCGGACAACGTCTGGTCATCTCAGACGCCTATCCGAGGGCGATCCGCTCGAAGGTATCGAAAACCTGCTTTCAGGTCTCGTCGCCGAAGATGACCAGGAGCGGGTGCTGGGATGCATGGGCGTCGGATCGGTCGGCGAGTTCGGGGTGACGGACCCGGAACTCAATGCCCGCAGGAAGGCATCCAGCGAACGTCTCTACAGGGGCATTGCCCTAAGGATTGGCGAAGGGCAGGAGCAGGGGAAGATCGATGGAAGCCTCAACCCGGCGGAGGCGGCCTCGTTCGTACTGATGACAATGACCGGCCTCCAGCTGGCGGCACGCGGCGGCGCATCCAGCGCAGAACTGAAGGCAATGGCTCGCTTTGCGACGCGACGCCTCGAAAACTAATCGGTCCCTCTAGCAAGAGGGATTTCTTTTGGCCAGTTATGGATCGACCTGTCAAAAATGGAGAAAATCATGACGATCGAAGAACGCAGAACCGCACTCGTCTTCGGAGGTGCGCGTGGAATTGGAGCAGCAGCCGTACGCAAGCTGGCCGAGGATGGCTTCGCCGTTGCCTTCACCTACGTGTCGCGACCGACAGCGCATCGGAGCTTGCTTCCTCAATTCGAGGAGGAGGGGGAAATGCTGTCGCCATTCGGGCCGACAGCGCCGATCCCGAAGCGATCCGGGCGGCAGTGAGCAAGGCGGTGGACGAACTGGGCAAACTTGACGCCGTCGTCCTGAACGCCGGGGTCCTTCGCCTTAACACTGTCGATGTGGTCACACTCGAAGAACTGGACCTGATGATTGACGTCAATATCCGGGGCGTTTTCCTCGCCATCCAGGCCGCGGTCGCACAGATGAAGGATGGTGGTCGGGTCATCACCATCGGTTCCAATACGGCTGAACGAACCGGATTTCGGGGAAGCAGCGTGTACCAGTTCACGAAGGCGGCAGTCGCGGCTATGGTCAAAGGGCTCGCGCTCGACCTGGCGCCCAGGCGCATCACGGTCAACAACGTCCAGCCCGGTCCGACGAATACCGATATGAATGCCGGGTCGATCGAGTTCCTTGCGGATCGGAGCCCGTTGAAGCGCGTCGCCGATCCGGCGGAAATCGCCGAACTCGTGTCGTACCTTGCCGGCCCTGGTTCTGCCTATATGACCGGCGCAAGTCTTTTACAATTGATGGAGGATGGATCCTTTGAAGGCGCTTGTGGCGACGGGACGCCAAGGGGCATCGACTTGAACCATAGCCGCAGCGGCGGCTATGGTTCCGGCACGATGGACCGTAGTCTCTCGGCGTCCGGTACGTTCATCATCCTTGAAATCGTCGTGGGGACGCTTCGGCTTTTCGCTCTGCCTGAACGACGCCGCCAGCAATTTAAAGAGATCCGTTCAAGAAATGCCGTAAGCAGTGGGCTGACGGCCGCTCGAAGGTGGTGAAGCGCCGAAGAAGCCGACGCTTCTTTATATCCGATTAGGCGCTGCGTGCCTGTTCTGGATGTCTGCCTTCGCCAAACTCCTCGACGATCTTTGCACAGAATGCTGGCAGGTCATCGGGCTTTCGGCTCGTGACCAGCCCCTGATCGGTCACGACCACCTGGTCAACCCAGGTTGCGCCGGCGTTCTCAATGTCCTTCCGGATCGACAAATAGGACGTGACCGTACGCCCCTTCAGAACGTCCGCTTGCACCAAGAGCCAGGGGCCGTGGCAGATCACACCCACCGGCTTGCCTTGCTCGAAAAAGGATTGCACGAACGAAACGATATCGCCGTCCGCCCGCAGCTTGTCGGCGCCGACGGTCCCGCCAGGAATCACGAGTCCGTCGAAATCGCTAGCCGACACGTCGTTTACGGCCTTATCCACGGGGTAGCTGCCGCCCGGATCAAGATCGCCGTTGTTGGTCTTGGCCTCACCGGCCTCGATCCCGACGACCGTGACAGTCGCGCCGGCAGCTTCGACTGCGTCCTTGGGCTGCTTGAATTCGGGTTCCTCGGTGCCGCGTGGTGCAATGAGGATAGCGATCTTCTTCCCTTCTAGGGTCATGGTCATCTCCAGTTGGGATGGGATTGGGACAGGAACGTCCTGATTGTAACCCGCCTGTACCGTAGAAGTTCCGGCCGATATGCCCTCAATTCTGAGGACGGTACGATAGAGGACGGTTTCGGCGCAGAAAGAACCACTGTTGTGCCCCGATCTCCTTCAACCCAAGAAGGAGAACGACATTGGTCCGTTGGCAACAATCCGACATCAAGGATCTACAAAACTGCTCTACCTCGCACATGATGCGACCGCCGCATAAGATCTCGCATCGAGCGGCTCAATGGCCGGGAACCCGCAAGCCAGATTGCCTCTTCAAGGAAGACCTACATGTGGCACGTCCAGGTGCTCAACGGCATTGGCCGCGAACTAGAAGTCAAAGCTCCGGCTCAGGGCGACATGAAGCAGACGTTCACAAGTTGCAAGATCGCGTTCGGCGACATGCTGGGCAACGCCGCCTGGAGGCATGAAAACGAGCGCGGGGCGACACGGTTACCGCCTGCGAGCGGGCAATCCGGACGCGATCCCGGCGTGGTCTGAGCGTGGAAGCGCTGCGAGAAATAACCTACGCGGTGGGCGCGCTGGGAACTACCTCGTATTAAACGCTGTTCCAATCTTGCCCGTACAACTTTCGTTCATCGCCCGCCTGCTAGGCCGACCCGGGCTCGCACGGCATTCGTCCAACCACTCCGGCCTCCGCCGCAGTCGTAGCCGAGAGGGTTCACCCGTTCCCAACCGGGGAGCATCCCTTTTTATATTCAGCCGCTGCCTGGTGAAACGCTGTCGTCGTTCTTGTCTGGAAGCAAACCGGCGCCAGGCGTCTTGCTCTCGTCCTGTAGGTGCGGCTTGTCGTGAGGGCCGGCTGCCGGGAGATCCGCTGCTTCAGGCGATTTCTTTCCTGTCTCTTCGATGGCCTGCTGGGCCTTTGTATCCTTGTGCATTCGGCACTCCTTTGTTGTGAGGGAAAACCCGCGTGAAGGTTTGGAGTTCCGTGCGAGCCGTAGCGAGACCTTCCTGAAAAGAAAGGACCATAGCCGGCGTGACCTCGCCGGATCCTAGCCGTGGACGACGACTATCTGGCCGGCGACGCCGCGGCAGCGTTACGGGGAGCTGGGGCGGAAGTCCTTTGTCCGTGTCCAAGCGAGGGAGCCGCTGCGCGGTGGTGGCCCCGCTTCGAGATCGCCCGGTCCATGAAGGCGCGCGGCGTCGCGTTTGTTTTCATCACCGGCTACGATCCGGACGTCATCCCACCTGAGTGCGGTGACGTTAAGCGGCTACAAAAGCCAGTCCCCTTCCGGTTGCTTGCCGAGGCGGTAAGAGAGCTTCAAGCCCTGCTGCGCCGCTGTGCTAACAGTCTGTTCCACCCTTTTGCGCGTCCCAGGCTTCAGGCCAAACAGCATTTCCATGCACCATTCTGGACGCGAATGCGCCAGTCGTTGGCAACGGGAGCGGCACCTCGCAGCCGACTTTGGACAAGCAGGCCCGGGCGCGCCCGGCAACTTCGCAGCGGGCTGTCGGAGTTCTGCTGCTGACCGTTTAGAATGCGGGAGCCATCGACCGCCAATGTCAGCTGATTTAAAGGGCTTCAGGGATTGCCTGTAGTGGCAATGGCATCCTTGTGACGCGGCTTCAGCAAGGCTTTGTCTCATGGACGTCAGTCGTTGTCGCTGTCGCGTGTTCCTCGTGCCAGATCATGCAGCGCCTGTGTGTCTTCGGGGCTGAACTCGGACGAGAGGATCACGCTTAAGAACGCAGCGCGAGCGATTTCTTTCTTCGATGCATCCGGATAGCGCGCTTTAACGGCATCGATCAGCGCCTTGGGCTTCATGCCCGGTACTGCCAATTCGCGTATCGTAGTGGCCATGCCTTCGATCTGACGTAGCTTCTTCTCCCGCATTTCGCCTCCTATTGGGTCTCAGGCGACGGTGTCATACGCGCATCAAAACTAGATGACTGCTGCAGAAAACTGTGTGCGGGTGCCACGACGGGTTTTCCACTGGCTGTCCGCGAGTTCAAAGGCTAGGAATATCGTGATCAAGCAACAGCACGGGGGTGCTGGAGAGCGGGATCGGCAATGGCTTGGCAGCTGACGAGTTCTTGAAGCGCCTCGAGCGCGATGCCAGGGACCGAATGGTGCGGTAGGTGCCCCACCCCTTCAAGGACCCGAACCGTTGGATTTCCGTGCACGCGTCGAAGCCATTCGATGTGACGGGCAGGCTTGATGATCCGGTCGCCGGATCCGAAGATGATCCGCAGCTCCAAGTCGCTTGGCAATCTGGACAGTGTGGCCATGTCGCGGTTAAAGAGCCTCGCCTCGTTGGCCATTGTCACGATAGCGCTGCTATTGACGAAGCGCTCAGGCGCAAGCGCAGCAAGTTCAGTAGGGACTTCGTTCGGAAAGGCTGACGCTGTCAGCCCCTTCCTTGCGAGCAAGGCCGCGTATCGGGAAAGGACATGTCTACTTATGAAGGTTCCAACGATTGGAGCCGTTGCGATACGCAGGTCGAGCATCGGCTTGTCGTAGATCGGGCTGCAGCAGGGAGAAAGCAGCAGCAGGCGGCGGGCAAGATCGGGCCTTCGCGCGGCAAGATGCACAGCGATCGCGCTTCCAATCGAATGCGCGACGACGACTGCTCCAGTGATCTTCAAACCCTCCAAGACGTCCTCAAGCCAGAACGATTGACCAAGCGGGCCGTGTTCAGGGCCGTCCAGGCTGTCGCTGTAGCCGTAGCCGGGCCGGTCGAGCGCGATAAGACGATGGCTCGTGTCCCGGAAGGGCAGCAAAACTTCTTCGGCGAAACTTCCGCACCCATGAAGTAGAATAACCGGGGCGGCCTCACTCGGTCCAGATTCTAGATAGTGAACGCTTGTACCTTTGGAAGTGCGGAAAAACCTAGATTTGGCGTGCATGCGTGCCTCTGTCGATCTGAGCGCAAAAACGCCCCAAAAAGCTTCTTGTTCCGTTGACGGATTGGCCCTTTGCTTAGCCGTTTTCGCGGCGTCACCGGTGAGCTCGATGTGCTCTCCTGTCATCTTGAGTGACCTACGCGAAACCATTCTCGGCGTAGCGCGCTTTCTTTGCTCAGGGCTAACGAACGGCCTCGGTGCGGACGCCCGGCGATCCTTGAGGTCTTGGCCTAAGCGGCTCGGTTCCTCGGTCGTTACCGGGATTGGCGATATGAGGTGTTGCCTCAGACGAGCGACTTCGGCTCCGTCGCCCCGGCGAGGGCTGGGTCAATCGTCGCGAGATGCCAGCTGTGCGTCTAAATTACGATTGCACATTGCAGAAGGCGCTATTAGCTCTGGCTTCAAACAGCAGAGAAGTGAAAGAGAAGGGATAATATGAAGCTTCACTTGGCCGCAGCATTCCTACTTTTTTCGACCACACCCTTGATTGCAGGTCCATGGACGGGCCAGGATCTCCATGATGCTTGTCAGCGAACACCAAGCTTTGTGACCGGTTACGTGACTGGATGGGTCGACAAATGGTCGGCGGATAACTTGAGCGGTATGGAAAGCTCGAAGGTCGATGGCGCGACGAGGCTCTGCTTGAGCCGCAACCTCTCCGCCAATCAAATGACGACCGCTTACTGCCAATATCTCGCTAATCATCAGGATGCGCTGTCGCAAAGCTCAGATGAACTACTGACAAAGGCTCTGGGCGAAGCATTTCCATGTCAGCAATAATGCACTCTTGCGTTGCTTTTGGCATTTGATGGCTGCTCGCACGCAGCGGCTTTTCCGCTGCGCCTTCGACCGCTGCAGCAGATTCAGCCACGTTCCAAAACACCTCGCCGGTGACTTTCGGCCATCCAATCTCATCTGCATTGATGCGGCCCGATCCTTGCGGCCAATCCCAGCAGTCGCTCTTCGATGAGGTCGGGGCTCAACCATTTCGGCTACTCGTTCGAACCGGCATTACCAGCGAGGATCGGGCCAGTCCGCATTTTCCCAGATGGCGAACGTCGCCGGAGAGATCAGATGTCTATCGCCGGTCTGCGATCGCGTTGGGAGTTCACGTTCCAGTTCCGCTATGCGGGCACGATTTCGGCCAACTCGCTCAGCCAGTGCCGGTTGGCTCAGCCGACGATTTTTGCGGGCTGCGAGCAGTTGTTTGCTCAATGACTGAAAAACGGTAGTGATCATTCGGAATTTCGCAACCTATTCCACAAATGGACGGAATTCCGTTCGCGGTCGGCTTGATTGGCTGCGCCCCAGCGCGCGCTGGTAACCTGATCCTCGTTCGCGTAACGAGAGCCAAGCTTCGAACGAGCAGCGCTGGGTGCACGAGGCCGCTCTGGTCGGTTCCGCAGAGCGAGGCGAAGATTGCTGACCGGTCAGCTCTCAGGCGCTGGGGCACGGCCGACGATCTGGTCGGGCCGATCTTGTTCCTCTGCTCGCCGGCTGCGAATTTCGTCACGGGTGTGACCTTGCCTGTCGATGGCGGTTATAGCGTCGGCTAGTGCTCCAGAGCCAGTCGAGGGCAGGACTGCACCCACGCGGTCTCGCTTCGACGCGCCTGCGATGATAGACCATCATCCGTACGACGCGCCCACATGCAAATCCTGGCAGTTTCGATGAATGATATCTTGCTTCTGTTGTTCGCGGGGATGCTGGCGGGCAGCATGAATGCGTTGGCCGGTGGCGGGTCCTTCGTGTCCCTGCCGGCGCTGATTTCGGTCGGAGTACCGTCGGTCGCAGCAAATGCGACGAGCACATTTTCCCTTTTCCCTGGCGGATTGGCGAGCTCCTGGGTCTATCGCGAAGGGTTCGGCAAAGTCTGCGGTGTGCCGGTCTTGCCGATTGCGCTTGCAACGGTCCTCGGAGGGCTCTGCGGCAGCGTGCTGCTGCTATTGACGCCTTCCAGTGTGTTCGACGCCTTCCTCCCCTGGCTGCTGCTGATCGCTACGCTCATGCTGGTTTTCGGGCGCCGGATCAGCGCGGTCTTCCGGAGCCGTGCTTCAGCCCAAACCTCGACCATCGTCCCCGTCCAGTTCTTACTCGGCGTCTATGGCGGCTACTTCGGTGGCGCGGTCGGCCTGATGATGCTGGCGGCCTGGAGTGTCTTCGGCGGAGGAGAGATCAAGGAATTGAGCCCGATGCGAATGCTGATGGTCATGGCCGCGAACGCGGTGGCCGTCATCGTTTTCGTCGCAGCCGGAGCGATTGCCTGGTCTCAATGCCTGCCGATGTTGATCGGGGCGCTTCTCGGCGGCTGGTTGGGAGCGCATATCGGCCGGAAACTGCCGGCTTCTGCGATCAGGGCTCTCACCATTGTACTTGCCGTCGCGACAACGGCGGTATTCTTTGCCCGGGCGTATTTCGTCGAGTAACCTGGATTTGACCTATTTCAAGAAACCGTCGCGTCCGAATTCTTCCCAGCCTTCCAGCTTCGGCGAATTGGCGTCGGTCGTGGTCTCAGCCTTCTTTGCCTTACTCTTTTTCAGTGATCGGGTCAGCTTCGCCTGATATGCGGCGCGGCGCCGATTTTCGGCTTTGGCGATCGCGTCTTCCTCGCGCCATTCATCCACTGCACCTCGATCCAGAATGTCCACGACAACCTTCGGATCGAACACGTGAAAGGTGATCCGGCGGGCGCGGCCGTTCAGCCGGACTGTTCGTGTTCCAGCACTCGGCAGCCGGCCGTCCGCCAGCCAACGATGGCGCTCGCTGGTCGTGATCGTCAGGATGTCCTGGATCTCGCGCGGGATGACCGGCAACTGCTCGATGCCGTCGAGCACCTTGCTGACGATAGCCGATACAGCGTGGAATTCGTTCTTCTGGCTGGCGGGCATCACGAGGGTGATTTCGCCCGCATCGAGATCAAGCGACTTCTTCACGGCGGCCGGAACCCGTGCCCGGAGTTCCAGAAGAATACCCTTGGCGCGAACCGCCGATCCCATGGTCGCTGCCGACGCGAGCCGCCACGTCTTCAGGAGTTCGACGTCATTCTTCTGTTCTTTTCGCATGGCATTGAAATGGGTTGCTAGCGATCCTTCGTCAACACGTATCGAGAGCGATAACTGAAAGCAGCGGTCAAGAGTAATACCTCTGACCTACCGAGTTACGGGATTAAGACATGACGACCGTGACGGCGAAAAGCTAAGAGACCATACCGAAGGGAGTTCGCGGACTGCTTGGGTTTGGACACCGATTCCATGATGGCAAGGACACGTGGTGATGCTTTACACGGTCGATACCAAACTCGGCAACGCTGGAACAGGCATTTGTCGGGTCACTCTGTCACCATCGTCGCTCCTTAGATATCGAGGCGTCGCTGCTGCCAGTCCTTGTATGGCGCCAATAGCTGTCCTGGGAATCGCTCTTCGATCGCGGTTTCAACCATGGCGATCCTTACAAAGACCTCGCTGCTGTCGCGGTCTTTAGAAGGAATGTCTCCGCTTTCGTCTTCGAGCTTCTGCATCAGCACAAAGAGTTCTTCGTCGGTCATCGCGGAAAACTGGTCCGCGAACGCCGCGGTATCAAAGTCTTGTCCCTCCGCCATTGTCTGTCTGCTCCTTTGTCATCAATGGTTTTGGCGATCGCGGCCTAATCGTTATCCAGTTCGATAGAGACCGGGGCGTGATCGCTGGTGTGCTCCCCGGCGCGCGAGCTTGTCGACGCCGCAGGTTTGTAGTCGTTCCGCAGCGAGGGACTGAGCAGGAAATGGTCAATGTGAGGGCCTGCGTCGCGGGCGACGGCGTTGCGGAAAGCGCCAAAAAAATCGTATGCCGGGAAAGTGGAGTCCCGGGTCCATGAGCCGCGCTAACCGACGCATGTGGCGAATGCGGACGCAGACGGTCGACATTGTGGAAGTCCCTGCACTGACTATGTCCTCGCCCGTATGTCATGCCGCCACATTCATCATCTTGCCAAGACGTTTGATGGCCTGCTCCAGCGAGCGCTGTCCATCACAATAGTCCTGCCAGGCGATCGTCTTGGACAAGAGCGCCGGTACCGTGCGGATCGTGAAGCGTTTCGGATCGAGATCCGTCTTCACCTGGCTCCAGGTGAGCGGCATCGATACCGTTGCTCCAGGCCGGGCGCGTGGCGATAGGGGCGCGACCGCCGTCGCCATGCGATCGTTGCGCAGGTAGTCGAGGAATATCCGGCCATTGCGCTGGTTCTTGGCCATCTTGATCAGATAGATGTCAGGGTTGTCGCGTGCCATCTGCAGGCAGACATCGTGTGCGAACGCTTTTGCCTCCGGCCATGTCAGCTTCTTGCCCTTGGCCACGGCAAGCGGGGTGACGACATGCAGACCCTTGCCTCCGGTGGTCTTGCAGAAGCTGACGAGGCCGAGTTCCTCTAGCCGATCGCGCATTTCGCGGGCGGCTTCGACCACGGTGGAGAAGGGTACGTCCGGACCGGGATCAAGGTCGAAGACAAGACGACCGGGAACCTCCGGCTGGCCGGGTTCGCAATTCCAGGGATGCAGCTCAACGCCGCCGATCTGGGCGATGGCGGCGAGGCCCTCGACCCGATCGATCTGCAGATAGGGTTTCTTGTCGCCGAACACCTTGACCAGTTCGAGGAGGTTCGACGTTCCAGGCATTGCGTGCCGCTGGAAGAACTGCTCGGCGCCGATGCCGTCTGGCGTGCGGATGATCGAGCATGGCCGCCCCTTTATATGGTCGATAAGCCATGGTCCGACAGCTTCATAATAGTGGGCGAGATTCTCCTTGGTGACCGGCACCCCGTCATTGGCATCCGGCCACAGGGCCTTGTCCGGGCTGGAGATCATCACGCCCATCACCTCGGCCTTGGCGTTCTTGCCGCGTGCCGGCCTTGATGGCTTTGTCGCGGCCGGCGCCGGGGTCTCTGTCTTCGCCGGCGATGCCGGCATTTCCGCCTCGACTTCGGCTGCGGGTTTATCTTCGCGCAATCCCTTAAAGGCGGCCTGACGGACCAGGCCGTCCGCCGTCCAGCCGGCGAACTGGATCTCGGCGACCAGTTCGGGTTCAACCCAGACGATGTTGGGATCCTTCTTCGGCGCGCCGATGCCGGTGAACGGTGATTTGTCGGTCTCGATCTTCCGAAGCTTCGGCAAGATCGCGTCGACCGTTTTGGCCCCGTAGCCGGTTCCGACCCGGCCGACATAGACGAAGTGGTAACCCCTGAACACGCCGACCAACAATGAGCGGAACTTGCCGTTGGTCTTGGCATAAGCACCGATCACGACTTCATGGCCGGCGCGGCATTTGGACTTCGCCCATGTCTTGGTGCGGCCCGACTCATAGAGACCATCCGCCTGCTTTGAAACAATGCCTTCCAGCGAGAGCTTGCAGGCCGACTTCAGGACGGCGTCACCACCGGTTTCGAAATGCTCGACGAAACGCAGGCGTGAATCCTCACCGGCACCATCCAGCAATCTCTGCAGCCGTTCCTTCCGCTTGATGAGCGGCAGTTGCCGCAGATCTTCGTCGCCTTCGAACAGCAAGTCGAAAGCGAAATAGACCAGCGCGTCGGTCTTTCCCTCCGACAGTGCTGCCTGAAGCGCTGCGAAATCTGGCGCCCCGTTTTCGTCGAGGGCGCAGATCTCGCCGTCGATGATGGCATCTGGCAGGTTCGCGGCCGATGTTGCAATCGCCGGATATTTTGCCGTCCAGTCCAGGCCCTTTCTGGTCTTCAGCGTCACCTCGCCGTTTTCGATGCGAGCCTGGATGCGGTAGCCGTCGAACTTGATCTCGTGGACCCAGCCCCCGGCCGAGGGCGGGCGTTCCAGCGTTTCGCAAAGCTGCGGAGGGATGAACTCGGGCATTACGGACTTCGCTGGCTTGGCACTTTTGGCTGCGGCTGATGTCCGTTTAGTCTTGGTTTCGGCTTTGCGTCCTTCAGCAGCAAGGCCGTGGTTGCTGTCCCAGACGGCATCGGCCTGAACGTCGCCACTCTGGACCATGAACGGCTTCGGCTTCCTGCCCTTGCCGGCGGCAATCGCCTCCATGGTTCGGCCGGAGGCGACCGACGTTGCGTTGTCCTCAAGGACGGCCGCGCCGTCCTCCTCGACTGAGAAGTCGTCATGATGTTTGATCAGTAGCCAGTTGGTCCGCTTGCCGCCGTCGCGGTCGCTGCGCATTCGCACCAGGACAAAGCTACCGTGAAGCCTCTCGCCCTCCAGTGTGAACTTGAAGTCGCCCTTGGCCAGGGCCTGCTCAGGCGTCTTGTTGCCTTCCGGCTCCCAGTAGCCGCGATCCCAGAGCATGACCGTGCCGCCGCCATACTGGCCCTTGGGGATCGTCCCTTCGAAGTCGCCATAGTCCAGCGGATGGTCTTCAACCTCGACCGCCAGACGCTTGTCGTGCGGATCAAGTGACGGTCCCTTGGTCACCGCCCAAGACTTGAAGACACCGTCGAGTTCGAGCCGCAGGTCATAATGCAGGCGCGTCGCATCATGTTTCTGGATCACGAAGCGCCTGCGGGTCGATGCTTTCAGCTTCGCTGCGCCGCTCGGCTCCTGCGTCTTCTGAAAATCGCGCTTCTGCTTGTAGGTCGAGAGCTTGTCGCTTGCCATGGCCGTCCCCGGTACAAATCCGCCTCCCGCCTCGGATGAAGACGGGATTAGGCGCGGGCCAGACAGGTGAGACGCTCGACTGCCGTTTCGTTGGCGCGATGAGAAACCGGAAAATCATCGCGTTCATTATCCCTGTCACGTTCGGTTGACTGAGCACGCAACCTCGACAAGCAAAAGGCAATACATGACGATTTGTTCCGTCGCATTGGAGAGCGGAGGTGGCAGACGCGGAATTCGGTTTTGAATAATCGACCGAGGCTCCCTGGAGTTGGTATGCGCCTTGCGCATGACTGCGGTGCAGCAAAGTCTATTTAATAGGCGACGGGGATCCGTATGATGTGTCCATCGAAGCGATGCACCTCCTCCCGCATCGGTTCGATATGCAAGCGCCTTACTCCTCCCAGAGGCGTTTGCGGGAGCAGCAACACTCCTCCTCCCAGTTGCTGTTCGGTTATTGCTGAAAGCCTGCCGCAACTCCTCCCGCGGCAGGCTTTTTCGTGTAGTCCTGCGACAGCGCGGATGCCGGAGAAGGAGGCGTCGGCAGCTAAAGACATTACGCGTTGGGGACGTTTGATTTGCTTTTTCGCGGGGCAACTTTCTCAACGTAGTTTTCGCCCAGATCAGTTGCTTGAGCTGTCTGGAGCATCAGTTTCACTTCTGTTCTGTCGCATAACTGTCGCCACCCGGGTTGACGGCCGGAACAAGGTAACCAGGCGCTATCTCCACACGCTTCCCGGCCGCGATATGCTGGAACGGCGTATGGGAGCCGAATGGTTCGTCATCGGCAATGACGAAAGAAAGCCTTTTCTCGTCACCCGATGGCGCAGAGGGCGGGCTTGTCGTGTCGCTCAACACGGCCGAAGAGCATCCTCGTCTCCGGGAAGTCGTCGCCGAGGACGCAGATAGGGCGGTTCTCAACGAGGCTGCGGTCATGGGCAGAGGGCTCTTCATCGCCCATCTCGTCGATGCCAAGACGGAGATACGCCGCTTCGGCATGAGTGGCAGACCTGCAGGGATCGTCACGTTGCCAGGTATTGCGACGGCGGGCGGATTTCAGGGCCGACCGCGCGACAGCGAAGCATTCTTCGGGTTTACGGCGTTCGCTGCGCCGACCGCGGTCCATCAGCACGATACGGAGATCAATGCGGTGGAGCGGAACGCTTCCAACAAGCCGGACGACATCACTGTCGAGCAACGCATCTACCGCTCGAAGGACTGGACGGAGGTGCCGATCTTTAACGTGCGCCGAAAGGACGTTACGATCGCTGCCCGATATTGCTTTGTGGCTGCGGGGGCTTCGGAATTCCTCGGGTTCCTATGCCAACCCGATCCACCTCGCCTGGGTGGAGCAGGGCGGGTTTTGGCAATCGCCGGCATCCGCGGTGGTGGAGAGATAGGGCTCTACGGCTGCAAAACCGGGCAGGCCCTGTCGGCAGGGCAGGAGGTCTTCCTCATCTGTCTCGAGCCTCGGCCCAGTGCGGATAGGTCACATAGGCCGTCGTCGCGCCTTCGCCCTCAGTCGTGATGGTGACGGATTGACCCTTAGGCATGTAAACAATGTCGCCCGGTCCCGCGGTGACCGTTCCGTCGCTGGTGGATACGGACAGTCGTCCCTCAAGCACGATCATGGTGTCGTCGACGGCCATCGTTTCGGTCAGCGACTGACCGGGTGCGTACCGCCCATAGCCGATCGAGACAGGGCCACCGTTTCTCTCGTCCACCAGGTTTCCGACATAAATGTCGGCATCCTGTCCGGGTGATTTGACGAGTCCCGCGTCCGACATGCTGAACTTTCGGACCTTCATCTACAACCTCCTGCGTTTCCCCATCAAATAGTGCCAACGTTCGTAACGCCAACCTGATCCTATGGAGAAAAGTATGACTGAAAAGACCTGCTCCGCGCCGACGCCCGAACAGCGGAAATACCTCGAGATCCGCAATGCGGCGGAGCGTTCGATGTTAGACAAGGTCTTCAAGGCAATCGACGTCGCGGCTGCCGAGGTCGCAGACGGTTTCAAGGAGGCCGGCCTGGAATTCGCGCCGACCAGCAGGGAGTATTTCATGTTCACGGTTCAGCAGGTGACATTCGTCCGTTTGTGCGGTGGCGATCCCGATACGCTGAAAGGCGGCGATCCAGAGCTGGGTCAGCGGGTCGTCAACAATGGCCAGCATATCATCGACAGTTATTGGCGAGAAGGCGGCCGCGCCCAGTAAACCGATCCAGGACGTCGTTATATCGCTCTCCGCTTGAGCAGGACCGGACGGTCGCTGGCACGGACTTTTAGGAGGCAACAAGCGCTCGCAGCGCCGCCGATTGATGACGGCGGCTTAGGAGATAGAGGTAGAGCGCTTCCATCGGGGAAGACCATGAAGGCAAAACGTGCAGAAAAGTACCCGCGATCGACATGGTCTTTTACCATTGCGCTCTTTGTCTCGGGATCAAATGCGAATGCCGCGCGCCGCTCCCCATCAGCGGCTTCAAAACGGAGCTCTTTCATATTGCCGTAGTTGGCCCCTCAAGGCATCGGCCGACGGCCGACCAAGCTTTGGGCCTTTGTCGGCCCATAGCAACAATGCCGCTCGAACCTCAACTTTCACGTCCCGGTCGGCCGCTTTGAATTCGGCCGCAAAGTCGTCATGCGTGCGGCGAACATTCGTGATGGGCCGACATCGAGTGGCCGATCGCGCGTTGGGCGGCTTTAGGGACGAAAGCCCAGCCTTCTCGCCGGGCAATGTCACGACCCGGAAAATCAACCTGATGCAATCTCGATAGAAAGGTGCCATCATCGGCCTGACTTCGCCGGGAGAACGGAGTTGGAGGATAATGCATGATCGGAAACGACGCTGAACTTGTCGATCGGCTGCTGGCGATCTCCAGGGCCTTTGCCGGACACATGGATCCGGGGACAGCGTTTCGCGCAACGGCAGTCGAGATCGGCAGGCTGTTGCCGCACGACCATATCGACGTCGCGGTACTTCTGAACGAGGGTCGCAGTCACATCTGTTATGAGACCGGCTGCCAGACGAGTTGGAGCGAACTGGTGCTCAGTCCGCCACCGGTCGAGCTGAGCCCGGTACGCGCGGTGCTCAGAGGCGAGCTGCCCTTTCTTTTGACCGACGACGCGCTGCACGATCAGCGGTTTCATTTCGTCGGTGCGCTCGACGAACCAATCTTTGCCGCGAAGCTCCGCAGCCGTATCATCGTGCCGTTGCGCGCACGGGGCGACATCATCGGCGCGCTCAACATCAGCCGCCATGAACCGGGCTGCTACACCTCCGCCGATCTGGAGATCGCCCAGCAATGTGCGGAATTCATTGCTCCCTATATCTTCGCCCTGATCCAGAGCGAGGAGGCGCACCGCGCCATGCTGGCCGAAAGCACGGCACGCAATCGCGAGGAACTTTTACGCGTCGGGGCTTCGCGGCTGACCGAAGGCATGGAGCGGGAACGGCGGCGCATTGCGATGGACCTGCACGACCAAACGCTTGCAGACCTGTCACGGGTGGTGCGTCAGGTGTCGGCGCTTCATCGCCATGGTGTTGCCGGAGCCGGGCAGCTTGCCGAACTCGAGCGGGAAATCGTCAATTGCCTGACGGAACTGCGCCACATCGTCGATGACATGCGGCCGAGCGTCCTCGAACTGTTCGGTCTGCGCGATGCGATAGAGGCGCATCTTAACCGGAGCGTCAGCCGGGCCACGCCATCGATTGCAGTGAACATCCATGATACGAGCGGGGGTGCCGCCGATGACCTGCCTGAGCGGACACTGACGGCGATATACCGTATTGCGCAGGAAGCGATCAACAATGCTGTCAAGCATGCAACGCCCGGCCGCATCGAGGTGCGCGTCGAATCGACACCGGCGCTGCTGCGGGTAATCGTTTCCGATGACGGATCGGGCTGTTTCAACGTCGATCCGCAGGCGAGCGGCGGCATTGGCCATATGCACACGCGCGCCGACCTGATCGGCGCGCGGTTGCGTATCGGCCGCTCCGGCCGTAAGGCCGGCACACGGGTGGCGCTCGAAGTGCCACTTGTCGGCGAATCGGTCTTTGCCGGAACGCTGCCGCCCGAAATCGCGCCAGCTGCGATGGAGAGCCTCTAAATGCTGGTGATGGTCGCTGAAGATGACGGGCTACATCGGGCCTTCGTGCGCAATATCATCGAACACCTCTGGCCCGGCAATGTCGAGGTCATCGAAACAGGCCGCGGTGATGTGGCGATGGATCTCGCCCGTAACCGGGAGCCGCCTTATGTCGTGCTTGATCTGCAGTTGCCGAAGGCAACCGGCATCGAGGTCGCACGCTCGATCTGGCACCGGCGCGCCGATACTCATATTCTTTTCTGGTCGAACTTTGCCGACGAATCCTATGTGCGCGGTGTCGCGCGCATCGTGCCGCCCGGCACGGTCTACGGCTATGTGTTAAAATCGGCCTCGGAGGAGGGCATGCGGTCGGCGTTGCGAGGGGTCTTCGCCGAGGGACACTGCATCATCGACCGGGAAGTGAGAGGCATTCAGCATCGGGTGCAGGATCGGCTAGAAGGGATCACCGACAGCGAATATGAGAGCTTGCTCGACGTCGCGCTCGGGCTGACCGACAAGGCGATCGCCACGCGGCGTGGCCTCTCTACACGCGGCGCGCAGGCGCGCATCCGTCATCTTTACGAAAAGCTTGGCGTCGCTGTGCCCGAGGAGGGCGCGGGTGAGGGCGGTTCTCTGTTCAACTCGAGAACGCGGGCAATCTGCCTCGCGCTCGCGCGCGGCCTTATTAATGCCGATGCGCTGCGGCGGGCCCAGGAAAGCCTTGATGCGTGGCTCGCACAGACCGCAACCCGGAAAGAATAGCGGGTAGACTGTGCGAATACACACTCCGTTCTGCGTCTTCGTGCGTAGCGGGATATTCCCCATCCGTGGCTTACTGTCGGCACAATGATAAGAATGTTGGGAGAACACCTTATGCCCTTCGTCAATATTCAGATACTCAAAGGACATTCTCAGGACCGCAAGAACGAGATCGCGCGGCGTGTCACCGAGGCGGTCAGCGAGGTGGCGGAGCTGCCCAAGGAAGCGATCTGGGTCGTTTTCGAGGATGTTGCCGACACGGATTGGTACGTCGCCGGAAAGACCGTCAAGGCGACCAAGAGCTTGAGATATGGCGAAAAGCGCGCGTGATCCCGGTTTTGCGGATGTCGTCGGCGATGGGGCTTTGGAGACGCTGGCAAGCGGGCTCGGCTTCACCGAAGGTCCAGTTTGGCATCCCTACGAAAAATGGCTTGTCTTCAGCGACATGCCTGAGAACCGCATGTATATCCGCCGGCCCAACGGCATCATCGAGGATTTCCGGCGGCCGAGCCACAAGGCGAACGGCAATACACTCGACCGGCAAGGACGTCTTCTCACCTGCGAACATGCAACGAGCCGTGTTTCGCGCCTCGAGCGCGACGGTTCGACCAGCATCATTGCCACGCACTACAAGGACAAGGAGCTGAACAGCCCGAACGACATCGTCGTCGCGACGGGCGGAGCGATCTATTTTACCGACCCAACGTTCGGGCGCATGGAATATTACGGCGTGCCGCGGCCGCAGGATCTCGCCTTTCAAGGCGTGTATCGGGTCGACCCCGACGGTTCGAACCTGACCCTGCTTATCGACGATTTCGCCCAGCCGAATGGACTTTGTTTTTCCCTTGATGAATCGCGTCTCTTCATCAACGACACGGAGCGCCAGCATATCCGCGTCTTCAACATCTCGCCGCGGGGTGAGCTGTCGGGAGGCGCCGTGTGGGCCGAGACCAAAGGTGAGGAACCGGGCGCGCCCGATGGCATGAAGATCGATAGCTGCGGCAATATCTACTGCTGCGGACCGGGCGGCATCCACGTCTTTGACCCGTCTGGCCATGCGCTCGGCATCATCCGCACGCCGGAGCCGACGGCCAACTTTGCCTTCGGTGACGATGATTTGAAAAGCCTTTACATTACTGCTTCGAGTTCGCTGCATAGACTGAGGGTGCGCGTGCCGGGGTTGAGACTGTTCTGAAGTCCGGGGAAACCGGCTAGCAGGAATGGCCGTCGATGGAGGATCGGCGCCACGGATGCCTCGGCATCCGGATGACGGTTGCCGGAGGGCCGGAACCGGGGGAAGAGCCTTTCGCTCAATGCGAACAACTTGGGAGGATTGAAATGCATAAAATTTTCGTACTCGCCGGCCTTGCAGCGCTGCTTGCATCGGGCACGGCTCTGGCTGATACCAGCGGAAAGAAGATCGCGTTCTCGAACAACTACGCTGGCAATTCCTGGCGACAGGCGATGCTGAAGAGCTATGACATCGTCACCAAGAAGGCCGTTGCCGACAAGATTGTCGGCACCGCCGACGTCTTTACGACGGCGGATCAGGAGGTGCCGACCCAGGCAGCGCAGCTACAGAATCTGATCCTGCAGGGATATGATGCCATCGTCATCAATGCGGCTTCGCCGGATGCGCTGAACGGCGCCGTCAAGCAGGCTTGCGATGCAGGTATCGTCGTCGTTTCCTTCGATGGTATCGTCAACGAGCCCTGCGCCTACCGTGTCGTCGTCGACTTCGAGGACATGGGCAAGCAAGAAATCGAGCAGATGAAGAAGCTCCACCCTAATGGTGGAAACCTGCTTGAGATCCGCGGGCTGGCAGGCACATCCATCGACGATTCCATTCACAAGGGTCTGCAGGAGGGCGTCGCCGCTCATCCGGAATTCAAGATCGTCAGCTCTGTGACGGGCAACTGGGACCAGACCACCGCGCAGAAGGCCGTGGCGACCGTCCTGCCTTCTCTGCCGGACATCATCGGCGTCGTTACACAAGGCGGCGACGGTTATGGTGCCGCCCAGGCCTTTGCGGCAGCCGGCAAGCCGCGTCCGACCATCATCATGGGCAATCGGCAGGACGAGCTGCAATGGTGGAAAGAGCAGAAGGCCAAGGATGGTTACACCACCTGGTCGGCGTCGATCGCTCCCGGCGTTTCAACGCTGGCCTTCTGGGTAGCCCAACAGGTGCTCGATGGCCGCAAAGACATTCCGCACGATCTTCTAGTGCCTTATCTCGCCTTTACTCAGGATGATTTTGAGAAGCATCTGGCGGATATCCCGGCTGGTAGCGTCGCCACCACCGAATACACGCAGGACGATGCGATGAAAGCTATCAAGGCTAATATCAAGTGATGGTGCCAGTACCGGCTGAGGACATCCGGCCCATTGTCAGCCTGAGCGGCGCCGAAAAGCATTTCGGCGCCGTGAGGGCACTTGATGGCGTGGATTTCCAGGTCAATCCCGGCGAGTGTGTCGGGCTTGTCGGCCATAACGGCGCCGGCAAGTCGACGCTGATGAACATGCTTGCGGGAACGTTGACGATCGACCGCGGCCGGATGACGATTGCTGGGACGGTCGAGGAGCATTATTCGGTTGCCAGGGCACAAAAGGTTGGGGTCCGCTGCGTCTTCCAGGAGCTTTCGCTTTGTCCCAATCTCTCGGTGGCTGAAAACACCCGGATCAGTCATCCTGCGTTGCGTGGCTTCGGCTGGCACCGGCGAGCTGCTTCGCTCATTACCGCTAGCCTCGACGAGATATTTCCCGACCATGGCATCGATGCTTCCGATGTCGTGGCGGATCTCTCGATCGGCCGACGCCAGATGGTCGAGGTTGCCCGGGCTTTCACGGTAACGGAGGATCCGCTGAATCTCGTCATTCTGGACGAGCCGACCTCTTCGCTCGACGCCCACACTGCCGGACAGCTGCTTGCCTTCGTCCGGCGGTTTGTGGCGGGGGGAGGAAGTTGCATCCTGATCTCCCATGTGCTCGGCGAAGTGCTGCAGAACTCAGACCGGATCGTCGTCATGCGCGACGGCAAGGTCGTCGCAACTGATCTGGCCGGTGCGTACGACCGGGATAGGCTGGTTGCCACCATGGGCGGCGCCGCGCACCGGGGAAAGATTGCGGCGCAGGTGGTTGCATCCGTCCAACCGGCAGGCGCGCCGCGTGTGAGGGCGAAGCCCACCCAGCAAAAGGATGGCACGCAACTCGTCGCCCAGGCCGGCTCGATCATCGGCCTTGCCGGACTTGCAGGTCATGGGCAGACCGACTTGTTGCTTTCGATATTCAAAGCAGCCAACCGCGGAACAACAGGTGTCGAGGTGACGGCACCTGTGGCGCTTGTTGCCGGAGACAGGCAATCGGATGGCATTTTTCCGCAGTGGTCGATTGCCGAGAACATCTCTATCCGCTCGCTGAGGCGTCTGTGCGACCGGTTGCTGATCTCGCCGAAACGCGAAGCCGAGTTGGCGGAGATCTGGAAGAGCCGTATTGGCATCCGCACGCCGGACATGAGCAACAATATCCTGTCGCTTTCAGGCGGAAACCAGCAGAAGGCACTGTTTGCGCGTGCTCTCGGTTCCGATGCGGATATCATTTTGATGGACGATCCGATGCGCGGCGTCGATATAGGCACCAAGCTCGAGGTCTATGATCTCATCCGCCGGGAAGCGGCAAACGGTCGTACCTTCATCTGGTATACGACCGAGACGGAAGAACTCGACAACTGCCATCACGTTTATGTCTTCAAGAACGGTCGCATCGTCGCTAACCTGACGCGTGACGAGCTGACCGAGGAGAAGATCATTCAATCCTCCTTCGCCGAGGTGCATTAGGATGACTTTCGTTTCGCTCGACCGTTCCGTCACGCGTGCGGCCCGCAATAGCGCCGGCAGGACGAGGGCCTTGCGCGCCATGCTGCCGGCACTGTCGCTCGCGCTCGTGCTGATGGCGATCGCTTGGCTCAATCCGCGCGCGATTTCCTATTTCGGCTTCAGTCTCATGCTGAACCTCGCTATTCCGATTGCGCTTGCGACCATCGCGCAGATGTTCGTGATCGCCGGCAACGAGCTCGATCTTTCGATTGGCACTTTTGTCGGTTTCGTCGGTTGCGTCACTGCGACTTGGCTGCGCGATGCGCCGCTTCTCGGCATCGCCATTCTGCTTGGATCCATTGGTATCTATGCATTACTGGGGGCATTGATCCACCTGCGAAACCTGCCATCGATCGTCGTGACGCTGGGCATGAGCTTCGTTTGGCAGGGGCTGGCGATCCTGGTCCTGCCGAAGCCAGGTGGCAAGGCGCCGGACTGGCTGCAGGCGATCACATCCTTCAAGCCGCCCATTGTTCCCTTTCCAATCGTTGCTGCCGTGATCATCGCCCTGATCGTCTATTTCGGGCTGATGCGCACCTCCTATGGCGTGATCTTGCGCGGATCGGGCGGCAATCCGGCAGCGCTTGCACGCGCCGGATGGTCTCTGTTGCGCACCAAGGTCACGCTTTTTGCGCTTGCCGGCTGCTTTGGCGTCCTCTCGGGGCTGACGCTGATCGGGATCACCTCGTCGGGAGATGCCAATATCGGGAATGGTTACACGCTCTTGTCGATCGCAGGCGTCATTCTCGGCGGAGGCGAATTCATGGGCGGGCGCGTATCGCCGATTGGTGCCGTCATAGGCGCGCTGACGCTCGCGCTTGCGGCGTCATCGCTGCTGACCTTCATGCATATTCCGCCGGATTGGCAGGTCGCGGCAAACGGTGCGATCCTCATCATCGTGCTTGCAGCGCGTGCTCTCATCAGCCGCAAGGAGGCGTAATATGGCGCGTTTGAAGGCTCTTGCTGCAAAGCCCTGGATCTGGTCCTTTATGGGCGCATTGGCCGCCTGGGTGGCGACGATCGCCTTTACCGGCGGCTACGGTGCCGGCGGTATGATCACGGCAGCACTCTCGCTCGCCGTGTTCATGGTCATCGTCGGTATCGGCCAGATGTTCGTCATCACACTTGGTCCCGGCAATGTCGATCTCTCGCTGCCGGCCAATATCGGTCTCGCCAGTGCCGTCGCCATGAAGACGATGGACGGGCAGGACAGCATGATCGTGATCGGCCTGCTGGCGGCGCTCGCCAGCGGCGCTGCGGTAGGGGTTGCGAACTATCTGCTGATCTGGGCCTTGCGCATCCCACCGATCATCGCGACGCTGTCGGCAAGCTTCATCATCCAATCGATCGACATCAGCTATGGCCGCGGGCTGCAAATCAAGCCGCCGCCTGGCTTTGCCGAGTTCACCAACATCCAGATTCTTGGCTTTCCGGTACTGGCTATGTTCACGGTGCTCTTCACGGTGGGCGCTTCGATTGCCCTAAACCGCATGATCTATGGCCGGTCCGTCCTGGCAATCGGGCAGAATATCCGCGCCGCATGGCTCGCCGGCGTCAATGTCGGCCGCATCCGCTTTTTGACATATACCCTGTCTGGCATGCTCGGGGGATTGAACGGCGCACTGCTGGCCGGCTATTTCCGCGGTGCCAATGTTGATATCGGCAATGAATACCTGCTGTCGTCCATTGCGGTGGTCGTCATCGGCGGCACGTCGGTGGCCGGCGGCAAGGCGAATGTTCCCGGCATCTGGGGTGCGGCGCTTTTTCTCGTGCTTCTGCTGACGATGCTGAACACCTTTGGCGTCAGCGCAGGCATACGCCTGCTGCTCACAGGCCTCATCATTGTCGGTGTGATTACCGCAGCGGGAGGCCAGAAGCCGGCGCGGTAAAGGGCTGGTGTCGTTTGTCAGTTAACCGTGAGAGCGCGGCCGTTGTTTCCGGTTATCACCTAAGCTCCTGTTCGGCACTTTGCGTATCGATAATCAAACGGCGCTGATTGACAGCCTGACTATCGTCACTGTGTGCGTGCAGGAGGGCGAGGTTTGTGCCGTTTCTGGCCTCGAGTTCAGGGCACGTTGCCAGCGTGATCGGAGGCGTTTGCCGGAAACGTTCAAGTGGGTGGTTGTCATCGCCTTGGACGGCAGAAGTCGGTATCGTCGCCGCTGGCAAACACGTTGCGCACGGAAGGCCAGCGGGCTTGAACTGATGCCCTGTACTTGGGCCGTCACAAAGAACCTACCTACCACTCGAAGAACAATAACGGGTGGCGGCTAACATAAGGCCGGCCGCAATGGATCCGTGTGGTAAGAGGATTAAGCACGGGTGACACGCGCCGTCGAATGGGCGCAGCGTCAGGCGCGACGAAAGTTCGTCGTGATTTCCGTGTCATTGCGTGATGGTTGCAGATAAGAGCTGTGCCAACGCATCTCATAAACTGTCCGCAATGCTGCGACGCACAGTTAATTCGATACTGTCATCGCTGGTGCGCAGTAACTGCACCGAAGTGTGATCGAACAGGGTCATTGCCGACTGATCTTCAACTAATGTCGCCGGGTTGGGGTCTACCACAGTAGCCTTGAGAGCAGCTCACGATGAGAAGCAGCTGATCGCCCGCGTGACGTTCGACGAGTCGGCGTCTCGCAGGTGCTTAGACCGGCACAACTGGCGGGGTATCGACGCCTCACCGACGACAGGCTAGTCTTATCTGCGGGGGCGGGGACACGTGCCCCTCAGTGTTGTCGCACCGCGCAGTAAGTGGACCTTTCGATGAGCGAGCAGGCTTACTCTCTCAAACAGCTGGCCCAGGGCGACCGTCCGATCCGGATTGGCTTCTATCTTGTCCCAGATTTTCCGTTGATGACCTTCGCTGCGGCACTGGATTCATTGAGGCAGGCCAACAGATTGGCAAAAGCTAGACGGTTCGAGTGGATCGTTCTCTCCGCAGATGGATCGCATGTCAGGTCCAGCAGCGGGCTCGGCTTCGACGCCGAAGCGGCAATCGGAAGGGGACCGCGATGCGATGTCGTTATCGTTTGTGCTGGGATCAATTACGCGGATGCCTATGATGGCATCGTCTTCGCCTGGTTACGCCGAATATATTCTGAAGGCTGTATCCTTGGTGCCGTCAGCACCGGCGTCTTCTTCCTAGCCAAGGCTGGTTTACTCGAAGGCCGACGTTGTGCAGTCCATTGGGAGTCACTGGCGAGCTTCCGCAGTGAGTTTCCAAACTGCTTCGCGACCGACGATATTTTCGCGATCGACGGACGGTTTCTGACGTCCTCTGGCGGTACGGTGACGCTCGACATGATGCTATATCTGATCGCCGAAGTGGAAGGTCGCGATCTGGCATCATTGATTTCCGATCAATTCAACCATCCTCGCATTCGCAGGCAGGACGATGTGCAGCGCATGGCGCCGGAAGAGCGTTTTGGCATTAAGAATGCCAAGCTCGGCTTTGTCGTTCGCCGCATGGAGGCGACACTTGGCGATCCGGTTGAAATATCAGAGCTTGCCGAGAGCGTCGCACTGTCCCTGCGTCAGCTTGAGCGTCTGTTTCACGCATCTCTGGGTAAAAGTCCTTCAAAATTTTACATCGATCTGCGGATGAGCCGGGCACGTGAGCTGCTCATCGATACCGAACTTTCGGTCGCGGAGATCGCTGACATCTGCGGCTACGAATCTCCTTCGCATTTTGGCCGTTTCTATCGGCGGATTTTCAAGGAAAGCCCCGTAGCAACGCGCCGAGCAGAAAAGAAGCGAGAACCGCTCGCGTTAGGACGTACGTCGATTGACGCATAGAAGATGTCGGATCGGTGCATATAACGCGGTGTGACCTGGGCATAGGTTTCAGGTGACGGAACGGTCGACGGGCAAAAGCCTGCAGGTCGGGCAGGCGACACATGCCTGTCGGTCCTACCGAAAAGATTGGAACAGCTAGGCGCCAACAGGAGACCACTGCAGTGGACAAGAATCAGCATTCCTTTATCCCGACCTTGGTCGAACAGATGTCGAGCGGCACGATCGGACGGCGCGAATTCCTGCGCAAGGCGACCCTGCTCGGCGTCTCGGCCGCAGCCGCCTATTCGCTTGCCGGCGTCGCGATGCCGGGCGATACTGCCCGCGCCGAGGATCTGCCGAAGGGCGGAAATCTTCGCATCGGCATGCGCTGCATGGAAATCAAGGATCCGCATCTGGCCGATTTCGCCGAGAAATCCAACGTCATCCGCCAGGTTTGCGAATATCTTACCCTGACCGACCGCAACAACATCACGCATCCGTATCTCCTCGAAAAATGGGAAGTAAGCGATGATCTGAAAACCTGGACGCTGCATCTTCGCAAGGATGTGAAGTGGCGCAAGGGCCGCCCGCTGACCGCAGACGATGTCGTCTGGAACCTGAAGCGCGTCTGCGATCCGGCGATCGGTTCGTCGATGCTCGGTCTCTTCACCGGCTATCTCGTCCAGGAATACGAGACCGGCGAAAAGGACGAGAAGGGCAATCCGAAGAAGTCGAGCAAGCTGTGGGCCGACAACGCCATCGAGAAGGTCGACGATCATACCGTTCGCCTCAACTGCTCCTCGCCGCAGATCGCTGTACCCGAGCACCTTTACCACTATCCGATGTTCATCATCGATCCGGAAGAAAACGGTGCCTTTGGGGCGGATGCCAACGGTACAGGTCCCTTCGCCATCACTGAATACGTCGTCGGCAAGGGGGCCAAGTACAAGGCTCGCACCGACTACTGGGGCACCGGGCCCTATCTCGATACATTCGAATATGTCGATCTCGGCGATAATCCGGGTGCCGGTATCGCCGCCATGGCTTCCAAGCAGGTGGATGGCCTTTCAGAAGCCGATGCCGTCCAAATCAATGCCATGAAGAACTTTCCGCATGTCGCCGTCTATCAGGTCGAAACCACCCAGACGGTCGTCGCCCGCATGCATCCCGATGTCGAGCAATTCAAGGACAAGCGCGTACGTCAGGCGATGCGGTATGCGATCGACCGCGACAAGGTTATCCAAACCGCGCTGCTCGGCGCCGGCGTACCCGCGGAAGACCATCATGTAGCTCCCTCCCATCCGGAATATGCGGCCCTGCCCAAATATCCCAGGGACGTTGAGAAGGCGAAGAAGCTCCTAGCAGACGCCGGCTATCCCGACGGATTCGAATTCGACATGACGACGCGCCCTGATCCGATCTGGGAGCTCAACACAGCGCAAGTTCTTGCTCAACAGTTCGCCGAGATTGGCGTGAAGGTCAACATCAAGGCGCTTCCGAGCGCCCAGTACTGGGAAGTTTGGACCACATCCCCGTTCAGTCTGACCGCCTGGGGTCACCGCCCCTTGGCGATCATGACGCTCTCGCTCGCCTACCGTTCGAATGCCGCCTGGAACGAATCGAACTACAAGAACGCCGATTTCGACAAGCTGCTGACCGAAGCCGAGGGGATCCTCGATCCGAAGGAGCGCAGCAAGGTGATGGCGAAGATTGAAGCGATCATGCAGGACGATGGCCCGATCGTCCAACCGTTCTGGCGCGTCTTCTCGACGGTGATGGACAAGAAGGTCAAGGGTTTCGAGCTCCATCCTTCGCAATACATCTTCGCGCATCAATACGCCATCTCGGCTTAACCTCCCCCCAGCACCCGTCCGCCTTCGGGCAGGCGGGTGCTGGGAGCAATAATCGGGTTTTCCGATATGGTGAATTTTCTTTTCAAGCGTCTGGTAATGATGGTGATAACGATGCTTTGTGCTTCGTTCCTTGTCTTTGCCGTATGCGAGTTCACTCCAGGCAGTGTGGCGCGCAAGTCGCTCGGTCCCTTCGCAACCCAACAGCAGGTCGATCTGCTCTCGCAAAAGCTGAAGGCCAATGATCCGTTGCTAATCCGATACGGCCGATGGCTCGGCGTCCTCGTCGGCGCCATTGCCGACCCTCTCCAGGACCCATCGACCGGCCTCAACTTCAAGGATGTGCGCGGTGCGCAGTATTTCGGCAATTTCGGCTACTCGACGCTGAACAAGGTACCGGTCAACGATGTCATCTGGGACCGTCTCGGCAATACCGCTATCCTTGCCGGACTCGCATTCCTGCTGATCGTGCCACTGTCGATCATATTCGGTATCCTGTCTGGACTGAAGGAAGGCGGGGCCCTCGACCGTACCCTCTCTGTCATCTGCATCACCTTCACGTCGATTCCGGAGTTCGCCTCCGGGGTGTTCCTGGTGACGCTTTTCGTGATCCTCTGGCCGGTTCTTCCAGGCACCAGTCCGCTCAATAGCGATGGCGGCTGGGCGGTACCCTACCAATTCGTCCTGCCGGTCGCTGTGCTCGTGATCTACGACTTCGGCTACGTCGCCCGCATGATCCGCGTCTCGATGATCGGCGTGATGGAGCGCCCCTATATCCGCACCGCGATTTTGAAAGGGATGAGCACGCGCCGCATGGTTCTCGGCCACGCACTGCGCAATGCGATGATCGCGCCGTTCACCGTTCTGCTGCTGCAGATCAACTTCCTGATCAGCGGCGTCGTCGTCACCGAACTCGTCTTCGCCTATCCGGGTTTCGGACGGCTGATCCTCGACGCCAGCCTCTTCGGCGATATCGCAACGCTCGAGGCGGCCACACTCATCACCGTTGCCATTGCCGTCGTCACGCAGCTGCTCGGCGACCTCGGCTACATGCTGCTCGATCCACGTATCCGGGTGAGGTAATCATGGCTGTTCAAGACAATATCGTGGCAGTTCCCGCTGCAGCGCCCAAGCGGACAGCGCGCCCCACCTGGATGCGGATTTTCCACTCGCGTACCGCGGTGGTTGGCCTTTGCCTGGTTCTCTTCTGGGTCCTCGCCGCACTTCTGGCGCCGATCCTGCCGCTGCCGTCGCCGACCGATTCAGACGTGATGGCGATGGCGAATCCTTATCCCTCAGCCGCTCACTGGCTGGGAACGGATGTTCTTGGACGGGACGTTCTGGCCCGCCTGATCTTTGGTGCGCGAACCGTCCTATCCGTCGCCCCGTTGTCGGTGGCGGTTGCGATGCTCGTCGGCATCACGATGGGGATGATCGCCGGCTACTATGGTGGCTGGATCGACGTGTTGATCAGCCGCTTCTCCGATATCATCCTGGCCTTTCCGGTTCTTGTCATCTACGTGATCCTGATCGCCAATATCGGCCCGTCGGTGCTGAATATCGTCATCGCGACGACGATCGCGTCGGCACCCGGGATCGGCCGCATCACGCGCGGCCTCGTGCTTGGACTGAAAGAACAGGAATATATCGCCGCCGCTAAGCTGCGAGCCGAAAGCACGCTCTACATCATGATCGTCGAGCTGCTACCGAACTGCCGCAGGCTTTTGATCGTCGATGCCTGTCTGCGCATCGGCTACACGATCATCACCATCGGTATTCTCGGCTTTCTCGGCCTCGGCCTGCCACCACCGAACCCTGATTGGGGCGGCATGGTCAAGGAAAGCGTCACGGTTCTGAACGTCTGGCCGCATATGTCGCTGATCCCGTCCTTTGCGCTCGTCAGCCTCGTGCTCGGCTTCAACCTACTTGCCGATGGCATGCGGGAGGCGTGGAAACCATGAACATCATCGCGTCCAGGCTTCAAGGAGCGGCCATGTCCATCACGCCATCGACGGATCACGAGCCCGTCCTCGATATTGCCAACCTCCGCATCGAGTTTCGCGGTAAGAGCGAGACGGTGGTCGCGATCCCTGACCTTTCCTTCAAGGTCATGCCGGGAGAAAGCTACGGCCTCGTCGGAGAGTCCGGCTGCGGCAAGAGCACGACGGCGATGGCGATCATGAGCTATCTCGGCAATACCGGTGTGGTTGCCGGCGGTAGCATCCGCTTCAACGGTAAGGAGCTGGTCGACGCGACCGCCAAGGAATTGCGCTCCATCCGCGGACGGCAGATCGCCATGGTCTACCAGGACCCGATGAGCGCGCTCAATCCAGTCAAGACGATCGGCGCGCAGCTTGCCGAGGTGCCGCTTCTGCATATGGGTGTCAGCAAGAAAGACGCGATGGCGATGGCGGAGGCAATGCTCGCCGACGTCCGGTTGCCGGATCCGGGAGACATGTTGCGGCGATATCCGCATCAGCTGTCAGGAGGCCAGCAGCAGCGTGTCGTCATCGCCATGGCGCTGCTCGCCAAGCCGTCGCTTCTTCTGCTCGACGAGCCGACGACCGGCCTCGACGTGACGGTCGAGGCTGCCGTCATCGATCTCATCGCCGAACTGCGCCAGAGATATTCGACAAGCCTCCTGTTCATCTCGCATAATCTCGGCCTGATCGCGGAAAGCTGCGATCGCCTCGGCATCATGTATTCCGGGGAAATGGTCGAGGAGGGGCTCACGGGCGAGGTTTTCCGCAGGCCCAAACACCCCTACACCCGCGGCCTCATCGATTGCATTCCCGATGTCTCCGGCGACAAGCGCAGCCGCACGCTTGCCGCCATTCCGGGTTCGATCCCGCTGCCGCAGGAAAGGCCGCAAGGCTGTCTGTTCGGGCCACGCTGTTCGAGCTTTGCACCGGGCCTGTGCGATCGCCCCGGCCTGGCATTGGAACAAGTGGCAGACGATCATCTCGTACGCTGCGTCCGCTGGCAGGAAATCCCGGCGGCGGAGGTGGCGACCGTTGCCGTCAACGCGGGTACCGTCGCCAGATCGACCGCAATTTCGCTTGTCGATGTGAACCGTCTCTATCCGGTGGGCTACCAGAAGACGGTGAAGGCAAACGAAGCGGTGACGTTCGAAGCCGCAACGGCCGAGATCGTTGCCCTTGTCGGCGAATCCGGCTGCGGAAAGTCCACGCTTGCGCGCATCGTCACGGGCCTCGACAAGGCGACATCGGGCGAAATCCGGATGGCCGGCGAAAACATTGCCGAGCTGCAGGCGCGCGAGCGGCCACGCTCGCTGCTGCAGCAGGTCCAGATGATCTTTCAGAACCCCGACAGCACGCTCAATCCATCGCACTCGGCAGCCTTCTCGATCCGCCGCTCGATCAAAAAATTCGGCATTCGCAAGGGTAAGGCCGAGATCGAGCAGCGCGTTCGTGAGCTGCTTGAAATGGTCCGGCTGTCCCCGGCTGTCGCCGATCGAAAGCCGAACCAGCTCTCGGGCGGCCAGAAGCAGCGCATTGCGATCGCCCGAGCCTTCGCAGCCGAACCTTCGCTGATCGTTGCGGACGAACCGGTCTCGGCGCTCGACGTCTCGGTGCAGGCAGCCGTCGTGACGCTTCTTCTCGACATTCAGCGCGAAAAGCACGCCACCATGCTGTTCATCAGCCATGACCTTGCCCTTGTTCGCCACGTCGCCGACATGGTCGTCGTCATGTATCTCGGCAAGATCATGGAGCAGGGCACTGTCGAAGAGGTGTTCGGCGAGGGCGCGCATCCCTATACCGAGGCGCTGCTGTCGGCGATCCGCAGTCCGCATCCCGACGAAGCTCCGCGCGAGCGTGTTCGGCTCTCCGGCGAGACGCCAAGCCCGGTCAATGTACCGGCAGGCTGCCGCTTCTCGACACGCTGCCATCGCAAGCTTGGCAACGTCTGTGACACCGTCCCGCCGCCACTGCGGAAAATGTCGGCGACACACGAGATCCTCTGCCACATCGATGAGGCTGAACTCGCCGCACGCCCCTCCGTGCTCGCGGCCGAGCGTAGGACTGAACAATGACCGGAACGGACCTGCCGATCGGTGCGCACAAAAGAGCAGCGAGGCTTCGCGCCATCGTTCACGTGCTGGCGAGCATCTGTATCGTCGCGACCGGAAATTCACTGTTGACGACGGTCGTTTCGCTGCGGCTCAGCGATCCCGCAATTGCCCCAGATGTCGTGCAGTTCCTGCTGACGGCATTCCCGATAGGCTTTTTGGCAGGTTGCCTGTCGTCACGCTTCCTGGTTGCCAGGTTCGGACACGAACGTACCTTTCTGGCGGTGGCTCTGCTCGCGGCCTTCGCTGCCGTCGGCTACATGTTGACGGCATCTTCGCCCGTCTGGTTCGGCCTTCGTCTGCTGAATGGCTTTGCCATAGCCGCGCTATTCGTCGTCTCCGAGAGCTGGATCAATCTCTACGCGGACGAGAAGAACCGCGGAGCCTACTTTTCGCTCTACATGCTGATGACGTCGCTTGCGACCTTGTTCGCGCAATTGCTTGTCGAAGTTGCCGGCCCTGTATCTCCCTATCTGTTTCACATTGTGTTCGTTGTCATTGCTGCAGGTCTTCTTTATGCGCGCCTCGTCGCAGGTTCCTGGCCGCCAATAAATCTGTTGCCGCCGGCCGCCAGGGAGATCACGCCTTCTCGCCATCGCTTCGGCATTATCAAGCTTGCACTGCTCGCGCCCGTCACCGTCGTCGGCGTCTTCCAGGCCGGCATGACCAACATGAACGTCTATACGATGACGCCGATCTATGCGGAGCGGGTCGGCCTCAGCGCAACAATGGCCGTATCGCTCGCAACCGCCTTCAGTCTCGGTGGCATGCTGGCTCAGGCGCCAGCAGGCTGGCTTTCCGATCGCATGGACCGGCGCATCCTGCTTTTGCTGCAGGGCCTGGCGGCAATGGCATTCTGTGCGGTAATTGCGTGGCCCGGAATGCGCCCGGATGGGCTGCTCTACGGTCTGTTCTTTGCCTATGGCGCCATTGCCCTGACGATCTATCCCGTTGCGATCGCATTTGCGAATTCGCAGCTCGACAGCCACCAGATGGTGTCGGCGTCCGGTGGGCTGCTGTTTCTCTATTCAATAGGCAACATCATGACCCCCGGCGTCGCGGCTGGACTGATGGAGCACTATGCGCCGCATGCATTGTTCCTCCTTCTCGGCACCGGTGCCCTGCTGGTCGCAGCCGCTGCCTGCGTCAATCTGCTGCGCCGCGCATCACCCGCCAACAAGCCATTTCTCGTCTCGGGAGAACAGCAATGACCTCCGCCAAGCCTTATGACATGGTAATCCGCGGTGGCGACGTCGTGCTGCCGGATACCACGCTCAAGATCGATATCGGCATTTGCGACGGCGTCATCGTCGCCTTGGAACCGGATCTGCCTGAAGGGCAAGACGAGGTGGCCGCGAACGGCCGTATCGTCCTGCCGGGTGGTGTTGACAGCCATTGCCACATGGATCAGCAGCCATGGGAGGGCAAGGCGACGGCCGACGACTTCAACACCGGCACCTTGTCGGCACTGTGTGGCGGCACGACGACCATCGTGCCCTTCGCGATGCAGATGCGCGGCCAGTCGCTGCGCGATATCGTCGAGGACTATCACGAGCGCGCCCGCCCGAAGGCCCGTATCGACTACGGCTTCCATCTGATCGTCGGCGACCCCTCGGCTGCGGTGCTGAGGGACGAAATTCCCGGCCTGATCGCCGAGGGCTGCACGTCAATGAAGATCTACCTCACCTATGAGGGCCTAAAGCTCGATGATTACGAGGTTCTGAATGTGCTCGACCTCGCGCGTGCCCAAGGCGCCATGGTGATGGTGCATGCCGAAAACGATGCGTGTATCCGGTGGCTTACCGAGAAGTTCATCGCCGCCCGCAAAACTGAGCTTCGCTATCACGAGAAGGCGCATTCGGCGATCGGCGATCGTGAAGCAACCTTCCGGGCCATCAGCCTATCGGAATTGATCGAAACCCCGATCCTGGTCAGTCACGTTGCGGCCGGCGGGGCGGTCGAAGAGATACGCCGGGCAAAGGCGCGGGGCCTTCCGATTTACGCCGAGACCTGCCCGCAATATCTGTTCCTCTCGGCCGAGGACATCGACACGCACGATCTTTCGGGCTCCAAATGTGTCTGCACACCACCGCCGCGCGACAAGTCCAACCAGCCGGCGATCTGGGCCGGTATTCTCGACGGCACGCTCGAGGTCTTCACCTCGGATCATTCGCCATGGCACTACGCAGACAAGATCGCCGGCGGTCCGGGGACGCCGTTCCACCGCATTCCCAACGGCATTCCCGGTATCGAAACGCGGCTGCCGCTGCTGTTTTCAGCAGCTGTAAACGGTGGGCTGATCTCGCTGCAGAAATTTGCCGACCTGACGGCTGCAGCGCCGGCCCGGCTCTTCGGACTGCATCCCCGCAAAGGGCGGATTGCCGTCGGCGCCGACGCCGACCTGGCGATCTGGGATCCGCAGCGGCGCGTCACGATCACCAATTCCCTGCTTCACCATGCAACGGATTACACGCCCTATGAAGGACAGGTCGTCACCGGCTGGCCGATCATGACCATCTCGCGCGGCGACATCGTCTGGGACGACGGAAAGGTCCTGGCCGAGCCGGGCCGTGGCCAGTTCATCGCTCGGCAGCGGCCGTTCCCGCCGCAACAGGGTCTCTCCAAGGTGCTGGCGTCATGAAGACCATCTCCCGCCTTGACGGCAAGGTAATCCTGTTGACGGGTGCCGCCAGTGGCATCGGTGAAGCGATCGCGCGCCGCTTGATCGACGAGGGCGCTGCTACTATCTGCGTCGATCGCTCGGTGGATGCCGTTACCGCGATAGCCCGGTCGTTGGGCACAAGAGCGATTGGCTTCCAGTGCGATGTTACCGATAGTGCCTCCGTCGAGCGCGTGGTCAATGCGGGCGTGAAACATTTCGGGCGTCTCGACGGTCTGGTGCATAACGCCGCCGCCCCTTCGCTTGACGGCACTGTCGTTGATCTTGAGGAACAGCAATGGCGCCTGGAGATCGATGTGATCCTCACCGGCGCATTCCTTTCCAGCAAGTTTGCGCTTCCCGCTATGATCGGCGGCGACGGCGGCTCGATCGTGTTCATCGCGTCGCAGTTTGCCCATGTCGCGACGGGAAAGGCCGCCGCCTATTGCGCAGCCAAGGCCGGGCTTGTGCATCTTGCAAAGGCCATGGCCGTCGATCACGCGGCAGATGGTATCCGCGTCAACAGCCTGTCGCCCGGCGCTGTCGCAACAGAGCGGCTCCTGCAACGCTGGCCGGATCTCGACGCTGCAAATGTTGGGCTCGGGCCGGCGCATCTGCTTGGCCGTATCGCCGAGCCAGACGAGATCGCTGCGGCCGCTGCCTTCCTCCTTTCGCCTGACGCGTCATTCGTGACCGGAACAGATCTGCTGGTCGATGGTGGCTATGCGACACGCTGATGAAACACCAGGACGGATTTTAAAATGACCCTGTTGATTACCGGCGGAACCGGCTTCGTGATGAGCGTGCTTGCGCGGACCTGGCTTGAGCGCGACCCCAAGGCCCGCGCCGTCATCCTCGACCGTGCCGGTCTTGATGACTTGGCGGCGCGCTACTTCGCTCCCGTTCGCGACCGCCTTACCGTCATAACGGCCGATATCTGCGATCCCCGCGAATGGCAGGCAACACTCGACAGCCACGATATCCGCTACGTGGTGCATGGTGCAACTGTCACGCCGATCTCGCGCGGCAGTGCTGCTGAAGCCAAGCGACAACCCGAAGCCGAGGATCCGGCCAGGATCGTCGACGTCAACTTCATGGGCACTGTCCGCATTCTCGAATGGGTCAGACAGCGTCCTGATGTCGAACGCGTGGTCTTCGTCAGCTCCGGTTCCGTCTATCGCCATCATGGGCCCGACTGGACGGGTGAGCCGCTTCCCGAAGATGGCTACGTGGCGCCGCTGACACTTTACGGCATCTCGAAATATGCCGCCGAGATGGTGGTCAACCGCTACGCCGACCTCTTCGGTCTGTCGGCGGCGTCCGTGCGTCTTGCTTCGGTCTACGGGCCGATGGACCGTGTCACCGGCAGCCGTAATTTCCGGCATGTCCCGAACCGGGTCGCCCATATGGCGCTGTCGGGCGAAACGATCCGTCCAAACAGTCTCGAACCCGTCGGCGACTATGTCACCTCGACCGATGTCGCGGATGCGATCATCGCCCTGCTTTCTGCGGAGCGCCTGCGTTATCGGCACTACAATATCGGCAGCGGCGAAACCTCGACCATCGGTGACATCATCGGCTGGGCGAGAGAGCGTATTCCTGGCTTAGAGGTCGAGCTGAGCTCGGTCGAAACAGCCAACGTCATTCAGGATGTGTCGCTGAAAGACGGCATGTGGGGAGCCTATGACATCGCTCGTATTGCGATGGACACAGGCTGGCGCCCGCGGGGCGCCCGGCAGTCGTTCCACGGCTACATGGACTGGATCGTCGAAAATGAAATGCGGAGTGAGGGGAAGTGATGAGCGCTATCGTCAATGATCAATCGCGCGATTTCGTCGGCTATGGACCGAGGCCACCGGTTGTCACATGGCCGGGTGAGGTGAAGCTGGCGATCAACCTCGTCCTCAACTACGAGGAGGGTGCGGAATATTCCTGGCTGGAGGATGGGCGAAACGACAATTGGGGTGAATATAATATTCCCAACAGCCCGCCCTTGCGCGACCTTGGCACCGAAACGCATTTTGAGTATGGCAGCCGCGCCGGGGTCTGGCGTCTGGCACGCCTGTTCGATCGCTACGACATACCGGTGACGGTTTCAGCCTGCGCCGTCGCACTGCAGAAGAACCCCGCAGTCGTCGAGTGGATGAATGCGCGTGGCCATGACCTGCTTGGACACGGACTTCGTTGGAGCGAATATTCCGCCATGCCGCGCGAAGAGGAGGAGCAGCAACTGCACCAGGCCGTCGCGCTATACGAAAAGCTTACGGGAGCGCGGCCACTGGGCTGGAATTGCCGTTCCTTTCCGAGTGTCAACACTCGCGATCTGATCGTCCGGGAAGGGGGCTTCCTCTATTATTCCGATCCCTGCAATGACGATCTTCCCTATTTCCTCGACCATGAGGGCACGCGGCTTCTCGTCGTTCCCTACTCAAAGACCTTGAACGACAGCCGCTACTTGATCGCTCCAGGCTACAGCAACCCGCGCGACTTCGCCGAGGATTGCCGCTCGGCGATCGACTATATGATCGGCGAAGCGGACGAGACCGGCGGACGCATGCTGACGATCGGTGTACACGCCCGCTGGATGGGCCAGCCGAACCGCGCCTCCGGCCTTCGCGATGTCATCGAGCACGTCAAGAAGACACCAGGCGCCGCATTCATGCGCCGAGCCGATATTGCCCGCTACTGGATCGATCATCATGGCTGATAGTGTGTATGCGATGCCCGACGATCATCTGCTGCCGGAAGCAGGGCGGATGAGCGGCGCCGAGTATATCGCCGGGGTCCTGAAGGAGGAAGGCGTCAAGCAGATCATTGGCTTTCCGGCGAGCGAGCTATTCGACGCGTCTGCGGCGCTCGATATTCCACCGGTCATCGCGCGCACGCAGCGCGTGGCCGTCAATATCGCCGAGGGCTATGCGCGTACGACGGCGGGCAAAGAGCTTGCTGTCGTCACCGTGCAATACGGGCCGGGAGCAGAAAGCGCCTTTGCCGGCATTGCGCAGGCCTTCAACGACCGAGTGCCGATGCTTTTCCTACCGACGGGCTATCCGCGCGGCGCTGAAGCCGTGGCGCCGAACTTCGAGTCCCGCCGGAATTTCCGGAACATCACCAAATGGTGTGAAGCTGCAACCCAGGTCCGGGATCTGCCGAAGCTGATGCACACGGCAATATCGCGCGTCAGAAACGGGCCGCAGGCGCCTGTGCTTCTCGAATTGCCGGTCGATCTCCTCGCCGAGAGCCTGGAGGCCCGGCCAGTTGATCATCGCCGGCCGCACCGAAGCCTGCCGCAGGCCGACACCGCAGAAGTTGCTGCACTGGTGGGCGCGGTGCTGGCCGCAGAATATCCGGTTATCCTCGCCGGCCAGGGTGTCCTTTCCGCCTCTGCCACGGAAGATCTCGTCGAGTTCGCGGAACTGCTGAACATTCCGGTTATGACGACGCCGAACGGCAAGAGCGGCTTTCCAGAAAACCATCCGCTGGCGCTCGGAACGGCGGGCCGCGCACGTCCCGCGACCGTCGATCATTTTCTCGCCAAGGCCGATCTCATTCTGGCGCTCGGTAGCAGCCTGACCCGGTCCTATTACATCCTTCCCGTCCCGGAGGATAAGACCATCCTTCATGTTACGCTCGACGATGCGGATCTCGGCAAGGACTATGCGATCGCGCAGGGCGTGGTCGGCGACGCCGCCGCCGTGCTCAAGCAGATGATCGCATGCGTCAAGAATGGCTCGGAGAAGCGCGAAGGCCGTACCGATCCCGCGCCGGAAATCGCTGCCGTGCGCGCGGCGTTCATGGCAAAATGGATGCCACTTTTGACGTCGAACGAGCGGCCGATATCGCCCTATCGCGTCGTCTTTGAGATCATGCAGGCGATTGATCCTGATACTTCGATCGTCACGCATGATGCCGGCAATCCGCGCGATCAGTTCTGCCCTTTCTATGTTGCGACGACGCCGGGGAGCTATATCGGCTGGGGCAAGACCACGCAGCTTGGCAGCGGCCTCGGATTTGCGATGGGGGCGAAGCTTGCCCGTCCCGAGGCGACGGTCGTCAACCTGATGGGAGAATCCGCCTTTGGCATGGTCGGCATCGATTTCGAAACGGCGGTGCGCTGCAATCTACCGGTCCTGACGATCGTCATGCGCAACAACGTCCTCGGCGGCTATGCCAAGAGCATGCCGATCGCCACCGAAAAATACGGGGCAAACCGGATCACCGGCAGCTATGCGCCGATTGCCGAAGCCCTTGGAGGTTACGGGGAATGTGTGAGCGAACCGGATGAGCTTCGTGCGGCGCTGTTGAGAGGCCTCGATCGCGTTCGCGCCGGCCAAGCCGCCCTCATCGAAGTGGTGACGCATGAAGAACCACGGCTGGCAGGCCTTTGGTAGGGGAACGGAGGCAGTCGTGTTCGATACCGTGATCAGCGGCGGCACCGTCGTTAACGCAAGTGGTACGTCGCGTGCGGATATCGGCATTCGCGACGGGCGGATTGCTGCCATGCTTGCTCCTGGCGAGATCGCACGCGCACGGGATTTTTTCGATGCCAGCGGCATGACGCTTTTGCCAGGACTGATCGACGCACACGCACATTTGCGTGATCCCGGGCTGACGCACAAGGAAAACTTCGAAACTGGCACCCATGCCGCGGCTCTCGGCGGAGTGACCACAATCCTTGATATGCCGACCGACGATCCCTGGACGGCGACCGCGCAACAACTCTCCGACAAGATGACGTTGGCCAGCGGTCGACTGAATGTCGATGTTGGATTCCAGACCGTCATTTCGAAGAGCTGTGAAGACCTCGATGGTTTGCTCGCCCTCTCTCCGGTTTCGCTGGAGCTCTTCACGGCGGATGTCGCTTGCGACTACCGTTTCGATGATCTTGATGCAGTCACGCAGGTGCTGCGGCGGCTTTCTGGTTCCGAAATCACAATCGGCATCTCGCCGGGCGATCAGACGATTCTTGAGGGTAGTGGCCTGCGTGATCGTGATGGCGACATCTCGGCATTCCTTAAAAGCCGGCCGCCGCTCGCCGAAGCCGGTGGCATCGCGCGGGCGGTTCTGGCGGCTGCGGAGACTGGTGCGCGCGTTCATGTGCGTCAGGTCAACTCGAAACTTGGGGTCGATACGTGGCGACGTCTCATGGACATGGCCGACGTCTCGGTCGAAACGACGCCGCAAAACCTCTTCTTCACATCTCATGACTACGCAGCAGCAGGTGCCAGGCTGAAAGGATCGCCTCCGTTTCGCGGCAATGACGATGTCAGGGCCCTGCGCCAAGCGGTTGCAGACGGCCTGATCACTGTCATGGCAACGGATCATGCACCACATAGCCCGGCCGAAAAGTCCGCGCGATATTCGTCGTTTGCCGACATCCCGGGGGGGATGCCCGGCCTGCAGACGTTGCTCCCGATCATGCTGCAGCTCGTGGCGGAGCAACTGATCACGCTGCCCGACCTGGTCAGGATGTGCGCCTACAGCCCTGCGCATCGCTTCGGGCTAGGGCGTTCGAAAGGCGCGATCGCAGTCGGATGCGATGCCGACATACTGATCGTCGATATGGACGGCGTGTCGCGTATCGCCGACGCCGACCAGGTCTCACAGGCCGCCTATACGCCCTTTCACGGGCGGCAGGTCTGCGGAAGGTTGACGGATGTTTTTCTGCGCGGCGAAAGGATCGTCAACGACGGTGTGCTGATCGCGCCCTGCCGCGGTCAGATCGTCCGCAATGCTTACTAAGGATCGGGCTATGTCTTTACTGTCTGGGAAAATCGCGATCGTCACGGGTGCCAGTTCAGGCCTCGGGCGCGCAATTGCTCTACGCTATGCCAGTGAGGGAGCGACGGTCGTGGTCGCTGACGTCTCCGAAACGCCGATCGAGGGCGGCGACCCAACTGTTGCCGAGATCGTGGCGGCGGGTGGGACCGGCCGCTTTTTCAGAACCGACATATCCACATGGGATGACGTCGATGCGCTTGTTGGAGAGACCGTGCAAGAATTCGGCCGGCTCGACATCATCGTCAACAATGCCGCGATATATACGTCGACGACCCTCCTCGAGACATCTGTCGACCAATGGGCCCGGGTAATGTCGGTCAACGTCACTGGCTTCTTCTACTGCTGCAAGCGTGCCGCCATGCAGTTCCTGACGCAGGACGTCAAAGGCGAGGCGCGAGGCCGGATCATCAACATCTCCTCACAGCACGGGATGGTGGCGAGCCCCGGTGACTTCCCCTATGGGGTCAGCAAGGGAGCCATCGTGCAGATGACCCGGCAGATCGCCGTCGATCACGCGGCCGATATGATCCTGTGCAATGCCATCGCTCCGGGAAAGATCATCACCGGCAAGCCTGGGGTGGCAAACGAACCCGAAGCCCTCGACTACTCACGCCGCCGCACACCCTGGCCTCGCCTCGGCGAACCGCGCGATGTCGCGGGTGCCGCGCTTTTCCTCGCGAGCGACATGGCGAGCTTTATCACCGGCGTCAACCTGATGGTCGATGGTGGCTGGATGGCTGGGTGAGCCGAAACCTGACAAGTTTACCAACTAACGGAAGGAAACCGCCATGGATCTGGGATTGAAAGGCAAGACCGCCCTCGTACTGGGAGCCGGCGGGGGGCTTGGCAGTGCCATCGCGCACACACTTGCCTCTGAAGGCGCGCAGGTAGCGGCCGCCGACATCAACAAGGACGCGGCAGAACAGGTGGTTGCGACCATCCAGGCTGCTGGCGGGTCTGCGATGGCGGTTCAGTGGGATCTCGCCGATCTCGAGGTGATCGCGCCGAACCTTGCCGTCATCGAGCAGCAATTCGGTTCGGTCGATGTTTTGGTCAACATCACTGGTGGGCCGCCGCCGACGCTCGTCTCAGGTCAGAGCGCGGAGAACTGGCGCAAGTATTTCGACAGCATGGTCCTGTCGGTTATCGCCACCAGCGATGCCGTGCTGCCAAAGATGAGAGAAAAGAAATGGGGCCGGATCATTACCTCGACGTCGTCAGGGGTCGTTGCGCCGATACCGAACCTCGGCCTGTCCAACGCCTTGCGCATGTCATTGCTCGGCTGGTCGAAGACCCTCGCAAGTGAAGTCGGCCGCGATGGCGTCACCGCCAATGTCGTGCTTCCCGGCCGCGTTGCGACACAGCGCATTACCTTTCTTGATGAGCAGAGGGCCAAACGCGAGGGCAGATCGGTCGAGGAGGTCTCGGCGGCGAGCACTGCTTCGATCCCGGTCGGACGCTACGGTGACCCGCAGGAATATGCCGATGTTGTCGCATTCATTGCAAGCACTAGAGCGGCCTATCTTACGGGCTCAGTCATCCGCGTCGACGGCGGTATGATCTCCAGCGTGTGAGGGCGTTAATGTCATCGATTGGAAAAAGTCTGCTGGCCGTCGCCGGACTACGGAGAGTTAACCGCGGCGCGGAATCTACGCCGGCATGATCTCAACTGCAAGGATAGAGACTGCGCCCGACGCAGCCTTTGATGGCACAACGTACTCACACGAGAACGAGCAGATCCTGTTGGAGATCTCAGGGCTCTGAAGGTTCGTGATCGAAGCCGAAGAGGTCGAAATACATGCGCAAGACATGGTGTTTTTCCTGGCAAACTCGCGTCACGCAGCCATTGGCAGCTGCGCGCAGCAATGCGTTTGGCAGAAGATATTTGCACCGGCGCGTCAGGACCACCTTCCCCGCTGCTTTGCCACCAGTGTTGAAGTCTCGTGACACGTTGGGGCGGGGTTCGTCCCCGCTCCGGACGTAACCCCCGAGTTTCCATTGCCGTCCCGTCAACAACGCACTCTCAAATGCCAGCCAATACGCACTCTGTGTGCTCAGGTGATGCCATAGGCTTTGCATCGCGACTTTAACGTGACATATGCAAACGTTAGCGAAACGGGATGAATGGTATGGAGACGACTGACCTTGGCAGCGGCAAGCGCCAGACAACGGACGTTGACCAAGTGATTGGAGCACGGCTTCGCAGCCTGCGCCTTCAAGCCGGCTGGTCGCAGCAGGAACTTGCCGTCAAGCTCAACGTCTCCTTCCAGCAGGTTCAAAAATATGAACGTGCCATGAATCGCCTTAGTGCCGCGACCCTGAGCAAGGCAGCGACGATCTTCGATGTTCCAATGGAATTCTTTTTCGATGATGTCGCCGCTGGCGCACCTTCGCAAGGTGAGGCAGTAGATCAGACAGTCGACAATCGGTTGGAGGCGAGATTGCTGACCCGCTACAGGAGAGCCTCGCCGAAGTTGCGAGCCAGCCTGCTGGGGCTCCTGCAGGCGGCAATCCCGCTCCAAGACGACATCGAGGAAAACTAGCTTCGTGAGGGTTCGACAGCGCAAAGCCCATATCATGTGGAGGCTTCCTCCACGCCATGCGGTTCCGTGAGCCACGTGAGAGCCCGGCGCGGCAGGTCAATCACAGCCGTCCCCTCACGGCGCTAGCCGAGGCCTGGCAAGCTGCTCAAGAAGTCAGTCGCGTTCGCCCACGAAGCCGGAATCGGCTGCGTTGTGAGTATAGATATGCCCGACAAGGCGTCCAGCGGAGCCGAGGGCTGCCCATCCGCGACCACAGGCCGCGTCGTTCGCGTCTTGTCCTTCCCGAGAGAACTCCGCACAGGCTGATCCACTGCGCGCGCCGTAGCGGACATCGAGAAAGCCCTTGAGAGACACGAATGCGATTTCGCCGTCGGCCGTGCCCTGGAATATCAGATGCGCTTCTTCTCCGAGATCGAGGGCGTCATTGTCCCAGTTATCCATCTCGACGATGCGCCAACGACCGGCAAAGGCCTTGGCGAAAGCAGGAACTCTCGCCATCAGCTTATCTCCGTCATGAGCTTCGGCAGCCGCACAAGATTGTAGGCGGCGGCCCGCAAGGTGAAAGCCGATCCGACTCCCACGAAACTTCGTCTTGTCTCGCCCCGCGACGATTTTGATCCAACCAAACGCCTCCTCAATGCGCTAGCGAATACGCAGGCTGAGCCCCGTAGCCAGGATGACGTGTTGTGCCTCCGTCGATAGCCGAGGGCGATGAACAACGCCGTGTTGCTTTGGCTTGACAGGGCGCCAAGCAGCGTCTTGATGCTTGAGAGCACCAGTTTTCTTCCAAATTACGGCGTTGGGCTGGCGTATCCTCTTGGACGGAGGCTCAGCAGTTCGTGTCCCTCGAGACCGAGATACTTCGGGTTCCCGCACATGAGGCAAGAGAAAACGCCGAATTGCCGCTGCCATCTCGAAACATTTTCTCACTCGGATTTTTGGGAAAACTTAGGCACGGTAGGTGCCATTGGAGGCTCTCACGACCAAATTGTTGAGTGGTCCGCATGGCGGCGAGATCTGCAAGCTTTCCCGTCCGGAATCAAACATCGAACGGGTACTCAGGGCCGGCGCCCTTTTGCACACTAGCTTCGCGGAAACATTGCGCGTCGATAAGTTGGCTGTTGTCGCGCGGATGAGCCCGTCGTCGTTTCACCAGCATTTCGAGTCACTGACCTCGATGACGCCGCTGCAGTTCCAGAGATAGCTCTATTACGACTGGGCCGGTGGTTCGCACCCCGTCGAGAGCCCAGTTTACATGTCAGCTCGTCACCCCGTAACGACACTGTCGTTACGGGCTTGTAACGATAATGTCGTTACGCTATATAGCATTATCACATTGGAGTTGCCCATGCCGACGTCACGTACGAGCAAAAATTTGGATTCAAGCGTTCCATTGAATATCCGTATCAAGCCCGCAACGCGCAATCTTATCGACCGCGCGGCTGAACTGCTTGGCAAGACACGGACAGATTTCATGCTGGAAGCCTGTGAACGGCGTGCGGAGGAAGTACTGCTTGACCGTATCGTCTTCACGGTAAGTCCTGAGGTGTATGCCGAATACGTTACCCGACTTGACGCGCCCGCGAAGTCGAATGCGCGTCTGAAACGCACAATGTTGACCAAAGCTCCATGGGATGAGGCGTGACCCTCACTTCGCCTGCCCCTTTGGCCGAGCATCATGAACTTGTCGAATTTGATTCCGGCGTTTCAGAACTAGATGATTGGCTGCGCCGACGAGCGCGAGCCAATCAGGCCAGCGGTGCGTCTCGCACTTTCGTGGTTTGCGACGGAAATCGTGTCGTCGCCTATTACGCTCTCGCCTCCGGCGCGGTGAGGACACCAGAAGCTCCAGGCCGGTTTAAGCGAAACATGCCAGATCCGATCCCTGTCGCTGTACTTGGTCGCCTGGCTATCGACCGGACCTATCAGGGCCGCGGTATCGGTCGGGCATTGGTGCGTGATGCAGGGTTGCGCCTGCTCAACGCAGCCGAAATACTTGGTATCCGCGGCGTGCTGGTGCATGCGATTTCAGATGACGCACGTACCTTCTATGAGGCCGTTGGATTTCTCCCATCTCCGTCTGACCCGCTGATGCTGATGATCGGATTGAAAGATCTCAGCAACGCGTTGGGCGCGTAGACGCTATCATCGAGTGCTCGGTTTCAGCAACGCTGAGCGGCATCGCTGCGCGGGATGTTCGTTCCATCCAGAAGGTGCAAGTGAACAGAACAAGTGCTGCAATCAGCCAGTCAAGGAGGTGCGGCAGGATGGAGATAAAAATCGGTCACGGCCCCGCCGTCACGAGCGTCCTCTGCGGCACGTCCAATTCCGACCACATGAGTTACGATGTCCAGGCGATGACAGGACCTCTTCCGGACGAGCGCATGCGGGCTCGTATGGTCGCGCACATGAAAACAATTCCCGGCTTCGGCTCCATCGGCACGATGCCGTGGTATATCGGCAAAGAGAATATGTATTCCGGCCTGATCCGAGAGGCACAGACAAATGCCGCGCAGCGCCTGCAGTAACGGCGCATTGATTAACCCGCCATCACGTTGGCACAATCACGGGAAGGCCCGCCTTGCCTTCCACTAGACGCGCGCTTCTGACGGCCTTTCTGACGCTGCCGCTCGTTGAGGTGGCGAGAATGAGGCGTTTGCGCAGGCCGTTCCCGAACTGCCGCTCACGCCCGCATATAACGATGGAGACGGACCGACCCTTGAACGGGAAGGCGGCCCCTTCTTCAAGCCGAACTCGCCGCTGAACCGGGATCTCTATTCGGATGCACCCGGAGGCGAGCGAATAACGGTCGCAGTTCGTACTCGACATTCGCTGCCAGCCGCTTGGCGGCAGCCGCGTTGAGATTTGGCATGCGGACGAAAACGGCGACTAGGACACCGTGGGTTTCCGTCTGCGTGGGCACCAGTTCGCCGACACCAAGGGGCGCTGGTGGTCCACCACCATCATGCCGGCGCTTTATCCCGGCCGAACGCGTCATTTTCATTTCAAAGTCCAGCGTCCGGGTAGGCGCGTTCGCACCACCCAGCTCCATTTCCCTGGAGAACCCAGAAATGCTTGGCAGAGTGCTTCCGTCTTTCTGGGGCGGCGGATCGGCAGTTATGGTCTCCGCGGCCTGGTACATCCAGGCTGGGATGGCGTGGATGTTGAAGAGGGCCGTATTCCGACAGGGCGCAGGCTGCAGTCCGGCCGATGTCCGCAGCAGATTTCAGCCGCATCGTATCGATTGGCATAGACGAGCATGAGCCTGAACTGCCTCGGCTGGATGAGCCGGGGGACGCATGCGGCCGATGGATTTGCAGATGAAGCTCAAGCGCCGTTCATGTTCGAGCAGGAGCGCGACCGGGTTATGCAACTCTCGTCGCGGATCGTTCGAAATCGGCTGTTTCGCCGGCTCGTTCTTCACGCCTATGACAAACGATCCGCCATCGGAGGTCGACGCCGCACATATCGGGCCGGTGGAAGCGAGCGGACCCGACATTCTTTCCAACGGAATTGCTCTTTCGGGCACCGCACACTGGATGTTTGATCGCGGTCTGATTGGTCTTTCGGACGATCTTGATATCCTGATATCGCGTCAGGCGAATGATCCTGACAGCATTCAAGGACTCCTCAACAAGACTGGGAAGGCGACCGTGCCTAGCATGGGTCTTCGAGCGGCCACATCCCCAGTTCCTGAGATGGCACCGTGAGAACTGCTTCAAGTAGTGAGCGCCAGGGTAAGTCGTGCGATGTAGTCTCATCCCGAGCGGGTCTATTTCGGTCAGCTGGCCAAAAAAATCCGAAAATCATCCCGATCGGTTCTTTTGTTTTCTTTTGCACCCTCCGATGATATAATCATCCCGATAGGGGTGATTATGGACAAGATCAAAGATACAAAAACTCTCGGCATGCTGATCCGTCAGGAGCGCAGACAGCAAGGGTTAACCCAGGAGCAATTGGCCGGGGCGATTGGTGTGGGCGTACGGTTTCTGCGTGAACTTGAGGCCGGCAAAGAGAGCTGCCAGATTGGCCGTGCGATGCAAGTCTTGGCCGGTCTTGGTCTTCTTGTTTCCGTTGGGCGTCGCCAGGGCCCGCGATCATGACCCGCGTCTTGGACGTCTATTTTCGCGACACCAAGGCGGGCGTGCTCGGCCGGCTTGACGACGGCCTACTGATCTTCGCCTACGATGGCGCGTATCTCCTGGACCAACGATCGCGAGCGATCTCGTTCTCGATGCCCCTGCAAGAAGAACCCTTTGGTGATCAGGTCGTGCGCCCGTTTTTTTCCGGTCTCTTGCCGGACGAAGGCGCGCGGCAACGCCTAGCTGGTGCGCTCGGCCTCTCGGCAGGCAATGCCTTCGGGCTACTGGAAGTTATCGGCGGCGAATGCGCAGGTGCCTTGTCAATCTATCCCACCGGCACAGCGCCCGAACCTCCCGGCCAGTCCCAAGCCGAAATTCTCACTTCGGAACGTCTGGACGAGGTTCTCAGCAGGCTGCGGACCCGGCCTCTGCTTGGCGGAGACGAGGGCATCCGCCTGTCGCTCGCCGGCGCGCAGGACAAACTGGCGGTCATTGTCGATGGAGATTCTATCGCCTTGGCAAGAGACGGAAGACCAACGACCCATATCTTGAAACCAGTCATCCAGGCGTTGGAAGGCACGGTGGAGAACGAGTATTTTTGTATGCAGCTGGCCGCCCGCCTCAAGCTGCCCGTACCCCATGTTCAGATTCGCCTGGACGGGGCGACTGCCTTTCTCCTGGTTGAGCGTTATGATCGAACGAAAGCTGCGGACGGCATCATTGAGCGCCTACACCAGGAAGACTTCTGCCAGGCCCTTAGCGTACCGCCAGAGCTGAAGTATGAGGCCGAGGGAGGACCGGGAACAGAACGATCTCTCGGGCTGATCGACAACGCCTGCGCGAGGCCCGTCGCGGATCGGTTGCAGTTCATCCGCATGCTGATCTTCCACTATCTCGTCGGCAACGCTGATGCCCACGGCAAGAACTACGCCCTGCTTTATGGCTCCGATGAACCGGATCTGGCGCCGATCTACGATGTCGTTTGCACGGCTGTTTATCCCCGCTTGTCAAAGAGGCTCGCCATGAAGATTGGTGGCCGCGATGTGCCCGACACGATCCAGTTGAAGCATTGGGCGACACTCGTGCCCGAAACCAAATCTTCTCAGCGCATCCTTGTCCGCGATCTTGCCCAGATGGCGGAAAGGATTGTGAGCGAGGCCGACGCCCTTGTTGCAGAACTGGCCCACGAGGGGATCAGGCACCCCATCCTGAGTGCAATTCGCAAGGTCATCTCAAGTCGGGCTGGTTTGCTACAGAGAGCCGCGGAGCATGTATCTTAAGCAGTTAGTGGTCGCGGATATCCAGCGCCTTGTCCTTCGATCAAAGGGTCGGTGGTTCAAATCATTTCCTTCGGCTCCGGAAACCGCTTTCCTCGTCTGAGATGCAAGACCACCTTCGTTTCGAAGGGCCGGAGTGTACGCTTTGTCGTGACCAAACTCCTTGGTAGATATTCAAGCGAGGAGGTTGGCCTGAAACGACTACGCGTCGCTGTATGAGGTGACAGCATAATGCGCATATGCCTCTAGCAACATTTGCAGGTATTCGGTGGTGCTTGAGGTCTGCTCACCCAAAGCTGGTCAGTGAAAAGGTATCTTCGACCACATGGTCTCCCACTCAATTTCGATACCGCGCTGTGCTGCAACGTTGATCGCCTGAGTTGGGGCCTTATCATCCGGCCACAAATCCTCTTCGAGCGAGATCCAAACGTCGTTGTCTTCATCGACGGTGATTTCGGCCAACAGCGCCCCAGTCGTTCGCTTACGTTCGTCGAGTCATCTAAGAGTGCGCTTCTCATGAGAAGAACGATGTTGCGTTCGTTCAACTCAAGTTTTGGACGGTCATCGACTACGTGGAATTCAGGTTTGCTAGTGTCTGATTTCGCTTTATCGCCGATCGGCTGGAGCGATTTGCCTTCATCTTCGCACCAGAAAGCAGCGTCGAAAATGTCGACTGGGGCAGCGCCACATGCGGGGCAATGCCACAGATTTTTAGCGATCTGAACGCCCGTGATCTTCCCATCGCAATGCAAGCAAAACCAGGTGTCGGAGTCGCGGTCCCATAGCGGATGGCGAGCTTTGCCGTCCCCATCAGGTTTTGTCGGCCTCCTTGGCCACTCGGACGAGATCTTGCTGCGAACCTGCGACATCCGATTGTTGCCCAGGCTCAGCGCTTCTTCGAGTAAGTCGGCGTCGAACACGGGGCACTGGTCGTCGGCTGCAACACTCGTCCTTGTTCAAGATACCCCCAGCGACGCGCACTTGCGTCGGTACTTCCCATCGTAAAATCCGCCGGTAAAACGTGCTTCGCGACCACTGCTTCGATGGTCGCCACCTGCTCGGAGCTTGGGATCCACCCACTCTTGTTGGCGGTGACGAGTTGTGTCTAATTCGCAATGCCGAGGTGTATGGCAATGAAGTTCAGAGCTTCATGTAGCGCCACCCTGGTGACTCGGGCGGGACGTTTTCCAAGAAGCTTGAGGTGGCTAATTTCTGCTGCTTCGGTCATATTCAGTTCCTGAATTGATCCGACCATGTGCCCGCTAATGGCCAGACCTGCCGGCACAGTGTGACAATTCAGAGATGGAACGCTGACATAGCTTTGCGTGGCGGGCACACCGGCCTGCGTGTAAGGCCGCCTCATGTATGACAAGCGGCACGCCATCGGTCAAGTGAAGACCATAACAGACCAGTTAGTAGCACGCGTTTTGAGGCCCGTAATGATGTGAAAAGGTAGCCAATTCAGCACAGCGGGAAAATCCGCTCACTGATCGTAGGTTCGAATCCATTCAAGGCGGAGACGAGGACGCTCGGCCCAGATGCAACATGTTCTGAGTGTCCGAGCCGAGCATCTCATTCGATCTTACGCAGCTTCCCAAACCTGATTGAGGGTCTTGGCGGCCAGTGCGGCCTTGTCTTGCGGAAGGAAGCGGCCGTAGTGCTGCTGCACGACATCGGGCGTATCTTGAATGGCATAACTCGCCTGCTCGTAGGATCCAGTCTGCTTCAGAATATGCGTCGCCAGAATGTCCCGCAGGTTATGCGGTCCATGCGGCAGGAGGCCCTTGATCGCACCCCGTCCGGTATAGGGATTATAGATGCCGTAACGTTGGATGACAGTCCGCCAAGCCTCGTAGAATGTGGTCGAATTGTAAGCAGCATCAATACTGGTCGTCTTCACCGTCTTGACGAATAGCGTTTGGGGATCTTTCGCACCGCCAAGCAGAACTCCACGATGCCTGTCGATGTAAGCATCAAGGTATTTGTAGAGATCGAGAAGGTCGGGCAAAATCAACCGGAACGGCTTCTGTCCGAAGAAGGATGAACCGGAGTTTTTGAATGCGACCGACGGGATAAGGACCTCCCACCCCTGGTCGCGATCACTCCAGCGCAGCTCACCGCATTTCAGATCCTCCAGCCGGCGTTCTGACGTCGGATAGTGTCCACGGGGGCAGACACGAAGTTGGCGAAGGTTCTTTTGCCTGAGCCCAAGGTGCAGGCCCAGGCGAAGTAATAGGAATGATCTAACGGCTTCGGCGGCCGGTCGTGGATATCTGTTCTCATCCGGCATACGTTTCACAATCTCGTCTGTGATCTTGCGATATTCCGCCAACGGGCTGTCCGCTTCGAGTACACACATGATCGGTTCAAATGGATCGCGATGCACGCGCATCACGCGCTGGATCTCCTTGGAACGGTTAGCGGCATGTCGGTGAAAGGCATCGCAGGCGCCATGCCAATCGCGAGCCGCGAAATCGATTTCTTCCTGCTCAATCAAGCCCGCAATGGGCCTGACATTCCGAAGCAGCTCCGGATGCTGCCGGATCCAACCGACTTCCGCGCGAGATAGGGCTTGGGCGACCATCAGCATGTCTTCTTCCCACTTGGTGTAGAAGCCACGTCGCTGTTCCCGCCACTGCAGATACCAGTCCCAAACGCCAGGGAAAACGAGAAGGCCGAAGCTTAACTGGCTGACTGGCACGCCGAAACCCTTCACGAGACCGTTTGGCGAGGCAGCAAGCGCACCAAACATCAAACCGAGGTGCTCAATCTTCTGGGAGGCCGTTTCTTCACCCCAGACGCCGTTCCGTTGGAACCCAATCGCCGTCAGCGTCGAAGTCTTGAAGCGGATGAGATCAGCCATTTCCATGGCAAGTCTCGGCGGTGCGTCGATAACGCCAGAAAGCAGATCAGGATCATCAAGTTCTGCGGCAACGTTCTGATTGGCGCCGGCCGCCGAGGCCAACGATCGAGAGGAAAGAAAGCTGCTGCCATAGGTGACGCCGGGAAAGCGGATTGCATATCGCCGCTTGCTGGCCGCCGCCTGATAGCGGCGATATTCTGTAGAGCCAGAAATGATCACCCGGCGCACCCAATCGAGGATCTCCTCGCGCTTGGTAAAGGGCAGGCTGTTGAAGTCTTCGGGCAGGTGCAATGAAATCCGTCGACGCTCAGCTGGGCAGATGTCACCGAGATCGTGACCATACAGGGAGCGCGCCTGATGCGGCAGTTTTTCTTTGAAATATCCCTCTGAAAGTCGATATCGTCGCTCCATACGGCGGAGGATGTTGAAACTGGCAACAGATCGGGGCACGCGCTCTCCCTGGATCCAGGATAGCAGCGTCTTCTTGTCGAAGGTCTCATTCAGATGAACAACGGCGCGGTAAAGCTGCCAATAGGTGTCGCCGAACCGACGCATATGGTAGACCAATGCGTCCTGAAAGCTCGCCGGATCTTCTGTCGCTTCAAATAGTGCTTCTGGGAAAGGGCTTATCGGTTTTGGTGCTGGGCCGCGCGATGTTGACGCAGACCGGACAAAGGCGCCATCGATCGTCGCGCGTTGTTGCTGTCGGGCGGGGCGTGCGGAAGCTGCCTTCTTGGCGGGAGTCATTTTACGCGTGCTAACTGCCGGCTTTGGTGGTCGTCGTTCTTCGGTCGCTGGTGGTGCGCCGAGCCAGCGGATGATTGCATCCAAGCCTGGCCGGAGCTGCTTTTTCAGTTCTGCCGTCAACTCGGCTTCGATCCCGCAGGCCTGACCGATCATCTTCCAGTCTATATGGCCATTCAGAAGCGGGGGCGATTTGCGGTAGATAATCAAACTGGCCAGGTAGGGCCGTATATTTTCGAACACCCGCCTGGATGCGACTGGAGCGATACGAAGCTCGCAGAATTCCGAAATTTTTCGCTGAAAATGTCGTGATGAAAGGTCGAGTTTGGTCATACTTATTCCTTTTTGCTCGGCACCAGTGCCGAGGGCGAGCGGAAATAGGGGGCGCCCATTAACAAAATATGTTTAGGGCAAGAGGTTAGCTGCCGATCGCTGCCTCTTGAATGGAGAGCTGCAGATTGTGGTGCTGAGCGATAGAAGGGCTTGCAATAGCTCATTTATGGCGATATTCATGAGTTATAGAGAGAGATTCTATAACTCATGACATGGAACTGGCAAAACACTGACTGGCCAAACTTCAGATACGACACCGCAAGCCTGGTACCGTTGGAGCAGAAATTCCTGCAGTCCGCCGGCGAGGTTATCGGTGCTGTTCGACATTTCAACGATGACGACAGCAACCAACTTCGCATTGAGTTGCTGAGCGACGAAGCGGTCAAGACCTCAGAGATTGAGGGGGAATTTCTGGACCGCGTGAGTGTCCAGTCATCACTCCGCCGGCAGTTCGGGCTAAACACTGATGATAGACAGATCCGCCCCCAAGAGCGGGGGATCGCCGAGCTGATGGCGGATGTCTATAGAAGCTGGCATAGGCCGCTGGGCCATGAGGGACTGTTCCATTGGCATTCAATGCTGATGGCCGGAAACCGATATATTGAAACGGTTGGTGCTTACCGCACGCATGAAGACGCCATGCAGATCGTATCAGGTCGATTGGACAAACCCACCATCCATTTTGAAGCGCCCCCATCTCGCCAGGTTGCCGCTGAGATGGAAACCTTCATCACATGGTTCAATCAATCCGGGCCAGATGGTCAAACGTCGCTTCAAGCTCTGACGCGCGCAGCAGTAGGACACCTTTACTTTGAAAGCATACATCCATTTGAGGATGGCAACGGCCGAATTGGACGCGCGCTCGCCGAGAAATCCCTGGCGCAAAACATAGGGCAGCCAAGTCTCATTTCACTCGCTTTCACAATCGAGAAGCGCCGGAAGGCCTATTACTCAGAGCTTGAGCGACACCAGCGCACGCTTGATATCACCGACTGGGTCATTTTCTTTTCAGAAACTATTCTGGATGCTCAACAGGCGACGCTTGAGCGCGTAGATTTCTTCATCCAGAAAGCAAAGTTCTATGATCGTTTTCGGGACAAGCTGAACGAGCGGCAAGAAAAGGTAGTCGCGCGCATCTTCAAGGAAGGCACGGCTGGCTTCAAGGGAGGTCTAAGTGCCGAAAACTATATCTCGATCACAGATACATCCCGCGCTACAGCAACACGCGACCTTCAGCAACTCGTGGAGATCGGTGCACTGACGCGTACGGGTGAACGTCGGCATACTCGGTACTCACTGTCCTTGCAGAAATAATTCGCTACCACTCCAATGAACACCACCGAAGTCATTATCTAGGCGAACGGCTGTTCGAGTCCCTTCAAGGCGAGGCTGTCTCCTTCGGCCCGTTGCATTCAGTGCTGCTGTCGCTGGCACCTGGCACAAGCTATATTTGCAGCCGACGGCCTGTCGCATTATGTTATGGAAGAATGGAAAGGAGATCGCTGATGCTTTTGCAGAAATACCGCGAGAACAGGCAAGCCTTGAAGCAGATCGGCCGGGAAGCCATCGCCGAGAGCCGCCGTATGGGCCTAACGATCACTGCCAAGGATCGGCAGAACGAGGCGAAGGATAAGGCCCGGCATGAGCGCAAGGAACGTGCTCCGGCTACCGTGAGGTAGCAATCGCTTCATGCCCGAGTTGTCGTGTATCCTCCTCGCAGGGCCGAACGGCTCCGGCAAAACTTCCGCCTTCGCGAAGCTGATAATCGCCGGCGGCGATCGCTGGAGGTCCATAAAAAGGCGTTATGCAACAGGGACGTTAGATCAGTAGCTTAGCATGTGAGGGGCGATAGTTCGGATCCGTACAAGTCGGGCATCTCGACACCGGCCTTATATTATGTCCGAGAAGATAGTATAGTGAGGATCACGGTAGGTGGTGTCTTGCACTGGCAGAGGCGGGCAGCGTTCACTGGGGAAAGCCGCAAAACTTGCTATACTAGATTTGCAAAAAAGATATAGAGAGTGGCATGATTAAGCAGATTGATCTCATGTTTCGCACCATGGTCGCGGAACTCCAGCAACGGGCATTTGATGATGATTGGGCGGAAGATTTCCCTCCATCGGGTAGATTCGTGCCAGTAGCAGTTGATGGCCGGCGTTACTGGTATTTCGACCAGCCCGACGGAGAGGGTGGGCAGAAACGCCGTTATGTCGGGCCTGCCGACGACCCCCTGATTTCGGAACGGGTCGAAACCTTCAAGGGTGAGAAGTGTGACTATAAGGCTCGCCGCAAGTACGTTTCTACGCTAACGCGCGAAGCCGGCTTAATTGCCGCTGATCGCTTTACCGGTGATATCGTACAGGCGCTTGCCAAGGCCGGTCTCTTCCGGCTGCGCGGTGTTCTCATCGGCACTGTCGCTTTTCAATGCTACTCGGCATATCTTGGCATCCGTCTGCCTTCGGCGGCGATCCTAACAGGTGATGCAGACCTGGCCCAGGATTTCGCGATCTCCGCCGAGGTGGCAGATTCGCTGCCGCCGATCCTCGATCTCCTGAAAGGGCTTGATCCAACGTTCCGCGCAGTGCCGCATATCAGCGGCAGCTCTCGATCTCATGCCTTCCGGAACCAGAGCGGTTACAGGGTCGAGTTCATGACGACAAACAGGGGAGCCGAAGAATATTCGGACAAACCCGCCAACATGCCTGCTCTCGAAGGCGCGTCAGCCGAACCGCTAAGATTTTGGATTTCTTAATCCGCGATCCCGTTCGTTCGATCCTGCTACATGGTGCCGGTATTTCAGTTGTTATCCCTGATCCTTGCAGGTACGCGGTGCACAAGCTTATCATTGCCGGCCGCCGTCAGAATGACGCCGGCGGCCAGGCCAAACGGGATAAAGACCTTAGACAGGCAGGAATACTATTCGAGGTCCTGCCGGTCACGGGCCATGGGCCATCACTGGCTGACGCTCTGGAAGAGGCATGGGATCGCGGACCTGCTTGGGAGCTGGCCATCTCGGAAGCAGCCGAAACCATGCACAAGGAATATGGGGACGCTATCAATCAAATGGTTGGCATTCTCAAGAGATAAAGGTTAGGCCTTGCTCAAAAAGAACCGCTATGACAATACTCATTCGCATCAGATTGTGCGGCCCCACCTGAAAAGCAAATAAAATCAATAGACCGCCGCGACCTTATAGGAAGCGATGGTTCACATCCCTTAAGAGCGAAACGACGAGCTCGGCTCGGACGTAGGGTGTAGCCGACATCCAAGGCGAGCATCTCATTCGATTTTATGCAGCTTCCCAAGCCTGATTGAGGATCTTGGCCGCAAGTGCGGCCTTGTCTTGTGGCAGGAAGCGACCATAGTGCTGTTGCACGACGTCGGGCGTGTCCTGAATGGCGTAGCTTGCCTGCTCGTAGGATCCGGTCTGCTTCAGAATATGCGTCGCAAGAATGTCGCGCAGGTTATGGGGTCCATGCGGCAACAAGCCCTTGATCGCACCCCCGTCCGGTATAGGCATTATAGATGCCATAGCATTGGATGACCGTCCGCCAAGCATCGCAGAAGGTTGTCGAGTTGTAGGCCGCATCAAGGCTGGTGGTCTTGAGCGTCTTGACGAACAGGCTCCGTCGAGCAGAACACCACGATGGCGGTCGATGTAAGCGTCGAGGTATTTGTAGAGATCGAGCAAGTCGGGCAGGATCAGCTTGAACGGCTTCTGTGCAAAGAAGGAGGAGCCAGAGTTTTCGCGGACCCGGACTTAACCTGAAGCGCCAGATTCCAAGTGCGCCTGCGAGCTTCCCGAGGTTAAGTCCAGAGGTGACGCCGAAGTGACTGGCTCCGCCAGCACGCTTGCGGACGCGCCCATGAAGGAGACAACGGCACTTGCGAAGCGCAGTACCGACACGATGAAGAAAGCCACCGGCTTCTGGAGTGCGTGCTCGGGTTTGTGGAGCGAAGACTACTCGTGCCCAGCTTCGATATCGCCGTGTGTGACTTTCAGCGGTATGAAGCGCCTGGACGACGCCTGCGAGCGTGGCGTGAGTCACCGACAGGAAGACGGCGTACCACAGAAGAGCCCCAAGCCCGAGATAGGCCCAGATGTACTTCACGCCTGATCGGGTCAGAGACTGTCCTTCACCTTACGAAACAGGAAAAATTGAACATACCATCGCCATTATGGCACGTTCACCTTCACGGATGATTAAAGGTCATTGCCTCTTTAAAGCAGCAGTGTAAGAAGCCGAATAAATGCGACACGCTTGAAGTTCATCTTGCCGGCAAATGCGAGCTCAAAGCCCTCCTCGTCTGCGCCGCGGGGTCGCCCGTATCGGCAGGGATGCAAAGGGCAAAGAGCTCGCAAAGTACGTCACCCTCAATTCGAGTACCGGGGCAAGGGAGTGTGGGGCGTTCCATTCGACGCTGCGCTGGACACGGAGGAACGGTCTGCGACGTCGGGTGGGTCCGAACCCAGACTAAAGTCCCAAGACCTGCTCCAACTGGAACAGCTCTGCTCCTGTTTGCGTTATCATTGGCCGGGCAACAGCGAGATTTCCATGAGCGATAACGTTATATCCAGAGGCTTTTCGAAATTTGCCACCCTGATCGCGGATCTGTCTGGCAAGCCGGCAACGTTCGTACTTGCGGTCGCACTTGTTGTTGTCTGGGCCGCCTCGGGTCCGGTCTTCGACTACAGCGAAAACTGGCAGTTGGTGATCAATACGAGCACCACGATCATCACCTTCCTAATGGTGTTTGTTTTGCAGAACTCGCAGAACCGGGACGGCAAGGCGTTGCAGGCCAAGCTCGATGAATTGATCCTGACATCGCAAGCGCAGAACAAGTTCGTCGGCATCGAGAAGCTAGACGAGCAGCAGCTTAGGGAAATGAGCCAGAAGCTGGCGGAGAGGGCTCAATGCGTCGAGGAAGTCGCAGAGGACAAGGCCGAAGAGCGTGAGCGTCGGCCCGTTTAAAAGAACGGAGCTGCATCAAGAACGCCGACGCTCTCGACGGACGTTTCGCCGGGTCGCTGAGCGCCGGATTCTTGCAATGGCGACGCCGAGACCACCAACCGTTGCTCCCGCCAACGCGCCGGAGGCGGCGTCGAGGTCATAGAGCTGTAAGGTGATCATTCCCTCAAGCGCCAGAGCAGCACATACTGTTGAGACTGCAATCTTTTGCATTTGGGCCTCGTGAAGCTCCAGAGCGATTTCAGCTCGCTTGGACGTGTTATGAACGCAGGTACCTACCCGGCTTTCCTGCTCTTCAACTCCTCCGCCACCGACTTCTTCAGCGCGTCCATGATATTGACCACGTTCGACTTCGGAGACGCCTCGGACGTCTTGCCTTTAGCAGACTTCTTCGGCCTCAGCGCCTTCTTTTTCTCCTCGATCAGTTTCAGGAGGCTTTCCTGGATCGGATCGCTGACCATGTCAGGTGACCAATGCGATGTCTGCTGCTTGATCAGCTTCTGCACCAGCGGCACCAGGTCGGGATCGCCTTCGTCTTCGATATCGTCGAAGTAGTTCTCTTCCGGGCGGACCTCATCTCCGAACCGGAGCGACCAGAGGACGATGCCTTCGCCGCGCGGCTCCAGGATGACGGCACGCTCCCGGCGGCCCATAACGAGTTTGGAGAGCCCGACGACGCCATCGGATTTCATGGCGTCGCGAATGACGGCGAACGCTTCGTTGCCGACCGGGTCGTCAGGCATGAGGTAATTCGGCTTCTCCAGATAGACCCATTCGATGGATTCGGCGGGTACGAACTTCTCGATATCGATCGTCTTGACCGTATCGAGCGTCACGCGGTCAAGGTCGTCGTCTGTCAGGATGACATAGTCGTTCTCGCCACGCGCGTAGCCCTTGGCTTCGTTCTCGTCCTTCACAGGCTTGCCGGTTACGCTGTCGACATACTGGGAGACGACGCGGTTTCCCGTCGATTTGTTGAGCGTATGAAACCGGACTTTCTCCGATTCCGATGTCGCAGAGGTCATCGAAACCGGGCACGTGACCAGCGAAAGCTTCAGATAACCCTTCCAACGAAACGGGGCCATGGTCGATCTCCTCAGCTTGCCTTCCGGTGCGACGTGGATCTCGATGACGGGGCGGTCTTCGAGGCCGTTCCACGGGCAGCCTTTCCGGAAGACCCCTGATTGGCATTGGCCGCAGTGCGCGTCGCCTTGCTTTTGCCGTTGGCGCCGGAGGCTAGCAATCCTGCACTCTCGCGAAGAGCCGCAAGCAGGTCGTTGGGTTTGGAGATCTCGACCTTCTTCGGCTTGGGCAGCGCCTTGCCCTCGATCTTGGCCTTGACCAGTTCGGCAAGGGCGGTTTCGTACCTATCGTTGAAAGTCGCTGGGTCGAACTCGCCCTTCTTGGTGGAGATGATGTGTTTGGCGAGATCCAGCATCTCACCCTCGATCTTCAGCTTGGGCATCTCCTCGAACGCCTTGGCGCTTGAACGCACCTCGTAGTCGTAATTCAGGGTGGTGGCGATGAGGCCCTTGCCGTGGGGACGTATGAGGACGGTCCTCATCCTTCGGAAGAGGACTGCACGCGCAACGGCCGCAACCTTCGACTTTCTCATTGCGTCACGCAGCGCGACGAAGGCGTCTCCGCCCATCTTTTCAGGCGTGAGATAGTAGGGCTTGTCGAAATAGACATCGTCGATCTCATCGCAGGGTATGAAGGCCTCGACTGATAGCGTCTTGTTGCTTTCGGGAATGGTGGCAGCGATCTCTTCCGGATCGATCTGCAAATATTGACCGTTGTCGATCTCGAAGCCCTTGACCTGGTCCTGGCGCGGCACCGGATCTTCAGTCTCGCTGTCCACATAGATGCGGTTGACCTTGTTCCCGGACGCCTTGTTGATCATGTTGAACGAGATCCTGTCCGAGGTGCTGGCCGCGGTGTACAGGGCGACGCCGCAAGACACCTCGCCAAACTTCAGGAAACCTTTCCATTGGGCACGCTGACCACCTGCCATGACGCCATACTCCGAATCACCCAGTTGCGACTCAAGTCCGAAACGGGTGATTCGTTCCGACTCGAAACGAATCATTTTTCAAAGGCTTAGGGCGTTTCGCTCTGAGATTGATTCATTCGCCTGTCACCGTCTGACAATTTGAAAAGGCTTCGTTCAGCCGCGCCTCCGAGCCCTGCTTCGGCCTTCATCTCAAAAAGACAGGGATTCCGCTCATCTTGAGTTGCTTGCGCGTCTTGGCCTGCGCGCCGGCGACATCTCTCGCATGCGCCTCGACGACATTGATTGGCGCGAAGCGACCTTGTGTGTCCGCGGTAAAGGACGCGGCGAGATACGGCTTCCGCTGCCCCAGGAAGCCGGTGACGCGATCATCGACTATTTGCGAGACGCCCGTCCACCTGCCGACAGCGACTGCATTTTCCTGCGAACCATAGCACCGTTTCGGCCATTGGCCGGCGCGAGCGTTTCGGGCATCGTCAGTCTTGCGCTCACGAGGGCTGGCATTGATGCACCATCGCGAGGCGCGAATCTTCTCCGCCATTCAGCCGCGACTAGCATGCTGCGGGCTGGCGCTACTCTGGACACGATCGGAGCCGTGCTGCGCCATCGGTCGGTCGATACGACCGCCCATTATGCGAAGGTTGACGTCGACATGTTACTTGAAGTCGTTCAGCCCTGGCCGGGGAGTGTCGCATGCTGAGCCGGGACCTCGCACACCACGCGGAACTGCAACATCAGCTCGGCTTCAAATTCCGCGTCCAGCATACACTATTGAAGAAGTTCGTTGCCTTCGCTGAGCGGCATGGTGATCGACGCGTCCGAAGTGCGCGCGTGCTTGAATGGGCGATGCTCGCTCCGTCGCCGCAGCAGAGCCGCAACCGCCTGCTGGCGGCCCGTCGTTTTGCTTTGGCGCTGTCCGCGGAGGATTCCCACCACGAGGTCCCGGCTGCCGATACCTTGGGGCGCGGCCTTCTTGAGCGCCGAATTCCACATATCTACATTGCCGGTGAGATCACTGCACTGATGCAGGCTGCTGCCTCCCTCAAGCCGGCGGGTTCGATCAGGCCGCTTATGTACGAGACCCTGTTTGGTTTGCTCGCCGCCGCCGGCATGCGCATCTCCGAAGCCCTCGCGCTTCAGCTCGATGACGTGACAGACGATGGTTTGATCATCCGACAAACCAAGTTCAAGAAGAGGCGATTGCTGCCACTCCACCGCACGACATCGCATGCATTAGATCGATACTTGGCGGCCAGGCGCGGAGGCCTCGGCCAACGGGGGCCCCGCATTCACGATTTGCGGCATACATTCGCCGTGCGCTCGCTGGAGCAATGCCTCCATGATCGCGATGCAGTTGCTCGCCATATCGTCGCCCTTAGCACCTACCTCGGCCACGCGCACGTCACCGATACCTACTGGAACCTGCAGGCGACGCCGATTCTGATGACGCAAATCGCGGCGGCCGGCGAAGCGCTGCATCAAGGGGCCATAGCATGACTACGCTCGCTCTGCATCTCACTGCCTTCCTACGCAGGCACCTGCCGCATGAGCGGCGGGCAAGCCAACATACCTGCGCGGCCTACGCCTACAGCTTTCAACTGTTACTCACCTTCGCGGCCGCTCGATTGGGGATCACTCCGTCCGGAATTGAGGTCGAGCAGCTCGATCCGCCGTCTGATGACCTTGGGGCATGCCCAGTTCGAGGCGCTGTTTGCCGGGCTCGATTGGCGTCGGGTCCGTTCTGTTGAGGCAGGAGCCCCGACCGCGATTGAATAGGTGCGCCACCATGGCTCGGGTCACAAATGCGAGGGGCCAGACAAGGCAGAGTTTGATAAACTTCCGGCATGTTGGACGCCGCCGATCTTCCAGACGACATTGCTCCCCTGAAGGCGATGCTGATCGCAGCGCAAGCGCGTGAAGTTCGCAAAGATGACCGGATCGAACGGCTGGAGAAGCTGGTCGCTGCTTTCAAGCAGGCTACCTTTGGCCGCAAGTCAGAAAAAGCCGATACCGAGCAATTCGATCTGGCATTGGAGGACCTTTAGACGGTCATAGCGTCCATCCATGCCGAAGATGAAGCCGATAGCCCCTCAGGCAGACCGAGCCCCAAATCTCGCACCGCTAATCGCGGCTCTCTACCCGCTCATCTTCCTCGCGTCGAGGAGATCATCGAACCGGAAAGCATCATCTGCGCATGTGGCAGCGGCCTGCATTGCATCGGCGAGGATGTCTCCGAGCGGCTGGAGATCATTCCGGCGTAATTCCGCGTCATCGTTACTTGTCGTCCCAAACATGCTTGCCGTGCCTGCACCGACGGCGTTCCCCCAGCACCAGCTCGATTGATCCAACCGGATTACCGACAGAGGCGACCTCGCGGACTGTGTCGGTCGGGCTGGCTTCGAACTGCGCCCGGTCTTCGATGCCTTGCTTGCCGATCTGAAGCGATCGTCAAAGCTCTTCATGCACGAGACCCGTGCGCCGGTGCTGATCCCGGTGTGCCCGCAAAACCAAGACCGGCTATTTCTGGGCGTTGGCCCGTGACGACCGACCATGGAGCGGAGGCGCTCCGCCTGGTGTGGCCTTCACCTATGCTCTGGGTCGCGGCGGTCACCATGCCGAGCGGATATTGCAGGGGTTCACGGGCATCGACGGCTATGCTGGAAGCGAAGGATTTGACGGTGCTTTATTTACAGCTGCGATACTCACGCGAGACCGTGATTTCGGCGGCGATAGGACACGAACGCGGCATCGGCAGCAGACACGTCAGATCCCAAGCGACAAAGCCGTAAACCGTCGTGCAAGGAGGGGCGTCACTGCACTGCGTCAGCCAAGTTAGCGGGTTAAAATGCTGACCAGTTTTTTGACGCTGGAGGGGTGTCAACGATATGTTTGGGCGCTTCGCTGGAACACCGAGCTAACTTGGGATGATCGCAGTTCCCGTTCATCAGGCTCTATCCATTATTCTGCAATGAGTCGTTTTTCGCCTTGCAATTGCGTCCAGCCTCCCCATCTACGATATAGTAGCAGCCACGGAACGGGCGCTGCTTTTTAGAGCCCCAAAGAAGCTCTAGCCCCAACCGGGAGGACGCGATGTCTTCCGTAGCAAGAAATTTCAGACACGAACGCGCAATGCGATCCCTCCGCGGCTTGAAATACGGGGATGTCGTCATGAAATCGATCCCGCTCATGGCGGTCGCATTCATTCTGTACGTTATACTGCAAGGCACGTTCTGGTAGCGTCCGGATTGCAGTTACAGAAATTGCGTGGTTTCCGGTGAGCGTTGGTCCAATCGACCAATTGGGGTTCCTTATGTCAGAACGCACAACAGAATCTGAGATTACCTTTTCTCGTCCTTTTGCCCTAAGCGCTCTGGTCGTGCCGCTCGATGCGGGCACTTACCGGGTGATAGTAGATGAAGAATTGATAGAAGGACTGTCATTTCCCGCTTACCGAAGAACTGCAACGCATATCGAAATACCGGCCCTTGGCGTCAGTATCGGGACAAGGCAATTGTTGCAGGTTCATCCGCAGGACTTGGAGTCGGCAATCAAAAAGGATGCCGAGGATAAGGAATAGCGAGCGGCCCATAACGGTAGCTTATTTACAAAGGATTGCGGCGCGATGGTTTCTCGGGCTGGTCGACGGATAATGGTGGCCGCTTTGGCAATTGGGCTCGCTCTCGCGGTCTTTTATGGATTGAGCAGCCCGTACGATGCTCATGGAGAAACCAATGGCGCACGCCCCTGGATCTCGCGTGCGACAGGACAGGTCCCGGCCACCGCGACGTTCAAGTGACGGCCGCAACTGAGGAGAGCAGCAAATGACTGCCGCAAAGGCTCAACAGTCTCGTTCGTCCAGATTGGCGAGGGTCTGGACCATAAGTGATTTTGCCAAACGCTTCCGGCTTGACCCGCTTGAAGAGAAACGACTGCTGAAGCTGTTGGGGCCAACTGCGACAGAGCGCCAGCTTCTTCTCAACACTGGAAGAAGGCCGCTGAACCCCGCCGGGGACCTTGGATGAAGAAGGCACAAGCGTGCATGCGATGAATATCGCGTCGGCAACTTCATCCAAGCCGAGATGGACAGCAATGTCGCATGTGCTCTCAATACTTGCTTCGCCTAAGTCTGAAGGATCAGAATCGATGTGCCCCACGTCCGAGGAACGAAGAACACTTAGACGCGTCCTCAAGCGGGCTGACTACGCTACTTCAGAGATGCGAGCGACCGAAGGTGATCGGCACTTGCAGGAGGTCGCTGTCATCCGTCGGATTGAGGCCGCAACTATCCCGACCGTCAATTATCCGGCCTCCAAACGGCAAAGACTGAACGCGGACTCTGCGGCTGTTTCAGCTTGGGAAAATGAGGGAGGGTCTGTGCTACGATCGAAGCCGAAAACGTCCACAAGAAGGCTAAGCGGTTCACGCGGAGTAAATTCGGATGAACCGATACGATAAGCCGAACTTCACGAAAGGATTCCCGAAATGTACAATGCCAAGCGCGATGGTTACGGGAACGGCGCGAACCTTGCCATTCCGTCCATGGGCGAGATCGAAGGCCGTATGACGGTACTGGAGGTTGTCGCAATGACCTCGTTGAGCCTCCTCATCAAAGATGGTGACAAACATGCAGCCCAACAGGCGCTGTCAGCCATTCGCCGTGCGATGCGGTTGAAATGCGAAGGCATCAAGCTGTCGTCCTTGGATGCCGATGCCGCGATTGCATATGCGCAGGAGCTTTTCGAGGCAACTTTCGAAAACATGGGCCGGGAAGCAACAAAAAAAATTGCACCTTCGAGCAAACGCCGAGGTTCGCGCCGTTCCATACCCGCGTTTCAGAGCTAGGAGGATCATAACTTGGGCGTTCGTGAAATGACTGAGCGCGAAAGTCGGGAGGTTGTTGCCCACCAAAATGTCGGGCATCTTGCCTGTGTCCACGATAACCGACCATACGTCGTGCCTGTCCACTATGCGTTCGATGGGGAAAAGCTTTATGTCTTTTCCCTGGCGGGGCAAAAGGTAGATTGGATGCGGAGCAATCCGAACGCATGCCTTCAGGTGGACGAAGGCGGCGAACATCACCGTTGGAAAAGCATCCTCGTTCAAGGCACCTACCGAGAACTGCCGGACACTTTGGAACGGCACAACGAACGTCTTCACGCCTGGTCCCTCCTGCAAAAGCGGCCATTGTGGTGGGAGCCCGGCTCCTCCAAGCCCGGCGCCGACTCGGAGGGAAAGGAAACTCCGATCTTCTTCAGTATCTCTATTGCTCAGATATCTGGCAGAGAATTGGATGCGTCTTGAAAGGCGCTAACGCGCTGACGTCGCAGCAAGTTTGTACCTCTGGAGGAGATCATGTCTGCAGAGACAGAACACGAATTATCTGCGCTGAAAAATCTCGCTTGGTGCCAATCGTTACCTGGGAAAGCTCTTCGAGTTGGTGACACAACGAGAGCAAGCGGTATTCCGGCGGCTGGTTTTACGAAGGGCAATCACCCGCGGACCAAATCAGTCATTCGACGAGAAGCTTACCTCGGTTCAACGATTGGCAGACCAGGTAGCGAAATTCGGTGGTTCTTGGATATTCATTGCAATATTCGCCGCTGCGCTCCCCATCTGGGTAATTGTCAATTTGATCGCAGCCTCGCACGCCTTTGATCCCTACCCGTTCATATGAACTTGATCATCTCCATGCCGGCGGTCGGCATTGACCAGCGAGCGCCAGGCCCCGTTCCTCAAGCGCTCGCGCTTCAAGCCCGCACTGAATTGGTGGACCCAGCAAAAACTTCCTGCGTTTGCTGACAACCGTTTCACCCGCATCAACGAGGCACCCTTGTCCAATGTTCCGGAAGATCACGTCCTGATCTCAAAGGCCGTCAGCGCCTGGTATCGGCACTATGGTGTCAGTTGGGACGACAATGCGTCCTCGTTCCTTTGCGCGAACGGTTGCCGATCCCCCGAAATGCTGGCCGCCACTCTCATCTCAGACTTCGTCGGGATTGCAGCAACCCGTGTGAATGCTACGTCGTCCTATGCCGTCCACTGACGCCCGTTGGGTGCTCGGGGCGAAGCCGCATTCGTTCAATCGCACTGTGAGGCGCTCGGCCGCCGACATGCGCCATTGCCAGTAGCCGAGCCGTGATCCGGCCTCGATTGCGCGGAGGAGGGAGGACGCTCAACCGTTACGAGGCTTGTTCCAGGTCCCAGTCGGCATAGGGCGTCGTCTTCGCCGCGCCTGTTCAGGTCCGGGGCTCCATCCGACCACCAGACCGCCCCTCGCTCCCGAGCGAGACCTTTGCGGCATCGATTGCCCTCCTGGCTTCAAGAAAACGCGCGGGGTCAGCAGAGGCTTGTCTGACTTCCCTGAGTGCAGACAAAAGCTCTGCCGCGAGACGCCTGAGTTCACCTTCAGTCAGATCTGGATTCGACGTCCGCCAAAGGCGACCGCGAACGATGATGTAACCGCTGTCGGAGTGGTGAGCGCGCCATGGCTACTTTGCACCGGGCACCTCCCTTGCCGCTCGCGATGGATGGCTTCCGGTAACGGGACGTATCTTCCGCGCCTTCGTGCCCTCGGCGTACTGCTGGAGAGAAGAATTCAGTCGCCCGCGGGAATGGCCGTGAGGGATGACGGATTTTCCCGTCTGGTTCCGTGTCTGGAAGCGGCATGCTATAGCATGAGGTCATGGCCGCCGTGCCTAACCGACGTGGTCCCGCACACCCCGTTGCCCGGAGACTCCCGGTTGTTGTTACGTCCGTCACTCGGCGCGGGTTTGCACATCTGCATGTGTTAGAAGAAGGCCTCGGAACCACCATTGCCCTAATGGCCCGAAGCCTTCTCATGCACACCATCATTTCGTGTTGTGGGTCTCTCAGGTCCACAACGAGCAAATTGCTAAAGTATGAAAGCCCGTTTTGTCAACGCGGATCGCAGCCGAATTTTTTCGCGAGCCGGTCTAACCTGCTGCTGACATTAAAGTTAGGACGGCGGACGTTGTCGGTAACCTACCGCACGCGTTCAATCTCTTCTCCCTCGACTCATTGCAGAGATCATCAGAGCCCTCGCGCCGCCCTCGCGTGGGCTTTTTCATCGCTGTGCTCTCTTAGGATCTGCTCACCGCTCCGGAAACGCGTTGGTCAAGAGGATGCCTTTCCGCTCACGGAGCGAGAATAAAATTCGGCACAAGCCGGGAAACAAATCTGTTCCTTCCGTCGGTTGCGGGACATCGCGTCGTGGAGATATTCATCACCCGTTTACCCACAAAATCTTGGAGGATGGGACCGGGTTCAGGGTTCGGCTTGCGCGTCACCGCCCGCGAGGGCTTTTCAACACTTCCAAAGATTGCTGCCCGCCTTTTTCCGTCGGGACTGAGCAGAGTTTGCTTCGAGCCGCGTCAGCAGGATCAACAGCCCATCGGTCACTGATCCTCATGGACGTCGCTCGCGTTCCTCTAGCCGAAGAGATCAGGCTCCGTCAGCATTTCGCCGGCCACATCGACGATCGTCGAGCCGTATGGCTCCCTTGTCACGATGCGGATCGCATCGTTTGGCGCGGGACGTGCGAGGTGCTGGGCTTCGTCCCAGGGTGCGCGCATCCAGGCGTCGGTCTCGTCCTTAGTCAGCAGCAAGACCGGCATGGCTTTTTCATGGACTGGAGCGACCACGTTATTGGGATCGGTTGTTAAAAAACCATAGAGATCATCGGTCGTCAGCCCGTCCTTTACCTTGCGAACGCTCTGCCACTGCGGGACATGAATGCCTGCAAAGAACATAAGATCCGTTCTATCGGCGCGGCCGAACCAGGCATTCGGCGTCTTGCCTCCAGGCTCTTGGCTGATAGGATCGGGCTCTGCGAATGTGGTCACCGGAACGAGGCAGCGATGCTCGGCTCCGAACCATCGCCGCCAATGCGGCAAGTTGAGCTTGCGGACATTCGTGACGCCGCGATCCGGCTCCATTCGAAGCAGTTCGTTCATGTCTACGGGCTTGCCTTTGGCAGCAAGCTTTGCTGCGCGCGTCTGCGCAGCCTTCTTCTGGACGAAGACGGGTGAGGGCAGGCCCCACCTCGCATGGACAAGCTGCTTCCTTCCGTCATAGGTGTTGCGGATAATCGGTCCGAGCTGATCCGGGTTCATCTGGTAGGCTGGCATGAGGTTTATCAGGCTCTCAGCATCTGCAGCCCATTTCGAAACCCAATCCCGGTCTTCCATGCGATACAAATTGCACATTGCTCGCCATCCTCCTGCATGAGCGGAACCGTAAACCAACGGCACTGGTGTGCCAACGTTTCATTCCAACGGGCGAGGGCGCAAGCCAGGCGATCCCAACCCGTATTCCGAGGACAGAGCATCAGGGAACGGATATGGTTACGGGCCCTCCCGCACCCACCATCGATTACCGTAAGCTCTTGTTTTCGTATCATTTCGTTGGCTTCTAAGTTCCACTTTCAAATTTGGTCTTCCAAGGTGAGACCTCTTGTTCCAGTTCCGGTCCAGCATATGAAGCTTCGCGCCGTCCGCCGGCAAGCTTCCTTCTTCGCGCAGCGCGGCTGTACACATCGGCCTGCTAATTCGTCGGCCAGCCGAAAATCGCCTTCAGCTGATCGCTCGTCGCGCCGTTCTTTGCGGCGTTCGAGGCGCCTGCCCGTTGCGGTGTCTTCCATGGATCGTTCCTTGATTTTGGTCGTAGCCAAAAAAAGCGGCGCCTACCGGTTACGGGAGACGCCGCTGATGGCCCGTCGTAAAGGCGATCGGAGCCTTACAAAAGCCGTACCGCTGTAAGCAGTTGGTTTCCGGCGGGGTGACTTGGAGCCGCCCCTCCATCTGGATAGACCCATCCAGCTTAGGGCCCGCTCCCGTAACAGGATGCGGGCCTTTTGCGTTAGCTGTAAAGCAGCTGAACGGTCAGCGCGAGCACGACAAACAGTCCAGAGCTCACCACGCTAGTCTCGATCATGAAGATGACAATCTGCCGGGACGACAGGCCGGGGAAAAGCGATTTCATCACGGCAGCTCCAATCCGAAAACTTATTTAAGTCGTTGTCTTACCACAGGCTGATTTGGAATAATTTTTTAATTAGCAATTTTAGATCAATTTAATTCACTCGCCATTGCTCCCTATGTGTGAGCTAGTGCTAATCGCCCGGTGCGGCCCTTTCCTGGAGGCCGACCTTCTGAGCTTTTTGGAGCCTGCTTTGCACCCCATAGCGGGCTCCTTCTGTTTTCAACAAAAAAGGGAACCATCCCGGGCGGCCAAGGTTCGACCTCTATGCAACCTCTTGTATCATCCCGAATGATGTCTCTCCTGCGCGGTCTCGATACCCGAGGCTTTACGCACATCCCTCACGGCGTCGGCAGGAAATCAGTGAACATCGCCATGTTCAACGGATGGATTCAAGTCGAAGATCGAAGCTTCAAACCTCGCTGCAAACTCACCCCTGCCGGCGATGCTTACCGGCGAGAACATGACCGCCATCGGTCTCGAAACACGAGCTGATCCCAATCGATGATGGGGCAGTGGGTTTTGCCGTCATAGTTGGTGGCTTGATAGAAAGTCGCATCTAGGCCCTATTGTGGACAAATGCATTGATGGCTTACTGACTTGCCGCTGAACTTCCATCCAGCGGCGACTAGAGTCCCGGCGCTTCTGAATACGCCAACAGTCGCGATGTGAGCAACCGACGGAAACGCGAAGCTTTTGGCTGCGCTTACGCCGTTGCCCTTCTAGCAATCCTGGCGAGGTGGCTCCTCGATTGGCTCCCATCACAGCATGAGCGCGATTAGGCAAGCCGAAGGGTCCGCTATCGGCCCGTTGCGGACATCGATGATGGGTCGGTTGGGGTGTTGGCTTGCTAATTGTTCAGCGGTAAAGTTTGGCCTCACTTCAATATGGGAGGCCTTCTCATGTTTGCGCTGAAAGATAATCTGATGTTGTCGCCAGACGAGCTTGCCGTCTGCCAACGGGTGTTCGATCATATCTGCAACGTCAAGCAGCTCACGCTCGATATGCATCGTGAGGAGATCGCAAAGCAGATCCTCATGGCGTATCGCGACGGTGTGAAAAGCGAAAACTCTCTGATAAGATTCCTACTTCCGGGCGATGTTAACGGCGGCACGCCTGACCGAGCCCCATAAGAGCCACACCGATCTGAAGATGAAGAACTGCACCCGTACGGTTGACACAAAACGCTACTCGCCTGACGCAATTGGTGAGATAGCAGCCCGTTGCAAGGTCGCTGGCATCTCGTTCTACCCCCCTGAGGATGGCGGCAGATATGGGATCATTAGCGGCGACAAGGATCAAGAGATCCATATCGATGAGATACTTCGCGATGCTGGCCGGATCGCCGTTCGACCCTTCACTGAAGGTCAATGATGGGGCGGTGGGGTCCTTGCTAGTGCGTGACAGTCCTATTCACGGAATTTTTCGGATCCGGTTGCGGATCAAGATCGAATGAGCGACCAAACAACTAAAAAAACTGGGCAGTTCTTCCATTAACTACCACCCCTTTGAGATCTCGGCTAAGATCTTCTCTAAAGCGTCGGTTACCGTGAACGAAAACGGTGTTCCCTTCTCGTTTGGAAGGGCAAGGTAAACGATCGTTCCGTCGCCATAGGGCTCAAGAGCAGCCAGATGTTTCGTGTTGATGACGATGCGCTGTCCTGCCGGGCGCACCTTCGTTAGGCTTATCATCGCCATCCTCAAGGCCTCCCACGCTGAGCGAGTAGGTTTTTAACCTGAACCTCTTCTTCAACGCTCAGCGGACCCTCTGCTAGCCATTGCAGCAGCGCACGCACGCGAGCGAGGGACTCACCTGGCGTCAGTCCGGACTTGAGATCTGTGGTGATTTGTTCCCAAAGGAGTCGCTCAATTCTATCCATTTTGGCGCGTCCCATTTGATGACGGACAACCTGCTCACAGATGAGAACAATTAGCGAATGAATTCCGCTGACAGTAGACCGCACTTTGCCAGGTCTAATTGTAGTGCAGGTAGTCTCGCAACGGTCTATGCTAGCGAGCAGTCAAGATAGGACGCACCTGACCTGCCACTGAGAATTTCCTCCAGAATGGATTAGAGTTCGGCCCATTGAGGACGGACTTATGAAGAAGCAGCGATTTACGGAAGAGCAGATCATTGCAGTGTTGAAGGAGCAGGAAGCCGGAGCGAAAGCGGCTGATCTTTGCCGTAGGCACGGGATTTCCGAGGCGACCTTTTATAACTGGAAAGCCAAATATGGCGGCATGGAAGTGTCTGAGGCCAAGCGTCTCAAGGCTCTGGAGGACGAGAATGCCAAGCTGAAGAAGCTGCTTGCCGAACAGATGCTGGATACAGCCGCACTCCGCGAGCTTCTTTCAAAAAAATGGTAGGGCCTGCCGCCAAGCGTGACGCTGTCGCGCACCTGAAGGCCATCATGGGTCTTTCGGAACGGCGGGCCTGCCAGATCATATCCGCAGATCGAAAGACGATCCGTTATCGATCCTCTCGGCCGCCTGAGGTCGAGTTGCGAGCGAAGCTGCGCGATCTAGCCAACGAGCGACGACGGTTCGGCTACCGACGGCTGTTCATTCTGCTCCGGCGAGACGGAGAGCCTTCCGGGGTCAATCGCATCTATCGGCTCTATCGCGAGGAAGGTCTTTCCGTGCGCAAACGGAAAGCCAGGCGGCGTGCCGTCGGCACGCGTGCGCCGATCCTCGTCGAAGCAAAGGCCAATGCCCGCTGGTCTCTGGATTTCGTCCACGATCAATTCGCCTGCGGCAGGCGCTTCCGCATCCTCAATGTAGTCGACGATGTCACGCGCGAATGCCTGGCGGCGATCCCGGACACATCGATATCAGGTCGCCGTGTCGCGCGAGAACTGACGACGCTTATCGAGCGACGAGGTAAGCCTGGCATGATTGTCTCAGACAACGGGACCGAACTGACCTCGAATGCCATCCTTGCTTGGTCGAAGGATCACAAGGTCGAGTGGCACTACATCGCGCCGGGAAGACCGATGCAAAATGGCTATGTCGAGAGCTTCAACGGCCGCATGCGCGACGAGCTGCTCAACGAGAGCCTGTTCTTCGGGCTCGATCATGCCCGCAGCGCCATCGCAGAATGGGCCGACGATTATAACAATTTCCGGCCGCACTCATCGCTCGGATACCAAACCCCGGCGGACTATGCCGGGATCATCGCCGCAACCGGCTCCAACGCTACGCAATATGGAAGCTTCGCGTTTCCGCCGGTTGCTAACACACCGCCATTTGGCGTATCAAAAACCGCCGAGGCTCTAATCGCAGCCGGATGAAACTTCAGTGGCAGGTCAAAAGGGATCAATCTCGGCGATTTCATTTGCTATAGTGCATGATTAAGCGCAGGTTGAACGTCTCGGCAGCCATGGAACGGGCGCTGCTGATTGAAGCTGTTAGCTTCGCCCTGACCGAAAGGAGGACCTCATGTCTTCCACGATTGACACAACCAGTCTCGCAACCAAAGACATGAAGATGCTGAACGGCGTACTCGCTAGCAGCGGCTACAGCGGCAACATAACGAGGAGCGTGACGGGTGAACTGAATGTTGCGTCTAAGCTGATAATCAGGCTTTTTTTCCAAGGCATTCGTGAGCCGGCGCATCTGGCTGGTGCCCTGGAGCGGAATTTTGGCAAGCCCATGAGGGCGCCGCGCTCGATTCACGTCACGGGCCTGCATCGATATGCGACCCAAGGCATAACGCCCCTCAAGGGACGCAGCATTCACGGAACTCCTCCGTCTGCTGATGACACGTCCCAGCATTGAGAACCGTTGACTTGGTGCCGGATTGCCGCTCCGGCCTGTCGGTCGCATCGCTAATCCTTAGACGCTTCGGCACGGGTGGTGATCAATGCTGCTCTTATAAGATCCCACCGAGCTTCGAGCGGTGCCTGCTAGGTATGGAGCGATGGGAGCCTTACAAAAGCCGTACCGCTGTAAGCAGTTGATTTCCGGCGGGGTGACTTGGAGCCGCCCCTCCATCTGGATAGACCCATCCAGCTTAGGGCTCGCTCCCGTAACAGGACGCGGGCTTTTTGCGTTAGCTGTAAAGCAGCGCGAGCACGACAAACAGTCCAGAGCTCACCACGCTAGTCTCGATCATGAAGATGACAATCTGCCTCGACGACAGGCCAGGGAAAAGCGATTTCATCACACACCCCGGCTGGCGATGCTTACCGGCGATAACATGACCGCCCTCGGTCTCGAAACACGAGCTGATCCCAATCGGTGATGGGGCGGCGGGGTGCCGAGACGTTCCGGCAGGTGCGGAGCTGTTCTGAAACCGTCTGCTACCGTACGCTTTTGGCGATGATGGGGCGGCGGGGTTTTTTGCGAAAATTGGCGGCGCTTGCTACAAATCTTTGGCAAGCAAGTCGCGTAATCGTTGGTGAATGGATCTCCACCGATACCGATCGATTTCCCGATCGGCCTCTAGACCCCATCATCGGGCTGTGAGCTGACTGGGTCGGCGGCCTCTCCCGTGACATTCTGTGTTCGAGGGTTACGCCAGGTTGGCTGGCGCCGAGCCTCAAGAATGGGGGAGAGACCAAATGCAGCATACCATCTTCATCGGGTTGGATGTCCACAAGGCGACGATTTCCGTTGCGGTCGCGGGAGGAGAGCGTGGCGGTGAGGTTCGTCACTGGGGGGCGATCCCGCATCGTCCTGACCATGTGCGGAAGCTGGCCGAACGGCTGGGGGCAGATGGGTGCCAGCTGTATTTCTGCTATGAAGCGGGACCCTGCGGATACGGCCTGCACCGTCAACTCGTCGAACTGGGACACGACTGCATCGTGGTCGCGCCCTCGCTCATTCCAATGAAAGCCGGTGATCGCGTGAAGACCGACCGCCGCGATGCGGTGATGCTGGCGGAAGCTACACCGGAGAGCTGACGGCGATCTGGGTGCCCGATACGGCTCATGAGGCGATGCGGGATCTGGTCCGGGCAAGGGCGACGGCGGTGCGCGTCGTTGGCAAGGCGCGGCAACACCTGCAAGGATTCCTGCTACGCCATGGCCGCATCTATGCGGGGAAGAAGGGCTGGACGGTAGCCTATCGGCGCTGGCTGACGACGGTGCACTTCCAGCACCCCGCGCAACAGATCGTATTCCAAGACTATGTCGATGCCGTTGCCGATGCCGAGGCCCGGGTCGAGCTATTGACCGGGCAGATTGCAGAATTGCTTCCGACCTGGAACCTGGCACCGGTGGTGGAGGCGGTGCAGGCCATGCGTGGCGTTGCCTTCATCGTCGCTGTGACGGTGGTCGCTGAGGTCGGTGACTTCCACCGCTTCGACAATCCCCGCCAGCTCATGGCCTATCTCGGCCTTACACCGACCGAGCATTCCAGCGGGGCAACTGTGCGCCGAGGCGGGATTACGAAGGCCGGCAGCGGACTTGCGCGGCGGGCTATAGCGCGGCAATCAGGATGAGACGCGCATTGCCTCGCGAGAAATGCTCCCTGATTGTTGGCCGTTGCCTCATCTGATTTGCTCCCGGCATTTGTGGGTGCGGAGCAAATCAGATGAGGCTGATCAGTGTGACGACGAAAGAGGAATTAATTGCTGCTTTGGCAAAACGCTATGCAGCCGGAAAGCGGGAGGAAAAATCGCAGATCCTCGATCAGTTCGTTTCGATCTTTGGGATGCATCGCAAACATGCGATGCGTTTGCTGCGGGGGCGGATAAGCAACGGCAGTCGCGAACGCGGGCACAGATTTATGACGAGGCGGCCCGACAGGCTCTGATCGTTTTGTGGGAAGCATCCGACCGAATCTGTGTGAAGCGATTGAAGCCCTTGCTGCCGATTCTGATCTCCTCGATGGAACAGCATGGCCATTTTAAATTGGACGATCAGGTCCGTACACTTCTGCTTCAGATGAGTGCAGCCACCATCGACCGCGCGTTGAAAAGCGTTCGCGAAACTGCAGGCGGCCGGCGACGCAGACGTTCCGTTGCGTCATCGGCGTTGAAGCGCAGTGTACCAATTCGGAAATTCTCCGACTGGGATGATCCCGCACCTGGCTTCATCGGGGCCGATCGTCTCGCACTCCGGTCCCAACGCACGTGGCAGCTTTATTCAAACCCTTGTCCTTACCGATATTGCGACCGGTTGGACCGAATGTGCGCCTCTGCTTGTTCGCGAACAGAAGCTTTTGACGGAAGTTTTGACCGAGCTTCGCCGATTAATGCCGTTCCCGCTCCTTGGCTTTGATAGGGACAACGATAGCGTATTCATCAACGACACGATTAGGGACTATTGCGTTGATTCAGATATCGAATTTACTCGCTGCCGGCCATATCGCAAAAATGATCAGGCGTATGTGGAGCAGAAAAACGGACCGGTCGTGCGCCGCATTGTTGGTTATCATCGGTATGAAGGTGTTGAAGCAGCGGCGACACTCGCGGAGCTTTATCGTTCGGTGCGCTTGTTCATGAACTTCTTTCAACCATCGTTCAAATTGCTGGAAAAGCAGCGGAATGGCGCGATGGTCAAGAAGCTGTATTCTTCTCCTGCGACGCCACACCAACGGCCTTTGTCGGATGCAAGGACGGCGGTGGAGGTACGGGACCGCGTAATGCGCATGAGCAAACCACTCGACCCTGTGAAGCTCCTCCGCGACATTCGTGCAGGGCAACAGCGGCTTGCTGACATCGCGCACCAGGGAACACCCTCAACCGAGGCTCCCGATATTGAGAGCTTTTTGCGAAGCCTGCGTATCGCGTGGACAGAGGGCGAAGTCCGTCCGACTGCGAAAGCGAAGCCGAAACTGAAACGCGAGCGACGGCGCCCCGACCCGCTGATTAAAGTGACGAATGATCTTTACCGATGGTTTGAAGATGAGCCATGGAGAACCGGCCGGGAGCTACTGGAGCGGCTTCAAAGCATTTACCCAGATGAGTATCCTGTGGACTAATCCGTACGGTGCAACGACGGGTGAAAGGCTGGCGCCGCGATCGCGCGCATAGAATGATCTTCGGAATCGAACCTGGCGAAGCCGAACGGCTACCAGAGCTCACTGAAGGTCAGGGAGCATTCAAGTGAGGCAATATGTTATCCGTTCGGGAGCATTCTTCGGTGAGGCAATACGAATCTCACCTAGATTGCCGCTATGCAGCGGGCACTGATCGAAGGGGCCTGGAGCTACCGGATGCAAGCGCGGGTCAGCCGGAAGCTGCACGACCGGCTCGAAGCCCTGCCAAAGGCCATCCGCGACATCGCTTGGAAGGGACAGTTGCGGATGTGCCAGCGCTACAGGCATCTGGTGGCCGCTGGCAAGGCGAAGGTCGTGGTCACGACCGCCATCGCCAGCGAGATGGTCGGCTTCATCTGGGCCATCGCCAGAGCAGTGACGGCGTCTCCAGCCTGACGAGCCTGCCGAGGCTGACAAGGAGCGCCCAGACCCTGCCGATGCACAAGGTTGGGGACGGAACGCGGTGGGGAACCCTCGTGCCTGTTATGAGCCGATCGGATCGACGCTCGCCCCTAGAACGAGGCAGCCCCAGGACGAAACCACGGTCATGCGGTAACCAAGCCGCGCATGAGAGCTTGCTCAACCGTCGTCTCAGTTCCGTCTCCTACCTTGCGCATCCACATCACTTTGCGCCCGGCACATTGCCGGACATTTCCTATGAAACAAAGGCTTGACAGCGATCATGAGAGCAGGCTGTTGAAAAAGTCTGCGGCATGGCCTTGAGGATGGCCTCGTCGCCGTTGTTGTATGCGAACGTGATCTCGACCGAGCCATCGTCGAGTAGTTCAGCATGACCGTCGCCCGAGACTTCGTCCATCTCGTCAGATCCATACCATGTGAAGGAAACGGATGATGCGCCATAGCCGATGTCGAGGTTGGCTTGCATGGCACCGAAGGCATTTTCTCCGGAGCCATCTGGGCAGGCGGCAGGATCTGTGACTACCACTCGACCGTTGCAACTGATTTTCTAGAACTTGCCATCCATACCTCTGGCGGCTTGAAGTCATGTCCAATCAGGCCTAGCGCTTCGAGCGCGACGAGGTTTGTGGAAACGTTGGGAACGCGTTTCAGTTCTTTCGTATCTGCGAGCATATCGAGCAACTCAAGCTGCTCCTGTGTCAAATGGATTATCGGGGCTCTTAGCCGGTTGGTCTATCAGTCGAATTCATTCGCTAATCCCTCGGGATTGTGACCACGTAATATTGCCCGGCGGTAGTTTGGTTCCTGGGGACCGTTCCCGACTGCATCTGAGCTTTATGAGGCCCGCAAAGCAAAGCGTCTTTGCGGGCTTCCGCATCGGGAGGGCAGAATGAACAGAATAGACCGCATGCTGAGAGACCAGATCGCCGCAGATTTGAGATCTGGGAAGACACCGCGCGAATCGCTCCAGCGGATAGGACTGCTTCTAAGCTGGCTTGCCGCCGGACCACTTACCAGCGAAGAGGAGGCGCAAGTAAATGATCTCCTTGCCCGACGTGAAAAGCGGTGATGCGGCGGTCCGGCTTTTATATGGGTCGCTCGATCTAGCCGGCGAACAACTGCGGTCGGAGTCGGTATAGGAACGTGGATGGGCGGGGTATTAGTGGATAGTAGATGAGTCGGGTGGACGGCCGATCTCAAATTTCGCTAAAAGTTCGATAGCCTCTAGGACCACCGTAGACGCCGCATCGCAAGTGTCATTAGCGATCTCTGCGCCATCCCGACGGAGCCTCTCGCTGAGCGCGCGCAAGACTCGCCAATCAGGGTCACCGTCGTGATTTGCAATGGAGGCAGAGAAGCTAAGTCGCTCTGATAGAGCGCTGAGTATTGCTTCTCGCTCCTCGACACTCATGTCTGCAACAGTTTTTACGTTTGGCATTTTATGCTCCTGACAGCGGAGCTTTCCGAAAATGACCGAGAAAACGGCAAACAATCACTGTCCGAAGAGCTAAGTCTTTAGATAGCGTGCAGCGCTTCACATTCAATCCCGCCCACCGCCCTGCTTAGGGATAGGTGATGGCATTCCGACAATCCCAGCACAGTGATTGAAGCTGGCCTTCATTGAGGAAAATGGCCTCGACGCCGTCATGGCGCTGCCTGTGGAGGACGACCGCGGACGGCTCGACCGTTTCGGTTTCCAGGCAGGTCTACCATAGCGGGTAAAGCCGCAGGTGGCGCCGACGCAAGCGCCCACTTTGGATCCCGATATAGGCGGACCGCGTGCTGGTACTCCGGCGGCCAAACGTCGCTGCCGTCCTCGTTGACCACTTGTAAGTCTTTTACGTTTCGGCTCCACCTCACCGCTCTCGCAGGCCGACACAAGGACAATCTTGCCGAGTCCACCGCGGCATCTCCTGGTACATCCATGTCGAACACGTCCCTCACCACCGCTTCCGCCGCCTCGACTTCCCATGTCGGTCATCTTTTCGAATTTGCGCCGACGGCGCTTCTTCAACAGGATGCCCTTGTTCTGCCAGATGAAGTTGATAAAGGAGGAGATTATCTCGTCCGGCATTCCATTAAGCTCTCTATCCGCCCTTGCCTCGCGTGCGAGATATTGGATCTCCCTCGGGAGGTCGTGCTTTATCGTCCTCACGACGCATTCGTACAGGAACTCCGTGATCTAGTGGGCGGTGCCTCTGCGCAACAGTGAGGTTCAAGTCGAGCGGATAGGTTCTGGCGAGTCGATCATGCTGGTGCCGGGATTGCCAGTATCTCGCGTGCGGGAATGCGTCCGTCAACATCATCGTCGAAGCGATTGGTGTTGCGGTCGAAGGTGATCGTGCCACCTACGAGGGCAGAAGCGACAGCGGAAACGTGATCCGGCGTAGTTTCTGTCTCAACTGCGGGACGCCCATGTTTTGCGAAGCCGTTGGAGAGCCAGATTATCGGGTCATCCGCGTCGGGGCGCTCGATGATCGGGATAATTTGGGACCCGACATCGTGTATGGACAGCGTCTGCGCCTTCGTGGGCTTTATTTGGCCATGATGCCGAAATCTTTGTCGGGCAGCCTTAGAGTTTGCAGCTTTTCCGTCATCGAGGACTGGGTGAGCGCCTGGGCTGTCGTCGATGTTTCGGCCGACCGCGGGTCTCGTTTACGCTCTGTCTGGTATCGTACCGAGGGTCAACATTCCCCCAAATGACATGGTGATTTAAAACCATTCTTAAGTTCGGTCGTGATTAGGTACCCTCAATATCTGGGGGGTCTCCATGTCTTTCTTCGCTCGAATGCTACTCTTCGTCTTTCTTCTGGCACCGATTGGCGCCCATGCGTCCGGAGATGACTGGCAGGTTGCCAAGGCCACGAGCCAGGTTCGGTATACCATTGACCAGAAACAGTGGACCGACCTGCGTGCTGGTGATGTGGTGCCAAATAAAGCTTGGATCTCCACAGGCCCTCGCGGGCGTGCTCAGCTCGTGCGTGGGGTCGAAAGTATCGGGTTCCAGCCGAATACAATGGCTGCGATCACGACCAAGGCGGGCGGCTTCCTGTCACCTCGTAAAACCGAGATCTTCCAGCAGGTCGGCGCGCTCGATCTTGAGATTGAAAAGCGGAGCCAGCCGCATACAACAGTTCAGACGCCATACCTGGCTGCCGTCGTGAAGGGTACGATCTTCCATGTCACGGTTGGCAAGAGCAAGGCATCGGTCGCCGTCGACCGCGGGCTTGTACAGGTCACATCTTTCGCAAGCGGCCAACAAGCCAATGTTGGACCCCGACAGAGCGCGACTGTGGACAGGAAAGCCGGTATGGACGTCGCAGGAGCGGTATCGAAGCCATCCATAACGTCCGTCGCGCCATCCGTTGCGGTTGTCCCAGCTATCGGGGCCACGAAGCTGTCCGGCCAACCGGATGCCGCGCCTGACGGCAAGGGCAAATCGAAAAAGGGCGCTGACGACACCAGTGCAAACACTGCCGATGACAGCAAGGGGAAGGGCAATTCTGGCAAGGGTGGCAACTCCAACGGGAATGGAGATGGCGGCGGAAACGGCAAGGGCGGTGGCAACGGCGGTGGAAATGGGAATGGTGGTGGCAAGGGCAATGGCGGTGGAAATGGCAACGGTGGTGGCAATGGTAACGGCGGCGGCAAGGGCAACGGCGGCAATGGCGGCGGAAACGGGAACGGGGGAAAGGGTGGCGGTAAGTAACGCCCAGGCAGGCTACGCTGCTATTGCCGCATGAAGACCGCGAACTCTAGCACGGCTCCGATAGACGTTGCATTCTGGCTCCACTGTGGCGGGCGGCGCATTCGGCTTCCGGAGATGGTCGATGCCTTGTGACGGCATAATGTGGCGCTGGCGTCGCGACAGTCTCCGAGGACCTGCCGAGAAGCAGCGCCTGAGGACGGCGAGGTTCAGGTTGCTGAGGATGTCGATAAGAACGAGACTGTAATCGGGTTCGTTTTATCGTCGCCGCGATGAAATGACGGCATCGCAGTTGTTCGCCGGTCAAGCGCATACGAAGGCCGCGTTTCTTGGGTGGTAGCCGTATTTCGGGTGGTGATCGCTGCCTCGTTATCAAGCCTGCGCAGTTAGCCGGCGGGTTCTCAAAAAATGCGGCGCAGTTCTATGGCTCAAAAAAAACCCACGTGAGGGTCAAGCGTACGCGCCAACCTGCAGCAGAACCGGCTCAGAACTTCTCCAATGGGCCCACCTCATATCGACGATTTGCCGGGCATCGTCATAAACGGCTGGCCCCCTGAAAGGCGCCAAGCACACCGACCGCGTCACCGTACACGGACACACTCTCGGAGGACAACATCCCCGAGCGCCGACTGGCTCAGGTTACGCCTTTTGCTGCAAGAAGTGTTTGTCCGAAATATGGAAGACACTCAAGGTCATGCAAAAAATCCGCGTCAGACGCCGGCACATGTGGACCTTCTCTCGAGGGTGTTTTGCGCTTTTGAGCTACAAGCTCCTACCTCGCTACAATCTTACGGTTGCTCGAATTGTCGAGGAACCCGTTAATTGTCGCCGGCGAGCAACATCCGATCGAATGCATTACGATGAGGCCTGGGCCAGGCGGACTACGGCCGCATATCGACATTAGCCGTCGAGGTAATCTGCAGAAGGCGGCGGTTGTCCGATGACCGGATATATGGCCCCGGTGACCAACATCGGGGTGTGCATTCCCATTCGTAAGCGACATGGGGTAGTGCTCAAGATTCATCAACTCGGGGAAGGGGAGGTCTTGACACCCCATAACCGATGCCATCTAGTGGTGTTGTCAGACATCTTACATAAACGGAACGAGGGCTGACGTCTTGGAGGAAATATGAAAAAATCGTTGAAGAGCATGGCGATCGGCGCGGTCGCGCTCGCCATTGCTTCCGTTGCTCATGCCGGTGCGACGCTCGACCGCGTTATGTCGAAGAAGGCCATGGTCGTTGCCACTAACAGCGGCTGGCCCCCGCAAAGCTATCTTGATGATAACAATCAGATGGTTGGCTTCGACATCGACGTGTCGCACGAAATTGCCAAGCGCCTTGGCGTCGAGGTCAGTTTTGAGACGCCTGATTGGGCGACGCTTACCGGTGGACATTGGCAGGGGAGGTATGACGTCGGCGTTGGCTCCGTTACCCCGACCAAGGCACGCGCCCAGGTCATCGACTTTGCCGGCATCTACTACTACAGCCCCTATGTCTACGTTGTCCACAAGGACAGTCCGGTCAAGACCGTGTCTGACCTCAATGGCAAGGTGATCGGTGTCGAGACCGCCACCACTTCCGAAGACTTCATGCGTCACCAGTTGCAGATCGATGCCCCCGGCTTGCCGCCGATCGAGTACAAGGTCACTGCTGGCGAGATCCGCACGTTCGCCGATTCCATGCTGCCCTTCGATGACCTGCGCCTTGGACCTGGCGTACGTATCGACGCCGTGGTAGCGCCGGAGCAGACGGCGAAGAACGCCATCAAGAACGGCTACCCACTGCGCGTCATTGAAGGCGAGTACGCGTTCCGCGAGCCGCTCGTCGTGATTGCCGAAAAGGGCGACGCCGAATGGACCGCCAAGATAGGCGAAATCATCAAGGCGATGAAGGCCGACGGCACGCTCGGCACCTTGACCAAGAAGTGGTACGGCGCCGACTACAGTGCTGACTAAGCGAGACTGGGCCCGGGCGATCTTGCTGCCCGGGCCCCTCCATTTGCCGTTCGTCCTGAAAGAGCCACCATGTCCTACCCTGACACCTACTACCGCCGCACCATGACAGACACCACCGTTCGCCCTGCGCTGAGCGGCCCGACAGAGTGCGACACGGTGATCGTAGGCGCGGGCCTTGCCGGCCTCACCACGGCGCTGCAGCTTGCGCGCGCTGGCGTTTCTGTCCTGGTGCTCGAAGCTGAATCCGTGGGCTTCGGTGCTTCCGGTCGCAACGGTGGTTTCGTCAGCGCCGGGTTTGCCACAGACAATTCAGCGATTGCGCGCGTCGTCGGCGACGAGGCCGCCAAGAATATCCATCGTCTATCTGTCGAAGGCGTCGAGTTCGTTCGTGACACCATCTGCGATCTCGACATCATCGATGCCAACCCGCAGCGCGGCATCATCAGCGCACTGCGCTACGACGGCGGCGAAAGCCTCAAGCTGTATGCCGAGGAAATGAACCGCGACTACGGCAGCGAACTGGAATTCATGGATCGCGATCAGGTTCGCACCGTGCTGAAGTCTGAGCGTTACTTCCAGGCATTGCGCAGCGAGAAATCCTTCCACATGCATCCGCTCAATTATCTGAGGGCCGTGGCGGCGGAAATCGAGCGGCTGGGCGGGCGCATTTATGAGAACTCGGCCGCAATTGACTGTCAGCTTGCCAGCGCCGAAAAGATTGTAACGACGGCCGGCGGGCGGGTCAGGGCGCGTCGGACCGTTCTGACCACCGGCGGCTATACGGGTCGCCTCGTGGGCAGGCTCAAGCGCTCATTCCTGCCGATTGCAACCTACGTGATGATCTCCGAGGAAAACCCGGAACTGATCTCCACGGCAATCGCCACGTCCTGCGCAGTGGGCGACAATCGCCGCGCTGGAGACTACTACCGGCTCGTGGACGGAGGCAAGCGTCTGCTGTGGGGCGGTCGCATCACAACGCGCGCCGCATCGCCTGGCGCCCTCGCGCGTCAATTGCGCCATGAGATGGTCGGCACCTATCCGCAGCTGAGCGGACTGAAGACAGAGCTCGCCTGGTCGGGCCTGATGTCCTATGCCCGCCACCTGATGCCCCAGATCGGCGAGATGATGCCAGGGGTCTGGCATTGTACCGCGTTTGGGGGCCATGGCCTCAACACCACGGCAATCGGCGGCAAGGTGGTCGCCGAGGGCATTCTCGGGCAATCCGACCGGTACCGCCTCTTCCAGCCCTTCGGACTCGTCTGGGCCGGCGGCGTTGCGGGGCTGGCGGCGGCACAGCTTACCTATTGGAAATTGCAGGCGCAGGACTGGTGGCGAGAGAGAGCCGCCTGAAGAAAACGCCGCGGGAGAAAATCCGAATGTTTGGAAGATTGATACTGAACTATCCGGATGCCACGAGACGCACGGGCATCCTTCTCATGCTGGCGCTGCTGTCAGCACTTTTCTATGCGCTCGGCGTCAGCTCGGCCTGGATCGGCAAGCTCCTTCCGGTCGCCATCGGCTGGGTCTCTGACAGCCCTCAGACAAGCCGCGTCGTTTCGGCAGTCCTACTCTCGCTCATTATCGCCGTCAACGTCAGGCTTCTGCGGCTTCTTTCTCGGCGCCACCAGATCGTCGGTGTCTGGGTAGAGCTTTTCGCTTTGCTGATGATGTTCTTTTACTCATTCGATCTGTCCTTTGCTTTCATCGCCAAGAAGATTGGCTTCCTGATCACCCAGGGCGTCACGACAACACTCTACATCTCGGCGATCTCGATCGTTATCGCTACGGTCATTGCGCTTGCCGGTGCGATCGCAAAACTCTCGAAGAACGGCGTTGTGTATGGTCTTGCGACCTTCTACACCTCGCTCTTTCGCGGCCTGCCGCTCCTGATGCAGATCTATATCATCTATCTCGGCCTGCCGCAGGTCGGATATGTCATCGGCGCCGTTCCAGCCGGCATTCTGGCGCTCTCGCTTTGCTACGGCGCCTATATGACGGAGATCTTCCGCGCCGGCATCGAGAGCATTCCGCGCGGCCAGTCGGAAGGTGCTACCGCCCTTGGCCTAAGTCCCAACCAGACGATGTTTCTCGTTATCCTGCCGCAGGCGATGCGCGTCATCATTCCGCCGACGGGCAACCAGTTCATCGCCATGCTGAAGGACTCGTCGCTGGTTTCCGTCGTCGGTGTGTGGGAAATCATGTATCTCGCCCGCACCCAAGGCCAAACGGAATTCCGCCACATCGAAATGCTGATCACCGCCTCGATGATCTACTGGCTCCTGTCGATTAGCCTTGAGTTCCTCCAGGCCAGGATCGAAGAACGTTTTGGCCGCTTCAATGTCCGATAGCATCCGGTCGGCGTCGGCAGTTGGGACCGGCGCCAACGCCAACTTGCGGGCCGCAGCCATTGTCATCACCGCCTTTGCAGCCTTTTCCGGCACCGACGCGCTCGTCAAACTTTTGAGCGCCGAGTTCCGGGTTCCGCAAGTCACCTTCCTCATCACCCTGGCGGCGCTCCTCCTCGTCAGCGGCCGCGCAGTATTCACCCGCCGGCTGGGCGAACTCGTACCCCGGCAGCCGGGACTGGCGCTGATACGCGCGCTGTTGCTTGCTGGTGATACGCTGCTGATCCACTACGCGTTTGCAGCGCTGCCTCTAGCTGAAGCTTATGTCCTTGCTTTCCTCTCTCCGGTTCTTGTTGCCATTCTGGCCTTCGTCTTTCTTGGCGAACGGCTGTCGCTGATCGGATGGCTTGGTGTGGGGCTCGGCTTTGCAGGCGTCGCGGTGGCGCTGCGACCGGGTGCCGGTGCGCTCAATTTGGGCCACATGGCGGCAATCGGCTCCGCTCTTCTCTTTGCGCTCTCGCTCGCGTTGTTGCGGAAGACGAAATCCGAGGAATCCGACGATGCGCTCGTTGCAACAATGCTGGTGATGCTGACCGTCACGGCCTTCATTGTTGCGATGGCGACAGGCGGGTTCGATGCCATCGGACCGGGCGCGCTGCTGGTCGCTGTTCTCGCTGGAACCCTGCTTTACGTCGGCCATGCTCTGTTGGTGCGGGCCTTCCGTATCGGCGACGCGTCGGTCGTTGCAGCCTTCCAATACAGCCAGATTGTCTGGGGCTGCCTCTACGGAGCAGTGCTGTTTGGTGCTCCGATTGAAACTTACACCATCGTCGGAGGTGTCATCATCATCTTCTCCGGCTGGCTTGTGCTCAAATAGTCTAGGGAGAATATGACTTGACGTTCAATCCGCGGCCTGAAATCGAGCTTACCGGTGTCAACAAATGGTACGGCGAATACCACGCTCTGAACGAGATCAACCTGACGATCCGCAAGGGTGAGCGCGTCGTTATCTGTGGCCCCTCGGGGTCGGGCAAGTCGACGCTGATCCGCTGCATCAATCGTCTTGAGGTGCATCAGCGAGGCCGTATCGTCGTCGCAGGTACCGAGCTTTCGGAAAACGAGAGGAATATCGGCGACATCCGCCGCGAAGTCGGGATGGTGTTCCAACACTTCAACCTCTTCCCCCACCTCACGATACTTGAGAACTGCATTCTGGCTCCCGTCTGGGTTCGGAAGATGGACAAGAGGAAGGCGACGGAAATCGCCATGCACTATCTCGAGCGTGTGCGCATTCCCGAGCAGGCGGGCAAATATCCGGGCCAGCTTTCCGGCGGTCAACAGCAGCGCGTCGCCATTGCCCGGGCTCTCTGCATGCAGCCGAAGGTCATGTTGTTCGACGAGCCGACCTCGGCGCTTGATCCGGAGATGGTCAAGGAAGTGCTTGAGACCATGGTGTCACTCGCCGAAACGGGAATGACCATGGTCTGCGTCACCCACGAGATGGGTTTTGCCCGTCAGGTCGCCGACAGAGTGATCTTCATGGACCGCGGTGCGATCGTGGAGGAGGCAGCGCCTGCTGCGTTTTTCGACAACCCGCAAAACGACCGCAGCAAGCTCTTCCTCAGCCAGATCCTGCACTGAACCTGAAAGGTGCGGCAGATCGAATGACCTGCCGCCTTCTTGTTGTTGTCGCTGTTTGCGGAGAAGCTATAGCGGCAGCGGTTGCTGGGGAAATCCGCCAACATGGGTGCAGGTGATGGCCGCGCAGTCGCGGCCTTGCTCCAGGCAGGCGACCAGCGGCTGCTGTGCCACGAAGGCCGCCAGAAATCCAGCGATGAAGCTGTCGCCCGCGCCGGTCGTATCCACGACCGTGACCGGCGCGATTGAGGATTCCCCGAATTCCTCTCCGCGACGCGCCAGCGCACCGTCACTCCCGCAGGTGACGACCGCACAAGCGGCGCCATTCGCAAGCAGATAGGAAAGCAAGCTGTCGGCCGGCGCGCCGCGTGCGCCAGCCGAGGCAAAGGCCACGGTCAGGCCAGCGACGCCGAGGTTCTCCGGGTTAGCGTTGACGGAAATATCTTGGGACAGGCTCACGCCTTCGCTCGAAAGCCTGCGTCGCAGTTCACCGGCGTCATCCAGCCAACCGAGATGCACGTGGTCCATGGTCTTGAGGACAGCGATGTCCTCCTCGCTCGGCCTGTAACCGGCGCAGGTGCCGAAATCTTCATAGGCAATAATCCGGTCGCCGGAGGGGGTCTGCTCAATGTTGGTATAAGCGGTGTTGCCTGGACGCAGCTGCAAACACGACGTTTCGACACCGTTATCTTTCAATGCCCTCGTCGTGCGCTCACCATCAACGTCTTTGCCAACCGCTCCAAAATAAAAGGAACTGTGTCCAAGACGAGCAAGCTGTACTGCGACGTTCACGGCATTACCGCCGATCAGCGCCTGGTTGATCGGCGGCTGGAAACGGTCCACGCAATTGTCGCCAACGGCTGCGAAACGAAAATGCGCCATTCTAGGTCTACCTTTGATGCTGGGCTTTACGCCGACGAAAGCCGCGAACACGATCGTGTCGCGGCTTGCGCTGAGCTTAGCAGATCAATAAGCGACGCGCTTGTAGTAGCGGCGCGTCGTCAACGGATGATTGCGCATGACTTCAAGATGCGCGCTAATCCGTTCCAAAACGGTTGCAAGCAGGATCGGCGATACGAGCGCCCTGACATCCGCCGATATGCCCGGGAGCTCGAATTCGGCGGTATCCAGAACCGTCAGTTTATCCGTATAGTTCGGCACGAAATTTTCGACGCGTTCAGCCAACGCACGATAGGCATCCTCGCCCTTGAAGAGGATGACACTGACATCCTTCTCGACCAGCTCCAGCGTTCCGTGGAAGAAATCGGAGGCGTGGACCGGGCGGGTACGGATCCACTGCATTTCTTCCAGAATGCACATGCCGTAATAGAAGGCTTCAGGCCAGACATTTCCTGCGCCGGTGACGATGTGGTAGTCCGAGCCGGCGAAGGCTTTGGCGTAAGCCTCCGCCTTGCTCTCGAAGGTCCGCTTCACTTCCAGAAGCAAGGCTGGCAGCTGCGTCAGTTCTGCTTTGAGCTGATCATAATTGGCGATCTCGCCACGGTGTTTCATGATTGATAGCGCGATGAAGAGCGACTGCAGATAAAAGGATTCGCAGGAAGTATCGTCCTCGGCGAAGTTCACGAAAACATGGTCCCCACCCTTGCCGAGAGGCGTCTCCTCGTGGCCGACCATCGTCAGCACCGTCGCACCCACCTCCTTCAGCTTGGCCAGCAGCGCGACACTTTCCTTCGTCGTACCCGAAAGCGAAGGCATGACGACGATAGATTGTTTGGTGAGATTTGCCGACCCGCCGACGAAGAGTTCGGCGGTGAGATCAAGGAATGCCGGGAAGCGCGACCTGCGCTGTAGCAGCTGGGCAGCCGGTTGCATCAGGATGCCCGCGCCCCCAGTGCCCAGGAAGAAGATGTTGTCGGCTCCGGCCTCAAGGCAGGAGGAGATCACATCGTCGATGCGGGGGGCCAGGCCTACAGCGCCATACTGGATACGCAGGAACCGCTGCTCGTCGAAATTTAACATGTAACTCTCATCGGTTGATGACGCCGTATGGCGTCGTTTCGGAAGCGCGCTTTCAATGTTGTAAGACAACTGACATCTTCCGTTGCGGGTGTCAAGCGAGCTCCAGGGTCAGGTCAGCCGCATTAAAGTGATTGGCAGCCCGCGCGGCTCGACAGGAACGCCTTGACCTGGCAAAATTCGTCAGACAAGAAAAAGGACCATAATGGAACCAAGTGAGGCATTGGATTGGACGATTCCATTCGCGATACGCGCACCATTGTCATCCAGCTGCGCGACCGCATCGCCGAGCTTATCCGTGACAAGGGCTTGAAGCCCGGTGACAGATTGCCGACCGAAGCCCAGCTGACGGCGCGTTTCAATGTCTCACGGCCAGCCCTTCGGGAAGCTTTAAAGCTGCTCGAACAGGAAGGGGAGATATACGTCGAGCATGGCCGCGGCCGCTTCGTTTCAGCGATCTCCGCAGTTCAGGTTGACCGTCCGATCACGGTCTTTGAAAGCGTCACCGACATGACGCGAGCCTATGGCTATAAGACGATCAATAAGGTCCTGTCGATTTCGGAGGAGGAGCCGCAAGCGACAACCGCAAAGCACCTGCAAATTGGCGACAAGGATCGCGTCATCCGTATCGAACGCCTGCGCCTCGAAAACGATGAGCCCATCATGTACTGCGTCGACTACGTGCCTCGCAGCATCATTCCGATGCGTCTCTATGACATCGACTGGAGCGGCTCGTTGCTGTCGCTGCTCGATCAATACAAGCAGCGTCCCCGCATGTCCTCGGCTTCGGTTAGTGCCGTCATGCTTCCCGAACATGTCATCGAACGCCACGATCTGAGGGATTTCGGGCCTGCGCTGCTGATCACCGAGACCTGCTTCAACGCTTCCGGCGTGCCGGTGATCTACGCGATTGACTATCACCGGGGCAGCCACTTTTCCTTTAGCCTCGTGCGAAAGTAGACAAGCTCTTTCGAAGATCACCCGGGCATGTCGACATCGTCCAGCCGGTTTTTTGCTTTGTCTCCTGCAAGGGTTTCCCAGGCCTTGCGAGCGGCAAATGTTTCAGCTTCTCAGGCCTTCGAACCAGTCGGCGTAAGGAGTGTTCTTGACCAAATGTCGATTTAAGTCCGGCGCTCCATCTGTCCACCAGACGGGTCCGCGCTCCCCTAGCGCAATCTTTGCGGCGTTAACTGCTGTCCTTGCGGTGTGAAGCTCATCGGCTCGTCCGACGGCTTCCTTAACGGCCCTCCTTGCCGACATCAGTTTTGACACGAGGAGCTTTCGCTCTTCTTCAGGCAGACGGGGATTTGTCTTTCTCCAGAGGCGTCCGCGAACGATGATGTAACGGCCGTCGGGCGTCTCAAGGAACGCCTTCTCATGAACCTGTTTTGCCGTCATCCGTCTTGTCCGCGAAGATCGACGCAGCGCAGCCGGTAGCCTCCAGTGACCATCGTTCCGAAGACTTCGGTTTCGTCGGCGCGCCTGAAACGGTCGACGCTAGACTGCGTTCGCAGACCATCGCGCCAGTTTCTATGTGTGGTGAAAGCATTGGCGTCATCCCACGTGCGCGGTATGCCGTCTGAACGGACAAGAACCACGTCCTGGCAGCAGAACTCAACGGGCCCGACGTGTAGACGATCGTCGATCATGTGAACTCCGGCAAGAAGAGGTGAGGCGATGCCGGACAGGTGGGGCGCTCGGCTGCCATTTCGTTGGCCATCACGGGAAATCGGAAAAACCGTGATGTTCACCATCCCTGTCACGTCCGATTGACACGGCCCGCGCTCGGAAAGGGGAATGTCGATGAGCCGACATGGTTCCGAGCAAAACAATTTCCACGGGCAAGAAACAAGGAAGGGCCCTCAGGGTCACCCATGACCGTGAGCGCTCATATGTTTCATTCGGACGCCCCCGAGTGGTCCACGTCTTCGGCACCAAGCGGCTACGACCGAAATGGTTACACGACTTCATCCCGTGCCTCAGAACCCGCTAACAGCAATCGCAGTTGGCTCGTGACAGCGGGCACTCGGTCGGTAAGATGCAGAGGTTAACGGGTCTTGAGAGAACCTTAGTTGATTTTGCTCTCCTCGCGTATAACGGCTTGTAAGCGGCCCGGCTCGGTCGGCTCGCTTGTTTCTCGTCGGCCGTGCATTGCTAGTTTGAATATTAGGTTTTTTTGCCTACCGTTGATGGGTCGAAAATGCGAAACTTCGAACTTGCCCGCAGTTTGGACTCATGCTAATTTTACCTACTAATGGTAGGTCAAAAAAACGAAAAGATAAACCAACTTCGCCGCCTGGTCCCCGAGGGGCTGGTGGTTGACACCGCGTGGCTGGAAAAACACGGATACCGTCGGCAGTGGCGCGAAAAATACGTGGCGCAGGGCTGGCTGGAAGGTGTCGTTCGTGGCGTCTATCAGCGACCGACCGGCAACGTTGATCAGGCGATAGCCTGGCAGCGCGTGATCATCTCGCTCCAGCGACTTCTGGGCAAATCCGTGCACGTAGGCGGCCGCAGTGCCCTCGAGCTACAAGGCCTGACGCACTACCTCCGCTTTTCAGGCAAGCCAGAAATCCACCTCTATGCCTATGGCAGTCTGCCTGGCTGGGTAGAGCGGATACCGACCGACGCTCAGTTCGTCGAACATAAGGCAGACAAGCTCTTTGATGCCGACGCACCTGGAAGGACGCGCCTGGCATGGGGACACTGGGGGTGGGAGCTTCATGTCTCCGCGCCGGAGCGAGCATTTTGCGAGCTTCTCGACCTGCTCCCATCCCGGGAGACGTTTCATCAAGCGGACGTCCTAATGGAGTCGGTTCGCACTCTAAGCCCGAAGCGGGTTCAGGCCGTGCTGGAAGCGTGCCGCAGCGTAAAGGTGAAGCGGCTGTTCCTCTGGTTTGCCGAGCGGCACGCCCATCCATGGCTCGGCCGGCTCGATCTCAAACGTATCGACCTCGGTCGTGGCAAGCGCCAGATCGTGGTCGGCGGGCGGCTGGACAGCAAGTATCAGATCACTGTGCCGGAGACACTCGATGCCGGCGTCTGAAGCCGATCGCGCGCAAGTCTGCCTCCTTGTTCGAGTTCTTCCGCTCGTTGCAGAGGAGAACGTCTTCGCAGTGAAGGGTGGCACGGCCATCAATCTTTTCGTTAGAGACCTTCCACGTCTGTCGGTCGATATCGATCTGACCTATCTGCCGGTCGAAGATCGCGCGACTTCTCTCGCCAATATCGATGCCGCCATACGGCGGATTGCTGCCCGAATAGCCGAGAATGTACCGCGCAGCCGCACCCAGGCCGTGCCGCTGCACAGCGAAGGCGCTGCAACAAGGTGCTGGTTACCTCCGACGGCGTACAGATCAAAATCGAGGTGACGCCTGTCATTCGTGGCTGCGTCTACTCTCCCGAGACACGGGCGGTTTGCGACCGGGTTCGAAGAGCTGTTCGGATATGCCGAGGTGCCTGTTGTGTCCTTCCCGGACCTCTACGCCGGCAAGATCGTCGCAGCCTTGGATCGGCAGCATCCACGAGATCTGTTCGATATCAGGCGTCTGCTCGCGAATGAGGGAATATCCGATGAGCTGCGGCGTGCCTTCATTGTCTACATCCTGAGCCACAACAGGCCGATGGGCGAGGTCTTGGCGCCGACGCGCAAGGATTTGCGCCACGAGTTTGACGCGGGGTTTGCCGGCATGACGGAAGAGCCCGTGACCCTGGAGGCGCTGTACGATGCTCGTGAAGCTCTAATCGCAGAGGTCGTTGGCAAGATGCCTGCCGAGCACCGGCGCTTTCTTCTTTCCTTCAAGGCTGGCGAGCCAGAGTGGGACTTGCTAGGCGTGCCTGGAGCCGCGGACTTGCCGGCGGTGCGCTGGAAAGTCGACAACTTGGCCAAACTTTCGGAGGGCCGACGCGAAAAGCTGTTGTCTGATCTCGGGCGGGTGCTTGCGACATGAGATACGGAGGAGGGATGGGGAACGCCGAAGTGAAAAGGAACAAGACCACGATCTGCAAGCTATGCTCTGCAGTAGCTGGCTCTCGGGCTGCAGCACTGACGATGTGGATTGCCAGAACGTCATAGCTTGCAAACACAGCCGAGATGAGAGGATAATCCATGGTCCGTCTCTTCGTCGGCGTTACGGACAAGGCCTGGTTCGATCAGTTGAGCGCCTCTGTTCCGCATGACGAAGTCGGACAAGCGGTTGAAGATCCGTTGATTGCCTCCCTCAATCTCGCTGACAACGTTTCAAAGCTTTCGTTCAGCGAAATACTTAGTGCGGCGGCTAGAGTCCTAGCCCGGAAATGACAGATGGTTTGCGCGATCTGATAGTTGCGAATAGGTAGCGAACTCCTCGCCCGAGCAAGAACTCCGCTATGTGCTGCACGATCACTCCGCGGCCTTGCGGTCGTTCATTGGCAAACTCGACCGAGCTTAATCACCTTCGGGCCATACGTCTGCATGGTGGGCAATTGCAATTAACCGCGGATCTCGACCTGTCGAGCGCAGCCTCGTCCTTCTACGCTTTTCGATCCCGTCCTCTCTCAAAGCAGATCTTCCCCAGGGCAAGCAGAATGGTACCGCGCCGACCTTGGTAAAGTCTCCACGACGATGGACTGCGCATTCTTAATCATGGGTCACGATAGTTTGTCTGCGCGTCCCGCGCCACAGCAGAGCGCTTCAGAAGGTTGGCGCGCGGTCCCACGGGGACCGCGCCCAGATCGTTACCGCAAGGCGATCGGGCGGATCGCTTTTGGAAAGTCTTGATAGGACACCGGTCGCAGAAACCGATAAATTGCGAGTGTTCCGACCGAGGTAGAACGGCCATCGGCCGTCGCCGGATAGGGGCCGCCGTGCACCATGGCAGGCGACACCTCAACCCCGGTGCCGAAGCCATTGACGAGCAGCCGCCCCGCCAGCATCTCAAGCTTCGGAACAAGACGTCGAGCGTCGTCGATATCGCTATCGTCGACATGCAACGCGACGGTGAGCTGGCCCTCGAGAGCGTCAATCACCTTCTCCAGCTCATCGAAATCCTTGCAGCGCACGACTAGCCCGGCCGCGCCGAAGACTTCGTCCTGCAGTTCGTGATGTGCGAGGAGCGAGGCGGCCGACGTTTCAAAGAGCGCGGCCACTCCGTCGTATTTGCCGCCGGACTTTCCCTTGGCGAGCATGGAAACCTCGGCATGTCGTTCGAGGCGGCCGACGCCCTCTCGAAACGCCTTGGCGATGGCCGGTGTCAGCATCGTCTGCGCCCCGGTCTCCGGCAGCAGTTCCCTGGCCCTCGCGATAAAGGCGTCGAGCCCCTTACCGTGTACGGCCAGGATGAGACCGGGGTTCGTGCAGAATTGGCCGGCGCCGAGCGCCAGTGACGAGACAAAAGATGTCGCGATCTCCTCGGCACGATTAGCAAGCGCTCCCGGAAACAGGATGACCGGGTTGATGCTGCTCATCTCGGCGTAGACGGGGATCGGCTGCTTGCGTTCGGATGCGATCTTCATAAGTGCGGTCCCACCTTTGCGGGAGCCGGTAAAGCCGACCGCGCGGATCCTCGGGTCGGCGACCAGCTGCTGCCCCACGTCGAAGCCCGTGTCGAACAGAAGAGCGAACGTACCAACGGGCAGGTTGGCTTTCTGGACGGCACGCTGGACTGCGCGCCCCACGAGTTCGGACGTCCCTGGATGCGCCGAGTGGGCCTTTACGACGACCGGGCAGCCGGCGGCCAAGGCTGAGGCTGTGTCGCCGCCCGCAACCGAAAAGGCCAAAGGGAAGTTCGAGGCGCCGAAGACGGCGACAGGCCCGATGGGAATGTTGCGCAGGCGAAGGTCCGGCTTGGGCACCGGCTTTCGCGAGGCATCGCCCGCGTCGAAGCGGAGCTCCTGAAACCGGCCTTCGCGGACCTCCTTTGCGAACAGCCGAAGCTGGGCGGTCGTACGGGCTCGCTCCCCCTCCAGCCTCCCGCGCGGAAGGCCAGTCTCGGCCATAGCGCGCTCGACCAGCTCATCGCCGACGCCTTCGATCTCGGTCGCTATCGTCTCGAGGAAGGAGGCTCGCGCTTCGAGGTCCGTTTCGCGATAGATGCTGAAGGCCTCCCACGCCAGACGGGTAGCATCCTCGACGTCGGCAGGCGCGGCGCCCCCGAAAGAAACGGCCAGGGACCTTCCGGTCGCAGCTTCGATCCCCGAAAACTCGCCGTTCGAGCCGCGCTTTTCTGATCCTGCGATCAAAAGGTTCCCTTTAATTGCCATTGTAAACACCTCCGATGAAAAGTATGACTTTTCATATAGTCTTGCTCATTGGACATTTCGACCCGCATCGATCATCGGAGGGTGTTTTCCGGGAATTTGCGGGGTCCGGGTTTTTCACGTCAGGGCGGGTCAGGTGCGCGCCTGCGCGATCGCCAAGCTCTCGATAGCCTCCCGCACCAGACGCAATCTTTCAAGTTCTAGGGCGGCGTCCTGAAGCGCGCGGTGGGCCGGTCTAGCAGGCTCGCTCCGCGCAATGACTTTTGCAACGAGCGCAGCGGCGTCAACGCCACGCACATTTCTGTCTTCAATCAGCATCAAGGCAACCTCCACGAAGAGATCGTCGGACTTTCGCACCCGCAGACTATGTCTCGGAACCCCTCCGGCGCGAAGCAGGACGCTGAGCCATTTTCCGTCCCATGACGGCGAACTCGCGTAGAGATCATGATCGGACAGCGTTGCCATCATCTCGTGGACCACCAACGAAACCGGGACGCCTTGATCAGCAAGCTTTTCTCGGGAAATGCCATGAATGCCTTCTGCGGTTTCCGACCAGTCCGTCCAGTTCGGCTCCGGAGCGATGAGCAGAGACCGCGACCGGCCGTCCTCGAACACCCAAGCAATTTCGATCGGATAGCTATGCTTGCTGAGCGAGGAAGCTTCGAAATCCAGGAATACGATCATGGTCGATCTCTAGTCGAAGTCGCCAGTTCTCCCAGCCCGGAAGACGACCACGGGGTCGCCCTCTTCTCCGACTGCGGGACGGCCGTCTCGCCGCACGACTAACACTCCAGCGTGGCGGCTCGCAGCTTCTTTTGCCTCGGCAATGGCCTCTTCTTCTGTGCCGCTGACGACGGTCTCCCATGCTTGTATGGGCTCGCCTCGGTCATCGAGATCGTAGGCGAATATGCTCAATGCAGAAAACGTCCCCGGCATCATGCGGTGCCGTGTTTAGGTGGGGCAAGCTGCGCCGCAGTTTCGCGGACGTCATCCTTGCATTCTTCGTCGTCCGAGCGGTCAAGCTTAGCCCTTATTCGGAACGCCTCCCCCTCTGTAACTCCGATAGGCTGGTCGGAATCATCAGGACGGCCTGCGCTGCTTCGTTTGATCGCCGCATCCTTCGGGGCGCCGTTGGGATCGATCTTAGACATCTCTTTCTCCTATTCGTACATCGCGGAACGGAATCCGTCAGAGGATACGTCTCCCCATGCCGGTGGACGAACGTCATTTCCCTAAGGACGGCCTCGGGTAGATATGATGGTCCGCCTGCCGTCGTTGGTGTTCGTGTAACGCTTACGCAACTACACGAGACTATTCCCGGTTGGCGGTCTGCGGGGCAGGGATGCGGTCCTTCGCATCAGCACGGCCTGTGGTGGGATCGGCGTCCGTCACGCCGTCACCGGCCTCGCGGCTGCTGCCCATATTTACCGGCGGCGCGCGGCGGTCGTCGGCGTTTGTCTCCGGCAGCTCGTTGTCCTGGGTGTCTTCGCTCAAAGACTTCGGCGGAAGCTTTGCAGAGCTTGGGATTGAATTGTTGGTCATGCTCTTACTCCTTATGGAACGGAACTCGCAGGCGCGGAGCAAGTTCCCGGTAACGGCGTCGTTGTGCTTCATTCTTGTTTACGATCACAACACGCCCGTTCAATGCAGATGCTCGTTATGTGGCTCGTCACCAGGAACGTGTCGCCAAAGCGGTACTGGTCGCATCATTGACGCCAAACATGTACCGGAGCGAGGAAAACCCGACGGGCCAGGCGCCGGAATGGTTCGAAGCGATCCGGGCAGGCGTATTGGGCAACCGGTCGCAATTCTACCGTTTCGTCGCTGAGAATCCGTTCTACGGCTATAAACTCGATGGTACCAAACCCTCGGAAGCCGTCATTGCGAACTGGTGGCGCCAGAGCATGGCTGGCGGCGCTCTTGCCCATTACGCGACAGTCGACTCCTGGCTCGAAGACTATTCCGAGGATCTTAAAAAGATCACCGTGCCGGTGCTGGTGATGCATGGCGAGGCTGATGAGGTCGTCCCGTTCGCGAGTTCAGTGCCGCGCGCCGTCAACCTGCTCAAGAACGGCTCGCTAAAAACCTATCCAGGCTACCCCCACGGCATGCTAACCACGCATGCGGATGTTCTCAACCCCGACCTGCTCTCGTTCATCAGGCACAATAATGGCCCGAGGCCAGAGGGGGCTTATGTCGAGCTTCAGCCGTTGACGACGCCACCTCCATCTCGTCATCGGGCTCCGGCGTGCGACGGTTCATCGGGTGGCAGGCGACCTGGGGTATGAATCGACGACGGCCTTCATCGTCGTGTTCAAGAAGGCGCTAGGTATCACGCCTGCGCGCGACCATGCCAGTCGATTTTTGGGTGCCGACAGCGTCTAAGGCCCTTGGCCTATTCGAAGATCAAGTGCAAAAATGCAAGGAGCTGGGCAGGTTCTACGCAACTCAGCAAGTATTCCTTGATTGGGGGTCCTGTTCTTGCCCAGCGAATGCCGTTCGACCTTGCTTGGTCGAATCCAACGCTTGGACTATCTGCAGACTTCACGCCCTGAGGTAAGCCAAGAAGATATAGAAATGCGCCTGGGTGACCTGTACGCCTTGAAGGCGCACAGCATTGGCGACGAGAAGATTTTCGCCTATATTCCGTCGAAAGATGGAGGCTGACGTGCCTAGCATAGCAAACGAGAACAGTGAGCGTATGAGTTTGAGGGTGGCTGCCACGGCCAAGGCTAAACTCTTGCGTGCTGCGGCGCTTCGTAATACCGATCTGAGGGATTTCGTGACGCAATCCGCCCTGCGAGAAGCAGAGGCTGTGATCGAGGAAGCCGAGACGATAAAAGTGTCGAAGCGCGATCATGTTTGCATCCTTGAGCTTCTGGAAAATCCGCCTAAACCTAACGCCAAGCTGCGCGCGGCGATTGCCGGTTTGCCTGGCAACCGATGACTTTACCTGCATGGCATGGGAACCGATCGCTAAGTCACAGGGTCGGGCAGTCTTCGATTGCGGCGACCGTCAGATGAACGAGTTTCTGCTCCGTTTTGCCCGACAGAGCCACGGACAGAATGCCTCAAAAACCTTCTGTGCTACCGACGATGCGGTGCCGACCATATTCTTACATTCTATACGATCGCGCCTTCGGCAGTCGAGCATGCGGCTGTGCCTGATGCACTGACACGCGGTCTTGCGAGCCATGGTGTGCTGGCTTCAGACTTGCTCGAGTTGGCTACCGATCGCGCGGTTGCTGGACAGGGACTGAGAGGCCGGGTTCTTCCCCCCGCAGCGCTTTGCTGCCCGTGTCTTACAGGAGAGGGCGGGGGCTTCCATTGATCATCTTCAGGATGAGCTATACCACCAGGGAACATATAAGGAGCCGGCGCCTGCGGAGGCCCGGCTAGAGAGGAAAAGGCCGAAGCGGCCTTCATCAGCCATTCCGGCGAAATGAACGACCCGATTGCCGAGTTCAGGACTGCTCAGCCGTCATTCTGTTCAAAACGAAATGCCACCTCACAAGCCGCGAACCGAGGTGGATGAGCCGGCGACCTCGGAGTAATGCTCCCAATCTGGCTCTGACCACCATGATCAAACCCTCTCAAGGTGGTTCGAGCTTGCATCAGGATGTGATGCAACGCTTCTCGCGAAGGGTATAATCAAAATAGCTACGACAGTAATCAGGGCAATCATTGCCCAAGCTTCGTTGAGCGCTTCGACCGTCGCGGCGGTTTGAACGAGCGGATCGAGCGTTGATGTCGCCTGTTCGTCAAAGGACCCGTTATGGCCCGCTATCATGGCGGTCGGTACGCCGACGAATTGCGCAACTGAGAGATTTCCTTTCTCCAGACCGTTCCAGATCTTCTGACCGAGCAGTTCCGATCGGGTGTAAATTACGGTGTCTATCAGCGCGATACCGATCGCGCCGCCAAGGTTGCGCATGAGGTTGAATAGTCCGCTGGCGTCTGGGACGTGGTCCGCTGAAAGGTTGCCGAGTGCTAGCCTGGTGGGGGGTAAAAGGCAGAACATGATGGAGACTCCTCTCACCACCTGAGGCCAGAACATCGCATCGAAGTCCGATGTCGGATTTTGAAATGCGCTCGCACCTATTCCGACGGCAAAGAGGGTGAAGCCTGCAGCGGAAAGCAGCCTCGGATCCATTCGTTTTTCCAGGGCGACTGCGATTGGGGCGGTGAAAAGCTGCGCAATACCGGTTACCAGCATCGTCATACCGATCTCCAGAGAATTGTGTCCCCTGACAAAGGCAAGAAAGACAGGCATCAGATACACGGACCCAAAAAGTCCGATGCCGAGCACGAAGCTCAGCGCCGAACCGATTAAAAAGTTTCGATCCTCAAAATTCCGTAGCTCTACCAAGGGAGAGGCAATGCGGAGCGACCGCCAGATAAAAAACGCGGCAGAAATCGAAGCGACAACAAACAGCCCGCCGCTGGTTAATGAGAGCCATCCACTGGTAGGCGCTTCCTTTAATCCGATTTCCAGACAGATCAGCGCTGTAGCCATGGAAGCCAGTCCCGGAGCGTCAAACCCTTTTATTGGCGCAACGGAGGTGCGCTCGCGGGGAAGCGATCTGGCAGCCACACCGGCAGCGAGGATGCCGGGGATGACGTTGATGAGGAAAAGCCAGTGCCAGGAATAGCTTTCAGTCAGCCAGCCCCCGACGATCGGCCCGACCGTTGGTGCAAGCACCGCCAGCACGCCAGCGATTGTCGTCGCCAGCGCCTGCCGATTGTCCGGGAAGAGCAGGAACACCGCGGAGAACACGGACGGGATCAGCGTGCCGCCTGCAAAGCCCTGGAGGACCCGCCACCCGACGAGTTGGCCAAAGCTGATGCTCGCCGCACATCCTGCCGAGGCGATCACGAAAACCGCCAGCGAGACCACAAACAACCAGCGCATGGTCAGAACCCGTGTCAGAAAGCCGGTCAAAGGGATCGCGATGACCTCCGCAATGAGATAGGCCGTCTGGATCCAGCTCATCTGATCCGGATCAATATCGAGCGCAGACTGGATGGACGGCAAAGAGGTCGCCACGACCTGCACGTCCAGGATAGCCATGAACATGCCCACGCACATGGCGATAAAACCTGCCCAGACCAGGCGCGGGCGAGCTTTGATGGGATCGGCGTCAGATTGTATCGGCACGCGGCAACCCTCTGAGGGCGGCATTTTCCGCCTTGATACGGATATTCAGAACGATGACATTGGCGACCGAAAATACCAATGCGTAAAGTGGCATGCCGAAACATAAAGGCAGGACCGCGATTTCCCCGATCACGACGACATAGTTGGGGTGTCGCAGGAAGCGATATGGGCCCGCGGATACGAGCGGTTCTCCGGGGACGACGATGATGCGCGTCGTCCACCGCCAGCCAAGCGTCGCAAGTGTCCAGAACCGAAGGATTTGCAGAAAAGCGAAGACGCTCAACCAAGCAAGGGACACTTGCTCATCCCACGCGAGCATCCACAATCCGACAAGCCAGAGTCCATGCAGCAGTACGATCAGTGGGTAATGCTCGCCTGCGACCTCGCTGGCGCCCTTCGCCAACAGCCGCTTCGTATTGCGCCTTGCCAGCCATAGTTCACCAAGCCGCTCCAACGTGACCGCCGCTAGCAGAAGGATGGAAAGGATCATGCGGCCGCCTTCAAAGATACGCAGCTTGCCGTAAAACCGGGTCCCATAGCTGTCAGTACAGTGCGAGCGGGAAGTCCCGCGCCAATCAAGCGTTCGAGGACAAATATGGCCGTCGGTGCGGACATGTTGCCGTAGTCAGACAATACTTCTCGTTCGTGATTGAGTGTCCCCTGACCCAGTGCAAGGGCGGATTCGAGAGCGTCGATGACCTTGGCGCCGCCGGGATGGCACGCGAACCGATCGATGTCCGACAGCGATAGACCTGATCGAGCTAGAATAGCGCTGATCGCCGGTCGAATATTAGCCTCGGCAAAGGGCGGGATAGCTCTGTCGAAGATGACACCTAAGCCTTCGGCGTCGACGCTCCATCCCATGATGTCGAGCGTGTCGGGCCAGCTATGCTGCCCACTCATTTCGACCTCGGCGATACCGTCACGGGCGGCGCTGATGACGCAGGCTGCGGCGCCATCGCCGAAGAGTGCGGTCGCCACGATATTGGCCTTGGTCAACTTGTCCATCCGAAAAGCGAGTGTGCAGGTCTCTACGGCCACCATCAGGACGACGCAGCCCGGCTTTGAAGACGCCAGCTGCGACGCGATAGCTAGGCCGGACACTCCGCCCGCACAGCCCAGCCCAAATACCGGCACCCTCACGATATCATCACGAAAACCGAGCCTGGTGCTGACGCGAGCATCGAGACTGGGTGTGGCAATACCGGTCGATGAGACTGTTACGACAAAATCGACCTGCGATGCGGCCAGGTTCGCGGCCTCTAAGGCCTTGCCGGCCGCGTCAAAGAAGAGCTCGCTGGCACCCTCGATGTAGGCCGCGTTTCTGTCCTGCCAACCGGACGTTTTCAGATACCAATCTATCGGCCGAACTCCGTAGCGGCGTTTGATACAGGCGCTCTCGAACACTTTCGAAAGCCGATCGAAGTCGCCGAAGCGTGCGGCAAAAGCGCTGTGTGAGGCGACAGCGGCGTCGTGCTGGTCGATGACATGAGGAGGAACAGCTGTTCCGATGGATATCAGCTTAGCGGTTTCAAACATGAAGGCTTTCAAAAGTTGACAGCGAAAGCCCTCTCCACCACGGGTCGAGCCTAGATTTACAACGATTCTAAGGAAGAATTAGTTTCGTGGCGGCCCCATCATTTCAAAATCAGATGTCAGAGACGATCGAATGCAGGCCTTCACGCGAAGAGAAGCAGGACGGAGCGCGGAGGAGCACTTACGCTCGGGGCACTATTGGGAAGCGCGCGTCCAAGTCTCAGTCTTGCAGAGGACGCTCGTTGCACAGCCTTGGAGTTTCAACCTATCGCCCGAGACTGCGAGTTTGCCGCTGTAGGTCGCGTTGTTTCGCGGGTCAGTAAGTCGACCCTTGTACAAATCGCCATCGGGCTGAAACGACCCCAGCTTTTGACCGGCATACTTGCCCGATTTGGCGACGATGCAGTATTGGGAGCCGCAACGATCGATGACGGAGAGTTCGCCATTCTGCGTTTTCCAGCTGCCCACTATTGGATCGGCGCCCGTTGCCGCACCGGAAAGAGCTATAGATACAGCTGCGACCGTAAACGCGCGAAACATAGTACGCTCCTTGTTTTCAACCAATCAAGTATGTAGCGGCAACGAGCTTAGGCAAGGCCGAATTGTGGAGCCCCTCAGTTCCGTCCGACACGGCGAGCGCAGTCAGGCGTGATCATCCTCATTGCTTGGTTGGACAGCAAACAGTCAGCTTATTGATCAGATTCATGACCTCGTCGCCGCACGGTGGGTATCGTACGGGGCAACGAGCATCAGGATCACAAGCACCCCATCACGAGAATGGGAAAGCCAGCTTGGTTGGACACCCAGCACTCCAAGGGATAAGCGACCCCCGCTAAGAATGGTCCGCCCCCACCGAACAGCCATCCGCGAGGAGCTTATGGGCGATACGTCGATCAATTCGAGTTCGAAAGTCGGCAGGAGAGCAATTGTTTTGAGTACGGTATCATACATGCGGCTTTTTTCATGTTTTAACCCGCGCAGGCTATCAATCTGGGTCGTACCCATCGTGCTGGATCATTAAATGCCCCACCTGAAGCCTTCTCTTCCGTTCAAGATCATCTTCGCGACCCTGTTTGCGGCGATCATTATCGGCACCGTTTACGGGACCATGATGTACGCTGTGGTGCAGTCGGATCGGTCAACCGTTGAGCGGCAAGACAGCTTGCTTGCCCTTGTCGTCGGTAAGATGCAGGACTCGATCGCGCATGACCAAGAGAGTGCGACCGTCTGGGACGACGCTGTCACGCATGTTGCTGAGGGTGATCGAGAGTGGATGGCTGCCAACCTCGGGCGGTGGATGAACAGCTACTTCGGTCACGACGCCGCATTCGTGTTGGGTCCGACAGACCAGCTGGCGTATGGGTACTCGGCAACGGAGACGAACGACCAAGTTGCTTTCGCCTTCGTCGCCGCCGATGCGCTTAAACTGGTGAAGAAGCTGCGAAAGCGGCTGGCGGACGGGGATTCAGCCGGAACGTCCGACAGAAGTCTGAGCATCGGCGAAAGCGACATTGTCAAGATCAGCAACCGGCCTGCGATATTGAGCGTCAAGCCTATAGTCTCGGACAGCGGGGAGATTGCTGTCGATGAACAACATCAGTTTGTCCATATCGCCTTGCGCTATCTTGACGGGGATTTCGCCGATACGTTGGCGTCGGAATATCTTTTCAACGATCTCCGCTTTGAATGGAGGAAAGACGGGCGGGCGGGGCGAAGTGTATTTCCTCTGACCTCACGATCGGGCCAGGTCTTGGGCTACTTTAGCTGGGTGCCTTTCCGGCCTGGCACTGAAGTGCTGCGGGCAACAGAGCCCGTCCTTGCCGTAGGCGGGCTTCTTGTGCTTGCTGTCATGTCGGCATTTGTTTTGCTTCTTCAAGGAAGGTCCAGTCGGCTGCGCGAAAGCCAAAGCCGGCTGCAGCATCTGGCTCATCACGACGTCCTGAGTGGCTTGCCGAACCGAGCTGCCTTCAATGCCGCCGTGGAAGAAACATTGGTAAAGTCTCAAGCGGCGGTCCTTTTTGTTGATCTCGACCGCTTCAAGAATGTCAACGATACGCTCGGTCATCCCGTCGGCGACAAATTAATCGCCGAGGTAGGCAGCAGATTGCGTTCTGCTGTTGGCACTGGTGTCCTGGTGGCCCGTATCGGTGGTGACGAATTTACCATTATAATCCCGGACCCACAGATGAACCTCGTCGAGAAGTTGGCCGAGGACATCGTCGCTGCAATACGCAGCCCATTCGAGATCGATGGGCAACCAATCCTTATTGGTGCAAGTATCGGTATTGCTGTGTCATCAAGCGGCTCAGATGCTCAGGACCTTATCCGTCGGGCTGATATCGCGCTTTATCACGCCAAGGAAGCAGGCAGAAACCAGTTTGCGATTTTCGGGCAACACATGGACGACCTGATCCGGACACGTCGAGACCTTGAGCGCGATCTTAGAACTGCATTGGAGACCGGTGATGAGATCGCCGTTCACTATCAGCCAATTTACGCTTCTGACGCCCGATTGATCGGCGTGGAAGCTCTAACAAGGTGGCATCATCCTACCAAAGGTCTTGTTCAACCCGATACATTCATTTCCATTGCGGAAGAAGCGGGTCTGATTGACAGGTTAGGCGAGATTGTTATGAGCACCGCGCTGACCGATGCAGAAAAATGGCCAGAGCTGATCGTGGCCGTCAATGCCTCCCCAAAAGAGCTTCGATCAGAAACCTACGCTCTGAGGGTGATCGGCTTGCTGGGCAAGTTCGATTTCGACCCGCGCCAACTCGAAATCGAAATCACCGAGCGCTGTCCTGGAGGATGAAGAGGCGTGTCGCCGAAACATTCGGGCTCTTCGCGAGATTGGTGTCCAGATCGCGCTCGATGATTTTGGCACGGGCTTCTCGTCGTTCGGACGCCTTCAAAAGCTGGATGTCGATCGGATCAAGATAGATCGCTGCTTCGTGGGCGAATACGGCAAGCCGGGCAGCAATGCTGGGATTGTCCAGGCCATGATTGAGCTAGCTCATGCTGGTGGAATGAGAGCAACGGCCGAGGGCATCGAGACCCCTGAACAGCAGGCTTGGCTCATCGACGCCGGGTGTGACGAACTCCAGGGATTTTTCCTTTCACGGCCCGTTGTGGCGTCCGAAATCGAACGTTTAAGGTCAGGCGCTGTTCATGAAGGCGGAGCAGCAGCAGGTTGATAGGCGTTCGTTCGGCTCTGGTGATGACTTGCCTATCGAAGTGGATCCCAGTGAGTTAAGACAATCGCCGGCGGAGGGCCTGTGGTCGGCCCTCGGCCGGCTCTTCTATTGCGGGGCAGCCGCGACCCACAGATTTCCGCCATTCTGGCGGTTGCGCCGCGACGACGTTCGACGAGGTCTCAGCGTGCGAGACTTAGCCTGCAAATGGCTTCCCAGCAAGATTCGGTACGCAAATAGACAGAACCATCCAACAAAGGGTTGCCCAGCGTGACACTGTTGCTGTCGTCAGTCGCAGATTGCTTCCGCCTCGATTTCAACCTCATAGTCTCCGATGAGGCCTCCGGCCTCGATAAGCGTATTTGCGGGCAGAACGGTTGCAAAAGCGCGGCCGTGGGCCCGGGATACCGGTTCCCACTGGTTTGCGTCACGCAGATAGATACGCGTGCGGATCACGTCTTCCATGCGGGCGCCAAGCGCAGAGATCGATGCCGCGATCTTGTCGAGAATGTAAGTGGCTTGCGCACCTGCATCGCCTGGTGCGACGCAGCGGTCTGCACCATGGGTCGCGGTAGTGCCGGAGACGACAATACGGTTGTCGATCCGCACGGCGCGGCTATAGCCGGCGATCGGCTCCCAGACGCTGCCGGACGAGACGCGCAGCCGGCCCGGACGACCGGGGACGGGCTGAGCACTGTAGACCGAGGCTATGGCATCGAGATGGTGGCTGAGATCGCCAGAGGCGGTAAGGAAGGGCGGCTTGCGATATTCATCTCCGCAGTCGCCAGGAATAGGCTGCGTCTTGGCAAATGCAGCACTCAATGCAGCGTGATCCTCGGCGTCGAGCGCGAAGGAGAAGACGTTCAGGTTGTCGCCGCGGTGTTCGTTCTCGCCGATGCGCGCGCCGACGATGGTGGCCGCAACCGACTGATGTTCCAGAACCCAGCGGCTCGCGACGTTCGAGATCGAAACACCATGTTTGGCCGCAATGGTTGAAGCAGCGCTCAGGATGCCCTGAAAGGGGCCCCATCCGCCGGCGGTATCGATGAAGCGCTTATATTTCGAGCGGCTCCAGTCCGCGACCGATACCGGCTCGGGCTTGCCCAGCCACTTCTCAGAGAGAAAGCCGCCGCACAGCGTCCCATAGGCGAGAAGCTTGACGCCGCTTTCGGCACACAGCGTCGAGAGCGCACCCGCAGCCCGGCGGTCGACCAGCGAAAACGAAACCTGGTTGCTGGCGATCTCGATGCCATCGGCAATCGCCAGCGCCAGATGTCCGGCGTCGAAGTTGGTGACGCCGAGCGCGCCGATCAACCCTTCCTCGCGCAGTCTCTGCATCTCGTGCAGGGCATCGAGCCATGCCGGATGCTCGAAGCTCCACCAATGAAATTGCAGGAGATCGACCTTGGCGACACCAAGCCGCGTCAGCCGCTCCTCGACGCCGCGACGCACGACCTCAGCCGACATCGGTCCCGGCTCCGGGCACCATTTGGTAAAGGCGGCCGGCCGCTGACCAATCTGATAGCGCGACAGCAGTCGCCCGGCGATGAGCTCGGCCGAACCGTAGTGGTCTGCCATGTCGAACGTGTCAAAGCCGTCGCGCGCATAGGCCTGCAATATGTCGGCGCCGCTGTCCGGGTCTATCACTGTGCCGTTCTTTTCGATGTCGGCCACCTGCCAGAGACCGCAGACGATGCGGCTGATGGAAAGGTCCTTGGTGAGGGCAACGCGTGGGGGCTTGGTGGACATGATGTTATTTCCCAAAGATCTGGTGGCGCTTGCCTCGAAGCGAGGCCAGCGCGTTGGAAGCGCCGAGAATGCCGCGGGGGCGCAGGAGAAGGATGAGGCAAAGCCCGACGCCGATCATGACGATCTGCAGCGACGACGCACGCGCCTGCTGTTCGGGCGGCACGAAGGCTGAGACGCCGGCTGCCGACAACGCCCATAAACCCCAGACCACCACCGCACCAAGGATGGCGCCGCGATTGTTGCCGGAGCCACCGACGATCAGCATGGCCCAGACCTGGAAGGTCAGGATCGGGAGATAGTTGTCGGGCGCGATGAAGCCGATGAAATGTCCCTGCGCGGCACCCGCCAACCCCATAATGGCCCCGCCGATGGTAAAGGCCTGCAGGCGAAAGTGGGTCGGTCGCTTGCCGAGCGCTTGTGCTGCGCTTTCATCTTCGCGGATGGCGCGTAAAACACGGCCCCAGGGGCTGTTGGCAAGATGCTGAAGGCCAATATAGAGCCCGAGCACCACGGCCGCCATCAGAGCAAGATTGGAAAGCGAAAATGCTAGCGGACTGCCGGCGAGGCCTGCGAAGGGACGCGGAATGAAGCCGATGCCGAAAGCCCCGCCGGTCAGCGGCTCCAGGTTGAGAACGCAAAGCTGCACGGTGACCGCAACGCCGAAGGTGGCAATGGCGAGATAATCGGATCGCAACCGTATGGTCAAAGCGCCGACCAGCCAAGCGGCCATTCCCGCAAACAGAGCGCCGCCAAGCCAGCCGATGGCGATAGGGAGGCCGAAGCCGCCGAAGCGGCCGGGTGCATCCGGGGTTGTCAAAAGTGCCGAAACGTAGGCGCCGATCGCGACGAAAGCGGCGACACCGACGTTGAAGAGGCCGGTCTGGCCCCACTGCACATTGAGCCCAAGGCACATGATGGCATAGGTCAGTGCCATGGTGAGGAAGAAGGCGGCGTAGGAGATCAGATCAAGGCTCATGCCGCCCTCCCGAATAGGCCCCGCGGGCGAAGAAGCAGAACCGCCACCAGAATGACGAAAGAGACGGCGGCTCGCCACTCTGCGCCGACGATCTGCACGGCCGCTGCCTCTGACAGGCCGACGATCATCCCAGCGATCATCGCGCCGGGGACGCTGCCGATGCCGCCAAGGATCGCCGCAGCAAAGAGCGGCAGCAGCAGGTCGTGGCCGAGATAGGGGCGGATTTGCACCAAGAGGCCGGTCATGATGCCGGCAATGCAGGCAAGGGCGGCACCGACGAACCAGACGACGCGGATCACGCGCCTGACGTCGACGCCGGCGATGCCCGCCAAGGCCGGGTTTTCGCTGACGGCGCGCATCGAGCGGCCGATATCGGTCCGTGTCATCAGCAGGTGGACGGCGACAACCGCCACCGCCGAAAGGGCGAGCGACAAGAGCTGATCAGGTGTCGCCCGCAGCCCGGCGCCGATTTTCACGGCGATCTGCAGCGTTTTGGTGTAATAGGCGGGTTTGGACGTGAAGATGAATTCGAGGAGGCTTCGCAGCGCAAGTGAGGCGCCGAAACTCGCCATCACCAGGATGATGATTGCACCGCCGCGCGCGCGCAGGCGCCCGAACAGCGCTCTATCCACTCCGAGCGCCAGCAACCCGGTCAGCAGGATCGCGACGGCGGCTGCGATCGGCAGCGACCAGCCGAAGGAGAAGGGTCCGATTGGCTTCGTCAATGACGTCGACACGAGCCCGAGGCCGCCGCTGACGGCGAGGGCCAGGTAGGCGCCCCAGGACAGCATTTCGCCATGCGCAAAGTTGGCAAAGCGCAGGATTGAATAGGTCAGCGTCACGCCAATGGCGCCAAGGCCGATCATGGCGCCGGCAATCAGGCCATCCATCAGAAATTGCGGGTTCATGATGCTTTTGGCGCCTCGTTGGTGGTGCCGAGATAGAGCTTTGCGATCAGCGGGTCGCCGAGCAGCATAGAGGCCTCGCCCTCGTGCCTGATCCTGCCTTCGACAAGAATGACGGCGCGGCCGGCTATCGCCAGCGCCGCCTTGACGTTCTGCTCAACGAGGATGACGGTAACGCCGCTGGCGTTGATCTTCTTCAGCATCGAGAACACCTCGCCGACAATCTTCGGCGAAAGACCGGCGGACGGTTCATCGAGGATGAGCACGGAGGGATCGACGATCAGCGCGCGGGCAACCGCCAGCATCTGCCGCTGTCCGCCAGACAACGTCCCGGCGAGGCGCGACGGCTTGCTGGCGAGATCGGGAAAGCGACCATAGAGTGCCGCTATCCTGTCGGCTCGCTCCTTTTTTGGCAGGACGGCTGCGGCAAGCTGCAGGTTCTCGTGAATGGTCATCGTCGCGAAAATGTTTTCTGTCTGCGGCACGAAGGCCAGGCCTTCGCCAATCTTGCGGTGGGGCGCGACGTTGGTGATGTCCCGCTCTCCGAGTGTGACGCTTCCCGAGTGGATGGGAACCACGCCAGCGACCGCCTTGACGAAGGTCGACTTGCCGGCTCCGTTTGGCCCGAGCAGCACCAGCAGTTCTCCCGGCGCCACCGAGAGATCGACGCCGCGCACGATCGGCAGGTCAGGCTCGTACCCGGCGATGAGGGCACGGGTTTGAAGTGCTGGTGCGGTCATGCCGCCGCTCCGAGATAGGCTTCGATGACATCGGGGTTGGAGGCGACGGCGGCAGGTGTGCCCTCGGCAAGCGGCTTCCCGAGCGCCATGGCGACGACACGCGAACACAGCCGCGATACCATATCCATATTGTGCTCGATCAGCAGGATCGACTTGCCTTGCGCATTGAGCTCCAGCACGCGTTCGATGATCGTTTCCAGGAGTGCCGGGTTGACGCCGGCGGCCGGTTCATCGAGCAGGATTGCCTGCGGATCGGCCATCAGGATGCGCGCGAGTTCGAGCAGCTTGCGCTGTCCGCCCGACAGCACCTTGGCCGGCTGTTTTTCGAGACCCGACAAGGTGACGAACTCCAAGAGCGCGCGCGCCTTGTCGACCGCCTGACGTTCCTGCCGCCTGACATGACCAAAGCGCAGGAAGTTGGCAAACAGCCGTTCGCCGTCCTGCGCCTGTGCGCCGACGAGCACATTCTCCAGCACGGTCATCTCGGGAAAGGGTTTCGGAATCTGGAAGGTGCGGCCGACGCCGCGGCCGGTCCTCTGTTCCGGGTTTTCCTGCGAAACCTCGCGGCCGCCGATCCAGATTTCGCCCGATGTCGGCCTCAGGCTGCCGGCAATCAGATTGAAGAGCGTGGTCTTGCCGGCTCCATTCGGGCCGATAAGCCCGAGCATCTCCCCTCCAGCGAGCCTGAGCGACATGCCGGAGACGGCGACGTTGCCCTGGAACGACTTGACCAGAGCGCGTGCGTCAATCACCGCTTCAGCGGATTTTGCCATTTTCGATGGAGCGTCTGGCACGGGCAACGGCATGGAAGTAAGAAGTCTCTTGATTTGATTGGTGATGTTTGATCAAACTTTACTGTATGATGAAAAGCAACCGAAAAAAAAGCAGTCTTCTGGAGCAGGCGGGATGGTAGTCTCATCTGCGCGGGCCCAAGCCGGCCGGTCAACCGATGGTGGCCACGATCGGGACGATCAGTTGTCGCCGGTCGGGCGCGAAACGCTGCACGACAGGGTCTACGCACAATTGCGCAATTCGCTGATCAACGGCATGTTCGATGCAGGCGATGTTCTGCGCATCGTCGATCTGGCCGAACGACTGCAGACCAGCACAATGCCGGTGCGCGAGGCGCTTGGCCGGCTGGTGTCCGAGCAGGCGCTGGAATCGCTTCCCAACCGATCGGTACGTGTGCCGCTGATCACGCGCGAGCGTCTCGATGATCTTGCCCGCGCCCGGATCCTGATTGAGGGCCAGATGGTTGCGCTGGCACTGCCCAGATTGACGGATAACGATTTTGCCTTCCTGAGGCAGATCAATGTCGATTGCGATCTGGCTTTCGAGGAGCACGGCAAGGATATCGGCCATGTGACCTCGGCGCTGAACCAGCGGTTTCATTTCCATATCTATCACGCGGCGCGCTCGCAGGTGCTGATCCCAATCGTTGAAAGCCTTTGGCTGCAATCGGGTGCGATCATCCGCAAGGCCGCCCATATTCACGACGAACAGGGCGGGCTTGCCGCTACCAATCATCATTGGGCGCTGATCGAGGCGCTTGAAAAACGCGACACCGAGGGGGCGATGCGGTCGCTGTCGAACGACATCAGTCGTTCCTTCGATCTCATTCGTAGGCGCCTGGATGGCGACCCTGAAGGCACCGCGTCGGGAGACAGCGATGGCTGAGCCCAAAGACGACGGCTTCGACCTCTTTGATCTCAGGGTCGACGTGATCATTCCGGAGGGCGGCGCCGTCTATTGCGGCGCCAAGCCCGGCGATCATTTCGAGCTCAGGGGCGAGATGCTGCACCTGCCGGACGGGCAGGGGATATCGATCTACTCGCTCTCTTCGGTGCTGCCGCTGCTCGCGGCCAAGCAGCGTGCGACGGATCGCAACGACTGGATGACGACGGACACCGACATCGCTTGCCCTGATCCCAACTGCTCGACACGGCTCAGGATCACCCGCACGGGTTTGCGCCGTTTCAGCCATGCCGCCACCACGGCGGTTCCCACCGACGAATAGGCACAACGACATGCAGCGCATCACCATCGCCCCCGATTATGAAATCTCCCGCGTCATTCGCGGCGGCTGGCAGCTGGCGGGCGGGCATGGCGCAATCGATGGCGACAGTGCCGTCGAGGACATGATCGCCTTTGCCGATGCCGGCATCACCACGTTCGACTGCGCCGACATCTATACCGGTGTCGAAGAGCTGATCGGCCGCTTCCGCGTTACCTATGGGAACCTGCGCGGGCAAGAGGCGCTGTCGCGTATTCGCGTCCACACCAAGTTCGTGCCGGATCTTGCCGTGCTGCCAAGGATCAGCAAGGCTTATGTCGAGGGCGTCATCGACACCTCGCGCAAACGGCTCAACCTCGATTGCCTCGACCTCGTTCAGTTCCACTGGTGGGCCTATGATATCCAGGGCTGGTTGCAAACAGCAGGCTGGCTGAAGGAACTGCACGAGGCCGGCAAGATCGGCCAGATCAGCGGCACGAACTTCGACACCGAACACGTTCAGGCGATCATTGGCTCTGGCGTGCCCTTCACCTCGCTTCAGTTGCAATACTCGCTGCTCGACCGGCGCCCGGAAAAGCGCATGGTGGCTCTCTCTCAGGAGAAGAGTTTCGCCCTGCTTTGCTATGGCACGGTGGCCGGCGGCTTCCTCGGTGATCGATGGCTCGGCCAAAGCGAGCCGGAGCACCCGCTCGAAAACCGATCGCTCACGAAATACAAGCTTATCATCGATGATTTCGGGGGATGGGACTTGTTCCAGGCCCTGCTTTCAACGTTGCGGCGCATTGCCGACCGGCACGGCACCGATATCGCGACCATCGCGAGCACCGCCATGCTGACCAAGCCCGGGGTCGCGGCCGTAATCGTTGGCGCTCGCAACAGGGATCACTTGCGTTCAAATCTCGCCATAGCCGATACCGCGCTCAGCCAAGGCGATATGGCTGAAATCGATGCGATCCTCGCCCAATCAAAGCCGCTCGACGGCGACGTCTATGCGTTGGAGCGGGACAGGGAAGGCCGCCACGGCAGCATCATGAAGTACAATCTCAACAAAGGGGAACAAAAATGAGAACGACAGTCCTGCTTTCCGCCATGGTCGCGGCGCTTGCTGCGTCCACGGTGCCGACATTTGCCGCCGACTGCGACATTACCGTCGGCCTGGTCATGGAGCTGACAGGTCCGGCCGGTGAATATGGCCAGGCGGGTGCAAAGTCCGTCGAGATGGCTTTCCGTGACTTCAACGATGCCGGTGGCATCAATGGCTGTAAGGTTTTAGCGGACACCCGCGACAGCCAGAGCCAGGGCAACGTTGCCGTTGATCAAGCCACACAGCTCGTCAATATCAAGAAGGTTCCCGTCATCATCGGTGGCATCATCTCCTCGGTCTCGATTCCAATCCTGACATCGGTGACGGCGCCGGCCGGCGTCGTGCAGGTATCGCCCGCATCCTCTTCACCGACGCTGACCGAGCTCGGCCGTAGCGGCAAGACGAACGGCGTGTTTTTCCGCACCATCACCTCGGATGCTCTGCAAGGTACGGCGGCCGCAAAATTTGCCATGGATCAGGGCTTGAAGAGGATCGCCATCATCAACGTCAACAACGATTTCGGCGTAAACATGGTCAAGGAGTTTGCCACGGCCTATCAAAAGCTCGGTGGCACGATAACCTCGACTACGCCCTATAACGAGAAGCAGTCGAGCTACACCTCGGAAGCCAGCACTGCCATGGCCGGCGACCCCGACGCACTCTATCTCGTCAGTACGCCTGTGGATGGAGCCACCATTGCTCGCGCCTGGGTTTCCGGCGGCGGCAAGCAGACATTCCTGCTAAACGACGGCATGAACTCCAAGGACTTCATCGAGAGCGTCGGCGCTCAGTATCTGGAGAACGCCTATGGCACCTCCTCCGGCACCAGTCCGACGGCGTCCACGGAATATTTCAACGGCAACTATGAAGCCTTCTCCGGCGGCATCTCGCCTTCTGCTCCGGCTGCCGACCGCTCCTACGATGCCGGTGCGATCGTCGCACTCGCCATTGCCAAGGCGGGCAAAGCGGATGCCGCCGCCATCAAGGCTGCGATGCCGGAAGTGGTGGCCGATGGCGGTACGCCGATCCATGCGGGAAAGGAAGAATTTGCCAAGGCCCTGCAGCTCATCAAGGATGGCAAACCTGTGAAGTATGAGGGGGTCATCGGTCCAGTCAGCTTCGACCCGTACGGTGATATTACCGGTCCTTTTCGTCTCTGGAAGATCAGCAATGGTGAAGTGACGACCGTCGGCGAGCTGAGCGCCGAAGAGGTCAACAAGATCAAGACTGCGAAATAGGCGAAAGGGCTCGGGACCCAAACCCGAGCCTTGCTACCTGTTGCTGGGTTCGCAGCCTTTCGCTTGACGCCCGGATACTCGTGAGCCTGGAAGGTCAAAGCTGCGTTGCAAAACAGCGTCCTACTCTAGGACTGGATCGTTCCGCCATCCATCGTCCAGGCAGGCCGGCAGCTTCCACGATCGCTCCAGGCGGACCGAATGACGGGCTTCACAGGACCTAGACGCCCGGCTCTCCATAACGAATATTGTGACGGAGGGCGCTGGCGCTGCCATCGGGGTAGCCGGCCGCAATCGCTTGCGCTGTTAGTAGACCAGTCTCGTCCGTATTGTTCCTGGTATCGCGCGCAGCGCATGGAGGATCTCGTCCGCCGTCTTGGAAGCGCCTTCGGCTTCGATGACGACATAGCCGGTATCACCGTGGGTTTGCAGAAACTCGGCGACGATGTTCAACCCGCGCGAGGCAAAGATCTCATTCAGCTGGATAAGGATCCCGGGGCGATTTTCGTGAACGTGCATGAAGCGGGTGCCATTTGGGCGCTCGGGTAACTGAACCTGCGGGAAGTTTACAGAACCCATGGTCGAACCGATATCGGAATACTCGACCAGCTTCCTCGACACTTCGCCGCCGATGCGCTCCTGGGCCTCCTCGGTCGAGCCGCCGATATGCGGCGTGAGAATGACATTACTGAGACCCTGCAGGGGTGTTTCGAAACGCTCACTGTTGGATGCCGGCTCCCTGGGAAAAACGTCGATGGCGGCACCCGCAAGATGACCGTCCTTGAGAACCCTTGCGAGTGCCTCGAGATCGACCACGGTTCCCCGCGAGTTATTGATGAAGATTGCGCCTTTCTTCATGCGACGCAGTTCCGGTTCGGAAATCATGTTGTTGGTCGATGCGGTCTCAGGGACATGCATCGTCACATAGTCAGAGATCTCAAGCAGTTCGCCGAGTGAAGCCATCGATTCCGAGTTTCCGCGACGCAGCCGGTCTGAAAGGTCGAAATAGCGTACGACCATTCCCATGCTCTCGGCCAGGGCGCTCAGCTGCGAACCAATGTTGCCGTAGCCGACGATGCCGAGGGTCTTTCCACGGACCTCGCGGCTGCCGACAGCCGATTTCTCCCAGCCGCCCTGATGCGCGGACGCTGAACGCGGGAAGATCTGCCGGGTCAACATGATGATTTCGCCAATGACGAGCTCTGCGACCGAGCGGGTATTTGAATAGGGCGCGTTGAATACCGGGATCCCGCGCCGGCGAGCAGCTTCAAGATCGACCTGGTTCGTACCGACAGAAAAGCAGCCAACGGCGATGAGTTTCTTGGCGGCGTCAAAAATCTTTTCGGTCAGCTGCGTGCGAGACCGGATGCCGATGATGTGGGCCTCGGCGATATGTCTTTTGAGCTCGGCATCGTCGAGTGCCTTGGGCAAATGAACAAGGTTCGTGTAGCCGCTGGTCGAAAAATAATCCACGGCGCTCTGGCTGATGCCCTCAAGGAGAAGGACGGAGATTCGGTCGCGCGGAAGGGAAAGGTGTGGTGTCATGTGGGTTTCACTTTGTTAGCCAGGCCGGGTCGAAATCCAGTCCCATCATGGGCTTTCCAGCACAGACGTTATCTGTATCACCTGAACGGGTTTTCTGCATCCGCCCGGTGTTTGCTGGTATCGAGCTGTCATCGGGCTTCGCTCAAACATTGACAGCTGTCAAGGTTTGCCCAGGCCTTCGTCGTCCTGGTTCTCACGGCCCTCGTTGGGATCATAAAGTCATGCGCTGGGCGAACGGCTGGTCCCTACTCGACCTAAGGTCGAACCCTGACGAAGCACAAGCCACCATGGGAAGCGTTCGATCAGCTCTTATCCTTGAAGGGGGACCAACCAATAACCGGAGCCGTCCTGGGGCTTCGACATGCCCGGCCATATGCCCAGGGCGCTGTCGCCGCATTCGAAACGTTGATCGATAAGGTCGTGAACAGGCAACCGCTGGAGCTCGAACATTTCAGGAGCCGCTTCGGCGGGGCAGGCCGTTGCTATCCGCCGAGCTGGGCGCAGCTCGACCATTGGGAAACGTGTAGGCGCCAGGAAGCATCCTGAGTTTGACGATGAGAATTTTTGGCTGTCCCTTGATATTGGCGATCTGCCTGTCGCTCCTCATGTGGGGCGGCATTATTTCCGGCGCGGTCTGGATGTTGAGCGACGGAACCGACTACGGATTCACTGCCGGCACAAAGTGATATGACCGTTGTCCACTGCACTTGCGGTGCCCGTGGGAGCGAGGTCGTCCTCCTGATGGAAGCGGTACCCGGTGCATTTCATCAGGAAGCCACCCAATCAGCCGACGGCAAGTGCCTGGACAGCATTGACACCGTCAAATTGGTCTAAGATCGCTCCGATTTCGAACTCCAGCGCCGCCAACTGGAGGCTTGTCGTGGTGGATAACATGCAAAGGTGCATAAGTTCCCGTGAAGATGTTCGCCACCCCGCCAGCCCTGCATGCTATTCGTAAAACGACGGGAGCCGGAGAGTTTGATTACTCCCCGGCTCCGTGAGGCCAACTTGGCTTCGGTTAGCGGCAAACCTTGGTCGTCCGCGAAACTCGCTCGCCATCCCGATAGGTTACAACTCGTTTCGTGAAGCAACCCGCCGGGTGTCGACGATAATCTTCCCGTACCAGCCGTGCTCTCCGATTATTATCCCAGCCACGGTGGTGGCCACGTTCCCAGCCGCGATGCAGTCGAGGACCGTCATCAGTGCGAATGACGACGGTGTCAGCATAAGAAGCTGCCGGGACCGCAATAATGGACGAGAAAGCGACAGCGACAGCAAGAATAATTTTCTTCATGGGGCCTTACCTCAAGTGCTCAGACCGCAATAAAATGATTGTCAGGTTTTTAGGTTCCACAAGTAATCTCATATAAGACTTCAGTCTGAGCAGGCGTCAGACCATTGGCGGACCTTCGATTGAGCGAATGGCGCTCCTGTTTCCTTTTGCTGATTTGCAATGTTTCGAACCACTTGCGGCGATCCCAGTTCCCGCGTGATGATGAGCGTCAACGGAACTGCGATATGGGCTTTTTGTAGCAGGCGTTTGCAAAGCCGGCTGACACGGCCATGCCCATAAGTTTGCATCCGACCGTGCCATCATCATCTGTGCGCGGTTTCTTCAGCCAATGAAACCCGATGCATCAGTGCAGCGGGCCCCGCAAGAACTCGCGGCGTTCGCGCGCTGCTCCTGTGATTTCCGCAGCTTTGGCTCGAGCATCGGCCAACGGCTTAGGGACCCAGTAAGCTGCCACCTTTGCTGCGGGCCAGCTTCGCACAGACTTCAAGATGATGAACAAAGGGGCGCCTCATTCAATCCTCTAATGTGACTTCCCAGCACATGGCTAATATATCAGGAATGAAGCCTTTGGCGTGATGCGTCCGTGACAGTCATTCACCGGACTAGCCCACCGCCGCAGCCCTTTGTCCCTTCCGACCGTGAAGGTGACGTACACTTCGCGATCCCCGATAAGTCATATGCCGATTGATCAGGAGATAGAGATGCTGGAAATGCTCGCAGGAAAACGCGGGCCCGAGTCAAACTTCTGTTCGCGGCTCTGCTTTCGGCGGGGTAGATCGACGCCGACCATGGGCTTACGGAGCGTGGCTTGGCCGCATTGGAGGATGACGAACCGACGGGCAAGGAGACTAAAGGCCGTAACGAAGGGCGCTTCGCCGCCATCATTCGGCGTATCAGATGTGATCCGCGAGAAGTGGGTTTTGACACGGTAAACAATCAAGAATATTTCACGAGCATGACGCATCGTGGCAGACCAAAAATGGATCTGGAACAGCTTATGGTCCGGCTTTTCGCCGGTCAGAAGGAGCGCATCGACGCCGCCGTCGGAACGAACAGGCGCTCGGAATTCATCAGAAAGACCATCGAGGCAGAATTGCAGCGGCTCGAAGCTCGCCGGCAGGATGCGAAACCTCGTCAGCGTACAACCATCAAATAACGTGATAGAAAATGGCCCCCAGCTTTACCAATTTGCCGATCGAACAGCTCACGGAGTATTGCCAGTTCATCTCTGCGATTAGGTCGCACAAAATTCGAAGCATCAGGTGAAAGTTCGATCGAGAGAACATGAGCAATGACACCAAAATTACCCTGCTCCGGCATAAGATGAAGCTTTCGCAGATCTGGATAGAGCAAATTGATCTCGGCGTTTTGTCCGGTGATAGCGACCTTCGCAGCCTATACAAACATCATTTCGTCCATCTCAAGAAACCTCAGTTGTAGGAGGCGTTCCATGACCGACGTCGTTAAGGTCCCATCCATTTATGATCGCGATCACAACGATTGCTGCGTTGTAAAGCACCCGTATCCGGATCTGCACGCTGAATGGCTTGCGGTTTACAATGAGAGAACCGGCAAGTTCAAGTTGGACGACAAGGGCAAGGTCCGGCGGTATTCGCAACAATTATTGTCCTCCGCTGGCTTTGACGCTGCGGATGATAGCGCCTGGTTCCGCGAGATGCCGCACCTGGCTCATATTAAAAAATACGCGCCGTTGTCAGCAAATGGGGATGAGGCATGATCGGCACCATCATTCTTCTCGAAAGCTGCAGCCACGCTGCATAAGGCCGATTCAGCGGCGCTGAAGTCGGAAAGCCAGATTGATTCCTTGTAGACCAATCCAACGGTAACGAGGCAAACGGCGGTCTCGCATGAAAAAGCTGACATGGCCGGGGAACGCCGCCGATGCGTTGGACTACCCCATCCTTTTGGCGCTCCCGTCCAGGATGATGATGATAAGGGCGCTCTTTTCAGCCGCTCGGCTCTAGACCGGCTTCCACCGCCCCAATCAGCGAACCAAAAGACCCGCTGGCGTGTGCCAGCGGGTCTCAAGCTGATGGGTATCAGGGGAGGCGGTTGGTCTGAAAGCCGCCATCCAGATTCAACCACGATGCCGAGATATCGTCCAGCCTGGGGGCGGCTCGATCATCCGAGTGGTTACCAATTTCTACCGACGCCACCGCCTGATCGTCCCCTTTTGGCCGTATGTGAATAATAGGCAACGTTGGGATCAAGGGCGGGTTATGAGCCTCGGTTGGGAAGTGCCGTCTTGCCGACGACGCCACCTGCGGTGAAACTCAACGTTGCTGACCTCATGGCCTGAATATCTTCTCTCGATGGCAAACGCGCTGACGCAGCGTGTCCCGGATAGCGCTATCAACGCTGCCTTGTCCTTCCATGCCTCGCAGCGATGAAAGATGATCGTGAACACGCGCCGATCGCTCGGAAGCTTTGCCTCCTGCGGCTCAATAGGAACGTGCGCTTGCGTTCCCAATCTCCTTATGAAGAGGCAAGTTATAATATTACCAGGCTGTCAACCGCGGAAGAGACTACCGAAACCGGTATCCGGATCGACGTCACGAATTTGAGATTGGACATTGGCCGTTCCCACGATAAGAGCTTCAGGCGACCAGCTCTTTGGATCGGTGGTGGTCATTTCACAAACTTACTCGGCAACCTCATGACGTTCCGACTTCTGCCTCTTACAATTGCGCTGACGCTCGTCGCGGCCGGGAGTATGTCGTTCTCGAGCCGGGCGGCACTCGGGATCGTGCTCAAGACTTGCGAGGTCAGCTACGAGCTGTCGGGAGGAGCGTTTCCCTGTCTTAAGGTAGTGGAGGGGAAGGTGCCGCTGTCCTCATACGCCGTCCTGCGTGAGCCGACGGCTGGCGAGCGCACAATCTTCACACCGCTTTCGGCGCTAAGCGCTATAGAGGACCCGCGGCTTTTGGATCCTGCCACTCCCAATTACTTCGCTATGGCGTGGCAAGAGAGATCGCTTGGCATTCCCGCAACGCGGCAGGCTTGGGACGACGCGGCACTGGCGATCAATGCCGCAATCTTCCGCACACAAGACCATCTGCACATTCATATCGGATGTGTGAAGCCACGCGTAAAAAACGCTCTCGCCAGGTCGACCATTAGCGCCGTGCGGTTCGAGCGCCTGAAGCTGAAGCTGGAAGGACAGCTCTACTGGGCACTTTTCGTTCCCGGCGACGGACTAGCTAGCGTCAATCCGGTTCAGGTCGTCGCAAGCGAGATCCCGGGGGCGGCGCGCAACATGAAGGGTGTGACAATCGGAGTTATCGGCGGTGAACACCCCGATGGCACAAGGGGCATCTACATCCTAGCCAATGTCATGACTTCGTTGCCTCGCCATCCTGCGGCGGCGGAAGATCTCGTCGACCCAAAGTGCAGTTAAGTGGGCTACTCGCGCTGGTGAACACGGCCGAGTGCCGATTTCGATGAAGCCGCAGCTTTGTTCCGAGATGATCACGCCCTTTGATTCCGTGAGGACCGCGCTCCTTTTCCAGGAGGTCTGCAGGTAGGTATCGCCGTGAATACGCTGAGGCGAAGCGTCAAGCGCTCGGGGAAAATCTCTTAATAATCTGATTGACGACCACCGGTGGGGCCACACAAAAGCCGCATCATTATAAGCATTTGGCTCTCGGCAGGGCGACTCGAGACCGGCCTGCCATCTGGATCGACCCATCCGCTTTAAAGCCCGCAACCGTGACAGGACGCGGGCTTTATCGCGTTGAGCCGCGATGATATGGCGGGCCAGAAAATCTCATCTAGCCATAGGATGTAGTCCATATAGCAAATTGCGGTTCACCGGGTTCACCGGCATGTTCGCGCCATGGAAGCAATGCCTCTTTACATGCGCCTGTCGTGGGCGGCCGCCATCGTTCTTTTCACACTGATCGGCATGTGGGTGCTCGATGATTTTCTCATCAACGTCGAGCAAGAGGTCGAGTATCTTCAAGATGGCTAGCCGAATGGATGCTCACACCAATGAGGAAGGCACTGATCATCACCTCTACCGGCATGGGGCTCGCGGTATCGATACTTCGAATTCGGACCGACCTCGCTTATATTCTGATCAGCCGAAAGGCCTGAGGCTGGCGGTCTTTACGCTCTTCCTCACGGTACTGGCCCTGGGCGCCGTCGCCTTATCGTTCAGTGTCAGCGTTTTTAATTAAGCAGCCTTCTGGCTGCACTGCAGCTGGATTATCTGGTGCCGGCCGTGAAGGTGTGATCCACGCCGTCTGACAGAAGCAAGATGCCTCCTCCGATGATCCCGCCCCACATCAGGAGCGAAATCGCGGTTGCCAGAAGCAGGAACTTGGCGCGATTCGTCATGCCGTATAGGTTACCCTTAGGGCGAAGGCCAGCAACCGATGGTTCGCTATGGTACATATTGGCCGGTATGCCGTACCTGATCCCGCCAGCTTCAGAACCGCTCACCCACCATTGTCGCCAATAGGCATGGGTTAGAGGTGTAGCGTTTGCGATTTAAATCGGACCTAAGTCCGATAGGCGCACGGAATAGCTATCCCATCTCCCTTAGCGTCAACGGAGTGCAAAGCATGCTTTGGTGGGTTCTGACGGTATATCTTGTTCTTCAAGCGGCCATCTTCGCGGTCGTGGGCGCGATGGTGATTAAACACGTCCTGAGCAAGCGGCGAGAAGAAAGTAGGGTAACTGCAAATAACAACGTTGCCGAAGAGCAGGGAGCCAGGACCGCCGCGACGTCTTGAACCGTGGAAAAATTTACTTTTACGCAACGGCAGTTCCATTGCATCAAACTGATTGTGTACTAAGCTTTTTCCATGGCGTTGGAGGACGCTGCGGAGGGATCGACATGAGCATAAGCGACGCTGCTGCAGCCATCATTGTTTCATTCGAGCTTTCAGCGCTGATGTGGCTTTCCGCGTGGCATTTGGTGATCGGATAGCGGCGCAGTTCATGGGCGCTTTCGGTGGCATCTGAGATGGCTCGAACCGCACTGATTGTGTAGTTGTCTGTTCAGCCGGCAGCGTCCAAATCTCCAACTCTGTCCGCCCCATCGCCGCTCCTTCCCGGACCGCATCGATAAATGCTCGAAGAGCCGGTGCCACCTGCCGTTGTTGCCGATAGCAGATGAACCAGCCAGGAAATGGCGCGGGCCGCGCATCGAGACAACTTACCAGTCACCCATCCGGCCCTGGCCTGATTGCCGATCTCGATGCCATAAACACCAATTGAAGCTGATGCAGCCGGGCGGCAAAGCCCGGCTGAAGACTGCTATTGCGCGGAAACGCGCCAGACGGTATTGCCGACATCATCGGCAACCAGCAGCGCCCCCGATTTATCGAGTGCCACGCCAACCGGGCGGCCGCGGGCCTGCTCTTGGTCATCGAGGAAACCAGTCACCACATCCTTGGGCGAACCGTCAGGCTTGCCGCCATTGAAGGGCACGAAGACCACCTTGTAGCCGTTGAAGGCGTTGCGGTTCCAGCTTCCATGCTCACCGACGAAGGCGCCGCTGGCATAGTCCTGCGGCAGGCTGGTACCCTTGCTGAAAGCCATACCGAGCGGCGCCACATGCGAGCTCAGCGCATAATCGGGCGCGATCGCCTTGGCAACCATATCCGGCCGCTGCGGCATGACGCGCGGATCGACATTCTGGCCGTAGTAGCTGTAGGGCCATCCGTAGAACGCGCCGTCCTTCACCGAGGTCATATAGTCCGGCACCAGATTCGGCCCGAGTTCGTCTCGCTCGTTGACCACCGTCCACAAGGCCTTGGTCTGCGGCTCGATGCTCAGCCCGTTCGGATTACGCAGGCCACTTGCATAGATGCGATGGCGGCCGGTCTGCCGGTCCACTTCCCAGATCGCAGCGCGATCCTTTTCGGCCTGAATGCCATTCTCGGTGATATTGCTGTTCGAGCCGACCCCGACATAGAGCAGAGAACCGTCCTCGTTGGCCGTCAGGCTCTTCGTCCAGTGATGGTCGATCGGCCCGCCGGGCAGTTCGGTCAGAACTATGCCGGGATCGTTGATCTTGGTTTCGCCGGGTACATAGGGATAGCGCACGATCGCATCCGTGTTGGCGACGTAGAGATCATTGCCGACAAGGACGACGCCGAAAGGCGAGTTGAGGTGATCGAGGAAAACGTCATGAACCTCGGCGACACCGTCGCCATCGGCGTCCCTCAGGAGCGTGATGCGGTTGCTCGCCTCGTTTCCACCACCGCTTCCCCCCGTCGCGAATGACTGGACGAAGCCCATAATGAGGTCTTTGGGGCGCTTGGCGGATGCCTCCGGCGGTGCGACAGATTCGACGGCTAGGATATCGCCGTTCGGGAGCGTATAGACCGAGCGGGGATGCTTGAGGCCGGAAGCGAGCGCCTGGATCTTCAGCCCGCTTGCGACCTTCGGCGTCTCGCCATCCTTCCAGCCGACGACCTTTGCCACATGCATCGGCGGGATGAGATATTGCGATTGCTCCGGCAACTTCGGATTGGGGCCAATTTCGCTGCCAGGATCAGGCTCGTCGCCGCTGCATCCGGCAAGGAGCAGTGCGGTGGAGGCAAGCAGGACCGCAGCGGGAATCGCGTGGCGCGCAACGGAGTGCATGGTCATCTCAATATCCTCCCGCTATGCGCCGTTCTGTGATCGATCCACAGACGGCGACGACGATCATCAGCACGAAGGCGATCACCGACAGCGCCAGGCCTGTCGGAACAACGGAGGTCCAGGCGTCGCGGCTATGGACGAAGGCGTTGAAGAGCGAGACGACGAATACGGCAATGTTGCCGAGCACGTAAAGCAACGCCGCCCCACCCGCAAGGCGGAAACGGCCGCGTGCGAGATCGACAAGGCCCGCAAGCAGAGCTAGCCCGCCAAGCAGCAAACCGGCCGTCAGCAGCCAGGCCGAGAAATTCGCCCAAGTCATCTCCGCTGTCTGCGAATAGGCGATGTCTGTGATCAAAGCGCCGGTGAAACACGCGGCGGCGAAATGCAGTGGGATGGCGCGCAGCGACGCGCTGTAGCGCTGAATTGGAATTCCTGAAGTTGAATATGTCATGGTCCTCACCTGAGCGGGGCCTTGCCCGCCGCGGATAAACCTTGCGGAATCCAGTTTGTTCCGGCGTTCACGCGATTGAGACGAGAGCGCAGACACCCGGGCCGGATGCCGGCGCCGCCAGTCTTCTGCCGCCTGCAGCGCGGTGGTGTTCCGCTTGTCGCTGAACGGCTTTCCGACAATGGCAAGCCGCTATAAAACCTTGCGGTACGGCGCGCGGGCGCGCCAGCAGCGCTTCCGCCGCCGAGCACCCCGTCGAAACGAAGCAGGTCGCGGCCTCTGCCCTGCGCCGCTGCTTTGTCGAAGGCTCCATTGTCGGCATCTGTTTCTCCTTCTTCTTCAGGGTAAGGAGCTTACCGAGCTCTTCCCATTGCGCCTTGTGCGTGTCAAGGTTTCGGAACCGAGCTTCTTCAGGTTCAGCAGCTTCCAGCGCACAGCGGGACGTTCTGCCGCCTATCGCAAGGCGATGGCTTCAATGTCCGGATCGCCGTCATGTAACGTCGTCAGGAATCGTTGGGCAGTCGCGACGAGGCGGGCGCCGACATCAGCGATCAGGCAATCCTTCGTTTCGATGAGATCGTCGGGAGTGAAGGGTATGGTTTTCATGCCGACGAATTCGCGGGCGCAGGTCTTATCGAGACTGCTGAGTGACGGCCGGAGCAGTTCGTGCGCCGGGCGGGGAGAGCTGGCAACAGGACAAAGAATGTGCGGAAGAGCTCGTCGGTGAGCCCTCCGTTCTCATAGAGGAGCTTAACGTCGAACAGGGACACGCCTCGCCGGCTCCACCGCCGCCCCCCAGTGGCGGATGATTCCGTCGCATCCGCCATTTCCTGGAGTGCGTGTAAACAGACGTTTGCAAGGGTGAGGGGGCTGATCTTTTGTCCTAAAGGCCGTCCCGGCACACCCAGACACTAACGCTTCCACCGTTTGTGGGGAAATCGCCGCGACCGTGTCGATCCGTAGTCACCTCAGCATCGTGATGACCGAGAAAGTCGACGAACGCCATATTTGCCTGGTCCGGACCAAGCTCAAGAGACAGATTTCCGGCGTCACCGTTAGACATGATCACCGCGCAACCGGGATCGGTATCAGTTCCCTGGCGGACGAAACCGATAACGTTGGGGCTTTCGAAGCGATCGATCTGAACGCCGTTGGCAAACCGCCTTCGGGCCTCAATTAGTCTCGGCAAGCAGCCGATCAGGGGCATCTGCACCTCCTGGTGGCTGCCGTCGTCTCCCGCATCGCTGTAATTGGCACCGTATAAGTCGGGATAGAAGACGCAGGGCGTTCCTTGTTCGCGCAGGAGGATCAAGGCATAGGCCAGGGGCTTGAACCACGGTTCAACCGCCGCTTCGAGCGACTGGAGAGGCTGCGTGTCGTGATTGTCGACCAGTGTCACCGCGTGCTCGGGAATGGAGGAAACGAGTGAACCGTCGAAGATCGTTCGCATGTCGAACTCTGCGCCCGCTTTGGAGGCCTCATGGAAGCGGTGGTGAAGCGCGACGTCAAAAAGCATCAGCTGACTGTCCACGAGGTCAAGATAGTTTGCGAGCGTCGCCATCTCGGGGTGCCAGTATTCAGCGACCACGAACAAGTCTGATCCGACGGTATCGCGCATATGGCCGACCCAGTCTTTGAAGAACCATGCCGGGATATGTTTCGCGGCATCCAACCGGAACCCCGATACAGGAACCTGTTCGGAGAACCAACGGCCCCAGTATTTCAGCTCCTCGTAGACAGCCCTGTTGCGGAATTCGACATCAGCGCCCATCAGATAGTCGAAATTGCCCAGCTCGTCATCGACTTCAACGTTCCATTGACCCTCGCCATACGCGTTCATAAGCCGGAACACTCCGGTCTCATCGGGCTCTTCGATGACGTCGACGCCGCTAAAACACTGCTTGTCCCATATGAACTCGGAGTGTTTGCCGGATCGTCCCGGAAACGTGAACCGGGTATGGGCGAGGGCCTCAATATCGTCTTCTTCGATCCGTGTCCGGTCGTCGGAATTCACGCGTCGGACGACGACGCGCTCCTTCTCGTCCGCTCCCATCTTGTGGTTCAGCACGACGTCATGGATCGGACGCAGGCCGTGGTCATTCAAGGCTTTGCAAGCTTTCTCAAGTGCATTTCTGTCGCCGTATTTTGTCGCGACGCTTCCCTTCTGGTCGAATTCGCCGAGGTCGAAGAGATCGTAGGTGTCGTATCCGACCGATTTTGCGCCGGAGGCGCCTTTGTAAGCTGGCGGCAACCAGACGTCGGTAATGCCCAACGCCGAAAGTTCGCCAGCTTTCTCGGCTACCTCATTCCAAAGAATGCCTTCGCCTGGCAAGTACCAGTGGAAAAATTGAAACAGCGTACGTTTGCTCATGTTGTTTCCGAGGTAAGAGCGCTTTGTTCGTGGAGCATCACAGGCGCGATGACAAAATAGGATCGGCCGCCAGTGGGGCTATCGGATTCGATGGGGAAGACGGCAGTTGGTCAGTAGTTCATGCAGTGTCGCAAATTGTCCAAACAATGCGAGAAGATCGCGCTCTTGCTTTTCGTCCAGTCCGTGTCGAGCAGCAAAGTCGAGTACTCGGAAAACCCGCCGATCTCGATCTGTCGCAATTGATTTTGTTTGGAAATGACTACTCATCAAATGGCCCCCGCTGAATGCGCCGTAAAAACGCCCACCCTGGCGATTGGTTCCGAACGACGTGATAAGGAGGATATTACCGAGCCGTCACGGCAGGGTAGCGTCCAGTCTGTGACTATCCGCAGCGCAGTGGCGCTTGCAAACAAGCTTGCCCGTATCGCTTGGGCAGTACAGCGGAAAAATCGCCCGTTCAATCGAACTCCTGGCATAGCGCAAGCATGGCAGGACCGGCTGCGCTTCACGCACAGCCCACGGGAAGGATTATAGATGGCCTGACAGTTGATCGGCGCGCGGAAAGGCGTTGGCGACGATGTCTTGCCTGAGCCGGGGCCGGCGAGGACGAGTGTTGCCTCCTCATCGGTCACGACGACAAGGCGCTGCTCCGGCGTCAGCTGGTTTTTCTCGATCGTGTCGAAGACGCCTTTCATGCCGGCGAGGTCTGAATCGATGATGCGCTCGATGGCAGCGCGGAGTACGTCGTCGGGATGTCTTGGAACGCCCGGACGGCGATGAGCTGTTGCGGCTCTTCTGAAAGGACGCCGTCAGGGATGGTGGCTGGCAAAGCGTTGATGATGGCTGTGGCCCGCGAGAGGAAGGGTGAGAGAAGGCAGGCGGCGGGGTAGCGGCGGGGCTGGCCAAGGCGCGCTATCACTTCGGACAGCGCAGTGAGTTCGCCTTGTGCCTCTTCGAATTGCCTGAGGAAGTGGGTGCGGAAGGCTTCTTTGGCCCGCAGAAATAAAGCCGGCGGCATTGTGCGGCGTGACGCCCGCCAATCTTGCGCTCCGGCCGCGGCCAGCGGTACGTCTATCGTGGTGAACCCCGATATGCGGTGATTTGCGCCGGGCCTGCCCATGATGAGAACGGCGCCTGGCGGCGGCTGCCGAGGAAGGTGATGCCGGAGGCGGTCTGCTCGGCAGCCCATGAGGCATGGCCGAGGGAGCGGAGGAATGCTCCCGGCCGGGCGCGTGTTTTGAGCTGCTTTGGCGCTGTCATCGTCAGGCGCCTGCGCTTGTGAGCAGCGCGTTGTGGGCGGTGCGGAAGGCGTCCTGCAGCGCCTTGTGGTTGGCGAGTCCTTCAAGGGCGTAGCTGTTGAGAAACTGGCGTCCGGCGAACAGCTTGCGGTCGACGGGGCTGAGGTCTGCTTCATCGCAGATCTCTTGCCAGAGCTTGGCGATGGTTATGATCTGTTGTTCGATGAGCGCGGCGGCTTGGGCCTCTTTCAGGTGATAGTCGGGCGCGGCAGCGAGCAGAGTGGCGAGCGTGCTGGCACGGCCCTCGCCCTTGATGAGCATGGCTTGGGTGGCTTCACTGCCGGTGCGGCCTTGCGGGCAGATGTCATAGGCCGGCGTGAGCGTGAGCATCTTGCCGTCCCAGAAGGCGGCGTGGTTGCGGGCGTGGTCGTCGGTATTGCCGCACAGCACGTTGAAGCAAATCCGCCCGTAGAGTTCCCTGAGCGTGTCTTTGGGGTTACTGAAGCGGTGGCGGATGAGTGCGGCCAAGTCTTCGTAGGAAGCGTAGCGGGCCATCATCTCATCGAGACCCAGCATGGTCAGGGCCGAGACCATGGCGCGGCGCGTCCAGCCGTCCTTTGTGTGGGTGCGGTCAAAGCGTTCGATCAGCAGCACGTCCTTATGGGCGGCGCTGGTCATCGACACGGGCGCGGCGTTAAGACCGCAGGCGGCTGCCAGCTTCATCGCGATGAATTCGGCCTTCGCAACGCTGTAGGTGTCGTTAGCGGCTGAGAATTTAGCGATGAATTTCCTTGTGCCGTCGTCGATGAGCGCCTTGGGACGCGCGCCGCCGATCGACGTGCCGTGATTGAGGGCCTGGTCGAGCGCCGGGGTCAGGGGGACGCCTTTTTCGATAAGGGCGGCTGCCTCCATGAGCTCGTCAAGCGATGCCTGTGCGGCAAGGCGGGGGACATACTCCGTGGCCGACGCCTGGAAATCGAGGGCGCCAATCCGGTCGGAGCCTGACTGGAGCAGGAAGGTCAGCTCGCTGATCTCGGGTACGCCGGCAGCATCAGGTTTCTTACCCGTCAGCCTGTTGATGATGACGCGGCGGCCCCACGCATCCGGCGAGCCGTCGCGAATGCAGCTCGCCATCGACAGGCCGTTGATGGGCGCAATGACGCCCTCCTGAAGGGGCAGTTCAGGCTCGTAGATGGGGATGGCGCTCTTACGGCGGCGGTAGCTGGCGCCGTAGGTAAAGAGCAGGCGCTCGCCATCCTGGTCGAGGCGGCCGGCGACCACTGGTTCCGTCGCCCCGGGCAGCCACATCCAGACAAAGGCTTCGGTAGCGTCCGCCTTAGAAGTCATCATCGACCTCCTTCACGGCGTGGCGGACGCTCTTGGGCAGCAGGGTCAGTTTTTCGTCAAGGCGGGCATTGTGCATCTGAAGCATGCGCTCGTCATAGTCGAACAAGCGCACGCCGACGATTGAAGCGACCTCGAAAACGATGCCGATCTCGGGGCCGGGAGCGCCTTTTTCGATGCTGGATAGGGTCGTGCGGCTGATGCCGGCGCGGTCGGCCAGTTCCTGCGCGGTCAGGCCGCGCCCGGCCCGGCCGACGCGGATCAGCTTGCCGAGCATGGCGAGCGCTTGGTGCGTGACTCTGGAGTAGCTTCTCTGACGGGGCACGGCTATACCTGCTTGTTCATTTGAGTGGACATGAGGCTTCTCCTCGCGTCCAGAATTTTGTACATTGTGCCATGAGCTCGGTGGACAGTCAAGGATTGTTCATTTGATTGGACATAAGGCTATCTCGTGAACAGGATTTTGAACAAAATTGGGTGCCGGGGGCGGTCAGGCTATCCGCGTTCGGGTAAAGCGCCTGAGGCAGCCGTCGCCAAAGCCTGCGCTTTCTGCAGAGCAGTCTCAAATACTGGTGAAGGCCCGTGATGTAGGTGATGGCCTGTGACCTGCGCTTCACCCCATTTATCAAAAGTGTAGCGCCAGATCTTATCCTGGGCCGCGTCTGCGCGGGGATAAAAGCGGTAGTCCCCATGACCAGCGCTGCGTATTATGGTGGATCACATCCTCTGCCGTCACGGACAGAAATTCGCTGTCATCGGCATGCATGGCCGGACCAAGCTGCTTCTGCAGGCTTTCCCAGGCTTCTTCACGGCTCTTCAAGTCGCGCCGTATCAGAGCGCGAATGTATTCGGCCCGAAAGCTGCCGGACGTGGAAAGTGGTGTAAGAAGGACCCGATCCGGTGGCAAGAAGCGGTCGCCCTCAAGCACAAGACGCGACCCAGCGCGCCCAATTAGTCAACAATGCAAATGCATAGAAAAAGGTTACAAGCACGATGGCAAATCCCGGGTCCAGGAGCATATCATTGATCTCTCATGCCGAGGCCAGCGCGGCTATTTGGCCAAACATATCGTGCGCGGCGGCGCGTGCGTGACGAACGTAGCACTGGGCCCGTTCCCGATCATCGTCGGTCCAAGCAGCCAGCCGGCTGAAGGTCTATTTCGGATCGGACTCATGCAGATGGCCGAGTCCGGCAGCGTCGAGCAGACGCTTGAGAGTGTGGTCCGAAACAAAGCCGACATGGACATCATCGTCGTTGACGATGCGTCAACGGACAATACGTGCGAAGTCGTCGAGCAATACATGCATGTCCATCAAAACATCAGGCTGCTTCGAAGCGAAACCAATACCGGCCGCGGGGCGCCCGCAACAGGGCGCTCGCGCTTGTCGATAGCGAATATTGCCTGTTCCATGATGCCGACGACCTTCTTGGCGAAGATGACATCAATACAGTGCTGCCGCTGATGGACAGCTCCGGTGTGGATGTCGCTGCCTTCAGATACAGCGTCCTCAGAACGGCCGACGAAATCCCCGGAGGGATGCCGCCGGTCGACAAGAACATATGGGACGGCGTGCTTGGCGATCGTGAGAGTGCCATTGTCGAACTGGATGAGGCCGCATAGTTCCTGGTGACGATCAACTATCCCTGGAACGAGATCATTAGGACGTCATTCATCCGGTCGACGAACTGGCAATTTTCGACGGCGCGAATTAACGAGGACATCCTGCCGCATTGGGCTGCCTATATGAATGCCGGCAGGTTCCTGGCCATCAATACCAGCCTCACCACGCATCGGCTCGTTCCCGGCCGTGAGCAGCATACCAACACGTTTGACGAGCGCCGCCTCGAAATGTTCAAGGCACTTGAGGATGCCGAGAAGCTATTTGCCGAGAACCGGATTTTCAGGGCGAAATACTATCCTGTCTTTGTCATTTTCAAAGCGGGCCTGCTCGAATGGGTCAACCGGCAGATCAGGCAGGATCTGCGTAGCCTGTTTAGGGAATATGCCTCCTATTCCTACCGCAATTTTACGGACGAAGATTTCGACAGGGTCTATCGCATCAATCCGGGCATTGCACTTGGGAGCTATAGAACTAAACACTCTCACAGGTAGGTTTCGATCGGCTCGGGCCGATAGAGTACTGTGAGATTTTGTGGCGGCCTAAACTACCGAGACGGGTAGGCACTGACGGCTTCCGGTTCTCCGCTCGAGAAGCTTTCAGACATCCCAATCATCGAACTCAGGAGTACCTTCCTTTGAAGGACGAGCGTCTCGTTTGTCGTCGGCAACACGGGTGTGACTCGAACTGACCTGTGTTCCAGACGTAAACCGCATCGTCGAAAATTTTGTGGAAAGACCTCTGCGCTCGTGGGGTTTCCGTACCATTTTCTCACGATCCGAAGGATCTTGGCGAACAAGGGCGGCGACAGCTGGGAGGAATTCTGATGTCCAGCATGAGCACGAACCTGAATGAGCAGACGACGCTGGACATCATCTCATTCCAGCTTGACGCACAAACATTCTGCATCGAGACGACGTCCGTCCGCGAAATCCGCGGATGGGGAGCCTTGCCACATACGTCGCCCGAGGTTCTTGGCGTCATCAACCTGCGCGGCACGGTTATTCCGACGATCGATCTTGCCCGTAAACTGGGAATGCGCCCGTGCGAAACCACGGAAAGTAGCGCGATTGTAGTCGTGGAAGTCCACGGCAGGCCATCAGCGGCGTCTCCCGTAACCGGCAGGCGCCGCTTTTTTTTGGCCACGACCAATAATCAAGGAACAATCTATGGAAGACACAGCAACGGGCAACCAGCCGACCTATTCGACGTGGCTAGACTTTCGGTCCGCAACCGGCGGGACGACGAATAATGGCTGCAACTAACCTCGAAAAGCTAGTCGTCCAGCAGCCAGCAAATCGAGGGGCTCGTTGAAACCGTACAAAGACCGCATGGAGATCCTGACGGACGGCGCGCGCTACCTGCCAGATGGCACTGTCGTCGAAATCACCAGCAAGGTTCGGGCTTCGGCTTTCGCACCGCTGGCAATCACCGGCAGCGGCTCGGTTGCCGCGATCGATCGGCTGGCGCCGCAGAGGCAACCGGCTCCGTTGATGCCACGCTGGCCGTTTTGGAGACCTCGCTTGCAACGATAGGCGGGGAGGGCATCGCCAGCGACAGCCCGGTCAATATCGCCATCGGCGCGATTTCGGACACCTATCGTCCCGTGACGCTGTATTTCGCCACTTTCGAAGAGACCGGAGCGCCGGCGCCGTTTGTGCTGCACAAGATGCCGTTGGGCTTCGGTCAGGCGAGTACCCGCTGCATGAGAAGATGCTAGCTCAAGACTGGTTATCGCTCGGGATGTGCGGGCCGTTCATGTTCGAGTATATGCGAGCTCGCAAGCGGCCGAACCCAGCCGATCCTGACGCCGAACAGATCTATTGCGTCGGCGGTCACCTGGATCTGACAATTGCCCGCGCTGACGCGAGTATGAGCAGCGCCGCTTGGTGACTTGAGCAGATGCTGTCGGATGTAAGATCGATCCGTTGTCGGCCTAGCCATCAAAGGGCTCGCCGGTGTTTGCCGGCGGGCTCGTCCTTACACCTCGACAGGTCAAGCGGCTTTCAACAACCCAGACAGACTAGTGCGCGGCGGCTTCCGTCGGTGCGGACGAGGCGCCCGCATCGCCGTTTGCGGCGGGAGTCTGATCCGATGCGCCAGCGCCTGCTTCATTAACGCCACCATCGGCCGCCGAACCGGTCTGCCCTGCATCATCACTTTCGGTCGGCGAGGCCGAGCTGCCATCGGTATGTACGGTCGTCTGCTGATTGCGATCGTCTGTCATTGAGGTTGGCACATCGGTGGCAGGCGCGCTTCGGAGTGATCGAGCCAGGGTCGTTCGAACATGGGGCTTGGGCGCAGCTCTCTTCGATGGATCGGTCAACACAAAAATTCGTCCTGTTCGGTCCCGAACCTTGAGGTGACCGTTGTTGTCGTAGGCTACAATCACGCCAACACCACCCGAAATGCGGCTATCGACGACAACCCGCATGCCCCCAACACTTTCGACGTGCAGGCCGGGCCATCCGTACGCCGGCTTAGCCTGTTTGGGCTTGGGCGTGTCCGAGCGGTTGGTGTCGGTACGAGAGTCATTATGGCGGCAGGACGCATAGGCCATGTTACAGGCGTTTGCGGCGACCGGCAGCATGATCGCCAAGATTGCCGCTGCGAAGGTTTTGTGCATCGAATTTCCTCTAATGATTGAGGAAATCAGTAGCGGAAATCGATTTGTAGGCTATAGCTAAATCTTACGATTGCTATCGCTCGTCGCTCCATCCGCACCCAAACTCGAAGGGCGCAACCTACTTCTCCCTACGCTTGCTGATTTCTCCCAGGGTGCCGAGCATCAGTGCGGCAAGGAAGCCATAAACGCCTCGATCTATGATTGCTCCGGAGCTCGCCGCCGTGCCGCCGTATCGGCGCAGCGCTTCCTCGTACGGGCCCAGGAACTCGGTCGCGATGCCGAGGCCGGTGATGATTCTCAGGACGCTGCCAACGAGGACGATCCACGCCGCAATGGTGATTAGCTTGGTGAAGATCATTCGGCGCTCAACTCTTTTTGGCCGATGGCTTTGACGGCTTTTCTTCAAGGTTCTTCGGTAGCGGCGTGCTTGAACAACGCAGGTGCATCTCTCGGGCGAATGCCTTACGCTTTTCCTCCTGGCTGGCATCCGCCGCAGCGGCGAGAGGAAGGCCGAACGGCCCTAACAAGATACCAGATGCCAGGCCGATAGCCATGCGGCCGCCGACCTTGTCGTCGTAGTTAAGCGCTTGCAGGCGGATCTCTTTGCACTCCGCGCTGTTGAATTTCGGATCGGTGACGGTCAGCGTGCCAGCGTATTTTTGCGGCGTAGGCGTGCACGACGACAGGACGGCAAGGCTTGCCGCTATTACAACCAGTTTCTTCATGATGTTCCCCAGTTCCTGCTTGAGATCTAGCAGCAACTTGAGGACGCGTTTAGCAGCGAGATAAACAACCCACCGACTTTTTGGGTGTTTGGGCGGTAACGCAGAAAGCCCGCCGAGGTGGTTGCTCAGCGGGCTTTCTGGTCCCTCAGTTGGTGGGCGTAGCGACACACCGGTGTCTGCGGCGCGCGTTTGCCCAAGGTCGTCCGCCACCTGCACAGATATCAGCGCCAATAGCGGCGATAATCGTAGTCCAATGCCGCAGATTTGCGGCCGAGAATGTAGCCGATGCACAGGCCGATTGCGCCGACCGTCAGCGCGAGGCCAGTTGCTGTGTGCGGATGTTCGGCTGCGCCGACAGCCACTGCGCTCGTCTCGCGGCGGACAGCGTCCACAGCATCAGATGCCGCTTTGCGAACGCCTGTCGGCGGCTCAGTGGGGGTTCCGGTGAAGCCGGTTGTCAGATCGTCCTTAGCCATTGTCTTCCTCCAGGAGTTTGAGTTGGTGGAAGAACTGGGGAAAGGCAGGGATGGTTCCGTAACTGTTTCAACCATGTTGCCTTATCGTGTCTGTGTCGAGAACGTGAGATGTCCCGACACGAAGACCAAAGGCATGATACCCTAGAAGCCCGTTGCCACCCCCGGCGGCGGGCTTCTTATTCCGAGCGACATCCAGCGTACTGCTGCGCTTCACGGCACAGACGCAATCGTGTGAGGGATGCCTCATTCCGCAATGAGAGCAGCCAGCACGGCCAGATCCTTCCGCTTTATCTCGTCGTCGACGTCGTCGTTCTTGTTGGCGTGGAACCAGTCTGCAACGGCCTTGACCCGTGCGCCTTGCGGCTCGGGATATAAGCCGAGGCGGGTTGCCCACTCGCGGACCGTCTCGCGCTCCATGCGGCCGGCTAGATACCGGTCGTGGACAGTCTTGGCGGATGCTAGGAGGTCAGTGGTGGCTTTGGGTGTGTGGTTCATCCGCCGGCACCGGGAGGCGCGTCGTTCTCAAACATGTCCTTGTATTGAATGGTCTCGTCTTCGTTAGTGTCGATAGAAGCACCGGCCGGCGCGAAAAGACGGACACCAGGCCCGCCGCTTCCGCTGTAAGTACCGTCAATGAAGGTGACGCCGGCAGCCTGGAGGGCGCGCGCTATAGCAGCGAGATTATTTGCGCCAGGCGTCCGCCGGCCTTTCTCGAAATCGATAATCACGCCACGCGATACGGAAGCGCGAGCTGCGAGCTCGTTTTGGTCTAATTCCAATAGGGCACGAGCGGCTCTGCACTGCGACGGAGAAATCGACATAAAGTCCAACGTTGGATCTAGTGCTGACAGAAAGGCTGATATCTGACATAAAGTCTTACATTGAACTTCCGCACTTGGCAACGAGGAGCCGCCAGGACGGCCTAGTCGAAGTACGCTTCTATTTCGGTGTCAAAGGAAGGAAGAAGGTCCAGCTTCGCGAGAAGCAGGGCACGGCCGCGTTTCTGCGCGAATATGCATGCGCCGAAAAGGGCATCCCCTATAGCGACGCTTCAGTCATCGCGGACTCGGCCAAGCCCGTTGTCGCGCGGTCGTTCCGTTGGCTCTGCCAGCAGTATTTCAAGCGAGCCGATGAGTCGCCGGCGCCATTTGCATCAAGCATGGCGACAAGCCTTTCGAACTCCTCGAGAGAAAGCATGTGACTGCTATTCGAGACACGCGGATCGACAGTCCGGAGGCTGCCAACAACATCGTCACGGCGATCAGCGCTCTCTATGCGTGGGCCATCGAGGTGGGCGAGGCGAAGGTCGATCCGTGCAACGGCATCAAGCGGCTCAAGTCAGGCGAGGGATGGCATTTGCTACCTAATTGCGGACCTTATCATGAAGGACGTCGGACCTGCTGGGCGAACAGGATTATCGGCTGATTTGTTTGGACGGGTGCCTGACGAACCGCGTCGGTGCTGATGAAATACAAGTAGGGCGCTCAACCCGAAGACGGGGAGCGCCCACACGTGTTGCTCGAAAACGCGAAAGCCGCGCGATGCAGCAGGCGTCTCGAAGGGCCTGCTCATTATAGGCTCGCCTCAGGTGGAGAAAGATAAGCTGGCGCATAGCAGCTATGCGCCTTCCATCGCTAAGTACTCATGCGAGGCGATGGAATTTGCATGAGGGACGTCAGGTGATGGGCTGCATCATAAGGGTCGCGAAAGACCTGTCGTGCTGATCCTACGGTCCTGGTGGAGCCACTTCGCACCGCGAAGTCTCTGTAGAGACGCCCGGTGCCTGGTTCTTGCTTCAGCCAAGCATGCGGAACCGGTTCGCCATCTGCCCGGCGGCAAACAACGAGCGCCGGTTCGGGACCTTTCAACGTCTTGACGACGTGGTGCTCCAAGAAGCCCGTCAAGGCTTCGAGGAGGCACGTGATCTCTGCGAAGACATCGACATCAGAGGCGCCATCGTCTGAGTGTGGGATGTGCCGGCCTGTAGAGCGGTAAGTGGTCATGTCCATCTTCGCGAATTGTGGGTCTGCTCCATGTCGCTGCACACAGCATTAGTCAATGCTCGCATAGCCCGCCGAGCGCGGGTTTCAACGACCCAAGACGAATCCGATGTTGGAAGCTCCGGCGGCCTCGCTGTTGTTCAGTGCATTCTGGCATCAATGGAGCTGGTGACTGGAATTGCTGGCTGAGCGATGTCTGGAACCGGGTCTTGTACGCTATCGGACGAGACTGTTGCCTTGTCCTCGATCCGACGCAGTTATGCGCGCATGAGTGAGCAAGACGATCCACCCAAAATCCGTCACCGAAATGCGATAACAAGGGCCGAGCGGCGATCGCGCGAAGAAGAGACGCATCGCGTTGCCATTGCGGCGATAGAGGCCGAAGCAGAGGCCCGTCGCCGTAAGACCGAGCGACTCAAAGCGGCGCGCGAGGCAACGAAGCCTTTCGGCTGAGGTCGTCCGCACCGTTCAGGGGAGGGTTCTCGAATGGCCCCTGGATCCGACATCAACCGGCCCAAACCGTGGCAAAGCGGCCACGCAAGAATCACCGTAGAAAATCCTTCGAAGATCACGTGCCGATTCAAGACGCCCGGCGCGTGAGATCGCCTCACTCATGCGGCGGGTTAGGCCTTGGACTTGTGAGGCGATCTCTGTGCGGCGGAGCAGTGACGAGCCGCCGGACCTGGATTTCGGCGAGGTCATTGCCAGAGAGTGATGGGAGAAGCAATGACCTCTAGGCGGGAAAGTGTCTGATGCTTTGACGCCTGAGGACCAGCATGCACGGAAACGACAGCAATGTCGAACGTTGTGCGAAACACTGCGAACTGAGGCAGGGTCGAGTGCCGGGCGCCGGTGCCCTTCGCTTTACATAAGCGTTCGCTTCTCCCTCCGTCGAGAGCCCAGGCTTTGAACGGCGTGGGCTGATGGAGACGATGGTGGCGAATTTGTTCTCGTCGCGCCGGATAGCGGGATTTTCACTGAGAACGCTGAACGCAATGCTGCTTTCGCCGACGCCGCCCAGCTGCTTTATCTTGAGGCGCAAGACATTCGCTTGAATACCGATAGAGAAATTCCTGGACCGCGTTGACCGAGAGGATAGGCCGGAGCCAGAGAAAATGCTGTGCGCTACTATCGTCGTTGCGATTCCTCAGCAAAATACCGATCGTGTGAAAAACAGTCCGGGAGAGTAGCGGACGGTGGCAGCATTCTGTCGTGCGTTGCGAACTCCTGGAGGGTCACCTGCGCTGTGTTCTGGCTCGTGCCGGCGAGTGAGGAGAGTAGCGCCGGTACGCCAGCCAATCGAACCTCGCAGACGGCGACGTAGTGCGGCCGCCGCGTCCCGACAGGAGACTGCGGGAGGGGGGTGCGGCGGCCATAACCTTTCGATCACGATCGAACTACGTCTCGGCAGCCCAGAAAGTTTCAGCCAATGCCTCCGCCCTGAAGAGACAGGCTTCCCGTTCGACAATGGCCTGCGCATTCTGCAATGGGAAACCTGTCGCCACTATTCGGCCGATGCTGCACCGATGATGCCGACGTCGGCTTCGTGGAACTGCAACGCGTAACCCGAGTTATTCGCAGGAAATGACTTTGGAGGCTGCAATGCAAGTGCGAGACACCCGGATCACGCCGGAGGGGAGGATGCTGACCGTCGAGTTTGTGGGACAGGGTGGCGAGCTTGTATCCATTGCTATGGATAACTCCGATAACAACATTGATGCACAAAATGCGGTGGAGCACGCGAAAGCAATCATGGTTGAGCTCGTGTCGTCGGGAGGCGAGGGTGAAGATCCTGGCGTCAATCGAAATGACGCCCTCAGCGACGGCAACTTCGACGAGGGCGGCTTGGGGTTGCAAACACCATCGAGCGTGCGTCACGGGCAAGATCACGAGACCCTAAAGGGAGAGGTCGACGAAGGTTTCCAAGCCTGGCCAGCAAGCGAGGCGGTGTCTGCCACAGCCACAAGCGTTTCCCAAAGGCCGAAGAAGTAGCCGGCCTTTCAAGCGACTTGGCGATCATTCGCAATTCCTTTCCACTTAGGCGTTATCAGAACGTCTGGTTTTAAAATACGGCACAGTAACAATGACAGTTGAACATCGCCTCGCGACCTATGGCAGCCTTGCACCTGGAAAGCTCAACAATAACCAACTTGACGGACTTGCAGGCTTCTGGCGGTCTGGCAAGATTTTCGGGCGCCTCGTGGACGCTGGCTGGGGCTCGGACTTGGGCTTTCCCGGTCTTGTGCTCGATGACCAGGCCTACGCGATCCCGGTGTCGGTCTTCGAATCCTCCGATCTTCCACATCACTGGCAGCGGCTGGATTCGTTCGAAGGCGAGGGTTATCGTAGGGCGCCGGTCTCCGTCACCATCGATGGCGAACAGGTTGAGGCTCACGTTTACACCTTGGCTAAGATTGCAAGGCTGTGAGATCCAACGTTCCAGCGATCCGGTTTGGGTATAGATCGGTTCGTTCGAGGCTACACCTACCTGCATGCGGCAGGCCGTGTGAGTTGCGCGCCGGCCGGAACAGACGTGCAAAAACCTGCGAACACCGGCATCCGCGTGTCCTCGGCAAATACCCGCTTTACCTACACAACGAAGAAGCCACATCAACTACGGGGGTTGGGCTTCGCACCGGAGTTGAACGCATGCTCTTCAGCGTCGCGTTGAAGCGGCTGGCCTCATGGACAAGCGTTGATGATCACCGCCGTCAATACTGATAGGGCCGAATGCTGGCTTCGTCGTGGTCTTTGCTGAAGAGCGAGAGCCCGCTCGCCTCTTCCGCTTCACCGCGATAAAGCACCGTCGCCGAGACGTGCTGATGAGAAAGTACGTGATCCAGCGCGCGCAACGATAGCCATCGGAACTGGACTTGTCGCTCCGGTCGGCCGGGAAAGGGCGTACGACGCGATGGAGAAGCCGACTTCAAACGGCTGTCGGGTGACGCTTGATCTGCCTCTGAGCCGTGACGCCCTTCGAGGTCAAACTGCATTTCAGCGATGTTTTAAAACCGGTCTGGATTTCGATATACCCCGCCTGCTTGGCTGCCAGCGCGGTTTTCAAACCGATGTTATGCGGCGGATAGGTGAAATGCTTGTCCGTCAAGCTGGCGATAAGCCTTTGCATCCTCATCCCTATATCGGTGGTCATGCCTTCCTCTCGCATTCTGCAGCTTCCGCGTGGCCTAACGTGCGTTTTAAAGCCGAGATTTAGCGATCGCAATCCTCCTGGTGGCGCGCCCAGAAGAATTGGGGCCCATCGAAGAAGCCGGCAAAACGCGCAGCCGCGGGTGAGGATTTGACCTTGCGGAAAGTTGGGGATAGCAGAACAAAACAGGAATTCGAACTGGCATTTTGAACCCAGAAAGGCTAACGAGGCTGACACGGACAAGGGCAGACCATGGCATTCCGATTCGTCCACACCGCCGACATCCATCTCGACTCGCCGCTGAAGTCCCTTGCGCTTCTCAACGGCGAGCTGGCAGATCTCATCGGGCTTGCTACCAGGCAATCGTTCATCCAGACGATCGAGCTGTGCCTCGAAGAGCAGGTCGACGCTCTGATCATCGCTGGCGACCTCTACGACGGTGAGCAGACGTCGATGAAAACGGCGCGGTTCCTTGCCGAACAACTCGGGCGCTTGCATCAGGGCGGTATTCGGACCTACATCATCCGCGGCAACCACGATGCCCTCTCAAAGATCACCGCACAGCTTGTGATGCCGGACACGGTCAAGGTGTTCGGTGAGGTCGCTGAACTGGTCACCATCGAGCGGTCCGCCGGGGATTTCGACGTTGCGATCCACGGAATGAGTTTTGCTAAGCCGCATGCGCCAGAATCTCTCCTCCGACACTTCGCCGCCCCACTGCCCGGCGCGGTCAATATCGGGATCATGCATACCAGCCTTGGTGGCTCAGCAGGACACGATCTTTACGCGCCCTGCAGTGTTGCCGAGCTCAGACAGGCAGGGTTTCAGTACTGGGCGCTCGGCCACATTCACAAACGATCCGCTCTGCAAGACCAAAGCTGCGCTGTCGTGATGCCCGGAATACCGCAGGGGCGTGACATCAATGAGGACGGATCGAAGACGGTGTCACTGGTGACCGTGCGTGATGACCGCTCGATCCTCGTCGAAGAACGAAGAACTGCCGTCGCCCAATTCGAGCGGCTCCAAATCGACGTCTCAATGGCCGCTGACTGGGACGACTTGGTGGCACTGTGCAAACTTCAGCTTGGCGAACTGGCCTCGGCGATACCGAAAGGCCAGATCGTGGCACGGGTGGAGGTGATAGGGACGAGTGAGCTTGCTTGGCGCGCTCGCAGGGACATCGATCTTCTGAGGACGGAGTTCGAAACACATGGGTCGTTGATCGGAAATATCTGGATCGAAAAAGTGAAAGTCTCGTCGTCGCGGCCGCGGCAAAACGGCGGGAATCCGGGAGCGCTGGGCGAGCTTGCGACTATCATTGCGCGAGAGATCCACGGCTCGATCGATTTCAATTCGGAGGTCAAGGCGATTGCCGACGAATTGCGCGGCCAGTTGCCGGCGGAGCTCAGGGACATCATCGGAAAAGATCAGGCGGCGTATGACGGTTTGATGGCGAAGTTTGCAAAAGAGGGGACAGCGCATGTGCTCGCGCTTCTCCAGGGGGCCGAGGGAGAGTGACGTGCGGATCAATCGTCTCGACCTGACGCGCTACGGCAAATTCACGGACGCTGTTGTTGATTTTGGGCAACGTCCGGTCGGATCGCCCGACCTGCATGTCGTTTACGGCCCTAACGAGGCAGGCAAGTCGACCACTTTCAATGCGATCCTCGATCTCGTCTTCGGGATCGGACACAGCACCAAATACGGATTTTTACATCCTTATTCAGCAATGAGATTAGGCGGCAACCTGCTTGTCGCTGGACGGGATCGTGAGTTCGTCCGGGTCAAGCGCCTGCAAAATAGCCTGCTGGACGGCGATGAGCGCACTGTTGCGGAAACCGAGATCATGGCTGATCTCGGTGGGATCGATCGCTCTGCGTTCTCGACGATGTTCTCGCTCGACGAAGAAACCCTCAAGAGCGGCGGCGAGAGCATCCTGGCCAGCAAAGGCGATCTCGGGCAGCTGCTTTTTTCTGCAAGCGCGGGTCTTTCAGATCTCAGTCGACGGCTCGGCGAAATCCGGGGCGAAGCCGATCGGTTTTATAAGCTACGGGCTCGCAACACGGAACTCGGAGAGCTCAGGTCGCGTCTCGCGGACCTTAAGGTGAAGCGTGACGAACTCGATCTGCTGGCAACTGATTTCGCGCGGATGAGGATTGAACTTGCGGCGCATGAGGAACGATACCAGAAGGCGGTTGATCAACAGTCGGCGATTCAACGGCGGTCAAACGAGATTAACCGCATCCTGCGAGCTCTTCCAACGATGGCGCGGCTGTCACTCTACCGGGAAGAACTGCGGGCGACGATTGCCGTACCGGAGCCCCCAGGCTCATGGAAGAATGAACTCTCGGCCATTCGCAAGGAAAGCATCGAACTGCGGGTTAAGATTGACGCCGTTGCGCATTCGATCGCCACCATCGAGAGCGAGATCGAGAGAGTTGCCGATCCATCGGAGGTTCTCGCCTTCGCAGGTAGGGGGGAGGAGCTCCTAAAGACACTGGAGCCACGCTATGTCACGGCGGTGGTCGACATTCCGAAATTGAAAGGGCGGATCGCAGACCTTTCAGTTGACGCGCTGCTTCTCCAGCTTGGGCAGCCGGGAGAGAAGAACCCGGCTCGCCTGATTCTTGACGCGACCACAGTCGGCAGACTGAGGGGCCTCATCAACGCGAGGTCAGGCGTTGATGCGCGGTTGGAAGCCGCCAGCAAAGAGCTCGCCCGAACCAATCGCGCTCTTGCAGAGGAGGGCGGAGCCTACGAGCGCCTAGTTGAATACAGGCAGCCAGATCGCCGCAGAGCGTTCGAGGCTTTAGCCGCGACTGTCAACGCGATCGAGACGCTCGACGACGAAACATCGCTTCGGCTTCTGACGCGGCGCAGACAAGCCGCTGAGGCCAGCGTGCTGGAAAGCATGGCCCAGCTCGTGCCGTGGCGAGGCACGTCGGCTGAGCTGGCTGCGATCCCGGTTCCGTTGACGACCACCGTCGAAAAATGGAAAGCCACATATGCAAACTGCCGCGATTCTGAAAAGTCCGCGGCCTCGGACAGAGATAGATTGCAATCCGAACTCGACCGTGTGGATGCCGAAATCGCGGATATTCGGGGACGTTCCGGAAAAATCGACGAGACGTCGGCGATCGCCAGCCGTGCTGCGCGCGATGAAGCATGGCTATTGCATCGACAGACGTTAACGATCGAGACCGCGCTCGACTTCGAACGCACCATGAGGGCAGACGACCAGGCCGTGTCGGCGCGTCTTCTGCATTTCGCCGATAGCGGAATGCTGGCGCAACTCAGCCTCACGCGCGCCGTTGCCATCGCAGAGCTTCAGTCCGCGGACCAGCGCCTTTCAGACGCGCGCTCTGCGCTGGCAGCGTTGACTTCGGAGATGCTCACCAGTTTCTCGGGCGTGGCGGCGGCCCAGCTCCTCGTGCGTGACCCAAACGAACTTCAAGAATGGCTCCGTCGCCGGACAACGGCTCTGGCGGCCCGCGACGACTTGGGTTCGATCGACCAGGAGATTGCGGATGTCCGAGATCGATCTGTCTCGGCGAAGCTGCGCATAACAGCAGCGCTCAAAGCCGCCGGCATTAAGGCCGTCGATGTTGACGATACCGTCTCACTCATCGCGCTGGCCGAACGTGAGCTCGATCGGTTCAATTCGGCGATGGATCAAGCCGACCGGCTTGAACGCCTCAATGCTGACCGCAACGAGCGGACAAAGCTTCTGGCCGAAGCGCAAAGCGACGATGCCGAGTGGAACGCTAGGTGGGCGGAGCTATGCGCTGGTTGCTGGCTCAAGGATCAACAATCTGTTCCGGATGTCGACGCCGTCAATGTGATCATACCGATCCTTGAAAAGCTGTCGTCGGCGGTCGAAATGAAAGAGAGCCTGGTAGACCGCGTTCAGAAGATGGAGCAGGACGCCATTATCTTCGAGCAGACGGTCTTTGCTCTGTGTTCGGGCCTCGGTATGGACCGGTCGGGATCGCTCGGCGATATGACGCGGGCAATCGGAGAAAAGATCAAAATCGCCGAGCGGGACCGGGATCGGGTCGAGAAGCTTGAAGAAGCACTCGATCAGGCGCGGGAGCAGGAGAAAGAGCTGTTGGTGACCCGACAGGTTCTTTCCGCTCGCACTGACGAGATGACGGCATTCTTCGGCTGCACCACCATTGATGAGGTGGAAGCGCAAATTGATCTTTGCTTGAAGCGGCAGGCAGTCCGCGCGGCCATTGATGACCTTGAGCGCGAACTCCTGGAGATCACCGGCGTCCAGGACATTCTCGAGGTTGAACACCGACTTTCGCTTGCCGACAGGAATGCGCTTGAGGTCGAGCTGGAGGGCATGAAGCCGCTTCTTGCACACCACGAGCAGGCGTGCCGAGATGCGTTTCACGAGCTCTCCACCATCCGCAAGGCATTGGACGCGGTCGGAGGCGACGCAGCGGCCGCTCAGATCGAGGAACGGCGTCGGACCACGCTGCTGGACATTGAAGAGCGGGCAGAGAGATATCTCGAGCTGAGGATCGGTATCGTTGCTGCCGAACAGGCGCTCAGGCTTTACAGGGATCGTCATCGGAGCGGGATGATGTCCAGAGCGTCGGAAGCGTTCCGGACCATCAGCCGCGGCGCCTATTCCGGGGTAGCCGCGCAGCCCGGCAAAGATGGGGAAGTGTTGATGGCTCTATCAGCGAGCGGCGGATCTCTATCGGCAGACGCGCTGTCGCGGGGAGCACGGTTTCAGCTTTACCTGGCATTGCGAGTGGCGGGATACCACGAATTCGTGACCGAGCGGCCCGGCGTCCCGTTCATCGCCGATGACATCATGGAGACGTTCGACGACTTTCGGGCGGAAGAAGCCTTCAGGCTGTTTGCCGGGATGGCGCAACATGGCCAGGTGATCTACCTCACGCATCACAGACACCTAATCGATATTGCGAAAAAGGTGTGTCCATCGGTACGGGTACATGATTTCGACCACTTCCAGCGGCAGGCAACAGTGAGCGGAATAGCGGCGGAATAAGATATAAACGCAGCTATCCCTTTTGCTCGTGCGGTACGATGACCTTTTCGGTCTGTTCCCGATCACGCCTCTGTCTCGGCGGCTATAAGGCTGGTTTTAATTGGCTCTCTTGAATTGGGGAGATCATGCCATCCGCACGGAGGCTGCATTGCGGACTGGCGAGCCGTCCTGGTTATGAAGAGTACGCTTGGACCCGATTGTCGGCCGGCTCGTTGCAGGCCTGGGATTGACGCCACGTGGGTGACAAGGAAGCGGACATGCGCGATTGGCCGTGTGTTCGTCCCCTGTCGGTTTCGATCCCACAGGCTTCCTGCCGCGGGCTAGCTGTTCGGATTAACAACCTCGGACACAGGCTCCTTCGCGGCCTCACCTGGTTTTGCGATAACGACATAGGTCCCCGCTAATGCGAGCGCTGCTGCGAAAATAATCGCCACGAAGATGTACATATGGTGGCGAGCTTTGCTACCCGAGGACATGTGATCTCTCTCTAAAGACGACGGAGAAAACGCACACACGACGACTTGAGTTCCCGGTGCTTGCGAAAGATATCAACCGGGGATCCCTGGTCGCATGCCCTCGGAGTTGAAGACGCGACCATCAACTTGAACGGTGGTGGTTCAGATATGGTGGGGGCTCTTCACGCCCAAACATCTTCAGTCTGCTGCTCTAACGGGGCTTTCCGCGGTTCGGGTTCGAGCGGTCTGCCGAAGCAAAAGGATCGCCTCACCATATATCTCCCGGCGGCGCGCTTCGCGCATTGCCACCAATCGAGTCCGGGTCGCAGGCGAACGATGATCGTCCGGTCTCCGCACTGCCAGTTCCTCGTTTTCGACGAGATCGGCCAAGATATTGCGCATCACACCATTGAGTTCACGCAGTTCGCGCATCTCGGACAGCACCGGAGACGTATGGAGCCTCCGGGCGATTGCGGCGTCGATCGACTTTTCCGTCAGCCGCGTTTTCGCGAGCAGATATCGAGCGGCCAGAGTGGCAACGAGCGTGATGACCGCGGCTGAGATGATGACAAGCATGACGTGGCTCCTGACCCCACTTACATCGTGCTCGCACGGGCATTGTTCAATGCCTGATCGGCATAGAACTGGAAGTGGATTGGATGGCGGCTGCTGCCCCAAATTTCGCGGCCGAAGGACTATGTGCCGCCGAGCTACCGCTCGCAGAAGAATCCGATATGGGAAGGGGTTTGCTGCAGTGCTGCGATCAGACGCTAAACTCTCCGCGAGGTGTGCCAAATGGCGTGCATGTCGGGGGAGCTCAGGCTTCAATGCAGTTATCGGAGATTGCCGCGGCGGGCACAATCGCCGATTTTGAAGACATCGGCCATCCTGTCTGCCTCCTCGGCCTCGAGCGTATTAAGCAGCACGCCGTCAAAATCGAGCGGCCAGCCCGTAAAGATGTCGATGATCGACCAGCACTGGTGGTCAACATTCTTGAAGACCCAATATCGTAGGTGCGACATACGCGAAAGGTAGCGCTCGCAACATCGTGGGAGGCGCGCACTGCGATCGGGTCATTGCGATCTTTGGCGGACCGCAGCCTCGTTCTGAGCAAGTTGACCCTTGGGAGAAGTCGGAACATCCTCGCTCGCCCATATCAAAACGGCCAAAGCCGCGACCGACAGATAGCCAAGCTTGTGTGTCAGGACGCTGCGCGCGGCTTGCGAGCGCGTGCAGCAAGTTCTCGTAACTGAGTTCATTCGTCTCGCCCATTGGTGGTTTCCGCGGAGCCTAAGGCCTTGGTTGAGCCGAGCCAATCCCCAGAAATGGGCTACCGAGCTCTGCATTTGCGTGGCGTTGCCAGCAGCCGCCCCGCGTAAGCGACCGGATCGCGACAGGCTGTCGTCAAGCTAGAACCCCGGCAGATCCCTGTATTGCGCAGGCGCCTCCAAGATACAGTGGGCAGCTACAGCGGCCTGGATTGGCGTTCGATGCGGGCAGGGGAAGAGACGTAATGTACGACAATGGCGGCAAACGCTCGAACGCTTTGGTCGACGGCCCGGCGGGATTAGGGCGGGAGTGGCATCAACAGCAAAACGAATGTGGCATGTCCATTGGATTTCAGTGATGTAGCTCATTGGCTCCCTCACGACATGGGAGTGAGCCCCTTGATCGCCCGCAAGGGTTGGTGCAATACCGTCGACGTTGGATAGCTTAGGAGTTTCGGAATGCCCGATGAACCCTTCGAAAAGCTCAAGGACTATATGTACACCCTGATAATCGTTGCAGTTATCTTCTTGGTGATTGCGGCCGCAGGTGGAACACCCATAGGGTTTGGGCCGCGATAAGGCTGAAGGGTCATTGCCAATGCCATAGGCTTCTTGATTATGGCCTTGGCCTCGATGATCGCGTGCGCGTTTGGCCACCAAGTTGTGTGTGAGTCCCTCCTGCAGGCCACTATGACGGATCTATATTGAGCCACCTTGAGGCTATCGCGGGATTGCCGCGACATGGAGAGCACGATAGCGTCGCGGCTATGTAAACCCGGCCGCCATTATCCCGTCGGATATCCGCGTTCGCGACGATATGATGCGCCTGCTTGGGTTAGCTTGCAGCGGGGACGTAGCCCAAGCGAACCCTCCCGCTGAATGAGGCCTGCCTTCTCGGCGAGGATGACCGTTTTGATGCCGACGTTATGCGGGGGGGGGCGAAACGCTACGTCACTCATCGAATTCAACAGCAACATAAGACGAACAGAGGAGTTGAGCTGTATTCCCGGCATGCGAGGCTCCAATTCACCTCGCTGAAACGACACCGCTGAAAAGTTGTTCGGGAGGGATTGTTCAAAACCGTACAGAAGCCGATTTGCCCTTATATCGCGAATAGGAGGAAGATCTGCATTCCCATCATTACGAAGTTGGAAAGCTTTGTGCGGCAGTGGACAGGAAAATTGCGATCAAGTAGCAACTGCCACCAACAGCGACGTTTTGGAAAGATGGGCTACACGACAGACCTCACATGGCCATTGTGTATGCCGGGTCCGTTTCTTCGTCTACAGGTTCAGTCAGCACGACCTCCTCTGGAAGCGGTGTCATACCCGTGCGGATCTCTTCCGCATGCCACCACATCGCGTCGCGGGGCATGCGCGCCCGACGAAGAGGCTCCATTTCCGTGAAAATGAATCGGCGCCTGCAAGCGCTGGGGCTTTCGGCAATGTAAAACGGCTTCATGCGCTCTTGTCCAAGGAACCATGGCTTCTTTAGGAAGCGTTCCGGCGCGTCGGTCCAAAGCGGAGCCGGTCCTAGCCTCCACCTACGGCAGAGGTGTTCCCCAATAGCTCTCACCAGCGCGTCAAAACGCTGGTCAACCGTTAAATCGGGTGTATCAAGGAGCCGCTCTCGTCTCCGGCGACTTGAGGGATCAATGTAAAAACCGTCAAGAAAACTGGCAAGGTTATCGAAACTCGCTACCCGTCTCAAGGTGCGAGTGGACGGCCGCGGCCAGCGATCCAGGTCGGACTCGCTGCATTTGCGCCATTATATTCATCTACCAAACCCTTGATCTTCGCGCTCAATTGCTAGGAGACGGTGGGAACGACGATTCCCGGAATGTTAGGATAGCACTGCTCCATGAGTTCAACAATCTTCTCGTAGGTGTTGATCCCGGTGAGTTCCATCAGCGCCACAGCATCTGTCGCGTCAGTTAGGTTTTTGTCATCATCAGGCGCTCTGTTCGCCAGTACCTTCATTGCCAGCAAGTATTCTGGCGTCGGCGTAAAAATTCGAGCCCCAAGACCGACCCATCTCTCGGATAATCTCTGAATTCGAGGAGGTGCGGTTCAGGATTTCCGCGAGGAGGCGCGAATCGCTTGGCTGCCTGGTTCATCCATCCTTCAGGCAGGCGCTTCCGCCGGGTAACGGCATCTACAATCTTTTGCGCTTGCTCTTGATGGTTGAGATAGACAGCGTCAACGTCCTCCGACGCCGCACGAATGTCGGAAGCCAAGACCAAGCATGATCCGCCATAAACGGCCATGTCCAACACGATGCCGCGTTGTGATGCCAGCTCCGCGATCGCATCGAAGGCGTCTTCGATCGTTTGCTTATCAAGTTTCCTGTCAGCAACCACGCGACATCTCCAAATTCGTTCGTATTTAAGTTCACCGGCGGCAACCAGTCAAATAATTGATCCTCCTAAACATGATCTTCGCCGCATGTTCAGGATCATACGAATACCAAAACGCTGACTCTACTGGCAGGTCGACATCCGCCCGACCTGGTCTGGGACGGTGAAAGAATCCCGATGCCTGCGCATGCGCTGCCCAGAGATAGCGATAGCCGTCGGCCTTTCCGGCTCTTCGGACGCGATCGGCCTTCGCAAGCTGGTCGAGCGTTTGGGAAAATCGGTTTGCGATCTGTCCGACCCGGATGTCGTTCTCGGCGAGTCCAGTCTCGCGTGCGAAGGCCTGAGCGCGCTCCGCCGGTCGTGATCGAACTTACGGCTTCGCGGAGCATGCGAAGGACAAAGAGCCACCGCGATCGATAGCCTTCAGCAGCTCCGAAAATTCACGACACCCTGGCACATACGCCTTGCGGTGGTCAGCGGCGCCCCGGCTGGCGAGTATTCCGGCTCGTAGGTCTGGATGACCATGTCGAACGCAGCTTGCTGCCGTTCCACCGACAAGAGCTGCGTCCGCAGCCCCTCGATCTTGGTGCCGGTCTCGGGCGGCCTCCGCTTCAACTCGTTGAATGAGAACCATTCGTAACCACGCCATAGGATCACGGCGATCCTGTGCGTCCAAGTCTGGTGGCAGTTGCTACCTAGTTGCGGAAAATCGAGGAGACCGTCGGAACCAGACGATAGCGGGACCGTTCGTCCCTTTTGAGCGATGAAAAAAGCTATGGACAGAGAACCAGCCGAAACCGAGAAAGGCAAAGACGCTAGCCGCGGCCTGATGGAACAGGCAGCGAAGGAGGAAAAGGAAGTCGAGGCGCGGAAAGGGTCCGACCTTTCCCAAGGCGCAGATCGGGTCGCGGAACGATCCCGAAGCTCCGAGGGAAAAGGGCCGGTGAGAAGCAGGGTTTTTGAACCGAACCTTGTATGGCTACAGGGGAGTTCCTAACAGTTTGGACGTTCGCCGAACTGGAGCGTGCGCGCGATCGAATGTTCTCGATGAGGTTTAGGTTAAACGCCCGCAGCGATATGGAAGATGTCGACTCACCTGACGCGTCTCAAACGTGTTTGAAGATGCCTGTTGCTCATAAGGACAAGCAGACCAATCGCAAAAGAGACGAGTGATGCCGGCCGTTGATCGAGAAGCGATCGCACGGCCGAGATCGTCTGCTGAGTCTCGCGCTTAAAATTCCCAAGTGACGGTCATCGTTGCTGGCTATCTCGGCAAAGGTAACTTGCATCGGCGCTCGTCGCCACTAGTTCCGACTTCAATATCATAAAGGCAAATGTTAATGTCAAAAATCGCTGTGATCGGAATGGGAGCTATGGGTAGCGCTGTCGCGGAAGCCCTTATGTCCTCCGGAGCGGAAATCAGTACCACCTTGGAAGGACGCAGTTCAGCGACACGGGATCGGGCTGCGGTTGCTGGCATCCGTGAGGAAGACCTGATGTCGTTGGTCGACGCCGATATCATCTTGTCGATTGTCCCGCCATCTCAGGCTTTAGCGGTGGCCGACAAGGTCGCGACGGCGGTTCGCTCTTCCAAATCTTCTACGACATTCGTTGACTGCAATGCCGTTTCTCCACAAACGATGGAAAAGGTCTCTGAAGTCTTTAAGGACGCTGCTGCGACAGTTCTCGACGCCTGCATTATCGGTGGTCCGCCACAGGCAGGCAAACCCGGCCCCCGCTTCTATATCAGCGGAGATGCAAGAGAGACCGTAGCGGTTCTTACCGAATTCGGCTTGGATGCGCGTCTTCTTGAGCGCGATGTCGGTGCCGCATCGGCACTCAAGATGTGCTACGCCGGTGTCAACAAAGGCCTGATTGGCCTCGGCACCGCGATGCTGTTGGCAGCCGCTCGGAATGGAGCTGACAAGGCCCTTATGGCGGAGCTATCCGAAAGTCAGCGGCAGCTGGTCGAGAAGCTCGGCCACGGCATTCCTGACATGTATCCCAAAGCGTACCGTTGGGTTGCGGAAATGAACGAAATCGGCGCGTTTCTGGGAGCGGATGAGCCAGCTGTCGAAATATTCGCTGGAATGGCAGGTGTCTTCCAGCAAGTTGCGGACGACCAGGCCGGCAACAACGGTCTAACGGCCGTTTTGAGCGGCATGTTAGCCCAGCGACCGGAAGGAAGCCTCAACCGATACGATGCCTTGAGCAATGGCAACTTTGACGAAGGCAGTAGAGGTCTGGAGCCGGTCCCAAGCGCTCGCGAAAGTCACGACGAAGTCGAATTGGAGGCCGAACTGGAGGAGGGGCTCGAGGATAGCTTCCCTGCCAGTGATCCGGTATCGGCGACCGTGACGAGCATACCGGGGACGACGAAGAGATAGAGGCTGCAGCTTTCGCCGGGCTGCGCCAGCTTGGTGCGTGTCCTGCTTCTAAGAACGCGGTTGGAACAAAGTAGTGGTCGGTAGATTTAACCTGCGCGGCTGCTGCGGGGGTCGCGTCCATGAAGTGGAGGGAATTTCGGAATGCATCTGGTGCGGACAAATGTTGCCAGGACGACAGAGGCGACTGTCACGGTGGAGTTTCATGGGGAGGGCAACGAGCTTGTGGCTGTCCGCATGTCAGCCGACAGCGTTTCCAGCGATGACGACGCTATAGCGTTCGCTGCGCAGATGTTGGAAGACTTGCGTATTGCTGCGACCACGCCCGGACCAGCAACGACCTGCGAGGGAGCAAGCATCGCTGAAATGCTTGCTGCCGAGGAAGCGATGAAGTCCAGCTGATTGCAGCGATGGAAGATCGCTCATCTGAAGATATCTGCCTGTCTGCTACACGCTGTGGGTTCCCTGGCATGGGCTTACGAAGACGGGGGTCAGGACGGAGATCTGGCACTAGAATCTAGGGAAGCGCGGCTATGAGAGCCGGCCCGCTGGGGTAGCACTACCAGCGGACCACCATGTCCTGCCGAAGGCGTTATGCCTTATCGACGACCTTCTTTACTGCGTCCTTAGCCTGGCCTTTCGCCTGCTGAGCATCGCCCTTGGCTTCTTGCGCCATGCCCTTTGCCTTCATATCACGGTTATCGGTTGCATCGCCCACGCTTTGGCGGGCTTTGCCAGCCAGTTCATTGGCTTTACCGGAAACCTTGTCAGCTGTGCTTCCCATCGGAAAACTCCTCTCAAGAGACTTGATTGCCTCGAAGGGGTGAACCTCTGTCCGAAAAGTTCGTTCCGCCGCGACCGCCTGATTGCGCCTTGAGCGATATCGCTATCGGCGTCACGATTGGCAGGCCTGGCTTGACCTTTCGCAACCGGAGGCCGAGCTTATCAGACCGCTGCCGGCGGGCAGCCTCGCTGTAGAGCTGGTTCGTCAATGCCGTGACATGTTGGGGGCCACACACCTAGAGGCGCGGGCGCACAGCAAGCGTGTGCCCTCCCCAGATCCTCGAAGGACATTGCGCCACTTTACTGGGAATTGCCAAAGCGTCGAACCGCGCGATCAGGCATTGGCAAAGGAAAAAATCATCGCCAAAACTCTTTCAAGCCACCGGTCGCGCCAACGACCGGATCGTTGCCTGGTATTGAAAGCGACGAAATGATCGCAAGCAGCTCGGCGCTCGGTGCCTGCGTCTGGATATCTGCCTGCTGGCGCGGAGGGTAAGCTCCGACGATCTCGAAGTCGCTTGATGCCTCTATTTTCTTGTGGCCCGTTCCTGCTGGTAGGAGAAGGCAATCTCCCGTCGCGAGTTCGATGATTTCGCCACCAGGTCCGCCGAGTTGAAGCTTGGCTGTACCGCGCCCCACGCCCAACGCCTCATGCGCTCCCGAGTGGTAATGATGATAATCGAACACGCCATCGCGCCAGATACCGGTCCAGCCGTTCTCCTCGAATGCCTCCTCGAAATCCGACGAGGTGGCATGGAAAATTGCCTGGCGGTAGATCAGGACTGGCAACCGAGTGTTGTTTGGGACCCAGTCACTTGGTCTAAAAGATTTGTGCTCGATGTTCATAGGAGTTGGCCCGTTGAGGATAGGGCGGCGGCAACGGCCGTAGCCCGCATTCGACCAACCACCGAAAGCAGAAACAGTTCCGAAATTAAGTGCCCTTTCTGCGCTGGCTCGGGAACAACTTCCTATCACGGAGCTTTTGATCTCTCCTTCATAAAAAAGGGTAGATGATCAATGGCTTCCGCCGACCAGTTTAATATGCAGAACCCGCTCACGCAGTATCCTCAGCCGAAATTTCCTGAGCAACCACAGCCAGTACCCGGCTTGGCGAGCAAGATGCAGCCTGTGCCCGATCACGGTGAAACATCCTATAAGGGTACCGGTCGACTGAACGGTCGCAAAGCACTCGTGACTGGTGGCGACTCCGGGATCGGCCGGGCAGCCGCGATTGCCTTCGCCCGTGAGGGAGCCGACGTCGTCATAAACTATCTGCCTGAAGAACAGAGCGACGCGGAGGAGGTGATCAAGCTCATTGAGGCGGAAGGCCGAAAGGCAGTCGCGATCCCTGGCGATCTCAAACGCGAAGCGTTCTGCAAAAAGCTTGTTGAGACAGCGAATGACGAGCTGGGCGGTCTCGATCTCCTGGTCAATGTGGCTGGTCGCCAGAAAGCCATCGCCGACATTTCGCAGCTGACAACCGAACAATTCGATGAAACCTTCAAGACGAATGTCTACGCCCTGTTCTGGATATGCAAGGCGGCTGTCCCGCTCATGCCTGAAGGCTCATCGATCATCAATACCGCTTCCATTCAAGCTTACCAGCCGTCTGCGACACTTCTCGACTACGCGCCGACGAAGTCGGCAATCGTCGCGTTCAGCAAGGCGCTCTCCAAGCAGGTTCTGCCAAAGGGGATCCGCGTGAACATCGTGGCACCTGGTCCATTCTGGACGCCGCTGCAGACATCCGGAGGCCAAACGCAGGACGTCATCACGGCGTTCGGCAGCGAGGTCCCGATGAAACGTCCCGGTCAGCCAGCCGAATGTGCGCCAATCTACGTTTTCCTGGCCTCCCAGGAATCGAGCTACATCACGGGCGAGAGCTTTGGCGTGACCGGCGGCAATACGCTACCCTGATGCTGGGAACCCTCGTTCCAGTCAGGATTGACGGCTATCTCCCACTGGAGCACTACGCTGCAGTGGGAGATGGTCGCTCAGTTGCCCTTGTCGGCGCTGACGGCGCCATTGACTGGTGGTGCGCCCCCGACATGGACTGCCCGCCGCTGTTCAACCGTCTGCATGATCCAGCGGGCGGTCAATTCACCATCACGCCGACCGCAGAGTTTCACATCGAGCGGCAATACCGGCAAGACAGCAATGTTCTGGAAACGATCTTCATCACCGACACCGGGTCTGCCCGGTTGACCGAGTCCCTGAACAGCGGTGTCGCTGGACGGCTGCCGTGGTGCGAACTGGCTCGTCGAATTGAAGGTTTGAGGGGTTCTGTCGAATTCAAAATTACGCTGGAGCCGACATGCGCTGAGCGGCAGGTAAGGCGCGCCGATCATCCGAACGCAGCAATACGGTATATCGGGGATTTGACAACAACCTTCTGTCACGATGATAAGGTTGGTATCATCGTCGATGAGGATCAGCGAACACTTGCCTGCCACACGACGTCAGCCGGTTCATCGACATGTGTTGCTTTTCTCGTGGCCGATCAAGCTCCTCTTGCCATACCAAACCTCAAGGATATCGACCGTCGGATTGACCTCAGCGATGACGAGTGGCGAAGGTGGTCCAGCGAGTTGGCCTATGACGGCCCATTCAAAGGCGATCTTGTGCGCTGTGCGCTATCCCTGAAATTTCTCGTCTATTCCAAGACTGGGGCTATCGCTGCAGCCGCGACGTCTGGACTTCCTGAGCGGTTTGGCGGCGTCAAAAACTATGATTACCGATATGCGTGGGTGCGGGATGCTGCCTATACGATCAAGGCTTTGCTGCGTGCGGGATCACTTGAGGAGCCCATCGGTGCTTTTGGCTGGTTGGTCCGTACCATATCTGACGATGGGCCGGTACCGAAGGTCGTCTACACATTGACAGGCGAGGCAGTGCCTGACGAGCGACCGGTCGCCGTCCCCGGGTACAAGGCGTCATCGCCTGTCAGGGTGGGCAATAGGGCCAGAACACAGACACAGCTCAGCTGTTACGGCGATGTCCTGGAAACCGCAGCCCTGTTTGCAAAATGTGGCCATGTCCTTGATCCGCAGGCAGCCGGGCTTATGGCAGGCTTGGCGGATCAATGCCTGACACGGTGGCGCGAGCAGGACTGCGGTATTTGGGAGCTTGAGGACCAGCAACACTACACCTTTTCCAAAATTGGCTGCTGGCTGGCGCTGAAGAACGCGGCCTGGCTTGCCAGGGAAGGACATATCAGGGGCGACGCTGATCGCTGGCTTGGCGTGAGCGATCAAATACGCAAATGGATCGACGAGAACTGCTGGTCCAGCGAGAAGCAGGCATACACATTTTTTGCCGGGACCGATCGGCTCGACGCGGCGCTCTTGCTGACAACCCGCTTCGGTTTCGAGCACGACGACCGCCTCAAGAGTACGCGGGCCGCAATCGAACGAGAGCTGGCTGTCGGTCCGCTGGTTTACCGCTACAGCGGCGCTGCGAAGGAGGAGGGGACTTTTGTTGCCTGCTCATGCTGGCTTGTCGAAGCATATGCCTTCTTAGGTGAGGTCGATCATGCCGAGCAATTGCTCAAGCGCTTGCTCGAAAGGCTTGGAAATAATTTCGGCATTCTGAACGAAGAGATCGATCCGGCGACCGGCTCGGGGCTTGGAAACCTGCCTCAGGGCCTCAGCCACCTTGCACTGCTACATGCCATCTATTCCATTGAGGAAAATCGATGACCAATGGCAAGCCGGCTTTGCGGCGGAAAACTGTTGACTGCGGATCTGCTAGCATCAATGCTTCGATGACAGCCCGGGTTGTGGGCGACGCATCGAGCTTGCCACCGTTGATTTCCTCAACAGCCTGGTAAAAGCCACCAACCCATTTACCCGACAGGATAGCAAAGATCCGAAAAACACCTCGGATCTTCTGGGTCCTACCGCATCCGCAGGGGTCGCGTAACGTTCCTTGCCCTCAGCATGCACACCTTTCCACCGTGAAAATTGTTCCATTGGTGGCTTAAGCCAAAGGGCCTATGTGATTTCGCGCGCCTTCAATTGGATATTGACGGCGCACCAGGCGGCACTTGGGCAGCCTGGCAAGCGGAAGGTAACGGACCGGGTAGCTCACGGCATAGTCAGCAGAGCAGCGAGCAAACATCGGCTATCCCGCCTTGTTTAGCCGACGAACTACATCATCGCGGCGGCAAGCATTCCTAAACGGTACACTATTCATGCCGCCTTAAGCCTGTCGTCGTGCGAGTGTGGAAGGGGGAGGTTCCGGTTTTGAACGACTCATCAACAAGCTGCTTATTGGTTTGGCCGCATTGCGGTAGGAGCCCGCTGAACCCCCGCTTTCGAGCGCGGCGGGCTCCGCAACTGAAGCGCTTGTTCGGCGCAGATTACTGCCTGGGTCTGCCGGTGTCGCTCATCTCGACATATTCCCCAGGTAAAGGCTCGCGCCCTTCTTTCCGCACTTGCAGCGCATGGCTTTCGCGAGCGCTCCCATGGTGACATCCTTCCCGTACCTTCGCTGGATCTCCCAGCGACTCACCGGCTTGCGGCGTTTGCATGCCGAGCACTGAGCAAAAATGGTGTTGTACTCTGCCAGCTCGCCGATCGTCCTGTCATCATCGGCCTTCGGCTCTTCCTTCAGCATGACTGTGCCGGCTCCAGCATACGAGAGCTTGCAGGTTTCATTGATCGGCGCGTTCGGTCCGCGCGTGCAGCCGAACCGCGAAGCCAGATGGTAACGAAGGTTCGGCATGCTCTGATCGCCGAATTCGGCCAGAAGATCGTCTGCCGATGCCGCTCCGGCCCTTTCGCATTTGATGCAAAGGAACTCGACAATCCGGCCGGCATATTCAGACAGCCAGTAGGCGCCATTACGAGGCACCGAGCCGCTCCAGGCGCCAGCCGCCGGCAGGGGGCTTTCCACCTCTCATCGCAACGCGGTAGTCAGCTTCGATGATCGCTTCCTCTTTGGCTGCGGTAACGCTTTCAGCCCAGCGAGTGATCCGGAATTTGCCGACCCGGAATATGTACCGCTTCAGGTTCTTGCGTTTGCCAGCCGTGTAGCCCGCCTGGAAGATGGTCCAGGCTGCGTGGACGTCCGTGCGTTCCCTGAATTCGGGTGTCTGGGCGTTCCACCATTCGTCGAAAGCCTTGCGAAACTGCGTCTTAGGTTGCGGTTTGTCGAGCACGTCAATCCCCGTGCTCGCAGGCAGGCCCAGACAAGCGAGCAAAGCCCCTGCCCGTTGCGGCCCCCGCAAGGGTCGATTGAATGCGCAGATGCCAACAGTTATCGAGCAGCGCCTGGATAGCTGCTATTGCGTCGCCGTCAAGCCAAGCGTGAGCCGCGGCGGACTCGTCGGAAGCGGACGGCCTTGGCGGATTTTTTATAACATGAGACATCAAACAGGTTCCTGGTTGGCCTGATGCGCTCTGATCCGAACGTAGGCGCCGCCGATAGCGTCATCGATGTCGCCTTGCCACGGAAACCAAGCTGCCTTCGAGAACCGGTCCGGGTTATAAAGCCGGTGGCCGCCGCAAGCCTGCTTAGCCGCTTCGTCAATCGCCACTTCTATTTCGCCATACGGCCCAGCGTCGGGCATCGCATAGGCGCAAGCCACGGCAAAACGCAGACTGCTGATCGCACGCGTGCCAACCATCCGAATGAGGTCGGGGTGGACATCGGCTGCGCTCACCTCGCCAGCGGGTGTCATATACATATCGACACCGTTATCCTGTGCAGCGGCATGGTCTATCGATCGCGCAAACATGCTCGTTCTCCGTAGTTCGAATTGTGAGGTAGGCGGCCGCATCGCCAAGATTGTTCCTATTATGTTCCGATGGCGTCGAGAGTCAATATCGATCTCGTGCTCGACCTAAACAAAGCTTTGGCTGGCGATCTTGTGAGCCGAGACAACGGTTAAACTTTTGTCGAGGGTAGCAGGTGCGCTGCGCGAGCTTGACCTGGCGGTGTGGCACTTCGGGCAGGGAAGCCACGCAGATCGTCAGTTGGGATCGGGAAGGGTCACAGATTATCTGGGAGGATCGAAAGGCGATGTGGCAGTTCAGCAAGCGGGTGAACTCGATAGCAGGAGTGCGGCGCATCCCTGCCTCCTCACGCATATTGGCAGGGTGGCTGCCAGAACTCCGTGTCAAAGAGGATGAAAGACAGCGGGCCGAACAAAGTTCAACGGTTCGCGATGATGATCAAGCTACCTGCCTCGTCTCGATGAAGTAGTAAGTCCGGCTGTCGATGCCGACATGGCGTTCCCCGCTGAGGCACGCGAGGCCAGCCCTGCCGGTCTCCGCGGCAAGCATGCGGCATCGCGGTCGATCACACACCCTGAATTTGCACTTCCGACTGCTACAATTGCGGTCGTCACTTCTAATCGCGGGTGTCAATGGCCGTCGTCAGTGTAGGCTGCCGCATAGAGAGGAAGCTCTGGGTCACTTGCGCTGATCGTTTTGTGACGGGGATCTTCGCGGGCCGCGATGCAATCAAAAAGTAGACAACAAAAAGGCGCGCCACTTGGCGCGCCTCTAACCGCGTCGAGCCTTCAAAATCAGGCGCGATCGACGATGTTCTTCACAGCATCCTTCGCCTGACCCTTCGCCTGCTGCGCATCGCCGTTGGCTTCCTGCGCAAGACCCTTGGCCTGCATTTCCCTGTCGTTGATGGCTTTTCCGACAGCCTGCTTGGCCTGGCCTGCCAGCTCGTTTGCCTTGCCAGAAATCTTGTCGCTGGTGCTACCCATTTGAAATTCTCCTCAGAGACATAAGCGTCTCGGCCAAAAAACGGCGCATGCGGTGTTTGGCTCCACGCGGCCAAAAACGCCAGCAAACCCGCAAGCGCGCCGCAAGTTGCATTGGATCGGCTGATTTCTTGAGCCTTGAGCCTTGAGCCTTGAGCCTTGAGCCTTGAGCCTTGAGGCGCCAGCGGTTGCGGGCAGTCGTTCGGAGCGTCACTGCGGCTGCGCTCCAGCAGGCGAAATGCAGCTACTTCAAAAGCTGCATTTCGACAGGCCGACCCCCAATCAGCTCTCAATGCATGGCTGCCAGCGATGTTGCCGTCTCACGATAGCCGTGCAGCGGTCGCCCGAGCATCGTTACCAGCCGCTCCACGTCACCTTGTTCAGGGATCATGCCGTGGCTCACGTAGCGTTCGGCCATAAGCCGCATTTCATAGGCGGTCCATTTCGGCATGAATGTGGCCATGGTCTGCTCGAAGCCGCTCGGGTCGTCGCCGCCGTAGACGATAGGCCGGCCGAGAACGTCGGACCAGATATCGGCAACACTTTGGCCGGTGAGCGTGTCCGGTCCGACCAGATTGATCGTCACCAGTGGAAGCTTGCCGGTTGCCAGGTCGCGACGGATGAGTTCGATGGCTGCCACCTCGGCGATATCGCGCGCGTCGACCATCGCAACGCCCTTTGACCCGATCGGCATTGGATAGACGCTGTGGTTGATGACAACGTCCTTGATCATGATCTCATTGTCGATGAAGTAGCTTGGGCGCAGGATCGTCGCGCTGAAACCCATCTCTTTCAACATTTGCTCGGCGCCGGCCTTCACCGCGAAGTGCGGGACATTCACGGCGCGATGCGCGTCGAAGACCGACAAATAGACGACGCGTTCGACACCGGCTTCTCTGGCGATGTTCAGTGTGATGATCGCCTGGGTGAATTCGTCGCCGGTGACCGCGTTCAGGAGGAACAACGTTCGCACGCCCTTAAAAGCGTTGCGAAGAGCGTCGAGGTCGAGAATCTCGCCTTCTGCGACTTCGACCTCCATTGGAAAGTCGGCCTTTGACGCGTCACGGGTGAGAACCCTGACGGTGGCTTTGCGAGCCACGAGCTGATTGACGACATGCCGACCGACGCGACCCGTTGCACCGATTACGAGGATTGTCATGGAAGTTCTCCTTGCGTTGTTGACAACCCGAATATGAATGGATCACTGATGGCCCACTAGACGGGAATTTTGGACCAAATGTCTCGCAGGTGGAACAGCTGATGGATCTTCTCGGGCTTGCCGATTTCGTTCTTGTTGCCAGGCATGGCGGTTTTGGTCGCGCAGCGCGCGCGACCGGACGCCCCAAAGCAACGCTCTCGCGACGCGTCAGCGACCTCGAAGCCAGCCTCGGACTGCGCCTTGTTGAACGTGGTGCAAGGGCGCTGAAGCTCACGGAGGAGGGGAGGGCACTGCACCACCGTGCCGGGGCACTTCTCATGGAATTGGACGAGACGGCGTCGGCAATTGCAGCTGGGGGCGAGCGACCGCGCGGGAGGCTGCGGATCAGCGCTCCGTTGCTGTTTTCCCAGACGGCGATGGGAAAGCTGGCATCGAGTTTTGCGCTGCAATATCCCGATGTGCGGCTCGACGTCACGACCGAAGACCGGGCAGTGGACATGGTTGAGGAGGGCTATGATCTGGTCATTCGGGTAAACCCGGACGCGGACAACGCCCTCGTCGGCAGGGCCTTCCTTCGCGACCGGCTTGTCATCGTCGCGCCGTTGTCGCTGCAAGTGCCACCGGAAGGCACCAACGTGCCTGTGGTCGTGCGCGGCCCGCCGGGGCCGCCTGATACTTGGCACGTGAACCGCAACGGTTCGGCATTTACGATAGGTGCGGAGCCGATCCTTGGACTGACGTCTTTGTTGAATGTGCGCGATGCTGTGCGAATGGGCGTGGGTGCTGCCCGCCTGCCGATTTCGCTGGTAAGCGGCGATATTGCCGCTGGGAGGCTCTCGTTATGGGGCGATGTGCAAGGATCGGATATCAGGCTTTGGGCTCTTTATCCTTCGAGACGACTGCTTAGCGCGCGCGTCTCAGCGTTCCTCGATCACCTGAGGGAAGCCTTTCCGGACGGATCACCGGAAGCGCTTTCGGCTTACATCGACTGCTGATCGACAAGGGTATAGAGCGTTTCAGGAACTCGGCGACCCACCATATTGGCGAAAACGCTGCGGCGCTCGTCTCGGTCGCAGAAGCCAGCCGGCTATCGCTTTTGCGCGGAGCGGCATCCACATTGGTCCGCGCCGGCGTATCTGACGAGGAGGAAGCGCGCCGATTTCCGGTTCGGGGATATGGTCATGATGTAAACCCGTTCGGGATCGATCCGGATAGGCGGTACCACCAATGCCCGAGCCGGCGGCTAGCGCTGCCGGCTCGGAGCTTTGCCCTATACAGCTTGGTCTGCTTCCATGGCCGCAGCCATGAGCTGATCGCGCTCGCGAAGCCCTTTGTTGAAAAGTCGGGCGACGGCAACCGTTAGCTTTGCAACGGCACCCGGGTCATTTGCGATGCCCTTTGCACGGACGACCTCCCTGACCACCCCGGCGCATAGACGTGCATCGTCTCTTGAAATCGGTTCTATCATGACAACCGCTCGCTAGTACCCGCCCCTGGGAAGGGGCGGGCTGGCCTTTGGAGACTAGAAATCCATGCCGCCACCGGCGGGCAGAGCAGGCGCGGCTTCCTTTCTGGGCTTTTCAGCGATCATCGCTTCTGTTGTTACCAGAAGTCCTGCAACCGAAGCCGCATCCTGGAGTGCGGTGCGAACAACCTTGGCGGGGTCGATGACACCTTGCGCGTAAAGGTCGCCATAATCGCCGGTTTGAGCGTTCCAACCGAACGACGGCTCGTTCTTTTCACGCAGCTTGCCGACCACGATCGAGCCTTCGGCACCGGCGTTTTCGGCTATCTGCCGTACGGGGGCCTCGATCGCCCGGCGAACGATGTCAATCCCGACCCGCTGATCGTCGTTGGCCGTGGGCAGACCCTCAAGCGCCTTTGCCGCGCGCAGCAGCGCAACGCCGCCGCCGGGCAGAATGCCTTCCTCGACCGCCGCGCGCGTTGCATGTAAGGCATCGTCCACTCGGTCCTTCTTTTCCTTCACCTCGACCTCCGTCGAGCCTCCGACACGGATGACAGCGACGCCACCCGCGAGTTTTGCCAGGCGCTCCTGCAGCTTTTCGCGGTCATAATCGGATGTCGTCTCCTCGATCTGCGCGCGGATCTGGGCGACGCGGCCATCGATCTCGGACTTCGAGCCGACGCCATCGATGATGGTCGTGTTTTCCTTCTCGATCGCGACCTTCTTGGCTCGGCCGAGCATGTCGAGCGTGACGTTTTCAAGCTTGATGCCGAGGTCTTCGGAAATGACAGTGCCGCCTGTGAGGATGGCAATGTCTTCAAGCATCGCCTTGCGGCGATCGCCAAAGCCTGGCGCCTTGACGGCAGCAATTTTGAGCCCGCCACGCAGCTTGTTGACGACGAGTGTCGCAAGTGCCTCGCCTTCGACGTCTTCGGCAATGATCAGCAACGGTTTGCCGGACTGAACGACCGCTTCCAGGACTGGCAGGAGAGCCTGTAGATTCGAGAGCTTCTTCTCATGGATGAGGATATAGGGATCCTCCAGCTCGACGCGCATCTTGTCCTGATTGGTGACGAAATACGGGCTGAGGTAACCGCGATCGAACTGCATGCCTTCGACCACTTCGAGCTCGGTCTCGGCGGTCTTGGCCTCCTCGACGGTAATGACGCCCTCATTGCCGACTTTCTCCATCGCCTCGGCGAGGTACTGGCCGATCTCGGCGTCGCCGTTTGCAGAAATGGTGCCGACCTGAGCGATTTCGGAATTGCTGGTGATTTTGCGGGCGTTGACCTTTAGCTCCTTGACCACGGCGTCGACGGCAAGATCGATGCCGCGCTTGAGATCCATCGGGTTCAAACCCGACGCCACAGCCTTGGCGCCTTCCTTGACGATTGCCTGCGCAAGCACTGTTGCTGTGGTCGTGCCGTCGCCGGCCAGATCATTGGTCTTCGACGCCACCTCGCGCAACATCTGTGCGCCCATGTTCTCGAACTTGTCTTCGAGCTCGATTTCCTTGGCCACCGAAACGCCGTCCTTGGTAATGCGCGGGGCGCCGTAGGACTTGTCGATAACCACATTGCGACCTTTAGGGCCGAGCGTCACCTTGACGGCGTTGGCAAGAATATCGACCCCACGCAACATGCGCTCACGGGCATCGGTATTGAATTTGACTTCTTTCGCAGCCATGTCTTCACTCCTTCAATAGGCAGCTTTTTGACTGATATCGTTCGCCTGACAGCCAGCGGTCAGGCGGCTTTCTTCTGTTCGACCTCGGCCTCGATAACGCCAAGAACGTCGCTTTCCTTCATGATCAGCAGGTCTTCGCCGTTGATCTTGATCTCGGTACCCGACCATTTGCCAAACAGGATGCGATCACCCGCCTTGACGTCGAGCGCCTGAATCTCGCCCGCGTCATTGCGCGCGCCGCCGCCGACGGCAACAACCTCGCCCTCTTGGGGTTTTTCCTTGGCGGTATCGGGTATGATGATGCCGCCTTTGGTTTTTTCCTGGCTCTCGATGCGGCGCACGAGAATGCGATCATGAAGCGGTCGGAACGACATGTTTTCCTCCATTGAGCAAAAATAATGACGTTGAACCCGGACCGGACCGGATGACAGTCAGGGCGGGTGCGAACCTCAACCCGAGCGTTCGCGCGAAAAATTTATTTTCGAGATTTTTTGATTTCAAGTAGGTGGCGACAAAAAATTAGCACTCACCCCACGTGGCTGCTAACAAAATGAAATCTAACGATAAAATATGGATTATGGGTGAGGTGCGTTGATCGCAGCGCCGTTTTGCGCCACCATGATCACGCAGAAAAATGGAGCTTCGCTATGCAGTTTTCATCGGATCTGGACCGCCAGCTCAATGGTTACGGGCTAACCACCGCACACATCCTCTATCGTATCCCCGACTTTGTGTCCGTCCTGCAGACCTACGTCTGGCAAGACTATGATCAGGCTCCCGACTTTCCGGTGATGCGCAGGTTCCTTCATTTCTGGGAGGCATCGCTCGATGGAGCGCTGCATTCGGTCCGTTACAGCCATCAGAGGCTGGTCGGGCCAAACGAATGGCGGCGCGTTGATGGCGAGTTCAAGCTAAACTGACCCTGAAAGAGCTTTGCTGCTCATTCTAGCTCGTGTGCGACCCAACTGCCGGGCCCGCTAGCGATCGGTCGTTGCTTGGCTTTGGTCGTCCTGAAATCCTGTATGGAATGCGCGTCCCTGCTGGCAAACCTCGGTTCTTGTGGGCAGTTCAGAGACCATCGGCACCGCGGTGAATGCGCAGTGACGCCTCAAAGCCTGCCATCTTGACGCGCCCTGGCTTCCCTCGCACATCGAGCAGCGTGAAGAGCGGCTCGTACGCCAGGGCAACGATGAGGTCGATGTTTTGCCAATGCGGCGCAAGGCTCGCTCGACGCTACCATCCTTTAAAACAATCCGCACAAGGCCCTCTTAAGTGCCGCAACGCTCTCTAGCATTGGTCGTGACGGACACATCAGCGGCGCAGGGACGCACGCACAGAAACTATAAATTGCCGATGGTGGGCATTCCGGGAAGAGCCAATCTCATGCGGAACCTTAAATCGCAAATTTTCTTTTTTGCCGGTCTTGAAACCGCAAATCTTGAAACCAAATCGTTTGGCGCCAGCTGCTGGAACGGAGCTGGCCTTGCTAGGGGCGCCACTTAGAGCGCTCCCGTACCCATGTTGCTTCAAGGAGGATATGGCTATGGCAACATCTTACGACTACGCACCGTTGTTCCGATCGACCGTCGGCTTTGACCGGCTTTTCGATCTTCTTGAAAACGCCCAGCGCGCCCGCTCGACGAGCGATTGGCCACCTTATGATATCGTCAAGACCGGCGATGACAGCTACCGTATCTCGATTGCGGTTGCCGGCTTTGCAGACGGCGATCTCGATATCACCTTCCAGTCAAATCTCCTGACGGTGACTGGCAAGAAGCAGGAAGGCTCTGGCGAAGCCTACCTTCATCGCGGGATCTCCGGCCGATCCTTTGAGCATCGTTTCGAGCTTGCTGACCATGTCAGGGTGGACGGCGCCGATTTGAGCAATGGTCTATTGTCGATTGATCTTGTTCGAGAAATCCCGGAGGCGCTGAAACCGCGCAAGATTGCAATCGAGAGTTCACCTGCGTCGAACACACGCGGCCGCCCTCAGATCGAAGGGCAGAAGGCGGCGTGATCAAGCCCGCTTGGAAAGCAGGCGCCACCGCGGTGGCGCCTCTCAACGCAAAGGGTTTGGAAGGAGACGAACAATGAAACCCGATATGTTTAGACAGCCGATCACGATCTTGGTCGGCTTGGGCTTTCCCGCCGAAATACGCGGCGCGATGGATGCTTACCGCTACCTTGCTGAGTGGCCCGCCTCGTTCAGAGATACGGCTCACTCCGTTGCTCTGAAGGCGTGTCAAGCGGTCCTTCGCGGTGAGATCGAGGCCGAGACCGCCCGTGGTCTGTTCACGGCATTTGCGGAGAAACATGATCTGATGGCGCCCGAAGCCTCGGCGATTGCAGCATTGCGCAGGCGCGGCGATCGCGATCCGCATGTTCAGTGAGGTGTTGCCGTGATGAACACAGTCTTGCAGCAGGCAGTCGACAATGTCGTGTCGATGGGACCGGCGGTATTGATGCAGGGCATGCAACTCGCCCGTCCGATGGATGTCGTAAGATCCCACTCGCTTTCGCTCGATGACAGGCGCACCATCCTGGCGGCCTGGGCCTCAGATCTCTACGCGGTGGTTTCGAAACCGGCTCTCCGGCACTTGCCCGGAACGCCTGAACCAGTATCGATCGACGAGATCCAGTCAGCGCTCAAGGAACTTGACCGCCAGGACGGATCCTGAGGTGCAGTCAGCCACGAAACACGTCAAGCCGTTGAGAGAGCGTTCATTCCCTCATTGCGACGCCCAGATCGCCACGTGTCGCGACAGGCGGGCCACGGTGAGAGCGTTAAAGGATTGCAACGAAAGAGCTGGCGCGGAATTGCGCCAGCCAGGTGTCTCCGAGATGGTCGGAACATGTTGTGTTTGCTGCCGGCAGGTAACGGTATCGTCTGCGATCGCGTTGCGCCGAAACCTGCGGGACACATCCCGGGGGCGCATTGTCATGATCCAGCCGCGCCAGCCTCAGGCGCCGCGATACGGCGATGGCCTTTCAAGCCCGCTTGCGTCTGAAGATCAGATGACGATTGGGTCATCACTGGATCGGGCGAATAAGCCCCGGGTAAGTCTTCCGCATGAAGGTCATGCTTGATCATCATTGCCGTACCGTCACACCTTGAACCGTCTAGCATTGTAAGGGCACTTGGCGCCCGGCCAAGCCAGCGGAATTGCAGACGCTCAAACGAACTGTCACCCGGCCACGGCCGGCTCGCATGGCTGCCACTGATGCAATCTTAAGATGCAATGCAGTTAAATCGAGAACTAAACGTTGACGCGATGCGTTCCTTGCTCTATCTATTGGTTCATCGATCTTTTGCTTGCCGAGCTTTGTTCACCGCGCGATTTGCAACGCGCCCTAAGCGAACTTTTCTTTCAAAAATAGTCGGTTTTCACCTGCGCGGCATCGGCTTCGCAGTTCTTCACTCTATGCTTTGAAAGGGTTTATCATGACCACTGGCACCGTAAAATGGTTCAACACCACCAAAGGCTTCGGCTTCATCCAGCCTGACAATGGCGACGCTGACGCGTTCGTCCATATCTCGGCAGTCGAGCGCGCGGGAATGCGCGAGCTGGTCGAAGGCCAGAAGATCGGCTTCGAGCTGGAGCGCGACAGGAAGTCGGGCAAGATGTCGGCCGTCAATCTTCAGGCCGCGTGAATTGAAACATGCTTCCCTTTGACCACGGATGTACTGGCACTGCCGGAAGCTGTTTCGTTGAGGCCGGGCGTCACGCCTGGCCTTTTTATTTTCGGCGGAGCGCCGGATGATCGAGGTTCTAATGACAGAAACATACAGTAAGTCCCGCCAGCGCGCTGAAAATGCCTTCAGTGCCATGCAGACGCAGGCCCAGTTCTTCGCCAAGAACCATGCGGCAGAGGAACTGGAAGCCGTCGCTCAGGCAAGGGACGCAAAGACGCAGAGGCTGAGGGAGGCCCGTCTTGCCAAGGAGTCTGAAGAGCGCATGGCGGCTACCGCGGTTAACACCGCAGGTGTGAAGTCACGCTGATTTTCTACGAAGAGACATGAGACCAGAATGAAGAACGCCAAGAATACAGACATCGTCGATCGCCGGGCTGCATCCGCCGCCGCGAAGACAGATCTTCTCAATGCCTATCGCGCAGCCCAGGCTGCGGCAGCACCTTCCAAGCTCGAAAGGCAGGCCGAACGAATGGCTGTCGCGACTGCGCGCGAAGAGCGGCGCGTCGAACGGGAGCGCCTCAAGCTTGAGGAACAGGAGCGGACCAGGAACGAGATGGCAGCGCATCAGGCCGCACTCGAGGCTGCAGCTGTTGCCGAAAACCAGGCGAAAGAAGCCGCCGAAAACGCGCGCATCGCGCGGGTGATCGAAGACGAGGCCGCACGAAAGGCTGAGCGCGACCGGCGTTACGCCAACCGCAAGGCAAGGCAGGCCTAGTTTTCGGACCCGCCCGGACCATCAGCGCGCGGCGTCATGCTTGGCCCATCAACCGAAAGGCAACCTATGGCACCGGACACGAACGAACTTCAGGCAATCAACACGGCCTGGCAGATAGCTATTCAGGAGATCTTGCGGATGGTCATCCGCGATATGTACCGAGCCGGCGGCGAGTCCCACTTCAAGGAACAGATCGCGCGCATCGAAGAAGCCGCGGTCGACAGCATTCATACCGATCTCAGGCTGAGAGGAACGAATGAGTGGACGGAAGTTCTCGTCAAAGAACGGGCAAGCAATTTCGTGACCACACTGCTCACCTCATTTACTTACGACCGTGCCTGAACGTGGAGCAGAACCAAGCGATTTTTTTGTGCGGGCGCGATGCGTTGATTGAACTTTTTTATGGCTCGCGAGGTTGATCTGTCAGGCGACTGCCTAAATCACGGTAGCGCAATTCATAAAAGGTCATCGGTCGTCCATGGAAGAGCACAGCGCAGAACGCCTTGCAGCCATCGTAGAATCGTCGTTCGACGCCATCATCAGCAAGGATCTTTCAGGCATTATCGTAAGCTGGAACAAGGCTGCCGAAGGCATGTTCGGTTATACGGAAAGTGAGGCCATCGGAAAGCCGATTTATCTCATAATTCCCGATGACAGGCGCGATGAGGAAGCCGATATTCTGCGTCGGCTGAAGCTGGGGGAGCGGATAGAGCCCTTTCAAACGACGCGACGCTCCCGAGACGGACGGATCGTGCCGATTTCCATTACAATCTCGCCGATCAAAAGCCGGGACGGTATACTTGTCGGTGCATCGAGTATCGCGCGGGACATTTCAGAAACGCGCGAGACCGACCGGCGGCTTCGCCTGCTCATGCGGGAAATCAATCATCGCGTCAAAAATCAGTATGCCGTCGTTCTTGCTGTCATAAGGCAGACGGCGACACGCTCGCGGTCGATCGAAGATTTCGAGAAACGAGTTCGAGAGCGCATTATGGCGCTATCGCATTCTCATGACCTGCTCTCCCATGTTGACTGGGCTGGTGTCAGCCTTGCTGATCTCGTGACGCATCAGCTCAAGTCCTTTGAGGATCTGCAACCAGTCCAGGTGGCCGGCCCCGAGATAGTGCTGGATGCCAATGCCGTTCTCAATCTCGGCATGGCCTTTCACGAACTGATCATGAATGCGATGCGTTTCGGGGTAACGGATGCCGGAAGCATATCTGTGAGATGGTGCCTGATCGGTTCTGAAAGTGGGGATGTTCTCGAACTCGTTTGGTCCGAGCCGGCGGCGGCCTATGCTGATCTGCTCGCGCAAGAAGAGGGCTTCGGAGCTCTCGTTCTCGCCAAGCTGGTGCCCTCGGCTCTGTCTGGTCAGGCGGAATGGAGTTTCACCGACGGGCTGATTGTCTGGAAGCTTAAGGCGCCGCTGGCACGAATCCAGGTTGGGCTGGGTTCGCCGGCACATCTGTAATGATCGTTGGCGCGATCGAGCGATGGTTCGTGCGGGACGGCTGGTGGTATCGCTGACAGCCTAGTCGTCACGAGCCGATAGCGACGAATCCGGATCAATCTTCAAAAAGGACGCGAACGGGGCTGCCGGGCTAAACCGTGAGGTGAGCTTCTCTCATTCTCAGCGTTACCACGACACCTCCCTCTATCCAGTTGTAGTCGATCGAACCAGCAAGTTGACCGGAAATGGTTCGCTGCAGGAGCCTGCTGCCATATCCCTCTGCCGACACCGGTGTCGAGGTTCGATTGGCTCCGCTTTCCGTCCAGACGATTTCGACCTCGTCATCGTTGACGCGGCCGGATATGTCCAGCAGGCCGGCATCATTCGACAGCGCGCCGTATTTTAGGGAATTTGTTGCCAGCTCATGAACGACAAGGGCAAGGCTTGTCGCGGCCTTTTCCCCGATGCCCATGCGCGGGACAGCCACACGGATGCGTCCCGCAAAGGCACCGACGTCGTCATAGGGCGCCAAGATTACGCTGAACAGATCCCCCAGCAGAGCCGCGTTGCCCTGCCCATTCGGCAGAGGCCGAACGAGCTCGTGGGCTCGGCCAAGCGCAGTCAGGCGTTGTGTCAGCTGCTTTGCCATCTCCTCCTTGGTCTCGGCGGACCGCGACGTAATGTTCGTCAGACCGGCTGCTAGGGCCAGCAAGTTCTTCACGCGATGGCTCATCTCGCCCGCGAGAAGCTCATGACCCTCCTCGGCCTGCTTGCGACCTGTCACGTCCAGAAAGATGCCCGTCATTTTCTTCGTGGCGGCATCGCCGTCGTTCCCCTGGCCCCTAGCGGAAATCCAACGGACATCGGATGCATCGGTTAGAATGCGGAAATCAATTTCAAAGGCACCGTCGATGGCACGAGTCGCTACGAAGGCAGCTCTGACCCGATCGCGGTCGGCGGGATGGACCTTGGCGGAAAGGTGTTCGAAGGTAAGTTGCTCTGTTGCAGCGATGTCCCAGAGCTCGTAGGCCTTGGCATCCATAACGAACGTGTCATCATCCACCATCCAGCTCCAGAGTGCGACGCCGGCCGACTTGATCGCCAGCCTGAGTTCATTCGCGCTCCATTCCGGCTGCGACCCTTCACCCATCTTAGATCTCTTCCTGCAAAAAAACTTGGCCTTCAGAACTAGCGGGCTGGACAAGCGTTATCAATGGCCTAAGTCGGTCCTGCAATAGTCTGCCGGGAAATGTGATGAATACACAAGCTCTTGACCGATACTCGGACATATTCGTCGGTGACGGCGAAATGGCGCGAATGATGCGCCAGCATGATTGGGCGAGCAGCTCGCTTGGACCGCCCGACCAATGGCCGGAAGCGCTGAAGGTCGCCTTGCGGTTATTGCTGACGTCGAAGTTCGAGATGTGGCTCGGCTGGGGACCTGAGATCGCATTTTTCTATAATGATGCCTACCGGCCAACGCTTGGAAACAAGCATCCCAATTCGCTTGCCGTACCCACCAAAATTCTCTGGGCGGAAATCTGGGACGATATCAAAGGGCGCCTGGAGACCGTTTATGAGACCGGGCAGTCGACCTGGGACCGCGCTTTGTTGCTTCTGCTCGAACGCAGCGGTTATTCTGAAGAAACCTATCACACGTTCTCCTACAGCCCGTTAATTGGCGACAGCGGCAAGGTTGAGGGTGTGTTCTGCGCGGTGGCCGAGGAGACCGAGAGGGTCATCGGCGAAAGACGTATCTCGACGATGCGAGCGCTGGCTTCGGGACTTGCAGCTGCCGACACTCAGCGAGAGGTCGTCGAAGCGTCCTTCTCCGCTCTCGCAGGAAATCTTCAGGATCTTCCGTTCAGTGCACTTTATTTCTTCGATGAGCATGGCAACGCCAGACGGCAATGGATAAGTGGCGGGTCGGATGACCATCCTTTGTTGCCCTGCATCGTCACGGGCGGTTCCGGGCTTTGGAATTTAAAACGCGCTTGGACAGATCAAGTGGTGGATCTGGTTGACCTGACAGAAGCCGATAGTGTTCCATCCGGACCATGGCCAAGGGCGCCCGAGAAGGCGGCTATCGTTCCCCTGATCGGCCAGGGCGGGGACAATCCCAAGGGCGTACTCATCAGCGGCCTCAACTATCACCGCGCGATCAGCGACGAGTATGTCGATTTCCTGAAGCTGATCGCGGGGCAGATTGCGTCTCGCCTGGCAAGCGCTGAAGCCTTCGAAACCGAGCGCCGGCGAGCGGAAGCTCTCAGCGAGGCAGCTCAGATGAGGGAGCAGGCGGCAATCGCTCTTGAGCTGCTTAATCGCCAGCTGTCGTCGGAAGTCGAGCTTCGCACCGCCGAGAGAGACCGGATGCGAGAGCTGTTCCAGCAGGCGCCAAGCTTCATGTGCATTTTAAGCGGAGCGGATCACGTCTTCGAACTTGTCAATGATGCTTACCTGCAACTGGTTGGCCCCCGGCAGCTTCTCGGCTTGAGTGTCAAAGACGCGCTTCCAGAGGTTGCTGGACAGGGCTTTATTGAGCTGCTGGATAGCGTGTTCCAGTCGGGCAAGCCCTATATCGGTCGGAACCTGCAGGTATTTTTGCAGCGAGAGGGCGACAAGGAGCCGGACGAACGTTTCATCAACCTGATCTATCAGCCGATCGTTGGGACGGATGGCCAGGTCACAGGGATATTTGTTGATGGCTTCGACGTAACGCACCAGAAGAGGGCGGAGGATCAGCTCCAGAGCCTCAACCATACTCTTGAACAGCGGGTTGAGCAGCGTACGCACGAACTTCGGACCGCACTGCTACAGCTTGAAAAAGAAACCGTGGAACGCGAAACCGCGCAGATGGCGTTGCGCCAGGCGCAAAAGATGGAGGCTCTTGGCAATCTCACGGGCGGTGTTGCACACGACTTCAACAATCTCTTGCAGGTTGTAAGCGGAAACCTTCAGCTCCTCTCCAAGGATGTCGACGGAAACGCGAGGGCGCAGCAGCGTCTGGAAAACGCCTTGTCCGGCGTTGCCCGAGGCGCGAAATTGGCATCCCAACTCCTGGCATTCGGTCGCCGCCAGCCGCTTGAACCGAAGGTCATCAACTGCCGCAAGTTAATCCAGAACATGGACGACATGCTGCGGCGCGCGCTGGGCGAGGAGGTCGAGCTCGAGACCATCGTTTCTGGTGGCTTGTGGAACACCTTGATTGATCCGGGTCAGCTTGAGAACGCGATTCTCAATCTGGCAATCAATGCCAGAGATGCAATGGATGGGCGCGGACGCCTGACAATCGAAACGGCGAACGCGGTGCTTGATGACGATTACGCCCGTGCGCAGGAAGACGTCCGGCCCGGCCAATATGTACTGGTGGCGGTAACAGATACAGGATCGGGGATAGCCGATGATATCATCGACCATGTGCTTGAACCGTTCTTCAGCACAAAGTCAGAAGGCAAGGGAAGCGGCCTTGGATTATCCATGGTTTACGGCTTCCTGAAGCAATCTGGTGGCCATCTCAAGATTTACACCGAAGTCGGTCATGGTACGACGATCAAGCTCTATATGCCGCGAACGATGCAGGTCGAGGACGGCGTGGCGAACCTGAGTGCCATGCCGGTTGAGGGAGGCACTGAGACCATTCTTGTGGTCGAAGACGACGAGGCTGTGCGGGAGACTTCCGTCGCTCTTCTAACCGATCTCGGGTATCGCGTTCTCAAGGCGCATGACGCCCAGTCGGCGTTTGCCATCGTCAATAGCGGGATGCCGATCGATTTGCTGTTCACCGACGTCGTGATGCCGGGGCGTATGCGCAGCACAGAACTCGCCCGCAAGGCAAAGGCAATGTTGCCTAGTCTGGCAGTGCTTTACACCTCAGGATACACGGAAAATTCCATCGTCCACGGTGGCCGGCTGGATGCCGGCGTCGAACTTCTGTCAAAGCCCTATACCCGCGAGGCTCTTGCTCGGAAAATACGACATGTCCTTAGTAATGCCCGCCAGCACCTGATCGCTGTCGAACGGATCGAACGGCAGGAGCAAACGCCTGTACACGGCGAACCGGATCAAGAGGCGGGAGCGACGAGGGTCCTTGTGGTCGAAGATGAGCCGCTGATCCTGATGGCGACCGTCGACATGATTAGCGAGCTCGGCCATACCGTTCATGAAGCCGGCTCGGCTGAAGATGCGCTCGCCGTTCTAGAAGAGGAACAGATCGACATTTTGCTGACTGATGTCGGGCTTCCCGGGATGGCAGGGACGGATCTGGCCAAACGTGTCCGAGAGCGATGGCCAACAGTGCGGATTGTCTTTGCAAGCGGCGATGACAGCGCCAGGGCTGCCTCCGGCATCGAGGATGCATTTCAGCTGGCGAAGCCATTCACGATCGATGGCTTGGCCCTCGTCCTGTCGAAATGTTTGGCCCTCCCGTGATGTCTTGACGACGGATGGTGGCGTCGTGAGGATCGGCGTCGGCGCGCGTGCATGGCCAAATGCATCGCGTATCGGCGCGCAAGATCGTCATGATGAGCGTCTGACAAGTGGACAGGACACCACCGGCAATCACCGCTGGTAACGTCAGCCCGGCGGATCCCGTGCGAGCAAACTTTGGCGACGAGTTGACGCCGTTTTACCTGTGCTGGGTCAGAGACCGCGGCGGGCGAGATTTGTCCTGGAAAGGGCGCCGACATCTTTGAGAGCGCAGGTCATGTCTCGATCGGCGTCCGCGGCTTCGACGAGCGGCTCATTGCAAGCGTAGCTTATCCGACAGTCAAACCTCGAGACGTCTTGGTCTGGAGGAAAGATTGCCTGAGCGATCGCAGGGCGGTGGTCGTCCATCTCAAGCATCATTCAATCGGTGCGACCCACCCCGGACCTTGGTCTGACCGGCGACCGCATTTGGAACAAACAGTCGCCGATCGAATTATCTGTTGGCAGAAACAAGCCTAAGGCACTGGAATTTCAAGGGAATGCTGTGCTGGGTTATCGCTCAAGAGGAGGATTGGATATGGAAGATCGCGGGCCGACAGTTATTAACACAGGCGGTGGCAACGGTGGCTGGGCGGTTGCTGTTGTCCTTGCAGTTGTCGCCATCGGCGCTCTGCTGCTGTTCACCGGAGTAATCGATATTCACGGCGGAAAGGGTGGCGGCGGCACGAGCGTTACTGTCAATGCTCCTGCAGTCGAGGCGCCTGCCGCGGAGAAGCCCGCAGCCTCGCCGGAAAAGCCGGCCGCGCCTGCCGCTCAGTAACGCTGACGATCGACCGGTCCGGCGTCCTCTGGACCGGTCAAAACCTCGTGCGCGAGAATGATGGGACGGCTGACAATCACGGGACGTCGAAGTTTCTGGGACGCTCCATGCCCGTCACCGTAGGGAGCACATATGCAGCAGCGATCGCCGCCATAAGCACTGCGATGGCCGTGCACACCAACGATAGCTTCGTCTTCAGCCTCATAACAGCATTACAAACGAAGACGCCGCCGCCGGGTTCCTTCGTAAGACATCTTTGATTGGTTGCGCCGCATAGCAGCCGCTCGCATGACAGATCAATTTCCGATCATGAGACGAAGGGACGTCAGGTCAGGCGTACCAACCGTCAAGTCAATAATTCTGTGTGGCTGGTCGATCCGCGCACTTTCCACAACCGTATAGCGCATATCGAGAAGGCCTCCGTCGATGAGACCATCGAGCACCGCGAGACATCGGCGACCTTACATGCAGTGAGAGGGCAATCCGTGTTTTCCATGCGTTCGCTTCCCGAAGGATATGCTTCGATTGTCATAGGCGCTTCGGGAGGAATTGGTTCTGCAATTGCCGAAGCGATCCGTCAGGATCCGAGGGCTGGCGAAATCGTCAGGTTGTCTCGATCGGATGATGGGCTGGAAGTCGAGAAGGAGTGGACGGTGAAGGCGCATGCCGCCACCCTCGGCGCACGGACCTTCCACCTGATGATCTGCGCCACAGGAGCTCTCACCATCGATGGCCACGGTCCGGAAAAGGCCATCCGGCAGATCGATCATGACATTATGGCAAAGCAGTTCTCGACCAACGCCATCGGGCCAGCGATTGTGCTCAAACACTTTATGCCGCTGCTGCCGCGAAAGGAGCGCTCTCTCTTTGTCGTCCTTTCTGCGAGGGTCGGATCGATCGGCGACAACAGACTGGGCGGATGGATCTCGTATCGAAGCGCAAAGGCAGCCCTCAATCAGATAGTCAAAACCACGTCTATCGAACTGTCGCGGACGAAGCCACATGCCATCCTCGTCGCTATTCACCCCGGTACGGTCGCCACGACACTGACGGAGCCATTTTCGGGCGGCCACGAGCGACAAGCGCCGGATCGCGCCTCAAGGCTGATACTTCAGACCGCAGACGGTCTCACGTCTGCACAAAATGGTGGGTTCTTCGCCTATGACGGCAGCGCGATTGCCTGGTAGATGCTTTTGCGGCGAAGCGATCCGGGAGGGTGATCTCACCGTAATAGCGGGGTAGCTGAAACGGAGGGTTAGGATGACCCAAGCCGAGGAACCGAAGGCACGTTTTCTGATCGTCGACGATGATAAGGTCTTCGCGCAGAGGCTTGCACTTGCTCTGTCCAACCGAGGCTTCCGTGCCGCGACCGCTACGTGTCTCGATGCTGCCTACGCCGCCTTGTCTGCCCGTGATTTCGACGTCCTGATCACCGATTTGCGGATCGGTGATGAAAGCGGCCTCGACTTGGTCACGGCGATGCAAAGAGAATTCCCGTTGTCGAAAATCCTGGTCCTGACCGGTTATGGAAGTGTTCCGGCTGCCGTGACTGCCGTCAAGCTGGGCGCGACTGAATTTTTGAGCAAGCCGGCGGATGCCGATGAGATTCTCGAAGTTCTGGGTTTCACCAGACCGACTGCAGAGCGCACTGACGTCCCGCTGACCTCGCCGCAACTGATGCGCTGGGAACACATCAACAGCGTCTTCGAGGCGACGGGGAAAAACGTCTCGATGACCGCCAGGCAATTGAACATGCATCGCCGTACGCTGCAGCGCCTGCTGGCGAGAGGGCGGCCGCAGAACTGATCTAAGGACGATCTCGAACGTAACAGCAAAGTCCGCCGAGCCGCCAACGGCGGATACGCGCGTTTGCGCGATGCGTCGCTCGTGCTGCGACGCGGGACCGGCCGCTCCGCCCTCCTGCGGCCGGTCCCCCTTGCTGCCGCGACTGCAGGGGCCGTGTGGCGGAGATCGATCCCTGGCAGTTTGCTTATGATGGCACCCGCGCGCTCCCGGCTGGCTTTGGGACGCCGGCACATGCAGTCAAGCCTTGCTGCCTAAGGGACCTTCTTCAGTTTGCGAGAATATTTGGTGAGCTTGGTCAGGACGTTGCGTTGTTTTCGGTAGGGTGCTAGATCGACGTCGCTGACGAGCCTCGCTCCGCCCTCGCGCTTCTCAAGTGTGATCTTGCGGCTATGGAAGGCTTCCAGTTCGGCGCGGTGGGCAACGCTTACGATTGTCGCGTCCGGCAGCTCGTCGATCAGCATTTCCATGATCTTGTCCTGTGTCTTTTCGTCAAGCGCCGAGGTTGCCTCATCAAGCACGATAATGTCGGGGTCGTTGAGCAGCAGGCGCGCGAAGGCTAGCCGCTGCTTTTCGCCGCCGGACAAGGTGTGGTCCCACGGAGCATCTTCTTCGATTTTCTCGATCAAATGACCCAGTCCGACTTTCTCTAGAGCGGTTTGCAATTCGTCTTCCGTATGGCTGTCCGCGGGCTGCGGGTAGGATACGGCACGTCGGAGCGTGCCCGAGGGGATGTAAGGCCGTTGCGGCAACATGAATAGCTGCTTGCCGGGATGGAAATTGACGCTGCCTCCGCCCCACGGCCACAGGCCTGCGATCGCTCGCACCAGGGTGCTTTTTCCTGATCCCGACTCTCCGGCGACCAGCACGCGTTCACCCGGTCCGACTTCGACCTGCGTCTCTTTGACGACAGCGGTTCCGTCTCCGAGCGCGACCGAGACGTCGTTCAAGCTGAGCATGGTCTCGCCTTCGGTCTCGCCGTGCTTGATCCGATCCAGGGATTGGCTCTTTTCAGCGTTCTCTAACCCATCCAGCGACATCATCAACGACGCCACGCGCCGGGCACTGGCGTTCCAGTCGGCAAGCCGCGGGTAGTTGTCGACCAGCCACCCAAACGCACTTTGGACGATGGTGAAGGCCGACGCTGCCTGCATGACCTGCCCAAGCGTCATGCTGCCATCGAGAAATTTGGGTGCACACAGCAGCACCGGGACCACCGGCGCGATCAGCATGGAGCCGTGCGAAACAAGCGTTGTGCGCATATGCTGATGGGCGAGCAGCCGCCACTGTTGGCGCACACTGGCGAATGTTTTGTCGAGATCGTTGCGCTCTTCTTCCTCGCCACCCAAAAGGGCTATACTCTCACCATTCTCGCGTACACGGGTCAGGGTATACCTAAATTCCGCTTCGACCTGATTTTTTGCTTCGGAGACACGAACGAACCGCCTTCCGATAAATGTGATCGAACCGGAAGTTACGAGCGCGTAGATAACCGCTGTCACGACGAGAAAGCCCGGAATCGTGATGGTCATCCCCGCAATAGGCAGGCGCAAGGCGCCGCCTATCGTCCATAGCACGACGATAAAGGTGGACGCCGAGACGAACGCAGCGATCACGCCGGCGACAAAGTCGACGGGGGATTCGGTAGCGATGCGCATATCTTCCGAAAGCCGCGCTTCCGGGTTCTGGTGATCGCCGCCGATAAGATTGAGCTGGTAATAACGCCCGTTTGCCAACCAGCGAGCAATCAGCGCTTTCGTAAGCCAGGATCGCCAGCGTCGTTGTATGAGCATGCGCACGTAAACCTGGATGGTGACGACTGCGACGCACCCCAGAACGAGCGGCGGAAACACCGCCCCAAGAAAGTAGACTGTCGACGCATTGCGCTGCTCAATGGCGTCGAAGAGGCCACGGTTCCAGACATTGATCCCATACTGGAAGGCAACGTTGATGGCTATGAGGAGGAGGAGACCAATCGATGAGGCCCAGGCCAGCCGGTCTCCGTTGCGACCCCAGTACTCGCGGCCACTGATCCAGAAACGCCGAAGCAGATACGCTTTGCGCGCGTCTTCCATCTGCTCGGGGGTCAAACGGGTCTCAGCCTCATGCGCTTCTTTGGCCGGCGTTTTTTCCAATGTCGATCCCTCCCGTTTGGTCGATGCTCAGGCTCGGGTGCGGTCCGAGCCAGCTCCCTAGCGAAATGCACCGTTTGTCGTCGCTGCGACGTCCCGCAGCTTATCAAAAGTGCGAAATGCCTGCATAAAGATGTGGTTGTATTAGGCTCGGCCGGTCACGCACACGCCACAGGGTCGTTGAGCCAGGACCGATCCAACGGCCGCTAGCGGCTATAAGCGGTCTGGCAATCCTGTGTTGCGATACCCCAATGCGGCCGTGTTTGGTGGGGAACCCGCGGCTTAAATGCCAATAAGGGCGCGCCTTCGAACCTATTGCGAGCCCTTTTCATTATTCCTTTACCATTTTCCGCAACTCTAATAGCGTCACGGGGTTGAGATATCGTGGCGCTATTCGGGGCACGCCTGATTTTCGCGTAGCGTGCCCCACTTCCTAAAACATCACTTTTTCAGCTTCGAATAGTCGAACTTCGGAGCCTTAGACAGATCGTCCTTGTTGGTGTCCACGTAAGCCTTCCAAGTGCCGTTATCGTCTGCCAGGGCCAGCGATGCCGGATCGATGACGATGTAGCTTTCACCAATACCGAGAAAACCACCGACGCTCGCCACCACGCCAATTACCGATTTGCCGTCACCAATGACGATATCGGAAATTTCGCCGACGTCCTCGTTCGCCTTGTTGTAGATCTCCACGCCGATCAGTTTGGACGTTACAATGTCGGCATCTTTGATCTCGACATATTTCAGCGGCGTGGTCGCCGCCTTGCCCATGGTGATACCAGGGCCAGCCATCATCGCATCCGCGCCCGGGGCAACGGTCTGCTGCGCGAAGGCGGCGCCTGCGGAGAGGATCGAGAGGGCGGCGGCGATAGGGATAAGCTTCATGAACACTCCTATGAAAAATGCGCTCAGGTCGACGCCTGGCGCCCATAAACGGTGTTCCGTCGGAAAGCGTTCCACGGCGCGGGAACGATTGATCGCGTCGACGCATTTATGCGTTGCCGGACTGAAAATCTCGTGCGCTGGCAGATTTTACGCAAGGAGATAAGATGCTTGAAAGACTGTTTGCCACGTTCACGATCTGCCTGATTGCGTCAGGCGCCTCAGCCCAGTCCGTGACAGATCCTGCTGTCGATGCGTGCAGGTCAACTGGTCTGCTGGCGTTGCGCGAGCGCGCTCCCGATATCACCGATCTTGTTCTCGACATGGAAAGCATTGCCGTCAGTAAAGCTGACACCCGTGTCGAGGACGTTCCAGTCAAGACAGTGGTCCTCGGTGAGGCGTATATCGCCCGAAAAGATAAGACTGGCGCGCCGGACCGGTTTGTGTGCCTGCTTGGTGAAAAAGGCAAGGTTCTTTTGACGTTCTTTACGGCCCAATAAGGGTTGCCTTCAGATCAACGGCATCGCCAGCTTTCTAAAGCGCAGCCAGCGAAGCAATCAGCGCCGGGATCATCACGACCGCCCCCACCTTTAGAAAGGTATACGCGCTTACGGTGATGCCTTCGCGTCGGAGAGCAGACAACCATAGTATGGTTGCCAGTGATCCGGTGACCGAGAGATTGGGGCCGAGGTCGACGCCGACGAGAACCGCCCCCGCCAGCCGGTCGGAAAGATGGGCTGCATTGACAACGCCGCCAGCGAACAATCCGACCGGCAAATTGTTTGCGAGGTTTGACAGGAAGGCCAAGCCGATGCCTGTGATCGCTACTGCCTGCCACTCAGAATCGGCACTGATCGCCGTCAACTCGCTTGCAAGGGAAGCGGTCATCCCGGTCTGATTGATAGCCTCTACCACGACAAAAAGTCCAGCCACCAGGAGAATAACACTCCAGTCCATCGCGCGGACGATGCCGGTTGGATTTTGCCGGGCAACAGTAAGAACGATGAGCGTGGTGACCGTGGCCGCGATAAAGGTGGGCAGCCCCAAGTCCAGATGTGCAGCCGATGCTCCAACGAGGACAAAGGCGGTTGCAACGAGGCCGATGCCCGCAAGCCTCGCCGGAAATGATAATGCAGGTGTCGGAATATCGGCGGCCAAGGTCTCCGACAACAATGCCCTGCGCTGCATGACGTAGAGCGCCACAAACGTTATCAGGATTGCCGCAATCGACGGAGCGAAAAACGTCGCCAGCCAGCGGCCCAGTGAGGGCATTTCGCCACCAGCGAAGATAACGAGGTTTGCGGGGTTGGAAATTGGCAGGATAAAACTCGCGGCATTTGCAATGAAGGCGCAGATGAACAGATAAGGCAACGGGTTGTTGACCTTGGCGGCCCGGCAAGCGGCGTAAACGGCGGGTGTCAGGACAACGGCGGTCGCATCGTTGGACAAAAGAGCTGTTACGACCACTCCGACGGCGTAGATAAGCGCAAACAGCTTTTTCGGCGACCCCTTGGCGCGGGATGTGGCAATTGCCGCGACCCAGTCGAAAAGTCCTTCTCTGCGAGCAAGTTCGGACAGCAGCATCATGCCGATCAGGAACAGGTAAACATCGGTTCCCTTTGCCACGCCCGCCCAGATTTCCGCCAGATTGAGGATACCAAGGACAAGGATCAATCCTGCGCCCAGGACGGCCCAGACGGCTTCAGGTAGCCGGAAAGGGCGAATGACGACGCCAGCCGCAGTTCCTGCAGCAATTGTAAGGGTAAGAGCTGATTGATTCATATGCATTCCGGAGTGTATCTCAGTGCGCGATCTGCGCCGGTTCTTCGTTGACCTCGGCCCAGTTCGACCGGCGTAAATGGTCGAGCAAGAGGTAGATCACGGGCGTCGTGTACAGTGTCAGCAACTGGCTGACCAGCAGGCCGCCAACGATTGCGTTGCCGAGCGGCTGGCGCAGTTCCGATCCCACTCCGTGCCCGATAGCAAGGGGCAGGGCCTCCAAGCAAGGCTGCCATCGCGCCGTGGCCGGGATCGCAGGCTGTTCGTCCGCCATCAAGGGACAGGTCATCAGGACAAGCATGGTGAAGGTAGTCAGCGCGCAGCCGAGCTTGCCCGGTGCGGCAAGAGCCAAGGATTTGATCATGCCCGCCACTCCGTGAAAGACGCCGATAAACGCACGCCGACGATATAGGTTTCATCGGCGCGCGCCGGGTCATAGTCCGCCCTTCAACGGCGCAACTCACGTAGCGCTTCGCCGATTGGCCGGCCATGAGGCGGGGGACCAGGCGGGGGACGAAGTGCGTCGGTTCTCCCATTCTGATGGACGACGTAGCTAGCGTGCAGGAAGCCATGTTCGAAGCGGCCCTGGACGCTGACAGGCTCGTTGATGGCGACAATGCTTCCGCTCTCACCGGCGGGCCCCGTCTCGATCAGCGCCCGACCTGTCTCGTCCTGAACGATGAACTTGTTGCCGTATATTTCTGCTACCGTCCCTTTCACCGTGACGGTGCTCCAATCATCTTTCAGGCTGGAGATCGATGACGGTGTCAAAGGTGCGAGGTCGACGCTTGGGCGTGTGAATTTCATTGCTGCCGCTCCGCCAACCGCTCCTATGGCGAGCACGGCAAAGGCTGCGATGCCAAACGCGGCTACGTGTGCTGCTCCTCTCCGTCCGGGTTGTGGTCGTTCCAGATGAGCCGCTTCGTGGGTAGCTGGGTCATTCGACATGTTCGGTCTCCAGGTTGTTTTGACCCGCCGACTATAGTCCTGACCGCCCGACAGAGCCTGAACGCCCATGTTCAGTTTGAGTTAAGCGAAAACGCCCTATTTCGGATGGAGCATAGGATGATGTGGATTGAACATGCGCATTCTTTTGGTGGAAGACGACGTCGATCTTTCGGGCCGCATCGCAGCCAGTTTGCGTGCGGAGAATTTTGTGGTTGATATCGCCCGAAACGGTGAGGACGGTGAGCATGCCGGTTTGACGGAAATCTATGACGTTGTGGTGCTCGACCTCGGTCTGCCAACGAGTGACGGGGTCACGGTGCTTAAATCGTGGCGAAGCCAGGGACGTAACTTTCCGGTCATGGTCCTGACGGCGCGTGAAGGATGGCCAGACAAGGTTGCGGCATTCAAGGCAGGGGCCGACGACTTCTTGACGAAACCCTTCCGCTTCGAAGAGCTTGTTCTTCGCTTGAGGGCCCTGGTCCGACGCGCGGCAGGACACGCAGCTTCGATCGTGCAATGTGGCGACATATCCTATGATGCACAGCTCGGGACGTTCGAGCAGTCGGGACTTCCTCTCAAGCTGACAGCCTTTGAGTGGCGCGTGCTTTCCTGTCTTATGCTGCGCAAGGAAACCATCATTGACAAGCGCGAGCTGCTCGAGAGGGTCTATGAAGGCGACGCCGATGTCGATTCCAATTCGATCGAAGTCATTGTTGCACGGCTGCGGCGCAAGATCGGGGCGGACCGGATCGAGACGGAGCGGGGGCGCGGCTACAGGCTGACGAAAGGGACTTGATTCGGGACGCTATGCGAAAGCAATCGACACTGGCGGGCCGGCTTATATGGTTCTCGGTCGCTTACGCCTCGCTGGCGGTTATTGTCACGTCGCTTGTACTTTGGTTCGTCATTGCCGGCGTTGTCAGAGAGCAGGTCGATCAACGCCTGGACCTTCAGATCGAGACCATACGCAATGCAATCGTTATCGGTGCTGATGGCGGTGTCGGCTTGCGAGGATCTGTGGATGGCCCTCCTTTTGACCGGCAAGGTTCCGGTTGGTATTGGCAGGTCGAGGCAAAGGGCCAAAGGCTGTCGTCGCGTTCTCTTGGCAGCGAAACGATCGAGAGCCCACCGTCGCCGTTTGACTGGCGTCGGTTGCTGACAGGCACCTCACAAGCAGCCGACGGAGGTGACGGCCGCGGTGGGGATCTGCACTTCCGGGTCGCGAGGACTTTTGTCGGCGGAACCGGTTTGGAGATTGTCGCCTCTGCCCCCTCATCTGCGTTGAGCGTCCCCTCGAAGAGGGCATTGGTCTTTCTGGTTCCCGCGATGCTGATACTGGGTGCCTGCTTGATCATCGGAAGTGTTCTTCAGGTGCGCTTTGGACTTTCTCCGCTTCGCAGGCTTTCCGGTCAAATCGCTGAGATCGCGACGGCGCAGCGATCCGCCCTGCCGCCAGCACAAGCTGCCGAGCTTCTTCCTATAGTGGAGGAAATCAACCATCTGGTCGAAGCCAACAAACTTCGTCTGGCCCAGACCAGGCTTCAGTTTGCCAACCTGGCCCATGGGCTAAAAACACCAGTGGCAAGCCTTGGTCTTGCTCTCAATGATGATAACGATCCAAGCGGAGCGTCGAGGGCGCTCGTGGCGCGCATTGACCGGAACATCCGACATCACCTCGGTAGGACACGGTCCAGCTTTGCCGATGCAGGTCATTACTTTTCGATCGAGCTGGCTCCAAGGATCGACGATATTCTGGAGATGATGTCGAGGATCTACGCGGACCGCAAGATCGTCATCAGGAATAGCGTTTCGAGTGGGACCTTTCTGAACTGTTCGCCGGAGGATGCAGACGAAATATTCGCAGGCATCATCGATAACGCCTTCAAATGGGCGGCTTCGGAGGTTCAAATCTCAAGCACAATCGAGCAGGACAACGTCGCCGTCGTCATCGCTGATGACGGCCCGGGCATCGAGGAAGCCTTTATCGGTGACGTCCTTTTTCCGGGACGCCGGCTGGATGAGTCGAAGCCAGGCGATGGGTTCGGGCTTACTATCGCGGCAGAGCTGGCTGAAATGTACGGCGGTTCGGTCGAACTGGCGGTGCGACAAAGTCATGGCCTGGTGGTGACGATCAGACTTCCGGTCGCCATGCGTTGATCAGCCAGACGCTCTGTGCCCGCAGGAATACTGTCGTTGCCTCGCGCCTGGACGATGAGGCGAATATTTCTGTTATTTCTTGATTTCAGGTAACTGTCAGATTTCGCCCCTATGTGCCTCTGGTTTTGTTCAATCCAGGAGACCTGAACGCATGCTGCAAAACAAGAGCATTTTTGCTACGCTTTTAACGCTGTGCCTCGCGACGCCAGCGCTTGCCGCAACAACGGTGACGGTGACGGAAGGCGGAGAGGGCGGCGGACCAATGACCCTGACCGTCGACCAGCCGACCGTGAAGGCAGGCGACGTGCTGTTCAAGGTCCACAATGATGCGATGACCGAGGAACATGAAATGGTTCTGGTCAAGCTCAAGAGTGCCGACCAGCAGGTCTCCGTCGTCAAGGGCAAGCATCGCGTGGATGAGAAGCAGCTCAAGAGCCTGGGCGAAGTGTCCGACCTCAAGCCTGGGGCCGATGGCACACTGAAGGCCAAGCTCGCTCCAGGTTCCTATCTCTTGCTCTGCAACATCAAGGGGCATTACGAAGCGGGCATGCATGCCACTCTGACTGCAGTCAAATAAGCCGCCGTCGGGCGGCGTGGCGCCGCCAGACATCTTATTCGGGGCATGATGCGTCACTCTGCTGCATCCTTGCGCATAACACTTGCGGAGAGAAGAAGGCTTCTCGCCAACGCGTCACGCAATCGTAAGCCGTTTGGGTCTATGAGCATCTGGTCTAGAAGCAGTGGATCTCGTCGCAAGACGGATCGGCTGCTTCTTCCTGTGGGCCATCAGGTTCGACTGTCGCTGGTGCTGCAAATCCGATGTCGGCAAGAATTTGTGCTTTCGTCGCAATGGAGAACGCCTCGATGGCATTGATGAGGTCTTCTCGTCCGCCTCGACGATAGATTTCGGTCGCTTTTGCAAAAATCATGACGTCTCCCTCGCTGCGCACGCTCAGGCGTGCGCGCGATCCTTCGGAAGTAGGAGGAGCAAGGTGTTAGTCAACTCATCCGAAAGCGGTAGAGCGCGGCCAGCAGACGTGCATCAGCCGATCTCAACGTCCGGCTTTCGCAGGAGGCCGGGCACTGCCCGGCAGCCTATGATATTGGGCCTTCAATCGTCCTTTTGCGTCGCAACTTGCTCGGTCATTGCGGCCCGGTGCAAGCGGCGGTCTTTGCCGCGTGAAACCCTCGTCACCTCGCTACTTATATCTCGACTTTCTTCTGCCGCCATGCAACTAAAGATCGTCTGCCTTAGTGCCCAGGGGATTGATGTGTCAGTCAGCTATGACGAAATTCTGGCCGCAGCAAATGCAGCACTGGAGCCAACGGCTGCGGCATATACAGCGGTGCACGACAATGCTGGCAGCGCAAAGGTTAAGGCAGCGGTCGCAGGTGCCTGGAAGGCAGTTCATGAAGCAGCAGAGCTTGTCTTAGAGGCGGATCAACATGCGCTGAAGCGCTCGACATTTCGCGGCAACGACTTGAAAGAGTTGATCGGCATTGGAGTGGCCTTGGTGGAAGGGTCGATGAAGAAGACCATGGAACAACCGCGCCAGGTCGCCAATCTTTTGCGTGAGATCGAGACGGTGCTCCGAAACGTGTTCCGCTCGCTGAAAATCGTCGACGCGAGAGTTGAGGCTATCACAAAATTAACGAGCCCAGAACCCATTCGTGCCTCGTCGTCGGAGCGCTGACCGTGCCTTGACAGGCCGGGGTGGCATGTGGCGTGCAGTTCGGCTGTCGCGGGAAGTCGACCTCTCAATATCTTTAGAACCTCGCGGCGACTACGCTCATCGATCACGACCTTCCTCACGCCTTGGTTGTGCGCTTTATGTGCCAGCTGCTCCAGCGGTGTCTTCAACGCGTCCCACCGACCACACTATTGGCGCTTGGCCCCAAGCTGACGATATCAAGGAGCTCAGACATGCTGAAGAAGACCACTCCGAGCAGGACAAAAAGTGCCAAGCCGAGCAGCGCCGTTCGTTTTTTCATAGCGCAGAGCTAACGCAGTAGCGACACGCAACAATCGGACTTAGGTCCGACGTCTTTCTAAGATTTCCAAGTTCTGCAGTCTTGTCGGCCGGGTTGACGTCGCTGAGGCCTCGGCGCGAGCTCTTGCGGGGATATAGAACACCGCAAAGAAGCCTCGACAATTGCGCGGAGCTCGTCCATCGAGGCGGGCGCCGCTCGCCCAACAGGCGCGTCCTTTCGCGACGGACACCGGCAAACCGTGCGCACGAAGCTCACGACACCGTCCCGCATGGTGTGTACCACAATTTTGTTGACGATCGGCCGATGCAGTTGCAACTCCCGGCGGAGGCGTATCGCGGTCGATGATTGCTTGAGCCGAGGCGCCAATCCTGACGATGGGCAATTCACCGACTGTTGCGCTCGATCAGGCGATTGAGCTTGCCGTTGCCCCAGGAGTGATAAGATGCTCGAACCGGATTTCGGGGCTGCGGGGCAAGGCGGCGGTTGATGACGGACGAAAACAGCAGACGCTTGAGACGCGCATGGCCTCGGACGCCATGGCTGTACAAGTCGTGAAGCAGGGCGCGAATTTCGAACCATTCATCCTCTGATGAGATCGGCAGATCCTCCTCCAGCTCGCGCAGTATCTGGAGACAGGTTTCGCTCAACGGAGATTCTGTGCTTTTTTCCACCATGTTACAGGGACGATCCGCGCTCCAAGCTGGTAAGACACTTAAATTCGGTCAGACGTTTAAACGAAAATTGCAATTACGAAAAGCCCGCCGTACTTAAGGAGGCACCCCACAATGTCGGTTCTGCTGCTCAAGCCTCGCCGGCGAGCGTCTTGATCAATTCGAACAGGCTTTGTGATCATGACGAATGCTTATTCAGCGGGCCTGCCTCTTGGGGAGGCGGCGGGTCTTTGACTGCAAGAAGTGCAGCGTCGTGATCGTCAGTGTGGATATTTCTTCACCGAAAGGCACTACCGGTCTGGTCCCGGGTATGCCCGCAACTGCTGCAATCGGCCAACCCAATCCGGTCCGACCTAGTTCGTATTGTTGCACGTCCTGAAAAACAATCGCCAGCTTCTCAGGCAGAGCGGCTGAGATATTTTGAGAATTCTCCGGCATTGCAAACGCGCGCCCACATCAACGTCGACCTGGGACGGGATGGAAGGCGGACGTCGTGACATGACGGACCGTTTCTGATGGTTGGTCTCGGTAGAGGACGCGTGGGGTGCGAAGAGGCAATCCGACCGATCGGCGCGAATGTTCCTGCAAGCGCCGTAAGCGAAGAATGACACGAATGAAGGTGGTGAGCACTCTGTCGGTCTAGCCCGTCAAGCAGCGCCCCGGTATGCCGTCACTCGCTGCCGGGGTGTTGCGACGCAGTCTGAAAGCGGCAGGTGGGCTAGGCACTACCGCAATGGCCGCAACTGCCCCCGGCGGTCAAAGTCCTGCAAGTTGAGGACGTCGACCATCCGGTCGGCTTCTGGTCCGTCCAAGCAGTCGAGCGTGACGCCATGAAACTCTGCCGGCCATCCCGTAAATATGTCGATGACGGAATAATTCCGATCTAACGGGTTCTTCGAGATTTGGTAGCGTAAATGATCCATTGTGAGGACAAAATAACGTCGGTGCCACCGCGATCAAGAGGCTTGAGGGTCAGCTGCCACTCCTATCAGAACGGCTTTGTAAGGCGAGCCCGATTCGCTCGCGCATCAAGTTGGAGGCAACCTAGACATAAGGACTCTGGGCCCTAACTAACTGATTGCAGTGCCGTAATGGCAAAACTATCAATGGCGAAGGATGCTCATATGACAACACTCATAATCATCATTGTTCTTATACTCCTCCTCGGCGGCGGCGGCGGCTACTACGCCCATGGCAGATATGGCGGGCGCGGCTTGGGGGGCGTGCTTGGCCTTGTCGTTGTCATCCTGTTGGTACTTTGGCTGCTTGGTGCGCTGCATGGAGGCGCTGCCCCGCCAGTGTGATCTGCCAGGTTGGGTGGCGGCAGAGGTCGCCACCCGCCCCATGCCTTGGACAATTCGATCGAGCAGAGGCGGCGCGCATGTCCCTAATGAGACCCGGTCGATGGCGATCGCGTTGAACTTCGATGTCATGACGGCTACGGCGGCGAGACCTCCAGAGCACGATAGTCGATCGTTGCCAATGCCGTTTGCACCCGACGCAAGTCAGCCGCGTCGAAAGCACCTTGTGCGCCGGCGCGCCCCTTCGTCATTCCAGGTCGAGTGAGCGGCGTAGCTCCTCGATCCGCTTGGAGGCCTCTGCTTTTGTCAGGTCTTCCGCGAAGGCGTCAGAACGGTGCGCCTGCTCCGACAAGGTCTTGAGGTAGGAGCTTTGCGCCCCGGTCATTGGCTCGTCGCCACTCACCCAGTCGTCCGGGTCCTTCTGTGTGTTCGACGAACTATCCGGTTTTGAATTTTCACGCATGCCGATCTCCTGAAAACTGAAGTCGTTCCCCAAACGTTCCGGAAGCGCAGTGGTTCCGATCTATGTTGGCTGGTGTGGAACCAGGTTCAAGTCTGCTCCGTTTCGCCTTGATGATTGTCAGCTGCGAGGACATCGATTTGCCGACCATCGCTACTGCGGGCTGGTCCATTCCAAAGAAAAACGCCGATCGGTTCGCTGAAGAAGGAAGCGCCTTGACACGATATGCTTCCATCTTCGACGGCGTAGAGATCAATTCGACCTTCTACCGCCGACACCGGCCGTCCACCTTCGCGCGATGGGTCGACGCAGTACCGGATGCATTCCTGTTCTCGGTAAAGCTTCCGAAGGAGGTCACCCACGAGCGAGCGATGAGAGACATCGCTGCGCCGTTCCAGACGTTCCTTGGCGATATCGCACCATTGGACAAAAAGCGCGGACCTCTTCTTTGCCAGCTGCCGCCGTCGCTTGCCTTTAATGCTGAGGTGCTCGCACCGGCCTTCAGGATAATGCGCGACGCCGATGATGGACCGGTTGTTGTTGAGGCACGACACGCGAGCTTTTCGTGCAGCGAGGCATTGGATCTATTAAAGACATATGCGATGGACCGTGTTCTTGCGGATCCTGCGCCGGTCTGGCCAGCAAACGATTTTGACAGGCGACCAAAATACATTCGTCTGCATGGCACGCCAAAAATTTACTATTCAAGCTACAGCAAGGAGGAAATCCGTTCATTCTGCGATCTGCTGGCGTCGGACAGCTGGTGCGTTTTCGACAATACAGCTTCGGGCGCTGCAATCGAAAACGCAATGACGATGCGCCAGCTCCGCGAGCCATCCTAACAGAAGCCGCTGCCTTTGAGGATTCTATAGGCATTGATCGTGGCCCTAAGGCGATCCTCCGACTGCCGATCCCCGCTATTGGCGTCCGGATGGTCGAGTTTAAGCCGCTCTTTATATCGACGTCTTATGTCGTCTGCGGTGGCATCACGCGGGAGCGCGAGCGTGTCGAAGGCCTGGGCTTCAAGTGGCCTCAGCTTTCGCAACGAAATAGTGCCGGTCGGCTGGACGGCTTTTCCGCGCGCTTTCAGTGACTTTGCCGAACCCGAGGGTATCGACGAGGGCAGTGGCGTCTCCAAAGCCTGGTGATTTGTTCTGACGCCACGCGCCGGAATTCTGCCAGCGGCGGCGTCGAGCTGATATCTCGCGACGACGGGGTCTGATTTGCCTGGCGAGTAGTCGTAGCCCTTGCTGTACTGTCTCGAGTGTCCAGCGCAAAACATCAGGTAGAGCCCGTCGGCGGCGCCCCCAACCGGTGCGCGGTGAGTGCCGGCGCTTTCGCACCCTTCCCACTGACACTTAGGGCCAGTCTGCTCCTGAGTTGCGCTGCGCCGTCCACTGCGTGTTGGCCGGATGCCAACGAAGATCTTATTATCGCTCATTGGACTGCTATATGGCGAACACTTTGTGCAGGGCAAGCGTGCGATCGATCATCGTATCCTGACGGCAAACCTCGCGAGCCCTCAAGGCATAGTGTGACGGCGGTTCGGCCGGCAGTTACGACCTCGTCTCCCCTTTGACCTCCGCTCTCGCGGCCGGCGGTGACGTTCTTGAACGCAAACGAGATTGCACCGGTCTGTTCGGGTGAAGGGACCAGTTCGAGCGCTCTATTCAGCTCCCGGCGTCCTATCGTCGTGGATCATTGCGCTATGGACACTGAAAGACGGCGGGCTCGGCCTGAGGATGGATAAAAGAAAAGGCTCGTCGCATTCCGGTACGACGAGCCTTTGACATGCAGGGGTCTCGATCATCTTACTCTACTGCCCCGGCTGACATAAAGTAACAGCTCTAAGCTGTAGGGCAATTCATCCGAAAGACGTAGTTCACCAACCGGTAGGTTGTAGCGGACCGGCCCTCCGAAGAGATCTCGCCCTTTGACCTTGTAGGCCATCCTCAGCAACGCTCGGAGCAATTCTTGTCGTTCTCGCTGAGCAGCGGGCGCAGTCTGTGCTGACCGGTCTCCCATTCCCTGCTTTCAGAGCCTCCCGGCACTCGGTCTCCAATGCTCTTTTGCCGCAGTAATCTTTGATGAGGCCATGAACCATGGAGATTTCGTCAGGTTCAATCGGCTGCTTGCCGCGCCTGCCGAATGCCTGAAACATCCCATCGCCTAACCATGCCTATCAAGCGCGCAGACCACAGGCTGAGGAGACGCAGACGCAACGACATATCAAATGCGCGCGCCAGGAGGCGCGGCGGTGATGAAGGCCCAGCTCTCCTGTCGAACAAGTGCCGTCAGGATTGGCGATATGGTAACACGTCGATGCGATCGTTGGACCCACTGCTGTACCGCAGCCGAGGCTTTGCGCGGTCGACAGCTGGCCGCCACGGTTTCAATTCTTGTCAGCGGACGGCCAGTCGTTTGCAGGTTCCTCGACCACCGCACTGCCATCTTCCGCAGGGCCGGGGTCACGATCAAGCGCCATCCGCAGCTCATCGACCTCTTCGACGATCGCCCGCAAGACATCCTCATGCCTCGCTCCGGCAACCACGAAGGTGTCGACAAAATCTTCCAGCCGGTCGCGCAACCGCGCTCTCCATGTCTCGGTCATGATTTCCTCCTCTTCTTTACGATCTTGTCGCTGAGCTCGATCCATACGGGCGCGTGATCGCTTGTGTGGTCCCAACCGCGCACGTCTCTATCGACTTGCGCCGCCGACAGACGGTCCGCCGCCTCAGGGCTCAGGAGGACGTGGTCGATCCGAAGACCCGCATCACGGGCAAAAGCGTTTCGGAAGTAGTCCCAGAATGTATAGATGCGCTCGCCCGGGTAAAGGTGGCGCAGGGCATCTGTCCAGCCCTGATCAACAAGATCCTCATAGGCCTGCCGCACTTCGATCCTGAACAACGCGTCATTCGTCCAGCGCTGCGGCTTATAGACATCCAACTCCGTTGGCATGACGTTATAATCGCCGGCAAGCACGACTGGAACATCCAGCTCCAGCAGTTCCCTGGCATAGTCCTGCAAACGCTTGAACCAACGTAGCTTGTAGTCGAATTTCGGTCCTGGATAGGGGTTGCCGTTGGGAAGATAGAGACCGCCGATCACCATTCCGTCGACGATGGCCTCGATGTAGCGGCTGTGTTCGTCAGCCGGCTCCCCTGGAAGCCCTCTCCTCGTAAGATGCGGGTGCTGTCCTTTGGCAAGGATCGCCACACCGTTCCAGGACTTTTGGCCATGCCAGACGGCGCCATAGCCAGCTGCCTCGATGGCTTTGACGGGAAACTTATCCTGCGGCGCCTTGAGCTCTTGCAGGCAAACGATATCGGGATCCGCCTCCTGCAACCACCGTAGGAGGACTTCCAGCCGGCCGTTGACGCCGTTGACATTATACGTCGCGATCTTCACGGCTCAGCGGCGACTGATGTCTGCTTCCACGTTCTTGCGACAGTTTCCAGCGCTCTTGATGGCCTTCTTAACAGCGTCTGCAGAAACGCCCTGCTTCTTTGCTTCATATCGAACCTCGTAATCCTGACCGCCCGCTACTTTTTCTCGGTCCTGAGCACGTCCCCTCGATGTGGTTGCCATGGACAGTTTCCGGATATATTGCCTCGGTATGCAGAAACGATCGAAGAATCAGTAAGTTCCATGGGCCGGGAGCATGATGGTTTGAAGGATGGAGCAGCCATCATCGTCGAACAACCTGGGGCGGGACAGACACAGCCATCGCGTCAGTTGTTGCTGCAGATGCGGATGCAGGATACTAAGGCTCCGGCTGCAAGCAACCCCCGGCCGTGGAACCGATTTGCCGGGTAGGCCATTTCTGACGCATGCAAACGCGAAGCCTTTTCCTCATTATTTCGCAACCCGTCGCCTGGCTGACGGGACATCGATTGGCCTTGGCGGGGGCATTAGGCGCTGTGACGGTCTGGTCAGTTGGTGGATGGATTGGCGGCCTGCCGAAGCTGTCGCGGCTTGCGAACGTTCTTCGGGCAGGCCCGTGACTGCCCCGGCGATCCTGCTCCTGTTCCACGGCCTCCTCGATGCACTCTGTCGGCTAACCGCTTGCTCATCTCGCGCAGTTTAGAGACGGACCGAGCACGCGTGAATGCGGGACGTTGCGATGGGCGTATGGCAGGAACGGTGCCGGCTGCTGCGCCTTGTCGCTCGGATGGCCAAAACCTCTTCCTTAGATGGCTCACCTGCCGAGATCTTTTTCGCCACCGGTTACGAACCCTCGCAAGCCCAATACGCCAAGTCCACTCGCGGCATTCCCCAGCGGGACTGTGATCAGCACGACGACACATTCTCGAGTTTCATGTTCGAGCCGATGCCCGACATCGATTGTTCGCCATCATGAGATTTCTCGCATCGACATCGCTGCTGCCGTACAATGGAGCGCTTGGATGGCGTGTCTGTTGGTCCGCATCGGCGTTTAGCCGCTCTCTCACGGTTGCCCGCCGCCGCCTGCTGCGCCATAAATTTGTCCGGTGGCGTAACTGGCCTCAGGATCTGCGAGCTGAACGTAGATGGACGCCAGTTCTGCCGGCTGTCCCGGGCGCCCCATCGGTGTGTCGCCTCCGAACTTTTCCAGCTTTTCCATCGTGGCGCCCCCGCTGACCTGCAGCGGAGTCCAGATTGGGCCGGGCGCGACACCGTTGACCCGGATGCCTTTGGGGCCGAGCTGCTTGGCCATAGATTTGGTGAAATTCATCATCGCGGCCTTGGTCATGGCGTAGTCGACGAGGTTCTCTGAAGGATCATATGCTTGCTCCGAGGTTGTCTGGATAATCACGGAACCTGGCTGCATGTGCTTGAGCGCTGCCCTTGTCAGGAGGAAGGTTGCGTAGATATTGGTTTTCATAGTCGCGTCGAACGCCTCGTAGGTGATCTCTTCGATCGACTTTGCTTGCTGTTGGCGGCCGGCATTGTTGACCAGTATGTCGAGGCTGCCGAGCGCAGCCACCGCATCTTCTACCAGTTTTTCACAGAAGGCCGCATCCCGCAGGTCGCCGGGAAGCGATATGCCTCTACGGCCTTCCTTCTGGATCAGCGCGATCACCTCCCGTGCATCGGGCTCCTCATCCGGAAGATAGTTGATGGCGACATCAGCGCCTTCGCGGGCGTAAGCGATGGCTGCCGCGCGACCCATGCCGGAATCGCCCCCGGTGATCAGCGCCCTGCGTCCCGCAAGACGGCCAGAACCCTTATAGGAAGCCTCCCCGTGATCGGGCTTGGGCACCATCCTGCCGGCAAGGCCTGGAAATGGCTGACTCTGCTTCTGGAATGGCGGTTTCGGGTACTTTGTTGTAGGATCGTCCATCTGTGCATTCTCCTGCGTGTTCGAGGCAGGCGAAGCCTTGGAAAGCCGAGGCTGCGAGCGTTACGCTTGCCGCAGCAATCACCGATCGCCGGGTCATGGGGACGGAGTGTTTGGGTGTGATGACAGCTCTTTCAGCGTTCGCGGCTTCGGTCGCCCACCAACTTAGGTAACGCTGCGAGGTTCCCTGCTTCGGAACCAAGAGTGCTCTTATGGTGTTGCGTCCTTGAACCGGAGTACCATCATGCCGCACCTTGAAACGGACAGCCTGCGAATAGTCTTCGACGAAACTGGAGTGCGTCATGGCCAGCCGGTTCTCGTTCTTCACGGATGGCCCGACGACGCTTCCACATGGTCGTCTGTCACGTCGCTGCTGGGGAACCGAGACCTTCGACTGATTGCGCCATACTTGCGGGGGTTCGGTCCGACCGTATTTCGCAACGGCAGTGCATTGCGCAGCGCGAACGGTGGCGCCCTTGCGATGGACGCCATAGCCCTCATGGACGGCCTGGGCATTGAGCGGTTTTCCGTCGTTGGCCACGACTGGGGCTCAAACATCGCCGAAGCCCTCGCCATTGGCTGGCCCGAGCGCGTCGACCGGATGGCGCTGCTTTCGTCGCTGCCGCGCATGGGCGGTTTGAAGACCCCTTCATTTCGGCAGGCCGAGCGATACTGGTACCATTGGTTCATGGCGACGAAGCGCGGAGCTGAGGCGATCCATGACGATCCGCATGGCTTTGCCCGCATCCAGTGGGAAAACTGGGGGCCTGACGGCTGGTTTGACGAGGCAACTTTTGCCTCGGTATCGAAGTCCTTCGATAATCCGGACTGGGTCGCTGTCACGCTGCACAGCTATAGGGTTCGTTGGGGGGAAGCCGAGCCCGATCCGCAAAGCGCATGGCTTGAAGACCGCGTCAGGCAGACACAGTCGCTCTCGCTGCCGACGGTCTACTTCCAGGGGCTGGAAGATGGCGTCAATCCGCCTGAGCTCTCCGAACACTTGCACGAAAAGTTCTCGGGCCCCTTTGAAAGGATCATTCTTCAGAATGTCGGACATTTTCCGCAACGCGAGGATCCGCAATTGTAGCGCGAGAACTTGCCATATTCCTTGAGCAATAGGGCCCTAGGAACAGGTAGGCTGCAGTCGACGTTTATCTTGTTGGCCGAAGGGACCATGTTCATGTTCAAAACGACCGACGCCGATCTCGAACCGCGCAGTGGCAGCCCGAGCGCCCGGCGACCTGAGGGGAAGATCAAGCGACGCTTCATGAGCCAGTGTAGGGACGCAGCGCATCAAAAGCTGTCGTTGGAGCTCGCAAAGGTCTTCGATGCAGCCCGGGATGCAGACAAGCACGTCGCGGCTGGATCCGCCATCATACCCGCGTGGGAGAGATGACCGGAGTGAACACCTACGTCGTTACGCTCCTGATCTTCGGCGCCGTGGTTTTGTTGACCGCCTGGCTGCCCATGGCGCTGAGGCGGGTCCCTCTTTCTTTGCCCATCTGCTGCATTGCCATCGGAATGGCACTCGCCTGGTCTCCATTCACGCCTCTGCCGCAGTTCAACCCGCTGGAGAATGTAAAATGGGCCGAGCACTTGACGGAGTTCGTGGTCGTCGTTGCCTTGATGGGGGCTGGCCTGAAGATCGACCGGCCGCTCGGTTGGGCACGATGGATGATCACCTGGAGATTGCTGGGGATCGCCATGCCTATCTCGATTGCCGCGATCGCGCTTCTTGGGTGGAGCGTCCTCGGTCTTGGAGCAGCGTCTGCTCTTTTACTCGGTGCAGCACTCGCACCCACCGATCCTGTTCTTGCAGCAGATGTTCAGGTGGGGCCGCCGCAGACAGGTGAGGAAGACGACATCCGTTTCGCGTTGACGTCGGAGGCCGGCCTGAATGACGGGCTGAGCTTTCCTTTTGTAATGGCGGCGATGGCAATCGCCGGCAGCACGGCCGGTCATTCGGACTGGGTCTTGCCCTGGCTGGCTGTCGACGTCGTCTGGAAGCTCGCCGTGGGCGCCGGAACGGGATGGATTGTCGGCCGCGCGCTTGGATACCTCACCTTTAAGGTTCCGGAACGAAGCCGGATCGCACGAACTGGCGACGGGCTTGCAGCGCTCGGTTTCACCTGCGTGGCCTATGCGATCGCCGAACTCGTCCATGGATATGGGTTCGTGGCGGTGTTTGTTGCTGCGCTGGCGTTGCGCAGTGTCGAACGACACAGCAGCTTCCATGGCGAGCTTCACGATTTCGGCGAACAAATAGAGCGAATGCTGATGATGGTGCTGCTCGTCTGCTTCGGATCAATCGTCGCTGAAGGATCGCTTCTGCAAAAGGTGGATTGGCGAGTGGCAGTGGTCGCTGTTGTGACTCTTTCGCTTGTGCGACCGCTGGCGGGTTGGCTCAGCCTGATGGGCTGCCGGCATTCCGTTGCGGAAAAGGCGATTGTTTCAGTGTTCGGCATCCGTGGATTAGGATCGATCTACTATCTCGCCTACGCATCCGGGAAAGTGCAGTTCGAAGGAATAGAGACAATATGGGCAACAGTTCTCGTCATTATCCTGGCGTCAATTGTGCTGCACGGCATTGCGGTGACGCCGGTGATGCGGTGGATCGACCGGCGACGCGGCGTCGACAAGATGAAGCCGGCGCCAACGCCTGACGCGACCGATTGATTACCTGTTTGCCGGGCTGCCAGCTGGGCGCAACCCCGATCACCGGAAATCTACGCGCCCGGCGGGCGGGATCCAAAGATCTCGTCGAGGGCTCGCAACAAACTGAGGATCCGGTGGTCGTCGGTCCGGTAAAAGACCGTTTGAGCGCTCCGCCTCGTTTTTACCAGCTTGTCCGCGCGCAGTTTGGACAAGTGCTGTGAGAGCGCCGATTGTGAGAGGTCCACGTGAAGCATCAGGTCACCGACCGATATTTCCTTGTGGGCCAGAACGAGCAGTATCTTCAAGCGATTTTCGTTAGCCATCGCGGACAGCAAGGCGGCTTTGTCCTCAAAAGCGTCGTCCGGTTCTAAGGTCATCGAGGAATCCGAGAATGCTGGTTACGATGCGTGGCGCCGCCAGTGTAGATCGGCTCTCAGGCAATGCAATTAAATATTCTAACGACGCTATGTTTTTCGTGCCGCACGATAAGCGAGAATCAAATGGCGCAGGGTGTTTGGCGAGATCTCCAAGAATACCGACATCGGCGTTTCGCCCTTAATTGGCGCGCGCGGGTGCGTTGACGTCGAGACAAACCCGTTGCGGCGACTTCACTCATGATCGAATCGATCTCTGCGAAGGCGCGCATCGAAACAATGCCTGCGGTAGGCAGAGGTCGGACCTTGGTCCGATGCGACGACGCGGACGGAACAAAACCTGACTGGTGCGGTTTGAGGGAGACCAAACGCCTCGCGTCGTGGGGCTGCGGACAACCAAGGAAACTCGTCATGTTCAAAAACCTATCACTTGTTTTGGCTTTCACCGCGACCTTGCCGATGTTGACGGCTTGCACAGCCACCGAGAAGGGGACCGCAATTGGCGCGGGAACGGGTGCCGTCATCGGCGGAGCCGTCACGAATAGCTGGGGAGGAGCCGCGGTTGGTGCAGTTGCCGGTGGCGTCGCAGGCGCTTTGATCGGCCGTTCGACCGAACATAGAGGCTATTGCATCTATCGTGATCAGTATGGCCGCAAGTACGAGGCGCGGTGCCGCTAGGCCGTCGGGTCGTTCGGTATCCGCTCCAGCTTGTACGGGGACCGTTGCTCGCTCGCGAGAAATTGGTTCCCGAACAACTGCGCAGAAAACCAGGACCGCTAGATTCGCAGGTCAAAAGCTGAAGCCACTCTGAAGCCGCCTAGCTGCTGGATCGCGAGCAGGGTGGGCAGGACTAATGTCGACGCGTCGGAAATTGCGAGAGGTGAGCAGGTGGCCGAGGCAGCGAGAGTTCGGGTCATTGACCTGGAGACCGCGGGAAACGGCCCCAACGATGTATGCGAGATCGGCTGGCAGGACGTCGTCCAGGCGCCAGACGGACGCTGGGGGCTGGATGCCGAACGCGGCTCGTTCCTGATTGACCCAGGTCGTCCCATATCGCCGGAAACAATGGCGATCCATCACATCCTCGACCGAGACGTGATCGGCGCGCCTCTGTGGAAGCAGGCCGCAGCTTCCGTCCTTCAGCCGCGGCAACCAGTCGCGGCACTTGCTGCACATCGCGCCGCCTTCGAACGACGCTATTGCACGCCCCGGCTTTGCGCAGGGGCGCCGTGGATCTGCACATGGAAGTGCGCCCTGAGGCTATGGCCGCATCTGCCGCGGTTCTCGAACCAGATGCTGCGTTACCAGCGCATGCCGGTTGGGCTTGTGCACGAGATCGGTCTGCCCGCCCACCGCGCGATGCCAGATGCATATGTGACAGCTCATCATCTGCGTGACATGCTGAATGAAGCTTCACTCGAGCAGTTGCTGGCATGGAGCGCTCAACCGGGCCTGTTGCCCCGCGTCCCCGCAGGATCCGAACGCGGCAAGGCTTGGAGCCAAGTCGATTTGCAACTCCTTCAGGGATTCCTCAAGGATCGAGACGCCGACATCCGGTTTACTGCCGAAATGGAATTGGCCCGGCGGGAAGACAAATCCTCCACGGTAAAAGAGCCGCCAATCCAGCCACGCCTGCTTTAGCACTCGTTTCGGTCGCCACGGGCCGCATGGCGGGACCCGTCCAGACAGAGGAATTATGCGCTTGCTATGATCTCCTGGACTTCAAGTTGAGGGGAGAGGAACGGTGAGGCATCCGGTCGAACATTCGGCAACGGGTCACTCAGACGACCGGGCAAAGCACCCACGAGCGACGATATGGCACCTGGCCGCAAAAGGGATGCCTGTCATATCACGATATGCTGGAATTTTGAGGAACCGAGAGTGCTAAAAATCTATCGTGACATTGACGGAACTGTCAGGGCTGGCCAACCTCAAGACACATTGCCTGGTCGGGTAATCTGGATGGACCTGATCGATCCCGACGAAAAGGAAATAGCGTTTGTCCAACATCGGGCGAAGGTGCGTGTTCCGACAAAGGAAGCGCTGAGCGAAATCGAGGCGTCCAGCAGGCTCTCCAAACAAGGTAACCGGCTCTATCTCAGCGCGCCTGTCGTTGCCCACGCCAGCATCGAGCATGCTGAACTGTCGCCAGCTGGGTTTATCGTCGGTCCTGACTTTCTCGTGACCGTACGCTTCGAAGCCTTGCCCGCTTTCGACGCGGTGGCCGATCGCATCAAACATGATGAAAGCCTGTCCAGTGGAATGGGAGTTTTTGTCGCGCTGCTTGAGGCGATGGTCGATCGTGGTGCAGATGCCCTTGAGCATCTGGCCACTGCAGTCGACCACGTGTCCCGTTCGGTCTTCAAAGGCAACCTCAGGGGATCTACGTCCTCTCGAAACGCCAATTTCACCTTGCGCCTGGCGCTTTCGAAAGTTGGCAGGCTGGGCGACCGATCATCGAAAGCGAGAGATGTTCTCCTCGGTGTCGGGAGGATGGCGTCGTTCACACTCGATGTGTGTCATGACATGCTGTCGGACGAATTCCGTGACCAGCTCCACGCCGTTACCAAAGACGTCGCTTCTTTGAGTGACTATGAGACCCATCTTTCTGACAAGACACAGTTTCTGCTCGACGCCGTTCTTGGCTTCATCACCATCGAGCAGAACGACATATTCAAGGTATTGACCATCGCATCGGTGGTGGGCGTCCCGCCCACCCTGATGGCAGGCATATGGGGGATGAACTTCAAGTTCATGCCTGAACTTGGCTGGACTTGGGGTTACCCATTTGCCTGGGCGGTCATCGCCTTGAGTGCCATACTGCCGCTATTATGGTTCTGGCGGAGAGGGTGGTTTTGATGCCGACCGAGGGTGGTCTGTCATGGGAATGTTCTCACGGCCTGCTGTTTCGCAAAAAAGCTTTGACCAGAGGGTGAACCGCGCGAAAGAGTCACCATATCGATCTTATGGAATACCATCTGTCCCCGCGTGAGCGAGAAGTGCTGACATTGATGTGCGATGGCAAGAGCGCCCAGGAAATTGCAGACATCCTGGGGATATCGGTCTACACCGTGCGCACGCATATCGATCGACTGAAGGACACGTTCTGCGTCTACAAAGACACGGCGCTGGTGGCTGCTGCGTTCAGAACTGGCGTGATACATTGACTGGCCGGGGCAGGCTTGCGAACCCGGGCAGTGCTGGCTTGTTGCGCCCTGAACGCCGAACCTTCAGGGGGAGGCGCATAAGCCTCGATTCGACATTGCAGGGATGACATTCGAAGATAATCCGATGAGCGGTTTGAACCGGTTCGGTCTGGGGATCGCACGTCGCGGTCGGCTCATCGCACATGTTCATCGCGGAGTGACACGACTAAAGCGTTTTGAGCAGGCGGAGTAACGCGATCATCTCTATCGGGGTCGGCCTCTTGAACGCAATGTAGGTGGGAACTTCTTCCCCATGAAACCGGCGCTTGAACGCCGCCTGACCACGCAAGTTGAATATATGAGTGTTGACCTTTTCAGACAGGAAGGCCTTCTCGAACAAGGTGCGCCAGAGGCGGCTCTCGGCAAACCCGCTCGCGGCGATCGCTGCAAGCGGCGATAGGCCAAGGGTAATGCGCGCGCGTCCCTCTTCGCGGAAACGGTCAGCAGCAAATTTTGTCAGCCCGACCTCGGCATGTGGTGTCGTTCCCTCGAGCTTTCGCTTGAAAGCTGCCGTGTAGCCTGTCACCACGCCGTCTTCAAACATCGGATCGAAATCGAGGATTGCAACTGGATCGCCTTGTGGGCTCAGGATCACAAAGCGACGCAAATGCGGTGATAGTTCCGGAAAGAAGGGTCGATTCAGGAAGCGCATTTCCCTCCGGCTGACGATCCGCCCAGCACGCCAGCTTTCCGAAACGGTCTTGATCTGGTCGGCCTGGGTCCTGGTGCCGTCACACTCGGCGATCGTGTAGCCTTGCTTGATCAGCCATCTCTCGGAATAGCGGACCGTTTCGTTCCGTTTGCCGCTGAAACTGTGGGTATCGAAGGTCAAATGTGTATCGATCCCCATGTGATTGACGCGATATCCCATCGTTGACAGAACCCCCGCCGTTTGCGGCCCGACTTGGACGAAACAAGGATTTCCGGCCGCTTGAACAAAGTCTCGTACATATCGTTCGTGCTCACTCTTTGGTGCAACGGGATCGCCCAGGGCGAACGTGTGGCCCATCTTGGTCGCATAGGCGACATATCCCTCGTCGTCCCCGAAGTGTTTCAGGTCCCGCTGAACGGCGGTCGAGTAGGCGAGGGCGAAGTCACCGTGCCTACGACAGAGCTCCAGCTTCTGGCTCGCGGAAAATCGAACGTCCGGGATATGAGATACGCGTCGGTCGAGTAGATCATCGAAGACCCTGCGGATGTTCGGCATTGCGTTCCCCTGGTGGTCACGCACCTTGCGCACAGTTGAGAGTCGTTACCAAACGCGAAAGCATCCTTCGTCCGATACCGTACAATCGTCAGCGGGCGGCGTTGCGCCCGTATTCTGTTTTAGTCATGGTTGTCGGATGGAAGCGCAAGCGAATGTAGAACGAGTCGTTATCGTCGGTGCCGGCTTGGCAGGACTGACGGTTGCCTATCACCTTAAAAGGTTGGGAATTAAAAGTCTTATCTTGGACAAAGGCGGCAAGATCGGCGCCTCCTGGTCTGCGCGCCACCAGCAGTTGACCCTCAATACTCACCGGAGCGTGTCACACTTGCCGGGTCTGCAATATCAAATTGGAACGCCAGCGTTTCTGAGGCGAGATGACGTTGTGCGCCATCTCGAGAGTTTCGCGCAGCGCCATACGTTCCCAATACGCTTTAACGTAGATGTCACTGGGATCAGCAAGGCCGGCTCTTGCTTCGTGATCACATCCAGCACCGGTCCTGTCTTTGCCGAGCATGTAGTTATTGCAACAGGGAGGGACCACGATCCACGATGGCCACAAATTCGTGGTGTTGAAACCTTCACCGGCCAACGCATCCACGCGAGCGACTTTGGCGACGTGAAGCAATATGCGGGAAAACGCGTCCTCGTTGTGGGAGGGGGAAACTCAGGATTTGACATCCTGAACCATCTTTGCCGGGTTGATACTGAAGAAGTTTGGCTCTCCGTTAGATCGGGGTCAGCGGTTCTTCCCAAGCGCTTGAGGGGTATCGCTGTGCATCGACTGTCCCCGCTCATGGACATGTTGCCATCAGCGTTTGCCGACCTTGCGATCGGTTTCACTCAGCGGCTCGCTTTCGGAAACATTCAAAGTTTCGGCTTTCCGAAGCCCGGTCGGGGAGCAGCGACCCGGCTCAGATGCGATCACATTGCCATCCCTGTCGACGACGGAGCAATGGGCGCGATAAAGGCGGGCCGGATTGCGGTCGTCCGCGAGGTCGACCGCGTAGTTGGCGGCACGGTTTATCTGGCCGGCGGCGACATTGTCGAGCCAGACATTCTCATCGCAGCGACCGGCTACGGCCCACGACTGGGATGTACTCTTGGCGATCTTTCCGTACTGGATGCCAAAGGTAATCCAATCCTCGGTTCCGACAATGTGTCATCAAGTGTTCCGGGTTTGTGGTTTTCGGGGATGACGCCAGGCCTTGTCAGCTATTTCAGAAGTGCCGATCGAGAGGCTGGGAAGATTGCGGCAGCCGTGGCTGCAGAGCCGCAAAGGCCAAGGACAGCGGTCAGCCGGTTGGATGAATGGGCCGAGGACTGAATTTTGCATAGGTCCGAGCAGGCATTCTGGAGGCGGTCGAGCCAATGACAGGGCGCAACTGCGCTGCCCCTATCAGACCACGCATCAACAGGCAGCCCGTGTGGAAGGTGCAGGACGCCAGCCGACGTCACGCACTCCTGACCTACCGAGCGGAAACGTCGTCACTGATCTCCTCCAGGGCAACGCCGGCAAGTTCTTCGTTGATGCCCGCAACGTCGCCCAGAGACAAAATGCCGACGATTTTCCCGTCATCATCGAAGACCAGAAGCCGGCGCATTTGCAATTCGGACATCCGATCCGCCGCCTCTCGCAGATTGTCTCCTTCGAGGCAGCTTTCCACGCCTTCGGTCATGATCGACGATACCGCCTCATCATATCCGATCCCCTCGGCAACGCCTCGAATGACGATGTCGCGGTCCGTCACGACACCGAGCACTTCTCCGTCGACGACCGGGATAACCCCGGAATCGATCTCCGACATAAGCCTCGCGACCTCCCTGATGCTCGAAGCGGGAGCGGCCGTTACCACCTGCCGTGTCATCACGTCTTTTACCTGCATCGCCTTCTCCTTTTGGACGTCCCATGCCAAGCCAAAGTTCCTTTCCGGAACCCAACGATTATACGCATCCCAGCGGACTGCTGGATGCACGATCCAGGCTTACGGAGCAACGCGCGGCGCACTAGGCGCGTGGCGACAACACCACCAGACTGCGCGGTGCGAGAACGTAGGTTTGCGCATCCCCAATGTCTTCGTCGCTCCGATCGGGCTCGTCAGTCGCCAATTCGACAGCCCAGCCGCCGCCAGGGCTATCTGGGAGAGAAAACTCTATGTCACCATCATGGGGATTGAACAGAATGATGACGTCAGTCAAGCCCTCGCACGCTTGGCTGTCGCACGCCAATCGCAAGCCGATTGTCGTGCTTCCGGCATCGGCCCATTGCTCTTCGGTCTGTTCACCCCCGCCTGGATTCAGCCAGGCGACTGTCATGCCGTCACGCCAGCTTTCTCGCCGCAAGATCGGGTTGTCGTTGCGGAGTTTGATCAGCCTGGTAACGAACTCGCGAAGCTGATTGGCGGTATCGGGCAAATCATCCCAGTGAATCCAGCTGAGCTCGCTGTCCTGGCAGTAGCCGTTGTTGTTTCCCATCTGGCTGCGGCCAAACTCGTCTCCGGCAAGAAGCATTGGAGTGCCGTGGGAAAGGAAGAGTGTGGCGAGGAAGTTGCGCTTTTGGCGCTCACGTATGACATTGATGTTTTCATCGTCGGTCGGACCTTCGACACCGTAGTTGTCGCTGCGATTGTCGCTGTGGCCGTCATTATTGTCTTCGCCGTTGTCCTCGTTGTGCTTCTGCGCGTACGATACAAGGTCGTTCAAGGTAAAGCCGTCGTGCGCTGTCAGGAAGTTGACGCCAGCCCATGGCCTGCGACCACGAAGATCGTAGACGTCCCCGGAGCCGAGCATGCGTGCGGCGAAGTCGCTCGTCGTGCCGTCTGTATCCTTCCAGTAGTCGCGTACTGTGTCACGATACTTGTCGTTCCACTCGGCCCAGCCCGGTGGGAAGCCGCCGACCTGATATCCGCCTGGGCCGATATCCCATGGCTCACCAATGAGCTTCGCCTTAGACAGTACCGGGTCCTGGCCTACCGCGTCGAAAAAGCCGCCGCGCTGGTCGAAGCCTTCCGGTTCGCGACCGAGAATTGTGCCTAAATCAAAGCGGAAGCCATCAACGTGCATTTCGTCCGACCAGTACCGTAGGCTGTCGGTGATCAACTGGAGGACGCGAGGGTGCGACGTATTGACCGTATTTCCCGTGCCTGTGTCGTTGATATAATAGCGAGGCTCTCCGGGCATCGTCCGATAGTAGGAGAAATTATCGATGCCTTTGAACGACAGCGTCGGCCCAAGTTCATTGCCTTCAGCGGTGTGGTTGTAGACGACATCCAGAATAACCTCGATGCCGTTATCATGAAACGCACGGATCATGTCCCTAAAGCCGGCCATGCCGCGGGGGCCGTAATAGCGTGAGGCGAGGGCGAAAAACCCGAGTGAGTTGTAGCCCCAGTAATTTCTTAGCCCCTTGTCGAGAAGATGCGCATCGTCTGGAAACCAGTGGACCGGAAGAAGCTCGACGGACGTGACGCCCAGACTGCGGATATACTCGACGATCTTCTTGTGTCCGAGGCCCTCGTAAGTCCCACGCAGCTCTTCGGGAACCGCGGGGTGGAGCTTGGTGAAGCCTTTCACATGAGTTTCATAAAATATCGTTTTCGACCAGGGGATCTGGGGCTGTTTCGCATGCTTCCACTCTGCGGCGGAAGTGTCGATGACGCGGCACTTCGGCATCGCTGCTGCGCTGTCGCTCTCGTCATACGACAGATCCTTGTCCTCGCTGTCCATCTGGTAGGCAAATTGCTCCTGCCCCCACCGGATGTCCCCGACGAGTTCGCGAGCGTAGGGATCGACCAGCAACTTGTTTGGATTGAAGCGATGCCCGTTTTCGGGATCATATGGTCCGTAAACCCGGTACCCGTAGAGCGACCCGGCTTTGAGGCCAGGAACATAGCCATGCCAGATTTCGTTGGTAAACTCCGGCAGCGTGATCCGGTTGGTCTCGACCTTGCCGCTCTCGTCAAACAGGCAAAGCTCGACGCGCTCTGCATGAGCGCTGAAAATCGAAAAATTTACGCCGTCCTTGTCAACGGTTGCACCAAGACGCGTCCAGTCGCCGGCAAGCACGTCTTTACTGTTATGAGAAGCTGTCATGTCAAACCCCAGAGCAATGGCGCGATGGAAACTTGGAGGCACGTGAATGGTTCCAGTTCCGTCCGGCAATTATCGCGACGCTGCATCACGAACAGGCCATCAGCGGATTGGGTCGGAGGAGCGAGGATCCAACTGCGCCTGTTCTGATCTTCGTCCAAGATGGACCGGTGGTTGGGCGATGGCCTATGTCGGGGAGGATAAAAGGATGACCGGGCTCAGACAGCGTCGATAAGCGCTGTTTACAAGGCTCCGTGCCATGGCGGCCGAAACGTGTCTCGACTGATAGCCGTCGCAACGCTCGTCGTTCCGGCGAGCGGTCGGAAGATATTGCAATTGCAGACAGCACCTTCGGATGTCGCACCACGGTGACGCGCCAGCTTGTATCAGATTGCAGACTTGGAGATTTGGTCCCTGACGGGCGGCGCCAGTCTTCACAAGAAGGAGCGCTGCGCTTCCAGTTCTAAGGGGCTTCTCCCGACAGCGCCAGCGCCTCAAGGATTTGACTGAACTCTGCTCAGCAGGACAGCGTCGAGCCGCGAGCGTTTAGCCTGGTCACAACAGATGAAATCGAAGAGCGCCCACATGAAAACCCCCGGTCCGGGAGGGAGGAGACCGGGGGTTTGCATGCTGTCGCAGCCTCCGCGGAGAGCGGTTGCCCGATGGGAGAATCGAGTGCTGCCTGCGAGTTAGAACCTCCTGATCCAAAGATTGTTCCCTCCACGCTCTCGAGAACATTGACCATTGCTACTGCGTTGCTCATTCCTAGCTGAAAACAGACTGTCTTGATGCCGGCGGACCAGATAATCGCCTGGACCGGACATCTGCGGTGAACGGAAGGGCCGGAACCGAACCGCCATTGGAGGCTGACGTGGAAGCTCAGTTGTGGTTCCATGGCATTGGAGATCAAGCTCCGCCCAGCGGCTTCTAAGCTGAATTTCTCGCTTTGCGGACCCGGTCCAGGTCCGACGATGCCGCAAGCAGGATCGCGGTGAGCAAAGTTAGACAGACCATCGCCGCAATACCGGCCATCATCACAGGCATTCGATGGTGAGCGATGAAAATCATCGGTGAGGCCGCTAGGCTTAAGGCGGCAAACAAAACGACGAAAGCGGCCAGAACGGCCAATTGCGCGAGCTGAAGCATGTTGAATTCCTCAAAGGTGATCGCGGCGACAGATCGCACGCTGGTGTATCGCCTTTGTGTCCGTCTGGATCTGGTGTGTATCTTCTTGTAGGAATGTTCGGGCCCGGGGCAGGTTGGCAAGGCCAATCAAAACCCGAGGGAAATTCTTGAGAGCCATAAAAGTTGGCAGGCGCTGATCTTCAGCGAATGCCACGCCGCCGGAAGTGACGGCTTACTGCCCCAAGATGCTCGCGAGTGTCACGGGACGCAGGCCGCGCGCATCGACGCCGACGTCGAATTGGCGGGGATAGGGTGTCAGCCTGCCGTGCGAATGGCCATGTAGATTGATCGACTTCCTGCCCATGTGGTTCCATGTCCTGAAAGCGTAGTGGCATAGGACCAGGTGATGCCCATCATGCCTGATTTCAGCGTAGTGTTGCACACTTTCCCATGCGGAAGAACTGGTCGTCGTCGGCGGGTCATTGTTGCCGATGATCAGGTGCTTGCGCCCATGCAGCTTTGACAGAAGCACTGTGCAATCACCCGCGTTTGCCGACATGACGTCTCCCAGGTGCCAGACCTCGTCGCTGGGGCCAACGGTTTCATTCCAGCTGCGAACAAGCGCCGCGTCATGCTCGGCTGTACTTGAAAACGGTCGCCGATCGAGGCGCAAAACGCGCGGGTCGCCGAAATGCGTGTCAGCGGTAAAATGGATCATCAGCGTTATCTGCAGGCTCTTGCCGGAATTTCTAGGGGCGGCGTATCCGCAGTGCACGAAATCTTACACAGCCTCGAGCCCAAAAAGTGGAGGTTGGGGGAGTTCGACCACGACAGGATCACCGGGAACGACAACGCCACCCGCCAAAACAACGGCCATCACACCAGTCTTCCTGACGACTTCGCCGCTCGGCGCTTTTAGCAGAACCGCCTTGAGAAGACCGGAGCGAAACTTTTCGATCTGGGAGCATGGATTGCGAAGGCCGGTTACATGCAATACCGCGTCTGCGCCGAGCTTGAGGATCGTCCCGCGAGGAAGTGCAAGGAGGTCGACCCCGCGGGTGGTGACATTTTCGCCGAGGTCGCCCGGAGCGACGGCAAAGCCACTGCTGGCCAGTTCGTCCAGAAGTTCCGCTTGGATCAAATGCACCTGACGAAGGTTCGGCTGGCTTGGATCGGTCCTCACGCGGTAGCGATGTTTGATAGTGACGCCAAGATGGGCGTCGCCTTCAACGCCCAAGCCTTGCAACATAGTTATCCTTGGTACAAGCATCTTTGAAAATCGATGTTGGTGGTCGCAGGCGACCGCAATAACCACGCCGCCCATAGGACCAACCTTCGCATCCGTTCGTGGCGTGTTCATAACGTTGTTTGCCCGGATGTAAAGCACGACCTTAAGATGGCTGCGTCGATTGCCGCTCTCGTTGGTAGCTGGAACGTTGCTCCCTTAGCGTTCCCCTGTTTCAACTCAAGCAACCAGCGAGAAAGCCTCGCCGTCTCTTGGCGAGGCTTTTCCTTAGAATGTGGACCCGACCGTCGAGCTGGTTGACGACGCGGAGCTGGTGGCGGTCATTATGGATCGTGAGCGATTGTCTGCCGACTAAACGGCCGAAGCCCTCGTTGTTTCCCAAGCGTGGAAGTGTGCGCCGCTAGGCCCGGAGGACCAACAACGTTCACGGCTGGGTTCAATCGGGCCGGCATAATACCTTCATGCTGCCAGTGGCACGGAAAGTGGAAGGGCCATTCCCGCGTCTGTCGTCACGGCTTGCTCGATATGCGGTTCCAGCGACTAGACGCACGAGATTCCGTCGGAAGCTTTGACCTATGGTTTGATCAGTGAGAACTTTTCTGCCTGGGCGGAGTATAGCGGCGGTCACTCAACGACTGCTGTGTTCACACCATGACCATCGGACCTGCGATCGGGTGACCCTGCAAGGAAATTCGTCGCGGCGCATCTTTCCACATCGAAAACGCCAAATAGACGATTGGTCGTTGATAGCGCAAATTCAGCAGCCGAAACTCGGGGGTAAGAACGGGCTTCATAGCTGGCGACTTGCGCAACCGTCAGGTGGAAGGAATGGCGCAAAAGGCGAGCATAAAAAAGAAAGAGGCCGCCGTGGCGGCCTCCTCGTCGTAGAACAAGCTGTTATCAGTGGCTGTTCTTATGGCTCTGCTGGCCAGCCTTGACTTGCTGCTCGTGCGAGCCGCCCTGCTTGCCAGAGGAGGCGCTTTTGGCAGAAGAAGAAGCCTCGGAAGTCTTGCTCGAAGAAGCCTGCTTCGAGCCAGAATTCTTGTGGCTCTGCTGGCCTGCCTTTACGTGCTGCTCGTGCGAGCCGCCCTGATTTGCCATGACATAGTCTCCATTGTTTGAAGAGGCCCAGATGCCTCGCAAATTTAACCTGCGTGCGGCGATGTTGTTCCGCTTTTTTTGGCGCTTGCTCAGGACTATTGGACAGGTCTCGCCCAACACGACCAGGAGACAGAAGGCTTTGCAAGTGAGGACGTGCCGGTGAGGACGTGCCGGGCGACGGGGCCCGAACATTCCCAGAGTGCAAGAGTTCCCGCGTCCCGGGGATTTACAGATGAAATGTGGGCGGCCCTATCGATGTGGCAATGTTGAAAGGGGGAACTGGCGTACGAGTGATGAACGAAGCTGATCTCCAATCGTCAGCGGGCTTTGTTCAAGGCGATGTCTTCGATGTCGAGAAGAAGAGCGATCTTTTCTTTAGGACGGGCGATAGCCAAGGCGGCTCCGAGTGCGACGAGTGCAGAGGTTGCGCTAGCAAGCTGCAGGCTGGCCACGGCGGCTAAAATAGAAGGCGTTTGCCCCGGCGACAGAAGCGACGTTCACATTATCGTTTCCGCAGAAGATTGGCATAGCCATCCTATTGCGAGCGATTTTGGCAGCGGCGTGGGCGATAGGCTGTCGGCTATTTGTTAGAAATGCCCTGGACACGGGTCAGGTGCATGTGGAGGTCGGGTAACATCTTCACAGCCGCGTTTTTCAATGGGCCATCCGGACCCTCTTTCGCATAGGCCACAAACAGCTCGTATGCCTGCTGATGCGCGGTTACCTGTGTCGACAGGTAAGCTTGGTCAAGATTTGCGGGATCGCTGTTTTTATGAGCGTCGATCTTCTGCTGATGTTGGGCATCGAGCGACTGTGAAACGGTGACGCCATCGTTTCTGGCAGCCGCTGATAGCAACCCTGCGGCGCGGCCATGGTCCCGCAGCATATCCTGAGCGAATTGCTTAGCGGCGACCGCTCGCCCTTGGGAGATTTCGATTTTCGCGGCCTCGATCTCGAATATGTTCGACACCGCGGCTTTTTGCGCGAAATCCTGCTTCGCGCCCTCCCCGTCGCCGGCGCGTACTGGAAGCGTGATCAGGCAGACAACTAGGCTGAGAGCCAGTCTTTTCATCGTGAAGCCTCCGGGCGAGGGTGGTTGCAGCCCACCGAAAATGTTGAAGTTGCCCTTCCAGGGCAGAGCGGGTCACAACCACAGCCTCGGCTAGAAGTTCCAGACGCCCAGCGAAGGTTCGCTAGCGCACACAGCCAAGGCCAGTGGAACCCTGCGATACGCTTATTGTTATGGGAAGCAGGAGGCCCTCAATGGAAAATGTTATCGACGTCGACTTTCACGTTATCTGGCCGTCACCGGTCTTTATAAGAATAGGCAGCGGGATGCGCGAACGGATCGGTGGGCCTGATGCAGCGCTTTCTGCACTGCTCCACCGATGGCCTACCGGGAATAACTCTGAATATCTCGCTGCCAAGCGCCACTGCATGAATGCAGTGTCTCGGCACGGTAGCCCCGCGCTCGCGCGAAGCGCGTTTGTAGAGGCTGCAGCCGCAGCGAAAGTTCTCGCATGACAATAATCAGACGCAACGTCAGAAGTGGCGTCCCGCTATCTGCGGGCTTGCTGCTTGGAATTGGGCTCGGGGGCTTTTTCGACGGAATCGTGCTGCATCAATTGCTTCAGTGGCATCACATGATAAGCTCCTGGTATCCGATCAACACTATCGCAAATCTCGAGCTCAACACGCTGTGGGATGGGGTTTTTCATTCGGCAACCTATGTCCTGGTCCTTGCCGGGCTATTCATTCTCTGGAGGTCGGGCAGGGTTAGTCACTTCCGCTGGTCGACGGCGGAGCTCGCGGCTCTGATGCTTATCGGCTTTGGGGGCTTCAATCTTGTCGAGGGGATCGTCGACCATCAGATTCTGGGGCTCCACCACGTCAACGAAACGGTCGCTCGCGGTTATTGGCTGCTCTGGGATCTCGGCTTTCTCGCAGCGGGCGGAACGATGGTCGCCGCGGGAACCTTTATCTGGATCCGGCGGCATGGCTGAGGTATTTCGTGAGCTCCGAACGGCAGTGATCTGGGTCGCTTTTGGCGCTGCGCTCGTCTTCGCCACTCGACCGGTCTGGTCTTATCTGATGTTTGGATCCAGTGTCACGCTGGACGATATTTTGGCGCTACGGTGCTTTGGACTGCCAACCTGACCCTCCGGCTGCATCGCCCCTGCTGGTCCCCTCGATTGCGACCAGCCGTAACCCATCTGGTTGCCGCAATGGCGCAATATTATTCACAAGCTCCGCCCAGACTGTCACTGGCGACTGAGCGATGGCTGCTTCAGGTGGACTTGAGAACCACGAAAGGCTTCGTGAACGCTTCGAGTTGAAGCGCATCGTGCACATGAACAAGTCGCCCCGTCAACAGATCGATGAATGAACGATCTTGAAAGGCCGCCGGAAGGGCTATGCGCGTTCCGGCCCATGGAGCGCTCAGGTCGTCAACGCCGAGCCACAAGCGGGGCGTAACGACTACAACGACATCTGTCTGATCAGCGCGAGCATAAGCGAGAACATGAGTTGCTCGACGACCGGAAGCTATGAGTGGCAGGTAATCTCCCCGGCGAAAGAGCGTCGGAACTTGCTGACGCACATGCAGAAGAGTGGTGATGACATGCTGCTTCAGTCGCCCATTATCCTCGGCCCAGACCTCATCTCCAGCTCCCAGTACGTGCCTCTGGAGGGTCTCGAAGTCCGGCTCCCTCCGGTTGTCGGGATCGACGAGACTGAAGTCGAGGCCTTCGCTTCCCTGATAGATATCCGGTACGCCGGGAGCAGTCAGCTTGATGATCGCCTGGGTAATACTATTCACAAGGCCCGAACGAACGAAGGGACGAAGGGTCTTGGTGAAATCGTCAAGGAAAGCACGGTTGTCTGGTGACAGTAGGCGGCGCACATAGGCGATGACGGCGCTCTCATAGGCCTCGTCAATCTCACTCCACGTCGTACGAAGTTTTGCTTCGCGCAAGGCTTTTTCCGTGTAGGCAACGAAGCGATCTTCGATGGCACCCAAAGAAGCGGCGTCTTCGTGCTCCAGATCTGCTGGCCACACGCCGGCAAGTGCCTGGTAAAGCATCCACTCGACGGAAGGTTCGGGAGCAAGACCGTCGTCGAGCTTCTGAACGAACGTTCTATTCGTCTCCCGCCAACGATCAACGCCGCGGCTCCAGGCCTCCGGCGCCTCGGTGAGCGCGTAGAGTCGAGCGCGAGCGTCTTCTCCGCGCTTGGTATCATGTGTGGACGATGCGGAAAGTGCATCGGGCTGGCGCAAAAGGCGAGACTTCATCTCCTCGTGAAATCGATCCAGCCGATAGGTGTGGGGAAGGGGGTCTGCTCCAACCTCGTTCAGCGCGAGTAGCGCGCCCTGGCGAAAGAAGAGGGTGTCCTCGACAGACTTTGCCATCAGCGGACCAGTCAGCTGCTGGAAGCGCGTTCGAAATGTCGAAGCGAGCTCACCAACAGTGTGATCGACGTCACCGAGAAGTATGCGCTCGAGGCTAGCGAGCGCCCGGGCATCGGGGCCATTGGTGGCGTTTTGGACCGTCGCCATGACTGACGCTAGCCTGCGTCTGTCTTCCCCCGGCAACCCTGCGCCCGTGCCATAGGTGCGGTAAACGGGGAAGCAGATCAGCAATTCGCGCAGGGCTTTCGCAAGCGCTTCTTCCGGCAAGGCGAGGCTATCATCCGTCTCCCCGATCCGGCGAGCGAGTTGTATCAGTACAGCAAACTCCCCCGCGAAGTTGTTGTCTACCATCAGCGTTTTAGCCGAACGCAGTTCTTCTTTCATGTCGAGGGGGCCGACAAGCTTCTGGTAGGCGCCCCTTAGAACCTCCATCTTGTCGTTGTCCACGAAAACATCGCTCAGAGCTGCGATGAACTCGTAGCCCGTCGTTCCGGAGACCGGCCAGTCTGGAGGAAGCATCTCGCCTTCACCGAGGATTTTTTCGACAGTAATGTAACACGCTGGCCCGGTTTGTTCACGCAGTCGCTCAAGATAGCTCTTTGGGTCGGCAAGGCCGTCGACATGGTCGATACGCAGACCATCCACGGCGCCAGAATGGACGAGGTCAAGGATAAGACGATGGGTGTCTGCAAAAACTGTAGCGTCCTCAACGCGAACACCGGCCAGGCCAGTGATCTCGAAAAACCGGCGATAGGACAAATCTCGTGGAGCATCACGCCACGACATCAATCGGTAAGGCTGAAGATCGTGCAGTCTCTTGATCTCGGTCTTGTCGGAGAGGCTCAGGATCTCGTCCTTGCGCCCGGAATAGGTCTCGGGCGCCAGGGGATAGAACGCTTCGTAAAAAGCGAACGCAGGGTTTCCAGTTTTCGGATCTCGCTCAATCGTGATCTCGCCTGCATGCAGCGCCTCATCGAATGAGCCTCCCAGAAAGGGAAGCGTGAGTTTGCGCGACCAGTCGATATCGAAGTGCCTGGCGTAGCGGCTGGCTGCACCGTGTTCGACGACGTCGCGCCACCACGCATTCTCAAGCGATGCCGCCATATGGTTCGGTACGATATCGAGGATGAGACCGAGGCCGGCTCCCTTTAAGCTTCTCACCATTCGGTCGAACCCGATCCGACCACCGATCGCCGGATCGATTTCAGTGGCATCCGTGACATCGTAGCCATGGCTGGAGCCGGATGTCGCGGTGAAGATGGGTGAGGCGTAGAGATGGCTGATCCCAAGACGCTTCAAATAGGGCACCTGTTCGGCAGCACGATCGAACGTCATGCCGTTGCGGAACTGAATGCGATAGGTTGCTGTTGGTACGCTCATAGATCTTTCCGGCTGTTGTATAGGCTCTGGATCGCCCGCCTGGCATGACGACTTGTGAGCGCCGTCGTTTCAAAGGCGCCCTTTAAACTCCGAAGACCACCGCCGGTTCCAGTCACCGACCCGTTCTCACCCTGGCCGACCTGGCTTCGGCAGTTTTTGTACGCGACGTCGCAATATTTCTTGAGGTGACGGCTTGGAACGGGTCGCGGTGCCGGTATGCGTCTGAAGTGAAGTTTTCCGTCCGCGGGTATGGCTTGAGGCAACCCGCCCTGACGAAAAGAGCATGCCGTTCGTCCCTCGCTGCCGCGGGCGCTTGCGCAGCATGATTGAGCTTGAGTTGTCCAAGCCCTCAAAGCCCGTTTAACTGGAGCATCTTTGCAACGGACGATTAATGCAAGCGCCACTCAGGCCGCTTTTTTTGGCGTGAAGCGGACGCCTTGCTTTTCAGGGAAACGTATCCGATTGCGATACCAGTGAGGGGAAATGCTGTCTCTGGATCCGGCCAGGCCCCTTCCCCGAGCCGACATCGTCTGCATCATCCATTCGCTCAAAGCCCACAAAGATGAAACGCGTCGAAGAGCGGTGGATCGTGTCTGGGCACGTGCTAACTTCGTGGTCGATCTGGACACTCACGAATTCGGGGGCGCGAATGAAACCTCTGGAAAGATCCCCTGCAATCTGCGTGGCAAGGCGCTTCTTCCCCATATAAGCCGAAATAAGCTGATTGTGCGTAAAATCCAGAAGCCTGAACGTCATCATAATAGCTTCGTCATCGATCATTGCGCCGCTGATCGTGTCAAGCGCTCGTCCTCTGGCTGAAAGCATACCCGCACGGCTGGTGCCGGAAAAGCTGAACCACGTCTTGCGCCTGGTGAGGTAATCAACGCTCCAAGCGGCCCGGCCATCCACGGGATCGTCGCCCGCAAGGTCAGAGAGCTCCTGAAGCGTCTCAAGAAAAGCCATTCGAAAGTCAGCCGGCTGCATGTCCCACTCCTCAAGCAACTGGATCGAACGCTGATTTCTGAGACAAGTTCCCTGACAAACACACAATCGGCAACGTTTTGTTCCAAGACGTGACTTAGGCTGTCGCGCCTGCTTCCTCGACCTAGAAGCGCATTTGCCTAGCCTGCCAAGCCAGATCACACGAGGGCTCAAGAGGACGGCTTTTCGGCTGACGGCCTGGAGGCCTACAACGCAATGGTCTCTCATTTCGTCCTCCAATCCCGCGCCTCCCTTCGGTTAAAATGGCGCTCAGTCTAAAGGGAGTGATCGGGAACAATAAAGGTGCCATCCAGGTTGTCGATGTTCTGGCAATTCAGTACCCGGCAGCTCCTGTTGTCTCTGGTCGGTATGCTCTTCCACTCAGCGTATTCGTTGGCCTCGCAGAACCGACTATTGCGCACAAAGCGGTCATAGAGCGGCAGACCCCGCGGCGACTTCCATCGGAAGATGACTGCTCCCTGTGAGTGGACTGCCTCTCGGGCCTGCTCACAGGTCATGGACAATGGGCTTAGTCTCGAAATTGCGTAGCACGGCGAGCCGGCGAGGAGGGCGGCCAAAGTCAATAAAACTGCGCGCATGAAAGTTTGATCCTGTTGGTGACGCCGTCTAACATCAGAATATGGAAATGGTTCCACGGCTCGTCCACCCGGTTCGCCAAGGAGCGATGCGCGCCGCTGAACGCCTCTGAACCTCCGCCTCTTTTCGCGTGAAGCCCGGCGATCGCATATGCAAACGTCGCTCCGGGAGTGTGCAAAAAATTTTGTTCGGCTGCCTTGAAAACAAAAATCAAAAAAACCAGATTTGCGCACGCCGGTAGCCCAGATGGGGGCCGGAGAACAGGGAACGCCCTTTCTCAGCGTTCCGCTTCCAACTCGCTTTAAAGAGGTTTTGGTCATGAGAACAGAATTCGACTTCGGGCCACTCTATAGGTCCAGCATCGGCTTCGATCGGGTATTTTCGCTGCTCAACAATTCACAGCGTCTCCAGGCAGTCGACGCGTGGCCGCCTTACGACATCATCAAGAACGGCGACAATGAGTATAAGATCGTGATGGCTGTCGCCGGGTTCGAGGATGGCGATCTCGACATTACGCAGGAGCGCAACCTTCTCGTCGTCAAGGGTGGAAAGGCCGATGACAGCAAGGCTGAGTACCTGCATCGGGGCATTGCGGCGCGCAGCTTCGAGCGTCGGTTCGAACTTGCAGATCATGTTAGCGTCGAGAACGCTTGCCTGAAAAACGGGCTGCTTTCCATCGATCTCAAACGGGACATCCCCGAAGCTATGAAGCCGCGCAAGATCTCGATCGGCGGTGACAGCGAGGCTTCGGCTCCGCTTCAGATCGAAGGCGACAAGCAGGTCGCTTGATTTCAACACAGGGGAGCGGGCGGCGTAGGATGCGCCGTCTGCAGTGGCTATGGAAGCGTTTCAAATTGATAAGCACGACGGCTTTTACGTCGGCGACTTGGAGGCCTGTCAACGTGTCTTCGATGCCATCGCGGCCAAGGCCGGCGTTGACCGTCGATCGGAAGAAGGCGAGCGGATCGCTTCGATCCTGGTGCAGCTTTATCGGCAAGGCGTGCACGATCCTCAACACCTTGACGCGATGGTGAGTGCTGCCCGCGGTATATTTGCAAAGCGCGAACCCTTCAAGCAATAGGCTAGACCGGGCCTGTTGCAGGTCCGATCCTGTTTGGACGGTGGCGATGAACGTACGCGAGTGACAACGGGTGTGGTTGCCAATCGTGTACGTTTCCGGACGGTAGTGTTGCCTTGAGCGCTTCACGACGCAATTAGCAGGCATGAGCAAAAACGAAGAACGACCGATATCACGCCGCCGTAAATCGATGACTATGACCGAGCGCCGGTCTCGTGCGGAAGAGACCCATGTCATAGCATTATCAACGATCGAAGCCGAAGCGGAGGCCCGCCGGCGAAAGACCGAGCGGCTGAAGGCAGCACGCGAAGCTTTAAAGTCCTGACCCATGGCATTGCAAGGCGCGACGCGGCTTGCCACGTCTTGATGCTTGGCGGGACGGGGTGCCGGGGCGGCAAAACCTGACTAACGTCGTATGCAGCGCGCTGATCTAGGAAGCGGCGGGAGCGCGTGACCTCGCCGGCGCGCTATGCGCCGTCCGCCGAACCGCCTCGGCGAAGGGCGGGCTGAAACTTGGCCGATAACGATCGCAATCCCGAGGACTCGGCAAGCGGCCACCGAGCAAGTTGCTCGATCGATTTCCGGGGTTAGCCGCGGGGCCTGCTGCCCCGTTTGCTCGTCAATCACAAACCGCAGATTGTCGGGAACAACGGCCAGGTCCGAAAGTTTCTATCGCTCCTGCGTAAAGAACCTGCGGCTCGACCTGCCCGTGCGTGGAGAAATACAGATGATGCCTGCGCGTCGCTCGAAGATCTCAAGGCCCCGCATCTATTATGTCAATCCTCTCGATTTGCCAACGGAAAGACGTTGGCTGGAGATCTTCGATCACGCCGCATCTTTGAATTTCGACACGGTCATGTCCGCGCCGATCTTTCGGCGCCACTTCCAGGACGCCAGCATTTTCAAAGCATTCGATGCCAGTTCCATAGATCCCGCCTTCGGGCTCCAGCGTCCATTGGAAGAGGGTGTCGCATTCCTGTGCGAAAGAGCGAAATCGCAAGGGATGGACTTCATGATCGACGTCGTGCTTCCGGCAGTGCAGGCAGAAACCACTGGTGAAAGTGATGCGCTCGATCCCCGTCCTTCACCATCCGCGCCCGCGCGAAACGGCGCAGCCGGCGGCGACATCGACCGTTTCGGTGAACTGTTGCGCAAATTAACCACCCTTGGAGTCTCAGGATTCCGTTATCTGGGGCTTGACGCCCTGGGCGAGGCTGATCTGAGGCGATTGGCAGTGGCTGAGATGGGCGGTGCGCATCCTTTACGGCTGGTCTACACCCCGGGGACCGACTTCTCATTTCGCCGACGGCTCGCCGGCCTGGGCTTTGATGGCACATTTTCATCGCTTGCCTGGTGGGACTTGCAGGAAGCGTGGCTTTTCGAGGAGCTGCGTCTGCAGCGAGCACTTGGGCTGCAGGTCGCCTTTCCCGAAGCTCCGTTCGCAAGGCGGCTCGCCCATGGGACCGAGAGCCGGGAGATCCGCGAGCGGAAGTCGATCCGGGCGCTGCGACTTTCAGCCGAGCTTGGCGATGGAATGCTCATTCCTATGGGCTTCGAGTTTGGCGCGGTCCTGCCACTGGATGCCACCCGCGGTTCAGGTCAAGACCTGCGCATGATTCGGTCGAATGGTGCTTTCGATCTTTCGGCAGCGGTCCGTGAAGCCAACGCGGCTATTGCTGCTAAAGATGCGCTGACGCCGACGGCATATGAGGCCGCGGCGCAGGTGATCGTCATGACCCTAACTGACGCACCAGACCCACGTGTTGCGGAGCGAAAGCGTCTACTTGTGGTTAACCGGGACCTGCGCCGGCCGTGTGCTTTTCCAGACGACATCATTTCGCGTGCTGCCGCACCCTTCCTTGTTTCCGAGTCGCATCTCCGGTCGAACCGACTTGCTCCCGGAGAGGTTAGAACGGTCGCTGTCGCGGCGGGCGCCGTGATCGCAACACAAAGCCTGACGTCACCAGGGACGGCAACTGACCCGTCCGGACGTATCGCGATTGAAAATATCGAGCCGTCGGTCGACCTTGGGCGTTTCCCTGTCAAACGCGTCGTCGGGGACAGGGTTGCCGTAACGGCCGATATATTTGCCGACGGGCACGACCGCTTGGAGGCGGCGATATTGTACCGGGCAATAGATGAAGCGGAGTGGCATGAGGTGCCGCTTAGTTCCGACAGCAATGATCGTTGGGCCGGTGCCTTTTCCCTCGAAAGGATCGGCCGCTATCACTACTGCATCGAGGCTTGGAAGAACCCGTTTGCTATATTCCGCTACGAGCTCTCGAAAAAAGCCGAAGCCCGGCTTGACCTCAGCCTTGAACTGACCGAGGGGGCAGCGCTGGTACGACGCGCGGCCGAGAGAACCGCGGGCAATGCCGACCCCGGCCTTCATGATAAACTTGTGGAACTGCTGGAAGCGATAGAGCGCAGCGACGCGGCCGAAAAGACCCGGCTGCTCTTGTCACCTCATCTCTCGGTACTGATGTCGCAGGCTGACGAGCGACCGTTCCGAACTCGGACGGGCACCTATAGCGTCGATTCAGAGCGCGCGGAGGCCGCGTTCTCAAGCTGGTATCAGGTCTTTCCTCGGTCACAAAGTGGAGATCCTCATCGTCACGGAACCTTCGACGACGTTGTTGCGCGACTGCCGGCGATCCGCGAGATGGGCTTCGACGTTTTGTATTTCCCACCGATCCATCCAATTGGCACCACCAATCGTAAAGGCCGAAACAACAGCTTGGTGGCGGGCCCTGGTGATCCAGGCAGCCCCTATGCGATCGGTTCGCCGGATGGCGGTCACGACGCAATCCATCCGGAACTGGGCGGGATTGACGCGTTTCGGCGTCTTGTTGAAGCAATGCGTAGCGAAGGGCTGGAACTGGCACTCGATCTCGCAATCCAGGCTTCTCCTGATCACCCTTGGCTGACCGAGCACCCTGGCTGGTTCGAGTGGAGACCGGACGGAACGATCCGATACGCGGAAAATCCGCCTAAGAAATACGAGGACATTGTCAATGTCGACTTCTACTCTCAGGATGCCGTGCCAGCGCTTTGGGAAGAATTGCGCGATATCGTCCAGCTTTGGGTGGACGAGGGCGTCAAGCTCTTCCGGGTGGATAATCCCCACACCAAACCTTTTCCGTTCTGGGAATGGCTGATCGGTGATATACGCGCCCGCCACCCGGAGGTCGTCTTTCTGTCCGAAGCCTTCACGCGGCCGAAGGTGATGTACCGTCTCGCCAAAGTCGGATTTTCTCAGTCCTACACCTACTTCACTTGGCGCAACAGCAAGTGGGAGCTTGAGCAGTACATGCTCGAGATAACGCAGAGCCAAGCCAAGGAATTCTTTCGGCCCCACTTCTTTGTCAACACGCACGACATCAATCCGGACTTTCTCCAGAATGCGCCGCGGCCGGCATTCGTGATCCGTGCCGCACTGGCTGCCACACTGTCTGGCCTGTGGGGGGTCTATAACGGGTTCGAACTTTGCGAGGGCCGTCCCGATGTCAAGCGCAAGGAATATGCCGACAGCGAGAAATACGAAATTCGCGCCTGGGACTACGACCGGCCTGGGAACATCAAGCCGGAGATAACGATGCTGAACAGGCTTCGCCGTGATAACCCCGCGCTCCATTCCCATCTCGGCCTGACGCTTTTGAATTCGTCCAACCCGAATGTGATGTTCTTCGAAAAGGCCGCGCCTGGGCGCCACAACGTCCTGCTGATCGGCATATGCCTCAATCCGCATGGCATCGAAGAGAGCACCGTCGAAATCCCGCTCTGGAATTTTGGAAAGGATGACGCTGGCACGCTCGATTTGGAAGACCTGGTCAACCCCCGACGGTTCTCGCTAACAGGCAAGCGGCAGACGCTCAGGCTTGATCCCATTCATTTGCCCTTCGCCATTTGGCGCGTCAGAACAGGAGAGATTTGACATGGAAGACGTGTCGAGAAGCGAAGGCCGGGCAGAGACAGCCGACGCCACGCTGTGGTATAAAGATGCAATCATCTACCAGTTGCACATCAAATCGTTCTATGACGCCAACGGTGACGGAATTGGGGATTTTGAAGGTCTATTCGAGAAGCTTGATCATATCGCTTCGCTTGGCGTGAACGCGATCTGGCTCCTGCCTTTCTTTCCTTCGCCACGGCGCGACGATGGTTATGACATCGCCGACTATGGGAGCGTCAGTCCCGACTACGGCACGATCGAAGACTTTCGCAAATTCGTAGCCGCCGCCCACGAACGCAATATTCGGGTTATCATCGAGCTGGTCATCAACCACACGTCCGATCAGCACCCGTGGTTTCAACGTGCGCGCCAGTCACCCGCGGGAAGCCCGGAGCGCGACTTCTACGTCTGGTCCGACACAGACCAGAAATTTCTTGAGACCCGTATCATCTTCATCGACACCGAGAAGTCCAACTGGACGTGGGATCCGACGGCTGGAGCGTACTATTGGCACCGCTTTTATTCGCACCAGCCTGACCTGAATTTCGACAACCCCTTGGTGATGAAGGAACTTCTGTCGGTGATGCGCTTCTGGCTGGAAACTGGCATTGACGGCTTCCGACTGGACGCGATCCCCTATTTGGTAGAACGCGAGGGAACAAACAACGAGAACTTGCCGGAAACGCATGCGATCCTGAAGCGCATTCGCGCCGCGCTCGATGAGACACATCCCGGCGTGATGCTGCTTGCGGAAGCCAACCAGTGGCCGGAAGATACCCGGGAATATTTTGGAGACGGGGACGAGTGCCACATGGCATTTCATTTTCCGCTGATGCCCCGGATGTACATGGCGATCGCCAAGGAGGACAGGTTTCCGATTACCGACATCATGCGTCAGACGCCGGATATTCCCGACAGCTGTCAGTGGGCGATTTTCCTGAGAAACCACGATGAGCTGACGCTTGAAATGGTGACGGATGCCGAGCGCGATTATCTTTGGGAAACATATGCCTCCGACAGGCGAGCACGCATAAATCTCGGTATCCGCCGTCGCCTGGCTCCGTTGATGGAGCGCGATCGCCGGCGTATTGAGCTGATGAACGCGCTTCTGCTGTCGATGCAGGGTACGCCGGTTCTTTACTACGGTGATGAGATCGGGATGGGCGACAACATCTACCTTGGCGATCGCGACGGCGTTCGAACCCCGATGCAGTGGTCGCCCGACCGCAATGGCGGCTTCTCAAGGGCCAATCCCGCCCGCCTGGTCCTTCCGCCCGTTTCGGACGCGCAGTATGGCTATGAAGCGCTCAACGTCGAGTCCCAAACATCAGACGCGCACTCGCTGTTAAACTGGACCCGGCGCATGCTTTCGCTGCGCGGCCGGCACCCCGCATTTGGCAGAGGGTCGCTTCGGTTTCTTTCTCCTGACAACCGGCGTATTCTGGCCTATCTCCGAGAGCACGCAGACGAGGTTATCCTGTGCGTGGCAAACCTATCGCGGGTACCTCAAGCCGTTGAATTGGACCTCTCCGCCTACGAAGGCCGCGTGCCTGTCGAGCTGACCGGCATGTCACCGTTCCCGCCAATCGGCCAGCTTACCTATCTTCTGACGTTGCCGCCCTATGGGTTTTTCTGGTTCCAGCTCAATGCTGAATCGGATGGTCCGGCATGGCGCACGGCTCCGCCGGAACAGTTGCCCGATTTTCACACGGTCGTCATTCGCCGAAGCCTCACGGAGCTGGTTGATGAACCTCAGCATCAGAGGGCGCTCGGCAACGACATCCTTCCAGCATATCTTTCAAGACGGCGGTGGTTTGGTGCCAAGGATCAGTCGCTTCAATCGGCAAGGCTTGTTTCGGCGACGCCGATCCCATTCGCTGATGGGATAGTGCTGGGCGAGCTCGAGGCCATCCTGCCTGATCACGTTGAGACTTATCAGCTCCCGCTCGCCATCGAATGGGATGACACCACGACGAACATCCTGGGCCAGCAACTTGCCTTGGCTCGCATTCGTCAAGGACGACGTGTTGGATTTCTCACCGACGGCTTTACGGTGGAGCCAATGGCGCGGGGTTTGATCGAGAGCCTGAAGAACCGCTCGACCGTGACCGGTCGTTCCGGCACGATAGACTTCATCGGGACCGCTTACTTGGACCAGCTGGATATCACCGCCGAAATGGAGATCCGATGGCTATCGGCGGAGCAGTCAAACAGTTCCCTGATCGTCGGCGAGATCGCCATGATCAAGCTCATAAGGCACGTCTTCGAGGGCGTTCATCCCGAAGTTGAAATGACGCGCTATCTTACCGAGCAGGGATATGAACACACCGCTCCACTTCTCGGCGAAGTCGCGCGTAATGACGCGGACGGGCGGCGGTGGACACTTGCCGTCGTACAAGGCGCAATCCGTAACCAGGGCGATGCGTGGAACTGGATGCTCGCCAATCTGCGTCGGGTTGCAGATGAGGTTGCAACCACCGAAGCGGAGCCTGACGCCGCTGACGACGAGCTACAGCCGCTTTTGAACTTCGTTGCTATGATCGGCCAGCGCCTGGGTGAACTTCACGTCCTGCTTGCGCGACCGAGTGAAGATCCATCTTTCGCGCCGCGGAGAGCGGATGAGGCTGACGTTGCTGGCATCGAAAGATCAGTGACCGGCGAGATCGCCTACGCCTTCTCCAAGTTGGAGGAGCTCGCGGACACGCCCGACAGCGCGGTCGAGAAGGATATTCGCAGTCTCTTGGCGCAAAGGGAGCAGATATCTAAATTGGCTGCAAGATTGTGTGGACGGGCGGCAGACGTCGTGCTGACACGCACCCATGGGGATTTTCATCTAGGTCAAATACTCGTGACGGAAGGTGACGCCGTCATCATCGACTTCGAAGGCGAACCGGCGCGCAATCTCGCAGAGCGGCGTGCAAAGACCAGCCCCTTGCGGGACGCCGCCGGTCTTTTGCGATCTCTTGACTATCTCGTTGCCACGGCGACTCTTGAAAATGATGCCGTGTCCGACCATCACGACGAGCGCAGGCGCTTGTTTGTCAACCGCTTTGGCAAAGCAGCTGAGGAACTTTTTCTTCAGAAATATATCCACGCGTTGTCTGCATCACCAGATCTGCCGAGCGATCCGAACACCATACGTGCGCTTCTCGACACCTTCCTTTTGGAGAAGGCAGCGTATGAGATCGCCTACGAGGCACGCAATCGCCCGAAGTGGCTGCCAATTCCCCTGGCCGGCTTCAGCGCAATCGTGTCACGCCTTGACGGAGAACGGGCATGATGGAGCCGTCGACGCTCGACACATCTAGTTTGGCTCCCGGCGAACTTCTCGCAATCGTCGAGGGCCGTCATGGCGATCCCTTCGCGTTTCTGGGACCCCACCGGTCGCAAGACGGGCGAATTACAGTTCGCACGTTCGTTCCTGGCGCTCTAGGCGTCGAATTGGTCGACCGCGCAACGGGTGCTGTGCTTGCAGTGTCGTCGCTTGTGCATGCAGGCGGTGTGTTCCTCGGCCCGGTCCAAAGTGACGCAGGATATAAGCTGAGAATCCTCTGGCCAAACGGCGCCCAGGAGACGGAAGATCCCTATCGGTTCGGCCCCCTGCTTGGTGATCTCGACCTGCATTTGATTTCGCAAGGAACGCACTACCAACTTTCGTCGAGTCTCGGTGCAAATCCGGTCACCGTCGACGGCATCCAGGGTGTGCGTTTTGCGGTCTGGGCGCCAAATGCGCGCCGGGTCTCGGTGGTTGGAGATTTCAACAGCTGGGACGGTCGGCGCCACCCAATGCGCTTGCGGCGTGAGGCAGGTGTCTGGGAAATCTTCATCCCAGATCTGACGGTTGGCGACCGCTACAAATTCGAAATTTTGGACGGGCAGGGCAATCTGCTTGCTCAGAAGGCGGATCCAGTGGCCCGGGCTTCGGAAGCCGCGCCTTCCACTGCATCCATCGTTGCCTCAACCGAACCGGTGAAATGGCGGGATGCTGAATGGCTCGAACGGCGGGCTCAGAGGGACATTCTGGACGGTCCGATATCGATCTATGAAGTCCATGCCGGATCCTGGCTTCGGGACATGACGGATGGCGGGCGTTCGCTCGATTGGTTCGAACTGTCCCAGCGGCTGATCCCCTATGTCAAGGAGATGGGGTTCACGCATGTGGAGCTTATGCCGATCATGGAATATCCTTTCGGGGGTTCATGGGGATATCAGCCACTGGGCCTTTTTGCCCCGACGGGACGGTATGGAACGCCGGAAGACTTCGGATATTTCGTCGACCGCTGCCACGAAAGCGGGATCGGCGTCATCCTTGACTGGGTGCCGGCCCATTTCCCAAGTGATGTCTGGGGTCTGGCGCGCTTCGACGGAACTGCGCTCTACGAGCATGAGGATCCAAGAGAGGGCTATCACAAGGACTGGAACACGCTGATCTACAACCTCGGGCGGTCCGAAGTGAAAGGGTTCCTGATCGCAAGCGCCCTTGAATGGCTTGACAGGTACCATGTCGATGGTCTGCGGGTCGACGCCGTTGCCTCGATGCTTTACCGCGATTACAGCCGAGCCGAGGGTGAATGGATCCCGAACCGGCACGGAGGGCGAGAGAACCTGGAAGCCATAGAGTTTTTCAAGCACCTCAACAGCGTCGTTCGCGACCGCCACCCGAATATCTTGATGATCGCCGAAGAATCGACGGCCTTTCCGAAGGTCACAGCCTCGCCGGCTGACGGCGGCCTGGGGTTCGACATGAAATGGAACATGGGGTGGATGCATGACACCCTTCACTACATTTCGGACAATCCGGTCTATCGCAAGTATCACCATGGCTCGATGACCTTCGGGATGGTCTACGCTTACACTGAGCGGTTTGTCCTGCCGTTTTCCCACGATGAGGTGGTTCACGGCAAGGGATCGATGCTGGGTAAGATGCCAGGTGACGACTGGCAAAAACATGCCAATCTCAGAGCCCTGTACGGCTTCATGTGGGGCCATCCAGGGAAGAAGCTGATATTTATGGGTTGTGAGATCGGCCAGAAGAACGAATGGAATCACGACGCCTCGCTCGACTGGGATCTTCTCGACGACCCTCGTCATCGTGGTCTTCAGAGGTTGGTGAGAGACCTTAATCGCGTTTATGCTCACTTTCCATGCCTGCAATATGGCGATCTGCACCCGGACGGGTTCGAGTGGGCGGTCGCCGACGACGCTGAGAATTCCGTCCTGGCGATGATCCGCTACGATCAGACCCGCGACACCGCCTGCGTGATTGTATCCAATTTCACGCCCGTCCCGCGCCAAGGCTATCGAATTGGCGTGCCTCTCGATGGCCTTTGGCGCAAGATACTCAATACGGACGACACCGTATATGGAGGCTCGGGAACCGATATAGGCGACGTTGCTGTACAGTTCGTTGCCGCTCACGGCCGGCCAATGTCGATCGAGGCTGATCTGCCACCTTTGTCGACTGTCATGTACATTAGAGATCGAAATCGATAAAACCCTCGCAGCCGAAAGCGGGTGCGCGACTGGCCAGCAAGAGGATGTATTTGGCACTGTACCGCGGGTATGAACGGCCTTCATATATGAACTTTGCCAGCTGAACGCTCCATCGATGATGCAGCGCCCCAGGTGTGACGTCGACCTGGGACGGTTGAGCTGGAGAGAGTCGCAAGTAGGCTCTGAGAGATATAGCGGACGATCTCCCACGTTCTTGGCGGCGGCCGAATGAGTTACCGCGGTTCCACCGGTTGCATGGCTTTCCACTCTCAGATGCGGCTATTAGCCGATTGGTGTCGATACCCTTTCCAGCCGAGAGGCGCGATTGTCGCCTTCCGGCGCTTTTGCACGGCCTGTCCGTTATCACACGACGCTAGGGTCGGCACCAAACTGTGATGGCCTTGTCACACCAGACGGAAAGTCCATTTTCCGGGCGATCCTTGCGTCTCGAACCCGCACTCCTGGATGAGCTCAATAGAACCGCAATGGGCGCGGTGCAGCCGCAGGTGCCGTCAATCCGGATCCTAGCTGCGGAACTTGTACGCCGCATGTTGGTTATGCGCAAAGGAAAAACGGGAGGACGGCTCCATGGACGACAAAGACCAGAAGCGACGCGAGCGGGCTTACAAGATTTGGGAAGACGAAGGAAGACCGGAAGGTGCTGATCTTGATCATTGGCAACGAGCCGAAGATCAACATGAAGCGACAGAGGCGGAAGTAGCGGCGGAGGTGACCGGTGAAAATCCAGCTGCTTCAGCCCCTGAGTTGGGCAAGGATAAGCCTTCGCCGGTTCCGCCGCCGATTTCAAAGCCGGCCAGAAAACGGCGTTGAGCTATACGCGGTAGACGTAATGGCGCCCTTCATCGACGCGGAGTTGCCTTCTCCGAAGATCGTGGACCGCACAGGCACGTTGCCGCCGACAACAGCATGAGCATTATGCCAATGACGTTCGCGACTGTAATCGTTTCCTGCGCAAAGAGGGCGCCAACAACGACGGCGATGACGGGAGAAACAAAGGCGAACATACCGGCTCGGCTCGGTCCGGCGTCCCTCAGGAGCTGCATGTACAGTCTGTAACCGACCAGCGAACCAAAAATCACCAGGAAAAGCCATCCTGCGAACGCTCCCATAGTCCAGTTGCTTAATGCTAATGCGCTTGGGTTTTCGCCGCAGATCACGGCCCCGGCGGAAAGCAGCAGCCCGCCGAGGAATGTTGTCGAGCCCGCAACAACTGCGCTCCCGTGTCTTGCAATGAGCGGTTTTGCGAGCACCGAGCCCAATGCGGACGAAGCCGCAGCCCAGCAGACGGCAAGGATGCCAAGCCAGGCGCCCCTATCGTAGCTCACCTGTGCTTCACCGACGAAGAGCAGATATAGTCCGAGGGATCCGACGGCGAGACCGATCGTTGCTGCCCAGCTCCAGGTTTCCTGACGCAAAGCCACCCCGAAAACGAACAAGCAAACCGGTGTCAAAGACATTTCCAGCACCGCGGCAGTGCCTGAAGGTATCTTTGTCATTCCCCAGAAGAGTGGGCCATAGCACAGCGTGATCATCAGCAGACTGGCTATAATGAGCCCACACCAATCAACAGCCAGCGCTCGTATCGACTGACCCTGCCACATCGCAATCCCCAAGAAGACAGTTCCTGCAGCGACGAAACGCAAAGCTGCAAAAAGCATTGGTGGCAAGCTCGTGACGCCGAACTTGACGGCGATCCAGGTTAAACCCCAGACAGCGCAGAGGACTGCAAATTTCCCGTAGTTTGAACCTGACATGGCTTGGACCCCGATTGTGTAACGCGTAAAATCAATTTATACCGTTACAACTTCGGCAGCATCATCGGGTTCCCTATGGCGAAATCAGTAAGCACCATGCGCTTGAGCGGCGGGCACCCCGCCCTGGATTTTGTCAATACAGTTGACAGCCGCCGAGGTCGGTGGGGCCCGGATCTCCTGACAAAGTTCGTCGACCTTGTCACTTTCAGTCAAAGGGTGGATCTCATTTCTGGGGCTGCGGCTGCAACTCTAAGGCAGGCGGCAGAGGCTAGCCCTGGGGCGGCTGCCAAGGCGCTGGCGACGGGAATTGATCTCCGTGAGAGCCTTTATCGTGTCTTTCTCGAAGAAGACGGGGGCGCAATTGCCCCGGAAGGTGATGCAAATGTCGTCAAAGCGGCTGCGATCGTTGCTCGAAGCCATCAAGTCTTCGAGCAACTTGCCGGCGGGTGGGCTTGGACAACAAAGGTCGAGACGCCCGCCGACCTCGTGCATGTGCTTTCGAGCTCCGCTGCCGACCTGCTAGTGTCGCGACCGAACCGACGATCGGTGAAGGAGTGCAAAGGCGACAATTGCGGTTGGTTGTTTCTCGATACATCAAAAGGCGGACGGCGGATCTGGTGCTCGGAAGCAAGCTGCGGCGTCCACAATCGCGTCAGGAAATTTAGGCAAAGTTGATGACCCTCGTCGGTCGCGCTTGGGGCGCGGGGGTCATCTAAATCACGTGGGTCGCCGTTTCATCACAGCCAAGGCCAGAACCATTGTCATGGCTGAGCCGGAAACCGGTTGCGAAATGGATAACGCTGGAAGGATGTATCCATCCGTTCAGGGCCTAAGCCAGGACCCCTCATCACGGTGTGGCGCGTTAACCGGATCTTAACCACCCGCTGCCATCTTCGGGCTGCATTCCCCCATGAGTGCACCTCATTTTTAGGCGCGTGTCCGTTCAAGCGGCACGCGCCGTTTTTCTTCCCGGTTCATCTATAAGATGCTCGTCATCGGCCATGCGGGGCCGCGGTGCGTCGCGATCCGCATCGGCGTGACACGCTCGGCTTCGTCGACCATCCGCGATGAACGGAACCGACGCCCTGTTCGCGGGTTACTCCCGCGAAAAACGAGGGATGCCCTGCATGAGCAATGAAGAAGACGCACCGTTGGTCACGTACAACAGAATTGATGGGAAGGCCTTCTTCGTTTTTCAGCGGCGCCGTTATGATCTTCCAGGTCAGTACAGAAGCCTCTCAGACGCCCAATACGTGGCTGAGAAGCAGTGTCGGTCTATGGGGTGGCAGCGCGATGAGCCGTGAGCATGTCGGCGGACCCGCTTGATGACCGAACCGAATGCGCGAACAGCAACTGAGGAAGGTGTTCTTGAGCGTCGCGCGAGACGACTAGCACCTCGACCAAACGCGGGCAAGGTGCTCAACCGGTGGGCCGCCAGCCACCGTTTGGCGTCCGGGACGTGCTAAGCTGACACATGGATAAACGGGTCATTCAGCTTGAATTCATGCCGCGCGTCGTAATTCTTATCCAAACCGGCGACGCCCGCGGTAGGAGCGGGGCACCAAAATCGGAGTAACCTAATGTTCAAAAAGATTGTTTTAGCTGCGGTGGTCGCTGCATTTGCCGCTCCAATCGCCCTGGCTCCCGCGGCCGCGGACGCGCAGGACTACTACAATCGCGGGTGGCGGGATCACCGCGGTTGGGATGGCTGGGACGGACCGCGGCGGGATTGGCGCAGGCATAGACATCACAATGACTATGGCGGCGCAATTGCAGGCGGGCTTGCAGGTGGTCTGATCGGGGGCATCATAGCTGGCTCGATAGAAAACAGCGCACCGCGATATTATGCGGCTCCGGCTCGGGAGTGCTGGTACGAACGCAGGACGGTGCAGGACCGATACGATTACGGTTATCATACTGAACGGGTTCAGGTCTGCAACTAGATTGCCAGGTTGAGCCTCGGGCGATAAGCGCCGACAATCTGAGGAACCACAGCTTGATGGACAAAACCTCCTTCCCCATTGCGCTTGGCACCCTTAGGATGTGCGGGCAGGAGGACCTCTATGAGCAATACCGTTTCACACCTTCCACGCACGCGCAGTGGATCGTGGCCCCACAAGCGTCGAGCGGTCCTCGATTGGTTGATGAATGACACGAGCGCGCAGCGGTTCCTTGACAACTTGCTGGTGGAAATGTGCGAGAGGCTCGTGGCTGACGGTATATCAGTCGCCAGATCGTCTCTTCACCTAAGAATTCAGCATCCGCAATGGCAGGGTGCCCGGATACTGTGGCAATCCGGTGCAGTCGAAGCCGAGATCGATACGTTCGACTACAACGTCGACACCACTGAGATTTTCCTCCGCAAACCAGCCACCGAAATTTACAACGGAGCTCTGGAAGTACGGCAACATCTCGTTGCGCGTACCGACGAGATATCCAAGTACCCACTTTTTGAAGAGCTCCACCGCGAGGGATATACCGACTATGTTGCGTGGCCGATCAAACATACACTCGGAAAGTGCCACGTCGTCACCTTCGCCACCAAGAGGCCGCTCGGGTTCCTCCAGCACGAGATGGATTACCTGAAGGACTTGTTGCCTGCGCTGGCATTGGCAAGCGAGATCCGGATGAAGAATGCTATGGCCCGCACGCTTCTCGAAACATACGTAGGCGCTCACGCAGGCGCTGAAATTCTAGCCGGTGCTACGACACGAGGCAGTGGAAAGACCTTCAAAGCCGCAATCATGATCTGCGACCTGCGAGACTTCACGGCCTTGTCAGATCTGTGGCCCCGTGACGATATAATCGAAATTCTAAACGGCTACTTCGACGCGATTTGTGACCCAATCGAGACCCGCGGTGGCGAGATATTGAAGTTTATGGGAGATGGCCTTCTGGCTATTTTCCCGCTCAGCAACCCGGACGCCTGCGACGATCTCCTCTACGCGATCAAAGAGGGGCAGTCGCGAATGGAAACCCTGAACGGTCAACTTTTGGAAACCGGTAAGGACGCTCTGCGCTACGGCATTGGGGTACATGTCGGCGATGTCATGTATGGCAACATAGGGTCGCGGAAACGTCTGGATTTCACTGCGATCGGACCTGCGGTCAACATCGCATCGAGGCTGGAGGAATTCACCAAGAAGACCAAACAATCAGTGTTGCTTTCTGCGGAGTTCATATCCCTAGCAAATTGCTCTTCAGAGGTTGTAGCACTGGGATCCCATCGGTTGCGCGGTCTTGAAACGCCCGTCAGCATATTCGGTTTAATTGAAGAAGGGTGAGGTGTCGATCACACCTGAATACTCGGCGACCGGCTCGGAAGAATCCGATCGGCTCGAGAGAGACGCGTTCCACCGTGGCCCGAGCCGATGAGCATGAGCTTGGTCGGCGTTTCCCACTTCATGTGCTGGTGACGCTGGCCTGCAACGCTATTGCGTATCAACGCTCTGGGACCGGCAGCGAGCGCCAAATTGAGGCGCAAGCTGCTGTCGCAACTTATGGAGGTGGCGCTGAAACCAGAAGCTCGGCTGCGGCCTGCTCCTCAAGGTCTTAGGTGGCCGGCCGACCGCTCCCGTATTGATCGACTTCGCCAACGATCCGTTCTTTAACGGCATCGTGAACGTCTGAGGCTACCGAAACGGCGGTATCGTAGGTATCCGACGCCAATCCTTTGCTCTGATCAAGCAACTCGGAAGCATGGTCAGCAACGTTCTCCTTAACCTTGTCGGCCACGTCGCCCAGAACATCGTCTTCTGCACCGGTGGGCGGAATAGCCGCTCCTATTGCGGCGCCCACGGCAAAGGCGAGAGCACCGCCGACGATCGGCTGCTCACGAAACTGCTTTAGGATCATTGCGTTTATCCGTGCTGACTGATCATGCAGGCTTGCGGCCGCCGTCGAGGCCGACGTCGCTGCGTTGCCTGTCGCATCACTAGTCTTGTGCGCGATACCGTCCGCGGCATCCGTGATTTGTTTCCAGGTGTCGGAAGCCCACCCCGTCGCGGCGCCTAGCACGGCACCCGCCTCGTCCAAGATGCGCGTGATCTGTCTGCCGGCGGCGTCGCTGAAACCTCTGTAAATTCTGCCATTTGAATCAACGAAGTGTCCGGCGCGTCGACCGGCATCATCGGTCAAAGCTTTAAACCGGTGGCCGGCGTCGTCGGCGAAGTGGCTGTATCGAGCACCACCGACGTCTTCCGGAGGACCCACCCGCCGCACGACGCCCTGAGCAGGGTACAACGGATAGTGCTCGTCACCGGCGGATGCCTTGGCGCTCGGCGCCCCTGCCTGCTTGGCGATCAACCATGCCAGACTGACCCCCATCAGCGCGACGGGTAAGGGGTTTTCTTTGAGGGCCTTGCCGAGGTTGCTGACATACTCACCCCCGCCGCTGGACTTGGCGTAGGCAATAACTTCGTCAACGAGTTGGCCAGGCGACATTTTCTCCTGGATCGCGTCAATGCGCGTTTCGATCCTTTTCCGATCCTCATCGATTTCTTGCTGGAGGTCTGCTGATGATTTTTCCGACGAGGGGGTCATTAGATCTTCTCCTTGACGATGCCGACATCGCGGCGAAGAGACGTTGTTGTGCGATCGAGTTTCAGGTTGGAGGATCGCAAAGCGGCGATCCCTCTGGAGACAAGCACCCAGGCGATGACGCCAATCACCGCTCCGACGATCAGCGCTGCAAGCGCGTTCGATTCTGCGTCGCCCATGCCGCTGCGAACGAACAGGAGGGCCAGGCCGCTGACCAGAGCACTCAGTAGAACGCCGACGGCGCCGATCGAGAGTACGAGGCCGACCACTATGACCTCGATACCCCCGAGTGCCGAGGCAATTCTTTCTGATGCCTCGGTCTTGGCAAGGTCGATCTCCTTGCGCATCAAGCCGGACACATCTGCAATCAGACCGCTGATCAATTCAGAGAGCGGCGCATTTTGATTCTGCTCAGCCATCGATAGACCCCTCCGTCAAATCCTGAGACCCTGCCTTTCGCCCGGAACTGCGAGCGGTCGGGTCCGTTTCAGACAGGGCTTTACGCTTAGCCGAAGCCGTGAGAAAGCGGCTGGCTGTCAGTCCAGCCAGTGCGGCGGCGCCAAGGAAGGCCAGTGGCTGCTTACGACCGAAGTCCTCGGCCATCCCAGCAAGGGCGCCGATGTCCTTGCCTTCCATGTCTTTGGCGATAGCTTGGAGGCTGGCGCCGATTTGCCTGGCGTAGCGGCCCACTTCAGCCTGTTCACCATTTTCGAGCTCGGCGCCAACCTTCTGCAGGGCAGTGGCTATCCCTGTGACTTGGCGGGCGGCAAAACCCGTCTGTTCAGCAACAGTTTCCTGAACTTTTTGCATTGCGGTATCAGAGCCGTGCTTGACGGCTTCCTTAGTCGCGGTGACGTCATCCGCTATTTTGGCCTGGAGATCTTCAAAAGTGGCCGTGTGACCGGCGGCGCCACTGGAGACGCCGTTCTCGTTTGGGCCACGTGGGCTCGATGGATCGCTTGGCATGAGATCTCCTCCTCGATGGGACTAGCAGTCGTGAATGGGCGCCGAACCTGAACTGAAGCCAAATGTTCCACAAATTGCGGCGCCGTGTCTGGAGCTTCCATGGTCCAGGTCGTCGATGAAACGGTCGTAACCGGGATATCGGCGATTTAGGCTTTTCGGCCGATTGGCGCGCCGTCGCGCGGCTGGGCGCTTGTGCAGCGCTCAATGTCCTTCTTCGCAGCCCTTTTCTGGCAAGGTGCGGCCCCGGCTCTGCTCGCAACCGAGCGGCTGTCAAGCGACCCTGCCATACTGGCCCTTCGTTTCTCGGTTGGCTTTCTTAACGCGCAGACCGCAACCTGCCGCTTGGTGCTGCGATGTCGTTGCGCTCTTTATTGGTGATGCCGTCTGACCGGGCGATGGTGGAGCGCTGACAGCGCTGACAGCAAGCCGGGCCGCTTCTGTTGAGGGCTACCGAAGCGGGAGCTCTTCGATATTTTCGACAGCTGGTCGAGGCCAGAGAAACGCAGGCTTAAGTTCCGATAGATGATGCGTCATAATACGCTAACGCGGCTTGCATAATGGCGCTCGTGGCAGTGCTGCTACGGCTGAGACGGTTTTGATTGTTCCGTCCAGGACAAGTGTCATTAGATGATGCTGGAGCAGGTCGCGTTGATGGGCAGGCTGTCGAAACTTGCGCAGCTCCATTTACATCAGATAGCGATTTGAATAGTTGATGCGGATGGCAGAATTGGCCTCTTCGACAGCGAGGGCGAAACCGATGAAAAGAGCGCACAAAAATTTCATAGTGGAGTACAAGGGGGGGACCCGTCGGAGTGCGGATAAGCCGACGTCCATCTGGGGAAACCTGGACCTAAAGTCGATTTCAGAAGATGTGGAGAATGAATTGCACTCCAATATGCGGCGACCAGCAGCCGAGATTGGAGCGAGCAGCGAGACGCAGCAGGCACCGGTCGTAGAGCGGCAGAACAATAACTTGCCGCTGCAAGTCAAAGCTGTGGAACCGGGCGCTGAGCCGAGAACCGAACTCGGGATGAGAAGCGAGATCTCTCCTGCCATCGCAGAGCTGAAGGACGAGAATGTCCCAAAATCAACTGACGCGCATACAGTCCCCGCTGCCGATGTTGCGGAGGCGACGACCAGCAACCGGTCAAAAGGCGCGGATGAGAAGCGGCCTCGCGCGCAAAAGCCGAAGTCGCCCATGTCTGATCCAGTTACGACTAAATACAAACCCCGGAAATCAGCGGCACGGTCTGATGTTGCTCTCCTGCCGCCCTCGCTCGCCATTGAGGAAGAGCGGGCTGAGCTGCAGCAGCTTGAAGATGAAAACAGGAGGCTGCGAACGCTTCTTGTCGAAAAACTGCGCGCTGAGAACGCATTTCTTCGCCGCCGCCTTGCCTGAATATCAGGAGTGATGTGTTTATGCTCGACACTCTGGTCCTCAATGCCGCGTTGAAGACCCTCTGCAGAGAGTTCAAGGTCGAGCGCGATCGACACTGTGTGCTTCGTCTCGCAACCTTGCTCATCCAACTGTCGAAGACTGGAATTACCGACACCGGTGAGCTTGTCGCAAACGCGAGACGAAATTTTGCAGCTGGCTTGAACTCGGGGGACCTGGATTAACTAACGAGGAGAGCTCCCCCAGGTTAGCAATCTGGCCTGCCAGCCGTTGATCCAGTTGGTTGATACTCCGCGGCTCATGACACGTGCCACTTCCACGACAGCTAGCCTCATGCCAAGCTCGCTAAAATCGCGACCGCGAACAACGAGCTCGAGACCGCGAGAGTCATCGAATTTTGAAAAGCATGCGGGCATCCATGTGGATAGGTCGGCGCCCTTACCGCTTCGCAGCATCGTTCCATCGCTCGTCAAAAACGATTGCCAACGTGCACAGGCTTTCCCCAAGGCTTGCGATCCAGACTGTGCCCATCCATCCGTCCGCGCAGACGTGCTCGGACGGTATACTGGCATGCAACCTGTCCGATGGCACTGGTACTTCCTTTATTAGCAGGCGCTTGAAATCCCGTCTAATCAATTTGGTACGGCAACGCACAGACAGGTGGCGCTTCAACGCTGGTGCTCCAGATATGGAAGAAGGAGCAGCCGACATCATGGACGACGAAATCCGATTAAAAGTCTCTCTACTGGATGCATTGGCGAACCCGGTTCGCTTCCGTGTTGTGTCTCACCTCATCGGGCACGAAATGAGCATCAGCGAGCTAACAGGAAAATGCCGTACAACCCGACGCAATGTTACCAATGCGCTCACGCAACTGCATCGAGATGGCTTCGTGTCTCGACGGTTCGAAAAACAGACTGCCCTTTATTCTTGCTGTCACCCCGGCATCATCAGGCTTTTTGATGTCACCAGCGGTATCATCCAGGCTGACCGGAAGGAAATAAACCTGGAGCGAAGACGCTCCCGTAGCTCAAGACATCGATGCGCTGGAGAGGTTGAGCAATAGCGTGAAAAACTTTTGTGAAGATAGCCTGCGCATCGAAGCCGGTTCACCACGATGGTCACCGCTTTTCCGTATCGCCTAGTTTCCACTGTCGCGGAACGGTGCGAGCGCTACCCGCATCGGGCTCCATGATCGTTTGCCACGCAATCAATCAGGGTCTGGCGCCCCTTCCGCGACATCTTGGCGGCGGTTAGGCTGCATCAGTTCAGCGGCCCGGGCGCGCTGCCAAACTATCCGTGCTGCACGCCGCGTCCTTCAGAAGAAAGACGGATACTCGCGCACCCCTCCTCAGCAAGTTCTTCTCCGACCTCCGCCTCAGCCGCGCTTGCCTGCATTGGAACAATAGGATCTGTCCGATGTTTCGCGAACGGAGGAAATCGAAATGCGCAGAATGACGAAGTTTATTCTCATGGGGCTCTCTGCCATGAGCAGCCCGACGGTGACCCCCGTCATTGTCGCAGCCCAGGATCTCGAACCCCGGGTGCGAACCGGGGGGAGTGGTGTTTACCCTGCCGATGACGAGGGAGATCGCCAGGATTGGTGTCACGTCAAAACATGTGAGCGAGATGAACGCGCTTAGATGCTTGCGGTGAAGAACGTCGCTCGGCAGAGACAGTCATCAACTCAGAGCAGGACCTCAGGCGAAAAGCTGGTCGTCCGGCAAGCAAGGTCGTCATCGGGATTTCGGTTCCCCCGGCAGCTCTTCTGTGTGCGCAGGTCCAGCCGGAAGGTTTTCCTCGGTATGACTTCTGTCCGGGGGCTGGATCGGCGCAGTAGATGCTTGGGATACGTAGATCCCAGCTCCGAGCGCGAGGATAGCCACTATAAAAGAGCCGGCGATCGCTCCAATCGATCTCTTAGGATCCTGCGATATCATTCCGAACGCCAGAGCGAACCCCAAGAGGGCCGCCCCGCCGGATACGACAAAAAGCCAAATATAGTTCACGGCATCCTCCAATTTTTGCTGCAGATATTGCGGCTCAATGATTGATAAGCGCCAAACTCATGGGGATGGATCGCATGCATCAACTCATGTTTATGATGCTCGTCTAACATCGAGATATGAACATGGTTCCACGACAGCAAGGCTCAGGTAGCTGCATTAACGGCCGGCAAAGGATTCGAACTCGATAAAGGTTCACCGTCTCCAATTCGTGGCGGAAGAGACGTGACCTGCCACTGAGAATTTCCTCCAGAATGGATTAGAGTTCGGCCCATTGAGGACGGACTTATGAAGAAGCAGCGATTTACGGAAGAGCAGATCATTGCAGTGTTGAAGGAGCAGGAAGCCGGAGCGAAAGCGGCTGATCTTTGCCGTAGGCACGGGATTTCCGAGGCGACCTTTTATAACTGGAAAGCCAAATATGGCGGCATGGAAGTGTCTGAGGCCAAGCGTCTCAAGGCTCTGGAGGACGAGAATGCCAAGCTGAAGAAGCTGCTTGCCGAACAGATGCTGGATACAGCCGCACTCCGCGAGCTTCTTTCAAAAAAATGGTAGGGCCTGCCGCCAAGCGTGACGCTGTCGCGCACCTGAAGGCCATCATGGGTCTTTCGGAACGGCGGGCCTGCCAGATCATATCCGCAGATCGAAAGACGATCCGTTATCGATCCTCTCGGCCGCCTGAGGTCGAGTTGCGAGCGAAGCTGCGCGATCTAGCCAACGAGCGACGACGGTTCGGCTACCGACGGCTGTTCATTCTGCTCCGGCGAGACGGAGAGCCTTCCGGGGTCAATCGCATCTATCGGCTCTATCGCGAGGAAGGTCTTTCCGTGCGCAAACGGAAAGCCAGGCGGCGTGCCGTCGGCACGCGTGCGCCGATCCTCGTCGAAGCAAAGGCCAATGCCCGCTGGTCTCTGGATTTCGTCCACGATCAATTCGCCTGCGGCAGGCGCTTCCGCATCCTCAATGTAGTCGACGATGTCACGCGCGAATGCCTGGCGGCGATCCCGGACACATCGATATCAGGTCGCCGTGTCGCGCGAGAACTGACGACGCTTATCGAGCGACGAGGTAAGCCTGGCATGATTGTCTCAGACAACGGGACCGAACTGACCTCGAATGCCATCCTTGCTTGGTCGAAGGATCACAAGGTCGAGTGGCACTACATCGCGCCGGGAAGACCGATGCAAAATGGCTATGTCGAGAGCTTCAACGGCCGCATGCGCGACGAGCTGCTCAACGAGAGCCTGTTCTTCGGGCTCGATCATGCCCGCAGCGCCATCGCAGAATGGGCCGACGATTATAACAATTTCCGGCCGCACTCATCGCTCGGATACCAAACCCCGGCGGACTATGCCGGGATCATCGCCGCAACCGGCTCCAACGCTACGCAATATGGAAGCTTCGCGTTTCCGCCGGTTGCTAACACACCGCCATTTGGCGTATCAAAAACCGCCGAGGCTCTAATCGCAGCCGGATGAAACTTCAGTGGCAGGTCAGACGGGCTAAACATCTGGCGATCAGACAAACATGCACTCGCGCATTATGCTGTCGCCTTATCAACCACCCCGGCGTTGCGAGCTGATTATCGTGCTGCGATAATCGCGGCGCGTGGGCCGGAGCGCTGCCTCCTCTATCGCCAACCCCAAAAAAGAGCGCGCTGCGTATTTTGTAACCGCGCCAACTGCTGGAGGGATGGAACTTTTTTCACTCTATTCCATTTCGTGACTGGCCTTACTGCTGCAGGGGCTTTCTCGTTTGTATTGCTGGTGAGAACGCCGGCGTAACCTTTGGTGAATTGTGCCACAGATAAAGCTGATTTTGATCGCCGGTTTCCTACATCCGGCAAAGTCCGCGCAGTTGGAGACGCGATTATTGACAAACAGGCGTGGCACAATTCTTTAGAACGGATGCCGAGTGCCGGGCTTTCTTTGAGTAAGAAGACCAGTCCGCTTGTTCTTACAAAAAAGCCGTCTCTGCGGGCCGATAAATTCGAAATTCGGTTGCGCCCGATGCCAGTTTCGCCGCAGTCTACCGCACCCTGCTCAACCACAATCTGAGATGTTATGACTGATAACGAACAAAGAAGGAATGCTGCACAAACCGCCGGCGACCGCCTTGTCGCCAGGCACGTTCGTGAAGACCCCTTCGCCGCGGCCTTCAAGGCGACCAGGATGCCGATGATCGTTACCGATCCCAATCAGGACGACAATCCGATTATATTTTGCAATGCGGCGTTCGAGAAGTTGACCGGCTACTCTGCTGAAGAAGTCGTCGGCCGGAATTGTCGGTTCTTGCAGGGGCCCAACACCAGTCGTGAGGCCGTCGCTAGGATCCGTGCTTCTGTGGAAGCCGGCTCTGATATCGCCGTCGATATCCTGAACTATAAGAAGGATGGCAGCGAGTTCTGGAACGCTCTTTTCTTGTCTCCCGTCAGGGATGACGACAACCGAATTGTCTACTTCTTCGCATCTCAGCTGGACTTCACCAACGTCAAGAGCCGCGAGGCCGACCTCGCTGCGGCACGCCACAAAGCCGAAGAGGAGGTCGCGAAGAACACTGAACGGCTTCAATCAGCGCTGGGCGCAAAAACCTTACTCGTGCATGAGGTCGATCATCGGGTGAAGAACAACCTGCTTACGATGGCATCAATCGTAAAATTGCAGGCTCGCATAACGAAGAACCAAGACCATCGACAGATCCTCATGTCAGTGCTCAACCGCGTTGAAGCTCTCAGTACGGTCCAGCGCAAACTGTTTACGCTGGACGACGTTTCCCGCTTCGATATCGCGGACGTTGCCCGCGAAATGGTCTCGGATCTGGTCGGTGCGATCAAGCGGCCAGATATTCGCCTGACGCATGAGCTTCATCCAGTTTATGTCCCAGCGGTGAAAGCCACCCCGCTGGCGCTCATCGTTAACGAACTTGTTGGGGACGCCGTACGCCGGGGGCTGAGTGATGGCGGCGGCCAGATCCACGTGGTCGTCAAGCGACTGAACGGTCATTTTCTGATCCGCGTAGAGGACACTTCAATTCCAGTGGAAGTAGATATCGAGACCGCTGAAATCGGCCGTATCCTTTTGGAGACCTCTGCAAGGCAAGTTGGGGCAAAGATCGAAAGACGGATCGAGGGTCATCGAACCACTGTTGACGTGACGATGCTCGTGGAAGCGCCGCAGGAGAGTGAAAATTGAAAGTACTTATTGTCGAGGACGAAATGCTGTTGGCGATGGAGCTTGAGAACGAGGTGGAGATGGCCGGCCATCAAGTGATCGGTACTGCCGCTACCCGAGACCAGGCACGGGAAGCAATCGCGGCTCAGCGGCCGGAATTCGCCTTCGTGGATATCCATCTACAAGATGGCCCCACAGGCATCGAGGTGGGGCGGGACTTAGCCGCCAAGAACATTCCCTATGTGTTTGTCAGCGGCAACATCAAGAAGATACCGAGAGATTTCGCTGGAGCACTCGGCGCGATTGAGAAGCCGTACACGATCAACGGTATGAAAAACGCGCTCGCCTACATTTCCGGGCTGATTGAAGGATGCGTTGAACTCAACCCTCCGGCGTCTCTCGTCCTGGCTGAGGACGTCGAACTTATTGAGGCAGGCCCGCGGATCTAGGAAAGCGTGATGGCAGAAGCAAAGAACCCTCAGATGGCGTTGGCAGAGATCAAGCCGCGCATTGCCGACCTTGTCGACGAGCTTGTGGCCAAGGGCGCCGATAGACTCTCGATCATCTACGTGATCGAGAAGGAAGCCGATGCGCTGCGCGACAGACCGCAGTTGGGAAAGCGAGACGTACCGCCCGCCCGGCCAACCAACAGGTGGCAGATCGAGGACGTCTAGGCCTTGCAAGCCGGATCAAAGAACATGCCCGCTATCTTCTCAGAACCCCCGGGCCAGCCCGAACCGGTTTATTCTACTGCGTATTCAGCAAACCTGCTGGCACGTATCAGTGTCGCCGGAAAATCTTGCGCACGGCCTCTAGTTAATCCTCCTTGGCGTTACGAAAAGGCGAGAGCGCTGAGCATACGCTAAGCGCTCTACACATTTAGATTTTCGCGGTTTCGCCCGCCTCGCGCAGGCTGAGGAATTTCGTCGTTACCGCGACGATGTTCGCATCCAGCCACTCCGCCATTGCCCGCTCCTCCGCCAGACTGGCCTGCAGGCCCGTCGTTGCAGCTGAATACCCGCCTGCCTCAGCGACGGTCAGCAGTGACTTGTAGGCGGCAATCTCAAAGTTTTCGAAGGCGTAGTTGGCAAAGGAGTTCTTGAGAATTTCATCCCCAGCAACTGAATGTCCCATCGCTGCCATAGCTCCGGTGAGAGACAGTGCCATGTCTTTGAGTGAAGAGTGGTCCTCATCTAAACCGGCGAGGATGTCTTCAAGCCGTTGAATCTGGCCATCCGTCTCGGCGATGTGCTGCTCAAGCTTCGCGGCGATCTCCGGGTAGTTCTCAATCCGCTTTATCTGAGGTTTCATTATGCTGAGCGCTTGATTCTCCATTGCATGGGCGTTGCGGAGACCGGTAACAAAAATCTCGCGGGTTTGATTGTCAGTCATGCTCTCATGCTCCATTGGTTTTGTTAGTGGCGAATGGAATTTGCTTCAGCAGCGGTCTGGTCTGCAGACATCGCACGGAAAAGCGGACCGAGCTGCCAAATCGCGGATAGGCCGACCAGAACGTACACAACGACAGAAAAGGTGCTGTCCTGGCCACCGAATAGGGTCGCAACCAGGTCAGTGTCCGCAAGGCCGACCAGCAACCAGTTGATCCCGCCAATGATGACGAGAAGAAGGGTAATGATGTTTACGATACGCATTTGCTTCTCCGAGGTTGGAGGCAGGCAAACTTGCGGCCCCCGGCCGTTGTTCCCCAACAACCGCGCCGCAATCCCCGCTCGCGGCCTGTGTACGGTCCCGTACCGGGCGGATACCGCAAAAGCAGACTGACATATCTTGCAGCTGCTGCCACCGCCGCCGTCTGCTTCTGCTTTTATCTTCCATTTGCCAGATGAAACATGAGGCTCAAGCGGGGCCCCGCGAACAATAGCAAAGGGTGTCCCGCGCTGGACGTGACGGCCTGCAAGCGCCAACCGTGTTGACGCGCGCCGTCGATTTGGGAAGCATCTGGGCGGGGAAAGGCGTTACGGTCAGCGCCGGCTCCCTTGTAAATACGCACGAGAGATCGCCCCACGGGTGGTAGGGCTGGGTTTAGCCTGGGTTTTATGAGGCGATCTCCTGTGCGACGGAGCATGACGGCCGTCGAACGCAAACACGCAGCCATCTCCAGGCAGTTGGAGAGAGGAGACGACCCAGGGCGAGGGGAGGGCCCGCGCCATTCGATAAGGTAATCGATTTCCCGGAAATGTCGATTGTGTCGACCGTACAAAACAAAACGGGCTTGGCCTAAATCTGGATTTCGATCCAAGCAAAACGCCATTCGTCTGGTTTTCCCATTGAATGAGTATATTGCGCCGTGCCGGCCAGATCCTGTCGTTTCCGGAGTTCCTGAACAAGCCAACTGGCAGATGGAATTCCCTTGAGCTGGCATCGATGAATTGCGCTTTCGACGTCACTAATCGTCCCAAGACCAACTGTTGGCACGGCGCCAGGCTTCATCAAGGTCCAACTATATTGCCGCATCCTTCCTCCACTGACACAACAGAGCCCTTGATCATGGCACACAGCGCGTGTGTGATTGTCGACTTCGCGCTCGCCTGGCAAAAGGGCATATAGACGTCACCTTAATGCGGAACTCAAGTTGAGGTTCCGCAAGCAAACGTTTGGAGATGGCATCGATCGCCGTACAAATATTGTCAAGCCGGACTGTGGACGCAATTGTTTCGAGCTGCGCTAACGCCGCAAGTGTGAGGCAAAACCGGCTCGCCGCCACGCTCAATCGCCCAGGGCCGCTGGTTTCCACGCGGAACTGAGCTGGTTTTTCCACCGAGAAGTGAGCCACCTCTAGGTATGGTTTTCTGATCAGGCTTCGGTCAAGGGGTTGGCCTTTTCTCCTCTCTTCTGTGCGGCTGCGGCCGAGCTGGCCTTGAAGCGGAAGCTGTCGTTCCCGGTTTCGAGGATGTGGCGACGGTGGGTCAGGCGGTCCGGCAAAGCCGTGGTCATCTTGGCGTCTCCGGAGACGGTGGCCCATTCGCTGAAGCTGAGGTTGGTGGTTATGACGCCCCTGGTGCGCTCGTAGAGCTTGCTCAACAGGTGGAAGAGCAGCGCTCCGCCTGAGGCACTGAACGGTAGGGATTCGAGTTCATCGAGGATCAGCAGATCGAGACGAACCAGCGTCTCAGCGATCTGGCCTGCCTTGCCGTTGGCCTTCTCCTGCTCGAGCGCGTTGACCAGTTCGATGGTTGAGAAGAAGCGGACCTTGCGGCGATGATGCTCGATCGCCTGGACACCGAGGGCGGTCGCGACATGCGTTTTTCCTGTGCCCGGTCCGCCGACAGTCGTTCGCCGGTTCCTCGATCACCGCAGTGTCGTCGTTCGCCGGATAAGGGTCTCGATCCAGCGCGACCTTGAGGTTTTCCACCTCCTCGGTAATGGCGTCGAAGACGTCTTCCTGTTTCGCCCCCGGCGACGACAAAGGTATCGGCCAAGTCTTCCAGTCTGTCGTGCAGGCGTGCCCTCCAGTTGTCGGTCATGGCTTCCGCCTCTTCTTGACGGACCTCTCGCTTAGCCACGCCATCTGCCGCCGCCGGGCCCTCCGCTGCATTCCTCCGTCCATCACTTCCATTCAGACGGTTGGAAACTCGTATCAGCCGCATGTCGTAGATTCCGGCGAGGGCTATCAGGATCGACCCGCAAGTGGCATTCTCGGTCTGAAGTCCCAAGGGCAACCGGAGGAAGGGCGATGAGTTGGCATCGGGCCATTCGGCTGGCAAGCTGGATCATGCTGGCATTCCTGCTAACGGTTGCCGCAACGTGGGCAACACTTGCTCTGTGGTACCGCCTTCCAGCTTCCGAGTTCATGAGAGCCCTTGTCGCCGGGCTTTTCGCGCTTTTGAGCGCCTCGGCGATGGCAGGATTGTTTACGCGGTGGCGCTTGAGGGCAGCCGCCGCATACGTGTTGACCTTCGCAGTGGTCGTTGCCTGGTGGAATTCAATCGAGCCCCCAAGAGACGGAACCTGGGCCGCCGACGTCGCCAGACAGGCCACGGGAACTATCGACGGCGATGTCCTCACGCTATTCAACGTGCGCGACTTCGAGTGGCGGAGTAGCACCGAGGCGGTCAATCAGCGCTGGATGACGCGAACCTACGATCTGAGCAAGCTGCGGACACTCGACCTCATTATGTCCTACTGGTCGGGGCCGGAGATCGCCCACGTGATCTTCAGCTTCGGCTTCGATGACGGCGAACAGCTCGCATGGTCGATCGAGGTTCGCCGGTCAGAAGGAGGTGCCTTCTCCCCTCTTGCGGATCTGTTCAAGAGCAACCCGATGGTGCTCATCGCAGCCGAAGAAAGAGATGTTGTCGGCGTGCGTTCGAACTTCCGCGGCGAGGATGTCCAGCTCTACCGTCTCAGGGCCTCTCCTAAACAGATGCGGTCGTTGCTTCGCGAGTATGTGACAGATGCGAACGCTCTCGCCGAGACCCCGCAATTCTATAATTCCCTGACCAGCAACTGCACCACGACCGTGCTCAAGATGATGCGTGTAGTTGGGGCCAGCGTGCCGCTGGACTGGCGTCTGATCATCAACGGCTACCTGCCCGAATACGCCTACGAACGAGGCGCACTGAACAACTCGGTTCCACTGGACGAGCTCAGGGCATCCTCTCACATCGGCGAACGAGCCCGTCGCGACGGCCTCTCGCCGAAGTTTTCAAAGGAGATCAGGGTTGGCGTCTCGTCGAATTCGGGAGCACCCTAAAAGAGTTCGACCTTCGACAGGTTACCCGACCTGCAGCGCTCGTGCGGGCGAGATCGCACGCGAGTTTGGTGGCAAAGAACAGCGTCCTGCGGATCCCTCGTGGATGGCTATCCGTTCGATCTCGCGAAACATGTCGCGAGCCTGTTCGCGCCACCGGGTTGACGACAGCGTTTCACCAAGCGGCGGCTGAAGCGAAATAGGGGAGCCGAATGGTAGCATCAGGAAGCGGCAGGCACGACGTACGATACGATCATTTATCCTCAGGTGATTGTAGGTCGTGCGCCATGGCTGGTATGGAAAAAATATCTCGTTAGGCTATGACTTTCGCTGTAGGGTACCTGCTATTTCAGAAGCAAAGCCGGCCGAACTTTCCTCTGCCGCCTTACCGAGAGTCACCGACGTGTAGTAATGGCTTCCCGCCCAGACAACGACACCGTCGGAGGCTCTGAAGAGCCTGGTGGAGATGCGGAACCTGCCGTTTTCCTGGCTGACTGCACCGTCAACGATGTACCGTCTCCTGCTGAAAGCTTCCGTCGCCGGCTCCTTGACCAGCACAGTCAATTCGGGGTGCGAGACCAGGCTTGATATCACTCATCGCGGAACACGATGCCCGGGCGCCGTGATGAGATAGATCGCTGAAGCTCCGTTGTGGCTCAGGAAGGGCCCCAATAGTAGCAATACTCTTCGTCTTCACCGATGTATTCCCAGACGCCGGCGTCATCGATTTCGAGATCATTACATGCCGACGATGGGCCGGCGTTAAATGTCGGGGCCGGTGCCTTATGGGCCATAGCACGAATGCGCCGACCCATGATCATTGGGGGCCGAGCTCGTCCGTCTGCACCTGGAGGGATGTCCGAATGGCAGTGGATACAACGGGTGGCGGCAACTTTGATCTCTTCCTTGCATATCGGGCAGGCACGAGTTTTAACGTTGGGGTCAGCCATCGGCTTGTCCTTTTCAGCAAGTGGATATGAACTCTCAGATGCACTGCATAAAAATCAAGGCCGCGACATCGGCTTCATTGGCATGGCGCTCTAATCCCTAATAAAGTCCCAGATGAAACGCTGCGCCGGTCGCTCGAATGGAGCGGACAGCAAAATATATTCGGAAGGTGTAATTTAGGCAACTGAGATGTCGCGGCAGATGGCGATCGTTGTCCAACAAAGGAAAAGCCCGGTGCGGACTGATCCGGCGCCGGGCTTCTACGGATAACATTGGGCGATGCATCCGGACAAGGTGGATTTCAAACGCCTTGCGGTCACTTAACTGCCGCGGGCGAAGATCGTTCAATCATTCATAAAACCGGCTCGCCGCCACGCTCAATCGCTCGACTACGGGGTCAAATCTTCACTTCGCTTGAGACGACTGGCTCTCGAACTCCAATTGCCGTGCGTGCAGGGAGGTGCGGCTAGGAGCGGTGCCAAAATCTTAGAGTTCGGCGATCTCGGCTTCGAGTTCTCGTCGCTCGATGTCGGCGATTTCAAGGCTGATACGGCCAGTGCGGACCAACGTCTCCAGGCACAGCTCGAAAATACGCCGAAATCCCTCGCCTTCAGGGGTCAACTGGCCCGGCGACGAGGTGAACTCTCCGCTGGTCATAGAAGCAAGACTGCATTGCATGACCATCATTGCAGCGAGATCGTCCGGCGTCCATCCGAGCTCCAGGCAATAGCGTCTGGCAATAGCACGGTTCTGCTTTGCGCTCCATTTCGCGGTATCAACGCTGCGACGTAGAGCGCTGGCCACACTATCGCCCTCAATGTGATGCGACTCGAAAAAAGCGTTTAGGGAATCCAATAGCTGCTGTTCAGGATCTGGGATGACGAAAAGGGACATGTGACTATTTCCTGTACGATTGGCGACCACAGGCTTGACGCGCGGAGCAAGTCGAAGTGGATGTATCGAAGTGAGATATTCTGCTGCCCAGTCTGAAGGGACGAATTCCGTGTTCGTCCCCAATAACCTCATCGAGCGGCCCTAACAATGGCTCAGGAGTCGTTATGGGCCCGAGGCGCCGAGCTATACAAACGTTAGCGCCTCATCCAAGGGGCCTTGTAGAACGATCGCTCGCGGTGCTTGGCGGCAACACACACCGGCCGTGCGCGAGGACGGTGACGCGAAGGATATGTGATAAAACAAAGATTGCGGGCGTGAGGAAACACTGTGTTATGGCTAGCTTGATCACGTCAAGATAGCTCGGGCCGGGATTTCTCGAGGAGGTCGAGCCAAGATACATCCATCGTGAGTGTCGCCGGGCTTCAAGCGATCTGCCGGTTGCCTCATACCAGTCATCTGGCGATCAGGCAGAGCTAAGCATCAGCACGCATCTGTCCCACGCGGCATCGACCAGTTTGTCGGATATACTCGACGCGACGCCTCTTGTGTCGCTCGAGCAGTCGTACTGTCACCTGTCCTCAAAACGCGACAGCATATTTCTTAACTGGCCGTTCTGGGTCTCGAGCTTTTGAGCGAGGGCTGCCCTCAGTTGCTTGATGTCATCGTCCAAGCCATAGACCGCGTCCAAATAGCCATCCTGGTCCGACGTCTGCATAGGGGCCGCCGATGGCGGTTGGGTGCCTGTTTCTTTGCCCTTTAAGGTGATGCGGGGTCCCTTTCGAGCCTTTTTGCTCGCACGGATATCGTAGGTTGGCCGTTTGGACTTTTGGGAGTTGGAGATTTCGCTGGCCGGAGCAGTTGCCGTAACTTCCTTCTCTTCGGCCTCCGCTACAGCCGCCGCTTCCGCAGCCGGGCTGCCGACGGGTGTTACGGTATGATCGTCGGGACTGGTCATGACGGCGACAGGATCTGGCGGGGCAGTTGTATCGTCTGCCTGAGCGACCGGTAAACCATCGAAATGGTCCTCCATAGCGCTGGCTTCGGAGCTGACGGGCAGAACTGGCGAAACGACGGTCGCCTTTGACACGTCCTTTTTGGACCTGAATCTGGAGATGATGTTCCACGGCGACATCGAGGTTCCCTCTCGCTTGACGCGCCTGATGAACGCGGCGCGGAAACCGGATCGGGTACCGATCCGGCGAACGATTCTCTAGGATCCAGTTTACCGGATGGCGGACGAGTAGCAAACCGTCCGCCATCGAGCGATGATTACTTTAGGCCAAGACGCTTACGCAGATCGGAATTCTCAGTGCGAAGCTTCTCGGCGAGCGACTTGCGTAGGCGCTGGTTTTCCTCTTCAAGCTGGAGAAGATCTGCCAGATCGTCCGCCAGCGGAGATCCAGTCGTCTGCGTGGCAGCGCGATTTGGACCGCGCTTGCCTGCTGCTGCGGATGGCGACGATGTGCGCTTAGCGCGGGTCGCGGGGGTACTGGCGACTTCAGGTGCTGCAGCAGCCTCGGCGCGCTTGGGCCGACCGCCGCGATTTTTCTTCGCGGGCTCGGCGATTGTTGGGGCGGATTTCGCCTCCACCTTTTTAACGCGCGGTGCGCGCTTCTTTTTTACCGGGGCTTCCGGTGACACTACCGCGTCTGCTGGTGCGGAGCTGGGATTGCTTTCGTCGGCCATTGGTGTTCTCCCCTGTTTGGCAATTTCGTTGTCATGTGTAGATCATCGGATGTCAATATCGCATGCGTTGCTGAGTGCCTTACGCTCCGATCAATATTAAACTTTGCGGGCCTTGCGAAGGCCGGTTCAGGACTGAGATTCTCGACATTTCACTTTGTGGCTACTGCACCAGCAACGCGCGCTCACCGTCGCTAACACGATCCGAGCTGCGAAGATGTTCGAACACTCTTTCAGTCGAGAGGACGTCGGCACCACGCGCAAACAATATTCATGACCATGTCGGTCTTGTCATCGTCCAAGGGAAGGAGAGACGATTGACATGACGCTGTCGGGAAAAGGGCTTCAGGGGCGAGGGAAGGGCGTCTTCTCTCAGGGCACTGTCTGGCCTCAGACGCTCTACAGGCGATACCATAAGATATGACACTGTAGCAGCCCGCCCCCCGGATATCAGGGCATTACCTTGAAGGGCTTCGATTGCGCACACGGTTGTTCGGGTGGTAACTGGTGAAACCCGCGTGGCGCGAGCCATCAGCACACTGGCTTTCAGAAAGAGCGATGGCGAGATTAAATCGCCATGTTCGAACTCTGGCGATTTCGCTCGGTGGCTGCGCCCGTGGAGCTGGAAGCTCAGACGGCCGGAAATTACGCGTGGGGCCCGACGAACCTCAGCACAGGTCGCCTGCAATAGTCTCTTCGCGGATGAGCTTTAGACGCTCCAGGTCCGACACGACGCGAGATGAAAAACGATGATCGCCTACCAGCCATGCGCTTCCGAGCTTTCCCTGCATCCGAAACTGCCTGATCGCTGACATAGCGCTACGCTGAGCGCTCGTCAGTGGAACACGGCGGGTCTGGTCATGCGAAGGGTTCCCGGCCGTGCCGAGCGCACTTGGGGGGCGCCCGCTGCCGTGCACGGCAACGCCCGGATTGTTCCCGGCACGCCGCGAGGCGGACATCTCGAGCAGGGCAGATTGTTGGAAGCAGCGAAACTCCTTTTAGCAAAGCTAGCAGCGACCCACGCGAAAGGCCCTAGGGCGCTGTGCTCTCACGGGCGGGCGATGGATGAGGCAAAAACAAGAAAGGATGTCGCCGTATTTCCGGGGGGGCGGCAAAATCACCGCCAAGACGAAAATTTGAGAGCCGACGGAAACTCCGCCGCTGCATTGGAGTTTGGACGGGATTCATTGAAAGGAAGTCAGATGCCACATGGAGACCGCAAGCACATCGGGATCGGCGCCAAGGCCAAAGGGGGTGGTACGGGCGCCATGACAGAAATTCCGGCTGATAAACTCCCCGAGAACATGGTCCTGTCCAACAGGGATAAAGCCCAGCATTCGAAAGAGCGCGGCCTGGATGGAAAGGCTGTTCAGACTGAGCAGTACCAGGACCATTCCGCAAATAGAAACTCAGACTGATCGGACGCCCCAATGACCAGCAAAATGCCTCCCACACCGCCAGCCAATCGTTCGCCGAAAGGCGCCGGTGACAACCGAAAGCAGGCTGATGTTGCCGCCGCAAACGGCCCGAAGAATCCTGACAAGATCGGCCAGCAGGGCAACAGCAATCAGAATACGACCCATCAGGGTTATCAACAGGATCGATAGGGGGTCGTATGTCGACATCAAGTAAACATCCCACGACTCTTCGCCAGGGTGGACCTGGAGCGGCCCACGAAAATGCCAAGGCTCCTCTTAAAGCCAACAAGGCGCAGGCCGATAGCGACAATAGATCGCGCAGCTCCAAATCGGGCGGAGGTGGCGAAAGAGACAGCCATCACAGCCATGACACTACCCGCAAATAGTTCACCTGCGCTCAACCGCGCGGTCCCGCCCTGGGCAAGAGATGAAGCTCTTGCAATCGTTCGTGAACACGGCTTCAGGCTGGCAAATGCGAAAGACGAAGGCGAGCTAACTGAGGCCGTGGCAACACTCTCGCTGGCGATCTCTTTTGCCTTGGCAAAAGCTTCAGCTAAAGGAAATCCCGTCGATCAGGAGGTTGATTTGGCATCTTTCCCTGAACAAAGACCAGAGTGTCGCGGTCAAGCGTTTGCCTGTGAGGGAACGGGCGATGAGGTGAGCCGTAACGGCCCGTCCGGAAGGCAGACCCGTCCAAGACACGGTGTTGCAGCACCGGCTCTCGCGGCCAAAACTGGCAAGGAAAGTGAAGGGCTCGACATGCGCGGGGTCGACGTGAGCCGAAGCGGTCGCCAGGGCGATGTTGTCGTCTCCAAGGGTAGGGCGGCTACGTTCGTCGATTTTGACCCCGTGAAGCCTGCCAGCGACTGAAAACCGTATACGGTGCCGCCCGACGGTCGAAGGACCGGTTGGAAAGCCTTGCATTGGCGCCTGGAACTTGCGGAGCTTGTCCTAGTTGGGCCCGCCGGAGGATAAAAATGTCCCAGCTTATCGGCTATCTCTCACATGTCTTAGCTCATCAGAAGAATGCAGTCATTTCTTCGCAATGCGAGCGCGGCGAACTATCAATTTTGACGACGCCGGCCTGCGTTATAGAGCTGGTGAGATTTCTGAGAGACGACGAACATGGCCAGTTCATCTGCTTGCTCGATATCTGCGGCGTCGATTGGCCGGCCAGAGAAAAACGCTTTGACGTCGTCTACCATCTCCTCTCTCCGCATAAGAACATGCGCGTTCGCGTGAAACTTGCGGCGGACGAAGAAACACTCGTCCCTTCTCTTTGCCCGCTGTTCCCAAACGCTGACTGGTACGAGAGAGAGGCATGGGACATGTACGGCATCCTGTTCACCGGACATCCCGATTTGCGGCGGATCCTGACAGATTACGGCTTCGAAGGCCATCCTCTAAGAAAGGATTTCCCGCTGACAGGATTCGTGGAGGTTCGCTATGACGATGCAGCGAAACGTGTGATCTACGAGCCGGTCGAACTGCGCCAGGAATATCGTGACTTCGACTTCCTCTCTCCTTGGGAGGGCACCGAGTATATCCTGCCGGGCGACGAAAAGAGCGGCGAACCCGGATCCGACACAAAGGCGCCTTGAGGCTTTCATGGAACATAACATCCGGACGTTCAATATCAATTTCGGCCCGCAGCATCCAGCCGCGCACGGGGTTCTTCGGCTCGTTCTTGAGCTCGATGGAGAGATCGTCGAGCGGGTGGATCCGCATATCGGCCTTCTACACCGCGGTACCGAGAAGCTGATTGAGCGCAAGACTTATCTTCAAGCCCTGCCTTATTTCGACCGCCTCGATTATGTCGCTCCCATGTGCCAGGAACACGCTTACTGTCTTGCGATCGAAAAGCTGCTTGGCGTGGATGTACCCATCCGCGGCCAGCTCATACGGGTTCTTTATGCAGAGATCAGCCGCATCCTGTCGCACCTGCTCAACGTGACAACCCAAGCAATGGATGTAGGCGCGCTCACGCCGCCGCTTTGGGGGTTTGAGGAACGGGAACACCTCATGGTCTTCTACGAGAGAGCCTCCGGTTCTCGCATGCATGCGGCATATTTCAGGCCGGGCGGCGTGCATCAGGATCTCCCGAACGATCTGCTCTGCGATATCGCTGCCTGGTGCGACAGGTTTCCAAAGGTGCTCGACGATATCGATGACCTTCTCACGGGCAACCGCATTTTCAAGCAGCGCAATGTTGATATCGGTGTGATCAGTCTTCAACATGCGTGGGCCTGGGGCTTTAGCGGCGTTCTCATCCGAGGCTCCGGTGCGGCATGGGATCTCCGCCGCTCGCAACCCTACGAGTGCTATTCAGACCTGGAGTTTGACATACCGATCGGCAAGAATGGTGATTGTTATGACCGCTACCTGATCCGGATGCAGGAGATGCGCGAGTCGGTAAGGATCATGAAGCAATGCCTAGAGCGTTTGATGGGGACGGCAGCCGCTGGAGCCGTCAGTTCGGCCGATGGCAAGATAGTCCCACCCAAACGCATGAACATGAAACGTTCGATGGAGGCGCTCATCCATCACTTTAAGCTCTATACCGAGGGGTTCCGGGTGCCTACGGGCGAAGCATATGCAGCGGTAGAGGCACCTAAAGGTGAGTTTGGCGTATATCTCGTCGCTGACGGAACAAACGCACCGTACCGATGCAAAATACGGGCTCCAGGATTTACCCATCTGCAGGCGATGGACTTCATGTGCCGCGGCCACCAACTTGCAGATATCTCGGCCGTCCTTGGTTCGCTTGACATCGTCTTTGGTGAAGTGGATCGTTGACGAGCCCGAAGGTTGTGCGCCGCGGAGCGGTGGCCGCCGGAACACTCCCTACTGCTATGTTCGATTCCGGCCGTCCGGCGACAATCGTCATTGTCGGGACGGACATCCTCCTTTATTTCATGAAGATTGACAGGTTCGAGAAGGTCAGTAGAGAAGTCATGATCCTCGCTCTCAACGACGAAGGTGCCATCGAGGTCCTTGGGAGGATTGATCTCGATGTCGCCAACAGCGAAAGCGCTGCTCTAACAGGGAATTCCTGGAGCGGGAAAAGTACCCTCCTTCATCTCGCTAAAGGGCTTGATCGCGTCATGTCCTTTCATGCAGAGCTGGCGGGGCGTTACGATCGCGGCTGGGAACATACCCTGGTCGAGGCTCTGAGATTACAAGAGTACACGAGCCGCTATCCAGAGCAACTGTCAGGAGGCCAGCAACAACGCGTTGCCATCAGGCCGAACGCTGGCTGCCAGACCGCAGCTCATTCTTGCTGATGAGCGACAGGAAATTTGGACGAGCAAACCGGCGACATGGTCCTTGATGTGATGCTCGAGCTGGGAAGGGACGCCGGATCGTCTCTGCTGATCGTCACCTATTCCAGGCTCGCGGCGCGGCTTGATCGCACCATTGTTATACGAGACGGAAAGATCGAATGAAATTTCTGGTTAGGCGGTATGCCGAGTTTCTTGTCGCTCACCTTCGGGATCCAGATAAACACTCATTTGATGGATTGGTTTGAACTTCATTTCCGGCGTACCCGCTGCTTAAGAGGACGATCAACGACATCATCGATATTCTGCGGCGGCCGACCTGGAAACAGGTGGTCAAAGTCAGCCACGGCCTCGGCCTCAAGGGCGAAGCAATCTTCACGAGACTCGCTAGCGAAATCTCCCACTTTCCTCAAATACCTCACCGATCCGCATGAGACATAAGATCTTGCCGCCCATCCCCGCTGGGTTAGTCCGTGGTCGATCCATCGGCGCTTCATTCTTTCCGACAAGCCTCGAATGACTTCGATGGGGGACGAGATGTTAAATGCGAACATGATAACACCTAATCGCGACTAGCGGCATTCAGGGCTAATACAATCGCATTTAAGATTTTCACAAGCAAATGATAAACCCGGGCATTCGCGATCGACTCCTAGCCCAGCGACCAGTCTGGACGGCGCGACGTGCTACGATCTTGATCTCCTTTGGCCAGCGATCATTGAAGTAACCGGGGCAGTTCTGGCCGACGTGTCCGGGCGTGCGATAGCGGACCAAGAGCAATCCCGCGGGAACACCGTGCCTGCACGGAGGTTTTTCAAACATCGATCATAGGAGGTCTCGCACGATGGCAGCTATCACTGCCGATCTTCCCCGGGAAAAAGTAACTGCTCACTGGCTATCGAGCGGCCTCCCCAACGAAGCCCATAAGGTGCACGAGTAAAGCGAAGGTACGGACATGATAGACTTTTCAACCACCACGTCTCATTTCGCTGTCGTGTTAGGGGTCACAGCGCTCGTCTGCTGGATTGCGGCCGGGTTTGCCGCGGTCCTCGGAACCAAAGAGGAAATTAGGCATGCCGACACCGGACGGCTCTCCGAATACGTGACGTCCGGACTGGCCGCACTCGGATTGAGCGCCGTTCTTGCGATGGGCGCTGTTCTCGTATTTGCGGCTTGAATTTTAGCCGCGCGTGGCGTGCGCCGGCATCGCCGCGACTGCTGTTCACGATTAATGGACCTATGATGAACCCCATTCTGACATCAACTGCAATGATCCTGAGCTTGGTCGCAGCTTCATGCTCAACACCTGAAGATTTGGAGCCAATCCCTGGAAGCATCACATATGGTGGACAACCTCACGGCAAGCTTACGAGATCGCCCATTGGCAGCGTCTTGCCACACGAATTCTATAATCAGCTTGGAAACTGGGTCCAGGAGACTTATATCGTCCAACCGGATCGCACTTTAAAGTTGGTTCGCCGCGAAATCGGCCAGTACCCCGAACGATGATTCTGTTTATTGCCCGATCTCGCTATCGTGGCCGAGCCGCCTAAGCTTAGTCGCAGCGGTAGGAGAACGCATTGGAGGACGCGTTTTGCAGGACGAAGACCGGTACGGCTCGGCAGACGAGCAAACCGCATATGACGCACAAGGTCGCCATCCGGCACGACCAGGCAAGATGCGCTCGGCCTGGGCAGTTATTGCTCTCATCGCCGTTCTGGTCGCGGTTATCATCGCCAGCACCTGGGTGATGTAGCAATCGCGATCGCCCTATTGCGGGCTATAGTTGTTGCTCCGCCCGAAACAAGCCTGCGCAAGATCTTAACTTCTTCCCGCATCGGACTTGATAAATCCCTTGATGTGGAAGCCATCTCATAGGTTAAGGCGCCGTCGTGTTGCGACCGAAACTCAGGTTGCTCGTCAATCGTGACGAGCAACACGCCGCGAAATCGTTCTGGCAGAATTACGTCCATACATTTGAAAGAATATGAACCCGATTTTAAAGGTGGAAGCAAGGGAGGGCACTGTGTTTCTGGAGTGGAGGAGCGAAGGCCGGGTCGGTGAGCAATCCTTCCAGTACGACGGTGTCAGTGTGATCGAGTTCGGCGAGGACGGGATCACGGCGTTCAGGGCGTATTTCGATCCGCGACAGCTCTCGATCCGTCCCGGGAGCAGCGAGCGAAAGAGCGAAGATAGCAAACTCGTTGGGGCTCAGAGGCAGGCTGGCGAGAAAAGACCTGGTAGGTACTCTAAAAGGCCCAAAACCTGCCCAGCAAAACGATGCGCACGCGAGAGACCGCTTTAGTCCAGCCGACGAGGCGGGTAGGTCGGTTTGATGGCGCCCGTGGACATGATGGACGCCAGAGCCCGAATCCGGCCTTATCCGCTACGCAGGACCGAGAATCCTCTCGATCCATCGTGCGACGAAGGCGTGAGTTTTGGCCGCAACGCGGGTCGGCAACCGCTCGAAACCGTGCGGTGCATCAGGGACCATGAGTAGTTGGGCGCAACCCGTCTGCTGATGCCACCGCTCATACATGCGCGTGCTATCGTCCTTAACAGGATCAAGCGCGCCAGCGACAAACAACGCTGGAGGCATGTGGGAAAGGTCAGCGAGGATCGGCGAAACGTCCGGACTGCCCACATCGAGGAGCGACGGCCCGTGCACTAGTCTGTCGAGATTGAGGAGCGCTGATTGCGGATCGATCAGCAGACTGCGCTCGGACGTCCTCAGCCTTATTGAGCCACCCATATCGAAAGCCCCGCAAAGAGACACAAACGCAGCCAATCGTTTGATCGGGCGCCGCTCGGCAACTCTTACCAACGCAGCTGCGGCCAAATGAGCACCGGACGATTCACCTTCAACGATCAGCTTGTCCAGGCCAAAGCTTGCTAGATGATCCAACGCCCAGTCGATAAGGGTGACGGCGTCCTCAATTGCGCGCTCTAGATCGTCATCGAGGGCTCGATGAAAGTCACCAGCGGCCACCATCACGTTGCACAAGCGGACGGTTCTGGCGTTCCATTGGTCGTCCAGCCGAGCGTTTCCGACAACCCATGCACCGCCATGAAAGTGCAAGAGGAGAGCTTGCGGTCTCCGGCGCGGCCGAAGGAGGCGTATAGGAATCGTATGATGATCAGAGGCTGCGACCTCATCCTTTTCCAGGTGTACCCGCTGGCGCGCCGACGGCGGCAGCGCGGCTTGAACCAAATCGACAAGGCTGTTGATTATCTTTGCGTTCATCCTGCGGCCGGTGTGATAGCGCGGTAGGACCGACAAAATCCTGTTCAAACGCCGGGCCCTCGAGAGATCCCGGATCGTGAAGATGCTCGTCGGGTCGATTCTCATGCCATAAACTCGATGGTCCGCGGCTGGGACAGACGACCAACAAAATGGGTCCGGTAACGATCAGGAGGCAGTATTCGTTTCATAAGCCGCAAGCCGCTGGCGGCCTCGATAGTGGCGCTGATCGAACATAATGGTCGCGTTCTACATCTGGCGACGACCTGCGTCGAATTCGCTAGTCGCAAGATCCGGGCGCGCCTTCGGGTGAGGAGGGTATTGTCCTCGAGGTCGAGCGCGATGAACAGGTTTGTCAAGAGATGAGCGACCGGCGCTGGAAATGGGGGTCGCGATCGTGAGTGCGGTGTCTCTTCTTCCATCCCTGTCTCCCCAATTTGCCGGAATGTTACCGATAAGCGTCGTTACCACTCTTACCCGGCTTTGCCGGATCGAGAGCGTAGGGGCGGCCTTCCGGCACTGCGATCGATGCGAAATTATTTGCCAGTTCGTGCAGCCGGCGTCGCATATTAGGGCCGCGAACGGGTCGGCCGTGCCCGGTGATGACAAGATCAGGTTCCAGAGCCGCAAGCGCTCTGACAGACTTCCCTGCCTCATCCCAGTCCGGCGTAAAATAGCGTGGCGGCCCGTGCATCTCGGGCTTCTGGACGATGACTTCGTAAACCGACTCCTGACCGGTGGTGACGACGGCGTCACCTGCGATCAAGGTACGATCACTCTCGCGCCACAGAGAGATGTGACCTGGCGCGTGACCGGGAGTATGCAGCCATCGCCATCCTGGCATGACAGGAATGCTATGATCTGATGGTAGCACCTTCAGCCGCGAAGCGACGTTAACCGGGGAGCGCGGGAAAAGCGGTGACAACAAGGCCATCGCGCCGCCACCCACCAGAGGATCTGCCGGCGGATATGACGCCTCACCGTTGAGGTATGGAAATTCCAGCGGATGAGCGTAAACGGCCACGTCCCAACGCTCAGCAAGCGCTGCCAACGACCCGGCGTGATCGAAATGACCGTGGGTCATGATGATCGCGGCCGGGCTGGTGCCGCCCCCGAAACGATGCTCCGCCGCCTCGATGATGGCGTTTGCCGATGTCGGGAGTCCGGTATCAATCAATACCCATTCGTTCTTTTTCGAAGGGTTGCCATAGAAGATGACGTTGACAATGGACATCCGTCGATAGGAAAGGTCCGGCGCAAATACGAGGGTATCCGATCCGGCTTGAGTTACCGGCGCAAGATCACTCTCCTCGAGCGCAAGTTGTACAGTCATGAGAGGCTCCTTTGTTGGAGGTCCACAAACTGGCTGCACCGTCGAAAGTTCCAGGAGAGGTCACCCAGCGCCTGCAGGAGCATCGGCTTAGTTTGTGGCGGGCACTGATCCAGACGTGATAACGCAAGAGATGAGGAAGTTCTCTTGCTCCGGAACCCGCGTCTGCTTCGCCGATTGTTCGTGGCAATCGACGGTGGAAGTGGCGCAGTCAATCCATGTCGCGGAACAAATCGTCGTCGCTGATGTTTACCGGCTGCTTCCGGATTTCGGAAGCTCATATCAATCTCATAGAAGGGGAAGTCTCCATGGAAGACGCAGGCATTGGCTGGATCGCGGCAATCATTATCGGCGGCATTGCCGGATGGCTCGCAGAGATGTTCATGAAGAGCAACATGGGCGTCATCATGAACATCATTCTAGGTATCGTCGGAGCCATTGTCGCCAACTTCATTCTCTCGCTTTTCGGCGTCGTCCTCGGCGGCTGGCTAGGCTACCTGATCGCTGGCTTCATCGGCGCCTGTATTTTGATCGCTCTGGCGCGAATGATCAGGCGTACGGCTTGATCGGCCCCCGCTGGATCTACGAGAACATCTGAGCAGCCTGCTCACGAAGGTTGCAAACTGCAACTTGAGTACGATCATCGAACTGAACGAGGGCGCTTGCCATTGTTGGTCGAGCGCCCTCTTGTGTGAGATCCGAGGCGGCTTGTGGGCGAGCAGGAAGAGCTGCCACAGCAAATCTCATTCGATCCTGATTGTGGCGCATCGAAGACAGGGTTGCATGCGCGACCTGTGCTCCTGGCTGTCGGACCTGAGCGGACAAACTTCGCAGTCTTGAAACGGGACCATGCTTTAGCAGGCGGCGGTGTCGTCTGAAGGGGCACATCGTCTCCCCATGCGTTCGCCGCGGCCTCGCACGCGTGTCACGATGATCATTCGACGCAAGCTTTCACCACGATTTAAGGAACTTCAGGAGCAGGGGGAAGTTCCGGCGTCGAACCGGAGCGCTCATATGACTTCCACGCCCGACCAGAACCATGGCGTTGCCAGCCGTCTCGACCGCAACATCGAGGCCCTTCTGCTAAGACGGCGCCAGGAGGCCTGCGCGGCGTCCTTCCAGGACCGCGCGGCAGCAGCGATTACTCGCTTCGCCGGGTCCATGATCTTCGTCTACCTCCACGCGGTCCTGTTTGGCGGGTGGATCCTGATCAATGTACAGGTGTTTCCGCTTCTTCCTGCTTTTGACCCTTCTCTGGTTATTTTGGCAATGGTGGCGTCGGTGGAGGCGATCTTCATCTCGACCTTTGTCATGATCAGCCAGAATCGCATGGCAGAGGCAGACGACAAAAGGGCGGACCTCAACTTGCAAATTTCGCTGCTTGCCGAACATGAGACGACACAGCTTCTGACAATGGTCGCCGCGATCGCTGACAAGCTTGGCCTCGACCTAGAGGAGAAGCAGGAGATCGAAGAGCTCCAGCAAGACGTCACGCCCGAGGAGGTTCTCGACACAATGGAAAAGATCACAGAAGGTTCATCCTCAGACCTTGACGTCACGGCCGACAAGCAGGAGCACTGAGCCCCCCTTAGCTTGCGATGGCAGGAACCGGCTTTTGCGGACGATCACCCGGACGACGATCTCAGGCAATTTTGCATCAGACCGGTCCCGAGAAGGTGTCGCATGATGAAAGTTGGCCGCTGTCGAACCCTCGCTTAAACCACTTTACACGTTGAGCGGAGGTGCCATGGTTGAAGCTTTCCGGCACGACATAACCCTGCGTGCGCTTTTGCAGTGTGTCGTCGCCGATCTGCTGTGCGGCGTTCAAAGCCTCTTCCGTGTCGCCTGCATCGAGGATGCCTTTCTGCTGGGTGTACTTCCCCCAGATGCCCGCAAAGCAGTCGGCTTGAAGCTCGACGCGGATCGACATTTTGTTCGCATCGCTTTCGCTCATCTGTTGTCGGGCTTGATTGAACTTCGGGAGAATGCCGAGCTGGTTCTGTACGTGGTGCCCGATCTCGTGAGCCACTACGTATGCTTCAGCGAAATCACCGCTGGCGCCGAAGCGATTGCTGAGCTCCTCGAAGAAGGTCGTGTCAAGATACACCTTCTGGTCTTCAGGGCAATAAAACGGTCCGGTCGCAGCCGACGCCGCGCCGCAGGCGGATCGGGTCTGATCACGAAACAACACCAGCTTCGGATCCGCATAAGAAAGCCCTTGCGACTGAAAAATGCCCTGCCAGGTATCTTCAGTCTCTGCAAGCACCGTCTTCACAAATACTGTCATCTGGTCGCTGGCAGGGGTCTGCCCCGCCCCCGCGTTTTGACGTTCGCTTTGTTCGTATCCCGATCCGTCAGAGTTGGCGTCCCCCATCACCTGAAGAAGGTCGACGCCCATTGCTTTGAAAACCAAGTAGATCACGACGAGAAAAATGATCGTGCCGATGCTCAGCCCGCCACCGCGGCGTCCGATCGGCAGGGTGAACCCGCCGCCCCGACCGAACGCACTATCGTTGAGCCCGCCGCTTTCGCCTTGGCGATCCTCGACGTTTTGAGACTGACGTCTGCCTTGCCATTCCATCTCTCAGTTCCTTTGATTTGGGACGGTCCGTTACTAACGCTGTCAAGGCTGCGTAAAAACGAAAAGGCCGCCTCACGAGGCGGCCTTCACGGCGAAACTGCCCAACTTAAGCAGCTTTGGAACCTTTGCCCTTAGGATTGGCCTGCGCCTCGGCGAGCTGCGTCAACTTCTGATCAGTTGCTTCCTCCTCCTGAAGATTAGCCTCCAGCAGGGCAACGGCGTCCTTTAGGCCAAGCTGCTTGGCCCAGGCGATCAAGGTGCCATAGCGTGCGATCTCGTAGTGTTCGACAGCCTGAGCCGACGAAATCAGACCAGCGTCGAGAGCAGGCGACCCCTTGAATTCTTCCATGATCTCTTCGCCCTCGGAAATGATGCCCTGGATGGCTTCACAGGTCTTGCCGCGCGCGGGCTTGCCAAGGATCTCGAAAACCTGCTCCAGGCGGTCGATCTGGCCCTGTGTTTCATCACGATGCTGAAGGAAGCCAGCCTTGCCTTCCTCGGACTGCGCAGCGCGCGCCATCTTCGGCAGAGCTTTCAGGATCTGTTTTTCAGCGAAATAGATGTCCTTCAGGGTGTCGAGAAAGAGATCGTCGAGTGTCTTGGTCGAATTCGTTGCCATAATATCCTCCTTGTCGGCCAGCTTTCTGGCGCGTGCTGCTCCGCCCGGTGGCGGCGCCGCCGGTTGCAGAGATCAAAAAAACAATGCGTGTTCGAAGCATTTGTTCCGTAACTTTGACGGCCGCATCTCACGCATCTTTTCAGCGCTTGAGCTCAAAATGCCGCCCGCCCCGCCATGGCGATGAAAAACGGTATGTCTTTCCCCCATCCGCCGCCGTTGCAACCAGAGTCGCGCATTCAGCTTCTTAACGTTCTTGACCGTACGGACGGTCCCGTCGTGGAACTTCGATCCGTGCTTCTAGTTGTCAGTCCGCTCGCAGTCCTGGAGACCTGAATGCTTCCATCGATAAACTTATCCGCCAAGGCCGCTGGCATACGGAGCTTGGTGCCGTCTTGGGCGATGTCAGATTCGCCACCCGCATGGTGTCGGATGAGATCAGGTCTCCCTGCCGGAGCTATGAATTCTAAAGATAGGATGATGTCGTGATCGAATACGCGTTCGGCCCGCTGATCTATGAGGATGGTGTCGAGTTTCGGCTATGGGCGCCTTTGAAAGACAGAGTTCTGGTCAACCTGGAAGGTCTTCAGCCGCAGCTGATGGAGCGGCAGGCAGACGGGTGGCATCGCTGTCGCGTGAATGGTGTCAGGCCCGGTGCCCTCTATAAGTTCGTCTTGCCGGATGGATTGGAGGTGCCGGATCCGGGCTCGCGATACCAGCCTCAGGACGTGCATGGGCCGAGTGAGATCATCGATCTGTCACGACATCGCTGGAAGACCGATGCCTGGACAGGCCGTCCTTGGGGAGAGATGGTGATCTACGAGCTGCATGTCGGCTCTTTCACATCGGAGGGAACTTTTGCGGCCGCGATCACCAAGCTCGATCACCTGGCAGCTTTTGGTGTAACCGCCATCCAGATCATGCCGATCAGCGATTTTCCCGGCCGGTACAACTGGGGCTATGATGGTGTTCTCCCTTACGCGCCGGACAGCACCTATGGTCGCCCCGAAGACCTGATGGCACTGGTCGACGCTGCACACGAACGCGGCATTGGCGTCTTCCTCGACGTTGTCTACAACCACTTCGGGCCAGATGGGAACTATCTTCCAAATTACGCACCGCTGTTTACCGAGAGCCACAAGACCCCGTGGGGCAACGGGGTCAATTATGACGGTGACGGTTCAAGAGCAGTTCGCGAATTCCTCATCCAGAACGCGGTTTACTGGATCAAGGAATTCAGGCTCGACGGGCTGCGGCTGGATGCCGTACACGCTATCAAGGACGACAGCGAGGAGCATCTTCTCCATGAGCTTGCCCGTCGTGTCCGAGCCATCGCTGCCGGTCGGCATGTTCATCTGATCGTCGAGAACGAAGATAACGACAGCGATCTTCTAGAGCGGGATCAGAATGGCCGGGCCGTCCATTTCACCGCCCAGTGGAATGATGATGTACATCACGTCCTTCATATTGCCGCGACCGGTGAAAGTTTCGGCTATTACCTGGATTATGCCGATGACCCCTCAAAGATCGGGCTCGCTCTTGCTGAAGGCTTCGTATTCCAGGGCGAACATATGCCCTATCGTGGCGAGAGCCGGGGCAAGCCGACTTCGAACCTGCCTCCGACCGCGTTTGTATCGTTCATCCAAAATCATGACCAAATTGGAAATCGGGCGCTTGGCGACCGTATGATTACCTATCGGCCGCTGGAGCCGCTCAAAGCGGTCACAGCTCTCTATTTGCTGTCAGCGCAGATCCCTATGCTGTTTATGGGTGAAGAGTGGGGCGCGCGCCAGCCGTTCCCTTATTTCTGCGACTTCGATGAAGACTTGAACGAAAAGGTGAGACAGGGCCGCCGAGAGGAATTATCCCGTCTTCCTGGGTTCGATGCCGATGATTTACTCGATCCAACAGCCAAGTCGACGTTTGACGCGTCAAAACTTAACTGGTCTGAGCTCACCGGTGCGGCCGGCGCCGAAATGCTGGCGTTCTATCGATCACTTCTTGCTCTGCGGCATGACCGGATCGTTCCGCTGCTGGAAACCACGGGCCCAATTGGCTCTTCGTTTCGGCAGGAGGGCCGCGTCACTGTCGTCGAATGGGCCTTTAACGATGGCTTGACGCTGCGTGCAGTTGCCAACCTCTCGGACCACCCGGCGCGGTTTTCGACATCGTCGGCGGAGACGGAGATATTTTCACTCGGAACATCGACTGAAGACGAAATGGCATCCTGGGCTGTTGTCGTCAGCATTGCCCAAGCGGGAGGTTAAATCTGCATGGTCTCCCGTAAAAAAAGTGACGCTCCTTCAAATGCGCGTCTCGACCAGCTGGCAACAGAACACGGGATCAGCCTTAAAAGGCCAAGCCCGGACAATGGGGACGTTGCGATTAGCGACGGCACGAAGCGAAAAATCCTTGCGGCGCTCGGCGTCCGCGTCGACAGCGATGCCGAGTGCCTTGGGCGGCATGCCACCCATAAAGCTTCCAGCAAAGCCATCCCGCGCGCTTTTCTGCCGGATTTTCTTCTGACCGATCGAGTATGGGGCATCAGCTTGCAGCTTTACGAGCTGCGATCTGAACGCAATTGGGGCATTGGCGACTTCCAGGACCTGATCGACATCATCCTCCTTGCCGGGACGCTTGGCGCCGACTTCATCGGGCTTAACCCTCTGCATGCGCCTTTCCTTGCCGATCCTGACCGGTGCAGCCCCTACGAGCCATCAAGCCGGCAGATGCTCAATCCGTTGTACATCGCGGTCGACCATGTCCCCGGCTTCAAAAGCGATCCGCAGCTCGATCTGCGGATAGGGCAGTTGCGGTCGAGCGATCTCGTCGATTACGGCGGGGTGGCCGAGGCCAAGATGGCTGTTTTGCGCCGCATCTGGCAGGCTTGGCGATCCTCTTCAGATCGTCAAGCGGAAGATCGCCAAGCGTTCGATCGCTTTGTCGATGAGGGTGGGGAGGTCCTGCGCCGTCACGCGCTGTTTGAAGCTTTGTCCTCGGTGATGGCTGATCAAGGTCTCGGCGCGGGTTGGTCATCTTGGCCAGCGGAATATCAGCGGCCGGAGAACGCAGAGGTCGCAAGGTTTGCCGACGAGCATGCAGACCAGATCGACTTCAATATCTGGCTGCAATGGGTTTGCCATCGCCAATTGAGACAAGCCACCGACGCTGCGCGAAACGCCGGTCTGCGTATCGGTCTCTACCTCGACCTGGCTGTCGGAGAAGCAACTGACGGCTCGGCAACCTGGAGCGAACAAGGCAACTACATCTCCGATGCAACGGTCGGAAGTCCGCCCGATCCGTTTGCTCCCCAGGGCCAGGACTGGCACTTGGCAGCCTATCATCCTGCAGAAATCGCTTCGGGCAACAACGCGCCATTTCGGCGAATGGTAACGGCTGCGATGCGGTACGCAGGCGCCATCAGGATCGATCATGCGGCAGCCCTGCGCCGGCTATTTCTCGTCCCGCTCGACAGTACGCCCGACGAAGGTGCTTATGTGGATTACCCGCAAAACGAGCTGCTACAGATTCTGGCCGAAGCCTCATCAAATTACCGTTGCCTGGTGATCGGAGAGGACCTCGGCATGCTGCCGGAAGGCCTGCAGGAGGATCTTGCTGAAGCCAATATCCTCTCTTATCGCATCCTGTCTTATGAACGGGGACAGAAGGGTTTCACGCCGGCAGGTGCATATCCGCGTCTGTCGCTCGCCTGTATTTCCACACACGACCATCAGACATTGGCCGGCTGGTGGCGTGGCGCGGACATCAAAGCCAGGTCCGAACATGGTATCGTTCCATCCGAGATGACGAAAGCGCATGCAGAAGAACGCCAGCATGAGCGAGAAGATCTGAAGGTCGCGCTGAAAGAGGAGGGTACCAACCCGCCCAAGCACCTGCCTTCGCCGAGAGCTGACGACGACAAGCTGAAAGACTTGGTCGTCAGCGCACATCGCTTCATTGCAAAAACCGCCTCTGCACTTGCTGCGGTTCGGTTGGCCGACATGACGGCCGAAAAGCGACCGACGAACATTCCGGGTACGAGCGGCACCTATCCGAACTGGAAGCCGAAGCTATCTGTGTCACTCAAGCAGCTTTCCGGCTTGCCGCTGCTTCTGGAAATCGCTGAGGCCATGCGGGACGAGCGGCCCAAGAAATAAGTTGGCGAGCGCGATGAGATAGTGACAGGCATTCACGCAAAACGGGCACGAAACGCCCGCGAGATCGCTTCACCTGGGCGAAAGCGCCAGCCACCAACCGTCACCTATCGTACACTTCCATAACCGGTTGTCGTTTTGAAGTTTTCCCGGGAACTTCTATGGCTCGTCTCGGTTGGCAGCCCGGTATCAGTCTAGGTATCGGACACTCTTACGAGGAGACTACTCATGTTCAGTTTCGATAAGCGCTTGCAGTACCCTGTCAAGGTCAGCTCGCCAGACCCCATCTTTGCGCGAATGCTTCAGCAGGCGATCGGCGGCGTCGAAGGCGAGATCCGCGTCTGCATGCAATATTTCTTCCAGGCCTGGGGAGCGCGCGGTCCGACCACGAAATATCGCGATATGTTGCTGCATACGGCGACCGAGGAAATTGGTCACATCGAGATGCTGGCAACCGCAGTGGCACTCAATCTCGACAAGGCGCCTGCGAGCCTGGCCGAGGCCGGTGCGGCTGATGGTATCGTCGGCGCCGTCATGGGCGGCGAAAACCCCCGCCACGTCATTGAGGGCATGCTTCACCGTCACATCCTTTCGACGGGTATGGCCGCATTCCCCGGCAATAGCGAGGGCGTTCCCTTCGACATGTCTCACATCTACGCCAGCGGCAATCTTGCGGCCGACATGTATTGCAACGTGGCGGCCGAGAGTACCGGTCGAGTACTTGCCACACGGCTCTACAATGCGGCTCACGATGAGGGCATGAAGGACATGCTGCATTTCATGATCGCTCGGGACACGATGCACCAGCAGCAATGGCTGGCTGTCATCGAGGAGCTTGGCGGCCACGAAGGCGCATTGCCCATTCCGAACAGCTTTCCGCAGGAAAAAGAAGATCAGGCTCACAATTACGATTTCTTCGCAACCGCCTCGGATGGCTCGGTTCCCCCGCCTGCACGCTGGAATGAGGGCCCTTCGATGGACGGAAAGGGGCAGTTTTCGATTTTCCAGAACGAACCGCTGGGCGAGGAACCCGTCCTCGGGCCGGCCAGGCCCGACAGCGGCGCTCAGAACGAACAGATCGGCTGAAAGCCAGAATCGGGGCCGCGGGCGAGACCAGCGCGCGGCCGCCGTCGGAAGGTTGAGGGCCCGGGCGCGGTTAGTAAACTCGTCAAAACGGGGGTGGCATACTTTATATGAATAAATCGTATCGTGATTATTGGCGGAGGCTTTGGCGGGCTCGCCTGTGCCAAAGAGCTAGGCAATACCGGTCATGTCGTCACTGTGGTCGATCGGCGCAACCATAATCTCTTCCAGCCACTGCTTTACCAGGTAGCGACGGCGGCGCTCTCTCCGGCTGATATCGCCGAACCCATTCGAAAGACACTTGGGCGATACCACAACATCAACATGCTGATGGCCGAAGTCATTGACATCGATACCGAGACGAGGCGGGTGCTGCTCGATAAAGGGGATGGGGTCGAGTATGACAGGTTGGTCATTGCCACGGGATCGGACTACAACTATTTCGGCCGTGATGAATGGCGCATCTTCGCTCCCGGCATGAAAACGCTTCACGAGGCGCGCCTTGTCCGACAGCGTCTGCTGCTTGCATTTGAAGACGCTGAGCGGGAGACTGACCGCGACAGACATCAGGATCTGCTCACCTTCGTCGTCATCGGCGGCGGCCCGACGGGGGTCGAGATGGCCGGAGCAGTCTCAGAGCTTGGCCGGTTCATGATCGACCGAGACTTTCGGAATCTGAGATCGGAGCGCTTCCGCGTGGTGCTGATAGAGGCAGGACCGAAGCTTCTGGCCGCCTTTCCCGAACATTTGTCTTCCTATGCTTTGACTTACCTCGTGGGTATCGGCGTGGAGGTCCGGCTGGGTGAACCTGTTCTCGACGTCACCGCGACCGGTGTCCAGCTCCAGAGCGAATTCATAAAATGCAGCTGCGTGGTGTGGGGGGCGGGCGTTAAACCCTCACCAGCGTCGGAATGGCTTGGGCTTACAAGAGGAGCCCCACAGCGAATTCCAGTTGATGGAAATCTCCGTGCCATCGGTTTTGACGACATTTTTGTTCTGGGAGACACCGCGCTGGCGATCGGAGCTGACGGCAAGCCGCTCCCGGGTCTGGCCCAGGTTGCCAAGCAGCAGGGGATCTATCTCGGGCGGTTCTTAAACGGCGCGACGAGATCACCGGGGGCGTTCAGGTTCAAGAACCGTGGCAACACCGCGGTGATTGGACGAAACGCTGCGGTTTTCGATTTCGGGTCATGGACACTCAAGGGCCGCCTTGCCTGGCTACTGTGGGCTCTCGTTCACGTCTATCTTCTGGTGAATTTTGAAAAGCGGCTTCTCGTCAGCATTCAATGGATCACGCGCTACCTAACGCGTCAGCGCGGTGCTCGCATCATCGATGAGCATCAGGTCGAATTGGGAAAGGACGGTGTGGGTTCAGCCTCGAAAGAAAACCTACCAAGGCAACTCGCAAGTGGCCAGGGGAGATCGTGACGCTTGCAACATCAAGTGTTCGAGCTTCCCCCTAAAAAGGATATTTGCGTCGCTCGCAGATGAGCACTGATCTTGAAGAGCAGTTTATCGTCCTTCGGGCGCTCGAGCACAGAACGCCAGCTTCACTGGATCGGTTACGAGACGCCGCGCAGCTGGCCGGAACTCCTCAGGCGGGATTCTTTGCGCGCTTCGGGTCTGACACGGTCTTCCCAGCTGGGAGTTTGACGGGCTCGGAGCATGGAAAACCGTCAGAGGGCGCGTCGGCCCTCTGATCGGCATCATCGAAGAAATTCACCTCCAGCCCATAAGCGGCCATCCGGTCGGTCATAATCTCGGCGATGGCGTCGAGGAACGCTTCCACACCGTGTTCATGTTCGAATTTGCGGCAAGCCGCCTTGAGGTCTTTGGCCTCCATTAGCGGTTCTCACGCAGTCAGAACGACCTTTATGCAATTGTCCTTCTTATCACGGAACGTCTCGTAGAGTTCGGGCCCGCGTTCGAGGCCAGCGCGGTGGGTTATTACAAAACTTGGATCAATTTCGCCCTCCTCGATCCGGCGCAGGAGATCGAGCGAGTAACGGTTGACATGGGTCTGGCCGGTTCTGATCGTCAAGCCCTTGTTCATTGCCGCTCCGAACGGGATCTTGTCGAGGAACCCGCCATAAACGCCGGGAACTGAGACGATACCGCCAGGACGGCATGCCATTATTGCGGTCCGGAGAACATGCGGGCGGTCGGTTCCAAGCAATGTGGCGGCTTTTACCTTATCGACGATGGCATCAAAGGATGCCGTTGCATGCGATTCAGCACCAACAGCATCGATGCATTTGTCGGCGCCATGGCCAGCAGTCATATCCTTGATGTGATCGGGGATGGTACCCTCGATTTCATCAAAATTGATCGTTTCGGCGCCAGCTGCGACGGCGAGAGCCAGACGCTCTGGTACGTTGTCGATCGCAATGACGCGGGCGGCGCCTTGCATAAGTGCGCTCTTGATACAGAACTGGCCGACTGGGCCACAGCCCCAGATCGCAACAATGTCTGTTGGCTCGATCTCGCAATTGGCCGCTGCCATCCATCCGGTCGGAAAAATGTCGCCGAGGAAGAGTGCCTGCTCGTCAGAGATGCCGTTCGGTATGATGATAGGGGAGACATCTGCGTAGGGCACGCGCACATATTCGGCCTGTCCGCCGGAGTAGGCGCCCGTTAAATGCGAATATCCAAACAGCCCCGCTGTCGGATAGCCGAATGCCTTCGTGGCGTTCTCGGCATTGCGGTTCGTTCGCTCACAAACCGACCAGTTGCCCTTCAGGCATTGCGAGCACTCGCCACAGCAAATTGTAAAGGGCACGACCACTCTGTCGCCGACCTTGAGCTTCTTGTTGTCGCGACCGACTTCAACCACCTCGCCCATAAATTCGTGGCCGAGAATATCGCCCTTCTCCATGAACGGGATGTAGCCGTCCATCAAATGGAGGTCGGACCCACAAATCGCGCAGGCCGACATCTTGATGATCACGTCTCGACCATCTTCTATTTTGGGATCTGGGACGCTGTCGCAGCGAATGTCGCCTTTTCCATGCCAGCAGAGTGCCTTCATCACTGTCTCCTTATTGTCTCAAGATGCGGTCCCGAGCGCGCGGGTTCTCGTGGTCAGGGAGAGCACGATGGAAAGAATACCGATTGGATAGGCGGTCCAGCGCGCCGCGGGCGGAAAATCGAAGATTAACGGTGCTATGAGCATGGCGAAGCCGAAAGCAGCGTCGAGGACTAGGTGAAACCTTATCCGCAGAAAGTGGACGGCACCCAGCTCATAGTCAGTGAGCAAGCTGTAGACGATCACGAATAGCCCCAAGTCGATCAGGGCGACGAAGCCCGCACCCTCCATCTGCAGGGCGATAGGCAGCGCGATCACGATCAGCCCGACAAGATAGTCGAGAACGGCATGAAATCGCGTAGGCAAGAAACGCATGGTCGGCTCCAGCTGTACTGTACAAGGCGGCGAACCTGCCGGATCTCGCAAAGTTCCAGACGCCGCTGGTTTTTCTCCGATGGGGTCGGCGCGGATGAAGGTAAGGCGGGCGGCCGATCTGCGAATGCAGCGCGACCCTGGCGTCTCTGGCGCGTCTTCACCGCGCAATGCTTTACGCTCGGCATCGCGAATGGCTGTGACCGTCCGCAAAAATCGCTCTGGCATCGATCGGCATCGTCGAGGCTGTCGTGAAGAGATGCTGCACGAGCCGCTACTTCGGGTAAAATGACGATGAAAGCAAACCGCCGGGCGCCAATCGATGAGTGTTGCGACAGCCGCGGTTCCACTGCGAACCCCGTGAACGCAAAAAATTGAAGAGGCACGGAACTCTGGCGTGCCAAGTTGGTTCGGGTGAATTCCTCCTTGATCAGTCTTTTCCAGTTCCAGACGGCACATCATGACAAAAAACCCAAAGAAGACGCCCGAGCTCGGTTTCGACAGCGGCCCTGCAGGCGGCTGGGGTTCGGCGAAATCCGTCAGCGAAGTTTTGTTCCGAGAGCATGTCCCTCTGTCCGGGGCAAGATTGCTGGCGCAGCAGAACAAGCCGGAAGGCTACATGTGCGTGAGCTGTGCCTGGGCCAAGCCGGCAAAAACCCATCCCCTCGAATTTTGCGAAAACGGTGCGAAGGCGACCGCGTGGGAGGTGACCAGCCGAAGAACCGACCAGGCCTTCTTTGCAGATCACACGCTGTCTGAGCTAGAGAGCTGGCGTGATCACGATCTGGAGGAGCATGGCCGCCTGACCCGCCCGATGCGCTGGGACGCGCAAAGTGACAGATACCTCCCCGTCGAATGGGATGCCGCCTTTGAGGAGATCGGCCGCGAGTTGCGGGCCATCTCACCCGAACAAGCTGAATTTTACACATCGGGCCGCGCGTCTCTCGAAACGTCCTACATGTATCAGCTCATGGCCCGGATTTATGGCAGCAATAACCTGCCTGACTCCTCGAACATGTGTCATGAGAGTTCATCGGTCGGCCTTCCGGAAAGCATCGGAGCTTCGGTCGGAACGGCGCTCTTGTCCGACTTTCAGAACTGCGATTGCATTTTCTACATCGCCCAGAATGTTGGTACCTCCTCGCCGCGTCTGTTGCACGACCTGCAGGACGCGGTCGACCGCGGGGTTAAGGTGGTGACCCTGAACCTGCTGCGCGAACCGGGCCTGGAGCGCTTCGTCAACCCGCAGTCGCCTGGCCAGATGTTGACCGGTAAGGAAACGCCGATTTCCTCAAACTATTACCAGGTCAAGAGCGGCGGCGATATTGCCGCGATGTTCGGCATCTCGAAGGCCCTTATCGAGGCGGACGATGCGCTGCGTGCAGCCAATATCAGCAAAGTCGCTGGCAGTGATGATCAACCGAGGGACCCGTCCAGCGCAGCTTCTTTGGCCTTCGCATCGTCTGTTGCCGCGGCTGATACCAAACATGTGCTTGATCATGATTTTATCGCTACCCATACGGCCGGCTTCGAGGAATTCGCTGCCGCGGCGCGGCGACATGATTGGGATGAACTGCAGCGCGTCTCCGGCCTGACGCGGCAGGATATGATCGAAGCTGCCGAAGTCTACGCGGCGTCAGACGCTGTGCTGATGGTTTATGGGATGGGTTTGACCCAGCATCTGCTTGGGGTTGAAAACGTTCATATGGTCTGTAATTTGGCCCTCTTGCGCGGTAATATCGGCAAGCCCGGTGCCAACATCTGTGCCGTGCGCGGCCATTCCAACGTTCAGGGTCAGCGGACAGTTGGTATTACCGAGAAACCGAGCCTCGTGCCGCTCGACAAGCTGAAGCAGCTCTATCAATTCGAGCCGCCGCGCTGGGAGGGGCACACGACTGTGGACGCTTGCAAGTCGATCATCGATGGCAGCACCAAGGCATTCATCAGCCTTGGCGGCAATTTTCTGCGCGCGGCGCCAGAGACCGAGGCCATGGAGGCGGCCTGGCGCAATTTGCGACTGACCGTGCAGATCGCAACCAAGCTCAACCGCAGCCACGTCATTCACGGGGAGATCGCGTATCTGCTTCCGTGCCTGGGGCGGATCGAAATCGACATGCAGGCAAGCGGCCCGCAAGCGGTGTCGATGGAAAGTTCGGTGGCGCATTTCCACGGATCACGCGGCAAGACGCGGCCGGCAAGCCGTCACCTTTTGTCCGAACCGGCGATTGTTGCCGGGATCGCCAAGGCGACGCTCACCACTGGCGCGGTGCCTTGGGACCGGTGGGTCGATGACTATTCTTTGATCCGCGATGCCATTGAAGCCACATATCCGGAAACCTTTCGAGACTTCAACAAGCGGCTCTTCCAGCCAGGCGGGATACCGCGCCCACTTCCGGCGCGGGAACGGGAATGGGTGACGGCAAGCGGCAAGGCGAATTTTCTCACCCCCGAGCGCCTTTTTCCGGAACTCCCCCCTGAGGCACGCGACGCGGGCGTACTTCATCTCGCAAGCCTGCGATCGAACGATCAGTTCAACACGACGATCTACGGGTATAATGATCGCTTTCGCGGCGTCGACGGCACAAGGCAGGTGGTGTTCATGAACCGCAACGATATCGAGAGACTTGGTTTCGTGCCCGGCGATGCCGTTGATCTGATCACAGCGATCGAGCCAGAGACGAGGAGGGCCGTCCACGGGTTCAGGATCTTGGACTATGACATCCCGGAGGGCTGCTGTGCAGCATATTACCCCGAGACCAACCCGTTATTTCCGCTCGCCCATCATAGCCCGAAAGCCAAAACCCCGTCCTACAAGCTGCTGCCGGTGCGACTGGCCCCGTCTACGGCGGTGCCAGTCAACTAGGGAGAGGAGCATTTTGGCTACCGTCTCGCGTGGAAGTTCGCTGCTGCTCACGATAGGTCTGCTGATCATCGCTGGATCGTCCAGCGCAGCGATCGCATATCTGCGGGAGCCACGGCAATACCGCGCCGATCCGCCGGTCGCGCAGGCGATGGAGGGGCTGAGGCTGATGCCGAACGGGATCGCAGGCACCCCGCCACAGGTTTACTTCGCGCTCGCCAGGCCTTATGAGAAGACGGCTTACGATCTGTCGCAGGGCAAGCGGCTTTACACTTGGTTTGGCTGCGCGCAGTGTCATGGCGAGGGGGAGGGCGGTAAGGGACCGTCTTTTCTCGATGGCTGGTGGCTATACGGGCCCTCGATGGTTTCGATCGTGGCGTCGATCCGGGATGGGAGGCCACACGGCATGCCGCCGTTCAAAAGCCGGATGACGATCGACCAAATCTGGCAGCTATCAGGATACGTCAAGGCAATCGGCGCCTATACGGCCAGTGTCAACGCCCCGGCGCGTAACGATGACCGGCAGACGCGACCTGCGGAAAACCGGGCGCCTGCTGCATTGCTTTTCAACGAGGGGCCGGTCCCGCTTCATCCCGATCAGGGACCTTCGCCGTGAAGCCGGTCCTCTTCGTCTTGCCCGCTATTTTGAGCGGCTGCGCCGGGGCGCAGTCTGCGCTCGACCCGCAAGGCCATTCGGCGCTTCTCCTCAGAAACCTGATCCTCGCCATCGTCATCGTCTGCATCATCGTCTGGCTGGTGGTGATGGCCATGCTTTTGTGGGCCTTGCTGCGGCGCGACAGGCCGAAGCAAGGCGAGAGCGGTGTTGAAAGACGGATGAGGACGGCGGTGATCGCCGCGGTGGCAGCAACCATTGTCATCATCACCGGTTTGACGATCGCAAGCTTTTACACAACGCGGGGCCTCGGGCCGGTCCCTAACGCAGATCTGACGATCAGGGTGCGAGCACAGCAATGGTGGTGGCAATTCATCTATGAGGACAAGGATCCGGCGCGAACGTTTCAGACCGCAAATGAGATCCACATTCCGGTTGGCAAGGACGTCCGCGTGCTGCTTGACAGCATTGACGTCATTCATTCCTTCTGGGTGCCTAGCCTGGCGGGCAAGCAGGACCTCATCCCGGGCCGTGAGAATGTGCTCACCTTCAGGGCCGATCGGGTTGGCTCTTACCGGGGACAATGCGCCGAATTCTGCGGCCTGCAGCACAGCCACATGGCGTTCTTGGTTATTGCGGAGGATGAACAAACCTACCGGAAGTGGGAAGCCGCGCAACGCTCAGCGGCCCTTGAACCGCAAGATGCTGAACTCGTCGCCGGCAAGGCGGTTTTCATGGCCAGGCAATGCAGTGCCTGCCACACCATCCGCGGAACGGCGGCCGACGGCAGTTCCGGTCCGGATTTGACCCATGTGGGCAGCCGGCAAACAATCGGCGCCGGCCTTATCGACAACAGCCGAGGCTCGCTTGCCGCCTGGATTGCCGACCCCCAAACCCTCAAGCCTGGCAACAACATGCCGCTTGTACCGCTTTCATCGGAAGAGCTCCGGCAGATCTCAGCCTATATGGAAAGTTTGAAATAATGGCCGAACAGCACTCGCCGGTGGTGATGGACACGGATCTGGACGACGCGGGCCTGGTCCACGCATTGGACGTGACCTGGGGCACCCGGCGCGGATTTTGGGGAGCAATTGCTACGGTCGATCACAAGGTCATCGCGCGACGATACATCGTCACGGCCTTCGTTTTCCTCATGCTCGGCGGCGTTTTGGCTCTGGCGATGCGGCTGCAGCTGGCGCAGCCGGAAGCCAGGATCATCGATCCGGACCGCTACAACCAGATCTTTACGATGCACGGATCGAACATGATGTTCCTGTTTGCCGTGCCGGTAATGGAGGCGATGGCGGTCTACCTCGTGCCGCTGATGATCGGCACGCGCAACATCGCGTTCCCGCGCCTGAATGCGTTCTCCTACTGGGTGTTTCTCGCTGGCGGGATATTGCTTTGGTTATCGTTCCTGCTCGATGCTGCACCCGATGTCGGCTGGTTTGCCTACGTCCCTTTGGCAGGGCCTGAATACGGTCCCGGAAAGCGCGCCGACATCTGGGCTCAGATGATCACCTTCACCGAACTGTCGGCACTGGCCATTGCGGTGGAAATCGTCGTGACAGTATTCACACAGCGAGCTCCCGGCATGTCTCTTGACCGCATTCCGCTCTTCGTCTGGGCGATGCTGGTCACGGCCTTCCTCGTCATCATGGCGATGCCGGCAATCATGTTTGCGAGCTCGACGCTGATCATGGATCGCCTGGTCGGCACGCATTTCTACAATCCGGCCGAGGGCGGTGACGCGCTGCTATACCAGCATCTCTTCTGGTTCTTTGGGCATCCGGAAGTCTATATCATCTTCCTGCCGGCAGTCGGAATGGTCTCGACGATCCTGCCGACCTTCGTCCAGCGGCCGGTTTTCGGATATCTGCCGCTCGTCATGGCGCTGATCGCAACCGGGATCCTGTCGTTCGGTCTCTGGGTCCATCACATGTTTGTGGTCGGCCTGCCACGGCTCGGAGAGAGTTTCTTTACAGCTTCCAGCATGGCGATCGCGCTGCCCGCCGGCATCCAGATCTTCTGCTGGCTGGCAACGATCTGGGCAGGGCGCCCCATCTTCAAGGTGCCGATGCTTTTCATCATAGGCTTCATCGTCACCTTCGTGATCGGCGGCATGACCGGTGTGATGGTCGCCTCGGTACCGTTCGACACGCAGGTGCACGATACCTATTTCGTGGTGGCGCATTTTCATTACGTGCTTGTGGGGGGCGCCGTCTTCCCGTTGCTCGCGGCAGTATACTACTGGTTTCCGAAGATGACCGGGCGGATGATGAGCGAGGTGCTCGGGCGGTGGGCATTCTGGCTGATCTTTGCCGGTTTCCACCTGACCTTCTTTCCCATGCATATTCTTGGCCTGCAGGGAATGCCGCGACGCATCTACACCTATCAACCCGAGCTGCCCTGGAGCGGGCTTAATTTGTTTGTGAGCGTAAGTTCGATCGTTCTTGCCGCAGGGTTCCTGATCTTCTTCATCGACGCGTTGCGGAGTTGGCGCTCCGGCCAGCCGGCAGGAGACAATCCTTGGAATGCCCCGACGCTCGAATGGGCGACAAGTTCGCCGCCACCGTCGCCGAATTTCTGTTTTATACCGGTCGTCGGTGACCGCAACCCGCTCTGGTCGACGCCCGGCGCGCTTGCGGTGGCTTCCGGTTTGCGGGTCGATCGCCGCGAACTTTTGGTGACGAGCGTTGTTGAGGCATTGCCGCAGGCACGTGAATCCTCGGCACGCAATTCGGTCTGGCCGTTCTGGGCGGCATTAGCCACCTCGGTCATGCTCGTCTGGTCGATGTTCTCGCCCTGGGCCGTCATCTGGGGGTCGATGCCCATTGCAGTCACATTGATCGGGTGGTTTTGGCCGAAAGGCACACCGGAGGATGATTCATGAGCCGACATGTCGTTCTTGATGTTTCGCACCTGCCGATGCATGCCACCGGCACCGCCAGCCCGACATGGTGGGGCACCTGTGCCTTTATGCTGATCGAGGGCTCGGGGTTCAGCCTAGCGGTTGCTGTCTACCTTTACCTGATGAGCCTGGCGCCCATGTGGCCAATCGATGCACCACCCCCCGATCTTTGGCCGGGTACGATCCTGACCGGGCTCTTGGTCGTCAGCGTGATACCAAACCTCCTGGTGTCGCGCTGGGCGCGGCAAGAAAACCTGCAGCGCGTTCGGTTTGGGCTCATCGTCATGTCGTTCATGGGGGTCATCCCCCTCGTTTTTCGCGGCTTCGAATTCCCGGCGCTGCATGTCTTTTGGGACGATAGCGCCTATGGATCGATCACCTGGACAATCCTCGGCCTTCACACGACCCATATCCTGACGGATATCGTGGACACACTGGTGCTGACCGCCCTGATGTTTTCGCGGCATGCCGATAACACGAGGCGTTTCGGCGATGTCCAGGACAACTGTCTGTACTGGCACTTCGTCGTACTCACCTGGCTGCCTTTGTATGCCTGCCTCTACTGGGTTCCACGCCTATGAAACGCCGGGCCATCGCACAATATTGCGGGTGGGTGGTACCGCCGGTCGTGTGGGCTTTCAACGTCCAGCTCGGGCAAATCTTGCCTCACATCGACTGCGTGGCGGGTCTGGTCACGACGATGGTAGCCTGCTTTGGGGCTTTGCTGCTTGCGGCTGGCGGAACGATTGTTTCCTGCTGGACCCGGAGCGCATCGGGGTCACGTGGTGGGAAATTTGTGGCCGGGCTCGGTGCAGCGGTGGGTTGCGCTTTCATCTTCGCGCTCTTGTTACAGGGGGCGGCGACCCTGCTGCTGAGCGCATGCGAACGTTGATCCCCCTGCTTGTTCTGCTGTCAAGCACTCGCCCGGCCATCGCTCACGGCGGGGAGGAGCATGCCGGACTTCAGCAATGGACGTTCGACCCTTGGATTGTAACGCCGATTGCGTTGGCGTGCGCTCTCTATGGGGTGGGTTTTCTGAGGCTCTGGCAGCGATCAAGAGATGCGCGACGCCTTTTGTTGTCAGCTTCGGCTTATTGGAGCGGCAGCCTGAGTTTGGTCATTGCGCTAGTGTCTCCTCTGCATTTCCTCGGCGAGCACCTCTTCACCTTCCATATGGTCGAGCATGAACTTATGATGGCCGCTGCGGCCCCGCTGCTCGTCCTGGCGCGTCCGATCGGGATAGTTTTCTGGGGCCTGCCGCGGCCTGCCCGGCACGTGCTGGTCAAGCTGATCAAAGCGAGGGCGACGGACAACGCCTGGGATTTCCTGACCCGCGGCTTTGTCGCGACGGCGCTCCACGCGCTGGCCATCTGGCTCTGGCACGTGCCGGCCCTGTTCGATGCGACAGTAACCACCATTTTATTGCACCGGCTGCAGCATCTCAGCTTTTTGGTGACAGCGATCATTTTTTGGTGGGCGATCTTCTATAAGATGGGAAGGGGCGCCGGCGCTTGGCATCTTTTCGTGACGATGATGCATACAAGCATCCTGGGGGCGCTGATTTCGCTCGCGCCGCGCGTTCTCTATATGTCGCAGACGAAGGCCGCGCCGCAGTGGGGAATGACGCCACTGGAGGATCAGCAACTGGCGGGCCTGGTAATGTGGGTGCCAAGCGGCATCATCTATGCCGGCGCCGCACTGGCAATGCTTGCGGCGTGGATATCGGCATCGAGCCGGGGAGGCCCTCATGGACAGCGCATCGACTAAACTTTGCTTGTTTAGTTTGGCAATCCTGTCATGCGCAGCAGCCGTCGGTCTTTTGACTGCCGCAGAAAAGGACAGACAGCAACGCAAGGCGGTCGCGATCGCGATGACAGGCGGGAACCCGCCATGGCGCCATCGCTTTTCCGTAAGTTCGGATGCGCTGGCTGCCATACAATTCCGGGCGTTCCCGGTGCCGACGGCAAGGTCGGCAGTGCGTTGAGCGACATGCGCCGGCGTGTCTATGTCGCCGGTGTCCTCAACAACACACCGGAAAATCTGGCAAGCTGGATTGTATCTCCACCGACGTTTTCGCCTCGCACTGCAATGCCGGTTACAGGGATCTCCGAGCGTCAAGCCAGGGATCTGGTTGCCTATCTTTATTCCCAATAAGTCAGGGGGACGCTGCCGGTCGCGCAGGCAGCAGCTTTACATAGCGGGCGATCGCTTCCCGATCACTTTGCGACAGTTGCGCGGTGTTGAGGACAACATCTGCCATGGAAGAGCCTACCCTGCCGTGATCAGGCGTTTGACCGGTGCGCAGCATTTCTTCGATGTTGTCCTCAGTCCAGTTGCCGATGCGACGGGGCGTGATGTTTGGAACGAAACCCGACCCCTCTGGGTCGGTTCCCCCCGCGAAGCGGGTGTCGGGTTTGATCGCACCGAGAAGGTTGCGGCTGGAATGGCACTCGGCGCAATGTCCCAGGGTTTCGACGAGATAGGCGCCTCTTTCCTCGCTCGTTACATCTGGCGCCTTGCCTTCGGTGAAGAACAGCAGCTTCCAGATCCCGATGAAACGGCGGTAACGGAAAAGCAGCGGCAAGTCGTGGGACGGCGGTTTGCCCGAGACGGAGGGCAGCGTGCGCAGATAGGCATAGAGGTCTCGCACGTCGTTGAGGCTCATCTTGGTGTAGCTGGTATAGGGAAAGGCCGGGTAATAGTGTTTTTCTTCGGGTGAGACACCGGCGATGAGGGCATTGGCAAGGTCCGCCACAGACCAAGCGCCTATTCCGTCAACCGGATCCGGAGAAATATTGGGCACCCGGAAAATGCCAAAAGCCGATGCGAGCGCCAGTCCGCCGCCAAGTTTCAACGGATCTTGTTGTCCAGGTTCGGCGTGGCAGGAAGAGCAATAGGCGCCAAGGAATACGAGGCGTCCGCGGACCGCATCACCGCTCTGCAGGTTTTTGTCATCCTTGGAAAAACGAGGGGCTGCGGACGTTATCCAGAAGAACACGAGAAGCGAGGCGGCCAAGACCACAAGCCCGACGCCGAGCGCCAGGAAGATGCTGGGGCGGAACCGGACTTGGGTAATGACTTCAGCAGACATGATGCACCGACCTGCACTCAAAATTGCTCAGCGACCGAAAAGCCTGAGCCAAATGACTGTTCGTCTGTTATTCAGTGAACAGCAACGCTTCGCGCCGGCAGTGTTGCTCGGCGGTGTTGTTGTTCCACCTCCCGCTAGCGCCATCGAAAGCATCTCTCCGTATGGGACAATCCCTTGATGGAAACGCGTTCTGGACCCCGACGCCTGGTTAAAACGCGGTGGACAGTGCCTTTTGGCTCTTCCAGGTCGGCCACAATTGCCCGTCCTTTCGCATCTAATCACATTTTCGCCGGGGACGCGCTCCCTATTGCGCAGTCGTCCGCCATCGCTCGAAGTCAGGCGATAGCCCCTCTGCATGTTGCCCGGGACAAACGCTGCGGTGCTGGAAGTCTCGTCAATGCCCATCATTCGCCCGACTTTCTCGTCTGGCGCCGAACAACGGGGCGCACGGATAGTTCCGCGTTCGAAAAAACGGCCAGAGAAATGCCGGGCAGGCGCTACGCCCGGCACGTTCGATTGGCCGCGGCGGCGAATGGCAGCTTGCACGGAATACGAAATCCCCAGACGCGACGGGCAAGCCTTGAAGCGGCGCAATTTGACGAAGCAGACCGCGGAACAACAACCCGCATCCGTTGTTCTTGCAACGGACCAGTCACAGCGAGATTTTCATTGCGCATTACCGAATACGAAGCCACAGATCCGCCATCACTCCCGTTTGCGGACGAGAAAACTCCGCCGACCAAGGCGCCGGTGGCCTTCATTGCGACGCGTCTTGCCGCCCTGCTTCAAAGTTCGCGCATGTCGATCTGCTACGTTGCCTTGAGTGAACTCTCCGCGGGCGCGTCGCACATTCGATCCGATGCCTGTTTCCGGACCTGGACGTCGTCGAGTTGCCACCATGGGACTGCTTGCCCTATGATCGCGTCCCCCCATCTCGCCATTGCATGGGAAGGCGGATGGACGCCTTGAGTGTCTGGAGCGAACCAAGCCGGACACCAAGGCTGCTGATCACCTCGCTCAATGCTGTTCTTCAGCGGATCCCACCCTTGGAAATCATAAGGAACAGCCGTTTTTCAGTCAGGACGGGGAGGCACCTTGAAAGGCAGATGTTCGAAGCGTTTGTCCGTTCCACGGGGTATGCTACCGAAAGCGTGGCCGATGAGCCTGGGGAGCTCGCAATCAGAGATGAGGTCATCGACATTTTTCCCGCGGGAGCGACAGCGCCGATGCGCATCGTTCTGAGCGAGGACGACGAGGTCGTCGAACTCAAATCCTATGACCCCGCGACCCAGAGGACGACTGAACTTCAAGACGAGATGGTCTTTGGTCCGGCATCGGAGGCAATCCCTGCCGATGACGGGATAAAAGGCGAGAGGCCGTCTCGCAGCATGGAGCTCGCCCTCCTGCAACTCTACGATACCATGCCGACCGTCTTCGATGTCCTCGGACAGTGTCGCGTCGCATTCGCGCCCCGAGCAGAAGCACGCATTGATGAATATCTCGACATCGTCGATGACGCGCGCCAGGCAGATGACAGGTTCAGGGCTCACGACGGTCCACATCCTCGCTCCCTCTATCTTGACCGCGCCGAGTGGGATGCAAAGATCGCGACGCTTGCAACTGTCCAGCTTGACGTAACGGCAGGCAATGCATTGCCAACCGCTGGGGAGGCCGGACACCCTCGACGGTTTCGCGAGGATGTCGCTCTTGCTAACCTGAAAAAGGGACGAAAGGTCGTCATAGCGGGCCGCGGCCGTTCGCTGGATGCGCTGTGTCAGCGGGTCGAAAAGACGTCAGGGCGCGTTTGCGGGGAGGCAACGGCGTGGGATGCGGTCCTGAAGGCGCGCGCTGGTAGCCTCATCAGGTTGGAAAGCGACGTCGAGGAAGGTTTCGTGGATGAAGACCGGGACCTCGTCCTTATCCCCGCAAGCGAAGATCTGGCCTCCCTGCCGTCAACCGGCTCTGCGCTGATCGAGCCTGAGATTGAAATCGGCGACGTGGTCGTTCATGAAGATCACGGTATTTCGATCTTGTCTGATCTGGAGCGCGTCGCAATCGAAGGGTCTGAAAGGGATGCTGCCCGGCTCCAGTTCCGGGATGACGCTTCCCTGTTGGTGCCGACCGAAGAATTCGGCAAGATCTGGCGATATGGCTCGCAAGCCGGGTCCGTCACCCTCGAGCGACTTCACACAGATGCCTGGCGAAAGACCCAGGCAAGGATCGTTAAGGACATCCGGTCGACCGCCCGTCATCTTATGAAGCTTGCCCGTGAGCGGCAGGCGGCAAAAGCCAAAAGGTTCGTTGCGCCACGCGGGGAATATAGCCGGTTTGCCCGCCGCTTTCCCTATTCGGAGACGCCGGACCAGCTGGCCGCAATTAGGGCCGTGCTTTCGGACCTGTCTTCAGGCCGGGTGATGAACCGGCTGATCTGTGGCGATGTCGGCTTCGGCAAGACCGAAATTGCGTTACGCGCAGCTGCGGCCGTGGCTCTTGCCGGCGGCCAGGTCGTGGTCATTGCGCCGACAACTGTCCTGGCTCGTCAGCATTTCTCGACGTTCCAACGCCGCTTTGGTGACACAGGAGTCTCGGTCGCGATGCTGTCGCGGCTGGTCAAGCCTTCCGGCGCTAAGGCGGTAAAAGCCGGGCTTGTCAGTGGCGAGATCAGCATTGTTGTCGCGACGCAGGCTATCCTCGCGAAAGACGTGGCCTTCTCCCGCCTTGGCCTGCTCATCGTCGACGAGGAGCACCGTTTTGGCTTGAAAGAAAAGCGGGCGATGAGCGCACTTGCGCCGGCGCTTCATACACTTGCCATGTCCGCCACCCCCATCCCACGCACTCTGCAGTCGGCCATGATCGGCATCCAGGATGTCAATCTCCTGGTTACCCCGCCATCGAAACGCCGGCCCGTCAGAACGTCGCTTGGCCAATTTGACAAGGCGTCGATGCGCACGGCACTGATGCGGGAATTTCGCCGAGGTGGCCAGAGCTTCGTTGTCGTTCCAAGGATCGAGGACATCGGGGAAGTCGAAGCAATCCTCGCGACAATCGTTCCAGAACTGGCCATCAGGATCGCGCATGGGAAGATGTCGGCCGCAGACATCGACGAAGCAATCGTTGGCTTTGCCAGCGGCGACGGGGACGTCCTGCTGGCGACCAATATCATCGAAAACGGCCTCGACGTTCCGTTAGCCAATACCGTGTTTATCTGGCGGGCTGATAAATTTGGGCTTGCGCAGCTCCACCAGCTGCGCGGCCGGGTTGGACGGGCGAGAGCGCAGGGTTTTGCCTACCTTGTGACCGAAGAGGGCGCCGACGTTTCGGAGGAAACGCGGTTGAGACTATCTACCCTTGTCGAGAACGATCGCCTCGGATCCGGGCTTTCCATCAGCATGCGAGATCTCGACCTTCGCGGCGGAGGTGACGTTGCCGGCGAGGAGCAGAGCGGGCACATCAAGGCGATCGGCATCGGGCTTTACCAACGGCTCCTCGAGCAAGCGCTGTTGGGGCTGCATGGCCAAAAAGCGTTGGATCACCGGCACTCGATCGTTAACCTCGGGGTTTCCGGCTCCATCCCGCGCGACTACGTGTCGGATCCGGCGGTGCGGTTCAATTTCCATGTGCGCCTACTGCAAGCGGCCTCCATCGAGCAGGTGGACGATCTCGAAGAGGAATTCGAAGACCGGTTCGGCGATCCGCCTGAGGACGTATTAATTTTGCTCCGGCTGACCAGGCTGCAAATCGCGGCGGCGCGCTTTGGTTTGGCGAGACTGGAGGCCGGCCCCAAGGCATTGGCCGTCACGTTGACCCCGAAAACGCCTGCGAAGGCGGTGACCACCTTGCTTAAGAATGTCGGATCGACTCGACACGACGACCGTGTGGTGTTCGAGCGAGCAACGCAGACGGGCGCCGAACGTTTGTCTTTCTTCGAAAAGCTTCTGTCGTTGCATTAGGCGGCAGCCCGTTCACTTTGGCGCATCGCCGCATGGATCAACGTTTGCTTTCCGCCCGATTGTTCGAAGACATTCGTCCTGATCGCGTCGAAGCGCGACGGAGGACCGATTGGTATCAGCTCGGCTTGTGTGGCTCGCGTTGGGCCTGCTCCTGAAGGAGACCTATCGTCGGCGCGGCTTTGGGCTGACAGCGTCTTGAGCCGACGCTGTCAGTGGTTTTGCCATTTAGATCATCACCTCGCCGCCCGTCACGGGGATGACGGCGCCGGTCATGTAGCTGCCGAGGTCGGAGGCCAGCAGTACATAGGCGCCAGCCAATTCCGCTGGCTGCCCGGCGCGGCCGATCAGGGTCTGTTCGCCGAACTTGGCAGCCTTTTCGGCTGGCATTGTCGAGGGAATGAGCGGGGTCCAGATCGGGCCGGGCGCCACCGCGTTGACACGGATCCCCTTGTCGGCAAGCATCTCGGCAAGTCCAGCCGTGAAGTTCAGGACTGCCCCCTTGGTCGACGCATAGGCCAAAAGCTGCGGTGAGGGTTGACGCGACTGGATCGAGGTCGTGTTGATGATCGCACTTCCGGCCTTCATGTGTTGAGCGGCAGCCTTGGAAAGGAAGAATGGGGCGTAGATATTGGTGCGAAACGTCTCGTCCCACTCCTCCGCGGTGATGTCACCAATATCAGCATATGTGCGTTGAAATGCGGCATTGTTGACGAGAATGTCGATGCCTCCGAGTTCCTCGACAGCGCGCTGAACCAGGGAACGGCAATGATCTTCGGACTTAATGTCGCCGGGGACCAGGACCGCCTTGCGACCGGCCTTTTCAACCCATTCTGCCGTGTCTTTCGCGTCCTCCTCCTCAACGTCCAGATAGGAGACGAGAATATCGGCGCCCTCGCGGGCAAAAGCGATCGCGACAGCCTTGCCTATTCCTGAATCGGCACCTGTGATCAGTGCCACCTTGCCGTTCAGTTTGCCATCGCCTTTGTAGGATTGTTCGCCATGGTCGGGAACGGGGTCCATGGCCCTCGTCTTGCCCGGCGGGCTTTGCTGCTGCTCGGGATAGGGCGGCGTTGGTCGGCTTACGTCATTCGTCATCGTCTTCTCCATTATTGTTTGTCCATTATTGTTGAGCGGATGCCAAACATCTGCAGGCAATCACAGTTCCATCGCCTCGCGTCTTTTCGAGAAGGAGGTAACCTAAGGGCTTTCGGACGTTCAAGAGATGCCAGACGAGACGAGAGGAATGCGGATGACTTGACGACCCCCCCGACAGATTTGAAGGCTTTTGGGGACGGACTATTATCGCCGCGCTCGGCGACCTCGTTTTGCCGACGCGATGGTGGAACGGACGGTTCGATCGGATGGCGGGGTACGTCGGAACTGTTTCGGTACCGGTTTGCAATCGCCTCGTTGTGCCGCTACCGCAACGGTAGCGCCTCGAGGCCGATTTCTTCGCCGTCACGCAGGGGCGGAAGACCGATCCTTAGCAGTGACTGTCGGTGCGCCGCGCGATCCCGGTTGACGGCGTGTCGGGAACCCTGAAATTCGGCTGGTTCTCGCGCGATCGATGCATTAGGCCTTCGATGCCGCCCCCAAGCAACGGCGCGCCAACAAATGCGGCCGGGTAAATGCTTGGATCTGCCTCGCAACTTTCCGTCCCGGGCGAGGTTAGGGCCATGGAGGCAAACATGGCCAATAGAGACGTCATTGTCATCGGCGGGTCCACCGGGGCGATCAAGCCGTTGAACGCAATTCTTGGAATGCTGCCCGGCAATATCGACGCAGCGGTTTTGGTCGTGATCCATGTGCAGTCTGGCAGTGCCGGCATTCGTAGTGCGCTGGCGCGCATTTTCGCGTTCGCAAGGAATTGCGCGAAAGCGTACTGTTTGCCAAACACAGCATCCTTAAGGAGCCGCCCTTCATGCGGCTCGACGTCATTTCCTGCCGGAACCTGCTGATCTACCTGGAAAGGAGCCTCCAGGCCCAGGTCTGCTGATCTTCCACTATGGCCTCAAGCCAGGGCGCTACCTCTTCCTCGGCTCGGCTGAAACCGCAGACGTTGCTGCTGATCTCTTCGCCCCCGTCGATCGTCATGCGCGGATCTATAGTGCACGCCCGAAGTCGAGCCACCTGCTTCCCATCCTGCCGCAATTCGCAGCACCCGAGCAGATCAACCATACCGAACGCGCCACTCCGATCGGGACGGAGCGCGCCGCTCTTGCCCTGCACGTCGCCGCTCTCGAGCACAATGCCCCGGCAAGCGCTCTTGTTGATGATGGGCAGAATATCATTCATCTTTCTCCGACGGCGGGGCGTTTCATCTTCCATTCCGCCGGTCCGATCTCCAGGACCCTGCCAGGAGTGGTCCGTTCGGAACTGCGTCTCGACCTTCGCCTTGCGCTCTCACGGGCGATCGAGCAGGGAGAACCGACGATCACGCTGCCAACGGTTGTTAACTTCGACCATCAGCGCCGCCGCATCTCGATGAACGTGACGCCCGTCGCAAATGACGCGCAGCCGGCGACCCAGGCGCTGGTCTTTTTCATGGACGGTGGTCCTGTGCACGACGGCGAGGATCCCGATGTCGTGCCGGAGGCCAGGCCCGACGAGGTTCGCCGTCTATATGCCGAGCTTAAAGCCGCCCAGGAGGCGCTGATCGTCAGCCGGACCGGCCAGGAATCGTCGATGCAGGAATTGCGCGCAGCCAATGAAGAACTTCAGTCGATGAACGAGGAGTACCGCTCAACGGCCGAAGAGCTGGAGACGTCGAAGGAAGAGCTTCAGTCGATCAACGAAGAGCTTCACACGGTCAATGCCGAGCTGAAAAGCAAACTCGAAAGCATTTCTGCTGCCCACAGCGACCTCCAGAACCTCTCGGCTGCGACCGAGATCGGTACGCTGTTTCTTGATGCGGAGATGCGCATCAAGATGTTCACCTCGCCTGTTGCGGAGCTGTTCAATATCACCAGGCACGATATTGGCCGCGCCATCTCCGATTTTACCCATCAGCTGAACTACGACAACATTCAGGAGGATACGAGCAAAGTGCTGAAGGACCTGATCCCGATCGAGCGCGAGGTCGGAAGCCGGCGTTCCCAGCGCTACGCCATGCGATTGCGACCTTACCGCACGGTTGAGGACCGCATCGATGGAACCGTAGTCACATTCGTGGATATTTCCGAGCGAGCGCGTGTCGAGGCCGCCCTACGCGAGAGCGAGGAGCGTCTGCGCCAGTTTGGGGAAGCTTCCCAGGCCATTCTCTGGATCCGCAACGCGGAAACCCTTCAGTGGGAATATCTGACACCCGCTTTCGAGGTGATTTATGGCTTGGACCGCGAGGCAGCCTTGCGCGGCGACAATATGAGCGGCTGGCTGGAGCTTGTCGTTGCGGATGATCGCGAGCTGGCCGCAGCCAACCTTCAGCGCGTTCGAGATGGGGAAAGGGTCACCTTTGAGTATCGCATTCAACGACCTTCCGACGGGGCATTGCGCTGGCTACGCAACACGGATTTTCCGATCAAGGACGAGGCAGGAGCCGTCGTCCACATCGGCGGCATTGGTCACGATATCACCGAGATCAAGGAAACGGAGCAGGCACTGGCTGCCGCCGAAGAACGACAGCGAGCCCTTCTCGAAGGCATTCCGCAACTCGTGTGGAGGGCCAATGACGGAGGCAACTGGACTTGGGCAAGCCCGCAATGGACGCAGTATACGGATCAGGCCGAGGAACACAGCCACGGGTTCGGTTGGCTCGAGCCGGTGCATGCCGATGATCGCGAGACGGCACGTCTTAGCTGGTCAGAAGCGGTGAGGACGGGCGGGTTCGAAGTCGAATACCGCGTTCGTCATGCCGCGACGGGCACCTATCGATGGTTCCACACTCGTGCTGCGCCTGTGCGTAACGCTGCCGGCATCATTGTCGAGTGGCTCGGCACGTCGACCGACGTTGACGACTTGCGCGGACTACACAAGCGCCAAGAGGTGCTCGTCGCCGAGCTGCAGCACAGGACACGGAACCTTATGAGCGTCATCCAGTCGATTGCCGACAACACGGCCCAAACCAGCGAAAATCTCGCTGCCTTCACCGAGCGCTCCAAAGACCGGCTGGAAGCCCTCGCGCGCGTGCAGGGACTCCTGTCGCGGCTGAACGAGCATGACCGGGTCACCTTCGACGACCTCATCCGGGGTGAACTTGGCGCGATGGATGGGGCCGCTGAACGCGTTTCGCTTGAGGGGCCGTCGGGAATTCGGCTGCGTTCATCCACAGTCCAGACGCTCGCCATGGCGCTGCATGAACTTGCGACCAACGCGGTGAAGTACAGCGCCCTTCGTCAACATGATGGCAGACTCGCCATTCGATGGTGGCTGCAGACGGACGGAGAAGGGAACCAACCTTGGCTGCACATCGACTGGCGGGAGACTGGTGTATCGATGCCACAGATTGAGGCTGCACCGGTTGGAAGCGGTCAAGGTCGCGAACTGATCGAAAAGGCGTTGCCCTATCAGCTCAAGGCTAAAACCACCTATTCGCTCGGAACCGACGGCGTGCACTGCACTATTTCAATTCCTGTCTCGGCTAACGGGAGTACGTTTCCGGGCGATGATTGATATTCGCTTGCAGACGGCGCTGGCAGCGGTAGGATCCTTGGAGGCCGCCGGGCGCTGGCCCGACCAACAACAGTTTTCCTGGACACTTATGGCTGACCTTACAGATAAGACGGTTCTGATCGTCGAGGACGAGTACTATGTGGCCGCTGACACTGCACGCGCACTCCAAGAGGCGGGAGCGAACGTTCTTGGTCCCTGCGCCGACAAGGATGAAGCGTTCGATCTGATTGCCAATGAACTGCCCTCTGCTGCGGTGATTGACATCAACCTCGGGGATGGGGCCGATTTCTCCGTCGCCGAACTCCTTGCCGGTCGTCTGGTTCCGATCGTCTTCATGACCGGCTATGACTCGGACGTGATCCCGACGAAATTCGCCCACGTGCCTCGCCTGCAGAAACCCCGTTGACCTTCGCGAGATCGTTAACGCCGTCGCGAAGATAGTACCGGCCAGTGATTGATGAGAGAGCCCGAAATCAAGAAGCTGATGATTTCGGTGCTTGCGTCGCGGGGTGGGAAGCAGTCGCCGAAGCCAATGTGTGGAAAGGGTTGTTATAGCCCGAGCACTGAGGTCGAATGATCTTGGCATCGGCCTGGCAGGTCTTGTCTGCCAAGCCAGCGGCGTTCTCGGGTTGGCGTCCGAAACCCCGCGGCGCCTTGAGGTCTCGTCCGCCAGCGGACCAACCGTCTTAATTCTGGAACCGCAGGACCGTGACGATGTTTGTCTGAACACGTTAACGGAGGGATCTTTCAAGGAAAAGATTATCGATGTCGACTTCCACCTTATCTGGACCTCACCGGTGTTTTTAAGGCTAGGGGAGGGCCTGCGCGAACGCATCGACGGGCCTGATGCAGCCCTCGCTCAACTCCACAATCGCTGGCCGCCAGACAGCCACCCAGAGTACGCCGCCGCGAAGCGCCGATGCGTCGATGCTATCACCCGCCGGGGAAGCTCTGAGCTTGCCCGGGCCGCGTTTATTGAGGCTGCGGCGCTCGCCAAAGTGCTCTCTTGAGCTGAAGTGCGTGGAACGAAGCCGAGATGGCTTCGCCTTCGGGTTCTTTGACGCGATCATCTGCGTCTCATTGCTCAATGACGACGTGCTTCCATCTGTTGGACACATGGCTATGACCGGCGCGGTTATTCAGCTGCTTGTCGGAGCGACGTGGTGTCTGGAGGGTCGATGATCGCAAGGAGCTGGAAGTCTTCAATCATATGATGTTGTTCGGAGCCGAGGACAGCAACAGTCCAATAATCCGGAGCCTCCCCGAAAACCGTTGATATCTGCACGATCGAAAGTGCCCCATCGGTCTGCTTGACCGGTCTTGCCCAGTAAAATGCCTCAGGCACAATATCAGGTACAACACTCTTCATGACGCCGACTCCGACAATTCCAGAAAAGATAGCAGAAATTGGTGCCATTGCCATGCTGAGCCGCCAGGCCGAGTGAGGATTTGTCGCGATAGTACGCAAACAGACAATGTACAAGATCTTGGCGCCGCTCTTTGCGATACGAGATCTGGCGCGGTCGGAAGGGCGTATTCGGCCACTGCTGAGCCCGATACTCCGCGGTGACTGCAAGTTTCTCGCTTGTGGTCGCTCCTGGCAACTCTTTGCGGGTTTGACAGTTAGGCGGTCCAATCGAGAAAGAGAGACCATCATGTTCGGACCGTGCAATATCCTCGCCCTGGCCGGAGCACTCGCTCTCGCCGGCATCGCGCTGCAGTTCCTTTTGATGGTAAGCCTCGGTCCATGAATGAGGCTGCCGACGCGACGCCCGCGACGGTCGGCTTCAGGAAAGCCGGGGAGAACGATCCTCATCGACGTGGCCTGGCCAGCTACATCGGCATCATGTCTGGGCTTGGCATCATGTTATGGGTGAGGTGGCCCATGATCCAGATCGAGCCAATCACGATCAACATCACCACCATGACGCCGAAAGCCAACGCCAGAACATTATTGGTGTTGTCGGGTCCCGTGGTGATGTGAAGGAAAAATACCAGGTGAACGCCCATCTGAGCGATTGCAAGCACGATGAGTGCTACAGGCACCGACGGCGGGTAGATGATGTCGGATCGTACGAGATAAAACGCTGCCCCCGTCAGGATCACCGAAAGGAAAAGCCCAATGTTGGCGTTTCTGATCCAGTGGCCATAGTCTTCAGGTGGCTCGTCGCCGGGTGAGTGATCAGCCCGGTGGCTGAGAAGATCATCGTTTTCGCGTCGAGGCAAATTTCCGGAACTCATGCGTTCACCCCCATCAGGTAGACGATCGTGAAAACCCCGATCCAGACAATATCAAGGGCATGCCAAAACAGGTTGAAGCAAAGCAATCGGTGGATGATTTCTGGTCTGAAACCTTTGACCTGGACTTGCGCCATCATCGTCAGAAGCCACAGCCCACCGGCAGTGACATGCAAACCATGCAATCCGACAAGGCCGAAAAACGAGGTGAGCATGCCGCTGCGTTGCGGTGCGATACCACGACCAACCAGCTCAGCAAATTCTTGGAATTCCATGACGAGAAACGACAAGCCCAAAACACCGGTCGCCAAAAGGAATACCTGCGTCCACAGGCGACTGCGGGCGTTGGTGGCGGCAAAGGAGAGCATACAAGTGTAGCTGGACAGAAGAAGCACACCTGTCTGCAGTGCGACGCGATTGACATCGACGATGTCTACCATTGTCGGCCCACCTGCGGTCGCACTCCTCTGCACCGCGAAAGCTGCAAAGAAGCATGAGAAGACGACAATGTCGCTCAGGAGATAGATCCAAAAGCCATAGCCGACCAGGATACGCTTTTGCGCCGGGCCAGACGCGCCGTGGCCGGCGCCCTCGATTGGCTCGGACGGCCCGTGCGAGCGGTGCCCGAGGCGGTGAGGATCTTGGTTGACCCGGCGGATCGTTTCTATACTTGCGGGGAAGCGACTGTCGGTCATGCCGTTCCTCCCTCCTGTGCCAGACGGTTGAGAAATTCCTCGCGTGCTGCGCGTCTCTTGCGCTCGGCCCGTTCGACTTCCTCTTCCGGTACCTCGAACTCGTGCACATCTCGCCATGCGAATACGACAAAGCCGATGAACGCTGCCAGAAGGGACAGCGCTGCCAGCCACCAGATGTACCAGATCATTGCAAAGCCGAAGACCGTTGCGAAAAAGGCGGTGTAGAAACCGACGGGACTGTTGATCGGCATTTCGATCGCTTCGTAATGTGGTTCCGGCGAGAGTTGCTGAGTTTCAATTGCCCGCAGCTTGATCCCCCAATATGCTTCTTCACCCTCTACGTTCGGCGTCACGGCGAAATTGAAGAAGGGAGGCGGTGAGGCGGTCGCCCATTCTAGAGAGCGGCCATCCCACGGGTCTCCCGTCACGTCGCGGAGCGCGTCCCTGTTTCGGATGCTGACGATGAGCTGTAGGACCTGCGCCACCACGCCCGCGATCAGAATGGCGATCCCGACAACCGAGACATAGAGCCACGGCGTCCAGTGCTCGAAATTGATATGTTGCAGCCGCCTGGTCATTCCATCCAGACCGAGGATATAGAGCGGCGTGAAGGTCACCCAAAAGCCGAAAAGGGCCAGCCAGAACGCGGCTTTGCCCCAGCCTGCATGCAGACGAAAGCCGAATGCTTTGGGGAACCAGAATTCAACGCCTGCAAATATGCCAAACACGACGCCGCCAATAATGACATTGTGAAAGTGGGCGACCAGAAACATGGAATTATGTGTGACGAAATCGGCCGGCGGGATGGCGAGCAGAACGCCGGTCAAGCCGCCCAGGATGAACGTGAAGATGAAGCCCAGCGACCAGAGCATGGGCACTTCAAGACGGACACGGCCGCCATACATTGTAAAGATCCAGTTGTAGATCTTGACGCCCGTCCCGACGGCGATGATGCTTGAGGAAATTCCGAAGAAAGTGTTCACAGCGGCGCCGGCTCCCATCGTAAAGAAGTGGTGCAGCCACACAAGCATCGAGACGACGCAGATGAACAGCGTCGCAGCAACCATAGACCGGTATCCGAACAGAGGCTTGCCGGAAAACGTGGAGAAAATCTCGGAGAAGATCCCGAAGGCCGGCAGGATCAGAATGTAGACCTCCGGATGCCCCCATGCCCAGATCAGGTTGACGAACATCATCGGGTTGCCCCCCGACATGCTGGTGAAGTAGTGCCAGCCGACGTAACGATCGAGGGTCAGCATTGCCAGCGTCGCCGTAAGGATCGGAAAGGCCGCAACGATGAGGAGGCAGGAGGCGAGCGCCGTCCAGCAAAACACCGGCATGCGCAGATAGCTCATTCCCGGGCATCTCATCTTCAAGATGGTTGTGACAATATTGATCCCCGTTATCAACGTGCCGATACCGGAAATCTGCACGGCCCAGAGATAATAATCCACGCCCACACCTGGAGAGTAGGTCGTTTCGCTGAGGGGAGGGTAGGGAAGCCAGCCGGTGCGGGCAAATTCCCCGACAAGGAGAGAGACATTGACAAGCAATGCGCCGCTCGCAGTCAGCCAGAATCCTACAGAGTTGAACGTGGGGAATGCAACGTCGCGCACGCCCAACTGCAGGGGTACAAGGAAATTCATGAAACCCAGGACAAGAGGCATGGCGCCGAACAGGATCATGATCGTGCCATGTGCCGTGAAGATCTGATTGTAATGCTCTGGCGGAAGATATCCCTCGGCATTGATCGCAACAGCCTGTTGCGTGCGCATCATGATCGCGTCCGCAAAGCCGCGGATCAACATCAGTATTCCCAAGAGGCAATACATGATGCCGATGCGCTTATGATCGACGCTCGTAATCCATTCGTGCCAGAGGTAGGGCCATAGCTTTTTGGTTGTGATCAAAACGGCGACAGCCAGGCCGATCACCACCACAATTGCCGAAGTGATCAAGGGGATCGGCTGCGACAATGGGATCGCCGAAAGATCTAGTTTCCCGAACATGTCAATGCTTTCCCCCGGTTGACGTCTCTCGACCAGCGTGATCGGGTGCCTCTGGTTGCGGACCTGCTCCGGAGGCGACCGTCTGATTGGCTATCAAGTGAAAGAGATGCGGATCCGCCTTACCGTAGACGGTCGGCGTCATGCGCTGCGATTGATGGAGCAGGTCGCTGTAGCTGCTCTGATCAAGGACGGGGCCTGCGAGTTTGGCATGATCAATCCATTTTGCGAATTCATCTTCCGTCAGGCTATGGACGTTGAACTGCATGTCCGAAAAGCCATCGCCGGAAAACTGCGCCGAGGTTCCCCAGATCTGTGTCGGCCGATCGGCCTGAAGATAAAGCTGGGAGGTCATTCCCGGCATCGCGTAGATCATGGAGCCGAGCCGCGGCACGAAAAAGACGTTGAAGACGCTGGCAGAGGTGATGGAAAAATGCACGGGCCTGCCGGCCGGAATGACCAGTTGGTTGACGGAGGCGACCTTTTCCTCAGGATAAATAAAAAGCCACTTCCAGTCGAGCGAAACAACCTGCACCTCAAGCGTGGGCGCCTTGGAAGGCAATGGCCGGAACGGGTCGAGCTCATGGGAGCCAATCCAGATCAGCCCGCTCAAGAACATTATCGTCAGAATTGGAATCGACCAGACGACTGCTTCGATCCGTCCGGAATATGACCAATAGGGAAGATAGTCAGCTTTCTTATTCGAAGCCCGGTAGCGCCATGCAGTCCAAAAGGCGAGGGCAATGGTCGGAATGACAATCGCCAGCATGATGATCGTCGCGTCGATCAGAATCTGGGCGTTGCCTCTACCGACCGGGCCGAGCGGGTCGAGTATGGCAAGCGAACATGATGAAAGAGGCGCACCGAGCGAGAGGAGGAGCAGGATATTTGGCGCCAACAGCCTCGCCTGGCATTTCCGAGCCGCACGCCAAATCATTGGCGCTGTCCGTTTTTTGGAAATGAGGTCATAACGCAGGCCCCGATTGGATCAAAGAAGGCGCCCAAACCGTTAGGTGGGATAAAAGTTGCAAAGAAATCTTGCTGAACGCTCGATTTAAGCGGATACCGGCTCGCGCGACCCTCGACGAGCTTGGTTTTCCGCCGCACGCTGTCCCGTCGAATCCCACCAGGCTCTCGTTTGGTCGCTGCTATGACGAACAGGCTCGGTCATGTCAAAGTCGCGTTTGCGCCTGCCTCCGGGAGCGCAACAACAGGCAGCCGCGACATGTGCACTCACTGTTCCCAACGTCAATCGCGACAGCTTGCGAGCTCGAACAACGCTGCGATCGCTCATTATCCGAATTGGCCTTGGAACTATCGGCGTTGCTTGAGGTTCGCCCGGCCTTCTGGAGGAATTCGAATGTCCCGCTTCATCGCTATTGTCGCCATCCTGTTGGTATTGGTGCTTGCCTTGTTTTTCTGGAAAGGACTGGGGGAACAGGAACGACCAGGACAACCGTCACCCCACGCGCTTGATCAGTCGCAGTAGGACCCAATGATGCTTACAATAACCTCCATCCTTTTTATCCTCATCGGACTGGCGCTTGGCGGCGGCGGGCTGTGGCTCGTGCTGCTCGGCGGCAGCATCTTCTATCTGTTCGCCGGCGCGATGTTCATCATCACCGCCGTGCTGCTCCTCATGCGCAAGGCGGTAGCGCTCTGGGTCTATGCGGCTCTGGTCGTCGCGGCGCTGATCTGGGCCGTGTGGGAAGTCGGCTTCGACTGGTGGCAGCTCGGGCCGCGCGGCGGGCTGATCATCCTGCTCGGTCTCTGGCTGCTGACGCCCTGGATCAGGCGGCCGCTCGGCTTTGCAAGCCCGACCGGCGCGGTCTACAGCGCCAACCCCTGGCCGCTCGGCGTGCCCGTGATCATCGCCATCCTGGTTGCCGGTTACTCGATGACGACGGATCCGCATGATCTCGCAGGCGACCTGCCGAAGGATGTGGTCGCGGCCGCCCCGCCCTTCGGCGGCGATGTACCGGATGGCGAGTGGCATCAGTATGGGCGCACGCCGTTCGGTCAGCGCTACTCGCCGCTCGACCAGATCAACGCCACCAATGTCAAGGATCTCAAGGAGGTCTGGCGCTACCAGACCGGCGACGTGAAGCGGCCCGATGATGTCGGCGAGACCACTTACCAGGTGACGCCGCTGAAGGTGAACGACACGCTCTATCTCTGCACACCGCATAACTGGGCCATCGCGCTCGATGCCAAGACCGGCAAGGAGAAATGGAAGTTCGACGCCAATTCCGGCATGAACCCGGACCGGCAGCACCAGACCTGCCGCGGCATCACCTATTATCAAGACACGGCGACGGCGGCCGGCCAGCCCTGCGCCGACCGCGTCTACCTGCCGACCTCGGACGCGCGGCTGATCGCGCTCGATGCCGTGGACGGGAAGGTCTGCGAGAACTTTGCCGACAAGGGCACGCTGCATCTCGAGACCGGCATGAAATACAATCCGGCCGGTTACTACTATTCGACCTCGCCGCCGGTTGCCGTTGCCGGCAAGCTGATCATCGGCGGGGCCGTCAACGACAATTATTCGACGCAGGAACAATCCGGCGTCATCCGCGCCTTCGACATCAATACCGGCGCGCTGCTCTGGAACTGGGATTCCGGCAATCCCGATGTGACGACGCCGCTGCCGCAGGGGCAGACCTACACGACCAACTCGCCGAACAGCTGGTCGGTGCTCTCGGTCGATGAAGGCCTCGGCATGGTCTATATCCCGCTCGGCAACCAGGTGCCCGACCAGCTCGGGATGAACCGCAGCGCCAATGTCGAGAAGTTCTCCTCCTCTGTTGTGGCGCTCGACATCAACAGCGGTCAGCTGAAATGGGTGCAGCAGTTCGTCCACCACGATCTCTGGGACATGGACGTTCCGGCCCAGCCGGTGCTCTTCGACATGACCAAGCCTGACGGCTCCGTCGTGCCGGCGCTGGTGGCGCCCACCAAGCAAGGCGATATCTATGTGCTCGACCGGCGCACCGGCGAGGCGATCATTCCCTTCAAGGAAATCCCGGCTCCGGGTGGGGCGATCCCGGAGGACAAGACGGCGCCGACGCAGCCGATCTCGGACCTGACCTTCTCGCCCGATCCGCTGCAGGAAAAGAACATGTGGGGCGTCTCGCTGTTCGATCAGCTCGCCTGCCGCATCGAGTTCCACCGCTACAAATACGAGGGCCGCTACACGCCGCCGTCGCTTCAGGGCACGATCGTTTATCCCGGCAATTTCGGCACATTCAACTGGGGCTCCGTCGCCGTCGATCCCGAACGGCAGATCATGTTCGGCATGCCGACCTATCTCGCCTTCACCTCGAGGCTCGTTCCGGCCGCCGATATTCCGCCGAAGGGGCAGGACGAGAAGTGCAGCGAACAGGGCCTCAACCGCAATGACGGCGCGCCCTACGGCGTGTTCATGGGCCCGTTCCTCGGACCGCTCGGCATTCCCTGCCAGGCGCCGCCATGGGGCTATGTCGCCGGCGTCGACCTGCGCACCGGCAAGATCGCCTATATGCACAAGAACGGCACGGTGCACGACATGACGCCGCTGCCGCTGCCCTTCAAGGTCGGCGTCCCCGGCATCGGCGGCCCGATGATGACCAAGGGCGGCGTGGCCTTCCTGGGCGCTGCCGTCGACAACTATCTGCGCGCCTATGACGTCACCAGCGGGGCCGAGCTCTTGCAGGCCCGTCTCCCGGCCGGTGGGCAGGCGACGCCGATGACCTATACGACATCTGACAACAAGCAGTATGTGGTGATGGTTGCCGGCGGGCATGGGTCGGTGGGGACCAAGCCGGGGGATTATGTGATTGGGTATACATTATCGTCCGACTGATGATCGACCAGAGAACGGCAAAGCGCTTGGCTCTAGCAAGCGCACCGCCGCCTCGCCAGAAGCCCGTGCGGCACCGCAGTTGGAACTCCGCCTTATCGTCGATGTTCGGTGGCATCATCACCTGAAGCGAGGAGCTGTCGATGAGCAATGCAGCAACGACGACTGACCACGATATCGTCAAGAAATGGATTGAAGCCCGTCAGGGTCGCCCATCCGTCATTCGAACGAAGGGCAAAGGGGGCCTCCTTCACGTCGACTTCGGGGAGCCGGAAGACGATTTCGAAGAAATCGGATGGGACGACTTCTTCAAGATCTTCGACGACAACAGGCTTGCCTTTCTTTATCAGGACCAGACAAAAGACGGCGGGACGAGCCGGTTCAACAAGTTTGTCGAACGCGAGTGAAGCAAGCGTTGCTCTTTTGCCCGGACGAAGAGACCGCCTGCATGACGCGGGTCCCCACGGGCACTGACCGCAAATTCAATTCCAGACGTCTCGCATCTGGCAACACCCTTGATGATCTGCGTTGACGCTGGCATTTAGAGTGAGGGAAAGCTCGATGCATCCCTTGCAGGCTCGCCTCGCTCCCCGGTCTGCCTTTGAAGCTCCTGGCGGATCATGGAAACGGCGCGCCGCCCGATCCCGGGGATCGTCAACAACCGCTCATCCGACAAGGTGGACATGACGCTCAGTCGTTTGATGCCGGCTTGCCGCAAGGCTGTTATGATCCAGGGTGGCAAGCCGCTTCTGATAACCAGATCCGATGTGGTTGGCGTCTGTTCCAAATCAAATCTACGCCGCGGCATTTCCACCCCCTGCTGGTTTTCGACTAGAACCGAGCTCGCAGGCCATGGTTCCTGAACCAAGACGCTCAAAGCGCTTATCTCGCTTCATCAGTGGTCGCAGATTGATGCGCTGCGATAGATCATATCCATGGCGCGTGAAACCTCGGCGAGATGCTCGGCAGCTTCGTCGAACCTGGCTCCGGTGGCCAGCCGTCTCGCCCAGTCGATTGCAGCCCGTCCACCCCAGTCGTCTGGAGGATCGACCAACCGTCTGCGTTGCGTTCCGACTAGATGATCGGCGTAGAAGTCATAGAATGATCCATTCAGGTTGCGCATGGCAGCGCCACCCTTGGTACCGTAGAAGCTTGCATCGATGACACAGTCACAACCTGCATTCAGGCCCCAGGAGCAGGCGAGACGGACAACTGTGCCATTGGCCAACTGCAGCGTTGCCAATGCATAGTCTTCCACCTCTTCCGCGGTGATGGAAACTGGACGGCCAGCGGACATAAGGGAGCCTGAGGCCGCGACGATCTCAGGAAAGTCCAGGGACCAGAGCGCCAGGTCGATCATGTGAACCCCCAGGTCAATGACGCACCCGCCTCCGGATTTCGAACGCTTGTAGAACCAGGTTTTATCCGGCCCATAGGCATTGTGGAATGTCAGGTCGACAGCCATCACCTCACCGAGCTCGCCCGCCTGAAGCAGGCTTTTGATCCGTTGCATTGCGTGCGTGTATCGGTACGAGAGATCGACTGAAAGGAGCTTGTCGGCCGTCCTGGCGGCCGTGAGCACAGCGTTGACCTCCTCAAGACTGCGCCCGAGCGGCTTCTGGCAAAAGACCGCGTGTCCAGCCTCAAGTGACCTTATCGACTGCTGGGCGTGCTGGGCGCTTGGTGTAGCGATGACGACGCCATCAACGTCCTGGCCAAGAAGATCATCGAGGCAATCCACCCGCTCTGCTCCCGGCGCAGCCACCATGGCCGCCTTTGCCATTTCTTCTGATGGTTCGACGATGAAAGCCGCCTCGACAGCGCCTGTGGCAAGCATTGCTTCCATACGGTGTCTGCCAATCCATCCAACGCCCACAAAGCCAACCCTGGCAGGTCTTTCAGCAGCCTCAAAGGACGCGTTCGCAACAGGGCTGTTCATGAGTTTACCACCAATGCTTTCATGAAGTTGCCCGGCCGGTCACGCGTGTTGTTCAATGCCTGGCCAAGCTGACTGAGAGGATAGCGATGGGTGTACAGTCGCGAAGGATCGAGCCTTCCTTCACATGTCGCCTTGATGGCATCGTGGATACCTTCAATATAAAGCGCCGGGTCCCGTTCATGTGCGTTGACCACGTCAATACCGCGCCAGTTCCATAGCTGCATGTTGATCTGCCGTGCTCCATCCTGATGGTAGCCGGCAACCACCAGGCGCCCGCGCTCCATCGTCAATTCGCCTGCAAGATCGATTGGCCACTGCTTGCCAACCGCCTCGATCACGCAGTCACAGAACCGGCCCCCGGTAAGCGCCTTGACCCGCTCGATGATGCGCCAGTGATCGTCCATTTCGATCGTCTCATACGCCCCCATGATCTTAGCAACCGCCAGAGAGGTCTGTCGCCGCGAGATCGCGATGACCCGAGCACCGGCCTTTGCCGCCAACTGCGTCAGCAATGCCCCTAGAAAGCCGATACCGATAATGGCGACCGTCTGTCCCGGGCGTATTTCAGCTCTTTTGAAGATGTTCATGGCGCATCCGAGCGGTTCTCCGGGGAAGGGCTGGCCGGCAAGTTCTTGCGGAAGTGCGACGACCATGTCTGCCTTGGCAAAGTCGTGGCTCGCATAGGCATGATAGGAAAGGGCAGCAACGCGATCACCTAATTTTAGATGGTCGACCCCTGGACCTATCGCATCGACGTGACCCCAACCCTCATGACCAAGCCCGCCTGGTTCGGTCGGAAACTGCATCCATTCCGGTCCTGACCAAGGCGTAAGGTTGGAGGCACAGACACCGCAGCCTTCCAGTCTTATCCTCACCTCGCCATCACCTGGACGACGAAGCTCTTGCTGCACGAGCTCTGTCACTCCAGGGGCGGAGATCACGACCGCGCTCAAATGATCAGATAAAGTTCGACTGCTGTTGTCCATCATCTTCTCCGGCGTTCAACGGGCACAGGCGGCAATATCCGCCCATACAGGGTTTGCTCCAGGGTTTACCTTGCGTCGGTCCACGTCACGCGGTTTGGCCACAGGACGTCCGAGGCTATGATAAGAAAATCCGTGGCGCGTGACACTTTCGGCTGTGAACAGGTTGCGGAAATCAAACAGAAGTTTCCCGGCCACAAGATGACCAACCTTGGCGAGGTCGAGCTCGCGATATTCATCCCACTCCGTCATGATAGCGACAGCGTCGACGCCGCGGACGGCTTCATAGGGATCGTCATGCCATGTGACGCCGGATCCAAGAATAGTTTCAGCGTGCAGGCGTCCTTTCGGATCGTGACCGGATACATCGATACCGGCTCTTGCCAAGACTTGAACGACCGACAGTGCGGCCGATTCCCTGACATCGTCCGTGTGAGCCTTGAAGGCCATCCCGAGGACTGCGACACGGGCAGATTGTTGACCGGCAAGGGCTTCAAGAATTCGATTGGCGAGCATTGTCTTGCGCTCTTCGTTTGCCGTAATGACCTGTTCGATCAGAGATTGAGGGCTTTTAAACCGCCTGCCCGTTGCGGCGAAAGCTCGCGTGTCCTTTGGAAAGCAGGAGCCACCGAAGCCGGGTCCCGGCTGCAGAAAGCTCTCGCCAATGCGGCGATCCGAGCCGATACCACGCGCAACCGCACCAACGTCCCCGCCGGTATTTTCGCAAATGTTGGCGACCTCGTTGATGAAGCCAATTTTCAGTGCCAGAAACGCGTTCGCCGCATATTTTATAAGCTCCGCGTCGGTCGTTGTCGTGCTGATGAAGGGTGTTCCGGTTTCGATCAGCGGGAGATAGAGCTGACGCATCGCTGCAGCCGTATCGGGGTCGTCGGCGCCAACCACGATTCGGTCTGCCTGCATGAAGTCCGATAGCGCAGAGCCTTCTCGCAGGAACTCAGGATTCGATGCGATGCGAACTTTGCCATGGGGTTTGAGTGTCCTTATGATCTCGCCTACCGCGCGCGCTGTCCCGGCGACCACCGTCGACTTGACGACCACGATCGCATGATCGGGTAGGACGGTGGCTATGGCGCGTGCGGCTGCGGTCACATAGGACAGATCAATGTCGCCGTCTGGCCCTGACGGTGTTCCTACCGCGATGAAAACGAAGTCGGCTCCTGCTACCTCGCGCGCCAAATCAGAGGAAAACGTCAGCTTTCCGGCTGCCGTCATGTCTGCAACAAGCTCGCTCAGACCCGGCTCGAAGATCGGAATCTTGCCCCGCTGAAGATCCTCGATCCGCTTTACATCGACGTCGACGCAACAAACGTCGCGACCGAGAGATGCAAAGCAGGTCCCAGTCGTGAGGCCGACATAGCCCGCCCCGATCATTACAACTTTCATAAGGGAAGTCTCCGGTTGCAAGAGCATTTGCCGGTCGAACTTTGCTCATCGGCAAGAGTTCCTGTTCATGTCAATGAAGATGACGTTGATGATGACATGCAAGATGCCTCAACGCGCCCGGCTCGCATCTTGAGCAGTCAATCGTAGCGAAGGGAGCCCGCCAGCTGCGGGGATGTTCTCATTGATGATGTCGATGTCATTAAAGATGTCATAGCAGGAACTTTCGTTAGAAGCCGAAGTTCGCGCCCCATCATCACCAGCGACGATGGGGTCGATATGAAGAATATTCTAGTGACCGGTGGGTGCGGCTTTATTGGTCGTCACGTCACCGAAGAGCTTCTGGAGCACGGTTTCAACGTCCGCATTCTTGATGCGATGATCGATCAGGTGCATGGCGACGCGGAGGTCGAGGTACCGGACGCAGCCGAGGTCGTCAGGGGCGACATCCGCGACAAGGCTGTCGTTGAACGCGCTCTGGAGGCCGTCGATGGCGTCATACATCTTGCTGCGGAAGTAGGTGTCGGCCAGTCTATGTATGAGATTGCCCGCTATGTCGGCGGCAACGACCTTGGAACAGCAGTCCTGCTGGAGGCAATGATCGACAGGCCGGTCAGGCGGATTGTCGTGGCTTCGTCGATGAGCGTTTACGGTGAAGGCCGCTACCGCAGCAAAACGGGAGATCAGATCGGCCTGATCAGACGCCGGGCCGACAATATAAGGACAGGTCAGTGGAACCTCGTTGGGCCGGATGGGGAGGCTCTCATCCCGGTGGCGACCGACGAGGAAAAGCCTGTCGACCTTGCTTCCATCTACGCGCTTACAAAATATGCGCAGGAAAAACAGGTTTTGATCTTTGGTGAGGCCTATGGTGTGGATGCCGTGGCATTGCGCCTCTTCAACGTCTTTGGTGCAGGTCAGGCGCTTTCAAACCCCTATACCGGCGTCCTCGCCAATTTTGCCTCCAGGCTCGCGAATAATCAGCTCCCGATGATCTTTGAAGATGGTCAGCAACGGCGTGATTTCGTTCATGTACGTGACGTCGCGCGGGCGTTCCGGCTTGCGGTGGAGAAGCCTAATCTGAACGGGCACACCATCAATATCGGCAGCGGCCAGTCCTATACGATTGCCGAGGTCGCTGCTCTCCTGGCCGCTGCCATGGGCGTGCCGGAGATCGGCCCCGAGATCATGGGCAAGGCACGGGCCGGGGATATCCGCAATTGCTTTGCCGATATCTCGAAGGCGCGTGAGCTCCTCGGTTTCGAACCGCAGCAAAGGTTGGAGACATCGCTTGGACCTTTCGCACAATGGGTCCGCGCCGCCGGCGCCATCGACCGGGGCGGGGAGATGAGACGCCATCTGGAAGAGCGAGGCCTTGTATCATGACAGTATCCTTCTCATCCGACAGGTCCGCTGCGAAGACCAAGACCTATGGGTTTGTCGAATGGTTCCGTCCCGGTGAGTTCGAGCGGACCGAACGACTTTTGCCGGACATTCTGGCAAGCGGCGCAAGCTACCTCAGAACCCATCTTTCATGGGCCGAATATCTGGCACCCGGCGGCGAAGCCTGGTTCGACTGGCTCATCCCGCGGCTCGGCGGTCAAATCGATCTGCTACCCTGCATCCATTACACGCCACCTTCGATGTCGCGCACCGGGAGATCGTCCGGCGCACCGCGTGATATCAAGGCTTACGCCGATTTCGTCGATCACGTGCTGACCCGCTACGGCAGATACTTTGAATTTGTCGAGCTGTGGAACGAGCCCAACAACCTGCTTGATTGGGATTGGCGCGAAGACGGCGACTTCCAGCTCTTCTGTGAGATGATCGGGAAGGCCGCCTATTGGGCCAAGCATCGCGGGTGGAGGCCTGTTCTTGGCGGACCTTGCCCCTTCGATCCCTACTGGTTCAACCTGATGGGGGATCGCGGCCTCCTCAGCGTCGTCGATGCGGTGGGCTTCCATGGCTTTCCCGGAACCTGGGATAGCGAGGAGGGCACCTGGGGTGGGTGGGACATGCATCTTGGCGAGATGCGTCGTATCCTTGACCGCTTTAATGAAGACGCGCAAATCTGGATTACAGAAACGGGCTATTCCACTTGGCGCAATGACGAGACGGAGCAGGCCAGGCGGTTCATCAAGGCATTGTCGGTTCCCGCCGATCGCCTGTTCTGGTATTCATGGGCCGATGTGGCGCCCGACATTCCCGTACAGGAGGGGCTCTGGTTCGATCCACGCCATTACCATCTCGGCGCGGTGACCCACGACAACCAACCCAAGCTTCTCGCACGTCTTTTGATCGAGGGCGGGGTCCCCCGGCTGGAAGATATCTCCAGGCTTGCTGCGCCCAATCTGGCAAAAGGCTCCGCTCCGATCGTCATTACCGGCGGCAGTGGTTTCATCGGCTCCAATCTCGCCGACAGCTTGCTGCTTGAGGGTGAAGACGTCGTAATCCTAGACAATCTCAATCGGCCGGGCGTCGACCAGAACCTTGCCTGGCTGACGGAACGACATGGAAAGCGGGTACATCCCGTTCTTTCGGACATTCGCGATGTTCGTGGCATCGAGCCGGTCTTTACAGACGCGAAGGCAGTTTTCCATCTCGCTGCCCAAACGGCTGTGACGACCAGCCTAGTCCACCCGATCGATGATTTCGAAACGAACGGGCGTGGCACGATCAATGTTCTTGAGGCTGTGCGTAAAGCTGGCAGGCAGGCGCCGGTGATCTTTGCAAGCACCAACAAGGTCTATGGATCTCTCGACGATCTCATCATGGTCGAGACTGATTATTCCTATGTCCCGCAAGACGCAGCAATTCGCTCACGCGGCATCGCCGAAGATCGGCCTCTGCGGTTCTGCACGCCTTACGGCTGCTCAAAGGGCGTCGCCGACCAATATGTCCTGGACTACGCGAAGTCCTTCGCGATACCGACGGCGGTGCTTCGAATGAGCTGCATCTACGGACCAAGGCAATTCGGCACCGAAGACCAGGGCTGGGTCGCTCACTTCCTGATACGCGCGCTCCAGGGAGAGCCGATTTCCATCTATGGGAACGGCAAGCAGGTGCGTGACGTGCTCCATGTCGACGATGCAGTCGCCGCTTATCGCGCAGTTCTCGGCAACATCGGAAAGGTCAGGGGGCAAGTCTTCAACCTCGGTGGCGGCGCGAACAATGCCGTCAGCGTCCTGACAGTGCTGCGTGAAATTGAATCCCTTGTCGGCCATCCGCTCGATACGCGGTTTGGCGACTGGCGCGCCGGTGATCAATATTATTTTGTAGCCGATGCGGGAAAGCTCACCCGCGAACTTGGCTGGCAATCGAACATTCATTGGAAAGCGGGCCTGCGCCATCTTGCCGACTGGCTTGAGGAACATCGCTTCGCCGGTCGCGTTCGGCTGCAGCCCAGAAAGAAGGTTCCAGCATGACAGGGGTTCAAACCGCATGCCAAGGGATGAAGGTGCTGATGACGGTCGACGCTGTGGGGGGTGTCTGGCGTTACGCCATGGATCTGGCAGCCGGGTTGCGCATCTTGGGCGTCGAAACGGCGTTCATCTGTTTTGGGTCGGCACCATCAGCGGCCCAGGCTGCGGAGGCACAGCAGATTGGTGCGCTCCATGTCTGCGATCTTCCGCTCGACTGGATGGTGGACAACGAGGCGGCGTTGCATGGGGTCACGGGTGCAATCGAGCATTACGCAGCTGTCGAACGGGCCGATCTCATCCATCTCAACTTGCCGTCACAGGCCGCCCGATTGAGAACGAATATCCCTGTCGTGGCTGTCGGCCATTCATGCGTATGCACCTGGTTTAAGGCAGTCCGGGACGATCATGCGCCAAAAAACTGGCAATGGCATTTTGAACTGAACCGTCAGGGGTTCGATCGGGCCGATGCGGTCGTGATGCCCAGCGAAAGTCATGCCCGGCTCTCCACTGAAGTCTACGGCGAGATAAAGGGGCTGCGCGTTGTCCACAACGGCACTTGTTTACCGGAGGTTTCGGGCCAGAAAGAGAACTACGTCTTTGCAGCAGGACGTTGGTGGGACGATGGAAAGAATGGTGCCGCACTGGATGCTGCAGCCGGTGGTCTCGACTGGCCGGTCGTGATGGCAGGCTCTAACCGGGGGCCTAACCGGCAGTTTCTGCAGCTTCTCAACGTCGATCATCGCGGCGAACTGGATCATTCCGAGACCATGGCCTTGATGCGTCAGGCTGCCATCGTGGTCTCGCCGTCGCTTTACGAGCCGTTTGGCCTGGCGGTGCTCGAGGCGGCACGCAGTGCAAGCGCCATGGTCCTGGCGGACATCCCAACCTATCGGGAGCTGTGGAGCGGGACAGCCCTTTTTGCCGATCCCAACAGCAAGGAAGCATTTGCAGCGGCAATCAGCCGTCTGGTGCACGACAAAGAGCTTCGCAAGCGCCTGGGAGGGCTGGCGCAGGCTCGTTCGCGCGCATTCACCGTCGAGGCCCAGGCCGCATCCGTTCGCGCGATCTATCGGCACGTTCTTTCAATTGTGCAAGCCCCAACCGCCATGGAGTACACATGAAGTTCATCTTCTACACCCATTCGCTGGTATCTGACTGGAACCACGGAAACGCCCATTTTCTGCGTGGCGTCATGCGTGAGCTTATCGGCCGCGGCCATGATGCACTGGCGCTTGAGCCAAGCCATAGTTGGAGCCGCGACAATCTCGTGGCCGATCAGGGCATGGTGGCGATCGACATGTTTCGCAAGACGTTCCCGGACTTGAAAGCCGAGGTCTACGACGCTGATTTCGAGCATGAGGAGGCCTTGGCTGACGCCGATGTCGTCATCGTCCATGAGTGGACCGAACCGGCTCTGGTCGCGCGTCTTGGACGCGCGCGGCGCAATGGGGGTGCCTTCACGCTGTTGTTCCATGACACCCATCATCGCGCGGTGTCCGCTCAAGACGATATCGCGCGCCTAGAGCTTGCTGATTATGATGGTGTTCTCGCCTTCGGCGAGACATTGCGACAGCGCTATTTCAAGGCGGGGTGGGGCCGCAATGTCTTCACTTGGCACGAAGCCGCTGATGTCGCGCTTTTCCGGCCAATGCCGGAAATCGAAAAGACCGGCGATCTGATCTGGATTGGCAACTGGGGCGACGACGAACGCTCCGAGGAGATCATCAACTATCTCGTGCGCCCGTCGGAGGCGCTGCGCTTGAGGACGACCGTTCGGGGGGTCCGATATCCGCAACACGCGCTTGACGCTCTTGTGGCCGCCCATATCGAGTATGGAGGCTGGATCGCAAATGCCGAAGCGCCCATTGCTTTTGCGCAGCACCGGGTGACAGTTCATATTCCGCGCCGCCCTTACGTCGAGCACCTCCCCGGAATACCGACCATCCGTGTCTTCGAAGCGCTCGCCTGTGGCATCCCACTTGTTTCGGCGCCGTGGGACGATGCCGAAAATCTCTTCCGTTCCGGGCAGGACTACCTTGTCGCCTCCAGTGGGTCAGAGATGGCCCTCACGCTGGACCGGGTGTTGAAAGATGCTGAGCTTTCGGCGGCACTCGTTGCATCCGGGCTCGAAACAATTCGTACCCGTCACACCTGCGGTCATCGTGTGGATGAACTCCTGTCGATCCTTTCTACATGCGGCAGCCGGCGGGTCACCGAAAAGCTTACAGCACTGGAGGCCGCTCAATGAAGGTCGCATTTTATGGTTCGAGCATCGTGTCGGCCTACTGGAATGGCGCCGCCACTTATTACCGCGGCCTCCTACGTGCGCTTGCGCTCAAGGGGCACGATATCACCTTCTATGAGCCGGATGTGTTTGAACGTCAGCAGAACCGCGACATCGATCCGCCCGAATGGTGCAAGGTTGTCGTTTATGACGGGTCGATCGACGGACTAAGGCAGGCGACAGCCGAGGCAGCGCGAGCCGATGTTGTCATCAAGGCGAGTGGTGTAGGCTTTGAAGACGATCTCCTGCTTGCCGAGCTTCTTCGCAACGCGCGTGCCCGCGCGCTGAAGATCTTCTGGGATGTCGATGCCCCCGCGACACTTGCCGAACTTCATGCTCGCCCCGACCACCCGCTTCGTCAGGCGCTTGCACGCATCGACCTCGTCCTGACCTACGGCGGCGGTGAGCCCGTTGTGGATGCTTATCGTCGCCTTGGAGCGGCCGACTGCATTCCGATCTACAATGCCCTTGATCCTCTGACGCATCATCCGGTCGAACCCGACCAGCGCTATGATGCAGAACTCGGCTTTCTCGGCAACCGGCTGCCCGATCGGGAAGGGCGTGTCGAAGACTTCTTTCTTGCGGCAGCGGCAAATAGGCCCGGCCAAACCTTCTTGCTCGGCGGATCTGGCTGGCATGGAAAATCCATGCCCGGCAATGTCCGCTATGTTGGTCATTTATCCACGCGCGATCACAACGCGTTCAATGTTACGCCGAAAGCGGTCCTCAATATCTCGCGCGACAGCATGGCGAAGAATGGTTTTTCCCCTGCAACGCGCGTATTCGAGGCCGCCGGTGCCGGTGCCTGCCTCATCACCGATCATTGGGAGGGCATTGAACTCTTTCTGGTGCCTGGCAGCGAGGTCTTGGTCGCTCGCGACGGGAAGGATGTCGCAGAAATTCTCGCCTCGTTAACCCCCGAGCGAGCCATGACCATAGGCAAGAATGCGCTCGCGCGAGTCCTTTCGCAACACACCTATGATCACCGTGCCGATAGGGTCGACGGCATTTTACGCTCGTTTTCGGCGCGTCGACTGGAGGCAGCGGAATGACACGGTCATTGCAGTTGGTCTTCATCGGGCTGTCTCTGTCTTCATCCTGGGGCAATGGCCACGCCACGACGTTCAGAGCGCTTATCAGAGGTCTGAACGAAAATGGTCACAAGGTGCTTTTCCTGGAACGTGATGTGCCCTGGTACGCAAACAACCGAGATCTCGCTGAGCCGGATTTCTGCGAACTGGCCTATTATGAAGATCTCGACGAAATGGTCACGCGATATGCAAAGCGCCTGCGCGCTGCCGATGCGGTGGTCGTCGGGTCCTACGTGTTCCAGGGCATCGACGTTATCGATCGCCTGGCAACGATCGCACTGCAGAGGCTATGCTTTTACGACATCGACACGCCCGTAACGCTTTCCAAACTCGATCGTGGCGACGAGGAATATCTTGCGCGCCGTCAGATCGCAGTTTTTCAGGCTTATTTCTCGTTTTCGGGCGGCGAAGTGCTCAAGGAACTGGAGACCCGATACGGCGCTCAGCGTGCCATTGCGCTTTATTGTTCGGTTGACCCGGACCGATACGGCAAGACCGATGATCCCACCATCTGGGAGATGGGATATCTGGGCACCTACAGCGCTGATCGACAACCGACGCTCGAGCAGCTGCTTCTCGAACCTGCACGTCAGCTTCCCGACAGGCGGTTCGTCGTTGCCGGCCCACAATATCCAGATGATATCGACTGGCCCGCCAATGTTGAACGCATCGATCACCTGCCGCCCTCAGACCATGCACGTTTCTACAGTCGTCAACGCTTCACGCTCAACGTCACGCGCGCTCATATGATCGCTGCCGGCTGGTCCCCGAGCGTTCGGTTGTTTGAGGCAGCTGCCTGCGCAACGCCGATCATCAGCGATGCGTGGCGCGGCCTCGATGAGCTTCTGCCGGATGGGCAAGCACTGATCATCGCCCGAAACTCGCAGGACGTCATCAGCGCGTTGGTGGAATTGCCGGAAGCGCGCCGCCGGTCAATGGCCGAGCGGGCGCGGGCAATCGTGCTTGGCGGACATACGGGACGGGCGCGGGCGCGTGAGCTCGCCGAGGCGATCTCATGCCTGCCAGCCGCACCGGCACCGCGCATTGCCCATCAACAATTGTCAGCGTAAGGAGGACGGAAGATGCTGCAGAGCAACCGCGACGGACACATGAAGACCACCCTTGTTGCAGGCGGCGCCGGCTTTGTCGGTTCGCACCTGTGTGACGCGTTGCTTTCGCGAGGCAATCGCGTCATCTGCGTGGACAGCTTCATCACCGGGTCTACGCAAAACGTTCAACCCCTGATGAACCACCCGAACTTCCGCCTGATGTCGCAGGACATCTGCACCTTCACTGCGCCCAATGAGCCCGTCCAGGAGATCTACAATCTGGCCTGTGCAGCCTCCCCACCCCAATATCAGGCGGATCCTGTTCACACGATGATGACCTGTGTGGCAGGGACGGGCAACTTGCTGAAGCTTGCGCAGCGCGACAATGCGGTCTTTCTCCAGGCTTCGACGAGTGAAGTCTATGGCGATCCGGTTGAACACCCTCAGCGGGAAGACTATCGCGGCAATGTCAGCTGCACCGGCCCGCGTGCCTGTTACGACGAGGGCAAGCGCGCGGCTGAAGCCTTGTGCTTCGACATGCTTCGTGCTGGGCAAGTCGATGCACGCGTTGCGCGCATTTTCAATACCTACGGGCCGCGGATGCAGCCTCATGACGGGCGCATCATATCCAACCTACTCGTTCAGGCGCTCTCGAATGATCCGATGACGATCTATGGGACCGGCGAGCAGACCAGATCCTTTTGCTATGTCAGTGATCTTGTGGCCGGCCTGATGGCGTTGATGGATATCGCGGTCAATCCGAATGGTCCCGTCAACCTTGGAAACCCGGGCGAGTTCACGATCAACGAACTGGCGGCAATGGTGAGTGAGCTTGTTCCCTCGGCCTCGACGGTCGTTCATCGTCCCTTGCCGCAGGATGACCCGCAGAGACGACGCCCCGATATTGCACGCGCTCAAGAGCTCCTGAACTGGAAGCCGGAGATTTCGCTGCGGGAAGGCTTGCAGCGGACCGCCGACTGGTTCTGCACGACACTTGCCGCCAACGCACCAGCAGCCCCTCGCATTGCAGACAGGCGCGCGGCTGCGTCGCTGCCGATCGGAGCGTAAGCATGGGCGAGCTCACCGACGATCGAAAGATATTGGAAGCGCGCATCGAGGCGCTGGGTCCATGGTTTCAAAATCTCGATATCAATGGGGTAAAGACCGCGCCGAACCATTTCCTAGGCGACTATCCCAGCTTCAAATGGCAGGGTTTCAAGGAAAGCATCCCGGAGGACCTTGGCGGGCGCAGTGTGTTGGATGTCGGCTGCAACGCGGGCTTTTACACACTCGAGATGAAACGACGCAATGCTGGGCGCGTCGTGGGGATCGATTCTGATCCGCTGTATCTAAGACAGGCGCGCTTTGCTGCTGAACGATCCGGCCTGGATGTCGAGTTCAGGCAGATGTCAGTCTATGACGTCGAAAAGCTCGCCGAAAAGTTCGATCTGGTGATCTTCATGGGCGTTCTCTACCATCTGCGCCATCCGCTGCTTGCCCTTGATCTTCTCCATGAGCATGTCGTTGCAGACCAGCTTCTGTTTCAGTGTCTGCAGCGGGGCGACGAGCGCGTCGGCGATGTGGAAGAGGACTACGATTTTTCTGAATGGGCCGTATTTGATCGCGCGACTTACCCAAAGCTGTTCTTTGTGGAGAACCGTTACGCCTCAGATCCCACGAACTGGTTCGTACCCAACAGAGCGGCGGTTGAGGCAATGCTGCGCAGCTGTGGCTTCGCAGTCGAGTGCCATCCAGAGCGAGAAGTTTATCTCTGCCGCCGGGCAGAGCGCCACTATGCGGTCGAACCACCACCCGGGATCCGATGAACAAGCAGCTCTGGCGTCCACATTTTTTTCCCGTTCGCGGTCGCCGATAAAAACCGGTCCGAGGTCTTAGCGGCTCGCGCTCTCGAACATGATCAACAAGATGGCGAGGACCGAGGCCACGCAGACCGACCACGTGAATGCCGAGTTCAGGAAAAGCAACGCCAGCTTTTTCATGTGGCCGTGCACGTAGTCCTCTATGATCGCACGCATTCCAGCGTCCATGTGTATGGCGCTCAAAATGATGAAGCCGACAAGGACGGGTCCTACCCAGAAGCTTGCAATGGAGGACACCACAAAAGGCCGGTCTCGACCAAGCAAATAGATGCCGATCCCGATTACATAGGGCGTGAGGATGCCGAGGGCCAAGCCGGACGCCTGCTTGATCACATAAGCTGTCGTTCCCGATTTTGACGATCCTAAACCACGAACCCGTCCGAGCGGCGTTGTCATCAATTTCCTCCGAGCTAGATCCCTACGAGGTTGTGACCAATCCCGGCATTCCGTCAATAGTGGCGGCCGCTAGAAGCCGTTTTGTACGTTTCCGACAAGAGATCGTGATCTCCGTGGCGTCGGTAGAATACCGAACCAAGGTCAAGGGTCAGCGCCCGGTCGGAGAGTGCCTGCGGGTCCGGAGCAGCGCCGCATGCGCGTAGTCCTCAGTATTTGTCGTGATCAGCCGAACGAATTTCGCTGGTTGTCGTAAGCCGTCGGTCGACGGGCCCACAGGAGAACGTCGCAAGAACTGCGCCGCAAGCGTCGATGATGCCGCGTTGTAAAGGGCGGAATTGAAATCCTGTGCGCAGGGAATTTCGTCGCCCAGCAGCCATGACAGGAACAGATGAACATCTTCGTCCCCAAGACGTTCATAATCAAGATCAGCTTCTAATCGCAAAGGCCGCTTTCGGGGCGGCTGTTTTCAACCAGGGAGTAAAACACAATGGCAGACCCTAAGGATTCACCCGCCGTCCAATCGTTGCTTCGCGAACAGGCGGCACAACGCTCACGGTCGCAAAAAGGCGAGCTCGACAGAGCTCTCGAAGACACTTTCCCGGCGTCAGACCCCGTATCCGCGTCGACAACGTCCATTCCAACCGGCCGGGCTGACGCAGGCGAGGCAGCGCGCGGGCTTGAGGCCGATGAGTCTTCCAGCTCTGAACCGGCTGATCGGTCCTTGAGGCGTGACGCTGGTCAAGTGAGACAGGCGGCGTCTCAGGTTGCAAAAGACGGGGCGAGGGCCGCCCGTGCCGAGGCTCGAAGCGTCTGGGCCGATGTTGAAGCGACCGTACGCGAAAACCCGCTGACCGCAGTCGGCATTGTCGCCGCCGTCGCCTATCTGTGGGGCGCCACGCGGTAGGCTCAATCAAGCACCGCAGGAGGCTTGCGGACAAGGGCGAGCCTCCTGCTCATGCCCAATGTGGCGTTCAGTTTGCTCTGCCGACAGTATCCACGATAGGCAGATGCAAGTGGATATTGAGACGCGACCGCACGATCGTATTGCGTCTTCGTTCCTGTCATTGCTATCGCACCAGCCGGCCGTTGCCCATTTCCAGCCGCGCCAAAGATGGTATTGATCGCCGATAACGTCGACCCAATCAGCATAATGATCGAAGCAGGCACTCCGGTTGGAGCTAAGATGCGCGACTATCGCGAGCGAGATCAAAGCGCGCTGCGAGGCCTTTCTCTGTCAACCGGCATCTGTAGGCCAAGGAAAGGTCTCCTATGACTTCGATCAAATCATTTTGCATGGCCAGGCGAGTTGTTCGCCGTCCCACGCTCGATGGCGGGGGCCGAAAGCTCAAGTGGTCGAGATGCATCAGTAATGTGCGCATGCGCTGGCCGGTCAATGTCTTCATAGGCAATCG